>NZ_QBBV01000001.1:0-2795412 GCF_003073115.1 Acuticoccus kandeliae | reverse complement strand
TTTTGTGGCCCCCCCCCCCCCCCCCCGCATTAAGCCGCTGGAAAAGGTCATACTTTGTCTGGTCATCGCTGGGTCTCTTCAGTATTTCAACGCCAATACGTCCCCGACGAATTGCGAGTTGTTGCGTCTTGCTAAGAGGGAATTGATCAACCAGAGGCGTATCAACGATTAAATTGGATTTATCCCAAACTGCATTGTGAAGGGACGGTAAATAATTAGTTGCATCTAGTATAGACGGAGAATGTAGCCCTCCATCAGGTGATCTCAGAAGCCCCATGAATTCTAAAATTGTTGAAATTCGTTGCAGTCCATCAATCAACTCCCATCGTCCGTCATCTTTTTCAAACACAAAGATAGATGGTATTGGTATACCAAGAAGAAGGGACTCGATTAATTTTTATTTGTCCAATATCCCAGCGAAATAATCTCTGGAATTCTGGATCTATAACAATCTCTTCATTTTCATGCATGCTAACGATTTCACCAATCGACATCTGATAAGCATCAGTGCGAACAAGGCGCTGCGTGTTTTCGATTTCCTCAGAGAGCATCAATCTGTCCTTTTGCTGGCGACCGCATTGGCCAACATCCGATTCATCGTTCAGGCGAGGCTAACGGGCAGGCATGGTGGTGTCACCGCTTGTATCGCGGGAGCGAAACGCGCCATCACGGATCCGTATTTGCGGGTCGAGCACTACCACTGACGCATCACAGGGCTCGTAAAAGCGGTCGATTTTGGGAAGCCTAGAACGGCTGCTTAGGCATGTCGCATTTCCGATACGACCTCGATTGGCACGAGCCGAATGTGGCTCCCATACTCCGAGTAGGCGCTCCATTAATCCTTCCTTTTCCTCCCGCCACGAATCCAGTTTGAATGGTTGCGCGACCCGTGATTGGTCGTGATACGAAAGCGATCGTATGTACGGGCCTGAAATCCTCGCTCGCACCCTCAGCCACCCTACGCGGCGGAGTGGCAAGGACGGCCTCGCTTGGCAATACCATCCGCGAAGCGACCACCACTCCAAGGTCGCTTGCTGGGGCGTCGTCTTCGATCTCCTTCGCACGAGCTCCGTATTGCGCCGTCACGTTGCGGCGGGCCGTGTGTGCTTCGGCATCAATCACGAGATGCGCGACTACGTGCACGATCGGAAAAAGGATCTCGACCTGGTGCTTTGCACTCCTGCCTCTTCCGGCGATGTGGGGCGCAAGACGTTGGCATCGCTGGTCGAGACCTATGGTGTCGACCTAGCGACGTCCGAGGAGGCGGAGCTCGCGGCCTTGCCGGTGCTTCACCAGGCACCCGTCGGCAGTGTGATCCTCGCCCTGGAAGCGAAGGCGTGCATGACCGAGCATCAGAAAGCCCTGCCGCGCTTTTACGACGAGCTCAATTCTTCGCACCGAACTGTGCATGGTGCGAGTGCCGAGGCGATCGCGGCCGGATTCGCGATGGTCAATATCGCGACCCAGTATCGCAGCCCGACCCGGTCGGAGGAGATCCGGCACGACCAACCTCGCGCCGCCGGCCTCGCCATTGCCAAGGCCGCCCAGCTACCCCGGCGCGCCAAGGTGGGCGACGAGGGCTACGACGCGCTCGCAATCGTTGTGGTCGACTGCGCGAACGACGGTTCTCCGGTCCTTCTCGTAGAAGCGCCGCCGGCGCCGCAGCCGGGCGACAACTACCACTACAATTCAATGATCCACCGGCTCGCGAATGCGGTCGCCACTCGGTTTCAGGATCTCTGATAGTCGGGTGAAGAGTGGCCCAGGATCCGCAGTCTCACATTCCCAAACCACGACCACGCGAAAGCCAAGCCGCCGCAACGCTCTTGCCGCAGCCGCATCACGGCGGCGATTGGAAGCGAACTTCTCCAGCCAGAAGGGGCGATTGGCTCCGGGGATCGTCGCGCGCCGACAAGCTTTATGGTGATGCCAGAAGCAGCCGTTCACGAAGACGGCCCAGCGTCTCGCCTTATTGGCGAAATCGGGTGAGCCTGGAAGAGTGCGCACGTTAAGCCGGTAGCGACACCCTATGCGACGCAGCAGTTCGGAGACGACGAGCTCGGGCTTGGTGCCACGTTGCCGCACTCGCGCCATCAAGGCGCTGCGTGCGGTGTTTGGCGGCGTCTCGGGCTTCACTCGGCGGCGAGAAGCGCGTCAGGCCCGGCGATGTATCCGCCCGTCTCCATCACGGCGAGGTGCCGTCTGAGGCCCTCCAGGAAGCCGGGTGCAAATCGTAGTGTGCTCTTTTCTGCGCGTGACAAGAAACCTCGGGTCGCCCGCGCTGAGAGAGGCTTGCCGGCAGCCTCGAGGAAATCGGCGAGCCGCGGGCGCGGCTGCCAGGTCGGGTAAGCGCCGATATCAACAGCGTGACGTGTGTTGCCGTCGGAACGAGCGGCACGCGGCCAACGGGCGCCTTGCGGGAGTGGCCGATCGCGCTCGATGGCGTAAGCGCCCGGCTCGGCGAGCCGTCCGCCGAGCCACTCGGCGACTGGCACCGTGACCGCGTTGCCGAGGAGGGACCATCGCAGCGAGGCGCGACCGACATTTTCGGCTGGCGACGTCCATCCGGCGCAGAAACCCTGCAGGCGCTCCGCGTCACCTATGTCCGGTGTGATGGCGCGACCATCAGGCAAGAGGATCGCCGGAGGGGAGGGGATGCCCACTGTGGACCCGTTCTTCAGTGTTGGGATTGCATCGCGCGCCCAGCCGACACCTCGAACTCCCTCTGTCCAATAGAAACCATGGGCGTGCGTGCCGAGTGTGGTCACCTGGTCGGGCGGGACGACGTCGTCGGCGCAGAGAACCGATACAGGGTCGACGTCCGTTGTGGTTGCAACGAAAAGGACACGTTCGCGGCGTTGGGGTAGAAAAGAAAGGGAGTTCACGACGCGGTAGGCCCAGCGATAGCCCCTCTCCTCGAAGGCCTCGACCAGCATGCGCAGCGCACGGCCTCGATCCAGGTGCAGCATGAAGGAAACGTTTTCCAGGACTACCCATGGCGCCCGGCGACGATCGAGGAGGCGGAAAACGTTGCCGACGAGGCTCGAACGGGAACCTTCTATCCCCGCGGTTTTCCCCGCCTGGCTTAGGTCTTGGCAAGGAAATCCGCCTACGACCAGTTCGACATCCTCGGGGAGATCGTTAACTTCGGCGACATCTCTGGCCAATTCGACCTGTGGAAATCTGGAATGCAGGACCGCGCGGGCGGGTTCCCAGATCTCGCAGAGGAATCGGGTGTCGTGTCCGGCGGAGGCGAGGCCCTGTTCAAACCCACCGATTCCCGCGAACAACCCTGCGACGTTCATTGCTGCGAGAGCTCCCTTAGAATCGTCGGGAATGTTGGCACAATGTTCTCACTGTGGCTAGGCGAACGGGCGCACCCACTTCCCTGATTGACTTCATGTAGCGGCTCCGAGGTCCGCGATGATCTGCTCGAGGTCGATTTGTCGGTGCTAGGCCGTCACCCGCATCTGCTCCTCGCTTCGGTCAGCGAAGGTGCTGATGACGACGGGTTTGATGTTAGCCACTCGGTCCTAACCGCTTGAAATTAAAGGGCGCGCGATTAGCCAATTTCAGACCGATTGCCCAGCATTATCAACGCGTTGCGGTGGATTTTAAGTCCGGTATGTCTACCATTCCATCACGCCCGCATCGTTGAAATCGTTGGGCTTTTCGCTCGCCTTGCGGGCGAAATCAGCCACGTTTTCGTCCTGCCGATGTTCGGTAGCAGGGCGACCGACGACTTCGCAAGACGTCGCGGCCCCGGCATGTCGGGTATCGCGCGCCACCATCAACGAAGACTTGCGGCCGCGCATCGCGAAAAGCTGCGCGGGGTGCGCGCCGCCCGCCGCGAGGACTGTGGCGCCCGTCGCCCTCTATACGTGGATTCTCCATCAGCTACGGCCCGTCTGGCGGCGCATTCAGGCATCTTTGTTATAGGATAATTGCAACCACCGATCCGCCATGTAATCCTGCCGACGAATGACAAGTTAAATCCGATCGAGCAGGCGGGGCATTCCATGGCATCTTTTCATCCAATCGCGACTTTCTTTTTCGGCAATCACAATTTGGCTCTTTCGCGCACATTGAGCGACGTGCCGGAGACCTTCCCCGACCACCATGCCGTTCAGAACACCGGACCCTTCGTGGTTCCGGGGCTCTTCGACATCGCCATCGCGCGCTTTCTGGGCGTCTCGGTCGCCCATGCCGGCGACAGCGGGACCAACGTCTTCGGCGTCCCCGCCTGGCTCGCGGACCGTGCGAGCGCAGTGGAGCACATCTATGTCGGGCGCGGCGGGGAGGACCGGTTCTTCCTGCGCGACGGGCTCGTGGAATCGGTGCTGCTGCCGACCAATGACGGGATGGAATCCTACCGGGACGGGGATGGGAACGTCGTCGTCGACCTCAAGGAGGTCAGCACGATCTACAACCTCACCGACGGCGAGGACACGATCAACTTCGACACCCCGCAGGACGCGACCGGCGTCTTCACGATCGAGGAGGTGAACACCTACCTCGCCGACCACGCGACGCCGCAGAGCGACGGCGAGGCGTTCCTGGTCGCCCTTCTGGAGGATGCGCTCACCCACACCAACCGCTTCTCCAGCCACATCGTCGTCTCGTTCGACCTCAAAGACGCCCCGCTCGGCGCCTCGACCTTCGCGAGCGATGCGCCGCCTCTGATGCTGCTCGCCGCGACCGACAGCAGCGACGACACCGACACCGACGTCGCCGGCGGCGTCGGCATCGTGGGCACCTCGGTCGGCATCATCGCCAACAACTTGCCCGACAGCTCCGACGATGACGATGACGGGGGCGATGATGGCGGCGACGACGGCGGAGACGACGGGAGCGATGACGACGATCTCAGCGACATCTTCGACGACATTGACACCGACGCGCTGCTCGATGGCCTTGAGGATTTGTCGATCCTGTTGATCTGACGGGACGCGCCACGCGCTCCCACCAAGGCGCTGGCGAGGATTTTAAGCGTCCTCGTCAGCGCCGTGCGCGCCGGCTCGGGCCGCTTCGGTCCGGACGCGGCTGTCGCGCGTCAGGTGCGACAGACCAAATCTCGTTCGCCTCAGGGACCGCGCGGTGGCAATTTCCCGACCACGCCGCGACCGGCGATGCGATCATCGGCCCTCGTTTTGCGGATGCGAAGGCACTATCGGTGTCACCGATTTTCGCAGAAACATGATCTAAATTTCATCGCAACTTTATATATGCTGGTCTTGCTTTCGCGGCGGTGTTGATTTCTGGAGAGGCAAATATTCCGCCTGTGAAAATCCTGGGGAATAGAGTAATCTCGACGTCCAAAACTAGACTCCGGGAACAACAATAAATGTGCAACGATCACCCGACTGACCTCACCCGCCGCGTACTCCTGGGCACGGGGGCGCTCGCCGCGTCCGCCGCGTTCACGGGCGGCTTCGTGACGCCGGCGGCAGCGCAGTCCTCCACCTCCGCGCCGAACGCAATCAGTCCGTCCGAAGCGCTGCAGCGCCTCGTCGACGGCAACGAGCGCTACGTGAACAACGTCTCGCGCAATGTCGATTTCTCGGCCGACCGGGTGAGCCGTGCGGCGGCGCAATATCCGTTCGCCGGGTTCGTCTCTTGCGCCGACTCGCGCATCGCGCCGGAGCTTGCGTTCGACCAGGGGCCGGGCGAGGTGTTCGTCGTGCGTCTTGCCGGCAATTTCGTGGATGAGAATGGGCTCGCGAGCATCGAGTTCGGCGTCGCCGTCCTCGGGATCCCGCTCCTCGTGGTGCTGGGCCACTCCGGGTGCGGCGCGATCGCGGCGACCATCGACGTGATCGAGAACGGCACCGAGCTTCCGGGGCACCTGCCGGGCCTCGTCAACGCTCTGAAGCCGGGCGTCGAGAAGGCGCTCGCCGAGAAGCCGGAGGATGCGCTGAAGGCGGCGACGGCGGAGAATGTGCGCTACAACGTGGAGCGGCTGAAGACCGCGACGCCGATCGTCGCCGACGCGGTCGCCGCCGGGACGGTCCAGGTGGTCGGCGGCGTCTACGACATCGCGACCGGCAAGGTCGAGCTTCTCTAACGCGCTCGCCGTGTGACCCGAGCGAAAAGCAATCGCATGAAGCAAGCATGCTTACCCGCTCGATCGGATCCGGATTGAGCGGGGGTGTGCCCCAGGTATTTGCGACGGCCCAACTTCGCCGCCGGTGATAGCCGAAATAAAAAGCGCTCCCGTTTGGGAGCGCTTTTTTGTTGGCCGGGCGCGGCGCGCCCGACGGAGATCAGAGCTGGCCGCAATTGTCGGCGATGTACTTCCCGGCGGCCTGCGCATCGGAGCGGGGCATGCCCTGGATCGCGCCGCTGTTCATCAGCGAGCGCGTCGCCGACTGGACGGCCGACTTCAGCGCACCGCGGTCCTTGCAGATCGCGTTGACGTCGTTCTGGCTGCGAACGGCGGCGAGGATCTTCTCCGCGGTCGGGCTGAGCGTGGCGGCGATCGCCGGGGTCGCGAGAGTGAGGGCGATCAGGGTCGTCGAAAGGATGGCGCGCATGTCGGTCCTGGAGGCTGGAATGGTCGTTCGGACCGGCTAGCAGGCCGGGCGGTCAACCCAAACGTCAGACTTTGCACCACCTCGCATTGTGGGCGCGGCGCGAGAGTCGCTCACCAGCGATGTTCCGGAGCAGCGTGTCCGCACTCGGACGTGCACGGAATGCGCTAGCGTGCGGGCGACAGGGCCGGAAGATCCGCGAGCACCACCTCGGTGATCGCGGCGAGGTCGGTGAAGGTCGCCGCGATCGCGTCATTGACCGCGGCGAGCAGCGGCTCGGCGACGACGATCTCCGCCCGCGAGGGGCGCGCGACGAGCCCCGCCTCGGCAGCCGCCGCGATGATCCGCGAGACTTGCGGGCGCGAGGTGTGGGTCGCCCGCGCGATCTCGGTGATGTTGAAGACGATGCCCTTCCGCCGCGCCACCGGATCGGCGCGCGAATGGGCGAGGCAGAGGTGCATCAGCACGTATTCGCCCCCGTCGCGCGAGACGAATTCGGCAAGGAGCGGCTCGCGGTCGAGCGGGCGGATCCCGTCGACGATGAGCTTGCCGACGCGGGCGAAGAAGAGCGCGCAGAAGCCGTCCGTCTGGAGTGCGGCGAGGGCGCTGCGGCCGACCGGGGAGACCTCGGCGAGCGCGCGGAAGAAGAGGGCGAGGCGGTCGGTCGCCATGCGCAGCATCCGCTCGCTCGGCCGGAACGCCTGGTGCTTACCGGCCTCCGATGGCCCCGCCCGCTCGATGAAGCCGACATGGCGCAGGAGGTGGAAGATCGCCCGCGCCCGCCCGCGGCTCATGTCGCCGTGCGCCTGGAGGACGTCGCAGAGCCGGTTGACGGTGAGGCCGGGGCCAAGCTGCTGGCGGCTCTCGGCGTCGAGATAGAGGGCCGCCCAGAAGGCGAGGCGGCGGCCCCGGTCACCGATCACGAAGCGGCGCACGCGCTGCGCCTTCTGGTGCTCGGTCATGGAGAGGAAGAAGGCGTCGATCGCCGCGGGGAGGGCCGGGTGGTGCCGGATTTCGGCAATCTGGGCCGCAACGAAGGCGCCGTCGCCGGGGCGCGCGGCCGGTTGGATTTCGCCTTTGGTCACGGTCGCCTTCATCCGCACGGGTTGTGGGATGAATAAACAAATCCTCTAGGCGAACCAAGCCGATGCGATGCCCCGGCAGACCGTTACGCACGGCCCAGTCGCGTTGCCGCAATGAAGCGGGGCGAGCCGCCGGGTTTTCGCCCGCGGTCCGCCCGATTGTTGCCCCGGTGATTCGGAGCCGTCCTCAGATGAGGACGGTCTCCAGGATCTCCTCCGCCGTCACGCCGAGGACGAGGACCGTGTCGTGCCCGTGCTCGACCGTCAGCAGCGCGCCGCGCGGGGTGTCGGTGACCTCGATCGTCTCGAGGTCGACCGCGAATTGGAGCGCGTCCTCGCCGAGGGTGAAGTCGGTCACTGTGTCGTGGCCGAAATGGCGGCCGAAGGCGAAGGTGTCCGCCCCGTCGCCGCCCACCATGGTGTCGTCACCCTCTCCGCCGACGAGCGTGTCGTCGCCCGCCCCGCCGAAGAGGCGGTCGGCGTCCGGTCCGCCGGCGAGAAGGTCGTCGCCTTGGCCGCCGCGCAGCGTGTCCTCACCGGTGCCGCCGACGAGGGTGTCGTCCGCCGCCCCGCCGAGGAGGCTGTCATCGCCCGCGCCGCCCGCGAGGGTGTCGCTATCGTTGCCGCCGATGAGCGTGTCGTGTCCCTCGCCGCCCGAGAGGCGGTCCTCGCCGTCGCCGCCGTCGAGGAGATCGTGGCCCGCGCCGCCGGAAAGACGGTCCGCATCGTCGCCGCCAGAGAGGGTGTCGCGGCCGGCGCCGCCGAAGAGGGCGTCCTCGCCCGGCCCGCCATTCAGGCTGTCGTGGCCGCGGCTGCCGAAGAGGTCATCGTCGCCCGCGCCGCCATAGAGGCTGTCCGCGCCGCCGAGCCCGTTCAGCCAGTCGTCCTCCGGGCCGCCGAGGAGAAGGTCCGCCCGCGGCGTCCCGATCTCGACGAGCGGCGCAGCGCCGGTGGCGGAGAGGTCAACCGCGTACCAGGCGATGCCCTCGTACTCGTATCCGGCGCGGATGCCGGCGCGATAGTCGGCGGTGTAGAAATGGTCGCTCAGCTCGGCCGAGTAGAAGCGGTGGATGGCGCTCGCCCCGTCGGCCTCGGCGGCGAGGCCGTAGAAGACGACGCCCTCGTTCACGTAGCCGGATGCCGGGTCGGAGAGGGCGGCGATCTCGTCCGCGTCGGCTGTCAGGATGTAGTCGCTCGCCTCGGCATTGTAGAAGCGTGTGATGGAGAGCGGCGTTGCCCCGCCCCATTCGCTGGAGAAGGGAACGCCCGCCTCCTCATAACCCTCGCCGAGCAGCGTGTTCGCCTCGTTGGTGCTCGCCGTATAGACGTGCGTGCCGTCCTCCGGGTCGATGAGCTGGAAGACGACGGCGAGACCGTCCGCGAGGTCGTAGTCGGCGAGATGTTGCGCGGCGTAGCTGACCGTCGCCGGATCGTCGAGCGCGACGTCGATCGTCATGCGCTGTGCGGCGGCCCGCTCGGTGTAGATGACGCCCTCGGTCGGGGTGCGGCCGGGACCGCCCGGATTGTAGAGGTCGCTGTAGCCCTCCACGTCCGAAGTCGGGATCTCCACCACGGTGAGGAGGCGCATCGCCGCCTCGTCACCGGCGAGGATGATGTCGAACTGGTTGTCGTGATCCTCGACATAATAGGCCGGGTCGTCGCCGCCGTTCGGCGCACCCACCTCGGCGAGGCCGACGACGCGGATGGTGCCGACGCCGAGATCGTAGTCGACGCCGACCTCGGAGATGACGACCGTCTCGCCTTCGAGGGTGACGGCCTCGAGGCGGAAGAAGTCGGCGAACTGGTCGGCCATGATGCCGCTCACCCCGTCGGGCGAGAAGCCGCCGGAGGTGAAGAGGCGGAGGCGGAAGTCCGCATCGTCGCCATAGAGGGCGCCGCCGTCATTGACGCTGACCGCGCCCATGCCGGTCGGGGCGAAGTCGCCGACCTCGGAAAAGGCCGTGAGCTTCGCGCCGACGAGCTGCGGGCCGCCCTCGTCCACGTATGGGTTGGAGCTCTCGCGGGTGAGGCCGACGGCGGAGACGGGGCCGTTCGGGCCGACCGCCATCAGCGGCGTGTCGTCGGCGACGATCGAGACGCTGACGGGGTAGACCGCGCCTTCCTCGCCGGGCGCGAGGCGGTTGCCGAACTCGCCGAAGATGACGACCGTGGAGCGCTCGTTGAAGTCGTAGTTGGGGTTGAGGGCGGCGGCCTCGGGGGTCACCACCTCGCCGGTGTTGAGCGTGATGGCGAAGTCGGTCGGGTCAAGCGTGCTTGCGAGGATCGGGAAGGAGAACTCGATCGGCATCGCGTCGGCATATTGGACCACCGCCCCGAAGCCCGCGCCGACGACGCCGATGATGGACGCGGCCGAGGTGATGTTGCGCGCGGGTGCCGCGGGGTCGAGATCGGCATAGTCGAGGTTCATGCCGGCGCCGGCATCGACGGCCGTCTGGTAGTTGCCCGACTGGAGGCCCGGAATGCCCTGGATCCCCTCGAACCCGAAGTTCGCGGCGAGGATCGTGAGCTCATCGCCCCACAGATCCGCGTTGAGCAGAATGTCGCGATGCAGCGTCAAATAACCGGGGGTGGTCGTCGGGTCGGGTGTCGTGGCCATGTCGATGTCGGTGTCTTGAAGGGGTTGATCGGGGGCCGGGCCGCGTGTGGCCCGGAAAAAACTCTGCCTGCGTTCGGAAACAATCGCGACGGTCCCGTGCCGTAAAAGGCGTGCAAAGTCCTGCAATTGTTCAGCTTTGTTGCCGGACACAACAATGAGGAGACCGGCACGCGCGCCACGCGATGGTCACCGGCGGTTGCGCGTGAAGGCAACGTCAAAATGTGGATCACCCCGGCGGCGGAGCGGCGCGCAGGAATTTCACGAATGCTCGGGCGAGCATCCGTCCAAGCTCAAGGCGGAGAGGGCAGGGGGCCGCAGCCCGTCCGGTGCGGGCGAGATCGGCGCGCCGTCAGGACGTGCCGGTCGTGTCCGCGGGCGCGTCGGCCGGCTCCGGCGTCGCGATCCAGTCCTTCGCCTCGTCCAGCTTGTCGGCCGGGAAGATGTGGACCTCGCCGGGGATCAAGGGGGCGAAGGCCTGTGTCGCGAGGCGCACCCACTCCTTGTCGGAGACGACGGCGATGCGCGAGAAGGCGCTGAGATGGGAGAGGCCGACGCGCGCGTCGCTCCACATCGCCCCCGGCGTCACCGAGGTGAATTCCGGCCCGATGCGGTAGATCAGCTTGATCTTCCGGTGCCGGGCGAGCATCCGCTCGACCGCGGGGACGATCGTGTCGGCATAGTCGCGCGCGGTGATGGCGCCGCGCAGGTCGAGCCCCAGCACGTCATCGGGGAGGCCGGTCATCAGGACCGCCTGTCCGCCCGGATCGGCGGTCGTCGCCACCCAGTCGAGCGCCTCGGCGAGCGCGTGCTCGGGAAAGCGGCGGATGTCGGCCCAGACGAAATGGCGGGCGAGGTGAGGGGCGAGGTGCAGGATCGTCGCGTCGGAGACGAGCGCGATCTTGCCGATCCGCCGGTGATGCTCGCGAATGAAGCGGACATGATCGAGAAAGGCCGCGAAGTTCGCCCAGCCGGGGAAGGCCTTGGCGTGGATCACGAGGCTCGGCGGCCGGTCGTCCGCGTGAGCCATCGTCTCGAACCGCTCCGACAAGCGGGAAAAATCGTCCGCCGTCAGCTCGCCCGATGGCTCGACGATCAGCGCGTGGTGGGCATCGTCCTCGGTGATAGTGAGCATCGCTTCCTCCAGCCTCGGTGTTCGCGCCTTTTCCGGCGCCCGGTCCTCACCGGCGAACGCGTCTCGCGCGCGTCTTCGTGAAAGCGTAAGCTCGTCCTTGCGCATCGGCGCGGCAAGGCTTGTTGAGACCGTGACACGCACCTGTCGGACACTGATCGGGCTTTTCGCCATCCTCTATTTCGGCGCGCTCGCGCTTTTCGCGATCGGCGCGCTCGGCCTTTTCGGACAGGAGCGCGACCCGCTGGCCGGCGTCTTCCTGCTTCCGCTCGGCCTGCCCTGGAATGTCCTCTTCCTCGAGGGGCTGCCGGACTGGGCGCTTTTCGTGTCCGGTCTCGCCGCGCCGCTCGTGAACCTCGCGATCCTCATCTTGCTATGTCGCTACTTCTCCAAGCGACGCGCATGCGGGGCTTGAGACGGAGGCAGGTTGCCGGCCGGCGAGGTCATCCCGAAGTCCCGGCGATCAGAGGGCATGGGCCTGCCCCCTGACCCTTTCCTGATCGGCCGGCGTCTCGGTCGGCCGCGCGCGGGATCACGGTCGTGATCCGGATCCGCTATTTCGCCAGCACCGAGTTGGCGTTGTCGACGAGCGCCATGCAGCGGTCATAGTCGCCGCTGTTGCGGGCGTTGGACGCCTGCGTGGAGAGGTTCCGCGCCTCGATGCGCGCGGCCTCGCCAACACCCTGCTGGCTCGTGATCTTCGTGTTGATTTCGGTGATGCCCGCGTCACACTCTTCCATCGTGGCGGCGTAGGCGGTTGTCCCGAATGTCATCGTGAGTGCGATGGCGAGAACGGTCATCTTCGAGATGGTCATGACGTTTCCTCTGCATTCGATTGGCATTTTCTGCGAGTAACAAGTCACGCGAGCCTTGGAGTTCCAAGCTGGGATCCTGGCGCTGTTCTCGAATTCCGTCGCCGATGCGTCGTCGGCGGAAAGTAGCCTGGCCCAGCAACCGAAGGAAATTTGCTTTCCTACCTTGGCGCTTCCAAAGCCGGCGTGAGATTTATCAAAAAGTGTGAAGCTTTCCAACCGGATTTACTACAAATATTAGCATGAAATATTGTTAATCGAGGCGCCACACGGCGCCTGATCAGAGGCATTGCCTTCGTCGGCGTGGCCGGTCGGAGCGGGCGCGGTCAGTCGCGCTTCGGCGCGGCGGCCGCCCGCGCGCGTCGGGCCGTGATCTGGACCGCCCCGAACGCGATCAGGAGGCAACCGACGAGGAGGACCGCGCCGCCGAGGAGGGCGGGCGCGCCGGCGATGTCGATCAGCACCGCCGCCAGGATCACGGTGCCGAGAACCGCGAGGGAGAGCCGCAGGTCCCCGAGGAACATGCCGACGAGCTCGGCGAAGACGTCACGCAGGATGTTCATCGCGCGGCCTCCCCGGCAAGCTGGCGGGCAAAGCGCGCAGCGGTGAGGCCGGTAACGAGGAAGAGGGCGGCGAACACCAGGAGCGAGAGGTCGCCGGCGGGCCAGACGATCCCGAGCCCCTCGCCCGTCCAGTAGACGCCGAAGGCGGAGAGCATCACGCCGACGCCGAACTTGATGCTGTTCTCCGGCACGGTCGAGAGCGGCCGATGGATGAAGGCGCCGACGAGAAGCACCGCGCCGCAGGCCGCGATCGCGCCGATGCTCGCCGGCCACAGGAGCCCGCGGCCCGCGCCGACCGCGATGACGATGAAGACCACCTCGAGCCCCTCCAGAAGCACCGCCTTGAACGCGGTGATGCCGGCGATCCAGTCGAGCGAGGTCTTGCGGCGGGCAGCCTCGGCGCTCAGCGCCGCCGTTTCCGTCGCGAAGATCGTGTCCTCGTCGTGGAGCGGGATGACCCCGGCCGAACGGAGCGCCGCCTTGCGCAGCCACCCCATGCCGAAGAGGAGGAGGAGCACGCCGATGGTGAGCTGGAGGACGTGGAGCGGCACGCGGTCGAGCACGGGACCGAGCGCGACGACGATCGCCGCGAGCACGGCGAGCGCCGCTCCGGTGCCGGCGATTGCGGGCTTCCAGCCGCGCAGCGTCGCGACGGCGAGGATGATGGTGAAGGCTTCGACGACCTCGACGAACGAGGCGAGAAAGGCTGAGCCGATGGCGGGCGCAGCGGTGGACCAGTTGGACATGCTTCCGTCCCTTCCCGAAAAACGACAACGCGATTGCGGCGATCCGGGAAGCAGCGGGACGAGCGATCCTGTCTGCGCCTGAAGCGCCGGACAGGAGTCATCAGCCGTGGACGGCGGTTTCGGGGGACCCCATCCCCATCCTGGTCGTGGTTCTGGTGCTTGGACCTCCTGGCGTGGGCCCCGTCGGCGGCATCCGCCAACGGGCCGCCTCCGACACTATTTGGCCAGTCGCGCCGCGCCGGCAAGAGCGATCGCAGGTCGGGGGGCCGCCCCATGGGCGAAATGTCCACGGGGCCGGGCGCAGCAGGGGGCGGGCCTCGCGGTCCGCCCCCGCCGGATCATTCGGGAAGGCCGTCGAGGAAGGACTTCAGCGGCTCGGCATAGAGCGCGCCCTGCGAGCCCGTCGTGCCGTGCCCGCGCGTCTCCTTGCTCTCCGGGATGATGTACGCGCTGACATTCGGCATGCGCTCCACCACGGCGTCGAGGATGCCGAGCTCGGTCGGGTTGCGCTCGTCGTCAGCCGAGTTGATCGCGAGCACGGGCGCCTTGATCGCGTCGAGTTGGCCCGACGGGTCGAAATCGCGCGAGGCGTCCCACTGGTACATCGTGTCGTTGGCGTCCTTCGCCTTGGCCTTGCCGAGCAGGTCGTCGACATAGGCGTCGGCCTTCTCGCGCGTCGCGCCGATCTCCTGGAGGCGCATGTTGCCGCCGTTGGTGGCGATGCCGAACCAGACCTGCGCGATCGCGAGGTTCGGCGGCTGCTCCGTATAGTTGCCGTCATTCCAGGCGGGGTCGGACCGGACCGAATCCACCAGCATCCGCCGCATCATCCAGTTGCGCCCGGACATCGCGGACGGGAGCGAGGCCATCGGCACCAGCGCGTCCATGAAGTCGGGATGGGCGATGCCCCATTCCCAGGTGATCATCCCGCCCATGGAGTTGCCCATCACGAGGCGCAGATGATCGAGGCCGAGATGGTCCTTCACGAGGCGATATTGGGCCTCGACCATGTCGTTATAATTGTAGCGCGGGAAGGCGGCGCGCATCCCGTCTGACGGCTTGGAGCTGTCGCCCGCGCCGATCGCGTCCGGCAGGATGATGAAATAGTGCGAGGCGTCGAGCGGCTGGCCGGGGCCGAACATCGCGCCCGCGAACCCGTCGCCGAGGAAGCTCGCCCCGCTGCCGTTCGTCCCGTGGATGAGCAGAACGGGTTCCCCGCCCGGATCGCCGATGGTGCGGTAGTGCACCTTCATCTCCGGCATCGTCTCGCCGGTGTGGAAGGTGAAGTCCTTGATGACATAGTCGCCCTCTTGCGGGGCCGGATAGTCCGCGGCGGCAGCCCCCAGAGTGGCGGCGAGCGTGAAGGCCGCGGCCCCGAAGGCCGCTGTCATTCTGTGCATTGCGTGTTCCCTCCCGGAACGATTTTTATGGCTCGTGCACTGGCCGGCCGTCGGCACGTGGGGCGCGATGCCGGTGATATCCCGGCAGCGGTCCCAGCAGGCGGACAACCGACCGTTGAAAAGTCTAGCGCACATTCGCCGCGATGCTGAACCCATCAATTGCCGGGGGGCTGCACGATTTCGCGAAGGCAACCCGATCGGCGCCCGGTACGGCGCCGGCGAACGTCCCGGCGGCAAGGAAGCGCTTGACGGCGGCGGGGTCTGACGCACTACGAGGACGGGGGCGCCACGTGCGGTGATCACGGCGGCGCGGGTGCCCAATCCATGACATCATGAGGCTCGAACGCAGTGTCCAAGAGCGAGATCTACGCCAACCTCACGCAGCTCGGGCAGCCGAGCGCGATCCCGGCCTCCCCGGAGGAGGCGGTTCTGGAGCGCGTGCCGAACCCGCAGGCGGGCGTGCGCTATGGCGTGCGCTTCACGGCGCCCGAGTTCACCTCGCTCTGCCCGATGACCGGACAGCCGGATTTTGCCCATCTCGTGATCGATTATGTGCCGGACGGTTGGCTCGTGGAGAGCAAGTCGCTGAAGCTCTATCTCACGTCCTTCCGCAATCACGGCGCGTTTCATGAGGATTGCACCGTCGCGATCGGCCTTCGCCTCGTCGATCTTCTCGCGCCGCATTGGCTGCGGATCGGCGGCTACTGGTACCCGCGTGGCGGGATGCCCATCGACGTCTTCTACCAGACCGGCCCCGCTCCGGCCGACATCTGGCTCCCGGACCAGGGCGTGTCGCCCTATCGCGGTCGGGGTTGACGGAGGCCGGCCCTCAAGACTGGCCGGCCGCCGCTATTCTTCTTTCTTCGACCCGACAAATTCGTCGAGATAATTGTCCGTGCGTGCGAACTGGCGGTCGATCAACCAGTTCGGGGCGTCCTGCGGGAAGATCCGCGTCACCCTCAGCACCACCCATCGCACCCTCGACCATCCACCCATGCCCATTCTCCTGAGAAGCTGATCTACATAACAGGATGGTAATGCTGGGTTTCATCCACAAGACCCATCGCGGCCGTGTGATCGATAGAATTCGCGTCGTTGCCTGGAAGAAATACTGTCGATTTGCAACGCGCCGAACCTCAATGCACTACCAGGCGTGCACGCGTTTCTCGGGTGCGAGCCACATCGGGTCGCCTTCCTCGATGCCGAAAGCCGCGTAGAACGCATCGACATGCTGGAGCGGCGCGACCGCACGGTAGGCGTTGGGCGCGTGATTGTCCGTCTGCACGAGATTGCGCAGGAACGTCTCGCTGTCCTTCGCGGACCAGAGCTGCGTCCACGCGATGAAGCAGCGTTGGGCCGGGGTGAGGCCGTCGATCGCGACATCCTCGTCCGGATGCTCGGCGAGGTAGGCCATCAGCGCGTCGTAGGCGATGGTGATGCCGCCGACATCGGCGAGATTCTCTTTCACGCTGAGTGCGCCATTCACGGTGACGCCCGGCAGGATCTCCGTCGCGTCCGCCTGGTCGACGAGCTTCTGCGCCTCCACCTCGAAGGCGGCGGCGTCGGCTTCGGTCCACCAGTCCCTCAGATTGCCGTCCGCGTCGAACTGCCGGCCGCCGCTGTCGAACCCATGGGTGATCTCGTGCGCGATCACCCCGCCGAGCCGGCAGAAATTCACCGCTGCGTCCATGTCCGGGTCGAAGACCGGGGGCTGGATCATCGCGGCCGGCACCTCGAACCCGTTGAGGGAGGGGTTGTAGGCGGCGTTGATGACGATGGGCAGCGTGCTGCTCGCATTGAACGGGTCATCCTCCACCGGGCCGCCGAAGCGGGACCGCTCGCGCGCATTGGTGAAGATATTGAGGTTTATGAGGTTCGCGACCGGATCCGGCCCGATCGCGACGCCGCTATAGTCCACCCACGCGTCCGGATAGCCGACGCGCGCGGTGAAAGCGTCGAGCTTTTCGAGCGCCGCCTTGCGGGTCTCCTCGGACAGCCAGTCGCGCGTCTCGATGCGCGTGCGGAAGGCGGCCTGGAAGCGCGCGATGATGTCGAGCGCCGTCGCGCGGCTCTCCTCGGGGAAGAAGCGGTCGACATAGATCTGGCTGACGGGCTGGCCGAGATTGGTCTTCAGCAGCGTGAGGACCCGCTCCTCCCGCGGCGGCATGATCGCGACGCCGGTGAGCGCCTTGTTCAGCGCCAGAAGCGGGGTGTCGAACGCGCTTGAGAGGCCCGACACGAATTTCCCGACGACGAGGAAGGCGGCGTAGTCCTTGAAGTCCTGCAGCGGCCGCGTCGCGAGCATGCGCGACAGGACAGGCAGATAGCGCGGCTGGCGCAGGATCAGCTGCTCGGGCGGATCGAACCCGAATTCGTCCACGAACTCGGCGAGGTCGAGGTTCGGTATCTGCGCCTGGAGGTCGGCGAATGCGATCGGATTATACCAGTTGCGCGGGTTGACCATCTCCTCCGGCGTGAGCTCGGCGCCGTGGAGCTCCACCTCGATCGCGACGATGGTCTCGGCCATGCGCGCGGCTTCGTCCGCCGCGTACCCGGCAAGCGTCAGCGTCTCGACGATGAAGGCCCGGTAGGCGGTGAGCCGGGGCGAGTCGATCGGGTCGTTGTAGACGTTCTCGAGCCGCAGCGCGGGCTCCCCGGCGATCCCCCAGAGCACGTAGCGCGTGGTGTCCGCGAGGTCCGCGCTCGGCACGATCGCGAAGAGGAAGGGGGACGCGGTGATGTCCGCGTAGTGCGCCATGTAGCGGGCGAGATCGTCGGTGGAGGCGATCGCCGCGATCCGGTCGAGCTCCTGCCTGAGGGGCGCCATTCCGGCCCGGTCGCGGGCGTCGAGGTCCATGTAGGCGTTGTAGAAGTCGCCGACGAGTTGGACCGCGCTCCCGCGCGGGGCGGTCGCCGCGCCCTCGGCCGCCTCCTGAAGCACGGCCTTCATCTGGTGGGTGACGTGGTCGTCGGTGATGCGCAGGAAATTGTAGGAATCGAAGCGGGCCGGACGCTCTATCCGGTCGAGCCAGCCGCCTGCGGCGTAGCGGTAGAAGTCCGTGCCGGGGTCGACGCTCCGGTCCATGTTGGCGACGGAGAAGGCGAGCTGGTCGGGGCCGATGGGGGTGATCTCGGCGGCCGCGGCATCGCCCAGCATCGCCGGGAGGGCGGCGGCGAAGGCGGCAAGTCCACGGTTCAGCAAGACGCGCATGTCGACCTCCTCGGATGGCTCTGCGGCCAATTCTTCTTCGGAATTGGATCGATGCAGCAAAGCCGCAAGCTTCAACGCAGTACAGCGTGAACCTTAGCGGCAATTGGCGTCATTTTCGATGTGAAATCGACTGCGTGGGCGAGATGGCTGCGTGGAACAACGGCGTACTTCTTCGGATATTTGAGAACGCAGGCTCGCTCATCTCAGGGAATTGACTCGTTGTTTGCGGCGGATCGAGCGGGAGAGTTGGCCCGGATCTTCGTCCATCTTGTGCGACGCCATTGCGATGCGTCGCCTCGCATTGTGGGGCGCGCCGGCGGCGTCAAGTCTTCCCGTTGAGCCGCTCAGAACGGCCAGAACCGGGACGTCCGCTTCAGCCCGAATGTCGCGATGGGGACGTCATAGGGGTCCCAGACCCATTCGCTGTCCTTGCCCACGAACTGGAAGCCGAGCTGGTGCAGCATCGCGGCCTCGGACAGGTCGAGCGGGTGGAAGGGCAGGGGATAGTCCTCCACCGGACGCTTCCCATCCCAGTAGGGTGCCTCGAAAGGGAGGGGCTCGCCGATGTTCTCGAAGATGCCGTCATCCGGGTTGAGGCTCAGCGATCGCACAAGCCGACCCTCGTGCCAGAGGCCGAAGGCGAGCCAGTCCACGCCGCTGTGCGTCGCGTGGACATAGGCGTATTCGCCAAGGGAGGGATCGAACCAGCGCCGGTCGATCTCCGAGGGTTTGTCCTTGGCAAGATCGTTGTGCGCGACGATCCGCACGCCGCCATAGACGCCTGCGAAGACCTGCCGCTTCGTCGGATAGAGCGCGGCGAGCACGCCATCCCCGGTGTCGGCGAGGACCTGTCCCGGCAGCAGGCGCTCCGCGAGATTGCGGGCGGCCGTTCGGTCCAACGCCGGATTGCCGGCAAGGGCCTTCCTCGGGTCGTGGTCGAAGTAGGCGATGAACCAGGCCTTCGTTCCCATCGTCACGCTCCCGCCGCTTGCTCGCGGCCGACCTCGAACGAAACGGTGCGCGGGGTCAAGTTTGCTCGCCTGCCGAGATCGCCCGCTTCGCCGAAACCGATTTCATTTCCATTTCCCGCATGCGCGGCAAATAGTGCAGACCCTCCAATTGCCGCGAGGCTCGGCCGATGGTGCGGATCGCGAAAACCCTGTCGCTCACGCCGGAGATCGTGGCGCGCGTCGAACGACTGGAGCCCGACCCCGGTCCGGAACCCGGCACCGAGGAACACTCCGACGCCGATCTCGACCAGCTGGCGCGCGCCCTCCTCGACGAGCATTGCCCCGAGACGCTGCTCGTCTTCGCCTACGGCTCGCTCATCTGGAACCCGGAATTCGAGGTCCGGTCGAGCGCGCGGGTACGGCTCGGCGGGTGGCATCGCGCCTTCTGCATGCGCCTCACGCGCTGGCGCGGGACGCGCGAGGTCCCCGGCCTCATGATGGCGCTCGATCGGGGCGGGTCGTGCACCGGAATGCTCTATGCCCTGCGCGGGGCGGATCACCGGGACCAGATCATCCGCCTCCTGGAGCGCGAGATCGACGCCAAGCCGCCGACCAACGTCGCCCGCTGGGTCGGCGTCGCCACCGAAGCGGGCCCCGCGAAGGCGCTCACCTTCGTCGCGGACCCAAAGGGTCCCGCCTATGCGGGGCGAATGCCGCTGGAGGAGGTGGCGGGGATCGTCGCCCGCGCCGCCGGCCATTGGGGCTCGACCGCGATCTACCTGCAGCGCACCGTCGAGCAGCTCGAGGCGCACGGCATCCGCGACCGCAATCTGTGGCGCCTCCAGGAGATGGTCGCGCGGGAGATCCTCGCGATGCCCGCCCCGCTGCGCCCCGCATGAAGCGCGGCCGCGTCAACGGCGTTACCCTTGCTTACGAGGAGGCGTACGGAGCGGGGCCGCCGCTCGTCTTCGTCCACGGCTGGTGCTGCGATCACACCCACTTCGCCCCGCAATTCGACCATTTTCGCACACGCGGGCGGCGGGTGATCGCGGTTGATCTGCGCGGCCACGGGGCAAGCGAGGCGCCCGCCGGGCCCTACACGATGGCGACCTTCGCCGATGACCTCGCCGCGCTGATCGAGACGACGGTCGGCGGCAAGGCCGTCATCGTCGGCCACAGCATGGGCGGGATCGTCGCCTTCGACCTTGCCGTCCGGCGGCCCGAATGCGTCGCGGCGATCGCGATGGTGGATGCGGCGGTGACGCTCCCGCCGGGCGTGCGCGAGGCGATCGAGCGTATGATCGGCGCGCTCGCCGGACCCTCCTACCGCGAGGCGATGCGCGACTTCGTCCGCCATGCGCTCTTCATGGCGACCGACGACCCGGCCCGCTGCGCCGCCATCCTCGAGACGATGAGCGCGACCCCCCAGCACGTGATGCACGCCGCCTTCACCGGCCTGCGCGATTTCGATCCCGACGAAGGGGGGCGGCGCCTCACCGTGCCCGGCCTCTATATCGCCGCGAACGAGCCGACGCCGCGCGCCGACATGGGCCGCCTCCTGGCCCTCGCGCCCGAGCTCATGCGCGGCCGCACCGTGGGGGCCGGCCATTTCTGCCAGCTCGAGGTCCCCGACCAGGTGAACGCGATGCTCGACCGCTTCCTCGCGCTCGCCGCCCCGCCTGGCCCCGACCGGCCCTAGGAGCCTAGCGCGTGTGGCGTGCGCCGCCGCGCGTCGCGCCGCACGTGAGGATGTCCTCGCGCATCACGAGGCCGCTCCCCTCGATCATGCGCCGGGAGGGGATGTTGTCCTCCGCCGCATATTCGACAATCGCCTCGGCCCCGTGGGCGAGCATCGCCTCGATGGCGGCGTCGTTCACCGCGCGCCCGAGCCCCGCCCCCCGCGCCGCCTCGTCCACCGCGACGAGCCCGCACCACGCCGTGCGGTGCCAGGGGCTGTGCGCGTTGAAGCCGAAATAGCCGAAGGCGGTCGCGCCGATGGCGCCGGCCTCGTCGCGTGCGACGACGAGCGCCACGGGGCCCGCCTCGCCTGAGAGCGTGCGCACCGTCAGCGGGGCGATCCCTTGGCGGCGCAGGAAGTCCATCACCTCGGCGAGCGGCTCCGGTCCCGCCTCCACGGCGATCCGGTAGCCGGCGGGCGTGGGGCTCGGGCGTCGCCGCGCGCGGATCTCGTCGGCCGTGCCGTGGAAGATGCGCCAGGAATGGAGGCCGAACCCCCACGCGCCGACCCGCGCCGCGATCTCCGGCTGCGTCTCTGCCGGAACGTGACGGAAGACGAAGATCCCGTCTTCTTGCGCGTGCTGCTCGATGATGTCCCACCCGAGCCGGTCCGGATCGTCGGTCCCGATCGCGCGCCCGGCATGGCAGGCGCCCGGCGTCAGGCGCGTCCACTCGTGAAGGCGGTCGACCTTGTCGAGAAGCGGGTCTCCGTTGGTCGGCAGCATTCGGACGCCTCCGGCGAAATGCGAAGCATCCATCCTATCACGCGGCGCCGGGGCAACCAGCGGGACGGGCGACGGCGGAGGGTTCAGCCGCGCGGCCTCGGCCGTGTCGCGGCGACGGACGGACGGTCGGCGAAATGGTCGACGAGGGTGGCGAGCGCCGCGCGGTCGCGCCAGGGGAACATCGCCCCGGCGTCGACCATCCCGACCGCGCAGATGAACTCGATGTCGGCGAGGCAGAAGGCGCCGGGGGCGAACCCCTCCCTGGTGGCGCGCGCGTCGAGCCAGTCGAGCTGATGGCGGATCCGTTCGAGCTGGCGCCGATGATAGGGGAGGGTGGCCGGCTCGGTCCCGCAATCCTCGAGGTCGCCGCCATAGAGGAAGAGGGCGATGATCGTCTCGCTGAAGGCCTGGAGTGTTGCGCGCAGAGTCTCGTCGGCCCAGCGCGCCTCGGGCCGGACCGGCGTCGCGAGGAGCGGCGGACGCGCCCGCCCATCGGCCCGCTCGCCGTAGGTCTCGAGGAGGTAGGCGGCGATCACGTGCGAGTCGAAGAGGGTCTCGTCACCGTCGACGAGCACCGGGATGGTGAGGTTCGGGTTGATCGGCCCGATCGCCTCGACCGGCCGCATCCGGTCGTACTGGTTCGGCGTGAAGGCGAGGTCGAGCTCGGCGAGCAGGATCCGGATCTTGCGGCCATAGGGAGAGAGGTCGCTGAAGAGCAGCTCCATGCGCAGGGGACTCCTTGCGGGGCGGAGCACCGTCCGCGGTGCCGGATTGTGGTTGCATCAGGTTGACGGATGCAACCCTTGCGGCGGTTTTAGTTGACAATTGAAATATTCCATCCGATAGCGCGTCACCCTCATAAATTTATGGATGTGTGCGCGTATCATGATCGGCGGCATGTTTTTCGTTAAGTATGACTTTACCCCTTTGGAGGAGAAGCCGGAGCATCCTCGCGAAAGGCTCGTGGTTTTCGGGGAGGATCTCTCTCGCAAATACTTGCTGATTAAGGACCTTTCCGAGACTGCGCCGGACTATATCCCGCGTGAAGGGTGGGTCGAGGTCTCGGTGGCGGAGGTTTACCTCCAGCACCACGATTCAACGCCGCCCGGCTACACGGACGAACGCCTCTTCCATAGTGACCAGTGGGGCGCCGGCGGGTCGATCACGGAGTGGGATCTCGAATACATCAACGACCTCGAGCGCATTCCGCTCGACAGGATCACCATTCCCGAAGGCCGGCCCGGCGTCGATGACGCGCTCGACCGGGTGACGGACATGGTCGTCGACTACGCCGTCGAGCAGGGCATCTCCGAGAAGCGCGCGCAGCACATCATGGACTATCGCGCCGGGATCTATCTGGAGCTCGGCGAATATATCGAGACACAGCTGACCCTCGCGCGCCGCTATTATGCGGGCAAGATCGAGCTTAAGCACTTCAGTCAGAAGCTGATCGACGCCGGTGACCATTTTTCCCGGATCTTCGACACGTGGGGGGTGACGGAGATCGTCCCGCCGAAGCTCCGCGACTATATCGAGGGCCTGCGCTACTTCATTTCACCCGAAGGGGACGAGGTCCGGGCGATCGGGTCGATGGACGATGCGGTCAGCCCGGATGGCCCCGATGTCCTGACCGGCGGCACCGGCGACGCGACCGTCTATGACGGGGTCGGCGACGATGTGTACATCTTCGGGCGCGACTCGACCGTCGTCTATGCCGGACGCGGCGAGAACATTTATGTCAACGGCCACGGCGGCACGGTCGTCGACTTCACCTACTACCCCGGGCGGATCCGGGTGGATCTCGAAAAGGGCACGGCGGGCAAGTCGACGCTCTACGACGTCCATTCGGTCGTCGGCAGTCCGGGCGACGACACCCTCCTCGGGACCGACCTCTATAGCGGCATCGATGGCGGCGACGGCGACGACTTCATCCGCGGCGGCGAGAAGAAGGACCGCCTGGTGGGCGGCGACGGCGACGACACGGTGAAGGGCCTCTATGGCGACGACTATCTCTATGGCGGCAACGGCAACGATCTCCTCCGCGGCGATGGATCGTTCGACGTCCTGCGCGGTGAAGGCGGCGATGACACCCTCTTCGGCGGCGAGAAGGCCGACACGCTCGAGGGAGGCGCGGGTGACGACGTGCTGCGCGGCGACGCTTCGGGCGACGAGCTCATCGGCGGACCCGGCAACGACCGTCTGACCGGCGGTCCGGATGCCGACACCTTCATCTTCTGGGCGCGCGAAGGCTACGACCACATCACCGATTTCGACCCGGAGCGGGACGTCATCCGTCTGCCGAAGCATCAGTTCAGCATGAGCGATCTGGACTTCATCACGCTCGACGACGGCGACCTCCTGATCAGGGGCCCCGGCCTCAGGATCGTCCTCGATGACGGGGCGCACCTCAACCCGTCCTCGGACTGGTTCTTCTTCTTCGTCGATTCCGCGGTGGTCTGACCGCGCCGCGCCTCAGGTCGCGGTGTAGCCGCCGTCGACCAGCATGTCGGTCCCGGTCATGAAGCTCGCCCCGTCGCTGGCGAGGAAGAGGGCGGCCTCCGCGATCTCCTGCGGGCGGCCGACGCGGCCTAGGGCGTGGCGCGCGCCGAGCGCGGCCTCCACGCCGGCCTCGTCACCCATCACCTTGAGGAGGCGGCTCGTCATCACCGCGCCCGGCGAGAGGCTCACCGCGCGGATGCCGTCCTCCGCATGGTCGACGGCGAGGCTGCGGGTGAAGGCGATGAGGCCCGCCTTGCTCGCCGAATAGGGCGCGCGCCCCTTCGCCGTCACCGTCCCGAGCTGGGAGGCGATGTTGATGACGACGCCGCCGCCGCCCGCGATCATGGCGGGGAGCGCCGCGTGGCACATCAGGAAGGCGCCGGTGAGGTTCACCTCCAGCGTGCGCCGCCACGTCGCCGCGTCGATCTCGGTGACCTTGCCCGTCATGTACGGGAGGGCCGCGTTGTTCACGAGGATGTCGATCCGGCCGAACTCGGCCATCACCGCGGCGACGGCGGCCGCGACGGCGGCGTCGTCGCTGACATCGCAGGCGAGCGCGATCCCGCCGGCGGGCGCGGGCGGGACCGCCCCCGCAAGGTCGAGCGCGGCGACGCGGGCGCCGGCGGCGGCATAGCGCGCCACGATGGCTGAGCCGATGCCGCCGCTGGCGCCGGTGACGATCGCAACGCGCCCGTCGAGGGGGAGATCAGTCATGGAATCGCTTCCTTCTGCGGCCCACCGGCGCGCCATCATCCATCCAACGCGCGCACCGTAGCACCGGCCCCGCGCTAAGTCCGGACCAATCAAAGGTTTTCCGCCCCGCGTTCGGACTGTCCACCGCGGCGCGGCGAGCCGGAAGGGCCTGCGAAAGCCCGCGGACCGCCTGGCGTTGTGGCCCGGCGCGGCGCGGGCGGAGGCGGCGCATCGCGTCCGCCGCGCAAAACGGCAAGAACGGCGTTCTCATCCGCAACCGCCCCGTGTACGGTGTGGCACAATCGCGCGGGTCCGTCCGCCGGCCCTGCCAAGCCGGAAGCCGGAGCGTCCCCGCCGAAAGGACACGAGGAAGCGCCGGCGCGGCCCCACCGCGCGGCATCGAAATGAGCCGGTCGCAAAGACCGGCCAGAGGAGGAACTTGATGCGATATTCACTCGCCGCGCTGGCGCTCGCCAGCGCCCTGCCGCTGATGGCCGGCGCACCCGCCCTCGCGCAGGACTTCCCCACCAAGGACGTGCGCGTCGTGGTGCCCTGGGGCGCCGGCGGCGGCACCGACGCGATCGTGCGCAAGATCACCACGCTCGCCGAGGCCAATCTCGGCGGCACGATGTTCGTGGAGAATGTCGAAGGCGGCGCGAGCGCCACGGGCATCATGGAAGTCATGAACGCCCCGGCCGACGGCTACACGGTCGGCGCGCTCACCTATGACAGCGTCATCACCGTGCCGCGCCAGGGGCTCCTGAAGAGCTACTCGCTCGACAAGCTGAAGCCGATCGCCCGCATCACGAGCGAGCCCGACGCGCTCATGGTCTCCAAGAACGCGCCGTTCCAGACGTTCGACGAGATGATCGCGGCGGCGAAGGAGAAGCCGGGCGAGATCCGCGTCGGCATCCAGAATATCGGCTCGCGCACGCACCTTGCGATGCTCCGCCTCCAGGCGCTGACGGACACCCAGTTCGATCTCATCGCCTATCCGGGCGGCGCGGCCCCGCAGAAGGAAGCGGTCCTGTCGGGTGAGGTCGAGGTGATCGTGACCAGCCTCGGCGACTTCGCCCCGCTCATCCAGTCGGGCGACGTGAAGGGCGTCATCGAGTTCTCGACGGACCGCAACCCCACCTATCCGGACGTGCCGACCACGCAGGAGAAGGGGATCGACCTGCAGATCGGCAGCTTCATCATCCTCGAGGCGCCGGCCGCCACCCCCGCCGCGACGCTCGAGAAGCTCACCGACGCCTACCAGAAGGCCTATGACAGCGAGGAGTTCCAGGGCTGGGTCTCCACCATCGGCGTGACGCCGAGCTGGCTCGCCGGCGACGAGGCCTCAGCCTGGATCGGCAGCACCCAGGAAGAGCTCTTCAAGCTGATGGACGAGATCGAAGGCAAGTAAGCCCGACATGGCGGGTCCGGCCCCGGCCGGGCCCGCCTTTCGCACAATTGGATCCGGCGGTCCCATGCATCTCATCGCACGGCTCATCGTCCCGCTCGTCCTGATCGGCTTCAGCGTCGTCTATTATATCGAGGCCGGGGCGATCCGCTCGATCTACGACACCGGGCCCATCAAGTCCGGTGACTATCCGAAATTCCTCGCCGTCGCGCTCGCCGTGTCGGTGCTCGTGGCCGTCGGGCTCGACCTGCGCCGCGCCAGGGTGAAGGACGAGGACGCGGCGCCGCTCGACTGGAGCGGGCTCGTCTCGGCCGCGCTCGTGATCGCGACCTGCGCCGTCTATCTCGTGCTCTTCCAGCTCACCGGCTATTTCATCTCGACCTTCCTCTTCTCGCTGACGCTGCTCGCCATCTTCTCGCGCCTGAAGATGAACATCCCGCGCGCGGTGATCGAGGCGGCCATCCTGACGGCGGTCGTCTACGGGCTCTTCGCGGGCCTCTTCAACGTCCGCCTGCCGGCCTTCCCATCCTTCGGCGCGGCCGAGCCGCCGGCCGTGGAGGCGCCCAAATGAACTATCTCGCCGATGTTCTGGCCGGCAGCGTCGCGCTGTTCCAGCCCTCGGTCCTGGGCTTCATGGTCCTCGGCTTCCTGATCGGCACCTTCTTCGGCGCCGTTCCGGGGCTGACGGCGGTCCTCGCGATCGCGCTCCTGCTGCCGTTCACCTACAGCCTCGACGCGGTGAGCGCGCTCGTCATGTGCGCCTCGATCTTCATGGCGGGGATGTATGCGGGGTCGATCACCGCGACGACGGTGAACATCCCCGGCGCCCCATCCTCGATCATGACGGCGATCGAGGGTTACAAGCTGATGCAGAAGGGGGAGGGCGCGAACGCGCTCGGCCACGCCGCGCTCGGCTCGATGATCGGCGGCGCGGTCGGCGCGATCCTCCTCCTCGTCTCGATGCCGATCACCGCCCAGCTCGCCCTCCTCATCAAGACGCCGGGCAAGTTCTCGCTGATCCTCTTCGCCCTCGTCGTCATCGTCGTCGCCCAGCGCGGCGAGGTCGCGAAGGCGGTGGTCGCCGCGGTCCTCGGCATGATGATCGCGACCATCGGCGTCGACGTGATGCAGCCGATCCCGCGCTTCGCCTTCGGCACCGAGACGCTCGTGGAAGGCATCGATCTGATGCCCCTCATCATCGGCACCTTCGCGATCAGCGAAATCATGCTCCAGGCGACGACGCGGGACGATCCGGCCCTCATCGCCGCCGCCAGCAAGGCGGCGCGCCAGTTGCGCCGGCGCGACTTCATCCCGCGCTGGAGCGAGATCCGCGAGATCGGCTTCTTCACCTACCTGAAGAGCTCCCTGATCGGGTACGGCGTCGGCGTGCTGCCGGGGGCCGGCGGCTCGATGGCCGCGTTCGTCTCCTACGCGGAGGCGATGCGCGTCTCGCGCAAGAGCCACGAGTTCGGCAAGGGGAGCCGCGAGGGGATCGCGGCGGCGGAGACGGCGAACAACTCGATGTGCGGCGGCGCGTTCGTGCCGATGCTGATGTTCGGCATTCCGGGCGATCCGACGACGGCGGTGGTGCTCGGCGTCCTCGTCATCAACGGGCTTCAGCCGGGTCCGCAGCTCCTCACCACGCAGACCGAGCTCCTGGGGCCGATGATGGGCTCGCTCTTCTTCAGCGCGCTCCTCCTCATCCCGCTCTCGCTCTTCCTGTTCGGCCCGTTCTTCATCCGTATCGTGTCGATCAGCCGGCCGCCGCTCTACACCGCGATCGGCCTCGTCGCGCTCGTCGGGGCCTATGTCGCCACCTACTCGATGTTCCAGATGGCGCTCACCCTCGTCTTCGGCGTGCTCGCCTTCGGTCTGCGCCGGTCGGGCTACCCGATCGTGACGCTGCTGCTCGGCTTCATCCTGGGGCCGAGCCTCGAAGAATATCTGCGCCGCTCGCTGACCCTCTCGAAGGGGGATCCCATGATCTTCCTCACGAGCCCGGACAGCCTCGCCTTCCTCGTGTTGACGGCAATCTTCGTCTTCATGTTGACTCGGCCCCGGCGCGCTGCGGCCTGACGCGGGCCATCTCGCGCCGGGCTGCGACCGGAGAACACTTGCCAGGGACCCGCTCCGCCTGAGAGTGGTCGGCTCGTGGCGCGACGACGCCGCGTGCCCGACCCGTCGTCGTCGCGCGTCCGACTGGGAGACTCTGGCCGATGCGGCACATGCGGATCTGGACCTATGTCGACGAGGCGGCGCGGTCCGGTTCGCTGCGCAAGGCCGCCGAGAAGCTGAACATCACCCCCTCCGCCCTCCAGCGCCGCATCCGCGACGTGGAGGAGGATCTCGGCACCCCGATCTTCGAGCGCACCGCGCAAGGCATCCACCTCACGGCGGCGGGCGAGGGGATGCTGCGCTGGATCCGCGGCCAGGCCGCCGATCTCGACCGGCTGAAATCGCAGATCGAGGACATGTCGGGCCTCAGGCGCGGCAACGTGCGCATCTGCTGCAGCCAGGCGCTGGTGCCCTTCTTCCTGCCGCAGGAGATCACCCTTTTCCGCAGCGTCTTCCCGCAGGTGCGCTTCAATGTGGAGGTGCGCGACCACGCCGTCGCCGTCAGGATGCTGCGCGAGTTCGAGAGCGACCTCGCCATCGTCTTCCGCCCCGACCGCAGCGTCGACATCCAGCCATTGTGCGTCCTCGGCCAGCGCCTCGTCGCGATCATGGCGCAGGACCACCCGCTCGCGAAGAAGCCGGGCCTCAGGGTGCGCGACTGCGTCGGCTACCCGATCGCGCTGCCGAGCAGCGATTTCGGCACGCGCGCGATCATCGACGACCTCCTCGCCCGCAGCTCCGCCCGGCTCGACGTGCAGCTCGAATCGAACTCGTTCGAGCTGTTGCGCAACCTCGCGCGCGGCGGCGACGTCGTGACCTTCCAGGCCGAGATCGGCGCCCCCCATCCGCCCCAGTCGGACGGGCTCGTCTACCGTCCCCTCAGCGACAAGGACGTCGCGCACGGGCCGCTCGTCGTCTGCCAGCTGAAGGGCCGCACGCTCCCCGTCGCGGTCGCGAAATTTGCCGAGCAGCTCGCCCGCCATCTCGACGCGCTCCGCGTGGAGCCTGTCGAGGGCGCGGAGGCCGCGACCGGCTGAGGCGGGCTCAGCTGCCCGCCGCGCTCTCCCGCGCCCGCCGCTCGTCCGCCGCCATCGCCGCCGCGAACGCCGAGAGGTGGGTCGCGCGCGCGACGGCGGCCGCCTTGGCCTCTGCGGCGCGGGCGGCTGCGGCGCGGAGCTTCGCCGCATGGGCGGCGTCGCGCACGAAGACGGTGCGGCCCGCGACCATCGTGCGGCACACGGCGTCCGCGCGCACGGCGAAGACGAGCTGCTGCACGGCGTCGTGGAGCGGGGCGAGAGAGGGGGCGGCAAGGTCGTAGAAGGTGAGGTCGGCCGCCGCGCCCGGTTCGATCCGGCCGCGCACATCGGCCTGGCGGAGCGCCGCCGCGCCGCCCGTCGTCGCGAGATCGTAGGCCGCGGCCGCGGAGGTCGGCTCGCCGCGCACCCGCGAGACGAGCGCCGCCAGCGCCATCGCCTCGTGCATGTCGAGCGTGTCGCTGGTGCTCGCCCCGTCGGTGCCGAGGGCGACGGTGATGCCGCGCGCGAGCAGCGTGGCGATCGGCGCGGTGCCGACCTGGAGCTTGGCGTTGCTCGCCGGATTGTGGATTGGGATCCCGCCCTTCGCGGCGAAGGCGTCGATGTCGCCCTCGTCCACCCAGACGCAGTGGGCGAGCGACCAGCGCGGCGACAGGATGCCGAGCGCGTCGAGATGGGCGACGTTCGAGACGCCATGCCGCGCGCGGCTGAGGTCGCGCTGCCGGCGCGTCTCCAGCATGTGCGCGTGAAGGCCGAGATCGCGCGCCTCGGCCAGTGCCGCGCTGGCGGTGAGGAGGGCGTCGGAGCAGCGAAGCGGGTTCGACGGGCCCGGCATCAGCGCGATGCGCCCATCCGCCCCATGCCATGCCGCGACGGCCTCGGTGCAGACCCCGATCAGCGTGTCGACGCTCTCAGGCGCGAGCGGCGAGGGGTCCGGCGGGACGAGGCCGCTCTCCGGCCGGGGCAGGATGTCGTCATAGGCCCCGTCGAAGATGCGGAGCGCCAGGGTGCAGCGCAGCCCCGCGTCGCGGTAGGCGGCGACGGCGGCCTCGATGTCGGCAAGGCCCGGATTCTGCTCGGGGAAGTGGTCGATCATCGCCGTGGTGCCGCCGGCGAGCGCCTCCAGCGCCTGGGCGTAGGCGTGGGCGTAGACCTCCTCGGCGCGGCGACCGGCGGTGTCGGCCTGGTTGCGCCACATGAAGCCCACATGGCCGAGCCCGTCCGTCGTCCCGCGCAGCGAGACAAGCGGGGAGTGGGTGTGCGCGTTGATGAGCCCAGGCGCCACGAGCGTGCCGGTGGCGTCGAGCACCTGCTCGCCCTCGATCCCATCCGCGCCCGGCTGCGCGATCCGCAGGATGGTCCCGCCGCTCACCCAGAGGTCGCGCGGCAGGGCGGCGAGTGGGCCGCCGTCCTCGGCGAGGAGGACGTGCCCGCCCGCGATGCGCAGCGGCGGCTCAGCGATAGAGGGCATTGGGCAGCGCCATCGAGATCCACGGGACGTAGGTGATGATCATCAGCCCGAGGAGGACGATCAACGTGCTCGGAATGACCGCGAGCGCCACGATGTGGATCGGCTTTCGCGTGATTGCGCACGCCACGAAGAGGTTGAGGCCGACGGGCGGCGTCATCATCCCGAGCTCGACATTGACGAGGGTGATGATCCCGAAATGGACAGGATCGACGCCGACCGCGTTGATGATCTTCAGCATCAGCGGGGCGAGGATGATGACCGCGGACGTCCCGTCGAGGAAGCAGCCCGCGACGATCAGCACGATGTTGAAGAGGAGGAGGATCAGGAGCGGGTTGTCGGTCGAGGAGAGGACGCTGTTCGCGACGGAGGAGACAATCCCCTGGCTCGCGAGCATCCATGAGAGCGCCGATGCGCCGGCCGCGATCAGGAGCAGCGTCGCCGAGACGAGCCCCGTCTCGCGCAGCACGGTGACGAGGGTGCGCAGGCTGATCGTGCGGTAGATGAAGACGCCCACCACCAGCCCGTAGAACACCGCGACGGCGGCCGATTCGGTCGGTGTGAAGACGCCCGTATAGATGCCGCCGAGAAGGATGACCGGCAGGCCGAGGCCGAATGAGGCGTCCTTGATGGCGCTCAAAATCTCGCGCCCGCTCGGCCGCGCCTCCAGCGGCACGCGGTAGAGCCAGCCGGAAAAGCCGCAATAGATGATGAGCATCCCGGCGAGGAGAAGGCCGGGGAGGAGCCCGGCCGCGAAGAGCTGGCCGATCGAGGTGCCGGTGACCGCGCCGTAGATGATGAGCGTGATGCTCGGCGGGATGACGATGCCGAGCGAGCCGGCCGTCGTCATGAGGCCGATCGAGAAGCGCTCCGGATAGCCGGCCTGGATCAGCGCGACGATCATGATGCTGCCGATCGCGGCGAGCGTCGCCGGGCTCGACCCACTGATCGAGCCGAAGAAGAGACACGCGACAACGCCGGAGGCCGCGAGCCCGCCGGGGAGCCATCCGACGAGGACGCGTGCGAGGCGGAGGAGCCGTTCCGCGATCCCCGCGACGCGCATCAATTCGGCCGCGAGCACGAAGAACGGGATCGACATCAGCGTGAAATTGTCGATCCCCGCGAAGAGGCGCTGGGCGACCACGACGGTCGGCGAGGAGGTGAAGATCCCGACCCCGAGAAAGGCCGAGAGGGCGAGCGCGACGAAGATCGGCACGCCGACGAGGAGCCCGCCACAGACGAGCGCGAGAATGATGAGGGGCATCAGATCAGTCGCCGGGCTCGATGCCGGCTTCGCGGGCGAGATGGTCGACATCGATGCGCGCCGAACGCGCGCCCGTGATGAAGGCGTGGCCGAGTTCGGCGAAGCGCACCAGCATGAAGGTGCCGGCGATCGGCAGGATCAGATAGACCCAGGCCATCTGGACCCGCATCGCGGACGAGCGCTGGCCCATCGCGAAGGCATGGCGGACGAGGGCGAGGCCGTACCAGAAGAGGAGCGCCGCGAAGACGCAGCCGACGAAGGCGGCCGCGATCGCCACGATCCGGGCCTGCCGCTCGGGCAGGAAGGTCTGGAGCAGGTCGACGGAGATGTGCTTCCCCCGCCGCACGCCCATCCCCGCCCCGATGAAGGCCATCCACACCACGGTGTAGCGGACGAGCTCCTCGGCCCAGAAGATGGACGTGTTGAACACATAGCGCAGCACGACCTGAATGATGACGAGCGAGGCGGCGAGCGCGATGCACACCACCATCGCCGCGTCTTCGGTGAAGTCGAGCGCCTTTAACGCGTAGCGCATTGAAACGCTCCAGGACCCCGGCGCGGGACCGACTTAGTTGGTTTCCGCGTAGATCCGCTCGAGAAGCTCCGGCGTCACGATGGAGGCGAAGCCCTCGTGCACCTGGCGGCTCGCGTCGACGAACTCGGCGCGGGCCTCGTCGCTGAGCTCGGAGACGTTCATGCCGTTCTCCTTGAACTTCGTGACCAGCGACTCGTCGAGCGCGGCGGTCAGCTCGCGGTTGTAGTCACGCGCGTCGAGCACGGCCTGCGCCACGATCTCCTTGAGGTCGTCCGGGAGGCCTTCCCAGGCCGTCTTGCTGACGATGAAGGCGTAGGGGAGGTAGGCGTGGCCCGACAAAGTGAGGTCGGACTGCACCTCGTAGAACTTCATCGTGTCGACGGAGGTCAGCGAGTTCTCCTGCGCCTCGGCGACGCCCGACTGGAGGGCGTTGTAGACCTCGCCGAAGGGAAGCGGGATCGGGTTCGCGCCCCAGGAGCGGTACTGGTCGATGATCAGCGGGCTGTCCATCGTGCGCACCTTCACGCCCGAAAGGTCCGCGATCGAAGTGATCGGCTTGTTCGCGGTGAGGTGCTTGAAGCCGCTCTCCCAGTAGCCGAGACCCTTGAGGCCCTTCTCGTCGAGCGTGTCGAGAAGCTCCTGGCCGATCGGGCCGTCGAGGACGGCATAGGCGGCCTCGGGCGAGGGGAAGATGACGGGCAGGTCGAAGACCTGCATGCGCGGCTCGAAGTTGCCGAGCTTGGCCGTCGGCGGGATGCCCATCTGGACCGAATCGAACTGGATCTGCTCGATGATCTGCGCGTCGTCGCCGAGCGAGGCGGACGGGTGGATCTCGATCTCCATGCGCCCGTCGGAGCGCTCGGCGATCAGCTCGGCGAGCTTCTCGGCGGCTTGGCCGGCCGGCGTCGCGGGACTGACGATGTGCGCGAACTTCCAGGTGATGTCCGCGGCATTGGCTGCGGTCGACACCATGAGCCCGGCAATGGCGATCGAGGCGACGTGAACCCCTACACGGATCATGCCCAAACTTCCCTTATTGGCGATTGGAACGGACGCAGGATTGCGTTCCCATTGGTTGGGCGGATCGTATCAAAGCGGCTGGGCCGGAGTAGTGCTGGCTTCCGTATGGGGTGAGGACGAAAAGTATACACCCGCCCCGGCGCGACCTTGGCGGTTCCGTGGCGCGCCCGTGTGGGCGCGGGGTGGGGCTATCGGTCGCGCAGCGGCGCGTCGTCGGCAAAGGGCCAGATCGCGTCGATGATCATCTTGGGGACGATCACGCCGATCGTCATGGCGAGGAGGATGAGGAGCGCCGCCGCCCCGTTCGTTGCGATCGGGAGAAGCAGCGATCCGGCTCCCGCCTCGCCCGCGTGGAGGAGGGCGACGGTCGCGGCGGCCATCTCGAAGAGGAAGATGCCGGGGATCAGCGAGACGACGGCGGCGAAGGCGAAGGCCGCGAAGGGAAGGCGCAGCACCCGCGAGATCGGCGTCACGAGAAGGCCGGCGATCAGGCACGCGACGAGTGCGCCGACCTCGAGGCTCGCCCCCGCGAGGACGAGCGCGGCCCAGCGCGACGCGTGCGCCATCATGCCGATGAGGATCGGGATAGGGAGATAGCGCCAGGGCATCGAGAAGAAGGTGCCGTAGGCGCTGACCGCGAGGCCCGCCGCGATGATGTCGAGGGTGAAGGCGAGGGGTGGCGGGCTGCCGGCCGAGGGGAGGGTGCTGCCGGTAGCGGCGAGCCCGGCGAGGAGGCCCGCCGAGATTGCGACCACGATCATCCCCGCAAGGGCGACGCGCGCGATGCCGAGGCTGATCCTGGCGCGCAGGAGGTCGATGAAGCCGTTGAGGAAATGGGGCCCCGGCACCAGCACCATGCACGGGCACAGCATGACGAGCCGCGCCTCGGTGGCAAGACCCCGCGACAGCGCCACACCGCCGGCGAGCCCCGCGAGGAGCGCGGCGACGAGGGGCTGGGCGAACGGGTTCGCGGTGCGCCGGGCGACGATGCGGCGCAACACCGCCCCGCCCCCGGCGCTCGCCATCGCGAGAAGGATGGTCGCGGGCTCGCTCGCGCCGAAGAGGATCGCGAGCGCCGCCGCCCCGATCGCCGCGAAGAGCGCGAAGCGGGGCGTGGAGACGGGCGGCATGGCGGCGATCCGGTCGAGCCGCGCCCCGAGCGCGTCGACGGAGAGGGATCCGGCCCGCACCGCCTCGATCGCCTCCATCGTCTCGGCGACCTTTCCCATGTGGACGCCGAGCGGCGCGGCGGTGACCGAACGCATCTGCGTGCGGCCCGCGGCGTGCGCTTCGACGCGCACCTCGCCCCAGCGCACATAGACGCGCACGGGCGTGCCGGTCACCGTCGCGAGCCCCTCCACCGCGAGGACGGTCCGCTCCGTCGTCTGCCCGTTCTCGATCAGCAGCGCCGCGGCGTGCGCGAGCACGGGGAGGCGCGCCCAGGCGGCCGCCTCCTCGTCCTGCGGCGTGGCCGGATCGGTGGCGGGCATGGGGCTCCTTCGCGGATCCGCGGGCGATGCGCCGATTGGAGGCGATCGGCCCGCCGCCATCAAGTGGCGCGCGTCTCCATCCGGCGCACGAGGTTGAAGAGCGGGGCGGTCAGAGTCGCGACGACGATGATCCGGCCGAGCTGCCACGCGGTCACGAATTCGGGCTGCAGGTTGAGGACGGCGGCCGTCAGCGACATCTCGGCGATGCCGCCCGGCGCCGTCGCGAGCACGGCGACCGGATAGGGGATCACGCCCGAGACGAGCGCGGCGAGGCCGAGATGGGCAAGGATCGAGACGACGATCGCCAAGAGCGCCGCCGGCACGAGGCGATGCGCGCGGCGCAGGTGCGCGGCGTCGAAGCGGGCGCCGAGCGCGCTCCCGATCATCACCTGGACGAGGATCTTGAAGAGCGGCGGCACCGAATGCGGCTCCGGCATCAGGAGGGCGATGGTGATGCCGACCATGAGCCCGCCGAGGAGCCAGGCGTTGAACACCTTCAGCCGGTTCAGCGTCGTTCCGACCAGGAGGCACGTCGCGCAGGCGAGGGCGAGGAGCCCCACCGAGATCGGCGGCAGCACGTGCGGCGCGCCGTGCCCCTCCACCGACAGCGTGACGGCGAGCGGCAGGGTGAGGACGATGACGAAGATGCGCAGGCTCTGCACCAGCGAGACGAGGCTGGGGTTCGCGCCGAAGGTCGTCGCGAAGCCGGCCATCTCGGCAAGGCCGCCGGGCATCGAGCAGAAGAAGGCGGTGGTCGTGTCGATCCCGCCGAGGCGCGCCATCATGCGCGAGATCAGCGCGCAGATGATCAGCGAGACGATGCAGGTCCCGAGGATGACGTACCACCAGGAGAGGATGCGCAGCGCGACGTCGCCGGAGAAGAGGATGCCGATCGAGAGGCCGACGCCGAGCTGGCCGCCCTTGCGCACGACATCGCTGATGCCGAGTTTCAGGCCCAGCGTCGACAGGATCGCGCCACCGATGAGGGGCGCGAGCAGCCACGGAAGCGGCATCGGCGTGTGGGAGGCGGCCGCCCCGACACCGCACAGCACGACGAACGCAATGGCGCCGCGCACCTTGGTGGGGAGGCTGTTGAAGGAGGCTGCTGAAGGCACGAATCGTCCGATGCTCCGAGACGGAGCGCAGACTTGCATTTTAGAGCGGCTCTCGCTCCATTGGAAACAATCGAGCGAGAAAAAGCCGCTCGCCTTCAAGGTGCTAGATCATCTTGTCCGCGCTCGATCGAGCGCGAGATGATCTAGACGCAGCAAACGGCCCGTGACCAGCGGTCCGGACCGTTCCTCAAACGATCGACGGCCGGCCCGCCCGTGAAAGGCGAACCGGCCGGTCGGATTGGGGTGCTGGCTTCAGGCGGCGGTGTCGCGCGTCGGGATGCCGGCGCTCGTCAGGTGTTCCTGCAGCTCGCCCGCCTGGAACATTTCCCGCACGATGTCGCAACCGCCGACGAACTCACCCTTCACGTAGAGCTGGGGGATCGTCGGCCAGTTGGAATATTCCTTGATGCCGTTGCGGATCTCGGCGTCCTCGAGGACGTTCATCGAGCCGTACTCGACGCCGAGATAGTCGAGAATCTGCACGACCTGGCCGGAAAAGCCGCACTGCGGGAAGTTCGGCGTGCCCTTCATGAAGAGCATGACGTCGTTCGACTTGACGGCGTTGTCGATGGTCTCGTGCGCGTTACTCATGCGAATTCCTCGTGGGTTTTGAGGCTCAATCTATGCGTCGGGTGCGACGGTTTGTAGGGCAAGGGCGTGCAATTCACCGCCCATTCGCCCTTTCAGCGCGTCGTAGACGATCTTGTGCTGGGCGACCCGCGTCTTGCCGCGAAACGCCTCCGAAATGACGGTCGCGGCGTAGTGGTCGCCGTCACCAGCGAGATCGCGCACCTCGATCCTCGCGTCGGGGAGCGCCTCGCGAATGAGTCGCTCGATCTCGTGCTGATCCATCGCCATACCGGCCTCCCGTCACGGGCTTATGCGGTATGCCGCGCCATGTAGGCGGGCATCCACCCCTCGTGCGCATTCTTCAGGTCCGCGCACGATACACTGAACCGCCCGGCAACGGTCAAATTCTCCCCGCCGACCGTACCGATGGGCGCAATGGCCACACCGGCATCGATCGCGGCCTTGAGGAGCGATTCGGGGGTCGCCGTCGTCAGCACATAGCGGCCCTGATCCTCGCCGAAGAGGTAGAGGTGGACGGGGTCCGGAATGTCGAGCTTCGCGCCGAGGCCGGAGGCGATCGCCATCTCCGCGAGCGCGACGCCGAGGCCGCCGGAGGAGACGTCATGGCAGGCCGAGACGAGGCCGTCATTGATCGCGCCGCGCACGAAATCGCCGTGGCGCCGCTCGCGCGCGAGGTCGACCGGGGGCGGGGGACCGGCGCGGCGGTTGCGGATCACGTCGAGATAGAGGGACTGGCCGAGATGGTCGCCATGCCCGCCGACGAGGAAGATGGTTTCGCCTGCGCCGCCGAAGGCGAGGCCGACGCGCTTGTCGATGTCGGCGAGGCGGCCGACGCCGCCGATCGCGGGGGTCGGCAGGATCGCCTGCCCGTCGGTCTCGTTGTAGAGGGACACGTTGCCGGAAACGACGGGGAAGTCGAGCGCGCGCGAGGCCTCGCCGATGCCGCGGATGCAGCCGACGAACTGGCCCATGATCTCCGGCCGCATCGCGCTGCCGAAGTTGAGATTGTCGGTGATCGCGAGCGGTTCGGCGCCGACGGCGGTGAGGTTGCGCCACACCTCCGCGACCGCCTGCTTGCCGCCCTCCACGGGGTCGGCCCAGCAATAGCGGGGCGACACGTCGACCGTCATCGCGAGGGCGAGGGGGCCGTCGCCGATGCGCACGACCGCGGCATCGCCCCCCGGCCCGTTCGCGACATTGCCCGAAATCACGTGGTCATATTGCTCCCACACCCAGCGGCGCGAGGACCCGTTCGGGCTGCCGAGAAGGGTGAGGAGTGCCTCGGCGACATCGTTCGGCGCGTCCGCGTCCGAGTCTTCCAGCGCCGGCGGGGCGGGCGGGTCGACGAAGGGGCGGTGGTAGACGGGGGCCTCGTCGCCGAGTTCCTTGATCGGCAGGTCCGCCTCGACGCGGCCCTTGTGGGTGATGCGGAAGCGCAGATCGTCCGTCGTCTCGCCGACGATCGCCGAATCGAGCGTCCACTTCTTGAAGATCGCCTGCGCCTCTTCCCAATGCGCCGGGTCGAGCACCATGAGCATCCGCTCCTGGCTCTCAGACAGCATCATCTCGTAGGCGGTCATGTTCTCTTCGCGGCAGGGCACGGCGTCGAGATTGAGGTGGATGCCGAGATTGCCCTTCGCGCCCATCTCGACGGCCGAGGAGGTAAGGCCGGCAGCGCCCATGTCCTGGATCGCGATGACGGCGCCGGTCTTCATGAGCTCCAGGCACGCCTCGAGGAGGCGCTTGCCCGCGAACGGGTCGCCGACCTGGACGGCGGAGCGCTCGGCCTGGTCCTCGGTCTCGAAGGTCGCCGAGGCCATGGTCGCGCCGTGGATGCCGTCGCGCCCGGTCTTGGAGCCGAGATAGACGATCGGCCGGCCGACACCCTCGGCCTTCGACAGGAAGATCCCGTCCTGGCGCGCGATGCCGACCGCCATCGCGTTGACGAGGCAGTTGCCGTCATAGGAGGGGTCGAACTCGACCTCGCCGCCCACCGTCGGCACGCCGAACGCGTTGCCGTAGCCGCCGATGCCCGCGACGACGCCTGCGAGGAGGTGGCGCGTCTTGGGGTGATCGGGCGAGCCGAAGCGGATGGCGTTGAGGGTCGCGATCGGCCGCGCCCCCATGGTGAAGACGTCGCGCAGGATGCCGCCGACGCCCGTCCCCGCGCCCTGATAGGGCTCGATATAGGAGGGGTGGTTGTGGCTCTCCATCTTGAAGATGACCGCGAGCCCGTCGCCGATATCGACGACGCCCGCATTCTCGCCCGGGCCGTGGATGACGCGCGGACCGGTGGTCGGCAGCGTCTTCAGGTGCGGGCGGGAGGACTTGTAGGAGCAGTGCTCGTTCCACATGGCGGAGACGATGCCGAGTTCGGTCAAGCTCGGCGTCCGCCCGATGAGGGCCTTGAAACGTTCGTACTCGTCCGGGGTCAAACCGTGCGCGCGCACGATCTCCGGCGTAATAGTCTCTTCCATGGTCCCTCGCTTAAAGTTATCCCGGCGCTTATGAGGGCTTTCGCAGCGCGTCAAGCCGCAAGAGGGGATGGGAATCGATATGACACGGATCCTCTTTGCCACCCTTCTCATGCTCTTCACCGGCGCCGCCTTCGCCCAGACGGCGAGCACCGGCGCGACGCCTGAGCCCTCCGCCAACAGCGCCGCGATGACGGCGGCGGTGAACGCGCTCGAAGCCGGCGGCAACAATGTCTTCGTGGTGCCCCCGGCCGCGCCGCCCCCCGCGCCGGCCCCTCAGATGGCGCCCATGGACCGCATGTTCCAGGCGCGCATGGCGTTTGCAGACCTGATCCGCAACATCCCGAACCTTCCGGCCGACATCGCCAACGGCTTCTCCGTCGTCGGGCGCGACTCGGTGACGTGGCTCGTCAAGACGATCCTCTATGTCGGCCTCTGCCTCGCGGTCGGCTGGGTCGGCTACTGGTACACGGGCCGCCTCGTGCGGCGGATGACGCGCCGGACCGACCGGCCGCTCGATTCGCGCTCGGCCCTCATCAGCAACGCCCTCATCGTGATGCTGCGGCATCTGGGCGGGGCCGCGGCGCTCCTCGTCATCGGGACGATCACGCTCGCGATCGTCCAGCCGGAAGCCTCGCCCCAGCGGGCGACGATCTTCACCGCGATCCTCGCCGCGACGCTCTTCGTCGCGCTGCGCGGCGTCCTCCTCGCGGTCCTCTCCCCGTCCGACCGGGCCGCCCGTCTCGCCCCGTTCGACGACGATCTCGCCCACGCGCTGTTCAGGGAGGTGCTCGGCGCGCTCATCATCACCGACATCATCGGCTTCTTCGCGATCAGCTTCTCGCACCTGCCGATCGCGCTCGCGAGCAAGCACACGCTTCTGCTGATCCCGGCCTTCGTCGCCGTGATCCTCCTGTCGATCATCCTCCTCATCCACCGGCCGAAGCTGAGCCGGGTCATCCTCGGCACGCATCCGCGCCCCAACAAGCTGCGGCGGCTCCTGTCGGTGGTGTGGCCGGTGCTCGCGATCGGCTACCTCGTCGCCTCCTTCCTCAACACCGTCTCGCGCCTCACGATCGACAATGAGTACACGGCCGGGCCGATCATCGCGCCGACCGTCGCCCTCATCGTTGCGCTGATCACGGCCGGGCTCCTCATCATCCTGCACGACCAGCGGCTGAAGCTCGGCATCATCCACGACGCGTGGACGGACCTTTATGAGCGCGTCTCGATCGGCGTCTCGGTGCTCGTCGGCTTCGTGGTGCTGGGGATCGTCTGGGATGTGCGCCGCGCGGTCTGGTTCGACGAGGCCGAGGCGGTCCTCGGCATCGCCGCGACCGCGCTCGTCGCCTGGGCGGCGTGGGAGGCGGTGCGGCTCTGGGTGACGATCCGGCTGGAGGAAGAGACCGAATCGGCCGGCGGCGACCACGAGGGGGAGGGGTTCGGCCCCGGCGTCTCGCGCCTCGCGACGCTCCTGCCCATCTTCCGAAGCGTGATGTTCTTCGTCATCATCTCGGTCTGCGTGACGGTGGTGCTGTCGTCCCTCGGCGTCTCGGTCGCCCCGCTCTTCGCCGGTGCCGGCATCGTCGGCCTCGCGATCGGCTTCGGCTCGCAGGCCCTCATCCGCGACATCTTCTCCGGCGCCTTCTTCCTCTTCGACGACGCCTTCCGCCGGGGCGAGTATATCTCGGTCGGGAGCACGGCGGGGCAGGTGGAGAAGATCTCGGTGCGCTCTTTCCAGCTTCGCCACCACGAGGGGCCGCTCCACACGATCCCGTTCGGCGAGATCAAGCAGCTCACCAACTTCTCGCGCGACTGGGTGATCATGAAGCTGCCGGTGCGCCTCACCTACGACACGGACGTCGAGAAGGTGCGCAAGCTGATCAAGAATATCGGCCTGGAAATGAAGGCCGATCCGGAGCTCGGCCACCTCTTCATGGAGCCGCCCAAGAGTCAGGGCGTCGTCCAGATGGAGGATTCGGCGATGATCATCCGCATCAAGTTCAAGACGAAGCCGGGCGACCAGTTCCTCGTCCGCCGCCACGTCTACCAGCGCGTGCGCGAGGCCTTCGCCGCGAACGACATCCACTTCGCCCACCGCGAGGTGACGGTCCGCGTGACCGGGACGGACGACGAGGAGGTCAAGCGCCGCGCCGCGACCGCCGCCGTCCGCGCGATGGACGAGGACGAGCGGAACAAGAAAGCGTCGGCCGGCCCCGTCTGAGCGGGGGGCGCGCCGATCCTGTCAGGCGGCGACGAAGCGCATCGTGACGCCCGCCGCGCACTCGGGCGGGACCACGAGCGAGGCCGGATGCGGCACGCCCGCTTTCTCCAATACCGCCCGCGTTGCGGTGAGGTCGTGCGAGACGAACTCGATCGCGGCGAGGGCCGGGGGCGCGGCCGTCGGCGTCCCGAACTCGGTCGCGAAGGCCTGGGGCGTCATGAACGTCACCGTTGCGTTGTCGAAATCGAGGTCGACCCGGCTGGGGCTGGCCTTGGCTCCGCCTGGCGCGATCTTGCCCCATTTCGCGGCGATCGTGTCGAGATCGTCGGCGACGCCGATGATCCGCTTGATCCCGGCGACCGCGTTCGGCTGATCGAGAAAGTCCGGCCGCCAGACGACGTCGGGCGTCAGGTGCTCGCACACGAACACATGCGCGCCCGGCGTCGTGCGGTGCGCGATGTTGGTCGTGCGGAAGGAGGCCTCGCGCGTGCCGCCCGGAAGCTCGACGGGCCGGGAGAAGGCGTTCATCGTCTCCGCGCCGATGCCCTCGGCCGCGAACGCCTCGTAGGCGGCGGCCGCGTCCTCGGTCTTCATCGCGATGCCGAAGAGGTTGCGCCGCGCGGCGAGCGCCTCGCGCATCGCGGCATTGAACTCGGTCGGCGCGGTGACGCCGAGCAGCTCCAGATAGGTGCCGTTCGAAAAGACGGACGTCGCGTTCGCCGTGCCCTTGTGGGCCGAGTGGATGCCGCGGGGCGTCACGGCGAAGCCGAGGCTGGTGAGCATCGCCTCGCCCGCGCCGAGATCGTCGACGGCGATGATCGTGTGGTCGAGGCCGCAGATCGCGTGGCCGGTGCTCACGGCGCCACCTTCTCGCGCCGCTCGACCGCGACCTGGCGGATGGCGTCCGCCAGCACCTCGGCCGGCTGCGCGCCGCTCACCGCGTAGCGCCCGTCGAGGATGAAGCAGGGGACGCCCTGGACGCCCATCGCCTGGGCGTGGACGATCTCGGCCTCGGTCTCGGCAAGGTCGGCCTCGCTTTCGAGGAGGCGGCGGACCATCTCGCCGTCCATTCCGGCGTCGGTCGCGGCGCCCACCAGCGTCTCGGTCTTGGTGAGGTCCGCGCCCTCCAGGAAATAGAGCTGGAAGAGGCGCTCCACGACCGCGTCCTGCACGCCCTCGACGTCCGCCCAGCGGATGAGGCGGTGCGCGTCGAGCGTGTTCGGCGAACGGGTGATCTTCTCGAAGGCGAACGGAATGTCCTCCGAAGCGCCGGCGGCGCGCACGCGGGCGTAGATCTCCTCGGCGCGCTCGGGCCCGCCGAACTTTTCGCTCAGATATTGCTGCCGGTCCTTCCCGTCCGGCGGCAGCGTCGGGTCGAGCTGGAAGGGGTGCCACGTCACCGAGACGTCGAGACCGTCGATCTGGTCGAGCGCCTTCTCAAGGCGCCGCTTGCCGATGAAACACCAGGGGCACATCACGTCGGAGACGACGTCGATGCGCAGGGGCTCCAGCGCGCTCGTGTCGATATCGCTCATGGATTGACCCACCATGTTTCGAGTTTCACGCCGGCGACGTTCTGCTTGTCGGGCACGCCGAGGCGGCTCGACCGGGCCACCCACTGCACCGGCGAATGATAGAGTGGCACCACATAGATGCCCGACAACAGCACGCGATCAAGCGCATGGACGGCGTCGACAAACCGCTCGCGGGTCGTCGCGGCCAGCATTTCCGCGATCATTGCGTCGATCGCGGGGGTCTTCGCTCCGGCATAATTGAACGAACCCTCCACGTCCGCGGCCGCCTCGGACCATCGGTGCGTCTGCTCGTTGCCGGGCGAGAGGGAGGCCGGCCAGAAGACGCGCGCCATGTCGAAATCAAAGCCGAGCATGCGGGCGTTGTACTGGCTGGAATCGGCGTAGCGCACGCGCGCGTCGATCCCGATCGGGCGCAGGAGCCGCTGGTAGGCGAGGGCGAGGCGCTCGTCATCGCGCGTCGCGACCAGGATCTCGAAGCTGAAGGGCGTGCCCGCCGCGTTGACGAGGCGGCCGTCCTTCACGCTCCACCCCGCCTCGCCGAAGAGGCGCAGCGCCTCGCGCACATTCTTGCGGTCCCGCCCCGATCCGTCCGACACCGGCGGCGTCCACGTGCCGTCCATGATGTCCGCCCGCACGGCGTCGGGGTAGGGGGCGAGCATCTCGCGCTCGGCCGCGCTCGCGGGCGTCCCCGTCGATTGCAGCTCGGAGTTCGAGAAGTAGCTCGTGGTGCGGCGAAGCTGGCCGTAGAAGAGCTGCTGGTTGATCCAGTCGAAGTCGAGCATGAGGTTCATCGCCTCGCGCACGCGCACATCGTCGAACGGAGCGCGGCGCGTGTTGAAGACGAACGCGAACATCCCCCGCGGGATCGCCGTCGGCACCTCCATCTTCACCGCCCGCCCGTCGCGGATCGCGGGGAAGTCGTAGGCCGAGGACCAGTGGCCGGCGTCGGCGTCGAGATAGAGGTCGATCTCGCCGGTCTTGAACGCCTCGAACATCGCCGTCTCGTCGCGATAGAAGTTGAAGCGGACGGTCTCGGCGTTGAAGCGGCCGGCGTTCAGCGGGTTGTCGTTGCCCCAATAGTCCGGATTGCGCCGGTAGGTGACGCTGCGGCTCGGGTCCACGGCGTCGATCACGTAGGGGCCGGTCCCGATGGGCGGCTTCAGCGTGGTGCGGCCGAACGCCTCCGGATCGGTGCTCGCCTTCGACAGGATCGGCATCAGGCCGAGAATCATCGGCAGCTCGCGATCGTTGGCGTTCGGGAAGCGGAAGGTGACCGTGCGCGCGTCCGGCGTCTCGATCGCCTCGACCTTCGCATAATAATTTCGCGCATAGGGCCAGCCCTTCTCGCGCAGAAGCTCGAGCGAGAAGACGACGTCCTCGGCGGTGACGGGGGTGCCGTCGGAGAAGGCGGCCTTCTCGTCGATGGTGAAGGTCACCCAGTCGCGCGCCTGCGGCATCTCGACGTCGGAGGCGAGGAGGCCGTAGAGGGTGAAGGGTTCCTCATAATTGCGCTCCAGCAGGCTCTCATAGACGAGGTTGCCGTAGAGCGCGTCGCGCAGGCCCGGCGCCTTGGAGCCGCGTGGAATCATGGGGTTGAGCGAATCGAAGGTGCCGAGCGCGCCGAAAGTCATGCGCCCGCCCTGCGGCGCATCGGGGTTCGCGTAGGGGAGCGGCGCGCCGGGGGCGAGCGCGGCATCGCCATGCATCGCGATCGCATTCGCCGCTTGCGCCTGCGGCGGCGAAAGTGCAACCAACGCGGCCGTGGCTAGTACGACGATGAAGGGCATCCGTCGGCGCAGTAACCGGTCCGTGGCAAGTCCGGCGGGCGTTGTGATCAGCATCGTCAGCCTCTTCGACGCGCAAGCGATGTCGTGAATTTTCCGAATCGTCATACTCGCTCTTCTAGCCATTTTGGCTGACCCGGTCTAAGCGTTCCGTGACCGGGTGGGGCGCGACCTGCCACAAGCTATGAGTACGGGGGAATAGACCATGCGTTTGGCCAAGATGTTTGCCGCACTGGCACTTGCGACTGCGACGGCCCTTCCTGCGGCGCCGAGCATCGCCCAGGACGCGCAGCAGCAGCAAGAGAATGCCTGGGTCAAGATCTGCAACCGCGATCCGCAGGCGAACAAGGAACTCTGCCTGATCACGCAGGAGCTGCGGACCGATTCGGGCCAGTTCCTCGCATCCGTCGCGATCCGCGAGATCCCCGGCGAGGCGCGCAAGACGCTGCTGACCTCCGTGCCGGTCGGCATGCTGATCCAGGCCGGCGTGCAGCTCCAGATCGACGGTGCCCAGGCGCAGCGCGCGGTCTACTCGATCTGCTTCCCGAACGCCTGCTATGCCGAGCTCGCGATCGACGCCGCCTTCATCAGCCGCCTGAAGGCCGGTGGCAAGCTGCAGGTGACGACGATCAACCAGCAGGCCAAGCCCGTCCGCTTCGACATGACGCTGATCGGCTTCACCTCCGCCTATGACGGCCAGGGCATCGACCCGCAGGAGCTGCAGCGCCAGCAGGCGAACCTCCAGAAGTCGCTCGAGGAGCGCGCCCAGGCCGCCCGCGACCGCCTCGTCGCCGAGCAGCGCAAGGCCGTCGAGCAGGCCAACCAGTAGGCCCTGTCGCAAAGGGCCCTCGCAGGAGCACGGTTCCATGACCAAGCATCTGGCCAAAGTTTTCGCCGCATTCGCCCTCGCGATGGCGACGGCCCTTTCTCCCGCGCCGACCTTCGCCCAGGCGGCGCCGGACAATGCCTGGGTGAAGATCTGCAATCGCGATCCGCAGGCGAACAAGGAACTCTGCCTGATCACGCAGGAGCTGCGGACGGATTCGGGCCAGTTCCTCGCCTCCGTCGCGATCCGCGAGATCCCCGGCGAGGCGCGCAAGACGCTGCTCGCCTCCGTGCCGGTCGGGATGCTGATCCAGCCCGGCGTCCAGCTTCAGATCGATGGGAACGGGGCGCAGCGCGCGCCCTTCTCGATCTGCTTCCCGAACGCCTGCTATGCCGAGCTTGCGATCGACGCGGCCTTCATCTCGCGCCTGAAGGCCGGCGGCAAGCTGGAGCTCATGACGATGAACCAGCAGGCGAAGCCCGTTCGCTTCGATTTGACGCTGGTCGGCTTCACCTCCACCTATGACGGGCAGGGGATCAACCCGCAGCAGCTTCAAGAACAGCAGCGGGCGTTGCAGAGGCAACTCGAAGATCGGGCCCAGGCCCAGCGCGACAAGCTCATCGAAGCACAGCGCAACGCCGTCAAAGGCAGCAGCCAGTAAGACGCCGAAACGAAATGAGGGGCACCCGACGGATGCCCCTTCATCGTTCGACGCGGTGCCGGGTGCGACGCCCCGCGGACGGGGCTGCCGCGACGGCGGATCAGTGGAAGTTGGAGCTGCGGGCGCAGTAGGCGCCGTCACGCCGCTCGAACATGTCGCTCACCTGAGGGTGGCGCACGGGCTCGCCCGTGTCGTCCGGCAGAAGGTTCTGTTCGGACACGTAAGCGATGTATTCCGTCTCGTCGTTCTCGGCGAACAGGTGATAAAACGGCTGATCACGGCGGGGACGCAGGTCCTCGGGGATCGCCTCCCACCATTCCTCGGTGTTCGAAAAGGTCGGGTCGACGTCGAAGATGACGCCCCGGAAACTGAACACGCGATGGCGGACCACCTGGCCGAGCTGAAACTTAGCCGTCCGAATTTTGTTCATACGTACTGCCCAACTATAGGTCGGTGAGCGACCGGTACACGGGACCACAACTCTCGAATGATCGGAGAAGATCGGCGTGGGCGGGCCCTCATGGCCGTGCCCGACGAACGGCCATCGCGCGATTGCGGCCGATCGATCGCATCTCCTGAATGTCGTCCACCCATGACCAGTTCAGCTCCAAGTCCAGCTCCGCGCAGGGCTGGACTGTGAAAAACGATCTAGGGGTACCGAGCGCACGCGGTCCGTGCAAGCCTGAGATAAGGCCGATTCGGCCGCTGGCCAGGGAAAGTCGTCATCATCGTGAACGGGAGGCGCGTCTCAGCCCGCCCGTTCTGTTTCCGCCGGCAAAGCCGCTTTCTCGCTGGCGGGGGCCTCCTCCGGCATCGCCATCTCCTCCGCGCCGAGCGGCGGGAGGACCGTGTCGCCCACGGTGAGCGTGCGGCGACGCGACCGGGCCCACTTGCGGTGCGTCCACATCCACTGCTCCGGCGCCTCGCGGATCCAGCGTTCGAACACGTCGTGGAGGGCCTGGGTCGCCTCGGCGATGTCGCGGTCGCGATCCTCGGTCACGTTGACCGGCACCTCCTCCAGCATCGCGCGGAAGTGGGCGCCCTTGGTGCGCACCACGGCGCCGGCGATCATCGGCTTGCCGGTCATGCGGGCGAGCATCGCCGGGAGCGGCGTCGCGAAGGCGGGCTGGCCGAAGAAGTTCACCCCGATGCCCCGCATCTCGCGAAAATCGGAGACGAGGCCGACGGCGACGCCCTGGCGCGCCAGCGCGATGAGCGCCGGGCCGACATGCGGTCCCTTGGCGAAGAGGCCGGCGGGGTAGGCGCTGTCGCGCATGCGGCGCAGATACGTCTCCACCAGCGGATTATGGAGCTTCTGGTAGACGCCGGAGAGCTTCAGCCCCGCCTCGCGCGGCAGGATGCCCGAGATCTCCCAGTTGCCGAGATGGAGCGCGGGACAGATCGCCCCGTCCTTCACGCGCTCCTTGAAGGCCTCGAAATTCGCCGGAAACTCGACACGGCTCCTGTCCTTCACGAGGCGGTCGATCTGGAAGGCCTCGCCGATCACGCGGCCGAGATGGTGCCACATGGCGCGCGACATCCTGAGGCGCTCGGCGTCGGAGAGCTCCGGCATCGCGAACGCCATGTTCTCCAGCACCTGCTTGTTGCGCGGCGTCAGCGGCATGATCGTGCCGAGCGTGTAGCCCACCGCCGCCGAGGCGATCCCGACCGGAACGTGGCGCAGGAACACGCTGAGGACGCGCATCACCCCGTATTCGACCACCTGGCCGAAGCTCGGCCGATCCCCCTTCGCCGGATTGCGGCCCTTCTCGCCGGGGGGCGGTGCGGTGGCGGTGTTGGCGTCCAACAGTGCGTCCTCTCGGGTCGCGGCCCGTCCCCGCGCGCGCACGAACGCGCTGCGGGTGCCCGACGGCTGCCGCAGTCAATGGACGGCCCCTTTAGCAGATGGCCGCCTTCAATCTAGTGTCACAGAGCGGGGCACGTATACGATTTTGGGGTGCGCGCACGCCTCTCGGGCGGGCTTTTTCACCGTTGGGTGCGGCTTCGTCACACTCGCCGTCGGCGGGATGCGGCATTTTTCGCCACCGCGTCGGCGGCCCGCCATTGCCCCTTTACGAACGGTCGCGCGATCGCCTACGCCTCGATTGCCCGAATATCATCGTCCGGACCATCCTCCATCCCGGCTCGCCGCCTCAACGTGCGCGAGTGGTTTGACGGATGCTGCGGCGCTCTGGAGACGCAAGCGAGCGCAATGCGCGAGGTCCTGACGCTCACACTCCCGCTCTTCGGCCTCATCTTCTTCGGTTTCGTTGCGGGGAAAATCGCCAACCGGCCGGCCTCCGGCCTCGAATGGCTCAACATCTTCCTGATCTATTTCTCCTTGCCGGCGCTCTTCTTCCAGCTCCTGTCGCAGACCCCGTTCGAGGAGCTGTCGAATGTCGGCTTCATCGTCGCGATCGTCGTGTCGACCTTCTCGATCTTCGCGATCGCGTTCGGGATCGGCCTCGTGCGGAGCCGCTTCGACATCGAGCGGGCGACGATCCAGGCGCTCGTCAGCTCCTACTCCAACCACGGCTATCTGGGGCTCGGCCTCGCGATCTCGGCGTTCGGCGCGCCCGCGGCCGTCCCCATCGCGCTGATCTTCACGTTCGAGAATATCGGCTTCTTCACGCTGACGCCGGTCCTCATGTCGCTCGGCGGGGCGCAGCAGAGCTCGGTGCGGGAGACGGCGCTCCGGATCCTGAAGCGCATCTTCACGCACCCGTTCATCCTGGCGGTGATCGCGGGGATGCTCGCGGCCGCCTTCGAGTGGCGCCCGCCCGACATGATCGACGGGCTCCTCACCATGCTGCGCGGCGCGGCGGCGCCCTGCGCGCTGTTCGCGATGGGCGTTACCGTCGCCCTCCAGCCGCCGCCGACGCGCCGCTCGGTCGGCGACCTCACGATCTTCCTCTCGATCAAGCTGATCGGCCACCCGCTGATGGCCTATCTCGTGTTGAGCACCGTCACCGTCGATCCGCTCTGGCTCACGATCGCGGTGCTGATGGCCGCGCTGCCGCCGGCCACCAACGTCTTCATCCTCGCGACCCAATATTGGCGCTTCGTGGAGGGGGCCTCGAACGCGATCCTCGTCGGAACCGCGATCTCGGCCTTCACCGTGCCCGCGATCCTCTACGCGATCCGCGCGGGCTACATCTGAGCGGCCCGGCCCGCCTCAAGCCAGTGACGGGATGACGCGGCTACCCGCCGAGGCCGAGGCGCATCATCGCGCGGCGCAGCGGCGGGATGCCGTGCGCGGCGGCGAGCCCCACCGTGCGCAGCAGCGTGACGGGGAGGGCGCCGGACAGGAGCGATCGGTTGAGGAGGTCGACCCCCATCGTGCGCGCGCCGACATCGAAGCGCCGCCGCTGGGCGTATTGGCCGGCGACGTCCTCGATCGCGCCGCTCATGCGCGCCTTCGTCAGGAGATCGCCGAGCGTCGCGACGTCGCGAAGGCCGAGATTGAGCCCCTGCGCCCCGATCGGGGGGAAGCGGTGGGCCGCCTCGCCGACGAGGACCACGCGCCCGGACCCGAACTCGCGCGCGACGAGCCCTTCGAGCGGGATCACGGCACGCGGCCCGTCGATCGCCATGCGGCCGAGAATGCTGTGCGCGCGCGCCTCGATGCGGCGGGCGAGGGGGCCGGGCTCCAGATTGACGAGCGATTCCATCTCGTGCGGCCGCCCCACCCAGACGAGCGAGGAGCGGTCGCCGGGGAGCGGGACGAGGGTGAAGGGCCCGGCGTCGGTGTGGAATTCGGTGGATGTGTTGCCGTGCGGGCGTTCGTGGGAAAGCGTCGTCACGAACGCCGACTGGTCGTAGCGCCAGCGGCGGATGCCGAGCCCGGCCGCCTCGCGCACCAGCGAATGCGCCCCGTCGGCCGCGACGACGAGCTTCGCCTCCACCCGCCGCTCCGGCGAGATGATCGCGGCGGGCGCCCCATCCTCGAAGGCGTTCGCGGCGGCGTCGATCCGCACGACGCCCGATTCGACGAGGCGGTCATGGAGCGCGCGGTTCAGGACGTCGTTCGGGATGTTGAAGCCGAACTGGGCGCGGCCGATCTCGTGCGAATCGAACGCGATTTCCGGCGCGCGGGGCAGGCGTCCCGTGTCGTCGATGAGGCGCATCGTGATGAGCGCGGCCGCCTCGTCCCCGACGCGCGGCCACACGTCGAGCCGTTCCAGAAGGTCCACCGCCGGCATCATCAGCGCCGTGGTGCGCGGGTCGGTGGCGATCACCGGGGCGACGAGAGCCACCTTCCAGCCGGCCTCCGCGGCGACGAGCGCGGCGAGCATCCCCGTCGGCCCGCCCCCCACGACGACGACATCGACCGAGAGCGGATCGGTGTGGATCGTCACATCGCGCTGATCCGAAGTGTCCATCATCCCCTCCGCCGTTCCCCCCGCCGCACTGGCTTGATAGAGCATAGGACGAAAACTAACGTCCAAGCCGATATCGCGGAGAGGGAATATGACGCACGCCATCGTTGTGGAAGAGGCCGGCGGCCCCGAAGTCCTCAAGTGGAAGAGCGTTGACGTGGCTGGCGCCGGTGCCGGCGAGCTCGTCGTGCGGCACACGGCGATCGGCCTCAACTATCTCGACACCTACTTCCGCAGCGGCCTCTATCCCGCGCCGAACGGCTATCCGCTGATCATCGGCAACGAGGCGGCGGGCGTCGTGGAAGAGGTCGGCGAGGGCGTGAAGGGCTTCGCCGTCGGCGACCGCGTGGCCTACGCCGCCCCCATCGGCGCCTACACCGAGCGGCGCGTGATGCCTGCCGCGACCGCGCTGAAGCTCCCCGATTCGGTCTCGGACGAGACGGCGGCGGCGATGATGCTCCAGGGCATGACGGTGCGCTATCTCCTGAAAGAGACCTACAAGGTCACCACCGAAACGACGCTCCTCTTCCACGCCGCGGCCGGCGGCGTCGGCCTCATCGCGGGCCAGTGGGCGAAGGCGATCGGGGCGACGATCATCGGCACCGTCTCCAACGAGGAGAAGGCCGAGCTCGCGCGCGCCAACGGCTACACCCACGTCATCAACTACAAGACCGAGAATTTCGTCGAGCGGGTGAAGGAGATCACCGGCGGGGAGGGGGTCGACGTCGTCTACGACTCGGTCGGCAAGACCACCTATCCCGGCTCCCTCCAGTGCCTGAAGCCGCTCGGCCTCTTCGCCTCGTTCGGCCAGTCGTCCGGCCCGATCGAGGGCTTCAACCTCGCCCATCTTGCGCAGAACGGCTCGCTCTATGCGACGCGGCCGACCCTCTTCACCTACATCCGCACGCGCCCTCTCCTCGAGGCCAACGCGGCGGATCTCTTCGAGGTGGTCGGCAGCGGCAAGGTGAAGATCTCCATCGGGCAGACCTTCGCGCTGAAAGATGCGGCCGAGGCTCACCGCGCACTGGAAGGCAGAGCGACGACGGGATCGACCGTCCTCGTCCCCGAACAATGACACCATCCTCTATGAGGGCCGTGGTTGAGGAGACCGCGGCCGAATCGACGAATCTCCTCAGGGATCTGGTGGCTCACCCGACGGAGAACCCGCCGGGCGACACCAACGGCGCGATGGAATGGCTCGGCGGCTGGCTCGCCGGGCGGGGGCACGCGGTGGAATGGCACCCCGTGCCCGCCCCCTTCGCCCGCCACTATGGGCGCGGCGAGGTCGTGAACCTCATCGTGCGCCAGACCTTCGGCGACGGGCCGACCGTCGCCCTCCACGCCCCGATCGACACGCTCCCAGCCGGCTCCGGATGGCGGCGCGACCCGTTCGCGGGCGAGATCAAGGACGGCTTCATCCACGGTCGCGGCACGCGCGATTCGAAGGCCGACATCGTCGCCTACATCTTCGCCGCCGAGGCGATGGCGGCGGACCCGGCCGGCCTCTCCGGCTCGCTGGAGCTCCACATCACCGCGGACGAAGAGAGCGGCGGCTTCCTCGGCCCGGCCTTCCTCCTCGGCCACGGCCTCACGCGGCCGGACGCCGTCATCGGCGCCGGCACCTCCTATCAGGTCATCGTCGGCCAGCAGGGCGTCCTCCACATGGAGGTGATCCTGCGCGGCCGGCAGGCCCACGCCTCGCGGCCCGAGGACGGGCACGATGCGCTGCTGGCCGCCCTGCCGCTCCTGTCGGCCCTCAACGAGGCGCGCGAGGCGACGCCGCAGCCCCTCACCGTCGGCCTCATCGAGGGCGGGCGCGGGGTGAACCTCGTCGCGGACCGGCTGCGCTTCACGATCGACCGGCGGATCGACGCGGACGAGGACGCCGAGGCGGTTGAGGCGGATCTGATTGCCCTCCTGGAGCGCGCGCATTCGAACCCGAATGTCGAGCTCGAATGCCGGCGGCTGCTGCTCGCCGAGCCCGTCAACCCGACCGCGCCGAGCGAGCGCCTCGCCGAGACGCTGTCGCGTCACGCCGAGAGCGCGATGGGGCAGACTGTACCGATCGTGACCGCGCCGGTGGTGAGCGGGGCGCGCCACTATGCGCTCGCGGGCATCCCGACCGCGCTCTACGGGGTCGGCCCCCCGATCGTGGGCGAAGGCGTCGACTTTACCGGGGACGAGAGCGTGAGCCTCGAGGATCTGCGCCGCGCGACCAACGCGATCGCAGCGACGCTCGGCGAGCTCCTGACGGCGCGTTGACCCGGCTCAGACGGCCGGCGCCGTGACGCGCCGGTCATCCCGCATCAGCATCAGCGGCACGGCCGCGAGGATCTGCAGCACGAAGAGGATGCCGAGCGCCACCTGGTAGCCGGTGTTCGTCGCCCCGCCCGCGCCGTTCGGGAAGAATTCCAGCACCTCGCCGAAGCCCCATTGGACGAGGAAGGCGAAGAAGAACACGATGAAGTTCACCGTCGTGTTCACCCGTCCCGCCATCGCCCGCGGGAACGACGTGGTGGCGATGCCGTAGCTGAGGACACCGGCCGAGCCGACAACGGTGTAGAGGAGCCAGAGCGGCGTCGCCGTCGCGGGCGGCAGCACGATGATGAGAAGCTCCACGAAGGCGAAGACGAAGCTGCCGATCACGAACACATGGAGCGCGCGCCCCGTCCGCTCCGCATGGCTCGCGATCACGCCATAGGCGAGGTAGCCGATCATGAGGCCGATCGAGCTGATCGAGAGCCACATCGCCGCCGTCGCCGAATCGAGCCCGGCCGCCTCGCGCAGCCAGGGACCGGTCCAGAGGCTCACGACGGCGAGCATTCCCGCCTGCGAGGTCGCGGAGAGGGGGGCGATGCGCCAGAGCGCCTTGCTCTTCAGGATCTGCCCGATTTCGGCCGTCAGCTTGGCAAGGGACGCGGTCTCGGTCGGCTCGTTCTGGCGCGGCACGACGAGGAAGATCAGCGCCGAAATCACGAGGACGCCGCCCGCGATCACGCTGAAGACGGCGCGCCACCCGATGAGGTTGACGAGCACCTCGGTCGGCCCGCCGCCCAGCGAGGAGCCGATCGCGCCGAACGTCATGTGGAGGCCGACGACGAGCGGCACGCGCGAGGGGGTGAACCAGCGGCGATAGGCGGTGAAGGGGGCCATCAGGCACATCGAGGCGCCGACGCCCATCAGCACGCGGCCGACGACGAGTTCGGCGAAATCCGTCGCGACCGCGAAGATCACGCAGCCGAGCGCGGCGAGGACGAGGAGCCCCGCCTCGACGCGGCGCGAGCCGTAGCGGTCCATGAGCACGCCGAAGGGCAGCTGGCAGATCGCGAAGCCGAGAAAATAGACGCTGGTGAGGAGGCCGAGTTCGCCCGTGGTGAGACCGAGATCGGCGCGGATCGGCTCCCCCGCCACCGCGTTCACGACGCGGAGGAGATAGGCAATCAGGTAGGCGACGGAGAAGGGTAAAATTACCCGGAGGGCGAGGATCATGACGACCTCCTCATAGACCGCCCGTGCGCACTGCGACAGCGCAATTTGCCGGTTTAAACGCTCAATTGCCTTTAAAGCGGGCAACGAAGCCCCGGTCGAGCCGATCCTTCAGCCGCCAGACGAGCGCGCCTTCGAGGACGATGCCGTTGCGCACGCCGACCGCCCGCCGCCCGCCGGTCGCGGCGAGGATGAGGCCGCGCCGCTGAAGGCGGAGGACCGGCGGCTCCTCCCCCTGCGCGAGCGCCCGGATCGCCGCCGCGAGAGGCCGACCGGCGCGGACGGAGAACACCCCCGATTTCGGCCGCGGGTCGGCAAGGCACGTCGCCGTGTCGCCGACGGCGAGGACGTTCCGGTGGGAGAGGGAGCGCATCCGCGTGTCGACCGCGAGAAAACCGCCGGGCGCCTTCGCGAACGGTGTCGCGGCGAGGAAGGAAGGCGGGTGCGCCCCGGTGAAGGCGAAGACCGTCTCCGCGGCGTCCGGCGCGACATCCTCGCCGAGCGCGACGGCGATCCCGCGCGCTTCCAGGGCCCGCCCGAGCCGCCGCGCGAAGGCGGCCGGATGGCCGGGGACGAGGCAGGGGCCGCGCTCCACGAGGCGGACGCGGCGGCCCGGCCGGCCGGCGGCGAGCGAGAGGGCGAATTCCACCCCGCCGACGCCGCCGCCCGCGACGACGATGTCGCCGCCGTCCTCGCGCGTGCGCTCCACCCCCGCGATCAGCGCCTCGAACGGCTTTGCGGGGATGACCGAGGGGCCGGCGAGCGCGCCGACGCGCGCCGTCTCCGCCCCGGCATTGATGACGAGAATGTCGAAGGGGAGGGCGCGCCCGTCCGCGAGGTGGAGCGCCGCGGCGTCCGCGCCGACGATGTCGCCGACGACGAGCCGCGCACCCGCCCGCGCGCAGACCGGGGCGAGCGGGATCGACATCGCCGCGCGCGGATAGATCCCTTCCACCCAGCCCGGCACCATGCCGCTATAGTGCGCCTCGGGTCCGCGGGAGACGAGGACGAGCTCGGCCTCGGCCGGCTCGCGCGCCAGCGCCTCGAGCGCGACGAGCGCCGCATGGCCGGCCCCGGCGATCACGATGCGCGGGCGCAGCGGTGCATTCATCGCCCGCACGCGATCCCTTGCTTGACCGAACACTTCGCCGCCCACATACGTCCTCTTTGTCGCAAGTGAAGTGTAGGAGCGTCCATGAGCGACGCCACCATCTCGTACAAGCCGCCATTCGACTCGCCGGTCCGCAGCATAGGCGTGGTGCTCATCCCGCTCGCCCTGATCGCGGTGGCGGCGACCTTCCTCATCCTGACGGGCCTCACCCCCCTCACGCCGACCTCCGAGGTCATCACGATCGCGCTCCTCATCAACGGGGTGCTCGTGCTCCTGTTGATGGCCGGCGTCGGCTACGAGGTGGTGAAGCTGTGGCGCGCGCGCTCGGCAAGGCGCGCCGGTGCCCGGCTCCATGTGCGCATCGTCGCCCTCTTCTCCATCATGGCGGTGCTGCCGGCGGCCCTCGTCGCGGTCGTCGCGACCCTCACCCTCTCGCGCGGTCTCGACCGCTGGTTCGAGGAGCGGACGCAGGCGATCGTCGCGAACTCGGTCGCCGTCGCCGACGCCTATGTCGGCGAGCACGCCCGCGTCCTGCGCTCCGACCTCGTGGCGATGGCGCGCGACATCGAGCGGGCCGAGCCGATCTACACCTACGAGCCGACCCGGTTCGACGTCTTCTTCCAGACCCAGACGGGGCTGCGCCAGCTCCCGTCCGCCTTCCTCCTCAACGGGGCGGGCGAGGTGCTGACGCGCGCCATCGTGAACCCCGATATCGAGCTCCGGATGCCGCCGCCCGATGCGATGCAGGAGGCGCTGAAGGGAGAGCCCGTCCTGATCGCGCCCGGTGAAGCCGACCAGGTCGGCGGCATCATGAAGCTCGACAATTATCGCGACACCTACCTCTACATCGCGCGCCTGATGGACCCGCAGGTGAACGGCTTCCTGCGCCTCACCCGCGCGAACGCGCAGGAATACATCCAGATGGAGAACTCGCGCCTCGGCGTGAGTGTCGCCTTCGGCCTCGTCTATGCGGGCGTGACGCTCGTCCTCCTCGTGTGCGCGATCTATCTCGGCTTCGGCTTCGCGAACCGCCTCGTCGCGCCCATACGCGAGCTGATCGGCGCGTCCGACGCCGTCGCGAAGGGCGACCTCAATGTCGAGGTGCCGGTGCGCTTCTTCGACGGTGACATCGCCCAGCTCGGCGAGACCTTCAACGACATGACCGAGACGCTGCGCACCCAGCGCGAGGAGCTGATCTCGGCGAACGACCAGCTCGACCGCCGACGCCGCTTCACCGAGGCGGTGCTCGGCGGCGTCAGCGCCGGCGTCATCGGCATCGACGCGGACGGGATCGTCTCGCTCGCGAACGTGTCGGCCCTCAACATGCTCGACCTTCCCGAGGGCGAGATGCTCGGCAAGCCGCTCGCGGAGGCCGTGCCCGAGCTCGCCCCGCTCGCGAACGGGGACCAGGACCTCGCGCGCCTGCGCACCAAGCCCGAGCAGATCAGCCTGCGCCGCAAGGGGCGCGAGCGCACGATCACGGTGCGCGCGACCACCGACCGCGGCGACGCGGCGCGCCCCGGCTACGTCCTTACCCTCGACGACATCACCGACCTCGTGACCGCGCAGCGCACGTCGGCCTGGGCCGATGTCGCCCGGCGCATCGCGCACGAGATCAAGAACCCGCTCACCCCGATCCAGCTCTCGGCGGAGCGAATCAAGCGCCGCTACGGCAAGCGGATCGAGGATGACCGTGAGGTGTTCGACCAGTGCGTCGACACCATCATCCGCCAGGTCGACGATATCGGGCGCATGGTGAACGAGTTCTCGAACTTCGCCCGGATGCCGGCCCCCGCGATGGAACGGCGCGACGTGCGCGACGCGGTGCGCGAGGCGGTCTTCCTCCAGGGCATCGGCCACGCCTCGGTCGTGACCGAGACGCAGATCCCGAACTCGCCGGTCGTCGCGAACTTCGACCAGCGGCTCGTGACGCAAGCCCTCTCCAACCTCGTGAAGAACGCCGCCGAGGCGATCGAGCAGACGACGCCCGAAGATCGGGGCGGAGAGCCTGGCAAGATCAAGGTCCGCCTCTATTTCAACGAGGCGGGAGAGGTCGTGACGGACATCATCGACAACGGAATCGGACTGCCGAAGGTGGGGCGCGAGCGCATTCTCGAGCCCTACATGACCACGCGCGAGAAGGGCACCGGCCTCGGTCTCGCCATCGTGAAGAAGATCGCCGAGGAGCAGGGCGGCAGAATTGAGCTTCTCGACGCGGCCGCCGTCAGCGACAATTGGCGCGGGGCCTGCGTGCGATTCGTGCTCCCAGGCATCCCCGATACGGGCCCGACGTCGAATGCCTCACTTGACGGCAAGGCGGCGGCGCGCGACGAACAGCCGGAGTCGGCGGCAGATGGCCACGACGGCGACGGTGCCGTTGAGGATTTGTCCGCCTCCTCACGTCAGGTGGAGTGCTGATGGCATCGGACATTCTTGTCGTCGACGACGAGATCGACATTCGCAACCTGATTGCCGGCATCCTCGAGGACGAGGGCTATGAGGTTCGCACGGCTGCAGACAGCGACGAGGCGCTCGCCACCATCGGTGCGCGGCGCCCGCAGCTGATCTTTCTGGATATCTGGCTGCAGGGCTCGAAGATGGACGGGCTCGCCTTGCTCGACACCATCCGCTCCCAGCACACGACGCTGCCGATCGTCATGATTTCCGGCCACGGCAACATCGAGACGGCCGTGTCCGCGATCAAGCGCGGCGCGTACGACTATATCGAGAAGCCGCTGAAGGCGGACCGGCTGGTGCTGGCCGCCGAGCGGGCGCTCGAGGCCTCGCGCCTGCGCCGCGAGGTGCAGAGCCTGCGCACCAAGACCGGCGAGTTCCAGGACCTCATCGGCGGCTCCGCCGTCATGAATCAGCTGCGCGGGACGATCGAGAAAGTCGCCCCCACGAACTCGCGCGTGATGATCATGGGTCCCTCCGGGTCCGGCAAAGAGCTGGTCGCGCGAACGATCCACAGAAAATCCTCGCGGGCGGACGGGCCCTTCGTCGTCATCAATTCGGCGACGATCACGCCCGACCGGATGGAGGAGGCCCTCTTCGGCGCCGAGGCGCGGCCGGGGCACGAGGCCTCCGTCGGCGCGCTGGAAGAGGCGCACGGCGGCACGCTCTATCTCGACGAGATCGGCGACATGCCGCTCGAGACGCAGGCGCGCGTCCTGCGCGTCCTCGTCGACCAGTCCTTCAACCGTGTCGGCGGCACGCAGAAGGTGAAGGTCAACGTGCGCATCATCTCGTCCTCCGCGCGCGACCTCCAGGAGGAGATCGCCGAGGGGCGGGTGCGCGAGGATCTCTTCCACCGCCTCTCCGTCGTGCCGATCCGCGTCCCCGCGCTCGCCCAGCGGCGCGAGGACGTGCCGATGCTGATCGACTATTTCCTGCGCCAGACCGCGGAGAACCAGGGGCTGCCCCGCCGCCTCATCGGCGAGGACGCGATGGCCGTCCTCCAGGCGCACGACTGGCCCGGCAACGTGCGCCAGCTCAAGAACAACGTCGAGCGTCTCCTCATCCTCACGCGCGACGGCGACCCGAACGACCCGATCTCGGCCGACTATCTGCCGAACGAGATCGGCGCGATCGTCCCGCCGCTCTCCTCCCAGTCGGGCGGCGAGCACATCATGGCGCTGCCGTTGCGCGACGCGCGCGAGATCTTCGAGCGCGACTATCTCAAGGCACAGATCAACCGCTTTTCGGGCAACGTCTCGCGGACGGCCGAGTTCGTCGGCATGGAGCGGTCCGCGCTCCATCGCAAACTGAAAACCCTCGGCATCGCGTGAGGCATCTGGCGCCCGGCGCCATCAGCGCGAGGCAATAAATGCGCGTGATTATCTGCGGGGCAGGGCAGGTGGGCTTCGGCATCGCCGAGCGCCTGGCCCACGAAGGGCACGACGTCTCCGTGATCGACGTCTCGGCCCGGCTGATCGCGAACGTGCGCGATCAGCTCGACGTGCGCGCGGTGGTCGGCCACGGCTCCCATCCCGACGTCCTCGCCGCCGCGGGCGCTGAGGATGCCGACCTCCTCATCGCCGTCACCCAGGCCGACGAGGTCAACATGGTGGCGAGCCAGGTCGCGCACACGATCTTCCAGATCCCGACCAAGATCGCCCGCGTGCGCGCCCAGTCCTACCTGCACCCCGTCTATTCCAGCCTCTTTGCCCGCGACCAGCTCCCGATCGACGTGGTGATCTCGCCGGAGATCGAGGTCGGAGAGATGGTGATGCGGCGCCTCGCCCTGCCGGGCGCCGTCGAGACGGTGCGCTTCGCGGACGACAAGATCACCGTCGTCGGGATCCTGTGCGCCGAGGACTGCCCGGTCGTCGACACGCCGCTGCGCCAGCTGACCGAGCTCTTCCCCAATCTCGGCTCCGTGGTCGTCGGCGTCTTCCGCCACGGCCACCTCATCGTGCCGCGCTCGGAGGATGTCCTGCGCGTCGGCGACCTCGTCTACGTGGTCGCCCCGCGCGAGCAGGTGCGGCGCACGCTCGTCATCTTCGGCCACGAGGAGCCGAAGGCGAGCCGCGTCGTCATCGCCGGCGGCGGCAATATCGGCTTCTACGTCGCCCAGCAGCTCGAGAAGCGCGAGCCGCAGACGAAGGTGAAGATCATCGAGGCGTCCCGCCAGCGGGCGCTGGAGATCGCCGACGCGCTGCACCGCTCGGTGATCCTCAACGGCTCCGCGCTCGACCAGAATGTCCTGCGCGAAGCCGATATCGAGGACGCCGACACGATGGTCGCGCTCACCAATGACGACCAGGCGAACATCATCGCCTGCGTGATGGCGAAGACGCTCGGCTGCCTGCGCAACCTCTCGCTCATCAACAACGTCTCCTACCCGGCCTTCGCGAACGCGCTCGGCATCGACGCCTACGTGAACCCGCGCGCGGTCACGATCAGCCGCGTGCTGCGCCACGTGCGGCGCGGACGCATCGAGAGCGTCCACTCGCTGCAGAACGGCCAGGCCGAGGTCATCGAGGCGGAGGCGCTGGAGACATCGCTCCTCGTCGGCCGGCCGCTGCGCGATCTCGATCTGCCGGCGGGCGTGAGGCTCGGCGCGATCATTCGTCGCGGCGCTGCGGTAGAGTTGCGGGGCGACACGCAGATCGTCGCCGGGGATCGTGTCATCATGTTCGCCCTCGCCGACAAGGTTCACCAGGTCGAGCAGATGTTCCGGGTGAGCCTGGAGTTCTTCTGAGGGGATCGGGATGAGCCGGATCGCATATGTGAATGGACGCTACCTGCCGCACCGCGAGGCGTGCGTGCATGTGGAGGACCGCGGCTACCAGTTCGCCGATGCGGTGTACGAGGTGTGCGAGGTGTTCGACGGCAAGATCGTCGACATGACGCGCCATCTCGACCGTCTCGGCCGCTCGCTGTCGGAATTGTCGATCGTCTGGCCCGTCTCCCGCGCCGCGCTGGAGCGGATCCTGCGCGAGGTGGTGGCGCGCAACCGTGTCACCAACGGGCTCGTCTATCTCCAGGTGAGCCGCGGCGTCGCCAAGCGCGACTTCACCTTCCCCGCTCCCGGCACGAAATCGAGCCTCGTCGTCACGTCACGCTCCATCCAGCGTGACGTTTCGATGAAGGTGACGGAGGACGGCATCCGCGTCACGACGACGCCGGACATCCGCTGGCAGCGCGTCGACATCAAGACGACCGGCCTCCTCGCCCAGGTCCTCGCCAAGGAGGGCGCGAAGCGGGCAGGGGCCAAGGAAGCCTGGATGTTCGACAAGGAGGGCTACGTCACCGAAGGCGGCTCCTCCAACGCCTGGATCGTCACCGCGGATGGCACACTCGTCACACGTCCGGCCGAAAGTGGCATCCTGAAGGGCATTACGCGTGCCGCCATCCTGGATTTTGCCGGGCGAGAGGGAATAAAGGTAGACGAGCGACCGTTTACGGTTGAGGAAGCGAAAGGCGCACGGGAAGCGTTTGTCACGTCGGCCACCGGTATCGTATCGCCGGTTGTGCAAATCGACGATGCGGTGCTCGGCAACGGGCGGCCCGGCTCGATCGCTTCCGACTTGCGTCGACGGTTTCATGAGGGAGTCGAACTCCTGCCGGTGCGGGCATATTGACCACACGGTCAGCCCTTCTGGCTTGAGAGCAGATTTTCTCTCCCTAGCTACAATTGAGATCCCTGCTGACTGGTGCCACTTTAACGTGTGTGTGTCGGCAACCGTGCGGGCTCAAGAGACGATGTTGTACAGCGGAATAAGAAATGGCTGAAAAAGCTCAAAACCTCCAGGACACGTTCCTGAACCACGTTCGGAAGTCGAAGACGCCCCTCACGATCTTTCTCGTGAATGGCGTGAAGCTGCAGGGCGTGTTGACCTGGTTCGACAATTTTTGCGTGCTCCTGCGCCGCGATGGCCACTCGCAGCTCGTCTACAAGCACGCGATCTCGACCATCATGCCGAACCAGCCGGTCCAGCTGTTCGACCCGAACGACGACGATTCAGGGCGCTGATCTGTGATCCGAACAGGGTCCGGGCGCGCTGAACCGTTTCACGAGCGCCCCGACCCGGTGGGAGACACAGGCCGCGCTCGCCGATCCATTGACTGAGCGCGCGGAGAGACGATGACCGTCCACGTCGACGAAGCCGAACCGCGGGCCGCACTCGGCACCAAGCCGACGGCGGATCCGCGCACACGTTCCCTGGTCCTTCTGCCGATCGTGAGAGGCGAGGGCGATGAGCGCCGCGCGCCCGAAGGGCGGCTTGCGGAGGCCGTCGGTCTTGCCGACGCGATCGCGCTCGACGTCGTGAACGCGCGCACGATCTCCGTGCGCAATCCGCGCCCGGCGACGCTGTTCGGCACCGGCATGGTGGACGAGATCGGCGCCGCCGCGAAGGAGGCGGAGATCGAGCTGGTGGTCGTCGACCACCCGCTGACGCCCGTCCAGCAGCGCAATCTGGAGCGCGCCTGGAAGGCCAAGGTGCTCGACCGCACGGCGCTGATCCTGGAGATCTTCGGCGAGCGCGCGCAGACGGCCGAAGGCTCGCTGCAGGTGGAGCTCGCCCATCTCACCTACCAGAAGAGCCGCCTCGTGCGCTCCTGGACCCACCTTGAGCGTCAGCGCGGCGGCTTCGGCTTCCTCGGCGGGCCGGGTGAGACGCAGATCGAGGCGGACCGGCGGCAGATCGCGGAGCGCATCGCGCGTGTCGAGAAGGCGCTGGAGGAGGTGAGGCGGACCCGTTCGCTCGCCCGCGAGCAGCGGCGGCGCAACAACCAGCCCGTCGTCGCCCTCGTCGGCTACACCAACGCCGGCAAGTCGACCCTCTTCAACGTCCTCGCCGGCGCCCACGTCGAAAGCCGCGACCTTCTCTTTGCGACGCTCGATCCGACGCTGCGCCGGCTGGAGCTGCCGCACGGGCGCACGGCGATCCTGTCGGACACCGTGGGCTTCATTTCGCACCTGCCGACCAACCTCGTCGCCGCCTTCCGCGCGACGCTGGAGGAGGTGACGCTCGCCGACCTCGTCGTCCATGTGCGCGACATCGCGCACGAGGAGAGCGAGGCGCAGGCGGCGGACGTCCTGTCGACGCTCCAGGCGCTCGGCGTCGAGCCCGGCCAGCGCGAGGTGCTGGAGGTCTGGAACAAGGCCGATCTCCTGTCGCCGGAAGAGCGTCAGGAGCGGCAGGTGTCGGCGCCAGGGCAGGGGGCCGTGCTCATCTCGGCCGCGACAGGTGAGGGGATCGACGCCCTCCTGGAAGCGGTTGAGACCCGCCTCGCCCGCCATGCGCTGGTGCGCGACGTCACCGTCCCGTCCTCCGACGGCGCGCTGATCGCCTGGCTCTACCGCAACACCGAGGTGCTGGAACGCGCCGACGCCGAGGACGGCGTTCACCTGACGCTGCGCATCCCCGCGACGCTGCAGGCCGACGCCTACCACCGCCTCGGCATCGAGATGCCGCAGACCCCGCCGGTGAGCGAGCCCTACCAGCCCTGAGGCGAACTACTCGGCGGCTTCGGCCGCCTTCGCGGCGTCCCAGCGGCGGTCCCACTCGGCGAGGTCGTTCGTCTCGGGCGGGACCCCGGCGGCCTTCAGCGCCGTCTCCATGTGGCGCACGCGGGCGGCGAACTTGGCGTTGGCGCCGCGAAGGGCGGCGTCCGCGTCGATGCCCTTGTGGCGGGCGAAATTCACGAGGGTGAAGAGGAGGTCGCCGAACTCGGCCTCGGCCGCCGCCTTGTCGCCCGCCTCGGAGGCCTCGGCGAACTCCGCGATCTCCTCGCTCACCTTGTCGAGGACGCCGTCCATGTCGGGCCAGTCGAAGCCGACCTTCGCCATGCGCGACTGGAGCTTCTCGGCCCGCACCAGCGAGGCGAGGTTGACCGGCACCGAATCGAGGAGCCCGTCCGGCTTGCCGGCCCGCTCCTCCTTCTTGATCTCGTCCCAGACCGCCTTGATCTCCTCGGGCGTGCGCGCCCGCCCGTCGCTGAAGACGTGCGGATGGCGGCGCACGAGCTTCTCGTTGATGGCGGTGGCGACATCGTCGAAATCGAAGAGACCGTCTTCGTTCGCCATCTGGGCGTGGAAGACGACCTGGAGCAGAAGATCGCCGAGCTCGTCCTTGAGGTCGGCGAGGTTGCCGCGCTCGATGGCGTCGGCGACCTCGTAGGCTTCCTCGATCGTATAGGGCGCGATCGTCTCGAAGGTCTGGGCGAGGTCCCAGGCGCAGCCGCCATCGGGGTTGCGGAGCTGGGCCATGATCTCTCTGAGGCGATCGATGGGGGTCGTCATCTTTGCCATCCTTGGGAAGGGACCTCTCTCCAGCCCCGCACTCTCGCGTCGGTCACGCCATATAGGCCAGTCGCATAAGACGGATTATGGAACCGGAACAGATGATGCGATGGGGACGGAATGGTCCGCCCTGCCGCCGAAATGCGGTCTGGCGCCCTCACGCCGCTCCTGGCGCGCCGCACCGTTCCGAAATCATTGGGTTGACCATAGACTTTCCCGGCCCTCTACGGGCTCGTGAGGGGCTTCCAGGCGCATCATGTCGAAGGCCGGCTCGACATGCGGCGGCAAACGGTCCGACAATTCCGCGTAATCGAGATCGTGGTGAAGGTTCGTGAGGATGCCGGACCGGGCCTTGAGCCTGTCGATCCATTCGACCGCTTCCTCGACGGTCAGGTGGCTCGAATGCGCCGTGTAGCGCAGCGCGTCGATGATCCAGACATCGAGGCCCTCGAGGAGCGCAGGCGTGTGCGACGGCAGGTCGTGGAGGTCGCTCGAATAGGCGATGTTGCCGACGCGGAAGCCGAGCGAATGGATGTGGCCGTGGATCTGCTCGAACGGGAGGAGGGTCAACGGACCCCCGGCCCCGTCGATCGTCACCGGCGTGCCTGGCGCGATCACGTGAGCATTGAGGATCGGCGGATAGCCCTTCGCCAGCATCTCGAAGCAGTAGCCGAACGCCTCCTTCGCCCGCGCGAGCGTCGCCTCGTCCATGTAGACGTCGACGCGCCGCCTCTGCGCGACCGCGAGCCCGCGCAGATCGTCGATCCCGTGGAGATGGTCGGCGTGCGGATGGGTGTAGACCACCCCGTCGAGGTGCGCGACGCCCGCCGACAGGAGCTGCTCGCGCATGTCCGGCCCGGTGTCGACGAGAACGCGCGTCGTCCCGTCCGGCCCGACCTGCTCCACGAGGAGCGAGCAGCGGCGGCGGCGGTTCTTGGGGTTCGCCGGGTCGCACGCACCCCATTCGCCGCCGACCCGCGGCACGCCGCCGGATGATCCGCATCCGAGGATGGTGAAGCGATGAAGTCCCGTCATGCGACCGGCGCCGGTGCCCTGACCTTGGAGAATGTGCGGTAGAAATTCTCCGTCGTGGCGTTGCCGAGCGTCTCCGCGTCGACGCCGATCGCCTCGGCGAGGATCCGGGCGGTGTCGGCGACGAAGGCCGGCTCGTTGCGCTTGCCGCGATTGGGGGGCGGCGCAAGATAGGGCGCGTCCGTCTCCACCAGCATCCGGTCGAGGGGCACCTCGCGGGCGATCTCGCGGATCGATTCGGCATTGCGGAAGGTCACGATGCCGGAGAAGGACACCATGAGGCCGAGCGCCAGCCCGCGCCGCGCGAGCTCCGCGCCGGACGAGAAGCAGTGGAGAATGGCGCTGAACGCCCCCTTCCCCATCTCGTCCTCCAGGATCGAGGCGATGTCCTCGTCCGCCTCGCGCGCATGGATCACAAGCGGCAGGCCCGTCTCGCGCGCCGCCGCGATGTGGCGGCGGAAGCCGATCGCCTGCGCGTCGCGCGGGGACTTGTCGTAATGATAGTCGAGGCCCGCCTCCCCGATCGCCACGACCTTCGGCTCGGCGTTCGCGATCGCGACGATCTCCTCGAGGGTCAAGTCCAGCTCCTCGCCCGCATTGTGCGGATGGGTGCCGATCGAGGCGTAGACATCGTCATAGCGATCGATGATCGCCTTGAGGCGCGGGAACTGGCGCACCCGCGTCGAGATGGTGACGAAGCGCTCGACCCCGCGCTCGCGCGCCCGCACCAGGAGTTCGTCCCGATCTCCCTCGAAATCCGGGAAATCGAGATGGCAATGGCTGTCGACGAGCCTCATGACGCGGCCGGTTCCTCAAGCTTGGGGACGATCGGCTTCGGGGCGGGCAGCGCCGTGCCGGCGGCGAGCGGCGTCGAAAGGTCGGCGAACTGCCGCGCATCCTGAGGCACCGCCAGGAGGTCGAGAAGGTCGGACGCCGTCTTCGGCACGAAGGGCTGGAGGAGGATGCCGAACCAGCGCAGCGCCTCGGCGGTGACGCCGAGCACCACGCCCATGCGGGCCGGATCGGTCTTGCGGAGCGCCCAGGGGGCCTGGCCGGCGAAATAGCGATTGGCCTCCGACACCACGTCGAAGATCGCGGCGAGCGCGGAGTGGAGCGCCTGCGTGTCCACCGCCTTGCGGCACGCATCGGGCACGGCGCGCACGCGCGCGAGCAGCGCCTCGTCAGCCTCCGTCAGCGTTCCATAATCGGGCACCGCGGCATCGCAATGCTTGTTGATCATCGACAGCGAGCGCTGGGCGAGGTTGCCGATATCGTTGGCGAGATCGGCGTTCACGCGGTTGATGAAGCCCTCGACGGACCAGTTCCCGTCCTGCCCGAACGGCACCTCGCGCAGGAAATAGTGCCGGATCGGGTCGACGCCGAACGCATCCACCAGCGTGAACGGGTCGAGCACGTTGCCGACCGACTTCGACATCTTCTCGCCAGCGTTGAACAGGAAGCCGTGCCCGTAGACGCGGCGCGGCAGCTCGATCCCCGCGCTCATCAGGAAGGCCGGCCAGTAGATCGTGTGGAAGCGCACGATGTCCTTGCCGATCACGTGGAGATCGGCCGGCCAGTAGCGCTCCAGCTTCGCCGCGTCGTCCGGGTAGCCCGTGCTCGTCAGATAATTCGTCAGCGCGTCGACCCACACATACATCACATGGTCCGGGTCGCCCGGCACCGGAACGCCCCAGTCGAGCGTCGTGCGCGAGATCGACAGATCCTTGAGACCGCCCTTCACGAAGGCCACGACCTCGTTGCGCCGCGTCGCGGGGCCGATGAAGTCGGGGTTCGCCTCGTAGTGGGCGAGGAGGCGGTCCTGGAAGGCGGAGAGGCGGAAGAAGTAGCTCGGCTCCTCCATCCACTGGACGGGCGCGCCGGTCGGCGCCTTCTTGACCCCGTTCTCCTCCGTCAGCTCGCTCTCGGTGAAGAACGCCTCGTCCCGCACCGAGTACCAGCCGCCATACTGGCCGAGATAGATGTCGCCCGCGTCCGCCATCGCCTTCCAGATCGCCTGGCTCGCCTTGATGTGGCGCGGCTCGCGTGTCGTGATGAAGTCGTCCTGCGACGCATTCAGCGCATCGGCCATCTTGCGGAAGAGCGGGGTGTTGCGGTCGGCGAGCTCTGAGGGCGTGATGCCCTGCGCGGTCGCGGTCTCGACCATCTTCTGCCCGTGCTCGTCGGTGCCGGTGCAGAAATGGACATCGTACCCGTCAAGCCGCTTGAACCGGGCCATCGCGTCGGACGCGATCAGCTCGTAGGCGTGACCGATGTGGGGCGCGCCATTCGGATAGGAGATGGCGGTGGTGATGGTGTAGCGAGGGCTCATGCTGCACTGCATCTGCCGCGATGGCGGATCTTGTCAAGCGGGGTTCGACGCGGCCCGGTCCGCCGCGGCGAGCCGATCGCACAGCGAAAGCAGCACCTCCTTGCGATCGAGGTTGAAAACCTCGACGCGCCGCCGGTCCGCCGTCGCCTCGAGATAGGCCGCCGCGTAGGCGTCGAGCGCGGCGAGGGGGAGGCGCCCTGCCCCGTCCCGCACCCGCGCCGCCATCGCGTCGAGGACGAGGTCGACGATCGTCGCGAACTGGTCGTCCTTGCGCTGGGCGCCGAGCTCGGCGAGCTGGTGGTGATGGCGCACGTCGGTGAGCGCGGTGCGGGTGAGGAGGCGCCGCGCCGTGTGGACGACGTCCGCGCCGGCGGCGGCGAGGATCAGCGCGCGGCGCAGGCTCCCCTCCCCGGCCTCGGCAAGGCTCGGGTCGACATCCATCGTGGCGAGCGCCTTGCGCATCTCCGCCTCGGTCAGGGGCCGCAGCCGGATGGCGCGGCAGCGGGAGCGGATCGTCGGCAGGACGCGGCCCGCGACGTGGGCGATCAGGATGAAGATCGTCCGCTTCGGCGGCTCCTCCAGCGCCTTCAGGAGCGCGTTGGCGGCGTTGATGTTCATGTCGTCCACCGCATCGACGATCACGACGCGCCAGCCCCCGTCGGCCGAGGTGGAGCCCAGGAACGGCACGATGCGGCGCACGACGTCGACGGTAAGGTCGCCCTTGAAGCGCTTCGTCTTCTCGTCATAGGGGCGCGTCAGATGCATGAGGCCCGGATGCGTGCCGGCGGCGATCTGGTGCGCGGTGCGGCTCTCCGGATCGCTCGCAAGGTCGGGCGCGAGCGGGGTGCCGGGCACGGTGGAGAGGAGCGCACGCGCGAGGCGGAAGGCGAGCGTCGCCTTGCCGATCCCCTTCGGTCCTTCGAAGAGGAGCCCCTGGGGCGGTGCGCTCTCGAACGCGGCGGCGAGGCGGGCAACCGGCTCGGCATGGCCGAAGAGGCGCGTCGTCTCGCGCGGCGGCGGGGCGTTGTCGAGAAGGTCGGGCTCGGCCGGCGCCGCCTCGATCTGCGCCGCCTTGGGGACGCGAGGGGCGCGGGCCATCAGAAGCCCCCTCGCCGGCTCACGCCTGCACCTTCGGCAAGACGCGCGCGGCGACCGCGGCCCACACCTTCTCCGACAGCGGGTCGGCCGCCTCGGACGCGTCGAGCACCACGCAGCGCGCGTGCTCGCGCTCGGCGATCTCCAGGAAGGCGGCGCGGCGGGCGGCCTGGATCGCGAGGTCGTCCTCCTCGAACGGGTCGAGCGTCTGGCGTCCCTTCGCGCGGGCGATGCCCGCCTCCGGCGCAATGTCGAGGATGAGGGTGAGGTCGGGCATCAGCGCGCCGACGGCGATGAGGCGCAGGAGCGCCAGCGCCTCGCCCGAGACCCCGGCCGAACCCTGATAGGCCTCGGTCGAATCGGAGAAGCGGTCGGAGATGACGATCTTTCCCGCCTTCAGCGCGGGCGCGATGACCTTGTCGACATGGTCGATCCGGGCGGCGGCGAACATCATCGCCATCTCGGTCGGGTCGAGCCCGCGCCCGGCCTCGCTGAGGAGCGCACGGCGCAGGCGCTCGGCCCACGGCGTGCCGCCGGGCTCGCGCGTCAGGAGCACCTCGTGCCCGCGCGCACGCAGACGCTGGGCAAGACGCTTGGCCTGGGTGGATTTCCCCGCCCCCTCGCCGCCCTCGAATGTGATGAATGCGCCCTTCAAGGCGTGACGATCCGCGAAAACACGGATGGGATGATGCAGCGTGTGCGGTCAGGCATCAATGCGCGGAGACGGCAGCGAAGAAGAATATCGATGAGAAAAGGAAGCGGCCGCCCTCGGGCGACCGCGTTCGATCACTGGCCGGCGGCGGCCTCGGCGCTCGCGCCAACCGGCGGGAGCGGGCTCATGCCGAGCGAGGCGAACATGTCGTGCGCGCCCATCACCCGCTCCTGGCTCGCCTCTTCGGCACCCTGCTCGAGCGGCTTCACCTCCATCGGATGGGCCTTCGGGGCCTCCTGCGCCTTCGCGACGACGGCCTCGTCGCCCATCGCGGTGGCGGCGTCGACGGCGGCATTGTCACCCTGCTCGCCATAGGCGGAGGCGGAGGACGGCGTCATGGCGCTGGCGTTCGGCTCCTGACGCATCGCCGGCTCCTGCAGGCGGACGCCCGGAAGCGTGCCGTTGCGGGCCATCCGGCCGTCGCGCGGCTGGGTCACCGGCGCGTCCGTCGCGGCGGCGAGGCGAACCTCGACCTTCTCCGCGTCATCGTCCGACTTGCCGAAGCCGAAGAAGCCACGACCGGTGGACGGGGCGGACTTGCCGTACTTGGCCTCGGCCGCCAGCGTCTCCTGGTCGCCGCCGCCGATCGGGGCGGGGCCGAGATATTCGACGCGGACCTTGGCGGAACCCTTGGCGCGGAAGCCGAGCTTGTCGGCCGCGGCCTTCGACACGTCGATGATGCGGCCGCGATGGAACGGGCCGCGGTCGTTGACGCGCACAACGGCGGACGTGCCGGTCTTCACGACCGTCACCCGCACATAGGACGGAAGGGGCAGCGTGGGATGGGCCGCCGTCAGCTCCGTCTGGTCGAAACGCTCGCCATTGGCGGTGCGCTTGCCATGGAACTTCGGCCCGTACCACGAGGCCAAGCCCGTCTTGTCGTAATCCTCATCCATTTCGGGATGATACCAGCGGCCGCCCACCTTGTAGGGCTGGCCGATCATGGTCCGCCCTTCGTCCTCAGTGGTTTCAGTGGTGGGTGTTCCACCAGTCGACAGGGCCGTTTCGATTGAACTTACACTACCACCGCAACCTGCAAGGCCCAGCACACCGACACATAGGATACTTGGCAAGAGGAAACTGCGGACCAGGGTTTGCACGGGACATGACCTTTTGTCTGCAGGAGGGCAAACGCTCCCCTCGGGCTCCGGAAACACTAGTCCCGGAAAATCTTACTGCCCACTGCGTTGTCCGAACTGTCTAAACAGAAACTTTACGGATCGACTTTTTTGCCACACACCCCGAGATGACCTGTCACAAGAGGGTGTGGCGCGGACGCGGCGGAAGGCAGAAAATCCGAGCGTATGCATAGCTTTGTGGGTGGGCGGGGGAATCGCCTCCCCACCGCCCGATTCACGCTCTGCGCCCCTGTCAAGAGAATCGATTTTAACGAATTGGCGGCCGCGAACAGGCCGCCGGGGCAGGCGCGGCGCCGCCCGCGCGACTCAAAGGGGTTGAAAACGGGCCGAAAGTGCCCTCACCCGCCGCAGCCGATGACCGCGATCGCGGATATTTCCACCTTCACCTCGGCGAACGGAAAGCCCACCACGATACCGGTGTTCGTCGGCCCCGCGTCTCCGAAAATGCGTTTCAGTTCGGGCGTGATCGCCTCGAAAACCTGGGGCGCGGAGACGTAGGTCGTGATCTGCACGATGTCCTGCATCCCCGACCCCGCCTCGCCGAGAACGCGGGCGATCGTGTCGCCGATATTGCGGATCTGCTCCACCGGATCCTCCGGGAACGCGCCGGTCGCATAGTTGAGGCCGACCGTGCCGGACACGTAGACCGTCGCGCCCACCTTCACGGCGCGCGAGTGGCCAAGAAGCTTCTCGTAGTGCGAGCCGGTGGAGAAATTCTGCCGCTTGTCGACCATGTCGTGTCCCGTCATGCGTTCATCGGGGCGGCCTTCGCGACCGCCGGGGTGCGTCCGGAGAGGACTTCGGCGAAGACCCCCGCGTCGACATTGCCGCCGCTGAGGATCACGCCGACCGTGCGGCCCGCCATCGCCGCGCGTTCCTTCATCAGCGCGGCGAGCGAGGCCGCCCCCGTCCCTTCCGCGACGTTGTGGGTGACGCGGTAGAGGAGGCGCATCGCTTCGGCCACCTCGTCGTCCGAGACGGTGACGATCCGCGCCGCGCCGGGGCCATAGACCGCGAGGGCCTCCGGAAAGGGCACGCGCGTCGCGATGCCGTCGGCGAAGGTCTCGGCCGTCGGCGTCTCCACCGGGTGACCGGCCGCGATCGAGCGCGGCACGCAGTCGGCCCGTTCGGACACGACGCCGACGATCTCGGTCGCAAGGCCGAGCGCGTCGCGCACATGGATGAGCCCGCAGATGCCCGACCCGCACCCGATCGGCACATAGACCGTGTCGAGCGGGTCGGCGCCGCGGAAGAATTCGAGCGCGTAGGTCGCGACGCCCGCGACGAGCGCCGGATGGAAGGGCGGGACGAAATAGTAGCCGCGCGCGGCCGCATCCTCGTGGGCGAGGACGCGCGACTCGTCGAAATCGCGGCCGACCTCGATGAGCTCAGCGCCGAAGGCGCGCATCGCGGCGTTCTTCTCCACCGAATTGCCGACCGGGCAATAGACGCGCGCCTTGAGACCGTTCGCGGTCGCCGCCAGCGCCTGGCCCTGGCCGTGATTGCCGCGCGTCGCCGTCACGATGCCCGGCACCTCCGGGTGCGTGCGGCGCAGCCAGTCCATGAAGGTGAGGCTGCCGCGGATCTTGAAGGCGCCGATCGGCGTGTGGTTCTCGTGCTTGACCCAGACATTCGCGCCCGTCGCCGTCGCGAGCTGGGCCCAGCGATATTGCGGCGTCGGCGGCATGTGGCGGTAGACGATGCGCGCCGCGTCCTCGATCGTCTCCAGATCCATCGGACGGTCCCCCCAGGGCCGGCTCGGCCCCGGCGGACGACAGCATGGCCGCTTTCGCCTTGGCAAGGGCCGCCTGCGTCAGAGGACGTGGCGGGCGAGCACCTCGTAGTAGGGCTGCGCCGCCTCGGCGAGGGCGCGGGCATGGTCGGTCATCGGCGGCGCGGTCTCGCGCGGGGCGGAGAAGCCGGTGGAGGCGACCACCGAATGATACCAGTGGGCCGCCCACACCCCGTCTTCCGGGCGCGGCCCCGGCGGCCATGAGAGCATCGCCGGATCGAACGGGATGCCGAGCCCTTCGCAGAGCGCGGGCAGCACCGCCTCCGGCGCGCGCGCGATCCGCGCCGCGTCCACCACCGGCGGCGCCTTGCCGAGCCGGTCGGCCTCGCGCTCGAACAGTTCGCGCTGCCGCACCACGCCGAGATCGGCGAGCGTCGGCTCCTCGCGCTTCACCTCGTAGCTCGCCGCGACCAGGGCCGGATCGCGGATGAGAAAGGCGCTGCGCAGCCCCTTCGTCCAGTCGAGGTCGAACCCGTCCACCATGTGGTGGGTCATGTGCTTCTGGTAGAAGATCGGCTTGCCGCCGGGCACCGGGCCGAGACAGGCCGCGGCGACCGCCTCAGGGTCGTTGTCGTAAGCGGCGAGGATCTCCGCGCGCATCGGATGGTCGAGCCCGGTCGCGGCGAGATAGGCGGCGTAGAACGGCTCGTCCCACACCGCTGTGTCCGCCCGCGCGCCGAAGGAGCGCATCATCGCGGTCGAGAGATTGCGGGGTCCGGACCACATGGCGATCCGGATCGGCTCGTCGATTTCGCTCGTCATGCGCGTTGCGTTCGCTCTCCTCGCGGGACGGTCCCCCGTCCCTTCCCTGTCAGGCGGCGACTTTCTGGTCCTCGGCCGCGAGCTTGGCAAGATGGGAGAGGATCACCGCGACGCCCTTGGTGCGCTTGTCCGCCGTCGGCCAGTCGCGGATGAGGACGACCTTCTGGTCCGGCCGGAGCTTCGCGAGCGAGCCCTCCCCGGCGATGTACTTCACCAGCGCCTGCGGGTTCGCAAACTCGTTGTTGCGGAAGGCGATGACGGTCCCCTTCGGCCCGGCGTCGATCTTCTCGACGTTCGCCTTCCGGCACAGCGCCTTGATGTAGACGATCTTGAGCAGCCACTCGACCTCGTCCGGCATCCGCCCGAACCGGTCCACCATCTCCGCGCCGAACGCGTCGATCGCGCGCGCATCGTCGAGGTCGGCGAGGCGGCGATAGAGGCTCATGCGAAGCTGCAGGTCGGGGACATAGTCCTCGGGGATGAGGACCGGGATGCCGATCGAGATGTGCGGCGACCAGTGGTCCTCCGCCTCCTCTTCGCCGCCCGCCTTCAGCGTCGCGACCGCCTCCTCCAGCATCGACTGGTAGAGCTCGAAGCCGACTTCCTTGATGTGGCCCGACTGCTCCTCGCCGAGGAGGTTGCCGGCGCCGCGAATGTCGAGATCGTGGGAGGCGAGCTGGAAGCCCGCGCCCAGATTGTCGAGGCTCTGGAGCACCTTGAGGCGGCGCTGCGCGGTCGCCGTCAGCGTCTTGTCGACGGGCGTCGTCAGCAGCGCATAGGCGCGCGTCTTCGACCGGCCGACGCGGCCGCGGATCTGGTAGAGCTGGGCGAGGCCGAACATGTCCGCCCGGTGGACGATCAGCGTGTTCGCGGTCGGGATGTCGAGGCCCGATTCCACGATCGTCGTCGCGAGGAGGACGTCATAGCGCCCCTCGTAGAAGGCGTTCATGACGTCGTCGAGCTCGGTCGCGGACATGCGCCCGTGCGCGACGCCCACCTTCACCTCCGGCACGTGCTGCTCCAGGAACTCCTTCTGGCCCGCAAGGTCGGTGATGCGCGGGCAGACATAGAAGGACTGGCCGCCGCGATAGCGCTCGCGCAGGAGCGCCTCGCGGATGGTGAGCGCGTCGAAGGGCGTGACGAACGTGCGCACGGCGAGGCGGTCGACCGGCGCGGTCGCGATCATGGAGAGTTCGCGCACGCCCGTCAGCGCGAGCTGCATCGTGCGCGGGATCGGCGTCGCGGAAAGCGTCAGGACGTGGACGTCCGACTTCAGCGCCTTCAGCGCCTCCTTGTGCTTCACGCCGAATTTCTGCTCCTCGTCGACGATGAGGAGCGCGAGGTCGCGGAACTCGATCGACTTCGACAGAAGCGCGTGGGTGCCGACGACAAGGTCGATCTCGCCCGATTTCAGCCCCTCGCGGACCGCCTTCATGTCCTTGGCGGAGACGAGGCGGGAGGCCTGGGCGACGCGCACGGGAAGGCCCTGGAAGCGCTCGGCGAAGGTCTTGTAGTGCTGGCGGGCGAGGAGCGTCGTCGGCACGATGAGCGCGACCTGGCGGCCCGTCATCGCGGTGATGAACGCGGCGCGGATCGCGACTTCGGTTTTGCCGAAGCCGACATCGCCGCAGACGAGCCGGTCCATCGGGCGGCCGGCCGACAGGTCGTCGGCGACGGACTCGATCGCGTGGAGCTGGTCGTCGGTCTCGTTGTAGGGGAATTTGGCAACGAACTCGTCATAGACGCCCGTCGGCGCCTCGATCACGGGCGCCTTCTTCATTAGGCGCGCGGCGGCGGTCTTGATCAGCTCGTCCGCGATCTCGCGAACGCGCGCCTTCATCTTCGCCTTGCGCGCCTGCCACCCGGCCCCGCCGAGCCGGTCGAGCGTGATCTCCTCCGAATCGGAGCCGTAGCGCGACAGGAGGTCGATATTCTCGACCGGGAGGTAGAGCTTGTCGTCGTTGTGGTAGGCGATCTCGACGCAATCGTGCGGCGCGCCGGCCGCCGTCAGCGTCTTGAGGCCGACGAAGCGGCCGATGCCGTGATCGACATGGACGACGAGGTCGCCGGCGGCGAGCGAGGCGACCTCGGTGAGGACGTCGGCGTCGCGCTTGCGCTTGCGGCCCGAGGAGACGAGGCGGTCGCCGAGAACGTCCTGCTCGGCGATGATCGCGTAGTCCGGCGTCTCGAAGCCGTGCTCGATCTCCAGGATCGCGAGGGCGGCGGTGCCCTTCGCGAGCGCGCCCGCCTCACTGAAGCTCGCGACCTCGCTCGCATTCTTGAGGTTCTGGTCCTTCAGGACCTGCGCCATGCGATCGCGCGAACCCTCCGACCAGGAGGCGATCAGGACGCGCAGCCCCTTCGCGCGCAGATCGTTCACGTGCTCGATGAGGGCGGCGAAGATGTTGATGTTCGCCGCCGCGCGCTCGGCCGCGAAGGAGCGGCCCACACGGCCGCCGGCGGAGATCGCGTGGACCCCATCCTTCTCCGGCGCGGCGAAGGGGGAGAGGCGGATGATGCGCTGCTCGCCGAGAAGCTCGGCAAGGGTGCCGACGAGATAGAGCGTGTCGGGCGGTAGCGGGTTGTAGGGCGCGCCCGAGGACTGGGCGAGCGCGGTGGTGCGCGCGGCGTAGTGATCCTCGATCTCGGCGACGCGCTTCGCGATCGCGTCCTCGGCGAGATGGTCGAGCACCACCGTCGAGCCGGGCACGTAGTCGAAGATCGTCGCGAGCTCCTGGTGGAAGAGCGGGAGCCAATGCTCGACGCCGCTCGCGCGCACCCCTTCGGAGACCCCGTGATAGAGGATGTCGTCCTTCGTCGCCGCGCCGAACGCGCGCAGATACCCCTCGCGGAAGCGGCTGATGGAGGTGGGGGTCAGCACCACCTCGCTCATCGGGATCAGCTCGATCGACTTCCACTGCCCCGTCGTGCGCTGCGATTCGGGGTCGAACGGGCGGATGGTCTCCAGTGTGTCGCCGAAGAAGTCGAGTCGTACCGGGCTCTCGGTGCCGGGCGCATAGAGGTCCACGATGCCGCCGCGCACGGCGTACTCGCCCGCCTCGCGCACGGTCGGCGTGCGCAGGAAGGCGTTGTCCTCCAGCCACGCGATGACGTCCTTCATTGAGACGTCCGAGCCCGAGGTGTGGCGCAGCGTGGCGTTGGCGATCACCTCCGGCGTCGGCACGCGCTGGAGGATCGCGTTCGCCGTCGTCATCACCACCGTCGGCCCGTCCGCGCCGTGCGCGAGACGCTCGAGCGCCGCCGTGCGCCGCGCCTGGACGAGCGAGGACGGCGAGGCGCGGTCATAGGGCATGCAGTCCCAGCCGGGCAGCCGCACGACCGTGACCTCCGGATCGAAGAAGCGCAGCGAATTCTCCGCGCTCGCCTGCCGGTTGCCGTCGCGCGCGACGAAGAGGACCGGGCGGTCGCTCGCGCGGGCGAGCCGGGCGAGCGCCTCCCCCTCCATGCCGTCGGGCAGGCTGGTGACCGTCAGATCCCGCGGCAGGTCGTCATTCGCCAGCACCCGAAGGTTCGGCTTGGCGGCCTCTTTGATTTCGGCGATGGTCCTCGCCTTCTCCTTGGTGGCCATCAGTGCCCCTTGTGAAAGGCGATCACACGGTCGAGAACCGTAGAACGGTGGTTGGGAGGGACCTCGTCCTGTTCGGTGATCCAGCGATAGAGTTCGGTGTCCGGCACGCGCATCAGCGCTTCCATCTGCTCCACCTCCTCCTCGGTCCAGGCGTCGATGGTCTCGTCCGCGAATCGGCCGAGGAGCAGATCCATCTCGCGCGTGCCGCGATGCCAGGCGTGAAACAGAAGCCGCTTGCGCCGCGGTTCGAGATCGGCGGAGGAACGAGTGGTGCCGGTCACTGACGTCTCCAGAAGAACGAGGGCGCGCGCCAAGGACGGGCACGCGCCGAGAAAGGTCCGCATGCACAGCCATCGGTGCACGCAAAACGGCCGCCGCCCCGGGAGGGCGTCGGTGTGAGTGCGGTCTTCGATATCGGTCCGCTGACGGCTGCGGTCAATCGCTTACCCGGAGTGGGACCCGCACGGGCGGAAAGATTGGCCCATCTTCTCGATCGGCCGAGCCCTGCGGAAACCCGAATTTTCGACATTTTGTCGCATGTGCCGTTCTCCTTCATCGATCGGCGGCATCGCGTCACGATCGCGGATGCGCCGGACAAGGCCGTCGCGACGGTGACGATGAAGGTCGTGCGCCACGAGAAATCGCGCCGGCCGGGCGGCCCCTCGCGCGTCATCGGTGATGATGGGACGGGCGAGCTCGCGATCGTCTTCTTCCGCGGCGGCGAGGCCTGGCGGCTCGGCAACTATCCGATCGGCGAGTGGGTGCGCGTCTCCGGCCTCGTCGAGTGGTGGGAGGGACGGCCGCAGATCGTCCACCCGGACCAATTCGCGCGCGTCGAGGGACCGGACGCGCCGTTCGACGAGCGCTTCGGCCTCGAACCCGTCTATCCGCTGACCCAAGGCATCACCTCCGGAATTCTCTCCGGCCTCATCGCCGCCGCGCTCGAAAAGGTTCCGGCGGTGCCCGAATGGCTCGACGGCCCGTTCGTGGCGCGCGAGAAGCTGCCGACCTTCGCCGAGGCGCTGACCCGGCTCCACCACCCCGAATCGGCGGAGGATCTCGACAGCGCCGCCCCCGCCCGCCGCCGCCTCGCCTATGACGAGCTTCTCGCAAGCCAGCTCGCGCTCGCCATCGTGCGCGACCGCGAGCGCACCCATCGCGGTCGCGCCCGCAAATGGGACGCGGCCGCGGTCGACGCGATCGAGGCGGACCTCCCCTTCTCCCTCACTCCCTCCCAGCGCCTCGCGCTCGCCGAGATCGCGGCCGACCTTGCGGCCGAGCACCGGATGATCCGCCTCGTCCAGGGCGATGTCGGCTCGGGCAAGACGGTCGTCGCGCTGATCGCGGCGGCGATGGCGGCGGGCGATGGCGGGCAGACGGCGATGATGGCGCCGACCGACCTCGTCGCGCGCCAGCACTTCGAGACGCTGTCGCGTTCGCTGGAGGCGCACGGCATTCCCGTGCGCCTCCTCACCGGGCGGATGGCGGAGGCGGAGCGGGCGGAGACGCTCGCGGGCCTTGCCGAGGGGGAGATCAAGGTGGTGGTCGGCACCCACGCCCTCTTCCAGTCCTCGGTCAATTTCAGCGACCTCGCCCTCGTCGTCGTCGACGAGCAGCACCGCTTCGGCGTCCACCAGCGCATGGCGCTCTCCGAGAAGGGGCCGGATTCGGACCTTCTCGTGATGACGGCGACGCCGATCCCGCGCACCCTCGTCCTCGCCCAGTTCGGCGACATGGACGTCTCCCGCCTCACCGACAAGCCGGCGGGGCGTCAGCCTGTCGAGACGCGCGCCGTGTCGCTCGCCAACGTCTCGGCCGTGATCGAGCGGCTCGCGGCCGCCGTCGCGCGCGGGGAGAAGGCCTATTGGGTCTGCCCGCTCGTGGAGGACAACGAGGATCTGGAGCTTGAATCGGCGGTGAACCGCGCGCGCGTCCTCACCGAGCGGGTCGGCGGGGTGGTCGGCCTCGTCCACGGGCGCACGCCGACCGCCGAGCGCGAGCGCATCATGAACGCCTTCAAGGATGGCGACCTCTCCGTCCTCGTCGCGACGACGGTGGTGGAGGTCGGCGTCGACGTGCCGGACGCGACGATCATGGTGATCGAGCACGCCGAGCGCTTCGGCCTCTCCCAGCTCCACCAGCTTCGCGGCCGCGTCGGGCGTGGGAGCAAGCCCTCGACCTGCCTCCTCCTCTACAAGAGCCCGCTCGGCGAGATCGCGCGCCAGCGCCTCGACACGATGCGCGCGACGAATGACGGTTTTCGCATCGCCGAGGACGATCTGAAGCTGCGCGGCGAGGGCGAGATCCTCGGGACGCGCCAGTCTGGCGCGCCCTCCTTCCGCTTCGCGGACCTTACCCACCATGGCGACCTTCTCGCGACGGCCTCGGACGATGCCCGCCTCGTCGTCGCGACCGACCGGAACCTCGAACGCGAGCGCGGCAAGGCGCTGCGCGCCCTCCTCACCCTCTACGAGCGCCGCCGCGCCATCGAGCGCCTGCGCTCCGGCTGACCCCGCGCCGCGACAAACGTTTGCCGAATGCTATGGCGCGACGGTCGTGGCCGTCGGGACGTCGGCGGGTGCGGACACGGGCGTCGGGAGATTTTCCCGCAGCGCCTGGATCGGCGCGTTCGGCCGCTCGAAGGCGGTCGGGTCGAAGGCGAACATCTCCGGGACGCGGCCGACGACCGTCGCCTGCACCGCCTCGAAGGGCAGGATGAGGCTCGCGGAGGAGCGGCGGCGGGAGGCGGAGGCGAGCGTCACCCGGCCTTCCGCGACCGCCTCGCGGATCGTCTGGAGGAGGGCGCGGGTCGGCTCCCCCTCCTCGGTGTAGTTCTCCAGGATCCGGCTCTGCTCGGTGATCGCCTCGGCGAGCCCGTCGAGATAGTGGACCATGTGCGGGCGCTCGGAGAAGGGCAGGCTCGGGTTCTTCTTGGCCTGCTCGGCGAAGGCCTTCACGCTGCGGCTCAGCTCGTCCGTCGCGTTGATCATCCCCTGGATGAGGTCGCGCAGGGTGAGGCGGTCGGCAAGCTCCGTCGTCTCGTCACGCCAGTGCGCGTCGAGCTCTCCGCGCGCCCAGGTCCGCCGCACCCCGAGCGCGGTGTCGTGGATGTGCGCGACGACGGTGGTCGCGAGGATACAACGATTGTCGAGGCTCCCCTCCCCGCTCGCCCCGCTGACGAGAAGGAGCCGCTCCAGCGCCGGAAGCCCCATCAGCGCCGGCTCGCGCTGGCGCAGGGCGCGCAGCGTGCGCGGCGGAGCCTCCGCCCCGCTCACGATCGCACGCATCTGGTCGCGGCTGAAGGCGGTCTCCGAGGCGTCGGTGATGATGCGCACCGGCGCTTCGCGCAGCCAGGGACTGCCGAACGCGAGCGGGATGAGGGCTGCCGCGTCGCGGATGGTGAGCTGGAAGGAGCGCGTCAGCTCCCGCCGCGCGCTTCCGGTCTGCGACACGCAATAGCGCACGACCGAGTTCTGGAGCGTCAGCGAGGATTCTGCGAGCCGCCCGGCGCGCGGCAGGATGCGCTCGGTGATGATGAGCGACACAGACGGCGTCGACGCGGCTCCGCCGGCGGCGGCGGGCGCGGCCTCGCCCCCCGGCGCGGGCGGCGCGACGGCCGAGAGCGGTGGCGGCGAATCGGTCGGCGGCATCGGCACGGCGCGGGCGACGTCCGGCGCGCCGGGGACGGGCACGATCGGCGTGTCGGCGCGCGGGGCGAGACCGAGGCCGGGGTCGTTCGCGGGGCGGCCGTCGGGCCCGATCACGGGCGGGACCGGGTCTGCGAGACCGCGCGCCGGGCCCGGAACCCCGTCCGGCCCGGCGGGGGCAACCTCGACCGCCCCCACCTGGGGAACGATCGCCGCGCTCGGCGGCGGGATCACGATTTCGGCGCCCGTCTGTGCGTCGAGGGACGCGCTGGCGCAGACCAGCAGCGTCGCGGACAGTGCGAAGACCGCCCCCGCACGGCGCGGAGGATGTGTCCGCGCTGCCGTCATGCGTCAGGCCTTGTCGAGTGAGGCCATGATGGCGTCGAGCCGGGCTTCATATTTGCGCGCCTGGGCATCCAGCGAGAAATTCTCGTCGACATATGCGAGCGCGCGCTCGGCCCGCGCCCGGCGCTCGGCATCGTTGCTGCGCACGGCGCGAAGCTGCGCGACCGCGCTCTCACGCTTCGGATCGGCCCAGACCTGCCCGCGATCGACGAAGATGTACTCGTTCGGCGCCGGCTCCACGAGGTCGTAATCGACGAGCCAGGCATTGTCGGGCTTCGTGAAGTCCATGTTGCCCGAATAGCCGGTCGTGAGCACCGGGGTCCCGAGCGCCATTGCCTCGATGAGACCGAAGCCCCAGCCTTCCGAACGGTGGAGCGAGACGTAGCAGTCCACCCCGCGCTTCAGCTTCATGAGGTCTTCATAGCGCATCGTCTCGTTGAGGATGACGATCCGCGGATCTTCCGCCGCGATCTCCACGATCCGCTCCCAGCGCATCGCCTGGTGGCGGTCGGCCACGAAGTCGCGATTGTGCGTCTTGAGGACGAGGAGAACGTCCTCGTCCGGCCCGAACGCCTCGCAGAAGGCCTCGACGAGGCCGTGCGGGTTCTTGCGCTCCAGGAAGGAGAAGGAATCGAAAGTCGCCATGAACACGAACGTGTTCGGCCCGACCGGCAGGCGCTCGGCGAGATAGGCGCGCGCCGCCGCGTAGCCGGGATCGGGCACCGGCTCCACGGCCATGCCGACGCTCGTCACCGGCTTGTCGGTCGCCGAGGTGTAGATGTCGACGCCATAATCGGTCGCGACCCAGATCTCGTCGAGGAGGCCGATCGAGAGGAACTGGGTGCGCGCCGGGGTCGACAGCTCCCAGAAGAAGTAGCCGATATTGTAGGCGCCGTTGAAGACGTCGTTCATGTAGGCGAGCGCGATCGGCACCGTCTCGCCGTTGAGGTGGATGAGGTTCACCCGCGCCGGCTGCGGCGGAAGCGCCCCGTCCATCGCGCTGTTCATCCCGACCGGAGCCGGGTTGTCGAGCCCGAAATTCACGTAGTTCGCCTTGTGGCGCGTGCGCTTGATCGTCTCGGCGGAGAGGCGCGAGGCCTGGCCGAGGCCGGACGACTTCTCGAACGGGCCGATCACCTGGAGGCCGACCCGCTCGCTCGCCGGGGTGGAGGCGGCCGGGTAGCGCGCGGCCTCGAAGCGGTTGCCCTTGGCGTCGAAGAACAGGAAGCGGCCGCGCGTGATGTCGAAGCCGAGCTGCCACAGGAGGTCGACGAAGCGGTCCGCGTTCAGCATGTCGGCGATGCCCGACCCCTCGCTGCGCAGCGAGGCGAGGACGCGGTCGAACAGCGTCTCGCCGGGCGCCCCTTCGAGGAGCGCCTTCACGTTCTTCGCCGGCAGGAAGCGGATGATCCCCGGCGCGGACACGCCCTCGAGGAGCAGCCAGACGTGCATCAGGATGCGGTCTGCTTCGTTGTGGATGTCGAGGATCTGGAAGCGCTTGTCCCGGTTGTAGCGGTGCATCATGAAGGCCGACGGCGCGAAGCTGTGGCCCATGAAGTTCAGCGGCATCCGCCGCAGCGCCTCGACATAGTAGTTCGGGACGAGGCAGTCCTCCATGTTGAGGCCCGGCGCGTGCTCGGTGCACCACCAGACGAGGAAGGCCTCGTAGCTCTCCCGGTCAACGATCGGGAGGAGCTTCGCCCCCGCCCCCACCGTCATCGCGTAGGAGAGCGAGGCGCGGGAGACCTTGTATTCGAGCCCGACCATCGGCACCGGATGGTTGAGATAGGCGATCTCGTCCGCGCCGAGCGGCACGCGCAGCGGGCGGCGATTGCCGCCATAATGGTCGATATACCAGCGCAGATAGGCGTTCTTGGCCGCCTCGGACCCGTCGAGCGGGTGCGTCTCGTCCTTGCGCAGCCGCTTGTGGGTGAAGTCGAGATAGGGCGACATCGCGCGCCGTTCATCCCCGCCGCGCGAGCCGGCGAAGGAGAACATGCGCTCGTGCAGCGGATAGCGCGCGGGCTCGCGCCGGTCCGGGCGGATCGAGCCGGTCTCGAGCGCGGTGACGGCGACGGCGACGGCGGCCGAATCCAGCGTCGTGCGCATCGCGTCGCTGATCGAGGTGGTGATCGTCGGGTCCTTGCGCAGCGTGAGGCTCGCGAGGATCTCCTTCTCGCCGCCCGAGCCGAGCACCGCGACATCGATCTGCCGCTCGCTCTTCGCCGCGGCGCGCGAGACCGCCTTCGGCACGCTCCACGAGAAGCCGCACACGCGCGGGCCGCGTCCGGACCGCTCGACATCGGCGCGCACGAGGTCGGCCTTCGCCACCCCGATCGCCATGCCGTCGACGAGGAATTCCACGGTGAGGCCGCGCGACATGTCGTGCGTGTCGGCGACCCAGCCTGCGATCTCCGAGGAGGTGAAGCGGTCGACGTGGAAATTGAAGCGCGGCGACGGGATCTTCTGGATCACGTCCGGGGCATCCGGCTCGGCCGTCTCAATGTCCATCGTCTGCTCGTCAGCCATGACGGCCCCCTCTTTCGCGTCCACGCGACAGGATAGCGCCTCGTCCGGTCGTGGACGTGCTCACCGTCGCATAGCGCCAACGCAGTGTATTGTTCAAAGGCATTCGAGCCGCCGATCAACCCGGTACGGCAACCTTCAGCTTTGCGCGCTGATCGTCCAGCACATCCTTCAGCGTGTCGATGAGCTGGCGCTTGGGCGGCCAGTCCATCAGCGATGCGAGGAGCTTGGTGGACGCGGTCGCGACCGGGATCTCGTTCGGGCGAAGCCGCGACGGGTCGATCTCGATCTTCACGTCCACCTTCACGAGCGAGCGGAGCATCTCGAGGATCTCGCGGATCGACACGGCCTCGCCTCGCGCGACATTGACGACCGCGCGCTTCGGCAGCCGCGGCGCCGCCTTGATGATGCCGACATAGGAATCGGCGACGTCGCGCACGTCGAGGAAGTCGCGCTCGGCGTCGAGATTGCCGACCCGGATGACCGGCGGCACGAGGCCCGCCTCGATCCGCGCGAGCTGGGCCGCGAAGGAGGCGACGACGAAGGTCTCCATCTGCCCGCGGCCGGTGTGGTTGAAGGGCCGCGCGGCGATGAGCTGGCTCGCCGCCGGCAGGATCGCCTGGAACACGTACTCCGAGGCGAGCTTGGAGCATGCATAAGGGCCGTGCGGCAGGGGCTCGGTCGTCTCGTCGGCCGGCCCGTGCTTGAGGTTCGAGCCATAGACCTCGGCCGTGGAGGCGAGGAAGACCGTCGATTCGGGCGCGAAATTCGCCACCGCCTTCGCGAGCCAGTAGGACCCGTCGCGATTGTCGCGCCAGACATTGCTCGGCGCGCGGTTTGCCTTGGCGACCGAGGAGTGGGCGGCGAGGTGGACGATCAGCGCCGGGCGCACCGTGCGCACCAGCGCGGCCGTCGGCTCCGGATTGGTCAGCTCGACCGCGAAGCCGCCATCGGGCGCGGGCGGTAGCCGGACCACTCCGACGAGATCCCGGTCCGGAAACGCCGCCTCCAGCCGCGGAACGAGATAAGGCGCGACGAAGCCCGCGGCGCCAGTCAGGAGAATCGGGCCGTCGATCACGCTGTCATCCTCATCCTCGCGGCAAAAGCTCTCAGGCGCGCATGTGCCGTTCGATATCGGCGTCGACCATCTCGCGGATCATGTCCTCGAGCCCGGTCTTCGGCTCCCAGCCGAGGGCGGCCCGCGCCTTCGACGCGTCGCCGAGAAGGATGTCGACCTCCGCCGGACGGAACAGCTCCGGATCGATCACGAGGTGGTCGTCCATGTTCATCTGCACATACTCGAACGCGATCTTGACCATGTCGCGCACCGAGGTCGTCTTGCCGGTCGCGACCACGTAGTCGTCCGGCTTGTCCTGCTGCAGCATCAGCCACATCGCCTCGACATAGTCGCGCGCATGGCCCCAGTCGCGCTTGGCGTCGATGTTGCCGAGGCGAAGCTCGTTCGCGAGGCCGAGCTTGATGCGCGCGACGCCGTCCGTGACCTTGCGCGTGACGAACTCGATGCCGCGCAGCGGGCTCTCATGGTTGAAGAGAATGCCCGAGGAGGCGTGGAGATTGAAGCTCTCGCGATAGTTCACCGTCATCCAGTGGGCGAAGAGCTTGGCAACGCCATAGGGCGAGCGCGGATAGAACGGGGTCTTCTCGCTCTGATGGGCCTCCTGGATGAGCCCGAACATCTCCGAGGAGGACGCCTGGTAGAAGCGCGTCGACGGCGAGACGATGCGGATCGCCTCGAGCACGTTCGCCGCGCCGACGCCCGTCACGTTCGAGGTGAGGATCGGCTGCTGCCAGGAGGAGGCCACGTAGCTCTGCGCGCCGAGATTGTAGGCCTCGTCCGGCTTCGCCATCTCGACCGCCCGGATCAGGCTCGACAGGTCGGTGAGATTCGCGTCGCAATAGCGCACGTCCTTCTCGATCCCCAGCCAGCGCAGGCGATGATCGGCGATCCCGAAATGGCTCGACCGGCGCACCAGCCCCCACACGACGTAGCCCTTCTCCAGCAAATTCTTCGCGAGATAGGCGCCGTCCTGCCCGGTGATGCCGGTGATGAGCGCGTGACGTGCCATGAGAGCCTCTTCAGAGAAATTCGCGGGGATGGCGAAAGTCGCACGGTGCGATGCGGGGGGCGCAGGCGGTGCGGTGCGCACGGCCCATAACAAAGCACCGCTGAGGGGACAATAGGATCACGCCCCTAGCGGCCAAAGGCGCGGCGATTTCTGCTACGCGCGTGCGACGGTGCCCGAATTTTCGCGTGCAATCCCCATCGTAATCACGTTAAGGTTGAGTTTGAAGCCATTTTGAGTTGAGGGGCGGCCGTGCAGCTCGTCGTCGTCGGATATCACCGCAGCGGAACGTCGGCGCTGACGCAGCACCTTGCCCATTGCGGCCTCTTCATCGGGGTCGACCTTCTGGGCGTGAAGGCCTCCAACCCCCGCGGCCATTTCGAGGATCGGATCTTCGTCGCCCTGCACGACCGGATCCTGCGCGACAATGGCGAGCGCTGGCTCGCGCCCGACCCCTTCGTCCCGATGATCAGCGGCGCGATCCGCCAGGATATCCTGGCCGCCGTCGCCGCGCGCGACGCCGAGCACGCGTGCTGGGGCTTCAAGGACCCGCGCGCCTGCCTCTTCCTGGATCTGTGGCGCACGATCCTGTCCGACGCGCATTTTCTCGTGTGCCTGCGCCACTATGCGTCGAGCATCGATTCGATGATTCGCCGTGCGCTCGACACGGTGCGCGCGGGGACCGACCATCCGCTCGCCCACATGCACATGCAGGTGGCGGCGGACCCCGCGCGGATCCTGCGCTCCTGGATCAGCCACATGCTGCCGGTCCTGCGCCTGATGCGCGCCGTTCCGGGCCGCGTCCACACGGTGGAGATGGGACGCCTCCCGCCGGACGCCTCGGTCGCGGGGGACCTTGCGGCCCGATTCGGCCTGCCGCTGGCCGCCCACCCCCTGGCGGCGACCTTCGAGCCCGGCCTCCTGCGCGCCGAGCCGGACCCCGCGATCCGCCTCCCCGACCCGCTGACCACCGTCGCCGACAGGGTCTGGAGCGCCCTCCTCGCGGCGAAGGACCCGCCGTCCTCCATGGCGTGGTGCGCCTGATGGCGGACACGGCGATCCTCGACCCGCCAGCGCAGGACGCGCCCGAAGCGGCGCTGACCCTCGCCGGGCACCATGCGGCGGGCGCGCCACCGCCGGTCGACGCCCCCGGCATCGCCTGGAGCACCGATCCGGCCGCCCTCTTCGCCCCTGGCATCGGCGCCTTCGTCATCGCCGACCCCGGCGCGCTGCCGGCAACGGTCTTCCCGCTGCTTGCCGCCCGCCCGACCCTCTTCCTCGTGCGCACGGCGGGAGATGTCGCCGCCCTCACCCGCCTCGTCCGCGCGCGCACGGTGATCGCGACGCCCGCCGACGGTGTCTGGTGCGCCGACGGGTGCGCCTTCGGCGATGTCGGGCTGAGCGCGCTGCACGCCGCCCGCGTCGCGACGCCCGCCGCATGGATCGGCCTCGGCGGTGCCGCGCGCGTTCCGCCCGGCCTTTCCCCCTTCGGCGCGCTGTCGAAGGCGGGCCACACCGAGATCGCGCGGCGGACCGCCGCCCTCGCCCTCCCCCGCACGCAGCAATTCTGGCGCCCGCTCGGCGCGGCCGCCCCCCTCGCGACGCTTCTGATGCGCACCGAGAGCATGGTCCGCGTCGACCTGTCGCCCCATTTCGCCGGCCTCACGCCCACCCTCGTCCTCCTCGCGGCGGACGATGCCGAAGCGCTCGGCGCCCTCGCATTGCGGCAGTCGACCGTGGTGGTCGCCCCCTTCGCCCTCCCCGCCGGCGTCCCGGTCGACCACGCGCTCGGCGCCCTCGCGACGGCCCGCGCCGAACCCTTCGCCCTCCACGAGGTCGTGCATTTCGGCGATGTCGACGGGGTCAGCCTCGGCTGCGCCTATGGGGAGTTCATCCGATGAAGCGCCGCTGCGTCATCGTCGCGAACATGGTGCCGGCGCATTTCGGCTGGGGCGTGCGCGCGCCGGGCCTGCGCGCCGCCCAGCTCGCCCACCACGCCAGGCGCCATTTCGACGAGGTTGTCTTCCTCCTCTTCCTGGAGCGCTACAACCTCCTGCGGCACGAGCGGGGCGCCTTCGTGCTCGCCTCCGCCCGCGCGGACACGACCATCATTCCCGCCGCCGCCTTCCCCGCCTACGCGGCGCGGACGGCCCCTGCCACCTTCGTCTTCACGCAGGCCGAGTTCGCGCGCGAGGCGGAGATCGCCGCCCCCCGCCACCGCGTCGTCTACGACATCCTCGCCCCGCGCGAAAAAGAGCTGACGCTCGCCGGCGCCGCACTGGACACGATCGAGGCGCACCGCCGCAACCACGCGCGGATGCTGACGCTCGCCGACCGCATCCTCGTCAACGGCCCGCGCTCGATGCGCCTCTTCGCCGGCGATATCGGCACGCGCCCGGCGCGCACCTGCTGCCTCGCCCCGCCGCCCGCGCCCCCGTCCAACTGGCCCCGGCGGCTCCTCGTCTTCGGCGGCAAGCCGCAGCGCTGGACCGACAGCGCCCCGCTCTTCGAGGCGATGGCCGATCTCCTCACGCGCCGGACCGACATTGCGGCCGCGATGATCAGCCCCCCCGTCGCCGACGACGAGCCTCACGCCGAGGCGCACCGCCGCCTCCTCGCTGCCCCGAACGTCACCCCTCTCTGGAACCTCTCGGCCCTGAGCTATGCCGAGCTCCTCGCCCGCACCGCCGCCTTTATCGACTGGACACCGCTCAACGACGAGCGCGTCCACGCGACCTCGGTCCGCACCCTCCAGGCGATCGCGGCCGGCATCCCCGTCCTCCACCAGGCCGGCACCGCGCTCGACGAGTTCTTCGACGCCTTCCCCGGCACCCGGCTCGACGGCCCCCTCACTCCGGCCGCCATCGAGGATTTCACAGCCGAAGCGGCGGCAGGCGCCCACGCCGCCCCCGTAGCGGCCGCGATCGAGCGCCTCCACGCCTACCGCGCCGCCCCCGTCTTCCAGGGCCTCGCCGCCCCAGAGGACCGCGCGACCCCGACGCAAGCCCCACCCCAGCCACCCCCGCCAGCATACTGGCGAGGCCCCGGCGAATGGCGTGAACCACAGGGCGGTCCAGGATGAGCGGCGGGACGGACATGCGGCACGGAACAATCGGCCCCGCGTGCTGGGCACCGCCGACACGGCGGGCTCCATGCGCAGTGCGTGGCGGAGGCCGCGGAAACACCGGGGGCGAGCGGGCCGGGCCACGGTCGATGGCCGCGCTGTCGGCGCGGATGGCGTTTTCCGGCGCAAGCATCGACCGCGCAGCGCCGGCTGGCGCGCGAGGCGAGAATCGCGGCGCGTTGCGACCGGGGCGTGTCGGAATGTCCGCATGGCGGTTCTCGACGCTGGCGGAGACCGTCTCATCGGCGGAAGACAAGGCGCGTGGCATGTGCCGGCGGCGTGTTCCGCCCGATCGGGCAGGCATCGCGGCTCCGACAGCGCGTGGCGAAAGCCGCGGCCGCACCGGTTGCGAGCGTTCCCGACCACGGTCGTCGGCCGCGATGTCAGCTTGGACAGCATTGTGCGACGCAAGCATCGAATTCGAGTCGGTGGCCGGCGAGCGGATCGAGAACCGTGGCGCGTTTCGACCGGGGCGTCTCGGATCACCCCAATGGCAGGTCGTGACGATTGCGAAGCGGGTCTCATCGGAGGAAGGCAGGGCGTCCGGCATCTATCGGCGGCGGTTCCACCCGAATGGGGAGGCATTGCGGTGGACAAACGCTTAAAACGCCCACCGCCTCGCACCGGCGACGCGCCCTCGCGGAGCGAGGCGTCATGAGCGACGCGATCAGCATGGTGCGATGGGCGGCCCTGCGCTTCACCTTGCGCCGACCCGCCCCCTTTGCGGGCGCGCGCCGCGCGATGCCGGCCCCCCGCCCGCGCACGGCGATCGCCCGGACGGAGCCGCTGGCCGAGCCCCCCGCCCGCCCCCTTGCGCGCGCCGCTCAACCCGCGGCGCACGATGCCGCCGAACGCGCCGTTGCAGCGCCGCCCCACACCGCCGTGCCTGCGGCGAGCGCCGCCACGCCGTGCCCCGACCCGGCGCAGGGATGGACCGCCGCCATCGCCCCGCTCTTCGACGACACCTACTACCGCGCCAAGGTCGCCGAGGCGCGCACCTCACCGCTGACCCCGGCCGAGCACTATGTGCGGCTCGGCTGGAAGGAGGGCCGCGACCCAACCCCCTGGTTCTCGTCCGCCGGCTATGTCGCGATCAACCCCGACGTCGCCGGCGCCGACATCCCCCCCTTCGTCCACTACGTCCTCTACGGCCGCCGCGAAGGCCGCACGATCCGCCCCACAAGCGACGTCGCCACCACCATGCCGAAGCCGGAGCCACCCCGCCCCGCCCCGCAGGCCGACCTCCTCATGCTCCGCCGCCGCGAATCACTGAATGGCGCGACGCATATCGCGACCTACGCCGCGCGACGGTTGGAGGAGTTTCGATGAGCAGACTGGTCCCGTCCCTGCACTGAGTTTTGCGTGTATTGTGAACGGGCCCGGGTCTTCTTCCTGGGCGGCGAGAGTCCATTCGCCGTCGAGTGAGATCTCGGCTGGAAACTGCGTGCAAGAGGGAAAAGGAGAGGAGTCTTCAGCGAGTAACGAGCTCGATAAGTGGAAAAATTTCTCATACGAAGAAATATTGATAGACGATAATCGATGGATGATCCTAATTTTTGAATTCTACGACACACGATCTCGTGTCAGGGGCGCGAGATCTCAGCATAGGCAATGAATATATATACGATGCGACGCAGATTGTTATTAATCGTTGGCGTCACGGTGTAGATATAGACGCCTTGGTCGCACTGATCGCATCGGAAAAATCGGGTGATCGGCTCTTCGGTGCGTACTGCCTTCGTGAACTTGGTCGTGAGGTCGAGAGCTTAACGCCGATTGTCGTACAACTTGCCGATGATATCATTCCAGACTGCCGCCGATCGTTCGTCGAATACGTTGGCAGCGCGGGCATCTATGATGAGCCGGTCGCAAACGGCCTCGCGACATGCATGCTGGATCTGAACCTCTATGTACGCGTTTCGGTCATCAGATGGGGAGCGAGGACATCCGAAGAACGGTTCAAGGACTTCTTACGCTCGGTTCAGGTCCGATCAACCAATCAGGAACTTCGGTTCAAGAACCCACTCAGCAATGAATTTTGGCAATCGGGAGGCGCGCCGATCGCGCGCTAGAGATCATTCAACGCCTCCGCGAAGGGCAAAACGTTCAGGAGATCAGGGACACTCTTCCGGGAGAGGACGGCTTCGTCTTCGATTGTCTGCAATTTTCCAGTGAACGCCAAGAGCGCCACGCCGAATGGCGCAAAAATGCTCGGCCCTAGTCGCTCGCGGACTGAAAGCTGGAGAACGATATGCTCGATCAGCGCCGGGCAGTGCGGAGCAGGGCGTGCGCCGCAATGAGCCGCCATGAGTTGTTGTCGGCCAGGCCGAGCAACGGCGAAGCCTCCGACATGGCTTGCCGCTCGATGCCGCCGTGCTGGCGATCAACCAACACCGATGCCGTCCTTGCCTCCGACCCGCGCACCCGACGTCACCGCTGTCGCCGAATCGCGCAGCAGTGTCAGAGCCCGTGGGCGGTCGCCTCACGCACTCTCAGCGAGGTGTGACGTCAATCGTCCATCATGTCGGAACGCGTGCGCGCGATCGTCGATCACCCCGCCGGGCATCCTGCCAGTTTGCATCGGACATGTCGCAGCGCTCCAATGCTGCGCCCCCCAGGCCAAAGTCCGTCTCCTCGGGAGGAGCGAAGCAGGACGCACCTCCAGAGGGAGCGGCCATGAACGGGTGTCGGCCAGGCTCTCAGTGAGGGCGGTGTCACCGATATTGATTGCCGCTCGATGCCGCCATGCTGGCGATCAACTCGACCGATGCCGTCCTTGTCGCCGTCCCGCGCACCCGAAGCCACTGCCGTCGCCGAAACGCGCAGCAGTGTAACAAACCGTGCGCCGTCGCCTCGGGTACTCTTGGCGAGGTGTGGGGCAAACGTCCCTCAAGCCTGAACGCGCGACGTGATCATTGATCCCGCCGTCGCGCATTCCGCCGCCGCGCGTCCCACCGGTTTGCACCCGGCGCGGCGGGCGTCGCATCGCCTCAAAGATGCGCGACGCCCGGCCAGACCCCCCCCCTTCAGGCGGTGTAAGTCACCACCTTCACCGCGTCGATCACCTCGGCGACGCTCGGCAGGGCGAGCTTTTCGAGGTTGGCGGCGTAGGGCATCGGGACGTCCTTGCCGGTGACGCGCAGGACCGGGGCGTCCAGGAAGTCGAACGCCTTCTCCATCAGCTGGTAGCCGATTTCGGAGGAGATCGAGCAGGTCGGGAACGCCTCCTCGACCGTCACGCAGCGGTTCGTCTTGCGGACCGACTTGATCACCGTGTCGATGTCGAGCGGGCGCAGGGTGCGCAGGTTGATCACCTCCGCGTCGATCCCCATCCCGGCGAGCTCCTGCGCGGCCTTCATCGCGTAGGTCATGCCGATGCCGAAGGAGACGATCGTGACGTCCTTGCCCTTCTTCTCCACCTTCGCCTTGCCGATCGGCAGGACGAAATCGTCGGCCACCGGCACGTCGAAGCTCTGCCCGTAGAGAATCTCGTTCTCCAGGAAGATGCAGGGGTTCGGATCGCGGATCGCGGCCTTCAGGAGCCCCTTCGCGTCCACCGCCGAATAGGGCTGGAAGACGCGGTGGCCGGGGACGTGGGCGTACCAGGCGGCATAGTCCTGGCTGTGCTGGGCGGCGACGCGGGCGGCCGCGCCGTTCGGGCCGCGGAAGACGATCGAGCACTTGATGAAGCCGCCGGACATGTAGTGCGTCTTGGCGGCTGAGTTGATGATCTGGTCGATCGCCTGCATGGCGAAGTTGAAGGTCATGAACTCCACGATCGGCTTCAGGCCCGCAAAGCCCGCGCCGACGCCGACGCCGGTGAAGCCGTGCTCGGTGATCGGGGTGTCGATCACGCGGCGCGCGCCGAACTCCTCGAGGAGGCCCTGGGACACCTTGTAGGCGCCCTGATACTCGGCGACCTCCTCGCCCATCAGGAACACATCGCCGTCGCGCCGCATCTCCTCGGCCATCGCGTCGCGAAGGGCCTCGCGCACGGTCATCTGCTTTGTTTCGGTGCCGGCGGGGAAGTCGGGCTCGTCGGGCTGGTCGTCCGGCATCTCGGCGGGGCCGGGTCCGGAGCGGGGCGCGGCCGGCGCGCGTGGGGCGTCCGCATCGAGGCTGCCGGTGGGGCTCGTCTGGGGCGCGGGTTTGGGGTCTTCGGCTGGCGGCGCTTTCGGGGCGGGCGCGGCGGCGGCGCCGATGTCGGCCTCGCTCTCGCCCTCGGCGAGGAGGACCGCGATCGGGGTGTTCACGGCGACCCCCTCGGTCCCCTCGGGGACGAGGATCTTGCCGAGCTTGCCCTCGTCGACCGCCTCGACCTCCATCGTCGCCTTGTCGGTCTCGATTTCGGCGATCACGTCGCCGGCGGCAACATCATCGCCCACGGCCTTCAGCCACTTGGCGAGTTTGCCCTCTTCCATCGTCGGGGAAAGAGCGGGCATCAGGATTTCGGTGGGCATTGGGTCGTCCAGTCTCCCTTGGGGCTCCGCCCCGGCGTTTCAAATCGCAGATGGTCCCATCGATGGCCCGGATCGCACCCGGACGGGGCGGCTCCGGTCGTCAGGCGTCGGCTGCGGCGCGGTTACCGGACGATGTCCGTCCACAACTCCTCGGGCGCGGGCTCGGGCTCGGACTGGGCGAACTCGGCCGCGGCGTTGACCTCCTCGCGCACGCGCTTGTCGATCGTCTTGATGTCGTCCTCGGACATCTTGTGCGTCTTCACCAGGATCTCGCGCACGTGCTCGATCGGGTCGTGCTTCTGGCGCACCTCGTTGACCTCGTCGCGCGTGCGGTATTTCGCAGGGTCGGACATCGAGTGGCCGCGATAGCGGTAGGTCAGCATTTCGAGGATGAAGGGGCCCTTGCCGGAACGGGCATGGTCGAGCGCCTTGGCGACGGCGGCATGCACCTTCTCGACCTCCATCCCGTCGACCTGCTCGCCCGGAATGTCGAAGGAGCGGCCGCGCTGGGAGAGGTTCGTGGTGGAGGAGGCGCGCTCGATGCTCGTCCCCATGCCGTATTTGTTGTTCTCGATGACGTAGACCACCGGGAGCGACCAGAGCTTCGCCATGTTGAAGCTCTCATAGACTTGGCCCTGGTTCGCCGCGCCGTCGCCGAAATAGGTGAGCGCGACGGCCCCGTTCTCGCGATAGCGGTTGGCGAAGGCGATGCCGGTGCCGAGGGAGACCTGCGCGCCCACGATGCCGTGCCCGCCGTAGAAATTCTTCTCCACGGAGAACATGTGCATCGAGCCGCCCTTGCCCTTGGAATAGCCGGTGGCGCGCCCGGTGAGCTCGGCCATCACGCCCTTCGGGTCCATGCCGGTGGCGAGCATGTGGCCGTGGTCGCGATAGCCGGTGATGACCTGGTCACCGTCCTGCATCGCCATCTGGGCGCCGACGACGACCGCTTCCTGGCCGATATAGAGGTGGCAGAAGCCGCCGATGAGGCCCATGCCGTAGAGCTGGCCGGCCTTTTCCTCGAACCGGCGGATCAGAAGCATCTCCTCGTAGGCCCGACGATACTCGTCGGCCGAGAAGCGCGTCACGACCGGCGTCTTTACGTCGATACTTTCGTCCGCTTCGACAACGGCGCTTTCCTCGATCATCGCTTCTGTCCCGTGGTCTGTTTCCCGCAACCTATCGCGCTGTGGGGCCTGAGAAAAGGCAAGAGCACGCCCGGCCGGTGATGGCAGGCATGCAATCGGTTCAGCGGGCGCGTCGCCGGGCGGTGCGCCGTCCGCGCCCGGCGCCTGGGACGGCACGGGTTGCGCGGATCGTCCGATCCGTTGCCGCAGCCACTCTGTCGCAGATGCGACAGGCCGCGCGAGGCCGAACCATTTTGGCATTCCGTCCGCCCGATCCGCCGGCGCGCCCGCCCCGCGCGCGCCGATTGTCGCAACACGCGGGCCGGTCCGTGCGCGAGCCGGCACACATCCGTGAAACGGATGGATTTTTAGGGCGCGGCGTGCGCCGGGGCGAGCGAAAAGCGCGAAGGCCGGGCGCGGCGGGACGCCGGCGGGTCCGATAGGATTGCGGCTATTGGCCGTGGGCGGCGAAGGCCGGCGGCGATTCGCGGCGCAGCCCGTGCAGGATCACGATCTCGTTGGGGTGGGCCATGTTGAGCTTGGCGCGCGCCCGCTCGTCGAGGAGGTCGGCATCGAGCGCGTCGGTGCGCAGCCGCGCGACCGCCGCTTCGAGGTCCTTGCGCCGGGCGACGAGGAGGACGAGCTCGGTCTCGCGCGCATGGCGTTCGGCCTTCAGCGCCTCGCGGCCTGTCTGACTAAAATCCCCTCGCGTGCTCTGCCAGCCGAAATAAAAGGCGATCGAACAGAACAGGAGCGGCAGGATCAAGAAGGCGAAACGTGAGCGGCGTCGGTGGCGCGTGGGCATCAAGGGGATCCGTGAGTGCCCGCCATTCTAATCACGGTGCTCCTTAACGCGTGGTTGCCTCGCGGTGGGAAGCTGAAAACAGAGGGGAATTTTCCTGCCTCTGAGAACGTTTATGGGATGAGCGACCTCTCTCGCGCGCGCCATCCCGCCATTCCTGGCTGCGCGCGGGGCCGCTCTCGGCGCGCTTCCCCCTCGCTGCGCGCCGTCTAGGGCGGGCTGGCGCTGTGGGAGACGCCAGTCCGCTCTTTTTTGCCGCAGGGCTGCCCTCAGGCCGCCGCTGACGCCTCCGACGCCTCGGCTGCGTCGGCATAGCCGCCGCCCTCGGTCTGAAGATAAGCCTCGCCGCACGCCTTCGCGAGCGCGCGCACGCGGCCGATATAGCCCTGCCGCTCCGTCACCGAGATCACGCCGCGCGCGTCGAGGAGGTTGAAGATGTGGGAGGCCTTAATCGTCTGGTCATAGGCAGGGAGCACCTGGTGATGGCGCCCGCCCTCGGTCGACGGCGCCCCCGCCGCCAGCAGCGCGTGGCACTCGGCCTCCGCGTCACGGAAGTGGCGCAGCAGCATCTCGGTGTTGGCGTGCTCGAAATTATGCGCCGAATATTCCTGCTCGGCCTGGAGGAAGACCTCGCCATAGCGCACGGCACGCCCGGCCGCCGTCTCCGGCACGTAGACGAGGTCGTAGACGTTCTCGACGCCCTGGACGTACATCGCGAGGCGCTCGAGGCCGTAGGTGAGCTCGCCCGAGACCGGGCGGCAGTCGATCCCGCACACCTGCTGGAAGTAGGTGAATTGCGAGACCTCCATCCCGTCGCACCAGCACTCCCAGCCGAGACCCCATGCGCCGAGCGTCGGGCTCTCCCAGTCGTCCTCCACGAAGCGGACATCGTGGACCGACAGGTCGATGCCGATGGCGGCAAGGCTCGCGAGGTAGAGCGACTGGAGGTCGGGCGGGTTCGGCTTCAGGATGACCTGGAACTGATAATAATGCTGGAGGCGGTTCGGGTTCTCGCCATAGCGCCCGTCCGACGGGCGGCGCGAGGGCTGCACATAGGCCGCGCGCCAGGGGCGGGGCCCGAGGGCGCGCAGCGTCGTCGCCGGGTGAAATGTGCCCGCGCCGACCTCCATGTCGTAGGGCTGCAGGATGGCGCAGCCGCGCTCGGCCCAGAAGGACTGGAGCGCCAGGATCATCGCCTGGAACGAGCGCCGCGGATCGTGCGCACCAAGGTCGGTCATCGCAGAACTTTCATGTCGTGACGGCAAGGCCGGAATAACTCCTACAGCGGTGCGTTCTCCACACAAGCCGGCGACGACGCAAGCGGGGCGAGGAAGTCCCCCGACAGTTCCCGGCGAAGGCAACGCTCAAACCGATGGAGAACACCCATGTCGAAGACCCTTCTCACCGCCGCCATCATCGCCCTCACGGCCGCGACGGCCGGCACGGCGCTCGCCCGCGGCAACGATCGCGGCGGCTCGGACGGCGCCAACGGCAACGACGCCCCCTCGATCCAGCGCATCGAGCGGCTCACCCACTACCCGCCGCGCCAGCGCTACCGGCAGCATGAGGATGTGTGCCAGCACCGCGTGCGCACCGGAAATGACGCCATGCTGCTGCTGCGCCGCTGCGACGCGATCGGCAACTGATCGGCCGGTCGATGGATCGAATGGAGCCGGGACGGGCCCTCAGCGCGGCTCGGCCGGCTCGACCGGGGCCGCCGGATCGATGGGCGGAGCCTCCTCCGGCTCGTCGATGAGGCGGCCACGCACCGGCACCTCCATCGCGCCATAACCTGGCCTCTCGTTCGCGCTCAGCACCGCCTTCGCCCGTGCCCGCGCGGGCCAGACCGGCGTGATGAGGCCGGCGGAGATGACGAGCTTGGCCGCGTCCTCCACCGACATGTCGAGCACCAGCACGTCCTTTCGCGGCACGAAGAGCAGGAAGCCCGAGGTCGGGTTCGGTGTCGTCGGCAGGAAGACGGAGATCGCATCGTCCTCGTGCGGCAGGCGGTGGCTGATCTCGCCCGTCGCGTCGGTGGCGATGAAGACGATCGCCCAGAGGCCGCGGCGGGGATATTCCACGAGCCCGGCGGTGCGGAAGGTGCGGCTGCGCTCCGACAGCGCCGTCTCGAAGATCTGCTTCAGCGCGGCATAGACGTTCCGGATGAGTGGCATCCGGTTGAGGATCGCCTCCCCGATCGCGATGATCGTGCGACCGAAGATGTTCGCCGTGAAGAAGCCGAGCAGGATGAGGACGATGACCGCGATGACGACGCCGATGCCCGGCAGCGGGAACGGCAGGTAGCTTTCCGGGTTCCAGCGTGGCGGAATCCACGGCTTCACCCGGTTGTCGACCCAATTGATCATCGAGGCGGTCAGGTAGACGGTAATCGTGAGCGGGGCGGCGACGATGATGCCGGTGAGCAAATAATTCCGGAGTCGGTTCAACAGACCGCGCCGGCGCCCAACCTTCCCCTCGATTCTGTCCTCGTCCATACACTCATACTCTCACCCGCGGGGCCACTATACTAGAGAGCCCCGGCGACGATGTTGAAGGGCCCTTATTCGACGGTGACCGATTTCGCGAGGTTGCGGGGCTGGTCGACGTCCGTGCCGTTGGTGATGGCGGCATGATAGGCGAGAAGCTGGAGCGGGATCGTCATCACCAATGGGTGAATGAAGGCCGGCGCATCCGGCACCACGATGATCTCCTCCGCCGTCCCGGCCATCGCCTCCGCCCCCCGCGCGTCCGTCACGCCGATGATTCGCCCGCCCCGCGCCGCGACCTCCTGCATGTTGGAGACCGTCTTGGCGAAAAGATCGTCAAAAGGCGCGACCACCACCACCGGAACGCTGTCGTCCACCAGCGCGATCGGCCCGTGCTTCAATTCGCCCGCGGCGTAGCCCTCGGCGTGGATGTAGCTGAGCTCCTTCAATTTCAACGCCCCTTCGAGCGCCACCGGATAGGACGCGCCGCGACCCATGAAGAGGGCCGTCGTCGCGGGCGCGACGATGCGGGCGATGCGCTCCAGTTGCGGCTCCACGTGCAGCGTGTCGGCGACGAGGCGCGGCGCTTCGACGAGGGCGTCGACATAGGCGCGCGCCTCCTCCGCGCTCACCGTGCCGCGGTCGATCCCCGCCTTCACCGCGAGGGCGGCGAGCGTCGCGAGCTGGCAGGTGAAGGCCTTCGTGGAGGCGACGCCGATCTCCGGTCCCGCAAGCGTCGGGAGCGCGACATCGGTCTCGCGCGCCATCGTCGAGGTCGGCACGTTGACGACGGTCGCGATGGTCTGCCCCGCCGCGCGGCACACGCGCAGGCTCGCGAGCGTGTCGGCCGTCTCGCCCGACTGGGAGACGAAGAGGGCAAGCTCGTCGCGCGGGAAATTCTGGGCGCGGTAGCGGAACTCGGAGGCGACATCGAGGTCGACCGGCAGGCGCGCGATCTGCTCGAACCAGTGCCGCGCGACGAGGCCGGCATAGAAGGCCGTGCCGCAGGCGGTGATGGAGACGCGGCGATAGTCCGCGAAGTCGAGGCCGACCGCGCTGTCGCGGATCGTCCCCTCGCCGATATCGAGATAGTGGCCGATCGTGCGGGCGATGACCTCGGGCTGCTCGTGGATCTCCTTGGCCATGAAGTGGCGGTAATTGCCCTTCTCGGCGAGTGAGATCTGCACGGGGACGGCGACGGCGGGCCGGTCGACGGGCGCGCCCGTCTTGTCGAAGATCTCGACCTTCGAGGGCGTCAGGAGCGCGATGTCGCCATCGTCGAGATAGATGATCCGGTCGCAGAAGGGGGCGAGCGCGATCGCATCCGAGCCGATCATCACGCTGTCATCGGCAAGGCCGATCGCGAGCGGGCTGCCGGAGCGCGCGGCGGCGAGGAGCTGGGGCTGCCCCTCGAAGGCGAAGGCGAGCGCGTAGGCCCCCTCGAGCTCGCCGAGCGTGCCGAGCAGCGCGGCCTTCATCTCCTCGCCGCTGGCGAGGCGGTGGGCCATCAGGTGGGCGATCGTCTCGGTGTCGGTGTCGGAGGTGAGCGTCGCGCCCGCCGCCTTCAGCTTGGCGCGCAGCTCACGAAAATTCTCGATGATGCCGTTGTGGACGACCGCGACGGGGGCAGCGAGGTGCGGATGGGCGTTCGCCTCGGTCGGCGCGCCGTGGGTCGCCCAGCGCGTGTGGCCGATGCCGGTGCCGCCCGGCAGCGGCACCACGTCGAGCCGCTTTTCGAGGTTGCGCAGCTTGCCTGGCGAGCGCAGCCGCGCCATCGCCCCCTCGCCGTTCACCGTCGCGATGCCGGCCGAATCGTAGCCGCGATATTCGAGCCGCTTCAGCGCATCGAGCAGGAGCGGGGCCGCATCCCGCTGGCCAATGACACCGACGATCCCACACATACTCGGCCTCTCCCGTCACATCGCCCCGCAGCACACGCGGGGGTCCCTCTCGTGCGGCCCCGTCCGCGCCACCGGCGCAACGGTCCGCCCACGAGCGTCCTAGCCCATCTTTGCGCAAGCTTCTTTCACATGCCGTTACGCTTCGCGTCGCATGAGGGTTAAGAGCCGTCGCGCCGAGGCACGCGGAGAATGTGCTAGCCTTCTCGCGCGGTGCGCGGGAGTGGATCCGATGAAAGTCGACGGCCGGTGCCATTGCGGGCAGATCACCTACGAGGCGGAGATCGACCCCGACGCCGTGATGATCTGCCATTGCAGCGACTGTCAGGCGCTCTCCGGCAGCGCGTTCCGCACCGTCGCGCTGACGAGGCCCGGGGGCTTCTGGCTGCGCTCGGGCGAATTGAAGACCTACGTCAAGATCGCCGACAGCGGCGCGCGCCGCCTCCAGACCTTCTGCCCGAATTGCGGCTCGCCGATCCATGCCGCGTCCGAAGGCGAGGAGCCGAAGGTCTACAGCCTCCGGCTCGGCACCTGCACCCAGCGAGCCGACCTCGTGCCTGTGGCGCAGATCTGGAGCCGCTCCGCGCTCGATTGGCTCGGCGGGCTCGAGTCAATTCCCCGCCGCGCCAAGCGCTGACCCATCGCCCAGCGCAGGCGGCCGTCAGTCCTTCGGGTCGGGCTTTCGCTTCGGCGCGGGCTCGTTCGCGCGGATCGCGGCGAGGCGCGCCTCCTTGCTGTCGTCGACAAGCTCGCTGCGCGGCGCCTCGTGGGGGTTGGCGAAGGCGATCTCCTCGCGTGCGAAGTCCGAATCGTCGACCGGCTCCGACTGCAGATAGCTCCCGTCCGGGATGTTCGCGTCGAGCGCGACGTCGGGCGCCTCGGCGTGCTCCTCGACCGGCGGGTGGTCGCCGCGATCCATCGCGTAGCGCGCCTCCTCGCGGGCGAACTCCGAATCCTCCGCGAACTCCGATTCCATCGCCGCGCCGGAGGGCTGCATCGCCCCCAGCGCCTCGCTGCGTTCGAACGAGTTCATCCGGTCCGGATCGGGTTCACGGGCTTGTGCCGCGAACATCCGCTTCAGAACCAGCTCCATCCTCTCCCTCAGCATGGTCGCCTCCTTCCTCAGCGTGCGGCACGTCGGGCTTCGCGGGCGACCGGTCGGGCTTGTTCACCTGGCGGCCACGGGCGATCGCGAGCGCATCGGCCGGGACGTCCTCGGTGATCACGCTGCCCGTGCCCACATAGGCACGGTCCCCGATCGCGACGGGCGCGACGAGCGCACTGTTCGAACCAATGAACGCGCCCTCCCCGATATCGGTTCGGAACTTCTTCTTGCCGTCATAGTTGCAGGTGATCGTCCCGGCGCCGATATTGGCCCCCGCGCCGACATTCGCGTCGCCCACATAGGAGAGGTGATTGACCTTCGCGCCGGTGGCGAGCGCGGAATTCTTCACCTCCACGAAATTGCCGATCCGCACCTTCGGCCCGATCGACGTGCCGGGCCGCAGCCGCGCATAGGGGCCGACGACGGCGCCCGGCGAGATCACCGCGCCCTCGATGTGGGAGAAGGCGCGGATGGTCACCCCGTCATCGACGACGACACCGGGGCCGAAGACGACGTTCGGCTCGATCGTCACGTCCTCGCCGATCACCGTGTCGTGGCTGAAGAACACCGTCTCGGGCGCGAGGAGCGTTGCGCCCTGGAGCGCCTTCGCCCGCGCGCGGCGCTGGAACTCGGCCTCCGCCTCGGCGAGCTGGGCGCGGTCGTTGACGCCCATCACTTCGGCGTGCGGCGCGCGCTGCCACACGATGTTGAAGCCGCGCGCGTGGCCGATCTCGACGAGGTCGGTGAGGTAGAACTCGGCCTTCGAATTGTTCGCCTCGATCGTGTCGAGCGCGGCGAGCGGCTCGCCCGCGCGGATCGCCATGATGCCGGAATTGCAGAGGCGCACCGCGCGCTCGGCCTCGCTCGCATCCCGCTCCTCGCGGATCGCGGCGACGTGGCCGTTGTCGTCGAGGAGGACGCGGCCATAGCCCGTCGGCGCGTCGGTCTCGAAGGCGAGGATCGCGATGTCGGCCCCGCCATGGACGCGGGCAAGCACGCTGTCGATCGTCTCCGCCTCGATCAGCGGATTGTCGCCGAAGAGGACGATGACGGAATCGATCCCCTCGTCGAAGGCCGCCTTCGCGGCGAGGACGGCGTGTGCGGTGCCGCGCGGCTCGGACTGGACGTGGAGGCTCGCGTTGCCGCGCGCCCCTTCCGCCCACGGCGCCTCGCGCCCGACGACGAGGGCGGTCCGCCCGATCCCCGCCCTCTCCACCGCGTTCAGGACGTGCGAGATCATCGGCAGGCCGCCGACCGGGTGCATCACCTTCGGCAGCCGGGAGCGCATCCGCGTCCCCTGCCCCGCCGCCAGAACCACCGCGAGAGATCGTGAATTCAAGGCTGGCTCCCCTCGTTTCGACACACCGTGCCCGCCGCCATTGACGGGGATAGGGGCGTGTTCTCGCATTCGTCGGTTCGCGGCAAGCGTGCTTTTCACCGATGGCATCGTTATGGTCGCGCCGTGACCTCGCCTTGATCCTGCGTGTATCCGGGAGCCCGTTCCATGCGTCTTGTCCGTCTCGCGTCCGCCGTCGCGCTGATCCTCGCGCCGCTGCCAGCCCTCGCCTTCGATCCGACGGGGAACATCGTCGCCGATGCGCTCCTCAACACGCTGGAGCGCAGCGGCTATCGGGATGTGACCGTCGGCAATGTCAGCCGGGGCGACGGCGCGACGATCCTGGAATCGATTCGCGGCGTCGGCACCAACAGCGGCGCGCCGATGACGATCGCCCGCGCGCGGATCGTGAACGGCATCGTCAACGCCGACAACGAGCTCGTCGCCGACGAGATCGTCTACGAGAACACCTCCGTCGCCGACGAGAACAGCCCGTCCCCCTCCACCGTCGGCCGCGTCGTCATCTCCGGCGCGCGCTATCCGATCGCCGAGGGCGGCGAGGGGCTGACGAGCCTCTTCGGCACGTTCGACCGCGTCGCCGTCGAGAATGTCGAGGCGCGCGCGGAGAGCGGCGACCTCGTCACCATCGCCTCCATGATCGCGACGATCGAGGAGCGGGACCTTTCGAAGGGCGCCGGCGGGAGCGTCGCGATCGAGGGGCTCGGCTTCGATGTCGGCCTCTGGGAGGAGCCGGCCGCGAGCCAGATGCGCGCCCTCGGCTATGATGCGATGTCGATCGACTTCACCGCGTCCGGCCGCTGGCAGGCCGACACCGGCCGCGCCGAAATCAGCGACGTGCGCGTCGCGATCGACGATCTCGGCACCTTGACGCTGACGAGCGACCTCAGCGGCCTCACGGCGAACACCGTCGCCAGTCTCCAGGCCGGCATCACCGATATCGGCCAGCTCCTGCCGCTGCTCCAGTCGGTCACGATCGCCGACCTCTCGCTCGCCTACACCGATGCCGGCCTCACCCCCCGCGTGATCGACCAGCTCGCCGCGAACTCCAACGCGCCGCGCGAGGCGGTGACGCAGGCCCTCGTCGCGACCATCCCGGACGCGCTCTCGATCCTGAACGCCCCGTCCTTCACGCAATCGGTCGTCGACGCGGCGAAGACCTTCCTCGACGCGCCGGGCACGCTGAGCCTCAAGGCCTCGCCGGCGAGCCCGGTCTCGATGGCCCAGCTCATGGGCGCGGTCATGATGGGGCCGCAGATGATCCCGTCCCTCCTCAATCTCGAAATCAGCGCCCGGAAGTGAGCCACCTCCTCGACGTTCCCGGCCTCCGGGTCGGGCACGCATCGGACGCCGCCGCCCGCAGCGGCGTCACCACGATCGTGATGGACGAGCCGGCCGTCTGCGGCGTCGCCGTCCACGGCGGCGCCCCCGGCACGCGCGAGACCGACGCGCTCCAGCCCGAGGCGCTCGGCGCGCCGGTCGACGCGGTGTGCCTCTCGGGCGGCTCCGCCTTCGGGCTCGCGGCGGCGGACGGTGTGCAGCTCGCGCTGGCAGAACGCGGGCGGGGCTTCGCGGTCGGGATCCACAAGGTGCCGATCGTGCCGGGCGCGATCATCTTCGACCTTTCAGGCCCCCGCCCCGACTATCGTGCCCTCGGCGCGGCGAGCGTCGCGGCCGCGCTCGACGGCGCGCCGGACCGCACACTCGGCACCATCGGCGCGGGCATGAACGCGATGTCCGCCGGCCTCAAGGGCGGGCTCGGCTCGGCCTCGATGACAATCGGGGACGTGACGGTCGCCGCGATCGTCGTCGCCAATCCCGTCGGCGCGGTCACCGCCGCGAACGGGCCGTGGTTCCGCGCCGCCCCGTTCGAGGTGGACGGCGAGTTCGGTGGTCTCGTCGCGCCGCCGGATGCGGATTTCGCCACCGTGCGCACGAAGCACTCGGCCGGGCCGCGCGCCAACACGATGATCGGCCTCGTCGCGACCGACGCGCGCCTGACGCGCGGCGAGGCGAAGCGCCTCGCGATCACCGCCCATGACGGGATGGCGCTCGCCGTGTTCCCGTCCCACACGATCCTCGATGGCGACACCCTCTTCGCCGTCAGCACCGCGCGTGCCCCCGCGCCCGCCGGCCCGCGCGACCACATCGCGCTCGGCGCGGCGGCGGCGACGACGGTGGCCCGCGCGATCTCTCGCGCGATCTTCCACGCGCGCGCCGTCGAGGGCGACCGCTTCCCCACCTGGCAGTCCCTCTATGGTGGTGCCTGACGCGGCTCGCGCTGCGGCCCCGGCTTATGAAGATTTAAGGTAGCAACCCGGAGCGGCGGATTGAATTCCGCCGCTCCGCCCATTATCGAGGCACCGACCGGACTGCGCCGCATCGGCGCGCCGGGACGGACGGCCGCCTCCCATCATCGCTTTCCGCAGCCTGGGCGCGACGCGCGGCCCGGCGCCAGCATGATGTGCCATGCCGACGCGCGCCCGTCGCAAAAGGGAAGGAAGGCCGCACTTGCGAGGACACCGCTTCACCACCGTCGACAGCTTTCGCGGCCTCTTCGCGCTGACGGTGGCGCTCTTCCATCTCCCCGTCGTCGGCAGCCTTCATGACGTCCCGCTGGTGCGCAACGCGTTCCTGTTTGTGGACTTCTTCTTCGTCCTGTCCGGCTTCGTCATCTCCTACGCCTTCGCGAACGCCGTGACGGCGCGCTCGATCGTCCCGTTCATCGTGCGCCGCTTCGGGCGGCTGTGGCCGCTGCACGCGACCGTCCTCCTCGGCTTCCTCTCGATCGAGACGCTGCTTGCGGTCGCGACCGCGCCGCAGCCGGGCGATCCGGTCGCGAAGATCCCGTTCACGGAGAATTTCGCGCCGTCCCTCCTCTTCCAGCAGCTCGCCTTCCTCGACGGGTTCGGCCTCTCAGGCCGGGTCGGATGGAACCTGCCGAGCTGGTCGATCAGCGCCGAGTTCTGGGTCTGCGTGCTCTTCGCGCTGGTGGTGGTCTTCGCGCGCCGGGCGGCGGTGCCGGCCTTCGCCGCCCTCTTCGTCGCGGCGGGCCTCGCGATGGTCGCCTTCGCCGGCGGCACGATGGACACCTTCGTGGAGCTCGGCTTCGTGCGCTGCGTCTACGGCTTCGCCGGCGGCTGCCTCACCTACCAGCTCTTCGTCCGGCGCGGGACGTCGGGCGGCGCCCACTCGGCCCTGGAGATCGCGACGCTCGGCGTGGCGCTCGCCTTCGTCTGGGTCTACGGCGCGACGCCCGTGGCGCTCGCCGCCCCGCTGGTGTTCTGCGCGGTCGTCTACGTCTTCGCCGTGTCGACCGGCGGCATCGTCTCGCGCGCCATGCGCCATCCCTGGCTCCAGGCGATCGGCGAGCGGTCCTACTCGATCTACCTCCTGCACTCGCTCCTGATCTACGTGATGCTCATCGTCGCGACGGGGGTGGAGCGGCGGCGCGGCCTCGAGATTCTCGGGCCCGTGCCGGGGAAGATGCTGCCGATGATCGATGTCGCCGGGCCCTACGGGATGGTGATCAACAACGCGATCACCCTCCTCTACCTCGCGCTCCTCATCGCGCTGGCGGGGCTCACCTACCGGCGGATCGAGGTGCCGGCGCGCGCGCTCTTCCAGCGCATCGCCGGGCGGATCGCCACGCGGCGCGCGTCCGCCGTCGTCGAGGAGAAGGCGCGGGCCTCCGCCTGACAGCAGCCACTTCGGCCGATTGGCCACCTATTCGGCGGCCTTTGTCCGAAATGACCGCCTATTCGGCGGTCTTTGTCTGAAATGACCGCCTATTCGGCGGTCTTTGTCTGAAATGGCCGCCTATTCGGCGGCCATGGCCAGCGGCGGCTTGTCGGAGAGCTGGGCGAGGAGGACGTTGCGCTTGGTGAGCGCAGCCTCGCGGTTCGCCTCTTTCACCGGCCCGTACCCCTTCACCGTCTGCGGGATGCGGGCGAGCTCGCACAGGAGCCCGTAAGGCGCGTGGCCGAGTTCACCCTCGATGAGCGTGAGGTCGGCGAATGTCATGTCGACGAGGGCGCGCTCGTGGCGACGCTCGGCGGTGCGGGCGAACGGGTCGAAGGTGCCCCCGCGCAGCCCCTTCATCCGCGAAAGGACGCGCAGTGCCGGGAAGATCCACGGCCCGAACGCGCGCTTCTTCGGACGGCCCGTCGCCGGGTCGATGCGCGACAGGAGCGGCGGGGCGAGCATCAGCCGGATCGCCTTCGGATCCTCGAATTCGGCCTTCAGCTTCTCCCAGTAGGCGGGGTCGGAGTAGAGGCGTGCGACCTCGTACTCGTCCTTGTAGGCCATCACCCGGTAGAGGCTCTCGACGGCGAGCGCGGTGAGGCGCAGGCCCTTCTGCCCGTGCGCCTCGTCGGCGGCGCGCAGCCGGCCGATCGCGTCCGTGAAGCGCGCGGCATAGGCGGCGTCCTGGTAGGCGGTGAGCTCGTCCGCGAGGAAGGCGATGCGCTCGTCGAGGCCCATCGGCTTCACCTCGTGGCGCGCGCCGATGGCGGTCACGATCGCGTCGGGGTTCGCGGCCATGATGCGGCCCGCGCGGAAGGCGGCGATGTTCGGCTTCACGGCCGCCCCGTTCAGCGCGATCGCGTGCTCGATCGCCTCGGCCGAGAGCGGCAGGCCGCCGGCCTGATAGGCGACGCCGACGAGCATCATGTTCATGAAGATCTGGTCGCCGAAAAGCTGCTCGGCGACGTGGGCGGCGTCGATCGGAACGAACCGCTTCGCGCCTTCCTTCAGCGTCTTCGTCATCCGGATCTCGTCGAAGGACAGGACGCGCTTCATCACGAACTCGGCGGTCGGCTGCACCTTCGTGTTCGCCACCGCGAGCGTGCGCTCCGGCGACAGCAGCGAGAGCGAGTCCGCGTTGCAGGCGACGAGCATGTCGGAGGCGATGATCGCGTCGAGCGAGGCGACCGGCACGCGCGGACCCGCGATGTCCATGTCGGCGGGCGCGAAGCGCAGATGGCTCGTGACCGGCCCGTTCTTCTGGGCAAGACCCGTCATGTCCAGCGTCGAGGCGGTGATACCGTCGATGTGCCCCGCCATCGCGAGCACAGCGCCGACGGTCGTGACGCCGAAGCCGCCGATGCCGGTGATGAGGACGTTGTGCATCCCGGTGAGCGCCGGCACGGCGGGCGCGGGGAGCACGGCCACCAGCGCCTCGATGTCGAGCTTCACGGTGTCGGCCTTGCGCAGGCCCCCACCCTCGACCCACGCGAAGGACGGGCAGAAGCCCTTCACGCACGAATAATCCTTGTTGCAGGTCGACTGGTTGATGACCCGCTTCTCGCCGAACTCGGTCGCGAGCGGCTCCACCGAGATGCAGTTCGACTGCACCGAGCAGTCGCCGCACCCCTCGCACACCCGCTCGTTGATGAAGAGGCGGCGCGCCGGGTCCTCGTAGGCGCCCTTCTTGCGGCGGCGGCGCTTCTCGGCCGCGCACGTCTGGTCGTAGATGATCGCCGAGACGCCCGGGAAGGTCGCAAGGTCCTCCTCCACGGGAAGGAGCTCGTCGCGGTGGTGGACGGGGACGCCGCGCGCGAGATCGCGCCTTCCCTCGTAGAGCTCCGGCCGCTCGGAGACGACGACGATCCGGCCGACGCCCTCCGCTTCGAGCTGGCGCGTCAGTGCGGGCACGGTGAGCGGACCGTCCACCGGCTGGCCGCCCGTCATCGCGACGGCGTCGTTGAAGAGGATCTTGTAGGTGATCGGCACCTGCGCCGCGACCGCCTGGCGGATCGCGAGGATGCCGGAATGATAGTAGGTCCCGTCGCCGAGATTGACGAAGACGTGCTTGTCCCGGCTGAAGAGATACTGGCCGACCCAGGGCGCGCCCTCCCCGCCCATGGCGATCTGGCCGTCGGTCGTGTTGCCGTTGATCTCCGTCATCGCGTGGCAGCCGATGCCAGGCATCGCGCGCGCCCCCTCGGGCACCTTCGTGGAGGTGGAGTGCGGGCAGCCCGAGCAGAAATAGGCGGTGCGCTGGCCGGCTTCGGCGTGACCGCCGGCCCAGGCCGCGCGCTCCACCATCTGCATCGCGACCGCGCGCATCTGGAGGTCGTCCTCCGCCCCCGGCACGACGCTGAGGAGCGCCTGGACGATGTCCTGCGCGCGCAGCTCCAGGACGTCGGAGAGGAAGTGCTCGCCATTCGGCCGGTGCTTGCCCCAGATCTCCGGGCGCAGTGGCTCGGCGAGCCCATAGAGCGCGTCCTTGATCTGCGGCTCCATGAAGGCGCGCTTGTGTTCGAGGACGACGATCTTTTCCTTGCCGCGCGCGAAGCGCGTCAGGGAGACGGCGTCGAGCGGCCAGGGCACGGCGACCTTGTAGACGGCAATGCCGAGCTGCCTGGCGCGCGCCTCGTCGATGCCGAGGAGATCGAAGGCCTGCAGGAGGTCGCGATAGACCTTGCCGGTCGCGACGAAGCCGATCCGCGCGCGCTCGCTGCCGAACGTCACCCGGTCGAGCCCGTTCGCGCGGACATAGGCGCTGACGGCCGGCAGGCGGATGTCGCGCAGGAGGCGCTCGGTCTCGAGGCGATTGCCGAGAAGGAGCGGCCGGTTGATCTCGTGCTCGCGGCGCGGGTCGTTCGCCTCGGGCAGGACGAAGCTCAGCCGCTCCGGGTCGACATTGACGAGGCCCGACGCGTCCATCGTGTCGGCGACGCAGATGATCCCCGTCCAGTTGCCCGCGTAGCGCGAGAGCGCGATGCCGTGGAGGCCGTAGTCGAGGACGTCCTGCAGGTCGCACGGGTTGAAGAAGGGCATCTCGAAGTGCTGGAGCACGAACTCGGACTGCGCCGGCAGGATCGAGGATTTGGCGAGGAGGTCGTCGCCGCAGAGCGCCAGCGCGCCGCCGAGGGCGGCGGTGCCGGAGGCGTTCGCCTGCTTCAGCGCGTCGGCCGCGCGGTCGACGCCGGGCGCCTTGCCGTACCAGATGCCGACGACGCCGTCATAGTCGGAGCCCTTGCCGTGGAGGCCGACCTTCTGGGTGCCCCAGACAGCGTGCGCGCCGAGCTCTTCGTTGACGCCGGGGCGGAAATGGATGTCGAGCGGGGTCAGGCGCTTGGCGTTGCGGACAAGCTCCTGGTCGACCCCACCGAGCGGCGAGCCGCGATAGCCGGAAAAAAAGGCCGCGGTCTTCAACCCGGCCTTCTGGTCGATGCGGCGCTGGTCGATGGCGATCCGGATCAGCGTCTGGATGCCGGTCATGTACACCCGGCCCCGGTCCAGCTCGTACTTGTCGTTCAAGCTTACGTCGCGTGTCACGTTCGCCCCTCCCGGGTCGTCAACTCACCCCTAGAATTGTTCCATCTCGCGTGGATTTTCCATGCTATTTAGGGCATGATTCAGGGCGATTGAGCATAAAGGTTCTCAAATGTCGGCGCAGGATGAAAAAATCTCCCTCGACGCCATGGATCTGCGAATCCTAGATGCAATGCAGAAGGACGCGTCGCGTTCCGTCGGCGACATCGCAACCTCTGTCGGGCTCAGCCAGACTCCGTGCTGGCGGCGCATCAAGCGCATGAAAGACGCGGGCGTCATCAAGAGCATTGTTGCAACCCTGGACCGTGAAACGGTCGGGTTGGGCTTCACGTCCTACGCGTTCGTCAAGCTCGGCATGCCCAGCCGGGAGAATATGGAAAAATTCGATCGCCTCGTCGCCCGGTGGCCGGAGGTGATCATGTGCGAGCGCGTGACCGGGGCGGTCGACTATCTCATCAAAGTCGTGACGACCGACATCAAGGAATATGACGCGTTCCTGCGCGACCGGCTTCTGAATGGCGACCTCGTGAGCGACGTGCAGTCGCGCATCGTGGTCGCCACCGTGAAGGAGACGACGGCCCTACCGCTTCCGGATCTGTGAACCGTCGCGCCGCCGCGCGACGACGCGCTGACGGATCGGCTCCCGACGCGCGGCGTCCACAAGGAACCGATGTGCCATGAGGACCGCGAGAGCCGTGACGCCCGTGACGCTGGCCGCCGTGAGGAGCAATTCCATCGAATCCGTCCTTTCACACACACACCACTGCCAATGAAGATAGGCAAAGGTTGCGCCGCTGAACAGACCTTGAAGTGAGGTCCGCGACAGCATGAAGCCGCCGCGCAACACCTTTAGCGCGAGCAGGCCTCAGCGCATCTCCTTCGTCTCAAGGAAGCGAATATCGGGATTACGCTCCTTGACGTAGTTCAGCTCCCACATGTTGCGGGCGAGATAGACCGGATCGCCGTCGACATCGTCGGCCACCGTCGACTTGTTGGTGTCTACGAAGGTCTTGATCGCCTTCTGATCACCGCCGAGCCAGCGGGCGGTGGCGTAGGGGGCGGGCTCGAAGTCGATATTGACCTTGTATTCGGCCGCGACGCGCGAGGCCATGACGTCGAGCTGGAGCGCGCCGACGACGCCGACGATGTGGTCGCCGCCCATATGGGTGCGGAAGACCTGGGCGAGACCTTCCTCGGAGAGGTCCTGAAGGGCGCGGCGGAGCTGCTTGGTCTTCATCGGATCGCCGAGCCGCACGCGGCGCAGGATTTCCGGCGCGAAGCGCGGCAGGCCCGTGTAGCGGATGTCGCCCTTCTCGGAGAGCGTGTCGCCGACGCGCAGCGTGCCGTGGTTCGGGATGCCGATGATGTCGCCGGCCCACGCCTCCTCGGCGAGCTCGCGCTCCTCCGCGAGGAAGAAGATCGGCGCGGTCACGGCGAAGCTCTTGCCGGAGCCGGCCTGGTTGAGCCGCATCCCGCGCGAGAAGCGGCCCGAGCAGATGCGCGCGAAGGCGATCCGGTCGCGATGGTTCGGGTCCATGTTCGCCTGGACCTTGAAGATCATCGCGCTGACCTCGTCGGTGTTCGGGTCGACCACCTCGTCGCCCGCGGGCTGGGGCCGCGGTGGCGGGGCCCAGGCCGACAGCCCGTCGAGAAGGTCGGCGACGCAGAAATCGCGCAGCGCCGAGCCGAAGAAGACCGGCGAGAGGTGCCCCTCGCGGTAGGATTCCATGTTCACCGGCGGCATCGCGCCCGCGGCGAGTTCTGCCTGCGCGCGGAATTCGGCGAGCACGCTCGCCTCGACCTTCCCCTCCAGCGAGGGATCGTCGACGCCCGAGAGATGCTCGGTCTTGCCGAAGCCGGTGCCGCCCCCCTCGCGCACGCGGTGGAAGGCGTTCGTGGTGAGGTTGTAACAGCCGTGGAACTGCCCGCCCATCCCGACCGGCCACGTGACCGGCGAGAGCTCGAGCGCCAGCTTGTCGGCGATCTCGTCCATCAATTCGAACGGGTCGAGCCCTTCCCGGTCGACCTTGTTCACGAAGGTCATGATCGGGATGTCGCGCAGGCGGCAGACCTCGAAGAGCTTCAGCGTCTGCGCCTCGATGCCCTTCGCGGCGTCGACCACCATGACGGCCGAATCGACCGCGGTCAGCGTGCGGTAGGTGTCCTCCGAGAAGTCCTCGTGGCCTGGCGTGTCGAGGAGGTTGAAGACGATCCCCTCGCGCTCGAACATCATCACCGAGGACGACACGGAGATGCCGCGCTTCTTCTCGATCTCCATCCAGTCCGAGCGCGTGCGGCGCCGCTCGCCGCGCGCCGCGACCTCGCCGGCGAGGTGGATCGCGCCGCCGAACAGGAGCAGCTTCTCGGTCAGCGTCGTCTTACCCGCGTCCGGGTGAGAGATGATCGCGAAGGTGCGGCGCCGGGCGATCTCGGGCTTCAACCCCGCTTCGGCGGGCATGGTGGAGAGTGTGTTCATGCGGCGAGATGTAACCGTCCTCTCGCCGCTTCGCCAGCGTCCCCTTGCACGATCCTGATCCGCGTCCGGCGAGCCCGTCTCAGTCCGGGTCCGCCCCCTCATAGGCGGCCGTGTCCTGACGGCGGCGGCGCATCACCCGGCCGACGAGGAGCGGGGCGAGGAAGCCGAGGACGGCGATCGACCAGAGGATGATCGAGAGCGGCGAGGCGACGAGCGCGGTCCAGTCCCCGTCCGAGATCGTCAGCGCGCGCCGAAGGTTCACCTCCATCTCCGAGCCGAGGAGGACGCCGAGGATCACCGGCACCAGCGGCACGTCGAGCTTGCGCAGGATCCACCCCGCGACGCCGAAGACGATCATGACGAGGAGGTCGAAGGAGGAGCCGGAGATCCCGTAGATGCCGACGAAGGAGACCATCGCCACCACCGGCATCAGATAGCGCGGCGGCACCAGGAGGACGCGCACGAAGAGGCCGACCATCGGGATGTTCATGGCAAGAAGCATGAAGTTGCCGATGAAGAGCGCCGCGATGAGGCCCCACACGACGTCCGGGTTGTTTGTGAAGAGGAGCGGACCGGGCGTCACGTTGAGGGCGAGCAGCATCGCGAGCAGCACCGCCGTCGTGCCCGAGCCCGGCACGCCGAGCGCCAGCATCGGCACGAGCGCGCCGCCCGCGGCCGCGTTGTTGCCGGCCTCCGGCGCCGCGACGCCGCGCGGATCGCCGGTGCCGAAGGTGCCCTTGCGGTCGACGAGGCGCTTTTCAACCGAGTAGGCGATGAAGGAGCCGAGCGAGGCCCCCGCCCCCGGTAGGACGCCGGCGAGGAAGCCGAGGAGCGAGGTGCGCAGCATCGTCGGCGTGCAATATCGCATCATCGAGAGGCTCGGCACGATGCGGCCGACCTTCGGCCGCTCCGTCGGCCCGTCCTTGCCGAGCCGGTGCTCCAGGAAGACGAACACCTCCGACAGCGCGAAGAGGCCGACGATCGCGACGAGGAAGTCGATCCCGTCATAAAGGTGCACCTCGCCGAAGGTGAAGCGCTGGGTGCCCGTCTGCGGGTCGAGGCCGATCGTGCCGATGAGGAGGCCGAGCGAGGCGGCGAAGAGGGATTTCGCCTGGTTGCGCGAGGCGATGCCGCCGAGCGTCGCGAAGGCGAGCGCGTAGAGGGCGAAATATTCGGCCGGCCCGAAGAGGAGCGCGACCGAGACGAGGACCGGGGCGAGGAAGACGAGGCCCCAGGTCGCGAGGAAGGCGCCCACGAACGAGGCGACGCCGGAGATCGCGAGCGCCTCGCCCCCCTGCCCCTTCTTCGTCATCGGGTAGCCGTCGAGCGTCGTCATCATCGCCGGCTCGTCGCCGGGGATGTTGAGGAGGATCGAGGAGATCCGCCCGCCATACATCGCGCCATAATAGACGCTGGTGAGGAGGATCATCGCGGGCGCGGCCGGCAGGCCGAGCGTGAAGGCGAGCGGGATCAGGATCGCGACCCCGTTCGAGGGGCCGAGCCCCGGCAGCGCGCCCATGACGGTGCCGAGAAAGCAGCCGACGAGGGCGAGGAAGAGGTTCTGGAATGTCAGCGCGACGAGGAAGCCGTCGGCGAGCGATGCGAGCGCGTCCATCCCTTAGAACCCCCAAGGTCCCTTGGCGAGGGAGAGCCCCAGCACCATGCGGAAGATGACGTAGATGCCGACCGCGATGAGAACGCCCGCGATGACGGCCGCGACCGGATGCGCGCCGAGGCGCCAGGAGAGATAGGTCGAGGCGCCCCACGTCGCGAGGACGAAGCCAACCTCCGGCAATAGGAGCGCGTAGGCGACGAGGACGGCCGTCGCCGCGCCGATCTCGGCGATGCGCGCGAGCTCGGGCCATTCCGGGTCGGGGTCGGGCCGCAGCAGGAAATAGATGCCGCTGATCCCCATCAGCACGCAGATGATGATGGGAAAGGTCTTGTTGCCCACCGGGTCCTGCATGAAGGGCAGCGGCAGATGGGTGGCCGAGTAGATGAAGAAGACGGCGATCGCGACGCTGATGCCGCCGAGGATGCGATCGGACATCGCCCGTGTCTCCGGCTGGGGTGGTGGCGGGGACCGCCACCACCGGCGTGGGCTATTGGATGATGCCGATCTCGCGCGAGATCTTCTCGATGTTGCTGATCGAATCCGCGACGAAGGCCTGGAACTCGTCACCCGAGAGGTCGAGCGGGGCGAGGCCGTTCTGGGCCATCACGCTCTTCCATTCGTCGGAGGCGTAGACCTTGTGGACGGAGTCCACCCAGAAATCATACGCCTCGTCCGACATCTTGCCGGGCGCGTAGAAGCCGCGCCAGTTGGCGCCGACCGCGTCGACCCCCTGCTCGCGCGCGGTCGCGAATTCGGCGAAGTCGCCGGGCAGGCGCTCGGGCGCGAGGACGGCGAGGACCTTGATGTCCCCCGAATCGACGAAACCCTTCGCCTCCGACGCATCACCGGAGAACGCCTGGAGCGAGCCGGCGAGGAGCTGGGTGATCGCCTCGCCGCCACCGGAGAAGGCGACATATTTCACCGAGCGCACGTCCTCGATGCCGGCGGCCTGCGCCATGATCAGAACCTTGAGATGGTCCCACCCGCCGACGGCCGAGCCGCCGCCGACCGCGATCGAGCGCGGATCGGCCTTCATCTGGTCGAGAAGCTCGGGCAGCGTCGCGATCGGCGAATTGGCGGCGACGGCGATGATGCCATAGTCGGCGCCGACCGACCCGACCCAGCGGACCTGGTCCATCGTGTTGCCCGGGAAAGCGCCCTGGGCAAGGCGCGTCGCGGTCGCCGTCGAGGCTGCGACAAGAAGATCGTTGTTCTCGGCACGCTTGTTCACGACCTCAGCGAAGGCGACGCCACCGCCGCCGCCGGTGAGGTTGGTCACCTGCATGGTGCCGGGGATGAGCTTCAGATCCTGAAGCGTCTTTCCGACCTGGCGGCAGGTGAAATCCCAGCCGCCGCCGGGGTTTGCCGGCGCGATACATTCGGTCTGCTCGGGCTCGAATGCGGATGCGGGACCGGTCATCGATGCGACCAGCAAGGCCGCGCCAGCGATCGCGATCGTGGCCACGTCACGAAGCATAGATTGTCCTCCCTCATGCCCCGTCTGTTGCGGGGATTGCCCGCAGGATGACATGACAAGGATCGTTTTCAAGGTCCGGGGGCGATTCAGCGTCCCGGCGGGCCAGAGGAGAGACGATGGACGGCCTGAAAATTACGCTGCTGGGATTTGGTGAAGCGGGCGGCGCCCTCGCCGAGGGCTGGGACAAGGGGGCCTATGCGAGCCTCACCGCGTACGACATCAAGCTGACGGATCCGGCGACGGCCGAGGCGATGGCGGCGCGGATCGAGGCGCGCGGCGCGAAGGTCGCGACGAGCCTCGAGGATGCGCTGGCGGAGGCCGACCTCGTCGTCTCCCTCGTCACCGCCGACCAGGCGCAGATCGCCGCCGAGGCCGCCGCCCCGCTGATGAACCAGGGCGCCCTCTTCTTCGACGGCAATTCCTGCTCGCCGGGCACCAAGCGCAACTCCTCCGCCGCGATCGAGGCGGCCGGGGCGCGCTATGTGGACGTCGCGGTGATGGGGCCGATCTATCCCGAGCGCCACAAGGTGCCCCTCCTCATCGCCGGCCCCCACACGGGCGACGCGATGGCGGTGATCGAGCGCCTTTCGATGCGCGCCGGCATCGTGGAGGGGGATGTCGGGTCCGCCTCCACGGTGAAGATGGTGCGCTCGATCATGATGAAGGGGATGGAGGCGCTCTTCGCCGAGCTTCTCCTGTCGGCGACCAAGAGCGGCGTCGATGCGCGCGTCATCGCCTCGCTCGACGTGACCTTCCCCGGCTTCGGCTTCACCGAGCGCGGCGCCTTCGCGCTGGAGCGCGCCCTCGTCCACGGCAAGCGGCGCGCGGCGGAGATGAAGGAGGTTGCCCGCACGGTCGCCGAACTCGGCCTCCCGAATCCGATGGCGACGGCGACGGTCGAATGGCACGACCGGCTCGGCACCCTTCAAGGGGTGGACCGTTCGAACATCGACACCACAAGATATAGTGAGACCTGCGCCGAGATCCTTTCGGCGATGGGACTGGGCGAAAAAGCCGACAAGGCGGCCTGACCACCCTTCGGGCATCACCCCGCCCACCCATTGGGCAGCCTTTACCAAGGCGTCGGACGCGGACCGTCCGGCGCCTTTTTCACATCGATCGAAAGCACACCGCTGCGCGCGCCGGACGCCCGTTTCGGCCCCTCGGATCGGTGCAATTGGGCTGATTTCGCGTGTGACAATGAAGTTCGCAAAAAGCGCAAACTCTTTTTGCAGAATGAGAACAAAGAGAGTACATATAACCCGTTCCATGGCGTTTCGGTGAAGGGTCGAGGGGCCCCTCGCGGTTACGTCTCCTTAACGAATAACGCGGCATCTTGTTGGTCGAGCGGTGCAGGCACACCATATGTGGTGTGTGGGAGGGGTGTGGAGTTCAGGGGATAACCCTCTTTGGTCCACAGGAAGCTGGCCTTGCCCCGCTTCCAACCTCGATCCAAGCCGAGCACCTTCGAACGCGCCCCAGGCGAGCCCCCGAGCGAAGGAAGAAAGATGCGGATCGAACGACGCTATACGACAGACGGTCAGTCCCCCTATGACGGCATCGAATTTCGCAAGGCCGTCTCGGAAATCCGCAATCCGGATGGGTCGACCGTGTTCCGGCTCGACAATGTCATGGTGCCGGCGTCCTGGAGCCAGGTCGCGACCGACATCATCGCCCAGAAATATTTCCGCAAGGCGGGCGTGCCGGCCAAGCTGACGCGGGTCGAGGAAGAAGGCGTTCCCGTCTGGCTTCGTCGCTCCGTCGCCGACGAGGCGGCGATCGCCGCCCTGCCCGCCGCAGAGCGCACGGTCGGCGAAACGGACTCGCGCGCCGTGTTCGACCGCCTCGCCGGCGCGTGGACCTATTGGGGCTGGAAGGGGCGCTATTTCGACACCGAAGACGACGCCCGCGCCTTTTACGACGAGAACCGCTACATGCTCGCCACCCAGAAGGTGGCGCCCAACTCGCCGCAATGGTTCAACACCGGCCTCCACTGGGCCTACGGCATCGATGGGCCGAGCCAGGGCCACTATTATGTTGACCCCGACTCCGGCGAGCTCGTGCGCTCCAACAGCGCCTACGAGCACCCGCAGCCGCACGCCTGCTTCATCCAGTCGGTCTCGGACGACCTCGTGAACGAGGGCGGCATCATGGACCTGTGGGTCCGTGAGGCGCGCCTTTTCAAGTACGGCTCGGGCACCGGCTCCAACTTCTCCGCGATCCGCGGCGAAGGCGAGCGCCTGTCGGGTGGCGGCAAGTCCTCCGGCCTGATGAGCTTCCTCAAGATCGGCGACCGCGCGGCCGGCGCCATCAAGTCGGGCGGCACGACGCGGCGCGCGGCCAAGATGGTCGTCGTCGACATCGACCACCCGGACATCGAGGAATATATCGACTGGAAGGTGCGCGAGGAGCAGAAGGTCGCCTCCCTCGTCACCGGCTCCAAGGTCGTCAAGAAGCACCTCACCGCCGTCATGAAGGCGTGCGTGAATTGCGAGGGCTCGGGCGACGATTGCTTCGACCCGGCGAAGAACCCCGCGCTGAAGCGCGAGATCCGCGCGGCGAAGTCGGCGCAGGTGCCGGAGAACTATATCCGCCGCGTCGTCCAGTTCGCGCGCCAGGGCTACACGACGATCGAGTTCCCGACCTTCGACACCGACTGGGATTCGGAGGCCTATCTCACCGTCTCCGGCCAGAACTCCAACAACTCGGTGCGCGTGACGGACGCCTTCCTCAACGCCGTCGCCGAAGACAAGCCGTGGGACCTCAACTGGCGCATCACCGGCAAGGTCGCGAAGACCCTCCAGGCGCGTGACCTCTGGGAGCGCGTCGGCCACGCCGCGTGGGCCTCGGCCGATCCCGGCATCCAGTTCCACACCACCATCAACGACTGGCACACGTGCCCGGCGGGCGGCGAGATCAACGCGTCGAACCCCTGCTCGGAGTACATGTTCCTCGACGACACGGCGTGCAATCTCGCCTCGCTGAACCTCCTGCAATTCCGCAGCGAGACCGGCGAGTTCGAGGTCGACCTCTTCGAGCACGCCGTGCGGCTGTGGACGATGGTCCTCGAGATCTCCGTCATGATGGCGCAGTTCCCGTCGGCCGAGATCGCCCAGCGCTCCTACGACTACCGCACGCTCGGCCTCGGCTTCGCCAACATCGGCGGCCTCCTGATGGTCTCCGGCATCTCCTACGACTCCACCGAGGGGCGGGCGATCTGCGGCGCGATCAGCGCGATCATGACCGGCGTCGCCTATGCGACCTCGGCCGAAATGGCCCGCGATCTCGGCGCCTTCGTGCGCTACGAGGAGAATGCGGACGCGATGCTGCGCGTCATCCGCAACCACCGTCGTGCCGCCCACGGCGAGAGCGAGGGCTATGAGCGCCTCTCGACCCTCCCCGTCCCGCTCGACAAGGCCTCCTGCCCCGACGCGACCCTCGTGGAGCGCGCCGGTGCGGCCTGGGATCGTGCCCTCGCCCTCGGCCAGAAGCACGGCTTCCGTAACGCCCAGGCGACCGTCATCGCGCCGACCGGCACGATCGGCCTCGTGATGGACTGCGACACGACCGGCATCGAGCCCGATTTCGCGCTCGTGAAGTTCAAGAAGCTCGCCGGCGGCGGGTACTTCAAGATCATCAACCGCTCGGTCCCGGCCGCCCTCGAGGCGCTCGGCTATGATGCCGACGCCCGCGAGACGATCATCAACTACGCCGTCGGCCACGGCACGCTGAAGGGCGCGCCGCACATCAACGCCGAGACGCTCGGTGAGCGCGGCCTCCCCGCCGCGGCGATCCAGGCCGTCGAGGAGGCGGTGAAGAGCGCCTTCGACATCCGCTTCGCCTTCAACAAGTGGACGATCGGCGAAGAGGTGCTGATGCGCGTCCTCGGTGTCGACGCGGCCGCGCTCGCGGATCCGAAGTTCGACGTCCTGAACGCGCTCGGCTACTCGAAGGGCGCCATCGAGGAGGCGAACATCTACGTCGCCGGCGCGATGACGCTGGAGGGCGCGCCGCACCTCAAGACCGAGCACCTCGCGGTGTTCGATTGCGCCAACCCGTGCGGCCGCCTCGGCAAGCGGTACCTCTCGGTCGAGAGCCACATCCGCATGATGGCGGCCGCCCAGCCGTTCATCTCGGGCGCGATCTCGAAGACGATCAACATGCCGAACGACGCGACGGTGGAGGACTGCACGGCGGCCTACGAGCTGTCGTGGAAGCTCGCCATCAAGGCGAACGCCCTCTATCGCGACGGCTCGAAGCTCTCCCAGCCGCTCCAGGCCCAGCTCATCTCCGATGACGAGGATGAGGTGGAGGAGCTGATCGCCGAGCCCGCGGCCAAGCGCGCCGCCCAGGTCGCCGAGCGTCTCGTCGAGCGCGTGGTGGAGCGCGAGGTCATCTCCCGCCAGCGCGAGCAGATGCCCGACCGGCGCAAGGGCTACACCCAGAAGGCCATCATCGGCGGCCACAAGGTGTACCTGCGCACCGGCGAGTTCGACGACGGGCGCCTCGGTGAGATCTTCATCGACATGCACAAGGAAGGCGCCGCCTTCCGCGCGATGATGAACAATTTCGCGATCGCCATCTCGCTCGGCCTCCAGTACGGCGTGCCGCTCGAGGAGTTCGTCGACGCCTTCACCTTCACCCGGTTCGAGCCGGCCGGCTTCGTCCAGGGCAACGAGGCGATCAAGAACGCGACCTCGATCCTCGACTACATCTTCCGCGAGCTCGCGATCTCCTATCTCGGCCGCAACGACCTCGCCCACGTGGCGCCGGAGGATGTCGGGTCCTCCACCACGATCGGGCGCGGCGTCGCGGGCGACAAGCCGGCCCCGCAGATGGTCTCGCACGGCCTCGTGCGCGGCCAGCGCTTCCGCCTCATCCGGGCCGACGCCCCCGAGGCGCGGGCGGTGGACGTGATCGCGAACGCCATGAGCCGGGTCTCCGCCGGCCAGGCCGCCCAGGCCCTCGCCGAGGCGCCCTCGCCCCGCCCCGCCCCCGCCGCGCGGCCCATCGTGACCGAGACGAGCGTGCGCACCACCTCGCTCGAGACGGTGAGCACCGGCGGGGCGGCGATGGACGAGATCCGCGCCGAAGTCGCGGCCCTTCTCGGCCTCTCGGGGGATGACGTCATGGTGGAGGAGCGGCCGGCGACGACCGGACCGAAGGAGACCGCGGCCGAGCGCGCGGCGATCGCCCGCCTCAAGGGCTTCGAGGGCGATCCGTGCGGCGAGTGCGGGAACTTCACGCTGGTGCGCAACGGCACGTGCCTGAAGTGCGACACCTGCGGTTCGACGAGCGGATGTAGCTGACAAAAAAGGCGCCGCGGAACCCGCGGCGCCTTCCTCGACGATCCGACGCCCGCCCGGTCATGCCGGGCGGGCGTTTCGTTTACTGGAACCGCGCGAGGCGGGCCTGGAGGCGGTCGACCTGCTGCTGAAGATCGGCGATGCGCTGGTCACGCTGGGCGATGAGGCCGCGCAGCTCCTCCATCCGCGCGGCACGGCGCTGGGCGCGGTCCTTGGTGTCCTCAAGGCGCGTGCCGCGATTTTCGAGCTGGCGCTGCAGGCGGTCGATCTCGTCCTCCTGCTGGAAGACGATGGCCTCGAGCTCGCTCATCTGCTTGTCGCGCCGGGCGAGCGCGGTGCGCAGCTGATCGACCGAGGCGCCGAGATCGGCCACATGATCGTCGCGGATCGCGATCGTGCGGCGCAGCTGCGTCTCGATATTGGTCAGCTCCGAGATGCGCTGGTCGCGCAGCTTGATCACCCCGGCGAGGCGCTGAACCTGCGCTTCCAGATTGGCGATATGCTGGGCCTGCTGCTCGCGCGCCTGCTGCGAACGGCGCAGCGACTCGGCGAGATCCTGGTTGCGCTCACGCTGGTTGATCAGCTTGTCCACGACTTCGGGACGGCTCGCCTGGGCGAGCGTCACGCCGGACGACCACTCGGTCGTCACGCCCTGCGTGCGCCCGGAGAACGCGTCCGCCATCGACATTGTGGGCAGCACGGCGAGCGCCGCCAGAGCGATCCATTTCACGGCCTGCACGATGAACTCCTTCTCGATCCGATTTCCTCCAGACTACCGATCGAAGGTGAATGCAGGGCGAACGGGGCTCGACGGCGCCGCAAGGTCGGCACAAGCCCCGGCCCTCCCCCGCAATTTCAAGTCCACGCACCCGCGCAAGAGTGTGCGCGCCGCGCCGGCCGACAGCGAACGCAATAGCGGGAACCGCCATATGAACGAGATTAGCCTACGCATGAAAATGCGAGTGATCCTGACGATCCTCGCCGTGCTGACCGTGGGGCTCGGGGTCTTCTCCATCGAGCGAATGAGCACGATCAACGACCAATCGAGCCTGATTTCGGACATTTTCGCGCCCCGCATCGAGTCGATCAGCATGGTCGAGACGGCCGTCGCGAACTTCCGGATCGCACAGGCGACGCACGTCTTGTCCGAGGAGAAGCCGCGGATGCAGCGGGCCGAATCGGAGATGAAGTCGCTCGCCGCCGACATCGACGGCGCCCTGTCCCGCATCGCCGACGACGATCTCCTCCCCCAGGAGCGGACGATGCTGGATCGCGTCCAGGAAGGATGGGCCACCTACTTCAAGGAGAGCACCGAGATGGTGGACCTCTCGCGCATCAACGAGAACGACGCCGCCTTCCGCATCCTGCTCGCCTCCGACCCGACCTACGAGAATCTCTCGCGCACCCTCGTCGACCTGCGAAACGAGACGATGCTGCGCAGCACCGAGGCGAACGAGACCGGCGACGCGACCTATGCCCTGTCGCGCATCATCGTGATCGCCGCGCTGGGTTTCGTCGTCGCGATCTTCGTCTCCGTCGCGCTCTATTTCGACCGCGCCGTGGGCGCCTCCATCACCGGCATCACGAAGACCATGACCGCGCTCGCCGAGAACGACCTCTCGGTGGAGGTCGCCGGGCGAACGCGGGGTGACGAGATCGGTGCGATGGCGCGCGCGGTGCAGGTGTTCAAGGAGAACAGCGCGCAGCGCATCAAGCTGGAAGCCGAGCAGAAGGCCTCGGAGGCGCGGCGCCAGAAGCGGCTCGCGACGGTGGAGAACCTCCTCACGGGCTTCGAGGGGTCGGTCTCGACCGCACTCCAGGCGGTGGCGTCCTCCGCGACGCAGCTCAACACCACGGCAGGCGACATGCTGAACGTCTCGCAGGCGACGAGCCGGCAGGCGGAGGTGTCGGCGACGGCGGCCGAACAGACCTCGGCGAACGTGCAGACGGTCGCCTCGGCGACGGAGGAGATGAACTCCTCCCTCCAGGAGATCTCCCACCAGGTGACGCGCGCGGCGAGCATCGTGACGGAGGCGGTCGACGAGGCGGTCCGCACCAACGGGACGATCAAGGGCCTCGCGACCGCGTCCGAGCGGATCGGCGAGGTGGTCAGCCTCATCGCCGATATCGCGGCGCAGACGAACCTCCTCGCCCTCAACGCCACCATCGAGGCGGCGCGGGCGGGGGACGCCGGCAAGGGCTTCGCGGTCGTCGCGGCCGAGGTGAAGAGCCTCGCCGAGCGCACGGGCAAGGCGACGGAGGAGATTTCGAGCCAGATCGAGACGATGCAGGGCGCGACCGGCAACGCCGTGACGGCGATCGAGAAGATCGGCGCGACGATCGATTCGATCAACGAGATCACCACCGCGATCTCCGCCGCCGTCGAGGAGCAGAGCGCGGCGACGAGCGAGATCTCGCGCAACGTCACCCAGGCCGCGACCGGCACGGAGGCGGTCTGCACGAACGTGATCCGCGTCAGCGAGGCGGCGCAGCACACGGGCGCGGCGGCGACCCAGCTCCTCGGCGCGGCCGGGACGCTCAATCAGAGTTCGGAGAAGCTGAACGACGAGGTGGAGCGCTTCCTCACCGACATCCGCGCGGCCTGACCGGCGACCACGCACGGCATGGCGGCCGGTGGGAGACCCCCGGCCGCCTATCTTGCGGTTCGCCCCGTCTTACTGGGGCAGGTTGAGGCGCAGGTGCAGCTCGCGGAGCTGCGCGGCCGTCACCGTCGACGGCGCGCCCATCATCAGGTCCTCGGCCCGCTGGTTCATCGGGAAGAGCGTGACGTCGCGCAGGTTCTCGCGACCGCACAGCAGCATCACGATGCGATCGACACCCGGCGCGATGCCGCCGTGCGGCGGGGCGCCGTACTGGAGCGCCGACAGCATGCCGCCGAACTTCTCCTGGAGGACCGATTCGTCATAGCCCGCGATCTCGAACGCGCGGCGCATGATCTCGACCTTGTGGTTCCGGATGGCGCCGGAGGACAGCTCGATGCCGTTGCAGACGATGTCGTACTGGAACGCCTTGATGTCGAGCGGGTCCATCGAGTTCAGCGCCTCGAGGCCGCCCTGAGGCATCGAGAAGGGGTTGTGCGAGAAGTCGATCCCGCCCGTCTCCTCGTTGCGCTCGAACATCGGGAAGTCGACGATCCAGCAGAAGGCGAACTGGTCCTTCTTGGACAGGCCGAGCTCGTCGCCCGCGCGGTTCCGCGCCTCGCCCGCGAAGCGCATGAAGTGCTCCGGGATGCCGGCGACGAAGAACACGGCGTCGCCCGCCGCAAGGCCGAGCTGGGTGCGCAACGCCTCGGTCCGCTCCGCGCCGATATTCTTTGCGATCGGGCCGGCCCCTTCGGCCTCGCCCTCGCGCCAGAAGATGTAGCCGAGCCCCTTCTGGCCCTCGCCCTGCGCCCAGTTGTTCATCCGGTCGCAGAAGGCGCGGCTGCCGCCCGTCGGGGCGGGAATGGCCCAGACGCGCACGCGCGGGTCGGCCTCGATCATCGAGGCGAAGACCTTGAAGCCCGAGCCCGCGAAATGCGGCGTCACGTCTTCCATCTCGATCGGGTTGCGCAGGTCCGGCTTGTCCGAGCCGTACTTGGCGAGGGCGACGTGGTAGGGGATGCGCGGGAACACCTTGGTCACCGGCTTGTCCCCGCCGAACTCGACGAAGAGATCGCGCAGGACCGGCTCGACCGCGCCGAACACGTCCTCCTGCTCCACGAAGCTCATCTCGATATCGAGCTGGTAGAACTCGCCCGGCGAGCGGTCGGCGCGCGCGTCCTCGTCACGGAAGCAGGGGGCGATCTGGAAGTAGCGGTCGAAGCCCGCGATCATCACGAGCTGCTTGAACTGCTGCGGGGCCTGGGGCAGCGCGTAGAACTTGCCGGGGTGGAGGCGCGAGGGAACCAGGAAGTCGCGCGCCCCTTCCGGCGAAGACGCCGTCAGGATCGGCGTCTGGAATTCCATGAAGCCGGCACCCGTCATCCGCCGGCGGATCGAGGCGATGATCTGGCTGCGCTTGATGATGTCCTTGTGGAGCGTCTCGCGGCGCAGGTCGAGGAAGCGGTATTTGAGGCGCGTCTCCTCCGGATAGTCCGGCTCGCCGAAGATCGGCAGCGGCAGCTCCGGCGCCTGGCTCAGCACCTCGATCTCGCGCGCGAAAACCTCGATCGCGCCGGTCGGCAGGCGATCGTTCACCTGGGCGGTGTCGCGCGTCTTGACCTCGCCATCGATCCTCAGCACCCATTCGGCGCGGACCTTCTCGGCCGCCGCGAAGGCGGGGGAATCGGGGTCGGCGACGACCTGCGTGATCCCGTAATGGTCGCGCAGGTCGATGAACAGGAGGCCGCCATGGTCACGGACGCGGTGCACCCAACCGGACAGGCGGACGTTCGAGCCGGCATCGTCGGCACGAAGGTCGGCACAGGTGTGGGAGCGATAGCGGTGCATGGTGCATCTCTTCAGACGAGGGGGTGGAACCGAGCGCATGGGGCATTCTGGACGCCCTGTGTCAAGCGTTGCGACCGCGCAAGCCGCATCGAATCCCCTCGCCCGCCGATTTCTCGCCGCGCACCGGGCGGGAGAAGCTCCCCCGTGCCTGCATTTCTGGTCCGCGCCGAGGGCAGACGGCCCGGATTCGCCGCACAACAGGAATATCGTCAGCGTTCGTGGCGATCTCGCGGATGACCGGGCCGCACGATTCGCAGCCTCCCATCATCGTGACGCTGCAGTTCGACCCGGAGACCCAGGCCTTCTTCGAAACGGCGCGGCAGACGCACTTTCCCGAGGCGCTGAACCGGATCCCGGCGCACCTCACCCTCTTCCACGCGCTTCCGGGGGACGCGGAGGAGATGGTGCTCGGCGCAATCGCGCGCGCCGCCGCCCGCCCACCTTTCCCGGTCGTCGTCGAGGCGCTGATGCCGCTCGGGCGCGGGGTCGCCTACCGCATCGCCTCGGAGGCGCTTCTGGCGCTGCGCGCCGGCCTCGCCGACGCCTTCCGCGAGCACCTCACGCGTCAGGACCGGGAGCGCTTCCGCCCCCACGTCACCATCCAGAACAAGGTGACGCCGGAGCATGCGCGCGAGACCCTCGCGCGCCTTTCGACGGACTTCCGGCCCTTCAGCGCGAGGGCCGAGGGGCTTCAGCTTTGGCATTATCGCGGCGGGCCGTGGTCGCCGCTCGCCGCCATCGCCTTCAGCGGCCCGGCGGAGGGCCGCGCCAGAAAATCCGGCGGCCCGGCGGAGGGCCGGGCTAGAAGATGAAGTCGCCGGGGTGGAAATCCATGTTCGCCCCGCCGACGATGACGACCCGCCCGCCACCGGTGTCGATCACCATGTCCGCGCCGTCGGGCGTCATGGCCGCGACAATGTCTGCAAAGTCGTAGCCGAGCTTGGAGACGTCGATCCGGTCGCCCTGACCCGTGCGGAAGTCGATGATCCGGTCCGTCCCGCGCGCGGTGTCGAGGGCGAAGACGTCGGCGCCCTTGTCGCCGCGCATCTCGTCGCTGCCGCCGCCGCCCGACAATGTGTCGCGCCCCGGCCCGCCGAACATCCGCTCCGACCCGCTGCCGCCGATGAGCTGGTCGTCCCCCTCCTCGCCGAAGAGGCGGTCGTCGCCGTGGCCGCCGAGGAGGCGGTCGTCGCGCTCGCCGCCGCGCATGCGATCGTTCCCCTGTCCGCCGATCAGCGTGTCGTCGCCCCAGAGGCCATTCAGCACATCGTCCCCGCCATCGCCGACGAGGCGGTCATACCCGTCGCGACCGAAGAGGATGTCGGCGCCCCCGGCCCCGCTGATCTTGCTGTCGTCGTTGACGCCGATCAGCTTGTCGGTCCCGCTGGTGCCGACGACGCGCAGCGTGCTCGAGGCGTCGCTGAAGGAGACGGAGACCCCGTCGAGCCCGCGCGCCGGACCGTAGAGCGCCCGCAACGCCTCCTTGTCGAGCTGCTGGTAGGTGGATTTCGGCCCGCCCGAGACGGTGTAGCTCATCACCGTGTTCGAGGTGTTGTCGAGGTTGGGGGCGAGCTTCGGGGTGTCGTCGAACGGGTGCTTGAGGCCGAGCGCGTGGCCGAACTCGTGCAGCAGGATCTCGAAGCCGAACGTGCCCTTCGCGAAGCTGTCGAACGTGTCGTTCATCGTCAGCTCGCCGTACGAGTTCGGGTAGGCGGCGTTGCTAAAGGGGTAGTTCGCCCAGGAAATCCCGTCCGGATCGGTGTTGTAGCTGATCGAGATCATCGCGTCGGCCGCGTCCTTGACCTCGACGAGGATGATCCCGGCGACAGCCTCGACCTGGGCGGCGGCCTGCCGCACCGCCTTCTTCAGCGCATTGTCGGCGATGAACTGGTCGAACGGCAGCTCGGCGGCGGGCGTGAACTCGTAGGTGGCGATCACGGGGGTGCCCGTTTTCGTCATTCCGTTGAGACGGTAGTTGCCACCGGCGATGATACTGCAGTAGTTGCACATACGATCGATGCCCCTTTATGCCGTCCCCATTAGCCCGAGGAAGCTGACCTAGGACTGAATGCCTGGAGCGACTGAGGGTGCGTCCTAGCCGCTTTGTCGCGGAAAGGCGACGCGTGGGCGGTGACATTCGTGCGCGTGATCGCTAGATGTCCCGTCGTACCGATCTGTGTAGGCCCTGCAATGACAACTGTTATCATCGTCATCCACCTGATGATCGTGATCGCCTTGATCGCGGTGATCCTCCTTCAGCGCTCCGAGGGCGGCGCGCTGGGCATCGGAGGCGGCGGTGGCGGCGCGATGTTCTCCGCCCGCGGCAGCGCCAACCTTTTGACGCGGACAACGACAATTCTTGCAGCGGCATTCTTCGTGACGTCGCTGGCCCTGGGCTTGATTGCGAAGTCCCAACAGGGCGCCCCGTCGATTCTCGACAGCGGCGGCGCGGTGGCCCCGGCGACCGTCCCGCTCGGCGACGAGTCGACGCGCGGCACCGGCGAGGGCCTCCTCAACACGCTCCGCGATTCGTCGAGCGAGGCGACGCCGCCGGCGCCCGCCGCCCCGGCCCCGCCGACCGACGTGCCCGCCGTTCCGGCAGCTCCGTCGGGTTCGTCGGCCGCCCCGTCCGGCCCTCAAGTCCCGACCGGCGAGTGACCGGCGGTCGCGACCCTCTCCTCACCTTCGCGCCGGGGCCCCTCGCCCCGGCAAGCGGTGTCTCCTCCCACACGATGATGAGATTGTCGTGACGCGCTACGTCTTCATCACGGGCGGCGTGGTGTCGTCCCTTGGCAAGGGGCTCGCCTCGGCCGCTCTCGGTGCATTGCTTCAGGCCCGTGGCTATTCGGTCCGCCTGCGCAAGCTCGATCCCTACCTCAACGTCGATCCGGGCACGATGAGCCCCTATCAGCACGGCGAGGTGTTCGTGACCGATGACGGGGCCGAGGCCGACCTCGATCTCGGCCACTATGAGCGGTTCACCGGCCGCGCCGCGAACCGGCACGACAACATCACCACCGGCCGCATCTATCAGGACATCATCGCCAAGGAGCGCCGCGGCGACTATCTCGGCGGCACCGTCCAGGTGATCCCGCACGTCACCGACGCGATCAAATCCTTCATCACGTCCGGCAACGACGATTTCGATTTCGTGCTCGTCGAGATCGGCGGCACGGTCGGCGACATCGAGGGCCTGCCCTTCTTCGAGGCGATCCGCCAGCTCTCGACCGAGTTGCCGCGCAACGCGACGCTCTTCATCCACCTGACGCTGATGCCCTACATCGCGTCGGCGGGCGAGTTGAAGACGAAGCCGACCCAGCACTCGGTGAAGGAGCTGCGCTCGATCGGCATCCAGCCCGACATCCTGCTCGTGCGCTGCGACCGGCCGATCCCGCCGAACGAGCGGCGCAAGCTCGCCCTCTTCTGCTCGGTGCGCGAGACGAGCGTCATCCCCGCGCTCGACGTGTCGACCATCTATGACGTGCCGATCGCCTACCATCGCGAAGGGCTCGACGACGAGGTGCTCGCCTGCTTCGGCATCGAGAACGCCCCCGCCCCGACACTCACCGGCTGGGCCGAGATCTCCAAGCGCGTGCGCACGCCCGAGGGCGAGGTCACGATCGCGATCGTCGGCAAATATACCGAGCTGAAGGACGCCTATAAGTCCCTCATCGAGGCGCTCGCCCATGGCGGGATCGCGAACAATGTGCGCGTCAACCTCGACTGGATCGAGTCGGAGGTCTTCGAGAAGGAGAACCCGGCTGCGCACCTCGAGGGCGTGAACGGCATCCTCGTCCCCGGCGGCTTCGGCGAGCGCGGCTCCGAGGGCAAGATCGCGGCGGCGAGCTTCGCGCGCCACCACAACGTCCCCTATTTCGGCATCTGCTTCGGCATGCAGATGGCGGTGATCGAGGCGGCGCGGCACATGGCCGGCTATCCTGCGGCGAGCTCGACCGAGTTCGGACCGACGCCCGAGCCCGTGGTCGGCCTCCTCACCGAGTGGCTGAAGGGCAACGAACTGGAGCGGCGGCGCGAGGGCGGCGATCTCGGCGGCACGATGCGCCTCGGCTCCTACACCGCGAACCTCAAGCCCGGCACGAAGATCGCCGACATCTACGGCTCGAGCGTGATCCACGAGCGCCACCGCCACCGCTACGAGGTCAACATGGCCTATCGCGAGGCGCTGGAGGCGGCGGGGATGGTGATCTCCGGCACTTCGCCCGACGGGGTTCTGCCGGAGACGATCGAGCTCGCGGACCATCCCTGGTTCATCGGCGTCCAGTTCCATCCGGAGCTGAAGTCGCGCCCGTTCGAGCCGCATCCTCTGTTCGCGTCCTTCGTCGAGGCGGCGATCACCCAATCGAGACTCGTTTGATGAGCCAGAAGGTCGTCATCGGCAACGCCACCTTCGCGAACGACGCGCCGCTCGCGCTGATCGCGGGGCCGTGCCAGATGGAATCGCGCGCCCACGCCCTGGAGATGGCGACGGCGCTGAAGGAGATGGCCGACAGGCTCGGCGTCGGCCTCGTCTACAAGACGAGCTACGACAAGGCGAACCGCACCTCGCTGAACGCCGCGCGCGGGATGGGCATGGAGAAGGCGCTGCCGGTCTTCGCCGAGATCCGCGAGACGCTGGGCCTGCCGACGCTGACCGACGTGCACGAGGCGTCCCACTGCGCCCCCGTCGCCGAGGCTGTGGACGTCCTCCAGATCCCGGCCTTCCTGTGCCGGCAGACGGACCTCCTCCTCGCGGCCGCCGCCACGGGCGCGGCCGTGAACGTGAAGAAGGGGCAGTTCCTCGCCCCCTGGGACATGCGCTTCGTCGCCGAGAAGCTCGCGGGCGGCGGCGCCTCGCGCATCCTCCTCACCGAGCGCGGTGCGTCCTTCGGCTACAACACGCTCGTCTCCGACATGCGGGCGCTGCCCATCATGGCCGAGACCGGCTGGCCGGTGATCTTCGACGCCACCCATTCGGTGCAGGCCCCTGGCGGGCTCGGCGGCGCGTCTGGCGGCGACCGGACGATGGTGCCCTATCTGGCGCGCGCGGCGGTCGCGGCCGGGTGCGCCGGCGTCTTCATCGAGACGCACGAGGCGCCGGACCGGGCGCCCTCCGACGGCCCCAACATGGTGCCCTTGACGGACCTGCCCGAACTGGTCGAAACGTTGATCGCGATCGATCGCCTCGTTAAGTCGCAGCGCGCGGGTTGAGGCGAGCCCCCAAATCGGGTTATCGACACCGCGTCACGCGCCTGTAGCTCAGCTGGTAGAGCATCCGACTTTTAATCGGACGGTCAGGGGTTCGAGTCCCCTCGGGCGTACCAATCTTTTCCAGACATTGGATCCGGACCTGCGCTCAGGTCTCCGGGCTTTGCAGCGCCCCTCTCGTGACCGTTGGTCGTTGGTCGTTGGTCGCCAGGCGAATGGCGCCGTCTCGAGTTCATCTCGAACGTGCGAGAAGCCAAGCAATCGGAAACTCGCTATTTCCGGCCAGATCAAGCCAGTACTGACTCAGATAAGAGTGCCGGTTCATGGCACGTAAAATGAAATCAATATCATTCTTATCAATAGAGTCACGCACACCATCCACGAGCGCGTCGTTCATCGAATTTAAGATCAACTCGATTAAATTAATTTCGGCTCCAGTTGTCAGAGCCTCGACTTTCAGGAATTCGAGAAACTCGGATATTCTGGTTGGATCGGCAAATTCGACGCCCCAGTCTTGTGGAACGTAGGGAAGGCCGAGCATCTGTGCAAGTTGCCTGTCATCGATCATGAAGTGCAGCCTTGCGCAAACCAGATCTCCGGGGCCGTTGGCGCTTTCAGGATCTGGAATGGAGAGATCCCGCCGACCACTGTAAGCGTTTGATCGTGTTCTGGTCGAAAGGCGGGAAACCTCCCGTCTCTAGAATGGACCCGGAGTGAGCCCTCCTGCAGCTGGACTACTCGGTTTCTGACAAGATTGCTTGGCAAGTCCACGCACGGCCGAGCATTGCCCGGCGCGGCTACGTACCACCTGCGCTCAGCGGATAAGACGCCAGCACCGCGACGGGCGGGAACCGGACAAGCTCGATTGCGATCCCCGCTCCGCGCAGCGGCAATGGGCAGGCGGAGAGTGCCCGCAGGGCCGCGCCTGGGTCGGCCACCTTCTGAGACAGCGTCACGTGCGGCACCCAGTTGCCGACGGCGTAGTGGAGGTCCGTGGCCGCCGGCTGAATGGCGGCGTGGATCCGGCTGTGGAGGTCGAGGAGCGCACCCGTGACGACGGGGCCCAGGAAGACGGCCGCCGGCGTGCCAGGGAAAACCCCGTGGTGCGCGAGCTTGATGGCAGGCGGGTCGAGGCCGTCCGCCAAGCTTGCGAGCGCGGCCTCGATGTGTTCGCGCTGCGCTTCTTCGCGGAAGAGGCCGATGGTCACGTGCGGGGCGTAGGCCGTCGCGGGGTCGGGTTCGGCGATGCCGTCCCCCTCGAGGTTTTTCTGGAGGCCAGAGACGGCGGCCGACAGGCCGGGGTCCAGTCTCAGTGTGATGGCGATCGGCATCGAACGGTCCGTCTCATTTTCACGCGGAGGTGGCGAGCCGGTCGATCCGATCGGCGGCGCGGCGCGTTCCATCCTTCAACGCGGCGGTGCCGATGTCGAACGCGCAGCGCGGTCGCGCCCGATCCGGCCGTCGGCGCGGGGCGACGTCACGCCCGGCCCACCGATTCGCGTCATCGCGCCGCAGCACCACAATCGAGGCGCCGTTGGCGTGCGCCAGGCACTGCGGCATGATGGCGCCCCGGTCGCCGCCCGCCGGATTGGTTCGGACTATCCGCGCCGATCCAGTTGTCTAACAAGTTGGCATATTTGTTTGACAGTATACCGGGGGCGTTCTAGCCTTCCTCCCGCGTCATAGAAGACGTCGATCAGATAAAGCCGTGAGAAGCGGCGGAAATTACAACTCCAGGGAGGAGCTGGTTCATGCAGTCCATGAAGGGCTTCAGGCTGCGCGCGGCTGTCTTGGCGGCGGTGGTCTCGGGCTTCGCGATCGGCGGAGCAGGCAGCGCGTCCGCGCAGATGGCCGATCCGGAACAGCAGTTCATGTCGCTCGCGACCTCGACGGTCGGCGGCACGTGGTATCCGCTCGGCGGCGCGATGGCGGCCATCATCGCCAAGCAATTTCCGCAGCTCGGCATCACGGCGGAAGTCACCGGCGGCACGAACGACAACCTCAACCTGATGAAAAATGATCAGGTCGAGCTCGCCTACGCCACCAACGCCGAGGCCTACAAGGCCCAGAATGGCGAGCCGCCCTTCGACGAGAAGATTACCAATTTCGGCGGCGTCACCTCCGGCCACGGCATCTACTGGCAGCTCTACACCCTGAAGGACACCGGCATCAATTCGATCGCCGACCTCAAGGGCAAGCGCATCTCGCTGGGCGCCGCGGGCTCGATCGGCAACGATATCGGCCAGACCATCATCGAGGCGCACGGCCTCAAGATGGGCGACGACTGGACGCCCGAATATATCGGCCACGGCGAAGGCCCCGGCGCTCTGCGCGACGGCAATGTCGACGCCGTCCTCATCATCTCGTCCTTCCCGACGGGCTCTGTCACCGACATCACCAGCACCGAGGGCGAGGACGTCGTCTTCCTCAACCCCGACCCGGAAGTGCTCGACAAGCTGATCGCCGAGCGCCCCTACTGGGCGAAGGTCGCGATCCCCGGCGGCCTCTATAAGGGCCATCCGGACGATATCGCGGGCAGCTTCGGCGTCATCACGATCCTGATTGCGAACAACAGCCTCAGCAACGAGGCCGTCTACGCCATCACCAAGGCGCTCCTGGAGAACAACGAGGAGCTGACGAGCACGCACGCGCTCGGCGCCGACTGGACCAAGGAGAACGCGACCCGCGGCATCAAGGGCGTGATTCCGTTCCATCCGGGGGCCGAGGCCTACCTCAAGGAGCAGGGGCTCCTCTGACATGAGCCTGGCTGGCGTCTCACGCATGTGGACTGACGAATTGAAGCGCGTGGGGATGGGGAGGCTGTGTGTCGGCCTCCTCGCCGCCGCCTTCGCGATCTTCCACCTGACCACGAGCTGGCGCGGGAGCCTCTCCACGCTCCAGCAGGTCTATGTGCACCTCGGTTTCGCGATGGTGCTGATCTTCCTCACGCGCCCCTGCGTCTCGCAGGATTCGCGCTTTGCGAAGATCCGCTGGTTCGTCGATCTGCCGCTCGCGGCCATGTCCGTGGTGGTGTCAGCCTACCCCGTCGTCAATTTCCTCGACATCGCCCGCCGCGGCGCGGGCGATCCGGCCGAGATCGCCGTCATCTTCGGCGTCATCGCCATCGTCCTCGTCCTCGAAGCGACGCGGCGCATGGTCGGCTGGGCTCTGCCTCTGCTCGCGGCAATCTTCCTCGTCTACGCCTTCGTCGGCCCGTACATGCCGATGATCCTCGCCCACCGCGGCTTCAACCTCGAGCGCATCGCGGCGACCCTCTACCTCACGACGAACGGCATCGCCGGGACGCCGCTCCAGGTGTCGGCGACCTATGTCGCGATCTTCATCATCTTCGCCGCCTTCCTCGACGTGTCGGGCGCCGGCAAGTTCTTCATCGACTGGAGCTATGCCGCGCTGGCCTGGTTCCGGGGCGGTCCGGCGAAGGTCGCGATCCTCGGCAGCGCGCTGATGGGCACCATCAACGGCAGCGCCGTCGCGAACACCGTCGCGACCGGCACCTTCACGATCCCGATCATGAAGCGCGCGGGGCTGAAACCGGCCTTCGCTGGCGCCGTGGAGGCCACGGCCTCGTCAGGCGGGCAGCTCATGCCACCCGTGATGGGCGCGGCCGCCTTCATCATGGTCGAGATCATGGGGCGGCCCTATTCGGACGTCCTCGTCGCCGCCGCCCTTCCCGCCGCGCTCTACTTCATCGCCCTCTTCGCGATGGTGGATTTCGAGGTCGCGCGCCAGGGGATCCGCGGCGTTCCGCGGCACGAGCTGCCGAGCGCCTGGAAGATCTTCAAGGAGGGCTGGCACCTCATCGCGCCGCTCGCCCTCCTCATCTATCTCCTCGTCATCGTGCGCTACACGCCGGTGAAGTCCGCTTTCTTCGCGACGTTGGCCGTCATCGCGGCGAGCTGGATCCGCAGCGAGACGCGCATGGGCGGGCGCCGCCTCTTCGCGGCGCTGCGCCAGGGCGGGCTCGGGATGCTCGAGGTCGCGGCGGCGTGCGCTGCGGCGGGCATCACCATCGGCGTCCTGATGCTGACGGGCCTCGCGCTCCGCCTTTCGGGCATCCTGATCGACTTCTCGGGCGGCAACCTTATGGTGCTCCTCGTCCTCACCATGGGCGTGTCGATCATCCTCGGGATGGGTCTGCCGACCTCGGCCGTCTATGTCGTGCTCGCGACGCTGGTGGTGCCGGCGATGGTCAAGCTCGGCGTCGATCCGATGGCGGCCCACCTCTTCGTCCTCTATTTCGGCGTGATGGCGAACGTCACCCCGCCGGTCGCGATCGCGGCCTATGCCGGGGCGGGCCTTGCGGGGGCCGATCCATCGCGAACAGGCCTCATCGCCTTCCGCCTGGCGCTTGCGGGCTTCATCCTGCCCTTCCTGTGGGTCTTCAACCCGGCCCTCATTCTCCAGGGCCCGCTCGTCCAGATCATCCTCGCGACGGCGACCGCGATCATCGGTATCCTGTCGCTCGCGGCGGGTGTGCAGGGCTACCTCTTCCAGTCGGCGGCGCGCTGGTATGAGCGGATCCTGCTCGTCGTCGGCGCGGTGATGCTGATCAAGGCCGGCATCGTCACCGACATCATCGGCATCGGCTGCATCGGCGCGGCCATCGCGAGCCGCTACGCCATCGGCGCCGTCACGCTGCCGACCATGGTGCCGGCCGCGTCGGCGGAGCCTGGACGCGGCGAATGAGCGACTGGGAACGGCTGGCGGCGTCGCCCGAAAGGGTCTCGACCGACATTCTCGTGCTCGGCGGCGGCATCGCCGGCTGCCGGGCCGCCGTCGCGGCGCGAGAGGCGGGCGCGCGCGTCGTCCACGCCTATCTCGCCCGCGGCGCCTCGCCCTATGTGATCGGCGCGAACGTCCCCCTCGGGGCCGTCGACCCGCTCGACAATGCCGCGATCTACGCCGAGGACATGATCGCCGGCGGCTACCAGCTCAGCGACCGCCGCCTCGTCGAGGCGCTCGCGAACGCCTCGGTCGCCTCCTTCGAGGACCTCGTCCGCCTCGGAGTGCCCTTCGCGCGCAACGGCAAGGGCTTTGCCCAGCGCCACCTCTCCGGCAACACCTATCCGCGCTCGGTCTTCGTCCCCGAGGGCGTCGGGCGGGCGGTGATCGACACCCTCACCCGCCGCTCGCAGGAGGTGAGCGTCGACACCCTCCCCGGCTGGCGCGTCGTCTCCCTCATCATGGCGGACGGGGCGGTCGCGGGCGCGCTCCTCGCAGACGCGAAGAAGGGCGACTTCCTCGCCGTCGAGGCGAAGGCCGTTGTGCTCGCCATGGGCGGGATCGGCCGCCTCTATGACGACAGCACCTACCCCGTCGACATCGCCGCCGACGCCTACGCCCTCGCGCTCGAGGCGGGCGCGGACCTCATCGACATGGAGTTCGTGCAGTTCGAGCCGCTCGTCACCGTCTATCCGGAGGGTGCGCGCGGCATGGAGATGCCGACCGCGATGCTCGGCGACGGCGCCCCGCTCCTCAATGCGGCGGGCGAGCGCTTCATGTTCCGCTACAACCCCGAGCACGGCGAAAAGCGCATCGAGAAGGCGCGCATGTCGCTGTGCATCCAGCAGGAAATCGACGAAGGGCGCGGCTTCCCGGACGACACGGTGGTGATCGACACGACCGTCCTGCCGGCCGCGACGGTCGAATCCTATGTCGCCCACTGCAAGCGCCTGCGGGCGGCCGGTCTCGATCCCCTGAAGACCCCGCCCCGCGTGCGCCCCGCCGCGCACAGCGAGATGGGCGGCGTCTTCATCGACGAGACGGGCGCGACGGGCGTCCCCGGCCTCTTCGCCTGCGGCGAGGCCTCGGGCGGCATCCACGGGGCGAGCCGCCTTGCGGGGAATGGCGGCGGCGAGACGATGGCGATGGGCTGGCTCGTCGGCCGCAGCGCCGCCGCCGCCGTGAAGCGCGACGGCGCGCGCCGCACGCTCTCCAAGAAGGCGGGCGAGGCTGCCGCCGCGCGCCTGGTCGCCGAGGGGCGCGGCACGCACGCGGACGCGATCAAGGCTGAACTGCGCACCGCCATGGGCGAGGCCGCCGGCCTCTACCGGGACGAAGCCGGCCTCACCAAGGGCCTTGCGACGGTGGAGCGGCTCCGCGCCGCGAGCGCCGAACTCGGAACGCCCGACCTTGCCGCCGCGCTCGCCGCCCGCTCGGCCCGCAACATGACGCTCATCGCCGAGCTCATCATCCGCGCCGCGCTGCGGCGGGAGGAGAGCCGCGGCGCCCACCAGCGCCGGGACCATCCCGGCCAGGACGACACACGATGGCACCAGCACATCGCCTTCCGCCTCGGCGAGGATGGTGCCGTCGAGGAACGCACGCTGCCCATTCACTGAAATGGCGAAGGAAGAGGGAGACTGGCCAATGTCGAAGAAGCCGCTCGAGGGCATCAAGGTCGTCGATTTCACGCGGCTTTTTGCGGGGCCCTTCTGCACCATGCTGCTCGCCGATCTCGGCGCGGACGTCGTGAAGATCGAATCGCCCGAGGGCGACCCGATCCGCACCCAGGGTCCGCCCTTCTATGACGGCAAGAGCATGGGCTTCATCGCGGTCAACCGGAACAAGCGCTCGATCGTCCTCAACACCAAGAACGAGGACGAGCGGGAGATCGCCCACAAGCTCGCGCTCGAGGCCGACGTGCTCGTCGAGAATTTCCGCCCCGGCGTGATGGATCGGATGGGGCTCGGCTACGAGGCCCTCTCCAAGGAGAACCCGCGCCTCGTCTATGCCGCGATGTCCGGCATGGGGGCGACCGGACCGATGAAGGACAAGGGCGCCTTCGACCTCACCATCCAGGCCGAGGGCGGCTATATGAGCCTCACCGGCGAGCGGGACGGGAGCCCCATCAAGCTCGGCACCTCCGCCTTCGACCTCGTGTGCGGCCAGTATGCCACGACCGCGATCCTGACCGCGCTCTACGAGCGGGAGCGGACCGGCAAGGGCCAGCGGGTCGAGACGAGTCTCTTCGAGGGCATCGTCACCTATCTCGTCGATGCCGGGGCCGAGTGGCTCCTCGCCGGGCAGCTTCGCCGCAAATGGGGTTCGGAGCACGTCAGCAACGTGCCCTACAAGGCGTTCGAGGGCTCGGACGGCTACATCGTCATCGGCGCCGCCGTGCCGCGCCTCTTCACGAGCTTCTGCGAGGTGCTCGGCCGGCCGGACATTGCGACCGACGCGCGCTTCCACACGATGCAGGACCGCGTCGTCAACCGCGACGCGCTCTACGAGATCCTCGACGCCGAAGTCGCCAAGTGGTCGATCGACGAGCTCGCCGACAAGCTCGACGCGGCGAACGTGCCGTGCGCGCCGGTGAACACGCTCGACCGCGTCTTCGAGCACCCGCAGACCGTCGCGCGCGACATGCTGGTCCACGCCACGAAGGCCGATGGCAGCGAGATGCCGATGATCGGGTCGGCCATGAAGTTCGAGCGCTTCAAAGTGACCGACGGCTGGCGCGAGCCGCCCGCGCTCGGCCAGGACACCGAGAGCGTGCTCGCCGAGTGGCTCGGCGAAGGGGTGAAGGCCCCGGTGAAGGCGGCGGGCTGAGAGCAGACCATGAGCGAATACACCAAGGCCCTTCCCGAGATCGGCGCCTCGACGCAGTTCACGAAGACCGTCAGCGAGAGCGACGTCTACCTCTATGCCGGGATCACCGGCGACTTCTCCCCGAACCACGTGGACGAGGTCTATATGAGCGGGGGCCGCTATGGCCGCCGCATCGCCCACGGGACGCTGATGGCGGGCTTCATGTCGGCGGCTTCCGCGCAGATGTATCTCGGTCGCACCGTCTCCCTCGGCTACGACAAGATGCGCTTCGTCGGTCCCGTCTTCTTCGGTGACACGATCACGACGACCTACACGCTCGCGCGGGTCGATACCGAGAAGCGCCGCGTCTACGCGGACGTGCGCTGCACCAACCAGGACGGGACCGTGGTCGCCGTTGCAACGAACGTCCGAGCTTGGGTGGATTGACGATGAGCGAACAGGACATCCTCCTGCGCGAGGACCGCGGCACGACCGTCCTCCTCACGCTGAACCGTCCCGCCGCGCGCAACGCCATCTCGAAGGCGCTCGCCGAGCGGCTGAACGCCGAGCTGAGCGCGATCGCGCTCAGGCGCGATATCCGCGTCGTCGTGATCACCGGGTCGGGCGAAGCGTCCTTCTCCGCCGGCACCGACCTCAAGGAACGGCGGGACATGAACGCCGACGAGAAGTGGGCCCAGAGCGGCGCGCTCCGCAAGGCGTGCGAGACGCTGTGGGGCCTGCCGCAGCCGGTGATCGCGGCGATCTCCGGCTGGTGCCTCGGCGGCGGCTTCGAGCTTGCCTGCAATTGCGACATCCGCATCGCGGCGGAAAGCGCGACCTTCTCCTGGCCGGAAATGCGTCTCGGCGCCTATCCGGGCGGATCGGCGGGCGTGGTCTTCCCGCGCCTCGTCGGTCGCGCGCGGGCGAAGGAGCTCTTCTTCACCGCACGCAATGTACTCGCGCCCGAGGCGCTGGAGCTCGGCATCGTGGAGCGCGTCGTTCCGGCGGGCGAGCATGTCGGCGCGGCCCTCGCGATGGCGGAGGAGATCGCGATCAACTCCTCGCCGCTCGGGGCGGCCGCCGCCAAGCGCATGGTCAATGCCGGCGCGGACATGAGCATGGGCGACGCCAGCGCCCTCAACGACGCGCTGCGCCGCCCGCTCGAAGGCACGCACGACTACGAGGAGGGCATCCGCGCCTTCTTCGAGAAGCGCCGGCCCGAGTGGCGGGGCGAGTGAGACGGACGGAGAGCTGAGACCCCGATGAATTTCGATCTGTCAGAGGATCAGGCGCTCGCGCTCGACGCCTGGAACCGCTTCCTGGAACGCGACATCGCCCCGAAGGTCGCCCCCTATCGCGACACCTACATCGAGAAGAGCGTCGCGCACGAGCTTCTCGGCCTCACCGGCCAGTATGGCGTCGGCACGGGCTGGGTGCCGGAGGAAGAGGGCGGGCTCGGGCTCGATTTCGTGACGAGCGGCCTCCTCTACGAGGCGCTCGCGCGCGTCAGCCCCGACCTCGCGGGCCTCTGCTTCGTCAACGAGGGGGCGGCGCTGAAGCTCCAGCGGCTCGGCCGGCCGGACCAGAAAGAGAAGTATCTCGCGCGCCTTCTCGCCGGTGAGCTGATCGGCTGCTCGGCGATCAGCGAGCCCGGCGCCGGGTCGGACGTGCCGAACATGACGGCCCGCGCCGAGAAGGACGGGGACACCTACCGCCTTTATGGCGAGAAGCAGTGGATCTCGAACTCCTCGATCGCCGACCTCGTCATCGTCGTCGTGGGGACCGGGGAGAAGGAATTCTCCATGTTCCTCCTCGACCGGGAGAAGCACGATTTCTCGGTGCGCGAGGTGGACAAGCTCGGCCTCAATGGCTGGTCGCTCGGCCAGATCTTCCTCGACGGCGTGATCGTGACGGACGAGGACAGGCTCGGCCCTCCGGGCGAGGGGTTGCGCGAATCGATGAAGGGTTTCGAGCGCTCGCGCGCGTTCATCTCGCTCGTCGCGCTCGGCATCTCGCGTGCCGCGATCGACGACGCGATCGCCTACGCCAAGGAGCGGAAGGCCTTCGGCAAGCCGATCGCCGGCCACCAGCTCGTGCAGGACATGATCGCCGAGATGGTGACGCTGCACGACGCCTCGCAGCTCCTCGTCTACCGCGCCCTGTCGCTCCTCGACAAAGGCGGCAAGCACAACCAGCAGGCCGCGATCGCGAAATCGTTCACGACGGAATCGGTGCAGCGAATCACGAGCCTCGCGATCCAGGTCTATGGCGCGGCGGGCATCGCGCGGGAGAACGGCGTCGAGCGCCACTTCCGCAATTCGCGCATGCTGACGATCCCGGACGGCACGACACAGATCAACCGCCTCGTCATCGGACGCGAGGTGCTGGGCATCAACGCCTTCCGCTGAGCCGGGCGGGGCGCGGCGGAGCGCCCGCCCGTACTCGTTAGGGTGCGCCGGCGTCCCTGCCCTCTTGGTGCATGGGCGCCGCCCTGATCCTTCCGCCGCTGTTGCGCGCGCGTCCCCTCTCGGCGCGGTCGTGCGCGCCCCCTTCGCGGCGTGTTGCGCTTCCATCCTTTCAACGCGTGGGCGCGGCTCGCCTTCCCGCGTGTTGCGCGCGCTTCCTCTGTCGGTACGTGGGCGCGCCTCACCCTTCCCTCGCGGTGGTGGGTACTGCCCTTCCGGTGCAGCGGCGCGCCTTCATGGTGCGCCCGCCCGCCTACCCTTCCAGCCCGTCCGATCCCTCGAAGACGCGCAGGCGTGCCTGGCGCAGGTGCGCGAGCATCGCCGCGCTCGCCGCATCCGCATTGCCGGCGAGGATCGCGGCGCAGATCTCCTCGTGCTCGGCCTGCACCTCCAGGAGGCGCGCGCGGGGGCGTGCGAGGGAGAGGCTGCGGGCGAGGCGGATGCCGAAGGCGGCGTGCGTCTCGACCGAGCGGAGCGCGGTGATGAGGAAGCGGTTGCGCGAGGCGTCGGCGACGGCGAGGTGGAAGCGGAAATCGGCCTCCGCGCCGAGCGTGCCGCGCGAGACGGCCTCACGCAATTCGGCGATCAGCGCGACGAGCCCCTCCGCGTCCTCCTCCGAGCGGCGCTCGGCGGCGAGGCCCGCGGTGTAGCCCTCGATCGCCTCGCGAAATTCGAAGCAGCGCTGCATGTCGGCGATGCTGCCGAGGGGGCCGAAGCCGATCGTGGACGAGTCCGGCCGGCGCTGGACGAAGCTGCCCGACCCCTGGCGCGAGATGATGACCTGATCGTCCCTCAGCCGGGCGAGCGCCTCGCGCACCACAGGACGCGAGACCTTGTAGCGTTCGGCGAGCTCCACCTCCGACGGCAGGCGCGCGTTCGTCGGATAGTCGCCCGAGACGATCGCCTCGAAAATGCGCTCATAGACGAGGTCGCTCAGCTTTGCCTGGCGCAGCGACTCGTCGCTGTCTCCGGGCAACCCCCGACCGCTTGGAGAAAGGGTATCGACCACCGCCACCTGCACCCGTCCGCGACAAACCTCCGCCCTCTAGGTCTCGCAAGAATTTGTCATGTGGTCAAACGACTAGTTGCGCTCCATCCCCACAACGCAACCGGGCATCGGGTCGCCGCTCCGCCCCGAGGTTGGCGGGATGGCCATCACGGATGGTACCGATGCAAGACCGCGACGCTGGCGAGCGTCGATCCCGGCTGCTGCTGTGGCGCGCCCATCTGAGAGAAAGTCTCGGTCGAGCATCCGTGCAAAATGCCCAGTTGGCCGGGGTCGGTTCGGCGGACACGCGCATCGTGTCGACATCGAACACATTGATCGCGCGGGGAGCGACTGGATCAACGGTTTGACCGATTTGCCGCCGGTCGGGGCCGGACGCCGGGGCGCTCGCGGCGCATCGGGCCATGCCGGTCGCCCGCACGGTCCGCGACCCGCTCGAAAGCAGGTCACGGCCGCCGCGTGCCTCAGCCGATTTCCTTGAGGACGCTCTGGTAGCGCTGGTAGTTGCGCACATAGCTCGCCGACGAGCCCATCAGCCCCTGCCGGCCGCGCTCGTCGATCTCGCGGATGACCTTGCCGGGCGAGCCGACGACGAGGCTGTTGTCCGGGATCTCCTTGCCCTCGGTCACGAGCGCGCCCGCGCCGACGAGGCAGTTGTCGCCGATCTTCGCCCCGTTGAGCACGATCGCCCCCATCCCGATCAGCGTGTTCCGACCGATGGTGCAGCCGTGGATGATCGCGCGGTGGCCGATGGTGCAGCCGGGCCCGATCGACACCGGAATGCCGGGATCGACGTGCACCATGGTGTGCTCCTGGATGTTCGTCCCCGTGCCGACGCGGATCTCGGCATTGTCACCCCGCAGCACCGCGCCGAACCAGATGCCGACGTCCTCCTCCAGGACGACATTGCCGATCACGTGCGCGCCGGGCGCGATCCAGTAGGCGTCGTGACGGGGCAAGGTCGGCGCAACGCCGTCGAGCTCATAAACCGGCATCAATCTCTCCATTGTCTTGGGGGCGGCGCGGCCGAGTCATCGGCGCCGCCCCGCCCCGACTGGAGCACATCGCGCGGCGTCCGGCCACCGCGATGCGTTCGCCCCGGTGCGCCTCAGGGGGCGAGGGAGGCGATCGTCGAGGCCTCGATCAGCACCCCCTCCTCGATCGCGTTGATGCCGAGCGTCACGCGGCTCGGCAGCGTCGCCCCGTCGAAGAAGGCGAGCCAGGCGCGGTTCATCTCCGGCTTCAGCGCCATGTCGGTGATGAAGACGTGCATGAGGAGGATCCGCTCGCGCGACGACCCGTGCGCGGTGAGGATCGCGTCGAGCTTTTCGAGCATGGCGGCCGTCTGCTCCGCCATGCCGAGGCTCGGATCGTCGGCCACGACCCCGCCAATATAGAGCGTGTCACCGTGCCGCGTGACCTGGTGGACGGGCCCGGCGCGCCCGGAGCGGACGATGTCCGCCATGGTCAGGCGAGGACCAGGCCGCCCGAGACGTCAACGATCGCCCCGGTCATGAACCCGGCCCGCTCCGATGCGAGGAAGAGGACGACGCCGACGATGTCCTCCGACTGGGCGAGGCGGCCGAGCGGGATCTTCTGGCGCAGATCGTCCATCGGGTGGTCCGCGTCGAGGAGGTCCGCGACACGCGCCCCGTCCACCGGCCCCGGCGCGATCGTGTTCACGCGGATGCCGGCGCTCGCATATTCGTGGGCGAGGTGGCGCGTGATGCCGATCACCGCCGTCTTCGCGGCCGTGTAGGAGCAGCCGAGGAGCGGGCTGACGCTGCGCCCGGCATTGGACGAGAAGTTGATGATCCGCCCGCCGCCCGCCTCCAGCATGTGCGGGATCACCGCCTTGGCGCACAGGAACGTGCCGGTGACGTTGGAGGCGAAGACGCCGTTCCACTCGTCCACCGGCGTCTCGTGCGTGCGGCGGAAGGCCTTGCCGTAGCTGCCGGCCGCATTCACGAGGAGGTCGACCTTCCCCCACTCCGCCACCATCGCATCGACGGCGCGCGTGACCATCGCCTCGTCCGACACGTCCGCCGGACAGGCGATCGCCTTGCCGCCGGCGGCCCGGATCGACTTCACCGTCTCGTCGACCGCGCCCGCGTTGATGTCACAGACGCCGACCATCGCCCCGCGCGCGGCGAACGCGTGGGCGACGGCGGCCGCAATGCCCCGTCCCGCGCCGGTGACGAAGACCGTCTGGCCGGCGAACTCTTCCGGATTCACGTTCATAAAGCTCTCAGTAGGACGGCAGGCTGTTGGTCGGCGCGACGCCTTCGGGCAGCGGGATCGGCCGGTTGGCGCTTTCCAGGTGCTCGACGGTGTTGAAGATCAGCTCCGTGTCGCCGGTGTTCTCGAGGTCGTGGACCATGTACTCGCCCGGCCGGAAAGTGAGATGCTTCGTCATGCCGGGGGTGTAGCTCGTCTCCTGGGGCGGGCCGCCATTGATGCGCGAGGCCGCCTTGCCCGCCGTGAGGCAGGTCCAGAAATAGTCGAGCACGTGGCGGTGGAAGCCGATCCGCTCGCCCGGCTTCAGCCGGATGTACCAGACCCGCGCCCGGTCGCTCTCAGAGACGAGGATCTGGCCAACGCACGGGTTGTACTGGTTGCGCTCGAACTCCGCCGCGAGCTCCGGCGACAGCGCCTCTGTGGTGGTGTCTGCACTCATCGAACGGTCCCTCCCTTTTATTTTAGATCAGCCATGCGGTCTTCGAAGTTGAAGAAGGCCTTGCGCCAGCGTGTCGCCACGATCCGGCCAGGCAGGCCCGCCTTGCTGAACGGATCCTGCGCGACGAAGCTTTCGGCCTCCTCGCGGCTGTCGGTGTCCACAATATAGACGGTGCCGAGCATCGTCTCCCCGTCGTCGGAGAGCTTCGCCCCGGCGCCGAGAAGGCGATGGGTGTTCGCCTTCAGGAACTCGATGTGCTCCGGCCGCACCCGCATTCTGAGGTCGACCGAGTCGGGCTTGTCCCAGGTCTCGATGATAAAGGCCATGGCGTCTCCTCCGCCGTGCTCAGGGCACGATCTTGTGCTGGCGCAGATACTCGAAGTGATCGAGGAACATCTGCTGGCTGTCGATGAACTCCAGGAAGCCGAACTTGCGGCACTTCGTGGTGTCCGACATCACGTCCCAGTCGTTCGAGAAGGCGTAGTTCGCAAACGGCCAGTTGGCGAGCCGGCTCATCGGGTTCGGCTGGAGGCCGTGCTCCTTCACGATCTGCTCCCAGACCGGCTCCTTGTCGGCCATGAAGGTCGGCACGTCCTCGGTCTGAACGCCGCCCGCCTCCATGCCGAAATAGTCGGCGAAGGCCGGCCACAGATTCTCGTAACGGAAGAAGTCGCCGTTGGTGATGTTGAAGGCTTCGTCCGCGCAGGCCGACGTCGTCGACATCCAGGTCATCGCGCGGGCGAGGAGGCCCGAATCGGTCGCCTGGTAGATCGAGGTGAAGGCGCCGGGCTTGCCGGGGAAGGTGAGCGGCAGGCCGACCGCCTTCTTGATCGCGGCATAGACGGCGAGCGTGGAGATGAGGTTCAGCGGGTTGCCGAGCGCGTAGCCGCAGATGACGTGCGGACGGGCGGCGGACCAGCTCCAGCCTTTCCCCGCGCGCCGCTCCATCAGATAGTCCTGCTGGTCGTAATAGAAGTGCGGGACCGAGATGCGCGCGTCGGTCTCCTTCGCAGGCGTTTTAAACGGGCCGAGATATTGGCCGTAATATTTCGTGCCCTGGAGGAGGCACACGTGCTGAAGGTTCGGCGCCGCCGCCTCGATCGCGTCGAGCGCGTTGCGGAACATCTTCGCGTTCGGCGCCCGCGTCTCGGCGAAGACGGGGCTGTCCTTGTAGGCGGTGTAGAAGACGTGGGTCACGTCGCCGAGCGAGCGGAAGGCGTCCTTGCAGCTCTCCGCGTCATAGAGGTCGGCGTGCACGAAGCGCGCCTTGGTGTCGAAATAGGGCGCGCCGCGCGAGACGCCGACGATGTCCCAGTCCGCCTGGCTCTCCAGATGATCGAGAAGCGCGCGTCCCGAGACGCCTGTCGCGCCGATCACCAGCGCGGTCTTTTTCCCGCTCACAATAGTCCTCCCTTTATGTGTCGTTTATGCGCCCGTGCCGCCGAAGGCGGGCGCGGGCGGGCGCACGATCACGGTCTCGCGCAGGAGAAAGTCCTCCGTGCGGGCCGCGCGTGCCATCAGGTCTTTCTTGAGGTCGGATAGGTCGAACCGCGCGGCGCCCGCCTCGGCGGCGGGGCGCGTCGGGAACCAGGTCTCGAGAAGGCCGTCATACACGGCCTCTCCGGTGCGAAGGCCGAGATTGCCGGCGGTGCCCGAGTTGAGGAGCTGCCCCGCCTCGTCCATCGCGAGGCGGATCTGGTCGGCCCCGGTCGACGCCGCCACGGTGTCGGCGTCGATCGCATTCCACCAGTCGATGAAATCGGCCCGGCTCTCCCCTTCGGCCCGCTTCACCCCGAGCATCAGCTTGAAGGGGCGATCGGCAAGGCTCGCGCTGTCGCGAAGCCAGCGCTCGCTCGCGAGGAGATGGTCGCGCCGGCCGAGATAGGCGATCGCGTCGGCCGACCCCACCCGCCCCACGTCGGAGGCGTACGAGGTCTGCGCGCCCTCGCGGCTGTCGAACCAGAGCTGGGCGACGCCCTCGGCGTCCGGGTCGCCGGGGGCGATGGAGAAGGAGAGCATGTAGCCGCGCAGGTCCGGGAACTTGGCGGCCATCGGCGCGTGGATTTCGGCCCAGCGCCGCTCGAACTCCGCGCGCGTCAGGCTGTCATTGCCCTTGAGGATGGTGACGAGCTTGATCATGCGTTCATACCCTGTAGATGCGCTGCGCGTTGCCGGCAAAGAGAAGGCGCCGTTCCGCGTCGGAGAAGCCGCGCGTGATCGCCTCGTAGGCGCACCAGAGGCGGCGGTAGGTCGTCATCATGCCGTCGACCGGGAAGTTCGAGGCGAACATCGCCCGGTGGGCGCCGAAGATGTCGATCGTGTCGAGGACGAAGGGGCGGATGGTGTCGACGGTCCAGGTCCGGTCGAACATGCCGAGGCCGGAGATCTTCACCGCGATGTTGGGGAGCGAGGCGAGCCTGCGCATCCCGCGCTTCCACGCCGCGATCCCCTCGTCCGTGCGGTCGAGGGGCTGGCCTGTGTGGCACAGCACGAATTGCAGCTCCGGCTCCGACTTCACGACCGTGTAGCCGTCGTCCATCTGCTCGGGATAGAGCTGGATGTCGAAATTGAGCCCACGCCTTGAGACCTCGCGCAGATTCTGCCGCCAGAGCGGGTTTTCGTAGAGGGGGGCGGCCGGCTTGTCCGGGTCGACCATCGCCTCGTGCAGCATCTGCCGCACGCCCCGCAGCCGGCTATAGGCCGCGTGGGCATCGAGCATGCGCGGCGCGTCCCGGCGGGCAAGGTCGCAATAGGCGACGATCCCGTTCGGGAAGTGGCGCGGATTGACGGCGTCCGGCGCATCGGCGACCGCGCTCAGCCAGCACGTCTCGCGCACGGGGTCGGCGCGGTCGTGGACCGCCTCCTCGTGCACGGTCGCGATGACGGGAAGGCCATCGAGATCGGCGAGGAAGTCGCCGATCAGATAGTTCTTCCGGATCGCCGAATATTCGCCGCAGACCCGCTTCGTGATCTGGTCGGTCAGCCACGGATAGTAGTTGAGGCCGATGTCCCAGAGGTGGTGGTGCGGGTCGACGATCGGCAGATCGGCCGGAAACGCCTCCATCGGCTTAGACGAGCGCGCGCGCCACGGCGTCGACGACCTCGCGCGTGCCCGACGAGCCGCCGAGATCGCGCGGGACGATCTTCCCGCCGCCGAGCACCTTCTCGACGCCCGCCTGGATGCGCCGGCCGCCTTCGAGGAGGCCTTCATCGTCGTGCCGGCGGCCGAGCCAGTCGAGCATCATCGCGCCGGCGAGGATCGTGCCGAGCGGGTTCGCGACGCCCTGGCCGGCGATGTCCGGGGCGGAGCCGTGGGCGGCCTGGAAGAAGCCGTTATTGTCGCCGACCTCGGCCGTCGGGGACATGCCCATCGAGCCGATCGTCGCCGCGCCGAGGTCGGAGATGATGTCGCCGAACATGTTCTCGGTGACGATCACGTCGTAAAAATCGGGGCGGTGGACGAGGTGGACGGTCATCGCGTCGACGAGGGCGAAGTCGAGCTCGATGTCCGGATAGTCCTTGGCAACCTCGACGGCGACCTCACGGAAGAAGGCGTAGCTGCGGAGCACATTCGCCTTGTCGCAGCAGGTGACGCGGCGCTTGCCGTCGCGCGGCGCGCCGTTGCGGGCACGCGACAGCTCGAAAGCCTGGCGCACGACCCGCTCGGTGCCCTTTCGCGTGATGACGATCGTGTCGGTCGCGAGTTCGCCACGGATGCGCACGCCCGCCCCGCGCGAGGCGTAGAGGCCTTCGGTGTTCTCGCGCAGGATGATGTAGTCGATGCTGCCGGGCTCGTACTTGCGCAGCGGCGAGACCACGCCCTCGTGCAGCTTGATGGGGCGGATGTTGGCGTAGAGGTCGAGACGGAAGCGGAGCTGGAGCCCGAAATCGAGGCCGGCCTCCGTGCCGTCCGGGTAGACGACGCCCGGCAGGCCCGCCGCGCCGTGCAGCACCGCATCGGCCGACTTGCAGGCGTTGAACGTGTCCTCGGGGAAGGCGACGCCGGTCTTCTTGTAGTGCTCGGCGCCGGCCGGATGCTCGACGAAGTGCAGGCGGTTGGAACCGAGCGTTTCCTTCAGGATCTCGATCGCGGCGCTGCAGACTTCGGGGCCAATCCCGTCGCCTTGGACGACGGCAATCTCGTAGGTCTTCATAAGGGCTGTTTCGCTCCAGGAAAGTCATGGACGGCGGCGTCAGGGGCGTCTGCCGTCGCTTCGGCGGGGCCATGCCCCGCAAGAATGTTTGAAAATGTATCATCAAATATATTATAACTGTCAAGGCGGATCTGGTTACGACTCGCGCCGTAAATTTTGCCGGGGCCGGCCATGCGGGCGGCCTCCCTTCGTCGGGCTTTGAATGTCGGGATTTTATTGTGGGGCAGGCTGCTGACGCCGCGTATGCGGCCATCAAGGACATGATCTTGGGGGGCAAGCTGCCGCCCAACGCCCTCCTCGACGAGGCGGAGATCGCGGGCAATCTCGGCATGAGCCGGACGCCGGTGCGCGAGGGGCTGCTGCGCCTGCGCTCCGAATCGCTGGTCGAGATCGCTCGCGGCAAGGGGATCCGCGTCCTTCCCCTTTCCACGAACGACATGCGGGAGACCTACCAGGTCATCTCCGGGCTTGAGATGGTGGCCGTCTCGCTGCTCGCGGAGAAGCCGCAGACGCGCGAGAGCATCGCCCCCCTCATCGAGGCGGTGGCCGGGATGGAGGCCGCCCTCGCCCACGACGATCTCGACGCCTGGGGCGACGCCGACGAGGCCTTCCACAGGGAATTGCTGCGCCTCTCCGGCAACGCCAAGCTCTACCAGGTCGGCTGCCAGCTGCGCGATTTCTCGCGCCGCGCCCATCGCATCGCGGTGCGCCTGCAGACGCTTGAATACCGGACCCAATCCACAGCGACGCACGCCGCGCTCCTCGAAAAGCTGATCGCGGGGGAGCCGATCGACGCGTGGTCGAACCACCTGGCGCAGCGGCGCCGCGGCGAGGACGCGCTCGTCGGCATCGTGCAGAAATACGACCTGCACGCGCTCTAGACGGCGCCCCTGCCCGACCCCCGCCATTCAAGGAGAAGAAGCGTTGAATAATCCGTTCAGAGTGGATGGGCGCATGGCCGTCGTGACGGGCGGCGCGAGCGGCATCGGCCTTGCCGCCGCGCGCGCCCTCGGCGAAGCCGGCGCCACCGTCGCGATCCTCGACCTCTCGGAGGAAAAGGCGAAGATCGCCGCCGCAGACCTCACCGAGGCCGGCCTCGTCGCCTTCGGCATCGGCGCCAACGTCGCCGACGAGAAGGCGGTGGACATCGCCTTCAGCAAGATCATCGGCAATGGCGGCCCGTGCGACATCCTCGTGAATTGCGCGGGCCTCGCGATCCGCTCCTCCGCGGTGGAGGTCTCGGTCGAGGACTGGAACAAGGTGCTCGCCGTCAACATGACGGGGAGCTTCCTCACCTCGCGCGCTGCCGCCAAGCAGATGATCGAGCATGGCGAGGGCGGCGCGATCGTGCAGACCTCCTCGATCATGGGCCTCTCCGGCGGCGGGCTTTATCCGAACGTCTCCTACCAGTCGACGAAGGGGGCGATCGTGAACATGACGCGCGCGCTCGCGGTCGAATGGGCGCCGCACAAGATCCGGGTGAACGCGGTCGCGCCGACCTATGTGCGCACGCCCTTCATCGCCCCCCTCCTCGCTCAGCCCGAGCTGATCGCGAAGATCGAGGGGATGACCCCGCTCGGCAAGCTCGCCGAGCCGGAGGACGTCGCGGCCGCGATCGTCTACCTCGCGAGCCCCGCCTCGGCGATGGTGACCGGCCACACGCTGCCGGTGGACGGCGGCTACCTCGCCCAGTGAAAGACGGCGCCGCGGTCCTCGCGGTGCATGCCGAGCAAGACATGGGAGGACGCGCGTTCCGCCGTCCTCCCGCCCCGTCTCGCTTGATATCGCCTTCCGGCCGCAGCTGATTTTACTTCGCAGTGTCAAAATTATGGACGCGCCGCTACACTGCTGAGCAGACTATTCAGGCTGGAAGAATGGAAAAGACATGTCGTCACGTCACACGGGACGCTGCCTTTGCGGCAATGTCGCATTCGATACTGGTGCAGATCCGCTTTGGATCACGATTTGCTATTGCCGATTCTGTCAGCGTGCCACGGGCTCCGATCGGATGATCGAACCGATCTTCGAGTTGGAGACCTTTTCGTTCACCGCAGGCAAGCCAGCGATCTTCACCCTCCCTTCGGAAGGGAGCGGAAAGGACGTCAGCATTCACTTCTGCCCGAACTGCGGAACGAAGCTCGCGCTGACATTCGAGCGCTGGCCCGATCGACTGGGGATCTATATCGGCACGCTCGACGACCCCGCGTCGATCCTGGCGACGCCGGACAACAGCAAGCACATCTTCGTCTCGGAGGCCCGTCCGGGGACGATCCTGCCCCCCGGCGTCAAGACGTTCGCCCGCCACGCCACGGAGACCGACGGCACGCCGATCGAGCCGACCGTCCACGCGGCGCCCACTCTCGTGAAGGCCTGAGGCGCTCGACCGACCCCGCGAACCCAAAAACGGCAACCGGACGAGACATTGGCGTGTCCCGTCCGCTCGCGTGCCGAACTAGTAGCCCAGAACGGCCGGGAGCCAGCTCGCGACGCTCGGGACGAAGACGACCAGCACCACGACGAGCAGGATCGAGATGATGAAGGGGATCACCTCGACCGAGACCTCGCGCACCGTGCAGCCGGCGAGCGGACACACGATGAAGAGGCCGATCGCCATCGGCGGGGTGATGAGCGCGATCTGCACCGTCATCACGATGACGAGGGCGAGATGGTGCCCCTCCACCCCGAAGAGCGGGGCCATCGGGGCGACGATCGGCACGAGGATGATCATCGTCGCGACCGCCTCCATGATCGTCCCCAGCAAGAGGAAGATCAGCACCACCATCAGGAGGAAGCCCTCGCGCGTCCCGATGAAGGATTGCAGCCACATCCCGATCTGCTGCGGGACGAGGTTGATGACGAGGAGGAAGGCGACGAGCTTCGCTGTGCCGAGGAGCAGGAAGACGACCGCGCTCGTCTTGGCGCTGAAGAGGAGCGACTGGCCGATCGCCCGCGGGCCGACATTGCGATAGAAAGCGACGCCGAGCGCCAGGGCATAGGCGACGGCGACCGCGCCCGCCTCGGTCGGCGTGAAGATGCCGCCGATGATGCCGCCGAGCACCACGACCGGGAGCCCGAGCCCCGGCAGCGCCGGCCAGAAGGCCTGCATGATCGTCTTCAGCGAGCGCTCCGCGTCGCCGCCCGGAAAGTTCCGCCGCTTCGCGACGAGCGCGACATAGCCCATCATCACGAAGCCGATGAGGAGGCCGGGCGTCGCGCCATAGAGGAAGAGCTTCGTGACCGACAGGCCGCCGCCATAGATGTAGGCGATGATCAGCATGCCGACGCTCGGCGGGATGATCGCGCCCATGACGGACGAGGCAGCGGTGACGGCGGCGGAGAAGCCGCGCGTATAGCCGTCCTTGGTCATCGCCGGGATCAGCGTGCCGCCGACCGCGGCGGTGTCGGCGACCGCGACCCCCGTCACGCCGCCGAACATCATGCTGGAGGCGATGTTGACGTAGGCGAGGCTGCCGCGCACCGGGCCGATGATGACCTTGGCGAGCTCCACCATCAGCGGCATCACCCCGCAGCGGGAGGCGAGGTCGCCGGCCATGATGAAGAAGGGGATCGCGAGGAGCGGGAAGGAGTCCATCCCGCCGAAGATCACGGTCGGGATGACGCTGAGCGGCACCTGCCCGGAGATGAGGATGTAGCCGACGGCGACGGCGCCGACCGCGAAGGCGACCGGCGTGCCGATCGCGACCGCGGCAAGGAACGCGGGAAGAAGGTTCAACATGGTGTGACGGCCTTCGGACCTTACTGGGCCGGCACGAGGCGGCCGCGTCGGCCGCGCACGGTCTGCACCATTTCGTAGACGAGGAGCAGCGCCATCAGCGCACCGCCCACGGGAAGCGAGGCGGCGAACCAGGCCATCGAGACCCCGAGCGTGATGGTCTGCTGACCCGTGGTCTCCGGCAGATTGACGAGCGAGACCCAGACGAGGACGAGGAGGAAGAAGAGCGCGACGCACTGGGACAGGACCACGCAGACGAGCGCGGCGCGCGGGGGCAGAAGGTCCGGCAGGATCCCGATCCGGATGTGGCCGTCTTCATAGACGAGAAGCGCGGCCCCGAGCATGGCGGTCCAAATCATGAGGTAGCGCGTAAGCTCGTCGGTGATGATGAGCGAGGAGCCTCCGCCGAGCCAGCGCAGCCCGACCTCGATGATGACGAATGTCGCGATGACCCCCATGAGGAGCATCACCACCCACTCGAGGACGCGGACCAGCCAGAGGATGGCCCGCGACTCGCGTGGTCCTTCGGGCACGTCGCCCGGACCGGACGGGATGAAGACCATCGGGGACTACTCGTTCGCCTCGATGATCGCGTCGAGGATGACCTCGCCGCCTTCGCCGAGCTCGGCGGTCGCCGCCGGGTAGACCTCGGCCGCGATCTGACGCAGCGCCTCGATCGTCTCGGGCGGAACGTCATTGACCTCCATCTCGCCGCGCAGCTTGTCCATCATCGCGCCGACTTCCTTGTCGTTCAGCTCGCGCTGGAAGGCGGTCGCCTTCTCGATCGCCGCGTCGAGCGCGGCGAGGTCTTCAGCGGAGAGCTTGGCGCGGGCGCCGTCGCTCATGATGAGGACCATCGGCTCGTTCACGTGGCTGGTCAGTGAATAATATTTCTGCGCCTCGAAGAGACGGTAGGGATAGACGACCGTCGGCGGATTCTCCTGGCCGTCGAGAACGCCCTGCTGAAGCGCCGGCATCAGCTCGTTGAAGCTCATCGGGGTCGGCGAGGCGCCGGCGGCGCGGAAGAAGGCGACGTGGACGCTGGAGGGCAGCGTGCGCAGCTTGAGGCCCTTCAGGTCCTCGACCTTGTTGATCGGGCGCACATTGTTGGAGACGTGGCGGTAGCCGTTGTCCCACCAACCGACGATCGACATGCGCGAGGGCTTCAGCGCGTCGGACAGCATGCCGCCGACATCACCGTCGAGCACCTCGAACATCGTGTCGCGGTCCTTCCAGATGTACGGGAAGAGGACGGCGTTCAGCTGCGGGGCGAACGCGCTCGCATGGCCGAGGCCGGTGACCACGAAATCGACGGTGCCGAGCTTGGCAAGCTCCAGCGCCTCGCGGTTCGAGCCGAGCGTGTTGTTGTTGAAGATCTGAAGTTCGACGCGCCCGTTGGTCGCCTTCTCGAACTCCTCCTTCAGAACCTCCTGCGCCTGACCATAGGTGGTCTCGGCGTTCGCGACGCTCGCGAGGCGGAGCGTGATGTCGGCCGCCTGCGCCGAGGCGGCGAAACCGAGCGCCATTGCCCCCGCGAGACCCAGCGCGCGTACAAATTGTGCCGTCATGGGTGTCCTCCAAGTGTTGTTATATCTTTCCAAATATATTTCAGAGTATGCTCCGCAAGTCAAACAAATCGCGGTTAAGCGCGGCCTGCCATGGGGCGATCCGCAACATGTGAACGGCCCGCGAGACGCGTCATGCGGGCGGGTGCGGCAAGGGTTGCGCGGGCCCTGTCGAGCCCTCTTCCCGCGCGCGGGCGGGTGTGCGACATAGCTGCCTATGGATTTTTCCGCCCGTGCCCTCCCCACGGCACAGCTTCACCATATCCGGGACTGTTTCGACGTGGCGCCGGCATGAGCGCGCCCCTCGCCGAACCCCACTCCGCGCCATCCTCGACGCCGACTTCGACGCCGCCTGGCGGCCCGCCTCCCCCGCCGACGGTCGAGCGCAAGACGCGCAAGCGCAAGCTCGTCGACGCCTCGGTCTATATCTTCGCCGTCGCCTCCGTCCTCGCTGGCGGCTACATCTGGTATCGCGATGGCGGGGCGGCGGTCGTGCAAGGGGCCGAGGAGGCGACGATCTCGCTCGTCTCCGTCCTGCCCCAGCTCGTCCTCGGCATCATCGTGGCGGGGCTTGCCCAGGTGATGATCCCGCGCGACCGGATCGGCCGGATGCTCGGCGAGCAATCGGGCATGAAGGGGCTTCTCCTCGCGACCGCCATCGGCGCGGCGATGCCGGGCGGCCCGTTCGCCTCCTTCCCGATCATCTATGCGCTCGCCCATGCCGGGGCCGATATCGGCTCGCTCGTCGCCTTCCTCATGGGCTGGGCCGCGATCGGCATCCACCGCCTCTTCGTGTGGGAGCTTCCCTTCATGGGGACCGAGTTCGGCATGGTGCGCTTTCTGTCGAGCCTGCCGCTGCCGATCATCGCCGGGCTCATCGCGCGGTGGATCGTGGCGACCTTCCCGAGCCTGCGCGATCCGATCCGGGGGCCCGAATGACGATCGATTACGGCCTCGTCTTCCTCGCGGTGCTCTGCATCGGGCTCGCGGTCCCTCTCGGTCTCAGCGATCCCGATCGCCTCAAGGCCGGGCTTCGCATCGCCTGGGCGCAGGGGCAGCCGCTCATCGTGCGCATTCCCATCGCGATCCTCGCCGCGACCTATCTCTCCCGCCTCATCCCGCAGGAGCACGTCTCGCAGATCCTCGGGGCGGACAGCGGCTTCACCGGGATCATCCTCGCCTCGATCGTCGGCGGGCTGACGCCGGGCGGGCCGATGGTCGCCTTCCCCCTCGCCCTCGTGATCTGGCAGCTCGGGGCGGGCGAGGCGCAGATGGTGGCCTTCATCGCCTCCTGGTCGATCCTCGCGATCCACCGCGTCCTCGCCTACGAGATCCCTCTCCTCGGCGGCCGCTTCACCTTCGTGCGAATCGCGTCGAGCTTCATGCTCCCGCCGCTCGCGGGTGTGCTCGCCGCCGGTCTCCTCCTCATCTGGCACACAAACTTCGCCGCCCAGGGCTGACGGGCTTTCGTCCAGACCTTGGCGGAACTCTCAACAACTTGTTGAAATCGCCCGGCAACAAATAAAGGCAACGTTCACCAATTCGGCGGTACCGATAGAGTGCAGGCAATCGGCGTCTCATCGGAATTGGTCCGGAAGCTTTTACTGAGAGTTGGTCAGGGCCGCAGAGCGGTCCAATCTACAAAGCTTTCCTCTGCAGTCCGTCAGACGCGCAGCATCAACGCGATGGCGCGCAGCGCGCGGTCATCGAGGTGGCATTCGGAAGGGATGTAGATGATGGATAAGATCTCCGAAGATTGGATCCGCGCCCGGGCCTACGAAATCTGGGAAGAGGAAGGGCGCCTCGGGGGACGGGACCAGGAACACTGGCACCGGGCGACGCAGGAGCTTCGCGACACGATCGAGATCACGACGCGGCCCGCGAAGAAGGCGAAGCCGAAGAAGCCGCGTGCCCCGCGCGCCCGCAAGACGCAGGAAGCCTCCCTACAGGCCTGACGCCAATCCCCACGCGCCGCCGCCGTCTCCCACCGGCGAAGGCGCGAAAACCAGGGCCCGCGAGGGCCCTTTTTTCGTTGCAGACCACCCTTGCGCAGATCGCGGAGCACAACCGGCCCGCACGCCTTGCCTCACCACGTGATGACGATTAGATAGCAATGCATTGATTAGCATTGCACCTATTGATCCGATCGTGCCCAACTCAAATTCGCCTCAGGAAAGCTATCTCGCCGAAATGGCGATCGCGGCCCGGAAGCTGCGCACGCTGTTCGATGCGCGGGCCAAGGCGCGCGGCATCACCTATGCGCGGGCCCGACTCCTGGCCGCCCTCACCCATCGGGGCAGCATGACCCAGGCCGAACTCGCCGAGGCGCTGAATGTCGAGCGCCCGACGATGGCGCGCCTCATCGACGGCATGGAGCAGTGCGGCCTCGTCACGCGCGAGGTCAGCAGCGACGACCGCCGCGCCCGCACCATCCGCCTCACCCCCCTCGCCGACAGCCAGGTCGAGGCGGTGAACGAGCTGACGACGCAGATCCGCAAGGAGATCCTCGCCGGCGTCGATCCCGACGACCTCGCCACCGCGACCCGCGTCCTTGCCATCATCAGCGACAATCTCGCCAAGGCGTCCTGAGATGGACGCCCAGATCACCCCCCGCGATCTCCCGGCCGAGCCGAAGCCGGCGGACGACGCCGTCTCCGCGGCGCCCTCCGAGCCGACGCCCTCCGAAGCGAAGGCCGAAACGCCCGCGCCGCAAGGCGAGGCCGCCCCGGCGCAGCCGCCGTTCGTGCCGATGCCGCGCGTCAGGGCGGCGGGCTATATCCTCGCCTCGCTGGTTCTCGCCCTCTCGCAGGGGTTCGGGCAGAGCATCATCTCGGCGAACCTCCAGCAGCTCCAGGGCGGCTTCAGCGCGACCCAGGCCGAGACCACCTGGCTCGCCGCCGCCTATCTCGCCCCCAACGTCTCGCTGACGCTCGCGCTCATCAAGATCCGCGCCCAGTACGGGCTGCGCAATTTCGCCGAGCTCAGCATCCTCGGCTTCCTGCTCGCGGCGTTCCTCAACTACGCCGCCAACGACATCAACTCCGCGATCGCCGTCCGCTTCATGAGCGGCATGGCCGCCGCGCCGATGACCTCGCTCGCCTTCCTCTACATGCTGGAGCCGTTCCCGCCGCAGAAGAAGATGAGCGTCGGCCTGTCGCTCGCGCTCACCTTCATCTTCATCGGCCCCTCCTTTACGAGCGTGGTGTCGCCGCCGCTCCTCGATATCGGGCTCTGGCACGGCCTTACCGCGCTCGAGGTCGCGCTCGCGATGGTGGGGTTCGGGCTCATCTATTGCCTGCCGCTCGCCCCGGTGCCGCGCGCCAAGGTGATCAAGGCGGCCGACATCATCAGCTATCTCCTGATCGCGATCGGGATGGGCGCGGCCGCCGTCGCCCTCACCCTCGGCCCGCTTTATTGGTGGCGCGAGGCCGCGTGGATCGGCTGGCTCCTCGCCACCGCCATCGTCACGATCACCGCCGCCGCGATCATCGAACTGAACCGCGAGCATCCGCTTCTCGACATCCGCTGGCTCGCGAGCCCCGCCGTCCTCCATTTCACGGCGGCGCTGCTCCTCTTCCGCCTCGTCCTGTCCGAACAGAGCTCGGGCGCGGCGGGCCTCTTCCGCGCGCTCGGCCTCCTCAACGACCAGACGCAGACGCTCTTCCTCGTCATCATGGCGGCGACGATCGCGGGCGGGCTCATCTGTGCGGCGCTGATGAAGCCGGGGCGGGAGAAGGCCTTCCACGTCGTGGCGCTGATCCTCCTTATCATCGGCGCCAGCATGGACGCCAACGCCACCAGCGCGACGCGGCCGGTGAACATGTATCTCAGCCAGACGCTGATCGCGCTCGCCTCGGCCCTCTTCCTGCCGCCCGCGATGCTCTCGGGCCTGATGTCGGCGCTCGCGCGCGGTCGGGAATATCTCCTCAGCTTCGTCATCGTGTTCCTCACAACGCAGAAGCTCGGCGGCATCCTCGGCAGCGCGGTGTTCAGCACCTTCATCACGCTGCGACGCGCCTTCCATGCCGAGCGGATCTCGGAGGCGCTCAGCGTCACGAACCCCTTCGTCAACGAGCGCATCGCCCAGCTCGCCGCCGCGAACCGTGCGCTGAGCCCGGACCAGATGCTGACCTCGGCGCAGGGCCTCTCGATCCTCAATTCGCAAGTGACGACCGAGGCGACGGTGCTTGCCTACAACGACGCCTTCCTCGCGATCGCGTTCGTGTCCTCTTTGGCGCTCGCCGCCCTCCTCGGCCACATCATCATCGACGCCGTCAAATCCCGGCGCGCGCGCCTTGACGCCGACGCGACGCCGGCCGGCGCCGCCACCCCACAACCTGCCTGAAGGCCCCGTCCCATGTTGTCTCGCGTGTCACGCCATGTCGCCACCGGCCTTGCGGCCCTCATCGGGATCGCCGGGCTCGTCGCCATCCTCTACGCCTGGAAGCTGCCCCCGTTCGACGCGGGGCTGATGGTGACCGAGGACGCCTATGTGCGCGGCCAGGTCACCTCCCTCGCCCCGCAGCTCTCCGGGATCGTCGCCAATGTCGGCGTGCAGGACTATGAGCGCGTGAAGGAAGGCGATCTCCTCGTGAAGATCGACGATCGGATCTACCGCCAGAAGCTCGCCCAGGCCGAGGCGACGCTCGACGCGGCGAAAGCCTCGCTCGAAAACGCCGAGCAGGACCGCAAGACCGCCGAGGCGCGGATCGAGTCGGCAAAGGCGGGCGTCGATTCGGCCGAGGCGACGTTGAAGCTCGCCGAGGCGAATGTGCAGCGGAGCGACAAGCTGCGCGAACGCGGCGTCGTCGCCGAACGCACCAGCGAGGAACAGACGCTCGCCCGCGACCAGGCCCGCGCCGCCCGCGACCAGGCGAACGCCGAGCTCGAGACCTCGCGCCAGAACCTTGCCTCCATCATCACCAACCGCCAGTCCCTCGAAGCCTCGGTGGAGAGCGCGGAGGCGGCCGTCCAGCTCGCCCGGATCGACCTCGACAACACCGAGATCACCGCCCCGGTGGACGGGCGGCTCGGCGAGGTGTCGGCCCGGCTCGGCCAGTATGTGACGGCCGGAACCCGCGTCGCGACGATCGTGCCGGACAAGGTCTGGGTCGTCGCGAACTTCAAGGAGACGCAGGTGCGCGGCATGAAGGTCGGCCAGCCGGTGAACTTCACCGTCGACGCGCTCGGCGATGCCCCCCTCAGCGGCAGGATCCAGGACTTCTCGCCGGCGACCGGGTCGGAGTTCAGCGTCCTCGCGGCAAGCAACGCGACGGGCAATTTCATCAAGATCGCCCAGCGCATCCCGGTGCGCATCGCGATCGACCCCGACCAGCCGCTCGCCGGCAACCTCGCTCCCGGCATGAGCGTCGTCGCGCGGATCGACACGAGCCCGGGCGGGCCCGGCACCGCGATCGCCGCCGACAGCACCCAGTCGCCCTACCCGCGCCACCGCTGAGGCCAAGCGACATGACCCGCGCCGCCCGAGCCGGTATGGTGCGCGGCGCGGCAGGCGTGAGGACCCGCCCGCGCAGACGGAACGGGCGACATGGCGGCGATCGACGAACCCTGGACCGACCGATTCGAGGGGCTGAGGACCCTCTCACCGGAGATTCGTGACGCGCTCGTCTCGGGCAGCCAGATCATGTCCCTCCCGCGCGGAACCGTGGTGTTCGAGCCCGGACAGCGACCGAAATTCCTGCTTCTCCTCCTCGACGGGACCGTCCGCGTCCAGCAGCGCAGCGACACCGGGCGCGACGTCTTCCTTTATCGCGTCCATGCCGGGGAGAGCTGCGTCCTCACGACCGCGTGCCTCCTCGCCTACGAGGATTATTCGGCCGACGCCGTCGCCGAGACCGACATCACCGCCGTCGGCATCCCCCGCGCCCTCTTCGAGGACCTCGTCGGCCGCTCCAAGGAGTTCCGCGAGTTCATCTTCAACGCCTACTCGCGGCGCATCACCGACCTCTTCCTCCTCATCGACGAGATCGTCTTCAAGCGGATCGACGTGCGGCTCGCCGCCCGCCTCCTCGCGATGGCGGAGCCGGGCGGCATCGTGAAGGCGACGCACCAGATGCTCGCGACCGAGCTCGGCACCGCGCGCGAGGTGATCTCGCGCACCCTCCAGGATTTCCAGAAGCGCGGCATCGTCGAGCAGGCGCGGGGTGAACTGCGCATCCTCGATGCCGACAGGCTGCACGACATCGCCGAGCACTGACGGCCGGGCGGCCCGCTAGGCGCCCGCGCGCTTGGTGTCGGCCGCCTCGAAATGGGCGATCTGGTCGAGCCGGGCCTTCTCGAAGGCCGGCCGGCCGCACACGCGCGCGACATAGGCGCGGAGCGCGTCGTACCGGTCGAGCGCGCCGAACTTCTGCGGCACGCGCAGCGCGTCCGCCATCAGGATGTCCGCCACAGTGAAGCGCGAGGCGGCGAGCCAGTCCCGCGCGCCGAGCACCGCCTCCAGGCGGTCGAAACGCTGCCCCATCCAGTCTTCCAGCGGATTTTCGGCGGGTTTGGAGAGGTTGATGAACCACCAGGGGACGGTCACCATCTCGACCGAGTTCAGCGCGGCGACGAGCCACGCGATGGTGTCGGCCCGCCCCTGCGGATCGCGCGGCATCAGCGCCTCGCTCTTCTCGCCGAGGTGCATGAGGCAGGCTCCGCTCTCGAACACCTTGACGCCGTCATCGTCGAGGAAGGGGATCTGGCCGAAGGGCTGGCGTGCGATGTGATCCGGCCCCCGCTCGTCGAATGGGACGGTCGCGACGCGATAGGCGATCCCCGCCTCCTCGAGCGCCCAGCGCAGGCGAAGGTCCCGCACGAACCCGCGCGGCCCCTTCGGCACCCAGTCATACGTCCAGATCGTCACGGTCCCGGCCACGGCTTCTGATCCTCCGCTGCACGCTTCCAAATCTAGCGCGCCACCCGCCACCATCGAGCCCGGCGTCGCGCCACAGCCGTTCATTGCGCGCAGCAGAAAGAAAATTTGCGCTTTGGTGACAATGTCACCGTCACTTCCCAGGACCCTGTGCGATGGGTGAGCCTCAAACCAGCGAGGTCTCACAATGGTTCGCAATCTCGGCACTTTCGATCGGATCGTGCGCGTCCTCCTGGGGCTCGCGCTCGTTCTCGCCCCCTACCTCACCAGCGTCGGCGACGCGGCGACGTGGATCGCCCCGGTGTTCACGGTGGTGGGCGCGATCCTGATCTTCACCGGGCTGATCCGCTTCTGCCCGCTCTACTCCCTCCTCGGCATCCGCACGTGCAGGATCGGCTGACATGGAAACCCAGTTCACCCCCATCCTGTCGCTCGCCGGCGGGGCGCTGATCGGCCTCTCGGCCGTGCTCTTCATGGCCTTCCACGGGCGCATCATGGGCGTCACCGGCATCCTGCGCGGTGCGCTGATGCCGGCCGGCTTCGAGGACTGGTCGACCCGCGTCGCGATCATCCTCGGCATGGTCGTCGGCCCGGCGGTCTATCTCCTCCTCTTCGGCGCGTGGCCCGTCGTCGAGGTGCCCGCCTCGCAGGGGATGCTCGTCGTCGGCGGCCTCCTCGTCGGGCTCGGCGTCTCCTATGGCGGCGGCTGCACGTCCGGCCACGGCGTGTGCGGGATCGCCCGCCTGTCGCCCCGCTCGATCGTCGCCACCCTCACCTTCATGGCGACGACCTTCATCACCGTCTTCGTCATCCGCCACGTCATCGGAGGTTGAGATGAATCTCGTCGTTGCGCTCCTCATCGGCATCATCTTCGGCACCGGCATCGCCGTCTCGGGGATGATCAACCCGGCGAAGGTGCTGAACTTCTTCGACGTCGCCGGGAGCTGGGATCCCTCCCTCGCCTTCGTGATGGGCGGGGCGCTGATCGTCACGATGATCGGCTACCGGATCGTCCTGCGCTCGGCCCATCCGGCGTTCGGGCCGCGCTTCCTCCTGCCGACGGCGAAGTCGATCGACGCCCGCCTCCTCGGCGGATCGGCCGTCTTCGGCATCGGCTGGGGGATCGCCGGCTTCTGCCCCGGCGGCGCCCTCCCCGCGCTCGGCACCGGCATCAGCGACGTCTTCGTCTTCGTCTCGGCCCTCATCGTGGGCATCGTCCTCGCGCGCTTCATCCAGAGCACGACCGCGCCAAGCGGCAAGCCGCAAACGAACTAATGGAGAATCCCGTGACCCTTACCCTCGACACGACCGTCAAGCCCGAGGTCACCGCCTTCTTCGACCCGGCCACCAACACGATCTCCTATGTCGTGAAGGACCCCGACTCGAAGGCGTGCGCGATCGTCGATTCCGTGATGGACATCGACTACGCGGCCGGCCGCATCACCTACGACCACGCCGACGAGATCATCGCCTATGTGACGTCGCACGGGCTGAAGGTCGAATGGCTGATCGAGACCCATGTCCACGCCGACCACCTCTCGGCCGCGCCGTACATTCAGGAGAAGGTCGGCGGCAAGCTCGGCATCGGCGACAAGATCACCGTCGTGCAGGACACGTTCGGCAAGATCTTCAACGAAGGCACCGAGTTCCAGCGCGACGGCAGCCAGTTCGACCGCCTCTTCAAGGACGGCGACACCTACACGATCGGCGGCATGACCGCGACGGCGATCCACACGCCCGGCCACACCCCGGCCTGCATGACGCATGTGATCGGGGACGCGGCGTTCGTGGGCGACACGCTCTTCATGCCGGACGGCGGGTCGGCGCGGGCCGACTTCCCCGGCGGTGACGCGGGCGTCCTCTACGATTCGATTCAAAAGGTTCTCGCCCTGCCGGACGAGACGCGCCTCTTCATGTGCCACGACTATGGGCCGAACGGGCGCAACATCGCCTGGGAAACCACGGTGGCGGACGAGAAGGCGCACAACATTCACGTCGGCGGCGGCAAGACCAAGGCGGAGTTTGTGAAGTTCCGCACCGAGCGGGATGCGACGCTGGCGCTGCCGAAGCTGATCATCCCCTCCCTCCAGGTCAACATGCGGGCGGGCGAGCTGCCGCCGGCGGACGAGAGCGGGCGCCATTTCCTGAAAGTGCCCATCAACGCGCTCTGAACGACAAGGCGCAACACGGACGGGGCGGGCGGGCGAACCACCGCGCCCCGCCCCCCGAGGCACGGGGCCGACAAGGACGAGACCGATGACCCGCTATCTGCCCATCCTGGAATGGGGCCGCCAATATGGACGGGACCAGCTGACGAGCGACCTCGTCGCCGCCCTGATCGTCACGATCATGCTGATCCCCCAATCGCTCGCCTATGCGCTGCTCGCGGGGCTTCCGCCGCAGATGGGTCTCTACGCCTCGATCGCCCCCCTCCTCGCCTATGCGGTGTTCGGCACCTCGCGCACCCTCGCGGTCGGCCCCGTCGCGGTCGTCTCGCTGATGACGGCGGCCGCGATTGGCAATCTCGGCATCACCGATCCCGCCGAGATCGCGGCGGCGGCGATGGTGCTCGCGCTCCTTTCCGGCCTCGTCCTCCTCGTGATGGGCATATTCCGGCTCGGCATCGTCGCGAACTTCCTCTCCCACCCGGTGATCGCTGGCTTCATCACCGCCTCGGCGATCATCATCGCGACGAGCCAGCTGAAATATATTCTCGGCATCCGCGCGGAGGGAGAGACGCTCCTACTCCTCGTCACCTCGCTCGTCGCGCACCTCTCCGAAACCAACATCCCGACGCTGATTATCGGCGTCAGCGCGACCGCCTTCCTCTTCTATGTGCGCAAGGGGCTGCGGCCCGCCCTTCAGAAGCTCGGCCTTTCACGCAAGACCGCCGACATCGCGACGAAGGCCGGGCCGGTCGTCGCCGTCGCCCTCTCGACGGCCGCCGTGTGGGCGCTGGGGCTCGATGAATGGGGCGTGCCGATCGTCGGCGACGTGCCGCAGGGGCTGCCGCCGATCACGCTGCCGGTGCTCGATGTCGACCTCTGGCTCCAGCTCCTCGGACCGGCCGTCCTCATCTCGATCATCGGCTTCGTGGAAAGCGTGTCGGTCGCGCAGACCCTTGCCGCCAAGCGCCGCCAGCGCATCCGCCCGGACCAGGAGCTGATCGGCCTCGGCACCGCGAACGCGGCCGCCGCGTTCACCGGCGGCTATCCGGTGACGGGCGGCTTCGCCCGCTCCGTCGTCAACTACGACGCCGGCGCGGAGACGCCAGCGGCCGGGGCCTACACGGCGGTCGGCATCGCGCTCGCGACGCTCGCCCTCACCCCGCTCCTTCACTATCTGCCGAAGGCGGTGCTCGCGGCGACGATCATCGTCGCGGTCCTCTCCCTCGTGGACCTCACCATCCTCACCCGCGCCTGGCGCTACTCCTTCGCCGACTTCCTGTCCGTCGCGGTGACGATCCTCCTCACCCTGACCCTCGGCGTGGAGGTGGGCGTTTCGGCCGGCGTCGGCCTCTCGGTCCTTCTCTTCCTGTGGCGGACTTCGCGCCCGCACATCGCCGAAGTGGGGCTCGTCGAGGGGACCGAGCACTTCCGCAACATCCTGCGCCACAAGGTGACGACGCACCCGGAAATCCTGACGATCCGCGTCGACGAGAGCCTCTATTTCGCCAACACGCGCTATCTGGAGGACTACATCATCGACCGCGTCGCCCGTTCGAAAGGGCTGCGCCACGTGATCCTGATGTGCTCGGCGGTGAACGACATCGACATGAGCGCGCTCGAGAGCCTCGAGACGATCGATCACCGTCTGAAGGACATGGGCGTCCGCCTGCACCTCTCCGAGGTGAAGGGCCCGGTGATGGACAAGCTGAAGCGCACCCATTTCCTCGACGAGCTGACCGGAGAGGTATTCCTCAGCCAGTATGGCGCGGTGCAGACGCTGACGCGCGAGGGGGACCAGAAGGACGCCGCGTAGGCTTGCGGCGCTCTTCGGGTTGATCCGGCGGGCCAAAGCCGCTGAAATCGGCGGGCCCGTCCATGAGCCGAGGAGCGCCTCTTATGGATGCCAACAAGGCACAGGCCGCCTATTGGACCTCCCCCGCCGGTCTCAAATGGATCGAGCACGAGGCCGCGCTCGACGCGGCGATGGCGGGGATGCTGGCGGCGATGCTCGACGCCGCCGCGATCACGCCGACCGATCGCGTCCTCGATATCGGCTGCGGGACGGGGGCGAGCACCCTCGCGGCCGCCGAGCGCGCCGCCCGCGGCACCGCCCTCGGCGTCGACATCTCCGAGCCTCTCCTCACCCACGCGCGCGGCAGGGCCCGTGCGGCGCGCGCCGCGAACGCGGCCTTTCTGCTCGCGGACGCACAGTCCTACCCCTTCGCACCGGGCGCGTTCGACGTGCTCGTCTCGCGGATCGGGATGAGCTTCTTCTCCGACACCGTCGCGGCCCTCCGCAATCTCGGCGTCGCGCTCGGCGGCGGCGGGCGGATGGCCTTCGTCGCCTGGGCGGGCGTCGCGGAGAACCCGTGGTTCCACATCCCGAAGCGCGCGGCGGAGGCCCGGTTCGGCCCGCAGCCCGCCGGCGACCCCGTCGCCCCCGGCCCGACCGCCTTTCAGGACCGCGACCGCGTCGCCGGCCTGATGGCCGAGGCCGGCCTCACCGCCATCATGGCCGAGCGGGTGGAGATCGCCCTCACCCCGCCGGGCGGCACCGAGGGTGCGGCGCGGGCGGCAAGCCGTGTCGGCCCCGCCGCCCGCATCATGAAAGCCTGCGAGGGCAAGGAGACGGACGCGGCGGCCATCGAGGCGGCCGTCTGCACCGCGTTCGAGCCCTATGCGTGCGAGGACGGCGTTCGTGTGCCGGCGGTCGTGAACATCTTCACCGCGACGGCCTGAACCGACGGAAGGCGCGCAGATTTGGAGAACAGACGCGCCAGGGTTGTACAGGCGCGACAAGAATGCCCAGGGCTGTCATCCAACCTCAATAAAAGCATCAAAAAAGGGTTGTGATCGCCGGTTACGTCCGCTCCCAACACGGAGACGAACGTATGGCCGCCATCGCGATCGACCGCCTTTCGAAGCATTTCGGAACCCGTCATGCGTTGAAGGGCGTCAGCCTGTCGATCGGCGAAGGTGAGATGGTCGCGCTGATCGGCGCGTCGGGCTCCGGCAAGTCGACGCTGATCCGCCACATCGCGGGCCTTGAATGCGGCGACACGGACAGCGGGCCGGCGAAGATCTTCGGCGCGACCATGCAGTCGGGCGGCCGCCTCGCCGCCGACGCGCGGGCGCTGCGCCGCAATGTCGGCGTCATCTTCCAGCAGTTCAATCTCGTCGGGCGGCTCCCCGTCATCGTCAACGTCCTCATCGGCCTCCTCGGCCGGATTCCCGCCTGGCGCGGAACGCTGGGGCTATGGACGGGGGCGGAGAAGGCGCTCGCCCGCCAGGCGCTCTCGCGCGTCGGCGTCGGCGAGCTCGCCTGGCAGCGCGCCTCGACCCTGTCGGGCGGCCAGCAGCAGCGCGCCGCCATCGCCCGCGCGCTCGTCCAGCGCGCCCGCCTCCTCCTCGCCGACGAGCCGATCGCCTCCCTCGACCCCGCCTCCGCGCGCCGCGTGATGGACACGCTCGCGACCGTGAGCCGGGAGGACGGCATCACCGTGCTCGTCTCGCTCCATCAGGTGGAATATGCGCGCCTCTACTGCCCGCGCACGATCGCGATGCGCGACGGCGAGATCGTCTTCGACGGTCCGTCCGCGGCGCTCACCACCGCCTTTCTGACCGAACTTTACGGGGAAGCCTCCGAAGAGCTCGTGCTGCCCGACGCGCCGCTCACCGAGACGCACGTCACGCATGATCCCCGACCGCTTCTCGGCCGCGCGGCCGCCGCTCCGGCTTGAGCCAGACCCAAAGAGAGGGAGTTATTTCATGAACATCAACGTGCGCGCGCTCGCTGCCGCCACGCTCGTCGCCGCTGGCCTCACCGGCCCGGCGATCGCGCAGGACACCATCAATTTCGGCATCATCTCCACCGAGTCGCAGAAGAACCTGCGCTCCCAGTGGGAGCCGTTCCTCGCCGCAATGGAAGAGAAGACCGGCCTCAACGTGGAGCCCTTCTTCGCCTCCGACTATGCCGGCGTCATCGAAGGCATGCGCTTCGGCAAGGTCGACGTCGCCTGGTACGGCAACAAGTCGGCGATGGAAGCCGTGGACCGCGCCAACGGCGAAGTCTTCGTGCAGACCGTCGACGTGTCGGGCAACCCCGGCTACTGGTCGCTGATCCTCGCCCCGAAGAACAGCCCGCTGAACTCCGTCGAAGATCTCCTCAAGTGCGACGGCACGCTGAATTTCGGCATCGGCGACCCGAACTCCACCTCGGGCTACCTCGTGCCGATGACCTTCATCTTCGCCGCCAACGGCGTTGATCCGAAGGAATGCTTCAAGACCGTTCGCAACGCGAACCACGAGACCAACGCGATGGCCGTCGCCAACGAGCAGGTCGACGCCGCGTCGAACAACACCGAGAACCTCGCCCGCATCGAGCAGAACAGCCCGAAGGCGTTCGAGAACATCAAGATCATCTGGAAGTCCCCGCTGATCCCGGCCGACCCGATCGTGTGGAACAAGGACCTCTCGGACGAGACCAAGGAGAAGCTCCGCTCCTTCTTCCTGACCTTCGGCACGCCTGAGTCCGACGGCGACGTCGCCGCCGAGAAGGAGATCCTCGCCGGTCTCGCCTGGGCCCCGTTCCGCGCCTCCAGCGACGCCCAGCTTCTGCCGATCCGCGTGATGGAGCTTTCCAAGGAAATCGGCCAGGTCCAGGCCGACACCGCGCTCTCCGCGGCCGACAAGGAAGCCAAGATCAACGAGCTGGAAGCCGCCAAGGCGAAGTACCAGGCCGAGATCGACGCGCAGCCGCAGGGCTGATCGCGCCCCTCAGCGCCCCTGACAGGAAGCGCCTCGCGCTTCGGAAGGGCGGGCCCAGCGCCCGCCCTTTTTTCCATCATCCGCTCAGCGAGCCACCATGACAGATCTCTCGACGCAGCCCCTCAAGACCGGCGAGCGCTTCGTCGCCAAGCGCGACTGGACGCGAACCGTCTTCAACATCGTCGTGTGGGGCGGTGTCGCCTTCCTCCTGATCTGGAGCTGGTACCCGGCGGAGATGGACCGCTGGACCTACCTCTTCACCGACGCCGGCAACATGGCCGAATACGCGTCGGGCTTCCTCTCGCCCGATTTCAGCGACATCGACTACTACATCAAGGAGATGGTCCTCACCGTGCAGATCGCCGTGTGGGGCACGGTGCTCGCGGTGATCTTCTCGGTGCCCTTCGGGATCCTGTCGTCGAGCAACATGGCCCCCTGGTGGGTCGTGCAGCCGGTGCGCCGCCTGATGGATTCCTTCCGCGCCATCAACGAGATCGTGTTCGCCGTTCTCTTCGTCGTCGCGGTCGGCCTCGGCCCGTTCGCGGGCGTGATGGCCCTCTTCGTCCACACGACGGGCGTCCTCGCCAAGCTCTTCTCTGAGGCGGTGGAGGCGATCGACCCGCGCCCGGTCGAGGGGATCCGCGCGACGGGCGCGACCAAGATCCAGGAGATCGTCTACGGCGTCATCCCGCAGGTGCTGCCGCTGTGGCTCTCCTTCTCGCTCTACCGGTTCGAATCGAACGTGCGCTCGGCGACGGTGCTCGGCCTCGTCGGCGCGGGCGGCATCGGCCAGGTCCTCTTCGAATCGATCCGTGGCTTCTACTATCCGGAGACCGCGACGCTGATCATCGTGATCGTGGTGACGGTGACGCTCGTCGACCTCATCTCCCAGCAGCTCCGCCGCATGGTCATCTGACCGGCGCACGCCGCGCGGGCAAAGAAAAAGCCGGCCATCTGGCCGGCTTTTTTGTGGGTCTTACGCGTCCTCGGAGGCGCGTTCGGCGCGCTTGCGCTCGTGCGGGTCGAGATGGACCTTGCGCAGGCGGATATTCTTCGGCGTCACCTCGACGAGCTCCGCGTCGGTGATGTAGCTGAGCGCGCGTTCCAGGCTCATCCGGATCGGCGGGGTCAGCTTCACCGCATCGTCCTTGCCGGCCGAGCGGATGTTGGTGAGCTGCTTGCCCTTCATGACGTTGACTTCGAGGTCGTTGCCGCGGGTGTGCTCGCCCACGATCATGCCGCGATAGACCTTCACGCCCGGATCGATGAACATCGGCCCGCGATCCTCGAGGTTCCACATCGCGTAGGCGACCGATTCGCCGTCGCCGTTGGAGATGAGGACGCCCGTGTGGCGGGTCGGGATCGTGCCCTTGTGGGGGACGTAGGCGTGGAACATCCGGTTCATGATGCCGGTGCCGCGCGTGTCGGACAGAAGCTCGCCCTGGTAGCCGATGAGGCCGCGCGTCGGCGCGTGGAGGACGACGCGCGTGCGGCCGGCGCCGGACGGCTTCATCTCGACGAGATCGGCCTTCCGCTCGGACAGCTTCTGGATGACGGTGCCCGAATGCTCGTCGTCGACGTCGATGGTGACCTCTTCGACCGGCTCAAGGATGCCGCCATCCTCGTCGCGCTGCATGACGACGCGGGGGCGCGAGACGCCGACCTCGAAGCCTTCGCGCCGCATCGTCTCGATGAGGATGCCGAGCTGCAGTTCGCCGCGGCCGGCGACCTCGAAGGCGTCGCCGCCCTCGGTCTCGGTCACGCGCAGCGCGACATTGCCCTCGGCCTCGCGCAGGAGGCGCTGGCGGATGACGCGGGACTGCACCTTGTCGCCCTCGGTCCCGGCGAGCGGGGAATCGTTGACGCGGAAGGTCATGGCGAGCGTCGGCGGGTCGATCGGCTGGGCCGGGATCGCGGCCGACACGGACGGGGCGACGATGGTGTCGGCGACGGTCGCCTTGGTGAGGCCCGCGAGCGCCACGATGTCACCGGCGCGGCCCTCGTCGATCGGCGTGCGGTCGAGGCCGCGGAAGGCGAGAACCTTCGACACGCGGCCCATCTCGACGAGCTCGCCGGTGCGCGAGAGCGCCTTCACGGCCTGGTTCGGCACCACGGTCCCCGACGTGATGCGGCCGGTGAGGATGCGGCCGAGGAAGGGGTCCGCCTCGATCGTCGTCGCGAGCATGCGGAAGTCGCCGGCCTCGATGGTCGGCTCGGGCACATGCTCGACGATGAGGTCGAGGAGCGGGCCCATGGAATCGGAGGAGCCGACGTCGGGGGTGAGGCTCATCCAGCCCTGCTTCGCCGAGCCGTAGACGATGTGGAAGTCGAGCTGCTCGTCCGTCGCGCCGAGCGCGTCGAAGAGCTCGAACACCTCGTCGACCACCTCTTCGTGCCGCTCTTCCGGCTTGTCGATCTTGTTGATCGCCACGATCGGGCGCAGGCCCATCTTCAGCGCCTTGCCGAGGACGAACTTCGTCTGCGGCATCGGCCCCTCGGCCGCGTCGACGAGGATGACGGCGCCGTCGACCATGTTGAGGATGCGCTCGACCTCACCGCCGAAATCGGCGTGGCCGGGCGTGTCGACGATGTTGATGCGGGTCGGCGGCGTCTTCTCGCTCTGCCACTCGACGGAAGTGACCTTCGCCAGGATCGTGATGCCACGTTCCTTTTCGAGGTCATTGGAGTCCATCACGCGTTCGGCGACGCGCTGATTGTCCCGAAATGCGCCGGATTGGCGCAGAAGCACGTCGATCAGCGTGGTTTTGCCGTGGTCGACGTGCGCGATAATGGCAACGTTGCGCAACGCGCGCTTTTGCGTGGTCATGCTTTCACTGGACAGCCGTTTGGGGACGGGTCAGCTCGTGCCACGAGCGCGGCCGATATGCCAGCGCTTTTTAGCGATTCGACAGCCCCGCCCTCGCCCGAACCGTCAGACCCGGGCGGGTGAAACACTAATTGCGCCGTATATCGACGACTGAGCCGCGAATTTCAACCGTCGCCTTGAGGACAATACGCTCTGGAGGCGCGGATTCGCCCGCGATTCGGCCACTGAGGAGCTGCCATGCACGCCGCGCGATCTCCGCGGTGGGGTGTCGCACGGTCGCAAGGCGCGGGGTGAGGATGCTGGCCCACTCCGGTTCGTCGAAGGCGAGGAGCGAGACCGCCTCGGGGTGGCGGATGCCGTGCGCGGCGAACGCGCGGAGCGACCAGAGGGCGAGGCGGCTGTTGCTGGCGATCACCGCGGTCGGCGGCTCCTTGCCGTGCAGCACCTCCGCGAGGCGTTGCGCGAAGCTGCCCTCGTCCTCCCCCGCCGCGAGGAGACGGCCCCCGCTCTGGAGCTGCGCCCCGTCCATCGCCGCGCGAAACCCCGCGAGGCGGTCGCGCGTGACGCCGAGCTGGGGATATTGGGCTGTGAAGAGGATGCGCTTGTGGCCGCGCGCGATCAGCGCCGCCGTCGCCTCGCTCATCGCGCTCCTGTTGTCGAAGCTGACCTCGTCATGGGCGCCGCCCGTCGGGCGGTCGACGATGACGGCCGGCACGCCCGCGTCCGCCACCGCCGCGAGGGCCTCGCTCGGGTCGAGGCTCGGCACGATGATGAGCCCCGCGATCTTCTGGGCGAGGAGCGCGCGCACGCGGTCGGCCTCGCGCACCGGATCGTTGCGGGTGAAGACCTGCATGATCTGGTGCTGGGCGAGCACCGCCCCCTCCTCGAACGCGTCGAGGAGGGCGGCGAGATAGGCGCTCGATGTGTGCGGCAGGCAGATCCCGATCGTGCGGCTCGTCTGGGCCCTCAGATTGCGCGCCCACGCGTCCGGCACGTAGCCGAGCTCACGGATCGCCTCCATCACCCGCGCCCGCTTCTGCTCGGTGACCTGGCGCGTGCCGTTGAGGACATTGGAGACGGTGCCGGCCGAGACGCCCGCCTTCGCCGCCACATCCGTGATCGTCGCCTTCGCCATACGCGCCTCCCGCTGGATGGACCGCTGCCTTAAATCGATTTAAACATGAACGCATGGAGGAGCAATCGACCCCAAGGGGCCGATTCATCGCGAGAATGACTGATGAAAGTCACTAAAATTGAAACGTTCAAGCACTGGGTCGACTGGTGCAACTGGATGTTCGTGCGCGTGTCGACCGACGAAGGGCTCGTCGGCTGGGGCGAAGGCTCGCTGCACGGGGCGCTCGAGAGCGTGGAGACGGCGATCGCGGAGCTTGCGCCTCACCTCATCGGACAGGATCCGGCCGGGCCGGAGCGCCACTGGCACCGCCTCTATCATGCCTGGCGCTGGCGTGGCGGTGCGACGATGATGACCGCGCTCGCTGCGATCGACATCGCGCTCTGGGATCTCGAAGGAAAGCGGCTCGGCGTGCCGGTCCATCGGCTCCTCGGCGGCGCGCACCGCACGCGCCTTCCCGTCTATGCGAGCCACTGGATCTCGGCCGACATGGAGCCCGACACGGTGAAGGCGCGCGCCGCGGAGGCGGTCGCGCGCGGCTTCGGCGGCTTCAAATGCATCCCCGTCCGCCCGGCAGAATTGCGCGAGAACGAGGCGCGGGAGCTCGCCCGCGCCGTCGACCTCGTCGCGGCGGCGCGCGAGGGGGCGGGGCCGGAGGCGGAGATCTATGTGGAGCTCAGCGAGTTCCTGTCGCCGCGCACCGCGCCGATGCTCGACCGCGCCCTCGCCCCCTACCGCCCCGCCTGGTTCGAGGAGCCGATCCCCTACGAAAACCCGGCCGCGATGGTCCGCCTCCAGCGCGAGATCGCGGTGCCGATCGCGACCGGCGAGCGCCTCCTCACCCGCCACGAGTTCGCGCCGCTTGTCGCCGAAGGCGGCTGCCGGATCGCGCAGCCCGACGTGATGCACGCGGGTGGCCTCACCGAGTGCCGCCGCATCGCGGCCCTTGCCGACATGCATTATGTGCCGATCGCCCCGCACAATCCGGGCGGTCCCATCTGCACGGCGGCCTCCATGCACCTCGCCGCCGCGGTCCCGAACTTCCTGGTCCTTGAACAGATGGAACCGCAGCGGGCGGCGCGGGACGCGGCGAGCACGATCCCGATCGGCTTCGAGGACGGGCATTTCATCCTCCCCGACGGCCCCGGCCTCGGCGTGGAACCCAACCTCGAGGCGCTTGCCGAAATGCCCTATCGGCCACAGCCACGGCGCGAGACGCCCGGCGCGCTCTATCGCTGAGCGCGTCGCCCCTTGCTCTCGCGGCAAAAACGTTGAGGCTGGCCGCAGAGGAAATTCGCGACCCAAGAGCCAAATCCATGTCCTATCAGCCCGCCGCCACCCGCTACGATGCGATGACGTACCGCCGCTGCGGCCGCTCCGGCCTGAAGCTGCCGGCGATCTCGCTCGGCCTGTGGCACAATTTCGGCGACGACGCCGTCGCCCAGAACAAGCGTGCCATCTGCCGGACCGCCTTCGATCTCGGCATCACCCATTTCGACCTCGCCAACAATTACGGCCCCCCACCGGGCAGCGCCGAGCGCGCCTTCGGCGAGATCCTGCGCACCGACTTCGCCGGCTATCGCGACGAGATCATCATCTCCAGCAAGGCCGGCTACGACATGTGGCCCGGCCCTTACGGCTCGTGGGGCAGCCGCAAATATCTGATCGCCTCGTGCGAGCAGTCGCTGAAGCGGCTGGGGGTCGACTATGTCGACATCTTCTATTCCCACCGCTTCGACCCCGACACCCCGCTCGAAGAGACGATGGGCGCGCTCGACCAGCTCGTGCGCCAGGGCAAGGCGCTCTATGTCGGCATCTCGTCCTACAATTCGGCGCGGACGAAGGATGCGGCGGCGATCCTGAAGTCGCTCGGCACGCCCTGCCTCATCCACCAGCCCTCCTACAACATGCTGAACCGGTGGGTGGAACGGGACGGGCTGAAGGCGACCTTGAAGGAGATCGGCATGGGTGCGATCGCCTTCACCCCACTCGCGCAGGGGATGCTCACCTCGAAATATCTGACGGGCACACCGGAGGGGAGCCGCGCGACGCGGGGCAAGTCGCTGCGCCCGACGATGCTCGCCGACGAGACGATCGAGAATATCCGCGTCCTCAACACGATCGCGGAGCGCCGCGGCCAGTCGCTCGCCCAGATGGCGATCGCCTGGGTGCTGCGCGACGATGCCATCACCTCCGCGCTGATCGGCGCCTCGCGCCCCTCGCAAGTGGAGGATTGTGTCGGCGCGCTCGCCAACCTCACCTTCTCGGCCGAGGAGCTCGCCGAGATCGACCGCTATGCCGTCGATTCCGACATCAACATCTGGGCCCGCTCGTCGAACGAAGTGGGTGAACAAGGCTGAACCGCCGGGAGGCAACATGACGGACTGGCTCGACACCGGCGCGGAAGCGCCGGACCCCACCCTCTCCCGCCCCGCGCAGGCGCTCTGGTGGCTGAAGAAGGGCGGCTTCGCGCTCGGCCCGGCCTGGGAGCGCGCGCACACGATCTGCCAGGAGGCCGAAGGCGACATCGACCACGACCGCGTCCACGCTTTCGCCCACTGGATCGAGGGTGATATGGGCAATGCCGGCTACTGGTATCGCCGCGTCGGCGACACCCGCGCCGCATCCATCCCCGCGGAGGCCGAGCGCATCGCCTCGGTGCTGCGGCCCCAATCGAGCTGACGGAGCCACCTATGCCAGCCTTTGCGACTTATCCCAGTCTTGCCGGCCGCGCCGTCCTCGTCACCGGCGGGGCGAGCGGGATCGGAGCGGCGATCGTCCGCGCCTTCGCCGCGCAGGGTTCCAAGGTGGGCTTCATCGACTTCAACAAGGAGGCGAGCGAGGGGCTCGTCGCCGAGCTCGGCGGCGACGTCTACGCCGAGATCTGTGACCTGCGCGATATCGAGGCCGCGCGCGTCGCGATCGGCGCCCTCACCGCCAGGACCGGCGCACCCACCGTCCTCGTCAACAACGCGGCGCGGGACGACCGGCATCGCTGGCAGGACGTGACGCCCGAATATTGGGACGACCGCATGGCGCTCAACCTGCGCCATCAATTCTTCTGCGCGCAGGCCGTCGCGCCCGGCATGATCGAGGCCGGCGGCGGCTCGATCATCAACATGGGCTCGACGAGCTGGTGGGAGGGAATGGGCGGCATGGCCGCCTACACGGCCGCGAAGGCCGCGGTCCACGGCCTCACCCGCTCGCTCGCGCGCGATCTCGGCCCCCACCGCATTCGCGCCAACACCGTGATCCCCGGCTGGGTGATGACGGAGCGGCAGAAGGAATTGTGGGTGACGCCCGAGGCGATCGAGAAGCACAAGGCGCGGCAGTGCCTGCCGGACCTCATCGAGCCGGTCTATCTCGCCCGCATGGTGCTCTTCCTCGCCTCCGACGATTCGGCGATGTGCACGGCGAACAACTACATGGTGGAAGCGGGCTCGATCTGAGCCCGCCCCTTCGTCCCGGCCCGGTTCGCGTCAGTCGCGCGTGACCGGGTCGCCGAGCGAGTGCATCAGCCGGTTCGCCCAGCCGAAGAGCGCCGTCGACAGGATGAGGTCGAGAATCTCGGCATCGTCGAGACCGGCCTCCTTGAGCGCCGCGATATCCTCCGGCTCGGCCGAGCTCGGCGTCTCCGACAGCTTGACGGCGAAGCGGAAGATCGCGTCGGCGCGCGGCGGCAGCGTCGCGCGGGTGCCGTCGGCGAAGACGGCCTCCACGATGCTCTCGTCCTTGGTGAGCTGGTTGTAGCGGCTCGCATGGACGGCCATGCAATAGACGCAGCGGTTCACCGCCGAGGCGCCGATCGCGCCAAGCTCGCGCTCCGCCCGCGAGAGGCCGCCGCGATTGTACATGATCGCGTTGAAGAGCGGGGTGCGCACCTTCAGCGTCTCGACGTCGTTGGCGAGGACCAGGACGTATTCGGACACCTTGGTGTTCGACGGGGTGACGCTGAGGGCGTCGAGCTGCGCCGGCGTCGCGGATGCGAGGTCGATCGGCTTCACCCGCGGCTGCCAGTGCGGGATCGTGGTGGTGAAGGTCTCGATGATCTCGCTCATGCCGCACCCTTCAGGAGCTTGATGCCGGCGACGAGCCGGATCTGGTAGGCGAGGAAGGCGTTGAGCTCGGCAAGGCGCACGATGTCGGCGTCGGAGACGCCCGCCGCCTGCATCGCGGTGATCTCGCCGGCCGTCGCCTCGCGCGGCGTGACGGCGACCTGGTCCATATAGTCGAGGATCGCGGCAAGGCGCGGATCGTCCTCGCCGGCATAAAGGGTCTCGGCAAGGCGGGGGGCGGCAGCGTCCCCACCGGCCTTCGCGAGGAGACCCTGATAGTGCGCCTCAAGCTCGGGCGCGGCGTTCTGGCGGGCTATGCGGACCGCCAGCGCGGCACGCTCGGCGAGCGAGACGCCGCCTGGATCCGTCGGCGTCAGCGACGCATCGTGCGCGGCCTCGGTCGCCGCGAGCACGTCGGCCCGCAGGGCGAGCGCCTCGGCGAGCGGCCCCGCCGCGTCGACCCCGCTCGCGGTGATCACCACCTCGTTGAGATTGAGTGTCATTTCAGCTCCTAACGGCTTCTTCGGCGTCCTCGAGCACGGGCTCCAACGGCGAGGCCGTCCATTCGTCTCCGACAAGCTCGGGCCTGGCGTATTCGATCAGCTCCTGATAGTGCGCCTCGATGTCTTCCACATAGAGTCGCGCCGCGAGCGAGCGGGCGAGCCACGCCGCCCCGTCCGACACGCCCGGAATGTCGCCGCTCACCTTGCCGAGGCTGAGGCTCGCGGCATGGTTGAAGCAGTGGATGTGGGAGAGCCACGGCGCCACCCCCTCGGACCGCTCCTGAAAGGCGAAGTCCTTGTCGAGATAGGGGAAATCGGCAAGCTCGTCATGCTCTTCGTCGGCCGGCGGGGTGTACATGTCCTTCCACAGGAGGACGTCGCCCGCGTGCGGCGAAAGCTCGGTGCGGGCGAGCATCTCCACCGTGAAGCCGGTGCCGAGGATGAGGAAGTCCGTCTCGAGGCGCGAGCCGTCCGCGAAGTCGATCGCGACGCCCTCGCCCACCGGCTCGACCCGGCGGATCCCCTTGTCGAAGTGGAAGTAGGCGTTCGGGTGGCGGCTCACGCGCAGCGTCGAGCCGCGCGGGGCCGGCACCTGCTCGACGAACGAATAGCGCATGATGCGCCAGCGCCATTCGTCGGGCAGCTCCGGATAGCCGCAGGTGAAGCCGTAGGAGCCGATGCCCATCAGCTTGTTGATGGTCGGCATCTCGGCCCGGCGGATGAGGTGGCGGACCTCCTTCGCGCCGTGCTCCAGCGCCTCGGCCGCGTTGTCGACCGCGGAGGCGCCGATGCCGACGACCGCGACGCGCTTGTCCTTCAGCGCATCAAAGTCGATCTCGTCGGACGAATGGGCCCAGAGGCCGCGCGGCAGGTCCTTCACGAAGTCCGGGATGTTCGCGCGGCCGATCCCGTCGCGCCCCGTCGCCATCACCACCTTGCGGGCGAGGATCGAGGTCGCCTTGGCGCCGTTGCCCGAAAGGGTCAGGCGTAGGAACTCGCCCTCCGGCGCGATCTTCTCCACATTCGTCTCGTTCTCGACCGGCACCTTCAGCGCGTTGCGGAACCAGCGCAGATAATCCATCCACATGGGCCGCGGGATCTTGTCGAGCGCCTCCCACTCGGCCTCGCCGAACTGGGCGGTGAACCAGGCGCGGAAGGTGAGCGAACTCATTCCGAAGGCGGGGCCGACGAGCGTCTTCGGCGAGCGCAGCGTCTCCATCCGGGCGTAGGTGACCCACGGGCCCTCGAACCCGGCGGGCGCGCGGTCGAGGACACGGGTGTTGCGCATCCCGCCTGTCGCGAGCGCGAACCAGACGAGAAGCCCGCACATCCCGCCGCCGATGACGACGATATCGGTCACGTCCTCGCCGTCGACCTTGCGCGGGGGAACCCAGTTCGCCGAAGGACGGCACAGATTGACGAGGTCCTGTTCGAGCTGCGCCTCAAGCGCGGCGAGCCCCTCGTTCGGACGTCCGGCGGGTCCCATCCCATCCATGTGACGCACACTCCTATCGCGCGCGGGCCGAGACGGCCGGCCGCGCCTCAAATCCAGGCAAACGCGCATTTGCACGAAATCCGTGCTCTTGATCTAACGGCATCAACGCCCCGTCACCAGCCCGTCATGGCGCACATCAGCTGCGCATGCGGCGGGACGGGCGCCGCCGCCACCCGCCGCGCCGGAGCACTTCCGCGCCGCTTCATGGTGTGCGTGCGGCCGATCATGTCGAAATGCAATATTGGCGATCAGCGCACGGAAGCATTCGTGAGCTGAGTTTGTCCCCATAACATCTTTTACAACCTGGAAATTTCACCGTTTTCGTGATAAAAAGGATTGCCTTCATCAAACACAGTGCGTTGATCACGATGTTCCGGCAGATCCTGACGGCTTTCTCTATAACGCTCGTCTTCGTCGTCGGGCTCGCCCTCCCCGTCGCCGCGGACCGGGAGGACGATATTGTCACCGGCAAGCGCCTCGCGACGCTGCTGCGGGCCGGGCGCAACGTCGTGTCGAGCCACCAGGACCTCATCAACAACCCGGAGGTCGGAGAGAAGAATCTCGACAGCGCCCGCGTGATCGACGAGACGCTCGCCACCTATGAGGAGCTTGCCGGGGAGCCGGCCTTCGCGGCCGAGGTCGACGGGCTGGAGCGCACACTGATGCAGGCCGAGCTCGCCTCGATCGCCGCCGTGATCGCCGAGCACGAGGCCGAGATCGACATGGCGGGCGTCGGCTTCAAAGGCTTCATCCCCGCTGTGTTCGCCCGCCTCGTGAACGAGCACTTCGCCGAACTCGTCGGGGATACCGCCCTCATCAAGGTCACGGCCCCGATCGATCTCGTGCGCAACCGCCGCGCCCGGCCGGACGACTGGGAGCGCAACATCATCGAAACCAAATTCCTCGCCCCCGACTGGCCGACAGGCGAGGCCTTCGTGGAGGAGACCGAGTACAAGGGCCGCCCCGCCTTCCGGATGCTGCTGCCGGAATACTATTCGGCCTCGTGCCTCGTGTGCCACGGCACGCCCGCCGGCGAGGTCGATGTCACCGGCTACCCGAAGGAGGGCCGCAGCGAGGGCGATCTCGGGGGCGCCATCTCGATCACATTGTTCAAATGACGGGCGCGCCCGCATCGATCCTCGCGCGCCTCGGCCGCCGGCGCATCACGCTGAAGATCGCCTCGCTGTCGGGCATCCTCCTCGCCGCCCTCCTCATCAGCGTCACCTTCATGACACTGGAGCTCCTCGCCACGCAGCGCCGGGTGGAGCTCGCGAGCGAGCGCTTCCAGATCATGGATGTCGCAGCCGACGCGCACCGCCATTTCGGCGACGTGCGCTACTGGCTGACCGACCTCTCGGTGAGCCTCCTGATGCTGTCCGAAAAGCGGGCGCAGGAGGCGCGGCAGGAGCTGGAGAAGGACCTCACCACCATCGCCGCTTACGCGCCCGACATGGCCGCATCACTGCGTGACGGGGTGAGCGCCTATTATGACCGGGCGCTCGAAGCGGCCGACGCCTACACGGACGGCAACCGCGTCATCGGCAACAGCCACCTCGCCGCCGCCCGCACCCATTCGGACGCGGTGGACGCGACGCTCTCGGCCCTCACCGCGCAACTCGCGCAGGAGGCCGCCGCCGCCCGCATCCGCGCCGAGGACGCGGCCGAGACCGCCGTCTGGCGCGCGATCACCGCCGTCATAGTGATGATGCTCGCCGGTGGGCTCCTCACTTTCCTCGTGCTGCGCTCGATCCTCTTCCCGCTGAACCGGCTCGACGAGGCGATGACGCGCCTCAGCACCGGCGACCTCGACACCCCCCTCCCGCCCGAGGGGGAGGACGAGTTCGGCCGCGTCGCGACGACCCTTCACCTCTTCCGGTCGAGCCTTGCCAAACGCGCCGAGCTGGAGGCGGACGCGCAGCGCCAGAGCAACACGATCCGCACCGCGATCGAGACGATCGGGGACGGCTTCGCCCTGTTCGACCCGGACGGGCGGCTCGTCCTCTCCAACGCGCGCCACAACGCCCTCTTCCCGCACCTGTCCGATATCATGACGCCCGGCCGCGACATCTCGGAGATCCTGCGCGCGCAGGTGGAGCGCGGCTCGATCGACCCCGGCGACGTCCCGCTCGACGACTGGATCGCGGAGCGCATCGTGCGCCACCGCCACGGCGGGATGGTGGAGCAGCCCTTCGCCGGCGGCACGTGGCTGCGCATCACCAAGCGCCCGACGCCCGATGGCGGCACCGTCGCCGTCTACACCGACATCACCGAGTTCAAGTCGCGCCAGACCGCCCTCGAAGAGGCGCGCGCGGGGGCGGAGGCCGCGAACGAGGCGAAGAGCCGCTTCCTCGCCTCCATGAGCCACGAGCTGCGCACCCCGCTGAACGCCATCATCGGCTACAGCGAAATGCTGTCGGAGGACGCGACCGACATGGGGGCGGACCATTTCGTCGCCGACCTCGCGAAGATCACCGGGTCCGGCCGCCACCTCCTCGCCCTCATCGACGACGTGCTCGACCTCTCCAAGATCGAGGCGGGGAAGATGGAGGTCTTCAACGAGCGATTCGACCTCGGCGCCCTCCTGACGGACGTCGAGGCGACGGTGCGCCCGCTGATCGAGAAGAACACGAACCACCTGATCGTCACGTCCGAAGTCGGCGCGCTGGAGATCGAGACCGACAAGACGAAGCTGCGCCAGAACCTCTTCAACCTCCTCTCCAACGCCGCGAAATTCACCGAGCACGGCGAGATTCGCCTCGATGTGCGCGAGGAGGGCGGCTTCGTTCGCTTCGCCGTCACCGACACAGGGATCGGCATGAACGAGGCGCAGATGGGCCGCCTCTTCCAGGCCTTCGTCCAGGCCGATTCCTCGACCACGCGGAACTATGGCGGCACCGGGCTCGGCCTCACCATCACGCGCCATTTCGTGCGGATGATGGGGGGCGAGATCGGCGTCGAGAGCACGCCCGGCAAGGGCTCGACCTTCCACTTCCGCATCCCCCTCGTCCCCCCGACCGAGGCCGCCGAGGAGGCGCCCGCGGTCGCGGCCGACGGCGCGACGGCATCCGCCGGCCGCGTCGTGGTGATCGACGACGAGGCGGCGGCGCGCAAGGCGATCGCGGACATCGTGCGGCAGGCGGGCTACCAGGTCGAGGAGGCGGCGAGCGGGGCGGCCGGCATCGCGCTCGCCCGCCTCAACCGGCCCGACGCGATCGTCCTCGACGTGATCATGCCCGGCCAGGACGGGTGGTCGGTGCTCCAGGAGATCAAGTCCGACCCCGCCCTCAGCGACGTGCCGGTCGTCCTCGCGACCGTCGTCAACGACCGCGAGATGGGCCTCGCCTTCGGCGCGATCGAGCACATCACCAAGCCGATCGACCCGGCCCGCCTCGTCGCGACCCTCGCGATGATCCCGCGCACCGAGGACCGCGCCATCCTCGTCGTCGACGACGACCAGGCGACGCGCAATCTGTGCCGGCGGATCCTGTCGCGCGACGGCTGGCGGGTGTGCGAGGCGGTCGACGGCAACGAGGCGCTCGACAAGCTGGAGAAGAGCCGCCCCGCGCTGATGCTCCTCGACCTCATGATGCCGCACATGGACGGCTTCGCGCTCCTCGCCGCGCTGCAGGACCGCCCCGCGTTGAAAGACCTTCCCGTGATCGTCATCACGTCGAAGGACCTGTCGCGTGCCGAAATCGAGTGGCTACAGGCCCGGACGAGCGATGTGGTAAGAAAAGGCGTCACGGGACGGTCCGAACTCGTCGCCGCGCTCGGCCGCCATCTGGCGGCCGGACAGACGGCTTGAAAGGTGGCGCATGCCAACGATCCTGATCGTCGAGGACAACGAGATGAACCGGGACATGCTCTCCCGCCGCCTGGAGCGGCGCGGGTACACGACCGTCATCGCGGCCGACGGGCAGGCGGGCGTGGAGGCGACCGAATCGGTGCGTCCGGACCTCGTCCTCATGGACATGAGCCTGCCCGTAGTCGACGGATGGGAGGCGACGCGGCGCATCAAGGCCAACCCCGACACCGCCGCGATCCCGATCATCGCCCTCACCGCCCACGCGATGGCGGGCGACCGGGAGAAGGCGCTGGAGGCCGGCTGCGACGACTACGACACCAAACCCATCGAGCTGCCTGGCCTCATCGACAAGATCACCAGGCTGATCGGGAACTGATCTTCTCGTGAACACGACCCACCATAGCGGACAGGCGCAGACCCAGGCGGGGCGGCTCGCCCATCGCCTGGCCGCGCACGCCCAGGCGATCCTCGGCTATCAGGAGTTGATCATCGACGAGGTGCGCGAGGCCGGCCTCTCCGCCGCGCTCGACGACCTGCAGCGCGTGTTCGAGGCGGCCGTCACCCTCAACCGTCATATCGACGACCTCGCCGGGATCGCCTCCCCCCTCGCCCCCGAGGCCGAGGCGACGCTGCGGCATGACCTGCGCACCCCGATCAACGCCATCCTCGGCTACAGCGAGATGGTGCGGGAGGATTTCGAGGAAGTCCTCTCCGCCCGCGTGCTGGAGGATTTGTGCACCGTCGTGCGCGAGGCGCGCACGCTGCTCGAACAGATCGACGCGATCGGCACCCCAGACCCCGGCGACACGCTGAGCGCGGGCGATGTCGAGCGCACCATCGCGGCCGACCTCGCGCGCACCATCTCCGCCCAGCCCGCGCCGCCGACGGGAGAGCCCGGCCGCATCCTGGTCGTCGACGATTCGGAGACGAACCGCGATCTCCTCACCCGCCGCCTGCGCCGCGACGGGCACACCGTCAGCACCGCGAACACCGGGCGCGAGGCGCTGTTGCTGCTCGAGACGCTGGAGGTCGACCTCATCCTCCTCGACATCCTGATGCCGGACATGAACGGGCTCGAGCTTCTCGCCCGCCTCAAGCGGGACGAGCGGCTGCGCGACATCCCGGTCCTGATGGTGACGGGCCTCAAGGAGGAGGACGCCGTCTTCCGCTGCATCGCGTCCGGCGCGGAGGACTATCTGCCGAAGCCGGTCGACACCGTCCTCCTGCGCGCCCGCATCTCGGCGAGCCTGGAGCGCAAGCGCTGGCGCGAGCGGGAGATGGCCTACATCGCCGAGATCGAGGCGCAGAAGGACCGGGCGAACATCCTCCTCCACTCGATCCTGCCCGCCCAGGTCGTGCGGCGGCTGGAAGGGGGCGAGGCGGTGATCGCCGACCGCTTCGAGGACGCGACGATCATCTTCGCCGACATCGTGGACTTCACGCCGATGGCGGCGCGCACGGCACCCGCCGCGCTCGTCCAGCATCTCGGCGCGCTCTTCTCCCGCTTCGACGAGCTTGCCGACCATTATGGGATCGAGAAGATCAAGACGATCGGCGACGCCTACATGGCCGCCTCCGGCATCCCGGAGCCGCGCGCCGACCACGCCGTCGCCGCCGTCGCCTTCGCCCGCGCGCTGATGCACGATGTCGCCAATCCGGAGAATGGCGCGCCGCCGATCGCGCTGCGCATCGGAATCCATTCCGGCCCGGTGATCGCCGGGCTCATCGGCCGCAAGCGCTTCGTCTACGACATCTGGGGCCACACGGTGAATCTGGCGAGCCGGCTGGAGGCGCACGGCTTCCCCGGCCGCATCCAGATTTCCCACTCCACGCTGAAGGCGCTCGGCGAGACGGCGGAGATCGTGCCGAAGGGGCGCGTCCACCTGAAGGGGATCGGGGACGTGCCGACTTATCTCCTGATGCCCGAATAGGGCGAGTTCGACGCGGAAAATTTTCGCCGCGACACCCGGCCCCACGCGCCCCGGTCGACGAATGGTCGCGCGCGCCCTCTATTCACCTCGATTGCGCGCCATTGAACCGGGCGGGCGGCACATTCACATGAGCCTCGCTTTGCGCGCCATGGCGGCGCGGGCGCGGTGCGGACCGAACAGGGACCGGGGTCGAGGGATCCCGGCCTTGCGCACCCTTTGGGTGGATGAAAAGGCGGAGGTGAGATTGGCGAAGTTGATGATGGACCGACGTAGTGCGGTCGCGGGTCTTCTGGCGACGGCGCTGCCATGGGGCGGACGCGCCTTCGCGGCGACACAAGGTCAGGTCCAGCTCGGCCGCGCCATGCCCTTCACGTTCGAGACCCTCATCGAGAACGCCCGTCACGCCGCGCGGATGCCGAACCCGGTCGTGACCGTCCCCTATCCGGATGTCCTCGACCGGATCGGCTATGACGAGCACTGGCAGATCCGCTTCCGCGAGGACGCCGCCCCCCTCGTCGGCAACCTGCCGCTCCAATTCTTCCATCTCGGCCGCTATGCGCGCGAGCCGGTCCGCATCAACCTCATCCAGGACGGCCAGTCGCGGCAGGTGCTCTACACCGAGAGCCTCTTCGACATGCCGGACGACAGCCCCGCCCACGAGCTCGGCCCCGAGGCCGGCTTTGCGGGCCTGCGTCTCATGCGCCCCGGCAACAAGCCCGACTGGATCTCCTATCTCGGCGCGTCCTATTTCCGGGCTGACGGTCCGGAGGGCCAGTACGGCCTTTCCGCGCGCGGCCTCGCGATCAACACGGGCCTCTCGGCACCGGAAGAATTCCCGCGCTTCAGCGAGTTCTGGGTCGGCGACGGCGAGCGCGACGGCGAGGACGTGGTGATCTTCGCCCGCCTCGATTCGCCGAGCGTCACCGGCGCCTACCGCTTCGGCGTGCAGCGCGTGCCGGACCAGCACTGCAACATCGAATCGCGCCTCTTCTTCCGCAACGGGGTGGAGCGGCTCGGCATCGCCCCCCTCACCTCGATGTACTGGTACTCGGAGACCAACCGGCCGAGCGCGACCGACTGGCGCCCCGAGATCCACGACAGCGACGGCCTCGCGATCCACACAGGGTCGGGCGAGCGTCTTTGGCGGCCGCTGCGCAACCCGAAGCGCGTCACGACCACGAGCTTCATCGACAACAACCCGCGCGGCTTCGGCCTCGTCCAGCGCGACCGCGACTTCCACAACTACCAGGACGACGGCGTGTTCTATAACCGCCGCCCGAGCGCCTGGATCAAGCCGAACGGCGACTGGGGCGACGGCGCGGTCCAGCTCGTCGAGATCCCGACCGGGGACGAGACGTTCGACAACATCGTCGCCTACTGGACGCCCGCCGTGCAGCCCTCCGCCGGGGACGAGCTCGCCTTCGACTACACGCTCGAATGGCGCGAGCGCGATCCGAAGCCGGACGCGGTCGGCTACGCGGTCTCGACCTGGCGCGGCGACGGCGGCATCCCCGGCCAACCGCTTCCCGAGGGCGTCACCAAATATGTGATCGACTTCGCGGGCGGCCCGCTCGACGACCTGAAGGACGGCGCCGAGCTCTCGGTGGACTCCAGCGGCGGCACGATCATCCGCCCCTCGATCCGCCCCGTCGTCGGCGAGAAGCGCTGGCGCGCGATCTTCGACCTCGAGGCCGATCCTGCCGTGCCGGTGGAGCTGCGCGTCTACGTCCACAACGACAAGGGCGAGCCGATGACCGAAACCTGGACGATGCTCGCCGAAGGCTGAGCCCCGCGCCCGCTCAGCGGGTGAGAACGAGATGCGGGTATCGCGTGTCGATGACGATGCGCGATCCCGCACGGTGCCGGTCGAAGAGCGCGAGCGCCTCGGCCTCGGCCTCCCCCAACGTCCCGCCGGTCAAAAAGCGCATGATTGTGGCGCGCGCCGCCGGGCTGTCCTCGAACGCCAGCCGGTAGTCCACCCATTCGCTGGCCACCGCGCCGTGGCGGGCGAGGAGCGGCGCGATGTCATCCGCCAGCCAGAACGGAAAATCCCGCCCCGCCGCCGCATAGGCGCCCCGCCAGATCCGCGCGAGCGCGTTCTCGCGGTCGAGTAGCGCCGCGATGAGCCGGCCCGACGGGGCGAGCGCGTCGGCGAGCGCGGCGACCGTCCGGGGAGGATCGGCCACATAATAGAGGCTGTGGTTGGCGAGGATGAGGTCGAACGGCCCCGCCCCGGCCAGGCCGTCGAGTTCACGCGTCTCAGCGAGAGCGGCGAGCCGGGCGCGGGCCTTCGCCGCCTGCACCGGTGAGGGCTCCACGAAGGCTATGCACGCGGGCGCGCCGTGTTCCGCGACGAGACCTGCCGTGAAGGCCCCGTCTCCCGCGCCGAAATCGAGGAGCCGGCCCTCCGACCCGAGCCGCGCCATGTGGGGGGCGAGGGCCGCACGCTGCGCTTCGGTCTCGGTGGAGTGGGCGAGGAAGAAGGCATAGTCGTCGGCGATCTCGCCATAATCGACCGCGTCCGCCATCGCTGCCACCCTCCGCCGCGCCCCCATTCTGTGCTAAAGTCCGCCGCGATGCAGCCCGTTGGAGGCCCGATGAATCGCGCCCTTCTCGCAACGCTCGCCCTCCTCCTCGGCTCGACCGGCCTCTCGGCCGAAACGCTGGAGCGCCAGTATCAGGCCGTCATGCACGTGCGGAAGGTCGAGACGATCCCGGTCTTCGGCGCGAGCGACCATGTCGTCGGCATCGCCGCCTTCCGCGGCCTTGCCGTGTTCGACGACGAGGAAGTCGTCCTCCACCGTTATGAAGGCCAGTTCGACATTCGCGACGGCAGCGGCCCGTTCGAGGGATACGCCCTCTGGCGCTTCGATGACGGGTCGGAGATCACCGCCACCTACAAGGGCGAGGCGCACGAGGTCTCGGCCAACGATTTCGAGGTCAGCGCCACCTTTCACGACCTGCGCGGCACCGGCCGGTTCGACGGCGCGGTCGGCGGCGGCGCCTTCTCCGGCCGGCGGATCGACCCGATCGACCAGGGCGGCAGCACCTATCTGCGCGGCACCCTCACGCTGACGCTCCCCGATGTCACCCCGGCCGCGCCCGCCGCACCCTCTCAATAGGCGCACACCCGTCCCCCTCGGCGATACCCATCGCGGCGAAAGCGCGCTCGCTTCATCGATCTGGCGCGATTGCTCTTCGCTCAGGTTGACCGGGCCTCGGCGCCAAGCGCTAGGATTGCCGAAACACAAAAGGGACGCCCTTGTCTTCCACCCCGACCCCCATCCTGCAATTCGGCACGAGCCGCTTCCTCCAGGCCCACGCCGACCTCTTCTTCACCGAGAGCGCCGAGCCCGTCACCGTCACCGTCGTCCAATCCTCGGGCGATGCGTCCCGCAGCGGCCGCCTCGCCGGGCTCACCGCGCCGGGGGGCTATCCGGTCCGCATCCGCGGCATCGAAGACGGCACGCGGATCGACGAGGAGCGCCGCGTCACGAGCGTGAAACGCGCCCTCTCCACCGCGACCGACTGGGACGCGATCGCCGCGATCGCGGCCGGCGAGGCCCGCTTCATCCTCTCCAACACCGGCGATTCGGGTTATGAGCCGAGCCCGCACGATGGCGCGCCCGAGCCCTCGCAGGCGATGTCCTATCCGGCGAAGCTCTTCCACCTCCTCGCCGCCCGACACCGCGCCGGCGGCGCGCCGGTGAGCGTGATGCCGATGGAGCTGATCTCCGACAACGGTCAGGTGCTGAAGGCGCGCGTCCTCGAGATCGCTGCCATGAACAAGGCGGACGACGCGCTCCTCGCCTATCTCGACGGGCTCGTCTGGGCGAACAGCCTCGTCGACCGGATCGTGTCGGAGCCGCTGGAGCCGGCCGGCGCCGTCGCCGAGCCCTACGCGCTCTGGGCGATCGAGGCGGGGCCGGGGGTCGAGGCACCCTGTCCGCACCCCTCGATCCTGGTCGTCGACGACCTCGAGCCCTATGAGCGGCTGAAGCTCCACATCCTCAATCTCGGCCACAGCGCGATGGTGGACATCTGGCGCCAGCGCGGCAGCCCCGCGGGCGAGATGGTGCGCACCTTCCTCGACGGTCCCGACCGGGGCGAGATCGAGCTTCTCTACGTCCAGGAGATCCTGCCGGGATTCGCGTCGAAGGGGATGGGCGCGGCCGCGGCGGACTATCTCGTGACGACCATGGAGCGGATGGAGAACCCCTTCCTCGACCACTATCTCGCCGACATCGCCCAGAACCACCGCCAGAAGGTGGCGCGGCGGATGCCGACCTTCCGCGACTGGGTCGGCACGGGCGGCCCGCCGATGCCGCGCCTTGCCGGCATCATCGAGCGGGCGGCCTGATCGTCACGCCGTCTCGATCGCGCCGGTGATGAGGCCCGTCACCTCCTCCGGGGAGGTTGCGGCGACCGGCTTGTCGGCGACCTTCGCCCCGCGCCGCAGCACCGCGACGCGGTCGCAGACGGCGAACACGTCCGGCGCGCGGTGGCTGATGAGGATCACCGCGATGCCGGCATCCTTCAGGCGGCGGATCAGCTCCAGCACCTCGGCGACCTGACGCACGCTGATCGCGGCGGTCGGCTCGTCGAGGAGCACCACCTTCGGCTCGGAGAGGCGCGTGCGCGCGATCGCCACCGCCTGGCGCTGCCCGCCCGACATGCGCTTCACGAGTTCGCCCGGTCGCGTCTCCGACTTCAGCTCCGCGAAGAGTTCGGCCGCGCGCGCCTGCATCCGTCGCCGGTCGAGAAAGCGGAACGGGCCGAACCCGACGGTGAGCTCGCGCCCGAGGAAGACGTTGAGCGCGGCCGTGAGATTGTCGCACAGGGCAAGGTCCTGGTGGACCATCTCCACCCCCTCCACCCGCGCGTCGGACGGGCGACGGAAGTGGACCTCGTGCCCGTTGAGGCGCAGCGTCCCGGTGGTGGGCGTGAAGCGGCCCGCGATGATGCGGCAGAGCGTCGATTTCCCCGCCCCGTTGTCGCCCATCAGCCCGACCACTTCGCCGGGCCGCAGCGCGAAGTCCACGTCGCGCACCGCCTCGATGGCGCCGAAGCGCTTGCTGACGCCCTGGAGTTCGAGAACCGGATCCATCGCCTCAGCTCCGCCGCAGCGCCGCGCGCTGATCGACCGCGACGGCGAGGACGAGGATCAGACCGATCAGGATCTGCTGCACGAAGGAGGAGACGTTCATGAGGACGAGCCCGTTGCGCAACACCCCGATGAGAAGGACGCCGACGACCGTGCCGAAGATCGAGCCGACGCCGCCGAAGAGCGAGGTGCCGCCGATGACGACGGCCGCGATGACGTCGAGCTCGAGCTGCAGCCCGGCGACGGCCTCGGCCGAGTTGAGGCGGGCGGAGAGGAGAAAGGCGGCAAGGCCCGACAGGAAGCCGACGATCACATAGACCGAGAAGGTGGTGCGGCGGACCGCGACGCCGTTCAGCTCCGCCGCCGGGTTGTTGCCGCCGGTTGCGTAGACGTGGAGGCCGAAGCGCGTGTAGCGCAGCACCACGTGGGCGATCATCGCGACGGCCGCGAAGACGATCACCGGCACCGGGATGCCGTAGATGCGCCCCTGACCCCACCACACGAAGGAGGGCGAGAAGCCGCTGATCGGGCCGCCGCCGGAGAAGATGAGGGCAAGGCCGCGAAAGGCGGTGAGGCCGCCGAGCGTCACGACGAAGGGCGGCACCCGCAATCGCGTGATGGCGAGCCCCTGGAGCGCGCCGCAGGCCGCCCCGACCGCGACCGCCGCGAGGATCGCGAGGAAGACCGGGTTCCCCGCCGTCGCCGCCGCGCCGACCGCGAACCGGTCGTCGAGCCCGCCCTTGGCCACATAGGCGCCGACGAGGCCGGCGAGCGCCACGACCGAGCCGACGGAAAGGTCGATGCCCGCCGTCAGGATCACGAACGTCATCCCCACCGCGACGAGGCCCATGATGGAGACCTGCCGCAGGATGTTCATGAGGTTCAGCGGGTGGAGGAAGCGCGGCTCGAGGAGCGCGAAGAGCACGACCAGGAAGAGCAGGAAGAGCGGCGCGGCGAAGCGCGCCAGGATGCCGACATAGTCCAGCCCCGGCCGGCCGAGATCACGCGTTGTCATCGAATCCTCTGGCAGGTGAAACGGCCGCGCCAGGCGGCAGACGGCCGGCCGCGAGGGCCGGCTTCTTCGGGAGGGGAGCCGCGCGGCGCGCGAGCACGCCAAAAGGCCGGGGCGATGCCATCGATCGCCCCGCGCCCTTCATCGGCGCCCGCGCGGCAGGCGGAGCCGCGCCTCAGTCGATCTCGCCGAGGCGTTCGGCCTTGTCGAGATTGTCCTTCGTGATCGCGATCGGCGTCAGGAGGACGAGGGGCTCGGGCTTCGTCCCGTCGCGGATGAAGGCGACGATGGTCTGCATCGCCTTGCGGCTCTGGCCGCCCGGCATCTGCTCGATCGTGGCGGTCAGCGAGCCGTCGCGGATCGCGGCCAGCGCCTCGGGCAGCGCGTCGAAGCCGATGATCGCGACATCGAGCCCGCGCTCCTGCGCAACCTGCATCGCGCCGAGCGCCATGTCGTCGTTCGCGGCGACGATCACGTCCGGCGGAGTGTCGAGACCGCCGAGCAGCGCCTCGGTGACGGAGGCCCCTTCCTCGCGCGCGAAGTTCGCCGTCTGCTCGGCGATGAACTTGTACTTGTCGCCCGCCGCGTCGAGGACGTTGTGGAGGCCCTTGTTGCGGTCGATCGCGGGGCTCGCGCCCGGCTGGCCCTGGAGATTGATGATGCGCGCTCCGTCCGGATAGAGCTGCATGATCAGTTCGCCCTGCGCCTCGCCGCCCTTCACATTGTCGGCGCCGACGTGGGAGATGATGCCGTCCACCCCATCGACCCGGCGGTCGATGGTGACGACGGGGATGCCCGCTTCCACCACCTGGCGCACGGCCGGGGCCATCGCCACGCTGTCGAGCGGGGAGATCACCACGCCGTCGACGCCGCGGATGATGGCCGCCTCCATGTCGCCGGTCTGCTTCGGCGAGGAGTTCTGGCCGTCATAGTTCAGGATTTCGATCCCGCCGAGCTCCTTCGCTTCCGCGTTCAGCTGGTTTTCCATGTGGACGAAGAACGGGAAGCCGAGGCTCGGCACCGAGGTCGCGATGGTGAGATCCTGCGCGACCGCCGGCCCCGCCAGAAGCCCGGCGCCGAGAACGATGGGCGCAAGCCCACGCACTGTCTTTCTAAGGTTCACAGCGTTTCCTCCCCTTGCGCCGCGCATTTCGATGCGGTTGTCGCATTCGCCGGCACATTGTTTTTTTCAACCCACAGTGTTCCGTCCCCGCCACACGTCCGTCAAGTGGAAAAGGCCGCAGGTTGGCGGCGAAACCCTGCGGCGCGCCTCACTCTTTCGCCGCGCCGGGGTTTTGATTGCCGCATGGGATGGCGGGGACGGCCGGCAACTTGCATGATCGTTGAATGATGCTCTACCGCCTGTATTTCCGCGCACCCGATTCTTCCGCCTGCGGGCGCGCCCCCAAGATCGAGCAGACGCACACGCCTTCATGACTGATCTCGCGACCCTATCCGCCGCCGAGATGACGGCCGGCTTTGCCAGTGGCCGTTTCACACCCGAGGAGGTTCTGCGCGCCGTGCTCCAGCGCGCGCACGCCGTCCAGCCTCTCCTCAACCCCTTCTGCCGCTTCGACGAGGCGCGCGCCGGGGAGGCCGCCGCCGCATCCGGCGCGCGCTGGCGCGAGGGAACGGCGCTGAGCGCACTCGATGGCGTTCCGGTCAGCGTGAAGGACATGATCCTCACCAAGGATCTGCCCACCCTGCGCGGCTCGAAGACGGTCGACCCGGCCGGACCGTGGGAGGAGGACGCGCCGTCCGTTGCGCGGCTGCGCGCCGCCGGGGCCGTGCTCTTCGCCAAGACCACCACCACCGAGTTCGGCGGCTCGCCCTTCTCCTACAGTCCGCTGACGGGCGAGACGCGCAACGCGTGGAACCCGCGCTATGGCTGCTCGGGCTCCTCGATGGGTGCGGCGGCGCAGCTCGCGGCCGGCGTCGGCCCTCTGGCGCTCGCGAACGATGCGGCCGGCTCGATCCGCATGCCGGCGAGCTTCGGCGGCTGCTACGGCATCAAGCCGACCTACGGCCTTGTCGCCACCTATCCGCCGAGCGCGGCGGGAAGCCTCGGCCATGTCGGCCCGATGAGCTGGACCGTCACCGATGCGGCGGCGATGCTCGCCATCATCGCCGGTCCCGACCCGCGCGATCCGGACGCGCTGCCCCGCTACGAGCCGGCGCTCCACTTCCACCACGGGGATGGCCTCAAGGGCCTGCGCATCGCCTATAGCCGCACGATGGGCGTGCGCGAGCCCGATGCCGAGGTCGCCAAGGCCTGCGACGACGCCGCCGCGTGCTTCACCGCGCTCGGCGCGGAGGTGGAGGAGGCCGACCCCGCCCTCCCCGACCTCTTCGAGGCCTACGACATCATTCGCCTCTGCAACCGCGCCGCCAATGTCGGCCGCCTCTCCAAGGAGGACCAGGCGAAGCTCGATCCGGTCGTCGCGCGCGTCGTCGAGATGGCGTCCAGCTACACGGTCAACGACTATATCTGGGCGAACAATGTGCGCGCCCGGCTGAAGCGGGCGATGATCGAGTTCCACCAGCGTTACGATCTCCTCATCACGCCGACGATGGCGGTGCTGCCGCACAAGAGCGGCATCCAGCAGGCCCCGACCGACCGGCACTGGTACGAAATGCACGGCGAGGTGTGGGCGCCCTACACCTTCGCCTTCAACATGACGCAGCAGCCGGCGGCGAGCATCGTGTGCGCGCTCACCGACGAGGATTCGCGCGAGGCGCCGGGCCTGCCGATCGGCCTCCAGATCGTCGGCGCGCCCTTCCGCGACGATCTCGTCCTCAGGGCCTCCGCCGCGTTCGAGGCGGCCGTCCCGTTCCAGCGCCCAGCTCTCGCCCTAGAGAATTGATGCGATGACCCGCGTGGCGCTCTTCGGTCTCCAGCACGAGACCAACACCTTTCTTCCGACGCTGACGGGGTGGGACGATTTCCTCACCCCCGGCGGCTGGCCGAAGATGAGCATCGGGGCGGACGTTCCGGCCGGGCTCGCCGGGAGCCGCATCGCCTCCACCGGCGCGCTCGCCGAGGCCGCGCGCGCGGGTGTCGACATCGCGCCGGTCTTCTGGGCGATCGCGCTGCCGAGCGGCACGGTCGAGGATGCCGCCTTCGACCGTCTCGTCGAGATCATCGTGGACGGGGTCGCCGCCGCGCACGCGGAGGCGCCGCTCGACGGCGTGTTCGCCGAACTTCACGGCGCGATGACCACCGAGAGCCACGAGGACGCCGAGGCGGAGATCCTTTCGCGCCTCAGGGCCCGCATCGGGGCGGACATCCCCATCGCCGTCGCGCTCGACCTCCACGGCAATCTCAGCGACGCCTTCTTCGACCACGCGACGCTCATCGAGGCGTACCGGACCTATCCGCACGTCGACATGTACCAGACCGGGGAGCGGGCGATGGCGCGCCTCCTCGCCCATATCGGCGGCACGCCCGCGCCCGCGATCCGCACCCGCCGCCCGCCCTTCCAGGTCTCGCTCACCTTTCAGGCGACGCTCGCCCATCCGGGCGCGACCGTCATCGAGGCGGCGGAGGCAATGATGGCGGCGGATCCCGACCTCTTCATCGCGCAGATGTTCGGCTTCCCCCTCGCCGACATCGCCTGCGCCGGCCCCCTCATGATCGCCCAGCACCCGGACGCCGCCACTGCCGACGCGGCGGCCGCGCGGATGGACGCGCTCTGGCGCTCGCTGGAGGGAGATTTCGACGGTCCGCTCCCGGACGCCGCCGGCGCCGTCGCCGAGGCGATCGCCCTTGCCGCGGGGCCCGGCGCCGGCCCGGTCGTGATCGCCGACACGCAGGACAATCCGGGCGGCGGCGGGCCGGGCGACACCACCGGGCTCCTCGAAGCGCTGATCGCGGGCGGTGCGGCGGGCGCCGTGCTCGTCCATATCGCCGATCCGGCGGCGGTGGAGGCGGCGCACGCGGCGGGGCTCGGGGCGGTGATCGACGTCGCCATCGGCGGCCGCGCCCTTCCCGAGACGGGCGCGCCGGTGCCGGGCCCCTGGACGGTCTCCGCCCTCGCGGACGGTCCCTTCACCGGCGTCGGGCCGATGTATGGCGGCACGGTGATCAATCTCGGCCCCGTCGCGCTCCTCACCCGCGAGGGGGTGAGCGTGATCGTCGCCCCGCGCCGGATGCAGGCCTCGGAGCCCGCCCTCATCCGGCATCTCGGCCTCGAACCCGCGGACCTTCCCATCCTCGCGGTGAAGAGCTCGGTCCATTTTCGCGGGGCCTACCAGGGGATGGCGAAGGCGATCCTCGTCGCCTGCGCGCCCGGTCCCGTCACCGCGAACCTCAACGACCTGCCGGCCGTACGCCAGCTTCGCCCACCCGCCGGCACACGCCGACCCGACACGGCGGCCCCCGACGCCGCTCCCGCAACTTCGTCACACTAGAGATCCTGGAGGACATCATCGTCATGAGGACGCTTCTTCTCTCCGTGAGCCTCGCGGCCACGCTCGCGGCGGCCGCCCCGGCGCTCGCCGGGCCCGAGGACAACACCCTCACGATCGCCCTCGGCGAAGAGCTGCCGAGCTTCGACGGCTACATCTCCACCTCGCGCGACGGCGTGGTGATGACGCGCCATCTCTTCGACACGCTCATCTACCGCAACCCGGAGACCTTCGAGTACGAGCCGCTGCTCGCCGCCGAATGGCGCCGCGTCAGCGACCGCACCTACGAGTTCAAGCTGCGCGACGGCGTCGTCTTCCATGACGGCTCGCCGCTGACGGCAGAGGACGTCGCCTTCACCCTCAACCACTTCTCCGACCCCGCCGCCGGCGCCCGCTCGCAGGCGTCCGTGTCGTGGATCGAAGGGGTCGAGGCTCTCGACGATCTGACCGTGCGCATCACCTCCAAGGAGCCGTTCCCGGCCGCGCTCGAATTCGTCGCCGGCTCGCTCCCGATCTACCCCTCCGACGCCTTCGAGGCGATGGGCGCGGACGCGTTCGGCCAGACGCCGATCGGCACCGGCCCCTACAAGCTCGCGAACGCGGCGGACGGCACCTACACGCTGGAAGCGAACGCCGACTATTTCACCGGCGGCGGCAAGGGCACTCCGTCGATCGGCACGATCATCGTGCGCTCGATCCCGGACGACGCCACCCGCATCGCCGAGCTTCTCGGCGGCGGCATCGACTGGACCTGGAACGTCCCGGCCGACCAGATCGAGCAGATCAACGGCTTCCCCGGCCTCACCGCCGAGCTCGGCAACACCATGCGCATCGCGATGATCGCGATGGACGCCGCCGGCCGCACCGGCGAGAACCCGTTCCAGGACGAGCGCGTGCGCAAGGCCGTGAACCACGCGATCGACCGTGAGGCGATCGTGGAGAGCCTCGTCGGCGGCGACGGCGCGGTCATCAACGTGCCCTGCTACCCGATGCAGTTCGGCTGCGACGAGAGCGCGGCGGTGGTCTACGAGTACGACCCGGAGAAGGCGAAGGCCCTCCTCGCCGAGGCCGGCTATGCCGACGGCTTCACCGTCGACATGAGCGCCTATCGCGACCGCGCGCGTTCGGAGGCGGTGCAGGCCTATCTCGCCGCCGTCGGCATCAACGTGAACCTCGAGATGCTCCAGGCCCGCGCCTCGTTCTCGGCCTGGCGCGAAGGCCAGGTGCCGCTCTGGTATGGCGACTGGGGTTCCTTCTCGATCGCCGATTCCTCAGCCTCGATCGGCAACTTCTTCAACGCCAGCACCAATGACGGCGCGCGCGATGAAGAGGTGATCGCCCTCCTCGAGAAGGCGAACTCCACCGTGGACGAGGACGAGCGCAAGGCCGCCTTCGCCGACGCGATCCGCATCATCTCCGAGAAGGCCTACTGGGTGCCGATGCACACCATCGTCATGGGCTACGCCTACAAGGACAATCTCGACTTCACGCCGCACGTCGACGAGCTGCCCCGCTTCTTCCTCACCTCCTGGAAGTAACGCGCCCGGCCGCCCCCTTCGCCAGATTCGGCGGACGGGGCGGCCTCTGCGACCCTCTGGCGCCGAAGGTGCGACCGTTTCTGGGATCGATTTCCTTCACGCGCGAATGAGTCTAACAGTCAGGGCCCGGCCGCCTTTGCCGCCCGGCCCGCCCCCCGCATTGACCGCGAGCTGACAATGACTGCGAGCTGACGATGGCAGCCTTTCTCTTCCGTCGCCTGTGCGTCGCGATCGCGGTCGCGCTCGCCGTGTCCGTGGTGACCTTCATCCTCTCCCACGTCGCGATCGACCCGGCCCTCGCGGTCGCCGGCGACAGCGCGACCGACGAGGACATCGCCGCGATCCGCGACCTCTACGGCTTCGACCGGCCGCTTATCGTGCAATATGGCGACTATCTCGGCCGTCTCGTGACGCTCGATCTCGGCACGTCCTATCTGACCAAGCGCCCGGTCATCGACCTCATCGCCGAGCGCCTTCCCGCGACGTCACTCCTCGCGGTGCTGTCGATCTCCTTCGCCCTCCTCCTGTCGATCCCGCTCGGCGTGCTGGCGGCTATGAAGCCCAACTCCATCATCGACCGCATCGCCCTCACGCTGGCGGTGACGGGGCAGGCGATCCCGAATTTCTGGGCCGGGCTCCTCCTCATCCTCCTCTTCGGCGTGCAGCTCCGATGGCTACCGATCTCCGGGAGCGACAGCCTCGCCCATTTCGTGATGCCGACGATCGCGCTCGGCTCGTTCGCGATGCCCGCCCTCATGCGCCTCACCCGCGCCGGGATGCTCGACGTGCTCGCCTCCGACTATGTGCGCACGCACCGCGCGATGGGGCTCTCCGAGCGCTCGATCCTCTTCCGCTGGGGCCTGCGCAACGCGCTCCTGCCGGTCGTCTCGCTCACCGCCGTCCAGTTCGGCTTCATGCTCGGCGGCTCGATCATCATCGAGAGCGTCTTCGCGATCCAAGGGATCGGCTACCTCGCCTGGCAGTCGATGACGCGCTCCGACATGCCGGTGATCCAGGCGATCGTGCTCCTCGTCTCGCTCGCCTATATCGTCCTCACCCTCCTCGCGGACCTCCTCAATGCCTGGATGGACCCGCGCGTGAGGATCGCGGCATGAGCGTCTCGACCGCCGCCCCGCGCGCCCGCTCCCGCGCCCTGCCGCTCAGCGCCCTCCTTGCCCATCGCGGCATCCTGATCGGCGGGACGATCATCCTCTTCTTCGTGCTCCTCGCGATCCTCGCCCCCTGGCTCACCGACTACAGTCCCTACGCGCCGGACATCAAAGCCCGCCTGAAGCCGCCCTTCTGGGATGAGGGCACAGTCGCGGGCCATCCGCTCGGCACCGACCAGCTCGGCCGGGACTATCTCACCCGCCTCCTCTACGGCGCGCGCATCTCGCTGGTGATCGGCCTCTTCGCCGTCGCGATCTCAAGCGTCATCGGCATCACGCTCGGCCTCATCGCGGGCTATTTTGGCGGGAAGGTCGACGCGTTCATCTCCTTCATCATCACGACGCGCCTCTCGATGCCGGTCATCCTCATCGCGCTCGCGGTGGTCGCGATCGCCGGGGGCTCCCTCACCACCGTCATCCTGGTGATCGGCTTCCTCATCTGGGACCAGTTCGCGGTCGTCGCCCGGAGCGCGACGCAGCAGGTCCGCTCCGCCGAATATGTGCGCTCGGCCGAGGCGCTCGGCTGCTCGCTGCCGCACATCCTCCTGCGCGAGATCCTGCCCAACATCGCCCCCGCCCTCATCGTCGTCGCGACGGTGGAGCTTGCGAACGCGATCCTCCTGGAGGCGGCCCTCTCCTTCCTCGGCCTCGGCGTGCAGGCGCCGCTCCCGTCCTGGGGGCTGATGCTGTCGGAGGCGAAGAATTTCATGTTCTTCGACCCCTGGCTCATCACGCTGCCGGGGGTCTGCCTCTTCGTCCTCACCATCGCGATCAACCTCGCGGGCGACGGGCTGAGGGACGTGACGCGCGGGGTCCGGCGATGAGCGCGCTTCTCGCGGTCGAGGGACTGACCGCCACGCTGCCGACCGAGGGCGGGCCGCTTTCGGCGGTGCGCGGGGTCGACATCACGCTGGCGCGCGGCGAGACGCTCGGCATCGTCGGCGAATCGGGCTGCGGCAAGTCGATGACGGCGCTGAGCCTCCTCGGCCTCCTGCCGCAGGGGGCGAGCCTCGGCGCGGACCGCTACGCCTTCGAGGGGGAGGACATCCTCGCCGCCGGCAAGAAGGGCGTCGCGCGGCTGCGCGGCGCGCGCGTCGGGATGATCTTCCAGGAGCCGATGACGGCGCTGAACCCGACCTTCCGCATCGGCGATCAGCTGACGGCCGTCTACCGCCGCCACAAGGGCGGGAGCGCGCGCGAGGCGCGGGCGCGGGCGGCCGAGCTTCTCGCCCGCGTCGGCATCTCCAACGCGGAGGTGCGGCTCAACCAATATCCGCACCAGCTCTCCGGGGGACTGCGTCAGCGCGTCATGATCGCGATGGCGCTGATGTGTTCGCCGACCCTCCTCATCGCCGACGAGCCGACGACCGCGCTCGACGTCACGATCCAGATGCAGCTCCTGAAGCTCATCCAGTCGCTGACGGACGATTTCGACATGGGGCTGATCCTCATCACCCACGATCTCGGCGTCGTCTCCCACATCGCCGACCGCGTGGCGGTGATGTATGCCGGGCAGGTGGTGGAAGCGGGGCCGACGGCCGAGATCCTCAACCATCCGCGCCATCCCTACACGCGCGGCCTCCTCGACAGCCTGCCGAAGCCAGACCCCGCCCATCGCGACGGGCGGCGCCTCTCCACGATCCCCGGCACCGTGCCCTCGCTGATCGATCCGCCGGAGGCGTGCGCCTTCGCCGAGCGCTGCACGCGCACCCTCCCCCGCTGCCGCGAGACGATGCCCCGCCTCGAAGGGGACGGGATGCGCCAAGTGCGCTGCTTCAACCCCATCGGCGAGGCCGCACAATGACGCCGCCGATCCTCGAGGTGCGGGGCCTCCACAAGACCTACGACGTGTCGAGCGGGCCGCTTGTGCCGAAGCGCACTCTCCACGCGCTCGCGGGCGTCGACCTTTCGATCCCCGAGGGTGGTGTCCTCGGCCTCGTCGGCGAGAGCGGGTCGGGCAAGTCCACCCTCGCCCGCCTCGCGATCGGCCTCGAAGCGCCGACATCGGGCGAGATCCTGCTCGGCGGCAAGCCGCTCTCCGCCTATGCGCGGCGCACCATTGCGCGCGACGTGCAGCCGGTCTTCCAGGACCCTTTCTCCTCGCTGAACCCCTCCCACAGCGTTGCCGAGATCATCGGCCTGCCGCTCTCCGTCCACCGCATCGGCGACAAGGCGAGCCGCAGGAGCCGCGTCGCGACCCTCATCGACCAGGTGGGGCTTCCGGCGCGCACCGCGAGCGCGCGGCCGCGCGAACTCTCCGGCGGCCAGCGCCAGCGCGTTGCGATCGCCCGCGCCCTCGCGATCCAGCCGAAGCTTCTCGTGTGCGACGAGCCGACTTCCGCGCTCGACGTGTCGGTCCAGGCGCAGATCCTGAACCTCCTCGCGGATCTGAGGCGCGACACGGGCGTCGCGATGCTCTTCATCAGCCACAATCTCGCGGTGGTGGAGCACGTCGCCGACACCGTCGCCGTCCTCTATCTCGGCCGCGTGGTGGAGGAAGGAGCGGTCTCGGCCGTGTTCGAGGCGCCGCGCCATCCCTACACGGCGGCGCTGCGCGAATCGGTGCTCGACATCGCCGCCGACGGCGAGACCGGCCTTCCCGAGCTCGGCCTCGGCACCGCGACGCCGGACCCGATCAACGTGCCCTCCGGGTGCCGCTTCCACCCGCGCTGCCCGAAGGCGTTCGCGCCCTGCGATCATGTCGACCCGATGCTTGAAGGTCCGGCCTTCCATCGGGTCGCCTGCCACCTCTGACGCTTTCCTCCACGCCCGACATTTTGGTAGGCCCAGAGGAGGATCGGGAGGATGACGACGATGAGTGGCAATCTGAGGATCGACGGCGCACGGCTGATGGACCGGCTTGCCGCACTCGGCACGATCGGCGCGCTGCCTGGCGGCGGCGTGAAGCGCCTCGCCCTCACCGATGAAGACAAGGTGGGGCGCGACCGGCTCGTCTCCTGGATGCGCGATCTCGGCCTCAGCGTGGAGGTCGACGTGATCGGCAACATCATCGGCACGCGCGCGGGATCCAGCGACGCCGCGCCGATCCTCCTCGGCTCGCACATCGACACGGTGGCGACCGGCGGCCTTTATGACGGCGCGCTCGGCGTCCTCGCCGGGCTCGAGATCGTCGAGACGCTGAACGATGCCGGCATCACGACCCACCGCCCGATCGCCGTCGCCGCCTTCACCAACGAGGAAGGCGCCCGCTTCGCGCCCGACATGATGGGCTCGGGCGCGCAGACCGGCGCGCTGCCGCTCGACGACATGCTGCGCGCCAAGGGGATCGACGGGACCCGCGTCGGCGAGGAGCTCGACCGGATCGGCTATCGCGGGGACCTCCCCGTCGGCGCGATCCGCCCCGCCGCCTTCCTGGAGCTCCATATCGAGCAGGGGCCGGTTCTGGAGGCCGAGGGATACGCCATCGGCGCGGTCGAGGGGGTGCAGGGCATCTCCTGGACCGAGTTCACCATCGAGGGTGTCTCCAACCATGCCGGCACGACGCCGATGGCGATGCGCCACGACGCGGGCGTCGTTGCGGCGGAGATCGCCCTTCTCGCCCGCCGCATCGCGACCGAGGCCGGCCCGCCCCAGGTCGCGACCGTCGGGTCCATCATGGTGGAGCCGAACCTCGTCAATGTCGTGCCGGACAAGGCGGTGCTGACGGTGGACCTGCGCCACACCGACGAGCGCGACCTCCAGCGCGCCGAGCGCCGCCTCCACGAGGGCGCGCAGGCGGCGGTGGAGGCGGAGGGCTGCGCGATGGCGGCGCGGTCCCTCGCCCGCTTCGAGCCCGTCCGGTTCGATACGCGCCTTGTCGATCTCGTCGCCGAGAATGCCGCCGGGCTCGGCCTCGGGGTGAAGCGGATGCCGTCCGGGGCGGGGCACGATGCGCAGATGTTCGCGCCGATCTGCCCGACCGCGATGGTGTTCGTGCCCTCCCGCCACGGCCTCAGCCACAACGTCCACGAGTACACCGCGCCGGACCAGATCGAGGCCGGGGCGAACGTGCTCCTCACCACCGTCCTGCAACTCGCGGGCGAGGGCAGCATCCTCGACCGCTGAGGCGCTAAAGGCCTCACTTTCGCGCTTGCCAGACGCAATCGACGCTTCCATTGTTTCAGTTCCGAAACAGGAAGCAGGCATGAACGATACGCGTCCCCTCGGCCAGCGGCTCCTGGAGGCCTATGACGAGATCCCGCGGGCCGAGCGCAAGCTCGCGGACCTCCTCCTCGAAAGCGGCGGCACGCTGCGGCACGAATCGGCGACCGACCTTGCCCAGCGCGCCGGGGTGTCGAAGGCGACCGCCGCACGCCTCTTCCAGCGCCTCGGCTATCTCGGCTTCAAGGACGCGCAGAAGGGCGCACCGAAGGAACGGCCGTCCGCCGCGCCGAAGGCGGCCGAGGAGGGGCAGCGCGACCAGTTCAGCCTCTCCACCCATCTCGACGCCGAGGTCCGCAACCTCATCAAGACGATCGAGCTCCAGCGCTCGGACGAGCTTTCCCGCGCGATCCGGATGCTGGCGCAGGGCGAGAAGCTCTGGGTCGTCGGCTTCGGGGACGACTATCCCCTCGCCCATTTCGCCCGCGCGCTGGTCATCAAGATCCGGCCGGACGTGCGCATGATCCCGATCGGCGGCTTCTCCGTGCCGGAGGAGTTCGCCTCGATCTCCTCATCCGACACGATGCTCGCCTTCGGCGTCGGCCGCCGCTCGCGCGCGCTCTCCAACGTGCTGCGCTCGGCGATGCAGGCGGGCACCCACGTCATCCTCATCACCGACGCGCTGTCCGGGCGTGACAAGTCGTCCGCCAACGTGATCCTGCGCTGCCGCTCGCTGGGGCCGACCCTTTTTCCGTCGAACACGGCGGCGGTCAGCCTCGTCACCTATCTGTGCGCCGCGCTCGCGGGGCGGATCGGCTACGCCGCGATCGAGCGCCTTCGCCAGATCGAAGAGATCCACACCGCCTGGCGCGACCCGTCCGACCCGGACTGATCCCTCTTTCGCCTCGCCATCGCGCGCAGCCGGCCCTCACGCCGCGCCGAGAGGCTGCGTGCGTTTCTCGGGCGAGGCCCAAGCATCATAAGTTTCATCACAAAACATCAGAACTGAAAATAATCATCTCATATCTGAAAAATCTTTGCCGGCGAGTTTCAAAACCGGCACAGTGCCTCGCGAACGGATTGTCGACCTCTCGCACGCCCTCAGGAGGCCACACACGATGTCACTTCCCCGAATACTCGCCGGTTCCGTCTTTCTGTTCGGCTCGGCCGCCTTCGCGGCCTCGTCGGCAAGCGCCCAGGAACTCGTCTGGGCGCGCTATGGCGACATCGATTCGCTCGACCCGCACCGCGCCACGTCCACACTCTCCATGCAGGTGTGGGACCAGATCTACGATACGTTGCTGGCTTTCGACGAAAACGGCAAGCCGCAGCCGAACCTCGCCAAGTCCTGGGAGATCAGCGAGGACGGCCTGACCTACACGCTGACGCTGCAGGAGGGGGTCCTCTGCCATGACGGCTCGCCCTTCGACGCGAACGACGTGAAGTTCACGATCGACCGCGCCTTCGGCGACAATCCGAGCCTCACCAAGACGAGCTGGGGCCCGATCGAGAGCGTCGAGGTTGTCGACCCGACGACGGTGAAGGTCGCGATGTCGTCGAAGTTCGGCGCGTTCCTGCCGTTCCTCGCCGACTCCTTCTCCTCGATGATCTGCGACTCCAACACCAACGCCGAGTTCGGCTCCTCGACCGCCATCGGCACCGGTCCGTTCAAGCTCATCTCATGGGTGAAGGGCGACACCGTCGAGCTCGAGGCGAACCCCGACTACAAGAATTACGGCAAGCCGGTCGAGAATGACGGCCCGCCGCACATCGACAAGCTGATCGTGAAGACCGTGCCGGAAGCCCAGACCCGCCTCGCGGCGCTGCGCACCGGTGAGGTTCACATCGCCGAGCCCCCGTTCGACGACATTCCGGCCATCAAGGATTCGGGCGAACTCGACATCGTCGTCGCCGACTCCACCGGCCAGAACGTCTTCTGGGAATTCACCATCTCCCGGCCGCCTTTCGATGACATCCGCGCCCGCCAGGCGATCGCCTACGGCACCGACCCCGAGATGGCGATCGACATCATCTATGGCGGCCTCAGCCAGCGCGAATGGTGCCCGGTCGCCAAGGGCGTGTTCGGCAACGACCAGGAATTCTGCAAGAGCCACGGCTATCCGTACGACCCGGAGAAGGCCAAGGCCCTCCTCGCCGAGCTCGGCTACGGGCCGGACAAGCCGCTCGAGACGACGATGTTCGTCTGGACCGGCGGCAACCGCCACAAGCTCGCGGAGATCTTCCAGGCCCAGCTCGCCCAGATCGGCGTGAAGGCCGCGATCGAGATCATGGACATCGGCACCATGAACGCCCGCGTCAAAGAGCAGAACGAGATGAAGGATTCGGACACCCCCGGCACCTTCGACATGATGACCTGGGGCTGGTACGACCCGGACATCCTCTACGCGCTCTGGCACTCCCCCGGCGCCTATTCGGGCTTCCAGACGCCCGAGCTCGACGCGATGCTGGAGAAGACGCGCACCACGATCGACGAGGCCGAGCGCCTCAAGGCTGTGCAGGACGTCATCGCCTACCTGATGGACAACGCCGTCCATGTCGGCCTCTACACGCCCGGCTGGGAATGGGTCTTCGCCGTGCGCCCGGAGATCGAAGGCTTCAAGGTCGGCGCCTTCCTCCACCCGATGTTTCAGGACGTCAAAGTCGCCGAATAGTTGCGTTCTCGCCCCCGCCGTCTGACGCGCGGGGGCGACCTCACCGGGAGGACCCGCCGGCATGCTGCGCTACATCGCCAAACGACTTCTCGCCGCCCTCGTCACGATCTGGATCGCGACCATCGCCGTGACGCTGCTGATCCACGCCGTCCCCGGCGATCCCGTGCGGATCATGTACGCGAAGTTCCAGTCGACGCCCGAGCAGATCGAAGCGATCCGCGAGCGTCTCGGCCTCGATCAGCCGATCTACATCCAGTATGTGCGCTACATGGAGCGCCTCTTCGAAGGCGATCTCGGCCGCTCCATCGTCGGCGACCAGCCCGTCCTCGACATCCTCCTCACCCGCTTCCCGCCGACCGTCGCGCTCGCGGCGACCAGCCTCCTCATCGCGGTCGTGATCGGCATGTCGCTCGGCTTCCTCGCCGCCTATAAGCGCGGGACGATGGTGGATGCGGGGGCGATGATCCTCGCGATCGTCGGGGTCTCGATGCCGCATTTCTGGCTCGGCCTCCTCCTCCTCTTCCTCTTCGCGCTCAATCTCGGCTGGCTCCCGGTCGCGGGCTCGGACTGGCGCAGCCTTATCCTGCCGGCGATGACGCTGGGCCTTGCCAACGCCGCCGTCCTCGCCCGCCTCACCCGCTCGGCGATGATCGACATCTTCGACCAGGATTTCGTGCGCACCGCCCACGCCAAGGGGCTGCCGAAGGCGCTCGTCCTCTACCGCCACGCGCTGCGCTCAGGCCTCGTCCCGATCGTCGCGATGCTCGGCCTCCAGTTCGCCTACCTCATGGGCGGGGCGATCGTGGTGGAGAACGTCTTCGCCTGGAACGGCGTCGGCCGCCTCGCGATCGAGGCCGTGTTCGCCCGCGACTACCCGCTCATCCAGGGCTTCATCCTGTTCTTCGCCACGGTCGTCGTCTGCGTCTCGGTCGTGATCGACGTCCTCTACGCCCTCCTCGATCCTCGAATCCGGTACAGCTGATGTCCGTCGATATTCCCGAGATCACGGAAGCGGCCGACCCGAAGGGCCGCACCATCCCCCACGCGCTGATCACGAGCCCGACGGGCGCGATTGGCATCGTCATCGTCCTGACGCTGATCGTCGTCGCCCTCTTCGCCCCGATGATCGCGCCCTTCGATCCGCTGCGCATGGCCGCCGGACCCCGCCTCCAGCCGCCGTCCGCCGCCCACTGGTTCGGCACGGACGATTTCGGGCGCGACGTCTTCAGCCGGATCGTCTACGGCGCGCGCCTCACGCTCCAGATCGGTGTCATCGCGGTCGGCATCTCGCTCACGGCGGGCCTCCTCCTCGGCCTCGTCGCGGGCTACGGCTCGAAGTGGACCGAGCGCATCCTGATGCGCCTCGTCGACGTCCTCTTCTCCTTCACCGAGATCGTCATCGCGCTCGCCTGCCTCGCGATCTTCGGCATCGGCCTCACCAACGCGATGATCGCGATCGGCATCGCCTCGATCCCCTTCTACGCGCGCGTCACCCACTCGGTCGTGCTCGTGGAGAAGAACAAGCCCTATTTCGAGGCCGCGGTCTCGGCGGGCGCGGGGCATCTGCGCCTCCTCTTCGTCCACCTCCTGCCGAACGTGCTCCCGACGCTCATCGTCGTCGGTACGCTCGGCGTCTCGACTGCCGTGCTCGCGGCCGCCGGCCTCTCCTTTCTCGGCCTCGGCGCGCAGCCGCCGCAGCCCGAATGGGGCTTCATGCTGTCGTCGAGCCGCGACCTCATCTCCCGCGCACCCTGGATGATGATCTTCCCCGGCCTTGCCATCATGATCACCGTCCTCGGGTTCAACCTGCTCGGAGACGGCGTGCGCGAAGTGCTCGACCCCCGCCAGAGGGCCCGCTGATGGACACGCCCGTTCTCTCCGTCGAAAACCTCACCGTCGCGTTCGGCGCGGGCGCGCGACGCAACAGGGCCGTGCGCGGCCTCTCCTACACGCTCAACCGGGGCGAGACGCTCGCGATCGTGGGCGAGTCGGGCTCCGGCAAGTCGGTCTCGAGCCTTGCCCTTCTCGGCCTCCTCCCCCGCCGCAGCGCCACCATCGAAACGGGCCGCGCGATGTTCGAGGGGCGAGACCTCCTCGCCATGTCCGAGGGCGAGCAGCGCCAGATCCGGGGTGACCGGATCACGATGATCTTCCAGGAGCCGATGACCTCGCTGACACCGGTCCTCAAGATCGGCCTCCAGCTCATGGAGCCGCTCCTGGAGCACACGGAGATGAGCCGGGACGAGGCCCACGCGCGCGCCGTCGAGATGCTGCGCCTCGTCGGCCTCGACCAGCCCGAGAAGCGGATGAACCAGTTCCCGCACCAGCTCTCGGGCGGCATGCGCCAGCGCGTCATGATCGCGATGGCGATGTCGAACGACCCCGCGATCCTCATCGCGGACGAGCCGACGACGGCGCTCGACGTGACGGTCCAGGCGCAGATCCTGGACCTCATGCGCGACCTGAAGTCCCGCTTCCACACGAGCATCATCCTCATCACCCACGACATGGGCGTCGTCGCCGAGATGGCGGACCGCGTCGTGGTGATGAACAAGGGGCGCAAGGTCGAGGAAGGGCCGGTCCGGCAGATCTTCGAGGCGCCGCGGGAGGCCTACACGCGCCGCCTCCTCGACGCCGTCCCCCGCCTCGGCGCGCACGCCGAGTCCGCGATCCCGCGTTCCGTCGTGGCGAGCCCGGCGAGCGTCGGCAAGCCCCTCCTCACCGCGACCGGGATGACGAAGGTGTTCGGCGGCGGGACGCTCTTCGGCAAGGATGCCGGCGTCAAGGCAATGGACGATGTGAGCTTCGACCTCTCCTCTGCCGAGACGCTGGCGCTCGTCGGCGAGTCGGGGTCGGGCAAATCCACCACCGGCCGCGCGGTGCTGCGCCTCATCGACCTCGACGAGGGGGCCATCGATCTCGACGGGACCGACATCCGCCGCCTTTCCACCGGAGCGCTGCGCCGACAGCGGCGCGACATGCAGATGATCTTCCAGGACCCGTTCGCCGCGCTCAACCCGCGCATGAGCGCCGGCCAGCTCGTCGCCGAGCCGATGGTGATCCACAACATCGCCTCCGGCTCCGAGCTCACCGACCGCGTCGCAGAGCTCTTCCGCCGCGTTGGCCTGGAATCCAGCCACATCCGCCGCTATCCGCACGAATTCTCCGGCGGGCAGCGCCAGCGCCTGTGCATCGCCCGCGCGCTCGGCGTCGGGCCGAAGCTGATGGTGGCGGACGAGCCGACCTCCGCGCTCGACGTTTCCGTCCAGGCGCAGGTGCTGGAGTTGATGCTGGAGCTGCAGCAGACCTACGGCCTCTCCTACCTCTTCATCAGCCACGACGTCGCCGTCGTGGAAGAGGTCAGCCACCGGATCGCCGTCATGCATCGCGGCCGCATCGTGGAGATCGGTCCGCGGCGCGAGGTGCTCGGCGCACCCCGCCACCCCTACACCGAGGCGCTGCTCGCCGCCGTCCCGACGCCAGACCCCACCCGCGTGCGCGGAAAGCTGCCGACCATCGACATCGCCACATTGCCGCGCGGGCCGCTCGCCGAAGTCGCGCCCGGCCACTTCGTCGCCCAATGACGATCGGCATCGCAGTCTCCGGCCCGCGCGCCGGCCTCGCCCTCTTCCACGCGCTGGCGGCGGTGGAGCAGATCGCACGCGGCGCCATCGGCGGCTTCGTGAGCTACGCCGCGATCTCGCCGACGCACGGGCTCCTGCGCGCCGAGACGCAGCGGGGCGGCACGCGCACCCTCTTCACCGCGGGCGAGACGACGGGCGTCCTCCCGCCCGAGCCCTATGCCGAGGCGACGCTCGCCGTCCTCATGTCGAGCGGGCCGGATCGGCCGGCCCCGCTCAGCCAGTTCACTCCCGGCGACCTCTCCGCCGGCCTCATCACCGGGCACCGCCTGCCGAATGTCCCGATCGCGACAGGCGGCCCCCTGAACCTTGCCGTGCTCGACGCGCTCGCGCAGGGCGCGGACGTGAACGCCGCCCTCGGCATCGTGAAGGCGAATCCGGAGGCGGACGCCGGGGTCATCGCGGTCGGCCGCGACGGGTCGATGGCGCTCGCGAACACCGAGCGCGTGATGCGGCGGGACGATATCGGCTCGATCCTCCTCACCGACGAGGCGTCCGGCCTCACCGTCGGCGTGATCCACAACGCGATCTTCCCGGTCGCGCCCGTCGCCCTCGTCGCCGCGAGCGCCGCGATCGACGCCGTCGCCCCCGCCGACCGCTCGGACCGCTTCATATCCTTCTCGGCCGGGCTCCCACTTGTCTATGGCCCGAAACCGCTCATCCACGTCGCCCCCGACGGCCACGCGACCTCCATCGAGGTCGACCGTGACGTGTGGCTGGGGCCCCGCTGGGACGGGGCGGCGATCCCGCGTGGCGCGGAGGTGGAGTGCGGCGGGGCGACGATCGGCACGATCGTGTTCGAGCCCTATTGCGTGGCGATGAACGGGCAGCTCGTCACGATGAGCGGGCGCGAGGCGATCAACGTCGCGATCCGCGAGCCCTCGCGCCGGGCCTGAGCTGGACGCGGCTCAGATCGCCCCGGAAATCTCCGCGAGCGCTCGCAGCGCGAGGTTCGCGCCGGGCAGGATGTCGGCCCAGGCGGTGAACTCCTCCGGCGCGTGGCTGACGCCGCCGACGCTCGGCACGAAAATCAGCGCCGTCGGGGCGATCGCGGCCATCGTCTGCGCGTCATGACCGGCGCCGGAGGGCATCGAGCGGGCGCGGATGCCGAGGCTCGCCGCGAGCGCCAGGAGGTGGGCGTGAAGGTCGGTGTCGAGGCGGACGGGGTTCAGCCAGCTCAGCGCCTCCACCGTGTGCTCGAGCCCGTGCCGGGCCGCCGCCTGCGCGATGGCCGCGCCGACCGCCGCGCGCAAGGCGAGCATCGCTTCGATGGTCACGTCCCGGATCACGATGGTGAAGACCGCGCGGCCGGGGATCGTGTGCGGCGCGTTGGGCGCGATCTCGACATGGCCGATCGTGATGCGCGCTTCGTCGGTGCCGTGGCGGGCGGCGATGTCAGGCATCGCGGTCCCGACCTCTGAGAGTCCGACGAACGCGTCGGACCGCATCGCCATCGGCGTGGTGCCGGAATGGTTCGCGCGCCCGGCAAGCTCCACCTGGAGGACGCAGACGCCCGACACGGAGTCCGCGACTCCCACCGGAACGCCCTCCGCCTCCAGCACCGGCCCCTGCTCGATGTGGAGTTCCAGGAAGGCGCGGATCGAACCCTTCTCGCGCGCCGCGCCCGCGACCCCGTCCGGGTCGAGCCCCGCCTCGCGCATCGCGTCGACGAGGCGGACCCCGTCGGCGTCGGCCGCACCCGCGACCCAGTCCTCGGTCGCGGCGCCCGCGATCGCCTGCGAGCCGAGCATCCCGCCGAAACGGCCCTCCTCGTCGGCCGTCGCCACCACCTCGATCGGCAGGCGCGGCCCGAGCCCCGCATCCTTCAGCGCACGCACGCATTCGAGCGCGACCGCGCAGCCGAGCGCGCCATCGAACGCGCCGCCGCGCGCCACCGTGTCGAGATGGGAGCCGATCATCACGGTCGGCCCGTCCGCCGGCCCGAAGCGGCCGAACACATTGCCGACCGCGTCGGAGCGGACGGCGAGCCCGTCGCGCGCCATCTCTTCGGCAAACCAGCGGCGCGCGGCCATGTCGGCGGGGGAGAAGGCGAGGCGATCGAAGCCGCCGGCCGACGGGTTGGCCCCGTGGCGGTTGATTCCGGCGAGAAGCGCTGCGAGGCGGTCACCGTCGACGGCGAGTTCGGGAGTGGGCATCACATCTCTCCGCGCGGCGCCCTGCGGTCATCAAGCGAACGGGCGCTCCGGCCGGTCGGTTCCCCCGCGATCCTGTCTCGGCTGTGCGCGTTGCGCCAGCCTGAGACCGCCACTCGGCGTTCAGCCTTCCCGGCTCAGCCTCCTCGACTCAGCCTTCTTGGCTCAGCCGGCCGCGCGCGCGAAGGTGGCGTGCGTCTTGTCGATCGCGAGGTTCATTGCCTTTTCCGCCGCCGTCGGGTCGTGCCGCGCGATCGCGTCCACCACGGCGCGGAGATACCGCGTGACCTCGCCGACGGCCGACGCCGTCGCGTGGACCGACATGCCGCGATAGATGGCGTAGAGCGCGTGGAGAAGAACCGGCACCATGCCGTAGATCATCCGGTTGCCGCTCGCCTTCAGGATCCCGCTATGAAGGTCGATCCCCGCGATGAGGTCGCCCCGCTCGCCGGCGACGAAGGCGTCGATCCCGTCGATCGCCCGATAGAGCTGGGCAATGTCCTCATCGCTCGCGCGCTCGGCGGAACGGGCGGCCGCGAACGGCTCGATCATCCGCCGCACCTCGGCGAGGTCGCCGACGATCTCGGCGATCTGTCCGGTCTGGCTGTACCAGCGCAGCACCTTGGCATCGAGGAGGTTCCAGGCGCCGGGGTCCGTCACCACGGTGCCCTTGCGCTTGATGGCGCGTACCAGGCCGCGCACGGCGAGCTGCTGGATCGCCTCGCGCCAGATCGGGCGGCTGACACCGCTGATGGTGTCCGGCAGCACGTCGGGCGTCACGAGCTCGCCCACCTTCAACTTGTGGCTGATGATGAGGCGGCCGCACTCGTCCTCGACCTTCTCGACGAGATAGCGCGGTCGGGTGGACTCGAAGATGCTCCGGCCCTCTTCAGTGTCGCCGAGGAGAAGCAGGGCCTGTTCGTAATATTCGTCCAGCATCGTCGGAGGTAAACCGCTCCCGACGGCCGGAACGATCTCGGGCGGGTCATTTGATCGAGTCTGCACGTTGGTCATTCGCCCCGCCCCGCCGCTGCGACTTGTAGCCTTCGATCCGCAGGCTCCGTCGATGGATCAACACGACTTCTCCGGCCCGCCATGAATTTGGAAGACCGGCTTAATCTAAACGTAAGACTTTTTTCATGTCTCACTGCCGAAACGAATGCAACCGCTGAGCCATATTCCCCACTGCGACGAAGTATCGTCCCCCCTGCCCGGCACCGGCCCGGCGCAACGCAAAACGCCCGCCCGGCTGGCCGGACGGGCGTTTCTGGCGGTGATCGCCGTAGAGCGGATCAGGGTGTCGTCGGCATCTCCATGAGGCGCGCGCGGTCCGGGCTGTTCACGTCCTCGACCGCCCAGCCGATGTCCTCCTTGGTGAGGACGATGACCGTCACTTCATCCCCGTCCATCGGACCGAAGGGGACGAAGACCTCGTCCGCCTTCTCGTAGCGGGCGTCGGCCATCGCCCCGTCCCAGGCGTCCGCCGCCTCGGCGCGCCAGCCGGTGAAGACGTCGTCATAGCCCCGGTGCGCCTCGCCCTTCTCGGCGAGCGCGGCGAAGAATTCGCGATTCTCCTCGTTGACGAGCGCGGCGAGCGCCTGGAGGTCGCGCGCCTTGAAGGCGAGGATGAACGCCTCGGCGGTCGCGGCCGGGTCCGTCCGGTCGATGTCGGCGGCTGAAGCGGGCCCGGCGGCGAGGCCGGTCATCATCAGGATCGCGATCAGGATCGTGCGCATGGTCTCTTCCTCCTCGGGGGCGGCGGCCCGTGCCGTCCGCCATGCCGTGTCATCGCGGCTGATGGCGGCAATGGAGCCGCCAGAGCCTTTCACGCCCTATTGCCCGGCGAGCGCGGCGCGCTCCTCCTCGGCGCTGAGCGGCGGGGCGGCCTCGATCTGGGTGAGATACGCGTCAAGCGCCTCCGCGCCCGAGGCCGGGACATAGCCGCCGGTGGGCGCCGCCGTGGCGACGGCGAAATTCACCGACCACGCCCCGTCCTGCCGGCACGCGACGCCCTGCACGCGGTCGCCGCGCGTCACCTCGAACTCGCGGCAGAGATTGCCCGAACCGTCGCGGAAGGCGGCGACCATGCGCGCGGTGCCGCCATCGACGGGCCGCGCCTCGCCGGAGGGAAGCGCGAAGAGCTCGCCGAGCGGCAGGGACGCAAGCTGCTGGACGCCCGCGCCCGGCGCACCGCCGCCGCGATCGCCCGCGAACTCGCCCATCGCGAAGAACGCGCCGAGACCGAAGGCGACGCCGAGGACGGAGGCCGCCATCGCCATGAACCAGGTGCTCTGCGTCGGCTTGGTGGCGGCGCGGGGGCGGAAGGCGACGACATTGTCGGCCGGCGCATCCGCGGCTGGGGGCGCGGGGGCCGGGGTCGCGGGGGCGGCCGCCTCGGTGTGGCGCGCGATCAGCGCCTCGACCGAGGCCTGGAGCGAGGCGGGCACCGGCGCGAGCGGAAAGGCCTCCGCCGACAGGTCGCGGGTGCCCATGAAGATGGCCAGCCGGTCGGCGACCTCGGGGTCCGTCTCCAGCGCCGCCTCGATCACGGCCGCGGCCGCCGGCGAGCACTCGCCGTCGGCATAGGCCATCAGTTCTTCGTCGGTGGGCCGTCCTTTCAAATCACTCATCTCGTGCGATCCCCTTTGGAGGCAGAACGGCCGTCTCCCACTTTTATTCCCTTCTCCTCCAGGATGGCGGCGAGGCGGGTGCGCGCCCGCGCAAGGCGGCTCATCACCGTGCCGATCGGCGCCTCGATCACCGCCGCCGCCTCAGCATAGGACAGGCCCTCCACGCAGACGAGCGTCAGCACCTCGCGCTGCTCCTCCGGCAGCATCAGGATCGCGCGCCCGGTGTCGGACAGCTCCAGCCGCGAGATCGCGACCGCCTCCCCGTCGGTGCCCATCACGGCCTCGCCCTCCTCGATGGGGGCGGCGGCCTGTGTCTTCGTGCGACGGATCCGGTCGATCCAGAGATTGCGCACGATCCGAAACATCCAGGCATCGAAGCGCGTGCCGGGGGTGAAGCTCGCGGCGTTCACAAGCGCCCGCTCGCAGGCCGATTGCACCAGATCATCGGCGATATCGGGCTGGCGCGAGAGCGACAGCGCGAAGCGGCGCAGCGTGGGCAGCGAGGCAATCAGCATCGGCCCGATCTCGTCTGGCGTGGCGCTCACATTGTCTCCAGCACGTTCAATAACCACGTCCATGCCGTAATATTGGAATAAACGAAATGGGCGCGCGTTGAAGAAGTGCAATTCTTCGCCGGCACGTTCGTGCCGAAGCGTGCACACGGGAGAACGCAGATGGGCATGATCAAAGCGGTCGGCTGCCGCGCAATTCTGCTCCTGGCCGCGCTATCACTTGGCATCCTCGCGACGGTCCCGGGCTTTACGGGGCCGGCTGAGGCGTTCGATGGCCGTGGCGGCGACAACAATGGCCGCGGCGGTGGCGGCGGCTATGATGGCGGCGGCAACACCGACCGGCTGATCATCATGCCGCCCCCGACCCGCGTGATCGTCGAGCCGAATGCCGAGCCCGCGCCGCGCACCACGCGCCGGCCACGCCAGGCCGCGCCCCGTCGCGCCTCACCCCGGCGTGAGGCCGCGCCGACGCGCCGCGCCGCGCCGCGCCAGAGCGCCCGCCGCACGGCACCGGCCGCCCCCGCCGTGACGCCGCCTGCGCCGGAGATCCCGCCCGCACCGCTGGAGCGCCCGAACGAGATCCTCGCCCTCGGGCTCGACGATGCGGCGCTCGCCGCCCTCGTCGCGGCCGGCTATGGCGAGATCGACCGCGTGACCATCGCCCTCCTCGGCGACGACCTCGTCCGCCTCTCCGTCCCCGCCGGGACAGACCTCGACGCCGCGCGCACGGCGGTCCTCGCGGCCGCCCCGAACGCGACGGTCGACGTGAACTCGGTCTACGTGCCGAGCGAGGATGCGTGCGAGGGGGTCGGCTGCATGGGGATCAGCCTCGTCGGCTGGCCGGTCGCGGCCCGCGCGTCCGACGGGTGCGGCGCGGGGATCACGCTCGCGATCGTCGACACCGGCATCAACCCCGCGCACGAGGCGCTCGCCGCCGCCGACATCGCCCTCCTCCCCCTCTTCGGCAAGACGCCGCAGGTCTCCCAGCAGAGCCACGGCACGGCCGTCGCCTCCATCCTCGTCGGCGGCGGGGACGAGCGCATAAAGGGGCTTCTGCCGCGCGCCCGCCTCGTCGCGGTCGACGCCTTCGAGGACGACGCGGAGGGCCGCACGCTGAGCGACGCCTACCGCCTCGTCGCCGCGCTCGACCTCGTGGCGGCCGAGACGCCGACCGTCCTCAATCTCAGCCTCAGCGGGCCCGCGAACGCGATCCTGGAGAAGGCGCTCGACGCGGTCGCCGACAAAGGGATCCTCATCGTCGCCGCCGTCGGCAACGAGGGGCCGGCCGCCCCGCCCCAATATCCGGCCGCCTACGACACCGTCGTCGCGGTGACGGCGGTCGACGCCGAGAGCCGCATCTATCGCCGCGCGGTGCGGGGCGACCACGTGGATTTCGCCGCCCCGGGCGTCGAGATCTGGACCGCCGCCTCCGTGCGCGGCGCGAAGCCGAAGAGCGGCACGTCCTTCGCCTCGCCCTTCGTCGCAGCCGCCCTCGCCCTCGCCGCGCGCAACGGCGCCACGGACAAGCCGGCCGCGCTCACCCGCGTGCGCGACGGGGTGCATGATCTCGGCGACACGGGCCGCGATCCGATCTTCGGGTGGGGATTGCTGAACGCGGCGGACCTTTGCGTCCCGAACGACGCGCCCGCCCTCGCCGCGACGACCGCCACGGCAGAATGATGAGCCCGCCCCGGCCGCGAGGCCGGGGCGGATCCACCTCAGAAGACGACCGCGTGGCCGTCCTTGCGCGGGTCGGAACCCGCCGCGTAGAGATCACCCCAGCGCATGATCGTCTGCGCGCCGCCGAAGCCGAAGGCGACGCCCGGCGCTTCGGGCTGGAGCTCGTGGCCGAGGGCGGCGAGGCCCTCCAGCGTCTCGGCGGGGAAGTGCGTCTCCACCGCGACGCGGTTGCCGCCGAGGACGCGGAAGCGCGGCGCGTCGATCGCGGTCTGCACGCCCTGCCCGAAATGGGCCATGCGCGTCACGACCTGCGCGTGGGCCTGCGCCTGGATCGGCCCGCCCATCACGCCGAACGCCATCAGCGGCGCGCCGCCCTTGGTGACGAAGCCCGGAATGATGGTGTGGAAGGGACGCTTGCGCGGCGCGACGACATTCGGGCTCTTCGGGTCGAGCGAGAAGGCCATGCCGCGATTCTGCAGGCTGATGCCGTACTTCTCGACGACGCAGCCCGAGCCGAACCCCTCATAGTTCGACTGGATGAAGGAGATCATCATCCCGCTCGGGTCCGCCGCCGTGAGGATCACGGTGCCGCCCGCGAGGGGTTTGCCGGTCTCCGGCGCCTGCGCCTTGGCGGGATCGATGAGCTTCACCCGCTCGTCGAGATAGGCCGGGTCGAGGAGCTCTTCCGGCGTGATGCGCATGTGGTCGATGTCGGCGACGTGCGCGTAGAGGTCGGCGAGCGCGAACTTCACGGCCTCGATCTGCAGATGGATCGAGCGCACGCTGTCGGGCGCGTCGCCGAGATCGAGCCGGTCCATGAGGCCGAGCGCGATGAGGGCGGCGATGCCCTGCCCGTTCGGCGGGATCTCGTGCACCTCGACACCGTGGGCGGAGACCGAGACGGGCTCGACCCACTCGGCGGTGTGGGCGGCGAAATCTTCCATGGTGTGCGCGCCGCCGCCGGCCTGCGAGGCGCGCACGATCTCCTCGGCGATCGCGCCGGTGTAGAACGCGTCGCCCTTCGTCTCAGCGATCAACTCAAGACCCGCGGCAGCGCCCGGGAACTTGAAGAGGTCGCCTGTCTTCGGCGGATGCCCGTTCGGCATGAAGGTGGCGGCCCAGCCGGGCTTGTCGGCGAGAACCCCCGCCTGGCGCGCCCAGGACGCCGCCGTCACCGGGCCGACGCCATAGCCCTCGCGGGCATAGAAGATCGCGGGCGCGAGGAGATCGGCGAAGGGAAGCTTGCCGTACCGGTCGGACATCGCCCGCCAGGCCGAGACCGCGCCGGGGATCGACACCGTGTCCCACCCGCGCGGCGGCATGGCAGTCATGCCGGCGAAGCGTTCCGGCGTCCACGCGGCGGGCGAACGGCCGCTCGCATTCAGCCCCTGGACCTTCGTTCCGTCCCAGATGAGGGCGAACGCATCGGACCCGATGCCGTTGCTGGTGGGCTCCGTGACGGTGAGACATGCGGCCGTTGCGATCGCCGCATCGACAGCATTTCCGCCGCGTTTCATCATGGAAAGGCCGGCCGAAGCCGCCAGCGGCTCCGACGCCGCCACCGCCGCCCGACCGAAATTCGTGGACCGCGCCGAAGGGTAGAGCGTGCGCTCGTCGAAATTCATCCGCGCCGCGCTCCGACATTATACTTTGGCAACACTGCCATGAAATGCACCGAATTGCGGCACATTTCACCCCGATCACACATTGACAATGAAATTTTCCCCTTTAGCTAGTTCTCAGCGGCTCTTGAGCCGAATGACATCGCATGGCGACCTCGCACAGGCGCGGCGCCGTGCCAACCAAGAGACACTTTCGCCATTTCGGATCCGATGTTCAACGAACTCGGCCTCAGCACGAAGGTGCTGTCCGCCGTAGAGGCTGCGGGATATACGCGGCCAACGCCCATCCAGGCGGCGGCGATCCCGCACGCGCTCGAAAAGCGCGACGTGCTGGGCCTCGCCCAGACCGGCACAGGCAAAACCGCCTCCTTCGTTCTCCCCATGCTCTCGCTGCTCGAACGCGGCCGCGCTCGCGCGAGAATGCCGCGCACGCTCATCCTTGAGCCGACGCGCGAGCTTGCCGCGCAGGTCGCGGAGAGCTTCGACAAGTACGGGGTGAACCACAAGCTCACCGTGGCGCTGCTCATCGGCGGCGTCTCGTTCGACGAGCAGAGCCGCAAGGTCGATCGCGGCGCGGACGTTGTGATCGCCACTCCCGGGCGTCTCCTCGACCATCTCGAACGCGGCAAGCTCCTCCTCCAGCAGATCGAGATCCTCGTCATCGACGAGGCGGACCGCATGCTGGACATGGGCTTCATCCCGGATATCGAGCGGATCTGCAAGCTTTTGCCGATAACGCGGCAGACGCTTTTCTTCTCGGCGACGATGCCGAAGGAGATTCAGTCCCTCGTCGACCGCTTCCTCCACAACCCCGTGCGCGTGGAAGTCTCCCCGCCGTCCTCGACGGCCGAGACCGTGGAGCAGCGCTTCGTTCGCTCCGGCGAGACGCCGAAGGACAAGCGCGCCACGCTGCGCCGCCTCCTGAAGGCCGAGGATGAGCTCACCAACGGGATCATCTTCTGCAACCGCAAGCGCGATATCGGCACCCTGTTCCGCTCGCTCGAGCGCCACGGCTTTTCCGTCGGCGCGCTCCACGGCGACATGGACCAGCGTAGCCGCATGGCGACGCTCGACGGCTTCAAGAACAACAAGATCACTCTCCTCGTCGCCTCCGACGTCGCGGCCCGTGGCCTCGACATCCCGAAGGTGAGCCACGTCTTCAATTATGACGTGCCGCACAACGCGGAAGACTATGTTCACCGCATCGGCCGCACCGGCCGCGCGGGTCGTTCCGGCAAGGCCTTCACGATCTCGACGCCCATGGACAAGAAGCTCGTCGCCGCCATCGAATCGATGATCAAGCGCAGCGTCACCTGGCTCGAAGAGGGCGAGGCGGCGGAGGCCGCGCCGGCCGAATCCCGGCCGCGCCGCAACGAGCGCCGCGATTCGCGCCGTGACCATGCCGCCCGCGAATCGGCCGCCCCGGCCGAGGCGAAGGCAGCTGCCCCGGCCCCGGCGAAGCCCGTCGAGAATGCGAAGCCCGCTGAGAGTGCGAAGCCCGCCGAGAGGCCGGCCGAGCGCGCGAGGCCGCAGCCCGAGGCGTCCACCCGTCCCCACGAATCGAAGGGTGGCGGCGAGGGTCGCCGCAATCGCGGCCGCCGTGGCGAGCCCGACGAGCCGCGCGTCGCCTTCAAGGACACGCCTTACGTCCCGGCCTTCCTGCGCCGCCCGATCGAGCCGCGCCGCCCGCTGAAGTCCAGCGCCGCGGCCGACTGATCCCACCCGACGCAACGAGACGCGCCCCGCGCGCGTCTCGCCGACGGCCCCTCGCGGCCGTCCCTTCACCTCCCCGAACGAACCCTGACGGCGCCGCCCGGCGCCCCATCCGCCAACCGGCCGATCGATCCCGATCCGCCTGGTAAGGGTTCCGTTAACCATTTTGCTTAATGCTTGCCTGCAGAGATCGCGCGACAGACGCGGCAAATGCGAGGCAGTTTCGTGACTCAGACGCTCACCAAGTTGGCGCGTTCCGCGTCGATTCATTCGCGGACCGATTCCTCCGGTCATCTCTCTGGCGAGCGTTGGCGCGCTCACCTTCCCTCGCCCGAGATGCAGGCCGAAATCGCCGGGCGCCTTGCGCTCGCGCTCGAGGACCACTCCGAGCCGGTGAAGCCTCGCCGCGTCGTCAAGGCGATGCCGCACCCCGGCGCGCAGCCGGCCCCCGTGCGCGACACCGCCGCGACGGCGCGCCTCGGCACGCACCAGCCGGCGATGGTCGGCCACCACCGCGCGCCGGCCGCGCCCGAGACGCCCGAGGCGCCGCAACTCGCCTCCGCCTCCGCCTCCGCCGCACCGCAGGAGGACGGCCCGCGCCGCATCGCCTACGTGCACCCGGAGATCCTGACGGACTCGCCGCCGCTGGATTCGGCCGCCGCGGAGATCCCGGACACGCTCAGCCATCCCCCACACGGCGGCTTCCCGCCCGCCGACGAGCCGCCCGCGAACGTGCCGCCGGTGGCCGAGCCCGACCTCGCGATGGCCATCGCCGAAGCCTCGGTCCGCGAGGCGAGCCGCACCGAGACGCGCATCTACGACGCCCCGGAGCCCCAGCGCGCGCCGCAGCTTCCCGCGCTCGCCCGCGTCGGGGCCGGCGCCGCACGGAGCCGCCCGCGCGACTTCGTCTCCGAGCACGGCCTGCTCCTGCGGGACGTGCGCCGCACCTGGATGGGCTCGGCCTTCAAGCGCGCGCCCTCGACCGTCCTCCTCATCTCGGTCCGCCTCGCACGGGTGCCGGGCGCCGACTCGGCGGCGGCTGCGACGCAGCTCCGCCGCACCCACAAGGCGCTCTCGATCGCCCTCGCCGACCTCGGCAAGACGTACGCGATCGCCCCCTACGCGATCGGCCTCTGCCTCGCCGACAAGTCGCTGCGCCACACCGGGCGGATCGCGGAGGCGGTGGAGAAGGCCGTCGCCGACCAGGTGAAGTCCCATCCGGACGCGCCGGTGATCTTCTCGGCGGGCGTCGCGACCATGCACCGCGACGACGACCCGTCGAGCGTCGTCTGCCTCGCCGAGCATTGCCTGCGCCTGGCAGAGAGCGAGGACGGGCCGCAGGTGGTGCTGGAGACCGACTCGCGCGTGCGCAAGCAATCCCAGCGCCGCGCCTCCTGACCGGCGGCCAGCTCGGGCAGGCACAAAAAAAAGGGGCCCTCGGGGCCCCTTTCGCGTTCGGATGCGGCAGCGCCTATTCGGCGGCTTCGCGCAGCTCCACCGATTCGCCGCAGCCGCAGGCCGAGACCTGGTTCGGGTTCTCGAAGGTGAAGCCGGAGCGGAATTTCGTCACCTCGAACCCCATGCGCGAGCCGAGCAGGAAGAGAACGGCCGCGCGGTCGATGAAGACGCGCGCCCCCTCGTGCTCCACTGTCTCGTCCTTCGGGTTCGCCTCGGCGACGGCTTCCATGGTGTATTCCATGCCCGCGCAGCCGCCTTTCTTGATCCCGACGCGCAGGCCCGCGAGCGGCGGCTCCTCACGCGACATAATCTCGCGCACACGCGCGGCGGCCTCGTCGGTCATCGTCATCACGGCAGGAAAAGGCATCTTGGCCTCCTGAATTCGCGGATCAGAACATGTCGAGCGCGACGCGCGCCTCGTCCGACATGCGCGAGGGATCCCAGGGCGGATCGAACACCATGTTGACGGTGACGGCCCCGACCCCTTCGACCGAGCTGATGGCGTTCTCCACCCAGGCGGGCATTTCGCCGGCGACCGGGCAACCCGGCGCGGTCAGCGTCATGTCCACACGGATCGAGCGATCATCCTCGATGTCGACCCGATAGATCAGGCCGAGCTCGTAGATGTCGACCGGGATCTCGGGGTCGTAGACCGTCTTCAACGCGGCGACGATGTCGGCCGTGATGCGGTCGAGCTCCTCCTCAGGAATGGCCGACGCGCCCGCCTCGACGGGGTCCTCGACCTTGCTTTCCTGCTCTTTGGCGCTCGCAGCTTCGGTGACGGCGTCCATCCCGTGCCTCCTCACACGAAGAATCTATGGGCTTTCTCGATGGCCTCCGCAAGGCGGTCGACCTCCGCGAGGGTGTTGTAGAGACCGAACGATGCCCGGCAGGACGCGCTCACCCCGAGCGCCTCCATCAACGGCTCGGCACAATGCGTGCCAGCCCGGACCGCGACGCCTTCGCGATCCAAAATCGTCGCAACATCATGAGGATGCGCGCCCGCAAGGTTGAAGGCGAAGACCGCCCCCTTGCCCGGCGCATCGCCATGAAGGGTCAACGCATTGATGCCCCTGAGGCGTTCCCTCGCATAGTCCCGCAGCGCGCTCTCGTGCGCCTGGATGCCGTCCCAGCCGAGCCCGTTCACATAGGTGAGCGCGGCCCCGAGGCCGATCGCCTGCGCGATCGGCGGCGTCCCTGCCTCAAAGCGATTCGGCAGCCCCGCGTAAGTCACCTCGTCCCGCGTGACGGAGCCGATCATCTCGCCGCCGCCGAGGAACGGAGGCATCGCCTCCAGAAAAGCGCGCTTTCCATAGAGCACGCCAATGCCGGTCGGGCCGTAGATCTTGTGGCCCGTGCAGGCGAAGAAGTCGCAATCGATCGCCTGCACGTCGATCGGCCCGTGGACCGTGCTCTGGCTCCCGTCGACGAGGACGGGAATGCCGCGCGCGTGGGCGATCCGGCAGATCTCGGCGACCGGCGTCACGGTGCCGAGCACGTTCGACATGTGCGTGATCGCCACCATCTTCGTGCGCGGCGACAGGGCCCGCTCGAAGCTCTCCATGTCGAGCGAACCGTCCTCGGTCAGCTCCACCCACTTCAGCACCGCGCCCCTCTCGGCGCGCAGGAAGTGCCACGGCACGATGTTGGAGTGGTGCTCCATCACCGAGAGGACGATCTCGTCCCCCTCGCCGATATGGCCGCGCCCGTAGGAGGCGGCGACGAGATTGATCGCCTCCGTCGAGGAGCGGGTGAAGATGATCTCGTCCGTCGAGGCGGCGTTCAGATGCGCGCGCACGATCTCGCGCGCGCCCTCATAGGCCTCGGTGGAGCGGTTCGCGAGCGTGTGCAGGCCGCGATGGACGTTGGCATAGTCCTGCGCGTAGGCCTGCTCGAGGCGGTCGAGCACCGCGCGCGGCTTCTGGGCCGAGGCGGCGTTGTCGAGATAGACGAGCGGCTTGCCGTGGATTTTCTGCGTCAGGATCGGAAAATCCGCGCGCACCCGCTCGACGTCGTAGGCCGAGACCGGAGCGCGATCCATCACAGCGCCGTCTCCTCGTCGAGCGCGGTGCGCAGCATGTCGGCGAGCCGCTCGCGCAGCGCCTCGTCCTCCACCCGCTCCAGCGCCTCCACCAGGAAGGCCTCCACGAGCAGCCGCCGGGCGGTCGCCTCGGGGATGCCGCGGGCGCGCAGATAGAAGATCATGTCCTCGTCGATATCGCCCGAGGTCGCGCCGTGGCCGCACTGGACGTCGTCGGCGAAGATCTCGAGCTCGGGCTTGTTCACCACTTCGCCGGAATCGTCGAGGAAGAGCGCGTTCGACATCATCCGCGCGTCGGTCTTCTGCGCGCCGGGATCGACGATGATGCGCCCCTGGACGATCGCCGTCCCGCCGTGGCCGACCGCCGAACGCAGCACCTCCGACGAGCGCGAGTGCAGCGCGTCGTGGCGCACGACCATCGTGTTGTCGACGTGCCGCTTGCCGATTGCGACGGTGGCAGCGCGGAAGTGCGCGTCCGCGTCGTCGCCGACGATCGCGGCGAAGACCTGGTTGCGCGACAGGCCCTTGCCGGTCGAGACGGTGAGGTGTTCGAGGTGCGCCACCTCGTCGAGCCGGGTCGAGAGCGTGCCGAGCTGGACGGCTCCGTCATCGACACCCGCCTCGAGGCGGATCCACTCCACCCGCGCGCGGCGACCGAGGGAAAGCTCGGTGAGGTCGTTGCCGATGGAGCCCGGCGCGCCGATGACGCGCTCGACCACCGAGACCGAGGCCTCCGGCGCGACGAACACGGCGGCGCGGCCCATCACGAGCCCTTCGCCGAGCGCGAGATGCACGATCTCGAGCGGGGCCGCGGCCTGCCCGGTGACGTGCACGACGACGCCGCCCTCGAAGAGGCCGACATTGGCGAGCACCAGCGGGTCATCGGCTTCCGCGACAAGCGAGCCGACGGCGGAGGTGTCGGCCGCAGGATCGAGAAGCGAAGCGACGGTGACGTTCGCGGTCGTCTCTGACACCTCGGTCACGTAGCGCCCGTTGGCGATCACGATCCGCGCTGCGCCCTCCACGAGCGCCGGAAGGCTCTCCAGAGCCGTGCGGACGGCGTCGACCGAGGCCGCGCCGGCGGGCGCGGGAAGCGCGCGCAGGCGGGCCTTGAGATCGGTGTACTTGTAGGCTTCGACACGGCGATGCGGCAGGCCGCCCGCCTCGAAGCGCGCGAAGGCATCCGCGCGCGCCGCATCGAGCGGCGCCGCGCCGAATGTCGCCCGGCGGGTCTCGAAAAGCGCCGAGAGGGCCCGCTCGGCGTCCGTCGGTTGTGCCTTCATCACGCGGCCTCGAGGAACTCGGCGTAGCCGCGCGCCTCGAGCTCCTTGGCGAGCTCCGGCCCGCCCGAGCGCACGATCTTGCCGCCGGCGAGGACGTGGACGAAGTCCGGCTCGATATAGTCGAGCAGGCGCTGATAGTGGGTGATCACCAGGAAGGAGCGCTCCGGCGAACGCAGCGCGTTGACGCCTTCCGACACGATGCGCAGCGCGTCGATGTCGAGGCCGGAATCGGTCTCGTCGAGGACGCAGAGCTTCGGCTCAAGCAGCGCCATCTGCATGATCTCGTTGCGCTTCTTCTCACCGCCCGAGAAGCCGACATTGATCGGCCGGCGCAGCATCTCCTGCTTCACGCCGAGCTTGTCGGCCGCGCCCTTCACCGCCTTCATGAATTCCGGCGTCGACAGCGCCTTCTCACCGCGCGCCTGGCGCTGGGCGTTCATGGCGGTCTTGAGGAAGGTCATCGTCGCGACGCCCGGAACCTCGACCGGATACTGGAAGGCGAGGAAGATGCCGGCCGCGGCCCGCTCCTCCGGCTCCATCTCCAGAAGGTCCTCTTCCTGGAACTTCACCGACCCTTCGGTCACCTCGTAGCCGTCCTTGCCGGCGATGATGTGGCCGAGCGTCGACTTGCCGGCGCCGTTCGGGCCCATGATGGCGTGGACTTCGCCCGGCCAGATCTCGAGGTCGAGACCCTTCAGGATCTCACGCGTCCCCTCACCGTCCTCGACACTCGCGTGGAGGTTCTCGATTGCAAGCATGTTCGTCGTCTCGTTGTTTCGGCTGCGGGCGGACCGCGCCGTCAAATGGGAAAGGCGGATGGGGTCCGGCGCTTAGCCGACGGACCCTTCAAGGCTCACGCCGATGAGCTTTTGCGCTTCGACGGCGAACTCCATCGGAAGCTGCTGGATCACGTCGCGCACGAACCCGTTCACGATCAGCGCGACCGCCTCCTCCTCGCCGATCCCGCGGGCGCGGCAGTAGAAGAGCTGGTCGTCGGAGATCTTCGAGGTGGTCGCCTCGTGCTCGAACTGCGCGGTGCCGGTGCGCGATTCCACGTAGGGGATCGTGACGGCGGCGCACTTGTCGCCGATCAGCAGCGAGTCGCACTGGGTGAAGTTGCGCGCATTCTTGGCGCGCGGGTTCGCCCGGACGAGGCCGCGATAGGTGTTCAGCGATTTGCCCGCCGCGATGCCCTTCGAGATGATGCGGCTCGACGTGTTCTTGCCGAGGTGGATCATCTTCGTCCCGGAATCGATCTGCTGGTGACCGTTGGAGATCGCGATCGAGTAGAACTCGCCGCGCGATTCCTCACCGCGCAGGATGCAGCTCGGATATTTCCAGGTGATCGCCGAGCCGGTCTCGACCTGCGTCCAGGAGATCTTCGAGCGCGCGCCGCGGCAATCGCCGCGCTTCGTGACGAAATTGTAGATCCCGCCACGGCCTTCCGAGTCGCCCGGATACCAGTTCTGGACGGTCGAATATTTGATCTCCGCATCATCGAGCGCGATCAGCTCGACGACGGCGGCGTGGAGCTGGTTGTCGTCGCGCTGGGGCGCCGTGCAGCCTTCCAGATAGGAGACGTAGGAGCCCTTGTCGGCGATGATCAGCGTGCGCTCGAACTGGCCGGTATTCTGCTCGTTGATGCGGAAATAGGTCGACAGCTCCATCGGGCAGCGCACGCCCGGCGGCACGTAGACGAACGAGCCGTCGGTGAAGACGGCCGAGTTCAGCGTCGCGAAATAATTGTCGGACGTCGGAACGACGGTGCCGAGATATTTCTTCACAAGCTCGGGATGCTCGCGGATCGCCTCGGAGATCGGGCAGAAGATCACGCCGGCCTTGGCAAGCTCGTCCTTGAAGGTCGTCACGACCGAGACCGAATCGAACACCGCGTCGACCGCCACGCGGCCATAGGGGTTCGTGTCGCCCGCCTCGTCGAGATCGCTCGGTTCGCCCTGCTTGCGCACGCCGGCGAGGATCTCCTGCTCCTTCAGCGGGATGCCGAGCTTCTCGTAGGTGCGCAGGAGCTCCGGATCCACCTCGTCGAGGCTTTTCGGCGCGTCCTTCATCTTCGGCGCGGCGTAGTAGTAGATGTCGTTGTAGTCGATCTTCGGATAGTGGACCGTCGACCAGGTGGGCTCTTCCAGAGTCAGCCAGCGGCGATAGGCCTCGAGCCGCCATTGGAGCATCCACTCCGGCTCGCCCTTTTTCGCGGAAATGAAGGCGATGACCTCTTCGTTGAGGCCCTTCGGCGCCTTCTCGGATTCGATGTCGGTGACGAACCCGTACTTGTACTTGTCGACGTCGATCGCTGCGACGCGATCGATCGTCTCCTGAACTGCTGGCATGACATTCCCCTCCGCACGGGTTCAAAGCCCGTAGGTTGGACACGTTCTAAAGGTAGGTCACGCCTCCATTGGCACAATCACCTTCTGAAGCGCTACCAAAAATCGTTCCAGAGCGTCCCCTGCCCCCAACGGACCCACACTCACGCGGACCGCGCGCCGCGCCACCGCCGCGTCCACCCCCATGGCGAGGAGGACATGGCTGACGCTCACCTTCCCGGAGGAGCAGGCCGACCCTGACGACACCGCGAACCCGGCAAGGTCGAGCCCGATCAGCGCGAGCTCGGCCGGCATCGTCCCGATGGCGAAGAGGCTCGTGTTGGGGAGCCTCAGTACACTCTTTCCAAAGATTTGGACATTCGCGAACGATTTGAAAAGCCCCTCTTCGAACCGGTCGCGCGCGGCCTCGGTTTCGGCCCAGGCGGCGGGGTCGGCGGCCGGCTCGTCGAGCGCGGCGCCGAAGCCCGCGATCGCGGCGACATTCTCCGTCCCGCCGCGCGCGCCACGCTCCTGTCCGCCGCCGCGAAGGAGCGGCGGAACGGTGATGCCGGCGCGACGGACGAGCGCACCCACCCCGATCGGCGCGCCGATCTTGTGGCCGGAGATCGTCACGAGATCGGCCGCGAGCGCTGCGTCCGGCACGCGCCCGAAGGCCTGGACGGCATCGGTGTGGAGGATCGCGCCGTGGGCTTGGGCGATCGCGTGCGCCTCGGCGAGCGGCTGGATCACGCCCGTCTCGTTGTTCGCTGCCATCAGCGAGACGAGGGCCGGGCGCGGATCGGCGCCGAGCGCTGCCTCCAGCGCGGCAAGGTCGATCCGCCCGTCGCCGTCCGCCGCCACCGACACCATATCCTCGGGCGCGAAACGGCCCCCCGCGAGGACGGCCGGATGCTCGAGCGCGGAGACGACGAGGCGGGCGACCGGCGCGCCGTCGCCCCGCCGCACGCCCGGCGCCAGCGCCATGTTGTTCGCCTCGGTGCCGCCGGAGGTGAAGGTCACGCCGTCCGCCGCGACGGCGAAACGTGCGGCGATCTTACGCCGCGCCGTCTCGACGAGCGCGCGGCTCGCGCGCCCCTCCGCATGGACCGAAGAGGCGTTGCCACCCGCCGTCAGCGCGGCGATCGCCGCCTCGCGCGCAGCGGCGCTGACCGGCGCCGACGCGTTCCAGTCGAGATAAAAACGCATGGCAGATCGTGGCACGGGTGATTGACCTTGTTCGAATCGCTTGATTCGCGTCGACCTATTGATAGATAACCCCGCCTCACCACAAACAACCGGGTCTGTGATGCCTGAGGTTATCTTCACCGGCCCCGCCGGCCGTCTCGAAGGACGATTGCAACCGTCCTCAGACCGGCGCGCGCCGCTTGCGATCGTGCTGCACCCGCATCCGCATTTCGGCGGCACGATGAACAACCAGATCATTTATAACCTGTTTTACATGTTCAAGGAGCGCAACTTCACCGTTCTGCGCTTCAATTTCCGGGGGGTCGGACGCAGCCAGGGCGAGTTCGACCACGGCGCGGGCGAGCTTGCGGACGCGGCCTCCGCGCTCGACTGGTTGCAGGCGATCCACCCGGAGGCGCGCGGCTGCTGGATCGCGGGCTTCTCGTTCGGCGCATGGATCGGGATGCAGCTCCTGATGCGCCGGCCGGAGGTCGAGGGGTTCATCTCCGTCGCCCCGCCCGCCAACCTGCACGACTTCTCGTTCCTCGCCCCCTGTCCATCCTCGGGCCTCATCGTCCATGGCGACAGGGACCGGGTGGCGATCCCGAAGGACACGCAGACGCTCGTCGACAAATTGAAGACGCAGAAGGGCATCGTGATCGACCACACGATCATCCCCGGCGCGAACCACTTCTTCGAGGGCCAGGTCGACGAGCTGCTCGGCATCTGTTCGAGCTATCTCGACCGACGATTGGGCAAGGCCGAGAGCGCGGCCTGACCCGCCCCGCCGGCGAAAGACCAAAAGGCCGCCCCGCAAGGGCGGCCTTTTTTCTTGGCCCTCAGGCAGCCGCCGCGCGCGGCATCCAGAGCCGCCCGCCGGTGAGCGGGGAAGCGATCCCCGTCGTGCCCGGAAAGGTGAGCGGCAGGCCGCGCAACGTGCGCAGCGCGAGATAGGCGAACGCTTCCGCCTCCATGAAGTCGGAAGAGAAGCCGGCATCGTTGGCGTTGCCCACCTCGGCGCCGATCGCCTCCCCGATCCAGCGGATCATCGTTTCGTTGTGCGTCCCGCCGCCGGACGCGATCACCGCGCGCGGCGCTTTCGGCAGGAGGCGCACGCCGGCCGCGAGCGACTCGGCGGTGAAGCGCGTCAGCGTCGCGATCCGGTCGGCGAAGGCGAGGCCGGCGACGGGCGCGGCCGAGAACGCATCGCGGTCGAGCGATTTCGGCGCGGGCGCGGCGAAATAGGGATGGTCCATCAGGGCGGCGAGCGCGTCGGCGTCGACCCGGCCGGTGGCAGCCACCCGGCCGCCCGCATCATAGTCCGCGTCGGTCTCAGCCATCGCATCGTCGATAAGCGCGCTTGCGGGCCCGGTGTCGAAGGCGATGAGGGTGTCGCCGTCGATATAGGTGACGTTCGCGACGCCCCCGAGATTGACGACCAAGGCGGGCTCGGAAAGCCCCGCCTGCCGGATCAGCGCGCGATGATAGACCGGGACGAGCGGCGCCCCCTGCCCGCCGCGCGCGACATCGTCGGAGCGGAAATCGGCGACGACCGGGATCCCGAACCGGTCGGCGAGCGCGCCCGCGTCCCCGATCTGCATCGTGAAGCGCCGCTCTGGCGCATGGGCGACGGTCTGGCCGTGCCAGCCGATCACGTCCGCCTCGATCCCGCTCTCATCGAGGAAGCGGGCGATGGCGTCGCCGTGCGCCTCGGTGACGACCGCCTCGGCCGCGAGAAGGGCGGGCGTGCGGTGCGTGCCGGTCGGCGCTGCCATCGCGTCGGCCATCGCGGCGCGGATCGTCGCGCGCTGTGCCGGGGTGTAGGGCTGAAGAAGATTCGGCCCGCGCTTGATCATTTCCTCGCCATCGGTCACGAGCAGCGCGACGTCGACGGCGTCCATCGAAGTGCCGCTGATCACCCCGATCGCGCGCGCTTCACGCGGGATCATGCCTGCCCCCGCAAGGATGGTGTTGCCTTCCTCGACCTTTGGTGCAAACGGATTGGCCATGCCTCGCTCCGAATTCATTCAAGTTCTCACCGACCGCGGGTTCATCAACCAGATGAGCGATCCCGAGGGTCTCGATGCCGCCTGTGCCGACGGCATGGTGACAGGTTATATCGGTTTCGACTGTACGGCAGCGAGCCTTCATGTCGGCTCGCTCGTGCAGATCCTCCTTCTCCACTGGATGCAGGAGACCGGGCACCGTCCGATCGCGCTGATGGGCGGCGGCACGACGAAGATCGGCGACCCCTCCGGCCGCGACGCGCAGCGACAGCTCCTGACGCCTGAGAAGATCGCCGAGAACAAGGCCGGCATCTTCAAGGTGTTCGACCGCCTCCTCAACTTCTCCGACACCGGCAATGGCGCGATCACCGTCGACAATGCCGAGTGGCTGGATTCGCTCGCCTACGTGCCGTTCCTGCGCGATGTCGGCCGCCATTTCTCGGTCAACCGGATGCTCACCTTCGATTCGGTGAAGCTGCGCCTCGACCGCGAGCAGCCGCTCTCCTTCCTCGAATTCAACTACATGGTCCTCCAGGCCTACGACTTCGTGGAGCTGAACCGCCGCTATGGCTGCCAGCTCCAGATGGGCGGGTCGGACCAGTGGGGGAACATCGTGTCGGGCATCGATCTCGGCCGCCGCATCATCGGCGCCGAGCTCTACGGCCTCACCTCCGCGCTGATCACGACGGCGTCCGGCGCCAAGATGGGCAAGACCGCCGACGGCGCGGTCTGGCTGAACAGCGAGTTCACGAGCCCGTACGATTTCTGGCAGTTCTGGCGCAACACCGAGGACGCGGACGTGGAGCGCTTCCTGAAGCTCTTCACCAAGCTCCCGCTCGATGAGGTGGCGCGCCTCGCCGCGCTCCAGGGTGCCGAGATCAACGAGGCGAAGAAGATCCTCGCCAACGAGGTGACGGCCCTCATCCACGGCCGCGAGGCCTCGGACGCCGCCGCCGCGACCGCACAGACCACCTTCGAGGCCGGCGGCCTCGCCGAGGGCCTGCCGACGGTGGAGGTGCCGAAGGCCGACCTCGATGCCGGCATCGGGGTCCTCTCCGCGTTCGTGCTCGCCGGCCTCGCCACCTCCAACAGCGAGGCGCGCCGCGCGATCCAGGGCGGCGGCGCGCGCATCAATGACGACCGGGTGGAGGACGACAAGCGCGTCCTCGGCGCCGCCGACCTCTCCGGCGACGTCATCAAGCTCTCCCTCGGCCGCAAGAAGCACGCCCTCCTGCGCGCCGTCTGACGCTCTCCCCGTCCGCCCAGGCGGCGGACGGGCCTTCGGAGGCGCCACTCAGCGGAACTCGAAAATCTTGCGGAAGATGCCCGGCGCGATCGCCGAAATCGGGTTCACCCACAATTCCGGGCCCTTGAGGGGGCCGGCGAGGCGGAAGGTGACGCCGATGAGGCCGCCCCTGTCGCCGCCGCCCAGGATCTGGCCGACGACGGGGACGCGGCCGAAGAGGTTGTTCACGCCATAGGCCGGGATCAGCGTGCCGTTCAGCGTCATGTCCTTGGACTTGAGGTTGACGATTCCGTTCGCCGTCCCGCCGATGACGTTGCCGGTCAGGATCGCCTCGATGATCGTGATGACGTCGCCCTTCTTCTCGAAATCGATCACGAGGCGGTCGAAGGACATGCCCTCGCTGACGGCGCCCTTCGCGGCCTGGAAGCTCAAGGGCAACGGGTTGCGGCCGGTGGAGGAGTTCGCGTTCGCCCGCTCGGACCGCGCGATGATCTCCTCCAGCGTGCGCTCGTTGGCGAGGACGAAATCGCGCACGATGACGCGGCCCGTGATGGCGCCGTCCGGCGCCATGCGCGCGTCGAGCGTCGTGCGCCCGCCGCGCATCCGCTCGTAGATGTCGAAGGCGGAGAGAAGGCGGCCGAGCTCGGTCATGTCGGCCTGGAGGCGCCGGTCGGTGCCGGTCGAAGGCGCCATCTGGACGGCGAAGGAGCCGGCATTCACCCCGTCGATCAGCCCGGTCAGCGACAGGCGGGAGAGGCGGTCGCCGTCCTGCTGGGCGTCGAGCGTCACGTTGGAGATGACGCCGTCGTCCGCGACGCGCAGGCGCTGGGCCTTCGCCGCGATCGTGAGCGGGGGCATCTTCGACTTCTCGCCGCCGTTGTCCGACATCGAGCCGAGGCTCTTCACGAGCTTGCGCGCGTCGAACACGCTCGCGTCGAATGCGACGCGGTAGCCCTTCCCCTCCCCGGTGATCTTCAGCTTCGCGCGGTCGCCCTGGGAGAGGCCGAAGGTGGAGATGTCGGCGACGCTGAGCCCGCCATTCTCGATCGCGACGCGGCCCGCGACGTTGATCCCCTTGCCGTCGAGGCGCAGGTCGTTGAGGGCGATGGAGCCGCCCTCGCCGGTCATCTGCCCCTCGGCGATCAGCGATTCGCCGGCCGCCTTGGTGAAGCCCGGAATCTCGACCTCCGCCTCGGTGAGGTCGGCGGAGAAGCTGCGGCCGGCCTCAGCGCCCTGCTCGATGGTCACGACGACCGGGCCGCGGACCGCGGAGCCGGTGTCGAAGCCACGGTCCCGGCGGTCCTTGTCGGTGAGGACGAAGCGGGCCGCGCCGGATTTCTCGCCGGCGAAGAGCTCGCTGTAGTTCACGTCGACCTTCAGCCCGTCGATCGAGGCGCGGCCGCGGGCGGCGAGCCGGCGGGGGTTGATCAGCACCTCGAGGTTCGCGTTCTCCACCTTCTGCCCGCCGATGGGGACGGCGGAGCCCGCATCGGTGAGGCGCGCGTCGATCGACCAGCGGCGGTCGCTGTCCTTCACGTTGGGACCGAGCGGGGTGGTCATGCGCAGGTCCGCCCGCACGGTGCCGGTGACATCGCCGGGCTCGAGGTCGGTCTCCTTGAGCTGCGGCAGCTTGAAGAGGTGGGCAAGGCTCACGACCGCCGAGAGCGGGCCCTCCACCGTCGCGGTGAGCTCGGCCATCGCCGGCTTCGCGCCGAGTGTCGGGATCGTGAACGTGCCTTCCAGGAGGCGGAGCTGGCCGCCCTCCCCGGCATTGACGACACCTCCGTCGATGCGCGCCATCAGCGTCTTGTCGCGCATCCGGAAGAGGCCGTGCGCGTGCTGGACGGCGATCGGCAACTCCGGCGTCGTGAAGGCGACGTCAGCGAAGGCGATGTCGATCGACATGCCGCCCTCGATCATGTCGCTGGTCGTCGGGTCGCCGTCGAGCTCCAGCGGCGTGAGGGCGAGCTCGACTTCGCCTTCGCGCACGACGCCGCCGAGGACGGTGTTCATGACGGCGATGCGCGGATCGTAGGCGACGACGGGCGGCCAGGCGCCGAGAAGAGTCGGGATCAGGGAGGGGCCGAGGCGGGCCGCACCCGAGAGGCGCGGGCCGTCGCTGAAATCGAAGTCGAGCCTCGCGTCGACGCGGCCCGTCTCGCTGATCCCGGAGAGCGTGTCGAAATGGATGATCTTGTTCGGCAGGTCGAGCCGGCCGGAGACATCGAGCGTGTCGATGATGACGGGGGCGGCGTTCACGTCCGGCGCGTTGAAGATCGCGTCCTTCGCAAGGAGCGCGAAGGTCCAGGGCGCGGTCGGCTCGGGGCCGGGCGTCAGGCTCCCGCCGATCCCAACGAGCGTGCCGCCCGCCTCGAACACGGCCTCCTCGATGGCGATGGCCGGGTCGTCGCCGCGGATCACGAAGCGCATCCGGGCGCTGTCGAGGACGCGCGGGGGGTCGATGCCGAAGATCACCGTGCCCTCTGAGACGTCGAGATCCAGCGTCGCGCCGGTGAAGGCGCCGGTGGAATCGAAGCGCGCGTCGAGGCGCGGCGACAGGGCGAACCCGTCCTGCACCGGCTTGATGGGGGCGAGGTCCTTCGGGACGATGCCGCCCGCCGAGATCGCGATGCGGTGCCCCTCCTCGGTTGGGAGGCGCTCGAGGTCGAGCGTGATCGGGCCGCCCGCCCCCACCATCCGCGCGGTGAGGAGGAGCGCGTCGGCGACGTCGAGCGTCGCAGTCACGTTCTGGAAGACGCGCGCCTCGGTGATCGGGCGGCGCGGGCTGATGAGGTCGATCCGCCCGTCGAGGATGGTGACGTTGGAGAGGCCGCCCTTCTTGGCGTCGGTCAGGGCCTGTGCGAGCGCCCTGTCGAGGAGGGGCAGCGCGACGGAGGGGTCGGGCAGGACGATCGCGCCGCCCGAGCCCGTCGGGTCGAGCCGCATCTGCGGGCCGCGCACGACGAGCTCGCGCGCCCCGCCGAAGAAGCCCTGCACCATGTCGACCTCGTCGATATTGGCGGCGAACCGTTCCGAGGCGACGCGCAGGTCGCGCACATAGAGGTGGATGCGGCCGATCCCGAGCCGCACCGACACGCTCTCGATGTTCACTTCGGCATTCGTTCTCTCGGCGATTCCCTCGGCGACGAGGCCCGAAAGGGGGATCGCGAGCGGGGCAACCATGACGCGCAGCACCACGAGACCCACCACGAAAAAGGTGGACAGGAGCACGAGCCGGAACACACCCAACGCTGCCAGCCGACGAAAGGCGGCCACAAAAGTGCCGATCACACGCCTCCCTTCGCACTCCGCCTTCGCTGCGCGTGCCCTACCTTACGCATGGATTGCCCAGTATGAGGCTCCGATGAACGACGAACGGGACAATGCGTGATGAGCGACCTCGCCGAGGGGGCAGAAGCCCCGAACTTTACCCTGCCTGGCGACAACGCCAGTGAAATCTCGATCTCCGCCTACCGAGGACAGCCGGTGGTCCTCTATTTTTACCCCAAAGACAACACGACCGGATGCACCAAGGAAGCGGTCGCCTTCAACGACGAGCGCGCCGCCTTCGAGGCCGCCGGCGTCGCCATCATTGGCGTGTCACCGGACTCGGTTTCAAGCCACGATTCCTTCAAATCCAAGCACGACCTCTCCTTTCCCCTCGTGTCCGACACCGACAAGGTGGCGGCAGAGGCCTATGGGGTGTGGGTCGAGAAATCGATGTACGGCCGCAAGTTCATGGGTGTGGATCGCTCGACTTTCCTGATCGACCGGGATGGCAAGATCGCGCGGATCTGGCGCAAGGTGAAGGTGCCTGGCCATGTCGACGCGGTGCTCGCGGCGGCCAAGGCGCTGTGACGCGAACGATCGTCCGGGTCATTCGATTGCGGGGAGAGCGGGGCTGACTGAGATTGCGGTGGAGCGTCCTTTCGCCTCACTCGCGGATGCGGCCGCGCGCATCGTCGCGGCCCGCGATCCGCAGGAGAAGCGGCGCCTGACCCGCCTCGCGCGGGACGCTTGGCGCGCGCGCACGCTCTCGCTGCACCGCCCGACCCTCGACCTTTCGATGCCGGATCGGCCGGGCCGCCCCGATGCGCCCGCCCTCCTGCCGCCGCGCGACATGCCGCGCCGGTCGCTGAACAGCCAGAAGGGGCGAATCGCCTTCCTCCACGCGATCGCCCACATCGAATTGAACGCGGTCGACCTCGCCTGGGACATCGTCGGCCGCTTCGCCGGCGAATCGATGCCGCGCTCCTTCTTCGACCAGTGGGTCCGCGTCGGCGACGAGGAGGCGACCCATTTCGGCCTCCTCAGCGACCGCCTCGCGACCTTCGGCGCGCGCTATGGCGACCTTCCGGCCCATGACGGTCTCTGGCAGGCGGCGGAGGCGACGGCGGGCGACCTCACCGCGCGCCTCGCGATCGTGCCGCTCGTCCTGGAGGCGCGCGGGCTCGACGTGACGCCCTCGATGATCGCGACCTTCGAGGCGGCGGGCGACGCGGAGACCGCCGCGGTCCTGCGCCGGATCTATGAGGACGAGAAGGGCCACGTCTATGTCGGCGCGTCCTGGTTCCGCTATCGCTGCGACCGGGAGGGGCGCGCGGCCGAGCCCGCCTTCCACCACCTCGTGCGCACCCATTTTCGCGGCGCCCTGAAGCCGCCCTTCAACGACCGGGCGCGCTCGGCGGCGTGCCTCACGCCCGGCTTTTATCGCCCGCTCGAGATGATCCGGACATGAAGCGCCACTGGCTCGCCGCTCTCCTGATCGTGTGCGCCGGGGCGGCGATGGCCGCCGACACCGTGCCGCTACCGAAGGCGAACCCGAACCGCGCGGCCCCCGCCCCCGACCCGGCCGAGAGCGCCACGGCCGAAACGCCGGTCCCGCCCGCTCCGCCGGTGGCCTCGATCGCGAATGTTGCGCCCAGCCCGAACGCGATCGGCCTCGCCCCCGTGCCGGAACCCTCGGCCGCGGTCGCCGCCGCCTTCGCGATCTTCGCCACCATCGACGTCGTGCCGAAGGCGAAGCCCAAGGTGCCGCCGCGGGCGAAGACGACGCTCGCTTCGGTCGACCCGCGCGGCACCGTCCCGCAGCAGCAGCAGAGCAGCGCCGTCCCACAGAAGCTCAGCGGCAATTGCGAGGCGGACCTGCGCGCCCTCAAGGTAAGCTTCGAGGTGCTGCCCCCGATCAAGGACGGCGCGTGCGGCGCCCCGCGCCCCCTCAAGGTCACGATGATCCAGGGGGTGAACCTCAAACCCGCCGCCACCATGCGCTGCGAGGCGGCGCTCGCCGCCGCGAAGTGGATCCGCGATGGCCTGCGCCCCGCCGCCCAGCAATATCTGAAAACCCAGCCGACGGAGATCTACGTCGCCGCGAGCTACCATTGCCGCAACCGGCGCAACGGGCGCGGGCCGTCGAACCGGCTGAGCGAGCACGGCCTCGCGAACGCGCTCGACGTGCGCGGCATGGCCTTCTCCAACGGTGAGACGATGTCGGTCGCGGCGAAGGGGCCGGGACGCTCGCGCGCCCTCGCCGCCTTCCAGGCCGATATCCGTGCGAAGGGTTGCGACACCTTCAAGACGGTGCTGGGGCCGGGCTCGGACCCCGCCCACCACGACCACCTCCATTTCGACTCCGCACAGCGCCGCAACGGCAGCAAATATTGCCGCTAAGGCCTCAACCGGGCCGCAGCCGCCCATCCGCGCATCGCAGATTCGCGGCCATCATGCGTTGCGCTCGCGGGCGGACTGTGCTGCATCGCAGCAGACACGCCCGCGCGTGTCGCCGTGGTCCCTGATCGCGGCGCGAGCGGCCTTGCCCTCATCCCGTCCCCGCGCGCCGTCCCCGGTGACGGCCCTTCCGACCGCGTGCCCAGCCTGGAGAGCCTTTTGAGCTTCGACGTAGACACCTTTCGGCGCAATTGGTTCGGCAATGTCCGCGGCGATCTTCTGTCCGGTCTCGTCGTCGCCCTCGCCCTCATCCCCGAGGCGATCGCCTTCTCGATCATCGCCGGCGTCGATCCGAAGGTCGGCCTCTATGCCTCCTTCTCGATCGCCGTGATCACCGCGATCGCCGGCGGGCGGCCCGCGATGATCTCCGCCGCAACCGCCGCGACGGCCGTCCTCATGGTCACGCTGGTGCGCGACTACGGGCTCCAATATCTCCTCGCGACCACGGTGCTCGCCGGCATCCTCCAGGTCGGCGCGGGCTTCCTGCGGCTCGGCGCGCTGATGCGCTTCGTCTCGCGCTCCGTGATGACGGGCTTCGTCAACGCCCTCGCGATCCTGATCTTCATGGCGCAGCTTCCCGAACTCACGGGCGTGCCGTGGCTCACCTACCCGATGGTCGCCGCCGGGCTTGCGATCATCTACCTCTTCCCGCGCATCACGAAGGCGATCCCCTCTCCGCTCGTGTGCATCCTCGTCCTCTCCGCCGTGACGCTCATTTTCGGCCTCGACGATCTGCGCACCGTCGCGGACATGGGCGAACTCCCGTCCGCCTTCCCGGCCTTCCTGATCCCGGAAATCCCGCTGACGCTGGAGACGCTCCAGATCATCCTGCCCTACGCGGCGGCGATCGCGGCGGTCGGCCTCCTGGAATCGCTGATGACGGCCTCCATCGTCGACGACCTCACCGACACCACGTCCGACAAGAACCGCGAATGCATCGGCCAGGGCCTAGCCAATATCGGCACGGGCTTCATCGGCGGGATGGCGGGCTGCGCGATGATCGGCCAGTCGATGATCAACGTGAAGTCAGGCGGGCGCGGGCGCCTCTCCTGCTTCGTCGCCGGCATCTTCCTCCTGATCCTCGTCGTCGTGCTCGGCGACATCGTGGGCCGGATCCCGATGGCCGCCCTCGTCGCGATCATGATCATGGTCTCGATCGGCACCTTCTCCTGGTCCTCTATCAAGTCGCTGCGCACCCACCCCCGCTCGTCCTCGCTGGTGATGCTGACGACGGTCGTCGTGGTCGTCGCGACCCACAATCTCGCGATCGGCGTCCTCGCGGGCGTCCTCCTCTCCGGCATCTTCTTCGCCGGCAAGATCGCGCAGATCTTCCGCGTGACCTCCACCCTCTCGGACGACGGGCGGGCGCGGACCTATTTCGTGGAAGGCCAGCTCTTCTTCGCCTCGGCCGAGTCGTTCGTGGCGGCGTTCGATTTCCGCGAGGCGCTCGACAGGGTCGATATCGACGTCTCGCGCGCCCACATCTGGGATATCTCGAGCGTCAGCGCGCTCGATTCGGTGGTCCTCAAATTCCGCCGCGAAGGTGCCGACGTGAACGTGATCGGCCTCAACGAGGCGAGTGAAACGATCGTCGACCGGCTCGCCATCCACGACAAGCCCGGAGCGATGGAACGCTTCGATCCGGGCCACTGAGGGAGAAGACGCCATGTCCAAGGTCATCGCGCTGATCGACGGGTCGATCTACTCCGAGAGTGTGTGCGACCACGCCGCGTGGGCGGCGAAGCGCATCGGAACCCCGGTCGAGATCGTCCACGTCCTCGGCCGTCGCGAGACGACGGGGCCGGCGGACCTCTCCGGCAGCATCGGCCTCGGGGCGCGCACGAGCCTCCTCGAGGAGCTCGCCGAACTCGACGCCGAGCGTGCCAAGCTCATCCAGAAGCGCGGCCGGGCGATCCTCGCCGCGGCGCGCGAGCGGGTCGAGGCGGACGGCGTCGCCGAGGTCTCGGAGCGCCTGCGCCACGGCGACCTCATCGAGACGGTCAGCGAGCTGGAGCCCGAATCGCGCCTCGTCGTGATCGGCAAGCGCGGCGAGGCGGCGGATTTCGCGAAGCTGCATCTCGGCTCGAACCTCGAACGGGTCGTCCGCTCGTCGACGAAGCCCGTCCTCGTCGCGAACCGGGCCTTCAAGCCGATCAACTCCTACGTCCTCGCCTTCGACGGCGGCACGTCGGCGATGAAGGCGGTGGACATGGCCGGGCGCAGCCCCTTCTTCGCCGGCCTCACCGGCCACATCCTGATGGTTGGCCCGGCCACGGTGGAGAATCAACGCAAGCTCGACGGGGCGAAGGCGCTCGCGGCGGCGGGCGGGAACACGATCACCGCCTCGCTGGTCGAGGGCCAGCCCGACGAGGTGATCGGCGCCCATGTCGGCGAGGGCGGGGCCGACCTCCTCGTGATGGGCGCGTACGGCCACAGCCGGATCCGCACGCTGATCATCGGCTCGACCACCAGCGAGATGGTGCGCGCCTGCCGCGTCCCGGTGCTCCTATTCCGTTGAGGATGAACGCTGCGGCAAAGTCGCGCCGTTCGCTTTTCCCTGGATCCCCGTCAGAGAATCACGTGACCTCGAAGGAGAGCCACGTCGTGCCAGAGCCATGCTGAACCGGCCGATTGCGTTTCCCGTCATCCGACCCGAGCGCGACGCGCCCTCGACGCTGACCCTTGCGCGCAGCCTCGAGGGGATGCGCAAGGAGGCGATCGTCATCACGCCGAAATCGGCGTGGAGCCTCCTCAGCGACGAGGGGCCGGCGCTCGGCGGGGACGACCTCGCCCCCTTCCCGCTCGGCTATTTCGCGGGCGGCCTCGCCGCCTCGCTGCTCGACGCGCTCACCCGCCTCAACAAGGGCGGGATCGACCTGTCGGGCGTCGAGCTCATGGTCGAGACGCCCTACCACCTCGAAGGATCCTACGCGAAGGGCACGATCCGCGGCTCGGCGATGGCGCCCTCGATCACGGTGCGCGCGCCGGAGGCCGACCGCGCGGCGCTGCGGATGCTCCTCCACGACGCGCTCTTCGCCTCGCCCGCCTTCGCCTTCGTGCGGGCCGCGCTCGCGAACCGCTTCGCGCTGAGCCGCAACGGGACGCGGATGGCGATCCCGCATTCGATCCCGCTCGATCCGCGGCCGAGCCCGCTCCCCCATTTCGACGCCGCGCCGCTGCCGGGTGCGGCAGCCGCCGCGTCCGTCGTGGAGAAGGTGTCGGGCGATCTTCCCTACACCGTGAAGGGGAGCGGCATCCTCGACACCGTGAAGCGGGCCGTCCTCGTGGAGGCGCAGGCCCGCATTGCCGAGAAGGGCATCGTGGAGGCCGTCGTGCGGCTCACCTCGCCGCAGGGGAGCCGCTTTCGCCTGCGCGCCGAGCTTGGCGGGGAGACGCGCGCGCCCTCGCCGGAGGCCTATGTCGCGGCGGGCCTCGCCTTCTGCTTCATGACGCAACTCGGCCGGTACGCCCACACGACGAAGACCTCGCTCACGAGCGCCGTCCTCCACCAGGAGACGCGCGTGAAGGCCGCCGAGCCCGCCAAGGGCACGCCGGCCGCGGCCGATCCCGTCCTCACCTGGGCGTTCCTGGAGAGCGGGGCGAGCGACCCCGAGATCCTTCAGATGCTGAAGGCGGCGGAGCGGACGTGCTTCCTGCACGCCCTCTGCGCCGCGACGCTGCGGCCCCGCCTCGCGATCCGCTGAGGCGGGCGGTCAGCCTTCGACGACCGCCTCGGCCTCGATCTCGACGCGATAGTCGCCGATGAGCCCGCCGATCGCGAGGAGCGTGTTCGCCGGGCGAATGTCGCCGAATACCGCGCCGTGCGCTCGCGAGACGGCCTCCGCTTCGGCGGGGTCGGTCAGGTAGCAGCGGGTGCGCACGACGTCCTCCGGTGCGCCGCCGAGGGCGCGGATGGCGGCGATGATCTTGTCGAGCGCGTAGGTCGCCTGCGCGCCGGCATCGCCGGGCGCGACCACGCGGTCCTCCCCGTGCGTCGCCGTGGTGCCCGACACGAGGATCCGGTTGCCGACGCGCACCGCGCGGCTATAGCCCGCGATCGGCTCCCACTTGCTCCCCGACGAGACGCGGCTGCGCGCCGGCCGTTCCGGCATCGCGCCGGGGCTGTAGACCGAGGGGATCGCCGAGAGGTGATGGCTGAGGTCGCCGGAGGCCGTCAGGAAGGGCGGCTTGCGGTACTCGTCGCCGCAATCGCCGGGGATCGGGCGGGTCGCCGCGAACGCCTCGTCGAGGCGCGCGTGGTCCTCCGCGTCGAGCGCGAAGGCGAAGAGGCGGTGATTGTCGGCCCGGTGATCGCGCTCGCCGAGGCGCACGCCGATGATCACCCCGCCGACGAAATCATGCTCCAGCACCCAGCGCGTCGCGACGTTCGAGACCGACACGCCGTGCTTGCGCGCGATGGCGTCGGCGGCGCGAAGGATCCCCTGGTAGGCATCCCACCCGCCCGCCGCCTCGATGAAGCGGCGATATTTCATGCCGCTCCAGTCGCCGATCGTCTCCGGATCCGCCTTGCCGAGCCAGCGCTCCGACAGGAAGCCGCCGCACAGCGTGCCATAGGCGAGGAGCTTCACCCCGCGCGCGGCGCAGAGCGCGGCGAGCGGCCCCTCCGCGCGCCGGTCGATCAGCGAGAAGGACACCTGGTTGGAGACGATCGGAACCCCGTCCGCGAGCGCGAGCGCAAGGTGCGCGGCGTCGAAATTGGTGACGCCGATCGCCCCGATCAGCCCCTCCTCCTGGAGGCGCTTCATCTCGTGGAGCGCGTCGAGCCAGGCCGGATGGTCGAACGTCCACCAGTGGAATTGCAGGAGGTCGACGGTGTCGACGCCGAGGCGGCGGCAGCGCTCCTCCACCCCCGCGCGCACGATCTCGGCCGTCATCGGTCCGGGCTCGGGGCACCATTTGGTGAAGGCGAGCGGCCGGCTGGCGCCCGGATGACGCGCGAGCACGCGCCCCGCGATCAGCTCGGCGCTGCCATAATGGTCGGCCATGTCGAAGGAGGAGAAGCCGTCCGCCGCATAGGCGTCGAGGTGGTCGGCCGCCTTGTCGAGGTCGAGGGGCGTTCCGTCCTTCTCCATGTCGGCCACCTGCCACAGGCCCGTGACGACGCGGGTGATGGTGAGATCGGGTGCCAGACGGCAGGTCTCGATCGGGTTGCTCATGACACTGCCGTCTCTCTCCACCGGCTCACTCGGCCGGAACGCCTTCCGCGCTCGCGGTCGATCCCGCGGCGCCGTTCTTGCGAAGATGCGCCCGCCAGGTCATCGCCCAGCGCGACGGGTCTTCGAGCCCGTCGCCCTTCAGCTGATGGATCGTCTGGTTGTGCGGCGCGGTCTTCACGATCTCGGGGTTGGTGTAGGCCTCGTGGCTGATCTGGGCGAGGACGTCGATCCAGGTGTCGAGGTCTTCCTTGCCGTACATCTCGCCGGCCTCCGGCGTGAAGGGCTCCGGCACCACCCAGGGCTCGTGGCTTAGCCAGAAGGCGTCGATGCCGAAATCGATCATCCGGTTCTGCACGTCGAGCACGCCGACGCCGGTCTCGTCCTTCAGCACCTCGAACGAGTAGCGCGTCATCTCGGTGCGCCACACGTCATTGTCCGGGTGGCTCTTGGTGATGCCGCGAATTTCGAGGAGGCGCTTCTCCATGTAGTTGTTGGCGAGGACGGAGATGTCCGACGCCTCGTCGATCCCCTCCGCCCCCATCGCGCGCGCCCAGGCATAGGCCTTCATGACCTGCGGGACGTTGCCGAAATATTCGCGGATCTTGCCGCACGATTGCGGGCGGTCCTGGTCGAGGCGATAGCGGCCGCCCTCCTTCACCACCACCGGGCGTGGCAGGAACGGGGCGAGCTTATCCGAGCAGCCATAGGCGCCGACGGCCGGTCCGCCGCCGCCCTTCGGGGCGCCGAACGTCTTGTGCAGCATGTACATGCACGCGTCGAAGCCGAGCTCGCGGGCGCGGATCTTGCCCATCACGCCGTTGAAGTTGGCGTGGTCGTAGAAGCAGAGGCCGCCAGCCTCGTGGACGGTCTTCACCCACTCTTTGATGTGCGGGTTGTAGATGCCCATGTCGTCGGGATTGTTGATCATCAGGGCGGCCGTGCGCTCCGACACCGCCGCCTTCAGCGCGTCGAGCGAGGGATAGCCGTCCTCCTCCAGCATCAAGGTGATGACCTTGAAGCCCGCCGCCGACGCGGTCGCCGCGTTGCAGGGGTGGGTCTGGATCGTCGTGATGATCTCGTCGCGCTGCTCAAGCTCGCCCTTCGCGGCGAAATAGGCCCGCGTCAGCGCGCAATGGGTGTAGGCGGCGTGAGCCCCGCCGCCCCCCTGGAACACGAACTGGTCCATGCCGGAGACCTCACGCAGGATGAGGTCGAAATTGTGGATGATCTCCAGGATACCCTGGAGCGTCTCCTCGTCCTGCGCCGGGTGCACGGCGGCGATTTCGGGCCGCCAGGCGAGCTGCTCGCTGACGGGCGCGTTGTATTTCATGGTGCAGGTGCCGAAGAGGCTGATCCCCACCATGCCGAGCGTCTCCTGCGACAGGTGCAGGAAGTGGCGGAGCACCTCCGGCTCCGACAGTTCCGGCAGCGCCGGGCGGTCGGTGCGCGCCATCGCGGCCGGGATGAGCGACGCGGCCTCGCCGACGGCCTCGGTGATCGCGGGCTCGACATCGGGGAACAGGATGCCGCGACGGCCGGGCGCGCCCATTTCGAGGATGACGGGCTCGTCCCACACCGCGGCATGGTAGCGGCGCAGATGGGTCTGCTCGGTCATCGGATCACCTCCTGGAGGGCGGCCGCAAGGCGCGCGATATCGTCGGCGCTGTGGATCTCGGTCACGGCGAAGAGCGCGCTCTGACCAAGCTCGGGGAAATCGGCGGAGAGATCCTTGCCGCCGAAGATGCCGTGGGCGCGCAGCGCCTCGTTGATCTCGGCGACGCTCTTGCCCGTGTCGTCGAAGTTGACGACGAACTCCTTGAAGAAGCCGTTCGGGAAGACGACCCGCACGCCCGGCACCGTGGCGAGCACCGTCGCCGCATGGTGGGCGCGCGCGATGATGCGCTCGCCGAGATCGCGGAACCCTTCCGGGCCGAGGAGGCCCATATAGGCGGCGGCGACCACGGCCCACATGTAGACGGAGTTGCCCGTCCAGTCCTTCCCCTCGTCCCGCATCCCGTAGGAGGTCTGGTGGAAGAGGCTGAGGCCGAACCCGATCTCGCCCGCGACGGTCGGCGCGATGGAGATCATCAGCGTCGGATATTCGCGCGCATAGCGCTCCTCGTCCCGCGTCGCGATGAAGCCGCCGACGCCGCCGCCGGCGTTCATCGGCACGCCCAGCGGCTGGATCGTGCCGACGACGATGTCGGCGCCATAGTCGGGCGGGGCCTTCAGGATGCCGAGCGAGGACGGGTCGACGCCGACGATCACCTCCGCCCCCGCCTCATGGGCGAGGCGGGCGATCTCGGCGCCCTCGGTCTCGATCACGCCGAGATAGGACGGGACCTCGAAATAGATGGCCGTCACCTTGTCGGTCAGCTTGGCGCGATAGTCGTCCATGTCGAGGCGGCCGGTCGCCTTGTCATAGGCGACTTCCGTCACCTTGATGTGGCTCGCCATCTCGACCGGCTCGCAATTGGTGCGTACCACGCCGAGCCGCTCCGGGCAGATCGCGCGCACGACGAGCGCCTCGCGGCGGCCGTTGAGGCGCGAGGCCATACGGATCGCGTGGCCGATCGCGGCGCCCCAGGAATAGACCGGGAGGCCGACGAGGTCGGTCTTGATGAGCTCGGCAAGGAGGCTGCAGAACTCGAACCAGGCCTGGTTGCGCCCGTGGTCCGACATCGGCGAGCCGAACACCGACATCAGCCACTCGGAGCGCCGCGCCACCTCCTCGCACACCGCCGGGACGTGGTGCTGGTAGGTGCCGGCCCCGAGGAAGGAGAGCATCTCCTCGGTCGACTGGTTCTTCTTGAGGAGGCCGAGAAGGTGGCGCTTCAGCGCCGCCTCTGAGGCGAGCGTCTCCGGCAGGTCGAGCGGGCGGGCGAGACGATGGTCCGCCGGGATCTGCTCGAACAGAGCCGCGATGCTCGGTGCGCCGATCGCCTCCAGCATCGCGGCCTTCGCCTCTGGCGTCGAATTCGCCATCCAGGGGTGTGCGGTGCCTTCTCTCAATGGTCGCTCCTCTCAGGCGGCGGGGCCGGCGAGCGTGCTCGCCGCGTCGATACGGGTGATTGAGGTCATGCCGGGGCCGGTGTGGACGCGGCGATAGCCCGCGAGCGCCCGGTCGAGGTCGAGGTCGCCGGTGTCGACGAAGAGGCCGCCGCAATTCAGCGCGGCGAGCTTCTCGAGGGCGGCGAGGATGGTGATGTTGCCGAGCCCGATCCGGCGCAGGATCTCCGGGGAGAGCTGCTGGTTGCCGCGCCCCAGAAGGCACCCCTGCCCGCCGATCACGCCGAGGACGAGGCCGGCGCGGGTCGTGCCGTCGAGGAGAGTCTTGATCTGCCCGGCCGTGAGGTCGGTGCCGATGAGGCGGCCGTCCGCGACGGCGTCGATGCCGAGGAGCGTCCCCTCGTGGCCGAGCGCGCGCAGGACGCGCCGCGTCGTGGTGCCGGGGCCGACGAAGGTGAGGCGCGAGGGGTCGAGGCGGCGGGCGACCTCGCGGGCCGCGGCGTCGAGCGCGGCGTCGTCGTGGTGCGCGGGGCCGGACTTCGCGTTCTGCATGAAGCCGCCGAGGCGCGGCGAAGCGGCGTAGCCGTAGAGCTCGGCGCCGACGCGGCCTTCGCGCAGACCCGCCTCGTCAATGTCCATGATCTCCGCGTCGTGGGTGCGCCGCTCGCCGCTTTCCACGAAGCGCGCGGCGGCCTCGCCGGCCGCGTCCGGCGTGCGGGCGAAGACGGCCGAATGCATCTTCACCCCGGCCGGGATGCCGATGAGCGGGATGTCGCCGCCGACGATGTCGAACACGTCGCGCGCCGTCCCGTCCCCGCCCGCGAAGAGGATGAGGTCGGGCCGCGCCTTCAGGAGCGCGGCGGCGAGGCGGCGCGTGTCCTCGGCCGTGGTCTCGATGTCGGTCACGGGGGCGATCGTCTCGGTCACGAAGCGTGCACGCTCCGCGATCGCGGCGCCGAGAGGGCCCGCCCCGGTCAGGATCGTGCAGCCGGACAGGCGCCGGCCGAGGGCTTCGAGCGCCCGTGTCGCGCGCAGCGAAGCGAGGGGACGGCCGCCGCGCCGCAGCGCTTCCAGCACCGTCGCCGCCCCGTCCGAACCCTTCAGCGCGACGGGTCCGCCGATGCCGGCGATCGGGTTGACGATCAAGCCCACCCTCGCGCCGCCGGCCGAGCCTGACGTCGCCTCACTCGCTGCGGGATTTGGGCGCTGTGCGAACACTTGTGCACATTTTCCCGACCGCCCGCCGCTGTCAAGCAAGCACACGATGCCGCCCGGTTTCTGGGGCCAAAGCCTAGCGAATATAGCTCGCCCCGTTGATGTCGAGCGTCGCCCCGTTGAGGTGGCGGCAGCGCCCGCTCGCGAGGAACACGCACAGCGCGCCGATCTCCTCGGGCGGGATCATCTCGCGCATGGCAAGGTTGCCGACGACCGCGTCGAGCCCCGCCCCGAGTTCGGCCGCCTCCACCGACATCCGCGTCGCGACGACGCCCGGCGAGATGACGTAGGCGAGGAGCCCCTTGTCGGCATAGGCGCGCGCGAGCGCCTTGGTGGTGGTCGCGGTCGCCGCCTTCGAGGCGGAATAGGCAAGTCCTCCCGCCGAAGTCGTCCCCCGATAGGCGGCCCAGCTCGAAATCGAGATGAGCGTGCCGCCCCCCTCCTCCAGGAAGTGGCCGACGGCGGCGCGCATCAGGTCGGCCGGCGCCTTCACGTTGACGGTGAAGGCCTCGTCCCAGATCGCGTCCCAGCGGTCGAGATCGCTGTCGATCCCGCCATCGAGGCGCATGATCGCGGCATTGTTGACGACGCAGTCGAGCCGCCCCTTCCAGGCGATCGCCGTCTCGACGAGGCCGATGGCCGCGTGCGGAGCCGACAGATCGGTGCTCACGAGCTTCACGCGGTCGGCCGGCGCGCCTGCCGTCGCGGCCTCCGCCCCGGCGCGATCGGACCCGTAATGGGCGACGACATTCGCCCCGGCAGCCACGGCCGCGCCCGCGATGGCGGCGCCGATCCCCTTGGAGGCCCCCGTCACGAGGAGGGTTTTTCCCGACAGCTCACCACTCATGGCCTGATCCCTGCTTATATGCAGTCGCACGGCGGAGCGGCGACCGTTGCGACTGGCGCGCGAGCGCGCCGTTGTGGGCGCCGGCGCACGTTCTCGTTTCGAGCGTACACCTGTGCGCGGTGCGAACAGCGATTGACTAACAGTTCCGTTGTCGAGCAGTCTAGCGGCCACGGACAAGGGTCCGAACGCCAAAAGGCGAACCCTCATAAGCAGCGCAAAGGCTGCTCAGCGAAGGAGAGAAGCATGTTGAGATCGTTGTGGGTCGGCGCCGCTGCGCTCGCTCTCATTGTCACGACCGCACCTTCCGCGGATGCCCGTTCGCTCGACGACATCCTCTCCTCGGGCACGATCCGGATCGGGATCAACCCGAACTTCCCGAACATGAGCGTGCGCAATGATGCGGGCGAGTGGGAAGGCTTCGACATCGATGTCGGCAAGGCGATCGCCGAGAAGCTCGGCGTCGAGGTCGAATGGGTCCCCACCGAGACCCCGCAGCGCGTGCCCTTCATCGTCTCCGACCGGATCGACATCTCGCTCGGCGCCCTCACCCGCACCGCCGAGCGCGCGAAGCTGATCGACTACACCGTTCCGCTGCACACCGAGGTGATGGCCGTCCTCACGACGGACAAGACGGAAGGCGACACCTGGCAGGACTTCAACAAGGAAGGCGTCGTCCTCGCCAACATGCGCGGCAACTGGTCGGTCGGCTGGATCGAAGAGAACATGCCGAACGCCGAGATGGAGCTCGTCGACACGTTGGCCGACACGGTCCGCCTCGTCGGCCAGGGCCGTGCCGACGCGATCGTTGAGAACATCGACTTCTTCACCGGCTTCACCAAGAACTATCCGGACGTGAACTGGCGCATCGTGAAGGAGCCGATCTTCGTCGGCTATTGCGCGATCGGCCTGCCGCAGGGTGAGGCGAACTTCAAGGAAGTGCTGAACATCATCATGTTCGACCTGCACTCCTCCGGCACGGTCAACGAGCTCTGGGAGAAGAATTACGGCTCCCCGATGCTCGTGAAGATCGAACCGAGCCCGTACTTCTGATCGTCGTCCGCGGCGCGCAGCGTGACTGACATTCTGCGCGCCGCGGACAAACGAGCCTCTTCATGAACTATACGTTCCAGTTCAACGTCGTCTGGCGGGAGTTCCCGACCCTTCTCGAAGGGGCCTGGCTCACGCTCCAGCTCGGCGTGGTGGCCTTCGCGTTCGGGTCCGTCATCGGGCTCGTCTGCGCTGCGACGAAATCCTTCGGGCCGCGCCCGCTGCGCTGGATCGTCGATGCCTATGTCATCTTCTTCACCAACACGCCGACGCTGATCCAGATCTACTTCCTCTATTTCGGGCTGCCCGAATTCCGGATCCGCTGGTCGAACGAGACGTGCGTGCTCGTCGGGCTGACCCTGTCCTCCGGCGCCTATCTCACCATGATCATGCGCGCGGGCTTCCTCTCGGTGCGGCGCACCGAGCTCGAGGCGGCCGCGACGCTCGGCATGTCGGTGGCGCAGCAGGTGCGCTACGTGATCGTCCCCCACATCGCAAAGACGATCTACCCGGCGCTCGCCAACTTCTTCATCGTCATCCTCGTCATGGGCACGTCGATCGGCGCCCTGATCGGGGTCGACGAATTGACCGGGCAGGCGATCAACCTGTCGACGATCAACTATCGCTGGCTGGAGAATTTCACCGTCGTCGCGGCGATGTACGTGATCCTCACCTTCATCGCGAGCATCGGCCTCGCCCTCGTCGGCCGCTGGGCCTTCCGCGTCAAAGCGAAGATCTTCTAGATGGATCGCCTCCTCGAACAGATTCCGCGCTTCTTCTCGTGGAACAATGTCAGCTTCCTCCTCGAGGCGATGGGCGTCACCCTGTCGATGACGGCGGTCGGGTGCGGGGTCGGATTCTTCCTCGCCTTCTTCCTCGTCTATCTGCGCCAGACGCCGGGGATCTGGTGGCTGCCGTTGCGGGTGATCGTCACGACATATGTCGAGATCTTCCGCCGCATCCCCTTCCTGGTGACGACCTACCTCGTCCTCTTCTTCATCCAGGCCTTCGTCTCGAACGCCTCGCTCTTCTCGATCGCGGTCATCGCGATCACGATCTACGCCGTCGCCTACACGGCCGAGATCATCCGCGGCGGCATCGAATCGGTGCCGATGACGCAGATCGAGGCGGCGCGGGCAATGAACATGTCCCGCCTCCAGACCACGCTCTGGGTGGTGCTGCCGCAGGCCTGGCCCGTCATCCTGCCGCCGGCCATCGCCTTCGCGGTCGGCTTCATCAAGGACACCTCGCTCGTCAGCCAGATCGGCGTGTTCGAGCTGACCTTCCGCGGCAAGGAACTCAACAACCAGGGCTATTCGGGTATCCTGGTGTTCGGCACGATCGCGTTTCTCTACTTCGTGATGTCCTATCCGCTCTCGCTGCTCGGACAGCATCTGGAGACGCGGGCCGAACGGCGGCGCAAGGAGCCGCGCACCATGAACCTGCCCGGCATCTGAGACACGAAAGGCATTTCGCGGACCATGCAGGATCTTCTCGTCAAGGGACTGACTGCCAGGTATGGCGCGTTCGACGTCCTGAAGGGGATCGACCTCTCGGCGGAGAGCGGCGACGTTCTGGGGCTCGTCGGCCCGTCCGGCTCGGGCAAATCCACCATCTTGCGGGTGCTGATGGGCCTCACCCCGCCCTCGGGCGGGACGGTGTCGGTCGGCGGCAAGACGATCAATTATGCGAAGGCGGCTGACGTCAGGGCGCTGCGCGACGACGTCGCGATCGTGTTCCAGCAGTACAATCTCTTCCAGAACATGGACGTCCTGCGCAACGTCACGATCGCGCCGACGAAGATCAAGAAGCGGCCCCGCAAGGAGGTCGAGGAAGAGGCCAAGCGCCTGCTCGCGAAGGTGGGCCTTGCCGACAAGTACAAGTCCTATCCCGACCAGCTCTCTGGCGGCCAGCAGCAGCGCGTCGCGATCGCCCGCGCCCTCGCCCTGCGGCCAAAACTCCTCCTCCTCGACGAGGTGACCTCGGCCCTCGACCCCGAGCTCGTCGGCGAGGTGCTCGACACCATCCGCGAATTGCGCGCCGACGGCATGACGATGCTCATCGTCAGCCACGAGATGGGCTTCGTGCGCGAGGTGTCGACGAAGGTCGTCATGATGGACGGCGGCAAGGTCGTGGAAGAAGGCGCGCCGCACGAGATCTTCGACGCGCCGAAGACCGAGCGCGCCCGCGATTTCTTCGCCAAGGTGCTGCGCCACTAGCCGCCCGCTTCGCCTGCGCCAAGTTTAGGTGCAAGGCCCGCGCGGCGGGTCTAGGCTCCGGCCCCAGTCAGGACAGGGCCTGAGGGTTGAGCCGACGGCGGGCTCCGGCCGCCGGTCGACGGTGAGGCACATATGGCGGACGGCGCGGTCACAATTCTGGTCGGGACCACGAAGGGCGCGTTTCTGGTGGCCGGCGGCCCCGATCGCGACGGCTGGTCCGTCAGCGGGCCCCACTGCGGCGGCTGGGCCATCAACCACATGATCGCCGATCCCGCGAGCGGGACGATCTGGGCCGGCGGCGGCGGCGATTTCTTCGGCGCAGGCGTCTGGCGCTCGACCGATGGCGGGGCGACCTGGACGCTGACGCGCCTCACGCGCGGCATGATGGACGGCTATGCCGCGAACGACGCGTCCTTCGCCGCGATGATCGGGTGGACCGACGCGCCCCTCCCCTTCGGCGACGCGTTCTCGCAGGTCTGGAGCCTTTGCCACGCGCACGGCACGCTCTATGCCGGCACCAAGCCCGCGCAGCTCCTCGTCAGCACCGATGACGGGCAATCATGGACCGAGCAGAAGAGCCTCAGCGAGCACGCCTCGCGCGAGAGCTGGAACCCGGGCGCGGCCGGCCTCGTCCTCCACACGATCGTGCCCCACCCGAGCGACCCCGACACGCTGTGGCTCGGCATCTCGGCCGCCGGCGTCTTCGCGACCGAGGATGGCGGCGCGACGTGGACGCGGCGCAACCGCCTCTCCAACGCGGAGATCTCCGAGACGCACGCCCATCCCGCCGCGCCGCGTGACGGCGATGTCGGCCATTGCGTCCACAACATGGTCCGCGCGGCGGGTGAGCCGGACATTCTCTACCAGCAGAACCACCACGGCGTCTGGCGGTCGGCCGATGGCGGGCGGAGCTGGGACGACATCACCGAGGGCCTCCCCTCCACATTCGGCTTCCCGATCCACGTCCACCCGCGCGATCCGGCGACGGCCTGGACGATCCCCCTCAATGGCGACATGGAGGGGCGCTTTCCGCCGAACGCCGCGGCCGCCGTCTGGCGCACGCGCGATTCGGGCGAAAATTGGCAGGATCTGCGCGAAGGTCTGCCGCAGACATCCTGCTTTTTCACGATCCTGCGGCAGGCGATGGCGGGCGACCGGAAGACACCCGCGGGCGTCTATTTCGGCACCAACAGCGGCTCAGTCTTCGCGAGCCGGGACGAAGGCGAGACCTGGGAAGAGGTCGCGCGCCACCTGCCGACGATCCTTTCGATCGAGATCATGGAGCGCGGGACGGCCTGAAGTTCCTCAGAGCCCCGCGAGCTCGCCGAGAGCGGTGTCGGCGCGGCGCTGGAGCACCGCCGCCGCGATCGTCTTCGCGACGATCGGCGAGGCGGTGAAGCCCATCCACGGGAAGTAGGCGTTGAAGAAGCCCGGCGCCGTCGCCGCTTCGCCGATGACCGGCATCCAGTCCTCGGTGCCGTTCACGATGGCAGCCCAGCTTCGCACGACGCGCAGCCGCCCGAGCGACGGCATCGTCGCCGTCGCGACCTCCAGGTTGCGCAGCATGTTGCGCGGGTCGACCGTCGGCGGCGCGTTGCCGACCTGTCGCGAGGGCCAGCCGCCGCCGATGATCATCGAGCCCGTGGCCGTCTGCTTCAGTGTCAGCTTCTCGCGCGTCGCGTAGACGAGGTGGGGCACGGTCTGCGTCGCGCGCTCCGTCACGCACGACTGGATCGGATAGCCCTCGGCGGCGATGTGCACCCCGGCGAGCGCCGCGACGGCCGCCGCAAGGGTCCCGGCCGCGTTCACCACCATGTCGGCCTCCACGTCCGATCCGTCGGCGAGGTGGACCCGCCACGCCCCGCCGCTCCGCTCCAGCGCCGCGACCTCCGTGCCGCGCCGGATCACCGCCCCGCGCCGGGTCGCCGCGCTCGCGAAGGCGCGGCCGGCGAGCAGCGGGTTCGCCTTCCCCTCGTTCGGGCAAAACACCCCGCCGACATGGTCGGGCGCGAGATAGGGCGCCTCGCGCCGCAGATCCGCCGCCGACCAGACCTCAACCGCGAGCCCCGCCTCGGCCTCGAGCCGGGCCTTGCGCTCGGCGTTGCGCATCGCCTCGTCGCTGGCGGCGACGAGGATGCCGCCGCCGACCTTCACCTCCAGCGAGACGCCGAGCGCGGCCTCAACGTCCTTCCAGGCGTCGACCGCCGCGCTCATAACCCGCGTCACCGGCGCATAGTCGCGCGCCCAGCCCTCGCCCTTCTGCAGGAACGGGTCGAACGGGATCTGCGCGTGGAGCGAGCCGGCGTTCGCGGCGGACGCGAGGGCCGCGATCTCGCCCCGCTCCAGGACGACGACGCTTGCCCCGCCACCGGCGAGCTCGTAGGCCGTCGCACAGCCCGTGATGCCGCCACCCACGATCGCAACATCGACCTTCACCGCGTCTCTCCTCGCTCGCCGGCCACCCTGGTCCGGACGACGGTTTACAGTGTTCTGTGCGTAGTGGTAACTTCTGTGCGCATAACGTTACAGCCTTCGATGCGAGTTGGCCCCACTCATGTCAGGTTCCGCCTCGCGCAAAGGCGACGTTGCGTGCCGTGACGCCGCGCGGCGCCACATGCGCCGGTCGGCTCGACCCGCCGGCGCGCAATCGCCACACGCTCAATAGAGAGTAGCATGATGAAGACTTTCCGCGGCAGCTACACGGTCAGTGTCACGCCGTTCACCGAAGGCGGCGCCGAACTCGACCTCGACGCGCAGCGCCGCTTCCTCGACTGGCAGCTCGAAAACGACGTGCCGGGCATCATCGTCCTCGGGACCACCGGCGAGTTCCTCACCATCTCCGACGACGAGCGTCGCCGCCTCGTCGAGACGACCGTGAAGCACGTCGACGGCCGGATGGACGTTCTCGTCGGCACGATGAACGCCTACACCGCCAACGCGGTGCGCTACTCGAAGGAGGCCGAGGACCTCGGCGCCGACGGCCTGATGATCGTCCCGCCCTACTACTACACCCCGACCGAGGACGAGATCGCGGGCTATTACGGCGCCATCGCGAACGCCGTCTCGATCCCCATCATGCTCTACAACAACCCCGTGACGTCGAACGTCGACATGTCGGCGAACCTCGTCGCGCGCCTCACCGCCGCGCACGACAACATCCGCTACATCAAGGAAGCGAGCATGGACGTCGCCCGCGTCTTCGACGTGGTCGAGGCGACGAACGGCGTGATGAACGTCTTCGCCGGCGAGCGGATCGTGGAATCCTTCCTCCTCGGCGCGGTCGGCTACGTGAACCCCTACGGCAACTACATCCCGAGGGCCTCAGCGCGCATCTGGGACTTCCTGGTCGCCGGGCGGATCGAGGACGCGAAGAAGATCCAGCGCCTCATCACCAAGCTCGACCATGTGATCGCCGAAGGCCACCCGACCTACGGCCACCAGTGCTACTCGAAGGCGCTCGCCGCCGCAGCCGGCTGCCCGGTCGGTGACGTGCGTCCGCCGCTCACCACCTTCGCCGCGCTCGGCGCGGAAGGTCAGCGCCGCGTCGCCAAGATCACCGCGATCATGGGCGAGCTCGACACGCTGATGGACGACCTCGAGCGCCGCCCCGCGGCCGCGTGAGTCTCGCAGAACACGAGGCGGGAGGGGCGACCCTCCCCCTCCTCTTCACGCCGATGCGGCTGAAAGGCCTCACCGTGAAGAACCGCATCGTCGTCGCGCCGATGTGCCAATATTCGGCGGTCGAGGGCCGCGTCACCGAATGGCACCATGCTCACCATGGCCGCTTCGCCCTCGGTGGAGCGGGGATGGCGATCGTTGAGGCGACGGGCATCACGCGCGAGGGGCGGATCACCCACGGCTGCACCGGGATCTACGACGACAGCCAGATCCCCGGCTACAAGGCGATCGTGGACCTCTACCACGCGCACGGCACGCTCGCGGGCATCCAGCTCAACCATGCCGGCCGCAAGGCCTCGACGAAGCGGCCCTGGGACGGGGCGGGCTCCATCGCACCCGGCGAGGCGGAGGGTCCGTGGGACACCGTCGCGCCGAGCGCGATCGCCGCGATCGACGGCTGGCACACCCCGCGCGCGCTGACGATCGCCGAGATCGACGCGATCGTCGACGCCTTCGCGGCCGCCGCCCAACGCGCGGATCAGGCGGGTTTCGACACCGTCCAGATCCACGGCGCGCACGGCTATCTCCTGCACACCTTCATGTCCCCGCTCGCCAACCGGCGGGAGGATGAATATGGCGGCTCGCTGGAAAACCGGATGCGGCTGCCGCTGCGCGTCGCGGAGGCGATCGCAGCGGTCTGGCCTGCGGATAAGCCGATCCTCTACCGCGCCTCGGTGACCGACGACCTCGAAGGCGGCCTCACCGTGGAGGACACCGTCGCCCTCGCCCGCGAATTGAAGGCGCGCGGCGTCGACGCGATCGACTGCTCCTCGGGCGGCATCGTCGGCCCGGTCGCGCTGAAGAAGATGCAGCCGGGGCCGGGTTTTCAGGTGCCCCTGTCGGCCGCAATCCGCGAGGGCGCGGGGATCCCGACCATGGCCGTCGGCATGATCACCGACCCGCTCCAGGCGGAGGCGATCCTGGCGGAAGAGAAGGCGGACTTCATCGCGATCGCGCGCGAATTCCTCTCCGATTCAGCCTGGCCCTACCGCGCCGCGCTAGCGCTCGGTCTCGACGACCCGTTCGCGGTCCTGCCGGAGCAGTACGCCTTTCACCTGCGCCGCCGCGCACGCGGGCTGAAAAGCTGAGGGACGGCCCGGCGCTGGGTGTGCCGGGCCTCCGATGTTAAGCTGTGCCGCCACAGCGCGGTGCAGCCGGCATCGCTCCAGCCGGATGGAGCGCGAACGTTGAACAAGAAGTGGCTCTTCTCGATCGGCCTCGCGATTATGGCGCCGGCCGTGCTCGCCCTCTGGCTCGGGCTCATCGATCAGATCGCCTCGGGCGACACGAGCGTGACCGTGACGCAAGGCGGCAGATTCCCCAGCCGGCCGACCACGGGCGTCGACACCATCATCATCACCCTCCTCGGCACCGGGATCTGGCTCGGCGGGGTGTGGAAGGTCGCGCAGATGTGGCGCGGCAAAGGGCCGGGTGGCGGCTGACCCCGCCCGCCTCAGTCGAACCCGGCGTCCACGGGGACGTCGACCCCCGTCACCCCGCCGGCGAGATCGCTCGCGAGGAAGAGCGCAGCGCGCGCCACCTCCTCCTCCGTCGCGATGCGGCCGAGGGCGGACGCCGCCGCCATCGCCGCGAACGCCGTCTCGACGGGCGTGCCGGTCTCGGCCCGCGCCGCGACGCGGCCTCTGAGCGCCTCCGTCGCGATCGGCCCCGGCGACAGGGTGTTCACGCGGATGCCGAACTCGCCAAGGTCGAGCGCGGCGGCGCGCATGATGCCGATCACCGCGTGCTTGGTCGCGCTGTAGACGCACTGGCGCGGGTGGGCGCGTCGCCCGTTCAGCGAGGCCATCAGCACGATCGAGCCGCCGCGCCCCTTGAGGTGCGGCACCGCCGCCTTCACCGTCGCCGCGACCCCGCGCACATTGACCGCGAAGACCTGGTCCCACTCGTCGAAATCGAGCGCCTCGACCCGGCGCCAGGGCGGGACGAGGCCGGCATTCGCCACCACAACGTCGAGCCCGCCGAGTTCGATCGCGGCCGAGTCGATCGCCGCCCCGAGGGCGGCCGCGTCGGTGACGTCCGCCGCGCGGGCGTGCCATCCGTCCGGCATCGGCCCCGTGGGGGCGGCAAGGTCGAGCGCGGCGCCGGTCGCGCCCGCCTCGGCGAAGGTGCGGGCGATCGCGGCGCCAAGGCCGCGGGCCGCGCCGGTGACGAGCGCGCGCCGGCCGGCGAGGAGCGGGGACGGGTTGGGCATCGAAATTCCCATTGCGAATTCTGTACGCTAAGCGCACATCGGTGCGCGTTCCAAGGATGTGCCATAGACGGCGCCGATCGACCAGAGCGGCGGGCAAGGGTGTCACGATGAGTGCTGGCGGCAACGACGCGACGGTCACGATCCGGTTCGAGGGACGCCCCGTCACGGCCCGGCTCGGCGAATCGATCGCGGCCGCCCTCACCCGCGCCGGCGAGCGGGCCTTGCGCGATGGCGAGCCCGGAGAGCCGCGCGGCCTCTTCTGCGGGATGGGCGTGTGCCAGGAGTGCGTCGTCACGCTCGACGGCACCCCGAACCGCCGCGCCTGCATGACGAAGGTGACCGGCCCGCACGAGATCACCCGCCAGCGCATCATCGACCCGATGGCGGCCGAGGCGGCCGTCCCCGTGGTCGACCACGGGGCGGTCGAGGGGATCGCGCCGGAGGTGCTCGTGATCGGCGGCGGCGCGGCCGGCCTCTCCGCGGCCGCCGCGGCGGCGGAGGTCGGGGCCGAGGTCGTCCTCATCGACGACCGGCCGATGCCGGGCGGCCAGTTCTACAAGCAGCCCGCGCCCCCCTTCCGTCACGACGCGCACGATGACGAACAGGCCGAGCGCGGCGCAAGCCTCATCGCGCGCGCCGAGCGCGCCGGGGTCAAGATGCTCCTCGGGGCCGAGATCTGGGGCGCGTTCCCGCCGCTCGAATTCGGCGTCCTGCACGCCGGGCGCAACACGATCATGCGGCCGCAGCGCGCGATCGTCGCCTCCGGCGCCTACGAGCGCGCGATCCCCTTTCCGGGCTGGACGCTGCCGGGCGTCATGACGACGGGCGCGGCGCAGACGCTCTGGCGCTCCTATCGCACCCTCGCGGGCAAGCGCGTGCTCGTCGTCGGCAACGGGCCGCTGAACCTCCAGGTCGCGCTGGAGCTTCAGCGCGGCGGGGCCGAGATCGTCGCGGTCGCCGAACTCGCCGCGCCGCCCTCCTTGGGGGCGGGCCTTAGGATGGCCGCGGCCGCGCCGAAGCTCGCCGCCAAGGGGCTCGGCATCGTCACCGCGCTGAAGCGGGCGGGCGTGCCCATCCTCTACGAGACGATGATCGGCGCGGTGGCGCGCGAGGGCGACGCCCTGAAGGCGACGCTGCGCCAGCGCGAGGGCGACGCGCCCGGCCGCGACGCCGGCGCCTTCACCACCGACATCGTTTGCGTCGGCTACGGCTTCCAGCCGCAGAACGACGCGCTGCGCGCGCTCGGTGCGCGCCACGCCTTCGATCCGGCGCGCGGCCACCTCGCGACCGTGCGGGACGAAGCGTGCGCGACCTCAGTCCCCCACCTCTACGCCGCCGGTGATTGTTGCGGGCTCGGCGGCGCGCCGGCCGCGGCGGACGAGGGGCTCATCGCGGGCGCGAGCGCGGCCGCCTCGCTCGGCCACGCCCTTCCGGAGGCACTCGCTTCGGAAACGGCCGCCGCCCGCGCGCGCCTCCCCCGCCACCGTGCCTTCCAGACGGCGCTCTGGTCGGCCTTCGCCGCGCCGCGCTACCAGACCGAGCTTGCGACGCCCGACACCCCCATCTGCCGCTGCGAGGGGGTGAGTCTCAGTTCGATCGAGGCCGCAATGAGCGACGGCGCGGCCTCCATGGGCGAGGTGAAGCGGGCGACGCGGCTCGGCATGGGGCGCTGCCAGGGCCGCTATTGCGCCCCGGTGCTCGCGAGCCTCATCGCCAAAACCGAGGGCGGGCTTCCGCACGAATTCTCGCTCTTCGCCCCACGCGCGCCGATCAAGCCTGTGACGATCGCCGACCTCATCGCGACGGGCACACCGCCCGCCTGAGCGAGTCCGTCAGGACATCAGCGCGAAGGAGATCCGTTCGGCGGTCTGCACCAGCTTCGGGATGAAGCGGCCGTGGACATCGTCGAGCGAGATGCGCGGCGTCGGGCAGCACATGTTGAGCGCGCAGACCGTGCGCCCGTTCGGCGCCTTGATCGGCGCGGAGATCGAGCGGAGGCCGATCTCGAGCTCCTGGTCCACAAGCGACCAGCCCTGCTTGCGCACGTCCGCGATCGCCTTCCTGAGCTTGGCCTTGTTCGTCACCGTCGTCTCGGTGAAGGCCTCGAGCTTTGCGACCGCGAGGTGCTTCTCCAGCTCCTCCGGCGGCAGGGCGGCGAGGAGAACGCGGCCGGTCGAGACGCAATGGGCCGGCACGCGGCTCCCGATATGGATGTCGACATCGAAGAAGCGCAGCGAGGAGGCGCGAGCGATGTAGATGACCGAGAAGCCGTCGAGCACGGCGGCGAAGCACGACTCGTTCATCTCCTTGGCGAGATCGTCCATCGCGGGCTGGAGCACCTCGAGGATGTTCATCGAGGCAAGCACGGAGAAGCCGAGCTCCAGGATCTTCGCGCTGAGGCGGAAATGCTTGCCGTCGGTCTCGGCATAGCCCTCGCGCACGAGGGTGAGGAGGAAGCGCCGCGCCGCCGCGCGGGTCATGTTCGTCTCGGCGGCGATCTCGCTCAGCGTCATGGAGGGGCGCGCGCGGCTGAAGGCGCGGATCACCTCGAGCCCGCGCGAGAAGGACGAGACAAAATCGCGGCTGGACCCGGAATCGTCGCCATCGGGCTCCAGGTCTGCGGTGCCTGCCATGTCTCCCCCCGGATTTCTGAGCGCGGCACCCCGCGCGAGCGACGCGTCGGAGCGCGCCGGCGGAATGCGCACAGTTGTTCGCATTGCGAATAGTCTCGATTAGTCCGCCAAACAAGTCAAACGCATGGGGACGGGAGAGCCCTGCCCCGTCCCCGGCCAGGACGCGGCGCCGGGAGAAGTGATCGGCGACGCCTTGCCAAAGTTCCAAATGCGCGTTTGAATTCATCCCAACCGACGGTCGCGCGACCGCGCGCGGGGACTCGACGTTCGCGAACGTTCGCCCCAGAGTGCGCCGCAGATCGTTCAAAGCATGATTTTCTGCCTTCCGACGGGACAGAAGGAGACTTGAAGTGGGCCAGAAGCTCGAAGGTTCGTTCGTCGCGCTGATCACGCCGTTCAACAATGACGGCAGCGTCGACTACGAAGGGTTCCGCACCCTCCTGCAATTCCAGGAAGAGAACGGCACCGCCGCCGTCCTCATCATGGGCTCGAGCGGCGAAGTCTCGATGCTGAGCCCGGACGAGCGCCGCGCCATCATCTCCGCCACGGCGAAGATGAAGACCGGCAAGATGAAGCTCTTCTACGGCTGCACCGGCAACAACACCGACACCACCATCGACATGGTGCGCTACGCGACCGCCGAGGGCGCGGACGGCGCGATCCTCGCCGCGCCCGCCTATATTTGCGGCGCGGAGGACGACATCGAGGCCTACTTCCAGGAAGTGGCCGATTCGGTCGAGCTGCCGCTCGGCATCTACAACAACCCGCCGCGCGTGAAGACCGATCTCGGCCACGAGGCGCTGCTGCGGCTCTTCAAGCACCCGAACTACGTGGTGCACAAGGAATCGACCGCCCGCGTCGGCCAGGTCGCCCAGGTCCTCGCCGCCCAGCCGGACGTCGCCGTCATGTGCTGCGATTCCCCCAATCTCGGCCTCGTCGTGCCGACGATGTCGCTCGGCGGCCACGGCACGGCCAATATGAGCGGCAACCTCGCCCCGGCCGAACTCGCGGTCCTCTCGCGCCCGTGGAAGAGCTGGCAGGAGGCCGACGATTTCCGCGCGACCTATCTCGAGTGCCTGCCCCTCCTCCACTTCATGTACTCGGCGATCAACCCGGTCCCGGTGAAGTCGCTGATGCGCGCCATGGGCCTGCCGGCCGGCCGCCTGCGCAAGCCGCTGCGCAACCTCGAAGGCGCCGCGCTCCAGAAGGGCATCGACATCGTCCGCCGCCTCGGCCTCGACAAGAAGTACGGGCTGACCGGCGCGACCCTTCAGGCCGCCGAGTAAAGGCTGCGCCATGAAGGGCCGGATCCTCACAACCCTCGCCGCCGTCGCGGCGCTCGCCCTCTCGGTCGCCACGGCCGACGCGGTGACGCTGCGCCTGTCGACCCAGGTCGCAGCACCGCACCCCTTCATCGACGTCGCCGATTTCTTCAAGGCCGAGGTCGAGAAGCGGACGAACGGCGATGTCACCGTCAAGATCTTCCCGAACGCCTCGCTCGGGAAGGACGATGCCGTCTTCAACGAGCTGCGCATCGGCACCGTCGACCTGATGATCTCGTCGACGAACAATGCCGCCAAGCAGCTCCCGCAGGTCCAGATCTTCGACCTCTATTACATCTTCCCGGACTATGACGCGTTCAACGCGGCGACCGCGCCGGGAAGCCCCGTCTTCGAGAGCCTCCAGGGCCTTGCCGACGAGCGCAAGCTCGGCATCAAGTTCCTGGCCCTCTTCGGCTCGGGCAGCCGGAACCTCTCGGTCGCGACCGGGCCGGTCGAGACGCTGGATGACATCAAGGGCCTGAAGATGCGCACGCCGCCTTCGCAGATCGTCGCGAAGTCGTGGCAGGCGTTCGGCACGGTGCCGGTGACGGTCGCCTGGCCCGAGCTCTACGCCGCGATCCAGACCGGCGTCGCCCAGGCGCTTGAGAGCACGCTGTCGGGCAATCTCGGCAGCAAGCTCTACGAGGTCGCGCCCTATCTCGCCCTCACCCAGCACTCGATCAATGGCAGCTATTTCGCGATGAGCGAGCGCTCCTGGGGCAAGCTCACGCCCGAGCAGCAGAAGATCGTCGCCGATGTCGCGGCCGAAGCCGGCCTTCTCGGCACGAAGAAGGGCATGGAGGCGGACGACAACCTCGCCGAAGTGCTCGCCAAGGACCACGGCGTCACCGTCACGAAGCCCGATCTCGAACCCTTCATCGCGGCGATCACCCCGCTGCACGAGGAGTTCGCCAAGGAGATCGGGGCGAGCGACCTCCTCGCCGTCATCCGCGGCTCCATCTGATCCGACGAGGCGGCGGCCCGCGCCGCCGCCTCCAGCACCGTCCGAGACATGCCGAACCTCCACGCCGTCTTCGACGCCATCGAGCGCGTTCTCCTGTGGCTGTTCTCGCTGCTCTTCGCCGCGCTGATCGGTGACGTCATGCTCCAGGTCGCGACGCGCAATCTCGGCATCGCGGTGCTCTGGACGCTGGACGTCGCACAGCTCCTCTTCTCCTGGTGCATCTTCCTCGGCGCGGCGGTCGGCGTGCGGCGCGGGATGCACTACGTGATCGAGATCTTCCCCGAGGGGATGCTGAAGACGAACCTCGTCCTCAAACTCTTCTCCGATGTCGCGATCACCGTCGTCGCCCTCGTGATGCTCGTCCACGGGGTGGAGTTCGTCGATATCGGCACGAGCATGACGGTGGAATCGCTCGGCATCTCGCAATTCTGGTACTTCCTGCCGATCCCGCTCTGCGGCGCGCTGATCCTCCTCTTCATGATCGACATCGCGTTCACCGACCTCGTCCGCCTCGCGGCGGTGATGCGCGGAGTGCCGCGCTGATGGATCCGATCGCGCTCCTGATGCTCACCTTCTTCGTGCTCATCGCGCTGCGGGTGGAGATCGCGTTCGCGCTGGCGCTGTCCTCGCTCCTCATCATCGTGGTCGAGGATCTGCCGCTCATCTCCTCGCTGAACCAGATGTATTCGGGGATCGATTCCTTCCCGCTCCTCGCCGTCCCCTTCTTCATGTTCCTCGGCCGCATCCTGAACGATAGCGGCATCACCGACCGCCTGCTCGCCGTCGCCGACGCCTCGGTCGGCCACATCCGGGGCGGCCTCGGCCATGTGAACGTCTTCGTGTCGATGATCTTCGCGAGCCTCTCCGGCTCGGCGGCAGCGGACACGGCGAGCGTCGGCGCCATCATCATCCCGGCGATGAAGAAGGCCGGCTACGACCCCGCCTTCTCCGTCGCCCTCACCGCCGCCTCCTCCACGCTCGGCGTCATCATCCCGCCGAGCATCATCCTCGTGATCTACGGCGCGTTCGGGAACGTCTCGATCGGCGCGCTCTTCTGGGGCGGCTTCGTGCCGGGCATCCTCATCGGCCTCGCGATGATGGTCTACACCTACATCCTCGCGCTGAAGCACGGCTATCCGGCGAACGAGCGGGCGAGCGCGCGCACCTTCGCCAAGGCCGCCTGGCGCGGCTCGCTGCCGCTCCTCATCCCCGTCCTCATCCTCGGCGGGGTCACGGGCGGGGTCTTCACCCCCACGGAGGCCGCGATCATCGCCGTCGCCTGGGCGATGCTGCTTGCCTTCGTGGTCTACCGCTCGGTCAGCATCAGGGCGCTGCCGCGGATGCTCGGCGAGGCGGTGATCGACTTCGCGATCCCCCTCTTCACGGTCGCCTCGGCCAGCATCTTCGGCTGGCTGATCTCCTTTCTCGGCGCGGCCGACCTCGTGGTGAACGCCATCACCTCGCTGACCGATTCATCGTTCGGGCTGATGGCGCTCCTCGTGTTCTTCCTCCTCATCATCGGGACGTTCCTCAACCCGATCTCCGCGATCCTGATCTTCCTGCCGATCATCCAGCAGCTCGGCGCGGAGGCAGGCGTCGATCCCGTGCAGCTCGGCGTCATCACCATCATGTCGCTCGCGATCGGCCTCGTGACGCCGCCCTATGGCGTCTGCCTGCTGATCGCCGCGCAGATCGGCGGGATCAGCGTGCAGCGGGCGCTGATCGCCATCCTGCCGATCTGTGCGATCACCGTCGGCATCATCCTTCTTTGCATCCTCGTCCCCGACATCATCCTCGGCCTTCCCAAACTCATGATGCCGCAGGTCTTCGGGCTTGCCGGCAGCGGAACTTGAAACATGACTGAGACGATCGAACGTGCCGTCATCGTGACCGGCGCCGGCAGCGGCATCGGCGCGGCGACGGTCCGGCGGATCGCGGCCCCCGGCACGGCCATCCTCCTCCACACGCGCAAGAACCAGGACGGGCTCGACGCGGTCGCCGCCGAGGCCGAGGCGAAGGGCGCGAAGACCGCGACGATCCTCGCCGACCTCGTGGACCCGGCAACGCCCGCCCGCCTCGTCGCCGCGTCGCTCGACGCCTTCGGCCGCCTCGACCAGATCGTGAGCAATGCCGGCCTCGCCGACCGCCGCCTGATCGGCGAGGTCGACCACGCCGCCCTCACCCAGTCGCTGAAGGTGATGCCCGAGGCGCTCTTCCTGCTCGCCGAGGCGGCGCTTCCCCACCTCGAAGGCTCCGACTGGGGCCGCCTCGTCGCCGTCTCCTCGTTCGTCGCGCACGTCTTCGCGCCCGATTCGCTCTTCCCCGTCAGCGCCGCCGGCAAGGGCGCGCTCGAGGCGCTCGCGAAAAGCCTCGCCGTGCAGCTCGGCCCGACGGGGACCACCGTCAATTGCGTCGTCCCCGGCTACACCCGGAAGGACGCGGCCGGCCATTCCGCGCTCGGCTCCGCGGCCTGGGAGAAGGCGGCCGCGCGCGCCCCGATGAAGCGCATCGCAACGCCTGACGACGTCGCCGCCGCGATCGCCTTCTTGCTCTCCCGCGATGCCGGGTTCATCACAGGTCAGCTTCTCCACGTCGATGGCGGGCTCACTCTCGCCTGAGGAGGTCGTTCATGCCCTACGTGCTCGTCCAGCTCATCGAGGGACGCTCCGCCGAGGCGAAGAAGAAGATCGCCGAGGACATCACGGCGAGCCTCGAGACCCACGCCAATGCGCGCCCCGAGGACACGTACGTCGTTTTCCAGGACGTGAAGGCCGACGACTGGCTGATCGCCGGAAAGACGGTCGCCGAGCGGCGCAGGGAACGCAATGAAGGCTGAGACGCTCAGCCTCTCCCACTGGGGGGCCTTCGTCACAGAGACCGAGAACGGCCGCCTCACCGGCGTGCGCCCGTTCGATGCCGACCCCGACCCGACGCCGATCATCGATGCGCTCGCCGAGATGGTCTACTCGCCGCTGCGGATCGAGACCCCGGCCGTGCGCAAGGGCTATCTCGACCACGGGCCGGACGGCGACCGGACGGGGCGCGGGCGCGAGCCGTTCGTGCCGGTCGGCTGGGACGAGGCGCTGGACCTTGCCGCCGCCGAGCTCGCCCGCGTGCGCACCCGGCACGGGGCGAGCGCGATCTTCGGCGGTTCCTATGGCTGGTCGAGCGCGGGACGCTTCCATCACGCCCGCTCGCAGCTCCGGCGCTTCCTCTTCACCGGCGGCGGCTGCGTCGACCAGGTGACGAACTATTCCTGGGGCGCGGCGCAGATCCTGCTCCCCCACATCGTCGGCACGCACCAGCCCGTCTCGGGCCGCAACACCTCGTGGGACACGATCGCCGACCACACCGACCTCTTCGTCGCCTTCGGCGGGCTCAACCCGAAGAACTGGCAGGTGACGGCCGGCGGGGCGGGGACGCACATGATCCCGGACGCGACCCGCGAGGCGGCGAAGGGCGGCGTCTCCTTCGTGGTGGTGTCCCCGACCGCCGACGACATCCCGGACTGGCTCGACGCCGAATGGATCGCCCCGCGTCCGAACACGGACACGGCGATCATGCTCGCCATCGCCCACACGCTGATCGTCGAGGGCCTCGTCGACCAGCCCTTCCTCGACCGCTACACCGTCGGCTACGAGGCGCTGCGCGCCTACATTCTCGGCGAGACCACCGGCACGGCGACGACCCCCGAATGGGCGGCGGCGATCTGCGACGTGCCGGCCGAGACGATCCGGGGCCTTGCCCACCGGATGGCGGCGGGCCGCACATACCTCACCGCCACATGGTCGCTCCAACGGGCCGAGAATGGCGAGCAGCCCTACTGGATGCTGATCGCGCTCGCCGCGATGCTCGGCGGGATCGGCCTTCCGGGCGGCGGCTACGGCTTCGGCCACGGCTCGCTGAACGGGGTCGGAAATCCCGCCCCGCACCTTCCCTCGCCGATGCTGCCGACGGGGCGGAACCCGGCCGACCTCGCGATCCCCGTCGCGCGGATCGCCGACCTCCTCCTCAATCCCGGCGCCGCCTACGATTTCAACGGCGCGCGCTACACCTATCCGGACATCCGCCTCGTCTACTGGGCGGGCGGCAACCCGTTCCACCACCACCAGGACCTCAACCGCCTGGAGACGGCGTGGCAGCGGCCGGAGACAATCATCGTCAACGAGAGCTGGTGGACGCCGACCGCGCGGCGGGCCGACATCGTCTTCCCCGCAACGACGACGCTGGAGCGCAATGATATCGGCGGCTCCTCGCGCGATCCCTACCTCTTCGCGATGAAGAAGGTGATCGAGCCGGTCGGCGAGGCGCGCGACGACGCGGCGATTTTCACCGCCCTGGCCGAGCGCCTCGGCTACGCCGACGCCTTCACCGAAGGGCTCGACGAGATGGGCTGGCTCGCCCGCCTCTACGAGGTGGTCGCCCGCGCCGGCGGGCAGGAGGGCATCGCGATGCCCCCGTTCGAGGCGTTCTGGGAGGCCGGCCTCTACGAGGCCCCGCCACCGGCAGAGCCCGACATCCTGCACGGCGCCTTCCGCGCCGACCCGGCCGCCAACCCGCTCGCCACCCCCTCCGGCAAGATCGAGCTCTATTCCGAGGCGATCGGCGCGATGGGCTACGCGGACTGCCCGCCCCACCCGGTCTGGCGCGCGCCGACCGAGTGGCTCGGCGCACCGCTCGCGGCCCGCTTCCCGCTCCACCTCATTTCGAGCCAGCCGGCGCGCAAGCTCCACAGCCAGCTCGACCCCAGCACGCACAGCCAGGGCAACAAGATGAACGGGCGCGAGCCGGCCATGATCAACCCGGCCGACGCCGAGGCGCGCTCGATCGGGGACGGCGACACCGTGCGCCTCTTCAACGAGCGCGGCGCGACGCTCGCGACCGTGCGCATCACCGAGACGGTGCGCCCCGGCGTCGTGATCCTCCAGACCGGCGCCTGGTACGACGCGGCCGACCCCGCCTCGAACGCGCGGCTGGAGCGGCACGGCAATCCCAATGCGCTGACGCGCGACAAAGGCACCTCTTCCCTCGGCCAGGGGACGAGCGCGATGACCACCCTCGTCGAGATCGAACGCTTCGAGGCGGGCGAGGCGGATCGGGTCACCATCTTCGACCCGCCGCGAATGGCCGAGCGCGGCGGTCTGATGTGAGGCGTCCATGGTGTTGACCACGACCCGCAACCCCGTGACCCTCGTCCAGCGCTACGGGCGCGGTCTCTTCCTCGCTGCCACGATCGGCGCGTGCGCCGGCTTCCTCGCCGACCACTATGGCGCGCCCTCGATGCTGTTCGCCCTCCTCATCGGGCTCGCCTTCCATTTCCTGCACGAGCAGCCGCAGTGCACGCCCGGCATCGACTTCGCCTCGAAGACGCTGCTGCGCCTCGGCGTCGCCCTCCTCGGCTTTCGCCTCCACATCGACGACATCCTGTCGATGGGCGCGGGGGCGATCCTCGCTGTCTGCGGGCTCCTGACGCTCACCATCCTCTCCGGCGTCCTCCTCGCCCCGGCCTTCGGGCGGAAGGTGACGTTCGGGATCCTCACCGGCGGGGCGGTCGCGATCTGCGGCGCTTCGGCGGCGCTGGCGCTCGCGGCGGTGCTGCCGCGCTCGGAGAGCCTGGAGCGCGACACGCTCTTCACCGTCATCGCCGTCACCGCCCTCTCGACGATCGCGATGATCGGCTACCCGATCCTCTTCCAGGTGCTGGGGCTCGGGGACGAGGAGATCGGCTTCCTCATCGGCTCCACGATCCACGATGTCGCCCAGGTGGTGGGCGCGGGCTATTCGGTGAGCGACGTCGCCGGCACGACCGCGACCCTCGTGAAGCTCGAACGCGTGGCGCTCCTGCCGATCGTCCTCCTTGCGGTCGCCTTCTCCAGCAATCGCGGCTCGGTGCGGGGGCTCGCGCTTCCCTGGTTCGTGGTCGCCTTCGCGGTCTTCGTGCTCATCAACAGCACGGGGTTCGTGCCGGACGCGCTGTCGGAGTTCATCTCCACGATCTCCCGCGCGCTCCTCGTCATCGCGATCGCCGCGCTCGGGGTGAAGACCTCGCTCGCCGCAATGTTTCAGCTCGGCGGCGGCCATGTCGGCCTCATCGTGACGGAGACGCTGATCCTGCTCTCCGCCGCGACGGCCGTCGTTCTCCTGTGGTTCTAGCCGCGATCCTGATCAATGCGCCGCAGACGAAATTGGAGTTTCATAATCGCGCGCCATTAAAGGGATGCGTGAAGGAACCGCGCCGGAGGGGACGATGTCGAGCAAGCCTGTCGTAAAGGCGTTCTGGGACGAGGCGACCGGGAGCTGGCAATACGTTTTCCACGACCCCGACACCATGGACGGCGCCATCATCGACCCGGTGTGGAACTACGACCCGCAGGCCGCCGCCACCACGACGCGCAGCATGGGCGAGATCCTCGCCTACGTTGAAGAGACCGGCATCCGTGTCGCCTATATCCTCGACACCCACCCCCATGCCGACCATTTCTCGGCAGGGCCGCTCCTCAAGGAGCGCCTCGGCGCGCCGACGGGGATCGGCGACCACGTCGTGAAGGTGCAGAAGCTCTGGCAGGAGATCTACAACCTGCCCGACCTCCCGACCGACGGATCCCAGTGGGACCATCTCTTCGCCGACGGCGAGGTCTTTCACGTCGGCAACATTCCGGTGCGCGTGATGTTCTCGCCCGGCCACACCCTCGCCTCCATCACCTATGTCGCGGGGGACGCCGCCTTCGTCCACGACACGCTGATGATGCCGGACTCGGGCACCAGCCGGGCCGACTTCCCCGGCGGCTCCTCGGCGGACCTCTATCGCAGCATCATGGCGATCCTCGCCCTTCCGGACGAGACGCGCGTCTTCGTCGGCCACGACTACGCGCCGGACGGACGCGAGGCGCGGTGCGAATCGACCGTTGCCGAGCAGAAGGCGCTCAACATCCACGTGAAGAACAATGTGAGCGAGGCGGACTATCGCGCCGTGCGCGACAAGCGCGACGCGACGCTGCCGCTCCCGAAGCTCATGCTCGCCGCGCTCCAGATCAACATTCGCGGCGGACGCAAGCCCGACCCGGAGGACAACGGGCGCGCCTATCTCAAGATCCCGCTCGACTATTTCGAGCCGCGCCGCTCCTGACCGCGCGGCCCGCCGCGACGCCGGCGGGCCCGATCATCGTCTCGTGCATTGATGCTTGCGGCGAGTGGGCCTAAAGCAATCCGGCACGCGCTGCCGAGCGCCGGGACTTTGCCCCTCTACGCGCCGCTCTTCTTCTCCGCCGGATGGCGGAGCCCGGCACGCTGCGCGACGTGCCGAAGGACGTGAGACGATGACCCTCCTGCGCCAGTTCTTCTCCTACTACGCGCCGTACCGGGGCCTGTTCGCCCTCGATTTTGGCTGCGCGGTGCTGTCCGGCCTCCTGGAGCTCGGCTTCCCGATGGCGGTGAAGGCGTTCATCGACCATCTCCTGCCGGCGCAGAATTGGGGCCTCATCATCGCCGCCGCGATCGGCCTCCTCGTAATCTACGTCCTCAACACGGGGCTGATGTCGATCGTCACCTATTGGGGCCACATGCTCGGGATCAACATCGAGACCGAGATGCGCCGCCGCGCGTTCGACCATCTCCAGAAGCTCTCCTTCAGCTTCTACGACAACCAGAAGACCGGTCACCTCGTCGCGCGCGTGACGAAGGATCTCGAAGAGGTCGGCGAGGTCGCGCACCACGGGCCGGAGGACGTCTTCCTCGCGGTGATGACCTTCATCGGCGCGTTCATCCTGATGGCGATGATAAACCTGGAGCTTGCGCTGATCACCGGCGCGATCGTGCCGCTGATCGCGTGGCTGATCACGCACTATGGCACGCGCATGACGCACAATTTCCGTGCCCTTTTCCGCAGCGTCGGCGCCTTCAACGCGCGGCTGGAGGAGAATGTTGGCGGGATGCGCGTCGTCCAGGCCTTCGGCAACGAGGAGCACGAGCGCTCGCTCTTCGCGGTCGACAACGCGCGCTACCGCACGACCAAGCTCACCGCCTATCGCATGATGGCGGCGAACACCGCCCTCTCCTATTTCGGCATGCGCCTCATCCAGGTCGTCGTGATGCTGGCGGGGACGTGGTTCGTCATCCGGGGCGAATTGACGGCCGGCGGCTTCGTGAGCTTCCTCCTCCTCGTCAACGTCTTCTTCCGCCCGATCGACAAGATCAACGCGGTGCTCGAGGTCTATCCGAAGGGCGTCGCGGGATTCCGCTCCTACCTAGAGCTTCTCGGCACCGCACCCGACATCGTCGACCGCCCGAACGCGGTGGCGCTGCCGGAGATCGCGCGCGAGATCCGCTACGAGAATGTGAGCTTCGGCTATCCGGGCTCCCGGCAGGTGCTGTCGGGCATCGACCTCACGATCCGCGCGGGCGAGACGGTCGCCTTCGTCGGCCCCTCGGGTGCGGGCAAGACGACGATCTGCTCGCTCCTCCCCCGCTTCTACGAGCCGACGGGCGGCCGGATCACCATCGACGGCGTCGACATCCGCGACGCGACGCTCGCCTCGCTCCGCCGCCAGATCGGCATCGTGGCGCAGGACGTCTTCCTCTTCGCCGGCACGATCCGCCAGAACATCCTCTATGGCCGCCTCGACGCGACGGAGAGCCAGATCCGCGCCGCCGTCGTCTCGGCCCGCCTCGACACGCTGATCGATTCGATGCCCGAAGGGCTCGACACCGTGATCGGTGAGCGCGGGGTAAAGCTCTCGGGCGGCCAGAAGCAGCGCCTCGCGATCGCGCGGATCTTCCTGAAGGACCCGCCGATCCTGATCCTCGACGAGGCGACTTCGGCGCTGGATTCGGAGACCGAGCGCGAGATCCAGGCCTCCCTCGCGAAGCTGTCCGAGGGGCGCACCACGCTGATGATCGCGCACCGCCTCGCGACGATCCGCGACGCGGACCGGATCGTGGTGGTGACGCCCGACGGCATCGCCGAGGAGGGGCGTCACAGCGATCTCGTCGCGAACGAGGGGATCTATCGCCGCCTGCACGAGGCGCAGTTCGCCGGGGCCTGACCCCGGCGGGCGCGATCAGACGAAGCGCACCGTGGGCGCGGCGAAGGGCGTCCCTTCATAGTCCGCGCTCCAGGTGTCACCGGGGGCGATCGGCCAGGCATCGGTGAGCGTGCCGGTGGTGACGATCTCGCCTGCCTCAAGCGGCGCGCCGCCATACTGGTGGAGCCCGCGCACCAGATGCTTCAGCGCCGACAGCGGGCCGCCGAGGACGAACGTCCCCGACCCCGTCTCGACGACCTCCTCGTTCTTCTTCAGATGCAGCTTGAGGTCCGAGAGCAGCTGCGGCGAGAAGCCCGCGTTCGGCACCGCCTCGCCGAGGAGGAGCGCGCCGTGGAGCGCGTTGCAGGCGGCGGTGTCGGCGAGGGTGAAGCGCCAGCCGGGATAGATCGAGTGCACGATCTCGAAGGCGGGCGAGAACCAGGCGACGCAATCGAGGAGCGCCGCCTCGTCCATGTCCGGTCGGGGCGCGGCGGCAAGCTGGAGGGCGACCTCCGGCTCGATACGCGGCTCGCAGAAGGATGCGAGCGGGATCTCTCGCCGCTCCGACAGGCGCACGACGCTGTGGCTCGACAGCGTTCCCCACATCGGCCCCTCGACGCCGTAGCGCGCCCACAGGGTCTGGTTGGTGAAGCCGATCTTGCGGCCGACCTTCTCCTCCCCGCGCAGCCGCCACAGGACGGACGAGGCGCGATAGCCGTCCTCCATGGAGAAGGCGGGAAAGCGGTCCGAGAAGGGGGCGATCTGGCGGGTCGCGGCGAGCGCGTCGGCGACTTCGCCGCCGACCGCCTCGGGATCGGGCGCGGACCCGGCAGTGTCGAGGGCCATGGGATTCCTCCGGTCGTTTCTCAGGCTCGACGGGAGACGCCTCAGCCCTTCGCGCGGCTCGCGACCGATGCGAGGAGGTTCATGAGGATGTCGACGTCGAACGGCTTGTTGATCAGCGGGACGTCCACGAGATCGCTCGGGACGTTGCCGTCATTGTAGCCGGTGACGAAGACGAAGGGGATGCGCTCGCGGATGAGCCGCCTTGCGAGATTGTCGGTGCTCTCGCCGGCGAGATTGCGGTCGACGACGGCGACATCGACGGTCGCGGCGTCGAGCGCGGCGTCGGCGGCCGCAAGGCTTGGCGCGATGCCGACGACGAGGGCACCGCGATCCTCCAGCAGCATCTCGAGATCCATCGCGGTGAGCGTGGAATCCTCCACGATCAGGACGTGCTTGCCCTCGACGGTCTCGGCCGCCGCCGCCTCGCCGGGACGCGCGCGGCCGGCGTCCGGGCCGGTGCGCTGCACGTCGAGGCGCGCGCGCGGGATCTCGACATGGCAGCGCAGCCCTTCGGGCGCGAAGTCGAGCGTCAGCGCGCTGTGGGTCTGCGCCGGGACGAGGCGGCGCAGCACCGTCGCGCCGAAGCCCGCGCGCGTCGGCTCGCACACGGCCGGCCCGCCGCTCTCCACCCAGTCGATCACGAGCGCCTCGCCGCCCCGCCCCTCGCCGAAGCGCCAGCGAATGTCGAGCCGCCCCTCAGGCGCGGCGAGCGCGCCATATTTGGCGGCGTTGGAGGCGAGCTCGTGGAAGGCGATCGCGAAGATCTGCGCGTCGTCCGGTTTCATCCGCACCGCCGGGCCGGACAGGGCGATGTTCGCCCTGCCCTTGGTGCGGTAGGCGGCAAGCTCCTCCTCCAGCAACGTCGCAAGGCTCGCCCCCGCCCAGCGCGAGCTCGACAGCAGCGTGTGCGCCCGCGCGATCGCATCGAGGCGGGCGAGGAAGTCGCCGACATAGCCGTCGACCGAGATCGCGTTGCTCTTCGTCTGCCGCGCAAGGGCGGCGATGTTGGCGAGGATGTTCTTCACGCGGTGGTCGAGCTCGTAGAGCAGGATGCTCTGCTGCTCCTCGGCCCGCTTGCGCTCCTCGATGTCGATGATGACGCCGTACATCCGGTACGGCTTGCCGTCCTCGCCGAAGACGGCATGGCCGCGCGCCTCAAGCCAGATGGGCGGCCCGTCGCGCGGGGTGACGCGATATTCGCAATGATAGCTCGCCGCGCCCGAGAGCGCGATGTCGAGCGCCGCGCGCGCCGTCTCCTGGTCTTCGGGGAAGACGTGCTTCAGCCACAGATCATAGCTCGGCTCGACTTCACCCACCTCGTAGCCGAGGAGCGCGAAATGGCCGTCGCTCCAGACGAGATTGCCGGTCGCGATGTCCCAGTCCCAGGTGGCGAGGCGGCCGGTCTGGATCGCGATCTGGAGGCGCTCTGCCGCCTCCTGGCGGGCGATGGAGATCTGCTGTCGCTCCGCCGTCGCCCAGATGATGTTGGCGATCGCCTGCATGAAGTTGATGTCGTCCTGCGAGAACTCCCGCCGCCACGTGGTGTGGCCGCCGACGACGCCCCACGGCCGGTCGACCGGTCCGATCCCCACGCTGATGCCGGAGACGACATTGTGCTGGGTGAGAAGCTCCGGCGCCTCGAAGCGCGTCTCGTGCGCGAGGTCGACCACCATCACCGGCGAGCGGGACTGAAGCGTGTAGCCGCCCTGGCTGTGGATCCCGGCCGGGATCTCGGCCGTCCCGACGAGGCCCGGCCGCCAGCCCATGCCGGCGCGCAGGGTGAGGGTCGAGGCGTCGTGCCGCTCGAGGATCTTCACGAGCGGGACACCGAGCCGCTCGCTCACCTCGCGCACCACCTCATCGAGGAGCGCGTCCATCGAGACGTCCGAATGGGTCGCGATCTGGCCGAGCCGGGCGATCGCGGCCTGCTGGCGCTCGCGCACCGCGAGGCGCTCTCCGGTCGCCTTCAGCGTCGTCGCGTCCGAATAGGTGAGGACGACGCCCGCGATCTTGTCGTCCCCCGTGCGGTAGGGCAGCGCGCGGCGGATGAACCAGCGCCCGTCCCCGTTCTCGGCCTCCGCCTCGCGCGGGATGAGGCGGGCGAGCACCGCCTTGATGTCCTCGAGGAGGCGCGGGTCGCGGACCTGGCCGGAAATGTCGGTGATCGGCCGGCCGATATCGGTGTCGATGAGGGACAGGAGCTGCGTCGTCGCGGGCGTGAAGCGGCGGATGCGGAACTTCGTGTCGAGGAAGATCGTCGCGATGTCGGTGGAGCTGAGGAGGTTGAAGAGGTCGTCGTTCGTGGCTTCGAGCTCGACGACCTTCTCCCCGAGCTGCGTGTTGAGATGCTCGAGTTCGGTGTTCAGCGACTGGAGGCTGGTGCGGGAGGTCTGCAGCTCCTCGTTCGAGGTCTGGAGCTCCTCGTTGATGGAGATGACCTCCTCGTTCGAGGCCTTCAGCTCCTCGTTGGAGCTCTCCAGCTCCTCGATCGCGGTCTGTAGCTCCTCGCGCGTGACGGTCAGCTCCGATTCGAGCTGGTCGATCAAATTGCGGCTGACATCCTCGTCGACGAGGCGGGCGCGCTCCCCGTCCCCCTCGGCGCTGACGTCGATGGGCATCTCGTCGAAGCTGACGATGAAGAGCCCGTCCTCGTGCATCTCGAGGGCGCGCACGGCGACGCGCACGGTGCCGATGGAGCCGTCCGCCCCGCCCCACCGGGGCACGATCGCGGCGGCCGGACCGCCGCCATGCATCGCCCGGTTCAGCGCCGCACGCAGGAGCGGGCGGGCATCGTCGCGCACCATCTGGGCGAGCCGCGTCGTCGGCGAACCTTCCGGCATCTCCAGGAAGCGGTGGACCTTGCCCTGGTAGAATTGGACGTGCTGCTGGCGGTCGACGACGACCGAAGGCGGCACGAACGTCTCCAGCATCGCGTTGCGCACGGCATCGGACCAGGCGGCGGCAGCCTGGGAGCGGGCGCGCACGCGCTGCTGCTGCTCGCGCCCGCGCGGGCTCGAAGCGGCCGGCCGGCGTGGCTCGCGGTGCTGGTCGTAGCGGTCGAAGCGGCGATAGATGCGCCCGCCCGCGACCGTCTGGCGGAAGAGGTCCGTCTGCCCGCCGAGCGTCTCTGACGCGCCGACGAAGAGATAGCCGCCCGGCGCCAGGGCGAAATGCAGGAGGTCGACGAGGCGGGCCTGCATCGCCCCGTCGAGATAGATCATGACGTTGCGGCAGCTGATGAGGTCGATGTTCGCGAAGGGCGGCTCGTTGATGACGTTCTGCACCGCGAAGCGCGTCGCCTGCCGCAGGCGCTGGGAGATGCGATACCGCCCGCCCTCAAGGGTGAAGTGCCGGGCGAGCCGGTCGGGCGCGACGCCGAGCGCGATCCCGTCCGGGTAGAGCCCCTCGCGCGCATGTGCGATCGCCGATTCGTCGATGTCGGTCGCGAAGACCTGGATGTCGATCGCGCGGCCCTGACGCTCGATCTCCTCCAGGAACACCATGCCCAGCGAATAGGCCTCCTCCCCGGTCGCGCAGCCGGCGCACCAGAGGCGGAGCGGGCGCGCCTCCTCGTGGGCGGCGACGATCGCGGGGGCGACGTCCTTCTCAAGGCTCGACCACGCGTCCGGATCGCGGAAGAAGCGGGTGACGGAGATGAGGAGGTCCTTGAAGAGGGCCTGCACCTCGTTCGCGTCGCGGGCGAGGCGCGCGGTGTAGTCCGACAGGCTGTCGCACTTGTGGAGGCGCATCCGCCGCACGATCCGCCGCTGCAGCGTGCCGAGCTTGTAGCCCTCGAAATCGTAGCCGGTCTCGGACCGCAGGAGGCGGAAGATTTCGCCGAGCGAGCCGCCGTCCCAGTCGTTCGAGCGCAGCTTCGCGTCGGCGGACGGGTCGATCTTTTCGAGATGGGTGTCGAGCGCCTCGGCGATGACGCCGATGATCCCGGCGGAGAGCGCGACGGGCGCCCCGTCCTGCCCGCTCCGGTCGAGCGTGACGGAGGGGCGGATCAGCGCGAGGCCGCCCGCCTCCTTGACACGCTGCGCGCCGCGCCCGCCATCCTCGGCCGGAACGGTCAGCACGATGCCGACGCCGCGCGCCCCCTTCTCCTGCGCGAGGGAGGCGAAGAAATGGTCGACCGGCGCCGCGTCGGCCGCGCCATCGTCGAGGACGAGACTGTCGGCCTGGAGGCGCCCGAGCCGGCCCGGTGGCAGGAGGTGAACCGTTCCGCCCGAAAGGCGCGTCTCCCCTGCCACTTCCACGATGGGGAGCGGCGGCGGGCCGAGAGGGACCGTCCCGCCCGCCCCGTCTCCCGCGCCCTGCACGACGACATAGGCGACGCGCGGGTGCGGGGCGACGCGGACGACAAGTTCGGGGAGAACCGCCATGTCGGCCGGCGCGACGCCGATCCCGACGACGATCAGCGCCCCGTCCGCCTCCTCCCACGCGTCCGAGGCCAGGCGAACGCCATCATCCGCGGCCGCCAATTCCGGCGGAGCCACGGCGCTGCTGTCCGGCTCTGGCTTCTGATGTGGCATCGGCACGTCTTCCACGGCGTGCCCGCTATTTCCGGCGGAAACACAAGGGCTAGAGAAAGGATAGAAGTGGCGCGAGCGACATCAAGGCTCGCCCGCGTCAAAGCCCTGCCGATTGTTCAGTTTTCGACCGATCTTCGCGTTCAGTCGCCGTTCGCAGCGGGGGCGAGGGAACGGCGGATCGCGTCCAGATCCTGCACGACCTGCCCGCGCGTCGCGAAATAGAGGCGGAAGGCGAGGACGACGCCGAAGCTGCTGAGCGTCGCGCCGAGGAAGCCGAGATAGTCGAGCCCGGCAAGGCTCGCGACGAAGCCGCCGGTCGCCGCGCCCGTGCCCTGGCCGAGGAAGACCATCGAGCCGTTGATGGCGAAGGCGAGGGTCGCCGCGCTCCCGGCGCTCTGCGCGATCCGCGTCTGGAGCACCGGCGAGATGGCGAACAGCGTCACGGATCCCAGCACAGCGGTGAAGATCACGTAGCCGAGAGCCCCGTTGCCGCCGATATCGAGGATGAAGCCGATCGTGTAGAGCGCCTGCGCGGTCACCGAGCCCATCATCAGGAAGCCGATCGCCGGGCCGCCGCGCCGGGCGAGCATCGCGCCGATCGCAAGGCCGACGAGGCCGCCGAGCCCCACGCAGAATTGCACCGCGCCGATGCCCGTGCCGCCGAACCCGGTGAGGCGCGTCACGATCGGGCCGATATAGGCGACGGTCGTGAAGGTGCCGGTGAAAGAGATGTAAGTGAGGAGGAAATAGCCGATCAGCGGCCAGCGCAGAATCCCGCGAATCGCCTTCAGCGGCGAGGCCGGATGCTGTCCGACGGACGGGACGAAAAGTGCGATCATGGTGAACGCGAAGGCCGCGACGCACGCCGCGAGCAGGAAGGAGGCGTGCCAGCCGAAATGCTCGCCGACGACGCTGCCGGCCGGGATGCCCACCAGGAACGCGATGGAGATGCCCGACATCACGGCCGCAAGCGCGATGGGCGCCCGCTCCGGCGGCACCGAGCCGATCGCGATGGTGGAAGCGAGCGGGAGGGTCAGCGCGCCGACGAAGCCGGCCGCGATCCGCACCGCGAGGAGCATCGGGAAGGATTCGGCGACCGCGCACAGGATATTCGCGGTCATCAAGGTCGCGAGGACGAAAAGGAGGAGCGGCTTGCGCGGCAGGCGGCCGGTGAGGCCCGCGAGCAGCGGCCCGCCGATGGCGCAGGAGACGGCGAACGCGGTCTGAAGCTGGCCCGCGACGCTCACGGAGATGCCGAGATCGGCCGCCATCGGCTGCAGGACGCCGGCGAAGACGAAGGCGCTCGTCGAGAAGGTGAACGGCGCCAACATCAGGACCAAGAGAATCATGGGCACTCCGGAACACACCGTGCCGAGACGGCACGCCCGCCTTCTTCACCAAATGAAGCGGGAGAGTCGACCTCCGGAGTCCGGAATAGCTGGCCGTTGTGCGGGGGTCAGAGGTGCGAAATCGAGACAGCGGCCAGGCGTGACCGCAAACGAAAAAGCGCGCCCTCGGGGGACGCGCTTTCCAAGATCACCGTGGGGGCGATCAGAGATCTTCGCGGTAGAAGAGTTCCGGCTGATCGGCACCCGACGCCAGCGCCTGGCGCAGCTCGGTCGGTGCTTCGATCGCGGGGGCCGCGGTCACGACGCGGAGTTCCGCAATCTCGTCCTCGCTGTCACGCACGGTGATGGAGGGGATGATCGCGTCCTTCGCGATGATGGTCGTGTTGTTCAGGGGGTCGTGCGAATAGACTTCGCGGCCGTCCGGATCGAGAAGAACGATGCGCTGCTTCTTGCCGCCACCGATGACTTCGACGTGCGTCACGACAGAGGCCGACTCGATACGGTCATTGTCGCGCTTGCCGATGGTGTCGCCATACGGATTGTCGATGTGAGCGTCGCCCGAGAGCATCACGCCGGCCATCAGCACGTTGTCAGCGAGGCCAGAAACGGATCCGGTGACCTTGTTATAGAAATCTTCATGATTGGCAGCGTAAGCTGCAGCAGCAACGGATCCTGTGAACACAAGCGCCGCAACTGCGTACCGACTGATCACTGACATCCGCGCTCTCCTTCCGCAGGGATCGACCTGCTATGCCGGCCATATTGGCGGGCCGTTTGTTGTCGGCTTCGTTGAGCCGCTCCCCCATTCCCCGTCAGATGGTGATGTTGCGAATTAGCAACAAGAGTGGGGGACAAAATTTACCAACGACCTATTTAACGCTGTTCGAGCTTCCTCGTTGCCGAATCAATGGATAATCTCGCTACTCCGTTCCATCGAACGCCACCCTTTTTCGTATACCTCTGGTAACGATTTTGGGCAAGGTGTGTGATGGTGCGTGCTATCGAACGTAGAATTCGAGTCTTGAAGTCCGACCCGCCGCGGCAAGACGGCGACTGTGTGCTCTACTGGATGCAGCACAGCCAACGGGCTTTCGCCAATCCGGCATTTGAACGGGCAGCGTATTGGGCGAACGAATGCGCCCTCCCCTTGCGCGTCCTCTTCGTCGTCGATCCCGATTACCCGGACGCCAGCGAGCGTCACTTTTACTTTATGCTTGAAGGATTGAAGGAGACGATGGCCGAAACGGCCAAGCGGGGCGCGCATTTTTCGCTCCGCATCGGCAAGCCGGCCGAAACGGTCGCCAGGCTCGCCCGCTCCGCCGCCGTCCTCGTCACCGACCGGGCCTACCTTCGCCACCTCGTGGAATGGCGCAAAGAGGTGGCCGAGACGGTCGACATTCTTGTCGAAGAGGTTGAGGGTGACGTCATCGTTCCGGTCGACGAGCCGACCGACAAGATGGAGTCGGCCGCCCGAACGATCCGGCCGAGACTTCACAAAGCTTTGAAGAACTTCCTCGACCTGCCGGGGGAAGTGACTCTGAAAGTGAATGCGAAGGGTCTCGGCCACGAGGACGACCAGTCGCTCGACGATATCGGCGCGTTCATCGACCGGATCGGCTGCGATACCAGCGTCGGACGCGTCACCTTCTTTCGCGGCGGCACCAGCGAGGCGCGCAGCCGCCTCACCCACTTCCTGCGCCAGGACCTTCCCCACTATGGCGACGATCGCGCCGACATCGTGGACCGGCACGTCTCACACCTCAGCCCCTACCTTCATTTCGGGCAGATCTCGCCGCTCGAGATCTATCACAAGGTGATGGATTCAAAGGCGAAGGGGGAGAGCCAGGACTCGTTCGTGGAGGAGATGCTCGTCCGGCGCGAGCTCGGCGTGAATTTCGTGCACCACAACCGGCGCTACGATTCCTTCGACGCGCTGCCCGATTGGGCGAAGAAGACGCTCGCCGAGCACGCTGGCGACACGCGCGCGCCGAGCTACACGGCGAAGCAGCTGGAAGACGGGAAGACCGAGGACCCCTACTGGAACGCCGCGATGCGGGAGATGCGCGTCACCGGATATCTCCACAACCATCTGAGGATGTATTGGGGAAAACGGATCCTCGGGTGGATGCGCTCGCCGAAGACGGCCTACGAGACTACCCTCGCCCTCAACAACAAATACTTCCTCGATGGGCGCGACGCGAACTCCTACGCGAACGTCGCCTGGATCTTCGGGATGCACGACCGGGGCTGGCCGGAGCGGGAGGTCTACGGGAAGGTCCGCACGATGACGCCGAGCGGCCTCAAGCGGAAATTCGACATCGACGCCTATGTCCGCTGGGCGGAGGCGCTCTGAGAGGAAGGACCGGCCGCCTCGCGTGAGGGCGGCCGGGCATCCTTGATCAGTAGGGGCGCGCTTCGAGTTCGCCGGGGGCGGTGTCGCGATCCTCGGGCGAGGAGAAGAAGAGCGCCTGGCTCACCACCGCCTTCACCGTATCGGTCTCGAACGGCTTGGTGATGAGGAAGGCGGGCTCCGGCCGCTCACCCGTCAAGAGACGTTCCGGATAGGCGGTGATGAAGATCACCGGCACGTTGATCGAGGTGAGGATCTCGTTCACCGCGTCGAGGCCCGAGCTGCCGTCGGCGAGCTGGATGTCGGCGAGCACCAGGCCAGGACGGCGGCGGCGCACGGCCTCCATCGCCTCGGTGTGGGTGCGGGCCATGCCGGCCACCTCGTGGCCGAGGCCTTCGACGAGCGCTTCGAGGTCCATCGCGATCATCGGCTCGTCCTCGATGATGAGGACGCTGGTCGCGACCTGCTCGGCGATGGAGCGGCCGGCCTCGTCGATGAGGCCGCGCACGCCGGCCATGTCGACATTGAGGATGGCGGCGGCCTCCTGCATCGAGAACCCTTCGACCGTCGTCAGCAGGAAGGCCTGACGCGCGCGCGGGACCATCGCGTCGAGACGCTTCTCGAACACGGCGGTGCGGGGCGAGACCTCGTTGTTGATGTCGACCGAGTCCCAGACGCTGATGAGGATCCGGTAGAGGGCGACGCGCGGCGGCAGCTCGGTGGCGAACATCGTCGGGTCGGCCACGAGCGCCTGAAGCACTGCCTCGACATAGGCATCGCCGCTCGGCTGGCTCCCGGTGAGGGAGCGAGCGAAACGGCGCAGATAGGGGATGTGCGGCGCGATGGTCTTGGCGAGCGACATGTGACGTCCTTGGCGGAAGCAGTTCGACTGATACCACACGAGAATCTGCGAGGCAGACCTGGGGCTTGCCGCCCCCGTCCCGCCTCGCAGGGAAACGCTTGGTATCATGGAACGATCGGGCGACAAGAAACGTTCCATCATAGAGAGTGTTTTCAACGGCGTGCTGAGAATGACTGAACTGAAGCAGAGATCCCGGCGGTTCCGGTCCGGATTGGAGCGCGGGAGGGCGCATGCTGTGGTGCGAATGGTCGCTGCCCATGTCTGAGGAGGATCGGTGGAATTCCCCCGAGGACGACGTGATGCAGACCATGATCGGAAAGCAGTTGCGCAGCCTCTACGATTCGGTCCTCGTCGAACCGATCCCGGACAAGATCGTCGAACTCCTCGTCAAGCTGGACGATGTGACGGGCGCGAACGGCCTGCAGTCCGCCAAGGCCGACATGGCGTCTGACGGGGAAAGCGCGGACCGCAAATGAGTGTACGCGATGAACTGATCAGGCAGATCCCCAACCTGCGCGCGTTCGCGGTCAGCCTCTGCGGCAATGCAGAGCGGGCCGACGATCTCGTGCAGGAGGCCCTCATGAAGGCGTGGGCCAGCATCGACATGTTCGAGGCGGGGACCAACATGCGTGCATGGCTCTTCACCATCCTGCGCAATGTCTACTACTCGGACTTCCGCAAGAAGCGGCGCGAGGTCGAGGATGCAGACGGCAAGATGGCGGCCCATCTCGCGACCCATCCGGAGCAGCCCGGTCACCTTGACATGGTCGACTTTCGCGAGGCTTTGAGCCAGCTCGCGCCGGACCAGCGTGAAGCGCTGATCCTCGTCGGCGCGTCGGGCTTCTCCTACGACGAAGCGGCGGAGATCTGCGGCTGCGCCGTCGGCACGGTGAAGAGCCGCGTCAACCGAGCGCGCTCGCGCCTCTCCGATCTCCTCTCGCTCCAGTCCGGCGCCGACTACGGGCCGGATTATCAGAGCCGCTCGGTGGTCGACGCCCGCAAATTCTGACGGCCCGCCCCGGCGGGCTCCCAATCCAAAAGGCCAGGTTCCGACCTGGCCTTTTTCTTTGCCCCTCCCCTCACATCCTGACGTGCTGGGTCTCGCCGATGACCGGCTGGCCGCTGGCCTCGCCACTCGCGCTCGTCAGCATCTGCATCGCGACGACGAGGTCGGCGTTCGGGTTGTCCCAGAACTCGGCCCCCTGCGGCTCCACGGCGATCAGCAGCGGCGCCCGGCTGGACGCGCCGTTTGCGGCGCCCTGTCCGTAGACCATCCGCGACGCGCGCTCGTCCTCCACGGCGCTCGCGCGGCCCGTCACCACGACGTAGGTGTTGAAGGTGCTGTCCACGTAGCCGAGCATCACGTTCATCCCGTCGCGTGCTTCGAGCTCGTTCTGCAGCTCACGGTCGGCGACGAACCAGATGACCCCCTTGGCTCTTTCCGGCTTGCCGATCATCGGGCGCACCTGCACCGCGCCGTCAATATCCGTGATCATGAGGCATGTGCCGATCCGCGCGATCGTCGTCCACACCAGGTCCAGTCCATCTCCAGTCACGTTGAACTCCAGGGTCTAGAGGCGCGAGGCGGAGACCGCCCCGCGCGCCTTGTGCGTGTGGAATTCAACAGGGAGATGCAGGGACTTGTTCCAGGCTAAGATGGCTTTCTGCGTCCACTTCTGTGGAAAGGCTGGTATTTCGGCAATGAGGGAACCAATCGCCACCCGGATGGGTTGTGAGGGGTTAAGCGATGTTCAGGAAGCCTCGGCGAGGCGGATCCGGTCCGGGCTCGAGAACGGAACGACGCTCTTCATCGGGAGCGTGATCTTCGCGGAGAGGCCCGCTCTCGGGAAGGTGAGGTCCACCTCCGCGCCGAGCGCGCGCGACAGGTTCCGCTCGATCACCGTCATGCCGAAGCCGCGCGTCGTCGGCTCTGCGACGGGCGGCCCGCCGGTCTCGACCCAGCTGATCTCCAGCTTCTCGCCTTCGGGCGCCTCGTAAACGCGCCAGTCGACGGCGAGCATCCCCGAGGTGTTGGCGAAGGCGCCATATTGCATGGCGTTCGCGGCGAGCTCATGGATCGCGAGGCCCAGATTCTGGGAGGATTCGGGCGACAGCACGACCTCCGGCCCCGTCAGCATGACCCGCGAGGAATGGGGCGGCACGTATTGGCCGACGAGCACGGAGATGAGGTCGCCGATCTTCACGCCCGCCCACTCGTCGGCGACGATGAGGTCCTGCGCGGCGCTCAGCGCACGCAGGCGCCCGACGAGCGCGGGGATGAAGCTCTCCACCGTCTTCGCCTGCGTCGAGGTCTGGCGCGCGATCGCGATCACCACCGTGAGGAGGTTCTTCGTGCGGTGCGTCAGCTCGCGCATGACGAGGCGCATCTGCTCCTCGTTGCGCCGGCGGTGGGTGATGTCGATGGACGCGCCGGTGACGCCCGAGACGGTCCCGTCCGGGCGCATATTCGGCTCGACGTGCATGTCGTACCAGCGCCGCTCCGCGCCGGAGCCGACGCCGACCTCGGCCGAGGCCGGCCGCTTGGTCTCGATCACCTGCCGCTTCATCGCGACGATCGCCTCGCGGTCCTCCTCCGGCAGCACCTCGTCGTCGGTGCGGCCGATGATGGAGCCGACCTGCGTCTCGTCGGAATTGGCCCAGGTGTAACGAAGCTGCGCGTCCTGCGAGAACACCATGATCCGCTCGCTGCGCAGCGCCAGATTGAACCGCTGCAGCGTCTCGGCGAGACGGCGCGAGAGATCGGTGCGCATCATGTCGAGGCGCTTGGAGCGGGTGATGTCGATCGCGGTGCAGACGATGCCGACCGGCTCCTTGCCCTTGTCGGCGATCGGCACGACGTCGACGCGGAACCAGTTGCGCTCCTCCTCCCCGGCGAGCTCGACCTCGAAGGTCTGGGTCGTGTTGGTCGCGAGCGCGCGGCGCTTGTGGCCGATGACCAGCGGCCGCAGCGATTCGGGCAGCAATTCCTCGTCGACCTTGCCGATGATGTCGCCGGGTGCCAGCGCCGGGCGCGGGTTCACGACCCACTGATAGGCGAGCTGGGCATCCTGATAGAAGACGGTGATCTGGGAGTTGCGCGTCGCGAGCTCGAAGCAGCGGTGCATCTCGTTCACGGTCTTCAGCCGCTGATGCTCGCGCTTCAGGAGGTCGCGCAGCCGCATCTGGCGCGCGTCCGAGGCGGCCAGCGTCTGTTCCACGCTGTTGCGGCGCACCACCTTCCGCGCCGAGGGCAGGAGCACGCGCTGGACGAAGATCCAGATGGCGACGAAGAAGCTCGCGATCGCCGCCGCGTTCACCGCGAACTCGATGATCGGCGAGGCCCACATGATGCCCTGCCCGCCGCCGATGCCGAACACCATGCCGAGGCCGGGGGTCGAGGCGATGATGACGAACGCCGTCAGCACGGCGAGCGTGCGCACCTTCCACCCCGTCGCCGCGATGGCGAAGACGATCAAGGTTGCCGCCGCGCCGAGTTGTCCGAGCGCGATGGGCCAGGAGACGACCTGGAGCACGGCCCCCTTAGCCCCAGCGCAAGCGCAGAATGCGGCCGTGAGGGGTTCCCCACGGCCGCATTTTCGATTTTTGCAATCCCTTGTGGGACAAGCGAATTGGCTCCCGAACCTAACCTATCGCAAAGAACCTAGAGCCTGGACAGCCACGCGTCGACCGCCTCACGGGCATCTTCTTTGGACTTGCCGTAACGTTCCTGGATTTTGCCTTCCAGACGCTTGCGGTCGCCGCGGACTTCGGTGAGATCGTCACCGGTGAGCTGGCCCCATTCGGACTGCGCGCGGCCCTGCCACTGCTTCCACTGGCCTTCGATCTGATCCCAATTCATTGGAAACGCTCCTGCATGGTTGTGCAGGCAATCAACGGTCGGCACGCCAAACCGTTTCATTGATTTTACGCCATCAAAGTGCGTATCCGCGCCGCACCCCTCAGTGCGCGCCGCCTGCCTGTTTGCCAACAGTATCGGCCACATAGGCGCCGCGCCGTCCCATCGGCTGCTCCGGGCCGATCGTGGTGTCCACCATCGTCTGGTGCTCCACCTCCGCCGCGAGCTGGGCGCCGAGGAGGAGGATGTAGACGGAGATATAGAACCAGAACATCAGCGCGATGATCGTGCCGAGCGAGCCGTACATGATCGTGTAGTCGGCGATGTTGGAGATGTACCAGGACAGGAGCGTCGAGGCGACGAGCCAGCCGATCGCCACCGCGAGCGCACCGACGAGGATCCACCGCCACTTCGCCGCCCGCCGGCTCGGCCCGATCCGGTAGATCGCCGCCGAGGCCCCCGTCACCGCCATGAAGAGGAGTGGGGCCGAGACGCGCCGCCCGCCATAATCGAGCACGTTCACCCCGTCCGCGCCGACGAGGAGCGGCACGAGGACGATCGCGCCCACCATGATGAGGCCGAACAGCAGCCCCGTGATCGTGACGGAAAAGGAGCGCAGATAGAGCGCGATCGTGCCGCGCTTCTCGATCTCGCCATAGGCGATGTTCATCGCGCCGAAGAGGGCGATCACCGCGTTGTTCATGGCCCAGAGGGAGAGGCCGATGCTCGCGATGAAGGTGAAGGTGACACCGTTCTCGTGGAGGTGGCGCACCCGGCCCATCTCCTCGCTGATCCAGTCGATCGCCTGGTCGGGCAGGTAGCCGTGCAGGAAGGAGACGTGGCTCGCAAGCGTCACCGAGTCGGTGAAGATGCTGTAGGAGGTCACGACCGCGATCATCGCGGGGATCAGCGCGAGGAAGACATAGAATGTCACGCCCGCGGTGATGAGGCCGAGATTGTCGATCGAGACACGCTCGACCATGCGGACGAGAACATCCCACCAGCCGCGCCATCCGATTTCGAACGGCGTGCGCGCGGCGCGGCCGCGTAGGCGCTCGTGATAGGGGAGTTTCGCTGGGGGTACGCTGGCGCGTGCCCCGACCCGCTCTTCGCTGAGCGATCTCATGCGCGACCTGGCATCCACTCGTCGCGTAACCTTTGTTTCGTTTCAGGGTAAAAAATGGCGAACGTTCAGCCGGCCGACTGCGTTCATCGGAACAAGCCCCTTTCCTCCCATAAGGAGTTCCGCCTTGAGCGTCGCCGCTGCCCCCCAGGCCTCAACGGAGCCAAAACCGGAAAAAACCCGCGTCAATGTTGGCGCGGGCGTGAAGATCCCCCTCATCATCCTGGCGACGATCGCCGTCCTGGGAGCCCTCGACTTCGCGCAGAGCCTGATGCTCCCCATCGTGCTCGCCTTTGTCCTGTCACTGACGCTGACACCGGTCAACATGTGGCTGCAAAGGCGGATCTGGGCCGGCGCATCTGCATTCCTCCTGGTGGGGTCGCTCACCCTCGTCTTCGCGCTCGCCACGATCACCCTCTCCGGTCCGATCGCGGAGTGGATCGACGACGCGCCACGCGTCGGCCAGATGCTGAAGACGCGCCTCGCCGACATCCGCGAACCCGTCGAGGCGGTGACGCGGGCCAGTAAGGAAGTGGAGGAGATCACCAATTCGACAACGGACCCCGAGGTCCGCGAGGTGGTTGTGCGGCAGCCGGGGCTCGTGAACAGGGCGGCGAGCAACGTCGTCAGCATCGCGTCCACGCTCGTCGTCGCAATCGCCCTCACCTACTTCCTGCTCGCGACGAACCGCCTGATCTACGAGAAGATCGTCCAAGCCTCGCCGAAGCTCAGCGACAAGAAGCGATCGCTGATCATCGTGAACAACATCGTCACGGTGGTCTCGCGCTATCTTCTCACCATCACGATCATCAACTTCTGCTTCGGCATGACGATCGGGATCGTGATGTGGATCATCGGGATGCCGAGCCCGGTTTTGTGGGGCCTTGCCGGCTTCTTCCTCAACTACCTGCCCTTTGTCGGCTCCCTGATCGGCACCTCGATGGGCATTCTCGTCGGGCTGCTGACCTATCAGGATATCGGGTGGGCAGTCGTTCCCGGCCTCGCCTACTTCACGCTGACGACCATCGAGGGCAACTTCATTACGCCGTCGATCCTCGGCCACCGGTTGGAGCTCAACCCGGTGACGATCCTGCTTTCGATTGCGCTGTGGGGGTTCATCTGGGGCGTCGCGGGCGTGGTCCTCGCCGTGCCGATCCTCATCATCGTGAAGGTCATCTGCGACAACGTCCCGCCGCTCAAGCTGTTCGGCGACTTCCTGTCAGGCGCCACACAGGCCGAGCAGGAATCAGAAGTGCCCGTCACGCGCGAGGCGTAAGGGCGGTGGGTGTGCCGAGGATGGAGCGCTGGCTCCAGACCCTCGGCACACCGGACGCCGGTGCGGGGTGTCGAACGCCGCAGAAGCGGCGGTCGAGCCCCTTATCGTTTGCCGCCGGAGCGGGCCCCGACGAACGTTGGAACGGCCCAATCAGGCGTTCAGCGCGTCCTTGAGGGGCTTGCCCGGGCGGAACTTCGGCACCTTGGCTGCCTTGATCGTAATCGTCTCGCCAGAGCGCGGGTCACGACCCTGGGACTCGGGACGGTCGGTCACGGCGAACACGCCAAAGTTGGTGATGCGGACCTCATCCCCACCCTTCAGTGCAGCGATGATCGCATTGAAGGTGGCGTCCACGGCCTTCGCCGCGTCCTTGGCGCTGAGGTCGGTGTTCTGCGCCACTTCTGCGGCGAGTTCTGCTTTCTTCATTCCGTCTCTCCTTCTCGCGGATGACTCGGTAACACTCTCATCGGCAACAGCCCACGCAAAGTGCGTTTTGCCTCAGGAGCCCCGGTTCTCCTGAGAAAAATTGAGGATCAATCGTTTCGAAACCACAAAAATCGTCGCAGCGCGCTGCTTTGACCCGCGAACATGTGGAAAGAAGGCAAACTCACCACACTTTTCATTCATAGGTTGTGTGTTTGTATCGAAAAAAGGGCGGGGTGAACCCGCCCTTTTCTCAGTCAGTGCCTATTTCGCGATCAGTGTGCGCGAAAGTTTGCCGATTCGTCGTCCTCCACCCGCTCGGTAGAATCGCTGGGCTTGTAGACGGGTTCGGTCCATTCGATGGCCTCCGGCATCCGCACCAGGGCCCGCTTCAGGACATCGTCCATCCGCGCGACGGGGACGATCTCGAGCACGTTCTTCACGTTGTCCGGAATGTCCGCGAGGTCCTTCGCGTTCTCTTCCGGGATCAGCACGGTCGTGATGCCGCCGCGCAGGGCCGCGAGGAGCTTCTCCTTCAGGCCACCGATCGGCAGGACGCGGCCACGCAGGGTGATCTCGCCCGTCATCGCGATGTCGCGACGGACCGGGATCCCCGTCATCACCGAGACGACCGCGGTCGCCATGGCGATGCCGGCGGACGGACCGTCCTTCGGCGTCGCGCCTTCCGGCACGTGGACGTGGATGTCGCGCCGTTCGAATTGCGGCGGCTCGATCCCGAGGTCCACGGCCCGCGAGCGCACGTAGGATGCGGCCGCGGAGATCGACTCCTTCATGACGTCACGCAGGTTGCCCGTGACCGTCATCTTGCCCTTGCCGGGCATCATCAGCCCTTCGATGGTGAGCAGCTCGCCCCCCACCTCGGTCCAGGCAAGACCCGTCACGACGCCGACCTGATCCTCGAGCTCGGCCTGGCCGTAGCGGTAGCGCGGCACGCCGAGATACTCTTCGAGCTTCTCGGGGGTGACCACGATCGAGGTGACCTTGCCCTTGGAGGACAGGATCTCCTTCACCGCCTTACGGGCGAGGGTCGCGATCTCGCGCTCGAGATTGCGCACGCCCGATTCGCGGGTGTAGCGGCGGATCATCGTGCGCAGCGCCTCGTCCTCGATCGAGAACTCGCCGCTCTTCAGGCCATGGTCCGCGACCGCCTTGGCGAACAGGTGGCGATGCGCGATCTCCACCTTCTCGTCCTCGGTGTAGCCGGCGATGCGAATCACCTCCATGCGGTCCATCAGGGCCGGCGGGATGTTCAGCGTGTTCGCCGTCGTCACGAACATCACGTTCGAGAGGTCGTACTCGACCTCCAGATAGTGATCCATGAACGTTGCGTTCTGCTCCGGATCCAGCACCTCGAGGAGGGCCGAAGACGGATCGCCGCGGAAGTCCATGCCCATCTTGTCGATCTCGTCGAGCAGGAAGAGCGGGTTCGACCGCTTCGCCTTCTTCATCGACTGGATGACCTTGCCGGGCATCGAGCCGATATAGGTCCGGCGGTGGCCGCGGATTTCCGCCTCGTCGCGCACGCCGCCGAGCGACATGCGGACATACTCACGCCCGGTCGACTTGGCGATGGACTTCGCGAGCGAGGTCTTGCCGACGCCCGGAGGGCCGACGAGGCACAGGATCGGCCCCTTCAGCTTGTTCGCGCGCGCCTGCACGGCGAGGTATTCGAGGATGCGCTCCTTGACCTTGTCGAGGCCATAATGATCGGCGTCGAGGACCTGCTCGGCGTGCTCCAGATCGTTCTTGATCCGCGAGGGCTTCTTCCACGGGATCGAGAGGATCCAGTCGAGATAGTTTCGCACCACCGTCGCTTCGGCGGACATCGGGCTCATCTGGCGCAGCTTCTTCAGCTCCGCCTCCGCCTTCTCCCGCGCTTCCTTCGACAGCTTGGTCGTCTTGATGCGCTCTTCCAGCTCGGCAAGCTCGTCCTTGCCGTCCTCGGAGTCGCCAAGCTCCTTTTGGATCGCGCGCATCTGTTCGTTCAGGTAGTACTCGCGCTGCGTCTTCTCCATCTGGCGCTTGACGCGGCTGCGGATGCGCTTCTCGACCTGCAGAACGGAAATCTCGCCGTTCATGATGCCGAGCACCTTCTCGAAGCGCTCGATCACAGAGGCAGTGCCCAGGATCTCCTGCTTGACCGGGATCTTGACTACGAGGTGGGAGGCCACCGTGTCGGCGAGCTTGGCATAGTCCTCGATCTGGCCGACGGCGCTGATCACCTCGGGCGAGATCTTCTTGTTCAATTTGACGTAATTCTCGAACTCGGCGACGACGGAGCGCGCGAGGGCCTGGGCCTCGGTGCCGTCAAAATCCGGCTCCTCGACGGGCTCGACCGCGGCCTCGAAATAGTCCGAGCGCTCTGTGAAGGATTCGATGGATGCGCGCGCGCTTCCCTCGACGAGCACCTTGACGGTGCCGTCCGGCAGCTTGAGGAGCTGCAGCACGGTCGCGAGCGTGCCGATGGAGAAGAGGCCATCGGGCTTGGGATCATCATCACCAGCCTCACGCTGCGTGACGAGGAGGATCTGATTGTCCGCGCGCATGACCTCTTCCAGCGCACGGATGGATTTCTCACGGCCGACGAAAAGCGGGACCACCATGTGGGGAAACACGACGATGTCCCTGAGCGGGAGCACCGGGTAAGTGCCCGCAGAGCGCAACGCCTTGGTGTCCCTGTTGTCGTCCGACTGAGTCATGGAACTGTCCTTTCAGCTTGGCCCTGGCTCGCCATAGGATGCACGAGTCGAGCCACCGACACCGCACACATGCACTGTGGCACCCAACCACCCACGGAATAGTCGATTGGGTGTGGCGGTGATGAGGGGGGAGAAGAAGATCCTCTCCTTGCTGCGAAGTGGCCCTCGAGACCTGGAACGTCAAGTCTCGTCACAGGATGGCCCTCGCCCCGTCGCGGCGAAAATCCGCACGCCGCGGCCTCACCTCATGCGACCGCCGGAAACGCATACCATCCCCGTCGCGGATGCTCGGCTCATGGCGCGACGAACCGCCTCGGCGCCGCGCGTCATGGGCGGCGGCCCGGCTCATGCCAGGGACGGCGGAAGACAGTTCGAGTCGGCGCGCCTGCCCACCGTCGACGCGGCGGCAGGCGCGGCCTTGATCATGCCGACGTGCGGGACGGCTCCGCCGCACGGTCGTCGTAGATGTAGAGCGGACGCGCCGTCCCCCCCACGACCTCCTCGGAGATGACCACCTCGCGGACCCCGTCGAGGCCCGGAAGTTCGTACATCGTGTCCAGAAGGATCGCTTCCAGAATAGAGCGCAGGCCTCTTGCGCCGGTCTTGCGCTCGATGGCGCGGCGGGCGATCGCCTTCAGCGCGTCGGCATGGAAGGTCAGCTCCACGCCCTCCATCTCGAAGAGGCGCTGGTACTGCTTCACGAGCGCGTTCTTCGGCTCGGACAGGATCTGCACGAGGGCGACCTCGTCGAGATCCTCGAGCGTCGCGAGGACCGGGAGACGGCCCACGAACTCGGGGATGAGGCCGAACTTCAGGAGATCCTCGGGCTCCACCTCGCGGAAGAGCTCGCCGGTGCGGCGATCCTCGGGGGCGAAGACCTGAGCCTTGAAGCCGATCGACGTGCCGCGGCCGCGGTCCGAGATGATCTTCTCGAGCCCGGCGAAGGCGCCGCCGCAGATGAAGAGGATGTTCGTCGTATCCACCTGCAGGAATTCCTGCTGGGGGTGCTTGCGCCCGCCTTGCGGCGGCACGGACGCGACGGTGCCTTCCATGATCTTCAGGAGGGCCTGCTGCACGCCCTCGCCCGACACGTCGCGCGTGATGGACGGGTTGTCGGACTTGCGGCTGATCTTGTCGACCTCGTCGATATAGACGATGCCGCGCTGGGCGCGCTCGACATTGTAGTCCGCCGCCTGGAGCAGCTTCAGGATGATGTTCTCGACGTCCTCGCCGACATAGCCGGCTTCGGTGAGGGTCGTCGCGTCGGCCATCGTGAAGGGCACGTCGAGGATGCGGGCGAGCGTCTGCGCGAGCAGCGTTTTGCCGCACCCGGTCGGGCCGATCAGGAGGATGTTCGACTTCGCCAGCTCGACGTCGTTCGACTTCGAGGCGTGGCTCAACCGCTTGTAGTGATTGTGGACCGCGACGGAGAGGACCTTCTTGGCCTCCTTCTGCCCGATCACATAATCGTCAAGGACCTTCCGGATCTCCAGCGGGGTCGGGATCCCGTCCCGCGCCTTCACCAGCGAGGATTTGTTCTCCTCGCGGATGATGTCCATGCACAGCTCGACGCACTCGTCGCAGATGAACACGGTGGGACCGGCGATGAGCTTGCGCACCTCATGCTGGCTCTTTCCGCAGAACGAGCAATAGAGCGTGTTCTTCCCGTCGCCGTTGGTCGCCTTGCTCATATACTCACCTCTGCTTCGTCCGCAGGTCCTCCTGGCAGGCTTCGTGCCAGTTGGCCCTCTACTCCAGTCCCGCGGGACCGTCTCGCAACGCACACCGGCATATTGGCCGTGGCCCTTCGCCGATGCAAACGGTCGTGTCGCTTAGTCAACCGACCCAGCCGTTACTAAACATAAAACGCACAGGGTCGGTTCGTTAGTCCCCCAAGGCCGCTCCACCGATGATTTGCCGGCATAACAGGCCTCATCAGTAGGCGCCCCGGCGGACCAACGCAACGAAAAACACGCTCTAGTTGTCAAGAGCCGCCCGGCTTTCAATGACCTGGTCGATGATCCCGAAGTCCTTTGCAACGTCGGGTGTCATATAATTGTCGCGCTCAAGCGACGTTTCGATCACATCCAGCGCCTGGCCGGTGTGCTTGCGGTAGATCTCGTTGAGGCGGCGCTTCAGGGACAGGATCTCCTGCGCCTGGAGCTGGATGTCCGCCGCCGTGCCGCGGAAGCCGCCCGACGGCTGGTGGACCATGATGCGCGCGTTGGGGAGCGAGAAGCGCATCCCCTTCTCGCCCGCCGCCAGCAGCATCGCCCCCATCGAGGCCGACTGACCGATGCAGAGCGTCGAGATCGTCGGCCGGACGAACTGCATCGTGTCGTAGATCGCGAGCCCGGAGGTCACGATGCCGCCCGGAGAGTTGATGTAGAGGGAGATTTCCTTGTTGGGATTATCCGCCTCGAGATACAGCAACTGCGCACAGACCAGCGTCGCCACGGTGTCCTCGATGGGACCCGTGATGAAGATGATCCGCTCCGAAAGGAGGCGCGAAAAGATGTCGTAGGCCCGTTCACCACGGTTCGTCTGCTCGACGACCATGGGAACGAGCGTCGACATTGCGTACTCAACGGGATCTTTCATGGAAAGCGCGCCTAGTGATCGTGGTGGTGATCGTGGTCGTGGTGGTGATGACCGTGATCATGATGGTGGTGATGATCATGATCGTGGTCGTGGTCGTGCAGGTGATCATGATCGTGATCGTCTTCGGTGTCCTTCAGGAGCTCCTCCTTCGAGACCGCCTTGTCCGTCACCTTAACGAGCTCGAGGAGATAGTCGACGACCTTGTCCTCAAAGATTGGTGCGCGAAGGCTCGCGATGGCCTGCGGGTTCTTGCGATAGAACTCGATGACCTCACGCTCCTGGCCCGGGAACTGGCGCATCCGCTCGGAGAGCGCGCGCTGCACCTCCTCGTCCGTGACCTGGACCTCGGCCTTCGTGCCGACCTCGGACAGGAGCAGGCCGAGGCGCACGCGGCGCTCGGCGATGCCCTGATAGTCGGAACGGGCCTTCGCCTCGCTGCCGTCGGCATCGTCCGCCGCATCGGCGTCGAATGATTCGCCGCGACGCTCCATGTCGGCCGTCACCTGGCGCCAGATCGTCTCGAACTCGGACTCCACGAGCTTCTGCGGCAGCGTGAACTTGAAGCGCTCGTCGAGCGCGTCAAGGAGCGCACGCTTCACCTTGGCGCGCGTCGCGCCGGCATAGCCCTGCTCCATCTGGAGGCGGACCGCCTCGCGCAGCTTCTCGAGCGATTCCATGCCGAGCTTCTCGGCGAGCGCATCGTCGATCGCGTCTTCCTTCGGCGCAGCGACTTCCTTCACCGTCACGTCGAAGACGGCGGCCTTGCCGGCGAGCTCGGCGGCCGGATAATCGTCCGGGAAGGAGACGTTGACGACCCGCGCGTCACCCTTGCCGGCGCCGACGAGCTGCTCCTCGAAGCCCGGAATGAACCGGCCCATGCCGAGCACGATGTCGATGTCCTCGGCGGTGCCGCCCTCGAAGGCGACATCGTCGACCTTGCCGACGAAATCGATCTTCAGGCGGTCGCCGTCCGCGCCCGGACGCTCGACCTCTTCATAGTCGCGGTAGCGCTTGGCAAGCTCGGTCAGCTCGCTGTCGACCTCTTCCGCGCTCACCTCGACCACGGGGCGCTCGATGGAGATCTCGTCGAGGCCGGTGACCTCGATCTGCGGCAGGACCTCGTACTTGATGTCGAAGGCGAGATCGCTCTTGCCGTCCATCACGTCCTGCATCGCCTCCTGGTCGAGGTCGATGGCGGGCTGCATGGCCGGCTTCTCGTCGCGCTTCTCGACCGCATTGCGGATCGACTCGGACATCACGTCGTTGATGACCTCGGCCATCGCCGAGCGACCGTACATCTTCTTCAGATGCGCCATCGGGACTTTGCCCGGCCGGAACCCCTTCAGCCTCACCTTATGGGAGAGGTCGTCGAGATAGGCGAGGAGACGCTCTTCGAGGGTCGCTGCGGGGACCACCACTTTCAGCTCCCGCTGCAGACCGTCCGCGCGGGTTTCCGTCACTTCCATGGGCTCACTTTCCGCAGGTACAATTCAGGTTGTCGGGGAATGGCGCCTCATGTCGCCCCACGGCAAGGCGAAGTCAATGGCCCCCGCGTCGCTTCGCCTTGCGAAGAGGCGATCACCACAGCCACGGCGGGGTTTCCCGAGTGGCCCTGCAGGCCTGCGACGCCCCGCGCAGGACGCGCCGGCCATGCTGCGCTTGCGTTGCGGTTTTTGCGTGGGCGAAGGCGGCGGGTGGCCGGCCGGCGGCTGGGTGGTGCGGGTGGAGGGACTCGAGCCCTCGGAGCGGGACTCGACCAGCGCAGAGACGCCGGCCAAGCCCCGCTGAGGGCCGCCCTACTGAAGCTCCACCTTCACCTGCTTGATCGTTCCCGTGAACGCGAAGGGTGCCTCTTCCTCATAGGCACGTGAGACGGTCGCCCCGAGGTCCATGCCGATGTCCATCGTTTCCGTCGCGGAGTAGCGAGCGGGAACCACCTGGGCGATCTCTCCGCGGCCGACTTCGACGCCATCGACCAGCAAGGTCGCGATCCCGCCGGTGACCTCCTTCATCGGCTCGAATGGTGCCTGCTCGTAGACCATGCTCACCTCGTGAGCACCGGGCACAAGCGGCGCCTCGCCCGCAACACGGTAGTGATTCTTCCCGAAATAGTTGAACTCGTAGACCGGTACGCCATCGTCGAGATACAGCGTGTAGCCCGCCGATGACCCACCGTTGGCGATGAGGACGCCGCTGGCGCCTTCCTCGGGAACCTCGATCTCCGCCGTGATACGATGCGAACGCTGATAAAGAGGCGCAGCGCTTCCCTCAGGGACGCGCACGGTGCCCGGCGCATAGGTGAAGCGCGTGCGTCCCTTGATGACCGACGGTCGCTCGGGATTGGTCGCACGTTCCGCAAAACGGTCGTCGAGCGGAAAGACCTCGAACTTCTCCGCCTCCACGTCGAACAGCGCCTGCAGTTCCGCGAGCTTCTCCGGATTTTCGGCGGCAAGGTCGTGCGCCTCCGAAAAGTCCTCGTCGATGTTGTAGAGTTCCCAAACGCTGTCATCGAAGCCGACGGATCCGGTGAGCACCCACGGCGCACCGTGGAAGGATGCCGCCACCCAGCCGTCGTGATAAAGCGCGCGGTGCCCGCCGGTCTCGAAATATTGGGTATGCCGGGTTCCGGGCGCAGCGGCGTCGCCGAAGCTGTATTCCATGCTCACCCCGGCCATGGGGGTCTGTTCGGTCCCGTTGACGACCTCGGGCTCGGGGACGCCGACCGCTTCGAGGATCGTCGGGGCAATGTCCACGACATGATGGAATTGCGTGCGGATGCCGCCACCGTCGGTGATCTGCGCTGGCCAGCTGACGATCATCCCATTGCGGGTGCCGCCGAAGTGCGAGGGGACGCGCTTCATCCACTGGAACGGCGCCGACCCGGCCCACGCCCAACCGACAGGATAGTGATTCTCGTGCGCAGAACTGCCGATCTCATCAATCACCGGCAGCTGAGCCTCCACCGTGTCGGGGATGCCGTTCTGGGTCATGATGTTGTTCAAGGTGCCCGTGAGGCTGCCCTCGGCGCTTGGGCCGTTGTCCCCGGCGATGAGTATGATCAGCGTGTTGTCGGCCTCGGGTAGCGCCTTCACCTTCTCGATCAACCGCCCGATCTCATGATCGGTCTGCGCAAGAAAGCCTGCGAACACCTCCTGGTGCCGGGCAAAGAGCCGCTTGGCATCGTCTCCGAGCGTATTCCAGGCCTCGATCTCACTGGGGCGCACCGTGAGGTCAGTGTTCTCCGGCACAAGGCCGAGACCCTTCTGCCGGGCGATCGTTTCCTCGCGCACCGCATCCCAGCCTTGATCGAACTGACCGGAGAACTTCTCGATCCATTCTTCACTGACATGCAGCGGCGCGTGGACGGCGCCCGGGGCGAAATAGATGAAGAACGGCTTGTCGGGCGCGATGGAGTTCTGGCGATCGAGCCAGGCAATCGCGTCGTCCACGAGGTCGACATTCAGATTGTATCCGTCGTCGGCGCGCGTATCCGGCTCCACCGGCGTCGTGTTGCGGAAGAGCTGTGGCTCCCACTGGCTGGTCTCACCGCCTTGGAAACCGTACCAATATTCAAACCCCAGCCCGGTGGGCCAGCGATCGAACGGCCCCATGGGCGAGGTTTCCCAATCCGGCGTGTTGTGCCACTTGCCGAAAGCAGCGGTCGAGTAGCCGTGATCCTTCAGGATTTCCGCGATCGTCGCCGTGGAACGCGGCCAGATACTGTTGTAGCCGGGATAGCCCGTGGACAACTCGGTGATGGTCCCGAAACCGCTCTGGTGATGGTTGCGTCCAGTGAGGAGTGCCGCACGCGTGGGCGAGCAGATCGCGGTCGTATGGAACCGCGTGAAGCGCAGACCGTCTTCGGCCAAGGCGTCCATGGCCGGGGTCGGAACCGGACCGCCGAATGTGCCGGGCTGCCCGAAGCCGAGGTCGTCGATCAGCACAACCAGCACATTTGGCGCGCCATCCGGGGGCGCTACCGGTCGCGGGTAGTCCTGCGTCGAACCCTCGAACGTCTTGGCGATCGCGCCGCCGAAGGGCGCTGCCGGCAGGGGCAGGACCGACCCGTCAAGGGGCGCCTCTTGCCCAAAGGCAAAGGTGGAGGTCACGAGCAGCGCAGCCACCGCGCCTCCTCGCGACAGGACGCCGGAAAGATGCGACAACATCGATGCCCCCAAAATCTATGTCACGCTTCGATAGCGCCCCCGCAAACTAGCGCCAAACTGTGTCAAGACTCATTGCGTTCGCTCAAACGTCGCTTGGGTGAGCCGCTGCCTGCGCAGTGGCCAGACCCGGCGCTCTTTCGCATCTCGCCGCTCAGATCCATGGTGGCCGACGTCCGACGAAAGCCAAATCTCGGGGGTGGAGCGGGACCGAATTGGGTACGCGTTTGGGCACCAGAACTCCGGCCGCCGGTGCACCTGGCGTTGATTTCGCTACTTTTTTTTCAAGTCGATGTTGGTGCGGGTGGAGGGACTCGAACCCCCACACCTTGCGGCGCTTGGACCTAAACCAAGTGCGTCTACCAATTCCGCCACACCCGCGCCTGCACTCTCCTAAGGCCGAGTGTGGTTCATGGTCAAACACCCTCAGAGCGTATCGAAGGCGGCGCGGGTGAGGCGCATCGCGTCGAGGAGATCCTCGGCGATCAGCGCGGGGCCGGCGCGGGTCGCCGCCTCGCCGTGGAGGAAGACACCCATCGCCGCCGCCTCGAACGGTGGTGCGCCTTGGGCCAGGAACGCGGTGACGAGGCCGGCGAGCACGTCCCCCGCACCCGCTGTCGCGAGGTACGGCGGCGCGTTGGCGTTGATCGCGGCGCGGCCGTCCGGCGCGGCGATCACCGTGTCCTGCCCCTTCAGGACCACCACAGCGCCGCTCGCCTCGGCCGCGCGGCGGGCGCGGGTCAGCTTGTCGCCCTCGCCGGGGAAAACGCGCGCGAACTCGCCCTCGTGCGGGGTGAGCACCGCGCGGCTCGCCCCGATTGCGCGGGCAAGGCCGGCCCCGTCCTCGCGGAAGGCGGTGATCGCGCCGGCGTCGAGCACGGCGGCGGCCTCGGCCGCGAGCGCCGCCTCGGCAAGGGCGCGGGTCGCTCCGTCCGGCGGCAGGCCGGGGCCGAGGCAGACCGCGTTCTTGCGCGTGTCGGAGAGGAGCGCGGTGAGACCGTCGGCGTCGTCGACGGGGGTCAGCATCACCGTCGTGAGGTGGGCGGCGTTGACGGCGAGCGCCTCCGTCGGCGAGGCCATGGTGACGAGCCCCGCCCCCGCCCGCAGCGCCGCCATCGCGGCAAGGCGCGCGGCGCCGGTCTGGGTCATCGGGCCGGAGAGGATGACGGCGTGGCCGCGATCATATTTGTGCCCCGCGTCCGCGAGGCGGGGCCGCGCGTCGCGCCACAGCGGCGGCTCGTTCGCGAAGGTGCGGCAGCCCGTGCCCGCGATCGTCTCGTCCTTGATGCCGATATCGGCGACCGAGACGCGGCCCGCGTGGGCGCGGCCGGGGACGAGGAGATGGCCGGGCTTGCGCCGCTCGAAGGTGATGGTGCGATAGGCGCGGATCGCGACGCCGCGCACCGCGCCCGTCGCCCCGTCGATCCCGCTCGGCAGATCGATCGCGAAGATGCGTGCCCCGCTCCCGTTCACCCGTTCGACGAGGTCGGCGAACTCTCCTTCTATGTCGCGCGCGAGGCCGCCGCCGAAGAGGCCGTCGACCACGACCGTCGCGCGGGTGACAGAGGGATCGTCCGCGGCGATCACCTCGCCGCGATAGCGCGCGTGCGCGCCGCGCGCGGCGTCCGACCCCGCCCCCTTGGAGAGGTCGACGAGTGCGACATGATAGCCCCGTTCGCGCAGCACACGCGCGGCGACGAAGGCGTCGCCCCCGTTGTCGCCGGGACCGGCGAGGACGACGATGCGCGCGCCGTGGCGGATCTCCGCCGCGACGAGATCGGCGACGGCATATCCGGCCCGGTCCATCAACACGGCGATGGGCGTTCCGGCCTCGGCGGTGCGCTTGTCGGCGAGGCCCATCTCGGCGGGCGTTGGCAATTCGATCACGTCGGATCCGGCCTCTCATTTTTCGGATCGTTTTTTGGGCACACCGCCCAAATTTTGATCACATCATCCGCTACGCGCGTGTTTCGCTGCCGAATTTCCGCTCAACGCGCCAATTTCCTCATCTGGCACACGAGATGCATTCCTTCGAGCGCCAGCGGACGGATGACCTCCCGTATGCCGCCCAACGGGGTCTTATGAAGAAGATCGAAGCCATCATAAAGCCGTTCAAACTCGATGAGGTGAAGGAGGCGCTGCAAGACGTCGGCCTACAGGGCATTACCGTGCTCGAAGCCCGCGGTTTCGGCCGCCAGAAAGGCCATACTGAACTTTATCGCGGAGCCGAGTACGTTGTTGACTTTCTTCCAAAAGTGAAGATCGAACTCATCGTACCGGACAGCCTGTTGCCTGCGGCCGTAGAAGCGATCCGCAATGCCGCACAGACAGGACGAATCGGCGATGGCAAGATCTTCGTCCTCCCGGTGGAGGGCGCAATCCGGATCCGGACTGGTGAGTCCGGTGAGGACGCCATCTGAAACCCACAACTCCAGAAGCGTCAGAAGACCTAAAGAAAGCGAATGCGAATGAGCACAGCGCAAGAAGTCCTTAAAGATCTCAAAGACAAAGACGTAAAGTTCGTCGATCTGCGCTTCACGGACCCGCGCGGTAAGATGCAGCACGTCACCATGGACGTCAGCATGATCGACGAAGACATCTTCGCCGACGGCACGATGTTCGACGGCTCTTCTATCGCTGGCTGGAAAGCGATCAACGAATCCGACATGCTTCTCATGCCGGATCCCGAGACCGCGCACATCGATCCTTTCTTCGCGCAGACCACGATGGCGCTCTTCTGCGACATCCTGGAGCCGTCCACGGGCGAAGCCTACAACCGCGACCCGCGCACCACGGCCAAGAAGGCCGAGGCGTACGTGAAGTCGGGCGGTTTCGGCGACACCATCACGATGGGTCCGGAAGCCGAATTCTTCGTGTTCGACGACGTCCGCTTCGCGGCCAACCCGTACGACACCGGGTTCCAGCTCGACTCGATCGAACTGCCGACCAACACCGGCACCGACTACGAGACCGGCAACCTCGGCCACCGTCCGCGCACCAAGGGCGGCTATTTCCCGGTCCCGCCGATCGACTCCGCGCAGGACATGCGCTCCGAGATGCTCTCGGTCATGACCGAGATGGGCGTCACCGTCGAAAAGCACCACCACGAGGTGGCCGCGGCCCAGCACGAGCTTGGCCTCAAGTTCGACACGCTGACCCTCATCGCCGACAAGATGCAGATCTATAAGTATGTCGTGCATCAGGTCGCGAACGCCTACGGCAAGACGGCGACCTTCATGCCGAAGCCGGTCTTCGGCGACAACGGCACGGGCATGCACGTCCACCAGTCGATCTGGAAGGAAGGCAAGCCGCTCTTCGCCGGCAACCTCTATGCCGACCTCTCCGAGATGTGCCTGTTCTATATCGGCGGCATCCTGAAGCACGCGAAGGCCCTCAACGCCTTCACCAACCCGTCGACGAACTCCTACAAGCGTCTCGTCCCGGGCTATGAAGCGCCGGTGCTGCTCGCCTACTCGGCGCGCAACCGTTCGGCCTCCTGCCGTATCCCCATCGCGTCCTCGCCGAAGGGCAAGCGCCTCGAGGTCCGCTTCCCGGATCCGTCCGCGAACCCGTATCTCGCCTACGCCGCCATGTGCATGGCCGGCCTCGACGGCATCAAGAACCGCATCCATCCGGGCGACCCGATGGACAAGGACCTCTATGACCTGCCGCCGGAAGAGCTGAAGGGCATCCCGACCGTGTGCGGTTCGCTCCGCGAGGCGCTCAGCGAGCTCGACAAGGGCCGCGAGTTCCTGAAGGCCGGCGGCGTGTTCGACGACGACCAGATCGACTCGTACATCGAGCTCAAGATGGAAGAGAACATGCGGTACGAGATGGCGCCGCATCCCATCGAGTTCGACATGTACTACTCGGTCTAATCAGACCCTCCTGCAGGGGAAGCCTCACCCTTCCCCTGCCCCCACCGCGCCCTCCGCGGTCACTGGCGGTCACGACGGCGAAAGCCCGTGACCGCTTTCTTTATGGGCGACCCCCCGCCGCTTCACCCCGCCCCGCATCTGCGACGTTGACGCCGGCGCTCTGGCGCGCGAGGCCATGGGCGAACGGGAGGCGGAACTTGAGCGCGATCATCCATGGCGGAGACCTGGCGGAGGCGAAGGGGCTCGCCGGCGGACGGCCGGTGCTCGACCTCTCGACGGGGATCAACCCGCACGCCTACCCCGCCCGCGCAAGCGAAAGTGCGCTGACACGCCTCCCCCAGCGCGCCGCCCTCGACACGCTGCTCGCCGCCGCACGCCCCGCCTATCGCGTGCCGGACGGCGCCGCGATCGCCGCCGCGCCCGGCACGCAGGCGATTCTCCAGTGGCTGCCCCTCATCGCCCCCGCGCGGCGCGTCGCCATCGTCGGCCCGACCTACCAGGAGCACGAGGCCGTCTGGTCCCGCCACGCCGAGACCGTCCCGTGCGCGAGCCTTGAAGAGGCGGCGGACGCGGCGGCCGACACCACGGTCGTGGTGAACCCCAACAACCCGGACGGCCGCCGCCACACGCGCGAGGCGCTCGCCGCCTTCCTCTCCCGCGCGCGGCGGGCGGACGACGTGGCACCCGCCCTCATCGTCGACGAGGCGTTCGCCGACGTCACGCCCGGGATCAGCGTGGCAGGCCTTCCCGGCACGCTGGTGCTGAAGAGCTTCGGCAAGTTCTATGGGCTCGCGGGGATCCGGCTCGGCTTCGCGATCGGCGCGCCGGGTCTCGTCGGCCGTCTCACCGAGGCGCTGGGGCCCTGGGCCGTCGGCGGGCCGGCGCTCGAAATCGGCGCCGCTGCGCTGGCGGACACCGCCTGGGCCGACGCCATGCGTGCGCGCCTTGATGCGGAGCGCCAGGCGCTCGATGCGACGCTCACCGGGGCGGGCCTCACCCCCATCGGCGGCACCGACCTCTATCGCCTCGTCGCGACGCCGGACGCCGCGCGCTGGCACAAGGCGCTGGCAGCGGAGGGGATCTGGACGCGCGCCTTTCCCGCGCAGCCCACCTGGCTCCGCTTCGGCCTTCCGGGCGACGGCCTTCCCCGCCTCGCCGCCGCGCTCGACGCGGTGACGGCCGGGATCGCATCATGACCGTCGTCCTCGCCCTCCTCATCGACTGGTTCGTCGGCGACCCGCCGGGCGTATGGCGGCGCACCGGCCATCCCGTCACCTGGTTCGGCGGCCTCATCGGCGCGCTCGACCGCCGCCTCAATGTCCGCCCCAGCCGCAAGGCCAAGGGCGTCGTCGCGATCGTGGTCGCGATCCTCGCCTTCGCCCTCCCAGCGACGGTGCTGACGGGCTTCCTCGATGCCCTGCCCGGCCCGCTCGAGACGATCGCCCTCGCCCTCCTCGCGAGCACGCTCCTCGCCCACAAGAGCCTCAACACCCACGTCGCGCGCGTCACCGACGCCGCCTCGATCGAGGAGGCGCGCGCCGCCGTCTCCATGATCGTGGGGCGCGATGTCGCAGCGCTCGACGAGGCGGGCGTCGCGCGGGCGAGCGTCGAGACGCTGAGTGAGAGCCTGTCGGACGGGGTGGTCGCGCCCGCCTTCTGGCTCGCGATCGGAGGGCTTCCCGGCATCGTCGCCTACAAGGTCGTGAACACGGCCGATTCGATGATCGGCCACCTCACCCCGCGCTACGCGAAGTTCGGCTGGGCGGCGGCGAAGCTCGACGATGCGATGAATTTCGTGCCGGCGCGGATCACCGCCGGGCTCATCATGCTGACCCGGCCCTCGACCTTCCGCCGCCGCGAGACGATCATCGACGATGCGGGGCGGCACGTCTCGCCCAACGCCGGGTGGCCCGAGGCGGCGATGGCCTCCGCGCTCGGAATCGCGCTCGGCGGCCCGCGCACCTATGAGGGCGAGCGCGTCGACGGTGTGTGGCTGAACCCGCGGGGGCGCGCGCCGACGATGGTCGACGTGCGCCGCGCGATCGCGATCGGCAACCAGGCCGCCGCGATCCAGATCGCCCTCTACGCCCTGATCTTCCTTCTCGTCTGAGCGAGGGCGTGAAGGCGGTCGAGGTCGATCGCCGCCGCGAGATGGGCGGCGAGCGTGTCGAGCGTCGCGTCCACCCGCGCCTCATAGGCAAGGTCAGAGGCCGCGCCGAAGCTGGCGAGGAAGGCGCGGCGGAACGCGTCCTCCGCGAAGAGGCCGTGGAGATAGCCGCCCATGACGCGCCCGTCCGCCGAGACCGCTCCGTCGGGCCCCTCGGCAAGATCGGCCAGCGCACGCGCGGTGTCCGGCCCCTCCGTCACGCCCATGTGGATGCGATAGCCGCGCACCGGCACGCCATCGGCGCCGGGCAGACGGGAGACGCCGTGCGTCTCACGCGTCGTCTTCGGCGCCTTCAGGGTGGTGACGACGTCGAGAAGGCCGAGACCGGCGGTCTCGCCCGGCGGCCCCTCGAAGCCCTCGGGGTCGCGGATCAGGCGGCCGAGCATCTGGTATCCACCGCAGAGGCCCAGGACGCGCCCGCCGCGGCGCACATGGGCGATGAGATCGGCCCGCCACCCCGCCGCATCGAGCGCGCGCATGTCGGCGACCGTCGCCTTGGAGCCCGGCAGGAGGACGAGGTCGGTGTCGGCCGGCAGCGGTTCATCGAGCGGGACGACGCGCAGCGAAACGCCGGGCTCCAGCCGCAGCGGGTCGCAGTCGTCGAAATTCGCGATGTGTGGCAGCCGGGGCATCACGATCTTCAGCCCCTCGGCGCGCGCTTCGGTCGGTAGGCCGAGGCTGTCCTCCGCCGGCAGCGCGCCCGCGTCCGCGAACCAGGGGACGACGCCGAGCACCGGCCACTTGGTGCGCATCTCGATCGCCTTCACGCCCCCCTCGAAGAGGCCGACATCGCCGCGGAACTTGTTGACGAGGACGCCGCCCACGGCATCCCGCTCATCGGGCCGAAGGACGGCGGAGGTGCCGACGATGTTCGCGATCACCCCGCCACGCGAGATGTCGGCGCACAGGATGACGGGCACCCCGGTCGCAAGCGCGAAGCCCATATTGGCGATGTCGCCCGTGCGCAGATTCACCTCCGCCGGGCTCCCCGCCCCCTCCACGATCACGAGGTCCGATTCGCGGGCGACGCGGTTGAAGCTCTCCAGCACGGGCGGCATCAGCATCGGCTTCAGGGCCGCGTAATCGCGGGCTGCGACAGACTTGACCACCCGCCCCTGGACGACGACCTGCGCCCCCGTCTCCGACTGCGGCTTCAAGAGCACAGGGTTCATGTGAACTGTCGCCGGGCGTCCTGCCGCACGCGCCTGCAACATTTGCGCACGGCCGATCTCGCCGCCATCGGGCGTCGCGGCGGCATTGTTCGACATGTTTTGCGGTTTGAACGGGGAAACTCTCAGGCCACGCTGGCGGAATGCACGACACAGACCCGCAACGATGAGCGATTTGCCGACATCGGAGCCCGTTCCCTGGACCATGATCGCGGCCGTATTTCCGCCCTCTCTGCGGTCCAAAACGCGATTTCCCTTCATCTGGCGTTAATCCGCCGGCCGTGATTTGAAAATGCTCTGGCCGCGCTGTCCGCGGCGGGAAAAGCCCTGGAGTATCCCATGAAGAAATTTGTGCTCGCGATCGCGATGGTTGCCGGCCTCGCCGCCTGCAACTCGAACAGCCAGACCGACCGCGCGCTGGTCGGCGGCGCCGTCGGCGCCGGCACGGGCGCGCTGATCGCCTCCGCCGCTGGCGCCAATGCCGGCACCACGCTGGGCGTGGCCGCGGCCAGCGCCGTCGGTGGCGCCGTGATCGGTGCGGCCACCACGCCGCGCAACTGCGTCAACCAGTACGGCAATCCCGTCCCCTGCCCCTGATTCCGGCGGCCAGGGCCTGATCGGTCCGGGCGGATCGCATGATTCGCCCGCGGCCCCCCGCGCCACCGCACGATGGGGTGGCGCATCTCTAGAACTCGATCCCCTGTTGCGGCTTCACGCCGGAACGGAAGGGGTGCTTGATCATCGTCATCTCGGTGACGAGGTCCGCGATCTCGATCAGCTCGTCCTTCGCGTTGCGTCCCGTGATGATGACGTGGACGTCGTCCGGCTTCTTCTCCTTCAGGAAGTCCACCACCTCGGCGACGTCGAGATAGTCGTAGCGCAGCACGATGTTCAATTCGTCGAGCAGCACCATCCGGTGCTCGCCGGATGAGATCATCGCCATCGCCGCCTCCCAGGCGGCCCGGGCCGCCGCGATGTCGCGCTGGCGGTCCTGCGTCTCCCAGGTGAACCCCTCGCCCATGCGCTTGATCGTCACCTGGTCGCCGAAGCGGTCGAGAACCGCTTTCTCGCCCGTCTCGATCCGCCCCTTGATGAACTGCACGACGCCGACCTTGAAGCCGTGCCCGATGGCGCGCATCACCATGCCGAAGGCGGCGGTCGACTTGCCCTTGCCCTTACCGGTGTGGACGATGACGAGGCCCTTCTCGATCGTCTTGGTCGCGAGGATCTTGTCCCGCGCGGCCTTCTTCTTGCGCATCTTCTCGGCGTGGCGCGAGTCGAGTTCGGTGTCATTCATGGCAATGTCTCAAGCTTCATGAGGGCGTCGAGGCGCGCGTGGACGCTGTTCTTCTTCGGCGACCATAGACCACGCCGGATCGCTTCGGCGAACCGCCCGCGGATCTCCTCCAGCGCCGGCGCGTTCGCCTCGGCGAGGAAGCGGACCACCGCATCGTCCTCCAGATAGGCGTCGTAGAGCTGGTCGAAATGATGGTCGGCGACGGCGTTGGTGGTCGCGGCGAAGGCGAAGAGATAGTCGACCGTCGCCGCGATCTCGAACGCCCCCTTGTAGCCGTGCCGCATCACGCCCGCGATCCACTTGGGGTTGGCCGCGCGGCCACGCACGACGCGCGCGATCTCCTCGCGCAGCGTGCGCGCGACGGGCCGCTCGGCCCGGCTCGTGTCGACATGGAGGCTGACCGGGGCCCGCCCCCGCGCCGCCTCGACGGCTGCGGCAAGGCCGCCCTCGAACTGGTAGTAATCGTCGCTGTCGAGGATGTCGTGCTCGCGATTGTCCTGCGCCTGGACGACCGCGTCGATCCCGGCAAGACGGGTGCGCAGCGCCTCCTCGGCGACCTCGCCCGCGCGTCCCTTGCCGTAGGCGTAGCGGCCCCAGGCGACGAAGGCTTCCGCGAGATCGTTCCGGCCGTCCCACGCGCCGGTGTCGATCAGCGCCTGGAGTCCCGCCCCATAGGCCCCCGGCATCGCGCCGAAGACCGACACGTCGCTCCCCGCCCCGCTCTCGCGGAAGCGGCGGCGGATGGGGTTCTGGTCGTCGGGCTCGTCGGTGGCGGCGACGGCGCGGACGGCCGAATCGAAGAGGGCGATCTGCTCGGGGAACGCGTCACGGAAGAAGCCGGAGACCCGCAGCGTGACGTCGACGCGCGGACGCATCAGCGCGCTCGTCGGGCGCACGGTGAAGCCGGTGAGGCGCGCCCCGTCCCATGTCGGCTCCGCGCCGATGAGGGCGAGCGCCTGGGCGATGTCGTCACCGCCTGTGCGCATGTTGGACGTGCCCCAGCAGGTCAGCACGATGGCGCGCGGCCAGTCGCCCTCCTCCATGACGTATCGCTCCACGACGCGCTCTGCCGCCGCTGCGCCGATCATCCAGGCCGCGCGGGTCGGGATGCCGCGAATGTCGACGGCGAAGAAGTTGCGCCCGGTGGGGAGCACGTCGGGCCGGCCGCGCGTCGGCGCGCCGGAGGGGCCGGGCGGCGTGAAGCGCCCCCCGAGCGCGCCGAGGACGGCGCCGATCTCGTCCGCGCCCGACCGGTCGAGGTCCGCCGCGATCCGGTCGAGCTCGGCAAGGACGGCGGCGGCGGCCTCGCCGGGTTCCGCCGCCCCGTCGAGGAGCGCCGCGGCGAAGGCCTCGATCCGCTCGATCGTGTCGCCGACCGTGCGCCAGGGACCGGGCACGCGGTCGAGCGCGGCCGGGCGCGGTCCGGCCCAGGGTTCGGCGGGCGCGGCGTCGAGCGGGTCGAAGGCGAGGCCGTGGTCGGCCGCGATCGCGCGCGAGAGGGACTGGCCGGACGCGCCCGGCCCGCGCGGCGCACGGCCGATCGCGACGAGGAGGTCGCGCCGCAGCCGACCCTCGGGGCTCGCCCCCAGGATGTGCAGCCCGTCGCGGATCTGCATCTCCTTCAGATCGCAGATGTGCGCGTCGAGCGCGGCGATCGCCGTGTCCCGGTCGCCGCCGAGATCGAGGGAGAGGTCGGCCGCGAGGCCGTGCCGCTCGGCGGCGTCGATAATGTCGTCGGCGAGACGGTCGGCCCGCTTTGGGTCGAGCGCGCGGGCGAAGGCGTACTCGTCGATCAGCGTCTCGATCTCGGCCGAACTGCCGTGGCTCTCGGCCCGCGTCATCGGCGGCGTCAGATGGTCGACGATCACGGCCTGGGCGCGGCGCTTGGCCTGCGTCCCCTCGCCCGGATCGTTGACGATGAAGGGGTAGATGTGCGGCGTCGGCCCGAAGGCGATCTCCGGCCAGCACGTCTCGGAGAGCGCGACCGCCTTCCCCGGCAGCCACTCCATGTTGCCGTGCTTGCCCATGTGGACGACGGCCGCCGCCCCGAACGTCTCACGCAGATAGAGATAGAAGGCGAGATAGGCGTGGGTCGGGACGAGGGCGGGATCGTGATAGGTCGCCTTCGGATCGCGCTCATAGGCGCGCGTCGGCTGGATCGCGACGGCGACATTCCCGAACAGATGCACCGCGACCGCGATCGCGTCGCCGCGCATCAGCGGATCGGCCTCCACCGGGCCCCAGGCCCCATTCACGGCGGCTTGCGCGGTGTCGGGCAGGCCCGCGAACCAGGCCTTGTAGCGCGCGAGCGGCAGGCGCGCGGGCGGATCGGCGCGGCCGGCGAGGAGATGGGCCATCAGAGCGGCGCTGTCGGCCGGCGCGTCCGTCACGTGGTGGCCGGCGGCCGCGAGGGCGGCGAGGAGCGCGGCGGTGGAGGCGGGCGTGTCGAAGCCCACGCCGTTCGCGATCCGCCCGTCCTTGCCGGGATAGTTCGCGAGGACGAGGGCGACGCGCGTCTCGGCCGGCGGGGTCGCGGCAAGGCGCGCGTGCGCGGCGGCGAGCGCCGCGGTGAAGCGCACGCGATCCGCGACCGGCACGAAATCCACCGGGAAGGCGCCGGTCGCCTCGCACCGGGCCTGGCGCGACTTGAAGGCGAAGGCGCGCGCGAGGACGCGGCCGTCGAACTCGGGCGTCACCACGCTCATCGCAAGGTCGCGCACGCCGAGGCCGGCAAGGCTCGCCACCCACGCGTCGGGGTCCGCGCTGGCCTGGACCACCTCCAGCACCACGCGGCGGTGATCGTCGAGCGCGGTCCCCGCCCCGCCCGCCGAGAAGGCCATCGTGGTCAGCACGACGTCCGCCCCCGCCGCCTCGACAAGCTCGCGGATGACGGCGGCGGCGACGGGGTCCTTGAGGCTCGAGGCGAAGATCGGCACCGGCCGCAGCCCCGCCTCGGCAAGCCCCGCGACGAGCGCGTCGATGCCGCCGACGAGCCCGTCCATCAGATGCGAGCGATAGAAGACGAGGCCGACGCGCGGCCCGTCCGGATAGTGGTCGAGCGCGGAGAGGTCTGGGAGCACCGCGCCGGCGGCGTAGAGCCCGGCGGCGGGAACGGCCGAGGCAGGCTCCGGCCGCGCGCCCTCACCCAGCAGCGCGCGCAGGAAGGCGATGCTACGCTCGCGATTGGTTGGCCCGCCCTCGCGGCAATAGGCGTGGAAGCGGCGCGCATCCTCGATGGAGCCGGTACCACGTGCGGCGAGCGCCTCGTCGAAGGCCGCCTCGCCCGGCACGATGAGGAGCGTCGCCCCGGAGGTCAGCGCGATGCGGCGCAGGACCTCGATGCCGTAGGCGAAATAGCCCTCGCCCCCGAGGACGCGCAGCGCGACCACCCGCACCCCGCGCAGCGTCTTCTGGGCAAGGAGGTCGATCGACATCGGGTGCGTCAGCGCGCCGAGGCTCGCAAGGCGCACTTCGGGCCCCGCCGGCATGCGGCGCACGGCCTGGGAGAGGGCCGTGATCTCCCCGTCCGCGGCGGACAGGACGACGATCGGGGCGGGCGCGAGGTCGAGATCAACGGCCTCTTCGCCGTCGTCGATCCTCTGCGCCTCGGCAGCGAGGAGGTGCATCAGGCGGCCTGCCGGCCCTCGATTCCCGCCACGAGCGCCATCGTCCCGGCACCCGCAAGCCTGGTGGCGATGGTGACGGGGATGCGCGCGATCATAGGGAGATCTCCGGCTGGCTGGAGGGTTTGACGACGAGCGGATAGCCCGCAACCATCTTCACCACGGTCGTCGCGGACCGGGCGAGGCGCTGGTTTAACACACCCTGCTCGTCGCGGAAGGCTCGCCCCAGGGACGTCTGCGGCACGATACCCTCGCCGACCTCGTTGGAGACGGCGACGACGGGGCCCCGCCGCGCGGCGATGGCCTCGAGGAGCCCGTCGACCTCGGACGCGATGTCGCATTCGGCGAGCATCACGTTGGTGAGCCACAGCGTCATGCAGTCGAGGAGGACCACGCCGCCCGCGGTGCGAATCGGTTCGCCGATCGCGCGCTCCACCTCCAGCGTCACCCATCCGGCCGGCCGGCGGGCCCTGTGGACAGCGATTCTGGCGCGCATCTCGTCGTCGCGCGGAGGGCCGGCGGTCGCCACATAAGTCACGGTTTGTGCGGCGTTTGTCGCCAACGCCTCGGCATAGCGCGACTTGCCCGAGCGGGCTCCGCCCAGCACGAGCACGAAAGGATATTCACTCACGTCGAGATCCGGTGTTGCGTCCCGTGAAGGTGGTTGCTATATCGCCGCCACGCCGCGGCGTCATTCCCCGGTAGCTCAGTGGTAGAGCAACCGGCTGTTAACCGGTTGGTCGCTGGTTCGAATCCGGCCCGGGGAGCCACTCGCCAAGCATTTCACGCCCGACGTGAAATGCGGCGCTTCAGCCACACAATCCGCGAAGCGTCTTGCCGCGAAGCGCCGCCGCTTCTTCTGCCATCTGTACACCCATCCTCCACGGCGATCCCACGCGAATGCAGCCGCTCGGCGCGCAGGCGCGAGACGGGCCGCTTGGTGCTTCTCGATTCGATGTCGGGAGGCCGCCCGTTCGCGTCGGCGGTGCACGCATGGAACGCCCGGCCGGCTTCGAGCCGGCCGGGCGGGATGTGTTGCGCTTACTCGACGCGCAGGCCGGCCGCGCCGCGGGTGTCCTTTACCCGCTGGAGGCAGAGGTCGTAGTTGCCCTGCTCGCCGGCTTCGCCCGCCTGGGCGAGCAGCGTCTGCATCTCGTTCATGCGGTCGCCGTTCGCCTGGAGCGCGGCATCGCTCTCCATGTCGCTCTGCGTCTTGGCGATCGCGGCTTCGCATTCTTCTTCGGAGGCGGCCATCGCCGGGACGGCGGCACACATGGCGAGGATCGCGGCGGCGGCGGAAAGACGTTTCATCATGGGTTCGCTCCGTTTTTCGGCCCCGATAGGCTCGAGGCTCGGTTATGGCATTGAACTAACGTATCGGATCCACGATCGGATCCGTACCAATACAAATTTTTGCCTTGTACAGCCGTAGGTAAACGTTCTGCGGATAGAACAATCGCTGACGACTGGAAAGGCATAACTGACGATCTACTGTCGCAACAATGTGACAAAACGATCATGCCACCCGACCCGGATGTTTCAAACCTTCAGGGGCCGGGTCCGCGTCGGGCGCAAATTGGCCAGACCAATCGATCTTGGCGAGCGTCCCTCTCTCCGCTGAACCGATGACGAATATACGCCAATCCGCCCAAGGACTCTACATCGCAGCTTAGCTATTAGGCAACCGCGCCTCACCCGTGGCGGAGAATTTTCGATGATCGCCGTCGTGGTCTGACCATAAATTCAATCAGGACTGACCAAAGCCGCTTGACGGCCTGACCATCATCGGTAGATTGGCCTTACCAATTTTGGAGGACAGTTCGGTGGGTGACGGCTCGGCGGCAATCAACATGGCGACGGCGCGCAGCGCGCGGCCCCGCCGCGTGTACGAGCAGATCGCCGACCGGATCCGCGAGCTGATCCTCGAGAAGGGCATGCGCGCGGGCGACCGGCTCCCGGCCGAGCGTGACCTCGCCACGATGTTCGGCGTCAGCCGCCCCTCCGTGCGCGAGGCAATGATCGCCCTCGAAGCCGCCGGCGCCATCGAGGTGCGTACCGGCGACGGCACCTATGTGCGCGAGATCGCGAGCACGCGGATGCCGATGCCCTGGGCGAAGGACGGCGACCCCGGCCCCGGACCGCTCGAACAATTCCAGGCCCGCAAGCTGATCGAGCCCGAGCTCACCGCGCGCGCGGCCGTGATGGCCACCAACGCTGAGATCGCCGAGCTCAGCCGCCTCGTCGACAAGATGGCCGAGGTCTACCCGACGCTCGGCGATTTCGACGACAATCTCGGCCACACCTTCCACACCACCCTCGCCCGCGCCGGTTACAACGGCATCCTCGCCCAGATCGTCGAGCATCTGTGGGACCTGCGCGACAGCGACATGTGGAACCATCTGCGCCGCCGCGTCGTGACGCCGGCGAACCGCCGCAGGGCCGTCGCCGACCGCCGCGCCATCGTCGCCGCCCTCGAGGCGCACGACGCGGCCGGCGCGCGCGCCGCAATGCTCGCGCTCCTGGAGCGCGCCGAGCAACGCTATTTCGGAGACGGCCCTCAAGAATGAACGGAGGGCCCGACCGGCCCTCCCTCCGAACCAACAAAAAACGACCAAAACGCCAGGAGGAGGCGACCCATCATGCTGAAGGTGACGAACTCGACGAGTGTGCTCGCACTCGCCGTCGCAGCGTTCGCGCTGTTCGGACTGACCGCGGCCGAGGCGGCGAACTTCAATGAGGCCCCCGCCCTCGCCGCGAAGGTGAAGGCCGGGGCGCTGCCCGCCGTCGACGAGCGCCTGCCGGAGAATCCCATGGTGGTGACGCCGGAGGAATCGGTCGGCCAGTATGGCGGGACGTGGCGCGCGACGATGCTCGGCGCGTCCGACCATTGGTGGCTGATCAAGACGGTCTCCTACGAGCCGCTGATCCGCTTCGACCCGAAGACGGGCAAGCTGATCCCGAACCTTGCCGAGAGCTTCGAGGCGAACGACACCGCGACCGAGTTCAAGTTCACCCTGCGCGACGGGCTGAGATGGTCGGACGGCGAGCCGTATACCGTCGACGACATCATGTTCTGGTACGAGGACGTGTTCACCAATCGCGAACTGACCCCGGCGGCGCCCGGCTGGCTGAGCACCGCGTCCGGTCCGGCCGAGCTCGAGAAGATCGACGACCGGTCCTTCGTGATCCGCTTCAAGGAGCCGAACGGGCTCTTCCTGCGCAAGCTCGCCTCGAACTCCAATATCGGCGAGGTCGCCTCGATCCACCTCTTCCCGCGCCACTATCTCGAAAAGCTGCTGCCCAAGTACAATCCGAACGCGGATGCGGACGCGAAGGCGGCCGGCGCGTCGAGCTGGGCTGAGCACTTCGGCAACATCACCGGCCCCCTCTCGCGCTGGCGCACGGCCGGGATGCCGACGATGCTCCCCTGGATGCTGACCTCGCCCTATGACGATCGCGGCCTCGTCGCCTCCGAGCGGAACCCCTACTATTTCAAGGTCGACACGGAGAACAACCAGCTCCCCTATCTCGACGGGTACGAATTCCGCGTCGTGCAGGATCCCGAAGCGATGGTGCTGCGCGCGATCGCCGGGGAGATCGACCTGCAGGATCGCACGATCGGCACGCTGAAGAACAAGGCCGTCCTCTTCGACAACCAGGAGAAGGGGAACTACCACCTCTTCGACGTGCCGACGCCCGATCATAACCAGATGATCATCTACCTGAACCTCAACAACGCGGATCAGGCCAAGCGGGAACTCTACCAGAGCAAGGATTTCCGCGTCGCGCTCAGCCACGGCATCGACCGCCAGGAGATCATCGACCTCGTCTATTTCGGCCAGGGCGAACCCTGGCAGGCCGCGCCCCGGCCGGACTCCGTCCACTATGACGAGGAGATGGCGAAGCAGTACACCGAGTACGATCCGGAGAAGGCCAACGCCATCCTCGACGAGCTCGGCTTCACCGAGCGCGACTCCTCCGGCTACCGCCTCGACAAGTCCGGCAACCGCATCCAGGTCTTCCTGGAGGTGCCGACCGACTTCCGGCCCGACTGGACCGACGTCGTCGAGCTGATCAAGGCGCAGTGGGAGCAGATCGGGGTCGACCTCCAGATCCGCCCGCTCGGCCGCGCCCTCATCCGCAGCCGCGCCCTCGCCAACGAGCATGACGCCTTCGTCTTCATCGGCAATGGCGGCCTCGACACCGACCTCTATCTCGAGGCGAACAATTTCTTCCCCGCCGACGACACCGGCTACCGCACCTTCGCGCTCCTCTGGTCGAACGATTTCCACGGCCTGTCGCCGTCGGAAGAGCCGCCCGCGAGCGTCAAGGTCCAGTTCGACGCGCGCAAGAAGCTCCTCTCGGCGGCCGATCCCGCCGTGCAGCAAGAGGCGATGCAGACGATCATCGACGGGGCGAAGGACGCCTTCTACACGATCGGGATCGCGCTGCCCGCGCCAGGCTACGGCGTCGTCGGCAACGCGATGCACAACGTGCCGAGCGCGATCGTTAATTACGGGCCCATCCCGTACATCGGCGTGACCAATCCCGAGCAGTTCTACAAGGCCGGGAACTAGTCCGCCGCCCGTCAAACCGAGAGCGCCGGAGCCGTCATGCTCGCTTTCGTCCTGAGACGCGTCCTCGTGATGATCCCGACGATGATCCTCATCTCGATCATCGTGTTCGCGGTCATCCAGCTCCCGCCGGGGGACTATCTCGACACGCTGGTGTCGCAGATGGCCTCCCAGGGCGACCGCGTCGACGACGCGCAGCTTGCGGCGCTCAGGGCCCGCTACGGGCTCGATCAGCCCCTCGTGGTCCAGTATCTCAACTGGATCACGGGGATCGTCCTCCACGGCGATTTCGGCCAATCCTTCGAGTGGAACAAGCCGATCGCCGAGCTCATCATGCCCCGCCTCGGGCTGACGCTCGGCATCGCCTCCACTGTGCTCGTCCTCACCGGCCTCATCGCGATCCCGATCGGCGTCTACTCGGCGGTGCGCCAATATTCGCTCGGCGACCATCTCGCGACGCTCTTCGGCTTCATCGGCCTCGCGATCCCGAACGTGCTCCTCACGCTCGGCCTCCTCTACTTCACCTTCGTCACCTTCGGCCTCGAGCCGGGCGGCCTCTTCTCGCGCGAATATCAGAACGCGCCCTGGTCGTTCGGCCGCGTCCTCGACCTCGCCGCGCACCTGTGGATCCCGATCACCGTCCTCACCCTCGCGGGGACGGCCGAGGTGATCCGCGTGATGCGCGCGACGATGCTCGACGAACTCGTGAAGCCCTATGTCGAGACGGCTCGCGCGAAGGGGCTCAGCGAGGCGCGCCTCATCGCGCGCTATCCGGTCCGCATCGCGCTGAACCCGATCGTCTCCAAGCTCGGCTGGATGATGCCGATCATCCTGTCCTCCGAGGCGATCGTCTCCGTCATCGTCGACATCCCGACCACCGGGCCGCTGCTCCTGCGCGCCCTCCTTGCGCAGGACATGTACCTCGCCGGCGCGATCATCCTGATGCTCGCCGCGATCACCGTGATCGGGACGCTGGTGTCCGACGTCCTGCTCGCCGTCATCGACCCGAGGATCCGTTATTCATGAGCGTCGAGGACACCATGACCGCCCCCGCGGCGCCCGCCATCTCCCCCGCCGAGAGCGCGGGGGCGGCACGGGTCGCGACCGCCGGCCAGTGGCGCCTCATGTGGTGGCGCTTCCGCCGGCACAAGCTCGCGATGCTGGGGCTCGTCGTCACCACCCTCATCTATCTGACGGCGATCTTCGCGGGCTTCGTCGCCCCCGTCCCGCCCGACAAGACCAACGCGCGCTACACCTACGCCCCGCCCCAGGCGATCCACTTCCTCGGCCATGACGGCTTCGCGTTCGCCCCACACGTCCACGGCTACAAGGTGGAGCTCGACCCGGTGGCGCTGCGGCGCACCTTCGTGGTCGACCCGGAGAAGATCATCCCGATCGGCCTCTTCGTGAAGGGACCGACCCACACCGTGCTCGGCCTCCTCGAGACCGACCGGCACCTCTTCGGCCCGGTCAACCCGCGCGACCCCTTCTTCCTCCTCGGCGCGGACCGGCTCGGGCGCGACGTGTTCAGCCGGACCGTGTTCGGCGCGCAGATCTCGATGTCGATCGGCCTCGTCGGGGTGACGCTCAGCCTCATCATCGGCACGCTGCTGGGCGGCCTCTCCGGCTATCTCGGCGGCTGGGTCGACGCCTCGATCCAGCGCCTCATCGAGGTGATCCGCTCGATCCCGACGATTCCGCTCTGGATGGGTCTCGCCGCCTCGGTGCCGCTCACCTGGCACCCGCTCGCGGTCTATTTCGCGATCACCATCATCCTCTCCCTCGTCGGCTGGACGACGATCGCGCGCATCGTGCGCGGCAAGTTCCTGTCGCTGCGGGAGGAAGATTTCGTCACCGCAGCGATCCTCGACGGCGCGCCGCGGATGCGGGTGATCACCGTCCACATGCTGCCCTCGATGACGAGCTACATCATCGCGGCGACGACCCTCGCGATCCCCATCATGATCCTGTCGGAGACCGCCCTCTCCTTCATCGGGCTCGGCCTCCAGCCGCCGCTGATCTCGTGGGGCGTCCTCCTCAAGGAGGCGCAGAACATCCGCTCCCTCGCGACCGCGCCCTGGCTCCTCGCGCCCGGCATCGCGGTGGTGGTGGCGGTCCTTTCCCTCTCATTCCTCGGTGACGGACTTCGCGATGCGGCCGATCCCTATCAACGTTGAGCGCCGCGCGATGCCGCAGCGTGCTCCCGTCCTCTCGGTCGCGAACCTGCGCACCCATTTCGGCACGCGCCAGGGCGTGGTGAAGGCGGTGGACGGGGTGAGCTTCGACATCGCCCCGGCCGAGACGGTCTGCGTCGTCGGCGAGTCGGGCTCCGGCAAGTCGATCACCGCGCGCTCCATCATGGGCATCCTGCAGAAGCCCGGCCGCGTCGTCGGCGGATCGATGCTCTTCCGCACCAAGGCGGGCGAGACGGTCGATCTTGCGACGCTGCCGCCGAAGGGCCGCGCCTATCGCGCCATCCGCGGCGGCGAGATCGGGATGGTCTTCCAGGAGCCGATGACGGCCCTCTCCCCGGTCCACACGATCGGGAGCCAGATCGCCGAGGCCGCCACCATCCACATGGGCCTCTCCCGCCGCGCCGCGCGCGAGCGGGCGGCGGAGGTGCTCGACCGGGTGGGCTTTCCGAACGCGCGCGCCCGTCTCGACGCCTACCCCTTCCAGCTCTCCGGCGGGATGCGCCAGCGCGTCGCCATCGCGATGGCGCTCGCGTGCGAGCCCTCCCTCCTCATCGCCGACGAGCCGACGACGGCGCTCGACGTCACGACGCAGGCGGTGATCCTGGAGCTTCTCGCCGAGCTGACCGCGACGCTGCGCATGGCGCTCCTCTTCATCACGCACGATCTCGGCGTGGTGGCGGAAATCGCCGACGACGTGGTGGTGATGTACCTCGGCGAGGTCGCGGAACGGGGGCCGGCCGACACCATCTTCGCCACCCCCCGCCACCCCTACACGCAAGGGCTGATGCGCTGCATCCCCGAGACGGGCCGCAAGGGGCTCCTGGAGACGATCCCCGGCATCGTGCCGCACCCGCTTGCCCGGCCCGCCGGCTGCCCCTTCAACACGCGCTGCCCCTCACGCATCGCGGGCGTGTGCGAGCGGATCGAGCCGGTGCCGACGCGGTTCCCGGACGGGGCCACCGTCTCCTGCCACCTCTATGGCGAGGGAGGGGTCGGTCATGGCTGAGCCGCTCGTCTCCATCGAGGATCTCGGCATCCACTATCGCCGCGCCGCCCGGCTTCTGGAGCGCGAGCGGCCGCCCGTGCGCGCCGTCGACGGCGTCTCTTTCTCGATCCTCGAAGGGGAGACGCTCGGCCTCGTCGGCGAGTCGGGATGCGGGAAATCCACCCTCGGCCGCACGCTGACGGGCGTGCGCCGCCCCTCCGCGGGCGCGATCCGCTACCGCACCCGCGACGGAGAGGTGGTCGACCTTGCCGCCCTCTCCACCGAGGCGCGCGCCCGCTACTATCGCGAGATCCGGATGGTCTTCCAGGATCCGCAATCCTCGCTCAATCCGCGGATGCGGGTGGTCGATGTCATCGGCGAGCCCTTGCGCAATTTCGGCCTCGTGCCGCGCGGCAAGATCAAGGCGCGCGTCGCCGAGCTCCTCGACCTCGTCGGGCTCCGTCCCGAATATATCGACCGTTACCCGCACGCCTTCTCCGGCGGCGAGCGACAGCGCATCGGCATCGCCCGCGCGATCGCGACCGACCCGCGCCTCCTCGTCGCCGACGAGGCGGTCTCGGCGCTCGACGTGTCGATCCGCGGCCAGATCGTGAACCTCCTGTGGTCGCTGAAGGAGCGGCTCGGCCTCACCTATCTCTTCATCTCGCACGACCTCGCCCTGGTGCGCTCGATCGCGGACCGCGTGGTCGTCATGTACGTCGGCAAGCTCGTCGAGACGGGGCCGACCGAGGCGCTCTTCGCCCGCCCCTACCACCCCTACACGGCCGCCCTCCTCGCCGCAGTCCCGGTGCCGCGGCGCGGCGCGCGCCCGCCGCGCGCGACGGTGCGCGGCGAGGTCGCCGACCCCGCGAACCCGCCCGCCGGCTGCCGCTATCACCCGCGCTGCCCCTTCGCGACCGAGCGCTGCCGGACCGAGATCCCGGCCATGCGCGACATCGCCCCCGGGCGGCGCGTCGCCTGTCATCACGCAGAGACGATCGACCTCACCGATTTCGGCACCGCGACCGCCTCCCTGCCCGACCGCAAGAACATCCTGAACCTTGGAGCCCAGACATGACGCGAGGGAACGGCGCACACGCCGCCGACTACGCGGAAACCCGCACCAAAGCGCGAGACGCGAGCCTCGCCATCGAATCCATCGACATCATCCCCGTGGTGGTGCCCATCGAGGCGCCGATCCTGACGTGTTACGGCTCCCTCGGCTCCTACTCGCGCGCCGTCGTGCGCATCACCACCAGCAACGGGATCGTGGGCTGGGGCGAGACCTCGGGGCGCTACAAGGCCGACATCTTCAACCGCTTCGCCCCCATCATCGTCGGCGCGAATCCGTGGGATTCGGGCACGATCATCCAGCGCATCAAGAACTGGAACTACTACCCCTACGAGACGCCCGAGCCCCTGATGGCGGCGATCGAGATGGCCCTTCTCGACATCCAGGGAAAGGTGATCGGCGAGCCGATCTACCGTCTCCTCGGCGGGCGCGCCCACACCTCGGTCGAGGTCGCCTCCTACCTCTTCTTCCGCCACGCCAACGCCGACGGCCATGGCGAGATCCACACCGTCGAGGACGTCCTCGCCTTCGCGCGCGACCAGGCGTCCCGCTACGGCTTCGGCGCGATGAAGCTGAAGGGCGGCTATTTCGAGCCGAATTTCGACCGCGACGTGATGGAGGCGCTGCGCGCCGAGTTCGGCCGCGACATGCGCCTGCGCATCGACCCGCAGGGAAGCTGGACGCCGGCGACCGCGATCCGCATCGGGCGCGATCTCGATGCCATCGGCATCGAATATTATGAGGATCCCTGCTGGAACGCGGCGGCGATGGCGAAGGTGAGGAAGAGCGTCACCACCCCGCTCGCCACCAACATGTGCGTGACCCAGTTCGAGGAGTTCAATCCCGCGATCGCCATCGGGGCGGTGGACGTCGTCCTCGCGGACCTCTGGTACTGGGGCGGGATGCGCGCGGTGATGGCGCTCGACCGGATGTGCGCGGCGAACGGCATCGATCTCGGCATGCATTCGGGCGCCGAGCTCGGCATCGGCTGGGCTGCGATGGTCCAGACCGCCTACGCGATGCCGAACCTGCGCCTCGCCATCGACTGCATGAACCTCCACCTCGTCGACGACATCATCGTCGGCGGCAAGATCGAGCCGAAGGACGGCATCGTCGCCCCGCTCGAGGCGCCGGGCCTCGGCATCGAGATCGACGAGGACAAGCTCGAGAAATACCGCGCGCTCGCGAGCTCCGGCGCCGCGGCCGACCGCTTCCTCAACCCCGCCATCGCCGACAGCGCGCGCCCCGGCTGGCATCCGCGCATGCCGGCCTGGTGAGCGCCATGAGCACGAGATTCACGATGCAAGACCTCGACTGGCCCGCGATCGCGGAGCGCTTCAAGCGCCTCTACACGCCCGCGGTGAACGACGTCCTCGACGGATACGGGCTGCGCCACCAGTACGCCCACCACGACATCCGCCCGCTCGACCACACGCAGATGATCGCCGGTCCCGCCTTCACCATCGTCGGTACCAACAACGCCACGATGGACCTCACGAAGCGCGTCGGCCCGCGGGTGATCGACTCGTTCGTCCCCCATGTCGTCGCCGCCTACGACACGATGGGCAACGAGGACACCGGGGTGTGGGGCGAGCTCTGGTCGAACGGGGCGGCCAAGCGCGGCTGCGTCGGCGCGGTGGTCGACGGCGCGATCCGCGACACCGCCTTCATCCGCCGCCAGCGCTTCCCGATCTTCTACAAGTTCACCTGCCCCGCCGACGCGGTCGGCCGCTTCAACATCGTCGACTTCGGGTGCGGGGTGAATATCGGCGGCGTCCGCGTCAATCCGGGCGACTACATCTTCGGTGACGAGGACGGCGTCGTCTTCGTTCCGTCCGAGATCACGCTCGAAGTCCTGGAGAAGGCGGAGGAGGTCAGCCGAAAGGAGGACAAGATCCGCGACGCGATCGACGGGCGCACCTCGCTCGCCGACCTCTACACGACGTTCGGGAAGTTCTGATGGCGATGCGCGTCCTCGTCACCGGCGCGGCGGGCCATCTCGGCCGCCACGTGACGGCCGCGCTGACGGCGGCGGGCCATGAGGTCCACGCCGTCGACGCCGCGCCATTCGCGGGCGAGGCCGCGCAGGTCACCGTCGCCGACCTTGCCGTGTGGGACGGGCTCGGCGCGGCGGCGCGCGAGGCGGACGCGATCGTCCACCTCGCCGCGATCCCGAACCTCGACAACCATCCCGAGGATGTCGTCTACCGCACGAACGTGACGCTCGCCGCCCGCGTCGCCTTCGCCGCGATCGAGGCGAAGATCGGCCGCTATGTCTACGCGTCGAGCCAGACGGTGCTCGGCCAGTCCCTCGCCCCGTCGATCGTCGCGCCCGTGCGCCTCCCGGTCGACGAGGACCATCCGCTCGTCCCGCGCGAGGGCTACGGGCTCTCCAAGCTCGCCGGCGAAGGGCTCGCCGCGCTCGTCGCCGAGCGCCTAGGCGTCGCCGCCTTCGCGCTGCGCCTGCCGGTGATCTGGGCGCCCGAAACGTTCGCGGCCCATGTCGGCAAGCGGCGCGGCAACCCCGTCCAGGCGGTGAAGAGCCTCTGGGCCTATGTCGACGCGCGCGACGCGGGCGAGGCCTTCCGCCTCGCGGTCGAGGTCGAGGCGGACGGGTTCGCCGCGCTCCAGATCGGGGCCGACCGCCCCTTCGTCGATGGCGACATCCGCGAGGCCGTCGCCGCCGCCTATCCGGGCGTTCCGCGCGGGTCCGAAATCGGCCCCGCGACGCCGATTTTCTCGATCGAACGCGCCCGGCGCGTCCTTGGCTACGCCCCACGCCATCGCTGGCACGCAGGGGGCATCGACACCCGCAACGAAACGGAGGCCGCCTGATGTCCGGCACGATCCTCGTCACCGCCGCAAGCCGGGGCATCGGCGCGGCGATCGCCAAGGCGGCGGCCGCCGCCGGCTATGACGTCGCCGTCAACTACAACACCTCGAAGGAGGCCGCCGAGCGCGTCGCCGAGGCGTGCCGGGCCAAAGGGGTGAAGGCGGTCGCCATCAAGGCCGACGTCACCGACGAGGCGGAGGTGGAGGCGATGTTCGCCGAGGCCGACGGTGCGCTGAGCCCTCTTGTGGGCCTCGTCAACAATGCGGGCGGGGCGAAGATCCTCCTCGGCGAGCACGGCCGGCGCATCGACGAATCCTCCGCCGCCGACATTCGCGGCATCCTCGATCTCAACGTCACCTCCACGATCCTGTGCTCGCGCGAGGCGATCCGGCGCATGTCGACCGCGCATGGCGGGGCGGGCGGCGCCATCGTCAACATCTCGTCCGACTGCTCGCGCCGCGGCGGCGCCGTCGCGCGCAAGGACGGGGCGAAGGGGATCGTCCTCTATGGCGCGGCGAAGGCGGCGATCGACGGGCTGACGCTCGGCCTCTCCACCGAGGTCGCCCCCGAGGGGATCCGCGTCAACGCGGTGCGCCCGGCGACGATCGTCACCGAGGCGCACGAGGCGGACGGGCCCGAACACTATGCCCGCATGTCCACCATCATTCCGCTCGGCCGGCCCGGACGGCCTGCCGAGATCGCGGACGTCGTCCTCTTCCTCCTGTCGGACAGGGCCTCGTTCGTCACCGGCGCCCTCCTGGACGCCACCGGCGGGCGCTGAGCCCGGCGCACAACGATAACAATGGGAGCGTGAAACGCTATGGACTACCAACTGGCCGGCAAAGTCGTGGTCGTCACCGGGGCGGGTGCGGGGATCGGCCGCTCGATCGCCGAGCATTTCGGGCGCGAGGGCGCGATCGTCGCCGTGACCGACATCGCCGGGAACAGCGCCAAGGGCACCGCCGAGGCGATCGCCGCCACGGGCGCGAAGGCGAGCGGACACGCGCTCGACGTCACGGACCGCGACGCGGTGAAGGCGACCGTCGACGAGATCGCGGCGACCCATGGCGGCGTCGACGTCCTCGTCAACAATGCCGGGATCGTCAGCCTCGCCGCGATCGAGGAGATCACGCCGGAGGAGTTCGACCGCGTCTATGACGTGAACATCAAGGGCAAGCTGTGGGCGATGCAGGCGGCCGTGCCGCACATGCGCAAGCGCGGCGGCGGGCGGATCGTCAACATCTGCTCCATTTCGGGCAAGACCGGCGGGCGCCTGCCCTATGCCCACTATTCCTCGTCGAAGGCGGCGGTGTGGGCGCTGACGATGGCGGCCGCGCACCAGTTCGCGGACGACGGGATCAACGTCAACGGCGTCGCCCCCGGCTCGATCATCAACACCGCCTTCTCGAAGGATTTCGACCTCACCAACGACCCGGCGATCCTGCGCGCGACGATCCCGCTCGCCCGCCGCGGCGTGCCGGACGACGTCGCCCCCGCGGTCCTCTTCCTCGCCTCGGAGGGCGCCCGGTACATCACCGGCGAGCTCATCGACGTGAATGGCGGCCTCTTGATGGATTGAGGAGAGCGGCGATGACGACACCACCGAAGGCGCGCGCTACATGACTCCCGTCGCGGATACCGCCCCGGCAGCGGCGGCGGCCGGCCGGCCGCGCCGCCGCCTCTTCGCCCCGGACGAGTGGCGCGCCTTCGGCTTCGTCGCGCCCCTCGTCGCGCTGGAGGTGGTGTTCGTCACCGTCCCCCTCTGCCTCGGCCTCTATTACAGCCTCTTCCGCGTCGACTATTTCGAGCTGACCGAGTTTCGCGGCCTCGGCAACTACGCGCGGATGCTCTCCTCGCCGACGATCATCGCCGCGCTCGGCGCGACGGTGGTCTTCACCATCGGCGCCCTCTTCCTCACGCTCACCGTCGGGATGGCGCTCGCCCTTCACCTCGAGAAGGACACGCGCTGGAACGTCGCCGTGCGCGCCGTCGCGCTCGTCCCTTACGTGATCGCGATGCTCGTCGGCTCACTTCTCCTGCGCTGGATGTTCTCCAAGGATGCCGGCCTCATCGGCGCGATCCTCGGGCCATTCGGGCTCGGCGAGGCGACAATCCTCGCCGACCCGACGGCGGCGATGGGGGCGCTGATCTTCAACGCGGTGTGGCGGGACAGCGCCTTCGCGATGATCCTCCTCCTCGCGGGCCTCAAGAGCATCCCGCCCGAACTCTTCGCCGCCGCGCGGGTCGACGGCGCCGGGCCATTGATGCGCTTCCGCCGGATCACCGTGCCGCTGATGCGGATCCCGATCCTCATCACCCTCGTGCGCCTGATGATCCACTTCGTGAACGTCCTCACGTTCGCGCTGATCCTGACCGGCGGCGGTCCCAACAACGCGACGCAGACGCTGGGCCTCGCGATGTACCGGCTCGGCTTCGTGGAGTTCCGCCTCGGCGAGGCGAACGCGCTCGCCTTCCTGGTCTTCGCGTTCAACCTCATCCTGATCGCGATCAACCTCATCCTCTTCCGCCAGCGACGGGGGACACCGCGATGAGCGTGCGGGACACAACGCCAAGCTGGCGCGCGCGGCGGCGCACGCGTCTCCTCACCGGCGCCGCGGTCAACGGATTGATCCTGCTCTTCGCCCTCTTCCCGATCCTGTGGGGCCTCTCGACCTCGCTGAAGGCGCCGGGCGACATCCTGCGCTTTCCGCCGGAGCTGATCCCGACGGCGCCGACGCTGGAGAACTACGCCCTCCTCTTTCGCACCGGCATCCACCGCTTCGTCCTCAACAGCGCGATGGTCTCCGTCGCGACGGTCCTCGCGACGCTCGTCGTCGGGAGCCTCGCGGCCTATGCGATGGCGCGCCTCGCCTTCCGCGGCCGCACGGTGCTGATGTTCGCGATCGTCGCGCTCATGAGCATTCCGCTCCCCTCGCTGCTGGTTCCGACCTTCACCTTCCTCGCCAATCTCGGCCTCATCAATTCGCGCAGCGGGCTCGCCCTCCTCTACACGGCCTATCAGCTGCCGATCGTCGTCTGGATCCTCTACGGCTACTTCCTGTCGCTGCCGATCGAGCTGGAGAACGCGGCGCGGATCGACGGCTATTCCCGCTTCGAGACGCTGGTGAAGATCGTTCTTCCCCTGTCGGGGCCGGGCCTCGTCGCCTCGGGCCTCTTCGTCCTCACCTTCGCGTGGAACGACTTCGTGGTCGCCGTCGTGATGATCTCCTCGGAGGACTACAAGACGCTGCCCGTCGCCATCTACGGCTATCTCGGCTTCTACGGCCGCGAATGGGGGCCGCTCACCGCCTCCGCGATCCTCTCCATCCTTCCCGTCATCGCCGTCTTCGTCGCCTTCCAGCGCTTCTTCCTGTCTGGGATGACGTCGGGCGGCGTCAAATCGTGAGGCCCGCCATGAGCTCCGTCCACTTCACGGGTGTCACCAAGCGCTTCGGGGCGGTGGAGGCGTTGTCCGACCTCAACCTCCATGTCGAGGAGGGCGAGTTCGTCTCGCTCCTCGGCCCGTCGGGGTCGGGCAAGTCGACGACGCTGAACCTCCTCGCCGGGCTCCTCGACGCGGACGACGGCGAGATCGCGATCGGCGAGCGCGTCGTGAACGATGTCAGCCCCGACAAGCGCGACATCGCGATGGTGTTCCAGTCCTACGCCCTCTACCCGCACATGACGGTGTTCGAGAACATCGCCTTTCCGCTGCGCGCGCGACGGCGGCGCGTGCCGCGCGCCGAGGTGGAGGAACGCGTCACCGCGGTCGCCGCGATCCTCGGCGTCGAGGCGCTTCTCCACCGCTATCCGAAGGAATTGTCAGGCGGGCAGCAGCAGCGCGTGGCGCTCGGCCGGGCGATGGTGCGCGACCCGAAGGTCTTCCTCCTCGACGAGCCGCTCTCCAACCTCGACGCGCGGCTGCGCATCCGGATGCGGCGCGACCTGAAGGCGCTGCACGACCGGATCGGCTCCACCATCATCTACGTCACCCACGACCAGGCCGAGGCGATGTCGATGTCGACGCGGATCGCCGTGTTCGACAAGGGCCGCCTCCAGCAGTTCGCGACCCCGTTCGAGATCTACAACCGCCCGGCCAACGTGTTCGTGGCGAACTTCGTCGGCGAGCGGGAAATCCTCCTCCTCGACGGGGAGGCGCGCATCGTGGACGACACGCTCCAGATCGCGACGGCGAACGACACGCTGAGTGTCGGCCGCGTCCCGCCGGGCGCCGCACGCCTCACCGGCCGCCGCGTCACCTTCGGCCTGCGCGCCGAAAGCCTGCGCATCGCCGAGGCGGGCGGGATCGAGGCGCGCGTCACCGAGGTGGAGCCCGCGGGGCCTGACATCATCGTCTTCGCGCGCACCCTCGGCGGTCTCGACCTTGCCTGCCGCGTCGACGCCGCGACGCGCATCGAGCGCGGCGCGCACATCCATCTCGCCATCATTCCCGAACGCCTGCTGGCGTTCGACGAGAAGGGGGTCGCGATCGATCTCCACTGACCCGTTCCCGTGCGCCGCCGGCCCCGGGCGAGCGTGACGGTCACAGAAGAATGGGGCGCGAAGGAAACGGCCATGCATCGACACGCGATCACAACGGCGGGCCGCGCCGCCGTCCTCACACTCACCGCGGCTTTTCTGGCGACGGCCGCCCACGCCGACACGACCGTCACCATGTGGACCTTCCTCGACCCGGCGAAGACCTCGCCGCGCGAGGTCGCGCTGAAGCAGATGATCGAGGATTTCGAGGCGGAGAATCCGGGCATCAAGGTGCGCGTCGAACCGCAGGATTTCGCGCAGATGCCGCCGAAATTCTTCCTCGGCCACCGCACCGGCAACAACCCGGACGTGGTCTGGATCGACGCCAAGAATCTGGGCGGCCTGCAGCAGTCCGGCGCCGGGGCGGACCTTGAGAAGCTCATCGTCGACAAGTGGGCGCCGGACGGGAAGGCCGACTTCTTCGTCGAGGCCGGCTGGGAAGCGGCTCGCCATGAGGGAGAGCTCGTCGCCCTGCCCCTCTTCCACGGGGCGAGCGTGATCTACTATCGCAGCGACCTCCTCGCCGAGGCGGGGATCGACCCCGAGACGCTGTCGAGCTGGGACGGGATCGCGACCGCCGCGAAGGCCCTCACCAAGGACAATGACGGGGACGGCCGCGTCGACGTGTGGGGCTTCGGGATGCCGCTCGCTCCGCTGAAGACCGAGAGCACGCCCCTCCTCATCGGGATGCTCGAAGGGGGCGACCAGGTGTTCGACGGCTGCAAGGCCAACTTCGACACCGAGGCCGGCCGGCGCGCCCTCACCTTCACGGTCGACCTCATCAACAACGGCGTCACCCCGAAGGACGCGCTCGTCTACAATGTCGACGACATCACCGAGCAGTTCGCCGCCGGCCGCTACGCGATCGCGATCACCTCGATCCTGCGCTACAGCGTGATCGCGAAGAACGCCTCGTTCGGGGCGGAGAATATCGGCGTGATCCCCTGGCCGACCTGGGACGGGGAAGGCTCCGGGCCGATGCCGGTGTCGGGCTGGTGGGTCGCGGCGTGGAACAAGTCGCCCCACCTCGAAGAGGCCGGCAAGTTCATCGACTACATGGTGAGCCCCGCCGGGGTGAAGCTGTGGTCGACCGTCGGCGGACAAGTCCCGACCCGCCGCTCGCTGCTCGAGGACGACTACTTCAAGAAGCCGGAGAATGGCTGGGTGTCGACCATGATCGACGCCTGGAGCGCCAACAGCTGGATGGAGCCGACCGCCTGCAACACGCGCACGCTGCAGAGCGCGCTCAACGAGGCGACGGCGCGCGTCCTCGTCGACGGCATCGACCCCGGTGAGGCGCTGAAGGAGGCGGCGGCGAAGTTCGACGACGCGCAGTAGACGGAGCCGTGCGGGCCGTGGGCGTTCAACCCCATGGCCCGTGCAGGCAGCCCATCGCGGCGTCCCGGGTCTATCGAGCGGTGCCTACTGCATCCACTCGTGGGCTTCGCAACAATTCACGTAGCTGCCCCAGACCCAACCCTCGCGGCCAGCCGCCCGCCCTTCCAGGACATAGACCTGGACCCAGCGATCGGAATGTCTGGCCGACATCGTGTCGAGATCGGCGATCTCCATCACCGCCGTGCCGCGCGGCAGGCCGGTGATGCGCCGATTCGACGTAGAGGGACCGTCGCGCAACCACACGTCGGATGAGATCGAGAGGGCTTCGATCGAATCCGACAGAGCGGCCCCGCTGACGAGCGCCGTCGCCGCGACGACGATTATGCGCATGCTCGTAAGCATGGCACGTTCTACCCCGATTCCGCCGGGCTTGACCAGCGATTGAGGAGACCCGTGGTCGCAGCGCCCGCCGCGTGCTCGCGGACGGTGCCTCCCGCCTTATCCGTCGAGGCCGAGCGGGTCCGGATCGAGCGGCCACATGGGGCGCGGCAGGCGCTCGAAGGGGAGCGCGGTCCAGTCCGGATTGCTGGTGCCTGGCGTCGCGACGAAGAGCTGCCGCCGCGTGTTCTCCACGAAGAGATCCTTATGCTTGTAGAGGTTCTTGATGGAGACGACCTGCTTGTCCTCGAAGCTGATGCCGTGGAGCGTGAGGAGGCTCAGCGTGTAGAGGTTCGTGCGGTGCGTGGTCATGAGGATCTCGATCCCCTCCACGCGCACGACCGCAACGTCGCCGATCGCGATCCGCTCGCCCGGCAGATGGTCCTGATAGGCGTCGCGCTTCAGGAACAGCACCTCGGCGTCCGCGTCGAAGGGCGGGCCGGAATGCGGCTCGAACTTGCCGCCGATGCGCAGCTTGAGGCGGGCCCCGACGTCCACCTTGAAGCAGATCCCGACCGCCGAGGGGTCCCACAGCGGCGCTATCGCCGCGTTGCGGATGCCGGCCTCGACGAACGCTCTGAGGACGTGGGTCGTGTCGCCCGGCGCCCCGCTCCCCGTCTGGTCGGACGTGTCGGCGATGAGGAGCGGCTTGTCGCCCTTGATCTTCGCCTCCTCGATCGCCTCATCGAACGGCGTGAAGGGAAGCATCGCCTCCGCGCGGATCCGGTAGAAGCGCTCGCCATAGTCCTTCGCGGCGGCCTCGGCCGCACCCATGTCGCCATCGGCGACGGCCAGCATCTTCGCGCCCGCCAGCGGCACGTCGGCCCAGGGGAAGCCGTGGTTCAGCGAGAGGGAGAGGATCTTGCCCTGGCCCTCCCCGTCGGTGAGCGACTGGGCGAAGGCGGGCATCGGGCCCTCCATCGTCGTCGGGAAGAGGCCCATCGTCTTGCAGTCGAAGAGGGCCATCTTCGGGTCGATCTCGCCCGCGAGCGTGCGCTTCATCAGCGCGAAGAGATCGTCGGCGCGCTCCGAATGGTCGATATGCGGATAGGTCTTGTAGATGACGATGATGTCCGCCGCGCCGACGAGCGTGCCGTCGATGTGGGCGTGCAGGTCGAGCTCGATGCCGATGCGGGTCGCGTCACCCACCTGTGCGCGCATCCGCGAGACGAGGTTGCCCTCGCAATCATCGTACCCCTCCGCGATCATCGCACCGTGGAGGAACATCAGCACCGCGTCGACCGGGCCCGCCGCGGCGAGGTCGCCGAGGATGCGCTCGCGCATCTCTTCGTAGGCGCTCTTCACGGTGACACCCGCGGGCGAGGCGAAGGCGTGGAGGCTCTCCACCACCTCCCACCCCTCGGCCCGTCCCGCCGCGAGCCAGCGCTGGGCGGGGGCCGACCAGGGCGAGGTCGGCTCCGCGCCGATATCGCCCTCGTTCCAGAGCTGCGCCTTGAAGTCCTCGATGCCGGTCGGGAAGGAGGCGAAGGTGCTCGTCTCGGTGCCGAGCGTCGCAATGAAGAGCCGCATGGTGTCGCTGTCCGTGAGGGGTGGAGGGCGGACCGGCGCGGGCGCGACGGTCCGTTGTGGAGGCCGGCGGCTCAGATCGCGCCGTCGGCCTTGATCTCGCGCACCGCGCCCTCGAACGCGTCGAGCGTCGCGTCGACGACCGCGGGGGTGTGCTCGGAGGACAGGAACCAGGCGCCCCGCTCCAGCGCGCGCACGCCCCGCTTCAGGAGCGCGGTCGTGAGCGCCACGTAGGCCGGCCGGTTCATCCGCGTGAGGTCGCGATAGCTCCGCGCCGGTTCGTCGAGGCCGAGCGCCACGTGGAAGACCTGCGGGAAGCCGTCCACCACCGCCGGGATCCCGGCGCGGGCGAGGATGTCGCGCATCCCGGCGACGAGCGTCGTGCCGTTCGGCGCGATGCCGGCATAGAGCGCGGGCGTCAGCGAGCGCAGCGTCGCCACCGTCGCGGCCATCGCGATCGGCTGCGCGTTGTAGGTGCCGCCATGGACGACGCCGCCGGTGGAGAAAAGATCGATGAGGTCGGCCCGCCCGGCGATCGCGGCGACGGGGAAGCCGTTGGCGATCGCCTTGCCGAAGGTGGAGATGTCGGGCGTGACGCCGAAGAGCTCCTGCGCGCCGCCTGGGGCGAGGCGGAAGCCGGTGATCACCTCGTCGAAGATGAGGATCGTCCCGGTGCGGGTACAGACCTCGCGCACGCCTTCCAGGTAACCGGGCGCCGGGTGGATGGCGCCCTGGTTGCACATCGCCGGCTCCATGATGACCGCCGCGATGTCCTCCGCCTCCAGCCGCGCGGCCAGAAGGTCGAGGTCGTTCCAGGGGAGGACCACGAGATGCTCCGCGCTCGTGGCGGGCTGGCCCTTGCTGCCGGGCACCGGGACCGGCGCCTCCTCCGGCCCTGCGGCGTTGAGGCCGGGCGCGATCGACCACAGGACATTGTCGAACCAGCCGTGATAGTGGCCCTCGAACTTCACGATCTTGTCGCGGCCCGTCGCGGCGCGCGCGACGCGGATCGCGGCCTGGTCCACCTCCGAGCCGGAGCTGCCGAAGCGGATGCGCTCGGCCGAGGGGACGAGCTCGCACACGAGGCGCGCCGCCTCCGCCTCGATCGCTGTCTGCCCCGCGAAGAGGATGCCGCTGTCGATCTGGCTCTTCACCGCGTCCACGATCTGTCGCGGCGAGTGGCCGAGGATCATCGGCCCCATCCCGAGATAGTAGTCGATCAGCCGGTTGCCATCGACATCGTAGAGGTACGGCCCCTCCCCGCGCTCGAAGACGAGCGGGGTCGGCGAAATATTGAGGCGGAAGTTGCTGTTGACGCCGCCGGCCATCCATTGAGAATTCCGGCGGATCGTCTCAGCCGACTTGTCGAACGAGAGAAACGCCCCGGCCGATGTCGATTCTGGCGATGAAATAGTCAACGAATTCCTCCTCACTCCCTAACCGAAGCAAACCACGCGTTGGCGCTCCGTTGAAGCGCCGCGCGTTTCGCGGGGCGGAAACCTCTCCGCGTCCTCACCCGCCTATTCGGCGAAGGGGAAGACGTTGGCCCTCAGGCGCCGGTAGGGCAGGCTGTGGAGGTCGCTGGTGCAGGGACCGGCGGTCTTCACCGTGTAGCTCCCCGCCGCGATCGGGTCATAGGCGCGACGGTGGGCGACCGCGGCCTTGACACCGATCGCGTGCAGCCCCTCGGGATCGACGCCCTGCGAGCGCCATTGGGCAAGGTCGAAGGGCGGCGTCTTGCGGCTCGACAGGAGCACGGTGACGCCTTCCACCGTGACGACCACGCTCGGCCCCATGGAGAAGTGGATGCCCTGCGACGCTGCAAGGTGGCTGTTGCGGTCCTCCAGCGCGAAGGCCCCGTCGGTGCGGCGCAGGAAGGTCGCGTCCACCTCCAACGGTCCCGCGCCGAGGCGGCTTCCCTTTCCGCCGATGGTGACGCGCCGCGTCTCGCCCGGCGCCGCGCCCGCGAAGGCGCGCACCGCCTCGGCGTCGGCGATCGCGACCGCAGCGTTCGCGAAGCCGTGCCGCAGGAAGCCGGCGAGGACGGCCGTGTCGTCGCCGGGCGCGCCGCCGCCGATATTGTCGGCCGGCTCCACCACCAGATAGGGGCCGCCGGAGCGGTCGCGGATCTCGCCGAGCGCGTCGTCGAGGTCCCACTCGTGCGGCACGCCGAGATGCTTCAGTTCGAGCGCCAGCGCCTCCAGTCGGTCGAGCAGCGCCTCCGCCCTCTCGGGCGCCAACGTGGTGACGAGGCTGAAGGCGACGCCCGCGTCCGCCACGTCGGAGAAGGAGAAGCCGCCGATGACATTGGCGGCCCAGACGCCCGGCTCCTCCGCCTCGATGGCGCGGGCAAGCGCCTCGAGGTCGCGCATCGGGCGGTCCGCGGTACCAGTGCCGGGCGGGGCCCAGACGATCGGCGCGTTGCGCGCCACCATGTGGGGCCGCGTCCCCTCCGAGAGCGACCGCGCCAGAAGCTCGGCGGAGCGGACGGCGGCGTCGCGCGCGTCGATGTGCGGGTTCTCGCGGTAGCCGACGAGGCCGTCCGCGTGGCGCGCCATCTCGTGCGTGAAGGTCGCGTGGAGGTCGAACACGCCGAAGACCGGCAGCGCCTCCGCGCCCGGCACGTCGCGCAGGCGCCGCAGGAGTTCGCCCTCCGCGTCCTCGCATTCGGTCGTCACCATCGCCCCGTGGAGGGCGAGCCAGATCCCGGCGAGCGGGCCTGCGTCGAGCGCCACGCGCGCCCCCTCGACGAGGTCGGCGCAGAAGGCCTCGAACACGGCATGGTCGACCGTTCCGGCCGGAAGCGCGGCGTAGTCGACGACGGGCACGATCTCCCACCCCTCCCGGTCGGCGACTTCGATGAAGCCGTCGATCGTGGAGCCGTCGCCGCGGCGGCCGAGGATTGCCTCGCCGCGCAGGATGGTGAACTCGGCAAAGCCGGTGATGTCGTCGACGAAGGTGTGGGTCTCGTGGAAGAGGCCGGCGAGCAGGATCCGGGTCATGATGGCGTCCGGCGGATGCGATGGGGCTGGATGCTGGCCTCGGAGAGGCCCGCGGTGATCTCCGAGAGCCTCGCCTTCAGGAGCGTGCCGAGGCGCGTCATGGTCGCGGCGTCGAAGCGCGCGGCCGGACCCGCGATGCTGACCGAGGCGACCGCCTCCCCGCCCGGCCCGAAGATCGGCGCGGCGACGCATGCCCCTCCGATCTCGTTCTCCTCGAACTCGGTCGCGTAGCCGGCCTCGCGGCATTCGGCGAGGAGCGCCTCCAGCGCCTCCGGATCGGTGACGGTGCGCGCCGTCTCCGCCGTCAGCGGGCCGAGCCCGTAGATGACGTTGCGGAAAGCGGTCGTCTGGAAGGCGAGGAGCGCGCGCCCGCAGGCGGTGGAGTGGTAGGCCGCGCGCGTGCCGGAGTAGGATGAGACGCGCAGGCTCTGGCTCCCTTCGAGGCTTTCGACGATCACGCAATCGGTCGGGGCCGGGAGGGCGAGGTTCACCGTTTCGCGCGTCGCGGCGCAGAGGCGGATGAGGTGCGGCCCCGCGATCGCGGCGATGTCGAGCCGCCGCTCGACGGCCTTGCCGTAGACGACGTGCTGGAGGCTGAGGCGGTAGGCCCCCGCCTTCGGGTCGTGCTCGGCAAGGCCGACATCGACCAGCGCGGTGACGAGGTTGAACGTCGTCGTCTTGGCGAGTCCCGTCGCGTCGGCGAGCCCCCTCAGGCTGACCCAGCCGCCGCCGCTCATCGCGTCGAGCAGCGCCTTGGCGCGGCCGATGGACTGGATGCGCGCCTCGGGCGGGATGCGCCGCTTCTCGCTAATTCCGGTCGGCATCGCGCCCGATCGAGGTCAACCCAGAGAACCTGCGTCTCATATCGTGGAACGGCCTTATGGGAGATCTGACCCAGTCATTAGGGGATCGTCTCGCCAGATTTGCAAGCATTCCGCATGAAAATTTAGCAAGCGCCCAAACGGCATTGACAGAAGGCGGGGCAATCATTGTTAATCTGCAAGTCGTTGGCATGACGCGATCCCACAATGTGGATCGCACCTCGCCCGGAGAAGGTGACACGCCCGTGCGCGCATTCGTGGCCTCACTCGCGACCGAGACGAACACGTTCTCGCCGCTCTACGTGGACCGGTCCGCGTTCGAGGACGCCTTCTACTGCCCGCCCGGCACCCACCCCGAGACGCCGATGCTGTGCTCCGCGCCGATGGTCGCCGCCCGCCGGCGCGCCCGCGCCGAGGGCTTCACGCTCGTGGAGGGCACCGCCACCTGGGCCGAGCCCGCCGGCCTCGTCTCGCGCGAGGCCTATGAGAGCCTGCGCGACGAGATCCTCGACCAGCTCCGCGCGGCCCTCCCCCTCGACGTCGCCCTGTTCGGCCTCCACGGCGCCATGGTGGCGCGCGACTACGACGATTGTGAGGGCGATCTTCTCACCCGCGCCCGCGCGATCGTCGGCCCGGATTGCGTGATCGGCGCCGAGTTCGACATGCACTGCCACCTGACCGACGCGCGCGTCGCGGCGGCCGACATCCTGATCGCGTTCAAGGAATTCCCCCACACCGACTTCCTCGCCCGCGCCGAGGAGCTGGTGACGCTCTGCCTCGCCGCCGCGCGCGGCGAGATCGACCCGGTGATGGCCGTGTTCGACACGCGCGCGATGTCCGGCTTCATGACGAGCCGCGAACCCGGCCGCAGCTTCGTCGACCGCATGCGCGCGATGGAGGGCAAGGACGGCATCCTCTCCATCTCCGTCGCGCACGGCTTCCAGGCGGCCGACGTCTACGATGTCGGCACCAAGGTGTTCGTGGTCGCGGACGGGGCGGCGAATAGGGCAAAGGCCGCCGCGCTCGCCGAAACGCTGGGGCGCGAGATCCTCGCATGGCCCGCCTCAGCCGGCCCCGTCCACCACAAGCCGCACGACGCGATCCGCCTCGCGCTCGGCGAAAGCGGGCAGCCCATCGTTTTCGCCGACCGGTGGGACAATCCGGGCGGCGGCGTCGCGGGCGATTCATCGGTCATGGTGCGCGCCCTTCTCGACCATCCGGACATCCCCTCCGCGATCGGTGCGCTGTGGGATCCGGGCGCGGTCGCGCTCTGCCGGGCGGCCGGGGTCGGGGCGGAGATCCCACTCCGCTTCTGCGGCAAGGCGGCCCCATCCTCGGGCGCGCCGATCGACGCGACCGTCACCGTGCGCGGCGTCAGCGACGATCTCGTCATCCCGTTCGAGCAGAGCCTCGTCTCGCTCGGCCCCTCGGCGGCGATCACGATCGGCAATGTCGACATCGTGCTCGCGAGCGGCCGCTCGCAGACCTTCAGCCCGCCCGCCTTCACCAAGCTCGGCATCGATCTCGGCGCGAAGAAAGTCGTGGTGGTGAAGTCCTCCAACCACTTCTACGCCGCCTTCGCCCCGATCGCGGCCTCGATCCACTATCTCGACACCGGCGGCCCCTACCCGTCCGACCCCACCAAGGTCGTCTATCGCAAGGCCCGCCGGCCCCTTTCCCCTCTCGACCCGAACCCGCTCCTATGATCCCACGTCTCGACATCGCCGCCCTCGACGGGCTTTCCCTCGACCCGGCGACGAAGGGCCTCCCCTTCGACGCGCCGCCCCTCACGGTCGGCGATGTCGGCCGGCAGGGCTGGAACATCCTCGCCGAGGACCTGCCGCTCCCCCTCGCGGTGGTGCGCGAGGACATCCTCGCCGCGAACAGCGCCTGGATGGGCGCCTTCACGGCGGCGAACGGCCTCCTCATCGCCCCGCACGGCAAAACGACGATGGCTCCGCACCTCTTCGACCTGCAGATCGCGGACGGGGCGTGGGGGATCACGGTCGCGACCGTGCAGCAGCTGGAGGTCGCGCGCCGCTTCGGGGTGAAGCGCGTGCTCCTCGCGAACCAGCTCGTCGGCCCGCGCGCCGTGGATGCCGCCTTCAAGGCCCTCGCGGCCGACCCGGATTTCGAGCTCTACTGCCTCGTCGACGGGCTCGACGGCCTCGCCCTCCTCTCCGACGGCGCGCAGCGCACCGCCCCGCGCGGCAACCCGCTCCGAATCCTCGTGGAGGCTGGCTTCGTCGGCGGGCGCACCGGCGCGCGCTCCGGGACGGACGCGCTCGCCGTTGCCCGCGCCGTCGCCGTCACCGAAGGCCTCATCCTTGCCGGGTTCGAGTGTTTCGAGGGGCTGCTGCCGACGCCCGACGCCGCCGATACGCTCGTCGCCGAGGTGACGCGCCTTGCCGAGGTCGCGCTCGCCGAAAGTCTCTTCCCGCCCGAAGCGCCGATCGTGGTGAGCGCCGGCGGATCGGCCTTCTTCGACCGGGTTGGCGAGCGCTTCGCCGCGCTCTCCCTGTCGCGCACGCTCCTCAAGGTGCTGCGCTCGGGCTGCTATCTCACCCACGATTCCATCGGATACGCCGAGCAGTTCGCGCGCATCCTGTCCGAGACGTCGCTGACCCTGCCCGAAGGCGGCCTCAAGCCGGCGCTGGAGGTCTGGGCCTACGTCCAGTCCTGCCCCGAGGCGCAGCGCACGATGCTGACGATGGGCAAGCGCGATGTCGGCTTCGACGCGGGGATGCCCGTCCCCGCGCGGTGGTATCGCCCCGGCTCCGGCATGGCGGCGCCCGAGCCGATGCCCGCCGGGCACGAGGTCGTCGCCCTCAACGACCAGCATTGTCACCTCGTCAGCGCCGCGCCGACGCACCTCCGGGTCGGTGACATGGTGGGCTTTGGCATCGGCCATCCCTGCACGACGTTCGACAAGTGGGCGATGCTGGTGCTCGCCGACGCGGACTACAACGTCACGGGCGCGTTGAAGACATTCTTCTGACCTTGCGAGTGGAAGGGACGGCCGGTCGAGGCATCGGAGAGGATTGGGGAAGATGAGCCACGTCAGCGATGATTATATCGTCCAGCCGGTGATGAAGGCGCTCAACGTGCTCGACTACGTGATCAGTCAGGGCCGCGACGTGACCTTGACCGAGACCGTGCAGGAGCTGAAGCTGCCGAAGACCACGGCCTTCCGCTATCTGCAGACTCTCTCGGCCGCCGCCTATCTCGACTACGATGCCCATCGCGACCGCTACAGCGCCGGCCCGCGCTTCCGCGCCCTCGCCTCCGCCGACCGCGCCTTCCAGGGCCTGCGCGAGACGGCGCAGCCGGAGATGCACCAGCTCCTCCAAACCTTCCGCGAGACGGTGAACCTCGCGATCCTCTCAGACGGCATGGTGGTCTATCTCGACATCCTCGACCCCGGCCGCTCGGGCCGTGGTCAGGCCCGCGTCGGCCACCGCCATTTCGTCCACTCGACCTCGCTCGGCAAGGCGATCGTCGCCTTCCTGCCGGAGGGAGAGCACGGCCTCGCCGTCGACCCGAACCTCCCCGCCCGCACCATCAACACGCTCACCGATGCGCAGAGCTTCCGCCGCCAGGTCGCCGATGTGCGCACGCGCGGCTACGCGATCGAGAATGGCGAGAACGAGGACGGGATGATGTGCATCGGCGTGCCGATCCTCGACCGCGCGGGCTACCCCGTCGCCGCGATCAGCCTGTGCGCGCCGCAGACCCGCACCCTCGCCGGCCGCGCGGGCGAGGCGGTGACCGCCCTGAAGGCCGCCGCCATGCGCATCGGGACCGGCCTCCAGCCCGCGCCCGGCACCGCCGTCGCCGCATGAGGCGCGTTGTTCCTACAGGCGGAACGAACGCGCGTTGACCCTAGAATAGGTGAATTTTACGCTCAGTTTCAGTGACAAGACTGCCTGCGAACACTGGATGAAGAGCGTGCAACACTTGAGAGGCCTCGTGACAACATTGCACTTGCAGCCTTTTCCTTGCGGCTCTTCCCTGACACGCCGGAACGCCCCGGCGGTCCGGTCGAGTTAGAGCGCTGATCGGCCCGCCGCTCCGCCCGCTCCGGCGCGCCCCTCGCGCGGTGCCGGCCCATCCCGCCGGCCGCCACGGCCCGGCCGACCGCGCACGCCCCCGCTTTCTCCCGGACGCTTCCGTCCCGTCCTCCGCCGCACCGACCCCGCCCGCCTTCGCGCGCCGGCGCGGCCTTCTGAAGCCATGCAGCCCCCGGCTGTCCCCAACCGTCAGAGCGCAACAGGAGCAACAAGATGAAGAGAAGTCTTTCCAAGCTAGCGACAGTATTGGGTGTCGCCACTCTGATGGCGGGGTCCGCCCTCAACGCGCACGCAGACGAGGCGCTGAAGGGCGGGACGCTGCGCGTCGGCATCCTCGCCGACATGACGAACTTCGATCCGATGCAGTTCTCCTCGGTGAACTTCTTCCTGATCAAGAACCTCTATGACAGCCTGATCGAGTATACCGCCGACGGCGAGCCGGTGCCGAGCCTCGCGACCGCGTGGGAGATCGCGCCGGACAACATGTCCGTGTCCGTGACGCTGCGCGAGGGCGTGACCTTCGCGAGTGGCGGGACCTTCACGTCCGCCGACGTCGCCGCCACGCTCGAAAAGGCGAAGGACCCCGAGCGCGGCAAGAACGTCTACGCGACCACCTCGATCATCGCCGGGTGGGACACGCCGGACGCCCAGACGGTCGTCATCAACTTCACCCAGCCCGTACCCTCCCGCCAGATCCTCGACCTCCTGGAATTCGCCATGCCGATCGAGGCGGCGGGGATCGACACGGTCGAGACCGTGCCCGCCGGCACCGGCGCCTACGACCTCGTAGAGCGCAAGGTCGGCCAGGGCGTGCAGCTCGCCGCCAACGAGGACTATTGGCGCGAGGGCGAGCCGATCGCCGAGGCCGTCGACTTCACCATCTTCAGCGACGACGCGGCGGCGAGCGCGGCGCTCGAATCGGGCTCCATCGACCTCGTCTATGGCGGCACCGCCCGTAGCGCCCAGCGCCTCGGCGATGCCGGCTACACCGTCTTCCGCGGCCCCGGCCCGCTCGTCCAGGTGTTCCGCATCAACGCCACGCGCGAGCCCTTCACCAACGCGAAATTCCGCCAGGCCTTCAACTACCTGATGGAGCGTGACGGGATGCTGCGCGTCGCCTATGCGGGCCTCGGCGAGCCGGTGGCGCTGCCCTGGGCCCCGGCGAGCCCCGCCTTCGACGCCGCCTATCTGGAAGAGTTCGCCTACGACCCGGAGAAGGCGAAGGCCCTCTTCGCCGAATCCGGCCTCTCGCCCGAGGCGATGAGCGACTGGACGCTCCTCGTGAACGGCTCCGACCAGGCAAGCGTCATCCTCAGCCAGATCGTCCAGGCCTCGCTCGCCGACGCCGGGATCGAGATCGAGCTCGACGTGCGCCAGAGCGCGGAGTGGATCGAGGCGCTCCTCGGCGGCGATTTCGCGGCGACCTTCGCGGGCATCGGCAACGTGCAGAAATTCCCCTCGCGCGTCGCGACGAACAGCATCTACCGCACCGCCAACAACCCCGTCTTCGGCGACCCGCACCCCTTCCCGGACTATGTCGCCGCGATCGAGGCGGTGAACGCCGCCGTCGCCGAGGACGAGGTCAAGGCCGCCTACGACAAGCTGAACCGCGTCCTCGTGGAGAGCGCCTTCGCGATCCCCACCAACTCCTACGATGTCGGCCTCATCGTCGCCGCCGAGAACGTCGCCGGCTTCACACCCGAGATCGACAATCTCTTCGTCGCCCGTACGATCGGGTTCAAGTGACGCGCCGTCGACAGGACTGACGTGACCGATCGACACGACAACGCGATGGACGAGCCTGTCCTCAGGGTCCGCGACCTGACGGTCGATTTCGTCGGGTCGGGACGCCCCGTGCCGGTGGTGCGGGGCATCTCCTTCGACGTGCACGCCAACGAGGTGCTGTGCATCGTCGGAGAATCCGGCTCGGGCAAGAGCGTCACCTCGCTCGCCGTGGCGGGCCTTCTCCCGGAGAACGCCCGCACCGGCGGCGACATCCGCCTCGGCGGCGTCGACGTGCGCAGCGCCTCCGCCGAGACGCTGCGCCAGATGCGCGGCGAGGATGTCCGGTTCATCTTCCAGGACCCGACCACCACCCTCAACCCCGTCCTCAAGGTCGGCCGGCAGGTGACGGAGGGCGAGGTCGCGCACGGTCATCTCGCGAAGTCCGCCGCCCGCGCCCGCGCCGCGACGCTCCTGCGCGAGGTCGACATCGCCGACCCCGAGGGCCGAATCGACCAGTATCCGCATCAATTCTCCGGCGGGATGCGCCAGCGCGCGGTGATCGCGATGGCGATGGCCGGCCGCCCCCGCCTCATCATCGCCGACGAGCCGACGACCGCGCTCGACGTGACGGTCCAGGCGCAGGTCCTCTCCGTCCTCGCCCGCCGCCAGCGCGAGACGGGCTCCGCCGTCGTCCTCATCACCCACGATCTCGGCGTCGTCGCCGAGGTCGCCGACCGCGTCGCGGTGATGTATGGCGGACGCATCGTGGAGACCGGCCCGGTCCACGAGATCTTTCGCGCCCCGCGCCACCCCTACACCCGCGCCCTCATGCGCTCGATGCCGCGCATCGACGCCAACGAGGAACGGCTGGAGCCGATCCCCGGACAGCCGCCGGTCGCGATCCACCTGCCCTCCGGCTGCACCTTCCACCCGCGCTGCGCGCTCGCGAACGGGCGCGCCCGCTGCGCGGCCGAGGAGCCCGCACTCCACCCCGTCGCGCCCGACCACACCGCCGCCTGCCATTTTGCCGAGGAGGCGCCCGAGACGGTCGCCCCGCTGACCGCGCCCGCCGCCGCTGCCGCGCCCGCACCGGCCGAAACCGAGGCCCCCCTCCTCGAGGTCGAGGACCTGCGCGTCCATTTTCCCATCAAGGCCGGCCTCCTGCGCCGCATCGTCGGCACGGTCCACGCCGTCGACGGCGTCAGCCTCACCGTGCGGGCGGGCGAGACGGTCAGCCTCGTCGGCGAATCGGGGTGCGGAAAGACCACGACCGGGCGCACCATCATGGGCCTCGTCCCGGCGACGTCGGGCACGGTGCGCTTCGAGGGTCGCTCGATCCTGGGGCTCGGCCGGGCCGAGATGCGCCGGGAGCGCCGGCACATGCAGTACATCTTCCAGGACCCGTATTCCTCCCTCAACCCCGTCCTCACGGTGGAGGAGGTCGTCGCCGAGCCGATGCGCATCCACGGCGCCTACGATGAGCTCGGCGGCGCGAAGCGGATCGCCGAGCTCTTCGACATGGTCGGCCTCTCCCGCACCATGCTCGGCCGCTACCCGTCCGAATTCTCCGGCGGCCAGAAGCAGCGCATCGGCATCGCCCGCGCCCTGTCGCTGAAGCCGCGCCTCCTCATCCTCGACGAGCCGGTCGCCGCGCTCGACGTCTCGATCCAGGCGCAGATCCTGAACCTCCTCCAGGATCTCCAACGCGAGCTCGGCCTCGCCTATCTCTTCATCGCCCACAATCTCTCCGTGGTGCGCCACATCTCCGACCGGATCGCGGTCATGTATCTCGGCCGCATCGTGGAGACGGGTGAGCGCGACGCGCTCTATGGCGCCCCCTCGCACCCCTACACGCAGAGCCTCCTGTCAGCCGCGCCCGTCCCCGACCCGGCGCTGCGCGCGAGCCGGGCGCGGATCGTCCTCGAGGGCGAGATCCCGAACCCCGCCGCGCCGCCCTCCGGCTGCACCTTCCACCCGCGCTGCTTCCGCGCGAGCGAGATCTGCGCCCGCGAGACCCCCTCCTTCACCCGCCCGCCGGGTCTTGCGACGCGCCTCTCCTGCCATCACCCCGGCCCGCTCGACGCCGCGTCGGAGCTCGCCCCGCGCCCCCTGGAGCACGCGTCATGAGGGGCACGCTCTCCGTCCTCGCGCGCCTCATGAGCCGGCCCGGCTCCGCGCTCGCCCTCCTCTTCCTGGTGGTGCTGGTGCTGGCGGCGGCTTTCGCCGACTTCCTGCCGCTCGCCCCCTACAAGCAGAGCCTCCTCGATTCCCTCCTCGGCCAGTCGCAGAAATACTGGTTCGGCACGGACGAGCTCGGGCGCGACATCCTCTCGCGCGTCGTCTATGGCGCGCGCACCTCGCTCCTGACGGCGGCGGGCGCGGTCGCTGTCGCGGCCGCGTTCGGCATCCCGATCGGCCTCGTCGGCGGCTTCTTCGGCGGCTGGCGCGACGCGGCCCTGATGCGCCTCGTCGACGTCCTCCTCGCCCTCCCAGCGATCCTCTTCGCGATGGCCCTCATCGCCGTCCTCGGCCGCAGCCAGGTGGCGGCGTTCGTGGCGGTCGGCATCACCGGCATCCCCACCTTCGCCCGCATCGTGCGCGCCCAGACGCTGGCGCTCCGAAAGCGCGACTTCGTGACGGCGGTGGAATCCTTCGGCGGCTCGTCGGGCTACAGCATGTTCCGCACCATCCTGCCGAACGCGTGGAGCCCGATCCTCGTCCAGGTGGTCGTCCTGTGCTCGGTCGCGATCCTGCTCGAGGCCGCGCTCGCCTTCCTCGGCGTCGGCGTCGCCCCGCCGACGCCGAGCTGGGGCGAGATGCTGCGTACCGGCAAATCCTACCTCCACGAGGCGCCGACCTACGCGCTCCTGCCCGGCATCGTCCTCACCCTCACCATCCTCGCCTTCGACACGCTCGGCCGCGCGCTCGGCACCATCCTCGAGGATCGCCACGACAGGGGCCTCGTCAGCCCCGGCGGAGCCACCCCATGATCAGCTTCATCGCCCGCCGCCTCCTCCAGCTCGTGCCAGTCCTCCTCATCGCCTCGGTCGGCATCTGGGCGATGATGTACGCCGTCCCCGGCGGCCCGGTCGCCGCGATCGTCGGCGAGAACGCGACGCCCGAGCAGATCGCCGCCGTCACCGCCCAATACGGCCTCGACCGGCCGGTGGTGGTTCAATATGTCGACTGGCTCGGCAACGCCCTCACCGGCAATCTCGGCAACTCCTATTATGGCCGCGCGCCGGTCCTCCAGCTGATCGGCGAGCGCCTGCCGGCGACCCTCCACCTCGCGGTCGCCGCGACCATCGTCGCCCTCATTCTCGGCATCCCGGTCGCGATCGCGAGCGCGCTGCACCCCGGCACCTGGCTCGACCGGATCCTGTCGGGATGGAGCGCGCTCGCACTCGGCGTGCCGACCTTCTGGCTCGGCATCCTCCTCATCCTCCTCTTCGCGGTGGAGCTGCGCTGGCTTCCCTCGGCCTCCGGCTATGTCGCGATCTGGGAGGATCCGGTGCGCGCGCTCGGCAACCTCATCCTCCCCGCCGTCACGCTCGGCATTTACGTCTCGGGGATCCTCGCCCGCTTCCTGCGCGCCTCGCTGGTGACGGAGCTTCGCGCCGACTATGTGCGCACGGCCCGCGCGAAGGGCCTGCCGGAGCGCCAGATCGTCTGGGTCCACCTGATGCGCAATGCCCTCCTCCCCTTCATCACGATCGTGGGGCTGATGATGGCGGGCTTCATCGGCGGGGCGGTGGTGACGGAGGCGGTCTTCACCTATCCGGGGCTCGGCCGTCTCCTCATCCAGGCGATCAGCACGCGCGACTATCCCCTCATCCAGGGATGCATCCTCGTGATCCTCGTCCTTTACGTCGCGATCAACCTCACCGTCGACGTGCTCTACGCCTATATCGACCCGCGCATCGACTATCGCTGAGCCCGCCGCCGTTGCCGCGAGGCAGCGCCGGTGGCAGGCTCCCCCCTCATCACAAGGCGCGGCGCGGCCGTCCGGCCGCCGCGCGCGGAAGGAGGGGACTATGCCAATCCTCGGACAGCGGAACCCGGCCATCATTGCCGGCCTCCTCGCGGGCCTCGCCATCGCCGCCGCGAGCGGCGCGCGGGCGGCCGACGACAAGAGCCTCTGGTCGGTCTATGACGAGGCGCTGAAGGGCGCCAAATATGTCGACCTCACCCATACGATCACGCCGACGATCCCCGTCTGGGCGGGCTTCGCCCCCTCGACCTTCGGCCCGGCGCGCGCCGGCGTCGACATCGAGGGGTACGTGAAGAAGGGCGACATCTACACCTACGAGACGCACGGCTTCGAGGCGACGGAGTACACACTGAGGACCGACCAGCTCGGCACCCAGCTCGACCCGCCGGCCCACTGGGCGCCCGAATATGCCGCGATCGACGAGTTGCCGCCGACCTACGCGATCCGCCCCCTCGTCGTCATTTCGATCGTGGAGCAGCTGAAGAGCAATCCGAACTACGCCCTCTCGGTCGCCGACATCGAGGCATGGGAGACCGAGCACGGCCGGATCCCCGAGGGGTCGGTCGTCTTCGTGCGCTCGGACTGGTCGAAGGCCTGGCCCGACCCCGCCCTCGCGACGCTCAAGGAATTCCCGCAGGTCGGCCTCGACGCGCTGAAATTCCTGCACAATGAGCGCCACATCCTCTTCCACGGGCACGAGCCGCTCGACACCGATTCCACCCCCACCCTCGAGGGTGAATATTGGCTGATGCACAACGGCTTCGCGCAGGCCGAGGGCGTCGCCCATCTCGACGCGGTGCCGGAGACGGGCGCGCTCGTCATCATCGGCTATCCGAAATTCGGCGGCGGTCTCGGCGGCTACGCCCGCTATATCGCGATCTGCCCGCCCGACTGGCCGCACGGCGTCGCGATCAGCGCGCAGGACGCACCGCTCCCGAAATTCGACACCCCCCTCCACTTCGACACCGCGACCGGCATGCGCGTTCGCTGAAGCCCCCCTTCACGACCGCCCAACAAAAAAGGCGGCGCCAATGGCCGCCGCCCCCTCCCGTTCCGGTGGAAGACCCGCCGGAGGCGCGTCTTCCCAAAAGCGACGTTCCGGCGGAGCCGACACCTCCAGGACCCCGCGGAGCGGGGCGAGGGTCAAGGCCGAAGAGCGCAGCGTGCCTTGAGGCTCGCCCCGCTCCGCGGGAGCATCGCAGTCAGAGGGAGCGCATGGCACGGCCCCAAAGGCCGCGCCGCAAGCCAAGCCTCAGACGATCCCTTCCATCGCGACCACGCGGGCCGGCGCCCCGTCCGCCTTGTCGATCTTGATCGGCAGCGCGCACAGGAACGTCCGCGGCCCCGGCACCTTGCCGACATTCACGAGATACTCGATCAGCGTGACCCCGTTCCTCAGGAGGATGTCGTGGGTCGTGTGCTCCGGCATCGGCGGGATGATCCCGTCGAGGTTGAGGCGGATCGTGTAGTCCTGCGGAAAATCGAACGCGATCGCCTTGGGCTTCCGCGCCGCGATCACCTCGGCCGCGGGACGGCCGATATAGGGCGCCTCGCGCCAATATTCGGGCGTGCGCCAGTCGCGCTTCTCGTCCCAGGCGCTCTTCATGAGGAGGATCGCCTCGTCGCCGTGCCCTTCGAGCGCGCGCTCCATCCGCTCGGCCGGGATCTCCGTGTTCGGCGCGATATCGGTGAGGTCGACGACGAAGGCGGGCCCGGCGACGTCCTCGGGCGGGGTCGCCTCGATGGTCGGCGCGTCCGGCAGCATGTGGCGGCGCGCGTCGACGTGGGTGAAGGAGTGGACCGAGAGGGTGATCTTCGTGATCTGGAAGGGCGCCTTGTCGGAATAGTCGCCCGTGACCACGCGCGGCGCGGGCCAGCGGAAATGGTCGTCGAGGACCGGCATCGACAGGTCGATGATACGGGGCCGCATCGGGGTCATCCTTGATAGAGGGCGGGAAGCGTCGTGGTGATCGCCGGCACGAGGGTCAGGATCGCGAGCGCGGCGAAGAGGGCGAGGATGAACGGGATCGAGGCCCGCATCACCCGCTCGGGCCGCTCGTTTGCGATCCGGGCGGAGAGGTAGATGAGGTAGCCGACCGGCGGGGTCGTGAGGCCGATCATCAGGTTGAAGACGAGGACGATGCCGAAATGGATCGGGTCGATGCCGAGCTGCGTCGCCGCCGGCAGGAGGATCGGCACGAGGATCACGAGAGCGGCGAGCGGGTCGAGGAAGAGCCCGAGGAGCAGCGCGAAGAGGTTCACGAAGAGCAGGAAGAGGAGCGGGCTGTCGCTGACCGAGGTGATCATCTCGACGACCGAGCGGCTGACGCGCAGGTCCGCGACGATCCAGGCGAAGAGCGCCGAGGCGCCGACGATGACGAGGATCGTCGCCGTCCCCTCCGCCGCATCGCAGAGCGCGCGCCAGAAGCCGCCCCAGGTGAGCTCGCGGAAATAGAAGGCCCCCACGATGGCGGCATAGAGGCAGGCGATCGCCCCCGCCTCGGTCGCCGTCATCACCCCGCCGAGGATGCCGCCGACGACGATGATGGGGGCGAAGAGCGCCAGCAGCGCGTCCTTGCCGGTCAGAATGATCGTCTTCAGCGAGGCGCGCTCGGAGCGCGGGAAGCTCTGCCGCGAGGCGATGATGAAGACGCAGATCATCAGGCAGATGCCGATGACGATGCCGGGCACGATCCCGGCGAGGAACATCGCGCCGACCGATTGCTGGGCGAGCAGCGCGTAGATGATGATCGGGATTGAGGGCGGGATGATCGGGCCCACGACGGAGGAGGCCTGGGTGACGGCGGCCGAGAAGGCCGCGCCATAGCCCTTCTCCTTCATGGAGGGGATCATGACCGAGCCGACGGCGGCGGTGTCGGCGACGGCGGAGCCCGAGATGCCGGAGAAGAAGAGGCTCGACAGGATGTTCACCTGCGCGAGCCCGCCGCGCACATGGCCGACGAGCGCGTCGGCGAAGGCGACGATGCGGCGCGTGATGCCGCCCCGGTTCATCAACTCGCCCGCGAGGAAGAAGAAACCGATCGCCAGCAGCAGGAAGGCGTCCATCCCGTTCATGAAGAGCTGGGTGACGAGGACGAGCGGCATCTCGGGCCGGGCGACGAGGATCGTGAGGACGCTCGCCCCGAGGATCGAGAAGACGAGCGGGATGCCGATGAGGGCGAGCACGATCATCGAGCCGAAGAGAAGGGCGACCATCATTCGACCGTCTCCTCACGGCGCGACAGGAGGCCGGTGACGAGGAGCACGATCCACAGGATCCCGCACACGATCGCCCCGCTCCAATACCAGGACTTGGTGATGCCGAGCGTCACGTAGCGGTCCCCCCCGAAGCTCGCATTCAGCGTCAGCGCGCCGCGCACGAGGAGGAGGAGAAGCGCGATCATGATCGCGACGCGGACCGAGGCGAGCACGAAGCCGAGCACGCCGGTCGCGGCATCGGCCAGAAGGCCGATGCGCATGTGCGGGGCCGCGGTCGCCGCGACGAGCACAAGCCACACATAAAGGAGACGGATCATCTCCTCCCCCCAGACGATGGAATCGTTGAGGACATAGCGGGCGAAGACCTGCACCACCGCGAGCACCGTCACGGCGAGGAGAAGGCCGCCCGCGGTCCAGCGCACGGCCGTGCGCAGGACCTGATCGAACCGTTGAATGGCGGGAAGCATGGCTTGGCGTGTGTCGGCGCTGCGGCTCAGTCCTTGGCCGCGGCGATGGCCTTGTCGAGGAGCTCGGAACCGTGCTCGGCGACATAGGCCGCGCGCGTGACGTCCGCGACGGCGTCGCGGAAGGCCTCGCGGTCCGGGTCCTCGATGATCTCCATCCCCGCGGCGCGCATCCCTTCGAGGCTGCCGGCCTCCTCCTCGTCATTGAGCTGGCGCTCATAGGCGGCGGCCTCGAGGGCGGCCTCGTGGAGGATTTGCTTCTGCTCGTCGGTGAGGCTGTTGAAGCGCATCGCGTTCATGACGAGCGGGGCGGCCGTGTAGGCGTGCTCGGTGAGCGACAGGTATTTCTGCACCTCCTGGAGCTTGGAGGCGTAGATGTGGTTCACCGGGTTCTCCTGCCCGTCGATCGTGCCGGTCTGGAGCGCGGCATAGACTTCGGTGAAAGGCATCGGGGTCGGGTTCGCGCCGAGCGTCTCGAAGGCCTTGATGTGGGCCGGGTTCGGCGTCGTGCGCAGCTTCAGACCCTTGAGGTCGGCCGGCTCGCGGATCGGGCGCACATTGTTGGTGAGGCTGCGGAAGCCGAGCTCCCAGAAGGCGAGGCCCTGGAGGCCGGACGGACGGATCGCGTCCATCAGCGCCTGGCCGACCTCGCCGTCGAGAACGGCGTAGGCGTGCGCGTCGCTCTCGAAGAGGAAGGGCAGGTCGAGGAGGTTGAGGACGGGGGCGAAGCCCGTGAAGTACGGGTTGCCGGTGAGGACGAGGTCGATCGTGCCGAGGCGCGCGCCTTCGAGCATGGTCGGGCTGTTGCCGAGCTCGCCCGCCGGGAAGACCTCGATCGCCATCGCGCCGCCGCTCTTTTCGGCGACGAGTTCGGCGAAGCGCTCGGCCGCCTTGTGGGCGGTGTCGGCGGGGGCGGCATAGTGGCCGAAGCGCAGGGTCACGTCCTGCGCGAGGGCCGGCGCGCCGGCGGCGCACGCCCCGGCGACGATCGCGCTCGCGATCATGAGTTGGCGACGGTCGATCATGTCGATTGTTCCTCCCGGTTTTGTTTGAAGTTGGGCCGCGCGGGGGTCAGTCGCCGCCGGCGGCCTCGACGAGTGGCGGCGACGGACGCCGCGATTGCCAGGCACGCCAGGCGGTGAAGATCCAGATGATGAGGGTGACCACCCCGAGCCCCGCCGCGACGGGGCGGGCGAAGAAGGCGAGGAGATCGCCATCGGCCTTCAGCATCGTCGTGGTGAAGTTGAACTCGACCGTGCCGCCGAGGACGATCGCGAGGATCGCGGGGGCGACGGGGATGCCGTTCTCCTCGAAGATCCACCCGATGATCCCGAAGACCAGCATCACGCCGACATCGAACAGCGAGTTGTTGATGGCGTAGGAGCCGATGATGCAGGTGACGAGGACGATCGGCGGCAGGAGCGAGCGCGGCACGCGCACGATGTGGCGCGCGAAGCGGATGAGGAGCCAGCCGAGCGGCCACAGGACGAGGTTCGCGAGGATGAAGGTGAGGAAGATCGCGTAGACGAGTTCCGGCTGGCGCAGGAAGATCGTCGGACCCGGATCGAGACCCTTGAGGATCAGGACGCCGATCACGATGGCGGTGATGGAATCGCCCGGAATGCCGAAGACGAGCGTCGGCACCCACGCGCCGGACAGCGCGCCATTGTTCGCCGCGCCCGCCTCGGCGAGCCCCTCGTCGTGGCCCTTGCCGAAGCGCTCCGGGGTCTTCGAGAAGCGGCGCGAGACGGCGTAGGCGACCCAGGCCGCGATGTCGGCCCCCGCCCCCGGCAGCGCGCCGATGATGGTGCCGACGAGCGAGCCGCGCGCGACGTTGCCCCGGAGGCGCCAAAGGTGCTGGCCGAGCCCGTGCTGGACGCTGCGCACCTCGGTCACCGGCTCGGCCGCCCCGCGCCCGTCGCGCGAGAGCGCCTGGCGCAGGATCTCGGAGACGGCGAAGAGGCCGATCATCGCGGGGATCATGTTGATCCCGCCCATGAGGTCGACCGACCCCATCGTGTAGCGCAGATTGCCCGAGGCCGGGTCGATGCCGACCGTCGCGCACATCAGCCCGAAGAGCAGCGAGATGAGGCCCTTGATCGGGTCGCCCGCCGCGATGAAGGCCGCGCAGGTGAGGCCGAGGAGCGAGAGCCAGAAATATTCGACCGTGGAGAAGCCGAGCGCGACACGGGCCAGAAGCGGCGCCGCGACGATGAGGATGAAGGTGCCGACGAGCCCGCCGATCACCGCCGCGCCGAGGCAGAGGCCGAGCCCCACCTGGGGCTTGCCGGCGCGCGTCAGCGCGTAGGCCTCGTCGACATAGGCGGCCGAGGCCGGCGTTCCGGGCATGCGCAGGAGCGCGCCCGGAACGTCGCCCGCGAAGATCGCGGTCGCGGCAAGCGCGACGATGGCCGCAACCGCCGGGATCGGCTCCATGAAGAAGGTGAGCGGGACGAGGAGCGCGACGCCCATGACGGCCGTGAGGCCGGGGATCGCGCCGATGATCATCCCCATCACCGCCGCCGCGAGGATGGTGAGGAGCACCTGCGGGTCGGCGACGATGGCGACCGCGGCGAAGATTTGATCGATCACGGGCAAACCTTCACAAAAAGCCGATGGGGCCCGGCGGCAGCGGCACCCTGAGGAGGTGGCCGAACAGCACGGCGAGGAGGATGGTGACGGCAAGCGCGACGATGACCGCGCGCACGACCCCCTCCCCGAAGGCGAGCGCGAGCGCCACCATGATCACGAAGGCGGCGATGACGAACCCGACATGCGGCGAGGCGAGGATGTAGAAGATCACCGCCGCGAGGACGGCGAGATAGCGCGCGATCCCGCCGATGGTGGGGAACCCGGTGCCCGCCTCTTCGCTCTCCCCGCCTGCACCCGCCCCCGCCGTCGCCATCGCGGACGTCCGGCCGGCGGCGCGGAAACCGCGCACCAGGAGGCCGACGCCGGCGAGCGTCATCGCGACGCCGATGATCGACGGGAAAAAGCCCGGGCCGTAAGGCTGGCCCGGGAGGGTCGGGAGGCCGAAGGCGACGGCGGCGTAGGCGCCGCCGCCCAGTGCGGCGACGCCTCCGATGACACGATCATCGAGCCGCATGGCTCTACTTCGCGACGCCGAGATTGGTGAGGATCTGGTTGGCGTTCTCGGCGAAGCTCTGCACCGCGGCGGTCGCCTTCTCCGAGCCGTCCCAGACCGGGGTGATGCCGCGCTCCTTGAGGGCGGACTGGACCGCGTCGCCGGCATGGGCGACGCCGCCCGCCTGTTCGAGCTTCGCGGTCACCTCGGCCGGGATGCCGGCGGGGGCGCAGAGCGAGAAGAAGTTCTTGATCTCGTAGTCGACGCCGGTCGCTTCCTTCAGCGTCGGCACGTCGGGCATCGAGGAGAGGCGCTCGTCGCTGAGGACGGCGAGGACCGTCACCTCGCCCGCGTCGGCGAGCGTCTGCGCCTCGATCGGCGAACCGGTGAAGAGGTTGATGCCGCCCGCGACGAGATCCTGAAGCGCCGGCGCGCCGCCCTGGGACGGGATGAACTTGATCTTGGTCGCCGGCTGGCCGAGCGCCTCGGACAGGCCGCCCGCGGCCATGTGCCAGGTGCCGCCGACGCCGGAGCCCGAGGAGGAGAAGGTGCCGGCCGGCTCGGACTTGATCGCCTCGATCAGCGCCTCGGCATTGTCATAGGAGCCGGTCTTGACGGTGAGGCCCGCCGGGATCGTCGCCATGCGCGAGATGATGGTGAAATCGTCGAGCGTCAGGTCGGAGAGGCCGAGCGTCTTGAAGTAGGAGACTTCCGGCGTGCAGGCGCCGATCGTGTAGCCGTCGGGCTTGGCGTTCGCGATCGCCATGTGGCCGACGACGCCGTTGCCGCCGGTGCGGTTCACGACGTTGATCGGCTGGCCGAGCTCCTGCTCCAGGCCCGCCGCGAGGATGCGCGTCACGGTGTCGGTGCCGCCGCCCGCGCCCCAGGGCACGATCACGGTGACCGGGCGCTCCGGGTATTCGGCGAGTGCGGCGCCGGTGCCGAGCCCAAGCGCCACCGCGCCGAGCAAAATCGTCTTCAGGGTCGTCTTCATCTCGATGTCTCCTCCGGTTTTTTGCTTCTTCTTCGGTCGAGTGGGCGGCGGTCAGTGCACGGGTGCGCCTTCCGAAATCGAAGCGTTGGCTGCGGCGGCGCGCGTTCCCTGAACGGCGTCGGCAAAGGTCTTGGTGATCTCGGGGGCCTCCGAGGCCGGGCGGGCAAGCCGCGTCGCGAGCTCGATCGCCTTCAGCGCCGCGCCGTCATTGGCGATGCCCTTGCCGGCGATGTCGTAGGCGGTGCCGTGGGCGGGGGTCGCGATCGGGAACGGGTAGCCCGCGATCAACGTCACGCCGCGATCGAAGCCGATGAGCTTCATCGCGATCTGGCCCTGGTCGTGGAACATGGTGAGGACGGCGTCGAACTCGCCCTTCACGGCGCGCACGAACACGGTGTCGGACGGGATCGGCCCCTCGACCGCGAGCTGGTGCGCCTTCGCGCGCTCGACCGCGGGGAAGATGATGTCCTCGTCCTCGGTGCCGAAATTGCGGCCGTCACCGGCGTGCGGGTTCAGCGCGGCGACGCCGATGCGCGGGCGCTGGATGCCGGCCCCTTCCATCACCTCGGTGGTGAGCTGGAGGGCGCGGAAGATGCGGTCGGTGTTCAGCGATTCGGCGACCTTCGCGAGCGGGATGTGCGAGGTGACGCGCGCATTCCAGACCTCGTCGAGCACGTTGAACTCGGAGCCGGAGCGCTCGGCCCCGATGGTCCGGTTCACGAAGCCGATCTCGTCCACATAGTTGCCCTCGCCAAGCCGCATCGCGTGCTTGTTGAAGGGCGTGAAATAGACGGCGTCGGCGAAGCCTTCGTTGGCCGCCGTCAGCGCGACGCGGAAATTGTCGAGCGTGGCGCGGCCGCCAGTGACGCTCGCGACACCGATCTCGACATCGTCCAGCTCGCAATTGGCGAGGTCGACGAAGACCGACCGGGTCGGCCGCGCTGTCCCGATATCCTCGGGGCGCACGCGCGCAATGGTGCCGGCGAGGCCCGCATCTTCGAGGTTGGCGTGGAGGAGCCCGCGATCGAGGACGCGCGCGTCACCGAGGACGAGAAGCGTCGCGCTCTCCTCGTCGTGCTTGGCGAGGACGCGCACGGCGAGTTCGGGGCTGATGGCTGCTGGGTCGCCGATGGCAAAGGCGATGATCGGTTTATGGGGCATTCGCACCTCGTTAGAATGCAGTATACAAAACACAAAATTCGGGATGTGCAAGAGGGGTTCTTTCGCTCTATCGTTGCGAACGTCGTCGTCTGAGGGAGTGAAAGTCGGTGTCGACCGAGATCGATCAGGCGCCTTCGGCCGCGCCAATCCTGCGCAGAACACTGCACGAGCAGGTGACGGAGCGCGTCCGGGACATGATCATCGAGGGCCATCTCGCGCCCGGCGCGCGAATCAGCGAGGCGCAGCTCGTCGAGCAGCTCGGCGTGTCGCGCACGCCGCTGCGCGAGGCGTTGCGCACGCTGGCGGCGGAAAACCTCATCGACACGCGCCCCTCACGCGGGTCGGTCGTGCGCGCTCTCGGCTCGCAGGACATTTTCCACATGCTGGAGGTGCTCGCCGACCTCGAGCGGCTCGCCGGCCGTCTCGGGTGCGAGCGCGGCTCGGATGCGGACATCGCCGCGATCTTCGCCAAGCATGACGAGATGATGCACTTCTACGCCCGCCGCGACCGCCTGCCCTACTACAAGGCGAATCAGCAGATCCATTCCATGATCTCGGCGCTGCCGGGCAACCCGACCCTTCTGGAGACGCAGGCGAGCATCCAGGCGCGGCTGAAGCGGATACGCTTCATCGGCAACCAGGAGCCGCAGGGCTGGGCCGACGCCGTGGTCGAGCACGAGGCGATGATCGAGGCGCTGAAGGCGCGTGACGGCGAGGCGCTCGGCAACGTCCTCTACGACCACATGATGAAGACCTGGGAGCGCGTGCGCCACGTCGTCTGACGGCGCGCCGCCCCGTCAGCGCGCGGCGGCGCCGGGGGCGAAGAGAAGCCCCACATAGGAGCGCAGGAGCAGGATCTGCTCCGACAGGACCGCCGGCTCCGTGATGGCCTTCGAGAGGACGATCCCCCCTTCCACCGTGCTCGACACCATGTCGGCGAGGGCGCGCAGGTCGACCGGCTCGCGCGGCGGGTGGACGGCCGCGATCGCCTCGAACATGGCGAGGAAGCGGGCGCGCCAGGTGAGGACCGCGGTGCGGTTCAGTTCGCGCACCTCGCGGTCGAACATGCGTTCCGAGTAGCACACGGTCGCGACGAGGCAGCCCGGATGCCCGTTCGGCAGGTCCGCCATCATCTCGGCGAAAAGCCGGAGCCCCAGGAGGAAGCGGTCCAGCGGGTCGGTTTCGACGGCCGCGGCGCGCGCGAAAATGTCGTCGAGGATCCCCTCTTCGGTGTCGAGATAGCGTTGCAGGAGGGCGCGGGCGAGCTCGTTCTTGTCGCGAAAATGGTAGAAGAAGCCGCTCTTCGTGATCGAGGCCTCGGCGATGATCTCCTCGATCGAGGTCGCGCCGAAGCCCTTGGCGAGGATGCCGGCCTCGGCGATGTCGAGGATCCGCTCGCGTGTGTTGCGCCCGTCTGCCATCGCCCCCTCCAGAGCCTCCCGCTCTTGATGGGGTCGCCGCCGCGCCCGCGCAACCCGGCAGCGGCGCGCGGGCGCGAACTGTACCGCAAGTCCAGTGGATCGCGCCCCGGCCCGTCACCATCCTCCGGGTCACAACGAAGGAGGATGCACCATGAGCCGATTTCCGGACCCCCGCCCCGACCGCCTGTGGCTCACCGAGGGCGGCATCGAGACCGAGATCATGTACAAATGGGGCCAGGATCTCCCCCACTTCGCGGTGTTCCCGCTGCTGGAGAACCCGGCCTCCCGGACCATCATCCGGGACATGTACCGCCGCTATCTCGATGTCGTCGCGCAGAACGGGATGGCCGCCCTCATCGGCGGGTTCGACTATCGGGCGAGCCCCGACTGGGGCGCCCTGCTCGGCTATTCGGCCGAGGGGCTTGCCGAGGCCAATCTCGGCGCGATCGCCTTCCTGAAGGAGATGGCGCACGAATACCGGCGCGAGATCCCCGAGGCGTGCATCGTCGGCTATGTTGGCCCGCGCGGCGACGCCTACCGGCTGAACCAGACGATGAGCGCGGCGCAGGCGACGGACTATCACGCGGTGCAGCTCGCCACGCTGAAGCGGGCGGAAGTGGACCTTGCCTGGGCGATGACGTTCAACAACCCGGTCGAGGCGGCGGGCGTCGTCGCCGCGGCGAAGGCCCTCGACGTGCCGATCGCGGTGTCCTTCTCGCTGGCGTCCGACTCGCGCCTCTCCTCCGGCTACGCCCTTTCGGAGGCGGTGGAGCGGCTCGACCGGGAGACGGACGCCTATCCGGCCTTCTACGCGGTGAACTGCTCGCACCCGATCGAGTTCGAGCCGGCCCTCACTCCCGGATCCTGGATCACCCGCATCCGCTCGATCCGGCCGAACGCCGCGAAGATGGACAAGATCGCGCTCTGCAAGCTCGGGCACCTGGAAGAAGGCGACCCGGTCGCGCTCGGCCACGAGATGGCGAGCGTCGCCGCCCGCTACCCCCACATGGACATCTGGGGCGGCTGCTGCGGCACGTGCGAGCGCCATCTCGACGAGATCGCCCGCCGGGTCCGCGAAGTGCGCGCCACGGCCGCGTCGACCGAGGCCGCCTGAGCGGCGACGGCGCAAAGCCCGTTCCGGCGGCAACTCCGGCTGGGACGGGCCACAATCCGGGCATGGCGGATGGGGCAAGTTGGGCTACGGTCTCACTTGATTCTTCCAACGGCCTTCCGGCCGACCGTCGACGAGCCGCAAGCCGAGGGACATGACCGACGAAACGAAAGAGGCGATCGAGACCGTCGCCGATGCCGCCGCCGCGCCCGCTCCGGCCGACCTTCCCGCCGCCGCTCCCGGCCAGCCCCAGCGGATCGAGACCAAGATCACCTGCTCGCGCGGCTTCTCCCAATGGCTCGCGATGCACAATTGCTCGCTCGCCTTCACCTCCTACCAGACCGGCCAGCTCTTCCTCGTCGGCACGATGCCGAACGGCTCGCTCTCGCTGCATCAGCGCAATTTCGTGCGGGCGATGGGGCTGATCGGCGACCAGCAGCGCCTCCTCCTCGCAGGCCTCGCGCAGATCTGGCGCTTCGAGAACGTGCTCGCGCCGCACGAGCGCGCCAACGACCATTTCGACAAGCTCTACGTCCCGCGCCGCGGCCAGACCGTCGCCGACCTCGACGTTCACGAGCTCGGCATCGACACCGCCGGCCGGCTCATTTTCGCGAACACCAAATATTCCTGCCTCGCGACGGACAGCGTCGTCCACTCGTTCAAGCCGGTCTGGCGGCCGCCCTTCATCTCCCGCCTCGCGCCGGAGGATCGCTGCCACCTCAACGGGCTCGCGATGGAGAATGGCGTGCCGCGCTACGTCACCTGCGTCGCCACCACCGACATCGTCGACGGATGGCGCAGCCATCGCCGCGACGGGGGCGTGATCGTCGATGTCGAGACGGACGCGATCGTCGCCGAGGGGCTGTCGATGCCCCACTCGCCGCGCATCCATGACGGGGCGCTGTGGGTGCTGGATTCGGGCAACGGGTATCTGACGCGGATCGACCGGGAGAGCGGCTCGCGCGAGCGCGTCGCCTTCTGCCCCGGCTTCCTGCGCGGCCTCTCCTTCCATGCGGGCCACGCCGTCGTCGGCCTGTCGCTCGCGCGCACCGAGGGCGTCTTCTCCGGCCTCCCCCTTCAGGACGAGATCGACAGCCGCAAGGGCGAGGCCTGGTGCGGGCTCCAGATCATCAACACGCGCACCGGCGACATCGTGGAGTGGCTCCGCCTCGAGGGCGACATCCGCGAGCTCTTCGACGTGCGCTTCCTGCCGGGCGTGCGCTGCCCGATGGCGCTGCCGACCTTCGGGCCGGACCTTGCGAGCTTCATCACGATCGAAGCGCCGGACCGGCCCCTGTCGGAGCGGGGCTGGCACGCGGCCTGACGGGCCGCCGCGCCGCCCCGCCCGGTCCCGTCAGCCGGCCTTCGCCGGAAAGCCGGCCGCCGCCAGCGTGTCGAGGACGGCCGAGAGGTCCGCGCTCGTCGCGACCTTGACCTCGTGCGTGCCGGGATCGGCCTCGACCTTCGCCTCGCCGTCGAGACGGGTCAGCGCGCGCGTCACGCTGCGCACGCATCCGCCGCAATGCATGTCCGGCACGGTCAGGGTGAACATCGTCGATACTCCCACATTGGATTTCGATCACATGTGGAGTTTCCCACCGTGGGAAGGTCAAGAGGGCATCGAGGCATTGACCTTCCCATCATGGGAACCCTTATCTCCTCCTCAGTGCCCGTCGCCTGAGAGGAGTCCCCCGTGAGTGCATCCGCCCAACGCGCCCGTCCCGCCGCGGAGAGCAGCGTCGACCTTCGGATCGAGGGGATGACGTGCGCCTCCTGTGTCGGCCGGGTGGAGCGGGCGCTGTCGAAGTTGCCGGGCGTCGACGCCGTCGCGATCAACCTTGCGACCGAGCGCGCCCACATCGTCGGCGACGTCGACCCCGCGATCCTGAAAGAGGCGGTGGAGCAGTCCGGCTTCGACGTCGCCGAGGACACGACACGGTTCTCCGTCGAAGGGATGACGTGCGCCTCCTGCGTTTCACGCGTCGAGAAGGCGCTCGCGGCGGTGCCGGGGGTGATCGGCGCGTCGGTGAACCTTGCGACCGAGCGGGCCGAGGTCCGCCATATCGCGGGCGCGGTTCCGGCCGCGACGCTGATCGCGGCGATCGACCGGGCCGGCTACGACGCCCGCACGATCACGGCCGAGCGCGGCGCGGACGACGGCACGGCGCGGCAGGAGGCCGAGCAGAAGGCGCTGCGCAACGCCGCCCTCCTCGCCTTCGTCCTCACCCTCCCCGTCTTCGTGCTGGAGATGGGCGCCCATGTGATCCCCGGCTTCGGCCACATCATCCACCAGCAGATCGGCACCGAGGCGAACCGCCTCATCCAGTTCGCGCTGACGACGCTCGTCCTCTTCGGGCCGGGCCTGCGCTTCTTCCGGAAGGGCATCCCCGCCCTCCTCCACGGCGCGCCCGACATGAACGCCCTCACCGCGATCGGCTCCGGCGCGGCCTGGGCCTATTCCGTCGTCGCGACCTTCCTGCCGGCGCTCATGCCGGAGGGGACGGCGCACGTCTATTTCGAGGCGGCGGCGGTGATCGTGACGCTGATCCTCGTCGGCCGCCTCATCGAGGTGCGGGCGCGCGGGCGCACCGGCGAGGCGATCCGCCGCCTGATGCGCCTCCAGGCGAAGACGGCGCGGGTCATGCGCGACGGGACGCCGGCCGAGGTGCCGCTCGGCGAGGTCGTCGTCGGCGACGTCGTCCTCGTGCGGCCCGGCGAGCGGTTGCCGGTCGACGGCATCGTCACGGAGGGGTCAAGCTTCATCGACCAGTCGATGATCACCGGCGAGCCCGTCCCGGTCGCGCGCGGCGTCGGCGACGCGGTCGTCGGCGGCACCGTCAACAAGACCGGTGCCTTCTCCTTCCGCGCCACCAAGGTCGGTGCGGACACGGTGCTCTCGCAGATCATCGCGATGGTGGAGAGCGCGCAGGGGTCGAAGCTCCCGATCCAGGCGATGGTCGACAAGGTGACGGCGGTGTTCGTGCCCGTGATCATGGCGATCGCGCTCGGCACGTTCGTCGTCTGGGCGATCTGGGGGCCTGACATCAGCTACGCGCTGGTGAACGCCGTCGCCGTTCTCATCATCGCTTGCCCGTGCGCGATGGGGCTCGCAACGCCCACCTCGATCATGGTCGCGACCGGCCGCGCGGCCGAGCTCGGCATCCTCTTCCGCCGCGGCGACGCGCTCCAGTCGCTGCGCGGGGCCTCGGTGGTCGCGCTCGACAAGACCGGCACGCTGACAAAGGGCGCGCCGGAACTGACCGACCTCACCGTGACGGGCGCCCTGACGCGCGGCGAGGTGCTCGCCCTCGTCGCCGCCGTCGAAGCCTCGTCCGAGCATCCGATCGCGGAGGCGATCGTCGCCGCGGCGCGGGCAGAGGGCGTCGCGGTGCCAGCCGCCGCCGCGTTCGAGGCGATGCCGGGCCTCGGCGTCACCGCGACGGCGGACGGGCGCACCGTCGCCGTCGGCGCCGACCGCTACATGGCGCGCCTCGGGCTCGACGTGTCGCCGCTCGCCGAGGAGGCGGCCAAGATGGGGGCGGAGGGCAAGTCGCCCCTCTACGCCGCCGTCGACGGGCGCCTCGCCGCGATCATCGCGGTCGCCGACCCGATCAAGGACACGACCCCCGCTGCGATCGCCGCCCTCCACGCGATGAGCCTCAAGGTCGCGATGATCACCGGCGACAATCGCGCGACGGCGGACGCGATCGCCCGCTCCCTCGGGATCGACACCGTCGTCGCCGAGGTGCTGCCGGGTGGCAAGGTGGACGCGCTGAAATCGCTGCGGGCGGCGGGCGGGCGGGTCGCCTTCGTCGGCGACGGCATCAACGACGCGCCGGCGCTCGCGGAGGCCGATGTCGGCATCGCGCTCGGCTCCGGCACGGACATCGCGATCGAGGCCGCGGACGTGGTGCTGATGTCGGGGGATCTGCGCGCCGTGCCGACCGCGATCGCGCTCTCGCGCGCCACGATCCGCAATATCCGCGAGAACCTCTTCTGGGCCTTCGCCTACAATGTGGCGCTGGTGCCGGTCGCGGCCGGGGTGCTCTACCCCTCGTTCGGGATCCTGCTCTCGCCAATGTTCGGCGCCGCCGCGATGGCATTGTCGGACGTGTTCGTGGTCGGCAACGCGCTGCGCCTCAAGCGCTTTGCCCCGCCCGAGGTTGCGGCGCCGCCCTCGGTCGGCCCCCTCGCCCCGGCGCGATAGGAGGACGGCATGAATATCGGCCACGCTGCCGCCGCATCCGGCGTCTCCGCCAAGATGATCCGCTATTATGAGGAGATCGGGCTGATCGCGAAGCCGGACCGGTCCGCCTCCGGCTACCGCCGCTATTCGCCGGCGGACATCAACACGCTGACCTTCATCCGCCGCGCCCGCAGCCTCGGCTTCTCGATGGAGGAGATCTCCGCCCTCCTCGCCCTCTGGCGCGACCGGAGCCGGGCGAGCGCGGACGTGAAGGCCCTCGCGATGCGCCATGTCGACGATCTGAACACGCGCATCGCGGAGCTGAAGGCGATGGCCGACACGCTCGAGCACCTCGCCCACAATTGCCACGGCGACGACCGGCCGGACTGCCCGATCCTCGAGACCCTCGCGACGAGCGACCCGCTCCAGCCGGCCTGAGCCCTACTCGTCGAGGAAGGCCTTGTAGGCGGAGCGGATGTCGGCCTTCACGCTCTCCGGCTGCCGGTCGATCGCGGTGCCGATCGCCTTCAACTCGCGCCGGAGACCGTAAAGCTGGTCGAGGAGGGAGAGGACGACGGGCATCGTCTCGTCGTCGAGCTCCAGGTCGTCGCTGAGCTGGCAGAGCAGCCGGATCCGCGCCTTGTCGAGGACGTCGAAGGCCGGCCCCTCGGGGCCGATGGCCGGGCTCACCCAGCCATTCTCCACCATCACGGTCAGTCGCTCGTGGGTCACCGAACCCACCTCGGCGACGATCTGGGCCGCTGTCCATCGCATCATGACGACACCTTCAGCTTGGCGCGCGGGTTGTAGGCGTGGCTCTCGCGCCAGGTCTCCATGAAGGACTCGAGCTCGGGATCGACCGTCTCGGGCATCACGATCTTGAGCACCACGCGCTGGTTGCCGGGCGTCTTCCCCTTGGCGTGGATGCCGCGCCCGCGCAGGCGCAGGACGTCCCCGCTGGAGGATCGCTTCGGCACGCTCATCTTCACGGTGCCCCCGATCGTCGGCACCTCGACCTTTCCGCCGATGATCGCCTCGTCGATCGTGATCGGCAATTCGACGACGATGTCGTCCCCGTCCCGCGCGAAAACCTTGTGCGGCGTCACGCTGATCTCGATCAGCGCATCGCCCGGCGGGCCGCCATTGATGCCGGGGCCGCCCTTGCCCTTGAGGCGCAGCGTGCCACCGTCGGCGATGCCGGCCGGGATGGTGATGTCGAGGGCGTTGCCGTCCGGCATCGTCACGCGGCGCGTCGCCCCCTTGGCGGCGTCCACGAAGTCGACCTCGAGATGGTAGCGCACCGACTGGCCGCGCATCTTGAAGCGCTGCCCGCCGCGACCGCCGCCGCCGCCCTGACCGCGGCCGAAGAGGTCGGCGAAGATGTCCTCGCCCTCGGTGAAGTCGTCGTAGCCGCTGGAGCGGGCGTAGCGGTAGCCTTGGTCGGCGTCCGCATACTGGCGATAGAAGTCGTATTGAGGCGCGCGCTCGTTGCCGGATGCGTCGATCTCGCCCTTGTCGAAGCGGGCGCGCTTCTCTTCATCGCTCAGGAGCTGGTAGGCGCCGGCGACCGCCTTGAAACGCTCCTCGGCCTCCGTGTCGCCCGGATTGAGGTCCGGGTGAAGCTGCTTGGCGAGTTTGCGGTAGGCCTTCCGGATCTCGTCCCCGGTCGCGCTCTTGGTGACGCCGAGGGTCGTGTAAGGATCGTCATTCACGAATGAGGGCCCTTCTTGTCGCTTTCTTGCGCGCCGCCGCCCGGAGGCGGAAGCGCGGGTCTTCGCGGAGGGAACGGCGCCCCCTCCGCCTGTCTAAGATTGGGCGCCGCGGCGCCGGCCGCCAGGGGCGGCGGACTCTGACGCTCGCCAGAGGCGGCGGACCCTGACGATCGCCAGAGGCGGCGCGTCAGCCGATGGCGGCCGCGTCGAACCCGTCCGGCACGGTGCCGGTGGGGGCGATGAAATCATAGGGGCCGCGGGCGAGGAAGGTGCCGGAGCCGGGGGCTGCCAGAATCTCGCCATCGCGCATCGCGATCTCACCGCGGCGGATGGTGACGACCGGCCAGCCCTTCACGTCCAGCCCTTCCCACGGCGTGTAGTCGATCGCCTGGTGCATCTTGGCGACCTCGATCGTGCGCTCGGCGTCCGGATCCCACAACACGAGGTCGGCGTCCGCCCCCGGCACGATCGCTCCCTTGCGCCCGCCGAGGCCGAAGAGGCGGGCCGAGTTCGCGGACGTGATGCGCACGAACTCGTTGACGCTGATGCGGCCCTTGCTGACGCCCTCGGAGAAGAGCACCGGCAGGCGCGTCTCGATGCCGGGCACGCCGTTCGGGATTGCGTTGAAGGCGGGCATCCCGTCGGCGCGCGCCGTCGCCCCGCCCTGGCCGTAGCCGCTCGCGCCCGGATTGCGCTTGGCGGTGGCGAAGGAGAAGCCGCAATGGTCGGACGTCACGATGTCGAGCGTGCCGTCCTTGATGCGGGCCCACACGCGCTCATTCTCGCCCTTCTCGCGCAGCGCCGGCGAGCAGACCGCCTTCGCGCCGCCGAAATCGGGCTGGTCGAGGTCCTCATGGGAGAGGGTCAGATATTGCGGGCAGGTCTCGCCCCACACCTTGAGGCCGCGGCCACGGGCGCGGGCGATCTCGGCCGCCGCCTCCTCGCAGGAGACATGGAAGACCTGGATCGGCTGGTCGACGAGCTCGGCGAGCGCGATCGCGCGGTGCGTCGCCTCCCGCTCCACGAGCGGCGGGCGGGCCCAGGCGTGCTGCAGCGGATCGGTCTTCCCGGCCGCCAGCAGCGCCTTGATGCGCCAGCCGATGGCGTCGAAATTCTCGCAATGGACCGTCACCATCGCGCCGAGGCGGCGGGCGGTGGCGAGCACCTCCAGGAACTGCGAATCGGTGAGCTGGAGCGGGTCGTAGGTGAGGAAGACCTTGAGGCTGCGCACGCCCTTGGCGACGAGCGCCGGCACTTCCTTCTGCATCACCTCCGGAGTCGGGTCGGTGATGATCTGGTGGAACGAATAGTCGGCGCGGGACTGGCGGGCGCGATCGGCATAGCCCGGCGCGCTCTCGGCGAGGGTGTGGCCCTTCCACTGCGGCAGGAAGCAGATGAAGGAGGTCGTGCCGCCCGCGAGCGCGGCGGCCGAGCCCGACGCGAAGCTCTCCTCCTGGACGCCGCCGTCCTGGCCGACTTCCTCGATGTGGCAGTGGCTGTCGATGCCGCCCGGCAGGACGAGCCTGCCCTTGGCCGAGACCTCTTCCTTGCCCGCGCCGAGATTGCGGCCGATGGCTTCGATCTTGCCATCCTTCACACCGATATCGGCCTCGAACATCTCATAGGCGGTGCCAACGGTGCCGCCGCGCACCACAAGGTCGAAATCAGCCATCTAAGGTCCTCTCGATCGCAGGATTCCCCGGCGGGCCGGCAAACCCGATTGTCCTGTCCCGGTGAGCCACCGGGTCGCTCCTGCTGTCATCAGCCCGCGGGCGCGGCGACGCAAGAGCCCCGGCCGCCGCGCCCGGCCCCCGCGCGCGGCAGATTATGCCGTCCGGAGGGCGAAGTTCGGGACAACGCGGCCTTTGCCCTGCAAGCTTCGCGCCGACCATTCCAGAGAAATCGGGCAAAACTCTCTGCGAACCCGGCGGAAGGGCGCTGCAATCGGCGGCAGAATATGCCAAATCCCTCCCGCCCCGACGCATATTGACGGAGGACGAACATGAACCTCACCGACTTCAAGGCGCTGACGTTCGACTGCTACGGCACGCTGATCGACTGGGAAACGGGGATGTTCGAGGCGCTGAAGCCGCTGACGAGCCGGGTCGGGACGGCGCTGACGCGCGACGCGATCCTCGAAGCGCACGCCCGCCACGAATCGAGCCAGCAGCGCTGGACGCCGGCCAAGTGCTACACGGACCTCCTCGCGGCGGTCTACAAGCGCCTCGCCGAGGAATGGGGCGTCACCGTCTCGTACGAAGAGTGCATGGTCTACGGCAACAGCGTGAAGGACTGGCCGGCCTTCCCGGACACCGCCGGCGCGCTCCAGTACCTCAAGAAGCACTACAAGCTCGTCATCCTCTCCAACGTCGACAATGTGAGCTTCGCGCACAGCAACAAGAAGCTCGGCGTGGATTTCGACGCGATCTACACCGCCGAGGACGTCGGCTCCTACAAGCCGTCCGAGCGCAATTTCGAGTACATGCTGGAGAAGCTCGCGACGCTCGGCATCGAGAAGGGCGACATCCTCCACACCGCCGAGAGTATGTTCCACGATCACGGCCCGGCGAACCGCCACGGCCTCGCCAATTGCTGGATCTATCGCCGCTACGACCAGGAAGGGTTCGGCGCGACGATGAACCCCGGCGAGATGCCGCGCTATGATTTCCGCTTCAACTCCATGGCCGACCTCGCCAAGGCCCACCAGGAGGCGCTGCGCGGCTGACGCGCAGACGCCGCGGACACGCTGAGGACGCGCCGGGGACATGCCGCCGAAGCTCGACCGGATCGACATCGCCATCCTCGCCACGCTGCAGCGCAGCGGACGGATGGCGAATGTCGACCTCGCGGCGGCGGTCGGCCTGTCCCCAAGCCCCTGCCTCACCCGTGTCAAGCGGCTCGAGGCGGCGGGCTATATCGAGGGCTACCGGGCCGAGATCGCCTGGACGAAGCTCGCCGCGCACATCATCGTGTTCACCGAGGTGACGCTGTCGGACCACAGGCGGGAAGACTTCATTCGCTTCGAGGCCGAGATCCGACGCGTCGAGGCGGTGACCGAATGCCACGTCGTGAGCGGCGGGTACGACTATCTCCTGAAATTCGTCGCCCGCAACGTCGCCCACTATCAGGACATCATCGAGGGCCTTCTCGATCGCAATGTCGGGATTGAGAAATATTTCAGCTACGTGGTCATCAAGACCGTGATCGTGCGACCCGGCGTGCCGGTCGGCCTGCTGATCCCCGAATGAGGCGAGGCGCGGCCGTCCCCCACTTGATGTGAGGGCGCGACAGGCGCAAATTGGAACGATCCCAGACCATTGATGGCGCAGCGCAAGAGGCGCGGACATGCGCGCCGGTGGCCGGGGAACCGAACCCGAATACGCAAAACGCGCAGCACTTTGTGCAATGCAGCGACCAGTATTGTCCGTCATCGGGCAGGTTGATGCTTCAATAGGCGCTCCGTGTTTGCTATGTGGGCTCCCGTTCAATGTCAGGATGATCCAATGCCAACCTATCGCTCTCGCACCACGACACACGGCCGCAACATGGCCGGCGCGCGGGGCCTCTGGCGCGCCACGGGTATGCGCGACGGAGACTTCGGCAAGCCGATCATCGCGATCGCGAACTCGTTCACCCAGTTCGTGCCCGGCCACGTCCACCTGAAGGATCTCGGCCAGCTTGTGGCGCGGGAGATCGAGAAGGCCGGCGGCGTTGCGAAGGAATTCGACACGATCGCCGTCGATGACGGCATCGCGATGGGCCATGACGGGATGCTCTACAGCCTCCCCTCGCGCGAACTGATCGCCGACAGCGTCGAGTACATGGTGAACGCCCACTGCGCCGACGCGCTGGTGTGCATCTCCAACTGCGACAAGATCACCCCCGGCATGCTGATGGCGGCGCTCCGCCTCAACATCCCGACCGTCTTCGTCTCCGGCGGGCCGATGGAGGCCGGCAAGGTGGTGCTGAAGTCGGGCGCGAAGAAGCTCGACCTCGTCGACGCCATGATCGCCGCCGCCGACACCCGCATCAGCGACGAGGACGTCCAGGTCATCGAGCGCTCGGCCTGCCCGACCTGCGGCTCGTGCTCGGGCATGTTCACCGCCAACTCGATGAACTGTCTCACCGAGGCGCTCGGCCTGTCGCTGCCCGGCAACGGCTCGACGCTTGCGACCCACGCCGACCGCCAGCGCCTCTTCGAGGAGGCGGGCCGCACGGTCGTCTCGCTCGCCAAGCGCTACTATGAAGGCGACGACGAGTCGGTGCTGCCGCGCTCGATCGCGACCTTCAAGGGCTTCGAGAACGCGATGACCGTCGACCTCGCGATGGGCGGGTCCACGAACACCGTGCTCCACCTCCTCGCCGCCGCCCACGAGGCGGAGGTCGACTTCACCATGGCCGACATTGACCGCCTGTCGCGCGGCGTGCCGTGCCTGTGCAAGGTCGCCCCGAACATCGCCAACGTCCACATGGAGGACGTTCACCGCGCCGGCGGCATCATGGCGATCCTCGGCGAGCTCGACCGGGCCGGCCTCATCCACCGCGACCTGCCGACCATCCACTCCGCCACCATCGGCGAGGCGCTCGAGATCTGGGACATCGCGCGCAACCCGTCCGAGGAGGTGAAGACCTTCTATCGCGCGGGCCCCGGCGGCGTGCCGACGCAGGTCGCCTTCAGCCAGTCCGAGCGCTATGACTCCCTCGACGTCGACCGCGTCGCCGGCTGCGTGCGCGACAAGGAGCACGCCTACAGCCCCGATGGCGGCCTCGCGGTGCTCTACGGCAACCTCGCCGAGGATGGCTGCATCGTGAAGACGGCCGGCGTCGACGCGAGCATCCTGAAGTTCACCGGCCCCGCCTGCGTGTTCGAGAGCCAGGACGCGGCCGTCACCGGCATTCTCGGCAAGCAGGTGAAGTCGGGCGACGTCGTCGTGATCCGCTACGAGGGTCCGAAGGGCGGTCCGGGCATGCAGGAAATGCTCTACCCGACGAGCTATCTGAAGTCCGTCGGCCTCGGCAAGGAATGCGCCCTCGTCACCGACGGTCGCTTCTCCGGCGGCTCCTCGGGCCTCTCCATCGGCCACGCCTCGCCGGAAGCGGCCGAAGGCGGCGCGATGGGCCTCGTCGAGAATGGCGACACGATCGAGATCGACATCCCGAACCGGACGATCCGCCTCGCGATCTCCGACGCCGAGATGGCCCGCCGCCGTGCCGACATGGACGCCCGCGGCGCCGACGGGTGGCACCCCGGCCCCCGCAAGCGCAAGGTGACGACGGCGCTCCAGGCCTACGCCGCCCTCACCACCAGCGCGGCGCGCGGCGCGGTGCGCGACGTGAACCAGCTCCGCCGCCCGGTCATCGCCGCGCCCCCCTCGCGCGTGAGCGAGGCCGAGCCCGCCGAATAAGCCGCACGCACCGCGGCAAGAGACACGAACGGGCGCGCCACCGGCGCGCCCGTTTCGCGTTCCGGCACCACCCGGCCGCCCCGTCCGGCACCCCGCGCGATGCTTGTCCCGGTGTGCCGCCTATGTCAGACCCCCTTGAAAAAGGTCGGAACGGCCGGATCGAGGGAGCGGGCATGGACGGTGCGGAGGCCTCATTCGCCGCGGGCGCGATCGGCGCGTCGGAACTGCCGGACTATGGCAGCTACGCGCCCCTCTCCATCGAGACCGTGCCGCCCCGCCTCGCCGCCTATCCCGCCATCGCGGCGCGGCTCGGCGGCCGGCCGCAGGATTGGGCCGTCCGCGAGGTCGGCGACGGCAACCTCAACTTCGTCTACATCGTGGAGGGACCGGCGGGCTCGGTCTGCGTGAAGCAGGCGCTCCCTTATGTGCGCCTCGTCGGCGAGAGCTGGCCGCTCCCCCTCGCCCGCTCCTTCTACGAGTACAACGCCTTGGTGCGCGAGGCCGCCCGCAGCGGCCACGTCCCCGAGATCCTCCACTTCGACGGCCCGCAAGGCCTCGTCGTGATGGAGAACCTCTCCCCCCACATCATCTGGCGCAAAGCGCTGATCGCGCGCGAGCGACACGAGACCGCGCCCGCCATCATCGGCCGCTTCCTCGCAGAGACGCTGTTCCGCTCGTCCGATCTCAGCCTGCCGGCGGCCGAGAAGAAGCGGGAGATGGCGCTCTTCTCCACCAACACGGCGCTCTGCAAGATCACCGAGGACCTCGTCTTCACCGACCCCTATCGCGAGCACGAGCAGAACCGCTGGACGAGCCCCGAACTCGACGACACGGTCGCCGCGATCCGCGCGGACGCGGCGTGGAAGATCGCGATCCAGGACCTCAAATTCATGTTCCTGACGCGCGCCGAGGCGCTCCTCCACGGCGATGCGCACTCGGGCTCGGTGATGGTCGCGAAAGGCGCGGACGGCGAGGACGTGCGCCTCATCGACCCCGAATTCGCCTTCTACGGCCCGATGGGCTTCGACATCGGCGCGACGATCGCGAACCTCTTCCTCAACTATTATGCGCAAGACGGGCGCGGGGCCGGGCCCGCCCCCTTCCAGGCCTGGCTCCTCGACGCGATCGCGACCGTATGGGAGACCTTCGCCGCGCGCTTCGCCGAACTCTGGCGCACCGAGCGCACGGGCGATGCCTACCCGCCGAGCCTCTACGAGGACGAGGGCCAGGCCGAGGCGAGCGAGGCGGCGCTCACCGCCTTCCTCGCCCGCGTGGAGGAGGATTCGCTCGGATTTGCCGGGGCGAAGATGGCGCGGCGCATTCTGGGGCTTGCGGGCGTCGCCGATCTGGAGACGATCGAGCCGCCCGCGGTCCGGGCCGCCTGCGAGCGGCGCGCCCTCGCGCTCGCCCGCCGCCTCGTGGTGGAGCGGGCGCGGATCAAGACCGTGGCGCAGGCGATCGACGAGGCGAAGGCCATCCTGGGGGACGTGAAATGAAGGTCAACGGAACACCGACGCGCACGATCTGGGTGGAGCGCGAGCCGGGCGCAGCACCCGGCGCCGTCGGCATCATCGACCAGACGCGCCTGCCCCACCGGTTCGAGACGGTCAGCCTCGTGTCGCTCGAGGAGGCCGCGCACGCGATCAAGGCGATGCTGGTGCGCGGCGCCCCCCTCATCGGCGCGACGGCCGCCTATGGCGTCGCGCTCGCGGTCCACGGCGACGCGTCCGACGCCCGCCTCGCGCACGCCTACGAGACGCTCCACGCGACGCGCCCGACCGCGGTGAACCTGCGCTGGGCGCTCGACGAGATGATGGCGACGCTCACCCCGCTCGCCGAGGCCGACCGCGAAGCCGCCGCCTGGGCGCGCGCGGCCGAGATCGCCGACGAGGACGTGGAGATCTGCCGCCAGATCGGCCTCAACGGGCTCGCCCTCATCCGCGAGATCGCCGCGCGCAAGAAGGGCGCGCCGGTGAACATCCTCACCCACTGCAATGCCGGCTGGCTCGCGACCGTCGACTGGGGCACCGCCACCTCGCCGATCTACCACGCGCACGAGGCGGGCATCCCCCTCCATGTCTGGGTCGACGAGACGCGCCCGCGCAACCAGGGCGCCGCCCTCACCGCCTGGGAGCTCAACAATCACGGCGTCCCGCACGCCGTCATCGTCGACAACACCGGCGGCCACCTGATGCAGCACGGGATGGTCGATCTCGTCATCGTCGGCACCGACCGCACGACCGCGAACGGCGACGTGTGCAACAAGATCGGCACCTACCTGAAGGCCCTCGCCGCCCACGACAATCGCGTCCCCTTCTACGTCGCGCTCCCCTCGCCGACGATCGACTTCACCCTCTCTTCCGGCTTCGACATCCCGATCGAGGAGCGCGGCGCGGAGGAGGTCAGCCACGTCTGGGGCCGCACCGGCGCGGGCGAGATCACGACCGTGCAGGTGACGCCCGACGGCTCGCCGGTGGTGAACTATGCCTTCGACGTGACGCCGGCCCGTCTCGTCACCGGCCTCATCACCGAGAAGGGCGTCGTCGCGGCCGAGCGCCACGCGATCGCGACGCTCTTTCCCGAGCGCGCCAAGGCGGCGGCCTGAGATGGCCCGCCTCACCCACCTCGCGCTGCGCAACGAGATCATCGCCGCGTGCCTGGAGATGAACGCGAGCGGCCTCAACCAGGGCACCTCCGGCAACGTCTCGGCGCGGGTGAAGGGCGGGATGCTCATCACCCCCTCCGGCGTCCCCTACAAGGAGATGAGCCCAGACCAGATCGTCTTCGTGAAGCCGGACGGGACGTGGACGGGCGACTGGCGTCCCTCCTCCGAGTGGCGGATGCATCGCGACATCTATGCCGGCCGCGCCGAGGCGGGGGCGGTCGTCCACGTCCACTCCACCCACGCGACCGCACTCTCGTGCCTGCGCCAGGCGATCCCCGCCTTCCACTACATGGTCGCCGTCGCGGGCGGCCACGACGTGCGCTGCGCGCGCTACGAGACGTTCGGCACGCAAGCCCTCTCGGACGCGATGCTGGAGGCGCTGGACGGCCGCACGGCCTGCCTTCTCGGCAATCACGGCCAGATCGCATTCGGACCGTCCATCGCGAAGGCACTGTGGCTCGCGGGCGAGATCGAGACGCTCGCCCACCAATATGCCGTGGCGCGCGGCCTCGGCTTTCCGGTCATCCTCGACGCGGCCGAGATGGACCGCGTCCTCGCGGCCTTCAAGGATTATGGCCGCCAGCCCGCGCGCGACACGGCCTGACCGCGCCACGAAGGATTAGGCCGACCGGACAATCCCGGCCGGCCCCGTCGATCAGGCCGTCTGCTGCGCCTCCACGCCGGCGGCCTCCGCCTCCTCGCTGACCGCTTCATGGTCGAGGTCGTGCGGCAGGAAGAGGTTGAGGAGGATCGCGAGGAAGGCGCCCGGCAGGATGCCCGAGGCAAGCAGCACTTGCGCCGTCTGCGGCAGATATTGCAGCGCCTTCGGCTCCAGCTGGAGGCCGAGCCCGACCGACAGCGACACCGCGAAGATCACCATGTTGCGCTTGTTCCACTGGACGTCGGAGAGCATCGAGACGCCCGCCGCCGCGACCATGCCGAACATCACGATGACGCTGCCGCCGAGCGCCTCGATCGGGATCGTGGAGATCACCGCGCCGACCTTCGGGATGAGGCCCGCGACGATGAGGAAGATCGCCCCGCAGGTGACGACGTGGCGGCTCATCACCCCCGTCATCGCGATGAGGCCGACATTCTGGCTGAAGGAGGTGTTCGGAAGCGCGCCGAAGACGCCCGCGATCGCCGAGCCGAGCCCGTCCGCGTAGGTCGCGCCGACGATCTCCTTGTCGGTCGCCTCGCGCCCCGCGCCGCCCTTGGTGATGCCGGAGACGTCGCCGACCGTCTCCACCGCCGAGACGAACGCCATCAGGCAGAAGCCGAGGACCGCGCTCGCCGAGAAGGCGAAGCCGAAGCTGAACGGATGCGGGACGGTGAACATCGCCGCCCGCGCGACATTGCCGAAGCTCACCATCCCGAAGAGGAGCGCCACGACATAGCCCGCGAGGAGGCCGAGGAGGATTGCCGCGATCGACCAGATCCCCTTGGCGAAGAATTTCAGCGCCAGGGTCACCACGATGACGGTGATCGCGACCATCCAGTTGAGGAAGCTGCCATATTCGGGCTGGTCGATCGCCGGCACGCCGCCCGCCGCATACTGGATGCCGACGCGGATGAGGGAGAGGCCGATGAGGAGGACGACGAGGCCGGTGACAAGCGGCGGCAGGGCGAAGCGGATCTTGCCGATCACCGTGCCGAGGCAGGCGTGGAAGATGCCGCCGATGACGACGCCGCCGAAAAGGACCGGCAGCGCCGCGACGCCCTGGCCGGCCACGATCGGGATCATGATCGGCAAAAATGCAAAACTCGTCCCCTGCACGATCGGAAGGCGCGCGCCGACCGGGCCGAACCCGATCGTCTGAAACAGGGTCGCGATGCCGGCGAAGAACATCGACATCTGGATCATGTAGATCAGCACCGGAAAGTCCGGCGAATTCGATCCGAAGCCGAAACCGGCCGCGCCCGCGACGATGATCGCCGGCGTCACGTTCGAGATGAACATCGCCAGCACGTGCTGGATGCCCAGCGGGATCGCGTGCGTCAGCGGCGGCGTGTAGTTCGGATCGCGCAGTTGCTCAGGTGTTCCCAAGATCGACGGTGGTGCCATGGCCAACTCTCCGGTTTGCCACGCTTTCTGCAAATTGCGGGCCAGCGCAATGGGTGGGACGATCCGCACGGCGACGTGGCACGGACCTTGCCGATCTCCCCATCACCCGCGCCCCTGCGGCCGCGTCGTTCGAAGAGGAAAGCCGAGATGGCCTCATTGGTGCAAAACCGCTACGGCAAGGGCCGCGTGCGCGTGATGCGCGTCCACAAGGACGATGCGCGCTACGAGGTGCGTGAGGCGAGCATTCACGCGATGGTCGAGGGCGACTTCGCCCGCGCCTATACCGAGGCCGACAATTCGACCTCGCTCTGCACCGACACTGTCAAGAATGTCGTCAACATCGTCGCCCGCGAGGAGCCGACAGCGGAGCTCGAAGTCTTCGCGCTCGCGATCGCGAGGCGCCTCCTCGACCACTACGGCCCCGTCTCGAAGGCCGCCGTCACCGCGCACGAGACGCGCTGGACGCGCCTCACGGTCGACGGCGCCCCCCACCCCCACACCTTCACGCTGGACGCCAACGGCAAGCCCTTCGCGTCCGTGACGCTCGACGCCGACGGGCCGAAGATCGTCTCCGGCGTCTCGGGCTTCACCTTCCTGAAGGCGACGCAGTCGGGCTGGGCGGGCTACATCAAGGAGCCCTACACGACGCTCCAGGAGACCGACGACCGGATCGCGGCGACGGCGATGGAATCCTCCTGGACGTGGCGCGCCGAACCGTCCGATTATGCCGCCGCCAACCGGACGATCCTCGACACGATGCTCACCGTCTTCGCCACGACCTACAGCCACAGCGTCCAGGACAGCCTCTTCCGCATGGGGAGCGCTGCGCTGGAGGCCGTGCCCGAGATCGCCGACATCAGCCTCGCCTGTCCCAACAAGCACTATATCCCGGTGAACCTCTCGCCCTTCGGGATGACGAACCCCAACGCCGTCTTCGTCGCGACCGACGAGCCGCACGGGCAGATCGAATGCACGATCGCCCGCTGACGATCACGGGGGCCTGAGCGATGCGGCGCTTCATCAAGGCCCCGCTCGCGATCCTCGCCGAAGGGGCCGAGGGCGGCCTCGTGGTGGAGGACGGACGCATCGCCGCGCTCGTCCCCGCGGGCGCCGCGCCCCCGCACGACATCGACGAGACCTTCGACGCCTCGTCCCACGTCGTCCTGCCGGGTCTCATCAACACCCACCACCATTTCTACCAGACGCTGACGCGCGCCTTCCCGCCGGCGCTGAACCGCGAGCTCTTCCCCTGGCTGACGGCCCTCTACCCGGTCTGGGCGCGGCTCGACCCGGAGAAGCTGGCGCTCGCGGCGACGACGGCGATGGCCGAGCTGATGCTCTCCGGCTGCACCACCACGACCGACCATCATTATCTCTTCCCCGCCGGCCTCGACGGCGCGATCGACATCGAGATCGCCGCCGCCGAACGCCTCGGCATGCGCGTGGTGATGACGCGCGGCTCGATGAATCTCTCGCAGAAGGACGGCGGCCTGCCGCCCGACCATGTCGTGCAGGATGCCGACGCGATCCTCGCCGACAGCGCCCGGCTTCTGGCCGCCCATCACGACCCCTCCCCGCACGCGATGGTGCAGATCGCGCTCGCCCCGTGCTCGCCCTTCTCGGTAACGCGCGACCTCATGAAGGAGAGCGCGACGCTCGCCCGCGCGCACGGGGCGCGCCTCCACACCCATCTCGCCGAGACACTCGACGAGGAGGATTTCTGCGTGGCGCGCTTCGGGATGCGCCCGGTCGACTATCTGGAGGATGTCGGCTGGCTCGCGGACGATGTGTGGCTCGCCCACGGCATCCACTTCCCGCCCGCCGACCAGCAGCGCCTCGCGAAGGCCGGGGTGGGCATCACCCATTGCGCCTGCTCCAACATGATTCTGGGCTCCGGCCACTGCCCGGTCCACGCGCTGGAGGCGGCCGGCTGCCCGGTCGGGCTCGGCGTCGACGGCTCGGCCTCGCAGGACGCCTCGAACCTCATGCAGGAGGTGCGGCACGCCTTCCTCCTCCAGCGCCACCATTATGGTGTCACGTCGATCAGCCATCTCGACGCGCTGCGCTGGGCGACGGTCGGCTCGGCACGCTGCATCGGCCGCGCCGACGCGCTCGGCCGGATCGATGTCGGCATGGCGGCGGACCTTGCCCTCTTCACGCTCGACGAGTTGCGCTTCGCGGGTCACGGCGACCCGATCGCCGCCCTCGTCAATTGCGGCGCCCACCGCGCCGACCGCGTGATGATCGCGGGCCGCTGGACCGTCATCGACGGCACCCTCATCGGCCTCGACATCCCCCGCCTCATCGCCGACCAACAGGCCGCCGCCCGCGCCCTCCAAGCCTGAGCGAGGCCCCGCCACACGCCCCCTCTCCCTTCCCTTGGAGAGACGAAAGCCCGACCTTCCCTCGGAGCCGACTGTTTCCGCGCTCGCCCGAGGCGGTTCGAGGGTCAACCCCGAAGAGCGAAGCGTGGGTTGAGGCTCGAACCGCCTCGGGCGATGCTGGTCCGTCGGCGGGAGCGGCTTGGCACGGCCCCCTTCGGCCGCGGCGCACACCCCAGGCTAGCGCCGCCCCGCCCGCGCTGCCGTGCGCTTGATGTGGGTGCCGTTCGGGAGGTGGCCGAGGAGGTCGAGCTCGGGGCGGGCGGCCGGGGGGCGGTCCCAGGAGGGCTCCCAGGTGGCGTAGGTCTCGCTCTGGGGCTCGCGGCGGATGATGCCGGCCGCGATGTCGCGCACGGCCGCGTCGAGGAGCTCCAGCCCCAGGGGGAAGAGCTTCTCGCGCCAGAGCGAATCCACCGTCTCGCCCGGCGACACGAAGACGAAATCCTGGGCGGCGATGTCGCCCCCGTCCATCTTGTCGGAGAGCCAGTAGACCGAGCCGCCGGCGATCGGGTCCTTCATGTGGATCGTCCAGCGCACCGCGTCGCGGCCGCGATGGCGCGGCAGGAGCGAGGGGTGGTAGCCGATCGCGCCGAAGGTCGCGGCCATGCGCGTGCGCCGTCCGATGAAATCGTGGCTGTGGGCGGCGAGGATAAGGTCCGTCCCGGCGGGCAGCGTCTCGCTGCGCAGCGTGCCGGACGGCATCCACGGGATCCCGGCATCCTCGGCGGCGGCGCGCAGGCGGTCGTGGCGCGTCCCGTCCTCGCGCAGCGGCGGCGCCGACACGCCGACAATCTCGCAACCGCTAGAGCGGAGCATTGCGAACGCCGCGGCCCCGAACGCCTTCTGGCCGGCGAGGAAGACCTTCATGCCGTCTCCTTCACGGCGGACCGAATGGACCGCGCCACACATCAGCCGGACGCATCGCGACGCGCCTCCGCGGCGGGCCCGGCCTCAACCCACCGCGAGTGATGCCTCACACGCGTCCGGAATGGGAGAATATCCGCTTTGCATGGTGAAGCGGCGGTTGTTGTAGAGGGGTTCGGCGCGCCCTGCCACCCTTCGCCCGGCGCGGGCCGCCCGCGGCAGGCGACCCGGCCGCCATGTGTGGCGGCGACGGCTCAGGCGAGACCGGCCGAATGGCGCGCGGTCAGGAAGGCCGGGATCAGGAGCGGGGCGAGCGGCAGAAGGAGGTCGATGTCGCTCGCCTTATAGTGGTGCTCGGCGTCGAGGATGTTCATCGTGCCGATGCACGCCCCGTCATAGAGGACGGGGATGTTGATCACGGAGCCGAGCCCCATGCTCTCGATGAGGGCGTGGTCGAAGAAGGCCCAGCGGATCCCGGCCTTGTCGGCGCCGAGATAGGGCTTCTGCCCCGTCATCACGAGGTCGCCCCAGGGCGTTTTCGCCATCGGCTTGCGCCCGGCGACGGGATACTCGTCCGGCCGGCTCGAATAGACGCGCGCGACCTCGTCCCCGTCCACATAAAGGAGGGTGAAGAGCTTGTGCCCGACGAGGCGGTGGGTGAGGCGCTCGAGGGCGACATAGGTCGCCTCGGGCTGACCGGGCAGCGCCTGTGTCGCCAGGATCGCGAGGATGTCTTCGTTCATGGGTGGCGCGTCGCTTTCGGGATCCGCTCGGGGATGAGCCCGCTCGGCTTCAGGAGGAGGATAAGGGCAAGGGCGAGGCCGATCAGGATCTCGCGCATCGCGGCGACCTGGACCGGCTCCAGGAAGGGCAGGTCCGCGAGGAAGCGCGTCGCCTCCATGAAGGCGACCACCGCGTAGGCGCCGAGGACCGCCCCGATCGGCCGGCCCACCCCGCCCGCCGTCACCGCGAGGAAGACGTAGATCGTGATCAGCGGCTGGAAGTGGTCGGGCGAGACATAGGACTGGAAGTGCGCGTAGAGCGCGCCCGCGAGGCCCGCGATCGCGGCGGAGAGGGCGAACGCCTCGAATTTCAGCCGCAGCACGTCCTTGCCGGCGAAGGCGGCGAGCTGCTGGTCCTCGCGCACCGCTTTCAGCGCGCGGCCGTAGGGGGAAAGGTCGAGACGGCGCAGGCCGAACCACACGATCGCGACGACGAGGGTGACGAGGATCAGATAGAAGGCGTCGAACCCGCGCCCGCCGAGCGTCTGGCGCAGCGGCGTCACGATCCCCGAGATCCCGTCCGCCCCGTTGGTGAGCCAGCGCTCGTTGAGGGCGACGATGCGCACGACTTCGGCAAAGCCGAGCGTGACGATCGCGAGATAGTCGTCGCGCAGGCGCAGGGTCGCGAAGGTGACGATCAGCCCCGCGACGACCCCCGCGAGCGCCGCGATGATGATGCCCGCGATCACCGGCGCCCCGGCCGTGGTGACGATCGCGGAGGCATAGGCGCCGACGGCGAAGAAGCCGACGAGGCCGAGATTGACGAGCCCGACCGAACCCCAGGCAAGGTTCAGGCTGAGGGCAAGGAGCGCGTAGATCCCGCCGATGGTGGCGATGAAGGTGAGGTAGTTGACCATCAGAGCGCCCTCTCGCCGAGGAGTCCGCGCGGGCGGAAGGTGAGCATCACGAGGATGGCGACGAAGCCGACGGCCCCGCGATAGGTCGCCGGCAGGACGAGGAGCGAGAGTTCCTCCGCGACGCCGATGGTGAGCGCGCCGACGACCGCCCCCGGCACCGAGCCGAGCCCGCCGAGGACGGCGGCGGCGAAGACGGAGAGAAGGATGCGGAAGCCGGTGAGCGGGTCGATGGAGGTGTCCGCCCCGAGGAGGACGCCGCCGAGCCCGGCGAGCGCGCCCGCGAGCGCCACCGCCACGAGCGAGACGAGGCGCGGGTCGATGCCCTTGAGGCGCGCGAGGTCGGCATTGTCGGCGACGGCACGCATCGCGCGGCCGAAGCGGGTGCGCGACAGGAACAGGAAGACGAGCAGCATCACGACGATCGAGATGCCGAGCGTCTGGATCTGCTGCATCCCGACGCGCAGGCCCCAGAAGCGCACGTCCGGCACGAGCGGCACGTCGAAGCCGCGCAGATCGTTGCCGTAGAAGAAGCGCACGATGTTCTCGAGCACGAGGTTCATCGCGATCGAGCCGATCGCGGCCGTCAGCGCCCCGGAGGGGCGCAGGCGGGCGATGATGGTCTGCTCGGTCGCGACGGCGGCGCAGGCGGCGACGAGCGCCGCCGCCGGCAACGCCGCCCAGATCGGAAGCCCCAAGGTGACGTTGATGGACCACCCCGCGAAGGCGCCGATCGTGATGTAGCCGGCGATCGCAAAGCTCGGATAGCGCAGCACCGCGAAGATCGCGGTGAAGCCGATGGCGGGGATCGCGATCAGCGCCCCCGTCATCAGGCCGTTCAGCAGCGCTTGCAGGATCGCCGTCTGCACCGTCAGGCGATCTTCAGGAGGACGATCTTGCCGTCCTTGATGACGTCGTAGCGGAAGCGCGAATCCTGGATGTCGCCCTTCTCGTCGAAGTCGACCGGGCCGCTCGCCCCGTCATAGTTGATCGCCTTGCCTTCCTTGAGAAGGGCGAGACCGTCGATGACGTTGTCGACGACTTCGCCGTCGCCCTGGCTGACGGTGCGGACCGTGTCCTTCAGCGTCGAGCCGGAGGCCTCCTTGTCCGTCGCGGCCAGCGCGAGGAGGATGAGGCTCATCTGGTCATAGACCTGGGAGGTGTAGGGGTCCGGGTTCTCCATGCCGGAGAGCTTGCCGACCGTCGCGTAGGCGCTCGATTCGGCGTTCGGGGACGGCGAGATGGTCATCACGCCTTCCACGACGTCGGCCGGGACGCCCTCGATCAGCTTCTCGTTGACCGAATAGCCGAAGCCGATCTTCAGCCCCTCATAGCCGGCGCGATAGAGGTCCTTCAGCATCACCGTCGTGTCGGGGGTGTAGCCGCCGAGGACGATGACGTCCGGCTCGCCGCGCAGGATCTGGTCGACCTCGGAGCGGTAGGACGGCTTCTTGTCGTCATAGATGAGAAGCTCGGTCGTGCCGCCGGCGGCCTCGACGGCCTTGGTGATGTTCTGGAACTGGCTGTCCACGAACGGGGTCTGGGGCGACACCATCGCGACCTTCTTCGCGCCGTTCTCGAGCGCGAACTCGCCGAACTTGCGGCCCTGGAGGGTCGTGTTCGGCTGGGTGCGGATGAGGTAGCCCTCGTGCGGCAGGAGCGTGATGGAATCGGCGCCCGACACGGTGGTGAGGAAGGTGCCCGACTGCCAGGCGAGCGGGGCGACGGCGGTCGTCACCGAGGAGGCCCAGGTGCCGGAGATCGAGATCACGCCGTCGACCTCGATCAGCTTGCGCGCCGCGCGCACGGCCGCTTCCGGGTTGGTCTGGGTGTCTTCGACGATCAGCTCGACCTGGCGGCCGTGGATGCCGCCGGCCTCGTTCACCTGGTCGACGACGGCCTGCATGGTCTTCGCCATCACCGGGCCGTAGGGGCCGCCGGCGCCCGTCAGCGGGACGAGCGCGCCGACCTTGATGGGCCCGTCCTGCGCGAAGGCGACGGTGCCGCCGAAGGCGGCCGTGCCGGCGAGGAGAGCGGCGCCCTTGATGACGCCGCGGCGGGAGACGGATGTCTTCGTGATCCTCATGACGTTCCTTTCTTGTCGCCGGCTCATCCGGCTTTTTGGGGGAGCCGCCGACCGGCGGTGAGGCGTCAGCCTCCGAGAAACAGGCGTCGAATGTCGGGATCGGCGGCGAGCTGTTCGCCCGCCCCTTCCGCTTCGGTTCGTCCCGACACCACGACATAGCCGCGATGGGAGACGGCGAGCGCCTCCACCGCGTGCTGCTCGACCATGAGGACGGGCATCCCCTCCTTGTTGAGGGTGACGATGGCGTCGAAGAGGTCGTCGGCCGCGCTCGGCGAGAGGCCGGCCGTCGGCTCGTCGAGGAGCATCAGGCGCGGCTCGGTCATGAGCCCCATCGCCATCGCGAGGATCTGGCGCTGGCCGCCGGAGAGCGTGCGGGCGAGCTGGCGGCGCTTCGTCGCCAACATCGGATAGCGTTCATAGAGCGCGTCGGCCCGGCCGCGCGCGGCGGCGGGCCACAGGAAGGCGCTGGTGACGAGGTTTTCGTCGACCGTCAGCGTGCCGAAGACGTTGCGCTCCTGCGGCACGAAAGCGAGGCCGGCGCGGGCGCGGCCGAGCGCGTTCTCGCGCGTGACATCATTCCCCTCGAACGCGATGTGGCCCGACTTCAGCGGCAGGAGGCCGGCGACGGCCTTGAGGAGGGTCGACTTGCCCGCACCGTTCGGGCCGATGACGGTCACGATCTCGCCGGGCTCCACGCGGATCGAGGTGCCCTTCAGGATCTCCTCGGCGGCGCCGTATCCCGCGACCGCGCCCTCGACCGACAACAGGCTCAATGACGCCTCCCGAGATAGGCTTCCTGCACCCGCGTGTCGGCGGCGACCTCGGCGAAGGTGCCCTCGGTCAGCGTCCTGCCCTCGGCCATGACGATGACCGGGTCGCAGAGCTGGCGGATCAGCGCCATGTCGTGCTCGATGAGGCAGATCGTGATGCCGGAGCGGTGGAGGTCGGCAAGGTGCGCGGCGATCTCGCCGGTGAGCGTCGGGTTCACGCCCGCCATCGGCTCGTCGAGCAGGATCATGCGCGGCTCGGACATCAGCGCCCGGCCGATCTCGAGGAGCTTCTTCTGTCCGCCCGACAGGTGCGTCACCGCGTTGTCGATGACGTGGTCGAGCTTCAGGCGCCTGGCGATCCCGAAGGCGCGCTCGGCGAGCTCCTCCTCGCGCTTTCTGCCCGTCGCGGCGCGCGAGAGCGCGGCCCACAGATGTTCGCCCGGCTGGTGCGGGCCGTAGAGCATCAGGTGCTGGAAGACGGAGAGCTTCGGGAAGCCGCGCGCGAGCTGGAAGGTGCGCACGAGCCCGCGCTCCACGACGCGCTTGGGCGGACGGCCGGTGATGTCCTCGCCCGCGAAGGAGACGCGGCCGCCATCGGGCGGAAAGAGGCCGGAGACGACGTTGAAGAGCGTGGACTTCCCCGCCCCGTTCGGACCGATGAGGCCCGTCAGCGTCCCCTCGCCGATCTCGAAATCGACGCCGGACAGCGCCGACACGCCGTAGAAGCTGCGCGTCACCCCGCGCACGGTCAGGAGCGCGCTCACGCGGCGCACCCTGACGGGATGAGCACATCAAGCTGCGAGAATTGCGTCGCCATCGAACCCTGCCGTGCGTCCCGTGAGGGTCAGCAGAAGAAGGCCGCCGCACCCGCCACAAGTCCGGACGAGTTTAGGCCGAAATTTGCTGGCGGGAAGGCGATATCCTCGCGTGCCGAAGCGACGCGATGAAGGATCGGCATGAGGTCTTGGCCTTTCGCTCGAATCGCCGGCCGAATGTGACCGTCGCACGTCCTTGTGTCGACAAACAAACCGACGGGTCTGAATGTAGCAACAGACAGAGGTCGACGGGCAAGCCTCATCCCCGCATAAATTGCGGGCAACGACCGGAGCCGACGATGACGACGAAGAGCGGGGCCGCCCTCTCCGATCCGCGCGATGGCGCGCGAATGGGCGACGATCGCGCCAACGGGCAGGCATCCGGCCGGCGCCGGACGCAGGCCGAGCGCTCCGCCGACACCCGCGCGCGGGTGTGCGAGGCGACGCTCGATGCGCTCGTCGACATCGGCTATGAGCGCATCTCCACGCAGGAGATCGCCCGCCGCGCCGGCCTCTCGCGCGGGGCGCTGACGCACCAGTTCCCGACGCGCGACGCCCTCTTCATCGCCGCCTATGAGTGGCTGATCCGCGCGTGGGAGGAGAACGAGCCGTTCGCGAGCGCGAAGATCGGACAAGGCCGCCCCCTCACCTTCCCCGAGCTCGCCGACGAGATGTGGCTGCGCATCTTCCGCACCGAGCGCTATATCGCGGCGCTGGAGCTGATGCTCGCGGCGCGCAAGGACGCCGCGATCAGCTCGGGCGTCCACGAACTCATGCACCGCTGGACGCGGCTGCGCGACGGCCTCACCACCGAGCTTCTCGGCCTCTCGCCGGACGATCCGCACAGCGCGACGCTCGTCCAGCTCAATCTGTGCGTCCTGCGCGGGATCGCCGTTCACAAGAGCTTCGAAACGGACCCGGACAGCGCGGAGCGCCTCCTGTCGGAGTGGAAGCGCATCCTCGCGGCCCTACCCGCCTCGATCACCGCCGGCGCGCCGGCCGGGAGCGGTGCCTAGATCGCGCTCGCCCGCTTCTTCGCGACGCCGCCCTTCATGATGAGCGGCATGTGCGCGCCCTGCTCGGTGAGGAGGGCGAGATCGTCGAGCGGGTTGCCGTCGACGAAGATGAGGTCGGCGAAGCGGCCGGCCTCGATCGCGCCGATCTCGTCGTTGCGCACGACCTTCGAGGCGTCGAGCGTCGCGGAGCGGATGACGTCCTTGGCCGGAATGTAGCGCCCGCGCAGGACGAACTCGCCCGACTGGTGCGGATGCATCCCGCCGAGAAGGTCGGAGCCGTAGCCCATCGTGACGCCCGCCTCGTGGAGCATCGTGAGGCACGCAAGGCCGTTCGCGCGAACGTCCTCGATCTTCGCGACCGATTCGGGCGGGAGGCCGAACGCAGCACCTTCCTTGGCGAGCACATCATAGGTGATGTTGGTCGGCACCACGAAGACGCCTTCTTTGGCGACGCGCTTCACGGTCGCGGCCGACATGTTATTGCCGTGCTCGATGCATTCGAAGCCGCAATCGAGGGCGCGGTTGATCGCGCGGTCATCATAGAGGTGGCCGGACACGTAGGTGCCGAAGCCTTTCGCGACCTCGACCACCGCCTTCAACTCGTCGACGGAGAAGACGAGATAGCCGACCGGGTCGGACGGCGAGGAGACGCCGCCATCGGCCATCACCTTCACATAATCCGCGCCGTTCTTCAGCTCCTCGCGGGCCATGCGGCGGATGCCGTCGACCCCGTCGACGACGCGGCCGAGCGTGCCGAGGCGGTCGCCATACCAGCTGACGTCACGGTTGTTGTAGGGGCCGCGATAGTCGGTGTGCCCGCCGGTCTGGGAGAGCGCCTTGCCGCAGATGATGAGGCGCGGCGCATCGATGAGCCCTTCATCGCTGGCCCGCTTCAGGCCGACATCGGCGCCGCCGAGATCGCGCACGGTGGTGAAGCCGCGCATCAGCATCGACTTCATGATCTCGGCCGATTTCAGCGCCACCCACGAGCTCGGCAGCTCGGCATTGAGGCCGAGATTGGCGGTCGTCGCGATCACGTGGACGTGGCAGTCGATGAGGCCCGGCATCACGATATAGTGGGCGGCATCGATCGTCTCGCCCGCGCCGCTCGCCGGCGCCTCGTTCGCGCCGACCGCGACGAAGCGGCCATTCTCGATGACGATGTCGACGGGGTCGGACGGCGCGTCGCTGCTGCCGTCGACGATGCGGGCGTTCTTGATCGTAAGGAGGGACATGGATCGCTCTTGGACCTGGAAATCGGGCGGCGCCTCGTTGCGCCACGCGGTGCGCGCCAAGCCTAGCGAGGGGGCACGCGCGAAAGCAACTAACAAACGAGACTGTCTGCAAGTTGGCCGCACCGGAGGCGCGGCCGGAGCCGGGCCTCAGGGGTAAAAGCCGTCCATATCCGCGATGTTCGGCGCCTTCGCGAGAGCGGAAAGATCCGGCGACGGGCGCGCCGTCACCGGATCGCCGGCGAGAAGCGCCTCGAGCGCGGCCGCCATCGCGAGCGTCTCGAGGTCCGCGCCGCGCCGCCCGACGATCTGGAGCCCGAACGGCATCCCCGCCGCATCGAGCCCGACCGGGAGCGAGACCGCCGGATGCCCCGCGAGCGTCGGCGCATAGGCGAGCGCCAGCCAATGGAAGTAGGTCCGCGTCGGCTTGCCCTCGATCGCCTTCGGATAGAGCTCGTGCCAGTCGCGCGGGGTGATGGCGACGGAAGGGGTCAGCAGGAAATCGTGCTCGGCGAAGAAGGACTGCCAGCGGCGATAGAGGTTGGTCTGCAATTCGAAGCCGCGCGCGATGTCGGCCGCGCCGTAGCCGAGCCCCTCCTCCACATTCGCCGTCACGTTCTCGCCGACGAGATGGGGCGAGGCCTCGACGAGGCGCTTGTGGGGGCCGAGGAAGGCGATCGCGCGCAGCGTCTCGAAGGATTCGTCCGCCCCGTCGCAATTGGGGGTCGCCTCGTCGAGCCTCCGGAACACGGAGCCGAAACGGGCCACCTTCTCGCGCAGCGTCGCCGCGATCATCCGCTCCACCGGCGCGAAGCCGAAATCGGGCGTGAGCGCCACCTTCAGCGAGGCGAGGTCGATGGGGGGAAGGCTGCGAAGGGCTGCCGGGTCGACGCGCTCCACGAGGGCGAGCGGATCGCGATTGTCGCGCCCGGTCATGGCGGAGAACATCAGGGCGGTGTCGGCGACGGTGCGCCCCATCGGCCCCAGCGTGGAAAGCTGGAGCCAGGCCATGCCGCGCGTCTCGGACGCGACGAGGCCGGGCGTCGGGCGGAAGCCGACGACGCCGCAGAAGGAGGCGGGGTTGCGCAGCGAGCCGCCGGTGTCGGACCCCGTCGCGAGCGCGACCATCCCGGTCGCGAGCGCGGCCGCCGACCCGCCGGAGGAGCCCGCCGCCGATTTCGTCGGGTCGAACGGGTTGCCGGTCGTGCCGTAGACGGGGTTGCGCGAGTTCGCGCCCGCGCTCCACTCCGGCACGTTCGTCTTGCCGACGACGATCGCCCCCGCCCCCTTCAGCGCCTTCACGACCCCCTCGTCGTGGGTCGCGACATTGTCGCGATAGGCGGGGCTTCCGAACGTCGTCTTGAGGCCGCGCACGCCCACCATGTCCTTCACGCCGAGGGTGAGGCCGTGGAGCGGGCCGAGCGCGTCGCCGCGCATCACCGCTGCCTCCGCCTCCCTGGCGGTGTCGCGGGCGCGGTCGAAATCGCGGGCGGGGATGGCGTTGATCGCGTGGTCCACCGCCTCGATCCGTCGTACGGCGCTGTCGAGGAGCTCGACCGGGGACAGCCGCTTCGTGCCGATGAGCCGCCGCGCCTCGGTGGCGCTGAGATCGGTGGGTTCGCTCATGATTCGATCGTCTCCTCGGACGCGGCTGCCTGCATCATGGCCTCGATGACCCGATCGCGCGTGAACGGCAAGGCCGTGACGCGCACGCCGATGGCGCGCGAGAGCGCGTTGCCGATGGCGGCCGTCATCGGCCCCTGCGCCGCCTCCGCGCAGCCGAGCGGCGGCGCGTCGGGCCGGGAGAGGAGGCGAACCGCGATATTCGGCACCTCGGTGAAGCGCAGGATCGGATAGTCGAGCCAGGTCTCGGTCGCGACGCGCCGGCCGTCGAACCGCACGGCCTCCTTCAACGACCAGCTGATCGCCTGGATGATGCCGCCCTCGATCTGGTTGATCACGCCGTCCGGGTTGATGATCTCGCCGGTGTCCACGACGGCGAACACGTCCGTGACGCGCACCTCCTCGTCGACCTCGATCCGGGCGAGGATCGCGCAATAGGCGGCGATGTTCTTGTAGCGCGCGAAGCCGAGGCCCCAGCCGGCACCCTCCCCGCCCTCGGTGTCGAGGGGATCGCCAGCGTCGGCGACGACGGCCTCGATCACGGCGCGGGCGCGCGGGTCTTCGAGGTGGGTAAGGCGGAAGGCGACGGAATCTTCGCCCCGCTCCTCGGCGATCTCGTCCATCAGCGTCTCGATCGCGAGGATGTTGATGGTCGCGCCGAGCGCCCGCATCGAGGAGGTGCGGTAGGGCAGATCGTGCACGATGCGCTTTGCGATCGAGAGGGAGGCGGCGCTGTAGAGGGGCGTCGCGTTCCGGTCCGCCCCGCCGCCGGCGGTGACCGGGAGGTCCGCCGACCGGTCCGGCGGGAACGGGGTCGCGAGATAGGCGGCGGCGCGCAGGTTCGGCGAGGTCGCGCGGCCGGGCCGGTTGCCGTGAGGCGGGCTGTTCACCACCACCTCGAACGCCGAGAACGCGCCGCTATCCGAGACGATCGCCCGCGCGCGCGTCACCATCGCGGGGGCGAGCGGGGCGCGGGCGAACTCGTCCGCCCGGCTCCAGACGACGAGCACCGGCCGCCCCGGCACGATGCGCGCGATGAGTGCCGCGTCGAGCGCGACATCATCGGCCCCGTTGTGGCCGTAGCAGCCGGAGCCCGGCGTGTGGATCACGTCGATCGCGGCCGCATCCATGCCGAAGACGAGGGCGAGCGCACCGCGGAGCGGGTAGACGCCCTGCGAATGGGTGTGGACCTCGAGACGCCCGTCCCGCCATTGCGCGAGCGCGGCGGATGGGCCGATCGACCCGTGGCTGAGATAGGGGCGCGAGACTGTCGCCTCGTAGGCCGTCCCCATCGCCTCCGTCACGTCGCCGAGCTCGTGGACCATGACGAGCGGCTCTTGCGACCCCGCGACCGCCGCGACGGGGTCGTCCGGCGCCTCGCCCGCGTCGGACCATTGCGCGCGGTTCGCGGCCCAGCGCGCGGCGGCGAGCGCTTCTGTCTCGCTCTCAGCGACAAGGCCGAGAAACGACCCGTCAAGCACCGCATCGACGACGCCCGGCCGCGCCCGCAGCGCGTCGAGGTCGAAGGGGCCGAGCCGCGCGGTCATCGTCGGCGGGTGGATCGCCTTGCCGTAGAGGAGCCCCTCGGGGGCGAGGTCGTGGACGAACGGGTGGCCGAAGACGCGCGCCTCGAGGTCGATGCGGGCGGCGGAGGTGCCGGCGAGGCGGCGCGCTTCCGGCGGCTTCGGCGCGGCGTGGTCGGCGACCGGGACGGCGAGGTCGGCCGTGTCGGCGACGCGCCAAAGCGTGAGGCCGACATCCTCCCCGTCCCGCAGCACCACGCCGTTCTCGATCGTAAGCCCGTCCGGCGCGCTCTGGAGGAGGCGCGCGGCCTCGGCGAGGAGGACGTGGCGCGCGGCGGAGGCGGCCTTGCGCAGCGCCATGCCGCCGATCGCGATGGAGAGGCTCCCCGCCGTCACCCCCTCGTTCGGGGTGCGCGTCGTGTCGGCGCCGGTGATGTTCACGAAGGCGAGGTCGACATCGAGCTCCTCCGCCGCGATCTGGGCGAGCGCGGTGAGGTTGCCCTGGCCGAGCTCCACGCGGCCTGAATAGACTTCCACGCGACCGGACGAGAAGCCGATCCAGTCGCGGATGAGCGGCGCGCCGTCGAGCGGGCTCGGCCGCTTCACCGGGCCGTCTCCGCCATCCGCGCCGCCGCCCGCTCGATCGCGTCGAGGATGCGCACGTGCGTACCGCAGCGGCACAAATTGTCGTCGAGCGCCGCGGCGATCTCGCGCCGGGAGGGGCGCGGCGTGCGGTCGAGCAGCGCCTTCGCGTTCATGATGATGCCGGGGAGGCAATAGCCGCACTGCGCCGCCTGGCGCTCGATCACGGCCTCGATCAAAGGATGGCGCGGGGAGGCGGAGAGACCCTCCACCGTCTCGATGCTCGCGCCGGCGAGCGTGCCGACCGGGACGTCGCAGGCGCGCACGGCCTTCCCGTCCGCGATCACGCTACACGCGCCGCACACGCCCTCCCCGCACCCGAACCGCGCGCCCTTCAGCCCCAGCGGGCCACGCAGGACGTAGAGGAGCGGCGTGTCCGGATCGACGGAGACCTCCATCGAAGCGCCGTTCACGGTGAGGCGCACACGCTCTTCCTTCGCCATAGACAAACCCTTCTCCCGCGCAAGACCCGTCAGGCGCCGCAGCCGGACGGTGGCGTCACTTTAGGATGCGAACGATTGCACAGTCCATGCGCGCGAGCGCCGCGGCGGACGGGGCCGGTCATGGTCAGCTCTGCGGCGCGCGGTGATAGGTGGGGCGGTAGCGCTCGCCTCCCAGCGAGACGGGCGGCAGGCGGCCGGGGTCGAAAGGCGAGAGATCCACTTCCGGCGCCTCGCCCATGATGAAAGCGGCGAGCGATTCGCCGGTCGCCGGCGCGTTCAGCATCCCCCACACGCTGTGCCCGGTCGCGACGAACGCGCCGGGCGATCCCGGCACCGGCCCAATGAGAGGCAGCCCGTCCCGCGTCACCGGGCGATAGCAGGTCTGGCGGGCGACGATGCGGCTCTCGGTGAGAAGCGGCGAGACACTCGCGCACACCGCCTGGAGGCGGCGGAAGGCGCCGGCGTCCGCCTTTACCTCGGCCGGGTCCAACGGCAGCGCGCCGTCTCCGGAGAGGCCGCATACATAGGTCGTCCCGTCGGGACGGGGGAAGATCTCGGGCGTGACAACCGACCCGTCCGCCTCGCGGCACTCCAGGAAGAGCGCCTCGGCGGGGACGGAATGGCCGGTCCGATAGACGAGGCTGTGGCCCTTGAGGCCGTAGATCGCCGGCAGGTCGATCCAGGCCGCGGCGAGGATCGACCACGGCCCCATCGCGATCACCACGGCGTCGGCCTCGACCTCCTCCTCCTCGGTCTTCACCCCGCAGACGCGCCCGTCGGCCGTCCACAGGAGACCGGTCACCTCCTCGTTGAGGAGGGAGGCGCCGAGCTGGATCGCGGCGGATGCGAGGCCGCGGGTGAAAGCGGCGGGATGGATCTGCGCCGTGGTGCGCAGGTCGCCGAGGCGCTGGCCGACGCCGATCGCGGGCGTCACCCAGTCGACGAGGCTCGCATTGGCGCCGCCGGTCTCGGCCCCGCCGAAGGTGGTGAGACGGCGATAGCCCCACGGGTTGCCGAAACGCTCGGCAAGCTCGGCGTGGAGGGCGAAGCTACGGCGCGCCAGGGGGGCGAGCGGTGAGCCGTCGCACCAGTCGAGCGCCAGGAAGCCGCCCGACTTGCCGGAGGCGGCGCAGGCGATCCCGGTCCGCTCGATCAGGACAACCTCCGCCTCGAGGCGGGACAGATAATAGGCGGTCGCGGCGCCGATCGCGCCCGCGCCGCACACGGCGACTTTCATGGTGTCCTCGTTCCGGCCCGCGGGATCGCGACGCAAAGCCATCACGGCGTCGCGAACGGGCCATCACGGACAGTGTACAGCGCCCTCGCCGATCGTCTATGAACCCGCCGCAAAATCGCATGTCGTGGCGATGAAACGGGGAGCTCCCATGTCATCCCTCCTCCACCGCGTCGTGGCCGAACAACCGCCGATCGCCCGCAAGGGCGCCCGCCTCGTCATCAAGGGCGCGGACGGGCGCGAGGTGATCGACGGATCGGGCGGCGCCGCCGTCGCCTGTGTCGGGCACGGCCATCCGAAGGTGATCGCCGCGATCACCGAGGCGCTCGGCGACATCGCCTACGCCCACACCGGCATCTACTCGAACGCCCCGGCCGAGGCGCTGGCCGCCCATCTCGTGGCGCGCGCCCCCGAAGCCCTCACGGCCGCCTATTTCGTGTCGAGCGGGTCGGAGGCGACGGAAGCGGCGCTGAAGCTCGCGCGCCAGTTCATGGTGGAGACCGGCGAGGGGCAGCGCGACCACTTCATCGCGCGCCGGCAGAGCTATCACGGCAACACGCTGGGCGCCCTCGCGGTCGGCGGCCATGTCGGCCGGCGCGCGCCCTATGAGCCGATCCTGAACCAGAAGGTGCGCCTCGTCTCCCCTTGCTACGCCTATCGCGGCCAGCGCGCGGGCGAGACGGTCGAGGCCTACCGCACCCGCCTCCTCGACGAGATCGAGGCGACCTTCCAGGAGGTCGGCCCCGATCGCGTGATCGCCTTCATCGCCGAGCCGGTGGTCGGCGCGACGCTCGGCGCGGTCGGCGCGATGCCCCATTATTTCGAGGGCGTCGCCGAGATCTGCCGCCGCCACGGCGCGCTCCTCATCCTCGACGAGGTGATGTGCGGTCTCGGCCGGATGGGCGAGCGCCACGCCTTCGAGGCGGACCATGTCGTGCCCGACATCTCGGTGATCGCGAAGGGGCTCGGGGGTGGCTACCAGCCGATCGGCGGGCTCCTCATCCACGAGCGGATCGTGGCGGCGCTGCGCGGGGGAAGCGGCGTCCACGCCCACGGCCACACCTATTCGGCGCACCCGATCGCCTGCGCCGCCGCGCTCGCCGTGCAGCAGGTGGTGGAGGAGGAGAACCTCATCGAGAATGTGCGCACCGTCGGCAAAATCCTGACCGCGCGCCTTCACGAGACGTTCGGCGACCATCCCCATGTCGGCGACATTCGCGGGCGCGGCTTCTTCCAGGCGGTCGAACTCGTCGCCGACCGCGAGACGAAGACGCCCTTCGCGCCCGGCCTGAAGCTCGCCGACCGCGTGAAGCACCACGCCTATCTGCACGGCCTCGCCTGCTATCCGAGCGCGGGCACGGTGGACGGGCGCATGGGCGACCACGTCCTCCTCGCCCCGCCCTACATCGCGACCGAGGACGACGTCGCGACGATCGTCGCCCGGATGGCGGCGGGGATCGAGGACGCCATCAAGGCCGCGAAGACGGCCGCGGGGTGATTTGCGCGGGGTGGCTTTAAATATGTGCCACCGCAACTAAATGCCGGGAGCATCGCCAAGCACGGCGAAGACGCGATGGGAGTGACCATGAGCCCGAACGTTCCGGCGACCGGCCTGCACCTGACGAGCCGCATCGGAGGCGACGGCACGCTGCGCCTCGCCCTCGACCCGGTCGAGATCCCCGCCCCCGGCCCCGACGAGATCGTCGTGCGCGTCGAGGCGAGCCCGATCAACCCGTCCGATCTCGGCCTCCTCCTCGGTCCCGCCGATCCCCTGAAGCTGACGGCGGCGGGGAAGGCCGGCGCGCCGATCATCGCCGGCACGGTCCCGGAGACGGCGCTGCCGGTCCTCGCGGCCCGGCTCGACAAGGCGATGCCGGTCGGAAACGAAGGGGCCGGCACGGTGGTCGCCGCGGGCTCGAATGGGAGCCGCCTCCTCGGCCGCCGCGTCACCGCCTTCGGCGGCGGGATGTACGCGCAATATCGCGTATTGAAGGGCGCCGACGTGATCGAACTGCCCGACGATGTCAGCGTGCGCGAGGGCGCGTCCGCCTTCATCAACCCGCTGACCGTGCTCGCCATGCTGGAGACGATGACGCGCGAGAACCACAGCGCGATCGTCCACACCGCCGCCGCCTCCAATCTCGGCCAGATGCTGACGAAGCTGTGCCTCGAACGGGACGTCCCGCTCGTGAACATCGTGCGCAGCGAGGCGCAGGAGACGATCCTGCGCGATCTCGGCGCGACCCAGGTGCTGAACAGCACCCGGCCCGACTTCACCGCCGCCCTCGTCGACGCGATCGCCGAAACGGGCGCGACGCTCGCCTTCGATGCGATCGGCGGCGGGCCCCTCGCCGGGCAGATCCTGGAGGCGATGGAGCGTGCCCTCTCGCGCGGCGCGACGCAGTTCAACCGCTACGGCACCACGACCCTGAAGCAGGCCTACATCTACGGCGTTCTCGACCCCGGCCCGACGATCATCGGGCGCACGCAGGGCTTCGCCTGGTCGGTCGGCGGATGGCTGATGCCGACCCGCCTCGCCGCTTTCGGGGCGGAGACCACGGCCGCGATGCGCCGCGAGATCGCCGGCCGGCTGAAGACCACCTTCGCGAGCGACTACACCGCCGAGATCTCGCTGCGCGAGGCGCTCGACCTCGACACGCTGCGCGCCTATGCGCGCCGCGCGACCGGGGAGAAATATCTGATCGACCCCTCCCGCGCGGTCTGATGCACCCCGCTCAGATCGGCAGGGGTTCTGTCGGACCGGATTCCTCGAGGTCCCAGACCGCGCTCCACGCCCCGCCGGCCCGCTCCAGGACGAGGAAGTTGCGCTCGGCCTTGTAGCGGGCCTTGTGGCCGGGGAGCGGCACGATCCGGATCGGATGGCCGGGCAACGGCGCCTCGCCGAGGGTCGCGAGCATCCCGAGCACCGTCGCATAGGCGGTCGGCGGCGCGGGATGAGAGATGCCGGAGGCGACGAGCTGGTGGAGATCGCCGGCATCCGTCGCCATCGTCGCGCGGGTCGCGAGGTGGATCTCGCCGGAGACGACGGTCACGCTCGTCCCCTCCCGCTCGTGCGCGTCCATCATCGTGGCAAGAAAATCCGCCCACTCCTCGCGGTGGCGGTAGCTCTGCCACTGGTCGCGCAGATCGTCCTCATACTGCTCCATCCAGGGCGTGAGGCGCATCATCCGCTCCACGAGCGACAGGCGCGGCCCGAGCGCGGGGACGCTGGAGACGACGATCACCTTCCCCTCGGCATCCGCCATGCTCGCGCGGAAGCCCGCCCAGCCGGCGCGGCCCATCACCCGGTCGCGCCGGCGCTCGGAGCGCAGGTCCGGCGCGACGACCGTGAGGCCCGGCAACGCGACGCGCCAGCCGAGACTCTCGCCGGAGCGGTCCGGGCAGATCGTCGGCACCTCGTCGGCCCGCGCGCCGAACTGGAAGAGCAGTGCCATCTCGCGCGCCACCTCGAAGAGGGTGACGCCGACAGCCGAGTCGAGCTTCTCGGACCGCAGCGAGCCCCACCCGTCGCAGATGTCGTGGTCGTCCCACATCGCGAGGGAGGGAATGCGCGCCGCCGCCCACGCGAAGTCGGCGTGCGCGAACTGCGCGGCGTAGCGGCGGAAGAAGCCGTCGCGGAGCGCCTCGGCGAGCGAGTGGCGCTCGTCCTCGTCGATCTCGGAGACCTCGTCCGGCCAGTCCTTGGAGGCGGAGTGAACGTGCGTCACCTCGTCGGCATAGATCTGGTCGCCGCCGTGGAGCATGAGGTTGAAGGGCGCGGCCCGATGCCGGTCGGCGAGGCGGCGCCACATCAGGTTGCGCTCGTCCTCCTCGCGCCCCTCATCGCCATGCTCCTGCCCGTTGCACGAGACGAAGGCGACGCGGCAATCCCCCGTGAAGTCGGCGTTGACCGCATAGCGCGTGCCGCCGAACTCGTACCAGGCGGACGCCTCTGCCGGAACGGCGAAGGTGTAACGCACGACATCGAGCCCGAGACGACGCGCCAGCGGCTCCGCCTCCCAGCTGCCGAGCGCCGTCGTCAGCGGACCCGCCGCGAAGCCCTCCTCCCCCGAGACGATCAGCGCCAGGCGGACGGCCTCTCCCTCGTGGGCGCGCAGAAACAGCACCGGGCCGACCGACACCCCGGCGGCGAGTTCCAAATTCTCCGAGACCATGGCTCCGCTTGATAAAATTGTTCGAGACAACGCAGCGGAGGTAGGGTGGAAGCGCGCGCGTTTCGACGCCTCATGCGGGGGGCGTGACGGAAACACTCAGTGCGCGGCGTCGCAACGGTTGCGCGCGCACGCATTCCATCAATTTGACATAGAGGCAGCGCAGAATTGCAATCGGTGCGTCTGCGCGCGCCTGTCGGCCTGCCCGAAACCAGGAATTGTGTTGGTTCCCGGTGCAACTGGCACGGCGGTGGCATGCGGACCAAAGCGTTCGAGATTGGATTAACACAAGTTGGCGAGAGGGCCGTCCCGCGGGTTGCCTGCGAGGGGTCCTTAGAGGACAATCATTTAAACAATCGAGAGGGTTATCGGGTGCGTTGCACGGTCCGACCGCTGGCGAGGGCGCATTGAACGAAGAGGCCCTCTTCGCGCGCGCCATGGCGGATTCCGCGATCGGCATGGCGCTGGTCGGGCTCGACGGCGGCTGGCTGCGCGTCAACGACGCGCTGTGCAAAATTCTCGGCTACGAGCCGGACGAGCTGATGAAGCTCACCTTCCAGGATATCACCCACCCCGACGATCTCGACGCCGACCTCGACCTCCTCGCCGCGACGCTCGCCGGCGAGATCAGCAATTACCGCCTTGAAAAGCGCTATCTCCACAAGGACGGGCGGGTGCTGTGGGCGCTCCTCGTCGTCAGCCTCGTGCGCGACGAGGCGAACGCGCCCCGCTTCTTCATCTCGCAGATCGAGAGCATCCACAGCCGCAAGCTCGCCGAGATCGCGCTCGCCGAGAGCGAGACGCGGCTGAATTTCGCGCTCGAAAGCTCCGGCCAGGGCGTGTGGGACCGCAATTTCGCGACGGGGGCGAGCTTCCGCTCCACCGCCTGGTACACGATGATCGGCTACGCGCCGGGTGAACTTTCCGACGAGGGCGAGGCCTGGGTCCAGCTCGTCCACCCCGACGACTGGCACATCGTGGAGGCGGCGGACCGCGCCGCCTTCGCCGGCAGCACGGACGACACGCGCAGCGAGATTCGCCTGCGCCACAAGGACGGGCACTGGATCTGGATCTCGAATTTCGGTCGCGTGATGGAGCGCGCGCCGGACGGGACGCCGGTGCGCATGATCGGCACCCACACCGACATCTCCGAACGCAAGATGCGCGAGGAGGAGCTGCGCACGGCGAACGAGCGCGTCGAGCTTGCCGTCGAGGCGGGCAAGGTCGGCATCTGGGAGTTCGACCTTGCGACCGAGCGGGCGCGGTGGGACCGGCGCATGTACGAACTCTACGGCATCGCGCCCGGCAGCTTCGACGGCACGCGGCAGAGCTGGCGCACCTTCGTCCACCCCGACGATGCCGACCGCAGCGCGTTCATCTTTCCGGACGCCATACGCAGCGGGAAGCGCACGCGGACGGACCTGCGCATCGTGCGGGGCGACGGAGCCGTGCGGCACGTGCGCTCCATCGCCCAGGCCGTCTTCGACGATGCGGGCCAGCCGACCAAGCTCGTCGGCACGCTGTGGGACATCACCGACCACAAGCTCCTCAGCGACCAGCTCTTCGAGGAGAAGGAGCGGCTGCGCATCACCCTCCACTCCATCGGCGACGCGGTCATCACCACCGACGCGGACATGAAGATCACCTTCATGAACCCGATCGCCGAGGCGCTGACCGAGTGGTCCTATATCGACGCCGAAGGCCGGCCGCTCGCCGAGATCTTCCGCATCTTCGACGGGGAGACCGGGCTCCCGATCAAGAGCCCCATCGAGGAGTGCCTCACGCGGCTCGAGCCCTTCTACCTCCAGGAGGGCGCGGTGCTGCACTCCAAGCAGGGGCGCACGCTGAACATCCAGGATTCGGCCGCGCCCGTGCGCACCGCCTCCGGCCACATCATCGGCGCGGTCCTCGTCTTCCAGGACGTGACGCGCGCGCACGCGCTCCAGCGCGAACTCGCCCACGCCGCGCTCCATGACAGCCTGACGGGCCTGCCGAACCGCCGCTCCTTCGAGCGCACCCTCGCCGCCCTGTGCGACGACGTGCAGGGTCGCGCGATCCGCCACAGCCTCTGCTATCTCGATCTCGACCGCTTCAAGCTCGTGAACGACACGGCCGGCCACGCCGCCGGCGACGCGCTCCTCGTGGAGGTCGGCCGGCTCCTGCGCTCGTGCCTGCGCGAAGGCGACACGCTCGCCCGCATCGGCGGCGACGAGTTCGCGATCCTCCTCCCCCAATGCCCGCTCCAGGGCGGCTATGACCTGTGCCGGCGGATCGTCGAGACGATCATCTCCTATGCCTTCACCTGGGAGGGGAGCCGCTACGATATCGGCGCGAGCGTCGGCGTCGCCGAGATCAGCGGCACGCACCACGACGCCGTCGCCGTCATGAAGGAGGCGGACGTCGCCTGCTACACGGCGAAGTCGGAGGGACGCGGCAAGGTCTCGGTCTATCAGCGCGACCGGAGCGCGGCGGAGCGGCTCCACCGGCAGATCAACATCGCGGCGACGCTGCGCACGGCGGTGGAATCGAACCGCTTCACCCTCTTCGCCCAGCCGATCCGGGATCTGCGCGGCGCCGGCGAGGGCCAGCACGTCGAAATCCTCGTGCGGATGCTCGACCTCGACGGGGAGCTGATCCCCCCGTCCGAGTTCATCCCCGCCGCCGAGCGCTACGGGCTGATGCACCAGATCGACCGCTGGGTGCTGATGACCGTCTTCAACGACTACGCCTACCAGCTCAACGCCAACACCGGGCTGCACGTCGCGATCAACATCTCGGCCAACTCGCTCGACGACCCTTATCTGTGGTCGTTCGTGCGCGAGCGGATGGATCATTCGCACATCGATCCGAGCCGCATCAGCTTCGAGATCACCGAGACGACGATCGTCAACAACACGAGCAGCGCCGTCGATTTCTGCCGCTCGGCGCAGAGATATGGCTGCCGCGTCACGCTCGACGATTTCGGCGTCGGCCTCTCCTCCTTCTCGTATCTGCGCAATTTCCGCGCGAACGAGATCAAGATCGACGGCAGCTTCGTGCGCAACATCGCGACGAGCGAGGTGGACCGGCAGGTGGTCCAGGCGATCGTCGGGGTCGGGCGCACGTTCGGCATCGCGACCATCGCCGAATGGGTCGAGAATGCCGAGACGCTCGCCATCGTGGAGTCGCTCGGGATCGACCGCGCGCAGGGCTTCTTCATCGGCGCGCCGGAGCCCTTCGAGAACTTCCTCGGACAGAGGTTCGCCGCGACCGGACTCTGAGCCGAGGCCGCTGGACGGCCCCCGTGCCGGGTGCAACTCTCGCCCCACGACCCACTCACCAGACGAGGCCGCGATGGCGGGCGAGGACACGTTTCAGACCGGCGAGAGCCCCGTGATGGTCGTCGGCGCGGGGCCGACCGGCCTCCTCCTCGCGATCGAGTTGTTGCGGCGTGGGGTGGCGGTGCGCCTCATCGACCGCCTGCCGAAACCCGTCGAGTGGAGCCAGGCGATCTTCATCAAGCAGCGCACGATCGAGATCCTCGCCAGCCTCGGCCTCGCCGAGCGCTTCATCGCTGAGGGCCAGTGGGTCCGCCGCGTGACCTTCCACTCAGAGGGACGCCAGCTCGCCGCCTACGAGTTCAAGAACATCGACTCGCCCTTCCAGAACATGCTGTCGATCTCCGAGTCGGACACGATCCACCTCCTCACCGAGCGCTTCATCGAGCTTGGCGGCCGGGTCGAGTATGCGACCGAGTTCGTCGGCCTCGCGCAGGACGCGGACGGGGTGGACGTGACAGTCCGCTCCACAGACGAGGGCGTCACGACGCGCCGGGCGGCCTGGGTGGTGGGGACGGACGGCTATCACAGCGCCGTGCGCGAGGCGATCGGCGACGATTTTGACGGCCGGAACTATCCCGAATTGTGGGGCGTGTTCGACACGCGGCTCACCGAATGGCCCCGCGCGCGGGACACGGTCCATGCCCAGCTCGACACGCCGCTGGTGCTCCCCTTCCCGCTCGGTGCGGACCGCTGGCGCATCTATTTCCGCACCGATGTCGCCGAGCCGGGCGTCCCGGAACCAGTGATGGCGCGGCTGCGCGCGCTGGAGCCGGATGTCGGGCTCGCGGACCCGCAGCCGCCGCAATATTTCCACTCCCACTCCAAGCTCGCCCGCACCTTCCAGATCGGGCGCGTGCTCCTCGCGGGCGACGCCGCGCACGCCTCGAACCCGATCCAGGGGCACGGCATGAATGCCGGCATCCAGGACGCGCACAATCTCGGCTGGAAGCTCGCCGCGGTGGTGAACGGGCGCGGCACCGAGGCGCTCCTCGCCTCCTATGACGCGGAGCGTCGCGCGGTGGACGGCGAGATCGTCCATGCCGGCGACGAGGCCTACGCCTGGATCACCGACGCCACCGGCGAAGGCCTCGCCGAGCTCTACACCTTCCTGTCCACCTCGGAGGGCCGGGCGGTCGCCGCGATGGCGGAGACCGAGATCGGCCTCTGTTATCCGCAAAGCCCGATGGTGTGCGAGGGGATGAGCGAAGGGACCGCGGTGGGCGCACGCCTCGGCGACGCCGCCGGCCTCCTCGGCCCCGAGGGCGCGACGAGCCTCCACCAGCTCCTCGCCCATCCGGGGCCGACCGTCCTCCTCCTCGGCGCCGACGCCGCGCCGGAGACGGTGCGCGAGATGGCGGCCGCGATCGCCCCGGTGCTCGACGGGTTCGACGACATCGCGTTCCTCACCGTGACGCGCGGCGCGCCCGCCATCGCGTCCGGCACCCTCGAGGACAGCGAAGGGCTCCTCCACAAGCGGCTCGGGGTGGACGCGCCGACGCTGGTGGTCATACGGCCGGACGGGTTCGTGAGCCTCTGCTGCGCGCCCGGCGAACTCGAACGGCTCGCCACCCATCTCGGCCGCATGTACCGCGCCGGGACGGGTCAGCCCGGATAGCGGAGCGACAGCATCCAGTTGATCGTCTCGCGCCAGTCCACGAGGCGGAGCGGCGCGCCGTGCGTGCCCTCCTCGAAGCTCACCATCTTCACCGGATAGCCGGGCTTGGTGTCGCGGATCATCTGGAAGAAGGCCTCCACCCACTCCACCGCGAAGATCTTGTCGAGGACGCCATGGGCGAGCAGGATCGGGACGCCGCGGCGGAAGCCGGCGCTCGTGAGGAAGCGCTCGTCGGGGAAGGAGCCGAGCATCAGGATGCCGCCGAGGAGCGGCACGATCGCCGGGTTTTCCGCAAGGCCGTAGCAGATCGCCCCACCCGCCGAGCCGCACGCGACGAAGACCGGGGCGCCCGGCGAATCCACGGCATAATGCTGGATGAGGGCGGCCACCTGCCCCGTGCCCTTCGCCTCGAAATCGGCGAAGTCGGGCGACAGGTACAGCCCGCCCGCCTGCACCACGAGATTCTTGATCCGGTTGAAGTTGCCGCCGGAGAGGAAGTCGTGCGCGCCGTGGGTGCGGTTCGCGCCCTGCCCGTGCAGGTAGACGACGATGAGGCTCGCCCCCTTGCGCTCGCCGACCGCGATGTGGGCGACCCGCCCGGCGCTCGTCTTGGTGATGAGGTCGCGCTGGTCGCGCCGCACGGCGAGCGAGACCGATTGCGGCGTGACGCGGGTGCCGGAGGCCATGTTCTGCCCCGCCGCATCGCGCAACGGGTCGTAGGCGAAGACGCGATAGTCGCCATTGAACTCCGACAGGACGAGCGGGGGGTAGGAGAAGAAGCCGTCCTTGAAGGGCGGGAGGCGCTGGGCTGCGGCGGGCGAGAGGGCGGCGACCGACAGGATCGCCACCGCCAACCATCGCTGCAGAAGCTGTTTCATCCGCCCGTCCCGCGTCCGCCCCGAATCCCCGCATTATCAACCGAGGTGCCCCGACGACAAAGTCCCCTCCGCCAAGAACGGCGAAGAGGTACGATCGGCGGGCGCGGGGGGAGCGGGCAGGAGCGGCGATGCGCGACATCAACATCAAGGCGACGGAGGCGTTCGAGGCCGTCGCACGGCTCGGGACGGTCACGAAAGCCGCGCAGGAGCTCGGCGTCTCGCCCTCTGCCGTCAGCCAGCAGCTGAAGGGGCTGGAGGCGCAGCTCGGCGTGCGCCTCTTCCGCCGCGAGAAGCGCCGCCTCATCCTCACCCTCGACGGGGACCGCCTGTTTCAGACGACGACGCAGGCCTTCATCGCGATCCGCAATGCGCGGAGCGCCATCGCCCGGCAGCGCAACATCCGCAACCTCACGATCCGCGTCTCGCCGAGCTTCGGGGTGCGCTGGCTCGGCCCCCGCATCGCTGACTTCGCCCAGCAGAATGCCGACTGGAATTTGCGCATCGACGCGACGCCGGACTTCTCCGCCTTCGACACCGAGGTGGTGGATCTCGACGTGCGCTACGGGCTCGGCGGGTGGGCCGGCCTCACCGTCAACTGCATCATGAACGACCTCGTCCTGCCGGTGTGCAGCCCCGACTATCTGGAGGCGATGCGCCGGGAGACGGAGGATCCGGTCGCGCGGCTCGGCGCGGCGCGCCTCATCGACAGCGTGAAGGCGCTTTTCCGCTGGGACGTGTGGCTCGCCCTCAACCGGATCGACTTCCACCCGATCTGCCCTTTTCGCTTCGACCGCTCCTCGATGTCGATCGAGCTTGCGAAGCAAGGCGGCGGCGTCGCCCTCGACAGCGTGACGCTGTGCCTGCCGGAATTGAAGCGCGGCGAGCTCGTGCCCTTCGCGCCGGAATTCCCGGTGGTCGATTTCCCGGCCTATTGGTTCGTCTGCCCGCCGCGCCATTTCAACCGGCGCATCGTCGCCCGCTTCTCGGCCTGGATCCACAGCCACGCGCAGGCGCACGAGGCCGAGGCACGCGCCTTCCTCGAAGGCTGCGGCTGCACCTTCCGCTCCGAGGAGGGGCCGGATCTCATCGAGGTGAAGACGTCGGAGCGCTGAGGCGCCGCCGGTCAGAGCTGCGCGGCGATCGCCGCCTTGTCGATGATCGACCAGACTTTGCGCACCCGTCCCCCGGCGAACTCGTAGAAGACGTTCTCGGCGAACCGGACGCGCCGGCCGTTCACGGGAAGGGCGAAGAGCGTCCCGACCGGGGTGCAGTCGAACTGGAGGCGGCTTGCGATCAGGGGTGGCTCGGCGCTGAGGCGCTCGATGGTGAAGCGGAGGTCCGGGATGGCGCGGAAGTCGCCCTCCAGCATCGCGCGGTAGCCGGAGAGGCCGATGGTCGTCCCGTTATACTCGACCGCATCGTCCACGAAGTCGCCGAGACTGTCCCAGTCCTGCCGGTTCAGGCAGTCGATGTAGAGGCGATAGGCCTCGCGCAGCGCGTCTGGGGTCATGGGGCCGCTCCGATCTCCTGATCCGTGCGGGTAAGCCTAGGGCGCTGGACGCGGGCGTCCAACGCGCCCGCCGCTTCTCTAGTAGATGGTGAGCGCCGGGATGTAGGAGATCAGGAAGAGCACCAGGAGCGCGACGAGGTAGAAGGGCATCAGCGCCTTCACCGTCTCGCCGATCCCGGCCCGCGCGATCGCGGCCGAGATGAAGAGCGTCGTGCCGACCGGCGGGGTGTAGAGGCCGATCGACAGGTTCACCACCATCATGAGGCCGAGCTGCACCGGGTCGAGGCCGATCGCCTTGCCGATCGTCACGAAAAGCGGGCCGAGGAGGAGCACGGCCGCCGGCAGGTCGAGGAAGGCGCCGACGATCAGCATCACGACGTTGAGGGCGAGGATCACCATCCAGGGCTCGGAGAAGGTCGCCGCGACCCAGACGGCAAGATCCTGCGGCACGCGCTCGGCGGTGAGGAGCCACTGCACCGTGGAGGACGCCATGATGATGATCATCACCGCGCCCGTCATCAGCGCCGTCTCGATCGCGGCGCGCCACATCCCCCGGAAGGTGAGGTCACGATAGATGAGGCCGCTCACCACGAGCGCGTAGGCGACGGCCATGACGCTCACCTCGGTCGGCGTCGCGACGCCGAAGCGCAGCGTGCCGATGACGAAGACCGGCATCAGGAGCGCCGGGACCGCGGCGAAGATCTCGTTGCGGAAGGCGCGGAAGCCGCCCGCGAGCGGCGAGCGCGGCAGGTTGCGGCGCTGGGCGACGAGGGCGACCGTCGCGAAGAGCCCCACCCCAAGCATCAGCCCCGGCAGGATGCCCGCGACGAAGAGATCGACGATCGAGACGTTGGAGACGAGCCCGTAGAGGATCAGCGGGATCGAGGGCGGGATCAGCACCGAGACGGTGGAGGAGGACGAGTTGATCGCGGCCGCGAAGCCCGCCGGATAGCCCTCCGCCTTCTGGACCGGGATCAGCGCGTTGCCGATCGCCGAGGCGTCGGCGACGGCCGAGCCCGAGACACCGCCGAACATCACCGAGCCGAGGATCGAGACCTGGCCGAGCCCGCCCTTGAAGTTGCCGACGAGGAGGCGGGCGATGTTGACGAGATAGACCCCAAACTTGCCCGACATCATGAGGTTGCCGGCGAGGATGAAGAAGGGGATCGCGAGCATCGGGAAGCTCTGCGTCGGGGTGTAGAGGCGCTGCATCAGGACGGCCATCGGCTTGCCGTCGAGCCACAGCGCCGCGGCGACCCCGCCGAGCATCGCATGGGCGACCGGCACCGCGATCGCGAGGCAGAGGACGAAGACGGTGATCATCGCGGCAGCCATGGCGGCGTCCCTTCTGCGGTCTGACGGAGGCGAGGCCGGGCGCGCCTAGCTGAGGCTCGCGTGCCCGGGGTCGGTGTCGATCGAGAGCGCGCCGCCGAGGACGCGGACGATGTCGACGAGCGCGATGACGGCCATCGCGGCGAACGCGTAGACGAGGCTCGCATAGCCCCAGACCTGCTTGATCCCGAGGGTCGAGAGGGTCTGGAATTTCGAGGCCTTCAGGATCGGCTGTCCCGTCCACAGGACGCTGAGCGCGATGACGAGGATCGCGAGGTGGATGATCACGAGGAGGATCCGCTGCGCCTTCGCGTCGAGCATGTCCGGCAGGAGCGTGATCGCGATGTTGCGCCCCCGCGCCGCGGCGATGACGATCCCGCCCGCGACGAGCCAGGGCAGGAGCAGCGCGTGGATCTCATAGGCCCACGCGATGCCGGAGCCGAACATGTAGCGCAGGATCACGTTGACGAGCAGCGCGACGAACATGAAGGCGAGGCACGCCGCCGCGATCACCCGCCCGCTCCAGTCGAGCGCGGTGACGATCGCGCCGGCCGAGCGGAGGACGGGGCCGCGAGGCCCCATCCCTGCGGTGCGCGGGACGCCGTCCACCGGCGTCGCCATCACTGGCCCGATGCGGTGCGCAGCGCGTCCACGAGCTCGGGATATTGCGCGGCGTACTTGTCGTAGACCGACGCGGTCGCGGCGACGTAGGCGTCATGGTCCGCCTCGGCGAAGGTGACGCCCTCGCCTTCCATCGTCGCGCGCAGGCTCTCGCCCTGCTCCTGCGAGGTCTTTCGCTGACCCTCGCCGGCCTTCGCGGTCGCCTCCAGGAGGCAGTTCTGCATCGCCTCGTCGAGTCCGGACCACCAGGCGAGACCGGCGACGACCGGCGTCGATTCGTACTTGTGGCCGGTCAGCGTGATGAACTTCGTGATTTCGTGGATCTTGGAGGAATAGATGTTGGTGAGCGGGTTCTCCTGCCCGTCGAACACGCCGGACTGAAGCGCGGTCGGGAGCTCGGAGAAGGCGAGCGGCGCGGGCGCGGCGCCGAGCGCCTCGAAGATGTCGACCGTCATCTGGTCAGGCGGGGTGCGGATCTTCATGCCCTTGATGTCGGCCGGGTTCGGCACGGTCTTCGACACATGGCTGACGTGGCGGATGCCGTTGTCCCAGAAGCCGAGGATCTTGAGGCCGGCCTCCTGCGCGCGCGCATCGAGCATGTCACCGACATCGCCGTCGAGGACGGCCCAGGCCGACGGCAGGTCCTCGAAGAGGAAAGGCAGGCCGAGAAGGCCGATCTCCGGCACGATCTGGGACATCGCGCCCTGGCTGTTGGCGGTCACGTTGATGACGCCCGCGGTCGCGGAGGTGAGCATCTCCACGTCGTCGCCCATGGTCGCGGACGGGGCGACGTTCACGGTGGTGTCGCCGCCGGTGCACTCGCCCATCAGCTTCGCCCATTCTTCGGCGGCGATGTAGCGCGGGTTCCCCGGATTGGCGCCGTGGGCGAAGATGATCTCGTCGGCGAAGGCCGGCGCGGTGAGCATCGTCGCGGCGGCGAGCGCCGCAAGCATTGTCGTCTTCATCGGTCTGTTTCCTCCATGCATTTTGTTGTCGTTGGGGGGGCGCCGATGGCGCCGTGTGGCCAGCCGCGCGGGCGGACGGCCGAGGCTCAGTGGATGAGCGAACCTCCGTTCACGTCGACCTCGGTGCCGGTGCAGTAGGCGGCGAGGTCGGAGGCCAGGAACAGCGCGCAGCCCGCCACGTCCGACGCCTCGCCGGTGCGGCCCATGGGGATCCCTTCGAGGATCTGCGTCTTCATCTCGGGGGTGAGCTTGCCGGCGGTGATGTCGGTCGCGATGAATCCGGGGCAGATCGCGTTGACGCGGATCTGATCGGGCGCGAGTTCACGCGCCATCGCCTTGGTGAGGCCGAGAATGCCCGCCTTCGCGGCCGAATAATGCGGGCCGCCGAAGATGCCGCCGCCGCGCTGGGCGGAGACCGAGGAGAGGTTCACGATCGCGCCGGAGCGCTGGGCGCGCATCGCCGGGATGACCGCCTGGCTCATGTAGAGCGTGCCGCGCAGATTCACGTCGAGCACCGCGTCGTAATTCTCCGGCGCGACGTCCATGATCTTGAGCGGCTGGGTGATCCCCGCATTGTTGACGAGGATGTCGATCCGGCCCCAGCGCGCGAGAAGCGCCTCGACGGCGGCGGCGCAGGCGGCCTTTTCGGTCACATTGCAGGCAAGGCCCACATGGTCCGGCCCGAGATCGGCCGCCGCCGCGGCGGCCGCGTCAGCGTCGAGGTCGAGGATCGCGACCGTCGCGCCATGTTCGGCGAAGAGGCGCGCGGTCGCCTTGCCGAGACCGCGCGCGGAGGCCGCGCCGGTCACGATGGCGAATCTTCCCTCCAGGAGGCCCATCAGCCCGTTCTCCCTTGAACGTCACGTGTTGTTTTTGTGCGGGGAGGCCCGGCGCGTTCGCGTCAGAGCCAGCCCTTGATCTGCGCGGCGACCCGGTCGACCGAGATGCCGTACATGTCGTGGAGCGTCGGCAGCGCGCCGGCCTCGAGGAAGGCGTCCGGCAGGCCGATCATGCGGAAGGCCGGGGTGACGCCGTTCACGAGGAGCGTGCGCGCGACCGCCTCGCCGAGGCCGCCGACCACGGTGTGGTTCTCCGCCGTCACCACGAGGCGACCGCCCTTCCCCGCCTCGGCGAGGATGGTGTCGACGTCGAGCGGCTTGATGGTCGGCACGTGGAGGACGGCGACGTCGACGCCATCTTTCGCAAGCTGCGCCGCCGCGTCGAGCGCGCGCATCGTCATGAAGCCGGACGCGATGACGAGGACGTCCCGCCCGTCGCGGATGAGCTGAGCCTTGCCGAGTTCGAACTTGTAGTCCGGCTTGTGGCGCGTCAGCACCGTCGGCACCTTGCCGCGCAGGAGCCGGCAATAGACCGGCCCGTCATGGGCGGCGATCGCGGGCACCATCCCGGCGATGTCGTCCGCGTCGCACGGGTCGACGATCGTCATGTTGGGCAGGCCCCGGAAGATCGCGAGATCCTCGGTCGCCTGGTGGCTCGGCCCGTATCCGGTGGTGAGGCCCGGCAGCGCGCAGACGATCTTGACCGGCAGATTCTCCTCCGCGATCGCCATCGCGATGAAGTCGTAGGCGCGGCGGGAGGCGAAGACGGCGTAGGTCGTCGCGAACGGGATGAAGCCTTCGCGGGCAAGACCCGCGGCGGCCGAGACCATCACCTGCTCGGCCATGCCCATCTGGTAGAAGCGGTCCGGCATCGCGTTCGCGAAGACGTAGAGGTCGGTGTATTTCGACAGGTCCGCGGTGAGGCCGACGATCCGCTCATCGCGCCTGGCAAGGTCGACGAGGGCGTGGCCGAAGGGGGCGGCGACCGTGTCGTAGCCCTCCGCCGCGAGCGAGGCGATCATCGCCGAGGTTGTGAGACGGACCCCGTCCTCGCTCTTCGGAACGCGGCGGGGCTCGTACTTGCGCGCCATCGATGCGAGGGTCATTTCGGCTTTCCTTCCTCGAGAATGGCGAGCGCCTTGCCCCACTCGTCGGGGTCGACGCGCACGAAATGGGTGATCTCGCGCTCCTCCAGGAACGGCACGCCCTTGCACATGCGGGTGTCGAAGATGATGGCGCGCGGCTTCGGCTCGGCGAGCGTGCGGGCGGCGTCGAATGCGGCGACGACGGCATCGAGGTCGTTGCCGTCGACGCGCTGGCAGTGCCAGCCGAACGCCTCCCATTTCGCGTCGAGCGGCTCGGACGACATCATCTGGCGCGAGTGGCCGTCGGCCTGCTGGTTGTTGAAGTCGACGAGGCAGATGAGATTGTCGAGCCTGTGGTGGGCGCCGGCCATCGCGGCTTCCCAAGTCGAGCCTTCGCCAAGCTCGCCGTCCGACATCAGGTTGTAGACGAAGGCGGGGTTCTTCTTCCGCTTCAGCCCGAGCGCCATGCCGACGGCGATGCCGAGCCCGTGGCCAAGCGAGCCGCCGGTGATCTCCATGCCGGGCGTGTAGGACGCCATGCCGGACATCGGCATCCGGCTGTCGTCCATCCCGTAGGTCTCGAGCTCGTCCTCGGGCAGGATGCCGGCCTCCATGAGGACGGCATAGAGCGCGATCGCATAGTGGCCGATCGACAGGAGGAAGCGATCGCGCCCCTCCCATTCGGGATCCTCGGGCCGGTATTCGAGCGCGTGGAAATAGGACGCGGCCAGCACGTCGGCGACGCCGAGAGCCTGGCCGATATAGCCCTGTCCCTGGACCTCGCCCATCAGCAACGACTTGCGGCGGATATTGTAGGCACGCAGTTCCAACGAGACGTTGGAGGTCGCGCTGCGGCGACGATCGGCGTCCATGTGGCCCCCCTGAGGTCGCTTCTTCTTGCGATCGGGGTACCACTCGCCGGGGGCAAAAGATCGTTCGAAAAATTCAGGAGTTGATTAGCTGGGCTTCACAACTCCCGAACGGCCGCGGAATCCGCCTCAGGCCGGCGCGGGGGTGAGGATCGGCCCGCGCGGGAGATTGCGGAACGCGCGCAGCGGCCGCTCCACGAGCCACCATGTGAGCTCGGCGAGGAGAAAGGTCAGCCCCACCCAGATCACTGTCCGAACCAGCGCGAGCGCCCCCTCGTCGAGCACATGGAAGTTCGGGATGTAGGTGTAGGTGAATTGCGGCACGAAATAGTGCCAGACATAGAGCCCGTAGGAGATCTGCCCCATGTGGATGAGGGCGGGGTGCGACAGGTGCCGCGCGAGCGCCCCCGGCGTACAGGCCATCCGCACGAGCGCCGCCGCCCCGAGCCCAACCAGGAAGGGCAGCCCCACCCAGCCGATATAGGGCCAGTTGAGGTTCGCCATCTCGTGCACCGTCGGCGACAGGAGCACCACGGCGAGCGCGCCGGCCGCCACGAGAGCCGGGCCGTTGACCATGCGGTCGAGGAAAGCGAGGCGCGGCGTGCGCACGACGATCGCAAGGAGCGCCCCGATCGCGAGGCTGTCGAGCTGGCCGGGCAGGAGCACGTTGGCGAAATTGTCGATGCCGACCGTGACGACGCCCCTGTAGGCGAGCGAGCCGAGGATCGCCGCCACGATCGCCGGGAGGATCCAGCGCACCGGCAGGAGCATCACCAGCGGGAACCAGAGGAGATAGAATTGCTCCTCGATGGCGAGCGTCCAGAAATGGCCCGCCCCCGTCCAGCGGTGCTCCACGAAGACCTGGACGTTGGAGAGGTAGGAAAGGTGCCAGTATATCGATTGTCGCATCTCACCGAGATTCAGCGCCCAGGTGAGCGCGATCGCGATGAGGAAGACCGGCATCAGGCGCAGCACGCGGCGGTACCAGAAGCGGGCGGCGAGCGTGGCAACCGGAGCCGTCCCCCGCTCGTTGAGGAGGATGGTCGTGATGAGGAAGCCTGAGAGGACGAAGAAGGTCCGCACCCCCACCATCCCCGGATTGAAGCCCCGGATCAGGTCATTGTAGGTGAAGTGCTCCGCGAAGACGGCGAGAACCGCGAGCGCACGCAGCCCGTCGAGGGCGGGGATGTAGCCGAGGCTGCGCCCCTTCGTCCCATCCTTGAAGAAGTCCATCGTGCCGCGGCCCCTCTTCAACCTTTGATGTGGTGAGGCCGAGCCTAAGGCCGTAGCACCGTCCGTGAACTCGCATTTGATGAGGTCTGCGGAATGATGTTTCGAGCCTCGCGCGCCTGGCCCCTTCTCGGCGCGCCCCTCGACGGCAAGCACCGCCTCCTCGCGCCGGTGATCCTTCTCGGGATCCTCAGCGCGACGCTGGAAGGGCTCGGCATCGGGCTCATCATCCCGATCCTGTCGATCATCATCGGCCCGCAGGAGGCGGCGCCCGAGGGTGGCCTCGCGGGGCTCTTTCTCGGCATCGGCGCGGACCTCGATCCAGGGACGCGCCTTCTCGTCCTGTGCGCGCTCGTGTTCGGGCTGATCGCGGTGAAGAATGTCGTCGCCTATGCGAACGGCGTCCTCGGCGGCTACATTTACGGCCATGCGGGTCACCGCATCCGCCTGTCGCTCGCCGAACGGCTCGTGCGCGTCGGATATCCCTTCCTGCAGCGTGCGGATCCGGGGCATCTCCTCAACACCCTCTCGAACGAGTCGTGGCGGGTATCGGACGCGATCCAGACGGTGCTCGCGATGATCGTGAACCTGTCGTGCGCGCTGATCTTCCTGACATTCCTCGTCCTCCTCTCATGGCAGATGACGCTCTTCGTCCTCGTCGGCCTCGCGCTGATCCAGACGATCCACGCTGTGCTCGCGGCCGGCCTCAAGGCGCCGAGCCGCGCCCAGACGGCGCGCAACAACGAGATGGCCTCGCGGATGCTGCACGTGGTCCATGGCGGGCAGCTCATCCGCCTGTTCCGCCAGGAGACGGCCGAGCTCGACCGCTTCGGCGCGACGTCCGACGCGCTGCGCCGCGCGGCCTTCCGCCTTCATGCGCGGAGCGGCCTCGTCCCGGTGCTGACCGAAATCCTGTTCGCGGGCCTCTTCCTGTCGCTGATCGTCGGCGCGTGGCTGAACGATGTGGGCTTTCCGGTGATCGCGACGTTCGTCGTGCTCCTCTACCGCCTGCAGCCCTACGTGCGCGGGCTCCAGGGCGGGTGGAACGCGCTGAAGGGGTGGACGGGCTCGATGGAAGCGGTCGGCGGCCTGCTCGACCCCGCCGGCAAGCCCGAAGCGCCGCGCGGAGCGGAGAGCGTCGAGACGATCCGCGAGGGGATCCGGTTCCACGATGTCCGCTTCGCCTACGAGGCGGATGGCGCGCCGGTCCTCAACGGCATCAGCTTCCGCCTCGCGGCGGGGCGGTCGACGGCGCTCGTCGGCCGGTCGGGTGCTGGCAAATCCACCATCATCGCCCTCCTCGCCCGGCTCCTGGAGCCGACCGGCGGCGCAATCCTCGTCGACGGGCGGCCGCTGCGCGAGATCGATCCGAAATGCTGGCGCGGCCGGATCGCGGTCGCGAGCCAGGACATCGACCTCATCGACGGGACGGTCGCGCAGAACATCGCCTATGGCCGGCCCGATGCGAGCCCGGTGGAGATCCGGACCGCGGCCGCGATGGCGGAGGCCGCCGGCTTCATCGAGGCGCTGCCGGAGGGGTTCGAGACGCGGCTCGGCTATCGCGGCGCGAACCTGTCGGCCGGGCAGCGCCAGCGCATCGCGCTCGCGCGCGCACTCCTCATCGACCCCGACCTCCTCATCCTCGACGAGGCGACCAACGCGGTGGACAGCGTCTCCGAGGCGGCGATCCTCGCGATGCTGAAGGCGCGGCGCGGGCGGCGGATGACGCTCGTCGTCAGCCATCACCGGCGCACGCTCTCCCAATGCGATGACGTCGTGGTGCTCGCGGACGGCGCGGTGGTCGGCACGATGCCGCTCGAAGCCGTCGCCTCGCTGGGGATGGACGAGCTCTACGACCAGCGCGCCCCTGCCTAGGTTGGGGACCCAATCGAGCGCGGACGGATTGCGGGCTCTCCGTCGTAGAGCGGTCCCCGCCCTATCGGTTCCGACAGAGCCGGCGCCGCCTCAGCGCCGGTCCGCGCCATCGAGCCGCAGAAGGCGTGCCGTGGCGGGGGCGCGCCCTGCCCCGTCGGACACCGGCGCGGGCGTGCGGGTGATGCGCGTCTTCAGCGCCGCCGTCAGGTAGGCGCGGACGCCGCCGAGATTGGCTCGCAGGATCCGCCAGTGGGAGACGCCCATGCCCGGCTCGAACGGCGCGCCGCCGACGAATTCGCGCAGCGCCGACCGCGCCGTCCAGCGCACGTGGCGGCGCATCATGTAGGGCGCGGCACGCAGATGCTTGGCGTAAAGCGCACCGTTGCCAAACGCGTAGCCCGTGATCGTCTCGCGCGCCGCCGCCTCCGTGCGCCGCCCGTGGCGGTGCCGCACGACGAGGTGGGGCGAATATTCGACGCGCAGGCCCGCGAGGTAGGCGCGCACGACATAGTCGGTATCCTCGGCCGAACGAAACCGCGCCCCGACACCGAAGGCGACGTCGAACGCGCCGATGCGCCGGGCCGCCGCGCGCGGGACGATCATGTTGCAGCCGTGGATGAAGCCGCCCGGCGCCGTGTGCGCGTCGAGTACCTCCACCCTCTCGGACAGCTTGATCGTGACGGGCTGGTCGGCCGCGTCCGCAAGCTCCACCCGCCCGCCCCGCACGACAAGATCCGTGTCCGCCGCGTAGGCGCGCAGGAGCGCGCGGAAATAGTCCGGCCGCAACTCGCAATCGTCGTCGAGGAAGACGAGGAGATCGCCCATCGCCCGGCCGAGCCCGCTATTGCGCGCCCGCGCGAGGCCCCGGCGCGGCTCGTGCTCCAGGACGACGCGGAACGGAACCGCGCGCGCGAAGGCGGCGGCGACGTGCGGCGTCGGGTCGGTGGAGCCGTTGTCGACGAGGATCAGCTCAAGGCCGAGCCCCGGCGTCTCGGCATGGGCGGCGGCAATGGAGGCGAGCGCGCGGTCGAGCGATTTGAAACGGTTCAACGTGCAGACGATGACGCTCACCGTCAGCTCCCGCGGCTTCCAGCGCGTGGGGGCCCACCGCCAATATTCCACGGTCAGGCCGCCCGGATGTCGCGCGGGCCGGCAAGCGCGATGACCGCGTCCGCGGCGTTGGAGAGAGAGCGGCCGGCCGCCACGACCGACTTGGAGCGACCGCAGGCGCGATAGATCGCCCGGTCACGCCGCCGGCAGAGCCCCCACCCGTCGGTCGCGTCGAGATAGCGCGCGACGAGGTGCGGGCTCGGCTGGTCGCACAGGTGCCCGAAGAAGAAATAGAAGAGCTGCTGCCAGCCGTGCTCGTAGGACGGGCGCAGCGCGGCGGGGCGCGCCGCGAACTCATCGCGCAGGTCAAGCATCTGGACGGCGAGGCGATCCACCGCCCGCTCGCTCGCGACCTCGAGCGCCTCGGGCGCGATCGCGAAAGAGAAGCCCTCGCGCGCCAGATTCTCCGACACGATGCGCATGTGCGACTGCCGCATCACCGACTTGTGGCGCTGCGTGACGCTCATCTCGTGAAGGCGATAGCCGAGGAGGCTCTCCGGGATGACGTGGACGGGATGGTCGCGGGTGAGGCGGCGGAAGAGGTCGAAATCCTCCGCGTGGAGGTAGCGCGGGTCGTAGGCGAGCCCGTCGCCGATCACCGCGCGGTCGAACATCACCGTCGGGTGGATGAAGAGGGTGAAGAAGAGGGAGAGGATGCCGAGATCCCCCTCCTTGAAGATCGGGTCGAGCTGGCGCGCGCGCACCCGGTCGAGGCGGATCGTGTCGAAGCCGGTGCCGCACATGGCGAGCCCAGGCCGATCGGCGAACGCCGCCACCTGGCGCGCGATCCGGGTGGGGTAGCTGATATCGTCGGCATCCATGCGCGCGACGAGGCGCCCGCTCGCGCGCGCAAGCCCCTCGTTCAGCGTCGCGACGAGGCCGCGATTCTCGCGCGTGACGACGACGATCCGATGGTCGTCGCGCGCCGCCGCCTCGAGGATCGCGAGGCTCCCGTCCGTCGACCCGTCGTCGATGGCGATGATCTCCAGGCGCGAATGAGTCTGCGCACGGAGGCTGTCGAGGGCTGCCGTCAGATAGGCCGCGCCGTTGTAGACGGGCAGCAAGATCGAGACGAACGGAGGACTGACACGGCGGTCCGGCAAACGCTTCTCCCCAGACGGATGACACGTGCCACAAGGCAGAACGCCTTGATTTGGCAGCCCGTCGACAGAGGAGTCCCACTCGTTTGTTAAGGCGCGCGGAGTCGAAATGTAGAGAGGCAAAGAAAACTTCGACAAGGAATCGCCGGATTCTACCCTAGCGGTTGTATCCAGCAAAACTAACCTGAACAGAATCCATGAAATAGGCAATACAGATTGGACTTATGCAATATACGACATGAGCCGTTATCGCACGCCACTCTCAACGGCAGCTCTCAGCCGGACCGCTGGCGTTGCGCGCGGCGAAGGTCGGTTGGGGTCGTACCGCGCCCGGCCGGGCCCAGCCGTCCGATTGATCGCGGCGTTGCCGAAAGGTCCGCCACATTCTCGCCCAGGATGCCTTCCGAGGATCGGCGCCATGCCACCAAGCCGCGACAGCCAGACGCGGCGAATGCGTCTCGGTTGTCATTCGACACAGGCCGGTGCTTCTTCCTGAATCCGAGCGGGCGAAGATGAGCCCCGAAAAGCACCGTGAGATCCGGTGCTTGGCGCGCTCGGGCGCACAGGCGAACACGCGGCGCGGTGGTCGTGACCACTCATCTTCCCCCTCTCCGGCGGATAGCGGTGCGCCGATCTCGCAAGGTCGCGCCGCCGCATCGCACTCTTGTTGCGCAGAGGACTAACATTCAGTCGTGTCAGCATTGAGATGCGGCGAATGACGGCCGAGGGGCGGCGCCTGCCTTCCGCCACGTCTGTGGCTCGGGTTCCTGCCGTCCGCAGAGAGGTAACGTGACCACAGCGATGCCTAACCCATCGCGCCTCTAGTTGGCGGAGCACCGGTCGGATACGGATCGCGACCGCGCAGCCATCGGGCTCCTTTTCTGGATCCCGACGCCTCGCGACTTCATTTTGCGTTGCATTTCAAAAACTTCAAATTGCGCTCGATTTTGCGAGGTGGTTTGCTTGCTTGTCTGTGTAGAGTGGCAATCAACGAAAAAATATTTATTCAAGGACCGCTATGCCGGGCTCGACTTTCCAGACCAATCCGATTGATCTGCATCGCCTCCTTGATGAGTGCCACCGGGGCGTCATCCAACTCCCAGACTTTCAGAGAAGCTGGGTCTGGGACGAGGATCGCATCAAAAGTTTGATCGCCTCCATTTCCCGAGCGTTTCCTGTCGGAGCGTTGATGTCACTGGTCACTGGTGGACCGGTGAACTTCAAACCACGGCCGGTTGAGGGCGCCCCAGCTGAGGCTCGGCGCGCTGTTCCGCAATCGCTTTTGTTGGATGGTCAACAGCGGATGACCTCACTCTACCAAGTGACTCTTCGCGGAAAGGTTGTGGAGACAGTCACACCGAAGCGGAAGAAGGTGCGGCGCTGGTTCTACATCGATATTCGGAAAGCCGTTGACGGCGCTATCGATCGCGAGGACGCAATCCGGAGCGTCCCGGAAGACCGCGTCGAGCGGATTGATTTCGCGCGTGAGATCACACTGGATCTCTCCACGCCCGAAAAAGAATACGCGGCATTGATGTATCCTGTCACCCAGGTGTTTGACTGGGACAAATGGCAAGATGGCTTTGATGAGCACTGGTCAGGAGATTAAGGCAGAGAAAATCGAGAATTATTTAGAACATTCAAAAGAGAAGTCCTCGAAAATTTTAAATATTATAGAGTACCAGTTATAGCACTCGATAGCTCAACTTCGAAAGAAGCGGTTTGTGTCGTATTCGAAAAAGTCAACACGGGTGGCAAACCACTAGACGCATTCGAGCTGGTGACGGCCATGTATGCGGCCTCGGGGCACGAGCTCCGGAAGGATTGGTATGGTCACGAAGAAACGAAGGGCCGGCACCGACGCCTAGCCGACACCCTTCGCTTAGGTGATTCAGAGGACGGCATTCTCGCAGGTGTCGCAAACACCGATTTTCTTCAGGCTGTGTCCCTTTTCTACACGCGTGAGCGACGAAGAACCGCCGAAGCAGCCAAGAAAGAAGGCAAAGAACTTCCGGCGGTCTCGGGCAACCGGCAAGCACTGCTTGGCCTTCCACTCGAAGCGTATAAAAACTTTGAAAAGCAAGTGGAGGAAGGTTTTCTGCGCGCCGCAAAATTCCTTCACATGCTTCACATCTATCGAATATTCGATCTACCCTACCAAACGCAGATCGTGCCTCTGGCTGCTATTCTTGCTGACATTGGCGAAGCGTGGGAACATGAAGCAAACCGTGGAAAACTTATCCAATGGTATTGGAATGGGGTATTCGGCGAACTCTACGGCTCAGCCGTAGAGTCAAGAATGGCACGGGATTTTATCGAAGTCCCAGCATGGTTACAGGGCGGTCCTGAACCCTCAACTGTAAGCGAGACAATATTTCGAGCGGATCGATTAAAAACGATGCGCATGAGGCTTTCGGCCGCCTACAAAGGCGTAAACGCTCTCCTGATGCGAGAGGGAGCCCAGGATTTCAGGTCGGGGCAACAATTCAATCATACGGTATTCTTTGGAGAAAATGTCGATATCCATCACATCTTTCCGCAAGAGTGGTGCAAAACGCGAGGTATCAAACCGTCGATATACGACTCAATTATCAATAAGACGCCCCTTTCCTATCGCACCAATCGGATCATCGGCGGAGGCGCTCCCTCAGAATACATTAAGAAATTGGAGAGTGGTACCAGCAAGGCTCCTCCAATCGCTGAGAGCGCCTTAAACGGATATTTGCGCTCACATTTGATCGAGCCGGGCTTGCTGCGCAGAGATGATTTCGAGGCCTTTATGGACGATCGCCAGAAAAAGCTGCTCAACCTCATTGAGATTGCGATGGGTAAGCCCGCTTACGCGGGAACGTCGATCGAAGAGGGGGAGGACGTGGAAGACGACGAGGACGCCGAAGAGGCCGCTCGAACCTTGGCATAATTTCTCAGGAAACGACGAGGACACGAACAAAACCGTCGACTACAATCTCGACCTGTCGATCCAATAGCCTGCCCTCCCCGGCCGGTCGCCCTTTGTGAGCGTTTGCGTCTAGAGTGGGGGCGGCGGCGAATCTCGGGATCCATCCATGGCGATTTTCACAACGGCCACCGCGTTCCTGATGCGGCCGATCCTGAATATGGACCCGGACAAGACGCGCAAGGACGCCGCGCGCTTCCTGAAGGCCCGCTTCGACCCGGACCATTTCGCCCTCTCCCGCGACGAGGAGCATTTCGTGCGCGAGGAGCGCGCCGTGGAGCGGGAGAGCGCGGCGCGGATCGATGGGGAGAGCGTCCCAAAGCGCGGCGCCGAGGCGGTCGCCTGGCGCGAGTGGCGCTGGAGCGAGGCGTGCACCATCAACCACTGCACCTGGAAGGCCGTCCGCTGGCGCTTCTACGAGAATGGCCGCATCGCCTTCCAGGCCGAGATGGAGAACAGCGGCACCAACATGCGGGTCGGCAACCTCCAGGGCCATCGCATCGAGCTGAGAACCACCGACGGCTGCCTCCTCGGCGCCTGGCATGCCGCCTTCTTCGTGCGCCGCTCCTCCGGCATCTGCCATTTCCCGGCGACGATCGCCGAGGACCACCCGCTGCTGGCCGAGCATTATGGCGAGCTCGCCGAGCGGCAGACCGGCATCTGCTTCCACCAATAGGGGCGCCGCTCAGCTCTTCCCGACGATCCCCCGCATGGAAGGGACGCGCCACAGCGCGGCGATGAGGGCGAGCGCCACGAGGCCGCCGGCGATCCCGAGATAGAAGGGCGCACGCATCCCGAACGACAGGAGTTCGCCGCTCAGGATCGAGACGAGGCCGCCGGCGAGCGTGAAGAGCGCGATCGCGACGCCCATCACCCAGCCCTGCCTGTCCTCCGACGCGCTCGCCGAGATGATCGTGAGGAAGGTCGGGTAGCCGACCCCGAACGAGATCGCGAGCGGCACCAGCGCGGCATAGGCGAGGATTGCCGAAGGCGCGGCGACGATGAGTGCGATCGAGGCCGCGATACCGGCCTGCGTCGCCGCGATGATCGCCCAGCGCGGGAGCCGGGCGAGCGCCGGTCCGACCAGGGCGATGCTCGCGAAGGCGAGCGCGACGCCGAGGATGAGCATCCCGATCGCGGTCCCTGCGGTCTTCATCCCGAACGCCGCGCCGAAATAATTGACGAGGAACACGTAGGCGCCGAGGAAGGAGAGCTCGAAGAAGAAGAAGACCACGCACACCCTGAGCACCAGCGGATGGTCCCGCAGCTCCCACAGCAGCAGGAAGACGTCGAGCGGATTGATGCGCAGCGGCGCGTCATAGCGCTTGTGGTCGCGGAAGCCGACGAAGACGAGCACCAGCGCGGCGAGGTTGAAGGCCCCGCCGATGACGAAGGGCAGCCACAGCGAGGCGATGTCCCCGATCAGCGACTTGTCGGAGAACACGCCCCCGATCACCGGCCCCGCGATGAGGCCGACGCTGGTGCCGAGCATCACGAGGCCCATGTTGCGGCCCTTGTCGGTCTCGTCCGTGGCAAGGTCGACCATGCCGGCTTGCGCGATCGGCTGGGTGCCGGCGGTAAAGCCGGTGATCGCGCGGCTCGCGAGGAGGAGGGCGAAGCTGTCGATGGAGATGGCGAGAAGGGTGAGGAGATAGCCGACGAGCGACCCCGTCAGGCAGATGAGGAGACCCCGGCGCCGCCCGACCGAGTCCGACAGGCGGCTGACGAAGACGACGCCGAAGAACCAGGTGAGGAAGAACACCGCGACGAGGAGGCTGAAGTCGAAGCCCGCCGCGCTCGCACTGATGTTCGCCGGGGCAAATCCGGCGGACGGGTCGGTCATCAAAGTGTTGAAGATCGGAAAGGCGAGCCCCTGCCCCATCACGTCGACGAGCACCACCCAGGCCAGCGCGAATTTGGCAAGATTCATCGCGGCACGCTCCCAATTTCATCATCGGCGATACAAAATTTTGCGCGTAATTGCGCTAATCTATCAGAAATTTGCTCGAAAGGGTTTCATCGTTTTCGCAAAAGCCATCGGGCGACCCGAATTGCCGTCGACCTGGTGCCGGGCCTGTGTCAGGCTGCCGGATCTTCTGTCGAAAGCAGGCGGGGCAACGGGATGCGTGGGATATCGCGGCCTTTGCTTGGCGTCGTCGCGGGGCTCTTTTTGGCTCACGGCGCCGATGCCGGAGACCTTCGCCTGAATTCGCAGATCGACAGCGACGCGCTCGGCCGGCCCTTCCTCTACAACATCTATCTGCCGGACGGGCATGACGCGCCGGATGCGGCCTTTCCCGTCGTCTATCTCCTGCACGGGTTCGGCGGGGGGCGGCACGAGTGGGCCGAGGGCGGCCGCCTTGCCGAACAGCTCGACCGGATGATCGCGGCGGGCGAAATCGCGCCCGTCATCGCGGTCATGCCGGAGGCGGGGAAGAGCTGGTATGTCGACAGCGCCCGCTTCGGCGGCGAGGGCGACTATGAGACGGCGATCGTCGCCGATCTCGTGCCCGCCATCGATCGCGCCTATCCGACGCGCAAGACCGCCGCCGGCCGCGCGATCGCCGGCAACTCGATGGGTGGCCACGGCGCCCTCCGCCTCGCCTTCCGCCACCCCGACATGTTCGGCGCGGTCGCGGCGCTCAGCCCCGGCGTGTGGCGGCCGGATGCGTTGTCGTGGGCCACGGGTCCCGCCGCTGACCCGCCGCAGGAGCGTGAGAAGTGGTTTCCGCGCACGACCGGCACGACCTTCGACATGGAGGTCTTCAAGGCGCAATCGCCGTTTGCCTCCGTGGCAGCCGTCGGCGCGCTCGAGGCGCCGCCGAGGATCCTCCTTGCCGTCGGCGACGACGACTATTGGCAACTCCATGACGGCACGGTCGACATGTACATCGCCTTGCGGGAAGTGGGGCTGAAGCCGGAGCTGCGCGTCTCCGACGGAGCGCACGATTGGAACTATTGGCGGCCGATGGTGCCCGTCGTCTTCCATTTCTTCGACGCCGGATTTGCCCCCTGACGCGAGGGCTGCGGGAACGGCCCTGAGGCGACGTCGCGGCGTCGCAGTTCATGGGTCTGCGCTGTCCTCCCCGCGCGACGTGCCCGTCGCGCACGTACCGCCGACAATGATCACCGCAAGCTCGGCCCGAAACGAACGTCTTCGCGCCTCGAAGGCGTGGCCGCGCCTTCTGGCGGGCGTGCGGCGGGGTTGAGGACGTGCCGCCATCCTCAGCGCGGGCGCACACATGCCGCCCTCGCGCGGCGGGACTTGAATAAATAATCATTATGCATAATTTTTAATTCTCTTCATCGGAGGGCTCCGCTTGCTTGACACGCCATCGCCCCACACGCCCGCCAGAGCACAGATCGGGGCGGCGGCGCCGCGCTTTCAGTGCCGCACCACGCTCGGCGAGCGCTCGCTCGACGATTTTCGCGGGCGCTGGCTCGTTTTCTTCTCCCATCCGGCCGACTTCACCCCCGTCTGCACCTCCGAATTCCTGGCCTTCCAGGCCGCTTTCGACGCCTTCCAGGCGATCCGGTGCGATCTCCTCGGCCTCTCGGTCGACAGCCTTCCGTCCCATCTCGCGTGGGTGAAGGCGATCCAGGATACTTTCGGAACTCATATAACGTTTCCCATCGCCGAGGATCCCTCGATGGCGATCGCGCGGGCCTACGGGATGCTCGGCCCGGATGCGGCCGACTCCAGCACCGTGCGGGCGACCTTCATCATCGACCCCGACGGGATCGTGCGGATGAGCGCCACCTACCCGATGGCGATCGGCCGGAATGTCGCCGAGCTGCTGCGTACCGTGCGCGCGCTCCAGACGAGCGATACCCACGGCGTCTACACCCCGGAGGGATGGCAGCCGGGCGGCGATGTCATCGCCCCGGCCCTGCCGACGGGCCCAGGCCCGCTCGACCCCGACTGGTTCTTCAAGACCCGGCCGCTGGGGGCAAAGGCGTGAGCCCCGCTTCGCCGGACGGCAGCGCCCCCGCGCTCACCGCATCGAGCCCGCCGATCGCGGCGGCGGCGGAGCTTTTGCGCCTCCTCGCCAACCCCAACCGCCTCGCGATCCTGCGTCGCCTCGCCGACGGGGAGGCGTCGGTGGGCGAGATTGAGAGGACGCTCGGCATCCGCCAGCCGACCCTCTCCCAGCAGATCGGGGAATTGCGCAAGGCCGGCCTCGTTGCCGACCGGCGCCAGGGAAAGGCGATGGTCTACCGCCTCGTCGACCCGCGCGCGGCGGCGCTGATCGACCACCTTTTCGCGCGTGATCCGGCCCCGGCCGGCGGCAAGGGCACGCGCCCGGCGAAGCCCGCGCCCGCCCATGCCGCCGTGTTCGCGCGGGTTCTCGACCCTCATCAACAAGAGCGCGACGCCACGCCTCGCTGAAGGCAGGGCGGCGGCGCGGAGGAAGCACCGATGGACGCCAAGACAATCAACGACCGCCTCTCCGTCTCCGGCCAGATCTCGCCCGCCGAGGTCCGTGAGGCGGCCGAGGCGGGGTTCCGCTCGATCATCGTCAACCGGCCGGACAGCGAGGGCGCCGACCAGCCGACCTTCGCCGAGATCGACGCCGCCGCGAAGGAAGCCGGGATCGAGGCGCGCTATCTTCCGGTGACGCCCGGCAAGATCACCGACGGCGAGGTCGCGGCCTTCGCCGAGACCCTCGCCGCGCTCCCCGCACCCACCCTCGGCTTCTGCCGCACCGGCACGCGCACGACGACTCTCTGGGCGCTGTCACAGGCGAAGACCCGCCCCGTGCCCGACATCCTCGCGACCGCGAAGCGCGCGGGATACGACCTCTCCGGCGTCGCCGCGCGCATCGCGAACGGCGGCAAGGTGATCGCCGACGGCACGGCCGAGAGCCACCAGATCGTCGTCATCGGCGGCGGGGCGGCGGGCATCGCGGTGGCGGCGAGCATGCTCGCGCGCGCCGACGGGCTCGACATCGTGATCGTCGACCCGGCCGACACCCACTACTACCAGCCGGGCTGGACGCTCGTCGGCGCCGGAGTGTTCGAGCCGGAGGTCACGCGCGCCAACCTCGACGAGCTCGTCCCCCACGGGGCGCGGCAGATCAAGGCCGGGGTCGTCGCCTTCGATCCGGCCAACAACGCCGTGATCCTGGAGGGCTGCAAGGTCCTCAAATATGAGTGGCTCGTGGTGGCGCCGGGGCTGAAGCTCGACTGGGCGGGCATCGAGGGGCTTCCCGAGACGCTCGGCAAGAACGGCGTCACCTCGAACTATCGCTACGATCTCGCGCCCTACACGTGGGAGCTCGTGAACACCTTCAGGGGCGGGACGGCGCTCTTCACCCAGCCGCCGATGCCGATCAAGTGCGCCGGCGCGCCGCAGAAGGCGATGTACCTCTCCTGCGACACCTGGCGGCGCAAGGGCCTCCTCGGGAAGACCAAGGTGGAGTTCCTGAACGCTGGGCCCGTCCTCTTCGGCGTCGCCGACTACGTCCCCGCGCTGATGGAGTATGTGAAGAAATACGGGATCGAGCTCTCCTTCGGCCACAACCTCGTGAAGATCGACGGGCCGGCGAAGAAGGCCTGGTTCAAGAAGGCGGGCGATGCGGGCGAGATCGTCGAGCGCACGTTCGACATGATCCACGTCGTGCCGCCCCAGACGGCGCCGGACTTCATCAAGGCGAGCCCGCTCGCGGCGGAGTCCGGCTGGGTCTCGGTCGACCAGGAGACGCTGCGGCACACGCAATATGAGAACATCTACGCGCTCGGCGACGTGATCAGCGCGCCGAACGCCAAGACCGCCGCCGCCGCGCGCAAGCAGGCGCCGGTGGTGGCCGAGAACCTCCTCGCCGCGATGGGCAGGATCCGCCTTCCCGCCCCCGCGATCTATGACGGGTACGGCTCCTGCCCGCTCACCGTGGAGCGCGGCAAGATCGTGCTCGCCGAGTTCGCCTATGGCGGACGGCGCACGCCGAGCTTCCCGAAATGGCTGATCAACGACCTGAAGCCGTCGCGCCTCGCGTGGATCCTGAAGGAGCGCATCCTCCCCCCGATCTACTGGCGCTACATGCTGAAGGGCCGCGAGCCCCTCGCGAAGCCCACGCACGGGAAGTGAAGGGGCGCGGACGGGGTGCGGGCGCTGTTGGGCTGTGACGGACGCGGGGACGGGTGGCGGGGATCAGGCGCAGAGCCGTCCCCGCGCCGCGCCCTCCCCGTCTTCCGCGGCGAGCGCCTGGAGCGCCGCACGGTCCCGGATCGTGACCGTGTTGGTCTGCGGCAGGCTGATGATCCCGAGCGACTTGAGGCGGGACATCGCGCGGCTCACCGTCTCGATGGTGAGGCTCAGATAGTCCGCCATCTCGCTGCGGCAGATCGGGAGGATGAAGGTCTCGCCGCCGCCTGCCGCCCGCGTGGACATGTCGAGGAGACAGGTCGCGACGCGCCCGATGGCGGTGCGGCTGCCGATCACCATGAGCTGGTCGCTCGTGCGCATCAGCTCGGCCGTCAGCACCTTCAGGATCTGCCGCACGGCCGCGTGGTCCTCGTCGATGAGCCGTTCGAGGCTCGCCCGCGACACGCGCCGCACGACCGAGGGTCGGACCGCCACCGCGCTGACGCCGAACGTCTCGCCATAGCCGACGCCGACGAGCTCGCCCGCAAAGCGCAGACCATGGATGAGCCGGTTCCCGTCGAGCCCCGTGCGATAGATGACGACGACGCCGCTCAGCACGACGAAGATCGCGTCGGCCGGATCACCCTCATGGAAGAGGTGCTCCTGGCGGCCGATCCGCAGATGCGGGGCGGCGGACGGGGTGCAGACGATACCGTCAAAGGCGGTATGCAGCGCATCAGTTGCGGACATTCTCGGCCTCCTCGATCGGTGCAGGTCTCCCGCGGGTGGCCGTTAAAGCAAACCGAATTCGCATGGGTTTGCCGCCGATGTGTCAGGCTTGTTGCAGATCAATGGCAACTGTAGACTTTTGTTCTGTGAAGAGGTCCCGATGCACGATGGATCGCGCACGCATTGTCGTCGTCGACGATGACCCACGGGTCCGCTCGCTCTTGCGGCGATCGCTGGAGGCGGAAGAATTCGACGTCGACGAGGCGGCCGACGAGCCGGCGCTTCTCGGCCTCATCGCAAAGCACGCCTACGATCTCATCATCCTGGACCTGACCCTGCCGGGGACGGACGGGCTCGAGATCGCGCGCAAGATCCGCCGCACGAGCGACGTGCCGATCATCATGGTCACCGGCAAGGGCGACGTCATCGACCGGATCGTCGGGCTGGAGGTCGGGGCGGACGATTACCTCGTGAAGCCGTTCCACATGCGCGAGCTGCTCGCGCGGGTGCGCTCGGTGCTGCGCCGCACGAGCCGGCACGAGGGCGGCGACGCCGCGCCCTGTGCGCCGGCGGGCGCGCCGGGCTTCCTGATCGGCACGCTGAAGCTCGTCGTCGCGGACCATCTCCTCCTCGGGCCGGACGGCGCGCCGATCCCGTTGACGCAGGGCGAATTCGCGATCCTCGTGGCGCTCGCCGAGGCCAACGGGCGCGTGCTCACGCGCGACGCGCTAATCACCGCGCGGGGCGACGATGTCGACGCATTCGACCGGGCGATCGACAGCACCGTCGCCCGACTGCGCAAGAAGCTGCCGCCCGACACGATCGCGACCGTGCGCCAGCTCGGCTACAAGATCGGCGTCCCGACCGAGGCCGCGACCTTCACCAGGCCCGCGAGCGGCCCGCGCGACATCGCGCTCTGAGCCCCCGCTGCCGTCATGACGGCGCGTCGAGCATCATGCGGACGGTCCGCGCGAGGCGCTCCTTGGTGTAGGGCTTGCGCAGCATGTGGCTCGCCGGGGGATGAACGCCGCCCGCGCGCTCGACCACATCCGGGCTCGCATAGCCGGTGGTGTAAAGGATCCGCAGCGCCGGCATCTCGGCCCTTGCCTGGCGCGCGAGCTCGAAGCCCGACATGCCGCTGCCGAGGACGATGTCGGTGAAGAGGAGGTCCACCGCCGCCGGGGATCGCAGCACGTCGAGCGCCTCCTCCCCGTTGCTCGCCTCCACGGTGCGGTAGCCGAGTTCGCGCAGCCGGGCGAGCGCGATGCGCCGCACCCGCCGGTCGTCCTCCACGACGAGGATCGTCTCTCCCGCCCCCCGGTCCGCGCCCGTCGCCGCCGGCTGCGCCGCGCCCGCGCGCCGCCCCTCGGCGTGCGGCAGATAGAGGGTGACGGTGGTGCCCTGCCCGACGGCGCTCTCGATCTCGAAATGGCCGTTCGACTGCTTCACGAACCCGTAGACCATCGAGAGGCCGAGCCCGTTGCCGGCCCCATAGGGCTTGGTGGTGAAGAAGGGCTCGACCGCCCGCGCGCGGACCTCCTCGTTCATGCCGGCCCCGTTGTCGGCGACCTCCACCACCACGTAGCGGCCGAGGCGGACCTCGGGGTGGTTCTGCGCGTAGGCCGCGTCGATCTCGGTGTCGCGCACGGTGATGACGATGCGCCCGCCTCGCTCCAGCGCGTCGCGGGCGTTGATCGCGAGGTTGATGAGCGCGGTCTGGAGCTGCGCGGCGTCGACGACGGCCTTGCCGGGGGACTCGGGAATGTCGAGCGCGACCTCGATGTCGTCGCCGAGCGTGCGGCGGAGCATCGAGACGACGCCGCCCGCAAGCTCGGCGATGTCGACCTCCTTCGGGTCGAGCGTCTGCTTGCGGCCGAAGGCGAGGAGGCGCGCGGTGAGCTGTGTGCCGAGTTCGATCGCCTCGCGCGCATCGCGCAGCGCCACGGGGTCGGGACGGTCCGGCCGGGTCTCGATGAGTTCGAGGTTCCCGCCGATGACGAGGAGGAGGTTGTTGAAGTCGTGCGCGATGCCGCCGGTGAGCTGGCCGATCGCCTCCATCTTCTGCGCCTGCCGCAGCTCCTCCTCGATCCTGACACGCGCGGAGAGGTCGCGCAGGAAGCCGATGAAGACGCGGTGGCTCTCCACCCGCGCCTCGCCGACGGAGAGCTCGACCGGGAATTTGCGGCCGTCCTTCGTCTCCCCCTCGACGACCCGGCCGATGCCGATGATGCGGCGCTCCCCGGTGCGCAGATAGCGCGCCAGATACCCGTCGTGCGCCTCCCGGTCCCCGTGCGGCATCAGGATCGAGACGTTCCGCCCGATCGCCTCGCCGGCCGAATAGCCGAAGAGACGCTCCGCCGCACGGCCGAAGGACTGGATGGTGCCGTGCACGTCGATGACCACGAGCGCGTCGGGCGACGTGTCGAGGATCGCCTGGAGGAGCGCGATCTGGTGGCGGCTCGCGACCGCCGATTCCGCGCTATGGGCGCGGGCGATCTGGTGGCGCACCGCGAGAAAGGCGGCAACCCAGATCAGCGCGATCGCGATGATGCGGTAGAGCGCCGTCTCGACCGGGCCGACCGGCGGCGCGACTGGGGTGAGCGTGTAGCCGATCAGCGAGCAGACGCTGCCCGCGAGCGCCAGGATGAGGGTCGCGCGCGGGGATGGCAGCCAGAAGGCGACCATGATCGGCGCGGCGTAGAGGATCGCGATCGCATATTGCTGCGGCATCCGGATGTCGATGCCGAGGAAAAGCATGTTGGCGAGGAAGCCGAGCGCGACGACGAGGCCGGTCCGCTCGACGCGGCGCAGCGTGCGGCCCGCGCGCGAGGGGTGCGCGGGGGTCGCCGTCCGGTCCGCCCCGTCCGGGCGCGCGTCGGTCGCTCGTTTGTCCATGGTAGCCACGATCCACCAGACCGAGAAGGAAACCGGCAAGTCGACCCAGGCCCCAGTTGGCCCTTTTCCGCACGGAAAGTGAAGGCCAACTTGGATAGATGCGCCCCGCACACCGGCGAGGCGCGGTCCGAGGACGGCGTCGCCGCCGCCCTCGTGCGCGGATCAGGCGGTGGGGCCGATCGCGATCTTCTTCGCCGATGCCTTCGCGAGCTTTGCGGGCTTCGGCACGGTGATCGTCAGGACGCCCTTCGCCATCGAGGCCTTCACGTCGTTCGGATCGACGCCCTCTGGCAGCTCGATCGCGCGGGTGAAGGTGCCGTAGCTCCGCTCGGTGAGGTAGCAATTGTCGCCCTGCTTCTCCTCCCGCTCGGTCTTCTTCTCGCCCTTGATGGTGAGGATGTTGTCGTTGACCTCGATGTCGACGTCTTTCTCCTCGAGGCCGGGGAGCTCGGCGGTCATCTCGATGCGGCCGTCCTTCTCCACGATGTCCATGCGCGGCACGGCGACTCGCGGCCAGTCGAAGTTCACGCTCGGCCAGCCGCGGTTGAAGTCGGAAAACACCCGCTCGATCTCGCGCTGAAGGGAGATGAACGGATTGGCGTCGCCGGGAACCACGTCGCTGTTCTTCTTCAGGAATGGCAAGTTCATGGCTTCATGCCCTTCGCAACGGGTGCACCCCGCTTGGTGCATCCTGGGATGAGGGCTACGGCGTCTTGGGCGGCAGCCCTTGAGAATCGTCAATCGACCACGCGGCGCGGGGCACCCTTCAGCCGACCTTGATGTGATCCTCCACGACCGCGACGCCGGGTGCGGACCAGGCCGCGCGCTCGGCAAGGCGCCGCTCGTACCAGGCGTTGACGTGGCCGCCGAGGGTGACGCGCCCCTCCGACACGCTGACCTCGATCGCCTTCGCCTCCATCTCGGCGCTGCGCTTCAGCGACTCCTCGATCTTCCGCTTCACGTCGCCCGAGGAGGCCCGCCGCTTCACCGTCACGCGGTTGTTGACGCCGACGACGCCGCCGAGCTTGCGCACCGCGTCGGCCGCCGCGAGGCGCTGATAGTGCCAGTCGACTTCGCCGGAGAGGGTCACCCAGCCGCGCTCGACCTTGATCATGATGTGGTCTTCGGGGACGCGCACGTCCCATGTGAGGACGTTGACCGCGCGTTCGGCGATCTGGTCGTCCGCCGTCTTCTTCTCGAAGGGGTAGCGGACCTCGATCTCCTCCGCGATCCCCTTCACCCCCTTCACGCGCTGGACGGTCTCCTCCGTCAGCATCTTCTCGTGATAGCTGTTCACGTGGCCGGAGAGCATGACCACGCCTCTCTCCACGGCCACGCCGATGTGTTCGGCGTCGAGCCCCGGCTCATATTCGAGTTCGTTCAGGACTTCCTGCCGTAGCGTCTTGTCGTCCATGGCTGATCTCCGATGGCAATGGGGATGCAACGGCGCAAACCCGCTGGCTCAGCATGAACCGCACGGCCCGGCCGGAATTGATGTTGGTCAAGATTTCCGATGGGGCGACGCTGCCAAGGCTCGCCCGCGGACGGCGGGAGGACGGGTGAGATGGCGCGATCGCGCTCCGACCGGGCGACGCCGCACAAACTGAGCGCCGGCATCTTGCTGTATCGCCGGCGCGAGGGGGTGGAGGTGCTCCTCGTCCACCCCGGCGGGCCGTTCTGGCGGCGCAAGGATGCGGACGCCTGGTCGATCCCCAAGGGCCTCGTGGATGGCCCCGACGAGGACATCGAGGCCGCTGCGCGGCGCGAGTTCTGCGAGGAGGTCGGCGCGGCGGTGGACGGCCCCCTCCACCCGCTCGGCGAGGTGCGCCAGACGGGCGGCAAGGTGGTGATCGCCTTCGCCGCGGAGGGCGAGGCCGACGCCGCCGCCATTCCGGGCGGCGGGCTCGTCACCCTCGAATGGCCGCGCGGGAGCGGGCGCAGCGAGGCCTTCCCCGAGGTCGACCGCGCGGCGTGGTTTGCCCTCGCAGAAGCGCGGGTGAAGCTCCTCGCGAGCCAGCACCCCCTCCTCGACCGGCTGGAGGCGCTCCTCTCCCCCTGACGGCGCGCGCGAAAACTTGAGATCCGTCAATTGCGCCCCTCCGAACGCGACTAGCGTCCGGTCCTGAACAAAGACCTCGGGCCGGAAGGGAGGAGAGGCATGTATTTCAAGGATCGACACGACGCGGGACGCTGGCTCGCCGCGCGCCTCGAAGTCCACGAGGGGACCAATGCGCTGGTCCTCGCGTTGCCGCGCGGCGGCGTCCCCGTCGCCTACGAGGTGGCGAAGGCGCTGGAGCTTCCGCTCGACATCCTCCTGGTGCGCAAGCTCGGGGTGCCGGGGCACGAGGAGTTCGCCATGGGCGCGATCGCGAACAGCGACGTGGAGGTGCTGAACCAGCGCGTCATCGACTCGCTCGACATCCCGAAGCCGATGGTCGACGCGGTGATCATGCGCGAGCGCGAGGAGCTGCAGCGGCGCAACGAGCACTATCGCGGCGGCGCGCCTGCGCCCGACCTCAAGCATCGCAGCGTCATCATCGTCGATGACGGGATCGCGACCGGCGCCGACATGCGCGCGGCCGTCGGCGCGGCCGAGGCCCTCGGCGCGGCGCACATCGTCGTCGCGGCGCCCGTCGCCTCGCGCGAGGCGGTGACGGCGCTCGGCAAGATCGCCGACGACGTCGTCACCCTCGCCACGCCCGAGCCGTTCGGCGGCGTCGGCCTCTATTATCGCGATTTCAGCCAGACGAGCGACGCGGAGGTCCAGCGCCTGCTGGCCGACGCGCGCGCGCTCTCGGCCTGACGCCCGAGCACGGAGGGACCCATGCACGCGCCCGAACACCTCATCGCCGAGATCAGCGGCCAGGCGATCCCGCTCGACCGCTCCGGCGCCGCGATGGACCGCCTCGTCGCGATGGCGGCGGACGCCAGCTACGTCCTCATCGGCGAGGCGACCCACGGCACGCACGAATTCTACGCGATCCGCGCCGAGCTCACGAAGCGCCTCATCGTGGAGCACGGCTTCGCCGCCGTCGCCGCCGAGGCGGACTGGCCCGACTCCTACCGCGTGAACCGCTATGTGCGGGGCGAGCCGTCCATCACCAGCGCCGACAGCGCGCTCGCCGCGTTCGAGCGCTTCCCGCGCTGGATGTGGCGCAACACGGTGGTGCGCGATTTCGTGGAGTGGCTGCGCACCCACAACGAGGCGATCGACACGCCCGCCGAGCGGATCGGCTTCTACGGGCTCGACCTCTACAGCCTCGAAGCCTCGATCGAGGCGGTCGTCGCCTATCTCGACAAGGTGGACCCGGCGGCGGCGACCCTCGCCCGCGCGCACTATGGCTGCTTCGACCATCATTTCGCGCGCAACCCGCAGCAATATGGCTACGCGACGATGCTCGGCCTCACCCCCGGATGCGAGCGCGAGGTCCTCGACCAGCTGGCGGTCCTGCGCCGTAAGCGCTTCGACTATCTGACGCGCGACGGGTTCGCCGCCGGCGAGGACTTCTACTGCGCCGAGCAGAACGCGGCGGTGGTGCGCAACGCCGAGCACTATTATCGCACGATGTTCGAGGGGCGCGTCTCGTCCTGGAACCTGCGCGACCGGCACATGGCCGACACGCTCTTCGGCCTCGCCGACCATCTCCACATCCAGCGCGGCACGACGCCGAAGATCGTCGTGTGGGCGCACAACTCGCACGTTGGCGACGCGCGGGCGACGGAGATGGGCCAGCGCGGGGAATGGAATATCGGCTCGCTGGTGCGCGAGGCGCATGGGCGGAACGCCTGCCTCATCGGCTTCACGACGCACCACGGCACCGTGCGCGCGGCGAGCGCGTGGGACGGGCCGGGCGAGGTGAAGACCGTCCGTCCGGGGATGAGCGGGAGCTATGAGGGGCTCTTCCACGCGGTGGGGATCCCGCAATTCCTCCTCGTCCTGCGCGACAATCCGGTGATGCACCGCCACCTGGAGCTTTCCCGCCTCCAGCGCGCGATCGGCGTCCTCTACCTCCCGGAGACCGAGCGGCAGAGCCACTACGTCTTCGCCCAGCTTCCCGACCAGTTCGACGCCGTGATCCACGTGGACGTGACCCGGGCGCTGGAGGCGCTGCCGCCGATCCCGCAGCAGCCGCAGATGGGCGTGCTGGAGACCTATCCGACCGGAGTGTGAGCCGAGAAGGAGACCGTCATGGGCGAATTTGAGACCGCGACCCGGCAGCGCGAGGTGTCGCTGCGGGTCGGCGCGGAGACGCTCCACGGCACGCTCGACGTGCCCGCCGGGGCGCGGGGCGTCGTCGTCTTCGCGCACGGCAGCGGCTCCAGCCGGCACAGCCCGCGCAACCGCGCCGTCGCGCGGCTGCTGCGCGAGCGGGGCATGGGCACGCTCCTCATCGACCTCCTCTCCGCACGCGAGGAGGCGATCGACCGCAACACCGCGCACCTGCGCTTCGACATCCCGATGCTCGCCGAACGCCTCGGCGCGATCGGCGACTGGGTGATCGCGAATGCCGCGGACGACGGGCCGCTCGCCCTCGGCTATTTCGGGGCGAGCACCGGGGCGGCCGCCGCCCTCGTCGCCGCCGCGCGCCAGGGGAATGCCGTCGCGGCGGTGGTCTCGCGTGGCGGGCGGCCGGACCTTGCGGGCGATGCGCTCGAACATGTGCGCGCGCCCACGCTCCTCATCGTCGGCACCAACGATGTCGACGTCGTGGCGCTGAACCGGAAGGCGCTGCGGAGCCTCAACGAGGATTCGCGCCTCTTCCTCGTCCCCGGCGCGACCCACCTCTTCGAGGAGAAGGGTGCGCTGGAGACGGTCGCGGAGGCGGCGGCGGACTGGTTCGTCGTGGCCTTCGGAGAGCCCGCCTGAGCGCTCAGCGCGCCGTGTCGGGCAACGGCCGCGCCGGCTCCCTCAGCGCGGGCAGCGGAGCGCGGACGAGGTCGGCCTTGTATTGGGCGAGAACGCCCGCCTCCAGCGTCTCGTGGGCCAGAAGCTCGGCCGCCGCACGGTGGAGGAGGCCGTCATTGCGGCGCAGGATGTCCTTCGCCCGCTCGTAGACGCTGCCGGTGATCGCGCGCACCGCCTCGTCGAGCTGCTCGGAGGTGCGCTCGCTGTAACCGCGGTCGAGACGCGGCGTGAGATCGCCGCCGATGAAGGTCGGCCGCTCCACGTCGTAGCTCACATTGCCGAGCCCCTCGACCATGCCGTAGCGCGCGGCCATGGAGCGGGCGATGTCGGTCGCCTTCACGAGGTCGTCGGCGGCGCCTGTGGAGAGCTGGCCGAAGACGATCTCCTCCGCCGCGCGCCCGCCCATCAGGACGGCGATCTTGTTCTCGAGCTCCTCGCGCGTCATCAGGAAGCGGTCCTCGGTCGGCCGCTGGATCGTGTAGCCGAGCGCGCCGATGCCGCGCGGGATGATCGAGACCTTGTGGACCTCGTCGGTCCCCGGCAGCGCCATCGCCACCAGCGCGTGGCCCATCTCGTGATAGGCGACGACCTCGCGCTCGTGCGGGTTGAGGAGGCGGTTGCGCTTCTCGAGCCCGGCGACGATGCGCTCCACCGCGCGGGTGAAATCGTCGAGGCCCACGGAGGGCGCGCGCCGCCGCGTGGCAAGCAGCGCCGCCTCGTTGACGAGATTCGCAAGGTCCGCGCCGCTGAAGCCGGTGGTGAGGCCGGCGATCTCCTCCACGTTCACGTCGGGCGCGAGCGTCACCTTCTTCAGATGCACGTTGAGGATCTGGATGCGTCCGGCGCGGTCGGGCCGGTCGACGAGGATCTGCCGGTCGAACCGCCCGGCGCGCAGGAGCGCGGGGTCGAGGATCTCGGGCCGGTTCGTCGCCGCGAGGAGGACGACGCCGACGCTCGGGTCGAACCCGTCGAGTTCGGACAGGAGCTGGTTCAGCGTCTGCTCGCGCTCATCGTGCCCGCCGGTGAGCTGGGACGCGCCGCGCGCCCTTCCGAGCGCGTCGAGCTCGTCGATGAAGATGATCGCTGGCGCCTTCTGCCGCGCCTGCTCGAAGAGGTCGCGCACACGCGCCGCGCCGACGCCCACGAACATCTCCACGAATTCCGAGCCCGAGATGGAGAAGAAGGGCACCCCCGCCTCGCCCGCGACGGCGCGCGCGAGGAGCGTCTTGCCGGTGCCGGGCGGCCCGACGAGGAGGATCCCCTTCGGGATGCGCGCGCCGAGGCGGCCATATTCCTTCGGCGCCTTCAGGAACTCGATGATCTCCTTCAGCTCCTCCTTCGCCTCGTCGACCCCGGCGACGTCGTCGAAGCCGACCTTCGTGTCGGTCTCCATGTAGACCCGCGCCCGGCTCTTGCCGACGGACATGAGGCCGCCGACGCCGCCCATCCCGGCCATGCGGCGGATGAGGAACCACCAGAGGCCGAAGAAGAGGAGCGTCGGCACGACCCAGGAGAGGATCGCCGTCAGGAGAGAGTTCGCCACCTCGCCCGAGAAGGTGACCCCGCTCTTGCCGAGTTCGGCGGCGAGCGCGGGATCGACCCGCGCGGTCCTGAAGCTCGTCTTGCCCTCGCGCGGCGTCGTGTAGGTGCCCCGGATCGTGTCCTCGCTGACGACGATGTCCTTGATCTCGCCGCCGGAAAGGAGCGTCTCGAACTGGCTGTAGGGGATCGTCTCGACCGCGCTGTACTCGACCCACGCGTCGCGCAGGAAGGTGGCGCCGAGGAACACCAGAAGGAAATACCAGAAGAAGAACCGGTTCTCGCGTTGGAGTATCGGCACGGCCCGCCCCACTCACTCACAAGCGCCGATCGGCACGGCGCGCGCCCTAACGCACGGACAAAAGCGCCTCGATCTCGCTCACCGGCTTGTTGGCAAGGTCGACATCGAGCTCGGCCGAGACGTGACCGCGCACCGCGCTCGACAGGTGCTTGCGGAGCTGGCCGAGCATCCGCGGCGCCGCGACGATCACCACCGAGCGCTTGCTCCACTCGGACGAGCGATCCTCCATCATCGCCGCGATGCGCGCGGCGAAATCATTCTCGGCGGCGTCATGGAAGTCGGTCGCCTCGAAGGCGCCGCGCCGCGTGCGCCCGCCCTTGTCGAAATGGCCGGGGCGCTCCGTCCCCTGATCGCGCGTCGGCGGATTGTCGATCTCGACGACGTGCTCGAGCATCAGGCGGGGGGCGAAGGCGTCGCCCTCGTTGGTCATGAGAAGGGCCTTGCTGCCATCGGCAACGAGGACGAGATCGTTGTGGCGCAGGCGAATGTCGGTTCGGGTCATGGCACGGCTCCTCCTCACCCATTGGACGGATGGTGGACCTCCCGGCCCGGCGAGGATTTGACGAAAGTCATCGGCCGGCCCGCCGCGTGAGCGAACGTGCGCGCCCTCCACTGATGGCGGCCGGCCCCTCCGCCATGACGAGAGGGGCCGCTCATGGTCCGCGCCCCGCCCTCAGGCCGAGACGCTGCGCTGCTCCACGACGGGGGCGCTGCTCAGAATGTCGGGCTCGTAGATGAGCCGCGTCGCGAGGCCCGCGAGCATCGCCCCGAGGATCGGCGCCAGCCAGAAAAGCCAGAGCTGGCCCACATAGTCGCCGCCCGCGAAGAGCGCCTGGCTGGTGCTGCGCGCCGGGTTCACCGAGGTGTTGGTGATCGGGATCGTCACGAGGTGGATCAGCGTCAGCGACAGGCCGATCGGGATACCCGCGAAGCCGACCGCCGCGCCCTTCGACGTCGTGCCGACGATGATGAGGAGGAAGAAGAAGGTCGCCACCACCTCCGCGGTGAAGCAGGCGACGAGCGAATATTTGCCGGGGCTGAGATCGCCGAACCCGTTCGCCGCGAACCCGCCCGGCACCCATTCCGGCTTGCCCGAGGCGATCAACCACAGCACCGCGGCGGCGAAGATCGCGCCGATCACCTGCGCGCCGATATAAGGCAGGACGTGCTTGTTGGCGCAGCGGTTCGCCGCCCACAGGCCAAGCGTCACCGCCGGATTGAAGTGGCCGCCCGAGACGTGGCCGACGGCATAGGCCATGCTCAGGACCGTGAGGCCGAAGGCGAGGGCAACGCCGAGAAAGCCGATCCCCAGCTCAGGGAAGCCCGCGGCGAAGATCGCCGCGCCGCATCCGCCGAAGACAAGCCAGAACGTCCCGAAGAACTCTGCAACAACGCGTCGTGTCATGTCGTTCTGCATCGAACCCTCCAAAACCGCTGAAGCGCAGCGGGGCACGTGCTCAACTTGTATGCTTCGCGGCGGGCGGAGTCGCGCAAATATTCGATGGCATTTTTACTTGGACGGGCGGCCTCTGGCCGTCACCCGTGGCGTCGCGCGGACATCCCCATCCGCCGCCTCGCGACGGGATGGGCGCGGCGCACGGTGCGGCCCTCCAGCGTGTCCATCAGGAGGTCGAAGGTCACGACCGCGTTCGACACGGTGCGGAAGAAATTCACCAGAACGTCCCACGGATCGGCGATTTTCTGAAAGCCCGAGATGAAGACGACGAGCGTCGCGACATCGGTCTCGCCCCTGATCACCATGGTCCCGCCGACCATCAGCACCATCAGCGGCCCGAGCGCGTCGAGGAAGTTGCCGAGCGCCGTGAGGAAGTATTTCCGCCGATAGATCATCATGCGCAGCAGGAAGACGTTGTCGATGGCGATCGCGGCGTGGATCTGCAGGCGCAGCCGCTGCTCGGCCTGGAGGCGGCTCATCTGGCCGACATCGTCGCCGAGGCGCCGCACGCGCAGCGTCTTCATGCGGATCATCCGGTTGATGGTCGCCTGCACCCGCGGGACGATGAGGGCCTGCGGCGCGTAGATCGCCATCGCGAGGACGGCGATCGGCCACTCGATCCAGAAGAGATAGGCGAGCACCCACAGGATCGTGCCCGCCTGAAGGAGGGGCAGCGCGATGCTGTCGCTCGCGAACCCGCCGACATCCTCCGCCTCCGAGATGATCATCGAGGCGCGCGTCCCCTCGTCGATCGGCGGGCGCGGGGTCGCCGAGCCGAGCCCCTCCTCCCACGCGACGACGCGGCGGCGCAGATCCCGCGTCACCTCCTCGAGGATCTCACCCTTGGTGACGTTGAGGAAATATTTCAGCGTACCCTGGACGAGGAGCACCGCGAGATAGACCGCGCCGAGGATCGCGAGGATCCGCACCTGCCGGCTCCCGACCGCCGTCTCGACGAACCGTCGCTGGATCTCGAGCGGCACGAAGGCAAGCGGCGTCACGAGGCTCGTGAGGAACGCGACGCGGACCTGGCCCCGTCGGCTCGTGCGCAGGATGAAGCGGTAGAGTGGGCGGGCGTCCATGACCCGTGCTGACCGATGACGCCGGCGCGCCGCCTGGCGCAGCCGTGGCGAAGGGCCGGAGCCTGGACCCGGCCGCACGGCCCGGCTTGACGATTGTCATGCCGGGCGGTGGCGGTGGCTTGACGCCACTCCCTTTGAGGCGCGCCCCGGGGAGGCGACGCTTGGGGTTTGGCCTCGCGGAGGAACTGCGCCGTCCCCACTCAGGCGGCTCTGCGCCACCCTGCGCAGCCGTCCAAGGATGCGTGCGCGTGGGGTCGAATCGCCGCCGGATCCCGACACGGGCGCGGGATCCTGATCCGATTGGCTGTGGCGCGATGGGCACTCCTCCATCAATCCCAGCGTCGTCGCCGCGATCGTCGATGGCCGTGCACAGACGCGAACGCCCGCCTAAGCGCGGAGGCACCCGCGTCGTGGCAAGATCAGGCAGCGGTCGGGTCGATGTAGAAGTGGAACCACCCCATCGAGGGGTGGAGGTCGGCAGAATCGTCGAGGACGATCGTCAGGCCCGGCGCTTTGATGACGATGTCTCCGTTTTTCAGCGTCTTGAACGAGATGTCATCCTGGTCGAACTGATGGCGCGGGAGGCGAATCGAGTCGAAGTTTGGTTCGAAATCGGTGATCCGGTCCACGCCCCCATCCGCCTCGAAGTAGAACTGGTCGCGGTTCGCGCCGCCGGTCAACCGATCGTTGCCGGGGCCGCCATAGATGCGGTCCTCCCCTTGGTCGCCCTTGATGAAGTCGTTGCCGGCGCCGCCGTAGATGGTGTCGTTCTTATCGCCACCGATGATGACGTCATTGCCATCGCCACCGGTGATGAGGTCGAAACCTGAGCCGCCGCGAAGCTTGTCATTTCCGTCGCCGCCTTCGATCACATCGTCGCCGCCACCGGCGTTGATCCGGTCGTTGCCCGCGTTCCCGATGAGGTGGTCCCGGCTGTCCTGCCCGACCAGCAGGTCGTTGCCGTCGCCGCCCTCTAGCCAGCTGCCTGTCTCGATGCCGATGATCCGGTCGTTCTTCGGGCCGCCGATGACCGCCATCCTGTAGAAGACGTTCTCGTCGTTGACGGTCCCCGCGTCGCTGTCGACGCGCACGCGGCCGGGCCGATTTGAAAAGTCCAGCTGCGTGAAACCGGTGCCGCCGACAAAGAAGTTGTCGCCGGGGCCTTGGTGGATGACGCTGTGACCATCTCCAGCGAAGATGATGTCATCGCCCTTGCCGTCATAATAGACGGTGTCCCCACGTCCTCCGATGATGAAGTCATCGCCCGAGGTGCCCGTCACGGAATCCGCGAGGGAGATGTCATTGATCCCTCGCCCGTCAGACGAATACGAAATCCGGATCTGCGTCAGGAACTCTCGTATCGGAGGAGGGACGACTTTGTCATAGAGGGACAAGACACGAAGATCGTCGTCAAGCTGGTTCTGGAGGTCGTAGACGCGATTTCGCATCTGCTCGATTGTCATTCGACCGGCAGAAAATCGCTGAGCCGCCTTCATCTGCTCTTCGATGTAGTCGACGATCGCGAGGTAGGCGCCGGAGCGATAATCCATCGCGCGCTCGGCGCGTTGGTCCGAGATCCCGTTCTCGGCGGCAAATTCCATGACCATGGCGGTGATGGTGTCGAGCGCCTCAGCCACATCAGGCCGCAATTCGGGCAGGACGATGAGATCCAGCGGCAGAGAATCCATTTCGGAGGTCGATCTGACCACCCACTCGTTCACGTACGATGTCGGACTGGATGACGTCCGGAAGAGCGTGTCCGTCGTGAAGTCCGACGGAATGCCGTTACGACGTGTGTGGATATAGATTTCCGAAACGACCATCTCGACCCACTCGCCGACAACAATGTCAGTCGGCGTGTGCTCGAAAACCTCGGAAACACGATAATATTTATAACCGAGATCCAAATCCGCGAGATAGAGACGCTCGTTCGGATGCTCAGGCTTTTCATCCAACGGAATAAAGTCAAACTTAATATACACGTCGCAGAACTTCCAATTTTCTCAAATTACACCAAGAATTCGTGCGCGATATGCGGATGTTCCGCACAAAGATCAAGTGACGAAACGGTAAGATTTGTGCGCGCCGACGGCCATGCGGCGGAAACCGCAGGTCGCTTGGTCGACGCAGCGCGTTGGACGTTTTGGATGGTGTCCCCGGCAGGATTCGAACCTGCGACCCCAGGATTAGGAATCCTGTGCTCTATCCTGCTGAGCTACGAGGACGCACCCGCTCCATAGCGAATTCGGGCGCCGAATGCACCCCCTCGCGTGGGGGCGCGACGCCGGCGCCGCTGCCCGCCAAAGGCCAAAAGGCAGGCCCGTCAGTGGTAGCCTTCGCCGGGCTTCAGCGTGCCGCGGAAGGTCCAGTAGATGAAGCCGGTGTAGATCAGGATGATCGGCACCATCGGCACCGCGCCGAGGAGCAGGAAGAGCTGGCTTTCGGGGGCGGCGGCGGCCTCCCACAGGGTGATGCTGCGCGGCACCAGATAGGGGAAGACCGAGATCGCGAGGCCTGCGAAGCACAAGACGAACAGGGCGACCGAGGAGAGGAAGGTCTTCGCCCCCTTCCCTGCCTCCACGCCGCGCAGGGCGAGCCAGGTGAACCAGGCCGTCAAAAGCGGGACCGGGACGAGATAGGCGATCTCGGGCCAGGAGAACCAGCGGTCGGCGATCGGGGGGATCGCGAGCGGGGTCCAGATCGAGACAACCGCGATGAAGGCGACGAGCGCGAAGAGGAGCGGGCGTGCCCAGCGCCGCGCCTTCTCGCGCAACTCCCCCTCCACCCGCATCATCAGCCAGCCGGAGCCGAGCAGCGCATAGCCCGCGACGAGGCCGACGCCGCACAGGATCGAGAACGGGTGGAGCCAGTCGAACGGGCCGCCGGAGAATTGCGCGTCCGTCACCGGCACGCCGTAGACGACCGCCCCCAGCACCATCCCCTGGCAGAAGGCGGCGACGGTGGAGCCGAGCGCAAAGGCGATGTCCCACTTCCGGTGGTTCGGCTTGGAGACGAAGCGGAACTCGAAGGCGACCCCGCGGAAGACGAGCGCCAGGAGCATGAAGATGATCGGCAGGTACACCGCCGGCATGATGATGGCGTAGGCCTTCGGGAAGGCGACCCAGAGGCCGCCGCCGCCCAGAATCAGCCAGGTCTCGTTGCCGTCCCAGAAGGGGGCGACCGAGTTCATCATCTGGTCGCGCTCGCGCTCGTCCTTCGTGAAGGGGAAGAGGATCCCCATCCCGAGATCGAACCCGTCGAGGAGGACGTAGAGCACGACCGCGACGCCGATGAGGGCGGCCCAGATCAGCGGCAGGTAGGTGGTGAACCAGAGCGTGTCCATCGCCTATTCCCCCGCTTCGAGGACCTTGCGGCCCGCGTCCTTCGCGCCAGAGAGCGGGCGCAGGCCCGAGACGTCCTCGTCGCCCCGGCCGCGGGCGACATCGGGACCGTACCGCAGGAGGCGGTTGATGTAGTAGGTGCCCGCCGAGAAGACGATCCCGTAGACGAGGATGAAGAGAACCAGCGAGGTCGCCATCGCCCCACCCGCGACGGGCGAGACCGCGTCGGCGGTGCGCAGGATCCCGGTCGCGACCCAGGGCTGGCGGCCGGTCTCGGTCGTGTACCAGCCCGCAAGGATCGCGAGGAACCCGATCGGCCACAAGAAGCGCGCATATTTGAGGTAGAGCGTGCTGCCGAAAAGCCGGCCGCGCGCCCACAGGATGCCGCCGGCGAGGATCGTCAGCATCATGAGGCCCCAGAGGCCGATCATGATGCGGAAGGTGAAGAACGGGATCACCACGGGCGGCCGCAGATCCTCGGGGAATTCCTTCAGCCCCTTGATGGTCCCGTCGAGGGTGCGGGTCAGGATGAGGCTGCCGAGATAGGGGATCGCGATCTGGTAGTCGTTGCGCTCCTCCGCCTCGTTCGGCCAGGCGAAGACGACCCAGGGGATCGGCCCCGTCGTCTCCCCCTCCCCGCCCCAATGGGCCTCCATCGCGGCGACCTTCACCGGCTGGTATTTCAGCGTGTTCTCGCCGCTCGCGTCGCCGAGAAAGCCCTGGATCGGGACGAGCACGATGAGGAGGCCAAGCCCCATGCGCACCATCGTCTTGGCGCTCTCCGGCGCGATGCCCGCGATCAGCCAGCGCGCCCCGGTCGCGAAGACGACGAAGGCGGTGGTGATGTAGGCGGCCGCCACCATGTGGCCGAGGCGGGTCGGGAAGGTCGGGTTGAAGATGATCTTCAGCCAGTCGACCGGATAGGCGATCCCGTCGCGCACCTCGTGGCCGGCTGGGAACTGCATCCAGCTGTTGGCCGACAGGATCCAGAAGGCCGACATCGTCGTGCCGATCGCGACCGCGAGGCAGGCGCAGAAATGGAGCCAGGGCGGCACGCGGTTCCACCCGAACAGCATGAGGCCGAGGAAGGTCGCCTCCAGGAAGAAGGCGGTCAGCACCTCGTAGCCGATGAGCGGGCCGATGACGTTGCCGACGACCTCCGAATAGCGGCTCCAGTTGGTGCCGAACTGGTAGGAGAGCACGATCCCCGAGACGACGCCCATGCCGAAGGAGACCGCGAACACCTTCGTCCAGAAGCGGGCGAGTTCGTGATAGCGGTCGTTCTTCGTCTTCAGCCACATCCCTTCGAGCGTCGTGATCCAGGCCGCGAGGCCGATCGTGAAGGACGGGAAGATGATGTGGAACGTCACCGTGAAGGCGAACTGGAGGCGGGCGATGAGGACGGGATCCAATTCCATCCGGCTATCCTTGCTGCTGTCTGCGCGGCTCGGGCGTTTGTTCGCCGAACGTTTTTTGGTTGTTTCAAATCTACGTCGCGCGGGGCGTCATGATCAATCCGCCGCACCCGCCCAACGGACGGATTTTGACCGGTCGCGCACCGGCGCGACCTGTGCGGACGGTCGTGCAAACTTACAATTCCCGCCGTGTTTCGCCCCGACGGGGCGCGACGCGCGACCGAACAGGCTTGCCGGGCGACCCGAAACTTTCGCGGCGGTGATACAGAAAGAGCACGCGCACGGCGGGCACGGGGCTGCGACGCGGCGGCCCGACTGAGGCGATTTTCATCGGCGGCGAAGCGCGGTAGAGCCAGCGGCGATTTTCCCGGCGGACCGGCGCCAGCGCCTCCGCCTTCCTGGACGAGGCCCATGAAGATCACCCGCATCACGACCTACAAGGTCCCGCCCCGCTGGCTGTTCGTGAAGATCGACACGGACACCGGGCCCTCGGGCTGGGGCGAGCCGGTGGTCGAGGGGCGCGCGGACACCGTCGAGACGGCCGTCGCCGAGCTCGCGGAAGGGCTCGTCGGCACCGACCCGCTGCGCATCGAGGACCATTGGCAGGTGATGTACCGGGGCGGCTTCTATCGCGGCGGCCCGGTCCTCATGAGCGCGATCGCCGGGATCGACCAGGCGCTGTGGGACATCAAGGGCAAGCATCACGGCGCGCCGGTGCACGAGCTCCTCGGCGGGCGCTGCCGCGACACGATCCGCACCTATAGCTGGATCGGCGGGGACGGGGCGGACGAACTGATCGAGGCGGCGGGCGCGGCGATGAGCCGGGGCTTTCGCGCGGTGAAGATCAACGGGGCGAGCCAGCTCCAGATCGTCGACAGCATCAAGGCGATCGATACGATCGTGACGCGCATCACCGCGCTGCGCGAGGCCTACGGCAACGAGCTCGACATCGCGATCGACTTCCACGGGCGCGTCCACAAGCCGATGGCGAAGGTGCTCGTCCACGCGCTGGAGCCGGTGCGCCCGCTCTTCATCGAGGAGCCGGTCCTGTCCGAATATCCGGAGCATCTGGCCGAAATCACCCGGTCGACGCACATTCCGATCGCGACCGGCGAGCGGCTCTATTCGCGCTGGGATTTCCGCAAGATCCTGGAGAATGGCGCGGCCGACATCATCCAGCCCGACCTCTCCCACGCCGGCGGCATCACCGAGTGCCGCAAGATCGCCGCGATGGCCGAGGCGCACGACGTGGCGCTCGCCCCCCACTGCCCGCTCGGCCCCATCGCGCTCGCGGCGTGCCTCCAGGTCGACGCCCTCTCCCACAACGCCTTCATCCAGGAGCAGAGCCTCGGCATCCACTACAACAAGGGCAGCGACCTCCTCGACTATGTGAAGGACCGCGACGTGTTCGGCTATGTCGACGGCCACCTCACGATCCCCTCCGGCCCCGGCCTCGGCATCGAGGTGGACGAGGAGGTGGTGATCGAGCGCGCGAAGATCGGCCACCAGTGGCGCTCCCCCGTCTGGCGCCATCCGGACGGCTCCGTCGCGGAGTGGTGAAGGCAGGCCGCCGGTGAACGCCGCGTCCGAGTGTGTCGCAATGGCATGGAGAGACCGTTCGACCTTTGACGTCACAAAGGGCGATCGAAAATTGTTAGAACAGATTGTCGATTTTCGCAGACCCTCGGTAGAGCGTGGATAGTCCACTTGTCTTCAAGTCAACTTCGATACATTGCCGCGATGACGCGATTTCGAGTGGCCATCCAATTTTACCGACGCCGTCTGGAGACCGATAAGGCAACGAATTTATGTCACTGGATACGTATAATACTATTTTTGAAATGCGTGATTTATCGTCATATTCAAAATCTGTCACTCCAACAAACGCATATTTATACCCCGCCGGTTGGATGCAAGGAGAGACGGTGAATACACCAACTGAAATTTTCTTTGAATCAACTGTAGGATCAACCAACAGTTTTATTCTATGATATTTAACTGACGACAGTTTTTCTTTGCCAATTGAACTAAATAAGAGATCATAACCTGGCGGATCACTTGGATAGGAAACACCTGGCGAAACATCGTTTATCGCAAGCTCCAGCTTTTCCTCCACGCAAGATGACAATAAAATTGCAGCTCCGATATGGAGCACGATATTCATCAAAAATTTCATCCAGACACTCGAAGTTTCAATGCGCCAACGTATTGGATTTTCATTTTATTTGAAGCTGACACGCCAACGAGGACATTTCACGCACTCGTCGCCAGATGCCGTCAATGGCGGACCATCCAGGGTACAACTATTGCACGCACGCCCCCCGCGATAGAATCGCCCCGCCTTCTCGTCTCAGCGCGGATCCGATGTTTCCCGCGTCATCGAGCCGAACCGGCTGGAACTTCGCGACATCTCCGTCGGGCGGCCGGTCCCCGGCGGAATCCTGGTGCGGTTGGTGCGCGGCGTCGAACGCGGCGAAATCGACGAGGTCGAACCGCATCGCCGTGCCGCCATGGCGCACGCGATAGGCAAGGCCCGTCCGCGTCTAGTCGAGGACCGGCATGAAGTTGTATCAGATGGTCCGGATCCCGGCCGCGGCGAGGTTCTCGAGGCTCACGCGATAGGCCTTGAAGTGGCCGCGCCAGTCCCTGGTCTGCCGCTTGATGTCCTCCGAGACGGGAGAGCTCTCGACGACGTCCCAGCCGAGGCCGGAGGGCGAGCCGTCGGCCCGCGTCGTGATCGCGCGCTGGCGGGCCGCGATCTCGTCCGCCGTCCACACCGTCCCCGTCGGCACACGGTGAAGGGCGGAGACGACGCTCTCCACCCCCGCCTGCAGCATGTCGTCGATGCCGACGATGTCCTTCGGCCCGAACCACCGCCAAGTCTGCTTCACCCCGAGGTCTCCCGTGCCCGCTTTCGCCCCCTTCTGGCGGGGGGCGATGGGGCTCGGTCGCGGCGCGGCCGGGCGAAGGCGAGCGCCCGCCTGAGGCTCAGGAGCCTAGAGCGGCTGGAAGCCGAGCGCGGCGCGGAAGCGGTTCTTGATGTAGACGCCGTCGCGCAGGGGGAGGACGCGCGGGGCCTCCTCACTCGACACCTTGATGGTCGCAAGGCGGGGCCCGTCCCGGTCGGCGAGACGCCGGCGCAGGTCATCGACGCCCGCGTCGTCGCGCACGATCCCCGTCCAGGCAAAGCCCACGCTCTCGGCGATCTTCGCGATCTCCACCCCGCGTCCCGAGTGGCTGATCTGGTGCCCGGTTTCGCCGAACTGGCCGTTGTCGATGACGGCGATCGTGAGGTTCGCGGGCTTCGCGACCGCGATCGTCGCGAGCGCGCCCATCCCCATCATCAATTCGCCGTCGCCTGTGACGACGAGGACCGAGCGTTCCGGCTGCGCCTTCGCGAGGCCGAGTCCGACGGTCGCCGCGCTCCCCATCGCGGCCCACAGATAGTAGTTGTTCTCGTGGTCACCGGCGGCCATCACGTCATAGGAGGGCGAGCCGAGGCCGGTGACGACGAGGAGCCCGTCCCGCCCTTCGAGGAGGCGGGCGACGGCGGCGCGGCGGTCGAGGAAGGCGTCCATCACTTCACCCACTTCTTCTCGCCGATGAGGCGCTGACCGAGGAGGACGGCGCAGGCCGCATCGCCGTTGAAGGCCATCGAGGCCGCGCCGTGGACGAGCGGGACGACATCCTTCGCCTCGTCGGCGCGCCAGGTGAGGACGCCCATCATGTTGAGCGCCTTCTCCGTCGCCTGCCCCATCGCGTTCTGCCAGCCGTTGAACTCCGCCCAGTCGCCCCGCATCGTGACGAGCGTCAGGAACGGGAAGCGCGCATTGGAGACGAGGCCCAGCGTGTTCATGCAGTTGCCGGCCCCGCTCGACTGCATGAGGAGCGCGCCGCGCTCGCCGCCGAGCCAGGCGCCGGCGAGATAGCCGATCCCCTCCTCCTCGGTGGTGAGGACCACGGAGTGCATCTCGTTGTCGGCCTCGGCAAGGCGGATCGCCGTCGAGTGGCCGGCGTCGGGCACGTAGGCGACGTGCTTCACGCCGTGCGATTTCAGGACGGTGTAGACGTCTTCGCGCCAATCCGTCCCCGTTTCACCGTCCTGCATCGTCCCCCCGAGATGTTGGCCGCGTCGATCGCGTCGCCCTTCGTCCTATGCGGTTCGGACGTTGCGCACGACTATCAACGGCGTCGATAAGATATAACGGAATTGTCTAGCTCGCCTGTCTAGCCACCCGGCCCCGTCGCCATCGTCTCATCGAGGATCTGGCCCATCCAGGACCCCTGCGCGGCAAGCTCGCGGGCGATCCGGCGGAACTCCTCGCCGACGAAGCGGGCGGCGGGGTCGACCGGCGCGTCGGAGCGGTAGGCGAGGACCAGGCGGCGCTCCGGCGTCGGGTCCACGAGCTGGGCGGCGCGGATCGCCCCGCTCTCGATAAGGCCGTGGATCGGGGCGAGCGGCAGGACGGTCATCCCGAGCCCAGCGCGCACGAGGTCGATCATCCCGCTGAAGGATTCCACCTCGACGCGGGTGTTGAGGCGGATCCCCGCCCGCGTCGCGCACGCGTCCATCAGGCGGCGCAGGCCATGGCGCGGGCTCGGCAGGATCAGTTCGCAATCGGCAAGGCGGGAGAAGGCCATCGTGTCGTCGAGGCTGAAATCGGCGTCCGCCGGGCCGACGAAGAGGAGCTTCTCCATCATCACCGGCACGATGCGCAGCGATGGCAGCGGCTCCGGGTCGTAGGAGACGACGACATCGAGCTCGCCGCGCTGGAGCCAGTCGAGAAGGAAGCCGCTGAAGGCGGAGGCGAAGCGGACGGCGAGCAGCGGATGGGCGGCGCGGATGCGCTCCACGAGCGGCAGCGTCACGAACTGGGCGACGGTGGGGGTCGTGCCGATCCGAACGGTGCCGTGAAGGGAGGTGCGGCCGGCGGCGGCGGCGTTCCGGATCGCCTCGAGCTCGGCCATCACCTTGACCGCGTGGCCGAGGATCTCGCTTCCCGTCTCGGTGATGATCATGCCGCGCCCGTGCCGCTCGAAGAGGGTCGTGCCCAGCTCCTGCTCGAGCAGGCGGATCTGACGGCTGAGCGCCGGCTGGGCGATGTTCAGACGGTCCGCGGCCCGGCTGAGGCTGCCGAGTTCGGCGACATGGATCAGCGTCTTCAGCTGCGTGACGTCCAAATCATCCCTCCCGCGCGACCGCCGCGACGGCGCGCGCGATCATCGGAGGGAATGGATCGCGCGTCGAGCGGCGGGGTCCGGGCCGGAGCCCGGAACCCTTCCTGATCAGGATGCGAAGCCGATCAGGGCACGAAGCCGAACATGCGCGGCACCCACATGAAGGTCGCCGGCACGTAGGTGATGATCATCAGGACGACGAGCATCGCGCCGAGCATCGGCAGAAGCGGCGGGATCAGCTCCACCATGGATATTCGCGCGATGCGGCAGCCGACGAAGAGCGCGGTGCCGACCGGCGGCGTGATGAGGCCGAAGGTGAGGTTCACCACCATGATGACGCCGAGATGGATGAGGTCGAGCCCCATCGCGTCGGCGAGCGGCAGGAGGATCGGCACCAGCATGATGAGCGCCGGCGTGAGGTCGATGAAGAGACCCGTGACCAGCAGCAGGATGTTGATGATGAGGAGCAGGAGATACCGGTTGTCGGTGAGCCCCAGCACGTTCTCCGAGATCCACTGCGGCACGTTCTCGTAGGTGAGGATGAACGTGAAGATCGAGGTGGTGGCGATCAGGAAGAGCACGACCGCCGTCGTCACGATGCTCTCCCACATGAGGTTCGGGAGATCCTTCACCCGCACCTCGCGGTAGATCACCATCGTGAGGAAGAGCGCGTAGACGGCCGCGATCGCGCCGGCCTCCGTGGCGGTGAAGACGCCGCTCGTGATGCCGCCGAGGATGATGACGAGCGTCATCATCCCGAGCCCGCCATCGACCACGCGATGGAGCTTCTCGCGCGTCGTCAGCGGCGGGGTGCGCGTGTTGTGATAGAGGCGCCCGTGGATGTAGGCGATGATGAGGAGGCTGCCGCCGATCATCACGCCGGGGACGAGGCCGGCCAGGAGAAGCCCGCCGACCGAGACCGATCCCGCGATATAGGCGTAGAGGATCATCGAGATCGAGGGCGGGATGATCGGACCCATGGTCGCCGAGGCGAGCGTGAGGGAGGTCGCGAAGCGGCGGGTGTAGCCGTCCTTCTCCATCGCCTCGATCATCATGCGCCCGATCGAGGAGACGTCGGCGACCGCCGAGCCCGACACGCCGCCGAACAGCATCGACGACATGACGTTGATCTGGCCGAGGCCGCCCGGCAGGCGCCCGACGATGACTTCGGCAAGGCGCACGAGGCGGCCGGCGACGCCGCCATTGGCCATAATCACGCCGGTGAAGACGAAGAAGATCACGGCGAGCAGCGGGAACGAGTTGATCCCGAAGATCATGCGCCGGACGATCGTCATGTTGGTCATGACGTCCATCGACATCGCCGCGATGGCCGAAGAGATGCCGATCGCGAACGCGATGGGCATGCCGATCAGCATCAGCGCGACGAATGCCACGACGAGAAGCAGGACTGTCATGCGATCACTCGTAGAGCGGTTCGATGTGGGTGGGGCGTTCGATACCCAGCCAAGCGTTCAGCTGGTTGCGCACGGCGAACAGGATCATCAGCGCTCCGGAGATCGGTGCGGCGACGTAGAACCAGATGTTCGTGTAGGGGAGCGAGGTCATGAAGTCCCCGCCGAACCGCTCGGCAAGCTGGTAGCCGTAGACGAGGATGATCGCGCCGAAGGCGATGATGCCGCAATCCAGCAGCGTCGACAGCAGGCGGTGCGGGATCCCCTTCAGCTTGTCGAGGAAGAGGGTGAAGGCGACGTGGTCCTTCGCGTCGACGCCGGCCGCGGCGCCGAGAAAGCCCAGCCATATCAGGAGATAGCGCGGGACTTCCTCGGACCACGACACGACGTCGTTGAAGACGTAGCGCATGACCACCGTCACCACGACGATGACGAACAACGCCGTGGCCTGGAGCAGTGCGACCAGGCGCACCAGCCAGACGACGGCGTCGACGAAGCGATTGAACAAAGCCATCGTGGGCGTGCGCCTGCTCTCAGCGATTAATATTTGGAGCCCGATTCCAGGAGGTACTGCACCTCGTCGGAGACGCCGAGCGCCTCGCCCTGCTCCTTCAGGAGCGGCGTGACGGCATCGATGAAGGGCTGCTTGTCGGGCTCAACGATCTCGGTGAAGAGCGGACGGAGCTGCTCGAGCGACATCTGCGAGGACGCCGCCCAGGCGCCGCGCATGTAGGCTTCCGCCTCGTCCGCCGCCTTCTCGACCGCGGCCTGCTCCTCTTCGGAGAGGCTATCGAAGACGTCTTCCGAGACGAGGAGGATGTCCGGAATGCGGGCGTGCTCGTCGAGCGTGTAGTAGTCCGACACTTCGTAGAACTTCATGGCGAAGACGGAGGGGTGGTTGTTCTCGGCCCCGTCGACGACGCCGGTCTGCAGCGCGTTGTAGAGGTCGCCCCACGCGATCGGCACGCCGGTGCCGCCCATCGCCTCGATCATCTTCACCTGCACGGGCGAGGCCATCACGCGGATCTTCTTGCCCTTGAGGTCGTCCGGGGTGCGGATCGGGTTGTCCGCGAAGAAGTTGCGCGCGCCCGAATCGATGAAGGCGAGAACGCGGATGCCGCGGTCGCGCAGCGGCGCGACGAACTCATCCGCCTTCGCGGAGGTGAGATAATCCCAATAATGGTCCGCGTTCTTGAACAGGAACGGGAGCGAGAACATGTCCATCCGCTTGTCGATCTGGGACAGGTTCGAGGCCGAGACCGTCACGAAGGCGAGCGTGCCGTCGCGCAGGCTCTCCACCGATTCCACCGCATCGCCGAGGGCGCGCGCGTGGTTCACGTCGATCTTCAGCGACCCGTTGGTGAGCTGCGCCACGCGATCGGCGAAGAACTCGTGCGTCATCGAGACCGGGTGGTTCGGCGGCTGCACGCCGTTCAGCTTCAACACCCGCTCGGCGCTCGCGGTGGACACCGTGGCCGCGAGAAGCGCGGCGACGGCCACAATGCGCGTCATTCGCATAAGGACGTTCCTCCAATATTGTTTTGATGCCGCCTGATGGCGTGCTTGATTCACACAAGAGCAAATTTCCGCCCTTCCGCCAACCTTAAAGAGAGATTCCGCGGGGTTTCGCCGTTCCGGCGTGCCGGCGCGATCGGGACCGGTTAATGTCGGGGATGCGGGCCGAGCGCGGGTCCGTACACCGCCTATAATGATCGGAGCCTCACGAGCCATGAACTCGACCCCGACCGACAATTTCCGCCCCCGCCCCGCGCCCGGCGATCCCGCCCCCATCTTCACCCAGCGCAGCGCCGGAAACCCGCGCTACGCCTTCGACACGGCGGGCGGGCGCTATATCGTGATGTGCTTCTTCGGCTCGGCCGGCCATCCCCAGTCCCAGGCCGCGATCCAGGCGATGTTCGATCGCCCGGATATCTTCAACGACGACCACGCCTGTTTCTTCGGAATCAGCATCGATGCGCGCGACGAGGAGGAGAACCGCGTCGCGAACCGCATCCCCGGCTACCGCTTCATCTGGGATTTCGACCTTGGTGTCTCGCGCCTTTATGGCGTGGTGCCGAATGACCCGAACCCGCAGCCGGGCAGCATCCAGCTTTCGCGCTACTGGCTGGTGCTCGACCCGACGATGCGCGTGATCGCGAACATCCCCTTCCAGAATGACGGGCGGGACATCCAACAGGTGACCGCGGTGCTCGACGGTCTGCCGCCGGTCGACCGTTTCGCGGGGATCGAATTGCAGGCCCCGATCCTCTACCTCCCGCGCGTGTTCGAGCCGGAACTGTGCCAACAGCTCATCGGCCTCTATGAGGCGTCGGGCGGCGAGGAGAGCGGCTTCATGCGCGAGGTGGACGGGCGCACCGTCGCCGTCACCGACGCGAGCTTCAAGCGGCGCAAGGACTTCAACCTCGAGGATTCAGCCCTCAAGGGGACGCTGCAGGACCGCTTCATCCGCCGCGTCGTGCCGGAGATCCTGAAGGTCCACCAGTTCCGCGTGACGCGGATGGAGCGCTACATCGTCTCCTGCTACGCGGCCGAGGATGGCGGCCACTTCTCCGCCCATCGCGACAACACGACGAAGGGCACCGCGCACCGCCGCTTCGCCGTCTCGGTCAACCTCAACGACGATTTCGACGGCGGCGAGGTGAGCTTTCCCGAGTACGGGTCGCGCGGTTACAAGGCGCCGCCGGGCGGGGCCGTGGTGTTCTCCTGCTCCCTCCTCCACAAGGTGAGCCGCGTCACGCGCGGCCGCCGCTTCGCTTTCCTCCCCTTCCTCTATGACGACGCCGCCGCCCGCATCCGCGAGCAGAATGCCGGCTTCGTCGGCGACACCGGGTCGGGCTACAGGGCGACGGTCAGCGTCGGCGCGACGGCAGGCTGAGGGTACGACGGCTGTCGGAACGCGGTTGGAGCACGGGGACAGGATGGCGCGCAAGGGGTTCGACATCGTCGCGGAGATCGAGCCGCTGCGCCGCTATGCGCGGATCCTGACGCGCGACGAGGAGGCCGCCGACGATCTCGTCCAGGCGACCTTCGTGCGCGCCTTCGAGCGGCGGTCGAGCTTTCGCGACGGGTCCAATGTGCGGGTCTGGCTGATGTCGGTGATGCACAATCTCTTTATCGACCGCACCCGCAGCGCGAGGGCCGCGCAGGCGCGCGAGAAGGCCTGGGCGGAACTGAAGCCCGTCTTCGCGAACCCGGAAGGCGAGGCGGCCGCACGGCTGATGCAGCTTCGCGCCGCCTTCCTCTCCCTCCCCCGCGACCAGCGCGAGGCGCTCCACCTCGTGTCGGTGGAGGGGCTCAGCGTCGCCGAGGCCGGCGCGATCCTCGCGATCCCGGTCGGGACGGTGATGTCGCGCGTCGGCCGTGCGCGGGCGGCGCTGCGCAATTTCGAGGACCGGAACGCTGAACTTTCTCGGCCGCGCAATCTGCGCCTGGTGCGGGGTGGACATGACACCGAGCGATGATCCGGGGATCGAGGCCGATCTCCACGCCTATCTGAACGGCCAGATCGACCCCGAGCGCGCGTTCGCGCTCGCCGACTACCTCGCGGCCGACCCCGAGCGGGCCGCCGCCGTCCTCGCCGACGTGCGGGCGACCGAGGGGCTGCGCCTCGCGCTCGGCGAGGCCGCGACCCCGCCCCCCGGCCCGGTGCTCGCCGAGGCGCGCCGCCTGGAGGGGCGTCTCACGCGCCGCCGCCTCGCCCGCCGCGCGATGCCCTATGCCGCCGCCGTCGCCCTCTTCCTCGCCGGGTGGGCGAGCGGGGCGATGCTGTCGGCGGCGCCGGCCCCATCCGCCTCGCTGGTCGAGGCCGCGCTCGACGCGGAGGCCGCGCTCGACCTGCGCCACTGGATGGCCTCCCAGCCCGAGAGCCTCGTCCTCGACCCGCAGGAGATCACCGCTGCGCTCGGCATCGACCTGCCGAACCTGTTGCCGGACTGGATCGTGCGCGACGTGCAGATCGTCGCGACGCCCGACAGGCCGGGCGTCGCGATCGTGCTCGACACGCCCGATCTTGGCCGCATCATGCTCTTCTCGGTCGCGAAATTCGGGGCCGAGCCTGAGACGCTGCCGGACGCCTTCCAATATGAGGGGCGGACGGTCGCCGTCTTCGACCACGGCCGCTCGGCCTATGTGGTCGTCGACAATTCGGGCCACCCCGACCAGCTCTCGCGCAGCGTCGGCGAACTCGTGAGCCGCTTCAATTGAGGCGCGCGGGGGCCCGCCCCAGCCGCCAATGTGGCGCGCCGGACACCGCCGCCCGGCGACTTCGCGCGATTGTGATCACCCGCGCCGCGGCACTCTATCCCGGCGATTCGCGGCTGTGGCAGAGCGGGCGTCAGTTGGTGTATGCGTGGGCCTTCACCACACGCTTTAACCCTGTCGCGTCCCGAAATCGCCGCTGCAATGCCACGTGAACCGTTGAATTTGCCATATTCGCCGCCCGCCCTCTCCCGCCGCCCCGCGGCCCTCGGGGCCGCTGGAGCGCGCCCAGCCGCAGCCGTCTCGCGTGCGCTGCGTCTCCGGTCGGCCGCCCCGGCCCGCGGCGGAGGTCAGGCGTCGGGGCGCGCCGCAATTGGACGCCGGGCCCCGTCTTGCGCCATGATCCGGTGCAGTAGAGTTGAGAGCGAAATTCTTGCCCAATCGGGTCATGTATTCAACCCGCAGTTCGGTCACGCATTCGAACGGCCTGCAGCTCTGGGAGATCGCTAGTATGAGCCGCGCATTCGCCGTCGTGTTGCTTGCGCTGACGTTCCTGTGCGCGCCCGCCTCCGCGTGGGCGCAGGCCAATTCCGCGCCGACCACCTACGGCAAGCACGCCCTCCCGCAGGCGACGCAGGAGCGGCTGAAAGCGACGCGCACCACCATCCCGATCAAGATGCGCCGCACGCTCGACGTTCTGCGCCAGGGCCAGCTCCTGTCGAAGATCAAGCGCACAGCGGCCGCCTACGGGATCGACCCGATCCACATCCTCGGCGCCATCGTGGGCGAGCACGCGCTCAACTACGACATTCGCGACAATCTCCAGCAGGTCGCCCTCCAGTTCGCCCGGCGTATGCAGAACGTGGAGTTCTCGTGCGGCCAGGTCTCGCTTGAGCGCGTCCTCGCGATGCCCGAGTTCAAGCAGTGCCGCGGCAACTCCAACGCCTATTGGACGTGCGTGGAGTCGAACTGGTCGAAGGTGCGCGGCAAGTCGGTGGACGGGGTGCGCCTGCCGCGCCGCAACCTCACCGAATCCTGCTTCAACCCGTTCGCGACCGGCCAGACCTACGGCCTCGGCCAGCTCTCCCCGGTGACGGCGCTGAAGATGTCGGACACGACGAAGCTGCCGCCGATCACCTACAAGGACGCCGACCGCGTCTATGAGCGGATCATCGATCCGGACGAGTCGCTGAACGTCATCGCCGCGGTGATCGTGGACGCGATCCAGGCCTACCGCGCCGTCGGCGTCGACATCTCCGACAAGCCGGGCATCACCGCGACGCTCTACAATCTCGGCAACCCGCGCGAACGCGCCCGCCGCTCCCGTGGCCGCCCGAAGGTGAACTATTATGGCGCCTTCGTGGAAGACCACATCGACACGCTGCGCGATCTTCTGAACTAACCGGCGGCGCGGGCGGGACCCGCGCTCCGTTCCCAAGACTCAAGGCCGCCCCGCGAAACGCGAGGGCGGCCTTCGTCTGTTCCGATCCGCCGCCAAGGCGCCCCGAGCGCCCTGTATGCGTCTTCATCAGGCGCCTGCCGCGGATCGATCGCCCTCGCCTCCCAAGCCACACATTCCCCAGCATTTGCGCGCCGTCACCGGCGTGCGCGTGGCGCGTTCGTGGTCACGCACGGCCCAAATTTTGGCCTTGCCCGGCGTTTGGCCGTCCGTAAGATATCTTCGAGATATATCTTGAATATTCCGGACGTGACCGATGACCCTCCGCGCCAAGGCCCTCGAAATCCTGCGCGCCCGCATCCTCGGCGGGACGCTGAAATCGGGCGACTTTCTGCTGGAGAAGGAGATCGCCGCCGACCTCGACATGAGCAAGACGCCCGTGCGCGAGGCGCTGGTGATGCTGTGCGACGAGGGGCTGGTGCAGCTCTTTCCCCGGCGCGGCTACATGGTCCGCACGCCGAGCCTTGAAGAGATCCTCGACACGTTCGACCTGCGCCTCATCCTGGAGGGCGCCGCCGCCGAGCGGGCCGCCGCGCGGATCGACGCCGACGACCTCGAGCGGCTGCGCGACCTTGCCCGCTACGACTGCCGCGGCGGCGAGCACGCCCATCTCCACGGGGCCGACGCCCTCACCCACAGCTTCGACTTCCACTGCCTGATCGCGCGGGCGAGCGGGAACCGGGCGCTCGCCGAGCAGATCGAGCGCCTCCTCCACTCCTCGCGCCGGATCGCGGCCATCGGCTTCACCTATGGCGAGCACGACACGATCGTCGACGCGCTCGCCGCGCGCGATCCGGCCCGCGCCCGCCGCGCGATGGAAATCCACATCGATTCCGGTCGCGAAGCGGCCGTCTCCGCCCTCGCCGGCCGCGGCGAATCCCGATTCCCCAGCAACTGAGACCACGGGAGCTCTTCATGATTACAAGGCGTCTGTTTGTTGGATCGTCGCTCGGCGCGGCCGCGCTCAGCGGTTTCGCCTCTCCCCGTGCCTGGGCGCAGGGTGACGAGGTCGTCTTCCTCACCGAGGAAGGCACCCCCTCCTTCCGCGAATTCTGGGAAGCGGTGACCAAGGAGTTCCTCGACGAGACCGGCATCGCCGTGCGCGTCGAATATCTGCCGATCGACACCGGCCTCGCCCAGCGCCTGTCGATGATGCTCCAGGCCGGCACGCCGCCCGACCTCACCCAGGGCTACATGGGCAATGGCGCCTATTCGATGGCGCTGCGCGGTATCCTGGAGCCGATGGACGACGTCGTCTCCTACCTCGAGTCCGAAGTCGGCGACACGCTGAGCGACACCTACCGCATCCGCCTCGAAGGTTCCGACTATCTGGCCCCGCTCTGGTGCTCGGCCGGCAACATGTGGGTCCGCCGCGACCTCCTCGACGCGGCCGGAATCTCCGGCATGCCCGAGAAGTGGGACGCCTATATCGACGCGGTCGACAAGCTGAACGCGGCCGCGACCGCCGGGTCCACCGTCGGCGGCGGCAAGTCCTGGTGCACCACCTCCGACTTCCTCAACATCGTGTGGGGCAACGGCACCCGCGTCACCGGCCGCGACGATGGCGGCAAGGTCATCATCACGCTCGACGACGACGAGAATATCGAGAAGGCCGCCGAGGCTCTGAATTTCTGGAAAAAGGTCTCGGACGTCTCCGTCCCGGCGCAGGATTTCGGCTGCGGCAACCTCATCGAGGCTATGTGGTCCGGCAACGCGGCGACCGTCCCCTATGTCGGCGCGCGGCCGAAGGTGGAGGCGACGCGCAAGGGCCAGCCCTTCGCGAAGGACATCTGGCCGATGCAGTTCCCCTGGAACGCGGAGCGCGTGTCGATGGCCTCCTTCGAGGGCCTGATGTGCTTCCGCAACTCGCCGCGCAAGGATGCCGCGAAAGAGTTCGCGAAGTTCCTCTTCACCGGCGACCGCTACTACCGGATGCTCCAGCGCGACCCGCTTCACAACCTGTCGCCCTTCCCCTCGGTCGCGACCTCCGAGAAGATGCTCGACGACCCGTTCATCCAGGAACAGCTCGGCCCGGAGGTCTTCGCCGCCGTCGCCGACATCGCGAGCCGCAGCCGCACCTTCGCGGGCGAGGTCTCCCCGGTGAACACCTTCGTGGAGCCTCTCTATGGCTCGTTCGAGATGGCGACCGCCGTCTACAATGTCGTCTATGGCGGCAACGACGCGAAGGACGAGATGAAGTCCCTCGGCACGACGCTGCGCCGCCTCCTGGAGCGCCAGCAGGGATGATCCCCGCCCGCCCTCGCGGCCGAACGCGCGCGCGCCGGCCGTGACCGCCTCCCACACCACGACAGGGGTCGCCCAAAAGGCGGCCCCGCGGCGCTTCGCGATGGAGCGGCAGGACGCGATCGCGCTCCTCGCCCTCCTGCCGGCCGTGCTCCTCTTCGTGTCGGTGACGCTGATCCCGCTCGGCTGGGCCTTCAACGCGAGCCTCCACCTCATCGACCCGTTCTCGCCGGACTGGGAATGGACCGGGATCGGCCAATATGCCGACGTCCTCTCCCGCGCCGAGTTCTGGCGCGCGAGTTTGCGCAGCCTCGTCTTCGGCGCGGCCTCGACGGCGCTCCAGCTCTGCTTCGGCATCCTGATCGCGGTCGCCTTGAACCGACCCTTCCCCGGCACCTCACTGGTGCGGGCGATGGTCTTCGTCGCCTACCTGCTGCCGCCGATCGTGATCGCCCTCACCTTCAAGTGGATGACCCTTGCCCAGAACGGCGTCATCAACGACATCCTCCTGAAGGTCGGCATCCTGTCGAAGCCCGTGCCCTTCTTCGGCACGCCCGAGACCGCGCTCGCCGCGCTCGTCTTCGTCGCCTCCTGGCAATATACGGGCTTCGTCACGCTGATGGTGATCGCCCGCCTCCAGTCGATCCCCGACCGCCTCTACGACGCGGCGCGGATGGACGGGGCCGGCCCCGTCCGCCAGTTCTTCGACATCACGCTGCCGCAGATCCGCAGCGTCGTCCTCGTCGTGCTGCTCCTGCGCTTCGTGTGGATGTTCAACAAGTTCGACCTTCTCTACACGACGACGAAGGGCGGGCCCGGCGAATCCACGCGCACCCTGCCGATCTACATCTTCGAGACCGCCTTCACGAACTTCGAGCTCGGCGCAGCGGCGGCGATCGCGATGCTCCTTTTCGTCCAGCTCCTCGTGGTCGCCATCATCTTCTTCATGGTGAGCGGACCCGACACGGAGACGCGCACATGACGCGCTCGACCCTTGCCCTGCGCCTCGCGCAGGTCCCCTGGCGGCGCACGATCGTCGGCTGGGTGATCGGCATCGTGATGTTCTTTCCGGTCTACTGGATGATCATCAGCGCCTTCAAACCGGAGGTCGACCTCATGTCGCGTGTGGTCGCCTACATCCCGGAGCGGGCAACGCTCGCGAATTTCCGCGGCGTCCTCTTCGAGACGCAGTTCCCGCGCTATCTCCTCAACACGACGATCGCGGCGCTCGGCACCTGCCTCATCACCCTCGTCGCCTCCGTGCTCGCAGGATACGGGCTCGCCCGCGCGCGGCTGCGGGGCAAGGTGGTGATCGCGCGGGTGCTCCTCGTCTCCTACATGTTCTCGCCGCTGATGATCGGCATCCCGCTCTACATCCTCGGGCGGCAATACGGCCTCCTCAACACCTATCCGGGCCTCATCCTCGCCCACGTCTCGCTGACCCTGCCCTTCGCGGTCTGGCTGATGTGGAAGTTCTTCCAGGCGATCCCGGTGAACTACGAGCACGCCGCCTGGATGGATGGGGCGAGCCCCGGCCGCGCCCTCATCGACGTGGTGCTCCCGATGGCGCGGCCCGGCATGGCCGCCGTCGCCGTCTTCGCCTTCGCCATCTCGTGGGGCGACTTCACGATGGCGAGCATCCTCCTCACCGACAGCCGGATGTGGACCATCTCGACCGGGATGCTGACCTTCATCGACCAGCACAGCGTCCACTGGGGCCTCATCATGGCCGGCGCCGCGATCGCCGCGATCCCCCCTCTCCTTCTCGTCTATTTCCTGCAGCGCTACCTCATCCTCGGCCTGCGGCTTGGATAGGACCCTTTCCACGATGTCCCATCTCGCAGTCAGCGACCTGACGAAGACCTTTCCCGTCCGCGGGCGGATGGAGACGGTGCTCCACGGCGTCTCGCTCGATGTCGTGGAGGGCGAGTTCGTCTCGCTTCTCGGCCCGAGCGGCTGCGGCAAGACGACGACGCTGCGCTGCATCGCGGGGCTCGAGCGGCCGACGAGCGGGGCGATCCGCATTGGCGGCGTCGACCGCACGCGCACGATGCCCCAGGAGCGCAATATCGGCATGTGCTTCCAGGACGCGACGGTCTACCCGCACATGCGCATCCGCGAGAACCTCGCCTATCCCCTGAAGCTCCAGCGGGTTGCGCCGACCGAGCGGGCGGCCCGCGTCGAGGCGATGGCGGAGAGCCTGCGCATCACCGCCCTCCTCGACAAATATCCGGCTCAGGCCTCGGGCGGGCAGCGCCAGCGCGTGGCGCTCGGGCGCGCGCTCATCCGCAAGCCCGACCTCTTCCTCCTCGACGAGCCGATGAGCAGCCTCGACGCCAAGCTCAAGATCGAACTGCGCAAGGAGTTGAAGCTCCTCACCAATGCGCTGCGCACGACGACGGTGTTCGTCACCCACGACCAGGAGGAGGCGATGGCCGTCTCCGACCGGATCTGTGTGATGAACGGGGGGCGGATCGAGCAGTTCGACACGCCGAGCACGATCTATCTGCGCCCGGCCACCGTGTTCGTCGCGGGCTTCGTCGGGATGCCGGCGATGAACCTCTTCGCGTGCGTGTCGGCGGGCGGCGGCCTCGTGTGCGAGGGCCAGCGCCTCGCGGGCGCCCCCGCCGGGCGCACGGCCGGCGAGCGGATCACCCTCGGCGTCCGGCCGGAGGACGTCCTCCTCGGCGACGGCCCCGGCGTGCTCGATGGGACGGTCGCGCTCGTGGAGCGGCTCGGCGAGCGCACGATCGTCTACCTGACGACCGCCGTCGGCGAGGTGCGCGCCTCGATGCGCGGCGAGTGCCCCTACGCGACCGGCGACAGCGTTCCGGTGAACTTCTCCGTCGCCGCCCTCCACCATTTCGACGCCGCCGGCCTGCGGCTGCCGGCGGCGTGAGGCGCGCGGGAGCCTCCTCAGCCGTGCGGCGGGCGTTGGCGGTGGTGGTCGGTGGCGCGCTGGAAGGCGCCGACGAGGGCGAAGAGGTCCGCCTCCCCGAACGGGCGGCCGACGAGCTGGAGCCCGACCGGCAGGCCGCGCCCGGAGAAGCCCGCCGGGAATGCGAGCGCCGGGGTGCCGAGATAGTTGGCCGGCCGCATGAAGCGGCTGATGCTGCGGATCAGCGCCTCCGCGCCCGCCCCGCCGCCGACATCGGTCTCCGCCAGTGTCGGCGCGTCGAACGGGGCGACGGGCGTCAGGATCGCGTCGATCCCCTCGCACGCGGCGAGATGGGCCGCGAGCGCCGGGCCGCGGCCGCGCACCGCCTCCAGATAGTCGAGCGCCGCGTAGCCGAAGCCGTTGAGGAGACGGTTGCGGATCTGCGGCTCGAAATCCTCCGGCCTGTCGATCAGCCGGTCGCGATGCTGGCTGCACGCCTCGCTCGCGACGAGGACGAGCTGCGCGGCGCTGAGCGCCTCCTGGTCGGGCAGGCTGATGTCGACGACGCGCACGCCGAGCCCCTCGAACGTGGCGCGCGCCGCCTCGAAGGCGCGGGCGATGTCGGGCGAGAGATCCTCGAAATAGAAGGCATCCGGAATGCCGATGACGCGGCCCGCGACGGGATCGCCGGTCGCCGCGCGATAGCGGACCGGACCGGCGGGCTCGGCGGTCGGATCCGCCGGGTCGGCGCCGACGATGTGCTCGAGCACGATCGCGACGTCCTCCGCGCTGCGGGCGAGCGGGCCGATCGTGTCGAGCGAGAAGGAGAGCGCCATCGCGCCGGCGCGGGTGACGAGCCCCTGCGTGGGCTTCAGCCCCGTGACGCCGCAGAAATGGGCCGGCATCCGGATCGAGCCGCCCGTGTCCGAGCCGAGCGCGGCGAAGGCGAACCCCGCCCCGACAGCGACCGCCGGGCCGGACGAGGAGCCGCCCGGCATGTGGTCGGCGTTCCAGGGATTGTGCGCCGCGCCGAGGAAGGCGTTGTGGCCGGTGCTGTTGTGGGCGAGCTCGGCCATGTGGAGCGTGCCGAGATCGACGGCGCCGGCCGCGTCGAGCCGGGTGAGGACGCCCGCCGTCTCGTCCGCGCGCCGCGCCGCGAAGCCGCGCGAGCCGCAGGTGGAGACGCGCCCCTTGCGGAAGAACATGTCCTTGTGGGCGAGCGGGATGCCGGCGAGCGGGCCCGACGCGCGGTCGGCCCGGTCGGCGGCCGCGCGGGCCTCCTCGGCATCGAGGCGGACGAAGGCGTTGAGCCGCCCGTCCCCGGCGGCGATCCGGTCGAGGCACGCCTCGGTCAGCGCGCGGGCCGTGACCGTCCCATCCTGGCGGGCGGCGAGCGCAGCGGCGAGCGTCTCCGGCAAGGTCATCGGCGTGCGCCGCGAAGGACCACGAGATGGGTCGCCGGCTCCACGCCGAACGGCGCACGGTCGCGCCCCTGCGGCAGCGCGCCCACCACGGGCGCGGTCGCCGCGGCGATCCCCGCCAGCGACTCCTCCGGGGCACCGGACGCCCGCGCGATTGCGGCGCGAATCTCCAGCGTGGGTTTTTCAGTGTCGGTCACGTTCGACTCCAACTCTCGGATCGACGGGAACCTACGGAAGACCAGAATAAGATACAAGGTCTGATTCGAGATGAATCCTAATATCTACGTACAAAGTCGAATAGATTACAGTTGGAACTCCCGAAGTCAACTCATTGAACGCGATTTCAGTAACGATGAATACTTACGTCGCCTCACGCCGATCGGCCGCGCCCTGGTGGCGCTCGACCGGGACGTTCTTCTCGTCCACGAGGCCGGCGCCGAGACCTCGAACACGCGCTACCTCTCCGGCTTCGCGTCCGCGCCCACCTATCTCGGCGCGTCGATCACGCTCGTGTCCGCCGACGGGCGCATCGCCCTCATCACCAGCGCCATCGCGCACCGCGAGCCGATGCACTCCAACATCCAGACCGCCTGGATCGAGGACGTGCGCTGCCTCGCCTCCTCCGCGCCCGAGGCCTTCCTCGCGGCCGTCAACGACGTCCTCGCCGAGTGGGGGCTCTCGCGCGTGGCGGTCCACAAACCCGCCCTCCTGCCCCACGGCCTCCACGCCGCCCTCTTCGGCGCAGCGGGGCTCGATCTCGCCGATGCCGGCGCGATCATGCAGGACGTGCGGCGGGTGAAGTCGGCCGCCGAGCGCGACCTGATCCGCCGTCTCGGCGCGATGACCGCTGCGGGGATGGAAGAGGCCGTCGCCGCGGCGAGGATCGGCGCCACCGAATCCGAGATCGCCGCCGCTGCCCATGCCGGGTGCGTGCGGGGCGGGGCGGAGGTGATGACCTTCGGCTGCTTCGTCGCGAGCGGGCCGCGCAGCGCGCTGAAGAATGTCGCGCCGCGCCCCGACCGGCGCGTCACGCCCGGCTCACTCGTGATGATCGATCTCGGCTGCCGCTATCGCGGCTACCAGTCCGACATGTCGCGCAACATCGTGCTCGGCGAGATCGACCCCACCCTCGCCGACATGCTGGATACCTGCGACGCCGCCCTCGCGGCCGGCCACGCGGCGACGCGCCCCGGCGCGACCGACCTCGATGTCGTCGCGGCGATGAAGGCGGTGATCGCCGACCGTGGCCACGCCCGATACGACTTCACCATCGGCCACGGCTACGGGCTCGATCTCCTGGAGGAGCCGATGTTCGACGCCGCCCGTCCCCTCGTCCTCGAGGAGGGCATGTGCTTCTACCTCGAGCCGATGATCATCCCGCCGGAGGTCGGCTCGGTCTGCATCGAGGACATGGTGATGGTGTCGGCCGACGGCGCCGAGAATCTCACGCCGATCCCGACCCGGCACTGGCCGGGCGCATAGCGCGCAGGCGGGGGCCTCAGCGCCCCTCGCCCGCCTCCAGGATCGTCCGCGCGCGGGCGATCACCGGCGCGTCGACCATCTTCCCGTCGAGCTGGACGACGCCCTCGGCCTCCGACACCGCTGCAAGGACGCGCTTTGCCCAGGCGACGTCCTCCGCGCTCGGGGAGAAGGCCGCGTTCACGGCGGCCACCTGCTTGGGGTGGATGCACAATTTGGCGGTGAAGCCGAGGCGGCGCGAGCGCGCCACATCCTCGGCGAGCCGCGCCTCGTCGCCGATGGCGACCGTCACCCCGTCGACCGGCGGGACGAGATTGGCGTGGCGCGAGGCGATCGCGATCGCGAAGCGCGCCGGATCGAGCGTGTCGCCTTCGCCCGGAATGCGGGCGTCCATGCCGAAATCGAGGTTGCCGAAGGCGAGGCGCGCGACGCCCGTCACCGTCGCGACCGCCTGGACGTTGACGAGCCCCTCGACCGTCTCCACCAGCGCGATCAGCGGCCGGCCGGGCAGGCGCATCGAGACCTCAGCCAGCGCGGCAGGGCTCGCCTTCGGCACCATGATCGTGGCGTCCGCGTCCGCGAGCATCGCAAGGTCCGCCTCGGCGAAGGGCGTGTCGAGGCCGTTGATCCGCACGACCCCCGCCCCGCCGCCCGCGAACCAGGCTGCCACCGCCTCGCGCGCCCCCTCCTTTGCGGACGGGGCGACGGCGTCTTCGAGGTCGAGGATGATCGCGTCGGCACCGGAGGCGGCGGCCTTCGCGAAACGGTCCGCCCGGTCGCCGGGGACGAACAGATAGCTGCGCGGGGTCGCCATGTCGCCGCTCACGCCGCGAAGGTGGCGTCGGCCTGCATCGCAAGCTCGCCATGCGGCCCGCGCGCCCAGAGCGCAAGGCCGCCCGCCTCGCCCGCCCGCGCCTCGATCCGGAACGGGTTGCTGCAGAAGAGCGGCGACATCCCGCGGAAGGCGAAGGTGTGGAGCGGCGCGTCCGGATGGCAGCGCCCCGCGAAGCCCTGGAGGAAGGTCGCGATCAGGGGGCCATGGACGAGAAGGTCCGGATACCCCTCCTCCTCTATCGCGTAGGGCCGGTCATAGTGGATGCGGTGCCCGTTCGCGGTGAGCGCCGAATAGCGGAAGAGGAGCACTGTGTCGGGCACCACCTCCTCCGACCATGCCGCCCCGTCCGGTGCGGTGTTCGGCTTCGGCGGGGCCATCGGGCCGGCCTGCGCCTCGCGATAGACGATGTCCTGCTCCTCCTCGATGGCGAGGGTGCCGTCATACGAGATGCGATGGCCGACCTTCACGAAGACGAGACGGCCGCTGCGCCCGTCCTTCGAGGAGACGTCGAGGATCGTGCTTTCGCGGGTGGCGAGCACGCCGATCGGCAGCGGCGCGCGATAGGTGAGGCGCCCGCCCGCCCACATGCGGCGCGGCAGGGACACGTTGGGCAGGAACCCGCCGCGCTTCGGGTGACCGTCGACGCCGAGGGAACTGCGCCGCACGAACGGGTTGAAGAACATCCAGTGCCAGCCGGGCGGCAGCGTGTCGATGGAAGCGGTCGCGGTGTCGAGATCGAGCGTCGCGGCGAGCGCGTCCACCTTCTCCGGCGAGATCACCGCCGAGAGCCGCTCGGTGCGGCCGATCGCGTCCTTGTGGTCCCCATCGCTCGCAAGGGTCGTGTCGTTCATGCGTTCGCTCCTTGCGTCGCTCAGTGGATGATCTGCCGGTCGACGAGATCGTCGATGGCCGCACGGCCGAGGCCGAGGAGGGAGCCGAAGACATAGTCCTCGTGCTCACCGAGCTCCGGCGTGCCACGCTCGAAGGCGGGCTCGTCGCAGCCGGAGAAGCGGGCGGGCCGGCCGATCGCCGCACGGACCGCGCCGCCGCGCTCCGTCACGTCGACGATGGCGCCGCGGCTCCTCATATGCGCGTCCGCCGCGATGTCCTCAGTCGACCAGGAGACGTGCGCCGAGACCCCGGCCGCCTGAAGCTCTGCGGCGATCCTATCGGCATTCTGCCGGGACGCCCAGTCCGCGACGATCGCGCCGAGCGCCTCGCGGTTCGCGTGCCGGTCGGCCGCGGTCGCGAATTGCGGCGCGCGGGCGAGGTCCTCGCGGCCCATGGTGGACAGGAGCGCATGCCACTCTCTCTCCTCGCGGACAGAGAGGGTGAGCCAGCGGTCCGGCGTATCGGTCGCGAAGACGCCGTGCGGGGCACGGCAATGGTCGTCGTTGCCGAGGCGCTCGACGAGGTGGCCGGTCGCGGCGGTCATCATCGTGTCGCCGATCACCGCGGACGCCACCTCGCGCGCGGCGACGTCCACATGGGCGCCCTTCCCCGTCCGGCGCCGCTGGTGGAGGGCGGCGACCGTCGCCGCAGCCGCGTTCATCCCGACCGTGTGGTCCATCACGTGACGCATCTCGACGGGCGGGCCGTCGGGATAGCCCGTCATGTAGCCGAGCCCGCCCCACGCCCCGAAGAGCGGCGCGTAGCCCGCGAAGTGGGAATCCGGCCCGCTCTGACCGGAGGAGGAGATGGACACCATCACGATGTCCGCCTTCACCGCCGCGAGCGCCTCGTAGCCGAGGCCGAGACGGGCCATGACGCCGGCGCGAAAGCTCTCGGCCGCGACGTCGGACACAGCGACGAGGCGCTTCGCGAGGTCGATCCCCTCCGCCTTCTTAAGGTTCAGGCGGATCGAAAGCTTGTTGGAGGCGACCTGGTCGAAGGTCGCGGCCCCGGCGCGCCCGTAGACGGTGTGGGGCTTGCGGAAGATGTCGGGCCGCAGCGCGGTCTCGACCTTGATGCACTCCGCGCCGAGGAGGGAGAGCATGTGCGTGCAGAAGGGGCCCGCCGCGTGAACGGTGAAGTCTGCGATGCGGATGCCTTCAAGCGGTCTCATGCCGTCACCCTTCGCCGCCCCTCGGGCCGCGTCATGTCGAGGAGGTCCTGGTCCGCGCCGAGCACCGGCGGGGGCGCGGCGACGGGGAGCGGATCGGGGCCGAAGCGGAAGGGCGCGGTCAGCACCGGGACGGGGCCGACCCCGTCGATCCGCACATCGGCGAAAAGGTTGCGCGCCGCCTCGTGGGGGTCGGCAAGCACGTCGGCGGGGGTGTTGTAGGGCGCCATCGGCACGCCGAGACGCTGCGCGCGCGCCACGAGATCGGCGACCGCCTCCCCGCGCGCCCACGCCCTGATCCGCGCATTGAGGTCCGGTCCGCGGGCGCTGCGGACGGCCGGATCGCTCATCTCCGGCGCGAGCGCCCAGGCGGGCCGCCCCATCAGCTCGACGAGCGCCGTCCACTGGCGCTCTTCCAGCGTCAGAAGCTCCACGAACCCGTCCGCGCACTCGATCACGCCGCCATAGCGAAAGGAGCGCTGGTGGCGGTGTTCCACCGAGCCGTCGCCGAGGCGCTGGATCGCGAAGGCGCCGATCGCGACGTTCGCGTCCTGCACCGAAAGGTCGACCTCGCCGCCGCCCGCCCAGAGGGCGGAGAGGACGGCGAGGAGCGCGGTGACGCCGCCCTGGATCTCGGCGAAGCGGCCCGCGATCTTCAAGGGCGGACGGTCCGGGAAGAGATCGGCCGAGAGGCCGTTCGGCAGGAGGAAGCCCTCCCCGCTCGCGTGGATGAGGTTGATCTCGTCCCCGCTCCACCCTGCCTTCGGCCCGACCGCCCCGAAGGGCAGGACGGAGCCGTAGACGAGGCGTGGATGGGCGCGCCGCACGCTCTCGGCATCGAGGCCGAGCGCGGGCCGCGCGTCGACGGGCGTATCGAGGAGGAGGACGTCCGCCCGGTCGAGAAGCGCGGCGAACCCGGCGCGCTCCCCCGTGTCTTCAAGGTCGATGACGACGCTCTTCTTCCCGACCGAGAGGTAGGAGAAGAGCGCGCTCCACCTATCCTCACCGTCGAGAAAGGGCGGCTCGCGCCGCAGCGCCGTCCCCGACGGCGGCTCCACCATGACGACCTCTGCGCCCATCGCGGCTAGGAGACGCCCCGCGTAGGCCGCCGCCACGCCATCGGCGCGTTCGACGACGGTGATGCCGGCGAGCGGCTTATCGGTCGACATGGTCGCCATCAGAAGCCTCAGCGCACGACGGGCAGTTCGAGATCGAGGCCCGCGCCGTCGATGGTGACGGGGATGTTCGGGTCGCGCGAGGGCAGGATCACGGTCGCAAGGCCCGGCGTCGTGATCTCGCCGCGCTGGTTCTCGCCCCAGATCTCGAGGTCGACGAGGGCGTGGCGGTCCTTGTGATACTTCTTCACGACCTTGCCCTTGCACCAGGTCGAGTCGCCCATGGTGTTGAAGCGGCGCATCTCGGTGCGCACCCGCTTCAGGAACGCGGCATCGCCCATCCAGTTGGTGACGAGCGAGGCCATCCACGCCGAGCGCTGCGGGCCGTAATCATAGACGCCCGGCACGCCGACTTCCTTCGCGGTCGATTCGCGGTGGTGGCCGATGCCGGTATATTCGATGCCGCCGCCCGCTTCTGGATTGCGGAAGAAGTGGCCGGGGTGCTTCATCGCCGCCTTGAAGACGACGCCGTGCGTGTGGCCGCGCCCGCACCCGACGAGGAAGCCCATCGTGTCCATCAGCGAGAGCGGGCCGCGCACGATCGGCTCCAGCTCCTCGCCCTCATTCACGTCCTCGAAATAGCGCACGTTGGCGCCGCGCATCCGCTCGTCTTCGCGCAGGATCGCCTCGTCGATCTTCTCGTATTCTTCCTGCGTGTATTCGTGGGTCTTGATGTCCTTGTACTTGCCGGCGTCGCGGGCGGCCTTGCGCTCGTGGCGCGTGCAGGTGCCGAGCGCGCGGGCGACGAGCTCGCCGCGCTGGTTGGTGTAGGTCGCCTCGACATATTGGAGGACGAGGCGGCCGGAGAACTTGCTCTCCTTCTCCGTCACGCCGACGACGCGCTCGATGGCGCTGATCCGGTCGCCGGGGCGGACGTGGCGGAAGAGCTCCCAGTCATTGCCGGCATAGAAGCCGTGGACACCAGGAAGGCCCCAACGCGTGCGGCCGATCCAGCCGAAGGCCATCGGGAACATCGGGTGGCCGATCTGGCCGCCATAACGGGTCTGCCGACCGTACTCGGCTTCGCGATAGAGCGGGTTGAGGTCACCGATGCCGTTGCACCAGTTGCGCAGCGTGTCGGCCGTGGCGTCCTGCAGGTACGGGCCTTCGGGGCGCAGCTGAAGGCCGATCATGTCGCGCGCCTTGGCGACGGCCTCGTCCGTGATCTTGCCTTCCGCCGGGGCGTTCCCGACCTCGTATTTCGGCTTGTCGGCCGTCTCGAGCATGGTCAAGGCGCATGTCTCCTCGTTGAAGCGTGATTGTCGTTGTGGGAGCCGGTTTTGCGCGGCTGCTGGCCGCCGGATCGCGAACGGATCGGGCGGCGCTCATCTCCAAATAGAATGCATTATCTTGAGGGAGAGTCAATGCATTCTTTCAGATCCCCCAACAAGGTCTCCACGCGGCTTCTCTCGTATTTTCTAGCGTTTTCTAGAATGGATCGAGGCTCTCAAGCTTGATCCAAACTCAACACAATGCATTCTTTGTTCGGAGACGAGTCGTCCCCCCTCCCCGACCGCGCCGCTTAGAGCGCGTAGTCGGCGGCCGTCGTCACGGTTGCATATCGCTTCAATCCGGAGAGGGCGTGAGCGTGCTCCTCGTCGGTCGCGCCGGCGCAGCAATCCTCCAACATCACGCACGCATAGCCCCGGTCGTGCCCCTCGCGGATCGCGGCCGACACCACGCCGTTGGTCGACACGCCCGTCAGAATCAGTCGCTCGATGGACTGGGCGCGCAGGAGCGGCTCGAGCGCCGTCCCGTAGAACGGGCTCACGCGGTGCTTGACGATGTCCGCATCCCCCTCCTGCGGCGCGAAGTCGGCATAGACCTCCGTGCCCCAGGTGCCGAGCTTGAAGAGCCCGTTCTCACGCGCCTTGGAGAAGACCGGCGAGGACGGCGGGCACTCGCGATAATCCGGCGAGAAGCCGACGCGCACGAAGCCGACCCGGATCCCCGCCGAACGGGCGCGGGCAATCGCCGTCTTGGTGGCCTCGTAGACGCCCCGCTCGCGGCAGCGCGCTGCATAGGTGTTGGCCCCGGCGCCCTCGGGATGGACGAGGTCGTTCATCATGTCCATGACGAGAAGGATCGCGTTGGTCGCCATTTATCGCTCCAGTGTTCGCGGAAGGGTCGACGGTCGGATGACCGTCCCGCGCGGCGGGAGCGAGGGGACCGCCCTCCTCCTCAGGGGGAGTAGCTCGACTTGAACTCCTCCCATCCGGCGCGGATGTGGGTGTGAAGGGCGGCGAGCATCCCCGGCTCGTCGCGTGCGATGATCGCGCTCAGCATCTCGCGATGCTCGGTCGAGGCGCGATCGATCCGGTTCTCGACGCGGTTGATCAGGTCGAACGGGTAGCGCGCCCAGAGCGTGCGCACGAAGCGCAGCGTCAGCGGCTGCTCGGCCGCCATGTAGATCAGCTCGTGGAAGCGATAATTGATGACGCGGACGGCATCCCGGTCGGCCCGCTCGGCGGCCGCCTCGATGTCCTTCTGCAGGCCGACCAGCTCGTTCACCTGCTCGCCGGTCAGCTTCGGCAGCGCCTTCAGCGCAAGCTTGCACTCCAGCGTGACGCGCAGGTCCACGATCTCCTCGGTCGCGTTGATGTCGAACTCGGCGACGATCGCGCCCTTGTGCGAGGAGGCATGGACGAACCCCTCCGCCTCCAGCAGCTTGATCGCCTCGCGCACCGGCGTGATGCTCGTCCCGATGGCGGCCGCGATCTCGGCCTGCTTCAGCTTCGAGCCGCGCGGAAGACGCCCCGAGATGATCCCCTCGCGCAGATAGTCCGCGACCCGTTCCTCCTTCGTCTGATGCAACATGCGTTCGTCCTCTCGCTGCCGAACGCCTGTCATACCCTGATTGGGCCGCGCCGGTGCAGTCGCGCATCGCGCTCATCCTCGCTCAACACGCTGTGGCGGCAGGTCGAGGCGCACGACGCTCCCCTCGAGGTCGGGCCGCGAGGGCGGATAGAGGTCGATGATGAGCGGGTCGTGGGCCGGGACGACATGGTCGTCGCTGTCGGCGAGGTCGCGGATCCTGTCGTGCGCGGCGATCATGTCGGTGGAGTTGAAGACGATCGCGAACGGCACGCCGCGCTCATACTCCTCGTAATAATGGAGCGCGTCGGAGGCGAGGACGACCCAGCCGCGCCGCGTGCGCACCCGCACGATCTCCTGGCCCGCCGAGTGCCCGCCGACCCAGTGGACGCTCACCCCGTCCGCGATCTCGCGGTCGCGCCCGTGGAGGATGAGGCGCCCGCCATAGAGGAATTCGACGAGGCTCACGATCTCGTCCATCTCGTAGGCGCGGCGGAACCAGGGGCGCTGCATGTAGGGGCCGGTGACGGCCGCCATCTCCTCGGCCTGCATCAGGAAGGTCGCGTTGGGGAAATCCTTCAGGTGGCCGAGATGGTCGTAGTGGGCGTGGGTGAGGATCACGGTCTCGACCGCGTCCGGGTCGACGCCGAGTTCGCGCAGCGCGTCGACGGGGCTCTTCAGGATCGTGTGGCCGTGGCGTGCGGCCTTCTCGTCGGCCATGCCGGTGTCGATCACGATCGGGCCGTCCGGGCCGATGAGGACCCAGGAGTAGAAATCGAGCTGGAGCGGCTCGTTCGGCCGCGTCTCCAGGATGAAATTCTGACCGCGCGTGCGGTTCGCATTGATTCCGTAGCGGATCGCGTGGATTTCGTAGAAAGCGGGTTCGGAGGAAGTGTTCATCGTCGTGTCCGTTTCTTATTCCGCAGCCGCGACCCCGAGATAGGCGTCGACCGCCTCCTGTCGCGCCGCCTCGTCCTTCAGCTCATCGGCCCGTTTGTGACCGATGAGACGGCCGCCGCGCAGAAAGTGGATCTCGTTGGCGAGGCGCATCGTCATGCGAAGATTCTGCTCAACGAGAAGGATCGCAAGCTCTCTCTCGCCCCGGATCGAGGCGAGGCGGTCGAAAACGCGGCGCACGAGGAGCGGGGCGAGCCCCAGCGAGGGCTCGTCGAGGAGGAGAAGGCGCGGCGCCGCCATCAGCCCGCGCCCGATCGCGAGCATCTGCTGCTCGCCGCCCGAGAGGCGCCAGGCGCCCCCGTTCGCCTTGTTGGCGATCTCGGGGAAAAGCTCCAGCACCATGTCGAGGCGCGTGCGCCGGTCCTGCGCGGTGGCGTTGTAGCCGCCGAGCACGAGGTTCTCGCGCACCGTGAGGTCGCCCACGATCTCGCGCCCTTCCGGCACGTAGACGATGCCGCGCCGGACGCGCTCGCGCGCGGGGAGCCCGTCGATCCGCTCGCCGTCGAAGGTGACGGCGCCCTCGGCGCGCACGAGGCCCGCGATCGCCTTCATGATGGAGGACTTGCCCGCCCCGTTCGCGCCGAGGAGCGCGACGACGGCGGCGGGGGCGACGGTGAAGGAGACGTCCTCCACGGCCTGCGCGCTCGCGCCGTAGAAGACGGAGAGGCCCTCGACGCGGATGAGGTCAGTCATCGTCGGTCCCCAGATAGATGCGTTGGACGTCCGCGTCCTGGCGCACCGCGTCGGGCGTGCCGCAGGCGACGAACTCGCCGAAATTGAGGACGTAGATCCGGTCGCAGATCGACATCACGAGATCCATGTCGTGCTCGACGACGACCATCACGAGCTCGGGCGTCGCAAGACGCCGGAGCGCGCGCGTGAGGTCGCGCGTCTCGGCGTTGTTGAGGCCCGCCGCCGGCTCGTCGAGGAGAAGGACCGAGGGCTTGCCGACGATCGCGCGCGCGATCTCGACGAGGCGCTGCGTGCCGGGCGGCAACGAAGAAGGAAAGGCGTCGGCCGCCCCTTCGAGCCCGAAGCCGGAGAGCGCGGCGAGCGCCTCGCGGCGCATCTCATCGCGCTCGCGCCGGCCGCGCGGCAGCGGCAGGAAGGCGGAGAGCCAGCCCGCGTGATAGTTGCGGGCGAGCCCCAACATCACATTCTCGACCACCGTGAGGTCGGGGCAGAGGGCGACGGTCTGGAAGGAGCGCACGACGCCCTTCTGCGCCCGCCGCGCCGGGGGGAGCCCGTCGAGCCGGTCGCCCGCATAAGTGATGGTGCCTTCCTGCGGGCTGTAGGCGCCGGTGAGGCAATTGAAGAGGCTGGTCTTACCCGCCCCGTTCGGCCCGATGAGGCCGGTGATCTCGCCGGAGCGGAACTCGACATCGAGGCCCTTCAGCACCTTGATGCCGCCGAAGGAGAGCGAGACCCCCTTCCCGACCAGCGAGCGTGTGAGCTGATCCATCATGCGCCTCCCGCGCGGCGAAGGCGCGCGCCGAGGCGCGGGGCGAAGTGGCCGGCGAGGATCACCGCGAGGAGCGCGACGCCGTACATCACCGGGATCCACGCGCCGGAGGCGGAGAGGAGCTGCGGGATCAGCGTCAGGAACGCGCCGCCGATCAGCGCACGCGGCAGGGTGAGGCCGTAGACGCTCACCACCGAGCCGACGAGGAGGAAGATCGAGGTCCACAGCGTGAACCCGCTCGGCGAGACGGTGGAGCTCGAAAAGGCGAGCGCCGCGCCGGCGAGCGCCGCGATCCCGCAGCTGATGCCCATCACCGCGACGCGCGCCCAGACGCGCCGCGTGCCGAAGGCGTCGGCGGCGGCCGGATGCGTGCGGGCGAGCAGCATCGCCATGCCCTGGCGCGAGCGGCGCAGCTGCGACAGGCCATAGGCGATGGCGATGAGCGCGATCAGTGGCACGTAGTAGCGCTGCAGGCTCATCGAGACGCCGGGGATGGCGGGCTCGGCGACGTAGAGGCCCTGATAGCCGCCCGTCCAGTCCGCCATGTTGTTGATGAGCTCCGGCAAGGCGAGCGCCAGCGCCATCGTGGAGACGGCGAGATAGATGCCGGAGATGTTGCGCGAGGGCCAGGCGAAGGCGACGCCGCACACGACGCCGAGCGCGACGCCGACCGGCAGCGAGATCAGCAGCGACACACCGAGGCGCTGCTCCATGATCGCGACCGTGTACGCGCCGACGGCGGCGAAGAAGCCGTGCCCGATCGAGACCTCGCCGCCATAGCGCACGAGGACCGACACGGAGAGGACGCCGATGGCGTTCGCGATGGTGACGCCGAGCGCGTAGGTCCACGCGCCCTGCACCACGAAGGGAACGATTGCGAGGGCGGCGACGAGGAGGACCGTGCCGGCGCGCCGGATGAGGGCGGCCGTCGGCACGGGCATCGCGCGGCGCACGGTGGCGGGAGCGAGCGCGTCAGACACGGGAGCCTCGCACCGGCGCGAGAATGCCGTTCGGGAACACGTTGAGCGCCACGAGGATCACGATGAGCAGGAAGGTGCTCGTGTATTCGGGCGAGACGTAGAAGGTGAAGAGGTTCATGAGGATCCCGATGAGGATGCCGCCGATGAGGCTGCCCGGGAGGCTCGCAAATCCGCCGACCACCGCCGCCGCGAACGCCTGCAGCATGAAGGCGGCGACGGTCGTGGCGCTGAGGAACGTCGTCGGCACGATGAGGAGCGCGCCGACCACGCCGAGCGCGGCCGCCGCGATCCAGGCGAAGATCTGCACACGGGCAAGGTTCAGCCCGCACACCTCCGCCGCGAAGGCGTTCGAGGAGATCGCGCGGAAGGCGATGCCGAGCTTGGTGAAATCGATGACGAGGAAGAGCGCGCCGATGGTGACGATCGCGACCGAGAGCACGGTGAGATCGTAGCCGGTGATGCGCAGGCCGAGGACGGAGGTCGCGAACCGGGGGACCGGAAGGTCGAGGCTCACGATGTCCGCGCCGAAGAGGAGAAGCGTCGCCCCCTGCACGATGAGGCCGACGCCGAGCGTCGCGATGGTCGCCGTGAGGTCCGACTCCTGGATGAGCGGCGAGATCACGGCATAGGTGAGGAAAGCGATCGCGACGACGAAGACCGCCGCCAGCAGCACCGCCGTCCCCCAGGAGAGGGAGAGGAGCGTGCCGGAGGAGAAGCCGTAGACGAGGAAGGCCGCGAAACCCGCGACATTGCCGTGCGAGAAATTCACGACGCGCGAGCACTTGAAGATCATCACGAGCCCCAGCGCGCCGAGCGCGTAGAGACAGCCCGTGACGATCCCCGACCAGACGAGGGGGAAGAGATCGTAGGCGAGGCTGTCGAGGAAGTCGGTCATTTGACCGGCTCCGAGCTTTTCGCGCTCGCGGGCGCGGCGACGCCGGCTTCGTCGGCATCATCGGCGAAGGTGCCGTCCTCCACGAGGCGGATCACGCCGGGGAAGTAGCGTCCGCCGAGCCCGGCCTTCACGGCCGCCTCGTAATATTTGCGCACGGTCTCGGCCGCACGGATCGGGACGCCCGTCTCCTGCGCGAGCTCGAACACGTAGCTCATGTCCTTGAGGACATACTCGGGCGGGAAGGACTTCTCCGGGAACTCACGCGGGAGCATCGCCTTGCGGCCGTGATTGCGCAGGACGAAGCTGTCACCCGACCCCTTGGAGACAGCCTCCAGCATCGTCTCGCCGGAGACCCCTGCCCGCTCGGCAAGGACCATCATCTCGGCGAGCGTCACCACATTCTCGAACACGAGCATGTTGTTGACGAGCTTCAACACCTGGCCGCAGCCGACATCGCCGCCATGGGTGATGTCGGTCGCCATGTAGGCGAGCAGCGGCTCGATGCGGGCGAACACCGCCTTGGAGGCTCCGACCATGATGGAGAGCGCGCCCTTCTGGGCCGCCTCGCGGGTGCGGGCGACGGGTGCGTCGGCGAAATCGATGCCGGCGGTGGCGAGCTCCGCGTCCACCTTGCGCGCAACTGCGACCGGCGTGGTGGAGAGGTCGACGACGGCCATCCCCGGCCGGCCGCTGCGCAGGATGGGGCCGAGCGCGACGGCCTCCACCTGCGGGCCGCCCGGCAGCGACAGGAAGACGATGTCGGCCCGCGCGGCGATCTCCTCGATGGAGGCGACGGGCTCGGCCTTCGTGCCCTCGACGGCGGCGAAAGCCTCCTTGGACAGGTCGAAGGCGAGGACCTCGCCCGCGTGCTTCGTCGCCACGTTGCGGCACATGGGGCCGCCCATCACGCCGAGTCCGATGAATCCGATCGTTGTGCTGGCGCTCATTGGTCTCAGTCCATCAACATGCCGCCGTTCACGTCGAGAACGGTGCCGGTGATCCAGTTGGATTGGGGCGAGCAGAGGAAGAGGATCGCCTGGGCGATGTCCTCAGGCTGGCCGAAGCGGCCGAGGGGGACGCTGCCGTTCGGCGAGGGCGCGGCGCGCTGCGTCACGGTCTGCCACATCGGCGTCTCGACCGGGCCGGGCGCAACGACGCTCGCATAGACCCCGTGCTTGGCCCCCGCCTTCGCGACCCACTTCATGAGGCCGTGGACGGCGGACTTCGCCGCGACATAGGACGGGCCGGAGGCGACGCCGCCAATCTTGGCCGCGATGGAGCCGAGCGCCACGACCTTGCCGTAGCCCTGATCGCACATGACCGGGAAGAGCGCGCGCAGCGGGTGGAGGACGCCGAAGAGATTGACGTCGAGGATCGCGTTCCACTCCTCGTCCGTGCTCTCGCCGAGCGGACGGTGGGAGATGGTGCCGGCGCACAGGATCAGGATGTCGATCCTTCCGTGCGCGGCGACGAGGTCGGAAACGAGGGCGTCCGTCTCCGGGATCGAGGTGACGTCGTAGCGGCGGTAGGCGATGCCGGCCGCCTCGTAGGCGACATCGTCGACGATGTCGGTCGCGATCACGGTGGCGCCGGCTTCGGCGAGGGCGAGGCACGTCGCCTTGCCGATGCCGCCGGCGGCGCCCGTGACGAGCGCAACTTGACCGTCGAGGCGCGGCGGCGCGCTGAGGGGGTGGAGCGTCATTGAATGTTCCTGCGTTCGGGAGCGGCGCCTCCGCGAGGGAGGCGCCGGACCGGCTTGGCTCAGTTTGCCGGAGCTTCGAACACGACGGCCGGATAGGGGCGGAATTCCTTGACGAGGACGAACGCGCCGTCCTTCGCCTGGATGACACCCTCCTGGCGCGTGCCGCGATGGTCGCCGGGCTTGAAGGAGACGCCCTGGGCGCCGCCGACCGACGCGTTCTCGAGCGTCTCCAGCGCGGCGAGCAGGTTCTCCCGCGTCAGCTCCTTCTCGCTCTCGAGAAGGGCCTTGAAGCCGACCGCGAACAACGCGGCGTTGCTCCAGCCGTTGAGGCCGAAAACACCGACCGGATCGTCAGGATAATATTTGGCGATCGAGTCGCGATAGGCCGCGACGTTCGGATCGTCGGCCGAGACCGGCATCAGCCAGGAGGAGAAATAGACCCCGTTGAGGAGGTCGCCGGCGAGTTTGAAGGTCGACGGGTCGGCCGCGAAGAAGGGGGCGAACCAGGCGGCTTCGAGCCCCTGGAGGTCGGCCGCCTTCAGCGCCGCGGCGAGGTTGGCGTTGGAGCCGAAGAGGATGACCGCCTCCGCGCCGGAATTGGCGATGCGGCGGATCTGCGGGGAGAAGTTCGTGGTCTTCACGTCGAAGGAGACCGATTCGGCGGGCTCGATGCCGAGTTCGGCCATGTAGGTGTCGAAGCCGCGCTTGGCGGAGCGGCCGAGCTCGTCATTCTCCCACAGGAGCGCGATCTTCTTGAGGCCGAGATCGTTCACCGCGTAGTCGACATTCGAGGCGGCGGACCAGCCATAGTCGGGCAGCAGCGGGAAGATGTTCGGCTCGGCGAAGAAGGCGCTCGCGCCGCCGATGGGGCTGACCATCGGCAGGCCCACTTCCTTCGCATAGGGGATGACGGCGACGTTGGTCGCGGTGCCGACGGCGGCCGAGAGGGCGAAGATGCCGTCCCCTTCCACCATCTGGCGGGTGACGGCGACGCTGCGCGCCGGCTCGTACCCGTCATCGTTGGTGACGTAGTTGACCGTCCAGCCGTCGATGCCGCCATTCTCATTGAGGTTGCGGTAGAACGCGTCGGCCGCGTGGGTCAGAATCGCATAGAAGGGCACCGGCCCGGTGATGGGCGTGAAGGCGCCGACCGTGACGGTCTTGTTCGCCTCGTCGATGCCGATGTTCTGAGCGCTGGCGGTGCCGGCCGCTGATAGCATCGCGGCAGTCGCGGCAACCGATAGGGACCATTTCGTAGCTTTGAGAAGTCGCACGCCTATCCTCCCCGTTTTATGATTGGCGCGAAGGTAGGGTCGGGGCGCGTTTGTCGTCAAGAAAATAATGCATCATGCATCAGCATCATACGACCATTAGAGCGACTTGCTCGACATCGAATTCGCCACTCCACCCATCAGGATTCGCTGATAAATCTGACTATTTCGGCCCGCCAGGCTGGAGAACGTCAGGGGATCCGCGGCAGACGGTACTCGCGACACGTTGTCCGACGGGTGGTTGTGCATCGTAATGGATTGTGCATTTTATGAGGAATGGGAGAGAACGTCACCACAAGGAAATATCGAATGGCGCCTGGGATCCTCGCCGGCCGCACCGTCCTCGAACTCGGAAGCATGATCGCCGCCCCCTTCGCGGCGCACATCCTCAGCCAGCTCGGCGCGGACGTCATCAAGATCGAGCCGCCGTCCGGTGACACCACCCGCAAGCTCGTCCGCGGCGGCCCCAGCGGCACCTATATCGCCTACAGCCGCGGCAAGAAGAGCGCCTGCCTCGACCTGCGCTCCGACGAGGGCCAGGAGATCCTGGAGCGCCTCATCGCGAACGCCGACATCGTGCTCCACAACCTTTCGCCGGGCGCCGCCCGCCGCCTCGGCCTCTCCTATGAGCGCTGCGCCAAGGCGCGCCCCGGCATCGTCTACTGCCACATCAAGGGATACGGGCCGGGACCGCTCGAGGAGGAGGTCGCCTCCAATCCGATCGCGGAGGCGGCGACCGGCGTCATGTACTCGAACCGGGTCGATGGCCGCCCCTCGCGCCTCGGCCCCTCCTATCACGACCAGTTCGCCGGCTCCTACGCGGTGATCGCCATCCTCTCCGCCCTCCTCGCGGACGAAGATGACGCCGCCCGCCGCAACATCGAGCTCGGCCTCTACGAGACCGGCCTCCACGTCGCCGCGCGCGACCTCGTGGGCGTGCAGCTCAAATCCCAGCTCCTCGGCCGGCCCGAGCAGGAGCCCTCCCCCGAATTCTCGATCCCCGGCTATGGCGCCTACGAGACGTCGGACGGGCGCTGGATCTATCTCGTCATGCTGACGGACGAGCACTGGAACCGCTTCTGCCGCGCCGCCGGGATCGCGTCCGATCCCGACCTCGCGAGCCTGCGCCAGCGCCGCCGCCAGCGCGAGGCGGTGGAGGAAATGGTGCGCGACGCCGTGCGGTCGGCGACCTATGACGCGCTCGCCCAGCGCCTCACCGCAGCCGGCGTTGGCCACACCGAGGTGCTGTCGGCCGACCGCGTGCTCGAGGCGCCGCAGGCCCGCGAGCCGAAGAAATACACCGAGTTCGACTTCGCCGGTTACGCCTTCGCCGCGCCGGACCTGCCGCTTCCGGCCGCGACCGCGCACGGCGAGGCCGAGCTGCCCCCGCCCCTCCTCGGCGAACATACGCGCGAGCTTCTGGCGCGGATCGGCTACGGCGCAGGCGACATCGAGGCCCTCGTCGCGCACGGCGCGGCGCACGACAGCGACCCGCATGACGAACTCTGGGCGCGCCCCGCGAAGGCGGCCGAATGATTGACGGCCCCGCGCCGGCCGATCCCGGCGCGCGGAGGGCCGCCTGATAACACCTGCCGGCCCGCCGCAAAGGGCCGGCGACGCACGACCTGCGCGGCGCGCGAAGACGCCCCCCGCGCAGCGCCGGGCCGACAGGCCCCAATCACACGACCAGAACAAGACCCATGAGGAACGCCCGATGAAACGGATCTTTCTAGGCGCCGGCTGCGGCGCGGCGCTCGCCCTTCTCGCGAGCGCGATCGCACCGGCCCCCGCGATAGCGGACACGGCCCTCCCCGACGGCCCGCTCACCTGGATCGTGCCCTTCAGCGCGGGCGGTGGCGCGGACACGTGGACGCGCATCATCGCCGAGCAGGCCGAGCCGCATTTCGGCCGGTCCTTCATCGTCCAGAACCGGCCGGGCGGCGGCGCGGTGCTCGGCTGGCAGGAGCTTCTCGCCCAGCCCGCCGACGGCAGGACGCTGATCCACGCGAGCCCCACCCCCATCATCACGCTTCTGAGCGAAAAAGAGCCGCTCTTCGCGCCGACCGAGACCAAGATCGTCGGCTATCTCGGCACGTATGAGACGCTGCTCGCCGCCCATCGCGGCAATCCATGGTCGGACTGGGACGGGCTCGTCGCCTACGCCAAGGAGAATCCGGGCCAGCTCACCGTCGCGGGGACGAATTCGCCCCTCATCAACGTCGCCGGCATCTTCGACCAGGCCGGCATCCAGGTGACCTTCGTGCCCTATCCCGGCACCTCCGACGCCGTGTCCGACTTCCTCGGCAAGCACGTCGACATCCTCGCCGGCACGACGACCTCCGTCGCCGCCCTCGTCTCCGACGAGGTGGTCGCGGTGCTGAACGCCAGCGACCAGGAGCTGACCGAGGAGGTCCGCGCCGCGCTCGGCGAGGACGTGCCGCCGGTCGCGACCGATCTCGGCTTCGAGGCCTCCTCCAGCCCGCGCTGGGTCGGCGTCCATCCCGACACGCCGGACGAGATCGTCGCCGCCCTCTCCGAGCGCCTCGCCGCCCTGATGGCGGACGAAAAGGTGGTGCAGCAGATCCGCCAGACCGGCGAGGAGCCGGGCTACGTGCCCGCGAGCGAGGCGCAGCCCCGCTACGAGCGGCTCGTGGAGCAGATGAAGCGGTCGATCGACCTCCTCGAATAGCGATCCGCCGCGGGGGGCCGCGCGTCCCCCGCCCGCATCCCCGTCGCGTGCAGCCCCGGCCCCGCCGGGCCGCTCTCGGAGGACGACCCATGACACGCCCACATCAGGAGGGGCAGGCGGTCTCGTCGCTCGCCAGCAATCGCGCCTTCGCGATTTGCCTGGCGGTGATCCTCGCCGTCCTCCTCGTCTATCTCCTCGCCTCGCCCGAGACCTTCCGGGAGCTGCGCGACGGCTTCTATCTCGGCATCATCCCGGTCCTCACCGTCGGCGGGATGCTCGTCTGCGCGATCTCGATGGTGTTCGACGGCAAGCGGCGCGAGCCCTTCCACTCGAGCGACGAATACCGCCTGACGCTTCCGATCGTCGGGCTCGCCATCGGCGCGCTCCTGTCGATCTACGTCTTCTATCGCGCGATCCTCCTTATCGGCTTTCCGCTCGCGAGCCTCCTCTATCTCGCCGGGCTGATGTTCGCGCTCGGGATCCGCGCGCCGACCGTCATCGCCATCGCCTCGGCGGTGATGACCGCCCTCGTCTACGCCGCCTTTTCGCTGCTCGGCTTCGCCTTGCCCGTCTGGCCGTTCTGAAGAGCGGGAGATCTCGTGTTCGACTTGCAGAATTTCCTCGACGCCCTGCCCCTCGTCTTCAACGTCAACTGCCTGTTCTGGCTGGTGGTCGGGGTCACGGTCGGCGTCGGCGTCGGCGCCCTTCCCGGCCTCACCGCCGTCACCGGCGTCGCGCTCATGCTGCCCCTCACCTTCCAGATGGAGGTCGCCTCCGCGCTCGGCCTCCTCATCGGCCTCTACAAGGGGGCGATCTTCGGCTCCTCCATCTCGGCGATCAGCTTCGCGACGCCGGGCGCGCCGGAGGCGGCCGTCATCGTCGATGACGGCTACCGCCTGACCCGCGCCGGCAAGGGCAAGAAGGCGATCCTGATGGCGCTCTACTCCTCCGTCACGGGGGACCTTGCGAGCGACATCCTCGTCATCCTGATCGCCCCTGTGCTTGCCGTCGTCGCCCTCCAGTTCGGCCCGTCCGAGCGCTTCTGGATCATGATGATGGCGATCATCCTCATCGGAGCGCTCTCCGGCCGCCACTTCGCCAAGGCGCTGATCTCGGCCGGGATCGGCATGTTCATCGCCACCATCGGCACCGACCCGATCGGCGCGGTCCCGCGCAACACGTTCGGCATCTGGTGGCTGCGCGACGGGATCGACCTCATCCCCCTCGTGATCGGCATCTTCGCGCTCGGGCGGATGCTGGAGGAGATGGCCGTCATCCTGTCCCGCAACGAGCGCGTCAGCGTCACCTTCGCCTCGATCCGCGCCGCCGCCGCGATCAAGGGCGAGGGGCTCAAGCTGCGCGAATATCTCTCATCCTGGAAGGTGATGACCATCGGCATCGTGCTCGGCACGCTGATCGGGATGCTGCCCGGCCTCGGCGCGACGGCCGCCGCCTTCATCATGTTCGGCATCGCCATGAAGATGACGGGCGGGCGGCAGGACGACGCGTCCGCCCTCACCCGGATCGCCGCCGCCGAAGCCGGCAACAGCGCGACGGTGGGGCCGACCCTCGTCCCCCTCCTCGTCTTCGGCATCCCCGGCAGCGCGGTCGCGGCCCTCATCGGCGGGGCGCTGATGCTGCACGGGGCCACCCCCTCGCCGCGCATGTTCGAGCTGCACGGCGAGATCATCTACGCGCTGTTCGTGATCCTGATCCTCGGCAATTTCGTCAATCTGGGGATCGGCCGCTTCTTCGCGCTGATCTATGCGCGGCTCGGCATGTTCCCGCGCGAGATCCTCATTCCGCTCGTCATCGTGCTCGCCGTCGTCGGGACCTACGCCTACATGGGCAACCCCTATCACGTGGTCCTGATGCTGGTGTTCGGCCTCCTCGGCTTCGCGATGCGCGTGCTCGGCATCCCCGAGGGGCCGCTCGTGATCACCTTCATGATCACACCGATGGCCGAAGGCGCGATCCGCCGCGCCCTCCTCATCAGCCGGGGCGACTGGCTGGAGGCCCTCTTCAAAAGTCCATTGGCAATCGGCGCAAGTCTGGCCATCGTGGTGCTGGTCGCCGCGATGCGGTTCGCCCGCTCGAAGGAGGGGCGCGCCGCGAGCGGCCCCCAATCACGGACGGCGGACCCGGAGAACCCGGCCACAGTGTCGGGCGCCGAGCGCACATAGTCCGAAGACAAAGAAAAACCGGGAGGATCACATCATGAAGAGACTAGCCACCGCGCTTGCGATCACCTGCCTCGCGGCAGGGTCGGCCGGCGCGCAGGAGACCGATCTCCTCTTCGGCTCCACGTCCGCCTCGTCGAGCCACTATGGCTACATCGTCGCCGTCGGGCAGCTTCTCAACGAGAAGGCCGAGGGGCTGCGCGCCAACGTCGTCGAGACCGGCGCCGCGCTCGACAACATCCGCCGCATGGAGCGCGGCCAGATGGATCTCGGCATCATCACCACCAACGTCGCCCAGCACGCCGTCGCCGGGACCGACGAGTTCGACGGCCGCCCGCAGGACCTCCTCCTCCTCTGGGTCTATACCGGCGCGCCGCAGAATGTCGTCGTGCGCACCGATTCGGGCGTCACCTCGCTCGACGGCCTCAAGGGCGTGCGCTTCAATCCCGGCATCCGGGGCTCCGCGACCGAGGCGACGACCGAAGCCGTCTTCGACACGCTCGGCCTCTCGGCCGACTATGTGCGCGGCTCCACCACCGACATCGCCGACGCCATCAAGGACAACCGCGTCGCGGGCTATGTGAAGTCCGGTAGCGGCAACAAGGTCGACGCCTCGACCATGGACGTCGCGACCTTCACCGACATCGCGATCCTCGGCCTCTCGCCCGAGCAGGTGGAGAAGCTGCGCGCCGAGATGCCGGACGTGTCGATCGTCGACGTGCCGGCGGGCGCGGCGGGGAGCCTGCCCGCCTACACCACCTGGAGCTTCGGCGTCGGCGTCGGCGCGACGTCCGCGATGCCCGAGGAGGTCGCCTACAAGATCGTCAAGACGGTGATGGAGAACAAGGACGCCCAGGCGAACGCGCTCTCCTCCATCAAGGACACCGACCTTGCCGAATTGACGATGGCCTATGGCACGATCCCGCTCCATCCGGGCGCGGTGCGCTACTTCAAGGAAGCCGGCATCGACGTTCCCGCGGCGCTCATTCCCGCCGAGTAGGACGATGAGCATCGAGCGCGTCCAGAAGGCTCTCGCCCTCCTCGTCGGAGGATTCGTCTTCTACACGGCGGCGGCGGGGCCGTTCGAGGGCATGGTGCAGCGCGCGCTGTTCCTCGCCCTCGTCATCGCGCTCGGCGCGGCCCTCTATCCGCTGGGGCACGGGAAGCCCTGGCGCCCGGTCGGTCTCGCGATCGACCTTGCCCTCGTCGCCGTGACGGCGGCGGCGGCCGGCTATCTCGTCTGGAATTACGAGACCATCATGGCCTCGCTTCCCTGGGCGACCACACTCGACAAGGTGCTGACCGCGGGCCTCGTGATCGCGGTCCTGGAGTTCGGCCGCCGCACCGTCGGGATCATCTTCCCGGCGGTCGTCGGGCTCGGCCTCGCCTACGCGCTCCTCGGCCACCTGATCCCCGGCCAGCTCGGCCATCGCGGCTTCGACACCGCCTTCGTCACCGAGACGATCTTCCTCGGCGATCTCGGCATCTGGGGGATGCTGACCGGGGTCGCGGCGACCGTCGTCGCGACCTTCGTCCTCTTCGGCGCCCTCCTCCTCCACACCGGCGGCGGGCAGACTTTCATGGACCTCGCGATGCGGCTCGGCGGGCGCCAGGTCGGCGGCGCGGCGAAGATCGCCACAATCGCGAGCGGCCTCTTCGGGATGATCTCGGGCTCGGCCGTCGCCAACGTCGCGACGACGGGCAACTTCACCATCCCGATGATGATCCGCCTCGGCTATCCGCGCTCCTTCGCGGCGGCCGTCGAGGCGGTCGCCTCCACCGGCGGGCAGATCGCGCCGCCGATCATGGGCGCGGCGGCCTTCGTGATGGCCGAGATCCTCGGCGTCTCGTACGTGACCATCATCGTCGCGGCGGCGCTGCCGGCGATCCTCTTCTACCTCTCCGTCTTCGTGACGGTTCATTTCGTGGCGCAGCACCGCAACCTCGCGCTGGTGCCGGCGGACGAGCTGCCGCGCTGGGGGACGATCCTTGCGCTGCGCAACGTGCTGCCGATCGTCGCCGCGCTCGGCGGGCTCGGGGCCGGGATCGTGCTCGGCCGCTCGATCACCACGGCCGCCTTCTACGGGATCGTCGGCCTCCTCATCGCCTATCTCGCGACGCAGGCCGGACGCCTCCCGCCCCGCGCCCTCTTCGCCCGCATCGTCTCCGGCTTCGAAGACGCGGGCAAAGGCCTCGTCATCATCGGCGTCCTCCTCGCCGGGGCGCAGGTCCTCGTCTCGATGATCAACCTCACCGGCATCGGCGTCACCCTCTCCTCCATGATCGTCTCGCTCGCGGGCGACACAGCCTGGCTCGTCGCCCTCATCGTCGCGCTCGTGTGCCTCGTCATGGGGATGGGCCTGCCGACGACGGCGGCCTATGTGCTCGTCGCGGCCGTCCTCGCCCCGGCGATGATCGGGGTCGGGATCGACCCGCTCGCCGCGCACCTCTTTGTCTTCTACTTCGCCACCATCTCCGTCATCACCCCGCCGGTCTGCGTCGCGGTGTTCGTCGGATCCGGCATCGCGAAGACCAACTGGCTCCCCGCCGCGATCGAGGCGGTCCGCCTCGGCGCGGTCACCTACGTCGTCCCCTTCATGATCCTCCTCTATCCGGGGATGACCATGCGGGGCGGATTCCTCGCGGTGATCGAGGCCGCGGTCTCCGGCTTCGTCCTCGTCGTCGCGATCCCCGGCCTCGTCTCCGGCGCGCGCCTCACCGGCATCCGCGTCGCCGACGCGACGGTCTTCACCGCCGCCATCGCGCTCGCGATCTGGCAACACGAGGGGGCCGTCATCGCCGCGCTCGCCCTCCTCGTGGGGGCGCGCTATCTCGGCAACCGGCGGCGGGAGATCATCGCATGAAGACGTTGCGCATCGGCGCGGGCGCCGGCTTCTCGGGCGATCGGATCGAGCCCGCCATCGACCTCATCGAGAAATGCGCGCTCGACTTCGTCGTGTTCGAGTGCCTCGCCGAGCGCACCATCGCGCTCGCCCAGCAGGCCCGCCGCATCGACCCCGAGCGCGGCTATGACCCACTCCTCGAGGCGCGGATGCGGGCGGTCCTGCCGGTCGCCGCCCGCCACGGCACCAAGGTGATCAGCAACATGGGCGCCGCCAACCCGCTGGCGGCGGCGCGGCAGACGCGCGAGATCGCGAAGGAGCTCGGCCTCTCCCACCTCAAGGTCGCCGCCATCACCGGCGACGACGTGCTCGACGCGATGCTCGCGAGCGATGCCGTCCTCGACATGACGGGGCGGCCCGTGCGCGATCTCGGCAACCGCATCATCTCGGCGAACGCCTACACCGGCGCGGGCTCCATCGTGGATGCGCTCTCGGCCGGCGCCGACATCGTCCTCACCGGCCGCGCGGCGGACCCCGCCCTCTTCCTCGCCCCGCTCATCCACACCTTCGGCTGGTCGATGGACGACTGGGAGCGGCTCGGACGCGGCACCGTCGTCGGCCATCTCCTCGAATGCTCGGCGCAGGTGACGGGCGGCTATTTCGCCGACCCCGGCCGCAAGGACGTCGACAATCTCGCCTTCGTCGGCTTCCCCTTCGCCGTCGTCTCCGAGGACGGGAGCGCGGTGATCAGCAAGACGCCCGGTTCCGGCGGAAGGGTGTCGCGCGCGACCTGCACCGAGCAGCTCCTCTACGAGATCCACGACCCCGCCGCCTACTTCCAGCCCGACGTCGTCGCCGACTTCTCCGCCGTCACGTTCGACGAGATCGGCACGGACGAGGTGCAGGTCGGCGGCGCGTCCGGCCGCAAGCGCACCGGGACGCTGAAGGTCTCGGTCGGTTATCTCGACGGCTTTGTCGGCGAGGGGCAGATCACCTATGCCGGACCGGGCGCGGCGGATCGCGGCGCGCTGGCGCTCGACATCCTGCGCACGCGGATCGAGCGCTTCGGCCCGGCCGTCGACGAGACGCGGTCCGACCTCATCGGCATCGATTCGGTCGCCCGGACCGACGGGGCGCGCGGCGCCCCGCGCGAGGTGCGCCTGCGCTTCTCCGCCCGCTGCCAGACCCGCACCGACGCCGAGCGGATCGGCGCCGAGGTGGAGGGGCTCTATCTGTGCGGCCCCGCCGGCGGTGGCGGCGTCACGCGCTCGGTGCGCGAGGTGATCGCGATCGCCTCCGCCCTCCTGCCGGAGGACGCACTGATCCCGCGGATCCAGATGTTCGAGGATTGAGATGAAGCTCCACGCGCTCGCCCACTCGCGCACCGGCGACAAGGGCAACACCTGCAACATCTCCGTCATCGCCTATGACGCGGGCGACTGGCCGATCCTCCTGCGCGAGGTGACGCCGGAGCGCGTCGCGGCCTATTTCGGCCCCCAGGTGAAGGGCAAGGTCACGCGCTATCTGCTGCCGCAGCTCCACGCGATGAATTTCGTGCTGGAGGGCGCGCTCGGCGGCGGCGTCACGCGCTCGCTCGCCCTCGACGCACACGGCAAGTGCCTCGGCGCCGTCCTCCTCGACATGGAGATCGACACCGCGGCGTAAGGCCGGCCCGGCACCCGGACCGGCCGCCGGATTTTAGCGTGCGAGCTCGGCGCGCACGATCGCCGCGCCGTCCGCCATCGCCTTCATCTTCCCGAAGGCGGTCGCGCGCGGGAGATATTTCAGCCCGCAATCGGGTGCGACGGTGATCCGCGCCGCGTCCACATAGGGAAGCGCCCGGCGGATCCGCTCGGCGACGGTCTCGGCCGTCTCCACCTCGGGGTCCGACAGGTCGAGGACACCGAGGATGATGCCCTTGCCCGGCAGGTTCTCAAGCACCTTGCAGTCGAGCTTCGACTGCGCGGTCTCGATCGAGATGTGCTTCACCGGCGAACCCGTGAACTCCGGCAGGAACGAGTATCCCTCCGGCCGCTCGTGGATGATCGCGGCATACCCGAAGCAGATGTGGACCGCCGTCTCGCCCTCGATCCCGTCGAGCGCGCGGTTCAGCGCCTCGATGCCGTATTCGCGGGCCTTCTCGGACCGGGCCTGCATGTAGGGCTCGTCGATCTGCACGATGTCGATCCCGGCGGCGAAGAGGTCGCGGATCTCCTCGTTGATGGCGGCGGCATAGTCGAGCGCCATCTCGCGATCGCTCGCATAGAAGTCGTTCTGCGCCTGCTGCGCCATCGTGAAGGGGCCGGGCACGGTGATCTTCGTGCGGCGGTCGGTGTTGGCGCGCAGGAAGTTCGCGTCGTCGACCTCAACCTGGCGCGTGCGGCGGATCTTGCCGACGACGCGCGGCACCGGGTTCGGGTGGCCGCTGCGGTCGAGCGCGGTGCCCGGATTGTCGATGTCGACGCCCTCGAGCGCGGTCGCGAATCGGTTCGAGTAGCTCTCGCGGCGGATCTCACCGTCGGTGATGATATCGAGCCCGGCGCGCTCCTGGTCGCGAATCGCGACGATGGTCGCGTCGTTCTGCGCCTCGTCGAGCCACTTCGTGTCGATCCGCCAGAGCTCCTTCGCGCGCACGCGCGGCGGGAAGCGCTTGCCGAGCTTTTCGCGGTCGATCAGCCAGTCGGGCTGGGCATAGGAGCCGACGAGCGAGGTGGGCAGGAGCGTGTGTTGGTCGGACATGGGGGTCCCTTCGTGTTTGTTTTATGGGGCCGGCGACCCGGTCGGCACGCGGCCGCCGGCATCGGCCAATCTAGCGCCGGAAGATCGACTCCGGCATCGCCGCGGCAATTTCAAGCGCCCGGCCGAGATGGCCGCGCATCCGCGCCTCCGCCGCGTCGGGGTCGCCGGCGAGGATCGCGCGCGCGATGGCGCGGTGCTCCTTCACCGAAGCCTGGTACATGTCGGGATTCATCGCGCCGCTGAGCTGGAGCATGATGAGCGGAAGCTGGAGCTGACGGCTGAGCGCCGCGAGCTGGGCATTTCCGCACACGTCGAGAATGGCGTGGTGAAACTGCCAGTTCTCCTCGTGATAGACGGCGCCGTTCGTGCGCGGCACATCCTCCCAGATCCGCTCGATCGCCGCCTCGAACCGGGCGGCGTTGCCGTCGGTGTCGATCGCGGCGGCGGCGAGGCGCACCGCGAGCGCTTCGAGCGCGGTGCGGATCTGGAAGAGCTCGATCGTCTCCACATAGGTGAGGCGCCGCACGAGCGCGCCGCGATTGGGCACGATCTCCAGCAGCCCCTCGGCCGAAAGGCGGCGGAAAGCCTCGCGCAAGGGGCCGCGGCTCACGCCGAAATCGCGCGTCAGATCGGCCTCGATCAGGCGCTGTCCGGGTGCGTAGCGGTTGTTGAGGATGCCGTCGCGCAAGCCGACGACCAGGCGGTCGACCGTCCCGCCGCGACCACCGGCCATTCCCTCAGCGACGTCTTCCTCCATCGACATCTCTCACCCCGATCCGGTCCGCGACGGTGTCGACATAATCGACAGATCCTGTTCGTGACAAGCTTGACGCTGACAATATTGTCCTACAAGACTGCCCATCATAACAAGCCGGACACCGCGAAGTGACCGGCATGAGGAAACAAGGGCGCACGGGTCGGAGAGCCTTGGCGCGCCCGCACCAGGGAGGTTTCGGTGCTCATCGGCAAGCACGGAAAAGCCACGACCAGCATCTGCACGGCGGACCCCACGAGTCTCACGATCCGCGATCGGGACCTGTGCAGCGACCTGATGGGCCGGCTGACGTTCACCGAGTTCTTCTTCCTGCTCGTCACCGGCAACGAGCCGACCGACGACCAGCGCGATTTCCTGGATCTCCTCCTCGTCGCGATCGCGGAGCACGGCCTCACGCCGACGGCGATCGCCTCGCGCATGACCTATGACGCGGACCCGCAATCCATTCAGGCGGCCGTCGCGGCGGGCATTCTGGGCTGCGGCACCGTCGTGCTCGGCACGGCGGAACTGTGCGGCAAGCTCCTCCAAGGCGCGAAGGCGCGCGTCGATGCGGGCGAGGCGGCGGCCGACGTCGCCCTCGACATGGCACGCGAGACGAGGGCCTCCGGCGGCAAGCTGCCCGGCTTCGGCCACCCGCTCCATCGCCCGGTCGACCCGCGCGCCCAGCGCATCCTGGAACTTGCGCGCGAGCGCGGCGTCGCCGGCCCCTATGTGGAGCTCTCGATCGCGTTCGAATCGGCCGCGTCCGAGGCATGGGGCAAGCCGCTCCCGATGAACGTCTCGATGCCGATCGCGGCCGTCCTTCTCGACCTCGACTTCCCAGCCGCGCTCCTGAAGGCGATCCCGATCCTGGCGCGCACCGCCGGCCTCCTCGCCCATCTCAGCGAAGAGCAGGCGAACCCGATCGGCTTCCTGATGGCCTCGCACGCCGAGGCGGCGATCGCCTACGAGCCCGCGGAAGGCTGAGCGCCATGGCGAACATGTACGAGCCCGAGATCGAGACCCTTCCCTGGGACGAACAGCGCAAGGCCGACGACGCCCTCTACCGCAAGCAGATCGCCTACCTCTTCGAGAACTCGCGCTTCTATCGCAAGAAGCTCGCCGAGGCGGGCTTTTCGGACGCGGCGTCGGTCGGCGGGATCGACGATATCGCGAACCTCCCGCTGACCGAGAAGGACGAGCTGCGCGCAAGCCGCAGCGAAGCCGACCCGATCGGCACCCACCTCGCCGCGCCGATGGACGGCCTCGCCCGCATCTACTCGACGAGCGGCACCACCGGCACGCCGAGCTACATTCCGCTGACGACCGGCGACCTCGACAACTGGGTCCGCACCTCCTCGCGCAGCTACGCCGCCTCGGGCGTCGTCGCGGGCGAGCGGATCATCACCACCTACAATGCCGGCCCGTTCGTGGCGGGCGCCGCGCTCGACGCGTTCAACCGGCTCGGCCTCTGCCACATCCCGGTCGGCACCGGGAACACCGAGCGCCTGATGGCGGCGGTCGCGCTCCTGAAACCGCAGACCCTCGCCTGCACGCCCTCCTACGCGCTCCACCTCTCCGAGTGGGGCGCGAGCCGGGGCATGGACCTGCCGGCAAGCTCTGTGAAGCGCATCCTCGTCGCCGGCGAGCCCGGCGGGGGCGAGCCCGCGATGCGCGCCAAGCTCCAGGAAGTCTGGGGCGCGAAGGTCACCGAGGCGATGGGCATCGGCGATATCGGCGCCTCCCTCTGGGGCGAGTGCGAGGAGCAGGACGGGATGCATTTCTGCGCCCGCGGTTTCGTCCACGCCGAGCTGATCGACCCGGAGACCGGTGCGCCCGTCCCCATGACGGACGGCGCGACGGGCGAGCTCGTCTACACCCACCTTGCCCACCGCGCGGCCCCGCTCCTGCGCTTCCGCTCGCGTGATCATGTCATGGTCGGCACCAGCACGTGCTCGTGCGGGCGCACCTCGCCGCGCGTGCGCTGCATCGGGCGCACGGACGACATGCTGATCGTGCGCGGCGTCAACGTCTTCCCCTCCGCCATCCGCGAGGTGGTCAACGAGTTCGCCCCCGCCGTCACCGGCGTCATCTCGGTGCGTCCCGGCACCAAAGGGGTGAAGCAATCGCCTCCGCTGAAGGTTCTCGTCGAACTCAGCGAAGCGGGGGCCGTCGGCGATCAACTTGCCGACTCGATCCGCCAGCGACTTCGGGACAAGCTGGTGGTCACCACCGAGATCAGCCTCGTCGGTCCCGGCACGCTTCCGCGCAGCGAGTACAAGTCCAAGCTCGTCGACTACAAGGAAGCGACCTGACCGGCGCGGCGACAAAAACGAAAAACGACTGACGGGAGGAAACAAGAATGAAGAAGCTGACTGGACTTCTCGGCCTTGCCGCCGGCGCCGTTCTGGCGAGCGGCGCACACGCGGCCGAATATGAGCTCAAGGTGTCGACGATGTTCCCGTCGACCCACTACATCCAGACGCTGGCGCTGGAGCCCTGGGCCGAGGAGATCTCGAAGCGGACGGATGGGCGGGTGAACTTCACCTTCTTCCCCGCCGGCTCCTCGCTCGGCAACGCCACCAAGCAGTTCGACCAGGCGCGCGCCGGCGTGGTCGACGTCTCGGTCGGCATCCCCGCCATCCCGCGCGGACGCCATCCGCGCATGGTGCTGATCGAATTGCCCTTCACCGTGCCCGATTCCGAAGTCGGGACCTGCGCGCTGATGAAGGTGAAGGACGACATTCAGCCCGATTTCGACGGCACGCACATCCTTTCCCTCACGGTCACCGAGCCGAGCGGCGCGCACACCAACAAGCAGATCAAGACGCTCGACGACCTGAAGGGCATGCGCGTGCGCACCCCGACTCCGGCGATCACCGCGATGCTGGAGCTGATCGGCGCCACCCCGGTCGGCATGCCCCCCACGGAGATCTACGAGAGCGTCGAGCGCGGCGTGATCGACGGCAACATCATGCCCTGGGGCCCGGTCGGCGCCTTCAAGCTCTACGAAGTGCTGAAGTACCACCTCGACGCGGCGATCAACCCGGTCGGCATGTATGTCGTCTTCAACCAGCGCAAGTATGACAGCCTGCCCGAGGACATCCAGAAGGTCATCGACGAGGTGAGCGCGGAGACGTTCGCCAACTGGGGCCGCTGGTGGAAGGAAACCGACCAAGAGGCGATCGACGCGGCGAAGGCGGCCGGCAACGAGGTCATCCCGATGTCGGGCGAGGACCGCGAAGCCTGGCGCGAACGGCTCCAGCCGCTGATCGACAACTACCTCGCCAACGATTCCGACCTGCCGGCGGACGAGGCGAAGGCCCTCTACGCCAAGATGGGCGAGGCCGTCACGGCCTGTCAGTAAGGGAAGCGCCGCGCGCTCACCCGCTCGGGCGGCGAGGGTCCTCGCCGCCCGCCTCAATCTGACGGAGCTCTCCTTTGACGCGGACAACGCTCATTCTGGCGCTCGCGGGGACGTTGGCCTTCCTCGTCGCCGTCGCGCTCACCGTGGTCGACATCGCGCTGCGCTCGGTCAGCATGCTGACCGTCCACGGCCTCACCGACATCGTGACCCTGTGCACGATGATCGGGGCGATGCTCGCCATCCCCTACGGATTCGCCACCGACCAGCAGGTCTCGATCGACGTCTTCACGAGCCGCCTGCCGCGTCGCGTGGAAACCGGCTGCCGGTTCTTCGCCGCCATCCTCGGCCTCGTCTTCCTCGCCGGCGCGAGCTGGTTCGGTTTCCAGCAGATGCTGACCGAATACGGCTATGGCGACCGCAGCCAGTCGATCGGCATCCCGATGGTCTGGTACTGGATCCCGCTCGTCGCGGGGCTCGCCATCGCGACGCTGGTCAATCTCTGGCTCGCCGCGCGGCTCCTGCGCGATCTCGTGCGAGGCTGATGCGATGTCGCCCCCACTCGTCGGCGTTCTCGGCCTCGTCGCGCTCCTCGCGCTCATCGCGATCCGCGTGCCCGTCGCGATCGCCATGGGCGTCGTCGGCATCGCCGGCGGCATCTATCTGAATGGCTGGTTCAGCCTCGGTTTCGTGCTCGGCTCGCAGCCCTTCGTCACCTCGTCGAGCTACGCGCTCTCCGTCATCCCCCTCTTCGTGATGATGGGGGCCTTCGCCTCGCGCGCCGGCCTTTCCGCCTCGCTCTACCAGGCGCTCCACGGCCTCATCGGCCATTGGCGCGGCGGCCTCGCCTCGGCGACGATCGGGGCCTGCGCCCTCTTCGGCTCGGTCTGCGGGTCGAGCCTTGCGACCGCCGCCACGATGGCCCGCGTCGCCGTCCCCGAGATGACGGACATCGGCTACGACCGCCGCCTCACCTCCGGCGCGCTCGCCGCAGGCGGCACGCTCGGCATCCTGATCCCGCCATCGATCATCATGGTGATCTTCGCGATCCTGACCGAGCAGTCGATCGGGCGCATGTTCCTCGCCGGGCTGATCCCCGGCATCCTCGCGGCCGTCCTCTACATGGTCACGGTCGCGGTGATGGCGCGGCTGAAGCCGCACTGGGCCCCGCGCACGCCGAACCCAGTCGCGCACCACCGCCTCGCGGCGCTGCGCCAGATGGCGCCGATCCTGTTCCTCTTCCTGGTGGTGATGGGCGGCATCTATGTGGGCATCTTCTCGCCCACGGAGGCGGCCGGCGTCGGCGCGTTCGGCGCGATCGTGCTCGCCGCGATGCGCGGCACGTTGAACTGGGAGGTGACGCGCTCCGCGCTCGTGGAGACCGCCGTCACCACCGGCATGCTCTTCATGATCCTCATCGGCACGTCGGTGCTGCAATTCTTCATCGAGACCTCCACGCTGCCGCGCGTGATCGTCGACTGGATCAACGCCCTCGGCCTGCCGCCGCTCGGCGTCGTGGTGATGATCCTCCTCGTCTATGTCGTGCTCGGCTGCTTCCTCGACAGCCTGTCGATGATGCTGATCACGCTCCCGATCGTGTTCCCGATCATCCTGGAGCTCGGCTACGACCCGATCTGGTTCGGCATCCTCGTCGTCTCGGTGGTGGAGATCGGGCTGATCACGCCCCCGCTCGGGATGAACCTCTACGTCATCTCGAGCGCGGCGCCGGACCTCAAATTCGAGACGGTCGCGGTGGGGGTGCTCCCCTTCCTCGTCGCCGACTTCGTCCGCGTCGCGCTGCTCGTGATGATCCCGGCCCTCTCCCTCACCCTGCCAAGCCTGATGATGGGGTGAGAGACCGCTTCCTGGCGCCGGCGCGAGCCGGCTTCAGCGGCACTTGGCGAGCTGGAAGGCGTAGGTGTCGGCGAAATTGGCGGTGCGGGCGGCGGACTTCATCGCGCCGGAATCGCTGCGCCAATTGCCCCGGCTGAACCCCGTCCAGCCGTAGCGGTAGCTGAGATAGAGGGTGAAGGCGTCGTCCGGTGGGACGCCATATTTCTGCACCGTCTTCGAATAATACCAGCCGACGAAATCGATCGAGTCGCCGAAATCGGTGCGCCGCGCCATGCCGCGCCCGGTCTCGCGGCGATACTGGTCCCACGTCCCGTTCAGCGCCTGGCTGTAGCCATAGGCCGAGGACGGGCGCTTGCCGGGCACGATGCCGAGGAATTTCTTGCGCGCCGGGCGCGCGTCCCCGTCGAAGCCCGATTCCACCCGGATCGTCGCCATCATGACGTGGACGGGAATGCCGTAGCGCTTCTCGGCGCGGCGGGCCTCCGAATACCAGTCGCTGAAGAAGCCGCTGCGCTGGTCGAACACGGCGCACATGTCGTTGATCGCGCCGGGCGGCGTGCTTCCGCACCCGGCGAGCATCAAGAGGCTGGCACTGAGGAGGACCATCGTACGGTATCGCATGGGGCGAACCATACGGACCCTTCGTGAAAGGGCGTTTGCGAAGAGTGGTTAAAATCGCTTAACCGCCTTTCTTCACATCGAAACGGCCGCGCAGACCGAAGCCCGCGCGGCCGCACTGCCGGCCTCAGCGGCCGGGACGCTCCCCCGCGACGAGGCGGAGCCAGGCCCCGGCATGGGCCGCGCTCATGAGGAGATACATCAGCGCCATCGACCCGCCGGCGGCTCCGCCGTGATCGGCCATCGCGTGCATCCCGTGCTCCCCCGCAGGAAGGGCGAGGACGGCGCAGAAGGCGAAGACGGGGGTCGCGGCGAGGCACAGCGCATCGGCCGCGCCGCGCGCGAGAGCGGCCACTTTAGGGGCGGGCTGCGCCGCGAGGCCCCTCGCGGGGAGATCGGACGGCCGGCCCATCGCCTCAGGCCCCGTATTCGTCATGGCGCCTGATCCAGAAGCTCGTCTCGTTGCGACCCATGGGTGCCCGGTCGAACCATTTGTACATGCCCCACAGATCGTCGACCCCGCGCGAGAAGGTCGAGTAGGTGTGGTAGACGACCCCGTCCTGCAGGACGAAGGCGCTGAGGCCCGGCCGCTCGCGGGCATAGGTGGCGACATCGGTGCCCGACTGGGCGGCCCCCGTCGTCGGCCCGTCCGCCCCGGCGCGCGAGGGGATGGCGGGCTCGTTCGCCGGCCGCGCCGCCATCGCCGGCTCGCGGCGATAATTGTACTCGATGCCCCCCTCGCTCTGCTCGCTCTCGGTGAAGGAGACCGCGTAGTCGTGGTTGAAGTCGCTGCCGAAGGAGGAGGCCCAGGGGAAGCTCCAGCCCATGCGGCGCTTATAGTCCTGCAGCTTCGGGAGCGGCGCGCGCGAGACTGTGGTCAGCGCGACGTCGTGGTTCTCAAGGTGAACGACGATGCCGTCGAACCCGTCCGCGATCGCCGAGCAGGACGGGCAACCCGCCCGATAGTCCGGCCCGAACATGAAGTGATAGACGAGGAGCTGGGACCGGCCGCGGAAGAGGTCCTTCAGCGAGGCCGCCCCGGCGTCGGTCTCGAACGCATAGGCCTTGTCGACGCGCACCCAGGGAAGGCCCTGGCGGCGCTTGGCGAGTGCATCGCTCTGCCGCGTCAGTTCTTTTTCGGCCTCGAGCAGGTCCATGCGCGCCGCGAGCCACTCTTCGCGCGTGCCGATCGCATGATTTTCCATCAGTCTTCTCCCATTGACGTTGTCCGCCGTGCCGCCAGTCTTCGAAATGGGCGGGCGGCACTCGGCTGCGGGAGAGACTTGGCGAGGATGAGCGAGGGGCGTGAGTGACAAGTCTGGCGCGATTTGAATGGACTCGCTGATCAACGCCGCCGCGCGCGCCCTCGCCGTCGGTGACACGCTCGGCGCGCTGAACTGGATCGCGCTGCGCGAGGATGCGCCCGCGCTTGCGCTGCGCGGCATCGCGATGGCCCAGCTCGGTGACTTCGAGAAGGCGAAGACGCTCCTCGCTGGAGCCGCGCGCGCCTTCGGCCCGCGAGAGGCCGTCGCGCGCGCCCGTTGCGTGGTGGCCGAGGCCGAGATCGCCCTCGTCTCGCGCGATCTCGCTTGGCCGGTGAAGGCGCTCGACGGCGCGGAGGCGACCCTTTCGCGCCGTGGCGACCGGATCAATGCCGCCTTCGCCCGCTATCTCGCCGGCCGCCGCCTCCTCCTCATCGGCCGGCTCGACGAGGCGGAGGCGAAGCTCGCCGGTCTCGACGCCTCGCTCTTCTCCCCGGCGCTCGCCGTCGGGATCGAGCTCGTCGCGGCGGGCATCGCGATGCGCCGCGTCGATGCGGGCGCGGCCCGCGCCGCCCTCGCCCGCGCCGAGGCCTCGTCCCGCGCGGCCGGCATCGCGGCGCTCGCGGCGGAGGTGGAGGCGGTCGCCCTCGCCCTCGACGCGCCCGCCGCCCGGCTCGTCGAAGCGGGCGGGAGCCGCCTCCTCCTCCTCGACGAGGTGGAGGCCGTCTTCGCCTCGTCGGCGCTCATCGTCGACGCGTGCCGCCACGGGGTGCGCCATGCGGGCGCGTTCGTGGCGCTGGAGCGGCGGCCCGTCCTCTTCGCCCTCGCGCGTACCCTCGCCCTCGCCTTTCCTGGCGACGCGCCGCGCGCCGCCCTCCTCTTCAACGCCTTCCGCGCCCGCCATGCGGACGAGTCCCACCGCGCGCGGCTGCGCGTCGAGATCGGGCGGCTGCGCAAGGAGATCGGCCCGTTCGCGGCCATCACCGCCACCGATCGCGGCTTTCGACTGGAGCCGCGCGAGGGGGCCGGCGTGATCGTCCTCACCCCGCCGGTGGAGGACGCGCACGCCGACATCCTCGCCCTCCTCGCCGACGGTCAGGCCTGGTCGAGCTCGGCGCTCGCCCTCGCGCTCGGCGCCAGCCAGCGCACAGTGCAGCGTGCCCTCCTCGCGCTGGAGGCCGACGGCAAGATCCAGGCGATCGGCCGCGCGCGGGCGCGACGATGGATGACGCCCCCCGTCCCCGGTTTCCCGACAGCCTTGTTACTCCCAGCTCCGATGCCAGGCGGCTAGATCTGTCCTCGCAGCAAGGATGAAAGCCATGAAGCACCAGAAAGCCGAAATCATTCAGGAACTCGGCCCCTTTCCCGGCGCCGAGGCCGTGCACGGCGTCACCTTCGACGGGAAGAGCGTGTGGTTCGCCTCGGGCGACCGGCTGAACGCCGTCGACCCCGACAGCGGGGCCCCGATCCGTTCCATCGAGGTCCCGGCCCACGCCGGCACCGCCTTCGACGGCGCGCACCTCTTCCAGATCGCCGAGGACCGGATCCAGAAGATCGATCCGGAGACCGGCCGCGTGATCGGGTCGATCCCCGCGCCAGAGGGCGGCGCGTCGGGCCTTGCCTGGGCGGAAGGCTCGCTCTGGGTCGGCCAGTATCGCGCCCGCTCGATCCATCAGGTGGACCCGGAGACGGGCAAGATCCTGCGCACGATCCAGTCGAACCGCTTCGTCACGGGGGTGACGTGGGTCGACGGCGAGCTCTGGCACGCGACCTGGGAGGGCGAGGACAGCGACATCCGCCGCCTCGACCCCGCCACCGGGGAGACGCTGGAGGCGCTGGACATGCCGTCCGGGACCGGGATCTCCGGCCTCGAGAGCGACGGGGCCGGGCGCTTTTTCTGCGGCGGCGGGCCGAGCGGAAAGGTCCGCGTCGTGCGCCGCAACGGGGCGGGTGCCAAGGGCGCCGGCGCCGCCTCCGCCGAAACGCTCGGGGCCTGAGCCGCCAGCCGGCCAGCGGAAGGGCACCCGCGCCTGGGTAGCGCGAGGCGCTCTCTCCGTTTGCCAAAAAGCGAACGGCGCGGGTCCGCCGAGCCTTGTCGCGCGACGAAAGTGCGCCACAAATTCAGGACAAGAGAGTTTGCCGGGCCGGCCGCTTCCCACGGGGCGGATCGGTCCGGATGGCGCAGGAGAGGCTCAGTGCAAACGCCGCAATTGGCAACCATCCGGCGGCCGGCGAGCGCGGCTTGACCTCGTTCCTCCCCGAGGCCGTCCAGCCGTTCGTCGGGCTCGCCCTCCTCGTCCTCACCTTCGCGGCCTTCGCCACCGAGCTCCTCGCGCCGAGCGCCGTCGCGATCATCGCCGCGGGCGCCTTCATCGCGCTCGGGATCCTCACGATCGACGATGTGGCGAGCGTCCTCGCCTCGCCCGCCCTCATCACCATCGCCGCGATGTTCGTGATCTCCGGCGCGCTCGTGCGCACCGGCACGTTGGAGGCGGTCGCCACCTGGATCACCAAGCGCGCCGAGACGCATCCCTCGATCGCGATCGCGAGCGTCCTCCTCGGTGCGCTCGCCGCGTCCGCCTTCGTCAACAACATGCCGGTCGTCCTGGTGCTGATCCCGGTCGTGATCCGTCTCGCCGGCACGGTCGGGATCGCATCGACCAAGCTCCTGATCCCGCTCTCCTATTTCGCGATCCTCGGCGGCACCTGCACCCTCATCGGCACCTCGACCAATCTCGTCGTCGCGGGCGTCGCGCAGAGCGAGGGGCTCGCCCCCTTCTCGATCTTCGAGATCACGCCGGTGGGCCTCGTCGCCGCCGCGGCCGGCACGCTTATGATCCTTCTCACCTCACGCTGGCTGCTGCCCGACCGGGACAACCACTCCGAGGCTTTCGCCGATGATGACCGGGCTGCCTTCCTCACCGAGATCGCGCTGACGGGCGACTTCGCCGAGATCGGGACGAAGCTCGGCGAGCTGCGCCTCGTGCGGCCGGACGGGCTGCACCTCCTGGCGCTGCGCCGTGGCGGCAAGCTCCTGCGCGATGGGATCGACGAGGAGGAGCTGCGCGAAGGGGACCGGCTCGTCCTCAAGGCGACGCGCGAAGAAATCCTCAGCCTCGAAGGCGTCGAGGGCGTGATCGTCGGCAAGACGCGGCGGCGCGACTTCACCGAGGAGGCGCTGGTAGCGGAAGCCTTCCTCGCCCCCAGCCGCCAGCGCGGGCGGCAGCGGATCGCCGACATCGCCCTCCTCCAGCGCGTCGACATCGCCCTCCTCGGCGTCCATCGCGACGGCCATCTTCCGGGCGAGAGCCTCGACAACGTGATCCTGCGACCGGCGGACCGCATCATGGTGCGCGGCGAGCCGGATGCGATCGGCCGCCTTGCCCGCAGCAACATGTTCGTGAGCCTCAACCGCACCGAGTCGCGGCCCTTCCGGCGCGGCCGTGCGCCGATCGCGATCCTCGGCGCGGCGGCTGTCGTGGTTCTCGCCGCGCTCGGCATCGCGCCGATCGGGGCGCTCGCGATGATCGCGGTCGCGGCGATCCTGATCCTGCGCTGCATCGATGCGGAGGAGGCCTGGGATTCGATCGATGGCGGGCTCCTCGTCCTCGTCTTCGCGATGCTCGCGATCGGGCTCGGCCTTCAGAAGGCGGGGACGATCGAGATGGTGGTCGACTGGATCGCGCCGACCTTCGCCTCCGCGCCCCCCTTCCTCTTCATCCTCGGCCTCTACCTCCTCACCTCGCTGCTCACGGAGCTCGTCACCAACAACGCGGTCGCCGTGATCTTTACCCCGATCGCGATCCTGCTCGCGAACGAGGCGGGGCACGACCCGCGCGCCGCCGTCATCGCGGTGATGGTCGCGGCCTCGGCAAGCTTCGCGACCCCCGTCGGCTACCAGACGAACACGCTCGTCTACGGCGCGGGCGACTATCGCTTCTCCGACTTCATGAAGATCGGCATCCCGATGAACATCGTCGTCGGCCTCGCGAGCTGCCTTGCGATCCAGTGGTTCTGGTAGCCCTCAGGCCGACTCGCCCTTGATGAGGTCGAGCGGCAGGAGATGGTCGGTGGAGGCGAAGCGGCCGGTCTCCAGCCGGTCGAGGATCGCCTTCGCCGCCGCCGTGCCGAGCTCGTAGGCGCGCGAGCGCACCGTCGTCAGCGCCGGCACGGCAAGGCCCGTGAACGGGAAGGCGTTGAAGCCGGACACGGCGACATCGTGCGGCACCTTGAGGCCGAGACCGCCCAGCACCTGGATCGCGATGATGGCGATCTGGTCGTTCTGGCCGACGATGATGTCGGGCGGGTCCGCCCGCGTCAGCGCCGCGCTGATCGCCTCCGAGATCGCCTCGCTCCGCGTCTCGTCGCAGGCGACGATGTCGAGCGCGACGCCGTTCGCCTCGAACACCGAGCGGATCCCCGCGACGCGATGCTCGACCGCGGGCCAGGCGACGTCCGCGATTACCATCAGCGCCCGGCGCGGTTTGCGCGCGAGGAGATGCTCGGCGAGCGCGGCCGCCCCCGCCTTGTCGTCCTGGCGCACGAAGGCGGCGTCTGACAGGCCCGGCAGCGGGCGATCCTGGATGATGACGACCGGCTGGCCGAGCCCCGCCGCGAGCCGCATCGCCGCGATCCGATCCGCCCGTTCGCCGCACAGATTGAGGCAGAGCGCGTCGACGTCGGACTCCCGCACGAGGAAGGATTCGGACAGCTTGCCGGGCCGCACCCCGTGGAGGAGCAGGCCGAACCCTTGCGAGCCCAGATGATTGCTGATCCCCGCGACGAGGTTCGTCGTGAACGGGTCGGCGAGGAAGCGCGGGGACGGGTCGACGATGGCGAGCCCGATCGTGGAATGGCGCAGCGTGCGCAGGCTTCGGCCCATCCGGTTCGGCCGGTAGCCGAGCTCCTTGATGGCGGCCACGACCCGCGCGCGCGTCGCCTCCGAGACCCCGCTCTCGATCCCGTTGACCACCTTCGACACCGTTGCGGTGGAGACCCCCGCTCGGGCCGCCACACCGACGATAGTAGGACGCGCCATGACCTCACTCGAAAAGCAACGTTCAGTTCGCAATAGGCCGCTTGACCGGCAGAAAAAACCACCCTAGCCTCAACATTAAACGTTTAACCAGGACGAATTGGCCGCTGTCATGAATTATGATTTCAGTGCCCTCCAGCAGCGCCTCTACACCGCCGTCCTGTCCGACGTGATGGACAGTGTCGGCCTCATGCAGCAGGCGATGCGCCCCTTCGTGCGCCCGCTCGACGAGGAGAGCGTCCTCTTCGGCCGCGCCCGCACCGGCCTCTACATGAAGGCCTATTCGGTCGAGCCGGACGAGAACCCGTACGAGGTGGAGATCGCCCTCATCGACGATCTGAAGCCGTTCGAGATCGCGGTCCTCGCCTGCGACGGGCCGACCGACCGGATCGCCCCCTGGGGCGAGCTTCTGACGACGGCGGCCAAGATGCGCGGCGCCGTCGGCTGCGTGACCGACGGGCTCGTGCGCGACATCCGCCACATCCGCGCCGCCAACTTCCCCGTCTTCCACGGCGGCATCGGCCCGCTCGATTCAAAGGGCCGCGCCAAGATGATGGCGATGGACGTGCCGGTGGAGTGCGCCGGCGTCGCCGTGTCCTCGGGCGACCTCATCTTCGGAGACGCGGACGGTGTCGTCGTCATCCCGGCGGACGTCGCCGACACGGTGATCGCGACCGCGCTCGAAAAGATCGAAAGCGAAAACAACACGCGCGACGCCCTTCTCCAGGGTGCGCTTCTGAAGGACGTCTTCGAAAAATTCGGCGTTCTGTAGCGACGGTCTGGGGAGGACTGGACGCGACGACCGAGTGCTCTCAAACCAGAAGGAACATCGCATGGGAATTCGTTGGAGTGGAGTGGCGTTGGCGAGCCTGGTGCTCGCGTCGGGACTGAGTGCGGCCGAGGCCGCTGACTACACCATCCGGGCCAGTCACGGTGAATCCACCGACAGCGCCCTCCACAAGGGCTGGCAGGTCTTCGAGGCCTATGTCGAGAGCGCCAGCGGCGGCCAGATCGAGGTCAACATCTCCCCGGCCGGCCAGCTCGGTTCGATGACCGATGCGCTGGAGCAGGTGAAGGCCGGCGCCATCCAGCTCGCCCACGGCGACGAGCAGACGATGAGCACCTTCTACAAGCCCATGCTCATCCTCGCGACGCCCTACCTCTTCGGCAACGACGAAGAGGGCCTCGCCTTCCTCAACTCCGACTTCTTCATGGACGTGCGCGACGCCATGGCCGAGGAGTCGGGGATGCGCCTCCTCGCCGGCGCCTCCTACGGCTTCCGCAGCTTCACCAACAACGTGAAGCCCATCAAGTCGGCCGCCGACATGGCGGGCATCCGCATGCGCGTGCCGCCGAGCCCGATGTCGCTCGAGATGGTAAAGGCGATGGGCGGCTCGCCGACACCGGTGCCGTGGGAAGAGCTCTATGGCGCGATGCAGTCCGGCGTCGTCGACGGCCAGGAGAACCCGGTCGGCGTCGTGCTCGACTACTCCTTCTACGAGGTGCAGGACCACCTGACGCTCGACAACCACCAGCTCGGCATCAACACGCTGATGATGAACGAGGACTTCTTCCAGAGCCTCCCGCCGGAGCTGCGTGCGGTTGTCGTCACCGGCGCCCAGATGGCGGCCGCCACCGAATATGGCGAGCGCAACTATCAGGCCCGCGTCAGCGCCGTCGACAAGCTGCGTGAGCTCGGCATGGAGGTCTACGCCCCGACCGCCGAGGAGCTCGCCACCTTCTCCTCGGCCGTGAAGGAGCCGATGCAGGCCTACCTCAAGACGGAGCTCGACCCGGCCTATGTCGACGCCGTCTACGCGGAGATCGAGAAGATCCGCGCGGACCGTCTCGCCGCCGTCGAATAGTCACCCCTCCTCCCCCTCCCGGGCCCACGCGGCCCGGGAGCACCACAAGGTGACGCCATGCCCGTCCTCAGAATTGTCAACCGCGTCATCGACGTGGTGCTCGTGCTCGCCCTTGCGACCATCGCAGCCGTGCTCGTGACCCAGGTGGCGCTGCGCTATCTGTGGCACGCGCCGCTCCCCTGGCCCGAAGAACTGTCCCAGTTCCTGCTCGTCGGCATCTCATTCCTCGGCATGTACCGCGCCTTCGGCGAGAACATGCACATCAAGATCGAGTGGCTGCCGAAGCGGCCGATCGTCTACCGCCTTCTGCGCGCGGCCGGCCTCGTCCTCGTCGCGATCTTCCTCGCCTATATCGGCTATGGCGGCTTCTGGCTCGCGCTCGGGGCGTGGAGCCAGCCCTCCACCGCGCTGCGCCTGCCGATGACGATCCCCTATCTCATCATCCCGATCGCCTGCGCCCTCTCCCTCGTCGGCCTCGCGATGGTCCTGCGCAACATCCTGACGGGGCGCGACGCGACCGGGGAGAGCGGCTCGTGACCGCCGCCATCGTCCTCGGCCTCCTCGCGATCCTCCTCGCGGTCGAGACGCCGATCGCCTTCGCCGTCGGCGTGATCGCCTTCGCGGGCCTCCTCTTCACCGGCATCGGCAACGCGCCGGTTGCGGCGCAGCGCATGTTCGCCGGGATGAACTCCTACGGCCTCCTCGCCCTGCCGCTCTTCATCCTCGCGGGCAACCTCCTCGTCGGCGGCGGCATCATCCGCAAGCTCGTCGACTTCGTGGACCTCCTCGTCGGCCGGGTGCGCGGCGGGCTCGCCTATGTGAACATCCTGTCGAACATGCTGATGGCTGGCCTCTCGGGCTCGGCGACGGCCGACACCGCCGCGCTCGGATCGGTGATGACGCCGATGATGCGCGCGCGCGGCTACTCGGCCGACTTCGCCGCCGCCCTCACCATTTCCGGCGCGATGATCGCCCCCATCATCCCGCCGAGCATCATCATGGTGATCTACGCGATCCCGACGAAGCTCTCGATCGGGGCGATGTTCTTCGCCGGCATCGTGCCGGGCCTCCTCATCGTCGTCCTCCTGATGCTCTACGTCGCGCTGCGCGCCCACAAGATCGCCCCGCCGCCGACGCGCGAGCGGCATGACCGCAGCCTTGCCCGCGCGACGCTCGACGCGCTGCCGGTGCTCGTCGCCCCCGTCATCATCGTCGGCGGCGTGCGGGGTGGCATCTTCACCGCGACGGAGGCGGCGGCGGTCCTCGCGGCCTATGCGCTCTTCCTTACCGTCGTCGTCTACCGCACGGCCGACGCGAAGAGCCTCTTCGAGATCTTCCGCGAGAGCGCGCTCACCACGGCGACGGTGATGATCGTCGTCGCGACCTCCACCCTCTTCGCCTGGTTCCTCGCGATCGAGAACGTGCCGGGCGCGGCGAAGGCGATGTTCGCGGCGATGACGGACAACCGCTACGTCTTCCTCATCATCGTGAACGCCTTCCTCCTCGTCGTCGGCTGCTTCGTCGACACGGTCCCGGCGATCCTGATCTTCGTGCCGATCCTCCAGCCGACCGCCCTCTCCTACGGAATCGACCCGATCCACTTCGCGATCATCGTGATCGTCAACCTGATGGTCGGCCTCAACACTCCGCCGATCGGGACGAACCTCTTCGTCATCTCGTCGGTGACGGGGCGGCCGATGGGGGCGATCGCGCGCGCGCTGCTGCCCTTCTATGCGATCAAGCTCCTCGCGCTCATGATCATCACCTATCTGCCCTTCGTCTCGCTGATGCTGCCCCGAATGGCCGGCCTCATCCGCTGAGACGCACGCGTTCCGCGCGGCCCTCCCGGCCGCGCCTCCCCATGACCCCGCGCGCAGGCGCGTGCGGGATGACGGGCGGGGCAGCGCCCCCTGCCGGCCCGGTCCAGTGAAGAAAGGTTGGCAATGACCGAGTGCAGATTCGACCGTTCGGCCGAAAGGGTCCGGGAGGCGACCGCCGTGATGCCGGGCGGGGTCAGCAGCAATTTCCGCCTCGGCGTCGCGCCCACCCCGCTCGTCTTCGAACGGGGCGAAGGCGCCTATCTCTACGACATCGATGGCAACCGCCTGATCGACTACTATCTCGCGCTCGGCCCGATGGTGCTCGGTCACAGCCCCGCCCCGGTGATCGAGGCGGCGCGCGCCCAGCTCGAACGCGGCCTCCTCTATGGCGGGCAGAGCGAACTCGAATATCAGGCCGCGACGAAGATCACCGAGATGGTGCCGTGCGCGGACCGCGTGCGCTTCGCCTCGTCCGGGTCGGAGGCCGTGCAGCTTGCGCTCCGCCTCGCGCGCGCGGCGACGGGGCGGCGCATGGTCGTGAAGTTCGAGGGCCACTATCATGGCTGGCTCGACAGCGTCCTGTGGTCGAACGCGACCCCGGCCGACCAGATGGGACCGGAGGACGACCCGACCCCCTACGCCGCGAGCGCGGGCCAGGACCTCGTGACCGGCGAAAGCATCGATGTCCTCTCCTGGAACCGGCCCGAGCAGGTGATCGAGCGCCTCGCCAAGGGCGATGTCGCCGCGCTCATCATGGAAGCGGCGATGTGCAACACCGGCGGCATCTTCCCGCTGGACGGGTATCTGGAGGCCGTGCGCGAGGCCTGCACCAAGCACGGCACGATCCTCATCTTCGACGAGGTGATCACGGGCTTCCGCGTCGGCCCCGGCGGCGCGCAGGGCCGCTTCGGCGTGACGCCGGACCTTGCGACCTTCGCGAAGGCCATCGCCAACGGGTTCTCCGTCGCCTGCGTCGCCGGCCGTGCCGACATCATGGACCGCCTGTCGGACGGGACGATCCTCCATGGCGGCACCTACAACGCGCAGCCGATGGCGATGGCGGCGACCGTCGCGACGCTCGACGAGCTCTCCAAGCAGGGCGTCTATGAGGGGATGGAGCGCGTCGGCACGCGCCTCATGAACGGCATCCGCGACGCGTTCGCCGACGCCGCGCTGCCGGTGGTGGTCTCCGGCTTCCCGCAGATCTTCAACGTGGCACTCGGCCTCAAGGAGCCGGCGATCAACTATCGCGGGATGCAGGGGGTCGACAAAGCCGCCTACCGGCACCTCACGACGGCGATGCTCGGCCACGGCGTGCGCGCGCTGGAGCGCGGCGCATGGTTCCTCTCCGCCGCCCACACGGACGAGATCGTGGACGACACGCTGGCCGCGCTCCGGGCCGCGATCGAGACGGCCGAGCCCCACCTCGCGCACCTGCGCGCCGCCTGAGGCGGCCGCGGCGGCGGAGCCTGCGCGTCAGACGGCGCGCAGGCCCGTGTCCGCCCGCGCGGCGAAGCGGTCGAAGAGGTCGGGCGTGCCCATCTGGCCGCCCTTCAGCATGACGCGCATCCGGTCGCGGCGCGGGTCGCGGTGGGTCGCCGCGCACACGCACACCCCCGCCCCGAGGCTCTCCTCGAAATCGAGCGCGTCGAAGCCGAGCCGCGTCGCGATCCGGCTCGACGTGTCGCCGCCCGCAAGGCCGAGATAGCCGATATCGGCCTCCGCGAGGATCGCGCCGACGAGGCGGCTCGACGCGTCGGCGAGCCCGTCGGGCGACAGGCCATAATCTTCGTGCGGCAGGAGATGGATGAGGACGCGCTCCCCCGCCTTCAGATGCGCGACCGCCGCGTCCCGCGCCGCGCCGGTGGCGAGCGCCTCGGCGGTGAGCGGGATCTTGCGGCAGCCCGTCGCCGCGTCGACCTGCGCGGCGGTGGTGATCGAGCGGCTCCCGGCGAAGAGGAGCACGTTTGGCGAGGTCGGGCGCGCGACGCGGGCCGGACCCGACGCGCCCGCCTGCGCGGCGACGAGAATCTCGGCGACCGAACTTGCCCCGACAAGGAGCTGACGCCCCCCGGCGGCGGCGAGCGCGCTTGCGATGGCGTACTGGTCCTCCGCGCTCATGACGTCGAGGAGGACGGGACCCTCGCGCAGCGTCGCGGCCGCCCTGTCGATGTCGGTGAGCGCGGTCAGCGGCACGAGCGTCAACCCGTCGAGCCCCTGGAGGGCGAGGTGGCGGCGCAGGTCCGCCTCGTTCATGGGCGTCACGGGGTGGCGGCTCATCACCGGGTGGCGGTCGATGCGGTGGACCGCCCCCTCCGGCCCGCGTGCGAACAGGTTGCCGAAGGCGCAGTAGCGGCCAAGGCTCGGCTGGCCACCGATCACCGCGACGATATCGGGCCGGAAGCGCTCCCTGAGCGCCGCGACCACCGCGCCGATCGAGCCGATCTCGGGGCCGGAATCGAATGTGGAGCAAACCTTGAAGTGGAGGATTCGCGGGTCGGCCTCCGCGATGCGGGGCCAGAGACGCGCCACCTCCGCCACGGCCCGTTGCGGGGCAAGGGAGCGCAGGTCCGTCGGCAGCCCCATCGCATCGAGCCCCGCCGGGTCGCGGCCCTCCGCCGCGTCGAGCACCAGGCGCGCGCGCCAGCCGCCCCGCGCGTAGGTCGCGAGGCTGTCGGACGCGCCGGTGAAATCGTCGCCGAGGAAGACGACACTCGTCATCAGCGCGCCCCGAAGAAGCCGATCGCGGCGGCGAGCGCCGGACGCGTCTCCGCAGCCGCCGCGAGATCCTCGCCCGCCTGCAGCGCCTCCCACGCCTCGCGCAGCGAGGCGATCCCGGCGGCGGGGCCGTCCGGATGGGCGAGAATGCCGCCGCCGCACATGAACATGAGGTCGGCGCTCCCGGCCGCCTCCAGCGTGCGCGGCAGCGTGCCCGCCCACTGGCCGGAGGAGAAGGCCGGCATCACCCGGTCGTCGGGGCCGTCCACCGACAGCGGGCGCAGGCACGCGCGCGCCGCCTCCGTCACCTCCTCGGCGTCGTCGACGAACTTCCCGCCGATGCCGTGGACGTGCATGTGGTCGATCCCGGCGAGGCGGTAGAGGGCGTGGTAGGCCTGAAAGCCGATGCCAAGGAGCGGATGGCGGCTCATCGCGCCGAAGCCGTTGCGGTGCGCGTGGATCGCGAGCGGGGTGTGGGCGCGCAGCGATTCCATCGCCGAGAGGCCGCACCAGTTGAGGCTCGCCATCACGCAGTTGCCCCCCTCCGCCGCGACGAGGTCGGCGTGGCGGCGCATCGCATCCGTCTCGTCGGTGATGTTGAAGGCCATCATCACCGCCCGGCCCGTCTTCTCGCGCCACGCGCGGATCACCGCCATCACCGCCGGCACGCGTTCGGCGAGCGGGGCGATGTCGGGGTTCGCGCAGACTTCGTCGTCCTTGATGAAGTCGACGCCCGCCGCGCAGAGCGTGTCGACGAGCGCCGCGATCTCACCCGGCCGCATCCCGACATTCGGCTTGATGATGGTGCCGAAGATCGGCCGCTCCGCGACGCCGAGTGCGGCCCGCGTGCCCGCGACACCCAGAGCCGGAAGCGGATAGCGGGCGCGATAGGCGGCGGGAATGTCGAGCGAGAGGAGCTTCAGCCCGGTGATCTCGCCGATATCGTAGAGATTGCCCGAGACGGTCGCGGCGAGCGTCGGCAGGTTCCGCCCGATATTGCCGACCGGATAAGCGATCCTCACCCGCGCACGGCGGAACGGCCCCTTCTTCTCCTTGCGCTCGACATAGGCGGAGGCGAGGCTCGGATGGTCGGCCTCGCCCTCCGGCTCGATCGAGAGCACTTCGGCGGCGGCGCGGGCGCGCAATTCGTCCGTCTCGCCCGCGACGCGCACGAACGTCCCGCTCGACTGTTCGCCCGCCATCATGGCGGCGACCTCCTCGAGCGGGAACGGTGTCTCGAGGAGATAGTCCGCGACGATCCTGTCCACGGCGCTCAGAGGGTGGAGAGGTCGGGGAACGGGCGCACCGGGTCGCTGCCGTCCCAGTCGACGGACGCCTCGCGGATCATGTCGAACATCTTGCCCTTCGGCCCCATCACCTCGGACAGTTCGATGCAGGTGCCGGGATGCTGCTCCTCGGCGAAATAAGCGAAGCGGCCATTCTGGCCGACGCAGCCGCTCATCTTCACCGTGAAGCCGCGCGCGAGCATCCTCGCGAGATCGGCGTCGTAGTCGACGGTCCAGAAGGCGACGTGCTGGAGGCCGCGCTGACCGCGCTGCATGTAGTCGCGATACATCGACGGCACGTCGTTGCGGGTCTGGATCAGCTCCACCTGCATCGGGCCGGAATTGGCGAGCGCGACCGAATTGTGCGGCTCGTAGCGCACGCCGTCGAACATGTAGTCCTCGATCGGCACGCGCGGATTGTAGAACCAGGGTCCGACGCCCATGACCTCGGACCAGTGCTTCATGCCGGCCTCGATGTCGTCGACCACATAGCCGAGCTGACGGATGGGACCGAGTAGATTGCTCATGTGAGAGCCTATTTCATCAGGGTTTCGGGAAGCCAGGTGGACAGCGCCGGGACGGCGGAGACGACGACCAGCGACAGAAGGAGCGGGATGAAGAAGGGCATCACCCCGGCGATCACCCGCGAGACCGGCATCCGCGTGATGATCGTGATCATGTAGAGGCTCATCCCGACCGGCGGCGTGAGGAGGCCGATCATCAGGTTGAGGACGAAGACAATCCCGAGCTGCAGCGGGTCGACGCCCGCCGCGGTCAGCGCCGGCGCCACGATGGGCGCGAGGATGAGGATCGCCGCGATGCTCTCGAGCACCATGCCGACGATCAGCAGGAACACGTTGACGAGAAAGAGGAGGACGAACGGGTTGTCCGAGAGGCCGAGGAGGAAGCCCGACACCTTCATCGGCACCTGATCGAGCGTCAGCACCCACGCGAACAGCGCCGCCGTCGCGACCACGAAGAGGATGTTCGCGGTCGCCTCCACCGTCTCGCGCAGCGCGCCGAGGATCGCCTTGCCGGAGAGCGAGCGGTAGATGGCGACGCCGATGAAGAGCGCGTAGGCGACGGTGACGCCCGCGACCTCGGTCGGTCCGAAATAGCCGCTCATCAGTCCGCCGATGAGGATCACCGGGGCGAGGAGCGCCGGCAGCGAGATCAGCGCCTTGCGGGCGACTGCGCGGCGGCCGACGCGGATGTCGTCGCGCGGCAGGCCCTTCACCCGCGCCACCACGGCCACCTGGATCATCAGAAGCGCGGTGAGGAGGAGCGCCGGGACGACGCCAGCGAGGAGAAGCTGCACCGCCGACACGTTGGCGACGGAGGCGTAGATGATGATGGGGATCGAGGGCGGGAAGATGGGCCCGATGGTGGCCGCGGCGATGGTGAGGCCCGCCGCGAACTCCTCGCGATAGCCCTGCGCCTTCATCTGGTTAATCTGGATCGCGCCGAGGGCGCCGATATCGGCGAGCGCGGCGCCCGAGACGCCGGAGAAGATCAGCGAGACGAAGACGCTCACCTGCGCGACCGCGCCGCGAATGCGGCCGAAGATCATGCGCACGAGATCGAAGAGGTGCGTCGTCACCCCGGTCGCGTTGAGGAGGCTCGCGGCGAAGATGAAGAGCGGGACCGCGAGGAGCGGCGAGGAATCGAGCGCATTGAGGCTGCGCTGGGCGAGCACGGAGACCGGCAGCCCCTCAAGCACGATCACGATCGCCGAGGAGAGGCCGAGGCACACGGCGATCGGCGCGCCGAGGACCAGGAGGACGGCGAAGATGGACAGGAGAAGGAGGCTCATATCGGCAGGCCGGAATCGTCTCGCGATTCATGGAAGGGCGACGTCGGATCGCGGCCCGTGAGAGCGGCGCCGACACGGGTGGCGGCCATGATGGCGAGCATCACGCTGCCAGCGAGAGCGAGGCTGTAATAGCCCCAGTTCGGCATCCGCATCGCGGGAGTCAGGAACTTGCCGGCGCGCGGCAGGAACTCGGCGAAGCTCCACAGCATCAGCGCGGCGAAGAGGAGCGTCGCGAGGTCGCCGACGAGGGAGAGCGCGCGCCGCCCGCGGGGGCCGAGCGCATCCGGGAGCATCGAGACCGAGACGAGGACGTGCCGCCCCGCAAGGTAGGGCACCGTGAGGAAGACGACCCCGATCCCGCTGAACCGCGCGAGCTCGTCCGCCCACGGAAGGCCGAGATCGAGGAAGTTGCGCGCCGCGACCTGGAGCACCACCAGCGTCGCCATCAGCGAGAGCAGGACCATTCCAAGCACGGCCCCGAACCGCACGAGCCGCGCGAGAATCGCGCGGCCCGATACGCCGTCGACCATCAGGCGACCGCGGCGATCTTGCTGTAGAGGTCGCCGAACTGCTCGCCGAAGCGCTCGTCGACGAGCTTGCTCACGGAGGCGCGGAAGGCTTCGAGGTCGAGGCCCTCGTCCGGACCGATGACCGTCATGCCGAGCTCGCGAAGCTGATCGGTCTCGGCATCCTCGTTGTCGAGGATCGCCTTGGTCGCCTTCTCGCGGGTCTGGCTCGCGGCCTCGCGCACGGCGTCCTTCTCCGCGTCGCTCATGCCCTGCCACACGTCCTCGTTCATCACGACGACCTCGGCGTTCGACATGTGGCCGGTCAGCATGAGGTGGGACTGCACCTCGTAGAGCTTCACCTTCAGGACCACGTTGACCGGGTTCTCCTGGCCCTGGACGACGCCGGTGGCGAGCGCGGTCGGAACCTCCGACCAGTCGACGGGGACGGCGACGGCGCCCATGCCCTCGACGGCGGTGGTGTAGATCGGGAATGGCACCGAGCGGATCTTCACGCCCGCAAGGTCGGCCGGCGACAGGACGGCCTTGTTGCAGGTGAGGTTCCGGCGGCCGAAATAGTGGGCGTAGATCACGCGCACATTGGCGGCGGCGATCAGCCCGTCATTCAATTCCTGCATCACCGGGCTGTCGACGTCGGTGACCTTCATCAGGTGGTCGACGTCGCGATAGAGGTAGGGCGTGTCGAGCGCGGCGAAGGGCTGGTAGAGCGAGCCGAGCGCGCCCGCGGTGTTGTGCGAGAAGGCGATGGTGCCGAGCGAGACCGCCTCGGCGAGCTCCTGCAGCTTGCCGAGCTGGCTGTTCGGATAGACCTTCACCTCGATCGCGCCGCCGGAGGTCTGGCCGAGCGCCTCGGCGAACCAGTCGGCCTGCGCGCCGGCGACCGAGGCCACCTCGTTGTTGTGCCCGTAGCGAAGGCTCGTCGCCGCGTGCGCGTGACGCACGACGAAAGGGGCCGCGAGCGCGGCCGCGCCGCCGACGAGAACGGTACGGCGGTTGACGCCAAATGAAGTCTTCATTTCATCTCCTCCCCACAATCCGCTCCCCTGCGTTTTGATGCGTTTTGAGGGAGCCGCTGAGAATGACCACAGCCTTTGCCCGAAGATCACTTCGGTATTGACCCAGGCTAATGTTTCGGACGACCCTCCGTCAAAGGAAACAAAATGATGGTTTTTGATGTGCGTCAGGAAACTGAAGCATCAGACGAGGGGCGTCCCCAGCTCGCCGACATCGCCGACCGGGCCGGCGTGTCGCTCGCGACGGTCGACCGGGTCATCAACCGCCGCAAGGGGGTGAAGGAGCGCACGCGCCGCCACGTTCTGGAAATCGCGCAGGATATCGGCTTCCTGTCGCGCGAGGACGCGGACCTCTACCGGGCCGAGCGTCCGCTCAACATCGTCGTGCTCCTGCCCTCCGGCACCAACCCCTATCTGCGCAGCCTCGGCGAGCGGGTGCGCGACCGCGTCACGCGCTCGAGCCTCAACCACCCGTTCCTGCGCTGCTTCTTCATCGAGGGCTTCAACGCCGCCGCCCTCGCCGACGCGCTGCGCGAGAACGCGGCCTGGGCGGACGGGATCGCCTTCTTCGCCATCGAGCACCCGCAGGTGCGCGAGGTCGCGGCCGAACTCAGCGCCGGCGGCACCCGCCTCGTGACCATCATCTCCGATCTCGGCCACGTCGCCGGCGTCGATTCGGTGGGGCTCGACAACCGCGCCGTCGGCCGCACGGCGGGCCTCCTCATCGGCCGCCTCGCCCAGTCGCAGACGGGTTCTGTCGCCCTCGTCGCGGGCTCGCGCCACTACCGCGCCCATTCGGAGCGCGAGGCCGGCTTTCTCAGCATCCAGGACGAGATGTTCGCGCACCTGCGCGTCGTCGGGATGCGCGAGGGGCACGACGATGCGGGCGAGAATTACCGCCACACCCTCGCCCTCCTCGACCAGGTGCCGGACCTTGTCGGCATCTACAATGTGGGCGGCTCGTCGGGCGGCATCACGCGGGCGCTGCGCGAGCGGGGGCGCGAATCGGTCGTCTTCGTCGGCCACGGCCTCACCCCCGACACCCGCCGCGCCCTCCTCGACGGGACGATGGACGCGGTGTTCGACCTCGACCCCGACGACCTCATCGACCGGGCGATCGCGAGCCTCTCCGGACAAGCCCCGCGCCACCGTTCGATGAAGCTCGATATCTACTTCCGCGAGAATCTGCCCTAGACCCGGCCGGGGCCGGGGCCGCCCGCGACCGGCGCGCAGCGGGTGCGGTGCGGGGCGCGGCACCAAACCTCTTGCTTTGCTCCCCGACCGGGTAGACCTTCCGCCGATCGTGGAGATCAGAGCGGACGGCCATAGGCGCACGTTGGAGATCAGAGCGTTGCATGATCTGAGTCGAAAGCCGCAGGCGGAGAGGCAGCTTTTCGGGACCTCGTCCCGCATATCGGTCGCTCCGTCGCTGACCGTCGCGCGCTGGCTGCTCCTCCTGATCCTTGCCGCGGGCGTCTATTTCTTCCACGGATTCGTGGTCCCGGTCCTCGCCGCGCTGGTGATCGCGTTCGCCACCTGGCCACTCTATCGCCGGTTGCGGGCGGCGACGGGCGAGCGCAAGAGCCTCGCCGCGACGCTGGCGCTTCTGTCGATCCTCCTCTTCATCGTCGTCCCCGTCGCGCTCGCCGGCGTCTATGCCATCGGCGAGGTGCGGGTGTGGTGGTTCTGGGTGATGGAGGTGAACCGGACCGGCGCCACGACCCCGCACTGGATCGCGACTCTGCCCCTCGTCGGCGATTGGCTGAACACGGCGTGGACGGAGAAGCTCAGCCATCCGGGCGGCGTCGGTGAGCTGATCCAGCTCGTCAGCGGCGCGAATGTCGGCAGCATCTACCGCAGCGTGCTCGCCGCGGGCGGGAGCCTCTTCGGCCTCGTGCTCGCCGCCCTCTTCATGCTGATCACGCTCTTCTGCATCTACCGGGACGGCGAATCCTTCGCGGCCCAGGTCGACCGCCTCGGCGAGCGCATCCTGCCGATGCGCTGGGGCCGCCTGTCGCGCACCGTCCCGGCGACCATCAGCGCCACCGTCACCGGGATGACGCTGATCGCGATCGGCGAAGGCATCGTGCTCGGCATCGCCTACTGGCTCGCGGGTGTGCCCTCCCCGGTCACCTTCGGCGCGATCACGGCGGTGATGGCGCTCGTCCCCGGCGGCGCGCCCCTCACCTTCACGCTGATCTCGATCTATCTCGTGTCGAGCGGATCGGAGATCGCGGGCATCGCCCTCTTCATGTGGGGCACGATCGAGCTCTTCATCGTCGACAAGACGCTGCGGCCCCACCTCGTCGGCGGACCGATCAAGCTCCCCTTCCTGCCCACCTTCTTCGGCCTCATCGGCGGGGTGAAGACGATGGGGGTGCTCGGCCTCTTCCTCGGCCCGGTGCTGATGGCGCTCCTCGTCGCGATCTGGCGCGAGTGGGTGCGCGAGGCGGAGTTCGGCACGCCAGGCCCCGAGACCCCGGCGCTGCCCGAAGCGGCTCCCGCCCCGCCCCCTGCCCCGGTCAAGACGACGGAGAGCGCCTTCTAGGAAGGCCCCCGCGTCAGGGCTTCGACATCAGCTTGGCGACGGAGCCGGCGAGGTCGGCGACGGCCGCGCTCGGCGGCGCGGCCGGAAGCTTGTCGCGCTCGAACAGCTCCTCGATCACCTCCAGCGTGCGCGTATAGTGCCGCGTCAGGCACTCGCACGCCTCCTCGGGCGTGCCGTGCAGGACCGCCTTCATCAGCGCCTCGTGCTCGCGCAGCCCGTCGCGCGGGGCCTTGCGGAAGGCGTTGGAGAAGGAGATGTAGCGCGCCGCGTGGTCGGCGAGGATGTCGCAGAAATCGATCAGCCAGGGCGAGCCGCAATTGGCGATCAGCGCGCGGTGGAAGTTGCGGTGCGCGTCCTCCCACCCCTCGCGCGACCCTTCACGGGAGGAGAAGCGCGACAGGCGGTGGAAGGCGACGACGATGTTCTCCTCCCACAGATCGTCGCGATGGCGCATCGATTCCTTGAGGACGTTGCCCTCCAGGAAGCAGCGCGTGCGGGCGAGCACCTGCCAGTCGCCGAGAGCGACGGGCGGGACGGTGTAGCCCCGCTGCTCGTGCCGCTCGACGAGGCGTTCGGAGGAGAGGCGCGACAGCGCCTCGCGCACGGCATTGCTGCCGACGTCATATTTCGCGGCGATGCCGTCGATGCGGAGCTTCGCGCCGGGCGTGTAGGCCCCGTGGATGATGTCGGCGCGGAGCTTCTGGTAGATCGCCGTCGCCTGCGTGGTCTTTTCCGATTGCTGTGACATGCTCCGCCGGTCCCCGGCCCCCTTACGCCTTCGCCTTCATCTTCGCGCGTCCGTGCGACGAGCGGTGCCAGAAGACGAACTTGTACTGCATCCAGGAGACAAGACCGAACATCAACAGTCCGAGAAGGCTGAGATAGATAATCAACGAGAAGACGCGCGGGGTGTCGAGCTGCGCGGCCGCGACGCGGATCAGTTCGCCGAAGCCCCTGCCCCCGCCGAGGAACTCGCCCGCGATCGCGCCGGAGACGACGCCGATCGCGGCGATCTTCAGCCCGGTGAAGAAGTGCGGCAGGCCCGTCGGGATCTTGAGCTGGAGGAGCGTCTGCCAGCGCGAGGCGCCGATGGAGCGGAACAGCATCTTCGCGTTCTCGTCGGCCGCGTGGAGCCCGGCGGCGGTGCTGACGACGATCGGGAAGACCGCGATGAAGGCGGCGAGCGCCACCTTCGAGGCGATCCCGAAGCCGAGCCAGGCAACGAAAAGAGGGGCGAAGGCGAGCTTCGGCATCGTGTCGATCGCGACGATATAGGGCATCACCGCCCGCTCGCCGATGGACGTCTCGCCGACGAGGACGCCGAGCGTCACCCCGATGGCCACTGCCCACACGAAGCCCCAGATCACCTCCTGCGCGGTCACCCAGAGCGCCGGCAGCGCGTAGCCGCCCGACATCAGATTCTGCCCGACGAAGATCACGTCCTCGACCGTTGAGACCGGGCTCGGCAGGATCAGCGGGGAGATGATGCCGAGCGCGGTGACGAGCTGCCAGATGCCGAGAAAGGCGATGAGGAGCACCACCATCGAGACCCAGCGCGGCACGCGCGAGGCGACGGAGACGTGCTCGGTCCAGACCGTGTCGCCCAGCTCCTCGATGAGGGGCTCTGCGGGAGAAAGCTCGCTCACAGGAAGGCTCCCTTGTCGAGGAGGTTGCGGATCTCGGTCACGTAGGCGCCGAAGGCCGGCAGCGTCGCCATCTCGAGCGTGCGCGGGCGCGGCAGGTCGATCGGGATGGAGCGCACGATCCGCCCCGGCCGCGCCGACATGACGTGCACGACGTCCGACAGGATCACCGCCTCCGCGATCGAGTGGGTGACGAGGAAGGCCGAGGCGTTCCGCTCAAGGCAGATCCGCTGGAGCTCCATGTTCATGAAGTCGCGCGTGATCTCGTCGAGCGCGCTGAACGGCTCGTCGAGGAGCAGCATCTGCGGCTCGGAGACGAGCATCCGGCAGATCGCCGCGCGCTGCGCCATGCCGCCGGAGAGCTGGGCCGGATAGGCGCCCTCGAAGCCCTTGAGGCCGACGAGCTCCAGGAGGGCGATGGCGCGGGTGCGGGCCGCCGCCGCCGCGCGCTTGCCCTCGCGGATCTCGACCGGGAGGAGGATGTTCTGCAGCGTGGTGCGCCAGGGGAAGAGCGTCGCCTGCTGGAACATCATGCCGATGTCCGGCCGCGCGCCCATCACGGGCGTCCCGGAGAGGACGACCCGCCCGCGCGTCGGCGGGGTGAGGCCGGCCATGATCTTGAGGAGGGTGGATTTCCCGCAGCCCGACGAGCCGATGACGGAGTGGAACTCCCCCTCGCACACCGTGAGGCTCACGCCCTCGAGGGCGCGAACCTCACCGTCGCCGTAGATCTTGGCGACGTTGGTCAGCTCATAAACTGGCTTTGGCCGGGTCTCTGCCCCGGCCGCCGCAGTCGCGTTCGTCATCAATCGGCGTTCCACGCGTCGATGAGGTCGTTCGAATAGGCCGCTTCCAGGTTCTCCATCGGCGCGTCGAGATCACCGGAGGCGACGAGGGTGTCGTGCCACTGCTGCCAGGCTTCCGGGCTCTGGTAGCCGAACCCCTTCGACGGGTCGAGCGGGGACGTGAGGTGGGAGTAGACGTCGAGGAGGGCGTCGGCGAAATCCATGTCCTCGAGCTGCTGGGGGTTGCCGAGCTTGGCGTTCTCCAGCGTCGCCTCGCGGTTCGCGGGGTCGAGGCCGAACTTCATGCCCTTCACCAGCGCACGGCCGAAGCGGGTCAGGACGTCCTGGTTGTTGTCGAAGAACTCGTTGGTGACCGCGTAGCCGTTGCCGAAATAGGACTGGAATTTCGGCGGGGTGAGGATGCGCAGCGGCACGCCGCGGAGCTGGAGCGTCGCGACGCCCGCCGTGTCGGACGCATAGGCGTCGATCGAGCCCTGCATGAAGCCGGCGACCGCCATGCCGCCCTCGCCGACGGTGATGAAGGTGTAGTCGTCACCCTCCTTCATGCCGGCATCGTCGAGGATCGAGCGCACGAAGGCGACTTCCGCGCCATCGGACGTGCCGACGCCGATGATCTTGCCCTTGAGGTCGGTCGGCTGCTGGTATTCGGAGGATTCGGGCACGACCAGGTTGAACTGGCTGCGCGCGAAATAATTGTAGATGTAGACGATGTCCGCGCCGTTCTCGACGGCGTTCAGGACCGGGCCCGGCCCCGGATGGCCGAGCTGCGCCTGGCCCGCCAGCAGCGCCTGGATGACCTGCGAGGAGCCGTTGACGCTCTGCGGGGTGATTTCGAGACCTTCTTCCTCGAAGTAACCCTCGCCCATGGCATTGTAGAGCGCGAAGTAACCAAGGCCGCCCGGGCTCGGCAGAGCCAGTGTCAGCTCCGTCAGATCTTGAGCCAGCAGCGGTGCCGACGTCATGAAGAGGGGCAAAGACGCGGCGGCCGCGAAAATAGTCCGACGTCCAAACATTCAGCACTCCTTCCGGGTGTCTATCTGGTCAACAGGATGCATCGCGTCGCGGGCGTGTCAACAGAAATTCATTATTTTTGCTCATCTCAGAAAAAATGCAGATTCTTATAGACTTGCCCTGGTTGATGGATATTCTCCCCGCCAGCGAAACCCAGGACAGACGATGACATCCGATCAAACGCTGGCCGTTGCGGCCCCCGTTCGCCCGACGCTGCCGATTGTGGGGTCCGAGGCGCGCTTCCCGGTGCGCCGCATCTATTGCGTGGGCCGGAACTATGTCGCCCACGTGCGCGAGATGGGCGGCGACGAGACCCGCGACTTCCCCCTGATGTTCCAGAAGCCCGCCGACGCGGTGGTTCATGATGGCGGCACGGTCCCCTACCCGCCCGGCACGGACAATCTCCACTATGAGCTGGAGATGATGGTCGCCATGAAATCCGGCGGCTACATGATCAGCCCCGAGGACGCGCTGTCGCACATCTACGGCTACGGCATCTGCATCGACATGACGCGCCGCACCGTCCTCGGCTCGCCCGACGGGCCGCGCATCCCCTGGGAATTGAAGAAGGCGTTCGACCATTCGGCCCCGTGCGGGCCGATCTACCCGGTCGCCGATGTCGGCCACCCCTCCTCCGGCTCGATCCGGCTCGAGGTCGACGGCGTCGCCCGCCAGGATTCGGACCTCAGCCTGATGATCTGGAAGACGCCCGAGATCATTGCGACCCTGTCGCGCTTCTTCTCGCTGGAGCCGGGGGACATCATCATGACCGGCACGCCCTCCGGCGTCGGCGCGGTGGTGCCCGGCAACGTCCTCGTCGGCACGATCGAGACGCTCGGGAGCCTCACCGTCACCATCGGCGAGCCCGCGGTCCCGGCCTGAGGCCGACCCCGCTCGCGCTCGCCCCGGCCGCCGGGGCGGGCTATGCGCTCGCCGACAGCGGCGCGGCCTCGTTGGCCGCCCGCCGCGCGAGCGCCCGTCCCTCGACGACCGGGCGCGCGCCCTCGATGCGCCCCTGGAGGAAGGCGATCACCGCCGCCTCCTCCGGATAGAGGTTGCAGGGCGCAGCGCCGCGCGGGGCGACATCCACCACCCCGTCGAGTTCCAGCTCCAGCGCGGCCCCCAGATAGGCGTCCACGATCTCGGGATGGACGTAGCATTTGCGGCAGATGGTCGGCGTGTTGCCGAGCCGGTTCGCCACGCGGTCGATCACCCGGCGCAGATTGCGCTTGGCCGCCGTCGGGCTCTCCACCGCCTCCAGCTCCGCGAGCGCCAGCGCGGCCGAAACCGTCCCCGCCCAGGTGCGGAAGTGCTTCGCGGTCACGTCGCTGCCGGTGATCTCGCGCAGATACTCGTTCACGTCGCCTGAGGAGACGTCGTGCCGCCCGCCCCCGGCGTCGACATATTGGAGGAGTGCCTGGCCCGGCAGCTCCTGGCACGCCTTGATGATGCGGGCCGCGCGCCGATCGGTGAGCTTGCGCTCCCACATCTTGCCGCTCTTCGCCATGAAGCGGAATTTCAGCTCCGACCCGCTCACCACGACATGCCGGCGCTGCAGCGTCGTCAGCCCGTAGGAGCGGTTCTGCCGGGCATAGTCGTCGTTGCCGACCCGGATCAGCGTCGTCTCGAGGAGGTGGACGGTGGTCGCGAGCACCTTCTCGCGCGGCAGGCCGCGCAGTCCCATGTGCGCGGAGACGGTGGTGCGGATCGTCGGCAGAAGCTCCGCGAAATGGAGGATCTGCTCGTACTTGGCGCTCTCGCGCAGCGCGCGGAAATCAGGGTGATAGCGGTATTGCTTGCGCCCGCGCTGGTCGCGCCCCGTCGCCTGGATGTGGCCCTTCCCGTCGGCGCAGATCCACACCTCGACCCAGGCCGGCGGCACGGCGAGCGCCCGGATCCGCTTCAGCGCGGCGGCCTCACGGACCGTGCGGCCGGCGGGGTTGCGATAGGTGAAGCCCCGGCCGGCGCGGCGGCGCGAGAGCCCCGGTTCGTCGGCGTTGACATAGCGCAGGCCCGCCTCGTCGGCTGCGACGCGCGGATCGAGACGATCCGAAAAGGCATGCTCTTCCAGCGACATGGGCGCTCACAGTCAGGCTTCGTGCCGATCGCCGCCGTGGCGCGCCGCGCGCCCTGATCCCGGCCGATCCACTCCGGAGCCAAACGCGCCAGGACGCCGAAAGGTCTCATCGCGCACCCACGCCGACCGGGCCCGCCGCCGAATTTGCGCAATGTCATGCCGAGGCGGGCGCACTCGGGGTCCGATCCGGTCTCTGGGGGCGCGGCCCCCGACCGGGGAGGACGATCATGCGCGCCTATCTTGTCGGCTCCGGCATCGCTTCGCTCGCGGCGGCGGCCACGCTCGTGCGGGACGGCGGGGTGCTCGCGGGAAATGTCACCATCTTCGAGGCCGCCGACCAGCCGGGCGGCGCGATGGCGATGTATGGCGACCCGGCGGGCGGCTATGTCCTGCCCACCGGACGCATCTTCGAGGAGGAGTTTCGCTGCACGCGCGACCTCCTCTCGCTGGTCCCCTCGGCCACCAACCCGCAGCGCTCGATCTGGGACGACATCGTCCGCTTCAACGCGCGTTACGGCTACCACGCCAAGGTGCGCCTCCTCGACCGGAGCGGGGCGGTCGCGATCGCGCCCCATCTCGGCCTCAGCCCGCGCGACCGGCTCGACCTCGCCCGCCTCGCCCTCACCCCGGAATGGCAGCTCGACGGCAAGCCGATCCGGGACTTCTTCGCGCCGGACTTCTTTGAGAGCGATTTCTGGATCATCTGGGTCTCGATGATGAACGCGCTGCCGCAGCACAGCGCGATGGAGATGCGCCGCTTCATCAACCGCTTCCTCCACCTCTTCCCCGACCTCGCCACGATGACGCGCATCTGGCGCACACCGCTCAACCAGTATGAGGCGCTCATCGAGCCCGTGGTCGCGTGGCTGACGCGGCAGGGGGTCAAGATCGTCACCGGCGCGCGCGTCACCGATATCGGCTTCGCGCCGACGCTGGAGCGCACGACCGTCAACTCGCTCGAGATCGTCGAGGGCGGCGTGACGCGCACGATCGAAATCGCGCCGGAGGATCTCGTCCTCGTCACCGCCGCCTCGCAGACCGCGGGGCTCGGCATCGGCTCGATGCGCGAGGCCGCACGGCCGACCGATGACGGCCCCGCGCTGGCCCTGTGGCGCAGGCTCGCGGAGGGCCGTCCCGAATTCGGCCACCCCGACACCTTCTTCGGCGCCGCGCACGTGCCGGACACGACCTGGGTCACCTTCACGGTGACGACGCGCGATCCGACCTTCTTCCGCCTCTATAGCGACCTCACCGCGGCGGAGCCGGGGCGCGGCGGCCTCCTCACCGTGCGCGACTCGTCCTGGCTCCTCACCACCGCCCTCTTCCACCAGCCCGAGTTCGTGGCCCAGCCGGCGGACGTGATGGTGTGGTGGGGCTATGCCCTCTACCCGGACAGCGTTGGCGATTTCGTCGCCAAGCCGATGACGGGCTGCACGGGCGAAGAGATCCTGCGGGAGACCGTGCTGCAGCTCGGCTTCGAGCGGCACATGGACGACATCCTCGCGAACTCGACCTGCATCCCGTGCATCCTGCCGCACGCGGGGACGCCCTGGCTCGTGCGCACGCGGGCCGATCGGCCGCGCGTGGTGCCGGAGGGATCCACCAATTTCGGCTTCATCGGGGAGTTCTCGGAGGTGCCGAAGGAGGCGGCGTTCACCATGGAATATGCGGTGCGCAGCGCGCGGGAGGCGGTCTCGCGGCTTTGCGGCACCGAGGCCCCGCCGCCCCCCTACCAGGGCCATCACGACCCGCGCGCCCTCTACGAGGCCCTCTCGGCGCTCGTCTGACCGGCCGCGCCCGTTACAAAGCGGGACAAAGGCTCGACATTTCGGCAAGCGCCGAGACCGTCCGGTCAAACGCGAGCGACTCCGCGCCCGTAGCTTTAATCCAAATCAACCGGGAGCCTCATTCGAGGCTGGCGCGGGCGGCGCGCCGGCGCGGCGTCCGCCTGCCCGCAAGGAGTATCGATCCATGGCCGAGACCAGACCCCTTCGCGTCGCGCTTTTCGCGGCACTCGCCGCCCTTTGCGCGACCGCACCCGCCATCGCCCAGCAGCAGCTCACCCGCGAACAGGCCCGCGCCGTCGCGCAGGCCTGCCGCGGCGACGTGCAGCGCTTCTGCGCCAGCGTGCGCTTCGGCGGCGGCGAATTGCGGACCTGCCTGCAGGAAAACGCCGCGAACCTCTCCGACAGCTGCAAGGCGCAGCTCATCGCGGTGATGCCGCAATGATGGGGGGCGGGTTCCTGCGCCGGATCGGCGGCCTCGCGGCCGGCGCACTCCTCGGCCTCACCCTCGCCACCTCCGCGAATGCGCTGGTGGTCGGCAAGCCCATCCCCTCGGTCGCGACGGCGACGGTGAACCTGCGCGCCGGCCCCTCGACCGCCTATCCGGTGGTGGTCGTCGTGCCGGTGGGCGCGCCCGTCGCGACGCACGGCTGCACCAGCTCCTACGCCTGGTGCGACGTGAGCTTCGGGACGTATCGTGGCTGGGTGGCCTCCGCCTACATCACCGCGACCCACCGCGGCGCGACGGTGGCCGTCACGGCCGCGACGGCGGCGACTGTCGGGATCGTGGTCGTCGGCTTCTCGCGCGCCTACTGGGACACCCACTATGTGGCCTACCCCTGGTATGGGCGCTGGGCGGCCTACCCGCCCTATGTCGCCCCGCGCGTCACCGGCCGCACCGTGTCGGGCGGCTGCGTCGGCGGAACCTGCACGCGGACCGGCACGGTCGAGGGCGTCTATGGCGGCAGCGCGTCCCGCTCGCGCACATGCGGCGGCGGCGCGTGCGAGACGACGAAGAGCGTGACGGGGCCCGCCGGATACACCGGCACCGCCTCCCGTCAGTGCGGGGTCGGCGGATGCAGCGTCACCCGCACCGGCCCGCGCGGCGCCACCCGCACCGGCGTGGTGTCCCGATGAGCGGCCCGCTAAGCCTCGCGCTCGCGGGCTTCCTCCATCTCGGAACCGTCGGCGGCGCGACGCCCGCCGAGGCCCCGCCGCCCGGCCCCGCCGAGATCTGCCTCACCGTGGACGAGATGGGGTCGGAGGCCTGCCTCACCGTGCGCGCGGAAGAGAGCGGCTACGAGGCCTGCGTCCACGATCGCGACACCGGCATCGAGAGCTGCCTCTTCGTGCCGCGCGAGACGACGGCGCCGCCCGAGCAGGAGCTGCGCCTGGAGCCCGCCCCCGAATGGATCATGCCGACGCAAATCTGAACGCGCGGCCTCACGCCACAAAGCTGCGCGGCGAGTCGACCGGCCGCCGTGCAGCTTTCGCGAAGAGATGACATCGAGAATAGAAACAATATTTCAGATAATTTACATAATATACTTTTCTACTTCATTCCTTCATCAGATCTACGTATTCCCGTCACAAATAAATTTGCAACGCCGTTATCGGACTGTCGCACAATACTCGTAGCGTCCCGCGCGAATGGGAGCTGAGACGTCCGAGTGCATGGGCATGGGTGACACACGACAAGGGACGGGGTGCATGCGCGCCGCCCGTCCGCCGTACCGCCACCGCCACGCGCGGTCCGCGCGAGCGCCGGCTCACTCCCGACACCTGTCAATCGAACGCGTGCGCTGAACGGCGGTCCTCGCCGCCGGCCATCGCCTCCCTCTTCCCCAACAGCGTCGGGCAATTTTCATGGAAACCAATTCGAACGGACTCGCGCAGATTTCCGCGTTTGTCCTCCCCGAGAATGACGAGCTCGTCGTCACGGAGTTCGTCGAGTTCGTCGGCGAAGGCGGCGAGACCGCCGCGGAGGTCGTCGCCGTCGAAGACGGGCGCGCCTACGTGACGAACGGCGAGATGGGCCGCATCGACATCTTCGAGCTGTCCGACACCGGCAGCCTCGTCGACAGCCTCGATCTCACCGCGATCCCTGGCTACGACAGCGTCCAGTCCGTCGACGTGAAGAACGGCATCGTCGCCGCCGCGATCGCGCGCGCGATCGCCGAGACCGGCGGCCTCAACTTCGCCCAGCCGGGCTTCATCGCCTTCTTCGACGCCGAGACCGGCGACCTCCTCGGCACCGTCGATGTCGGCAACCTGCCTGACTCGGTGAAATTCACGCCCGACGGCACGAAGCTCGTCGTCGCAAATGAGGGCGAGTTCAACGCCGACACCGACAGCGTCGACAACCCGCTCGGCACGATCTCGATCATCACGCTCGACACCGACGATATCGGCGCCTCCCCGGTCCAGACGGTCGACTTCACCGCCGCCGACGCCCTCGTTGACGAGCTGGTCGAGGCGGGCGTGCGCACCCGCGACGGCATCGAGTTCAGCCGCGACGTCGAGCCGGAATATGTGACGATCACCCCGGACGGGACGACCGCCATCGTCTCCCTCCAGGAAAACAACGCCTTCGCCACGATCGACCTCTCCACCGGCTCCCTCGTGTCGATCTTCTCCGCCGGCGTCACGAACTATGCCGAGGGCACGAACGCGATCGACGTCGACGACAATGGCGAGATCGACATCACGCAGTTCGAGAATCTCCAGGGCCTGCGGATGCCGGACGGCATCGCGACCTATGAGATCAACGGCGAGACGTATCTTTTCTCGGCGAACGAGGGCGACGGGCGCGGCGACTATTTCATCGAGGAAGACGATGAGATCGTCGGCATCAGCGATATCGGCGACGAGGCCCGCGTCGGCGACATCATCGCCAATGATGGCGCGTTCGGCGCGGTCACGATCGATCCGTCCGTCGACACCACCGGGCTCGAGCGCCTGACGATCTCCGTCGTCGACGGCGACACGGACGGGGACGGCGACATCGACGTCCTGACCGCGTTCGGCTCGCGCTCCTTCACGATCTACGACCTGAACGGCAACGTGGTCTTCGACTCCGGCGCGGATTTCGAAGAGATCCTCGCCGAGATCGCGCCCGAGCGCTTCAACGACGACGAGGGCACGAACGACGAGAACCGCTCCGACAACAAGGGCCCGGAGCCGGAAGCCATCGCGGTCGGCGAAGTCGACGGCGAGGTCTATGCCCTGATCGGCGCCGAGCGCGATTCCGGCATCTTCATCTACAACGTGACCGATCCCGAGAACGCCTACTTCGTCGACTATATCGACCCGGTGTTCGAGGACGACGTGGAGGACGGCGAGGCGTTCCGGACCGGCCCGGAGACGATCACCTTCGTCAGCGCCGAGGACAGCCCGACCGGCAAGGCGCTCGCCGTCGTCAGCTACGAGATCTCCGGCACCACCGTGGCGTTCGAGCTCTCCCCCGTCGTCGACGAAGTCAGCATCTTCGACATCCAGGGCGAAGGCCACGTCTCGGCCTATGCCGGCGAGACCGTGCGCACGAGCGGCATCGTCACCGCCGTCGACTATAACGGCTACTACCTGCAGGACGCCGAGGGCGACGGCAACGACGCCACGTCCGACGCGATCTTCGTCTTCACCGGCAACGGCGTCGCGCCGAACATCGTCTCGGTCGGCGACATGGTCGAGATCGAAGGCGTCGTGTCCGAGTACATTCCGGGCGGTGCCTCGACCGGCAACCTCTCCACCACGCAGATCACCGCGCGCGAGGCGACGCTGATCTCCGAGGACAACGCGCTGCCGGAGGCCGTCATCCTCGGCGCCGCTGGCCGGATGCCACCGTCCGACATCGTCATCTCCGACGACGAGCTGCCGGTGAACCTCCAGAACGAGGCCGGCAATTTCGACCCCGAACAGGACGGCATCGACTTCTACGAGAGCCTTGAGGGGATGCGCGTCACCGTCGACAACCCGACGGCGATCTCCACCACCAACCAGTATGACGAGACCTGGGTCCTCGCCGACAACGGCGCCCACTCGACGCCGGGCCTCAACGATCGCGGCGGCCTCAACATCAACGCCGACGCGGACGGCTATGGCGACCTCAACCCCGAGCGGATCCAGATCCAGTACGATTCCTTCGGCGACCTCCTGCCGGAAGGGTTCAACCCGCCCGCGATCCTGCTCGGCGACACGCTCTCCGACATCACCGGCGTCGTCTCCTACGACTTCGGCAACTACGAGATCCTCGTCACAGACGCCTTCGAGATCGTCGAGGAGAGCACCAACACGCCGGAGCGCACCCGCGTGACGGGCAGCGCCGACGAGCTCTCCATCGCGACCTACAACGTCCTCAACCTGTCGCCGACCTCGGCCGATGACGCGCAGATCGCGCTTCTCGCCCAACAGATCGTCGACAACCTCGTCAGCCCCGACGTGATCGCCCTGCAGGAAGTGCAGGACAACAACGGCGCGCCGGGCGATCCGGGCAACACGAACTTCATCGACCTCGACAATGACGGCGTGTTCGACAGCAACGAACAGGCGATCGACGACGGCGTTCTCGCCGCCGACGAGACCCTCCAGGCGCTGGTGGACGCGATCGTCGCAGCCGGCGGCCCGCGCTACGAGTTCGTCTCGGCCGAAGTCGACGAATTCGGCGTCAATGGCGGCATTCCGGGCGGCAACATCCGCAACGCCTTCCTCTACAACCCGGAGCGGACGACACTTCAGGAGGCGGTGACCCTCGACGCGGAAGAGCTGACCGCGCTCGGCGTCACCGACCCCGACGCCTTCGCCGAGACGCGCGACCCGCTCCTCGGCCGCTTCCTCTTCAACGGCGAGGAGGTGATCGTCATCAACAACCACCTCGCCTCCCGCTCCGGCTCGACCCCGATCTTCGGCGGCATCCAGCCCTTCGAGCAGGCCGACGAGGCGGCGCGCGAGGCGCAGGCGAAGACCTTGAACGAGGTCGTCGACGGCTTCCTCGCCGACGATGCCGACGCCAACATCGTCGTGGTGGGCGACTTCAACACCTTCGAGTTCACCGACGAATTGTCGGAGGATCTCACCGGTGTCGGCGCCGAGCGCGTGCTGAAGAACCTCATCAACGAGGTCGACGGCGACCGCTACACCTACGTCTTCGACGGCAACGGCCAGGTGCTCGACCACATCTTCGTCGCGAACGGGCTCGTGCGTCAGGCGGAGGTCGACATCGTCCACGTCAACAACGACTTCCTGACCTCCGCGTCCGACCATGAGCCGGTCGTGGCGACGATCCAGGTCGGGCCGGTGCGTCCGCTCCAGCTGGTCGGCGACCGCGATGGCGATGTCCTTACGGGCGGGAGCCTGCGCGATCTCCTTCTCGGCCGCGGCGGCGACGATGCGCTCTTCGGCCACGAGGGCAACGATCGCATCCTCGGCGGCTGGGGTTCGGACACCATCGACGGCGGCGAAGGCAACGATGTGATCTTCGGCGGCCTCGGCGACGACGTGATCGACGGCGGCACGGGCTTCAACATCCTGACCGGCGGGCGCGGCGAGGACGTGTTCGTCATCGGGACGGGCCGCGGCTTCAGCACGATCCGCGACTTCGTGGTGGGCGAGGACACGCTCAAGCTCGCCGACGACGACATCAGCTACGACGACCTCACCCTCGTGAACTCGACGATCCGCTATGGCAGCGACATCCTCGCCATCGTGCGCGGCGTCGACGCGGCGAGCCTCACGGCGGCCGATTTCGGCGAACTCATCGTCTGATCCGCCGATCGTCCGACACGCTTTGCCCGTCCGGCCTTCACGGCCGGGCGGGCTTTTCGTTTCCGCCCGGTCGCCTGCCCGCACAGCGCGATGTACACTGCGCCTCACGCCTCCAGGACCGGCCGCGTCCGAGTGCCGGCCATGTCTCGCTGCCATGGATGAGACGGAGATCTTCCGGCGCCTCGGCATGGCGCTCGCCATCGGCCTCCTCTTCGGCCTCGAACGGGGATGGCACGCGCGCGACGAGGCAGAGGGAAGCCGCGTCGCGGGGGTGCGCACCTTCGCCATCGTCGGCCTTTTGGGCGGCGGCAGCGGATGGCTCGCGATGGTCAGCGGACCCGTCATCCTCGCGGCCGCCTTCCTCGCCCTCTCCATCCTCCTCTCGGTCAGCTACTGGGCGAGCCTGAAGCGCGCGTCCGATGTCGGCCTCACGACCGAGGCCGCGCTTCTCCTCACCTTCATGCTGGGCGCGGCGTGCGTCCTCGGCGCGATGGCGCCCGCCGCCGCCGTCGCCGTGGTCGCGACGCTGCTCCTGTCGCTGAAGAGCCGGCTGCACGGGTGGGTGGCGCACATCAGGCGCCTGGAGCTCGACGCGGCGCTGACCCTCGCCCTCCTCTCGGTCGTCATCCTGCCGGTGCTGCCGAACCAGGGCTTCGGGCCGGGCGGGACGCTGAACCCCTACGCACTGTGGCTCGCCGCGGTCGTCGTCGCCGCCCTCTCCTTCTTCGGCTATGTCGCGATGCGGATCGGCGGGGCGGACCTCGGCATCCTTCTGACCGGCCTCTTCGGCGGCCTCGCCTCGTCGACCTCGACGACGCTGGCCCTCTCCCGCCGCGTCCGGAGCGACCCCTCCCTCGCCCAGCCCGCCGCGGTCGGGGTGGTGGTGGCGGGATCGGTGACGTTCGTGCGCATCATCGCCCTCGTCGCGATCTTCCAGCCCGCCCTCCTCCCCGCGCTCGCCTATCCGATGGGCGCGATGGCTGGCACCGGGTTCGCCGGCGCACTCCTCATGCACCTCCTCCTGCCGAAAGGGCCCGCGCCGCGCGACGAGATCGGCGGCATTTCGAACCCGCTGGAACTCACGACCGCATTCCTCTTCGCCGCGGTCCTCGCCGCGATCCTCGTCACCCTCCACTATCTGAAGCTTTGGCTCGGAACGGGCGGTGTCTACGTGACGGCGGCGATCTCCGGCATCACCGATGTCGACGCGCTCACCATCTCCGTCGCCCGCCTCGTCGGCGACGACCTCACGACGACGAGCGCGGCCATCGCCATCTTCATCGCGGTTTCGGTCAACACGGTGGTGAAGTCGGCGATGAGCCTCGCCATCGGCGGCAATGTGCTCGGCATGCGCGTCATCTCGGCCTATGCCGCGGTGCTCGTCGTCGGTGGCATAGTCCTCTGGGTGGCGCGATAGCGCGCTTGTGTTCACGCGCGCCGGCGACCCATGAGCCGCGCTCACCAATCCTATCGGCCCCGGCCCGATAATCCCCGCCTCATGCGCCCCTAACTCGATCATGTCCCGGTGCGTCCGCAGTTGCCGGGAGATGCAACGATGATGAAGGTGCTCCATGCGAAAGATCGCGTCCCTTGCCGTGCCGCTGATGCTTGCCACGCCCGCTGCGGCCGAAGAGAGGCTTCCGGCCGACACCGCGGCGCTCGCCGCCGTCGCCCCCGCGCTCGAAGCCTATACGAGATACGACCTCTATGGCCGCGTTTGGCAGGATGCGGCGCTCTCCCCGCGCGACCGCAGCCTCGTCACCGTCGCCGCCCTGATCGCGCGCAGCGAGGCGGAGGGCCTCGACGCCATCATGGCGCAGGCGCTCGACAATGGCGTCACCCCCGCCGAGCTCTCCGAAACGATCACCCACCTTGCCTTCTATGCCGGCTGGCAGAACGCGATGACGGCCGTCGCGGCCGCGGCCGACGTGTACGCGGCGCGCGGGATCGGCGCCGACGCGCTCCCAGCGGCCGACCCGTCCGAACGCCTGCCGCTCGACGAGGAGGCCGAGACGCGCCGGCAGACCAACGTCCAGAACACCTATGGCGATGTCTCGCAGGGCGTCGTCGACAACACCGAGGCGCTTCTGTTCCTCGACCTGTGGCTCCGCCCGGCGCTCGCGCCGCGCGACCGCAGCCTCGTGACGGTCGCCGCGCTGATCGCCGCCGGCCACGTCAACCAGATGACATTCCACCTCAACCGCGCGATGGACAACGGCCTCACCAAGGACGAGGCATCGGCGATGCTCGCCCACATCGCCTTCTATGCCGGCTGGCCGAACGTCTTCTCGGCAATGCCCGTCGCGAAGGATGTCTTCGAGAGCCGCGACGGCTGAACCGCCACGCTCGGCGTCCCTGCCGCATGGCAGGGGCGCTCACCCCTGGCGCAGGGCATCCACGATGACGGCGAAGGCCGGTGAGTCGGCCCTGCGGTGCGGGTAGTAGAGATAGTAGCCCGGAAAGGGCGGGCACCAGTCCTCGAGCACGCTCACGAGCCGGTTCGCGTCGATATGGGCGCGCACCAGCCCCTCCGGCACGAAGCCGATCCCGTAGCCCGCGAGCGCGGCGTCCACGACCGGGTCGATCGTGTTGAAGATGAGCTGGCCGTCGACGCGCACGCGCACCTCCCTCCCGTCCTTCTCGAACTCCCAGGCATAGAGGCCCCCGTGGGTCGGCAGGCGCAGATTGATGCACCTGTGGGCCGTGAGGTCCTGCGGCGTGCGCGGGATCTCGCGGTCGGCCAAATAGGACGGCGAGGCGATCGCGAGCATGCGGAAGTCCGGCCCGACGCGCACCGCGATCATCCCCTCCGACACCTGCTCGCCGAGGCGCACACCGGCATCGATCTTCTGCGCGACGATGTCGGTGAGGCCGTAGTCGGTGACGATCTCCACCTGAAGGTCCGGATAGTCTTTCAGGACCGGGGCGAGCTTCGGCCAGATCACCGTGTCGGCCGCATAATCGGTCGCGGTGATGCGGATCGTCCCGGCCGGGCGGTCCTTCTGGTCGATGATCGCGGCGAGCTCCTCCTCCACCGATTCCAGAAGCGGGGCGATCCGCTCCAGGATCCGCTCCCCCTGCGCCGTCGGCGTGACCTTGCGCGTGGTGCGCGTGAGGAGGCGCATCCCGAGCCGCTCCTCGAGCCCCCGCAGCGCGTGGCTGAGGGCGGACTGGGAGACGCCGATCTGCGCGGCGGCGCGGGTAAAACTCCCCACCCGCGCGACGACGATGAAGGACATCAGATCGAGAATGTTCGGTCGGAGCATTGATGCAGCGCCCTCATAAGACTGCCTCGATTATAGCGCCGAACGCCCGAATGCGGGCCGCGACACGTTCGACCCGCCGCCGACGCGGGCGCGCCCGGACTGATGAACCCCCTTCATGAGTGCAAGCGGGATTGGCCCCATAATCCGGCTCGCCGGGCGGCCTATCTCCCTAGTCGTCGCATGAGGCGACTCCACGAGGCTGAACCATGAAGATCACCCGCGTCGGCACGCAGCCCTCGAACCCCGGCCCACAGGACTGGTTCACCGGGCGCGTGCGCATCGATCCCCTGTTCGCGGCCGACGCGCCGGGCCGCACGTCCGGCGCCGCGGTCACCTTTGAGCCTGGCGCGCGCACCGCCTGGCACACCCATCCACTCGGCCAGACCCTCATCGTCACGCAAGGCGTCGGCCGCGTGCAGCGCGAGGGCGGGCCCGTCGAGACGATCCACCCCGGCGACGTCGTCTGGTTCCCGGCCGGCGAGAAGCACTGGCACGGCGCTTCGCCGGACACCGCGATGACGCACATCGCGATCCAGGAGAGCGAGGGCGGCACGGCCGTGACCTGGCTCGAGAAGGTCAGCGACGCGGACTATTCGGGCTGACGCCCCTTCCCGCCGGCACAGACACGCCGGCCGACGACGACCCGCGGAAAGGCGGCGCATGCGACCCAAGATCACCTGCCACATGGTCACCTCGCTCGACGGGCGGCTCGACCCGCACCGCTGGAGCTACGCCCCCGGCGACGGCCTCGACCGCCTGATGCGCATCTATGACGAAACCGCGAGCCGCCTCGACGCCGAGGGATGGATCGTCGGGCGCAAGACGATGGGCGACTTCGTCGACGAACTGCCGCCCGTCCTCCTCGACGCCCCGCGCCCGCGAACGGCCATCATCGCCGAACGCGGCGCGCGCGGCCTTGCCGTCGCGCTCGACCCGTCCGGCCGGCTCGATTTCACAAGCGGCGATCTCGACGGCGACCACGTCGTCGCCGTTGTCGGCGAGCGGGTGGCGGACGCGCGCCTCGACGCGCTGCGCGCCGCCGGTGTGTCGGTCGTCTTCGCGGGGCCCGACGGCCACGACCTCGCCGCCGCGCTCGACACCATCGGCACCGCATTCGGCGTCTCTCATCTTCTCCTCGAAGGTGGGGCGACGGTGAACGGCGCGTTCCTCGCCGCCGGCCTCCTCGATGCGACGAGCACGCTGATCTGGCCCGCGCTCGACGGCCTCACCGGCGTCCCCGCCATCTACGAGCATTCCGCCCCGGCCGGGAGCCGCCCCGCCGCGGGCCGGCATCTCGCCCTCACCGCGTCGGAGGTGCTCGAGGGCGGCGTCGTCTGGCTCCGGCACGACATGGTCGCCGACTGACCCCATCCCGATCGCGCGCCCGTCGCGCCCCGCTTCGCCCCTTGGCGAAGGCGCGCCCGAGCGCGGGCGCGTCTCCTCGCGGCCCTCTGGCTGCCTCCCCGACAACCACGCAGGACCTTATGAAGCCTTTGATCCCCACCGCCCTCGCGCTTGCCGCCATGCTGACGGCCCCGGCGTTCGCACAGGACATGACCCTCACGACATCCGGCACGCAGGCCGGCTCGCTGGGTTCGCCCGACTATTTCGTCGGCACCGTCTATGTCGAACCCGTGTTCGGCGCGAAGGAGGCCTCACCCGTCAGCGCCGGCAAGGTGACCTTCCTGCCGGGTGCGCGCTCCAACTGGCACGACCATCCGGCAGGCCAGCAGCTCGTCGTCATCGAGGGCAGCGGGTGGACGATGACAGAAGGCGGCGAGAAGCACGCGATGCACGCGGGCGATGTCGTCTGGTGCCCGCCGGGCGTCAAGCACTGGCACGGCGCGACCGACACGACCGCCGTCACCCACTACGCGATCCAGGTGAATGTCGACGGCTCGGCCGTGAACTGGATGGAGCCGGTCTCGGACGCGGACTACCTCTCCGCCCTCGCCGACTAGCAGCCCCTCGGGAAGGCGGCGCGGTCCGCCTTCCCCCCGGCCCGAACCCCAACCCACGATTGGACCGATCCGCCATGGCAGGCGCTGTTCTCTCGCGCGACGCGGGATCCCGCTCCCCGGTCGCCGCCCCCCATCTCAGCCTGGCGATCGTCTCCGCCGCGACGGCGCTGGCGCTCATCGTCTTCACCGTGCCGCTGACGACGCTCGGCCCCACGGCCGAGGCGCTCGCTTTGGGGCCGGGGGCCGAGGCCTGGCTCCTCAGCGCGATGCCGCTGGGTGCCGCGACCGGCCTCCTCGGCTCGGCCGCGCTCGGCGACGATCACGGCCGCACGCTGGTCTTCCTCTGGGGCCTCGGCGTCATGGCGGCGGCGTCGGTCATCGGCGCGCTCGCGCCGTCGGGCCTCGTCATCATCGCGGCGCGGGTCGGACAGGGGCTCGGCGGGGCGGCCGTCATGGCGTGCGGGCTCGGCCTCGTCGGCCGCCTCTATCCGGAGGGCCGCGCGCGGGCGACCGCCACGGGAGTGTGGGCGGCGGGGCTCGGCGCGGGCGTCGCGACGGGACCCATTCTCGCCGCGCTCGCGACCGATCTCGGCGGCTGGCCGGCCGCCTATTGGGGCACGGCGATCCTGTCGCTCGCACTCCTCCTCGCCGGACGCGGCCTCCTGCCGCCCGCCGAGGCGCGCCGCCCGCAACCGGCCGACCGGCTCGGCACGATCCTCCTGATGGCGGGCCTCGCGATGCTGATGTCCGCCCTCACCGAGATGCGCTTCGGCCTCGCCTCGCCCACCGTGGTCGGGCTCCTCGGCGGCGGGGCGGCCGCGCTCGCCGCCTTCGTCTTCGTGGAGCTGAGGCATCCTCGCCCCATCCTCGACCTCAGCCTCTTCCGCGGCGCGGCCTTCTGCGCGGCGACGTGGGCGGCCTTCGCCTCGGGCGCGGGGATCCTCGCCCTCATGACGATGGTGCCGACGCTCCTGATGCGCGCGATGGGCGCGAGCGCCCTCTCGGCCGCGATCATCATGACCGCGTGGTCGGCGACCAGCATCGTCACCGCGCTTGGCGCGCGCTGGGTGCCAGAAGCGCTGACGCCGCGTCGCCTCATGATCGGCGCCCTCCTCGCCTGCGCCCTCGCCCAGATGCTCCTCTTCGGCGTGTCGGCTGAGCGCGCGGCGCTCCTCCTGCCGGGCCTCTTCCTCGCGGGCGCGGCGAACGGGATCCTCAACGCCGCGCTCGGGCGACAGGCCGTCGCCACCGTCCCGCCCGACCGCAGCGCGATGGGCTCGGGCGCCAACAACACCGCCCGCTATCTCGGCTCCGCGATCGGCATCACGCTCGGCGCGATCCTGATGGCGCACGGCAGCGAGACCGGCGGGATCGCGGGCCTCCTCGACGGGTGGAACGCGATCGTCCTCATCACGACGGGCTTCTCCGTGCTCGGCGCTCTCGTGGTCGGGATCGCCCGCAATGGGACTCGTCCCATCGCCACGCAGGAGCGGCCATGACCCGATCCATCACCCTTCTGGCGGCCACGGCGGCGCTTCTCCTCGCGTCGCCGGTCGCCGCCGATCCACTCACCGAAGGCACCATGAAGATTCGCATCATCCTCGACGGCGAGCCCCTCGCCGCGACGCTGGAGAGTTCGGCGGCGGCGCGCGACTTCGCCGCCCTCCTGCCGCTCGACCTGACGCTCGGCGACTATCACCGCACCGAGAAGGTGGCGGACCTCCCCAAGCGCCTCTCCACCGAGGGCGCGCCGGAGGGCATCGACCCGGAGATCGGCGACATCGCCTACTTCGCGCCGTGGGGCAATCTCGCGATCTTCTACCGCGATTTCGGCTACTCGCGCGGCCTCGTCCGGCTCGGCCGGATCGACGGCGATGTCGCGCGCCTCGCCGCGAAACCGAGCTTCCAGGCGCGGATCGAGCGGGCCGACTGACCAACCCATCCGAGAGAACCATCATGATGAAATGCGCAGGCGCCGCCCTGTCGCCCGTCCTCCTGGCGGCCGCCCTCTCCCTTCTCCTCGGCGCAGCGCCCGCGGCGGCGCAGGCCTGGACGGCCGAAACGGTCGCGGACGGGCTCGACTATCCGTGGGACATCGCCCGTTCCGGCGAGACGCTGATCATCACCGAGAAGGCGGGCTTCATCGTCATGGTAGCGGACGGCGCGGTCCGGCGGATCCCGCTCCAGACTCGTGAGCCAATCCGCAGCGAGAACGGCGCGGGCCTCCTCGGCCTGGCGCTCGCCCCGGATTTCGCGGAGAGCGGCCGGGCCTTCTTCTACCACTCCACCACCAGCCCCACGGGACCGGCGAACAGGATCATCGCCGCGCACTTCGACGGCGCGCGCTGGGCGGAGACCGGCGTCCTCCTCGACGCCATCCCCGGCCACCCGCTCTACAATGGCGGCCGCATCGCCATCGGCCCCGACGGTCACCTCTACGCGACCACCGGCTGGACCGAGGACTATGACCTGCCGCAGGACCGCGAGAGCCTCGCGGGCAAAATCCTGCGGATGACGCCGGAGGGCGCCGTCCCGCCCGACAACCCGTTCCCAGGCTCGCTCGTCTACTCCTACGGCCACCGCAACCCGCAGGGCCTCGCCTGGGACGCGGCGGGCGCGTTCCATGTCGCCGAGCACGGGCAGTCCGGGCACGACGAGATCAACCGCGTCCGCGCCGGTGCCAACTATGGCTGGCCGCTGGTCTCCGGCGACGAGACGCGGGCGGGGATGGAGAAGCCGCTCGTCCACTCCGGCCGCAGCACCTGGGCGCCATCGGGCGCCACCTTCGCGGGCGGAAGCCTCCTCGTCGCCTCGCTCCGCGAACGGGCGCTCCTCGCGCTCAATACGGCGGGCGACGGGGTGGAGACCGTCTATGCGGGCGGCGACCGGATCCGGCAGGTGATCGCGGCAGGCGAGACCCTCTACCTCATCACCACGAACCGCTCGCCGCGCGCCGCCGGCCCGTCCGCGGACCGGCTGATCCGCCTCACCCCGCGCCCTTGATCGATCCCTCCGCCCGCCCATGAGCCGGGCTCATAAGTCCTTCCGGGGGCGGGCGGTCAATGCGGGCAATGACGCGCACCAGATGGGGTGGACGACAGGCCGCGGAGGACGACCTCCGCCCGATCCCGGAGACTGCAACCGATGCGCAAGCCCCTCGCCGCGACCACGCTCCTCGTGATGCTCGCCGTCCCCCTCGGCCTCACCGGCCCCGTCCCGCCCGCCGAGGCCCACCACGGGTGGAGCTCGTTCGACACGCGCTACGCCTACTATGTCCGCGGCACCGTCACATATGTGCGGTGGGGCAACCCGCATTCCGAGGTGACCCTGCGCGTCGATCCGGCCGCGCTCCCCGAGGGCTTCCGCGCGCGACCCCTGCCGCCCGGCGCCGACCCGCGCGACGGGGGCGCCACGATGGCCTCCGCCCGCCCCTATGAGGGCGAGCACGAGGAGATCCACCTCACCCTCGCCGGCCCCGGCTGGATGTCGCGCTGGGGGCTCGACCGGCCGCTCGCCGAAGGCGAGACGATCGAGGTGCTCGGCTATCTCGGCAGCGCCGACTCCCACGACCTTAGGCCGGTGATGTTCTGGCTCGCCGACGGCCAGGGCGTCTGGCAGCAGCTCACCGCCTTCCCCTCCCGCCCGGTCCCGGCGACCGACTGACGCGCCGCACCGCACCGCACCGAACCGCGCAACGCGCCGCGGAGGAGCCCCAGGTGAACGCCACGCTCGAAACGATGCTCATCGCAATCGAGCAGTCCTCGCCGGGGGCTGCGGTCCGGATGGTGCCGCAGCTCTACCCGATCCTCGAAAGCGTCCACATCTTCGCGATCGCGCTCCTCGTCGGGCCGGCGATCGCGGTGGACCTGCGCCTTTTGGGCCTCGCGGGCCGGCGGATCGAGGTCGCGACCGTGCTCGGACACCTCCTCCCGCTCTGCCACTGGGGCTTCGCGCTCGCCGCCCTCAGCGGCCTCGCGATGTTCGCCGGCATCGCCCTCTCGGTGGGCGAGAGCGCGGCGGCGCCGTGGAAGCTCGGCCTGATCCTCGCCGCGGGCCTCAACATCCTCGTCTTCCACCGCGGCATCTATCGCACCGTCGCGACATGGGGCGGCGACCCCGTCCCCCCGCGCGCCGCGCGCATCGCGGGCGGCGTCTCCGCGCTCGCCTGGACCGGCACGCTCGTCGCCGGGCGCTATCTTGCCTATGCGTGATGCTACCCCGACGCCGGGCTCCGTCAGCGCCGCCATCGCCCGCGAGGAACTGGCAGGCCTCGTCACGATGTACCGCGCGCGCTTCGTCGCCCTCGCGGCACTCGGCCTCTGGCTCCTCGCGACGATCCCCGTCGAGCGCTCCAGCCAGTATCTCGCCGTGCTCGGGGCCTTCGCCCTCCTCGGCCTCCCGCCCTACCTCCTCGCCGCGCGGGGCATCCGCCTCACCTCGTTGACGGCGCTCTTCCTCCTCGCCGACATCGTCCTCCTCACCACCCTCCTCATCCTCCCCCCGCCCTTCATGAGCGAGGGGTGGACGGCGCAGCTCAACCTCCGCCTCCCGAGCTTCATGTATCTCGGCGTCTTCCTCGTCGGCGTGTCGCTCTGCTATTCGCCCGCGCTCGTCCTCTGGACCGGGGCGGCCGTCACCCTCGTATGGTCGTCGGGCTATCTCTGGGTCGCGTCGCTGCCGGGCTCGCGCGTCCACACCGCGCAGCAGGTGATGGAGGACGCCGCCTCGCCTGACGGCGTCGCCGCGATCTATCTGAACTCCGCCTCGGTGAGCCTCACGAGCCTCGTCAACCAGATCGTCTTCTTCGTCCTCGTCACCGCGATCCTGACGCTCGCGGTCTGGCGCTCGCGCGCGCTCGTGCGCCGCCAGATCGCGGCCGAGGCCGAGCGGGCTGCGCTCTCGCGCTATTTCTCCCCCAACATCGTCGGCACGCTGACGGCCGGGTCCGCCGCGCTCGACCAGCCGCGGCGGCAGAAGGCGGCGATCCTCTTTGCCGACATGGTGGCCTTCACCACCGCCTCGGAGCAGATGACGCCCGAGGCCCTCTTCGCGCTCCTGCGTGAATTCCACAGCCGCCTCGCCCGCACCGTCTTCGCCTTCGACGGCACGCTCGACAAATATATCGGCGACGCGCTGATGGTGCATTTCGGCACGCCCCAGCCACACGACGACGACCCGGTGCGCGCGCTCCGATGCGCCGCCGCGATGCTCACCGAGATCGACCGGTGGAACGAGGAGCGCGCGGCGGAGGGACGCGCCCCGGTGCAGCTCGGCCTCGGCGTCCACTATGGCGAGGTGATCGTCGGCAATGTGGGCGACGCGCGGCGGCTCGAGTTCACCGCGCTCGGCGACACCGTGAACGTCGCCGAACGGCTCGAACGGCTGACGCGCGATCTCGACACACGGCTCGTCGCGAGCGACAGCCTCATCGCGGCCGCGCGCCGATGCGGCATCGCGCCCACCGACGTGCTCCCCACCCTCGTGCGCGGCCCGACGACGACGGTTCGCCGCCGGCGCGAGCCCGTCGACATCTGGCTCGTCGCCGATCCCGCGCGCGCCTCCGTTCATCGGCAGGGCCGATAGGACCTATGAATGCGGGACGCCTAATCGGGCGGCCCGGACTCCCTAGATTTTGTCCAGATCGACATTCGCAGGTGGCCCGCGCCGCGGCGTGCCTCGCCCTGCGGCCCGCTTTGCGGCGGGCAAAGACTGAGGAACGGCATCGATGACCAAAGGACCCGATTTCCACGTGACCCGACGACATGTGGTGGTCGCGGGCGCCGCGACCACCGTCGCCGCCACGCTGCCCTATGGCGCGCGGGCGCAGGCCCCGGCAGCACGCGCGGCGGCCGCCGCCCCTGCCGCCGCCGTCTCGACCAAGGTGGGCTTCACCGTCAACGGCGTGGCGCGTGAGCTCACCGCCGACAACCGCCTCACCCTCCTCGACGCGCTGCGCGAGAGCCTCCAGCTCACCGGCAGCAAGAAGGGCTGCGATCACGGCCAGTGCGGGGCCTGCACCGTCATGGTCAACGGCCGCCGCATCAATGCCTGCCTGACGCTCGCCGTGATGCACGAGGGCGACGAGATCGAGACGATCGAGGGCATCGGCACGCCCGACGATCTCGACCCCATGCAGGCCGCGTTCATCGCCCATGACGGCTACCAGTGCGGCTACTGCACGCCGGGCCAGATCTGTTCGGCGAAGGCCGTCCTCGCCGAGATCAAGGCCGGCATCCCGAGCCATGTGACCGCCGACATCAACGCCGAAATCACGGTCAGCGACGCCGAGATCCGCGAGCGCATGAGCGGCAACATCTGCCGCTGCGGTGCGTACGCGAACATTCTCGCCGCCATCAACGAGGTCGCGGAGACCGAAGCATGAGAGCCTTCTCCTACGAGCGCGCCACCTCGCCCGAGGCCGCCGCGGCGGCCGCCATCGCGACGCCGGGCGCGAAATTCATCGCCGGGGGCACCAACCTCCTCGACCTCATGAAGCTCGAGATCGAGACCCCCACCCACCTCATCGACGTCAACGGCATCGGCCTCGACACCATCGGGGACACCGACGAGGGGGGCCTGCGCATCGGCGCGCTGGTGCGCAACACGGACCTTGCCGCACACCCCCGCGTGCGGCGCGATTATGGCGTGCTGACGCGCGCGCTCGTCGCCGGCGCCTCGGGGCAGCTGCGCAACAAGGCGACGACCGCCGGAAACCTCCTCCAGCGCACCCGCTGCCCGTATTTCTACGACACCAACATGCCCTGCAATAAGCGCAATCCCGGCTCGGGCTGCGCCGCGATCGAGGGCGTCTCGCGCCAGCTCGGCATCATCGGCACGTCCGATGCCTGCATCGCGACGCACCCCTCCGACATGGCCGTCGCCATGCGCGTCCTCGACGCCACCGTCGAGACCACCGACGCCGAGGGCGCGACGCGGTCGATCCCGATCGCCGACTTCCACGCCCTCCCCGGCGACACGCCGCAGGTGGAGAATGCGCTGGAGCCCGGCGAGATCATTACCGCCGTGACGCTGCCCGCCCCGATCGGCGGCCGCCACGCCTACCACAAGGTCCGCGACCGCGCGTCCTACGCCTTCGCGCTCGTCTCCGTCGCGGCCGTCGTCCAGTCGGACGGGTCGGGCCGCGTCGCGCTCGGCGGCGTCGCGCCGAAGCCCTGGCGCGTGGAGGGCGCGGAAGCGGCGCTCCCCGAGGGCGCGTCGGCAGCCATGGCGGGGATCCTCGCCGAGGCCAACCCCACCGAACACAACGCCTTCAAGGTCGCCCTCGCCGAGCGCACGCTCGCGGCCGTCCTTGCCGCGCCGCAGGAGTAGACCATGCGTTTCGACAGTCCCGCAGGCGAGAACCTCTTCGACAAGGCCAAGGTGGTCGGCCAGCCGGTGCCGCGCATCGACGGCCCGCGCAAGACGACCGGCACCGCCCCCTACGCTTATGAGCGGCACGACGTCGCCGCCGGGCAGGCCTACGGCTATCCGGTGGGCTCGGGGATCGCGAAGGGCCGCATCGCCGCGATCGACACCCGCGCGGCCGAGGCCGCGCCGGGCGTCGTCGGCATCGTGACCACGCTGGAGCACGACCCGATCGAGGAGCTCTTCGCCTACGACCCGGTGCGCCATTTCGGCGGGCGCGACGTGATTCACTACCACCAGGCGATCGCGGTGGTGGTCGCGGAGAGCTTCGAGGCGGCGCGCGCCGCGGCGAACCTCCTCACCGTCGAATACGAGACCGACACGGCCGCCTCGTTCGACCTCGCGGTGGACGCCGCCGGACATCACGACTTCGAGCCCGCCTCGAATGTCGGCGATTTCGACGCCGCCTTCGCCGCCGCGCCCGTGACGCTCGACGAGACCTACACGACCCCCGCCGAGAGCCACGCGATGATGGAGCCGCACGCGACGCTCGCCGCGTGGGACGGCGACCGGCTGACGCTCTGGACCTCGAACCAGATGATCGAGTGGGGCCGCCAGTCGATGGCGAAGGCGCTCGGCATTCCGGCCGACAATATCCGCCTCGACTGCCCCTTCCTCGGCGGCGGCTTCGGCACGAAGCTCTTCGTGCGCGCCGACGCCGTCCTCGCCGCGCTCGCGGCGAAGAAGGTCGGCCGTCCGGTCAAGGTCATGCTGCCGCGCCCGATGATCGCGAACAACACGACCCATCGCGGCATGACGATCCAGCGCATCCGGATCGGCGCGGAGCGGGACGGCCGCATCACCGCGATCGGCCACGACAACGCCTCCAACGCCCTCCACGCGCGCGGCGGCGAGAACGCGATTGCCCCGACGCAGGAATTCTACGCCGGCGCGAACCGTCTGATGGTCCAGCGCAACATCCCGATGCACCTGCCGAACTCCAACGCGATGCGCGCGCCGGGCGAGACCGCGGGCCTCATGGCGCTCGAGATCGCGATGGACGAGATGGCCGAGCGCCTCGGCATGGACCCGGTCGAGTTCCGCGTCGTCAACGACACCGAGGTGAATCCCGGCAGCGGCGTTCCCTTCTCGCAGCGTCACTTCGTGGAGTGCCTGCGGACCGGTGCGGAGCGCTTCGGCTGGGCGGACCGCAACACCGCGCCAGGCGCGACGCGCGACGGCGTCTGGCTCGTCGGCCACGGCGTCGCGGGCGCCTATCGCGGCGCGCCCGCCACGAAATCCGGCGCCCGCGTGGTGCTGATGCCGGGCGGGACGGTCCGGGTCGAGACCGACATGACCGATATCGGCACCGGCTCCTACACCATCATGGCGCAGACCGCCGCGGAGGTGCTGGGCGTCGAGATCGGGGCGGTGTCGGTGGAGCTCGGCGATTCGCGCTTCCCCGTCTCGGCCGGCTCCGGCGGCCAGTGGGGCGCGGCGAGCGCGACGGCCGGCGTCTACGCCGCGTGCGTCGCGCTGCGCGAGGCGATCGCGGAGCACCTCGGCGTCGCAGCGGACGAGATCGTCCTCGAGGACGGGATGGTGCGCATCGGCAACGCCTCGCGGCCGCTGGGCTCGATCGCCGATGGCGAGATCGCGGCCGAGGATTCCATCGAGTTCGGCGATTTCCGCAGCGGCGAATTCTCGCTCGCGACCTTCGGCGCGCATTTCGTCGAGGTCGGCGTCCACGCCTATACGGGCGAGATCCGCGTGCGGCGGATGCTGGCCGTCTGCGACGCGGGGCGCATCCTCAACCCGATGACGGCGCGCAGCCAGATGATCGGCGCGATGACCATGGGCGTCGGCGCGGCGATCATGGAGGAGCTCGCGGTCGACACCCGCTACGGCTTCTTCGTCAACCACGACCTCGCCGGCTACGAGGTGCCCGTCCACATGGACATCCCGAGCCAGGAGGTGATCTTCCTCGACACGCCCGACGCGGCCTCGACCCCGCTGAAGGCGAAAGGTGTCGGCGAGCTCGGCCTCTGCGGCGTGTCGGCGGCGGTCGCGAACGCGGTCCACAACGCCACCGGCGTGCGCGTGCGGGACTATCCGGTGACGCTCGACAAGCTGATCGACCGCCTCCCGGCGGTCTGACCCGGCCCGGCCGCGCCGGACGATCGAGGGGCGTGCGCGAGCGCGCCCCTTTTCATTTCTAGGCGAGCTCGCCTTCCAGGATGAGAAGGTCGCGCCGCGAGGCCTTCAGCGCGTATTCCAGCGCCTCCTGGTAGGCAGGATCCTCATAGCAGGCCTTGGCGATCGCGTAGGACGGGAACTCGACCGTCACGACCCGCGCCGAGTCCCGCGCCTCCTTGTGGATGATCTCCGTCCCGTGCGCGTTGATCCGTGCGCCATATTTCTCCGCGATCGGCTTCCAGAGACGGTTGTAGGTCTCGTTCGCCGACGGGTCGGAGACGGCGGTTGCGTGGATCAGCCAGTAGCCCTTCATTGCGGATGCCTTCTTGCGCTATGCGACGGGGGACGTGAGAGGATCGAGCTTGATACTCATAACAGCCGCGACCGGCCAGGTCGGCAACGCCGCATTGACCGGCCTCCTCGCCAAGGGCATCTCCGCCCGGGCGCTGGTCCGGGATCCGTCCAGGCACGCCTTTCCGCCCGCCGTCGCGATCATCCCCGGCGGTTTTGACGATGATCGCGCCCTCGCCGCGGCCTGCGACGGTGTCGACACCCTGTTTCTCGCCGGGCGGGACAGTCCGGAATCGGTCGCCCAGCACCGCCGCGTGCTCGCCCATGCCGAGCGGGCGGGCGTGCGCCACATCGTGAAGCTCTCGGCGATCGGCGCCTCGCCCGCCTCCCCCGTCGCCCTGATGCGCGAGCATGAGGAGGTCGACAGGATGGTGACGTCCGGCCCCTTCGCGTGGACGATCCTTCAGCCGCACCTCTACATGCAGAACCTCCTGCGCGCCGCCGACATGATGCGCAACGAGGGCCGCCTCGTCGCCCCGATGGGCACGGCGCGCTTCCCCGTCGTCGACACCGGGGACGTCGGCGCGGCGGCCGCGACGGTCCTCGCCGACCCCGCCGCCCATGAAGGCAGGCGCTACGCCCTCACCGGGCCCGCCGCGCACACCTATGCCGAGATCGCCGCCATCTTCGCCGCCGTCGCGGGGCGGGAGGTGCGCTACGAGCCGGTCGCCCCGGCGGCGTTCGAGGCCCGGCTACTCGCCGCCGGCCTGCCGGACTGGCGCGCCTTCGACCTCTCCCACATCGCCACCGCCTACACCCCGGCCGACAACATGGTGCGAGACGAACTGCCGCGACTCCTGGGCCGCGCCGCGACCGCGCTGGAGGATTTCGCGGCGGCCAACCGCGCGCGCGTCGCGCCCTGAGGGGCGCGCGTTCAGGCGGCGGGCGGCGCGTTCCGGTCGAGCGTGAGCTGGAGGAAGGCGAGGTCGAGCCAGCGGCCGAACTTGGTGCCGACCTCCTTGAGGTGGCCGGTCTTCTCGAAGCCGAGCCGCTCATGAAGGCGGACGGAGGCGAGATTGTCCGCCTCGATCCCGGCGACCATCACATGCTTGCCGCACGCGCGCGCCCGGTCAATGAGCGCCGCCATCAGCGCCGCGCCGATGCCCGCGCCGCGCTGCCCCGCCCGCACATAGACCGAATGCTCGACCGTGTGGCGATAGCCGTCCCACGCCCGCCAGTCCCCGAACGAGGCGTAGCCGAGGACCGCCCCGTCCGCTCCGGCCGCGACGAGCACGGGATAGTTGGCCGCCCGGCGTGCCTCCAGCCACGCGAGGCGGTTCGCCTCGTCCACCACGATCTCGTTCCAGATGGCCGTCGTGTTGAGGACGGCGTCGTTATAGATGGCCGTGATGCCGGGGATGTCGGCCGCCACGGCGTCGCGAATGTCCATCCCGCCCTCCGTCGAATTCACCCTTTGCATCGTCTAACATAGTGGACGATCGCCGGCAACGCGTCGGACCTTATGCCGTCGTGAGAAGGGCGACGAGATAGGTGCAGTCGGCCGCGCTCTCGTTCGCGAATGCGCAGTCCATGGGCGGGCCGAGTTCCAGGCAGTCGCCGCACGCCATCTCGTGGCGCACCGCGCCCTCGATGAAGACGAGTTCGCCCTCCAGCACCCAGATGAGCTGGCGCGCGAAGGCGTAGGCCGAGGCGGGCATCGGCACGTGCGCGCCGGCGGGGAGCGTCACGCGCACGAGGTCGAGGGGAAGCTCCGATTTCGGCGAGATGTGGCGGCGGACATAGCCGGTCTCGGGGTCCGTCCATGTCGGCTGGTCGGCGGCCCGCAGCATCCGCCCCTCACCGGTCTCCGCCCGCGCGATGAGGGTGGACATGCTGAGCCCGAACGCGCCCGAAAGCTTGCCGAGGAGCTGCGCGGTGGGGCTGCTCTCCCCACGCTCGACCTTGTGGATCATCGCGCGTGAGATCCCGGCGCGCGTCGCGAGTTCGGTCAGCGACCACCCCCGGCTCTCCCGCTCGATCCGGATCCGCGCGCCAATATTCCTGTCGACATCACCCGTGGCCATATCGTCACTATAGTGGACAATCGAGGCGATGGGAATGGGCGTCGCGCCGCCTCGACCGCGCGCGCCTATGGGCCGGTGCAGCGCGCCATCGGAGCGGCGTCGAGGCGGAAGACGGCGTCGTCCTTGCCGGGGGTGAGCGGCGGGTTGCGCGGTGTGTCGCCCTCGGTCTCGTCGCAATCGTGAAGGCGGAGCCAGCCGACATGGCGCATGTCGAGGAGGATCGCGCCGGGGGACGAGGCGCGGCGAAGGAGAAAGCCGCCGCCATCGCATTCGGCATAGCACGCGACGCCGTCATCCCGCTGCTGGCAGCGCCCGACTGCGCCCGGTTCGCCGTCCCCGCCCCGCCGCCGCGCGGTGAGGAGGAAGCCGAGCGAGGGCGTCTGCGGGTCGCTGTCGTGGAAGACGTCGAGCGACAGCGCCATGCGCGTCACGGTCTGGTCGGGGTGGCGCGCGAGGTGGGCGTTGTCATAGTCGCGGACCCAGCACGCGTCCGCGCCATCCTTCAGCGCGACGAGGTCGGAGAAGGCGAGCGGCCCCTCCGCGCGGGCCTCCGGGGCGTGGATCGCCCCGGACAGCGCCGTGGCGAGCGCGATCGCGGCGGCCCGGCGCCTTGCGTGTCGATGCCGGGCCGTGGCGGTCATAGCTGACCGCAGAAGGACTTGTCGGTCTCTTCCTTCTTGAAGACGCCCTTGATCAGCTTGCACTGGCCCGGCATCGACTTGTCGAAGCTGTGCGGGCGGAACGACCAGCTGTCGCAGCCCTCTGTCGATTTGCACGCCGCGACGCAATCGTCGATGGCGGTGAAGCTGTCGATGAAACCGACCTGATCCACCGGCGTGATCGAGCAATGCTCGTAGTCCTGCGCAAGCGTCGGGGTGGCCATGCCAAGCGCGATGGCCGCAATCCAAAACATCTTCATCACGGGCGTTTTCCTCAAGTGCTGATCTTCGTTCGGGCCGATCGAACGCCGGACCGGCCGTAGCCAATCACCCTCTTCGCCCCTCGCCATCGGGCAATCGATTGCTCGTCCAACGGCGAGGGCCTGAAGGGCGCACTCACATGCGGCCGCAATAGTCGCGCGCGTCCGCGACCTCCTCCGCGACCTCGGCCATGAGGCGGCATTCGCCGGGCCCGTTCTTGGGATTGAAATTGTGCGGCGTGTAGGACCAGGCGGTGCACCCGTTGGTCTGCGAGCACGACGCCTTGCAGGCCGCCTCGCCGACGAGCTCATAGGATTGGGAGAGAAGTCCCCCGTTCGGATACAGCTTGCAGTGCTGCTCCTCGCCAACGGCCGGCTGCACCAGAAAGGCAACCGAGACGGCCGCCAGAATAGAGAGTGTTCTGTATCGCATCGTCACAAGTCGTTCTCCGTTATTGTCCCGCACACGTTCCAAGAACCAAGGCCGCAATGGCGACAACGCACCCGCAAAGTCGAACCACCGAAATAATACAAATAATCTATCGTCAACAATGCAGAATTACGTCGTATTTCCCTTCATACATGTCGAAATAGATTGTCGATCGTTCCGTATGGAGTCAACGACGATGACATTCGGTCACCATCGACACGCCATTCTTGGCAACCTCCCGACAATCCACTCCAGGAAAAGGCATCTCCCGCGCGCATGATCGGCACGACTTCTGTCGCGCCTCTCGCAGTTCTTGATGCCGTGGAGGATGGACACCGCAGACAGATTTCCGCGCGGCTCTAATCTTTTGGAACAAGTCTATCTGGGCGAAAACTGGCTAATAAAGAGATCAGTTCAAATGACTGCATCCAATAGGATTTTCGCGCCCACACCGGCACGCCGGTGACGCCCCGAAGCCCCGGATCGCCTCACGCCTCGACGTCGGACACGGGCCGCACCGCCCCTTCCCCCACCCGGCGGGAGGGATTGGCGAGATCCTCCGCGAGCCAGGCGAAGAGGCTCGCGATCGGCGGGTCGTTCCACCGGCGCGCCGGGGCAATGAAATAATAGCCGCCGAGATAGACCGCGCTCGGGATCACCTCCACGAGGTCGCCCGCCGCGACGCGGTCCTCCGCCAGAAGCTCGCTCACCAGCGCGACGCCCTGGCCGATCAGCGCCGCCTCCATCGTCATGTGGCCGTGCCACAGGCGCGGGCCGCGCAGGCGCGCCGTGCGCGTCTCACCGAGCTGGGCGAGCCACGTCTGCCATTCGCGCGTCGACCGCTCGTGGATCAGCGGCAGCGACAGGAGGTCCCCGACCGTCTTCACCGACGGGTGGGCGGCGAGGAAGGACGGGCTCGCGATCGGGACGATCCGCGGCCGGCACAGAAGCTCCATGCGAAGCCCCGGACCGCACTCGGGATGGACGAGATAGGTGATCTCGGCGTGCGCCTCGCCGCGGGCGAAGTTCGCGCGCCGCGTCATCGGCTCCAGGATCACCTCCTGCCCGCCGAGCCGCGCCTCGAGCTTCGGCAGCCGCCCGAGGAGCCGGCGGGAGGCAAGGCCCGCCATGCAGCAGACGTGGATCGGCTCCTCCGGCCCACGCCAGACCTCGTCGCTCGCCTCGGCGATGAGGTTGAACGCCTCGGTGAGGTGTGAGGCGTAGCGCACGCCCTGTAAGGTCAACTCCAGCCCGCGGCCCGATTTCTTGACGAGCTTCGCGCCGAGCGCGGCCTCCAGATTCTGGATGTGGCGGCTCACCACCGTGTGCGACACGGCGAGCTCCTCCGCCGCCGTGCGCACGACCCCGGTGCGGGCGAACGCCTCGAAGGCGCGCAGCGCGATCAGCGGCGGGAGCCGGCGGCGCATATTGGACATGATCCCTCTCGTGCGGTTGGCGTCGGTCGGGCCATCCGTGCATTTTCTGCACCAACTGCACCCACACGAACTGCTTTTCGCCCCTCTACCGGTGCTTATGGTGGACGTACGTCAACGGATTGCAACCGCCCGGAGCAGAGATTGAGCGACGCCACGGAGAAGGCCGCCATCGTCGGAGTCTACGAGCACCCGTCGCGGCGCGCCCCGCAAAAGCACCCGTTCGCGCTCCAGATGGAGTGCGTCACCGCCGCGCTCGACGATGCCGGGCTCGCCCTCTCCGACGTCGACGGGCTTTGCGTCGCCTCCAGCGACTGGGCCGAGGGCGGCGGCGTCACGAGCGTGACCGAGTTCGCCGAATATGCCGGCATCACGCCGACCTATTTCAACAGCACCGATGTCGGCGGCTGCTCCTATATCGTGCATGCCGGGCAGGCCGCCGCCGCCATCGCGGCCGGCCTCGCCGAGGTCGTGGTCATCTCCTACGCCTCCGCGCCGCGCTGGTGGCCGCTGACGACGCCCTCCTTCGATCCGTTCGTGCTGCCGGCCGGCCCCGGCCAGTTCGAGCTCCCCTACGGACCGACCATCATCGCCACCTACGGCCTCTTCGCCCAGCGTCACATGCACGTCTACGGGACGACGCCGGAGCAGCTCGCGCAGGTCGCCGTCACCTTCCGCGCCCACGCCGCCAACAATCCCGACGCCCGCTTCCGCGACCCGATCAGCGTCGACGACGTGCTCGCCTCGCCGATGATCGCCTCCCCGCTCCACAAGCTCGATTGCTGCGTCGTCACCGACGGGGGCGGCGCGATCGTGATGACGAGCCGTGAGCGGGCGCGCGATTGCCGCAAGCGCCCCGTCCACATCACGGGGTTCGGGAGCGCGATTGCGCGCACCGGGGTGAGCCAGATCCCGAAGGACCTGACGACCCCCGCGAAGATCTCCGGCGCGAAGGCGTTCGCGGACGCCGGGATCGCGCACGATTCGATTGATGTGGCCGAGATCTATGACGCCTTCACCATCACTCCCATGCTGGCGCTCGAAGACCTCGGCTTCTGCGGCAAGGGCGAGAGCGGCGCGTTCGTGGAGGCCGGCCATCTCGGCATCGGCGGCCGCCTGCCGACCAACACCGACGGCGGCGGCCTCTCCTCCAACCACCCCGGCAAGCGCGGCATCTTCGCGATGATCGAGGGTGTGCGGCAGCTTCGCGGGGAAGGCCCCGGCGTGCAGGTCGAGGATGCGCGCACCGCACTCGTCCACGGCCTCGGCGGCACCTTCTGCGCGGCCGCCACCGCGATCCTCGCCGTCTGAGCCCGCGCCCGATGCCCCGCCACGACACGCACCGCAGGAGGCCCACACCATGACCGAGCGCACCCTCCCGGTCCCCGACGCGCTGACCGAGCCCTTCTGGCAGGCCGCGCGGGAAAAGCGCCTCCTCCTCCAGAAGTGCCCGCGCACCGGCGCGTTCCAGTGGTATCCGCGCGCCCATTCGCTCGCCGCCCCGCACGAGACGCCGGAGTGGGTGGAGGCATCCGGCAAGGGCACCGTCTTCTCTTACTCAGTCGTCCACTATGGCGGCGAGGGCATCCCCACCCCCTATGTCTGCGCGCTCGTCGAGCTCGAGGAAGGGCCGCTCGTCTTCACCCATCTCGTCGACGTGCCGGACGATCGGCTCGCGATCGGCCTCCCCGTCGAGGTGAGCTTCGAGGACCTCAACGAGACGATCAGCCTGCCGGTCTTCACCGAGAGGGTCAGCGCATGAGCACGCTCTATCTCGACGATATCGAGCCGGGCGCGGTCTATCTATCCACCCGCGTCACGATGACGGAGACGCACATCGTGCTCTTCGCCGGCCTCACCGGCGACTTCAACCCGCTCCACATGGACGCCGAGGCCGCGAAGGCGACCCCGTTCGGCCGCCCGATCGCCCACGGGATGCTCGGCCACGCGATGAGCACGGGGATGCGCTCCACGGTCGACGATTTCGCGATCCTCGCCTTCCTGGAGACGCGCCGCCGCTTCGTCGGCCCGGTGATGGCCGGCGACACGCTCCAGGTGGAGGCGGAGGTGCTGGAGGTCCGGCCGAGCGCCTCAAAGCCGGACCGCGGCGTCGTGCGCGTCGCGATGCGGCTCAAGAAACAGGACGGCGTCACGGTGCAGGACGGCGAGGACACCTTCCTCGTCGCGCGCCGGCCGGCGGAGGATCTGTCATGACCTGCACACGGCTCGGCGGCCATGTCGCGCTCGTCACCGGCGGCAGCGGTGGGATCGGCCGCGCGGTCTGCACCCGGCTCGCGGCCGAGGGCGCGGCCGTCATCGTCGCCGACCGGGACGGCGTTGCGGCCGAAAGCGTCGCGGCGGCGCTCCGGGCCGACGGCTTCGCGGCCCATGGGGTCACGCTCGACGTCGCCGAGCGGGCGAGCTGGGAGGCGATGGTCGCCGCGCTGCCGGATGCGTTCGCGGGGGTCGACATCGTCGTCAACCTCGCCGGGATCGTCCGCGACCGCACGCTCGCCAAGATGAGCGACGAGGAGTGGCAGAGCGTCATCGACATCAGCCTCCGCGGCACATGGCTCGGCTGCCAGACCGCCTTCAAGCTCGTGGGCACGCGCGGCTGGGGCCGGATCGTCAACATCGCGTCGACGGCCGTCTTCGGCTCGTTCGGTCAGGCCAACTACGCGGCGGCGAAGGCCGGCATCGTCGGTCTCACGCGCACCGCGGCGCTCGAAGGCGCGAAGCGGGGCATCCTCGTCAACGCCGTCGCGCCGGGCGTGGTGGACACCGCGATCCTCGCCGACGTGCCCGATGCGCTGCGCCAGAGCTACGCCGACAAGACCCCGATCGGCCGCATCGGCCAGCCTGCGGAGATCGCGGCGGTCGTCGCCTTCCTCGCCTCCGACGACGCCAGCTACATGACCGGTCAGACCCTCGTCACCGACGGCGGCGCGACCACCGGCGACTACTGACGCCGCCCGCCCCCACACCCACGGAAAACCCAGGCATGAGCGCCACGCCACTCCCGGTCCCCGAGGGATCCCCGCCAATCCACTGCATGCGCGATGGGGCCGTGCAGTGGGTCGTCTTCAACCGTCCCGCCTCGATGAACGCGATGACGCACGAGATGGAGGAGATCCTCCTCGCCCTCTTCGCCGAGCTCGCGGCCTCGCGGGAGGTGGGCGCGGTCGTCTTCACGGGCGCGCCGGGCAAGCGCGCCGCGTTCATGGCGGGGTCCGATTTCGGCGACCTTGGCGCCAGCACCGGGCTCGACTCCTCGCTCGCGCTCGAAGCGCACGCCGAGTCGGTCGTCGCCGCACTTGAAGCGCTCGCGCTCCCGACGGTGGCGGCCATCGCCGGGCCGTGCATCGGCGCGGGCGCGATCTTCGCGGCGGCGTGCGACGTGCGCATCGCCGCGCCGTCCGCCCGCTTCGGCTTCCCGATCGCGCGCACCGTCGGCAACTGCCTCACGGTGCGCAACCTCTCGCGCCTTGCCGATCTCGTCGGACCGGGGCGCACGAAGGACATGATCTTCAGCGCGCGCCTCTGGCAGGCGCCGGAGATGCTGGAGACCGGCCTCGTGCGCGAGGTGAGCGAGACGGACGACGCGCTCCTGCCGCGCGCCGCAGAGGTCGCCCTCGAACTCGCGAGCTTCGCACCGCTGACGCTCGGCGCGACCAAGGAGGCCATGCGGCGGATGCGGGAGGCGGCGATCGGGGCGATCCCGGACGACGACCTCATCGCCCGCTGCTACACCTCCGCCGACTACGCCGAAGGCGTGAGCGCCTTTCTCGAAAAGCGCCGCCCGGTCTGGTCCGGGCGCTGACACCGGCGCCGCCACCTTCAGGAATGACTGGAATGAAGACCGAAGACACGGCACCGACGGGCCCGCTCGCGGGCATCCGCGTGCTCGACCTCACGCACATGCTCTCCGGCCCCTACTGCACCTGGGTGCTCGGGGCGCTGGGGGCCGAGATCATCAAGGTGGAGCGGCCGGGCGCGGGTGATTTTACCCGCATCATCGCGCCCTTCTTCGAGGACGCGAGCCTCTATTTCACGAGCGTCAACCGCCACAAGCGCAGCCTGACGCTAAACCTCAAATCACCCGCCGGGCAGGACGTCTTCCGCGCGCTCGTCGCCCGCAGCGACGTTCTCGTGGAGAACAACCGCGCCGGCGTGATGGACCGGCTCGGCCTCGGCTACGAGGCGATGAAGGCGGTCAATCCGCGCCTCGTCTACGCCTCGATCTCCGGCTTCGGCCAGGACGGCCCCTACCGGGACAAGCCCGCCTTCGACGTGATCGCGCAGGCACTCTCCGGCATGATGAGCATCACCGGCGAGCCGGACGGCGGCCCCTGCCGCGTCGGCACCTCCATCGGCGACATCGGGGCGAGCCTCTTCACCGTCATCGGCATCCTCGCCGCGATCGAGAGCCGGCACCGCACCGGCGAGGGCACGCACCTCGACGTCGCGATGCTCGACTGCCAGCTCGCGCTGATGGAGAACGCCGTCGCGCGCGTGCTGAATGTCGGCGAGACGCCGGGGCGGCTCGGCAGCCGCCATCCGCTGGTCGCCCCCTTCCAGGTCTTCGCCACCGCCGACCGCCCCATCGCCATCTGCGTCGACACCAACGCGCAGTGGGAGCGCATGTGCGGCGCCCTTGGTGTGGAGGCGCTCGTCGCCGATCCGCGCTTCGTCGACGGCTCCGCCCGCAACGCGCACCACAGCGCGCTGGAGCCGATGCTCCAGGCGGTGCTGTCGACCCGCCCGCAGGCGGAATGGCTGGAGCGGCTGGAGGCGGCGGACGTGCCGGTGAGCCGGGTCAACACCGTCGCCGAGGCGCTGGAGGATCCGCAGGTGAAGCATCGCGCCATGGTGGAGCCGGTCGCGCCGGGGTCGGACGGGCGCTTCGTGGGCCTGCCGATCAAGATGCGGGGCCACCATGTGCCGCCCACAGGCGCGCCGACGCTCGGCGGCGACAGCGACGCGATCCTGCGCGAGCTCGGCTACGGGGCGAGCGATGTCGACCGGCTGCGCGCGGAGGGCGCCGTCTGAGGCGCGCGCCCGCCCCGCTTCAGAGGCGGCGGGGCAGGAAGCGGCAATATTGGGCGAGGCCCACCCACAGGACGCCGCCAATGGCGAAGACGCTCGCGAAGCCGCCGATCGAGATGAGGGCGGCGCCGAAGGCCGGTGTCATGATCTGGGCGGTGTCGCGATAGGTCGTGAAGACCGACGTCATCTCCCGCCGCTCATAGGAACGCACCGCCCGCAGGAAAGGGACGTTGCCCGCCGCGTCGACCACGCTCGCGGCGACCGCGGCGGCGACCAGCATCCCGCCCGCGATCCAAGGCTCACCGGTCGTGAGACCCGCGAGGAAGGTCGCCGTCCCCGTGAGCACATAGCCGATGGCGAGGAGGCGCCGCAGGCCGATGCGCCGGCCGATCATGCCCCAGATCGGGACGAGGAGCAGCGCACCCGACCCGATCGAGACGAGCGCGCTCCCGACCTCCGGGCCAAGCCCCGACGAGACCGCGAAGAGCGGCGTGTAGAGGATGAAGAGCGCCCACCACGAGGACCGCCCCATCGCGAGGAGCCATGCGAGGCGCAGCCGCGGCTGGCGGAAATAGCGGCGCGCGAAGGCGGCCGGGTTGAAGGGCGTGCGCTTCGCCGTCCGCACCCGCGTCTCGGCGAGCGATGGCAGCGTCAGCACGAGCGCCGTGGCGGCGATCGCCGCGACGCCGCTGATCGCGTAGGGCAGCCAGTAGACCGACTGCGCGATCCAGACCCCGAGCCAGGGGCCCGACATGAACGCGGAGGCCGCGAGGAAGACACGCCACGGCTCGAACTGGGCGAGCTGCCTGCGGGGGATCTTGTCCTGGATATAGAGCGCGAGGACGATCTCGAACGCCGTTGTCGAGAAGATCTGCAGGCCCATCCCGACAATGAAGATCGACGTGTTGCCGAAGGCGAGGAGGACGCCTGCCGTGCACGCAACGGTGGTGCACAGCACCATCGACGCGGCGCGCCCGAGACGGCCCGTCACGAGCGGCATCGTGAGGCTCGCCCCGACGCCGGTGAAGCTCGCGATAAGGTAGAGGACGCTCACCCGCTCGGCCGAGCCGAGCTGGGCGTAGGCGGTCAGCGGGATGAGCGTAACGAGCAGCGTGCGCGAGAGAACGGCAAGCGCGCACACCACCGGTAACGAATGGACTGGCGCAACCCAGACGAAAGAATGGAGCCTGCGCATTCACGCCTCACGCGTTGGAGGACCTTGTGAGCGCCCAGACTAGGAATCAGAGTGTCGCAGGTCGAAACGTAGGCAGGGGATAGCGCGCCGCCTCGTCCGGCGCCACCACTTCTACGGGCATTCCGGAGTAAACCGTTCCAGCGTCGACATGGACGATGCGGGTGAGCATCGGCGGCCCCTCCGCGAGCTTCACCTCGGCGAGGACGATGGGCACCTCGTCGAGGAAAACGGGCATGTTCGGCCGGTGGACCAGCGAATAGGACACGACCGTGCCGCGCCCGCTCGCCTGGCGCCATTCGAGCGCGTCGGACCAGCAGTCGGGGCAGAATTGCCGCGGATAGAACACGACCGCGCCGCAATCCCCGCAATGCTGGAGGAGGAGCTTGCCCTCCTTCCAGCCCTCGATGAGGGGGCGGTTGTGCGGATGGCTGCGCGGCTGCGGGTAGTCCTTCAGGGTGGGGTCGCTCACGATGCGCGCTCCAGGATGACGCTGCTGGTGGAGAGGCCGTGGCCGTAGCCGATCATGCCATAGCCGGAGACGAGGCCGCGGGTGGCGTTCGGAACCTGACGCCCCTCCCCCTCATGGCGGAGCTGGCGCACGGCCTCGGTGAGGCCGATCATGCCCCCGCCCGCCCCGCATTGGCCGCAGGAGAGCTGACCGCCGCCGGTGTTCAGCGGGAACGAGCCGTCGAATGTCATGGTGTTCGCGCCGAGGAAGGGGCCGACCTCCCCCTTTTCGCAGAACCCGAGATCCTCGATCTGGATCGCCGCCATGATCGGATAGTCGTCATAGGCCTGGACGAATTGCATGTCCTTGGGGCCGAGGCCGGCATCGTCATAGAGGCGGTCGCGGAAGAGCTCCCAGCCGCCGCGCAGCGGGCTGATCTCGCCGGCCGGATGGTTGTGCTGCTCGTAGCCGGAGAGGACGCGCACGCCCTTGCCCGCCGGCGCCCGGTCGAGCGCGCCGACGATCACCGCCTCCGCGCCCGCGCACGGAAGCACGCAGTCGAAGAGGCGGATGGGGTCGGCGATCATGCGCGCGTTGAGATAATCGTCGATCGTCATCGGGCCGCGCAGGAGCGCCGCCGGATTGGCGCGCGCATTGGCTCGCTGGTCGACCGAGATGCGGCCGAGATCCTCCCGCCGCGTCCCGTAGGTCTCCATGTGCTTGCGCTGGACGATGCCGAAGAGCCCGTTCGCCCCGCCGAAGCCGTGGGGCGTCCCGTAGCTCGTGAGCGCGTCGCCGAAATTGTCGAGGAGCTTGAAGAGGCCGTCGACATCGTAGACGTCCCCGGCGACGCACAGGACCGTGGTCGCCTGCCCGGCCTCGATGGCGCGGATCGCCTGGATCACAGAGGCGACCGGACCCGCCCCGCCGCCCGTCGTGAGATAGGCCCAGGAGGGCGAGAGGCCGAGCTGCTCGGCGGTGGTGACGGTGTTGTCGGGCGGCAGTTCGAAGGCGCCGATGGCGATGCCGTCAATGTCGGATTTCTTGAGGCCCGCGGACGCGAGTGCGGCGCGGCCGGCCTCCGCGAGCTCGGTGATCAGCGGCTTCTGGGTCTTCTTGACGTATTGCGTCGAGCCATAGCCGAGGATCCCGATATCGCGGGGAAGGAGGCGTGAGGACATGGTGCGGAATACTTTGTCGGGATGTCAGATGAGGCCGGAGGCGCTGAGCGCGGCGATCTTCGCGGGCGCGAGGCCGAGGATGTCGCGGAAGACGTAGTCGTTGTCCGCGCCGGAGGTTTTGCCGGCCCACTTGATCCGGCCCGGCGTTTCCGAGAGGCGCGGCACGGGCGCGGGCATGCGCACTGGGCCGAGATCGGGGTCGGCGACGGTGGCGAAGGCCTGCCGCGCGGCGATGTGGAGATCGTCCATGACGGCGGCCATGTCGTTGACCCGCCCCGCCACCACGCCGGCGCTGGAGAGGCGCGCCTCGGCGGTGTCGGTGTCGACCCCCTTCATCCAGTCGCCGACGATGGCGTCGATCGCGTCGCGGTGCTCCACCCGCGCGGCCATCGAGCCGAAGCGCGGATCGGTGGCGAGGTCGAGCCGGTCCATGGCGCTGAGAAGGTTCTCGAAGATGCGCTGCGAGCCGCAGCTCACCGCGATGTGGCCGTCCGAGGTCGCGTAGATGTTGCGCGGGACGTCCTCTTCCATCTGGTTGCCGAGGCGGGGCTTCAGCGCGCCGGTCTGGTCGTAGCGCACGGCGACCGACTCGATGATGCGCAGGAGCGGCTCGAAGAGGCTGACATCGACCACCTGCCCGCGCCCGGTGCGTCCACGCGCGTGGACGGCGGCGAGCGCCCCGTAGGCCCCGAACGTGCCGGCGAGATAGTCGCCCATCGGGAAGGCGGAGACCATCGGCCCCCGGTCGGCATAGCCCGCGAAGGAGGCAAGGCCGCTATAGGCCTCCGCGATCGTCGCGTAGCCGCCGCGCCCCGCATAGGGGCCGGTCTGCCCATAGCCGCTGACGCGCACCCAGATGAGGTGCGGGAAGGTCTCGGCGAGAACCGCTGGGTCGAAGCCCCAGCGCTCCATCGTGCCGGGGCGGAAATTCTCGATCACGATGTCGGCGCGACCGATCAGCGGGAGCGCCACGTCGCGCGCGCCGGGATTGGAGAGGTCCAGCGTCGCGAGGCGCTTGTTGCGCGCCATCGTCTTCCACCAGAGCGGCACCTCCCCCTTGTGGGGCGGCCACTCGCGCAGCGCGTCGGGCTTGCCGGGCTTCTCGATCTTGATCACCTCGGCGCCGAAATCGCCGAGGAGGCTGCCGACGAAGGGGCCGGCGAGCATCGAGCCGAGCTCCAGGACGCGCAGATCCCCGAGCGCGCCGGCATCGGGGACCGGATCGGCGATTGCCGGTTCAGCCAATGGAAAGGCCCTCCTGGAGTGGGTCCTTCGGGTCGATCACGAACTGATGGATCCCGGTGACGTAGGCCTCGCCGGTGAAGCGGGGGATGTAGGCGTCGAACTCGCCGACTTTCACCGGGCCCGACATCGAGCCGCGGAAGGTCGATCCGGTGATGCCTTCGGAGATGATCTTCTCGTCCGGCGCCATCTCGCCGCGACCGATCAGGAGCGCCATCATGTGCGAGGTGCCGGTGCCGCCGGGCGAGCGGTCGAACGAGCCGTCGCTGAAGACGTGGATATTCTTGTACTTCGCGCCCGGCGCCTTGCCCGGCCCGTAGATGGTCACGAGGTCGACCGAGCGGATGTGATCGAGCGTCGGGTGGGCGACGCTCACCTGCGCGTTGAAGGCGTCGCGGATGGCAAGGCCCGCGGCGACCAGCTCGCGCACGTTCTCGGGCACCACCTCGACGCCGATCTGCTCGCCGCGGATCGCGCCGAAGAAGGAGCCGCCGAAGGAGATGTCGACGTCGAGATCGCCATAGCCCGGCACATTGATCCGCTTGTCCTTCATGTAGAGGAAGGACGGGACGTTCGTGATCGTCGCGTCGACGGCGCGGCCGTTCTCGACCTTCACCTCGATCGTGACGAGCCCGGCCGGCATGTCGACATTGATGGTCGTCACCGGCTCCACGACCGGCACCAGGCCGCACTCGACGGCGGTGATGCCGATGCCGATCGAGCCGTGGCCGCACATGTTGAGATAGCGCCCGTCATGGTCGAACCAGATGATGCCGAAATCGACCTCAGGGCGGGTCGGCGGGCAGACCACGGCGCCGAACATGCCGCGATGGCCGCGCGGCTCGCGGGTGATGGCGGCGCGCAGCGCATCGCAATTGTTGCGCATATATTCGCGCTGCTCGAGCAGCGTGCTGCCGCGCACGGGAATGCCGCTCATCACGAGACGGGTCGGCTCACCGCCGGTGTGGGAGTCGATCGTGTGGATCAGTCGCGAAGTGAGCATGACATTCCAATCTCGTTGAAAGGGAACGGGGTGCGCTGGCTCATCGGGTGCCGGTGACCTTGTCGATGCCGATGGTCCAGTCGACGATGACGACGATCACGATCGACACGTAGATCGTGCCGGCCGACACCGCGGCGATCATCGGATCGACGTTGTATTGGATGTAGTTGAAGAGCTTGACCGGGATCGGGAGGAGGTTCGCCGTCGTGTTGAAGACGCTGAGCTCCACGTTGATCCACGAGATGATGAACGCGAAGATGCAGCCGGCGATGAGCCCCGGCTTGATCTGCGGCAGCGTCACCAGGAAGAAGGTCTCGGTCGCGCTGGCGCCGAGATCCTGCGCCGCCTCCTCCATCGAGATCTGAAAGCCGGCGAGCGCGGCGAGCGTCGTGCGCACGATGTAGGGCATCACGATCACGATGTGGCCGACGAGGAGCGCCGTGAAGGTGCGCGCGAAGCCGAGCGCCGAGGCGTATTGGAGGATCGCAACGCCGATCACGATGACCGGCAGGATGAGCGGCGACAGGAAGAGCGCCGCGATCGCCTTCGACCCCGTAAAGGGCACGCGCGCGAGGATAAGCGCGGCCGGGACGCCGAGGAGCGTCGCCCCGATCGTCGCGCCGACCGCGAGGCTCGCGCTGAGCACGATCGAATGGATGTAGGACGGGTCGCCGAGGAAGGCGCCGTACCAGCGCCATGTGAAGCCGTGCGGCGGGAAGGCGAGATATTCGGTCTCCGTGAAGGAGGCCGAGATGATCACCACGAGCGGCAGCGCCATGAAGATGAGGCCCGCCCACGCGAATGCGCCGATGGCAACGCTCGCGGGGCTGAGGCGGAGGCGCCGCCGCGGTCGCGGCGCGGGGGCGGCTGACGAGACCACGCTCATGCTGTCTTCCCCTTGCGCTCGATGCAGAAGAGGTAGGCGATGATGATGATGAAGGTCGTCACCAGGAGCCCGACCGCGAGCGTCGCGCCGAACTGGAAATTGAACACCGAGGCGTATTGCTGGAAAATCAGCATCGGCATCACGATCACCTTGCCGCCGCTGAGAATCGCCGGGGTGACGTAAGCGCTGACGCTGAGGGTGAAGACGATCAGCGAGCCCGCCACGACGCCCGGAATGGAGAGCGGGAAGGTCACCAGCCAGAAGGTCGCCGGCGCGCTGCCGCCGAGGTCGCGCGCGGCGTCGAGCAGCGAGCGGTCGATATTCTGCAGCACGCTCGCGATGGTCAGCACCATGAACGGCGTCATGATGTAGGAGAGGCCGATCACGATGCTGGTCTCGGTGTAGAGCCACAGGATCGGCCGCTCGATGATGCCGAGCGAGAGCAGCGCGTCGTTGACGAGGCCGCGCCGTCCGAGAAGCACGATCCACCCGAACGCGCGCACGATGTTGCTGGTGAACAGCGGCACGACGATGATGACGTAAAACAGCCGCCGGATCAGCTTGTTCTTGACGACCATCGTCATGTAGTAGGCGAGCGGATAGCCGATGACGAAGGTGGTGATCACGACCCAGAGCGCGATGCGCAGCGTCACGAGCATCGTCTCCAGATAGTAGACGTCGCCGAGCATCCGGGCGTAGTTCGCCCCCGTCCACGCCCCTTCCGCGTCCTTCAGGCTGGTCACGACGACGACCAGGAACGGCACGATGAAGAACGCCGTCAGGAACGCGACCGGCAGCCCGAGAAGAACCAGCGCCCAGGTGTTCTTGATCCGCATCGATCAGGCCGCGGGGATGGCGAGGTTGAGGATCGGCACGTGCTGCTGGCAGCCATAGACGTCGCTCTCCCCCGGATCGCACTGGGCGATCGGGCGCACGAGCGTGATCTTGTAGGCGTTCGCCATGTCCACCGCGTAGAGCGAGGAGACGGAGGAGACAGGGATGCCGTAGGCGGCGGCGACGGCATCCTCGTTGATGGCGCCGGTGTCGCGGACCGCCTCGTAGGCTTCGGTGGTCGCGAACATGACGTCGATCGTCAGGCGATAGGGCCCGGCATTCTTGCTGCGGACGACCTTGGCGAGGTCACGGAGCGGCTTCATCTGCGGCATCTCAAAGATCCTCGATCCGGGTCGGGAAGATTTCCATCGGCCCCGTCAATTTCATGAGGTGATAAGCCGAGAAGACGTACGCCGGCCCCGCGTCGATCTCCGAAGGGGAATAGAGAAACGCCAGGTTACCGGAGGTGTTGTACTGGTTCTCGTAGTGGAGATGCAGAAGCCGGCCGCTGGCGTTGTGGCACGCCGCGTGGGCAAGCTCCTGGTCGCCGGCGATGGTCTCGATCACGAGGCCGATCTCGTGCCCGCGCTGGCCGGCCTCGGGTTCGAGCGCGCCCATCACGCCGTCGCGGCCATAGACGTGGAAGAGGACCTTGAGGGTCGGATCCTCGAAATATTCGACGACCGCCGCGCGCGTCTCCTCCAGGATCTCGTCGAGGACGGGCATCATGGACGGGCAGCGGATGCCGGCGACGCAGATGCTGCGATAGCCGATGATGCGCGCCCCCTCGAGCTTCACCCAATAGTCCGGCGTGTCGTGCGAGACGGCGCCGGTGACTTTGACGCGCCGCTCGCCCGCCTGCTCGAACGCGCACTTTTCGAGATCGAGGACGTGGCCGGGCCCCGCCTGCTTGTAGGGGTTCTCCCGCTCATAGAGGCTGTGCGCGGCGACGGAGGCGATCGACGCACGCCGCTTCTCGCTGCCGGGCTCCAGGTGGAAATGGTCCGGGCCGAGAATGCCGAGCATGACGTCCATCGCGAACGGCTCGGCCGAGAACGCGCCGCACTCCAGGATCTTGCCCATGTGGATCGCGTTGGCGACATCGCCGCCCTTCGAGATCGGGAAGGCGGCGATGGTGCAGTCGTCGCACGCGCGCCCGGCGATCACGACATCGGCCCCGGCCTTCAGCGCGGCGTCGATCGGCTCGAAACCCATCTGCGCCACCAGCGAGACCGTCTCGTCGAGGAGCCCTTCGGTGAGCTCGAAGCCCGCCTCGAAATCCTCCACCTCCCCTGCGCGAACAGCGGCCTTGGCGCGCTCGATCGGCACGTCGGAGTAAATGGTGGCGAGCTTGAAGTGGAGGCCGTCCTCGCGGGCGATCTCGCGCACGATGTCGGCGGTCCAGTCGACGTGCGCCTTCGTGCCAGCGCCGCCCGCGCTGCCGACCACCAGCGGGATATTCTTCTCGCGCCCCGCGCGGATCAGCTTGCGCAGCTCCTTCTTCGTGCTGAAGCGGGACACCAGCGTCTCGCCGGACCCGAGATAATGAGGGCCGGGATCGGTCGAGCCGGCGTCGACCGCGATGACGTCGGCCCCCATCGCGAGGCCGCGCGCGAGCGCTTCGTCGCCAAAGCCGTAGCCGAGCGTGCCGGTCGGCGTCAGCACAGTGATCGTGTTCATGGACGTCCTTTGTCGTCGGTGCGCGGGCGGGGTCGCTGCCGGTCAGGCCGGCAGGATGCGGCCGTCCTCGGTGCGCCAATGGAGAGAGATGGACTGGCCGGGCTCCAGCCGTTCGACGTCGGCGACGGCGTGCGGCTGCGCGGCGATCTCGACGCCCTCGGCGAGGACGACCATCAGGCGCACGGAGGCGCCGAGGAACATGCGGTCGCGCACGGTGCCGGAGATCGTGACGGCGCCCTCCCCGCCAGCGCCGAGCTCGATGCATTCGGGGCGGATCATGAGGGTCGGCTCCGTCGCGCCCGCCGCGGAATAAGGCAAGGGCTGGCCGGTGGCGGTGAGCGTCACGCCCCCGCTCGCGGTCGGCGTGCAGTCGAGAAGGTTCGCCTCGCCGATGAAGTCGGCGACATAGCGGCTGTTCGGCTGGCGGTAGATCTCCTCGCCCGTGCCGAGCTGGCTGAGGCGCCCCTGCTCCATCACCGCGATCCGGTCGGCCATGACGAGGGCCTCCTCCTGGTCGTGGGTGACGAACACGAAGGTCATGCCGAGCTGCTCGTGAAGGCGCTTCAGCTCGATCTGCATCCGCTTGCGCAGCTTGAGGTCCAGCGCACCGAGCGGCTCGTCGAGGAGGAGCACCTTGGGGCGGTTGATGATCGCGCGGGCGAGCGCAATGCGCTGCTGCTGCCCGCCTGAGAGTTCGCCGGGGCGGCGGTCGCCATAGCCGCCCATCCCGACCATTTCGAGCGCGTCCTCCACCATGCCGGCGATCTCCGCCTTCGCCTGGCGCTTGCGGCGCGGGCCGAAGGCGATGTTCTCCGCGACGGTCATGTGCGGGAAGAGCGCGTAGTGCTGGAAGACGGTGTTGACGGGACGCCGGTTCGGCGGAACCGCCGACATCGGCGTGCCCTCGATCAGGATCTCCCCTTCGGTCGGGTCGACGAAGCCCGCGATCGTGCGCAGGAGCGTCGTCTTTCCGCAGCCGCTGGGGCCGAGCAGGGCGAGAAACTCGCCCTGCTTGATCCTGAGATTCACGTCGAGGAGCGCGGGAAACTGACCGTAGCGCTTGGTTAGACGGTCCACCACGATCAGATCATCGCGCATCGTGTTCTCCATAGGGTGTTGTGGGCCGGTCCGCTCAGCGGCCGCCGGCGACTTCGCGGTTGAAGATCTCGGTGATCTTCTCGCGATTGGCGTTCACCTCGACCCAGTCGGTGATGGCGAGGTTCTCGATCGAGCCGTCGGCGCCCCACGGCAGGCGCTGACGCGCTTCGTCGGAGACCTCGACGCCCTTGGTCGCCGGGCCGACATAGAGCGTGTTGACCATGCAGGCCGCCGGCTCCTTGCCGACCGCGAAGTTCACGAACTTCTTGGCGGCCTCGGCGTTCGGCGTGCCTTCCGCGACGTGGAGGCGGATGTCGCCGGAGGGCGCGCCCTCGGACGGGATCGCGTAGCCGATCGGGAGGCCCTTGTCGGCGATCGCCCACGCGGCGGACGCATAGTGCGCGCCGATGATGACTTCGCCGCTCTCGAACGCGTTGCTGGCGTTGCCGGAGGCGTCGAAATAGGAGGAGACGTCGAGCGCCTTCATCTTCGCGGCGCCCGGCCCGTAGTCGCCGGCCTCGCCGCCCTCCATCTTGTTGACGAGCGCGAAGAAGGCCGCGCCCATGGCGTTCGACGGGCTCGGCACGGTGACGAGGCGCGCATAATCCGGGGACCACAGGTCTTCCCAGGAGGTCGGCGGCTCGGAGATCTCGTCGGTGTTGTAGACGAGGCCGAGCGAATAGAAGCCGGTCCCGAGCGCGAAGATCTCTCCGTCGGCATTCTTGTAGACGGCCTGGTCGAACATCCCGGCGATGTTCGGCAGTTCCGCCGGATCGAGCGCGGCGACGAGACCGTCGGCCTCGGCAAGCTCGGAGACGCCGCCGTCCATCCACGCGACGTCGATCGCCGGCGCGTCGCGCTGCTGCTTCAGCTTCGCGAGGGTGACGGAGGAGGTGCCCGGCTCCGGCGTCACCGTGATGCCGGTCTCGGCCGCGAACGGCTCGGTGATGCATTTGGTGATCGCGTCACCCCAGCTGCCGCCATAAATCGTTACAGTCAGGTTCTGGGCCGCGGCGGCCGACACGGTCGAAAGCAAAGCAACCGACGCCAAGGCGATAGACTTTGCAGGATCGAACTTCTTCATCTCAGTTCTCCGATGTGTGATGTAGTCGCGTCAAGGTTGTCTGGCGCCCAGCAACCATGACGAGAAGACGTTGCTCGCCATGCCACATCAACACACGCTACGCCGCGCGCTCAGATGCCATCTGTTGCTGAAACTGTACGCAATTGCTTACGCTATAAGCGCTTCCATAGCCGGGAACGGCACTCTCACAAGGCCCCGGGACTTATCGTCGAGCAGATGATTCAGAGAATTACATCACCTGATGTTCGAGGTTGTCCAATTAATTCACTTACGCCTCGCATTCGTCCTTCTTATGCTCTCATCATCCGGCCGACCGGGCCGCGCTCCGGGGACACCCATGCAACGGTACGAACCAATTGGACTTGATAAAGCAGTTCCTGTGGGTCTCATCCGTGCATGAAAGGCTCCAAAGGCGCATGAGGGCGCGGTCCCCGCACCTTGCGGCACCGGCAAAGGGAGCGCGCGATGAACGTCCGGCACGTTGAAGCCTTCCGTGCGGTTATGCTGACCGGCAGCGTGACGCGCGGCGCGGAGGTGCTGAACATCTCGCAGCCCGCGATGAGCCAGCTCATCCGCGCCATGGAGGCGGCCTGCGGGCTGACGCTGTTCGAGCGGCACGGCAATCGCCTCTCCCCGACGCGGGAGGCGGAGATCCTCTTCGGCGAGGTGGAGCGGCTCTATGTGAGCGTGGAGAGCATCGGCCGCGTCGCTTCGGACCTGCGCGCCCAGCGCTGGGGAAATCTCAACATCGCCGCCTTCCCCGCCATGGCGAACCGGTTCCTGCCGAAGATCGTCGCGCGCTTTTGCAGCGATCGGCCAAACGTGCAGGTCTCGTTCGAGAGCCGCCGCTCGCGCACGCTGGTAGACTGGATCGCCGCCAACCAGGCCGATATCGGCATCGGCCTCCTCCAGGGCGACCGGTCGGGGGTCGAGACGGTGCGCCTGTCGAACCTGCGCGCCGTGTGCGCGGTGCCGCGCGACCATCCGCTCGCTGCGCGCGAGGTGATCCACGCGGCCGACGTCGCCGACCTCCCCTTCATCTCGCTCGGCAACGAGGATCGCGCCCGCCAGGAGATCGACCGCACGTTCGAGCGCGAGGGCGTGAAGCGCCGCCTCCAGATCGAGACGGCCCAGTCCGTCAGCGCGGTGACGCTGGTCGGCTACGGGTACGGGGTGTCGGTCGTCGATCCGTTCTGCGTGTTCGAGTACGACCCCAGCGAGATCGCCGTGCGCACGTTCGAGCCGCGGATCGAGTTCACCCTCGCCCTCCTCTTCCCCGCCGGGCGCCGCCGCCAGGCGCTCACCGACGCGTTCCTGGAGATGCTGACGGAGAATGTCGACGAGGTCGTCCGCGCCGGCCCGCGCCCGCGCGGCGGAGATTCTGGCGGGCCGGCGCGGACGATGATGTCAGGATAGGTCCGGCGCGTCGGCGAGGCCGATCCGGTTGACGAGGAAGCGGATCTCCTCACGGTCCGTCTCGTTGAGGGCCGGCCCCGGCTGGCGCATCGCGGGCGAGGCCATCGCGCCGCGGCGGTGGAGGATCCACTTGCGCACCGCGATGCCCCATTCGCCGAGCGCCTCGTAGCGCATCAGCGGCAGGAAGCGGTCGAAGAGGTCGTGCGCCTCCTCACGCTTGCCCGCGACCATGAGGTCGTAGACGCCCGACAGCACCTCGGGGAATGAGAAGCCGGCCATCGGCCCGTCGATCCCACGCTCCATCTCATGGGTGAGATAGAGGGCGTTGTTGCCGGTGAGGATCCGGAAGGGGCGCCGCATCTCCGCCTTCATGCGGGAGATCTTGTTGCAGCTCGGAAGGTCCTCTTCCTTGATGACCTCGATGTTCGGAAACTCGTCGAAGAGGCGCAGGATCGCCGGGACGGACATCTTCACGCCCGAGGAGAAGGGAAAGTCCTGGAGGACGACCGGCACGTCTCCGATGCGGCGGAAAACGGCATCGAAATAGCGCATCAGGTCCTCGTCGGTGCGGACCGATCCGGCGGGCGCGATCATCACCCCCGCCGCCCCGGCCGCCATCACCGTGTCCGTCAGCTCGCCCAGCTGGGCAAGGCTCGGATTGGAGACGCCGACGATCACCGGGCCGGACGGGAAGGCCGTCACGAAGCGCGAGGCGACCGCCACCGCCTCCGTCGGCGTCAGCTTCGCCGCCTCGCCGCTGACGCCGAGCACGGTGAGACCGCGCGCGCCGTGCTTGTGGTAGAACGCACTCAGCGTGTCGACGCTGTCGAGGTCGATCGCGCCGTCCTCTTGGAACGGCGTCTGCGCCACGACGAACAGTCCTTCAATCGAGCCGAGCAATTGAGCTTCCTCCAGGTGAGCCGGTGTCCGCATCGGGTGAGGCGGCATCAGGTCTTCTTCGGACGCGGGCCGGGCGGCCGCGTCGCGCGCATCCCCGCGCGTTGCCGCCATGATGGGCCAGAACAGCGGCGCGGCACAATCGCATCCGGAGCCGCGCGGGACGGTCTGCCGGCGCTCAGCGGCCCCCGTCGGCGATGAGGAGGCGGGCGGTGTTCTCGTCCGTGACGAGGCCGTTCGCGAGCCGCCCCGTCAGCGCCGCGCGCACGGCCGCGACGCGCAGATGCCCGGAGGCGACGATCACCACCGGCCGCTCCTGGTCGGGCTCGGGGAAGTAGGAGGTGAGCCGCGCGTGATAGCTCGCCTCGATGACCGCGCCGCCGGCATCGATCGCGAAGCCCAGGAACTCGCCGACGGCCCCGCTCTCCACCGCCTCGTGCGCCTCCTCCTCGGTGATGAAGCCGTCGGCGACGAGCGCGCCGTCGCGCCCCCAGTGGCCGATGCCCATGATGAGGAGGTTCGCCTGCGCGATCAGCTCGCTGATCCGCGCGTAGCCGGGCTGCGCCTTCAGCACCTCGCACTCGGCGACCGTCTCGGTCACCACCGGCATCGGGCGCGGATAGCAGTCGGCGTTGAGGCGGTTGGCCATCCAGGTGACGACGTCGTGGTGGCTCGCCTTCCCGTTGCGCGTGAGGTTGCCCATCATCGACACGCACCGGCAGTTCGGACGGTCCATCCGGCCGAGATGGTTCGAGACCTCGCGCATCGTCTTGCCGTTGCCGACGCCGAGCGTCAGCGGCTCGCGCCCCGGCAGCACCGTCTCCAGATATTGCGCCGCGAGGGCGCCCACCGTCACGAGGTCCTCGTTCGGCGCGACGCGCTCGTTGGGCGCGACCTCGCAATAGCGCAGGCCGAAGCGGTCCTTGAGGGTCTCCGCGAGCTCGATGCATTCGGTGAGCGTGTGCTTGAGGCGAAACTCGATCAGCCCCGCCCGATGGGCGAGCGCGATCAGGCGCTGCACCACCTGGCGCGAGACCTGGAGCTCCTGGGCGATCTGATCCTGCGTGCGGTTGCGCGCGTAGGACATCCACGCCGCCCGCGCGGCAAGGTCGAGCCGCCGGTCGGTTTGCTCCTCGTTCACCGCACTGTCCATTCGCAACACCCTTGGCAGACCCGACGCGGGTGCCGGATTCGCCCGCGTTTGCGCGATGTTAGCGTCGGATCCGGGCCCGACAACCCTGTCCGCCGGGCACCGCGCCCGCCCCAGGACAAGCGCGTTGACACCCCCACGGACTCGGATAATGTATCGACCATCGATCAAATGATCGCAAGAGAGCCGGACGAATCAGCCGGCCGGACCACCGCACCCCGCACCGGCAAAGGCGCGCGGCGATCGGCGGTCGTGAACAGGGAGGAACGGACTGTGTCTTTGAGAAAATTCACGTTCATCGCGGGCGCGGCGCTCCTGACGATGACGGGCCCGCTGCACGCGGAAACGAAATGGTCGCTGTTCACGCCGTTCGCGACGAACGACAAGCCGACCGAGCTCTATCGCGCCTTCGCGAGCGACGTTGCAGAGGCCACCAAGGGCGACCTCGTGATCGAGGTCTTCTCCGCCGGCGAGCTCCCTTACAAGAACACCGACGTCCTGAAGGCGCTTGCGACGAATCAGGTCCAGATCGCCGATCTCGGCCTCGGCCCGGTCGCGGGCGACGTGCCGGAGCTGACGGTGTTCGGCCTCCCCTTCATCTGCACGTCGACCGACCAGTTCTACGCGGCGATCAAGGAAGCGCTGCCGATCTTCAACGCGCGCCTTGAGGACAAGTTCAAGGTGCAGGCGCTCGCCGGGTGGACGATGCCGCCCCAGCAAGTGTGGCTGCGCGACGGCGTCGAGGGCATCGGCGACCTCAAGGGCCGCAAGGTGCGCACCTGGAACAAGATCCAGGTGGAGATGCTGGAGCTTCTCGGCGCGTCGGGCGTCGCGATCACCCCGGCCGAAGTCATCCCCGCCCTGCAGCGCGGCGTCGTCGACGGCGCGATCACCGCCGTCATCCCCGCCTATGACTGGAAGTTCTACGAGGTGGCCGACTACGGCTACATGCTGAACTTCACCATGACCGACCAGCTCATCGCGGTGAACCAGTCCGCGTTCGACGCCCTCTCGCCGGAGACGAAGGACGCGCTGACGAAGACGGCCGAGGCCTGGGAAGGCAAGTTCCGCGAAGCGATCGACGCCGCCGCCGCGACCGCCGCGGACAAGCTCACCGCCGCCGGCATGACGCTCGTCACGCCGAGCAGCGATGACTTCGCCACCGCGCAGGAGACCACGAAGCCGATCTGGCAGGCCTGGGCCGATGCCAACGGCGACATCGCCAAGGAGCTGCTCGACAAGGTCAGCGCCGCCTGCGCCGACTGAGCCGACCGAGGCTTGCCCCGATGGACGCCCCCGCCATCTCCGACACGATCGACCCCGCCGCGCTGCCGCCCTGGCTGCGCGGCCTGCGCCGGGCACTCGACATCGTCGCCCACCTCCTCGTGGGACTCGCGATGATCGTCCTCGCGCTGGTGTTCGGCCTCATGAATGTCGAGATCGTCAGCCGCTACCTCTTCGGCGTCTCGACCCTCATCGCGGACGAGTATGGCGGGTACGGCTTCGCGTTCGTGATCCTCGCCGGGTTGATCTACGCCCACCGGGCGGGGGCGCTCCTGCGGGTGGAATTCGGGCTCGGCCTGATGGGGCGGCGCGGCCGTCCCGTCGCGCTCGCCGTCGCGAGCCTTGCGAGCCTCGTCCTGTGCGCCTTCTCCGCTTATGCCGGCTACAAGACGTGGGCGCTCAGCTGGCTCTTCAACTCCGGCTCCGCCTTCGCCTCCACGACGCCCTTGTGGATCCCGCAGGCCGTGCTCCCGGTCGGCTTCGCCCTCCTCGCGCTGTCCTTCGCCGAGGAACTGTTGAGCCGCATCTTCGGCGCCGGGCGGTAGGGGCGCGACATGGACTGGACCACGGCCCTCCTCCTCTACGGGGTTCTCCTCGGCGCGTTCCTGTTCGGCGGCGTCCTCATCGGCACCGCGATCGGCCTCGTCGGCATCATCGGCGTCACGCTCGCGAGCGGCACGCGCATGTGGCCGACCTTCGGCGACATCATCTGGAACACCACGACGAGCTTCACCCTCGTCGCGATCCCGCTCTTCGTGCTGATGGGCGAGATCATCCTGCGCAGCGGCCTCGCGCGGCGCTTCTATAACGGCATCGCGGTGCTCCTGCGCGGTCTGCCGGGGGCGCTCGCCCACACCAACATCGTCGGCTGCGCCGCCTTCTCCGCCCTCGCCGGGTCGACCGTCGCGACCGCCCTCACCATCGGCACGGTCGCGGTGCCGGAGATGCGCCGGCGCGGCTATAGCGACGTCCTCACCCTCGGCTCGCTGACCGGCGGCGGCTGCCTCGGCATTCTCATCCCGCCGAGCATCCCGATGATCGTCTACGCCTCGATCACGCAGACCTCGGTGCTCGCCGTGTTCATGGCGGGGATTCTGCCGGGGCTCCTCCTCGCGCTCTGCTTCACGCTCTATATCGCCGCGCGCGTCATCCTCAATCCGCGCCTCGCCCCGCCGCCCGAGGCGGAGGAGCGGACGCGCGCGCGCTGGCGTGGCGTCATCGATAGCGCACCCGTCGCCCTCCTCATCCTCGCGGTGATCGGCGGGATGTATGCGGGCGTCGTGACGCCCACCGAGGCGGCCGGGTTCGGCTGCGCCCTCGCCCTCATCCTCGGCCTCGCCTATCGCGAGCTCTCGGTCGGGGCGCTGGTCGACGCGCTGCGCAACGCGGTGGTGACGAGCTGCGTCGTCATGTTCATCACCATCAACGCCCAGTTCCTCAGCTTCGCGATCGTGACCTCCGGCATCAGCCGGGGCCTCTCGGGCGCGATGGCGGATGCGGGGATCGGGCCGTTCGCCTTCTTCCTCCTCCTCCTCGTCCTCTACGCGGTGATCGGCATGTTCATCGACGGGCTGTCGATCATGCTCCTCACCGTGCCGGTGCTCTTCCCCGTCTTCCAGGCGATGGGGTACGACCCGGTCTGGATGGGTGTCGTCCTCGTCCTCCTCATCGAGCTCGGCGCCCTCACCCCGCCGATGGGCCTCAACCTCTTCGCGGTCCAATCGATCAGCAACGCCCCGCTCGGGGTGATCGGGCGCTCCTCGATGCCCTACGCCCTCATCATCGTGGCGTTCTGCCTCCTCCTTTATGTCGAACCGCAAATCGCGCTGCTCCTGCCGCAGGCGATGCGCTAGCTCCGGTGATCGGACCACACGTGTTTGCTCCTCCTCCCAGATCCGAAGCCTCGGTCTTCACCCGCCTCCCCGAGGCGCTCCGCATGCATGGCGAGCCGTCCGAATGGCGCGACGGCCAGCCGGGGCACCAGCCCGAGCACTCCCTCCTCGAGGGTCCCGCCTTCGACCGCGCCGGCAATCTGTGGTGCGTCGACATCGCCTATGGCCGCCTCTTCCGCGTCTCGTCCGACGGCGCGTTCGAGGTGATGCTGACCTATGACGGCGAGCCGAACGGCCTCGCCTTCCACGAGGACGGCCGCCTCTTCATCGCCGATTATCGCAACGGCATCATGGTGTTCGACCCCGCGACGGGCCGGATCACCCCCTTCATGCAGCGCCACCATCTGGAGCGGCTGAAGGCGGTGAACGACCTCACCTTCTCCTCCACCGGCGACCTCTACTTCACCGACCAGGGGATGACGGGGCTCCACGACCCGACGGGGCGCGTCTTCCGCGTGCGCCCCGGCCAGAGCCCGGAGCTGCTGCTCTCCAACGTGCCGAGCCCCAACGGGCTCGTCCTGTCGCCGGACGACAATGTCCTCTACGTCGCGGTGACGCGCGCCAACGCGATCTGGCGCGTGCCGCTCCTGCCGGACGGGGGCGTCGCGAAGGTGGGCAATTTCATCCAGCTCTCGGGCGGACAGGGTCCGGACGGGATCGCGATCGACCGCGATGGCGGCCTCGTCATCTGCCATATCGGCCTCGGCACGATCTGGCACATGACCCCGGCCGGCGAGCCGCAGCGCCGCATCGTCTCCCCGCTCGGATCCCACACGACGAACGTCGCCTTCGGCGGCGCGGACAATACCGAACTCTTCATCACCGAGTCGGAGACGGGGACGCTGCTGCGCGCCTCCGTCGACACACCGGGGCTGGCGCTCTTCGGGGGGCGGTGAGCGGCGGGGGCGGCCCTATTTCAGGGAGAGATCGATGAACAGCGGCAGGATCTTGCGCGACCAGTCCGCGTCCGGATTCGGGTCGTCCTTCGCCCGTTCGGCGTAGAGCCTGACGCGCTTGAAGTCGGTCACGCCGAGTTCGCCGGAGCTGAGGATGACGCTCGGATAGAGGCCGAGAAACGGAACTTGTTCGGCCAGCATCATGATGTTGAACAGCGCGGCCCACGGCCTTTTCTCGAAGCGGGCGAGAAACGCGCAATCCGAGTAGCGCTGAAGGATCGCGATGAGTTCTCTGTCGGTCACCGCTTCGTCCGACTGCTTCTCGAGGTACGCGCGAAGTTCGCGATCCGCCGCGTCGTAGAGCCCCGTCAGCCGAACGGCAGGCGGGGCGTCGCCGGAGAGCGCCGGGATCCTCGCTTCGATCTCGCCACAAGCGGCGAGATCGGTCGCGCTCGCTCTGGCGTGGATCTGTTCGACATAGGCTTTCAACTGATCTTCTTCGATCCAATCGTCCGCCATCGACGCGAGCGTCGTGCCGACGAAGAGTTCGTTGAGGAGGTCCTCGGTCGCCTTCACCTCGGAATCGGCCGGCGTCCGGCCCTCGTCGCCGATATGGTAGCGGATCGTCGTTTGCCCGTTGTCGGCTTGCTCGATCCGGTAGTCGCGCGACCTGCAGCGCACGGTCCAGACGGTGCCGTTGCGTTCCGCTCCCACGGCCGGGGTCGCGCACGGCAGATCGCGCGCCCGAACCATTATCGAGAGGCGCGCGAGGCGCTGGTCCTGAGGCAGGTCACCGATCACCTCGTGGAACGGGCGCCGCGGAACGGTCGTCACCATCTTCACGTAGCCGTAGCCCGCGGGGATCGGGTGGTCCTTCGCCCACCCCTCGGTGAAGAAATCGCCCATGGTGGCGACGAGGTGAGCCTGCCCGCCGGTCGCCTCGATCAGCGCGCCAAGCAGCGCATCGGTCGCCTGGCCGTCCTCGGGGAGGCCCACCATCGCCTGGAACTTGACGATCGCGGCCTTCGTCTTCGGCCCGTACTTGCCGTCGAGTGCGCCCGCCCCCGGCACCGAGAGCGTCCGCAACAGGGTCTGGATGGCGAAGGTCCGCTCGAACGCGCGGTTGTCGTCCTGCGAAGTCCGCTTGCCATTCCCCCTGAAGGAGACATCGACGTGGCAGAGCGTGTTCGCGGCGACCGTGCACTGGAAGAGGGTGTAGAGGCGGACCGCCGCGGCGTTCGACATGCCGCAGACGATCGAGATGCCCCGCGCGGGCGCTTGCGGCCGCGCGATCGCGCCCCAGCCATTGCCGCACCGCACGACGGCCCGGCAGTCCGTCCCCCCGCCCTTCTGGCACCAGTTGCGCGCACAGGAATCGAGGGTGCTCGGCCGGCCGCCGGCACACCATCCGTAGGCGATCTCGCGTTCGGAATAGTGGACCACGGTGTCCGCGGCGGCTCGGCCCGGCATCGCACTGAGGAATGCGAAGCAAGTCGCGGCCAGTATACCCAACCACTTGTATGGCTTTGCGGAATCCGAGAACGCGACCATGTTCGTCCCCAAACCAGCCCAGTCGCCAGCGAAAATCTATAATCGCGCGGAAGATCGGTCAATTGTCGGTGACTGCGAACCAATTGGCGCGAGGAACATTCACCATCGCATAATCTTGGAATAACCTTTTCACCTCAAACGACGAGGGGAAGACATGCGAAGCGCACCTTTTCTTCTTCTGTCTGGATTTCTCGTCCTGGCGCCTATGCCGGCCTGGCCCGCCTCACCGGCGCCGCCAAGCGAACAGGCGATCGCCGAGGCGCGGCGGGACGCGGAAAACCTGCTCGCGACCGTCCTCGCGGACTACCGCCGCCGCTACCGCCCGCAGCTTGAGAAGATGCACGCGCGCGATCAGGAGAAGACGAGGCGCGCGATCGCCCAATGCGCGGGCCGTGAAGCGAGGGGGTTCTTCGCCGACCCCAACATCGCGGCGGCCGAGAAGCTCGCCGCGGTCGACGAGGCGACGGCGGCGCTCGGTCAGATGATCAAGGATCCCGACAAGGCGGACGGGATCATCAATGTCTGCGTCGGTGTGACGGTCGCCGCCGGCCTCGATTGGTCGGGCATCATCTGGGCCTCCCTCCTCAACGCGCGCAGCGGCGGAGAGCGTGGCGGCGGACTGCTCGCGGCCTATTACGGATCAGGCGCCCTCGGCGCGAGCGATATGGCCAAGGCCAAGGCCGCGCTGGCCAGCGCGGGCGAGGTTGGCGCTCACCCCAAGATCCCTGCGATCCTCGCGGCGCTCGACGTGCTCGACGGCACGGCCTACGCGCACGCCCTCTACGACGCCGCGCTGGAAGACCAATCGATCCGCGCGGAGAACGCCCTCGCGGCGAATGCCGAAAGGCGGGACGCGCTTCGCGCCCAGTTCGCCGCGCTGTGCCCCACCTGGAGCGCGGAACAGCGCGCCAATCCCCCTCGTGCGGGGACGTCGCCCAGAGAGGCGGCCGAGGCGGAGGCGCAGGACATTCTGGCTTACCGCGTGAAGAAGGCGCTCAAAGATGCGGGAAGCGGAGCATCCCTCGCCGAATGCTTCCAGAGCGCCCTCGACGCGGACGCCCACCGCACGGCGCTCGCCTACGCGATGGCGGCCGCCTATTTCGAGGGCGCGGATCCGACGCAGAACTGGCCCCTGGAAATCGCGATCCTCCTCGGGTCCGGCAAGGGACTGGAGGCGCGCGACCTCGGCGCTGCGGCGGTGCAGCTCGACACGATCGCGAGCACCGCCGCCGGTCACGCAGAGGCCGAGACGCTGCTGAAGGCGACCCGCGCGGCCATCGATGCCGGCGGAGGCTGACGAAGGCGCGCCGTCCCCCCCGCTAAAGCATCGCAAGCCAGGTCGCGATCGGCGGGGCGGCGACGATGATCGCGAGCGTCACCAGCATCGCCAGCACGAAGGGCGCCGCGCCGCGGAAGATCTCGCCGACCTTGAGGTCCGCGTCGTCCATCGCGGACTTGATCGTGTAGACCGACAGGCCGAAGGGCGGGGTGAGGAGCCCGATCTCCACCGCGATCACGGTGATGACGCCGAACCAGATGAGGTCGAACCCGGCCGCCTCCGCCACCGGCAGCGCGACAGGCAGGATGATGAGCATGATCGAGATCGAATCGATCAGGCACCCGAGCGCGACGATGAGAAGGATGTAGATCAGCAGGAAGCCGTGCGGGCCGAGGCCGCCGCCGAGCAGCGTCTCGGCGAGCTCGCGCGGCACGCCCGAGAGGGCGAGCATCCGGCTGAAGAAGGTCGCGGCGAGGATCAGGAGCAGCACCGACACCGTGATCTGTCCCGTCTCGACGAGGAGATTCCAGAACGAGCGTCGGTTCAGCGAGCGGCGCAGCATCGCGATCACCAGCGCGCCGAACGCGCCTGCGGCCCCGGCCTCGGTCGGGTTGAGGAAGCCGCCATAGAGGCCGCCGAGCACCACGGTCATCAACACCAGGATGGGGATCGCCTTGCGCACGATCTGCCCGAACCCGATCACCTCGAAGCGGGCCGCGTCCGGCGCCGCCTCGAACACGAGCGAACGGCGCCAGCGCGCCATCGCGAGGATGGTGACGCAGAAGACCAGCGAGAGCACGATCCCCGGCCCGATGCCGGCAAGGAACATCCGCCCGACCGACTGCTCGGCGAGCACCGCGTAGACGATCATCAGAAGCGAGGGCGGGATCAGCATCCCGAGCACAGACGAGCCCGCGACGACCCCCGTCGCGAAGCTGCGCGAATAGCCGTGGCGGCGCATCTCGGGCACCGCGATCCGGCTGAACACCGTCGCCGAAGCGATCGAGATGCCGGTGATCGAGGCGAACACCGCGTTGGCGAACACCGTCGCGAGGCCAAGCCCCGCAAGGACGCGGCGCATCAGGCTCTGGAACACGTCGAACGTGTCGCGCCCGACGCCCGAGACGGTGACGAGGAGGCCCATCAGCACGAAGAGCGGCACGACGGCGAAGAGATACTCTTCCAGGCTGTCGTTCGCGACCTGCGCCATCATGCGGATCGCCACCGTGTCGCCGCGGATGAGGGCGACGCCCACGAACGAGACGGTCAGCATCGCGACCGCGATCCGCATCCCGAGGAGGATCAGCACCACCAGCGCGGCGATGGCGATCCAGCCGATCTCGACAGGGCTCATGGCCGGCTCCGCAAGGCGCGCTTGAGGCCGGCGACGACCTGGACGACGAACTCGATCGCGGCGACCGCGAAGCCGAGAAGGATCAGGACGCGGAAGGGCCAGGTCGGCAGCGTCCCCATCCCGGTGATGCCGATGAACTCGGCCGAGGCGAGGTCCTTCTCCAGGATGCGCACCGTCGCCCACGCGATCGTGCCGAACACCACCGCGCCGACGAGGTCGAAGAGCGCGCACAGGATCGCACCGGCGCGCGGGTAGGCCTCGCTCAAGGGTTCCAGGATCACTTCGGTCCCAGCGAGCCGCCCCGCCCGCACCGTCGCCGCGAGCTGGAGCGCCACCAGCACCACGAGGAGAAGCGCCCCGCCCTCCGATACCAGTGGCAGCGACGCGCCCATCGCGTTCCGCGCCACGATGTCGGCGCAGATGATCACCATCAGGACACCGATCATCGCCGTCCCGAGCACGGCGAACGCCTCGACGAGGCGATGCCAGGCGCGCTCCAGGACGGACTCGACAGGCGCCCCGGCGCCGTGCGCGCCGGGGGTTCGACCGGTGTCGGTCACCACCTCCCCTATTCGTCCCAGTTGCGGGCCGGAACCTCGCCGCGCGCCCGCAGCCCGTCGAGATAGGCGGAGAGGAATTCATGGGCGGGGATGCCGCGCGCCTCCAGCGGTGCCGCCCAATCCTCGGCGATGTCGGGGAGCTTGTTCACCCACTTCAGCGTCTCGCCCTCGGGCATCTCGACGATCTGCACCGGCGGGTTCTGGTTCGCGCCAAGCTCGACCATCTTGTTCAGCGCCGCCTCGTGCCGCTCCACGAGATCCTGGCCGTGCGCGACGGTGTAATATTTCCCCGCCTCGATCATCGCGTTCTGGACCTCCTCGGGAAGCCCGTCCCACGTGTCGCGGTTGACGGCGACGGCGCCGGAGAAGGCCGAGCCCCCGTCGAAGCGGTTGATGAAGGGGGCGACCTCGTAGATCTTGATCGGCAGCGCGCCGAGCGCCAGCGTCAGCACGCCGTCCGAGATGCCGGTCTGCACGTCGGTGTAGTAGGTGGTGAGCGCGCCGTCGACGGCGTTGGCCCCGGTCCCGCGCAGCCAGTTGCCGAGCACGCCGGGGGCCGAGATCTTCATCCCGTCGATGTCGTCGATCCCGCTGAGAGGCTGCTTGGTATAGATGTCATAAAGGTCCGTCGCGGTGAGGCCGACGACCTTCAGATTGTGCTGCTCCCACTCCTCGCGAAACGCTTCGTTGGTCTCCAGAAGCTCCCCCATCACCTCCAGGAGCACCGGCGGGTTGGAGGTCGCGAAGGGCGCGTTGGAGGAGGCCTGGCTCAGCGGCAGCTTCGCCTGCTCCAGGAACGAGAAGACCCATCCGACATCCGTGATCCCCTCCTCGACGGAGGTGAGCGTCGCGTTGGCCTTGTAGAGCGTGCCGCCGAAGGCCTCGTTCCACTCGATCTTGTAGTTCCCCGTCCCGGCCAGGATCTCGTCCGTCTTCGCCATGAAATGGGACTTGATCATCCCCACCCAGGGCACGACCAGCGGATGGCTGGCCGCCACGGTGAGGTTGATGGTCTCCTGTGCCGTCGCCGGCATCGCCGCAACGGCCGTCGCCAACATGGCGCCGCAGATGATCGTCTTCATGGTTCCTCCCGTTTGTTTGTTATTGTGGTCGTTTCTTCTATGCGGGCGGCTGCCGCGCGCAGGCGATCGCCGTCATCGGCGCTGCTTGTCTGTGCGCGTGGCGACCCCCCTTATTTTTCGCAATGCGAAATTATTTTCTATTGTCGAAAGAATTGCCGCCCCATACGATTGCGTCAAGTGAGAAAGCGAACACGCTTCGCCGCCGATCGCAATCGGGCAGAAGCGCGAATGCTTCGAAAAAATTGCACGTCGGACAATCGAACGGCGCCCGGACACTGTCGATCCGGCCGCTTCAGCGAGATGTCCGCGGGGGGAGACAAAGAATGCGGGATATCAACCAGTTCACGGTCACCCAGGCCGTGAAGAATTCCTTCAAGACCGAGCCCGGAAGCCGGTTCGAGACCCTGCTCCACGGCTTCATCGACCATCTGCACGATTTCACGCGCGAGCATCATCTCACGCAGCAGGAATGGCTCGGAATCCTCAACTTCCTCTATGATTGCGGGAAGATCTCCACGCCGGAACGGCACGAGTTCATCCTGCTTTCGGACGTCGTGGGCTTCTCCGCCCTCGTCGACATGGTGAACAGCAAGGGCGGGGCGACGGAGGGCTCCAATCTCGGCCCCTTCTATCTCGACGCCGCGCCCCGAAAGGCGCTCGGCGCGGACCTGTCGGACGGGCGAGAGGGTGTGCTCGTGCTCGTGAAGGGCAAGGTCACGGACACGCTCCACAACCCGCTGCCCGGCGCGATCGTCGACACATGGCAGGCCGACGCCACCGGCACCTACCCGATCCAGGAGCAGGAGAAGGGCCAGGACAAGTACGATCTGCGCGGCATCTTCGAGGCCGATGCCGAAGGGCGCTACTACTACACGACCGTCCTGCCGAAGCCCTACACGGTCCCCTATGACGGGCCGGTCGGGAAGCTCCTGCGCGCCGGCAACCGCCACGCATGGCGCGCCGCCCACCTTCACTACATGGTCCGCGCGCCGGGCATGAACTCGATCATCACCGAGGTGTTCTTCGAGAACACCGAATATATCGACAACGACGCCGTGTTCGGCGTGCGCAAGTCGCTGATCACGAAGATCGTGCCCGCCAAGCCCGCCCACACCGAGGGGCTCACCCTCGAGAAGGCGCCCGACGCCGTGTGCGAGTTCGACTTCGTGCTGGCGCCGGAAGGCTGACATCGATGGGCGACGGGGCGGTCAGGTCGACGGACTTCGTGGAGGCGCTGGCCAAGGGCATGGCGATCCTCGAGGCGCTCGGCCGCTCCGCGCCGGAGATGACGCTGTCGGAGGTCGCGCGCCTCGTCGGCCTCTCGCCGGCGGCCGCGCGGCGCTCGCTCCTCACGCTGGAGGCGCTCGGCTATGTCGGGCGGCAGGCGAAGCGCTTCCACCTGAAGCCGAAGATCATGACGCTCGGCTCTTCCTTCTATCTCGCCGCGCGGATCGACGAGATCCTGTTGCCGGACCTCAGGACCCTCGTCGACACGTTCGGCGACGCCTCCTCGATCGGCACGCTCGACGGGACGAGCGTCGTCTATCTCGCCCACCACTCCGTCCAGCGCGCGCGGCGCGCGATGGCGGTCGCGGGCGCGCGTTATCCCGCCTTCGCGACCTCGATGGGCCGCGTCCTCCTCGCAGCCCTCCCGGAGGATGCGCGCGAGGCCTATCTCGACACGTTCGACCCGGTCGCCCTCACCTCCAAGACGCTGACCGACCGCGATTGCCTGCGCCAGGAGATCCTCCGCGTCGCAGCCGACGGCTATTCGACCACCGTTGACCAGCTCGACTACGGGATCACCGCGCTCGCCGTGCCGATCCGCGACGGCGAGGGCCGCACGATCGCGGCGCTCAACAGCTCCGGCTATACCGGGCTCGTGACGCCCGAGGCGATGGTGCGCGAGCGCTTGCCGGCGCTGCGCGAGAGCGCGATGCACGTCTCCCACCAGATCGCACGGCATCCCATGCTGCGCGCGGTCCTCTGCGCCCCCTGAACGCCCAGCCTCAAGGACCCCGACCGATGTGCCGAATGTGCGACCCCGGCCTGGAAGACCCGTCCGCCAGCGCGCCCGCCGCCGCCGCCGCGCCCCTCGGCGCGATGCCGGCCGCAGCCGCAGCCGCAGCCGCCCCGAGCGCCCCGAGCGCCCCCGCGCCCCACCCCGCCGCCGGCGAAGACCTTCCCGACGGCATCGGCGCGCCGGGCCGCCGCCTCCTCATCCGCGGCGGCGCGGTCCTCTCGATGGATCCGGCGGTCGGGAATTACGCGACGGGTGACGTCCTCGTCGAAGGCAAGCGCATCGTCGCCGTGGGATCCGCGATCGAGGCGCCCGACGCAGCTTTGATCGAGGCTGCGGGCAAGATCGTGATGCCCGGCTTCATCGACACCCACCACCACCAGTTCGAGACGGCGCTGCGCAGCCAGCTCGCCCACGGCATCCTCATCAATGACGGCCGCCCGGCGAACGCCAGGAACTATTACGAGACGATCCTGCAATCCTTCTCGATGGTCTACCGGCCGCAGGACGTCTATATCAGCGAGCTCTTCGGCGGCCTTGCCCAGCTCGATGCGGGCGTCACCACGGTGATGGACGTCTCGCAGATCCACCATTCGCCCGAACATTCGGACGCCGCGATCGCGGGCCTCAGGGATGCCGGCCGCCGCGCCGTCTTCGGCTATTTCGAGGGGTGGGGCGACAAGGCGAAATATCCGGGCGACGCGGCGCGCCTCCGCGCCCAATATTTCGCCTCCGACGACCAGCTCCTCACGATGGCGATGGGCGGCGAGATCTACCTCCCCGGCGCCGAGGAATCCTGGAAGATCGGGCGCGAGCTCGGCCTCAAGATCGCGCTCCACGTCGTCGGCACGTTCGGGATGCGCGACACGTTCGACCAGCTCGCCGCCTCCGGCGCGTTCGGCCCCGACAACATCTTCATCCACATGACCGGCATGTCCGACATGGCCTGGAAGGCGGCGGCCGACGCGGGGGCGCACGTCTCGCTCGCGGTGCCGATCGAGATGCACATGCGCCACGGCACGCCCCCGATCCAGAAGGCGCGCGATCTCGGCATGACGATGTCGCTCTCCTCGGACGTCGAGTGCACGATGACGGCCGACTTCTTCACCCAGATGCGCGCGCTGATCACCCTCCAGCGGATGAGCGTCAACGAGGCCGCCCTCTCCGGCGCGAGCGATTATCCCGACCTCATGCAGTGCATCGACGCGATCGGCCACGCGACGATCGCGGGCGCGAAGGGGCTGGGGCTCGAGGCCAGGACCGGGAGCCTCACTCCCGGCAAGGAGGCGGACATCGTCCTCCTCGACGCCGAGGCCCTCAACGTCGCCCCGCTCAACAACGTGCCGGGCGCCGTCGTCACGCTGATGGACCGCTCGAACGTAGACACCGTGCTCGTCGCGGGCCGGGTCAGGAAATGGCGCGGCCGGCTCCTCGGCGTCGACATCGGCCGCCTTCGCGCCGAGCTCGAGGCGAGCCGGGACCATCTGTTCGCCGCGGCGGGCCAGGACCGCAATCTCTTCGCCTGACGGGCCGACCCGCCGTCACAAAGGACCGATCCATGTTGTTCCCCACCACCCTCGTCGGCAGCTACTGCCAGCCCGAATGGCTCATCGACCGCGAGAAGCTGAAGGGCCAGTACCCGCCCCGCACCCGCGCGGCGGAGCTGTGGCGCATTCCGGACCCGTTCCTGAAGGAGGCGCAGGACGACGCGACGCGCGTCGCGATCCGCGAGCAGGAGGAAGCCGGGCTCGACATCATCACCGACGGCGAGGTGCGGCGCGAGAGCTACTCCAACCGCTTCGCCACCGCCCTCGACGGGCTCGACCTCGACAATTACGGCACCGTCCTCACCCGCTCGGGCGCGCCCGTCCCGGTGCCGCGCATCGTCGGCCCGATCCGCCGCGCCCACCCGATCGAGGTGGAGGACCTCAAATTCCTGCGCGCGCACACCGACCGGAAGGTGAAGATCACGCTCCCCGGCCCCTTCACGATGAGCCAGCAGGCGCAGAACGACCACTACGCGTCCGTCGCCGACGCGGCGATGGACTATGCGCGGGCCGTCAGGGAGGAGATGGCCGACCTTTTCGCCGCCGGGGCCGACATCGTGCAGCTCGACGAGCCGTGGCTGCAGGCCAAGCCCGAGCTTGCGGAGGAATACGGGCTCGACGCGCTGAACGCGGCGCTCGAGGGCGCGGCGGGGACGACGGTGGTCCACATCTGCTTCGGCTATGCGGCGATGACGAAGAGCCGGCCGGCGGGCTACTCCTTCCTGCCGCAGATGAAGGACTGCACCTGCGACCAGATCAGCATCGAGACGGCGCAGGCCGATCTCGACACGTCGGTCCTCGAAAATGTGCGCGGCAAGACGATCCTCGTCGGCGTGCTCGACCTGTCGGACCACAGCGTCGAGACGCCGGAGACGATCGCCGCGCGCATCCGTCGTGCGCTCCCGCACGTCGATGCCGACAAGGTGGTCGTCGCCCCTGATTGCGGCCTCAAATATCTCCCGCGCGACGTCGCGTTCGGCAAGATGAAGGCGATGGCCGCAGGCGCCGCGATCGTGCGCGCCGAGATGCAATGACCGGATGACGCCCCCGACAAAGGGCGAACACGGCACCGCCGTAGCCTGATCGTCGGAGCCGCCGTCGCGCCCCCGATCAGGCGGCGGAGGCGGTGGGCCGCAAGGGGCCGAAGGCCGGCGCAGCCGCTTGCCCTTGCGGCCCACCGCCTCCGCTGCCAGGGGGAAAAAGCGACGGCGGCTCCGGCGATCAGGCGGCCCTGATTGTTGGTGAGCCCGAGCCCGCCGGAGGCCCCCGGCGGCGCACCGGACACCAAACCAAAAATCGAGAATACGAGAATCAATGGCGATTGTGGAAAATATCGATATTCTCTGATCCAAACCAGCAAGGCGGAGGCCACCGATGCGCTACGTGATGTTCAGCTCCGAGGCCGGAGCAAGGGTCGGGGCGCTCGTCGGGGAAGACACGGTCGTGGACCTCACCGCCGCCCTCCCCGCCGTGCGCACGATGCGCGACGTGATTGCGGGGGGCGATGTGCTCCAAAGCGAGATCGAGGCGGCGATCGCGGGCGCATCCGGCCGGCCGCTCGGCGCGGTGGATCTCCTCTCCCCTCTTCCCGACCCCGGCAAGGTGATCTGCCTCGGCCTCAATTATGCCGACCACGCGAAGGAAGGCGGGAACGAGCTGCCCGGCTACCCGGCCCTCTTCATGCGCGGGGCGACTTCGCTGATCGGTCCCGGCGCGCCCATGATCGTCCCCACCGCTTCGGACAAGCTCGACTATGAGGCCGAGCTCGCCATCGTGATCGGCACCGAATGCCGTCACGTGATGGAGGAGGAGGCCGGGGCGGTCATCTTCGGCTACACCATCTTCAATGACGGCAGCGTGCGCGACTATCAGCGCCGCTCCACGCAGTGGACGGCGGGCAAGAATTTCGACGGGACGGGCGCCGTCGGCCCGTGGATCGTGACCGCGGACGAGTTGCCGGCGGGCGCGGCCGGCATCGGCATCCGCTCGCGCCTCAACGGGGCGATCATGCAGAACTCCAACACGGCGCACATGATCTTCAGCGTCCCGCGCACGATCGCGATCCTCTCCGAGGTGATGACGCTCCAGCCCGGCGACCTCATCGCGACCGGCACGCCCGAGGGTGTCGGCTACGCGCGCAAACCGCCGGTCTTCCTGCGCCCCGGCGACGAGATCGCGATCGAGATCGACGGGATCGGGACGCTCACGAACCCGGTCGCGGCCGAGAGGGCGCCAGCCTGACGCGCGCCGGTTCCGATCCGGCGAACACGGCGCGCGCTGGCGACGGCGCGTCCCGCTCGCGCACCGGCGAGATTTGCGCCCGCCTGCGCGATGACATCATCCAGGGGCATCTGGCGCCGGGCGCGAAGCTCAAGATCGAGGGGCTGCGCGCCCGCTACGGGCTCGGCGCGACGCCGATCCGCGAGGCGCTCAGCATGCTCGCCGCGGACGGGCTCGTGGAGCGGGTCGAGCAGCGTGGCTTCCGCGTCGCACAGGTCGCGGCCGGCGAGTTCGAGGAGCTTCTCGCCGTGCGCTGCGCAACCGAGGAGCGCGCCCTCCGCCTCGCCATCGCGCGGGGCGGGCCGGACTGGCAGGAGGGGATCGTGCTCGCGCGCTATCGCCTCGCCTCGCGCGACCGGTTCGGCGCGGACGGCGCGATCGACCTCGAATGGGAGCGCCTTCACAAGGCCTTCCACATGAGCCTCGTCGCGGGCTGCGGCTCGCCGCTCCTCCTGCGGCTCGCGAACCAGTTCCACGACGAGAACAACCGCTACCGCTTCCTCGCCCGCCTCCACCCGTCCGGGGAGCGGGACGTCGCGGCCGAGCATGGAAGGATCGCCGAGGCGGCGCTCGCGCGCGACGCCGACGCCGCGGTCGAGCGCCTCGTCGCCCACTATCGCGCGACCGGCGCCCGGCTCCACGCCGCGCTGACCCAACGCGAGGCGACGGCGGAGACGATACCACCCACCCCGGCCCCCGCCGCCACCGCGGCCCCGAAACGCCACCGCAGGGCGGGTCTGGCTCGGATCGCACGACCATGAGACGGCTCGCCTTCAGCTTCCTCAACGGTTGTCAGCCGGGCGAGACGGAGCCGCTCGACGCGACCGGCGCGCGGCGCCACGCCGCGCCGTCGCAGCGCGATGGCGAGACGACGAGCCGCTCCTGCGCCCACCCGCACCCCGAAACTCCCCCGCAGGGGAGACCTCGCGCGGGTCGCACGGCCATGAAGAGGCTTACCTTCACTTTCGACATCGGCCCGCACCAGGGCACGACGGGCCCGCTCGACGCGGTCGATCGCGTCGTCGGCTACGGTCGCACAACCCGCGCACGGCTCCACGCCGCGCCAGCGCAACGCGAGGCGACGGCGGAGACGACACCGCCCGCCCACGGAACCCCGATACGCCGCCGCTGGGAAGGCTTCGCGGGTCGCACGGCCATGCAGCTTACTTTCAACGTCGACGATGGCCGGCAGCCGGGCGCGACGGCGCCGCTCGACGCCGCCGTTGAGCGCCTCGTCGACAACGATCGCGCGACCGGCGCGTGGCGCCACGCCGCGCGGACGCCACGCGAGGCGACGGCGGAGAAGACACCCGCCCCCACCGCTGCCCCGAAACGCTGCCGCAGGGCGGGCCTCGCACGGGTCGCGCGGCCATGAAGCGGCTCACCTTCAGCTTCGACAACGGCCCGGAGCCAGGGGCGACTGAGCCGCTTCTCGACTTCCTGCGCGAGCGGTCGATCAAGGCGACCTTCTTTGTCGTCGGCGACCGGCTCGACGCGGCGGGGCTCGCGCTTGCGCGCCGCGCCCATCGGGAAGGCCACTGGATCGGCAACCACACGCTCTCCCACGGGACGCCGCTCGGCCGCGAGGGGGACGCGGCGCGGGTCGCGCGCGAGATCGGGGAGACGGAGCGGCTGATCGGCCCGCTCGCCCACCCCGACCGGCTCTTTCGCCCCAATGGGGCGGGCGCGCTCGGCCCGCATCTCCTCAGCCCCGCCGCCGTCGCCTATCTTGCGGCGAACCGCTACACCGTGATCACCTGGAACAACGTGCCCGGCGACTTCCGCCCCCCGCACGAAGCCTGGCTCGAGACCGCGCTCGCGACGCTCGATGCGCAGGACTGGTCCCTCCTCGTCCTCCACGATCCGTTCATCGCCAGGATGCTCGACCGGCTCGCCCGCTTCTGCGATGCGCTGGAGGCACGCGGCATCGCCATCGTGCAATCCTTCCCGCCGTCGTGCATCCTCATGGAGCGCGGCGTTGCGACCCCGGAACTCGCCGCCTGCGTCACCCCCGCCTCCGGCGTCGCGCCGGCGGAGGCGCAGCCTTCCCATCCCAGCCAGCGTGGACAGACATGACGACAGCCTCATCTTCTGGCGCGGACGCGCCGATCCGTGTCCTCGGCCTCTCCGGCAGCCTGCGGAAGGGCTCGTTCAACACGGCGCTCCTTAACGCCGCGGTCGAGCTTGCGCCGGAGGGGATGAAGGTCGAGCCTTTCGATCTCTCCGAGATCCCGATGTACAATGACGACGTGCGCGTCGCCGGCTATCCCGAGTCCGTCGCGGCGCTGCGCGCGGCGATGACCGAGGCGGACGCGATCATCATGTCCTCGCCCGAATATAACCGCTCCGTCCCGGCGCTCCTCAAGAACGCGATCGACTGGGCCTCGCGTCCGCCGAGCCAGCCGTTCGACGGCAAGCCCGTCGCCATCATGGGGGCGAGCCGCGGCGCGCTCGGCGCGGCCTTCGCGAACCATCACCTGCGCCAAATCCTGGTGGTGCTGAACGGCGTCGTGCTCGCCGGTCCCGAAGTGATGGTCGGCGGCTCGGCCGACAAGTTCGACGAGGCCGGGCGTCTCATCCACGAGCCGACGCGCGAGTTCCTCGCCGCGCATCTGAAGCGCCTCGCCGCCCTCGTGCGCACCCACCGCGCCCACGTGCCGGGCTGAGGCGCGCCGCCTCAGCGGAAGGTCTGCGTGATCGTGCGCGCGGTCCATGCGCCGAGCGACTCGTCGCGCTGCGAGCCGGTGGAGAAGAAAGCGACGACGCTGTCGTTCGGGGCGGAGATATAGAGCCCCTGCCCGCCGAGGCCGGCCTTGAACTGGTCCCCGTCGGGCGTGACGATGTCCCATTGATAACGGTTCGCGATGCCGGGAAGCGGGAAGTCGCGCGCCATGACGCCGCCGAACGCGCCCTTGTCGTACATGTCCGGCCTCAGATCACGGTGCGGCCGCCGGGCGACGCTCTCGGGCAGGATCGCCTCGCCGTCGAATTTCGCCCCGCTCGGCGTGAAGATCATGCCGTAGCGCGCGAGGTCGCGCAGCGACGCGTTCATGAAGCCGAAGGCGAGCGCCCGCCCCTGTCTGCTGAGAGCGAAATAGCCGTCGCCCGCCGCGCCGATCCGCCGCCAGATCCGCGCCCCGAAGCTCTCGGCGAGCGGCACGCCGGTGAGCCGCTCCACGATCATCTGGCACACGAACGTGTTGATGGAATTGTACTCGAAGACCGTGTGGGCGGGCTTCTCGCGCTTCATGCGGCGCAGGACCTCGAAGGGGCCCTCGGCGGGCCGGGTCGGATCCTCGAAGAGGCCGATGCTCGCGGCCCACTGGTACCAGCCGCGCATCGGGTTGGTGCGCGCGTCCGGCTCCTCGTGCTCGGTGGAATCGAGCCCGGTCGCCATGTCGAGCGTCTCGTCGAGCGTGACGCTGTCCCAGACCGAGCCCGCGAGGTCCGGCAGGTAGAGGCTCACCGGCTGCGCGACGTCGATCCTCCCCTCGTCTTCCAGGAGCGCGATCATCGTCGCGACGATCGTCTTGCTGCACGAGAACCAGACGCGCTTGTCGAACGGGCGCAGCGTCTTGGTGCGCTCGTAGACAATCGCGCCTTCGCGCAGGACGATCATCGCGTCCATCGTCGAGGCCGCGAAATAGTCGTCGACCGTCAGGCGCGTTCCGTCCGCGAACGGGACGGTGATCGCGCCGATCGCGGCGTCCGGCCGCTCCGGCAACGGCGAGATCGGCCCGTCCCGCAGGACGAGGTCCGTGCCGTAGAAGTTTGAGACATGCGTCCAGACGTAAGGCGAGCGGTCGCTCGTCGCGAGGATCTTCGGGCGGTTGGCCGCCTCGCTATAGTATTTCTGCGTCTCTTCGATGGCGGAGAGGGAGAGGTCCGGCTCGATCATAGGGGTGCGTCTCGAGCTCTTTTGCCTGGCGGGCGACATCTTCGACGCGAGTAGACGCCAGAAGACAACCGTCAGGCAACAGGGAAGGCGCCCGGCCGCTACGCCGGGTCGCCGATATCGATGCCGAAGAAGTCGAGGATCGCGCGGGCCTGGCCCCCCACCATCGCGCCGGCCGCGACGGTGCGGCAGCCGGCCTCGGCCGCGAGGCGCAGGAGGGCCGTCGTCGGCGCGGGGACGATGTCGGCGACGGTGAGAGACGCGGGGAGCGCCGGGAAGGCGGCGGGCAGGCCGTCGCCGGGCGCCATTCCCACCGGCGAGGCGTTGACGAGGATGTCGGCGCCGCCGATGTCGGGCGCGGCGACGGTGACGGCGCAGTCGGGCGCGAGCCGCCGCACGCAATCCGCGCACGCCTCGGCGCGCGGGGTCTCGGGGTCGTGGAGCGTGATCGCCGACGCACCGGCGAGCGCGAGGGAGAGCGCGATCGCGCTCCCCGCCCCGCCTGCGCCGAGCAGCATCACGCGCCGGCCCGCCGCCGGCACCCCGGCCGCCGCGAGCGCGTTCACGAGGCCGAGCCCGTCGAACATCTCGCCCGTCCAGGTCCCGTCCGCCTCGCGCCGCAGGGCGTTCACCGCGCCGACCGCCGCGCCGATGGGGCGGACATTGTCGGCGAGCGCCATCGCCTTCTGCTTGAACGGCAGGGTGAAGACGAGGCCGGTGACGTTCGCGACCCGCATCACGCCGCCGATCGCGTCGGCGAAGTCGGCCTCGCGGATGTGGAGGGGGACGAGCGCGGCGTTCACCCCGGCGCGCGCAATCAGCGGATTCCAGACGGCCGGCGACTTCGCCTGCGCGATCGGGTCGCCGACGATGCCGAAGAGCGTCGTCGCGCCGGTGACGAGGTGGCCGTCGGGCGGAGCCCCGCTCACCGGACGGACTGCGCCTGCACGCCGAGCCCGTCGATGCCGAGGCGCATGGTGTCGCCGCGCTTCAGGAAGCGCGGCGGGTTCATGCCGAGCCCGACGCCCGGCGGCGTGCCGGTGGTGACGACGTCGCCCGGCTCCAGCACCATGAAGCGGCTGAGATAGGCGACGATCTCGTCGACCGGGAAGATCATCGTGCGCGTCGAGCCGTTCTGCACGCGCTCCCCGTTGACCTCCAGCCACAGGGACAGGTCCTGCGGGTCGGCGATCTCGTCCGGCGTCACGAGCCAGGGCCCCAGCGGGCCGAAGGTCGGGCAGCACTTGCCCTTCATCCACTGCCCGCCGCGCTCGAGCTGGTAGGCGCGCTCGGAGACATCGTTGCAGATCATGTAGCCGGCGATGTGGGAGAGCGCGTCGGACCGCTCGATGTAGCTCGCACGCTTGCCGATGACGAAGGCGAGTTCGACCTCCCAGTCCGACTTCTCCGACCCCGGCGGCAGGATCACGTCGTCGTTCGGACCGACGACGCAGGACGGGGCCTTGTTGAAGAGGATCGGCTCAGCCGGGATCGCCGCGCCCGTCTCCTCGGCGTGGTCGGCATAGTTGAGGCCGATGGCGATGAAATTGCCGGTGCGGGCGAGCGGCGGGCCGATGCGCACGCCGTCCGGCACCACCGGCAGCGCGGTGAGGTCGATGCCGGACAGCGCGGCGAGGCTGCCGTCGGCGATGGTCGCGGCATCGATGTCGGCAATCCGGCCGGAGAGGTCGCGGATGGTGCCGTCGGCGGCCAGCGCGCCGGGCTTTTCGGCACCCGCGTCGCCGTATCGGAGGAACTTCACGGAGTCGTCCTTTCTTGCACCGCCTCGGCGTGGTCGAGGCTGAATTGCAGGCGGTAGATGCCGCGCTCGACCGCGCCGGAGGCCCCGAGCGCGGTGAGCGCGTTGTCGCCGAGCGGACCGGCGCGCAGGCGCGTCAGCGGCGCGGCGTCGGCGGCCTCCACGAGGAGCACCCAGTCGGCGAGCGCATCGGGCCGGTCGCGCAGCGCCTTCTCGGCCGAGCCGCCGGTCGAGGCCTCGGCGAGGCCGTGGAGGAGATGGATGCCGACGATGCCGGGCTCGGCGAGGAGCGCGCCGGCGCGCTCGGCGAGCGCGGCGACGAAGGCGTCCGCGTCCGCGACCGACAGACGGATCGCGTCGACGAAGCCACCCCCGCCGCGCCCCTTGCTGACGGCGACGCGGCAGACGGTGCGCATCGTGTCGGCAAAGTGGGCGATGACGCGGCGGCTCCACGGCGTCGGGTCATCGAGCCGGGCGCGGTAGATCTCGGAGGTGAAGACGGCGGGGCTGTCGGCTTCGTAGAAGTTGAAATATTTCGGCGCACCGTCGAGCGCGACATAGCGGCGGCCGCGATTGAAGCCCGGCAGCGCCACGCGCTCGGGCATGTGCTCGCTGACGTGCCAGGCGAGGAAATCGTCCTCGGCCGCGGGCGCGATCCCGTTCCAGATCGCGAGGACGCCGGTCCCGTTGAGGCTCATCCCGTCCGCCTCCGCTCAGCCGACCATGCGCAGCGGACGCGCGGCGGCGGCCCGCTTGGCCTTCATGTCGGCGGAAAGCCCCATCGGCGCGGGCGAGAAGAGGCGCGCATCCATCATCTTGAGGTCGGGCGAGACGCGCGGCGCGAAGCCCATCTGGGCGATGACGTCGCGCTCGACGTCGACGCCCGGCGCGATCTCCACCACCTCGAGCGCCCCCTCGCGCGGGACGAGGACGGCGCGCTCTGTGACGAAGACGGCCTGCCGCCCCTCCTCCTCGGCGAAGACGGCGTTGTAGCAAATCTGCTCGATCGCCGGGACGAACTTCTTCATCCGCCCCTCGGTCACGATCGTGAGCCGCCCGTCCGCGCAGGCGACCTCGAGGCCCCCGGCGGTGAAGGTCCCGCTGAAGACGACCTTCTTGGCGTTCTGGCTGATGTTGATGAAGCCGCCGACGCCGACGATCTTGGTGCCGAAGCGGGAGATGTTGACGTGGCCGTGCGGGTCGATCTCCGCGAAGGAGAGGAACGCCACGTCGAGCCCGCCGCCGTCATAGAAGTCGAACTGGTAGGGCTGGTCGATGGCGGCCATGTAGTTCTCCGCCCCGCCCGAATCCGGACCCGTCATGGGCGCGCCGCCGATGAAGCCCTGCTCGTTGGTGAGGACCATCTCGTCGAGGATCCCCTCCTCTGCGGCGACCGCGGAAATGCCGGTGGAGATCCCGGCGCCGAGATTGCAGATCGCGGCCGGCACCAGCTCCATCGCCGCGCGCCGGGCGATGATCTTGCGCTCGGTGAAGGGGAGCCGCTTCAGCCCTTCGGAGGGCACGCGCAGCTCGCCGGCCATCGAGGGGCTGTAGGCGGTGGCGTAGGTCTGCCGCTGCTCGGGGTCGACGACGACATAGTCGACGAGGATGCCGGGGATCTTGACGCTCTTCGCCGGCAGCGTCCCGCGCCTCGCGAGGCGCTTCACCTGCACCACCACGATGCCGCCCGAACGCCGCGCGGCCTGGGCGGAGGAGATCATCTCGCCCAGAATCGCCTCCTCCTCCATCGTGATGTTGCCGTCCTCGTCCGCGGTGGTGCCGCGCAGGAAGGCGACGTCGATCGGGAACGGCTTGAAGCGCAGCCACTCGCGCCCGTCGATCTCCATCAGCTCCACGAGATCGTCCTTCGCGCTCGCGCTCTGCCGCGCGCCGCGCTGGCGCGGGTCGATGAAGGTGTGGAGCCCGGTGCGGGTGATGAGGCCGGGACGTCCGGCCGCGATGTCGCGCATGATCTGGGAGAGGACGCCCTGGGGCAGCGTCCAGGATTCAATGTCGTCATTCTGCGCCATCGGGATCATCGAGGGCGCGTCGATGAGGGCGGAGGTGATCGAGCGCTTCAGCATCCCCTTGTGGGCGACGCGCGCCGCGCCCTTCGCCTTGCGGTCGCCGATGCCGACGACGTGGATGAAGGTGAGGTCGCGCGGCTCGCCGCCCTCCAGGAAGCGGGCCTCCAGCGCTTCGAGGCACGCTTCCGGGATCGCGTGGCCGCCGCCCGATCCGCTCGCGAGCACGCTGTCACCCGACTTGACCAACGCTGCGGCCTCGGCCGCCGAAACGACTTTCATGGGTTCTCCTCCCGCCTCAGCGTGCGATGCGCCGTGGCTCGTGTTCTGATTCGCCGGTCGCCGCGGGGGCGGCGCTCGGCCGTTGGCGCAGCGGCCAGACGTTGGCGAGCGTGGCGGCCACCTCGCGCAGCATCGGGACGAGCTCCACGAGCCGCTCCCGCGTCATCCGGATGCTGGGGCCCGCGACGCTGACGGTGCCGACGACGCGCCCCGCATCGTCCGCGAACACGGGCACGGCGACGGCCGAGACGCCGGGCTCGCCCTCGTTGACGGCGACGCCGTAACCGGCCGCGCGCGTCGTCTCGATGGCGGAGAGCAGCGTCTCCAGCGTGCGCACCACGTTCGGGCCGTGCTGGCCGACCTGGCCGAAGCGCTGGTTCGCGAGGGCAAGGCGCGTCGCCGTCTCGTTGGGCATCGAGGCGAGCCAGACCTTGCCCGTCGCGGTCGCGTGGAGCGGCACCACGTCGGAGGCGATCGAGGGCTGGTAGACGAGGCCGACGCTCGCCCCTTGCGCATGCGCCACCCACACGAGGTGATCGCCGTCCACCACCGCGAGGCGCACGAACTCGCGCGATTCGCGGGCGAGACGGTCGAGGACGGGCTGGCACACGTCCGGGATGCCGGTCGCGAGATAGAAGCGCTGGCCGACGATCGCGAGGCGCATCGTCAGGCGATAGAGGCTCGTCGCCTCGTCCTTCTCGACCCAGCCGATATCGACGAGCGTGGAGAGCAGGCGATGCACGCCGCTCTTCGGCAGGTCGAGCTCCTCGGCGATGTCGCGCAGGGACATGGCGCCCGCGTCCTCGGCGAGAAGCTGGACGATGGACAGGCAGCGCTCTGCCGGGACGTGCGACATCGTCAGATCTCTCCTCGTGTGCGATCGGCGCTCATCGGCCGGCGAACTCCGGCTCGCGCTTGCCGAAGAAGGCGGCGACGCCGGCGTCGATATCGGCGGTGTCGAAGATGCGCTGCTGCGCGGCGTTGGCGAGGGACAAGGCGGCGTCGGCCGGCAGGTCCAGCGCGGCGGCGACGAGGCGCTTCGCCTCGCGGTTCGAGACCGGGCCGCGTCGCGCGATGGTGGCGGCGAGGCCGAAGGCGGCGTCGAGCGCGCTTCCCGTCGTGGCGAGGCGGTTGACGAGGCCCCAGGCGAACGCGGTCGCGGCGTCGATCGGCTCGGCGGTGAAGAGAAGCTCCATCGCGCGCGCCGGCCCGACGAGCCGGGTGAGCCGCACCGCGCCGGAGCCGCCGAGCCCGCCGAGCTGCGCCTCGGTGAGGCCGAGGCGGACGTCCGCCGCGGCGACGCGCAGGTCACAGGCGAGCGCGAGTTCCAGCCCGCCGCCGAGCGCGTGTCCGTCGATCGCGGCGATGGTCGGCATCGGCAGCGCCGCGAGCTGGCGCAACACCATGTCCTCGAAGAGGATCTTCCGCTCGCTGGCGTCGGCCCCCATGCCGGCGAATTCCTTGATGTCGCTGCCCGCGCAGAAGGCGCGCGCGGCGCCCCCATGGAGGATCGCGCAGCGCACGTCGCCCCGTCCGGCGAGTTCGCGCGCGGCCCCGTTCAGCGCCCGCAGAACCTCGCGGGTGACGAGGTTGAGCGGCCCCGCCTGGAGCGCGATCTCGGCGATGCCGTCATGGACGGTGAGGCGGACGGGCGGCGCGGCCTCGGCCGTCGCGGGCGCGGCGCTCATGCCTCGTCCCCGCCCCGGCCCGGCACGCTCAACCCGTGGAGCACGCCCATGCGCTCGAACTGGCGATAGATGCGGTCGACATAGTGGCCGAACTCCGGCGCGTCGCCGAGCGCGATCGGGCGCGGGCGCGGGAGGTCCACATGGATCTCCTCGACCACCTCGCCGGGGCTCGGGCTCATGACGAAGATGCGGTCCGAGAGGCCGACAGCCTCCTCCACGCTGTGGGTGATGAAGAGCACCGTCGGCCGGCGCCGCATCCACAGCGCCTCGAGGTCGGAGCGGACCTGGAGGCGGGTCAGCGCGTCGAGCGCGCCGAACGGCTCGTCCATCAGGATGACGGAGGGATCGTGCACCAGCGTGCGGATCAGCGACACGCGCTGCCGCATCCCGCCGGAGAGCTGGCGCGGATATTTGCCCATCGCGTGCTCGAGCCGGAGCTGGGCGAAGAGCTCCTTCGCCCGCGCCTCGATATCTCCCTTCGGCAGACCGCGAATGTCGGCGTGGAGCATCACGTTGCCGAGCGCGGTGCGGAAATCGAGGAGAAGGTGGTCCTGGAAGGCGATGCCGACATCGGTGAGCGGCCGGTCCACCATGCTGCCGCCCACCAGGATGTCGCCCGAGGTGCGGGCGAGAAGTCCCGCCACCATCAGCATCAGCGTGCTCTTGCCGCAGCCGGACGGGCCGACCACGGAGACGAACTCGCCCGCGCGGATGTCCATCGAGACCGGCTTCAGCGCCCGGAAGGGCTTGGCCGTATCCTCGCCGAACACCTTGGAGACGTTGCGGATCTGGATCCGCTGTCCGCTGGCGTGGCCCGGTTCGTCCATGGTCGGGTCCATCTCACTGCGAAGCGGTGACGGCATCGAGCGGTTCCTTTGAGACGAGGAGCGCCTTCACGCCCCGTTGGCACACGGCCTTCGCCTGATTGACGACGGCGACGTCGAACGAGGCGATCGCCTGGGTGGGACGCGACTTGGAGTCCCGAAGCTCGGTGAGCGTGTAGTCGACGAAGATCGTGTCGCCGACGAAGATCGGCGCGACGAAGCGCCAGTCGGAGATGCCGAGGAAGGCGATCGCGGTCTCCCGCAATTCGCCCGTCCTCGCCCACATCAGCCCGTGCGCGTAGGCAAGGCCGAGCATGCCGTGCGCGACGCGCCGGCCGAACTGGCTGTCCTTCGCGTAGACGTCGCTGGTGTGGAGCTCGGAGAAGTCGCCGGTGAGCCCGGCGAATCCCACAAGGTCGGCGTCCGTGATCGTCCGGCCGGGACTGCGGAAGCGCATTCCCACGAAGAGATCGTCATAGCGGTAGCCGAGGCGCGGCCGGTCGGTCATGGCGCTGGGTCCTTCGCGATCAGTCGCAGGCCCGCATGTCCGACGGGTCGGGCAGGTAGTCGTTGGAATAATACTTGGTCGGGTCGACGCCCTCGGGCAGCAGGCCGACCTTCGACAGGAGTTCCTGCGTGCGCTCCCAATGGGCGGGCTCGGCCTTGCCGAGATATTCCGCGTCGCCACTGCAGAAGAGCGTGGTGATCGCGGCAAGCTCGGAGGCGACGAGCTTCGGGTCGGTGTCGGGGAAGACCTCCTTCACGTCGGCGACCGCCTTCTCAGGATTGTCGAGTGCGAAGGACCAGCCCTTGAGGCTCGCGGCGATGAACTTCTTGAGGACGTCCGGGTGCTCGTCGATGAAGGACTGGCTCGCGAAGATCGAGGTCGAGACGGTCGGCACGCCATTGGAGGCGAACTCCCACCCGTTCAGCTCCGCGCCCTGCGCTTCAAGCTGGATGCGGTAGGAATCCATCGAGCCGAGGATGGCGTCGACCTGGCCCGTCAGCAGCGCCGGCACCATCGAGGAGGGCGGCATGTTGATCATCTCGAAGTCCGCCTCGGTGAGGCCGTTGGCGTCGAGGAAGAGGGGCAGCATCGTCGTCTGCGAGGAGCCGGCCGGCACGCCGACCTTCTTGCCCTTGAGGCCGTCGAGGCTCTCGATGCCGCTGTCGGACTTCGTCAGCACCTCGTTCGGGTTCGACTGGTAGATCGTCGACACGATCTTCATCGGGGCGCCCTTGGCGATGAGCTGGCTGACGGCCACCGCGTCGGCATAGGCAAGGCTCGCCTGGCCGCTCGCGACGAGCTGGGCGGTGTTGGCCGAGCCGTTGCCCTGGACGACGTCGACGTCGAGGCCGGCCTCGTCATAGAAGCCTTCGGCCTTGGCGGCGGCGAAGCCGGCATTGGCGCCGCCGGCGATCCAGTTGAGCTGGAAGGTGAGCTCGGTCCGGTCCTGCGCGAAGGCGCTGCCGGCGAGGATGGACGTGCCGAGGGCGATCGCGAGGATCCGGCTGGCGCGCACGTGTTTCATCGGGGCTTCCTCTCTCTTTGTGTTGTTGTTGTCGTTCGTTCGGTGCCGGGTCAGCTGCGGCTCGCGCGCTGCCACGGGGTCATCAGCCACTCGGCGAACTCGACGAGATAGTTGATGACGAGGCCGATCAGCGTGAGGACCACGAGCACCGCGAAGGTGAGGTCGAGGTCCAGCGTGCTCGTGCCTTTCAGGAGGACATAGCCGAGGCCTTTGTTGGCCCCGACGAACTCGGCGACGATCGCCGCCGTCGCGGCGATCGTGGCGGACGACTTGATGCCGGAGAAGATCACCGGCAGCGCCGCCGGGAAGCGCAGATAGCGGAAGGTCTGCACCGTCGTCGCACCCATCGACTGGGTGAGGTAGAGATAGCGCGTGTCGAGGATCTGGAACGCGCTGATCGAGGCGATCAGCAGCGGGAAGAAGGTCATCAGGATCGTCAGCACCACCTTCGATTCGATGCCGAACCCGAGCCAGACGAGGAAGAGCGGCGCGACCGCGATCTTCGGCACGAGCTGGAGCAGCATGACGGGCGGGTAGACGATCTGCTTGGCGAGCGGCGACAGCGCGATGAAGAGGCCGAGCGGGATCGCCGACACGATGGTGAGCGCGAAGCCGAGAATGATCTCGGTCAGAGTGATCTGCGTGTTGCGCCACAGGAGAGCGGCGTCGGTGATTAGCCGGTCGAACACCGCGCCGGGGCTCGGCAGGAGGTAGGGCGGGATCGCGAAGAGCTTGATCGAGGCCCACCACACGCCGACGAGCGCGGCGAAGGTCAGCGGCGGCAGCAAATTCCAGGCAACGAACCGGATGCCCCGGCCGAACGCCGTGCGGCGGGACGGCAAAATCGCCGCGTCCCGCATGGAGGGGCGGCCGATTCCGGCCTCGGATGCCTCAACTGCCATCGCGCTTCCTTCCCAGGGCCGCTGTTGACCGCGGCCTCCTTGTTCCAAGATGGAACGTCGTTCAATCTTGAACCGACGTCAAGCGGTGAATCGCGTCGAACGCGACTCCCGATCCGGGATCGCCGCCCCTTGAGCGGAGGCGGTCGGACGGTCGCTCAGAATTCGCTGCTGCACCCGATATGACAGACAGCTTTTAAAAAATTGACGTCCCACGATTGACAAAACCGGTTTTCACGATCGATTTGTTTGACAACTAGGGCGAGGAGCTACCTCGCGCCATGGGAGGAAGGGATGGCCACAGCGGCCGATCAGCGACGCGAAACCCCGATCCGGTTCGGGCTGTGCGGCACGGGACCGTGGGCGCGAGACGTTCAGCTGCCTTGTCTCATGGCGGCCGAAGGGGTGTCGCTCGTCGCCGTCCATGGCCGCAACGCGGATGCCCGAGGGGCGCTGTGCAGCACGGCCGGCGTCGCGGGCTTCGACGATTTCGACGCGATGCTCGCGGTATGCGACGCGGTGTGCTTCGCGGTGCCGCCGCAGGTGCAGGACGGCCTCGCCCTTCGCGCGGCGGAGGCCGGCCGGCACATCCTCCTGGAGAAGCCCGTCTCGCGCGATCCCGCCACCGCCGCGGCCATCGTGGAGGCGGTGGAGCGGCGCGGCCTTCGGGCCGCCTGCAATCTCAGCCGCCTCGCCATCCCGGCCGGCGCCGCCTTCCTCGACGCCGCCGCGGTGATCGCCCCGACCCGTGGGCACGTGATCATGCGCCTCTCCAGCGTCACCACCGGCAGCGCCTTCGCCGCCTCGCCCTGGCGGCGCGAGCCGGAGGGCGCGCTGTGGGACCTTGGCCCCCACGCGCTCAGCATGCTCATCACGGGCCTCGGCCCGGTCGAGCGGGTCGCCGCCTGCACCATCGGCCCGGCCGGCACCACCCTCGCCCTCGACCATGCCCGCGGCACGTCGACGGTCGAATTGTCGATGGACGCGCCCACGCGCCTCGAGGAGTACGTGTTCGGCTCGGATGCCGGGGAGATCGCCTGGCGCAACCTCGACTATTCCCGCCGCGGCGCCTTCGAGCACACGCTCGCCGACATGCTCGGCCGGCCGCCCGGCACGCCCTCGCCGACACTCGCGCTCGCCGCCGCCATCACCGGCACCCTCGCGCGCGCCATGGAGATCCGATCGCAATGAGTGACGACCTCGCGCACCCCGCCGGGACACGCCCCAGGGCGGCCCCGGACACGGGAGACGCGCGCCACACCGCCGCCGCGACCGCCCCGCGCCACCGCATCGCGAAGGTCGACGTCCACCGCGTCTCGATGCCCATCGGCGGCGACCTCAGCGACGCAACGCGCAAGGTCGACCGCCTCGGCTTCGTCATCGTGCGCATCACGACCGAAGCGGGGCTGGAGGGGATCGGCGTCACCTATCACGAGGTCGGCGGCGAGGCGACGACGGAACTGATCCGGCGCAACATGACCCCTCACCTCCTCGGCCGCGACCCGTTCGACACCGAAATGCTGTGGACCGAGTTCTTCCACTATCTGCGCGGCATCGGCCGCAAGGGGCTCACCTTCTGCGCCCTCTCCGCCGTCGACACCGCGCTGTGGGACCTCAAGGGCAAGATCGTCGGCCTGCCGCTGGTGCGCTATCTCGGCGGCGGACGCACGAAGGTGCCGGTCTATGCGAGCGGCGGCTGGACCTCGCTCTCCGACGAGGCTCTCGTCGAGGAGGTCCTCGCCATGACGCGGCGCGGCTTCACCACGGTCAAGGTGAAGGTCGGCTATGGCGGGGGGACCGAGCCGCGGCGCGATGTGGCGCGCATCGCCAAGGTGCGCGAGGCAATCGGCCCGGACGTGCGCCTCCTCGTCGATGCCAACAACGCCTTCTCCGCCGCCGCCGCGGTGAAGCTCGCCAACATGCTGCGCGAGTACGACATCTTCCTCTTCGAGGAGCCGGTCTTCGCCGACGACATTCCGGGCCTGCGCGCCTTCAAGCGCGGGACCGACATCCCGCTCGGCACCGGCGAGCACGAGTACACGAAATACGGCGTGCGCGACCTCATCCTCGGCGAGGCGGTGGACATCGTCCAGGCCGACGGCGCCCGCGCGGGCGGCTACACCGAGATGCTGAAGATCGGCGCGCTGACGCAGGCCTTCAACATCCCCTTCGCCCCGCACGCGATGGAGAACATCCACCTCCACCTCGTCGCCGCGATGCCGAACGCCCTCTTCCTCGAATGCCTCGTCATGTTCGAGGAGATGACCGCACTCACCTTCCGCGACGCGCCGCGTCCGGTGAACGGCTTCATGGAGGTGCCGGACCTTCCGGGCCTCGGCCTCGAACTCGACATGGACTTCATCAATGACCATGACGAAGCCTGACCCCCGCCCGCGCCTTGCCGGCCTCCACGCCGCGCTGCCGACCCCCTACGACGCGGACGGCGCGGTCTCGCCGGCCTCGCTCCGCCGCGTCATCGCGCACGTCACGGGCCTCGGCCTCGACGGGATCTATGTCGGCGGCTCGACCGGGGAGTTCCTCCTCCAGTCGATCGAGGAGCGGATCGCCGTCCTCGAAACCGCGCGGGCCGCGGCCGGGGACCTCGTCGTCATCGGCCAGGTCGGCGCGCCTGGCACGCGCGAGGCGGCCGCCCTCGCCAGCCGCTGCGCCGATCTCGGCTACGACGCCGTCTCCGCCATCCCGCCGATCTACTTCCCCTACGGGCGCGACGAGATCGTGCGCTACTATGCCGACATCATCGAGGCCGCGCGCGGCGTGCCGGTGATCGTCTACAACATCCCCAACATGAGCGGCGTGCGGTTCGGCTTCGACGACCTCCTCGCCCTCCTCAGCCTCCCCGGCGTCGCGGGCGTGAAGCAGACCGCCAACGACATGTACGAGATGGAGCGGCTGCGGCGCGCCCTCCCCGGCCTCGTGATCCTCAACGGCTTCGACGAGATGCTCCTCGCCGGCCTCGCCTCGGGCGCGAACGGGGCGATCGGCAGCACGTTCAACATCCTCGGCGACCGCTATGTGGCGCTGCGGCGCGCGCTCGCCGCCGGCGACGTCGCCGGGGCGCGGGCGATCCAGTCCGCCGCCAACACCGTGATCGACGAGCTCTGCCGCGTCGGCGTCTTCCCCGGCCTCAAATACGCGCTCCACCGGCTCGGGATCATCGAGACGCCCCTCTGCCGTCGCCCGCTCGCGACGCTATGCGACCGAACATCGGGCCGCCTCGCCACGCTCGTCGACGCGCTGGCGCACGACCGCACGGTCCCCCAGCCGGCGCACTGAGCGCCGCCTGACCCGCCTCACCCGAGCAAGACCCCCACCGGCGGGCACGGCCCGACCGGACGGGAAAGCCATGCCAAAAACCGGAGGAAACATGATGAATTCAACACGCACACTCGTCCTCGCCGCACTCGCGACGGCGCTCCTGCCGCACGCCGGACAGGCCGCGGACGTCAACCTGCGCTTCGGCACCGTCTACAAGCAGGACCACTCCAACTCGCGCGCCGCCGCCGAGTTCGAGCGCCTCGTCGAGGAGAAGTCGAACGGCGCCATCGAAGTCGAGGTCTTCTACGGCGAGGAGATCGGCAGCGAGCGCGAGATGGCCGAGATGACGCGCCTCGGCGGCCTCGAGATGGTGATGAGCGGCCTGCCGGGCGTCGGCGCCTTCGTTCCCGAGCTGGAGGTGATGGAGGCGTTCTACACCTACGCCGACATCGACGATCTCATCCGCGTCTCACGCGCCGTGAAGGACGATTTCAACGCGCTGATGGAGCCGAAGGGCTTCCACCTCATCTCCATGATGTACCAGGGCCCGCGCAACGTGATGGCCGACAAGCCGATCCACACGCCCGCCGACATGGCCGGCCTCAAGATCCGCATCCCGAAGACGCCCCTCTTCATCGCGCTCGCCCAGCAATGGGGCGCGACGCCCACCGCCATCGCACTCAGCGAGACCTACACCTCCCTCGAAAGCGGCGTGGTGGAGGCGGTCGACGGCGCGTCGGAATCGCTCCTCGGCAACGGCTTTTACGAGCATGCCCCGTATCTCATCGAGACGCGGCACAACTACTACCCGCAGCCCATCGTGATCTCGATGCAGACCTGGGAGAGCCTCACCGACGATCAGAAGCGCATCATCGAGGAAGCCGGCATCGAGGCCTCCGACTACCAGGCCGAGCTGCTCGGCGAGGCGACGGATGCGGCCAACGCGGCGCTGAAATCGCACGGCGTCACGTTCATCGAGCCGGACGATCTCGAGGCGTTCCGCACCCCGGTCCTCGCCGCGATGGACACCTACTTCAAGGACAAGGGCGAGACCGTCTACGCGATCTACCAGCACATGCTCGACGTCGCCAACGCGGACGAAGACTGATGGCCGGCCGGGTGAACGATCTCGGCGGCGTCATGGACCGGTTCTATGTCGTGCTGGTGGAGACGCTCATCATCGGCGGCCTCGTCGTAATGGTCGCGCTGACCTTCGCGTCGACGTTCCTGCGTTCGCTCGGCTATGGCGGCATCTACTGGTCGGAGGAGCTGACGCGCTACACCAGCATCTGGGTGGTGATGCTCGCCTCCGGCCTCGGCACCCGCTACGGGATCCATCTCGGCGTCGACCTCGTGGTCGGCGCCCTCCCGCCGCGCCTCGCCAAGGCGTTCGAGTACGCCGCCCACGCCATCGTGCTGTTCTTCGCCGGCGTGCTCGTGATCTACGGCACGCGCCTCTCGCTCGCCAATATCGGCCAGCTCTCCACCTCGCTCAGCATGCCGATGGCCTACGCGCAGGCCGCGATCCCCGTCGGCGGCGCCCTCGTCATCTACGAGACCCTGCGCGCGATCGCGTTCGACCTTCTCGGACGGCGCGACCCGGCGCCCGACCCAGACGGCCTTGCGGCAAGCGACCTCCAGAGAGGGTTCGAATAATGGTCCCGGTCCTCATCGGCTGCTTCGCGATCTTGCTCCTCGCCGGGGTGCCGATCGCCTTCTCCATCGGCGTCGGCGCGCTGGTGCCGATCATGCTCGACGGGCGCCTGCCGCTGGAGCTCGTCGTCAGCCGCATGTTCGGCGGGATCGACTCCTTCCCGCTGATGGCGATCCCCTTCTTCGTCCTGTCCGGCTCGCTCGCCTCGGCCTGCAACCTCACTGAAAAGATCGTCGGAATGGCGAGCTTCATGGTCGGCCGGATGCGCGCGGGGCTCGCCCATTGCAACATCGTGGCGGCGATGCTGTTCGGCGGGATCACCGGCTCCGCGGTCGCCGAGAGCGCGGCCTTCGGCTCCATCCTGATCCCCGGCATGGTGTCGAAGAAATACCCGCCCTCCTACGCCGCGGGCGTGACGGCGTCCGCCTCCGTCATCGGCTCGATCATCCCGCCGAGCACGCTGATGATCATCTTCGCCTACCTCACCGGCACCTCGACGGGCCGCATGTTCCTCGGCGGGGCGATCCCCGGAGTCCTCGTCGGCGGGGCGCTGATGATCACCGCCCACATCCTCGCGGTGCGCCACAATATCGGGATCGACGACACCGCGCGCGAGCGGACCTGGCGCGGCTTCGTGCAGACCGTCAAGGAGTGCGGGCCGGCCTTCCTCATCCCCGCGATCATCCTCGGCGGCATCGTCGGCGGGTTCGTGACGCCGACGGAGGCGGGCGTCGTCGCCGTCGTCGTGGTGCTCTTTCTCGGCCATTTCGTCTATGGCGGGTTCACCCTCGCGCGGCTGCGCACCGCCTTCCTGGAGGCGGGGTTCACCACGGCGATGGTGATGCTGATCCTCGCGACATCGACGGTGTTCGCGAACCTCCTCACCCGCGCGCGCTTCCAGTCGACGCTGCTCGACCTCCTCGCGAGCGCGAGCGGGGTGCCGGAGGTGCAGATGGTCCTCATCCTCCTCGCCCTCATCGGGCTCGGCCTCTTCATCGACGCGACGGCGGTGCTGATCATGTTCGCCGCGCCGCTTGCGGCGGTGTCGGCCTCGCTCGGCTACGACCCGGTCCACGCGGGGGTGTGCATCGTCGTCGCCTGCCTCATCGGCGGGGTGACGCCGCCGGTCGGCACCCTCCTCTTCATCGCGGCGGGGATCGCGAAGATCAAAATCTCGGAGGCCTCGCGCGGGATCGCCCCGTTCGTGCTCGCGCTGGTGATCGTCAACATCCTCATCATGCTGGTGCCGCCGCTGGTGCTGTTCCTCCCGAACCTCCTCTTCTGACGGTGCGGCGGGCCCGGCCCGCCCGCCTCAGTTGAGGCTGCGCAGGGCGAAGAAGGTGTCGTAGAAGTGCGCGTTCAGCGCGTGCTGGGCGAGGCGCAGATCCCCCGCCTTCACCGCGTCGAGGATGCGGCGGTGATGGGCGGCGGTCTCGTCGAGCCGCTGAGAGTGGGACAGGCTGTCAAGGTTCAGCTTGTCGTACATCTCCCAGAAGAGCTCCAGGAGCCCCTCCAGCACCTCGTTGTCGAGCGGGCGGTAGAGGGCGCGGTGGAAGGCCCGGTCCTCGGCGACGAAGTGCTCGCCGCGCGCCGCCTTCTCCTCCATCGCCGCCGTCGCCGCCTCCAGGACGGCGAAATCCTCCTCGCTCAGCTTCGGCACCGACACCGGCAGCATCGCGCTCTCGGTGACCTGGCGGATCGAGAGGAGGTCGAGGAGCCACTTGCGCTTCGGCAGCGCGTAGCTCGACACGAAGCTCATCGCGTGCCCGAAGCGCATCGGCATCAGGACGCGCCCGCTCCCCTTGCGCGCAATCAGAAGACCGGTCGCCTCAAGAATGCTCGTCGCCTCCCGCAGCGCCGGGCGGCTGACATCGAGCATCTCGCACAGATCCGCCTCGACCGGGATCTTGTCACCGGGCTGGATGCCGAGCTCGGACAGCACCTCCACCAGCCTGCGGGCGATGGAGGGGCCGGTCTTCCGCTGCGACGTATCGATCTGATCGGCCACGCCGGGACGCCTTCCGCTTCAACCTTCGACCGGTGACTCTATGGCCGCGCACCGGCGCGAGGAAGGGGGCGGCGACGCGCCGGGCGACTTCGCACAGCCGCCGCTCGATCGGACGGGGGTCGACGCACGGGAAGCGCTCAGCTCGGGCCGGGGACCGGCCCGGGGCCCCGCGCCTTGAAGGCGCTGCGCGTGTTCTCGTGCGGCATCGGCCCCGGCGGGACCGGGACGTCCAGAAAATCGCACAGCGGCTCCCAGCCGGAACGGATGTCGTAGGTGAGGAGGCGGTCGGCCGCGATGGTGCGCTGGACCTCGGCGATGTGCGCCTGGAACACGCCGATCGCGTGCGCCCGGTCGTCGAGGCGGCCGTCGAAGATCTGCCGGACGATCAGCGCGTGGGCCATCTCGGCGCGCGCGCGCAGCATCGGATCCTCGTGCCGGGACGGATCCTCCATGAAGGGGTAGATCGTCGCCTGGACGCTGTCGAACCATGCGTCGGGGTCACGCACGGTGAGGATCACCTTGGCGTCCGGATAGTGGTCCGCGAGCTCGCGCCAGAAGCGCGCGCCCGGCCAGTCGACCTCCGCCCGGTAGCCCGCGAACACCGCGTCCCAGTCGGGCGCCGCGCCGGCCGCGATCGCGCACCAATGGGCCTGCTGTTCCGGGTGGGCGCGAACCTCGAGCATGTGGTGGCAGGGGCCGAAGCCGAGCGCTTCGAGGGCGAGCTTGAGCGAGTTCGTCCCCGTCCGTCCGAATCCCGCCCCGACGATATCGAGTGGCACGACGCTCTCCCTGCACCCGGCCCTTCGGGCTCTGATTGGTGGTCGCTGGCGCGATCGGATGGTGGCGGGAAGAGTACGCCCGTGCGGTTCGGCGCGCGAGTCGAAAGGGTGGCGGCGGGCACGCGAGAACCCCGCCGAACCTCGGTTCGGCGGGGCGGGTCGGTCGGAGATGGCGCCGGCCGGGTCAGGACGCCTCGCTCGGCTGGGCCTGGAGGGCGGGCTTCCTCACGTGTTCCGGCAGGAGGAGGCCGCACAGGATCGCCGTCAGCCCGCCCGTCGTGATGCCGGAGGAGAAGATCTGCTTCCACAAGGGCGGCAGGAAGTTGAGAACGTCCGGCAGGAGCTGCACGCCGAGACCCATGCCGACCGAGAGCGCCACCGTGATCGTGTCCTTCTTCGACAGATACTGGCTGCCGATGATGCGGATGCCGGAGACGACGATCAGGCTGAACATCACGAAGGTCGAGCCGCCGAGCACCGGGCGCGGGATCTGCTGGAGCACCGCGCCGAGGATCGGGAAGAGGCCGAGGATCACCAGGATCACCGCGATATAGCGCCCGACATGGCGGCTCGCGACGCCGGTCAGCTGCACGACGCCCGTGTTCTGGCTGAAGGTCGTGTTCGGGAAGGTCGCGAACACGGCGGCGAGCAGCGAGTTGACGCCGTCGGCAAGCACCCCGCCCTTCACCCGCTCCTCGAACACCTTGCCCTCGGTCGGCTCGCCGGAGACGCGCGAGGTGCCGGTGATGTCACCCATCGTCTCCAGCGAGGTGATGACGAACATGAAGGCGACGGGGATGAAGGAGACCCAGTCGAAGGAAATGCCGAAGCGGAACGGGACCGGCACCGAGATGAACGGGACGGCGCTGAAATCGGGGGCCGCGACGTTGCCGGTGGCGAGCGCGAGGATCGTCCCGGCGACGAGGCCGATCACGATCGAGCTGACGCGCACCATCGGGTTGGTCGAGAACTGGCAGCCGAGGATCACCGCGACCACGAAGGCGGCGAGCGCCACGTTCGTGCCGTTGCCGAAATCGGCCGAGCCCGCACCGCCGCCGATATCGCGGATCGACACCAGGATGAGGCTCATCCCGATCAGCACCACCACGCTACCGGAGACGACCGGCGTGATGACCCGCCGCAGCCACGGGAGCGCGTAGGCGATGCCGATCTCGATGAAGCTCGCGACCGCGCACACGCCGAAGATCGTGGCGAGGACCTCTTCCGGCGTCGCGCCGCCCTCCTGGGCGATCTTGCCGGAGGTGATGAGCGCGGCGACGAACGCGAAGCTCGTCCCCTGGAGGCTGAGAAGCCCCGACCCCACGGGCCCGACCTTCTGCGACTGGATCCACGTCGCGATCCCCGAGACGAAGAGCGAGGTGGCGATGAGGTAGGGCACGTAGGGGCCGAGGCCGAGCGCCGCGCCGATGACGATCGCCGGGGCGATGATGTTGACGAAGGCCGCGAGGAGGTGCTGGACGGCCGCCAGCAGCGCCGGGGTGAAGGCCGGCTTGTCCTCGACCCGGTAGATGACGTCCTCGTGGACACGGGGTCGGTGCGCCGCGTTCTCCTGCATGAAAGTCTCCGATTCACCTTGGGTTTCTGTCTGACGAAAGAGTGGCAGAGGCGCCCTGATCGAAGAATTGCTATGATTTTCGAGAGGCGGTGCGTTTTCGGCAACGGGGCGTCCCGCTCCACTCAGCGCAGCCCAGCCTGGGCCTCGAGCGCGGCGGTGACCTGAAGGGCGAAGCGGGCGGCGGCGACCGGCAATGTGCGCCCGCGCATGTGGCCGAGGATGAGGCTCGCGGGCGGCATGTCGCGCTCGGCGATGGCGCGGAAGACGAGCGCGCCGTCGGCCGGCCGCTTGAGGCCGATCGGCACCTGGAAGCCGATCACCTTCTCGTGCAGCACATAGTGGCGGATCAGCTCGAAGCTCTCGGTCTCGATCACCGGATCGAGCCGCCGCCCGACCTTGCGCGCGGCGAAGTCGAGGAGATGGCGCACGCCGTAGGAGGCCTCGGGCGCGATGTGCGGATGGTTGAGGCAGTCGCGCAGCCGCAGCTCCGCCTTTCCCGCGAGCGGGTGGCCCGCCGGCAGAATCGCCACCACCGGCTGCGGCACGCAGGAGAGCACCTCGAACTCGACCATGTAGACGGGCTCGACGACGAGCGCGATGTCGCTCTGAAAGGTGGCAAGCTCGGCCTCGGCCCGCGCCCTGTCGCGCACGTTGACCGTGAAGGTGACGCCCGGATGCTCGGCGCGATAGCGGGCGATCTGCTCGGGCAGAAAATAAGGGATCATCGCCTGCGAGCAGGCGATCGCCACATGCCCGCGCCGCTCTCCTGCAAGGTCCGAGACCTGCCCCTGCACCCGCTTCAGCTCCGAGCGGGTGGCGCGGAAATAGTGCATCAGCAGTTCGCCGGCCGGGTTCAGCCGCACCCCGTTCGGGATCCGCTCGAAGACGGGATTGCCGAATTCCTGCTCGAAGCCGCGGATCCGCCGGTTGAGGGCGGAGGCGGTGATGTTCATGTCCTCGGCCGCCTTGCGCATCGATCCGGCGCGCGCCACCGCCTCGATCAGCGCGAACGTATAAAGATGCCGCATCGGACCCCCGCTCGTTGCCGAGGGGCCCGTTGCATTTTCCGCACCGCTTTGGGGTGATGCGTGCCTTTCGCGCAGACGCGCGCTACGGGCCCGGGCGGCTGTCGGCGACCTCCGCCTCCGACGCGTGCGCCATCGCGCCGGGCGCGAGCGAGACGCCGAGCGCTTCCAGCTCCGCATGCCAGCGCCGGGCAACGGGGTCGGCGAGCGGACGGCGCTGCTCGGCCGCCACCGCCTTCGCGCGGGCCTCGGGGTCCATCGACGCGATGACGGCTTCGGCGCGGCGCCTGTCGCCGAGCCGGTCGTGGACGGCCGCGAGGAGGAACGGGGGCGGGTTCTCCATCGCGTCGAGTTCGCGCAGCGCATCCGCCTCGCGGCCCGCGAGGTGGTAGGCCCAGGCAAGGTCCCGCCGCATCCATGCGACGCCGGGGGCCGCGCGGACGGCCTTCTGCGACCAGGCGACGGCCTCGTCCGGGTGGCCGGCATTCGCCATCGCCTCGCTGAGATCGGAGAGCGCGAACGGCTCGTCCGGGGAAAGGTCGACGGCGAGGCGGGCGTGGACCACCGACAGCGGGAAATCGTGCCGCGCCCATTGCGCGACCTTGGCGAGGATGCGGTGCGTCTCCCACTCCTCGCGCCGCGTCTGGTTCGGGAGAGCCGCCGCGCGCTGGGCGTGCATCCAGGCGGCCTTCAGATCGCGTGCGGGGTCATTGCTCCAGCCCGCCTCGACGCGGTTCCGGTAGACGCCGGCGAGCCGCACCTGGAGGAGGACGGATCGGGGGAAGCGCTGCGCGGCGTGTTCCCAGATGGTGCGGGCCATGTCCTGCCCGGCCGGATCGAAGCGGAAGTAGAATTGCTCGCCCCGCAGGATCGCATCCTCCGCCGTGCCGCCGGACGGGGCCCGCCACGCCGCGCGCTGCATCTCGGCCGCGATCGCGCCCCTGAAGCCGACGAGGTGGCTGCCGATCGCCCCCGCGACATCCTCCGCCTGTTCCGACGGTCGAACGCCGATCCGCCCGGTCCACACGACCGTGCGCCCACTCGTCTCCACGAGGCTCGCCGTCACGACTTTGCCGTTCCCGTTGTCGCTCACCGTCCCCTCGACGACGAAGCGCGGCCGGCCGGCCCCCGGCGCTCCGCCCGGCGACCCCGCCGCGTCCGGCGCGACGACGCGGACGTTGAGGCTGCGCGACAGGAAGGCGCGAAGCTCGACCGCGATCGACGGGCCGAATGACGCGTCGGCGTCGCCGAGGACGTCGAAGGGGCGGACCATCACCGTCGCCGCCGGGTCGGTCCGCGCGGTCATGATGGGCGGGTCGGCGATGAAGCCGCGACCGATGGCGAGCGCCAGGACGAGGACGGCGGCCACCGCCAGGAGCCAGCGCCGTTCGGGTGTGATGAGTTGGGCGGTGGCGAAGCCCCCTGCCTCATCGCCCGCCAAGCCAGGAATTTGCGGCGGGCTGGGCGGCGGAACGTCGTTCGGCGCGGAAAGCGAACGGCGCAGCGCCTCGCAGTCGGCGCCGGGCGTGACGCCGAGCTCGTCGGCGAGGGATCGGCGCAGGGTCTCGTACTGCCTCAGCGCGCCGGTCCGCTGGCCCATCCCGGCGAGCACCTCGATCGCGAGGCGGTGCGCCTCCTCGTGCAGCGGGTCCAGCGCGAGCGCCCGCCGCGCGTGGGTGAGCGCCGACGGGAGGTCGCCCGCCTCCGCGTCGCATCGCGCAAGGCCGGTGAGCGCCGCCACGGCGGCTTCGAGGTGCGCGGCGCGCTCGGCGCAGAGCCATTCCTCGAACGCCTCGGAGGGCGCCGCGACCCCGTCGAGAAAGGGGCCGCCATAGAGCGCCGCCGCCTTGCCGAGCGCCTCGCAGCCGCCATCGGCGAGCGCGGCGCGAAAGGCCGTGACGTCCACATCGATCAGCGCGTGGTCGAGGCGCACGCCCGCCCCTTCCGCGACGAGGAGGCCCGGCGCGCCGGTCGCCTTGCGTACGAGATAGAGGGCCTGCCGCAGCGCGGCGGCGCGCTGGCTTTCGGTGCCCGTGTCGGAGAGGAGATCGCTGAGCGTGTGGCGCGGCACCGGGCCGTCCGTCACCGCGACGAAGGCGAGCACCGCCTTCGACCGGTCCGGCAGCGGCAGAGGCGGCCTGGGGCCCGAGGAGAGCCGAAAGCCGCCGAAGAGGTTCAGCGACAGCGGCATGGTTGCCTCCCGCGCCTCACCATACCCCAAAGACGGCCCCAACGCAGCCGGAGACGGCGCGACGACGCGGCGACGACGCCGCCGGGACACGCCCGAGACGCCCGCCCCGGAGCATCTCCTCGCGGGCACGCCAAGCCGCCCGCGATGAGGAAAGGACAGACCATGACCAGCCCCATTCGCCGCGCGCGGCCGCGCCACAGCGCGCTCGCCGCCGCACTCGCCATGGCGCTCCTTCTGGCGCCCTCGGCCTCGAAGGGCCACGCGATCCTCGCCGACGGCAACCCCGCGAACGACTGGATCGCGGGCCTGATGAACGCGGACGAGGAGGCCTGCTGCGGCAACAATGATTGCCGCCCGCTCGGCCAAGCCCAACTGGAGCTGACGCTGGACGGCGGTTTCCGCGTGCATGTCGCCGGACGGCGCTTCCCGGTGCCGGCGGCCTCGATCCTGCGCGACCGCAGCCCCGACGGGCGGGCCTGGATGTGCCCCCGGCTGGAGGCCGCGACGCCGTTCTCCTACAGGATCGCGGGCGTGCGCTGCCTCCTCCTGCCGATGATGTCGTGACGGCCCCGGCGGCGTGATGCGGCGCGGGATGGCCCTCCATCCGGCGCTCTTGTACTCTCGCCCGACACGGGGGCGATCGCATGGAACGCCGTCTCGCTGCCATTCTCGCTGCCGACGTCGCCGGCTACTCGCGCCTCGTGCGCCATGACGAGGACGCGACCCTCGCGGCGCTGGCGAATTTGCTCACCGCGTTCATCAATCCGCTGGTCGCGGCACATCGCGGGCGGATCGTGAAGGTCATGGGCGACGGGCTGCTGATCGAGTTCCGCAGCACGGTCGACGCGGTGAATTGCGCGATCGCGTGGCAGACGACGATCGCCGACGAGGCCCAGGCGGTGCCCCTCGCGTTCCGGATCGGGATCAATCTCGGTGACATCGTCGTCGCGGGGAAGGACATCCTGGGCGACGGCGTGAACGTCGCCTCTCGTCTGGAAGGCCTATCGGAGACCGGCGGGCTCTGCATTTCCGACGCCGTCCACGAGCAGATCCGGGACCGCATGGGCGCCCATTTCGAGGACGGGGGCGAGCGCCATCTCAAAAACATCGAGCGGCCCGTGAGGGTCTGGATGTGGCGGCCTGAGGCGAGCGCCGCGGTCGCGGACGCCGGCGAGCGGCCGGCCGATGTCGAGACGCTGACGATCGCGGTGAGCCCGTTCCGCACCCTCTCCACCGACCCTGACGAGGCCTATTTCGCCGAGGGGATCGGCGAGGATCTGATCGTCGGCCTTTCCCGCAATCCGGCGCTCAGGGTGGTATCGCGCGCGGCCCTTCCGGGCGCGTCGCCGCATGGGGGAGACGAGCTGGTGCTCGAAGGGAGCGTGCGGCGCGCGGGCGGGCACACAAGGGTGGCGGCGCGGCTCACCGAGGCGAAGTCGGGCCGGCAGGTCTGGGCCGGGCGATTCGACAGCGAGGTGAGAGACCTCTTCGCGCTCCAGGACGACATGGTCGCCTCGATCGTCCACGCGCTCGGCGCGGCCGACGGGGTGATCGAGCGGTCGGCGCGGCTGACGCGCGAGCGCACCGCCGCCGGAGGCTCGGCCTATGACTGGTACCTCAAGGGCCGGCACCTCTTCTACAAGCACGGCGATGCCGGGATCGACGAGGCGGAGGCCTGCTATCTGAAGGCGCTGGAACTCGACGAGGACCTCGCGCCCGCCTCCTCCGCCCTCGCCTGGCTCCATTTCGTGCGCTTCAAGGTCTTCGGCACGAAATCCTTCGCCGAGATCCGCGCGCCGGCCGTGCAGCTCTCGCTGCGCGCACTCGCGCTCGATCCGGAGGATTTCCGCGCCCATTGGGTGCTCGGCGCGGTCCACCTCCACGAAGGCGAGCATGCGCTGTGCGCGGCCGAGTTCGACAAGGCGCTCCAGATCAACCCCAACGACGCCAACCTCCTTGCCTGGACGGCGGAAGCGCTCGTCTATGCGGGCCATCTCGACGAGGCGGTCGAGCGATGCGACCGCGCGATGCGGATCAATCCGAACGGGCCGGACTGGTACCATTGGGTGAAGGCGTTCGCCCGCTTCCACCAGGGCCGCTACGCGCTGGCGCTCGCCGAGTTGAGCCGGATGAGCACGCCGGACTATGCGGGAAAGCTGAAGTCGGCGGTCCACGCCCTCCTCGGCGAGGCGGACAAGGCGGCCGAGGAGCGGGACGCCTACCTGGCGCTCGTGCCGGGCTTCCGGATCGGGGCCTGGGCGCGGACCGAGTGCTACGCCGACTTGGCTGAGCTCGACCGCTATGTCGACGGATTGCGCAAGGCCGGCTTCCCCGAATGAGGGCATCGGGCGCGGACGGCGACGCGCGGCGCGATCAGCCGCTCGCCGCCTCCGCGGCGTGCGGCAGCATGATCTCGTTGGCGCGGCTGCGTTCGATCGCGCATTCGCGGGCGAAGAATTCCACGAGCGCGCGCACCGAGGGTAGTCGCCCACGGCGCGAGGGGAAGACGGCGTGGACGATGCCTGCCTCCGGCCGCCAGTCGGGCAGGACGTGGACGAGGCGGCCGGCGCTGACATCCTCCCAGATCAGGATCGTCGGAAGCTGCACCGCGCCGACCCCCGCGATCGCGGCCGTGCGCAGGACCGACATGTCGTCGGTGACGAGGCGCGGCGCGTGCCGCACCGTCGCCGTGCGCCCGTCCGCATGGTGGAGCTGCCAGGCATAATCCTGATGGGACCGGCCGAGATCGAGGCTCGGCAGGCCTTCGAGATCGGCCGGGTCCGAGGCGGCCCTGCCCACGAGGCCCGGCGCCGCGACGAGGCACTGCGTGCTCTCGTCGAGCCGGCGCATGACGAGATCGCTCGGCTCCAGGGGCGGAAGGCGGACGCGGATCGCGAGGTCGATCCCCTCCGCGATCACGTCGACGCGGCGGTTGGTGCTTTCGAGATGCACCTTGATGAGGGGGTGCTCCATCATGAAGCGGGCGACGAGCGCGCCGAACTGGAAAGAGAGGAGCCCGGTCGGGCACGTCATGCGCACGACGCCGCGCGGCTCGGCCTGCGCCTCGGCGATGATCTGCTCCGCCGCCTCCGCCTCCACGAGCATCGCGACGCAGCGCTCGTAGAACTCACGGCCGATCTCGGTGACGGAGAAGCGCCGCGAGGAGCGGTTGAGGAGGCGCACGCCGAGGCTCTGCTCCAGGAGGAGGATGCGCCGGCTCAGCCTCGATTTCTGGATCCCCAGCGCGCGCCCGGCCGCCGAGAAGCCGCCATGATCGACGACGGCGGTGAAATAATAGAGGTCGTTGAGGTCCCGCATCGTCCTTCACATAGAACGCTGCGTCGCGTCCAGCAATCTTCAGCGGCCATCGTTGCGATGTTAGCCCACGCTCCCAAGCATTTCGGCAAATGGGATCGGAGGACGCGGGGCGCCGAAGCGGCCTCCGCCGGCCTCAGCGTACCAGTATCCAGGAGTGACCTGCCCATGGCGAGCGAACAGATCCGCAACCCAGAGACCGACCATCTTCTGACGCCCCAGAACGCGGCCTTCATCATCATCGACTACCAGCCGATCCAGGTGTCCTCGATCCGCTCGATACCGCGCGACGAGCTGGTCTTCAACATCGTGAGCACCGCCAAGGCCGCGGTGAATTACGACCTGCCGATCATCCACTCGACCGTCAATGTCGAGACCGGCCGCAACAAGCCGCCCATCGCGCCGCTGCAAGAGGTGCTCGGGCACCTGCCGACCTATGACCGCACCTCCATCAACAGCTGGGAGGACACCGCCTTCAAGGACGCGGTGAAGGCGACCGGCCGCAAGAAGCTCATCATGACCGCGCTCTGGACCGAGGCGTGCCTCGCCTTCCCCGCGCTCGACGCGCTCCGTGAGGGGTATGAGGTCTATGTGCCGGTCGACGCGGTCGGCGGCACCTCGCTCGCCGCGCACGAGGCGGCGCTGCGCCGGGTCGAGCAGGCGGGCGCAAAGCTGATCAGCCGCGTCCAGATGTATTGCGAGCTCCAGCGCGACTGGGCGCGCGAGGCGACGCTCCCCGGCTTCATGGACGTGTTCGAGAGCGCCGACGGGTTCAATCCCGAGAAGGCCGCCGCGGCCGCCTGAGGCCCCATCCCGTCATCCAAGGGCCGAGAGCCCGACAGTCAAAGAGGGACTCCCGTGATCAAGACAGGTCTCGAGGCGCTGCTGCGCCCTGAGGACAGCATCGTCGTCCTCATCGATCACCAGCCGTTCCAGTTCGCGAACCTCAACAGCCACGAGCCGACGATGGTCGTGAACAACGTCATCGGCCTCGCGAAGGCGGCGAAGGTGTTCGACGTTCCCGTGGTCCTCACCACCGTCATCGAGGACCGCGGCGGCCGTCTCATCAAGGGCCTTCAGGACGTGTTCCCGGACCAGAAGCCGATCGACCGCACCTTCATCAACACCTGGGAGGATGAGCGCGTCGTGGAGGTCGTGCGCAAGAGCGGGCGCAGGCAGCTCGTGCTCGCGGGGCTGTGGACCGAGATCTGCCTCGCGATGCCGACGATCCAGGCGCTCGCCGAGGACTACGAGGTCTTCATCGTGACGGACGCGTCCGGGGGCGTCTCCGCCGAGGCGCACGACATGGCCGTCCGCCGCATGAGCACGGCCGGCGCGACGCCGATGACATGGCTCGCCGTCGCGTCCGAATGGCAGCGCGACTGGGCGCGGGAGGCGACGATCCCCGGCCTCGCGGCGGTCCTTGCCGAGCATGGCGGCGGCAGCGGCGTCGCCTTCGCGTGGGAGATGCAGCTCCTGAATTCCCCGCGCCACTGAGCCGCGCCGCGCATCCCGCGCGCCGTGCCACATTCGCAGAGCCGATTGAGAGAGAACGCGCATGAGTTGGAACCCAGCAATCGCACCCGGCTGCCCCGATGAGGTCGGCATCGACGCGATCGAGACCCTCATCGTCCCGCGGGCCCGCGACCTTGGCGGCTTCGAGGTCCGCCGCGCCCTGCCGGCGCCGAAGCGGCAGATGGTCGGCCCCTTCATCTTCTTCGACCAGGCGGGCCCGGCCGAGCTCCTGACCGGACAGGGCATCGACGTGCGGCCGCACCCGCATATCGGCATCGGCACCGTCACCTACCTTTATCGCGGTGACTTCCATCACCGCGACTCGACCGGGGCGGACCAGATCATCCAGCCGGGCGCGCTGAACTGGATGGTCGCCGGGCGCGGCGTCACCCATTCGGAGCGCACCAGCGCGGCGGCGCGGCAGGGGCCGAACGGCCTCTTCGGCATCCAGACATGGCTCGCCCTCCCCGAGGCGAACGAGGACATCGCCCCCTCCTTCGAGCATCACGGCAAGGAGAGCCTGCCGGTGATCGAGGATCGCGGCATCTCGCTCCGCCTCATCCTCGGCACCGCCTACGGCCTCAGCGCGCCGGCGACGATGTTCTCCGACACCTTCTACGCCGACGTGAAGCTCGAGCCCGGCGCCCTCCTCCCGATGCCGGACGAGCACGAGGATCGCGGCATCTACATCGTGGAAGGCTCGGTCTCGATCGCCGGCCAGGAGTTCGCGGCGCCGCAGATGATGGTCTTCCGCCCCGGCGACAGGATCACTGTCGCGGGCGGCGGCAAAGGCGCGCGGTTGATGATCCTCGGTGGCGCGACGCTAGAAGGGCCGCGCTATATCTGGTGGAACTTCGTCGCCTCCTCCAAGGAGCGCATCGAAGCAGCCAAGACCGAGTGGCGCGCTGCGAATTGGGGCAAGGGACGCTTCGATCTCCCGGTCGACGACCGGGACGAGCACATCCCCCTCCCCGACTGACCGGCCCGACGCAACGACCGTCCGCGCAAGGCGCGGGCGGTCCGAGACGACCGACGGCGCGTTCCGCGCGATGACCCGGTGGAGGACCGAGAATGACCGGCAACTGGCCCTGCTTCGATTATCTGAGCTGGCGTGAGACGTGCGCCGCCCTGCATCTCTATTTGCAGATCGCCGGCAAATACCGGCTCGCCCGGAGCCCGTGGCAGAACCATTCCTGGAACGCGACCTTCACCGTGACGCCGCGGGGGCTCACCTCCTCGCTGATCCCGGACGGGACCGGCATCGAGATCCTCTTCGACTTTCACGACCACATGGTGATCGGCACCAGCGGGGACGGCCGGCGGGAAAGCTTCGCGCTCGGGCCGACGACGGTCGCCGCCTTCCATGCCGACTTCGTCGGGCTCGTCACCGCGCTCGGCGGCGACCCGACCTTCGACGGCCAGCCGAACGAGGTGCCCTACCCGGTGCCCTTCGCCGAGGATCTGCGCGAGCGGCCCTATGACGGTGACGCCGTCGCGCGCTTCCACGCCGCGCTCCTCGCGGTCGACCGTGTGTTCAAGACCTTCCGCGCGTCCTTCCTCGGCAAGTCGAGCCCGGTGCACCTCTTCTGGGGGAGCTTCGACCTCGCCGTCACGCGCTTTTCGGGGCGGCGCGCGCCGCTCCATCCGGGCGGCGTCCCGGCCCTGCCGGACGACGTCGCGCAGGAAGCCTATGACCGCGAGGTGTCCTCGGCGGGCTTCTGGCCGGGCGGCGGCGGCATCGACTATCCGGCCTTCTACGCCTACGCCTATCCGGCGCCGAACGGCTACCGCGCCGCGCCGGTCGCGCCCGACGGCGCCTTCTGGCACGAGGACCTGTCGGAGTTCATCCTGCCCTACGAGGCGGTGCAAGGCGCGGCCGATCCCGACGCCGCGCTCCTCGCCTTCCTCGTCTCGACCTACGAGGCGGCGGCCAACCTCGCCAAGTGGGACCGCGACCTCCTGGAGTGCGAGGCGGGCGGGCCGGGCACGGTGCGTCCGGCCGACGCCGAGCGGGAAAAGAGCGCCCCTGCCGCCGCCGAGGGAACCGTGGAGCGCGAGGACGGCCCCGCGAAGGGGCGCTACCGGCTCGTCGTCGACGGCGTCGAGGCGGAGATGACCTACAGCCGCGCCGGGAACGGGCTGATCATCATCGACCACACCGAGGTTCCCGCCGCGCTGCGCGGCCGCAAGGTCGGCGAGCGCCTGGTGCGCCAGGCGATCGAGGACGCGCGCCGCGACGGGGTCTCGATCATCCCCCTCTGCCCCTTCGCGAAGGCGCAGATCGAGCGTCACCCGGAGTGGCAGGACGTGCTGCGGCGCTGAGGGCCGGGCGCAAACGCCGACCCTCGCGCCACGGGGCGTCAGATGTTGATGCCGCCCGCGACGTCGATGACGCTGCCCGTCATGTAGCCGGCATCGGGGCCCGCGAGGTGGCCGACGAGCGCGGAGACCTCCTCCAGCGTCGCGATGCGGCGGATGGCGTGGAGGTTGAGGAGCGCCTCGGGCGGGCCATCCTTGCCGAGCACCGCGACCGACATGTCGGTCGGCATGACGCCCGGCTGGACGACGTTCACCGTGATGTCGCGCCCGCCGAGATCGCGGGCGATGCCGCGCGCATAGCCGACGAGGGCGGCCTTGGTGCCGGCATAGTCCGCCGCGCCCGGCACCGCGACATTGGTGCTGAAGCCCGAGCCGATGAAGATGATCCGGCCACCGTCCGACAGGACCGGCGCCGCCGCCCTGGTGGCCGCCACGGTGCCCATCACGTTGATCTGCCACTGGCGGTCGAGATTGACCGTGTCGAGGTCGGGATCGTCGACGGTCTTGCCCTGCACGGCGATCGCGGCGTTGTTGACGAGGATGTTGAGCCGGCCGAAGTGGCGGACCACCTTGTCGACGAGCGGCTTCGCGGCGGCCATGTCGGCCTGGTCGCTCTGGAGGGCGATGGCGTCGACGCCCTTCGCCTTCAGTTTCGCGACGACCGCCTCGGCCTTGTCGGCGGACGCGACATAGCTGATCGCGACGTCCGCGCCCCGGTCGGCGAGCGCTTCGGCGATCGCGGCGCCGAGGCCGCGCGAGCCGCCGGTCACGAGCGCGACCTTCCCCTTCAGATCCTCAGACATACCGAACTCCTCTCGATCTGTGACGAACGCGCGGGGCCTGGCATCGCGCCGGTGGGCCAATTATTTAATACGCGTTACAGAACGGCTAGATGCGGAGGCTGGTCTCGGGTTTCAAGCCGTTCTATAATCGAAGTTACAAAAAAGGAGATGACCGGTGGGACGGCGTCGCGCGTTCGACGCGGACGAGGTGCTGGACGTGGCGCTGTCCGTGTTCTGGAAGAAGGGCTTCGATGGGACGTCCTACGCCGATCTGGTGGAGGCGACCGGCGTCGAGCGCCCCTCCCTCTACGCCGCGTTCGGCAACAAGGAGGCCCTCTTCCGCCGCGTCCTCGACCGCTATTACGACCACTACATGGACTATTTCCCGAAGGCGCTCGCCGCGCCGACCGCGCGGGAGGTGGCCGTCGCGATCCTCCGCGGCTCGATCGAACTCAACACGCGCTTTCCCGACCATCCGGGCTGCCTGAACCTCAACGGCGCGCTGGTGGGCGCGGACGATTCGGCGTGCCTGCGCCGCATCCAGGTCGAGGCGCGGGACGCGGGCGAGGCGGAGATCCGGGCGCGTTTCGCGCGCGCAAAGGCCGAGGGCGACCTGCCGCCGGACGCCGACCCCGCGGTCCTCGCCGCCTTCATCACCGCGCTGATCCACGGCTTCGCGGTCCAGGCGAAGGTCGGCGTCGGCCGCGAGACGCTGGAGGCGGCGGCCGAGCAGGCGATGGCGGGGTGGCCGAAAGGGTCCGGCGCGGCGCCCTGAAAGGGCAAGCGATTTCAAGCCGATAGCCACCACCCAACGTCGCGCGCCCGCGGCGGATGCAACTTTGTTGGCGCGGCGTTGCGATTTTGACCGCCATTCTCCGCCCGCCCGCGCTATCCCTCGGCGACCCACCGAAGCGCGGCCGCCCGGCCCGCTTCGCCGCCGACGCCAGAAAGGCCCCGTCTTGAGCGCCCCCCACCCGATCCTGCGCATCACGCGCGACATCCTCGCCATCTATTGGGAGCTCGCGCGCATCATCATCCCGATCGCGCTCCTGGCACGGATCCTCACCGAGATCGGCGCGATCCACGCCCTCGCCCCCTACCTCTCGGGCTTCATGGGGACGTTCGGCCTGCCGCCGGAGCTCGCCATCGCGTGGCTCACCGCGCTCCTCGTCGGCATCTGGGCGGGCGTGACGGTGGTGTTCACGATGATGCCACCGGGCGCGCTCACCGAGGCGGACATGACGGTGTTCGCCGTCCTCATCCTCTTCGCCCACGCGCTGCCGGTGGAGCAGCGCATCATCCAGAAGGCGGGACCCGGCATCGTCGCGAGCACCCTGATCCGCCTCGCGGGCGGGATGATCTTCGCGCTCATCCTCCACCGCATCTTCGAGGCGACGGGTTGGCTCGCGACGCCCATCAACCCGCTCTGGCTGCCGGATGGCGAGCCCACGGGGTGGCTCGCCTTCATCATCGGCCTCGGCAAGACGCTGCTGTCGATGTTCGTGATCCTCTTCGTCCTCACCTTCGCCATCGAGGGGCTGAAATATGTGGGGGCGATGGCGACCGTCGACCGCGCGCTCTCGCCCTTCTTCCGCCTCGTCGGCATCGGCCGGGAGGCGGCGAGCTTCACCACGATCGGGATGCTTCTCGGTGTCGCATTCGGCGGCGGACTCCTCATCCGCGAGGCGCGGCGGGGCGCGATCCCACCGCGCCAGATTTTCCTCTCGTGCGTCTTCATGGGGCTCGCCCACGGGATCATCGAGGACACCATCGTGGTGGTGGCCGCGGGGGCCGATCTCGTCAGCGTGCTCTTCGGCCGCCTCGTCTTCGCGGCGGTGGCGACGGCGCTGATCGGCCTCTCGCTGGCCGCGACCTCCGACACCACCTTCTACCGCCACCTCTTCCGCGCCCGCCCGGACGCGACGTCGCCGTGAGGGCGGGTGATCGCCGCGCCGACGCACGCGCGGATCATGATCGCCCCGTGCTAGGCTCCAGACAGCCCGCGCGCCCGCCGCGTCCAATGCCGCCTCACCGCGCCGCACTTCGAAGGATAGACTGAATGACGATCGAGACCATCGGCGTGATCGGCGCCGGCACCATGGGCAACGGCATCGCCCAGGCCTTCGCCGCCGCCGGCTACAGCGTCGTGCTGCGCGACCTTTCGACGGAGGCGCTCGACAAGGCGATGGGGACCGTGCGCGGCAGCCTCGACCGGCTCGTGAAGAAGGGGACCGTCGCGGCCGGCGACGCCGAGGCGACGCTGGCGCGCATCTCCCCCACCACCGATATCTCCGCGCTTGCCGATCGCGACCTCATCGTGGAGGCGATCGTGGAGCGGCTCGACGTGAAGGCGGCGGTGATCAAGGAGCTCGACGCGATCTGCGGCGAGCGGACGATCTTCGCCTCGAACACCTCGTCCATCTCGCTGACGAGCCTCGCCGCGCACTCGGCGCATCCCGGCCGCGTCATCGGCATGCACTTCTTCAACCCTGTGCCGGTGATGGCGCTGGTGGAGATCATCCGCGCGCTGCAGACCGAGGACTGGGTCGCGGAGGCGGTGCTGGAGGCGGCGGCGAAGATCGGCAAGCAGCCGAAGGCGGCCAAGGATTCCGCCGGCTTCGTCGTCAACCGCCTGCTGGTCCCCTACATCAACGAGGCGGTCTATGTGCTCGCCGAGGGCCTCGCGACGGCCGAGGACATCGACGCGATGATGAAGCTCGGCGCCAACCACCCGATCGGCCCGCTGGCGCTCGCCGACCTCATCGGCCTCGACGTGGTGCTGAACGTGATGGACACGCTCGTCGACGGGTTCGGCGATCCGAAATACCGGCCGAGCCCGCTCCTGCGCCAGATGGTGGCCGCCGGCTGGCTCGGCCGCAAATCCGGCCGCGGCTTCTTCACCTACGGCTGACGCGCGGGCCGCGCGTGGCGTCGAGGAGGGATTGATGGAGAGGTGGCCGCTTCTACCTCTCCGGAGGCATTCGGGAGAGAGATTGCGATGACCTGGAAGCCTCAGAATTATCCCTCGATGAGCCCCTATATCAGCTGCCGCGACGGGGACGCGCTGATCGGCTTCGTCGAGAAGGCGTTCGGCGGCGTCCTGCAGCGCCGGTTCGACCGGCCCGACGGCTCGCTGATGCACGCCGAGGTGCGCATCGACGACAGCGTCGTGATGATCGGCGGCGGCGTCGAGACCGACCCGACCGCCGGGCCCCACATCCACCTCTATGTCCCGGACGCGCGCCCCGTGTTCGACCGCGCCGTCGCCGCCGGGGCGAGCGTCGTGCAGGCGCTGGAGCGCAAGCGCGACGACGACGATCTGCGCGGCGGCGTGCGGGACCCGTCGGGGACGACCTGGTGGATCGCGACGCAATAGCCGGCACGCGGAAGGGGCGGCGTCCGGCCGCCCGCCCCCATTTGCCGGGTCACTCCGCCGGCGTGATGTCGCCGGGCTTCCAGGTCTTGTCGAACCACGGCTCGAGCGGGCCGTAGAGGCGCAGGAGGACGTTCCACCCCTTGCCCGGCATGGTCTGGACCCAGTTCGCCTCATGCCCCGCCGGAGCGGTCGGGCCGAACCAGACCGTCACCGAGCCGTCGGCATCGGCCTTCGCGCCGCCGTGACTGTCGAGGCCGGCAAGCTTCTGGTCCGTCTCCAGAAGGGAGCGGGTCTGGTTGTCGTAGACGACGAAGGACCAGAACTCCCGCGCGGGCACCGGCCCCGGCAGGGTGATCGTGTACGTCTTCCCGCCATCGAGAACGTCGCCATTCGCGTCCCGCACCGCGGCGGCATAGGCGGAGCCCGAGCCGACCTTCGCCATCGCCATCGCCGGCGTGATGCCCGTCGCGTAGTAGAAGAACAGGGTGCGCGCATCGAGGAGCCGTTCGGCCCCATCCTCGAACAGATAGCTGCCGCCGAGGAAGCCGGTGAACCACTTCCGGTCCGGGTAGAAGTAGGATGCCGGATCGCGCGGGTCGAAGAGGATCGTGCGCGCCGTGGCGTTTCCGACGGCAGCGGCATCGTCGAGGATCGCCTTCATGCGCGCGTCGGGCGCGAAAGGCTGCCCCTTGCGGATGCCGATGGCGGCGAAGAGGCCGACCGTCTCCGGCTCGACGAAGTCGGCGGGCTCGGCCTGCACGACCTCGTTCAACTCGTCATAGAAGCGCGCCGTGTTGGCGCTGATCGTGTTGAACTTCTGGCCGGACGTGTTCACGAAATTCGTCGGCGGCGGACTGCCGCTCTCGGTGACCGCGTGGAGGGGGAAGAGGTCGGCGCCCGTCTTCACGTGCGCGACCGCGCCGGGGATGTCGCCATCCTTCACGAACGCACGGAAGAAGATGAGGAGCGTGTTGGTGCGCGGCTTCATGACGAAATAGCCGTCGCTCGGAACATCACCCTCGTAGCCGGGCGGCACGAAGAGATAGCGCCCGCCCGCCCCGCCATCGGGCCCGGTGAGGCCGATATCGGTGACCCAGCGGAAATAGGCGTCGTCCACCGGGCCGAGCACGCCGGTCGGCACCTTCAGCACCATCGGCCCGTCCGAGAGGTCGAGGCAGGCGAACGAGTACACCGTCGTCGTGTTCGGCGTCAGGAACAGCGAGCGCGCGTCCATCAGGTCTTCGGTGATGCCGATCGCCTCATTGGCCTTGATGCCGACGCTCGCGAGCCCGTTGCAGATCGCGCGGACCGACGTCGCCGGGATGCCGTTCAGGAACGCGTCGACCCCGCGCATGAAGTCGAGATTGTCATAGACCCGGCTGGCGGTCTCGGCGTCCGGCGCGCCGTGGTGGAAGCGGAGCGTGCCGATGCGCGTGTCGACGCTGTCGGGCGTCGTGATCCAGGCGGGCACGTCCGCGGAAAATTTGGGGGCGGTCTGCGCCTCGACCGGCGCGAGGGTCGCGACCGAGGCCGCGACGCAGGTGAGGAAGGCGAAAGCACGGATCATCGGGTTTCCTTTGCCGATCCTGTTGTCGGCGGCCAATTCTGGGGTTCGCGGACCGAGACGCGTGGCGTTCACGCCGAAACGGAGCCGGAGCGGAGCGCCGCACGGCCGAGCGCCTGGGAGCGCGAGGGCTCCCAGACGTGGTGACGGCCTTGCGATGGACGGATTACTTGCCGATCGCGGTGTTCGCCTGCTTCACCAGCTCGACGCAGCGCGCATAGTCGTTCGCGTCCTTCGCGTTGGAAGCCTGCTCGGAGAGGGTCCGCGCTTCGCTGCGCGCCGACTCGGTGATGCCCTGCTGGCTGGTGATCGCGGTGTTGAGCGCCTCGATCCCCGACGTGCAGTCTCCCTCGGTCTGCGCGTTGGCGATCCCCGCCCCGAACGAGGCGATGAGGATCCCGGCGAGCGCCGCATAGAGTGTCGTCTTCATAGCGTTCTTCCCTTTTTGAAGCGGAGCGTGTTGCCCGGGCTCCGATTTCCGGGTGCGCCGACAGCCGGCGCCACGAAGGGACCGCGCGTTGTGTCGATCCCTCGCGAGACCTTGGCCGGACCGTCGAGGCGATCCGGCCGCCAACCCTCAGAGGTAGGCGCGTCTGTAGAAGCGGCGGCGCGCACCGGCGTAGGACAGCGGCGTCAACGGCATGCCGATGATGTCGATGAAGATGGAGACGTCTACGGCCTCCTCGGGCATCACGCCGTCGATGATCGTCGCCGTGTAGCGGAGCGTGTCGCCGTCGATGCGCGGATCCTTCAGGATCACGACGACCTGGCGCAGCGTGCCGTTCTCGAGCACGGAGAGATCGGCATTCGGCGGATCGGAGAGGAAGCTGTCGGTGCCCTCGCTCCAGAACGGCACGAAATCGGCCGTCTTCATGTTGCCGGCGATCCGTTCGGGCCTGTCGGCGAAGAAGAGCGTCGTCGGGCTGATCCCGTGCAGCACGAGCTCGCTGGCGTCGGCATTGAAGGCCATCGCGTTCGCCGTCTGGACGAACAGGAAGTCGGCCTGGTCCGCGCTGGGATTGACTTGGGCGGCCGAAGGTCTGCTCAAGGTCAGGGACGCAATGCCTGCCGCGCCGGCCAGAACCGTCCGCCGGCTGGAATTTCTGCGCAGAAAGTCTCTCTCTATCGTCATCGAGATGTCTCCTCGAATTTTCTGAGAGTTGACGAGCCTATGTGTGGGAGAAGACCGCGGGACTGTTCGGCAAACCCTGTCGCGAAGGGGCGACGGGCAGGGTCACGGAGAGCCGAAGTCTTTGAAATCGGACGTGTCGGGGCGGCGATTGCCGCGCGAGCGATCCAGCGAGCATCGGTGGTGTCCTTCTTGCCGAGGATGTACCGCTGCAAGAAACTATGACCGACCCGACCCCGAGTCCTGCCCACTTCGCGCCAAATTATCCAACCTGTGGATGTATCTGTAGGCGCTTGGAGACTGACCGGTCCAACGCGTGAAGGCACGGGCGAAGGCGCCCGGCTTGCGGTAGCCGAGCCGCGCGGCAATGTCCTGAACGGCCGTCTCGGTCTCGCACAACAGCGTGTGCGCCACCTTGAGGCGCACATGCGCCTGCGCGTCCCGGAAGGTCAGATCCTGCTCACGGAGCCGGCGCTGGAGGGTGCGGTTGCTCGTCCCGAGCTCGCTCGCGAGGCGCTCGACCGTCAGCGCCCCCGACAGCGCAAGTATTTCCATAGTCGCCCATATTTGTGTCATATGGGGCGTGCTATAGTGTCGACGAGTCATTTTTCCTCCAGATTGCAGCGCATCGGAGGCGATTGATCTTGCCGTATCAGCTCTCGATCACCAGACCACTGCGCGCCACTTTCGGCGGCCTCGAAAAGCAGCAGGCGATTGCATGGCGATACCTATAATTTTTCGCGCGAAGCATTTGCATCAGTATATCCGCCTCTTCCGCGAGACCGGCGTGCCCGTCGATCGCGCGCTGGCCCGCTCGACCCTCCCCGGATCGGTCGAAGAGACGCCGGACGCCTATCTCAGCCTGCCGCTCGCGCTGCCGTGGATGGCGCAGACGGGCAGCGACATGACGGCGATGGAGCTCGGCTTCCAGGCCTCGCGGCACGTGACGCTCGGCTCGCTGGACCGGAAGGTGCAGACGTCCGTCGCGACGAGCGTCAGCGGGCTCGCCGCGATCCGGCGCGCCTTCCGCCTCGCCGCGCTGGAGGACACGGCGGTCCGCGCCGATGTCTGGCAGGACGGGGAGAATCTGCGCCTCTGCACGACGATGCCGCGCCTCGCGCGCCACCCGCACGCCTGCCTCGTCGAATGGATGAACGTGATGGCGATGACGGCCATCGTAAGGGATTTTCTCGGCCCGGCATGGGCGCCCGAGGAGATCACGTTCGTGTCGCAGGCGAAGCCTCCGGTCTCTGCCCTCGAAGCGTTCGACGGCACGCGCATTCTCTGCGGCCAACCGCAGACCTCGATCATCGTGCAGGCCGGCGCGCTCGCCCCGGCGCGCGGCAGCCCCCGTGGCGGCCCCGCTGACCTCGGCGCCCTGCCGGCGGACGGTCCGGAAGACCTTTGGACCTTCCAGTCCGCGTTGCGCGCCGCGATCCGCCCCTATCTCGGCGAAGGCCAGTTCAGCCTCGCCCACGCGGCCGAGATCGCGGGGACGAGCCAGCGGACGCTCCAGCGCCGCCTCACGCTGTGCGGCACGAGCTTCGCCGAGACCGTGCAGCAGGCCCGCTTCGAATGCGCCCGCGAATGGCTGCGCGACGCGTCGCTGCGGGTCAGCGACGTCGCGCTGATGGCGGGCTACGAGAACCCGCAGCACTTCTCCCGCGCCTTCCGCAAATATTCGGGCCTCACCCCCAGCGACTATCGCCAGATCGTGCGGCCGGGCTGACCGCGCGGCGCGGCGCCGCCCGAGTGTGGCCCCGGCCCCGCTTTTCGACTTGAGCCCGGCCCCGACCTTCGTCATGATCCGCCGCATGGGGATGTCGCGATCTCCCCACGAGGCGTCAGCCCAAGTGTCGCGTTCCGCAATCACCCATCATGGGGAGGAACGGTCGTGGCTGCACCCGACACCATCACCACCGAAAAGCTCGCGCGCCTCATCGGCACGCACCGATGCCCCGTGCTCATCGATGTGCGCACGGACGAAGACGCCGCCGCCGATGCGCGCGGCCTTCCGGGCGCGATCCGCCGCCGGCACGAGGACGTCGCCGGATGGGCGCCCGGCCTTGCCGGACGATCCGCCGTCGTCGTCTGCCAGCGCGGCATGAAGCTCAGCCAGGGCGTCGCGGCCTGGCTGCGGCACGAGAAGGTCGCCGCGGAGACGCTGGAAGGCGGCTTCGAGGCCTGGCGCCATGCCGGCCTCCCCCTCGTCCCGCACGATGCGATCCCGCCCCGCGACACCGCCGGCCGCACCCTCTGGGTCACGCGCGCGCGGCCGAAGATCGACCGGATCGCCTGCCCCTGGCTCGTCCGCCGCTTCGTGGACCCGTCGGCCGTGTTCCTGTTCGTCGCCCCGTCCGAGGTCGCGGCGGTCGCCGACCGGTTCGGCGCGACGGCGTTCGACATCGAGGACGTGCGCTTCAGCCATCGCGGCGAGCGCTGCACCTTCGACACCATGATCGAGGCGTTCGCGCTCGCGACCCCGCCTCTGCTGCGCCTTGCCGACATGGTGCGCGGGGCCGACACCGCGCGGCTCGACCTCGCGCCGGAGGCGGCGGGCCTCCTCGCCGCCTCGCTCGGCCTCTCGCGGATGTTCTCCGACGATCTCGAGCAGCTCGAGGCCGGGATGCTCCTCTACGACGCCTTCTATCGCTGGTGCCGCGACGCGACCGAGGAGACCCACAACTGGCCGACCAACAAGGGGCCGCGGCCATGAGCGTCATGACAGAGACGAGGGAGGCACGAACGGCCTTCCCGAGCCTTGCCGAGGCGGTGCCGGTCTGGACGCGGATCGCGCTCCTCTCCTTCGGCGGACCGGCCGGGCAGATCGCCGTGATGCACCGCATCCTCGTCGAGGAGCGGCGCTGGATCGGGGACGACCGGTTCCTCCATGCCCTCAATTTCTGCATGCTCCTGCCGGGGCCGGAGGCGCAGCAGCTCGCGACCTATGTCGGCTGGCTGATGCACCGGACGGCAGGCGGCCTCCTTGCCGGCCTCCTCTTCGTGCTGCCAGGTGCGGTCGCCATCATGGCGCTCTCGCTCATCTATGCCGTGTGGGGCGATGTCGGGATCGTCTCGGGCCTCTTCTTCGGCCTGAAGGCGGCGGTGCTCGCGATCGTCGTCAACGCGGTGGCGCGGATCGGCAAGCGCGCGCTGAAAGGGCCGGCGATGATCCTCATCGCGGCATCCTCCTTCGTCGCGATCTTCTTCTTCGGCCTCCCCTTCCCGCTGATCGTCCTCGCGGCGGGGCTCATCGGCCTTGCGGGCGGCCTCGCCGGGCTCCCGGCGTTCCGTGCGGGCGGCGGTCATGGCGCCGGCAAGGGCCCGCATCTCGCGGACCATGCCTCCCTCCTCGGCGACGCGACGCCCCAGCACGCCCGCCCGGACGTGCGTCGCATGGCGCTGACGGCGGCGATCCTCCTCGCCCTTTGGCTCGCGCCGACGGCGTTGCTCGTCGCGGCGCTCGGCGGCGACAATGTCTTCGCCGAGATCGCCAAATTCTTCTCGGCCATGGCGGTCGTGACCTTCGGCGGCGCCTACGCGGTCCTTGCCTATGTCGCGCAGGAGGCGGTTGGCACCTATGGCTGGCTGGCGCCCGGCGAGATGCTGGACGGGCTCGGCATGGCGGAGACGACGCCGGGGCCCCTCATCATGGTCACGCAGTTCGTGGGCTTCATGGGCGCATACCGCAATGCAGGCGACCTGCCGCCGCTCCTCGCCGGGATTTTCGGCGGATTGCTCACGACATGGGTGACGTTCGCGCCGTGCTTCCTGTGGGTGTTCGTCGGCGGGCCGTTCATGGAGCGGCTGCGGACGAACCGGGCGCTGTCGGCGGGCCTCGCGTCGATCACGGCGGCGGTCGTCGGCGTCGTCCTGAACCTCGCCCTCTGGTTCGCGCTCCACGTCCTCTTCTCCGAGGTGCGGCGCGTGACGGCCTACGGGCTCGACACCGAGGTTCCGGTGCTCGCCTCGCTCGACCCCGTCGCGGCGATGCTGACGGCGGCGACCCTCGTCGCCGTCTTCGCGCTGCGGGTCGGCCTCGTCCCGGTGCTCGCCGGCGCGGGCGCGGCCGGCATCGCGCTGCATCTCGCCGGGTTGGCTTGAGGCCTCCTTCGGGCCGGCGGTCAATCCGCCGGCACCGCCGCATAATCCCGCCCCGTGCTCGCCCAGGCGATCAGGGCGAGGCCGAGGCCGATGAGGGAGAGGATCGCGCCGGCCCAGTTCGGCGAGGCGAGGCCGAAGCCCGCCGCGATGGTCGCGCCGCCGACCCATGCGCCGATCGCGTTGCCGAGATTGAACATCCCGATATTCACCGACGCCGCCATGGTGGGGGCGCCGGCGTGGCGCGCGCGGTCCATCACCAGCTTCTGGATCGGGGAGACCGTCGCGAAGCCGAAGGCCGCCATCAGGAAGACCGAGGCCGAGGCGACCCAGCCATTGCCGACGCCGAGCCAGAACACGAAGAGGACCAGCGCCTGCCCCGCGAGCGTGACGAAGAGCGTCCCGAAGAGCGAACGGTCGGCGAAACGCCCGCCGATCCAGTTGCCGACGGCAAGGCCGAGCCCGAAGAGGACCATGAGCTGCGCGATGCCGGAATCGGAGAAACCGGCCTCCTCCGCCATCATGGGCGCGATGTAGGTGATGGAGGTGAAGAAGGCGGCCGGGCCGAAGACGGTGATGCCCATCGCGCGGAGAACCTGCGGGTCGATGAAGGCGCGCAGCTCCTCTTTGAGAGCGATCCCCCTGCCCGCCTCGATCCGCGGCACGAGCGTCGCGATGCTGAGGACGGTGAGGAGGCCGATCCCGGTGACGAGCCAGAACACCAGGCGCCAATCATAGACCTGCGCGAGCCAGGTGCCGACCGGCACGCCGAAGAGGTTCGCCAGGGTCAGCCCCGAGAACATGAAGGCGATGGCGCTCGTCTGCCGGTCCTTGGCGACGAGGGAGGCGGCGATGATCGAGCCGATGCCGAAGAAGGTGCCGTGGTTGAACGCCGTCAGGACGCGGCCCGCCAGCGCGACCGGCAAGGTCGGCGCGAGCGCGGTGATCACGTTGCCGAGCGTGAAGACGAGGGCGAGGCCGATCAGCATCCGCTTGCGCGGGATCCTCGCCCCGAGAACGGTGAGGATCGGCGCGCCGACGAAGACGCCGAGGGCGTAGGTGGTGGCCATGAGGCCGGCCGTCGGGATGTCGACGCCGAAATCGTTGGCAATCTGCGGGAGGATGCCGGCGACCACGAATTCGGTCAGGCCGATACCGAATGCGCCGATCGCCAGCGCGAAGAGTGCCGCTGGCATGGAAAGTCTCCGTATGCGATGATTCTTGCCGAACGTCGTTCGGCTCGACCGCCCATATGAGACATTGTGTTCGGAGATAAAGCGCGAATGCCCACATCGGAGACAGAAACAGATGTCGTTCGGCAGGCCCGGCACCATCCGGCCGAGCTCGACCCGATCGACCGAAAGATATTAGGCGCGCTCGCCGAGGACGCCTCGCGCAGCTATGCCGAGCTCAGCAAGCTCGTGAACCTCTCCGCGCCCGCCGTGCACGACCGGGTGAAGCGGCTGCGACGCGACGGGGTGATCAAGCGCACGGCCGCGATCCTCGACGGCTGCAAGCTCGGCCGGTCTCTCCTAACCTTCCTGGTGGTCGACACCAGCAGCTACAGCGCGACGCGCGAGCTGTTGACCTTCGCCGGCCGGCCGGAGGTGGAGGAGTTGCACACGGTGGCGGGCGACGGGTGCGTGCTCGTGAAGGTGCGCGCGGCCGACACCGAGTCGCTGGAGAGCTTCCTGATGGAGATCCAGAGTCTGGAGGGCGTGCGCTCGGTGCGCAGCTACATCGCCCTGTCGACTTTCCTGGAGCGAGGCCCATCGCCCGATTGAGCGCCGCGCGGGGCGGTCATTCGCGGCACGTCTGAAAACGTTTACTCTCACCGACTATGCGCGTACACTTGCGTCGTGGCCCGATGCCTCGGGTCTAGGCGTCAAGCGGCCCCGCCTTGCAGCGGGGTTGAAAACGAATAGCTTGCGGCGCGCCGGACCGTGCGCCGCCGCGCCCACCCGCCGCGCCTCTCAGGGACCGCCTTCCACGTGAGCACGTCGAGACCGCCCGACAAGCCAGCCAAGCGCGGCAAAGCCACGGTCCACGACGTGGCGAAGCGCGCGGGCGTCTCCATCGCGACCGTCTCGCGCGCCCTCAACACGCCGGACGCCGTCCGTGCGGAGCTGCGCGAAGAGGTGCTCCGGGCGGCGAAGGATCTCGGCTACACCGCCAATTCGGTGGGGAAGGCGCTGAGGCGACGGCGGTCCCAGGTGATCGGCACGCTCCTCCCGCGCCTTGCCGATCCGCTCTTCTCCCTCGTCGCGAGCGGCATCCAGGACGCCCTCGTCGAGCACAATTATGTCGGCTTCCTCCAGACCTGCGGCTTCGACAATCGCGCCCTCTATGCGCACGGCCGCGCCCTCGTCGAAAAAGGCGCTGAGGGACTGATCGTCTTCGGCCGGATCGACGATGAGGATCTTCTCGACTTCGCCGCCAAGCAGAACATCCCGCTGGTGACGGTCTACTCCTACGACCAGGCCTCCACCGTCCCGACGATCGGCATCGACAACTATGCCGCGACGCGCCAGCTGACCGACCTCCTCCTCCAGCTCGGTCACACGAAGATCGCCATGATCTCGGGGCCGCTCGCAGGCAACGACCGGCAGCAATCGCGCACGAAGGCGTTCGAGGACTGCCTTGCCGAGCATGGGCTCGACGCCCTCGTCGAGCAGGTGGACGTGGAGCATGAGCGGGCGAACGGCGCGGTCGCGCTGCAACGCCTGATGTCGCTTCGTCCGGACCTCACGGCGCTCCTGTGCAACCGCGACGTGATCGCCTTCAGCGCCATCGCCGAGTGCCGGCGCCTCGGATTGAAGGTGCCGGAGGACCTCTCCCTCACCGGGTTCGACGATGTGGAATATGCCTCGCTCCTCGACCCGCCCCTGACCTCGGTCGCGGTCCCGGCGATCGAGATGGGGCGGCACGCGGCGGCGACCATCATCCGCCACCTCGAAACCGGCGAGGCGATGCATTCGGCGCACTACGAAACCGAAGTGATCCTGCGCCGCTCGACGACCCGCCCGCCATCCAGCTGAGGCCGCGCAGCGCCGCAGTCGGGGCGCCCTTGACTGGTCGAAGTAAACGTTTACAGAATGGCCAATCACCAGAGTGAGGCCTGCTCCGTGCGCTTTTCCAGAATGGTCAACGTCGTCAGCGCCCACGCCGCGGGCGAGCCCAACGACGTCATCACAGGCGGCGTCCTCGACGTGCCCGGCGCGACGATGTTCGACAAGATGGTCCACCTGCGCGACCACGCCGACGCGCTGCGCCAGTTCCTGCTCAACGACCCGCGCGGCAAGGTCACGCTCTGCATGAACCTCATCCTGCCGTCGAACGATCCGAAGGCCGATTTCGGCTACGTCATCATGGAGTCGGACTTCTACGTCCCGATGTCCGGCACCAACACGATCTGCACCGTCACCGTCGCGCTCGAGACCGGCATGGTCGCGATGGCGGAGCCCGTTACGCGCCTGACGCTCGAGGCCCCCGCCGGCCTCATCGAGGTGAGCGCGGTCTGCGAGAACGGGAAGTGCAGAAGCGTCAGCTTCGACAACGTCCCCGCCTTCGTGATGGCGCGCGAACGCACGATCGACGTGCCGGGCCTCGGCGCCCTCACCGTCGACGTCGCCTACGGCGGCATGATCTACGTGATCGTCGACGCGGCGAGCGTCGGCTTCTCGGTGGTGGCCGACGAGGCGGCGGCGATGGTCGAGCTCGGCGAGCGCATCAAGGCCGCCGCCGCCGAACAGATCCCCGCGGTCCATCCGGAGAACCCGCAGATCCACACCGTCAACCAGACGCTCTTCGCCGGCCCGCTCGAGAAGACGGCCACCGGATGCCGCTCCAAGAACAGCGTCATCGTCTCGCCCGGCCGCCTCGACCGCTCGCCCTGCGGGACGGGCACCAGCGCGCGCCTCGCCCTCCTCCATGCGCGCGGAGACATCGCGCCCGGCGAGACGTTCATCCACGAATCCGTCATCGGCACCGAGTTCACCGGGACGATCACCGGGACGACGACGGTCGGCGGCCTGCCGGCGGTGCGCCCGACCATCACCGGCTCGGCCTGGATCACCGGCTTCCACCAGCACGTGCTCGACCCGAGCGACCCCTTCCCCCGCGGCTACCGGCTGAACGACACATGGCCGGGCTCCACCTTCACCCCCGTCCAGTCCGCGTGAACCCCACCCGCGTTCACCGCGCCGGAGAAGCCGATATGCGCCCCACCGCCTCCATTCCGCCCGACGCCGCCACCGACAGCGGGCAGGTGCTCGTCCTCGCCCCCGGCGAAGGCAAGACCTTCTGGCAGCCGACGCCGGCCAACGGCCAGATCGACGTGCGCATCGCCCCCGACTTCGTGGACCTTCAGACGCCTTTCAGCATCGGCACGCAGACCGTGCCGCCCGGCGGTTATGTGCGGGAGCACTCGCACCCGAACCATGATGAGGCGCTGCACTTCATCTCGGGCACCGGCAAGGCCGTGGTCGATGGCGTGGAGTACAGGCTGGAGCCAGGCGTGACGATCTTCGTCGGCCGCAACCGGCGCCACATGTTCATCAACGATTCCGATCGCGACCTGCACTGGCTCTGGTTCATCCAGCCGAACGGGCTGGAGGTCTTCTTCGAGGAGGTCGGCCGCCCCGTCGTCCCCGGCCAGCCGGACCCGACGCCCTTCCCCCGGCCCGACAATGTGCTCGAGATCGAGCGGCGGACCGCCTTCGCGCCGCAGCCGAAAGACCAGCGCACGCCGGACTAAGCCGCGTCCGCCTTCACCGCCGGGGCCATCGGTCGTCCGTGCGGAGCGTGAAGGCGGGCCCCTTCCGACAAACCCGAGACGCCGCGCGCCAACCCTGGCGCGGGCGGACTTCGGACGCTTCAGCCCCATTGGAGGCCGCATTCATGGACATGTTCCTCAAAGACAAAGTCGTCGTCGTCACCGGCGCCGGATCGGGCATCGGCGCCGCCACGGCCCGGACCTTCGCCGAGGAGGGCGCGAAGGTCGTCGTCGCGGATTTCGTCGAGGAGACCGCCGCGAAGGTCGCCGGCGAGATCGCGGGGAATGGCGGCGCGGCCGTCCCCTTCCGCGTCGACGTGCGCGTCGAGGCCGAGGCGCAGGCGATGGTGGACTTCGCCGTCGCGACCTATGGCGGGCTCGATGTGCTCGTGAACAATGCCGGCAAGGGGATGCTCGGCACCGTCGAGACGGCGGTGGAGTCGGAGTGGAACGACATCGTCGCCGTCAGTCTCAACGGCACGTTCCTCTGCTCCAAATACGCGATCCCAGTGATGCGCGCGCGGGGCGGCGGCGCGATCGTGAACACCGCGTCCAACATCTCCATGGCGATGGCGATCAAGGACCGCGCGGCCTATGTCGCCGCGAAGGGCGCCGTCTCCGCCCTCACCCGCTCCATGGCGCTCGATTTCGCGGCGGACAATATCCGCGTGAACTCGGTCGCGCCCGGCGTCATCTGGTCGAACTATTTCGACGTGATGCTCGGCCAGGTGGCGGACCCCGAGGCCTTCAAGGAGGGCCTGCGCGCCCGTGCGCCGACGCACCGCTGGGGCACGCCGCAGGAGATCGCGAACGCCATCGTCTGGCTCGCGTCGGAGCGCGCCTCCTACGCCACCGGCTCCATGATGACGGTGGACGGCGGCTCCTCCATCTGGTGACGAGATGAGGCGGCCCGGCTCGGGCCGCCGCGCGCTTACTGCGCGAGGAGCGCCGCGACCACCGCCGCCGCGTCGTCGAGCGTTGCGGCGAGCGCGTCCCAGTCGTGCCCCGGCCCCTGCGCGACGTTGAGGAGCGCGACGCACTGTCCCCCGACCATCACCGGCTTGTTCGCGAGCCGCACCGCGCCGAGCCCGAACACGGTCTCGGGATCCGGATAGGCCGCGCGGATCGCCGCTTCCCCGTCGGCCACGAAGAGGGCCGCGCGGTGATGGACGTGGTCGAGCCATTCGCTCGCCGGCAAGGGCTTCGAACGGCCCGTCGGATAAATGTCCGGCACCGTTGTGAAGACGCGCCGCCCGGCAAGGCCGCCACCATCTGCCTCGAAGGCGAGGACCGTCGAATATTGCACCCCGCCGGAGCGGGCGATCAGGCGGACGAGCGCGTCGAAGCCCGCCGCGCGCGCATCGGACGGCGCGCTCACGAGAGGCCCGGCAGCAGGAGCGCGATGCCGGGGAAGACCGTGAGCAGCGCGATCGCGAGGCACAGGAGCAGGAAGAAGGGCATCGCCGACAGGGCGATCCTGCCGATCCCCTCCCCGGTGATCCCGCGCAGGATGAAGAGGTTGAAGCCGATCGGTGGGGTCAAGAGGCCAAGCTCCATGGTGAGGACGAAGTAGATGCCGAGCCACACCGGGTCGAAGCCCGCCGCGATCGCCATCGGCGCCGTCACCGGCAGCGTCATCACCATCATCGAGACGCCGTCGAGGACGCAGCCGAGGAGAAGGTAGAAGACCGTAAGGCAGACGATCAGTAGCGCCGGGGACAGGTCGAGCGCCGCGATCGCCGCCCCGGCCTGCTGCGGGATGTGGAGGAAACTCATCGCCGAGGACAGGAAACCAGAGACGACGAGGAGGATGCCGATCATGCAGGACACGCGGACCGTGCTCTGCAGCGTCTCGCGCATCAGCGACAGGCCGAACTGGCCGCGCAGGATGATGAGGATGATCGTCGCCCCGAGGCCGATGGCCGCCGCCTCCGAGGGGGTCGCGAGGCCGGTATAAATGCCGCCGACGACGGCGAGGATGATCGCGACCAGCGGCAGCACGTCGAGAACGCGCCGCAGGCTCGTCGCGCTGGAGGCCGGGGGCGTGACGCGCTTGTCCGAGCCCGTCAGCAGCGACAGGAGTGCGATATAGGCCATGAAGAGGCCCGCCACCATCAGCCCCGGCAGGATCCCGGCGAGGAACAGGTCGCTGATCGAGACCTGCGCCAGCACGCCATAGACGATGAGCGGGATCGACGGCGGAATGAGGATGCCGATGCTGCCCGAGGCGGCCATCGAGCCGAGCGCCAGACGCCGCGGATAGTTCTGCTGGCTGAGCGCGGGAAGCGTGATGCGGCCGATCGTGGCGGTCGTCGCGGCGGTCGAGCCGCTCACGGAGGCGAAGAGGGTCGAGCCGAGCACGTTGGCGTGGACGAGGCCGCCCGGAATGCGGCGCGTCAGCGGAGCGATCGCTTCGAACACGGCGGCGGCGATGTTGCTGCGGATCAGGAGCTCGCCCATCCAGATGAAGAGCGGGATGGCCGACAGCTCCCACGCCCGCGCCGAGCTCCACGTCGTCGTCTGCAGGATGAGGCCGATGCGGGTGAGCGACCAGCCGGCATCGACATAGAGCGCGCCGATGCCGATGAGCAGGATCGCGACGAAGAGCCAGAGCCCCGCCCCGATGAGGACGAGGAGGAGGCCGAAGAAGGCGGCGAAGGAGAGTGCGAAATCAGGCATCGTGCATCTCTTCGGCGAAGTCCGCCGCGCCGAGCTGGCCGGTCAGGATGAGGCCGAGGCGCGACAGGCCCTGGAGCACCAGATTGGCCGCGCCGAGCGTCGCCATCCCGAGGGGGATCCAGAGCGGCACCTCGGCGACCGTCTGGCTCACCGTGCCGCGCGACCAGGCCCGCTCCGCCGCGGCGAAATAATATTGGGTGATGAGGATGGAGACGAAGAGCAGCGCCAGGAGGGCGAACGCCTCTGCGACGGCCCGCGCGCGGGGGCCGAGGCGGTCGAGGAGGAGGCCGACCCGAAGGTGCGCCTTCGCCCTCAGGCATCCGCCGGCCGCGCCGAAGATCAGCGTCGCCACCATGTAGCCGACGAACTCGTCCAGCACGAAGGTGGAGGTCGCGAACACCGCCCGCATGACGATCTCGACGACGATGTGGACGAACATCCACACCACCGCCGCGCCCGCGAGGAGTTCGCCGACCACCGCGCCGATGGCGGCGACCCTGTCGAAGCTCGAGGCGAAGCGCTTCATGACGATCTCCCAGGACGAAATTCGGCGATGGCGTCCGCGATGCGGGCGGACGGACCCTTTCGGGGGCCCCGTCCGCCCGCGTCCGCGCGACGCCGGTTCCGCTTATTGCGTGGCGGCGCGGTAGTCGTCGAGGAAGGTCTTGCCCGCGTCACCGGACTTTGCGAGCCAGTCGTCGATCACCGGCTGCGCCTTCTCGCGCAGGAACGCGATGAGCTCGGGCGAGAATTCCTTCACCATCATGCCGCCCTCGTCGGCCACATGCTTCTCCTCGGAGGCGACGAGATCCGCGATCTGCGCACGGTTCCAGGCCTCCGTCTCGGCCGCGGCTTCGAGCACGGCGGCGCGAAGATCGTCCGGAAGCTCGTTCAGCGTGTCGAGGTTGATCGCCGCAGCGGCCTGGCCGACATGGGTGCCGATGTCGTTATAGGCCGGGACGACGCCCATCGGCAGGCCGAGCGAGATGCCCGAGATCGACGCGTGGACCGCCTCGATCGCGCCGACCTGAAGCTGCGGGACGACGTCGGCCCAGGAGATCTGCACCGGGCTCGCCCCGGCGGCGCGGAAGAGCTCCATCGCGATCGGGTGGTTCACGCGGATCTTGAGGCCTTCGAGGTCCGCAGGCGTCTCGATCGGCTCGGCCGACCACACACCGACCGCCGGCCAGATCACCATGTAGAGAAGGGCGAGATTGTCCTCCTCCATCGCCGCCTCGACATAGGGGCGCGCGATCTTCTGCATGGTCTCGGCTTCGGCGAGCGTCTGGCCGATCAGCGGCAGGTTGGTGACGAGATACATCGGGTTGCGCCCGGCGCCGACTTCGAGCGGGAAGTTGCCCATCGGCAGCGCGCCCGCGCCGATCGCGTCGATCATGTCGGCGGAACGGAAACCGGCCGAGCCGCCGAGCTGGTTGACGATCTCGACACGCCCCCCGGTCTTCTCCTTGACAAGCTCGGCGAAGTGGATGTCGGCGAGGCCCGGCGGGGTCGCGGCGGAATACTCGTTCGCGAGGTCGAGCGTGTAGTCTTGCGCCATCGCGGCGCCCGAGAGGAGCACCGCCACCGGCAATGCCAACGCCAAGGACTTGAGCTGCATCGAACGTTCTCCGATTGTGTTCACGGGGTGCCCCGTCGCGGGGCGGCATCGATTTACCGGCGCCGACGAAGGCGCCGGGCGGGTCACACGGATTGGCGGAAGATCCGCCCCTCCTTCATGATGAGGGCAAGCTTCTCGGGCGCCATCAGCACCTCGATATCGTCGAGCGGGTTGCCGTCGAGGGCGATGAGGTCGGCGACATAGCCATCGCGCACATGGCCGATCCGGTCGGCCATGTTGAAGAGGTCCGCCGCATTGCAGGTCGCGTGGCGGATCACCTCGGCCGCGGGCAGCACCTCGCGGCGAATGCGGAATTCGAGCGACTGGTGCCGGTGGAGCGGGCCGATGAGGTCGGTCCCGTACACCATCTTGAGGCCGTTCGAGGCGGCGATCTCGAGCTGGGCCGAGCCGACTTCGAGCACCGGCGAGATCTTGGCGTGAAGCTCCGGCGGCATCCCGATCGAGAGCCCCTCCTCCCACATGGTGGAATAGGCGACGAGGGTCGGCACCAGGATCGCCTGCTGCTGCGCCATCCAGGCCGCCGTCTCAGCGGCGATGAAATTGCCGTGCTCGATGGAGCGCACGCCGCATTCGACCGCATGGCGGATGCAAGCGTCGGTGTAGGCGTGGGCCATCACGTAGGTGTGGGCGTGCTCGGCCTCCTCGACGGCCGCGCGGATCTCGTCCCGCGAGAACTGGATGAAGTGGATCGGGTCGGTGTAGGAGGCGATCCCGCCGCCGACCATCAGCTTGACCTGCGTCGCGCCGCGCCGGAGTTCGTCGCGGGCGGCGGCGCGCACGGCGTCGACACCGTCGACCACGCGCCCGAGGCTCGGCACATAATAGTGCCCGTCATGGACCGTTTCGCCGACGCCGCGCATGTCGCCATGGCCGCCCGACTGGGAGAGGGCCTTGCCGGAATAGAGGATTCGCGGGCCCGGAATGAGCCCTTCGGCGACGGCGCGGGCGATGCCGAAATCGGCGCCCCCGGCGTCGCGCACCGTCGTGAAGCCGCGCATCAGCATGCCTTCCAGGATCGGCATCGCCCGGATCGCGGTGTAGAAGGGCGACCAGCGCGTCAGCTGTGCGAAGCTGTTGATCGGCACGATCGCATGGACGTGCGCGTCGCAAAGCCCCGGCATCAGCACGCGGCCACCGAGATCGACGGTGTGGTCCACCGTCGTCGCCGCATTGGCCGGGCCGATCTCGGCGATCTTCCCATCGACGATCAGAAGATCGGTTGTATCGCCGAGAACGCCTTCTGCCACGTCGAGCACGGATGCGTTGCGGATGCTGATTGTCGTCACTGGAAGCCTATCGGATTGCACCGGTCTGTCCGGGAAGAGCGACGAAGGACTTGACGTATCCTTGGAAGGACACCCCACCCCGTCCGCTTGTGTGACAAAGTTGAACGGAGCGCGACGGCGTTGACAACAGACCGGAAATCGTAAACGCATGACTCAAAGTCATGAGGAGCGGGGATGACAGACGTTCCGAAAGCGCATCCGTCGATCCCCCGCGCGCCCCGCAACGTCATCGATCGCGAGGGGATGCTGCCGCCGGTCAGTGCGCTGCGCGCCTTCCTCTTCTCGGCCCAGTATCGCAGTTTCTCCAAGGCGGCCGACGAGCTCGGCATGACCCAGAGCGGGGTCAGCCGCGCCATCAAGGGGATCGAGGATCTCGCCGGCGCGACCCTCTTCGAGCGCACGGGCCACGGCCTCGTCCTCACCGAGCAGGGCCGCGTCTATTATGACGACGTGCAGGCGATCATCGACGATCTCGGCGCGGCGACGCTCCGCCTCTCCACCTTCGCCGACGCGGACGAGACCTTGAGCATCGCGACCCTGCCGAGCCTCGGCGGGCGCTGGCTCGCCCCGCGCCTCCACCGCTTCATGGCGCAATATCCCCGGATCGAGGTGCGCATCACCGCCCAGATCGGCCACTTCGACCTTGCGGCGAGCGGCCTCGACGGCGTCATCCATTATGGCAACGACATCTGGCCGGACAGCCTGTCGGAATTCCTGATGGACGAGGTGATCGTCCCGGCGGCGATCCCGCGCATCCTGCCGCAATATACCGCGCCGTCAGGCCTTCTCCTTCGCGACCTGACGCTGATCCAGCACCTTCACCGCCCGACGGCGTGGCGCGACTGGTTCCGCGCGGCGGGGATCGACCATCCGCGCCCGATGGCGGGGCCCCGCTTCGAGCAATATCTGATGGGGCTGGAGGCGGCGCTGTCCGGCATGGGGGCAATCATGATGCCGCCCTTCATGATGCTGTCGGAGCTTGCCGACAACCGCCTCATCCTCCTCGACCGCGCGGCGGTGCGCTCCCCCTGGGGCTACCACCTCATCTATCCGAAGAGCCGGCGCACGAAGCCGGCGCTCCTGCGCTTCCGCCGCTGGCTGCGGTCGGAGGCAAGGCGCACATGGTCCGACACGCAGCGCCTCATCGACCAGCCGCTCGCGACGACGGACCCGGCCGCCGCCTTGCCCTGAGGCGCGGTCGGCCGGTCCGCGCGCCCCTACCGGAAGGACGCGTTGATCGAGGCGAGACGATCGGAGCGCGGGCAGAGATCCGCCAGGGGGATCTCGTTCAGCGGACGCTTGACGGTGCCGAGCGAGCCGTGGAGATCCTGCTCGGCGGGGTCGAGATAGAGGAGGCCCGTCGCCACCTCGCCGCGCGCCGCACGGGTGCGGATCGCCGAGAGGGCGGAATCAGCGTCCTGCGGATCGTGGCTGGAATCCAGCCGATGGAGGCGCAGGATCGAGCCGTCGTGCAAGGAGACGTCACGCGACTCGCCCTCGGCGAGCTCGGCGCGGATCTCCTCCTCCGCCGGCACATAGTCGAGCTGTTCCAGCGCCTCGTTGTGGGCGCGCACATACTCGTAGCTCTTCGTCGAGGTGGCGTGGTTGTTGAAGGTCACGCACGGGCTGATGACGTCGAGCAGCGCGAAGCCGTTGTAGCGGATCGCGGCCTTGATGAGGGGCTTCAGCTGCGCCTTGTCGCCGGAGAAGGAGCGCGCGACGAAGCCCGCCCCCAGCGAGATCGCCATCTGGCACAGGTCAATCGGGTCGAACGGGTTCGGCTGCCCCTTCTTGGAGGGGGAGTTGCGGTCGTTCGTGGCCGAGAACTGCCCCTTGGTGAGGCCGTAGCAGCCGTTGTTCATCACGATATAGACCATGTTCAGCTTGCGCCGGACGGCGTGCGCGAACTGGCCGAGGCCGATCGAGGCGGTGTCGCCGTCGCCGGAGACGCCGAGATAGATGAGGTCGCGGTTGGCAAGGTTCGCCCCGGTCGCGACCGACGGCATCCGGCCGTGCACGGAGTTGAAGCCGTGCGCCTGGCGCATGAAGTAGGTCGGCGCCTTCGACGAGCAGCCGATGCCGGAGATCTTCGCGATCCGGTGCGGCGGCAGGTCGAGCTCGCAGACCGCCTCGATTAGCGCCGCGGTGATGGAATCGTGCCCGCAGCCGGCGCACAGCGTCGACATCGCGCCCTCATAGTCGCGGTGCGTGAGGCCGAGGGCGTTGCGCTTCAGTTTCGGGTGATGCGCGAGGGGTTTGGCGATGAAGCTCATGATCCGGACTCCCTACTCGGCCGCCACGGCGGCGCTGGGACGCGCATCGAGGACCCTCTTGCGCACGAATTCTGCGGTGAGCGGCATCCCGTCATAATTGAGGACGGGGATGAGCTTTTCGGCCGCGATGCCCGCCTCCAGGATCAGGAGCGAGCGCATCTGCGCATCGCGATTCTGCTCCACGACGAAGATGCGGCGATGGGCGGCGCAGAACTCGGCCACCTCGTCGCCGAAGGGGAAGCTGCGCAGGCGCATGACATCGAGGCGCACACCGTCGCTGGCGAGTGCGTCGATCGCCTCCAGCACCGCCGGGCGCGTGGAGCCGAAGCAGATCAGGCCGTCGTGCGCCCCGGCACCGGCGGAGATGATCTCCGCCTTGGGGGTCAGCGTCGCCGCCGTCTCGAACTTCTTCGCGATCCGGTCGAGGACGCGGGCGTGGATGGTGCCGTCCTCGGTGTAGCGGGCGTTCTCGTCGTGCGAGGTGCCGCGCGTGAAGAAGGCGCCCTTCTCCGGATGCGTGCCCGGCAATGTCCTGTAGGGCACGCCGTCCCCGTCGACATCGCGGTAGCGGCCGTAGGATTCCAGCGCGTCGAGCGCGGCGGCGTCGAGCACCTTGCCGCGGTCGAAGGTGCGGTTGTCGTCCCATTCGAACGGGTCGACCATCCAGCTGTTCATGCCGATATCGAGGTCGGACACCACGATCACCGGCGTCTGGAGCCGCTCGGCGAGGTCGAAGGCGTCGGCGCTCATCGAGAAGCACTCGCCCGGATCGCCGGGGAAGAGGAGCACGTGCTTGGTGTCGCCGTGCGAGGCGTAGGCGCAGGCGAGCACGTCCGATTGCTGCGTGCGCGTCGGCATGCCGGTCGACGGGCCGCCGCGGGCGACGTTGTAGAGGACCATCGGGATCTCGGCGAAATAGCCGAGGCCGAGAAACTCCGACATCAGCGAGATGCCGGGGCCGGACGTGGCGGTGAAGGCGCGCGCGCCGTTCCACCCTGCCCCCAGCGCGATGCCGATCGCGGCAAGCTCGTCCTCGGCCTGGACGACGCCGTAGAGCTTCTCGCCGTCGGCCGTCACGCGCAGCTTGCCGCAGAAGCGCTCGAACGCCTCCACCAGCGAGGTGGACGGGGTGATCGGATACCAGGCGCACACCGTCGCGCCGGCATAGACCGCGCCGAGCCCGGCCGCGTCGTTCCCGGTGACGAGGATCTTGCCCTCGGCCCCCTTGGCGCGGCGCAGGTGGATCGGGAGCGGACAGGCGAAATGCTCCTCCGCATAATCCTGCCCGAGCGCGACCGCCTCCATATTGGTGGCGATCAGCTTGTCCTTGCCGCGGAACTGGTCGCGCACCACGCCTTCGAGCACCGCCGGATCGATCTTCAGCAGCGCCGCCAGCGCGCCGACATAGACCATGTTCTTCAGAAGCTGGCGCTGGCGTGGGTCGCGCCACTTGCGCGCGCAGATCTCGGCGATCGGGATGCCGAGAATGTTGATGTCCTGGCGCGGCCAGATACGCGGCATGCTGCTGTCATAGAGGAGCCAGCCGCCGGGGATCACCGCCGCGAGGTCTTCCCCATAGGTCTGCGCGTTCATCGCGACCATGAGGTCGACCCCGTCGCGCCGGCCGACCCAGCCGGCCTCGGAGGCGCGCACCTCGTACCAGGTCGGAAGGCCCTGGATGTTGGAGGGGAAGATGTTTTTGGCCGAGACCGGGACGCCCATGCGGAACACGGTCTTGGCGAAGATCGAATTGGCGCTGGCAGAACCGGAGCCGTTGACAGTCGCGAATCGAACCACGAAATCGTTGACGCCGCTCATTACTTTCTCCGGTTAGTCCAGATACGCGTCGAGATGGCGTTGGCAGGCGGGCGCCGCTTGCCGCTCGACATACTTGAACTTCGACATGTCCCAGGCGCCGGTCGGGCACCGCTCGGCGCACAGCCCGCAATGCAGGCAGACATCCTCGTCCTTCACCATCACCCGGCCCGTGGGCAGGTTGTCCGAGACGTAGAGCGCCTGGTCGAGATTCTGCGCCGGCGCCCGCAGCAACTCACGCAGGATCGGCTCGGGTGCGTTCGGTGTGAACGTGATGCAATCCACCGGGCAGATGTCGACGCACGCATCGCACTCGATGCATTTCGGCTGCTCGAAGACCGTCTCCACATCGCAGTTCAGACAGCGCTCGACTTCCTTGAGCGCCAGCTTCTCGTCGAAGCCGAGCTCGACCTCGAGCTTCAGGTTGCGCAGCGACGTCGCGGTGTCGGCGTGCGGCACCGGCACGCGGCGTGCCGAATCGTAGCCGTTCGAATAGGACCACTCGTGGATGCCCATCTTCTGGCTGACGAGGTTAAAGCCGGGTTGCGGCCGCTCGCTGATCGGCTCGCCCTGGCAGTGCTTGTCGATCGAGATCGCGGCCTGGTGGCCGTGGGCGACCGCCCAGATGATGTTCTCCGGACCCCAGGCCGCGTCACCGCCGAAGAAGACACCCGGACGCGTCGAGGCGAAAGTCGTGCGATCGACGACGGGCATACCCCCTTCGTCGAAGTCGACGCCGATATCGCGCTCGATCCAGGGGAAGGCATTGTCCTGGCCGATCGCCATCAGCACGTCGTCGCATTCGATGACGACGCTCTCCCCGGTCGGGATCAGCCTGCGCCGCCCGTCCTCGCCATATTCGGCGCGCATCTTGTCGAACCGCACGCCGACGAGCTTGCCGTTCTCGACGAGGAACTCGGCCGGGCTGTGATTGTCGAGCACCGGAACGCCCTCGCGCTCGGCGTCCTCGATCTCCCAGGCCGACGCCTTCATGTCCTTGCGCGGCGAGCGCACGGTCACGGTGACCGCATCCGCGCCGAGGCGCAGCGCGGTGCGGCAGCAATCCATCGCCGTGTTGCCGCCGCCGATGACGACGACGCGCTTGCCGATCTTGTCGACATGCTCGAACGCGACGGAGGTGAGGAACTCGATCCCGATGCGGATGTTGGCGGCCGCTTCCGCCCGCCCCGGCACCTTGAGGTCCTTGCCCTTCGGCGCGCCGGTGCCGACGAAGACGGCATCGAACCCTTCGTCGAGCACGGCGGCAAGGCTGGTCACCGCCTCGCCGAAGCGCGTCTCGACGCCGAGCCCGTAAATCGTGCCGAGCTCTTCGTCGAGCACCTCGGCCGGGAGGCGGAAGGCGGGAATGTTGGAGCGCATGAGGCCGCCGCCCACCGGGTCCTTCTCGAAGAGGACGCAGCGGTAGCCGAGCGGCAGGAGATCGCGCGCGACGGTGAGGGATGCGGGCCCGGCCCCGAGCAGCGCCACGGTCTTCCCGTTCGGCGCGAACGGCCCCTGCGGCAGCATCGCCGACACGTCACCCTTGTTGTCGGCGGCGACGCGCTTCAGGCGGCAGATCGCGACGGGCTTCTCCTCGATGCGGCCGCGCCGGCAGGCGGGCTCGCATGGGCGGTCGCAGACGCGCCCCAGGATGCCGGGGAACACATTGCTTTCCCAGTTCAGCATGTAGGCGTCCGCGTAGCGGCGCTGCGCGATCAGGCGAATATATTCCGGGACCGGCGTGTGTGCCGGGCAGGCCCACTGACAATCGACGACTTTGTGGAAATATTGGGGATTCGACGTATCGGTCGGCTTCATTCCGTCCGCGCCGGGCACGGACGAATATTCGTCCAATCGGCCCATTTCGGCCTTTTGCATGATCCTTGTCGCCCTCCCTCCAGATGGGCCGTCGGTTCTTATGTCTGACCCGATCTAACGCACCATCACTGCGATCACGTTTTGGAGGTGTTTTGTAGTGTTTTCAAGAAGCGTTCTGAGAACGACGCAGCGCGCTCTCCCAACTGTGACCACACATGCGGCAAGAAAGAGGGTGCCGCGCGCGCCTCTGTCGCGCACCCAAGCGTGCTGGATTCAGGCGGCTTTCGCCTCGGAATCGCGACGGGTCAGCGCCTCGAACTGAACATGTTCCAGCTTTGAGCCCCCCTGTTGTCGGCAATCAACACCAACAATTTCTCTGTGCAGGAGTGGAGCGCCGGCGCGCGCAGGGTTCGAGCGCCGTCGCGGATCGGGCCGACCGCGTGCGATCCGGTGGTCGCGAAGTTCTGCCGCCCGGAAAGTCCAATCCGTTTAGAAAATCAATTCTTGGCGAACTTGTGATCGGAAATCTCCAACCGGCACGGCATGTCACCGGTATTTTTTTGCTAGAAAGACTGGTTTCATTGATACACTGAGCCATGTGGCGAATGAACGCGACATTGCGTGGCTTGATGAACAATAGTTTGAAGTCGACGACATGCGAATTGCCGTAATCCTGCTCGGTTTGGTCATCTTTATTGGCGCCGGGTTCATCATCGTCGGCGAACAGCTTTCCGGCGCCAGCGCCGACGCGGTGATTAACGCGCGGCTGACCACGCTCCAGGCGCCCATCTCGGGCGAAATCGCGATGCCGGAGCGCGCGCTTGGGACGCAGATGGCGGCGGGCGAGCAGATCGCCCGCATCAGCGATCCCCTCGTCGATGATATCCGCCTCGAGGATCTGATTCTCGAACGCAATCTCGCCGAGTCGCTCCGCACGCGGCTGACCGACCATATCAGCGCCCTCAACGACTCGCTGGAGATCCTGTCCGACCGCGCCAAGCGCTACGGTTCGGAGCGCATTCGCCAGCTCGAGGCGGAGATCGAGGCCTCGAAATCGAGCGCCGCCGCTGCGGAGGCCCGGCTCGAAGAGGCGCAGGGCACGCTGCGCCGCGCCCAGCAGCTCAACGAGCGCGGCGTGTCGACCACCGCCGCCTTTGACCAGGCGACCGCCGACGCGCGCGTCGCCGAGCGCGTGCTGGAGCAGAGCCGCAGCGCGATGCGCGTCCTCGAGATCCAGCTCGCCGCCGCGCAGGACGGCGTCTTCCTCGGCGACAGCTACAACGACGCCCCCTACTCCGAGCAGCGCGCCGAGGAGCTGATCCTCAAGCGCAGCGAACTCGAGGCCGATCTCTCCGAGACCACCGCCCGCGTCGCCTCCCTCACCGAGCGCATCAACGCCGAGCGCCGGCGCGTGAACCGCCTCAAGGAGGCGATCGTCCTCGCCAACGTGAAGGGGCGGCTGTGGGAGATGCTCGCCGCCGACGGCGAGCGCGTCCAGCGCGGCGACGACATCGTGCGTCTCGTCGATTGCGGCTCCACCATCATCACGCTCTCGGTCGCGGAGAGCGTCTACAACCGCCTCGAGATCGGCGACGCGGCCAATTTCCGCGTCAACGGCGAGACCAACACCTATGAGGGGACGATCTCCCGCCTCGCGGGCTCGGGCGCGGCGACGATCTATTCGAACCTCGCCGTCGCGCCGAGCGAGGAGCATCTGGAGCGCTACGACGTGACGCTGCTCTCCCCCGGCCTTCGCGGCGACCCCGAGCTCGGCTGCGCGATCGGCCGGACGGGGCGCGCCTTCTTCGACCGAAGGCCGATGGAGTGGCTGCGCAACACGGTCACGAGCCTCCTGCCGTGATCTACCTCACGGCCTTCGAGTCGAGCCTCGTCCATCTCGCGCTCGTCGTCGGCCTCGCGATCCTCCTTCCGGCTCTCCTCAGCCGGAACAACAACACCCATCGGACCATCATCTTCGCCGTCGCGGGCATCCTCGCCCTGCGCTACGTGTGGTGGCGCGCGACGGAGACGCTCGCCCCGTTCGAATTCTCGATCGACTGCCTCGCGAGCTGGTCCTTCTTCGCGATCGAGGCGGGCGCGGTTCTCTCCTCGCTGTCGGCCTTCACGATCCTGTCGCGCGTGCGCCACCGCCATGTCGAGGCCGACACGCACGCGGGCTGGTGGCCGGCGGACCGGGTGCCGAAGGTCTCGATCCTCATCGCCACCTACAACGAGGACCGCGAGGTGTTGGCGCGCACGCTGACGGGCGCGGCGAGCCTCGACCATCCGAACTGCGAGGTCCTCGTCCTCGATGACGGGCGGCGCGCGTGGCTCACCGAGTTCTGCGCCCGCTATGGCGCGCGCCACATCACGCGCCCCGACAACGCCCACGCCAAGGCCGGCAATATCAACCACACGCTCGCGATGCTCGCCGCGAGCGACGACCCGCCCGACTTCGTGGCCGTCCTCGACGCGGACTTCGTCCCGCATCATGATTTCGTCTCGCGCGCCCTCGCCCTCTTCCACGAGGAGGATGTCGGCCTCGTCCAGACGCCGCAGCACTTCTTCAACCCGGACCCGATCCAGCACAATCTCGGCCTCAGCCGCTCCTATCCGGACGAGCAGCGCTTCTTCTTCGACCACCTCCAGCCCTCGCGCGACGCGTGGGGCACGGCCTTCTGCTGCGGCACCTCCTCGGTGATGCGCTTCTCCGCGCTGAAGCGCATCGGCTTCTTCCCGACCGACAGCATCACCGAGGATTTCCTCGTGACGCTGGCGCTCCAGAATGCCGGCTTCCGCACGGTCTATCTCGACGAGCCGCTGACCGAGGGCCTCGCCCCCGAGGGGCTCAAGGAATACATCACCCAGCGCGCGCGCTGGTGTCTGGGGCTGATGCAGATCGCGCGCGGGCCGCTCGGCCCCATGAAGCGCAACGGGCTGCGCCTTCGCGACCGGTGGAGCGTGGTCGATTCGGTCCTCTACTGGACGACGACCTTCACCTTCCGCATCGCCGCCCTCACCTACCCGCTCCTCTACTGGTTCTTCAACGTGACGGTCGTGGACGCCACGGTGCCCGACGTCATCAGCTATTTCGGCACCTACTTCCTCTTCGTCCTTGCCTCGCTGAACTTCGTGTCGGGCGGGCTCGTCGTGCCGCTCGTCAACGATGTGAGCCAGCTTCTCGGTGCGATCCCGATCTCGCGCGCGGCCTATACCGGCCTCCTCAAGCCGCACGGCCACGCCTTCAAGGTGACGGCGAAGGGTGGCGACCGCAGCCGCACGATCGTGCAATGGGGGCTGATGCGCCCCTTCGCGATCATGTTCGTGCTGACCTGGGTGGGGCTCTTCATCGGCATCGTGTCGTGGCGCTACTCGTTCGGCGACGCCGGGGACGGGAAGGTCGTGATCCTGTTCTGGACGATGTACAACCTCATCGTCCTCGGCCTCACGATGCTCGCGTGCGTGGAGCTGCCCCGCAAGGAGCGCCATCTCGCCGACGCGCCGGAGCGGGTCACGGTCGCGCTCGGGGCCGACGCGCCGCCCCAGCGGGCGTGGATCCGTGGCCTCACGACGGAGGCGGTGCGCTTGCGCGGCGTCACCGCGCCGGTCGGCACCAATATCATCGTCACCATCGCGGGTGTCGGCGACGTGCCGGGGGTGGTCGTCGCGGCCGATTCCGGCGGGGCCGCGCTCCACATCTCACCGGACGAGGCGCAGCGCGAGGCGGTGCTGAAGCGGCTTCATTCCGAAGGCAGCGCGCCGGGCGTCATCGAGACGCGCGTCTCCGGCATCGTGCCGGACTTCCTGATCCGCCTCGTCTCCGGCCGGCCCTAGAACATCCGCGCGTCGGAGCGCGGGCAAGATGGCTCCGACGCTTTGTTCAGCGATGGCCCGAGCGGCTCTGGAGGAGCGCGATCGCGCCGGAGAGGGCCGCGACCTCGCGCGTGCGGCGGGATTCGTAGGGATAGACGTCCTCCCCCGCCGCGATCGCCGTCGCGCTGTCGGCGACGCGCGTCACCGGGCGGATATAGAGGCGGGTGTAGAGGAGGGTGAGGAGGACGACGGCCGCGAGGCCGATCGCGCCGGCGACCGCGAGCCGCCTCGCAAAGCCCGTCTGGTCCGCCGCCAGCGCGTCCATCGGCATCCGGATCACCAGCGACCATCCGAAGCTCGGCAGATCGCGATATTCGAGATCGTCGAGGACGACGGTCATGTATTGCGCGCCGTCCGGCCATGTCTCCACGAAGGGGCGGCCGGCGCCGACGCGTGCGGCGCGCAGGCTCGGCGTGTCGATCCGGTCGATCTCCAGCGGCTGGGACGCGATCACGATGTCCCCGCCCGCATTCACCAGGAAGGCCTGGATGCCGAGCGATTCGGCCGTCTCCTGAAATCGCTCGCGGGCCTTGGAGAGGTCGATATGGATCCCGAGCACGCCGACCGGGCGGCGGTTGGGGCCAAGGACGGGTGCGGCGAGATCGATGAAGCGCAGCGGGTCCGACGCGGTCTGGCCGAGGCGCTCTGAGAGGAGCACCGCCTCGTGCGCATCGCCGGCATAGGGGCCTTCGAGGCCCTGGCTGTACCAGGGGCGCGCCGCGACCGAGACGCCTTCGAGGAGCCCGCCGGAGGCCGCCTCGACGAGCCCGTCGAGCCCGGCATAGCCCGCCCAGACCGACCAGCTTCCGGCGTTGGTGAGATCGGCGAGGCGGCCACGCAGATCCGGCGTCGCGCCGGGCGCGCCGATCTCCTGCGCGAGGAAGTCGACCCGCCGCCAGCTGTCGTGGAGCGATCGCAGGAAGGTCATCTCGAGGCCGCGCCCGCGCGCCGCGATGGCTTCGGCGAGCGCCGCCTCCTCTCTTTTCTCCGCGGTCGAGAAAACGAGAGCCGCACCGGCGAGGCCGAGCAGAATCGTGAGGCCGAGAACGAAGACGAACACGGTCGCGCCGAGACCTGGAAAACGATTCGCGCCATTCGCCATCTTCGAATATCCCTCAAGTTACTTGGTGACGCGGAAAATTTTCCGTTAGAAAGGCTCGTCTAGCGCCACAGATCTCGTGTTGTCATAGCGTTCCGCCGAACAACATCAACCAGCGACCATGCCGGGGACGCGGCTGGACGTGCCGCCCGGCCTCGCCATTCACGGATGATCGTCAGGCGCGAGATACGTCGCGAGCTCGATGAAGAGGCGCTGAGCGGCGTCGCCGTAGGTGTCGGTCTTGGCGAATCCGGCTTCTGTGAACGTGACGGCGAGCGCGAGCGCGATCTTCTTCGACGGCAGATAGCCCTCCACGGCCGCGTAGCCGCCGAAGAACGGGGACTGGAGGATCCACGATCCCGCGAGGAATGTCCCGAGCCCGTAGTGGAAGGATTCGTCGAGCGCGCGGCAGGACGGGCATTCGTCGGTCGGCCCGCCGAACCCGACGAGGCTCGGGCCGACCATCGCCTGATACGATTCTTCGGACAGGAGAGCGCCTGTGCCGATGCCGATGGCGGTCGCCGTCATATCGTAGATGTTGGTGGTCTGGACCGCCCCCGGCGCCGTCGTCCAGGACGGGTTCCAGTGGGTCGATTCCTCGTAGAACCGGACGGACGGGTCGATGCCGAGGGGCTCGCGCCGCTCGGAGCTGAAAGCATGGAGGGCGGGCGCGCGGATCTCAGCCGTCGCGGGCGCATCGGTGTTGGTGAGGCCGAGGGGGCCGAAGATGCGCGCCCTCATCGTCTCGGCGAGCGGTTCGCCGGTGACCGTCTCGATGAGTTGCCCGAGGATCACGTAGCCGGTGTGGGAATAGCCCCAGTTGGTGCCGGGCTCGAAGAGGAGCGGCTGCGCGACGCCGATCGCGATCAGTTCCTCGGGCGTCCACTGGCGGAACGGATCGGCGAAAAAGGCCGCCTGGAAGCCTTCGTCGGGCACATAGTCGGCATAGCCGGACGTCATGTTGAGGAGCATGCGCGGGGTGATCGCGTCCGCGTGCGGCAGGTCCGGCAGCCAGGTCGCGATCGCCCCGTCGAGATCGAGCCGCTTCTCCTCGGCGAGCAGCAGGGTGATCGTCGCCATATAGGAGAAGGCGACGTTGCCGCTGCGGAAGTGCATCTGCGGCGTCGCCGGCACGCCGCCGATCGACTCGCCGAGCGCCTTCGTCACGATCTCCTCGCCGTCGATCACCACGCGGACGATCACGGACCGCAGCCCGTGTTCCTTCATCCCCGCCTCGGCCATCGCGACGATGGCGGCCGCCGTCTCGCCGTCCGTCTGCGCACGCGCCGGGGGCGCGGACGCCGCGAGCATCGCGCACGCGGCCACGGCGAGCCCGACCAGGCGGATTTTGGCGATGTCCATGTCTGATCCCTCGGTCGCGCCCGTTCACCGGGCGACGTCACGGCCGGCAGCCTGCAAAGATCTAATCGCACGCGTTTCGGCGTGACAAGCACGCCTCACGCCGAGGTTGATCAAAGGTGGCGTGATGCCATCGGGTGGCACAGATGCGACACACTCGGAGACTTGTCGCATTTCGGCAATTTTGGGGCGTGGCCCACTATACCCTGCACCCGGAGACAGTATTCTTAGCGGGTGACGGCTGACGCGGTCACGATTTGTGAGCCGATATTTGAATGACACCAAAAATGTTTGAGGCGCCCGTTCGGGATCGCGCCGCCATCTCTTTCTTCACCGCGATCCGGCCCCGCGCAGCGGTCATATCGGTCGCAATCGCGTGCGCGACCCTTGCCTCGGCGCAGGCCGATGTCCTCGCCAACCGAGGCGGCACATATTCCTTCGATGCGTCGGCCAACACCGTCACGGCGACGGCCGAGGGAGGCACGACGCTCCCTGTCGCACTCGCAACGGGGAGTTCGACGAGCATCGAGGCGAGCGTCGGCGGCTCGCTGGTCTTCGACGGCCTGCCGTTCGGGCCCTCGCCCCAGCTGAACGGCGTCGTCAACTACTTCACGACGGGAGAGTGCGCGCCGAGCGTCTCCTGCAACGACGTTCTCGAAACCCTCGTGCAGAGCGGCGATATCGCGGTGACCGTCGGCAGCGGTTCCGGCACGGACTCCATCATCGCGACGGGTGTCGTGGGCGGAGCCGCGGCGCCGGGCGGCCTGATCGCCGCCTCGCTGGGGGATGGCGGCTTCGGCGGCGCGGGCAACGCGACCGAGATCTCCGCCTCCTCCGCCATCGCCGCCGCTGCGACAGAGGGTGTCGCGTCGGGCGCGGTGTCCGTCAGCCTCGCCGGCTCGGCCGCCATCGACATCACCGGCACGGGAACGGGCGGCGAGACGGACATCTTGACCCCGACGATGGTCGGCTTGCGCGCGTCGTCCACCGGCGGGGGCGGCAGCGCCATCTATTGGTACACCGGTGATGTCGTCAAAACGGAGCACCCTTTCGCGGGCGACGGCGGCCCCGGCAACAGCGTGTCGGTGACGACCGCGGCCGGAAGCACAATCTCGCTCACTGAGACGGGCGGGGGCGCCAACGCGGCCGGCATCGATGCCCGCTCGATCGGCGGCGCCGCCGGTTCGCGCTTCAGCACGCTCGACGGTGCCGTCTACACCGTCGGCAATGGCGGCGCGGCGGGCGACGTCACGGTGGAGCATGGCGGCGCGATCACGGTCGACGCCGGCAACGGGTTCGGCATCCTCGCCGTCTCGATCGGCGGGACCGGCGCCGACACCGACGTCCCCTTCACCGACGGCACCGGCAATCCGGGCAATGGCGGCACCGTCGACGTGACGGTCACCGGCACCATCTCGATGCGCAATGGCGGCGCCGGCGTCTTCGCATCCAGCCAGGCCGGCGCCTGGACGCCAAACGGGCAGACGACGCTGCCGAGCGGCGGCGACGTCACCGTCACGATCGAAGACGGCGCCTCGATCATGACGGGCAGCGAGAACGCGAGTCCCGAGCCCCTGGCGTTCGGTGTCATGGGGCTCAGTTCCGGAACCCCGGCGATCACCGATCTGACGAACGCACCGGTCTACCGGGGCACCGGCGTCTCCGGGACGGTGAGCGTCACCAATCAGGGGACGATCTCGACCAATGGGCCGACCGCGATCGGTGCCGCGGCGCTCAGCATCGGCGGCAACCCGGTCGTCGCGGCCTACACGGGCGGCAGCAACACGGTCGGCGACGTGAACACCGTGAGCGGCGGCGGCTGCGGCGATCTTGCCGGCGGCTGCGCCGACGTCACGCTCAGCAACACCGGCAGCGTGACGACGCTCGGCGCGGGCTCGGTCGGGCTCGTCGCGATTTCCACCGGCGGCGGCGGGATCGTCCACAACGACGCGCCCCTCGCGCTGAACAGCGACGGCGAATGGGCGAGCGGCACCGCGCTCGGCTCCAATCCGGCATCCGGCGCTGAGGCGGCCGATGGCGGCGGTATCACCATCAACCATTCTGGCGCCGTCGTGACCGGCGATGGCGCGGGCGGGGGGATCGGCGCCATCGGCATCCTCGCCCAGTCGATCGGCGGCGGCGGCGGCCTCTCCGGCGGAAGCCAGGCGGTGCAGCAGGTGGGGGACGCGGCCGGCGGCGGTGGCGACGGGGCCACCGTGACCGTCAACCTGACCGACGGCGCCACGGTGCTGACGCGGGACACGAGCGCGGTCGGCGTCCTCATGCAGTCGATCGGCGGCGGGGGTGGCAGCGCCACGAACACGACGGGCGCCTACGCCGCGGTCGGCGGCGCCGGGGGCGATGGCGGCAATGGCGGGACGATCACGCTCAACACCAGCGGCACGACCTCGATCACCACGCTCGGCAACGGGGCCCAGGGCGCCTTGATCCAATCGATCGGCGGCGGCGGCGGCAATGGCGGCTTCGCCGACAGCGCGGGGATCTTCGTCAGCCAGGCGACCGGCGGGATCGGCGGCGCGGGCGGGCGTGGCGGCGTCGCGACCGGGTACAACAACGCCGGCAGCGCCATTGCGACCAGCGGCAACCGGGCCTCGGGGATGGTCGTCCAGTCGATCGGCGGCGGCGGTGGCGTCGGCGGCGCGGCGATCTCCTCCGCGACGGGGATCTTCTTTGCCGAAGCCATCGCCACCGGCGGCAATGGCGGCGAAGGCGGCGACGGCGATCTCGTGACCGGGATCAATCACGGCACGATCACGACCGGCCTTTCGCCCGACGACCTGCAGACGATCGGCCTCGGCACGGGCGGCATCTTCTACGCAACGCTCGAGGACGGCACCACGCTGACCTCCGACATCCAGAACGGCGACATCGACACCGGCGAGATCACCGCCTCGGTGACGAACGTGACCCTGAGCGACGGCACCGTGATCGCCAACGCGACCGTCGACGGCGAGACGGTGACGGGCACCGTTTCGGCGACGGGCGAGACCTTCACCGGGACGATCGTCAGCGGCGGGATCTATCGCGGTGTCGGGACGGACGCCACCGAGGCCGTCGTCACGGGCCTCATCATCGACGGGCGGTGGATCACCGAGACGGGCGGCCCGTCCTCCAATGGCGCGGATTCGGATGGGATGGTGGTCCAGTCTATCGGCGGCGGCGGTGGCATCGCCGGTGCCGCCGCGGCGAAGTCGAGCGCGCTTCCCGTCCCCGGCGCAAACCTCGTCGACACCGCCCTGCCGACGGCGAGCATCTCGATCGCCAATGGCGGGGCCGGCGGCGCCGGGGGCGATGGCGGCGGCGTCACCGCCGGGAACTATGCCGAGATCACGAGCTATGGCGACTATTCGCGCGGGATCCTGGCGCAGTCGATCGGTGGCGGCGGCGGCCTTGGTGGCGACGGGACGGCCGCATCGACGGCCGTCCAGAGCGCTTCCTTCGACCTCCAGATCTCCATCGGGGGCGGCGGCGATGGCGGCGGCGCGGGCGATGGCGCGACGGTGACCGCCTTCAACGGCGCGTCGGACGGCAGCGAGATCGGCGCGATCACGACCTCGGGCCAATTCTCGCCGGGGATCGTCGCGCAATCGATCGGCGGCGGCGGCGGGAGCGGCGGCGCTGGATCGGCCACGATGGCGACACCCCTCCTCCACTACGACACCGGCATGTCGCTCGCGATGACGTTCGGGATCGGCGGGGCGGCCGGAAGCACCGGCAACGGCGAGGCCGTGTACGTCTACAACTATGCCGGCAGCAGCATCGCGACGACGGGCTCGACCTCCTACGGGATCTTCGCGCAGTCGATCGGCGGCGGTGGCGGCGATGCGGGCGGCGCGTCAGCGACCGGCGGCGGCGACACCTTCTCGCCGACGCTCGCGGTCGGGGGAACCGGCGGCGCCGGGGGAACCGGCGGGATCGTCAACGTCGAGAATGACGGCGCGATCTCGACCGCCGCGGGGAGCGCGCACGGCATCTTCGCGCAATCGATCGGCGGCGGCGGCGGCTCGGGCGGGACCGCCGACGCGGCGGCCTCATCGCTCGGCGTCTACACCGCCTACAACCACGTCCTCTCGTCCATCCAGAACTGGGTGACGAAGAGCGCGCAGAGCTACAACGCCAACATCGCCGTCGGCGGCGACGGCGGCAGCGGAAACGACGGCGGCCGGGTGAACATCACCAACACCGGGGTGATCGGGACGGCGGGGTCGCAGGCTTACGGCGTGCTCGCCCAGTCGATCGGCGGCGGTGGCGGCCACGGGGCGGCGGCGACCGCGACCTCGCGCTCGGCAACGCCCGCTTACTCCGTCGTGGACATCGGGCTGCGGGTCTACACGGTGAACCTCACCGCCGGCGGCTCCAACGCGGCCGAAGGGGATGGCGGGACCGTCGACGTCACCCATTCCGGCACGATCTCCACCGCCGGCTTCGGCGCCCACGCCATCGCGGCGCAGTCCATCGGGGGCGGCGGCGGCATCGCGCTCGACGGGAGCGTCGACAGCGACACCTCGATCCAGCTCGGCGTCGCCGTCACCGGCATGTCCCGTGAGACCGGCGAGACCAGCAGCACCGGCGGCGACGTCTCCGTGACGAGCACGGGCGCGATCACGACGGCCGGGCGGGGAGCGTCCGGCATCGTCGCCCAGTCGGTGAGCAGCGGCGGCGGGATCGCGGCGGGCGGCACCGACGCGTTCGAGACGATCGGCGGCGGCCTTGCGGGCACCGCGACCCACACGATCAACGTCGCGGCCGACTATAGAGGCGTCAGCGAGACGAGCCCCTCCTATGGCGCGGCCGGCGCTGTGTCGGTCGCCCAGTTCGACGCGATCTCCACGCCGATGGACTGGGCGCATGGGATCGTCGCGCAGAGCGTCGGCGGTTCGGGCGGCATCGGCTTCGCCTATGCGAGCGACAGTGTCGACGTCGCGCTCGCGATGCAGGTCGGGAGCACAGGGCCGCTGTTCGGCGCGGGCAATGGCGGCGCGGTCGACGTCCAACTCGCCGGCGGTGACGCCTCGACGATCGTGACGGGGAGCGTGAGCGTCTCCGACGACGGGGTCACGACGCGCACCGGATACGCGGCATTCGGCGTCCTCGCCCAGTCGATCGGCGGCGGCGGCGGCCTCGGCATGGAGAACAATGACGGTGGCACGGCCGCGGGCAGCACCCTGTCAATCGGCGGCTCGGGCAAAGGCGGCGGTGGGAACGTCACCTACCAAGGGGACGGATCGATCACGACCCATGGCGACGTCGCCCATGCCGTGGTGCTCCAGTCGGTCGGCGGCGGCGGCGGCATCGCCGGCCAGGGCAGCAGCGCGGCGAGCGGCGGGCTCGAGACCGTGACCCTCGCGATGGGCGGCAGCCTCGCCGAAGGCGGCGGCGGCGCCGTCACCCTCGCGGAGTCGACCCTCACCCTCTCCACCGCCGGCGCCAACGCCTACGGCATCCTCGCCCAGTCTATCGGCGGCGGTGGCGGCTTCATCTTCGCCGCGGACCAGAACACGGCCACCCCGAACGTCGCCTTCTCCAGCGTCGATGGGGACGTTCCGCCCTCCGATGGCGGGGCCGTGTCGCTCACCATCCTGGGCGGAAGCACGATCGCGACGCTCGGCGACGGCGCGCACGCGATCGTGGCGCAGAGCATCGGCGGAGGTGGCGGCATCCTCGGCCTTCCGACTGGCGCCCCGTCTTTCGAGACCGGCCTCATCCGCACGACCACCGGGGCGGGCGACGGCGGCGACATCGATTTGGCCATCAATGCCGACATCAGCACGGCGGGGGATGGCGCGTTCGGCGTCATCGCCCAGAGCCTCGGCGGCGGTGGCGGGCTCATCACCAGCAACGGCGTCACGACCGCCGCCACCGGCAACGGGCCGGGCAATGGCGGCATGGTCGAGATCCAGCTTGCCGGCTCGGTGACCACGTCCGGCGACGGCTCCACCGGGATCTTCGCGCAGAGCGAGAGCAGTGTCGGCATCGAGATCAACGCCGCCGTCGCAGGGGGCAGCGGCGGGGGCTATGGCGTCTGGGTCGATGGCGGGGCCGGGAGCAGCGTCACGATCGACAGCATGGGCGCCGTGTCCGCCTTGTCCGGTAACGCCATCCTCCAGACGGGCGACACCGCGCTCGACGTCGACAACCAGGGCACGCTCATGGGCAGCGTTGCGCTGAACGGCGGAACGCTCACCAACGATGCGGCCTACCTCATCGGCGCCGGCGCGACGGTGGACGGCAACTTCACGCAGAGCGCCGCCGGCTTCCTCGCGTTCGACTTCACGAGGGCCGAGGCCAGCGCGACGGGCGGCTTGCTCGCGGTCAGCGGCACCGCATCGCTCGACGGCGCGCTGCGGCCGAACGTGTTCACCTGGCTCCTCCCGGAGCCGGTCCAGGTTGTCGAAAGCGGCGCGCTTTCGGGCCGCTTCGCTTCGGTCGAGTCGGCGAGCCCCCTCTTCGGCTGGGAGCAGGAGACGGACGCGACGCGCCTTACCCTGACCGCGACGGCCGACTTCACGCCGGCCGGCATCTCCGGCAACGCCGCCGCCCTCGGCGGCTATCTCCAGAAGAACTGGGACTCGGCGAACGAGGGTTTCAGCGAGATCTTCGCGATCCTCTACAACGAGACCCCGAACCCCGCGCGCTATGCCCGCGCGCTCGATCGGATGTCGCCCGCCTCGCTCGACATCCTCGCGAGCGATCTTGCGAGCAATGCCGGGGAGGTCCTCGGGACCGCGCTCAGCTGCCCCCAGTTCGAGGGCGAGTCTTCGCTGGTGGGCGAAGGGCGCTGCGTATGGATGCAGGGCGGCGGATCGGTCGCGAACCGCTACGACCTCGACACGCGCGTCGACCGGTTCGCCACCGCCATCGGCGGCCAGGGGGAGATCGCCTCCGGCTGGTATCTCGGCGGCGCCCTCAGGACCGATTTCGTCGACGCCGACGGCGACACGATCGACGCGTCGGGCACGAACTATTACGGCACGGTCGCGCTGAAGCGCGTCGCCGGGCCGTGGCTCTTCGCCGGGTCGATCGCGGCGGGAATCGGCGACCATTCGCTCGACCGCGAGGATTGGGCGGGCGGCACCCTCTCCAGCGATCCGACCTCGATCCTCGTCGGCGGGCGCTTGCGGGCGGCCTATTCGGTCGATCTCGGCGGCGCCTATGTCCGCCCGATGGCCGACCTCGACCTCTTCCACGTCCACACCCCGGAATTCACCGAGCGCGGCGCCTCGCCGTTCGCCTGGACGGTGCGCACGAACGACGAGACCAATGTCGCGATCACCCCCTCGATTGAGCTCGGCATCCGGCGCGACATTGCCGAGGACACGGTGCTGCGCGGGTATCTGAAGCTCGGCGCGACCTACACGCCGACCAGCGAGCGCCACCTCGACACCACCTTCGCCGGCAGCGGCGGAGGGGACGTGCGCACCAACATCGACGCGCCCGATCTCGTCGGCGCGCTGACGGCGGGCGTCCAGGTCTACCAGGGCAAAGGCTTCGATCTGCGCGGCGAGTACGACCTGTCGATCGGGGAGGATTATCTCAGCCAGGGCGGGCGGCTCCGCCTCTCCTACCGGTTCTGACGCGGCGGCCGGCGCGGCTTGCCACGCGTGCCCGCTTGTCTGCCGCGGCGCGACTTTGTAGTGGACCGCCATGATCACCGTCGCCGCGCTCTATCATTTCGCCCCCGTGCCGAAGCCGGAGGCCTTCGCCGCATCGCTCCGCGCCGCGGCCGAGGCGGCGGCCGTCAAGGGCTCGCTGATCCTGGCGGCGGAGGGCATCAACGGGACAATCGCGGGATCGCCCGAGGGCGTGCGCGCGGTGATCGAGGCCATCCGCCGCGAGCCCGGCTTTCGCGACCTCGAATGGAAGGAATCCGCCGCCGCGGAGATGCCCTTCGCGCGGCTGAAGGTGCGGCTGAAGGCCGAGATCGTGACGATGGGCCAGCCGGGGCTCGATCCCAACGATTGCGGCACCCACGTGCCGCCCGAAGCCTGGAACGCGCTGATCGGCGAGCCGGACGTCGCCATCATCGACACGCGCAACGCCTACGAGGTGGCGATCGGCACGTTCGACGGCGCGCACAACCCTGAGACCGAGTGCTTCCGCGACTTTCCCGCATGGTGGGACGCGCACCATTCAGAGTTCGAAGGCAAGCGGATCGCGATGTTCTGCACCGGCGGCATCCGGTGCGAGAAGTCGACGGCGTACCTGAAGTCGCGCGGCGTCGAGGACGTCTACCATCTGCAGGGCGGCATCCTGAAATATCTCGAGACGGTGCCGGAGGCGGAAAGCCGGTGGCGCGGGGCCTGCTTCGTCTTCGACGAGCGCGTCGCCCTCGGCCACGGTCTTGCGACGATGCCCTTCTCGCTCTGCCGCGCGTGCGGCCGCCCGCTCTCGGGCGAGGACCGCGCCCACCCCGCCTTCGAGGACGGCGTCGCCTGCCACCACTGCGTCGCGACCTATTCGGACGACGACCGCGCCCGCTTCCGCGAACGCCAGCGCCAGATGGACCTGATGGCCGAACGCTCCGGCGGGATCGAACCCGAGCGCCCCTGACGCCCGCGCCCTCCCCGCGAGGCGCGGGATTGGCATTCAACGCCAAATTGGCAAGGTTGGTGTGTCGATCGGGAAGAAGCGCGCGCATGGGCGGACGTCTCTTGAGCCTTCGCAAGTGGTCGGATCTGTCGCTCAAGGGGCAGATGGTGACGCTCTTCCTTGCGGCGTTCGTCCCGTCCGAGATGATCGCGGTCGCCATCGACGTCTATCAGATCAGCGACGAGCACCGCGCCGAGACCCAGGACAGGGCGACCGCCTTCCTCAGCGAGTCGCTGTCCGCGATCCGCGCCGCGCCCGACGAGCGCGAGAGCGTCGCCGGCGCTTTCGCGGGCTCGGGGCGCAGCCTGCATCTTGGGGCCGAGCCCGCCGTGGCGACCTCGACCCCGTCCCGCCTGGTGGATGCCGAGAGGCTCGGCCGGACGCTCGCGGCCGCGCTGCCGATCGGTGAACTCAGGGTCTCCGGCGACGGCCGGCCGGAGCGCGACGCAGAGTTCATCGCGCTGTCGGTGAGGCTTCGGGACGATCCGGTCTGGTACAATTTCACCCTCGGCGTCGCGCCGATCGAGTGGGTTCCGCTGCTCGCGTCCCGGTCGATCGACACGCTCGTCGCGGTGCTGATGACCGTCATCGTGGTCGTCCTCACCGGGCGCATCATGCAGCCGCTGCGGCGGCTCGTGGTGAATGCGGACCGGTTCGGGCGGGGCGAGGATATCGGCCGCATCGAGCCGGAGGGCAGCGCCGACGTGCGCGAGACGATCGAGGCCTTCAACCGCATGGCCGAGCGGGTGACGCAGACCCTCGACTATCAGGTCGCCCTGATGCGCAGCCTCGGCCACGACCTCAAGGGCCCGCTCCACAGGGCGCGCGACGATGCGGCCGAGGCCAGCCCGGAGGCGGTGCGCGAGCGCCTCTTCGCCCGCCTCGACCATGTCGAGACCCTCGTCGAGGCCGTCTCGTCCTTCGCGCGGGCGACGCGGCGCGACGGGGAGACGGTGCGGGTCGACATGCCCTCCCTCCTCGAAGCGCTCGTTGACGACGCAGCCGATGCCGGTGAGGACGCGTCGATGGCGGTCGCGGCGCCCGCCATCGTGCGCGGCCGGCGCGACGCGCTGGCGCGCGCCTTCCAGAACCTCATCGAGAACGCGCTGAAATATGGCGGCGCCGCGCGCGTGACCCTCGCGCGGGAGGGCGGCAGCGTCGTCGTCTTCGTCGACGATGACGGGCCGGGCATCCCGCCGGACGCGATCGAGGCCGCCTTCCGTCCGTTCGAGCGGCTGTCGGCGGACCGCGCGGGCACGGGGCTCGGCCTTGCGATCGTGCGCACGATCATCGTCGACCATGGCGGCACCGTCACGCTGCAGAACCGCGCGGGTGGCGGCCTCAGGGCCATGGTACGCCTGCCCGGCGAGCCCGCCCCCTCCCCTTTCGCGCCTCAGCCGGGGCGGAAGACGTAACCCTGGCCCCAGACGGTCTCGATGAGGCGCGGATTGCCGGGATCGACCTCCACCTTCTTGCGCAGGCGGCGGATCAGCGTGTCGACGCTGCGGTCGTTCGCACCGGCATATTGGCGCACGCGCGCGACGGCCAGGATGTCCTCGCGGGTGCACAACATGTTCGGGTTCGCCACGAAGAAGCGCAGGATCTCCGCCTCGCTCGAGGTCAGGCTGATGACGCGCCCGTCCTCGTGCTTCAGGTGCCGCTCCCCGTCGACGAGCGCCCAGGGGCCGAAGCGCGGCGCCTGACGCGGCGTCGCGCGGTTGCGGTCGGACCGGCGCAGAACCGATCGCACCCGCGCCAGAAGCTCCAGCGCGTTGAACGGCTTCACGATGTAGTCGTCCGCGCCGAGTTCCAGGAGCGCGATCCGCTCCGCATCGTCGCTGATCGAGCTGACGACGATGATCCCCGCGACGCTCTGCGTGGCGAGCTCGCGGCACAGCACCTTGCCGCTCGTGCCGGGCATGATGAGGTCGAGCAGGTAGAGGTCATAAGGTCTGGCGTCGATCAACCGGCGCGCCGACGGCACATCGTGCGCACAGTCGACGAAATAGCCGCGCTCCTGGAGCTGCGCCTGCACCTTCACGCAATAGTCCTCGTCGTCATCGACCAGGAGGACGCGGAAGGCCTTATCGCTGATCAGATCCATGGTGCTGTTCTCTGCGGCCACCCGGCCCTGCGAGCCCACCCAAGGGGAAGACGCCTCGGATCCATGATGCGCGTTCTTTGAGCGCGATTCATCAGGCATCGGCCCCATCAGTCTGCCTCGGCCGGCGCGGCCACGGAAGCGCCCTGCGTTGGCATCGGCGAGGGCGCGGCCCGTTCCACCCCGACGGCACAAATTATGTCAGACTTTGTCACAAGTATCGCGCCCGAAAATTCCTTGTGACGCGAGCGATCTCTCCACACCTCATCAAGTGTCAAAGCAGTAACGACACGAAGTCTCGTCGGACAGTTGACCTACGAGGCGTCGACTTCTCTCAACTGAACTGAGGAACGGCAATGGAAACGATGATGAACGGAATACACGGACCGCCTTCGACGAACAAGAGCAATGGAAGCCTCATGCCTTCAAGCATTGGGAGCGAATTCATGTACGACGCGACTCTCTATAGCGACGCCATCGACGCGATCGAAAACCGGACGGGCGCCGGCGCGGCGTCCCTCGGCCATCCCGTGACGGCCGGGACGGACATCACCCCGTTCGCCTCCCCCACTTACGCCGGAGCGACCGCGCTGCAGAGCGCGACGGGCGAGATGGACATCCCCAGTGCGCCCGCCGCCGGGTCGGTGCTCTGGTCGCAAGAGGTCAAGGTCTCGGGCTGGGGTGAGAAGCAGAGGTGGACGGTCTACTCGACCGGCGAGGAGCAGCTCGGCGGCAGCACCGCCAACGGCTCGGTCAAGTACAGCTACAACCAGAACAACGGCCACGTCTTCATTCCGACGAAGCTCGTCGGCAACAGCCTCGACAACGAGCTGCACGGGTTCGGCACCCTGACGATCCACGGCTTCAACGGCAACAAGATCGTCTACAACCACAACGACATTCTGGTCGGCGGCGAGGGGCACGACAGCCTCTTCGGCTATGCCGGCGACGACTTCCTCGACGGCGGCAGCGGCGACGACTTCATGCGCGGCCATGCCGGGCTGGACACGCTGATGGGCCGCTCCGGCAACGACGTGCTGCAGGGCGGCGACGCCGATCTCCTCCACGGCGGGACGGGCCACGACTGGCTGATCGGTTCGGGATCGCAGTGGGGCGGCGACACGCTTTACGGCGGCACGGGGCGCGACACGTTCGTGATCGTCGACGGGGACGCCCCGCAGACCCCGCCGGCGCCCGAGGATATCGGCAATCCGATCGACACGGCGATGTGGGACATTCTCGGCGCCCTGCCGAAGGTCGGGTCGATCTTCAAGATCATGAAGAAGGGTGTCGACCTTCTCGGCAAGGTCAACAGCAGCGGCACGCCCGATCCGGTGAATTCGGAGAAGAATGTCGCGAAGATCATGGACTTCAACCCGTTCCACGACACCATCCTCGTCGAGATGAATCCCCATGTGGACCTCTCGCCCTCGATCGAATGGGGCGCCTATGCCGACGGCGGCATCGCCTTCCGCATCAAGGACGGCAATGGCGGCTACATCGCCGAGGTGCGCTGGGACGACTTCTCCGATTGGATCGATCCGGAGCAGATCTTCACCAACCCCGCCGCCCGCCGGGCGTTCGAGGACCACATCACCCGCACGATGGTGATGATCCGGAAGGACGGCGACGCCTGGAGCGCCAAGGACGGGTTCGACAACGACGTCGCGCTCGACGGGGCCGGCATGGCCCATGTCGCGGACGGGAACTACATCCTGCTCGGCGGCTATGAGGGCGTCTATCGCAGCGGCGGCGACCAGGTCGACTACCTCTTCGGCACCGACCACAACGACGTTCTCTTCGGCTATGGCGAGAAGAACCGTGGCGCGAGCGCCGTCCAGGACGACAACATCTGGGGCTTCGGCGGCGACGACTTCCTCGATGGCGGCGCGGGCCGGAACTACCTCTTCGGCGGCGAGGGCAGCGACACGTCGAGCTATGCGACGGCAAGCAGCGGCGTGACTGTGGATCTCTCCCTGATCCACACCGACAAGGACGGCCTCGACTATTCGATCGCCCGCAGCACCTACTACGACAAGCATGGCGAGGGCGGCGCCGCGATCGATTACTTGTACAGCATCGAAAACATCATCGGCAGCGACTTCAATGACAACATCATCGGCGGCAACGGCGCGAACTTCCTGATCGGCGGCGCCGGGGACGACACTTTGTTCGGCAAGCAGGGTGACGACACGCTGCGCGGCGGCGAAGGTGCCGACACGCTCCAGGGCGGCGCGGGCGCGGACACGTTCATCGTCGACGAGGATGACACGATCCTCGACTATGACGCGGCCTCGGGCGACACGATCCTCGTCGATCAGGCGGCCATCGCGAGCGCGCATCGCGGGATCGGCGCGCTCTCGGACCTCTCCCTCAGCATCGAGTTCGACGGGAACGATGCGCGGATCACCATCGATGGCACGGACATCGTGATCGCGACCGTCGCCAATGTCGACCGCTCGACCTTCGGCCTCGACGACGTCTCCTTCCTCTGACGCTCGCGGCGCCATCCGGCGTCCCACCGCGCGGCCATGCCGGGGCACATCCCCCCGCCATGGTCGTTGCGGCCTGTTCCGGCGGCGCCGCTCCATGTAGGATTCCGACCCGCAAGTCCGGCTGGTTCTGGTGCGTCGCCGCGTGACGGGACCATCAACGGAGAACGGCCATGGCAGAGGTTCCGAGCGTCGATCAGGCGGTGACGCTGCGCCACATTTCGATCAACACGGTCACCTTCGCCGACCTTCGCGCGGCGCTCGGCGCCGGCGTTCGCGACTTCCTGAGAGCGCCGTTGATGGGCCTCTTCTTCGGCGGGATCTATGCGCTCGCCGGGCTCTTCATCGTCTACGCGCTGACCGCGCTCCACGCCCCCTACTGGGTGATCCCGGCGGCGATCGGCTTCCCGCTCATCGGCCCCTTCGTCGCGGTCGGCCTCTACGAGATCAGCCGGACGCTGGAGGCCGGCACGCCGCTCACCTGGCGGCACGTCCTCCTGGTGATGTTCGAGAGCCGGAAGCGGGAGCTCGCCTGGATGGCGTTCGTCGTCCTCTTCATCTTCTGGTTCTGGATGTACCAGGTGCGCCTCTGGCTCGCGATCTTCCTGCGCATGCAATCCTTCTCGTCGGTCGAGGCGTTCGTGGTCGTCGTCACCACCACGCCCGAGGGCCTCGCCTTCCTCACGGTCGGCACGCTCGTCGGCGCCGCCCTCGCGACGGTGCTCTTCTCGGTGACGGTCATCGCGATCCCGCTGATGCTCGACCACGACCCCGACTTCATAACCGCGATGATCGCGAGCGTGCGCACCGTCTTGCAGAACAAGGTGGTGATGCTCGCCTGGGGCGCCTTCGTCGCCATCACCCTCATCGCCGCCATGCTGCCGCTGTTCCTGGGGCTCCTCGTCGCGCTGCCGGTGCTGGGACACGCGACATGGCACCTCTACCGGCGCGCGGTGACGGTGGCGCGCTGAGACGAGGGTGGCCTCCGGCGGTCCGGGACGGGCTGGGGTCTTCAAACCCGAACGTTTCGTGAGGTCAGCAACCGGGATGCGAACTGCAGACTGGCAACTGTTGACAGTTTTCAGTTCGTGAGTCTCAATGACGATGGATGAGCGGACGGAAGGCCACAGTGCAGCGACACGACGCGCCTCAATGCCAAGTGTTCGAGAACCGGTCCGTGCTCGTGACCGGCGCCGCCTCGGGAATTGGCGAGGCGACGGCGCGGCGCTTCGCCGACATGGGCGCCGATCTCGTACTGGTCGACATCGCCGAGAGCGTCCTCGATCTCGCAGGCGAGATCGGCGCGGCCGCACATATAGTCGATCTCTCCGATGCGCGGGCAATCGATCGCCTTGCCGCCGGGCTCGCCCTGCCGGACGTCCTCGTCAACAATGCCGGCATCCTCCTCGACCATGATCTGGCGGCCAGCGCGGCGGACGACATCCTGCGCCTCGTCGCCGTCGATTTCGTCGCGCCGATCCTGCTGATGCGCGCCTTCGCACCCCGCTTTCTCCAGGCGAGGCGCGGCGTCGTCGTGAATGTCAGCTCGCAGCTCGCGTTCTGCGATTCAGGCGGACGCGCCGTCTATGGCGCCTGCAAGGCCGGGATCGAGCACCTCACCCGCTCGGTCGCCACCGAGTGGGGCGCGGCGGGCGTGCGCGTCGTCGGCGTGGCGCCGGGGCGGACGGCGACCCCTCTCACGAAAGACATCGTGAGCCGCACGTCGAACGAGGACCTCAAACGCACGGTGGCGCTCGGCCGCTTCGCATCGGCCGACGAAATCGCCGAGGCGATCTGCTTCGTCGCCTCCGACGCGGCACGATACGTCACCGGCACGACGCTGGTCGTCGACGGTGGATATGTGGCGATGGCGCACCGTCACCGGCCATCCGTTAACTGTTGACAGAAATCTGATCCATCGATGTGCCGGGGAGATCTCACGTGAAGGTGGCCGTTCTCGACGACTATTCCGGCTGGGTTCGAAACTATCCGGGCTGGCGCGACCTCGGTGACGACTTCACGGTCGAGTTCTTCGCCGATCATATCTTCGACGAAACGCGGCTCGCCGAACGCCTCGCCGATTTCGACGTCGTCGTCCTGGAGCGGGAGCGGACCCCCTTCCCCGGCTCCTTGATGCGACGCCTGCCGAAGCTGAGGCACATCGCGTCCACGGGCCCGGTCAACTGGTCGATCGACCTTGCGACCGCGTCGGAGCTCGGCATCGTCGTCAGCTGCACGCGCAGCCGCTATGACGAGACGCCGGAGCTCACCTGGGGGCTGATCCTCGCCCTCGCTCGCCGCATCTCGTCGGAGGAGCATGCGCTGCGCAGCGGCGCGTGGCAGACCTCGATCGGCACCACCCTCGCCGGCAAGACGCTCGGCCTCATCGGCCTCGGCAATGTCGGACGGCGCGTCGCCGAGTTCGGCAACTGCTTCGGCATGAACGTCATCGCGTGGAGCGAAAATCTCACCGCCGAGCGGGCGCGCGAATCCGGCGCGACCCTCGTCACCTTCGACGAGATCCTCGCGCAGTCGGACTGCCTGTCGGTCCATGTCGTCCTCGGTGACCGCACGCGCAATCTCATCGACCGCAAGGCCATCGGCGCGATGAAGCCCGGCGCCTTCTTCGTGAACACGTCCCGCGCCGGGATCGTCGACTACGACGCCCTCACCGACGCGCTCGCAGCCGGAACGCTCGGCGGCGCGGCTCTCGACGTGTTTCTGGTCGAGCCGCTCCCGGCCGACAGTCCGCTCCGAAATCTCCCCAATCTCGTGATGACGCCGCACATCGGCTACGTCACCGACGAGCAGTACCAAGTATTCTATCGAGACGTTGTGAGTAACATTTCGAACTTTGCCCGAGGTGGCGAAGTTCGACGACTGGTCATGAGCTGAGAACCCAGAGAGGTACTATGAAATGACGAGCGAAATCACTCGACGCAAAGTCCTGATCTCCGGCACGGCGCTCGCGCTCGCCACGCCCATGGTCGTCCGTGCCCAGGAGGCGAAGGCGCCGTTCAAGTTCGGCGTCGCCCTTCCCCTGACGGGCCCCGCCGCTCCGGGTGGTGCCGACCAGGTCCAGTCCCTCGAATGGTCCGTCGCCGAGATCAACGCCGCCGGCGGCGCGGGCGGGCGCATGCTTGAACTCGTCGCCGCGGACACGCAGGCCAAGCCGCAGGTGGGTGTGGACGCGGTCACGCGCCTCATCAGCCTCGAGAAGGTGCCCCTCATCGTCACCGCCTACAGCGCCGTGGTCGCGGCGGTCGCCCCGATCGTGAACCGCGCCGAGGTGCTGGCGCTGGTCGCCGGCGCCAACTCCCCGCGCATCGCCGAGATGGGCGAATACGTCTACACGACCTACCCGCTCGCCGACGTCGACCTTACCCTTCTCGCGAAGTATACGCGCGAAGAAATGAAGATGAAGAAGGCGGCGATCATCTTCATCAACGATGAAAGCGGCAAATTCGGCGCGCAGGTCTTCCGCGACACGTTCACCTCGCTCGGCGGCGAGGTCGTCGCCTTCGACAGCTACGAGCCGGGCGCGACGGACTACACGGGCGCGCTCCTCAAGATCAAGGCGGCGAACCCCGACTTTGTCCACCTCCAGGGCAATGCCGGCGACTCGCCGCAGGTGATGCAGCAGCTGCGCCAGCTCCGCATCGAGGTGCCGGTGACGTCCTACAACGCCGCCTACAGCCCCCAGCTCATCAATCAGGTCGGACCGGCCGCGGACGGGCTGATCGTCGCCAGCCTCTCGCCCGGCGTCTCCGACAACCCGAACGTCCAGCCCTTCATCGACCGCTGGAAGTCGGAGATGGGTCGCGAGCCGAACCTCCTCGCCGCCAATCAGGTGGTCTCCGACACCGCCTACATCGTCAAGGCGCTCGTCGAGCACCTCGACAATGCCGGGCAGGAGCTCACGGGCAAGAATTTGCGCCAGGCCCTCCTCGACATCGGTGACTTCAAGCAGCCGCTCAGCGGTGACGTCCACATCGACGACACCCACCGTGTCGTGAAGCCCGTCTATCTCCTCGAGGTGAAGAACAGCAAGTTCGAGCCCCTGGCGAAATTCCGGTAAAATACAGAAGATGCTTGCCCAAATCCTTTGGACAAGCATCGCCAGCTCGGCCTTCCAGGTTCTGCTTACGCTGGCGTTTGCTCTCGTCCTACGTGTAACCGGTATCTGGAACTTCGCGCAGCCGGCCCTGATGGGGCTCGCCTTCTATACGGGCTACCTTCTGCAACATCGCCTGGGGTGGCCCGTGCTGCCGAGCTTCGCCGTCGCGGCGGCCGTCACGGTCGCCGCCGCGGTGCTGCTCGAGAATCAGGCCTTCGCGCGGCTGCGGAACCGCGGCGCACAGCCGCTGCTCTTCTTCATCTTCACGCTCGTGTTCGCGCAGTTCTCCGTCTTCCTGATGAACTTCATCTTCACGTCCGAGCCCGTGTACATGAGCCCTCAGGTCTCGACGGATTTCCTTCTGTTCGAGCCGCTGATCGTCACGGTCTGGGACGTGACGTCCATCGCCGTCACGATCCTCGCCGCGCTCGCCCTCATGGGGTTTCTCGCGACGCGGATCGGCCAGCATCTCATCGCGGTCTCCGACAACGCGCAGCTCGCCGAGGTGTTCGGCGTGCGCAAGGACGTCGTCTACATGGTGACGCTCGGGATCGCGGGCCTCCTCATCGCTGTCGCGACCTTCGTCTATGCCGGGAAGCTCGCCTACTATCCGGACCTCGGGCCTCAGCTCATCATCTTCTCCGTCGCCGCGACGATCCTCGCCGGCTTCGGCAAGGTGTTCGGCGCAGGGATCGCCGTCCTCGTCATCAGCGCGATGCAGCAGGCGAGCGTCTTCTTCATCAGCTCCCACTGGCAGCCACTCATCGTCTACGGCGTGCTCTTCATCGCGATCGTCTGCTTCCCGAAGGGGATCCGGTGGCCGCAGCCCCGCCTCATGCGCTCCGCCGGCAGCATCGCGGCCAGCGCGCCGAAAGAAGAGGAGGCCTGAACGATGGAATTCATCAGCGCCGCCGTCGTGATGATCGGCATCTCGATCATCCTGGCGTCCAGCTTCAATCTCATCCTCGGCTTCAGCGGGCTCCTCAGCATCGCGCACCCAGCTTTCTTCGCCCTCGGCGCCTACTGCTCGGCCATGCTGTCGATGCGGCTCGGCCTGCCGATCCCGCTCGCGATGGTCTGCGGCGTCCTCTTCGCCTCCCTCTCCTCGCTGATCCTCGCCATTCCATCGCTTCGCGTGTCGGGCGACTATCTCGTCATCGCGAGCATCGGCTTCCAGCTCGGCCTGTTGCAGGTCATCAAGAACCTCGAATGGACGGGCGGCGCCGGCGGCCTCACCGGCATCCCGTCGCTTCTGCCGAATTACGGGTGGTCGAACCTCGTCCTCTACTGGGCGCTGATCGGGGTGATCGCGCTCATCGTGGTGCTCGTGATCCGGCGCATGACGTCCGGCAGCTACGGCCGGGCGATCGCGGCGATGCGGGATGACGAGGAAGCGTTCGTCGCCCTCGGCCGCAACGCGCGGCGGATGAAGATCACGATCTTCGCGATCGCGTCCGGCATGTCCGGCCTCGCGGGCGTCCTCTACGCGCACTATTTCGTCTATCTCGTCCCCGAGCAGTTCGACATCACGATGTCGGCGGCGATCCTGACGATGGTGATCGTGGGCGGCGTGCGCACGGTCCTCGGGCCCATCGTCGGCGCGGTGCTCCTCGAAACCGCGCCGCGGGCGATCAACATCCTTGACCTCCCCAACACGATGATCGGCCCCCTCCAGGGCATGATCTTCACCGGCCTCGTCATCGTCTTCCTGTTCACGAGGCCTGAGGGCATTGTCGCCGCCAAGAAGGCGCGCGACTTCTCGATGCGCACGCAGAGGGCGGGCCGCTGATGTCGCCCATCATCGAGACGCGTCATCTCAGCAAGAAGTTCGGCGGCATCGTCGTCGCGAACGACATCGACTTCACCCTCCATGGCGGCAAGGTCATGGGGCTGGTCGGACCGAACGGCGCGGGCAAGTCCTCGCTGGTCAACCTCATCTGTGGGACGGTCCCAGCCGATTCCGGCGAGGTTCTCCTCCACGGCCGGGCGATCACGGGCCTCACCGCCTACCAGCGGGCCCGGTCGGGCATCGCGCGGACGTGGCAGAATATCCGCCTCTTCCCGAGCCTCACGGTGCTCGACAACATCGTCGTCGCGGCGCGCGAATATTCGGGCGAGCGCATCGGCTCAATCTTCCGCGAGCGCAGGGGCGGCGACTCTGCGCTCGTCGACGCGGCGATGCACCAGCTCTCGCGCGTCAACCTGCAGGACTATGCCCATCACCTGCCGACCGAGCTGTCGATCGGGCGTCAGAAGCTTGCGAGCCTCGCGCGTGCGCTGATGAACGAGGGCGAGTGCCTGTTCCTCGACGAGCCCGTCGCCGGGGTCGAGGGCCGGGTCTACGAGACGCTCAAGGAGCTCATCCGGCAGGAGGCCGCCAAGGGCAACGCCGTCTGCATCGTCGAGCACAACATCTCGTTCATCGAGGATCTTTGCGACCATTGCGTCTTCATGTTCAACGGCACGCTGGTCTCCGAGGGGACGGTTGCCGACCTGAAGCGCGACACGCAGCTGACCGAACTCTATTTCGGGAGACACGAGTGAGCGAACTCCTGCGCGTCACCGACCTCAACGCCTACTACGGCGCCTACCACGCGCTGACGGACGCATCGTTCACGATCGGCGAAAGCGAGCGGGTGGCCCTCTTCGGCCACAACGGCTCCGGCAAGTCGACGCTGATGAAGTGCTTCGTCGGCGCCCTGCCCCACACGACCGGGACGGTGACCTTCTGCGGCGAGGCGGTCGAGCCCGGCAACGTCCCCCGGAACGTAAAGCTCGGCGTCGGCTACGTGCCGCAATCGGGCAACGTGTTTCCCACCCTCTCGGTCGAACGCAACCTCTACATCGCCGGGCTGATGCACGGCCAAGGCGATCTCGACGATATCTGGACGCTCTTTCCGGCGCTGGAGCAGCGGCGGCGGCAGGCGGCCGGGTCGATGAGCGGGGGCGAGCAGCAGATGCTCGCCTTCTCCATGGCGCTCCTGACCAAGCCGAAGATCCTGCTTCTCGATGAGCCGACGAGCGGGCTGTCGCCCCGCATGTCGCAGATGCTGCTCGACGCGGTCGTCGATGTCAGCGCCCGCAAGGGCATCGCGTTCGTCCTCATCGAACACAACGTGCCGCGCACGCTTGCTTATGTCGATCGTGCGATCATCCTGAAATCGGGGCGGATGGTGACGGACATTCCCGCGTCGCAGATGAGCGAGAAGGACAATCTTTGGGAATGGTTCTGACCGATCCGTTCGACCGCATCCCCTATTCGCCGATCGTCGAAAGGCCGCGCCTCACGCTGCCGAACGGCGCCCGCGTCGCGCTGTGGGTCGTCCCGAATATCGAGCACTACGAGTATCTGCCCCGCCGCGTCGCCCCGCGCGACCCGTGGGCGCGGATGCCCCACCCCGACGTCCTCGGCTACGCGATCCGCGACTACGGCAACCGCGCGGGCCTCTGGCGCATGTTCGACGTGATGGACCGCCTGTCGATCCGCTGCACCGTGTCGCTCTCGATGTCGGTCTATGACCGCTATCCGGAGATCATGGAGGGGATCGAGGGACGGGGCTGGGATGTCCTGTGCCACGGTCTCGACAACACGCACTATCTGTGGGGCATGGGCGAGGCGGAGGAGCGCGCCACCATCGCGGAGTGCCAGGAGATCTACCGCCGCACGACCGGCAAGGCGCTTCTGGGGTGGTTCTCCCCCTCGGCGACCTTCACCGCGAACACCCCTGACCTCGTGGCCGAAGCCGGCTTCCGCTACTATTGCGACTTCTACCATGACGACCAGCCGACCTGGATCAATGTGCGGTCGGGCCGGCTGATGACCTTGCCGTACCAGATGGATGTCAATGACGCGATGGCGTACCGGCACCATTTCGATGCGGCCGAGTTCGAGCGGATGATGCTCGACCATTTCGAGTGCCTCTACGAAGAGGGCGCGGAGACCGCGCGCATCGTCTGCATCGCCCTCCACCCCTACATCATGGGCCAGCCGCACCGCATCGCGGCGCTGGAGCGCGCGCTCGGCGCGATGGTGGAGCGGAGCGGGGTCTGGGTCGCGACCGGCACCGAGATCAGCGACTGGTTCCTCGGTGCGACGCGCGGGCAGGAGGCGCCCGCCCCATGACCCGCCCCGGCATGGACCATCCGCACTACGACTTCTCGCCGATCGACCGCCGCCCGCCGCTCGGCTGGCCGGACGGCAAGCCCCTCGCCGTCTCAGTCATCCTCTATTTCGAGCACTGGCGGACCTTTCGCCGACCCGAAGCCGTGAGCGAGCCGCGCTTCAACGACCCCTTCGGCAATTTCGAGCCCGACTATCGGGCCTTCACGCTCCGCCAATACGGGCTGCGTGTCGGCATCTTCCGCCTCCTCGCCGCCTTCGACCGGCTGCCGGTGAAGGTCACCGTCGCCGCGAACGCGGAGGCGATCGAGAACTATCCCTTCCTCGTCGAGGCGTTTCTGAAACGGGGCTACGAGTTCGCGGGGCACGGCATCAACGCGCGCGAGATGATCTCGAGCCGGATGAGCGAAGCGGAGGAGGCGGCCGTCATCGCACGCACCCTCGAGACGATCGAGGCGGCGACCGGCACGCGCCCCGTCGGCTGGATCTCGCAGGATTATGGCGAGTCGACGCGCACGCCCCAACTCCTCGCCGAGGCGGGCCTCGACTATGTCTGCGACTGGGCGAACGACGACCAGCCCTACAAGCTGAAGACCACGCCCGGCATCGTCTCGATCCCGAACCAGGCCGACCTCGACGACATCCAGCTCATGTGGCACCGCCGGATCGAGGCGCGCCGCTACCGCGACATCATCGGCGACGCGGCCGACCAGCTCGCGGCAGAAGGGCGTGAGTCCGGCCGCTTCCTCGGGGTCCATCTCCACCCCTGGCTCGCCGGGATGCCGCACCGGATCCGCGCCGTGACGGGCATGCTGAACGGGCTCGGATCGCGCGACGACGTCTGGTTCGCGCAGGCGGCCGAGATCGCCCGCCACGCGCGGGACGCCTTCGCCCCATGAGCGATGACCTCCTCTTCCTGTCGATCGACGACACGCGCGCGACGATCAACCGTGGCGAGGTGACCCCCGCAGCGCTCCTCGCCGCGCACCTCGACGCGATCGCACGCCACAACCCAACCCTCAACGCATTCCTGACGGTGACGCCGGAGCGCGCCGAGGCGGACCTCGCCGCCGCGCGCCCCGACGCCCCGCTCGGCGCGATCCCCTTCGCGGTGAAGGACAATATCGACACCGCCGGCATCCGCACGACCGCCGCATCGCGCCTCCTCGCCGACAACGTGCCGGCGCGTGACGCGGCCGTCGTCACCGCGCTCGGCGCGGCCGGCGGCGTTCTCCTCGGCAAGCTCAACACCTACGAGTTCGGCACCGGCAGCGGCGCGGTCTATGACGACCTCGCGGTGCCCGTCGCGCGCAACCCGTTCGACCCCTCCCGCTTCAGCGGCGGGTCGACGACGGGCGGCGGCGTCGCCGTCGCGGCCGGGCTCGCGAAGTTCGCGATCGGCACCGACACGGGCGGCTCGGTCCGCCTCCCCGCCGCAGCGTGCGGAATCGTCGGGCTGAAGCCGACGCTCGGGCGCATCGCGACGGCAGGGATGCAGCCAAACTGCCCCTCGCTCGATCATGTCGGCCCGCTCGCCCGCTCCGTCGCCGACACGCGCCGCGTCTTCGCCGCGCTCTGCCGCGATGGCGGCACCGGCGGCGGCGCGGAGCGGCTGCGCGTCGGCGTGCTGCGGCGCTTCCACGAGCGCGACGTCCCCTGCGAGGACGACATCGCGCGCGGCTTCGAGGATTGCGTCGCCGCGCTGACCGATGCCGGCCTCACCCCCATCGAGATCGACCTCACCCACGGCGTGCTCGACTTCCGCGCCTGCTCGCGCGTCCTCAATGTCGGCGAGTGCTACTCCATCCACCGCCGCACCTTCGAGGAGGACCGCGAGCGGATCGGGGCCGCGCTCCGGGACAAGCTCATCGCCGGCTCCATGATCAGCGCCGACGCCTACATCAGGGCGCTGCGCTGGCGCCGGGCGCTGGCCGCCGAGGTGGATGCCCTCTTCCATGACTGCGAAATCGTCCTGTCGATGGGCACGCCGATGGTCGCCCCGCCGCTGTCCGACGTCGACCGCGTGATCGCCTTCACGGGGCAGTCTGCGATGGCGGTCTACAACGTCTCCGGCCATCCGGCGCTCGTCCTCTCGCCGGGGCTCGACCGCAACGGGATGCCGCTCAACATCCAGCTCGCGGCCGGATATGGCAGGGAGGCCCTCCTCCTCGACGTCGCCGAGCGGCTGGAGGCCGTTCTCGGCACGACGCCGCGCCCCGACCCCCGCCGCTATGGCGACGGCGGGGCGCTGAAGATCACCGAGCCTTTGACCCACGCAGAGAGCGTCGCGGTGCAGACCAAGGCCAACGAAGCCGCGATCGCGCGGATGCCGGCCTACTTCCCGTCCCACGAGGCGGCCTACCCGCTCGGCACCCTGCCGATCGACGGCACGCCGGCATGAGCGAGTTCGCCGGAAAGACGGTGCTCGTCACCGGTGCGGCAAGCGGGATTGGCTTCGCCATCGCGGCAGCGTTCTCGCATGCGGGTGCCAAGGTCATCCTCTCGGACGTGGACGCCGCGGCCGCGCAGTCAGCGGCCGCCGGCCTCCAGGAAGGGGGCGGCGCGGTCACCGGGCTCGGTCTCGATGTCGCGAATACAGAGAGCGCCCGCGAGGTGTGCGCGAGGCTCGCCGACGCCGGGGTCGAGGTGGACATCCTCGTCAACAATGCCGGCATCAACCGGCGCGGCCCTGCCGACACCGAGCATGCCGAGGACGATTTCGATGCGGTCTTCCGCGTCAACGTCACCGGCACCTACCGGCTGACGCGGCTCCTGCACCCGATGCTGCGGCGACGGCAGGGATGCGTCGTCAATCTGGCCTCGATCCAGTCCTTCATCGCCTTCCCGAACTCGATCGCCTACACCGCCTCCAAGGGCGCGATCGCGCAGATGACAAAGGCGATGGCGGTGGAATTCGCGCCGAGCGGCATCCGCGTGAACGCCGTCGCGCCGGGCTTTGTGCGCACGGCGATGACGGCGCCGACGCGCAACGACGGGACGCGCATGGCCTCGCTCCACCAGCGCATCCCCCTCGGCCGCTTCGCCGAGCCCGACGAGATCGCCGAGCCGGTGCTGTTCCTCTGCTCAGCGCGCGCCCGCTACATGACGGGCGCGGTGATCCCGGTCGACGGCGGGTTCCTGGCGACTTAGGCCGAGATAAGCGTCGCGGGCCCTTTCCGCGCGGCCGGTCAGTTGTTGAACGCCGCCAACGCGCTGTAGCGAGCGTTGCGAATATGCTTGCGCATCGCGGCCTCGGCGCGCTCCGGATCGCGGGCGAGAAGGGCCTCGCAAATGTCGCGATGCTCGGCGAGCGCGGCCTTCGTCCGTCCGGCGCGCGTGCTCGACCGCTGCCGCTGCATGGCGAGCTGGTAGTACACATTGTCGACGAGCAGCGCCTCGATGCGCTCGCTCTTCGCGCCGCGCACCACCGCCATATGGAAATCGTCGTCGACGCGGTCCTGGATGTACGAGCGGCCCTCCACGATATCGCGGCGCGCGGAATGACGGTCGAGTAGGGCTTCGAGATCGGCAAGCTCGCGCTCGCTGATACGCTCGGCCGCGAGGCGTGCGGCCATCCCCTCGAGCGCTTCGCGCAGGAGGAAGAGCTGCTCCACGTCCTCGGCGGCGAAGTCGATCACGCGCACGCCGAGGCGCGGCGTGCGCGTGACGAGCCGCCCCTCCAGCCGCCCCAGCGCCTCGCGCAGCGGCCCCCGGCTGATCCCGAACTGACGCGCCAGCTCCGCCTCGGACAGCTTCTCCCCCGGCCGGAACGCCCCGGAGGTGATCGCCTCAACAATCTTCTGAAAGGCTTCGTTCGCAAGAGACGTTGATGACAGAGGGGCGAAAGGTTGCATATGTCCGCCGAAGGAATGCTTCGGAAAATGGGTTAGATCGATCATTGCTGCATGGCAACGACCATGTAAGATTGAAACGCGTTCCGCCGCGAATATCGGCCAGGACGGCACCGGATCGGAACCCCTCCGCGTTGCGGCGCGATGCCGCCGCCATCCGACCGGGACGCACATTCGTGCTATCGAATAGGGATGAGGCGACCGTGCGTGCGACGCGCAATGTCGTAGGCGGCATCGCGCCCCGGCTCTGCCAAACGGCGATGCCGGCAGGATCCCGAGTGAGGACGTCCGCGCGGTGTTCTTTGAGGGAAAAGGTCGGAAGTTCTGTTGGGGGTGGTTGAGGAGGCTGGGCCTTCGAGCGACCCGGCGGCGTCCGCTCACCGCAGCCATCGCCGCCTCGGCTGGGCGGCCGGGACGGTGAAGACCACTCCCGAACCGCCACCATCCCGAAGCGAATGCGGGGCCTTACGCCCCGCCGCCCGCGCCCCTCACCCCATCGGAGACCACACGCCGCACCAGCCGGTGGCGGCGACCTTGCCCGCAACGATCTTGCACTCGGCCATCTCCGGGTTGGCCTCATCGAGCTCTGAATAATCCTTCACGTGCGTGCCCAGGAATTGGAGGCAGTTGGCGCAGAAGCGGCCGGGCGTCTTCGTCTTCGCCACGTACATCAGCTGTTCTGGCGGGATCTTGCCTTGGGCCTGCACGTTGGCCGGGTTGAAGCCCGCCGCCGCGAGCGCGGCGGCACCGCACCCGAGAATGGTCCGGCGCGAAATCCCATGATCCTTGTTCGACACGAGGGTTTACTCCCACTTGCGCGCCAAGTCCGTCCGCTCGGCTGTTGTTGGTGCTGTGTCGCCCCCGTGCCTCCAGCGCGCCTCTTGGGGAAGACGTCGGCTGGCGGCGGGGGTGGACGGAATTCGGGCCCGGCAGGCGCTCATCTTGGCGGCGCTGCCAGTCGAAGGATTTGCGCGAGGTCCTTGAAGAAGACGCGCACGTGCGCGAGCGGGTCGCGCCGGACGAGTTCCTTGTTCATGTAGGCTTGCCAGGTGAGGCGCTGGACGTCCGGATCGCGGCAGATGTGGACGAACCGCTCCCTCAGCCGGTCGCTGCGGTACCAGAACCACTGCATGAGACCGAGCACCTGGAAGACGCGGCCGTGCGCCTTCACGAAGGCCTTGCGCGCCGTCGCGAGTGCCGCCGCGTCGCCGGTGCGCAGGAATGCGGCGACGCTGTCCGCGGCGAGCCGGCCCGAGAGCATCGCATAGTAGATCCCCTCGCCCGAGGCCGGCGCCACCACGCCCGCCGCATCGCCGCAGACGACCACGTCGCGGCCATTGTCCCACCGCTTCAGCGGCTTCAGCGGGATGGGCGCGCCTTCGCGCCGCACGACGCGCGAGCCGGAAAGGCCCGCCTCGGCGCGCAGCGTCTCGACCGAGCGGCGCAGCGAAAAGCCCTTCACGGCCGAGCCGACGCCGACACTCGTCGTCGCCCCGTGCGGGAAGATCCAGGCATAGAAGTCGGGCGAGAGGCGGCCCTGATAGTAGACGTCGCACCGGGCGGGATCGAAGCGGGCGCCGGCGTCCGCCGCGGGCGAGGTCACGATCTCATGGTAGGCGAACACGCATGGGACCCTGTCGGCGTTCGGGATCCGCGCCGCGCGGGCGAGCGCCGAGCGCGCCCCGTCCGCGCCGACTACCGCGCGCGCGGGGACGCGATGCGTCGCACCATCGGCCTCGTAGACGACGACCGCGAGGCCGTCGGGCCGCCGCTCCAGGTCCGCGAAGGTGCCGACGCGCCGCTCCGCCCCGGCGCGTGCCGCGCGGGCGCGCAGGAACTCGTCGAACGTCTCACGGTCGACGATGCCGACATAGCCGCCATCGATGGGCATATCGACGTCGACATTGGCCGGAGAGACCATCCGGGCGGAGGACACCTTCGCGACGAGGAGGTCCGGCGGAATGCCGAAGTCTCGCACGAGGCGGGGCGGGATCGCGCCACCGCAGGGCTTGATGCGGCCAGCCTTGTCGAGAAGGAGGACGGAGAGGCCACGACCCGCGAGGTCCGCCGCCGCGGTGGCGCCGGCCGGTCCCCCACCCACCACGACGACGTCGAAGGGAGGGGTCTCGGCCATCATCGTCACCGGGCGAGCGCGGGCGCGGCAAGCGGCGGGGCGGGTTCGGCCGGCGCGCGCCGGGCGACGCCCGCCGCAAGGCGCGCGGCGAAGAGGAAGGTGATCGCCTCCACGCTGAAGACGATCGAATAGGCGGTCGCGGGGTCGGCGAAGATCGCGCGCGTCGCGTCGATCGCGGCGGTGCCGAGGAAGCCGCCGATGCCGAAGGCGAAGGCCTGCGCCGCGCCCCAAACGCCGAGGCGCACCCCCTCCCCGGCCACACGGCCGCTCCCGGCAAGGCTCATCATGGTGCCGATCGCGGCAACCGCGAACGTCCCGTTGGCAAGGCCGAGGAAGAAGACGAACGGCGAGAGCGGCCAGGCCGGCCCCGCGTGGCCCGCCGCGATCAGGCCCACGAAGGCGGCGGCCGAGGCGATGCAGCCCCCGACGGTCCACGTCTTCAGCGCGCTCGCCCGGCCGCGTCCGATCCACGTCGCCGCGAACGCCACGATGAGCATACCGACGAGCACGCCGGCGTGCTGGAGGCCCGCGAGCTGCGTGGTCTCGCCCGGCGACATGCCGAACACCGTGCCGCCAAACGGCTCCAGAATGAGGTCCTGGAGATTGTAGGCGAGCATCGACATGAAGACGAAGAGGGTGAAACGGCGCGCCTCCCCGTCCGCCCAGACTTCGCGGAGCGCCTCGCGGAAGGGCGGTTTCGCGGGCTCGGCCGCGAGGGACACGGCGTGCGGCCGCTCCAGCCCGGCGAGCGCCAGCAGCGTGACGGCGAGCGCGATCGCCGCGACCACCGCCGTCACGGTGACGAGGCGCGCGGGTGAGAACGGGTCGAGATAGCCCCCGGCGATCCCGGCGGTGACCGCGAAGCCCGCGATCATCATCAGCCAGACGATCGTCGCCGCCGCGCCCCGCCGCACGGGTTCGACGGACACCGCGAGGAGCGCGAGGAGCGCCGTCCCCGCCGCCGCGACGCCCGCGCCGACGAGGGAGAAGGCGATGATCGCGAGGGCGATCCCGGCGGCCGTGTCCGTCGCCATCCATGCCGTCGCGACCGCGGCGAGGATTCCGCCAGCGGCGAGCGTCGCCATGCCGCCGATCACCCAGGGGGTGCGGCGGCGGCTGATATCGGCGCCATGGCCGAAGCGCGGCCGCAGCACCTGGACCGCGTAATGGTAGGCGACGAGCGCGCCCGGCAGCATCGCGGGCAGCGCGTACTCCACGATCATCACGCGGTTCATCGTCGACGTCGTCAGGATCACGATCGCGCCGAGCCCGGCCTGGACGAGGCCGAGGCGCACGATGCCGACATAGGAGAGGCCCCGCGCGGGCGCCGACGCGCTCACGACAGGCCCCCGATGCCGCGCAGGCAGATGGCGCTCACGAGCATGCCGAGGACGTAGAGCGTGGTGCCGGTGGCGTTGTACCAGGCGGCCCGCTCGCGCGGCGATCCGAGGAGGCGCAGCATCAGGATGATCTGCACCGCGAGCAGGATGGTGATGATGATCGCATAGACCGGCCGGCCCCAGGCGATCAGCAGCGAGATCACGGCGATCTGCGGCAGGACCATCACCCAGCACGCGACGCGCGCGGCCGTGTCGACGCCGAGCTGGACGGGAAGCGAGCGCAGGCCCGTCGCCCTGTCCCCCGCGACCGACTTGAAGTCGTTGAGCGTCATGATCCCGTGCGCGCCGACGCTGTAGAGCGCGGCGACGAGGACGATCCGCCAGTCGGGCATCGCGGCGGCGGCGATCGCGGCCCCGGTGAACCAGGGGACGCCCTCGTAGCAGACGGCGACGGCGGCATTGCCCCACCACCCGTTCCGCTTCAGTCGCGTCGGCGGCGCGCTGTAGGCCCACGCCATCGCCATCCCGAACGCCGCCGCGGCGAAGCCGATCGGCCCGAGCAGCATCGCCGCCGAGAGCGACAGGAGCGTCCACGAGAAGGCGATATAGAGCCCCCAGCGACCCGGAATGCGGCCGGACGGGATCGGCCGGCCGGGCTCGTTGATGGCGTCGACGTGACGGTCGAACCAGTCATTGACCGCCTGGCTGGTGCCGCAGATCAGCGGCCCCGCCACGAGCAGTCCGACGAAGAGAGCGGGAATGCGCGCCGGCTCGATGGTGCCCGAGACTGAAACGACGCCGCACATGAAGGCCCACATCGGGGCGAACCATGTGATTGGCTTCAGGAGTTCCAGAGCATCTATTGCAGCGGGACGAGCCATGACAGGACGATAGGACTCGTCCTGTTTGGCGTCAATCTAAGTTGACACTAGTTTTTGACAAATACTTTGTACAATCCCAATGGGATCGCTACCGCTCCGGGTCGAGCCCAGGCGCGAGCAGGTCGAAGCGCCGCATCTTGTTGTAGAGGCTCTGCCGCGAGACGCCGAGGATCTCCGCGGCGGAGGCCCGATTGTCCTCCGTCAGACGGAGCGCGGCCTCGATGCACATGCGCTCGATGAGGTCGGTCGCCTCGCGCACGAGATCCTTCAGCGGCACGCTGCCGACAAGCTCGGTGAGCTGCTCGACCGAGCGCTCCAGGCCGGCGGTGGTCCTCGGCTGTTCCGGCCGCACGATCCGCACCGCGAGGCCGCAGCACGGCTCGCCGTTGATCGGCTTCACCATCACGCCGGAGATCTCGACGAGGTCGAAGCCGCCATGCTCACCGCGGATGATCGTGGAGAAGCGCTGCACCGCCTCGCGCTTGGTGAGGGCGCTGAGGAGGACGCTCGCGTCGACGCCGGTCCGTCCGATCCAGCGCGAGATCGGCTCGCCGCGCATCTGCTCGACCCGCGCGGTCTGGGTAAGCTCCACGAAGGCGGCGTTGGCGCTGAGCACCGTGCCGGCGGTGTCGCAGACGACGAACCCTTCCGGCATCTGGTCGATGACTTCGGCAACGCGCGACTGCGTGCGTGCCGCGCTGTCGGTCGCATCGGCGTCGGCGACGCGCAGCAGGAAGAGCGACTTGCCGCCCTGGCTGAAGAAGGAGGCGATCAGCGACAGATTCCGGCCGCCCGCGCCGCGCACGTCCACCGCGTCGCTCCCGCCGGTCGCCCTCACCTTGGCGAGCAGCGCCTCGACGGTCGGCGCGTCCGCGCCATCGACGAGGCTCGTGAATTCGGCCGCATTGATCCGCGCGGGCTTGAGGTCGAGGAGGGTGATGGCGGCCGGGTTCGCGTCGACGATGCGCTCGGTGACGGCGTCGACGATCACGACCGCCTCGGTCGTCATCTGGAAGAGGATGCGGTAGCGCGCCTCCGCGCTGCGCACGCGCGCATATTCGCGTTCCATCGACTGCTGGGCCGCAATGAGGCGCTGCTGGAGGTTCGCGATGCCGATGAGCTCGCGCCCCGCGATGATCCGCGACTGGTCCGCCGCGACATGGATCACCGCATATTCGACCGGAAGGTCGTTCTCGCCCCCGAACGGGTGGTTGATCTGCCGCCAGCGGCGCAGGCCGCTCAGGTCTTCCGCCATCAGCGTGTCGATCTTCGGCACGCTCTCCGTGGTGACGAATTCGGCGAACGGCTTGCCGATCCAGCGCTTCACGTCGAGCTTCGCCAACTCGGGCGCGTTGACGGACACATCGACGACGACACCGTCCGCGTCGAGTATAATTGCTATATCGGCTGCTTTCGCAATGGCGGAAGCAGCATCGGACGCGTCGAAATTCGGCAATGGGTAGTCCATATGGAATCGACCGAGCACAGCCCCAGCAGGAGCACCTTCAATCGCACTATATTGATCCAAGATCAATTAATTGGACGGCGATGCTCATCGCCGACCGGCTTCGGAACAAGGCGGTCCGCCTTGGTTACCGCCGCGCGAGCATCCTCCGCGGTCCCATCCGCCCCCACCTGTTGCACGAGCGAAGGGGATGCGTTGAAGGGTGATCCGCCGGCCATGATGACGACATCGTCGAGGCGCGACTCGCCGCGCATCATGCCGATCGCGAGCGAGGTGCCTTCGATCGCACGCTCGCTGCTGGCGGAGATGGCGATGAGTTGGACCGGGTTCTGCGCGAGGAAGGCCTGGACCTCCGAGACGCTGAAGGACGGCACCGTGTCGACCTGCCAGCCCGCGCGATAGAGAAACGTCTCGATCATGAAGAGGCCGAAGGTGTGCTGCTCGCCGGGCGCCGGCACCAGGAAGGCGCGCCGCCCGCCGAACGCCGCCGAAATCTCCGTAAAGGCGTGGCTGAAGTGGTGAAACACCTGCTGCAACGTGCCGAGCGCGATGGTGACGTCGGTGAAGGAACGGATGTCCTCGGCCCACAGCACGCCGAGGCGGCGGGCGGACGGCGCGAAGAGATCGAGGAATATTGTCTGGAGGGAGATCCCCTCCTCCTGCACCCGCTCCACATGACGGATACAATCCGACGGGCCGGACGACAGGACGAGCTTGGTGATCGTCTCGATATCAGCCTCAACGATTCGGCGCTGATCCTGCGGCTGCGGCTGGCTTATTTCAGCCTTTGAGTGAACCAACAGAAGACGTGGGATGATTTCTCCCTCGATCGTCCGCGTCAGCGCTTTGAGGTGCCCCAGTCTGTCCGGTCGATCTAGTTGAAGACAGGTCAGGCTGGTCGTCGAAAACCCGCTTTTACCATTGTTTTCACGGCCGGATTCCCCGAAAGCAAGTTCGGTAACGTTCACGTTCCGCCCTCCGCCGTTTATATTCTTTGGTTAGAATTAGACGATTTTAGCGTCCAAGACGAGGGTCCGCCACCGGCCTTTTGAACGCGACTCAAGACCCGCGCGACGACGCTGCTTCAACAACACAGCCATTGTGATGTCTAATATATTTTACGTCAATCCAAGTTGACACTTGTAGGGAAGCGGAACTAGCATCCGAGCGTCGCCTTACCAGGATCGGTTCTCTGGAAATGTCGCTTCGCCCGCCCCAAACCCGAGCCCGGCCCCTCTATTCGGCCGCTGAGCGAGAGCGGCGGGACGGCTCGGTCTGGACCCTCGTCCAGGGCATCCTGGCACCCATCCAGTTCGCCGTCTTCCTGGTCAGCCTCGCCCTCGTGATCCGCGTGCTCGCGACCGGCGAAGGCGAGGTCGCCGCGACCATCTCGATCGTCGCGAAGACTTTCGTCCTCCTGACGATCATGGTCACCGGCTCGATCTGGGAGAAGGTGGTCTTCGGCCGCTATCTCTTCGCCCCCGCCTTCTTCTGGGAGGACGCGGTCTCGATGATCGTGATCGCCCTCCACCTCGCCTACGTCGCGGTCCTCGTCACCGGCGCGCTCGACCTCACACAACAGATGTGGCTCGCCCTCGCCGCCTATGCCGCCTACGTCATCAACGCGACGCAGTTCGTCCTGAAGCTGCGGGCCGCGCGGCTGGCCTCTCCGGAGGCGGTGCCCTCGGGGCTCGGGGTCACGGCGTGAGCGCGGGCTGCGCGACGCCAGGCGACACCGGCCGGGGTTGCGCGGCGGCGCCGGTCCTGCGCGAACGCGGGCAGCGCGAGGTCTTCTGCGGCCTCACCGGGATCGTCTGGCTGCACCGCAAGATCCAGGACGCGTTCTTCCTCGTCGTCGGCTCGCGCACGTGCGCGCATCTCCTGCAATCGGCGGCGGGCGTCATGATCTTCGCCGAGCCGCGCTTCGCGACCGCGATCATCGAGGAGCGCGACCTCGCGGGCCTCGCCGACATGAACGACGAGCTCGACGCGGTGGTCGCGCGGCTCATCGCGCGGCGGCCGGAGATCCGCCTCCTCTTCCTCGTCGGCTCGTGCCCCTCCGAGGTCATCAAGCTCGACCTGTCGCGCGCGGCCGCGCGGCTCGACGCGATCCATGGGCCGGCGCTGCGGGTGCTGAATTATTCGGGGAGCGGCATCGAGACGACCTTCACCGAGGGCGAGGATGCCTGCCTCAGCGCGCTTGCCGCGACGCTGCCCTCGGCGGCGGCCGACGCGGGGCCGTCGCTGCTCGTCGCGGGTGTCCTGCCGGATATCGTGGAGGACCAGTTCGCGCGCCTCTTCGCGGCGATGGGGATCGAGGCGGCGTTCCTCCCCGCCCGCCGCGCCGACGCGATGCCCGCGATCGGGCGGGAGACCCGCGTCCTCCTCGCACAGCCCTTCCTTGGCAACACCGCCCGCACCCTGGCCGAGCGGGGCGCGACGCGCATCGCCGCCCCCTTCCCCTTCGGTGCGGAGGGCACCACGCTCTGGCTCCGCGCCGCGGCCGAGGCGATGGGTGTCGCGCCGGCGACCTTCGAGCGGGCGACCGCGCCCGCCCGCCGTCGCGCCGAGACCGCACTCGCCGCACGCCGCGCGGCGCTCGCGGGAAAGTCGATCTTCTTCTTCCCCGACTCGCAACTCGAACCCTCGCTCGCCCGCTTTCTCGCCCGCGAGATGGGGATGCGCCCCGTCGAGGTCGGCACCCCCTATCTCCATCGCGAGCATCTCGCCGAGGAGCTGGCGCTTCTCCCCGAAACGACGCGCCTTGCCGAAGGGCAGGACGTCGACCGCCAGCTCGACCGCTGCCGCGCCGCCAAGCCGGACCTTGCCGTGTGCGGTCTCGGCCTCGCCAACCCGCTGGAGGCGGCCGGTATCCGCACGAAGTGGGCGATCGAGCTGATCTTCTCGCCGATCCACGGCTACGAGCAGGCGGCCGACCTTGCCGACCTCTTCGTGCGCCCGCTCGATCGCGCGGATCGCCTCGCAGCGCTGGAGGCGGCCGCATGAAGCTCACCGTGTGGACCTATGAGGGGCCCCCGCACGTCGGCGCGATGCGCGTCGCGACGGCGATGAAGGGCCTTCACTATGTCCTCCACGCGCCGCAGGGGGACACCTACGCCGATCTCCTCTTCACGATGATCGAGCGGCGCGACCACCGCCCGCCGGTGACCTACACCACCTTCCAGGCGCGCGACCTCGGCGCCGACACCGCCGCGATCTTCCAGACCGCGTGCGCCGACGCATTCGAGCGGTTCGCGCCGGATGCGATCATCGTCGGCGCGTCCTGCACGGCCGAGCTGATCCAGGACGACCCGGCGGGCCTTGCGAGCGCGCTGCGCCTTCCAGTCCCCGTGATCCCGCTCGAGCTGCCGTCCTACCAGAAGAAGGAGAATTGGGGCGCGGCAGAGACCTTCTACGCGCTCGTGCGCCGGCTCGCCGATCCCGGCACGCGGCCCGCCGATCCGGAGGCCGCGCGCCGGACCTGCAACATTCTCGGCCCGACCGCGCTCGGCTTCCGCCACCGCGATGACGTGGTCGAGGTGGCCGCGATCCTGGAGCGTCTCGGCATCGAGGTGAACGTCACCGCCCCGCTCGGCGCCCGCCCGTCCGATCTTACGCGGATCCCGGCGGCCGGGTTCAATGTCGTCCTCTACCCCGAGATCGCGGACACGGCGGCGCGCTGGCTCGAACGCACCTTCGGGCAGGCGCGGACACGGACGGTCCCGATCGGCGTCGGCGCCACCACGGACTTCGTCCACGAGGTGGCGGCGCTCGCCGGGGTGGACCCCGCCCCCGCGCTCGGCGGCTCGCGACTCCCCTGGTGGTCGCGCTCGGTGGATTCCAACTACCTCACCGGCAAGCGCGTCTTCATCTTCGGGGACGCGACTCACGCGGTGGCCGCCGCCCGCGTCTGCGCCGACGAGCTCGGCTTCACCATCGCCGGCCTCGGCACCTACGCCCGCGAGTTCGCGCGCGAGGTCCGCGCCGCAGCGACAGGCTACGGCATCGAGGCGCTCGTCACCGACGACTATCTCGAGGTGGAGGCGGCGATCGCCGCGCTCGCGCCCGAACTGGTGCTCGGGACGCAGATGGAGCGGCACATCGCCAAGCGCCTCGGCATCCCGTGCGCGGTGATCTCGGCCCCCGTCCATGTGCAGGATTTCCCCGCGCGGCACTCGCCGCAGATGGGCTTCGAGGGCGCGAACGTCCTCTTCGACACGTTCGTGCACCCCCTCACGATGGGGCTCGAGGAGCATCTCCTCACGATGTTCCGCGACGATTTCGAATTCCACGACGCGGCCGGCCCGTCTCACCTCGATGCCGCGCCGTCACCCCTGGCCGAGACATCCGCCGCCAGTGACGCCCCGATCCTCTGGCACAGCGAGGCGGAGAAGGAGCTCCGCAAGATCCCGTTCTTCGTTCGAGGCAAGGCGCGCCGCAACACCGAGCAATACGCGGCGACGCGCGGTCTCGCGACCATCTCCCTGGAGACGCTTTACGATGCGAAAGCCCACTTCGGCCGTTGACGCGACCCCGGTGCGGGTCGCCATCATCACGCTCGACAGCCACCTTGCAGGCATCGTCGAGCGGGCGGCCGAGCAGCTTTCGCAGACCCTTCCGGGCCTCGTCCTGACGCTCCACGCCGCGAGCACCTGGCAGTCCGAACCGCAAGAACTGACCGCGTGCCGCGAGGCGATCGCCCGCGCCGACATCATCGTCGCCTCGATGCTGTTCATCGACGAGCACATCAGCGCCGTCCTCCCCGACCTCGAGGCGCGGCGGGACGATTGCGACGCGATGGTGTGCCTGATGTCGGCCGGCGAGATCATCCGCCTGACGCGCATGGGCCGGTTCGAGATGGGGGCGAAGGACGCCGGGATCGTCGGGCTCTTGAAGCGGCTGCGCGGCTCGTCCGGCCGCAGCGCGGCGGCGAAAAGCTCCGGTGCCAGCCAGATGCGGATGCTGCGCCGCCTGCCGAAGATCCTGCGCTTCATCCCCGGCACCGCCCAGGACGTGCGGGCCTACTTCATCGCGATGCAATATTGGCTGGCGAGCTCGGACGAGAACGTCGCCGCGCTCGTGCGCTTCCTCGTCTCCCGTTACGCGCGCGGCGTCCGCGAGACGCTGTCCCATCATCTCGATGTGCCGCCGCCGACCGAATATCCGGAAGTCGGCCTCTATCACCCGCGCCTCGCGACGCGGATGACCGAGACGCTGGAGGACCTGCCGCGCCGAGGGACAGCCGGCACCATCGGCATCCTCATCATGCGCGCCTATGTCCTGTCGGGCGACACGGCGCACTATGATGGCGTCATCGACGCGCTGGAGGCGAAGGGCTTCAACGTGGTGCCCGCCTTCGCGAGCGGGCTCGACTCGCGCCCCGCCATCGACCGCTACTTCACCGCGAAGGACGGTTCGGCGCGCATCGACGCCCTCGTCTCCCTCACCGGCTTCTCGCTCGTCGGCGGGCCCGCCTACAACAACGCCTCCGCCGCCGAGGATCTCCTCGCCCGGCTCGACGTGCCGTACATCGTCGCCCAGCCGCTGGAGTTCCAGACGCTGGAGGAATGGGACGCCTCGCCCGCCGGCCTCCTGCCGATCGAGGCGACCATCATGGTCGCGATCCCCGAGCTAGACGGGGCCGCCGCGCCAACCGTCTTCGGCGGCCGCTCCTCCGTCGACCCGACCAACCGCCACATGCAGCCGAGCCCGGACCGCTGCGCGCGCCTTGCCGAACGCGTGGAGAAGATGGTTGCGCTCCGCCGCACACCGCGCTCGGAGAGGCGCATCGCGGTGGTCCTCTTCAACTTTCCGCCGAACGCCGGGGCGGCGGGCACGGCGGCCTATCTCGCGGTCTACGAGTCGCTCTTCAACACGCTGACGCGCCTTGCCGCCGAGGGCTACACCGTCACGGTGCCCGACAGCGTCGATGCCCTGCGCGCGGCACTCCTGACCGGCAACGCCGCGCGGCACGGGACGGACGGCAACGTCCACGCCCTCATCCCGGCGGACGACCATGTCCGCCGCGAGCCGCACCTTGCCGAGATCGAGACCCAGTGGGGTCCGGCGCCGGGCCGCGCGCTGACGGACGGCCGCTCGATCTTCGTTCTCGGCGCACGCTTCGGCAACGTCTTCGTCGGCCTCCAGCCGGGGTTCGGCTACGAGGGCGACCCCATGCGGCTCCTCTTCGAGAAGGGGTTCGCGCCGACCCATGCGTTCAGCGCCTTCTATCGCTGGCTGCGGGAGGATTATCGCGCCCACGCGGTCCTCCATTTCGGCACCCATGGCGCGCTGGAATTCATGCCGGGCAAGCAGGTCGGCCTGTCGCGCGAATGCTGGCCGGACCGCCTCATCGGCGCGATGCCCAACCTCTACCTCTACGCCGCGAACAACCCGTCCGAGGGGCTGATCGCCAAGCGCCGCGCGGGGGCGACGCTCGTCTCCTACCTCACCCCGGCGGTGACGCAGGCCGGCCTCTATCGCGGCCTCCTCGACCTCAAGGGCTCGCTCGACCGCTGGCGGCAGCGCGACGGGACGGCGACGCTCGACGAGAGCGAGATGGCGGCGCTGATCCAGGCCCAGGCGAGCGCGATCGACCTCGCCGCCGCCGAGCCGGCATGGACGGACCCGGACCGGGAGATCGCGGCGCTGCGCATCGCGATGCACGAGCTCGAAGAGACGCTCATTCCCGATGGCCTCCACATCGTCGGCGCGCCGCTGAGCGAGGCCGCGCGCGCCGATCTCCTCGCGGCGATGGCCGAGGCGAAGACCGGCGCCCGCCCGGCCGCCGCGACGATCGACGCGCTGATGGCCGGCCGCGAGACCCCGCTCGATGGCGACGTCGCCGACGCGCTGCGGACCGCGAACCGCCTCCTCGGCGAGGATCACGAGCTCCCGGCGATCGTGCGCGCCCTCGACGGCCGCTTCATCCGTCCCGTCGCCGGCGGGGACGTGATCCGCACGCCGGACGTGCTGCCGACGGGGCGCAATGTCCACGGCTTCGACCCCTTCCGCATCCCGAGCGCCTTCGCGATGGCCGATGGCGCGGTGCAGGCGGCGCGCGTCCTCGCCCGCCACACCGAGGCGGGCGCGGCGCTCCCCGAGACCGTCGCCTTCGTTCTCTGGGGCACGGACAATCTGAAGAGCGAGGGCGGCGCGATCGCACAGGTTCTCGCCCTCCTCGGCGCACGGCCGCGCTTCGACAGCTACGGCCGGCTCGCCGGCGCCGTCCTCGCCCCGCTCGACGATCTCGACCGCCCGCGCATCGACGTGATGATGACGCTGTCCGGCATCTTCCGCGACCTCCTCCCGCTCCAGATGCGGCTCCTGGCCGAGGCGAGCTGGCTCGCCGCCACCGCCGACGAGCCCGTGGAGCGCAACTTCGTGCGCAAGCATGCGCTCGCGGAGCAGGCGGCGACGGGAACCGACATCGAGACCGCGTCCCTGCGCGTCTTCTCCAACGCCGGCGGCGCGTACGGCTCAAACGTCGCCCAGCTCGTCGATTCCAGCGCCTGGACCGACGCCGACGAGCTGGCGGAGACCTACACGCGCCGCAAGTCCTTCGCGTACGGGCGGGACGGCCGGGCGGCGCAGCACACCCAGCACCTCGGCCACCTCCTCTCCCACGTCGACCTTGCCTACCAGAACCTTGAATCGGTGGAGCTCGGCGTCACCACGGTGGACCATTATTTCGACACGCTCGGCGGCATCTCCCGCGCGGTGACCCGCAGCCGGGGCGCCTCCGTGCCCGTCTATATCGGCGACCAAACCCGCGGGACGGGCAAGGTGCGCACGCTGTCCGAGCAGGTCGCGCTCGAGACGCACACGCGGATGCTGAACCCGAAATGGACCGAGGGGATGCTGAAGCACGGCTACGAGGGCGTGCGGCAGATCGAGGCGCACGTCACCAACGTCGTCGGGTGGTCGGCGACCACGGGCAAGGTCCAGCCCTGGGTCTACCGGCGGCTGAGCGAAACCTACGTGCTCGACCCCGAAATGCGCGCGCGGATGGCCAAGCTCAATCCCGCCGCCTCGGCCCGCGTCGCGAACCGGCTGATCGAGGCGCACGAGCGCAATTACTGGCAGCCGGACGCGGCGACCCTCGCCGCCCTGCGCGACGCCGGCGACGAGCTCGAAGACATCCTGGAAGGCGTCGGACCGGACATCAGTGTCGAGGAGGCCGCATGAATATCGCGATCCGCAATCCGGTCCGCGGCGACGGGGAAGGCAGCGTGCAGGTCGCGCTGGACCCGACGCTGAAGATCGAGACCGCGAAGGTGTTCGCCGTCTACGGCAAGGGCGGCATCGGCAAGTCGACGACCTCGTCGAACCTGTCGGTCGCGTTCTCGAAGCTCGGCAAGCGCGTCCTCCAGATCGGCTGCGACCCGAAGCACGATTCCACCTTCACGCTGACGAAGAGCCTCTGCCCCACGGTGATCGACGTTCTGGAATCGGTCGACTTCCACTCCGAGGAGCTGCGGACCGAGGATTTCGTCTTCCAGGGCTATAACGGCGTCATGTGCGTCGAGGCGGGCGGCCCCCCCGCCGGCACCGGCTGCGGCGGCTATGTCGTCGGCCAGACGGTCAAGCTCCTCAAGGAGCATCACCTCCTGGAGGACACCGACGTCGTCATCTTCGACGTGCTCGGCGATGTCGTGTGCGGCGGCTTCGCCTCGCCGCTGCAGCACGCGGAGCGGGCGGTGATCGTCACCGCGAACGACTTCGATTCCATCTTCGCGATGAACCGCATCGTCGCCGCCATCGTGGCGAAGTCCAAGAACTATGACGTGCGCCTCGGCGGCGTGATCGCCAACCGCTCGGCCGACACCGACGAGATCGACCGCTTCAACGAGGCGGTCGGGCTGAAGCGGCTCGCGCACTTCAAGGACATCGACGCGATCCGCCGCTCGCGGCTGAAGAAGCGGACGCTGTTCGAGATGGAGGCGACGCCGGAGATCGAGGCCGTGCAGCAGGAATATCTCCAGCTCGCCGCGCGCCTTTGGGCCGGCACGACGCCCCTCACCGCCACGCCGATGAAGGACCGCGAGATCTTCGATTTCCTGGGGTTCGACTGATGACCGATTCATCCTATCTCGGCCGCAGGGCCGAACTCGAAACATATTTCGACCGGACAGCAGTGGACGGCTGGGAGAAGCTCACCTCCAACGCCAAGCTGTCGCGCATCCGCGAGACCGTGCGCGCGGGGCGGGACGAGATGCGTGCCGCCCTCCTCGACTGGCTCCCCGCCGACCTCTCCGGCGCGCGGGTGCTCGACGCCGGATGCGGCACCGGGATGCTCAGCTTCGAGATGGCCCGCCGGGGCGCCGACGTCGTCGCCTCCGACATCTCCCACGCGCTGATCAAGCTCGCCAAGCAGCGCAAGCCGCGTGATCTCGGCCGCGGCAAGGGGCGGATCATCTTCTATGTCGGCGACATGCTGGACCGGGGCCTCGGCCGCTTCCACTACGTCGTCGCGATGGATTCGCTGATCCACTACCAGACCGACGACATGGCGGGCGCGATCGAGCGGATCGCGGAGCGCACCGACAAGGCGATCCTCTTCACCTTCGCCCCGCGCACCCCGGCGCTCGCCGCGATGCACGCGGTCGGCCGCCTCTTCCCGCGCAGCGACCGCGCGCCGGCGATCGAGCCGGTGTCCGTGCGCAAGCTCGCGGAGACCTTAGGAGAGACGCCCGGCCTCGCCGACTGGCGGCTCACCCGCACGCAGCGCATCTCGCGCGGCTTCTACACCTCGCACGCGCAGGAGCTGCAGCCGAAATGAGCCTCGCCCGCCGCATCCGCGTCGTCGACTTCAGCAGGGTGAGCCCGCGCCTGCTGCCGTTCGCGGATGCTGCGTCGGAGACCCTCCCCCTCCCGCGCCTCCTGCGCCTGTCGCTCTTCCAGGTCTCGGTCGGGATGGCCGTCGTCCTCATCACCGGCACGCTCAACCGGGTGATGATCGTGGAGATGGGCGTGCCGGCCTGGATCGTCTCGGTGATGATCGCGCTGCCCCTGGTGTTCGCGCCGCTGCGCGCCCTCATCGGCTTCCGCTCGGACGAGCATCGCTCCATCCTCGGCTGGCGGCGCGTGCCCTATGTCTGGTTCGGGACGCTCCTTCAGTTCGGCGGCCTCGCGATCATGCCGTTCGCGCTGCTCCTCCTCTCGGAGGGGGGTGTCACCGGTCCGTCCTGGGCCGGCGAAGCGGGTGCCGCGCTCGCGTTCCTGCTCGTCGGAGCGGGCCTCCACACCACGCAGACCGCGGGCCTTGCCCTTGCGACCGACATCGCGCCCACGGAATCACGCCCCCGTGTCGTCGCGCTCCTCTATGTGATGCTCCTCGTCGGGATGCTCGCGGCCGCGCTCGCCTTCGGCCAGCTCCTCGCCGACTTCAGCAATCTGCGCCTCATCCAGGTGATCCAGGGCGCCGCTCTCGTGACGGTCGCGCTCAATGTCGCGGCGCTCTGGAAGCAGGAGACGCGCAACCCGCGCCTCACCGCGCCGGACCGGCCGCGCCGCGCGTTCCTGCCGACCTGGCGCGCCTTCGCCAACGATCCCGGCTCGCGCCGCCTCCTCGTGACGACGGCGCTCGGCACGGCCGGCTTCTCGATGCAGGACGTGCTCCTGGAGCCCTATGGGGCACAGGTTCTCGGCCTCTCGGTGGGCGAGACCACCGAGCTGACGGCCCTCCTCGCCGGCGGAACGCTGATCGGCTTTACGCTGAGCGCGTCGATGCTCGGCCGCGGCGTCGATCCCCATCGGCTCGGCGGCTACGGCGCGCTCGTCGGCATCGTCGCCTTCGCAATCGTGACGCTCGCGGGACCGCTGGCGTCGCCGATCCTGTTCGCCCTCGGCGCGGGGCTCATCGGCGTCGGCGGCGGGCTCTTCGTGATCGCGACGCTCGTCGCCGCAATGGCACTCGCTGACGGCGGGCGGACCGGGCTCGCGCTTGGCGCATGGGGCGCCGTGCAGGCGACGGCCGCCGGTGTCGCGATCGCGGCCGGTGGCGCGCTGCGGGACGCGTTCGGCGCGCTCGCGACCTCGGGCGCGCTCGGCCCCGCCCTCTCCACCCAGGCGGTCGGCTACAGCGTCGTCTACCAGATCGAGATCGCCCTGTTGTTCGCAACCCTCGTCGCGATCGGGCCGCTCGCCCGCTACACCATCGACAAGAATAAAACACCGTTGAGACGATTTGGTTTGGCGGATTTGCCGAACTGATCGACCGAAGGAGGATGTCGCCATGCAACCGTCTGCGGCCATTACTGGGCACATCGATGTCGCGCTCGTCGTGCTCTACGCCTTCTGGATCTTCTTCTTCTGTCTCGTCGTCTATCTCCAGCGGGAAAGCCGGCGCGAAGGCTTCCCGATGGTCCCCGACACGGTGCTCGAGGTGCGGGCGCGCAAGGGCGACATGGGTCTCGCGACCCCGCCGAAGAAGCGCTACCTCACGCTGTTCGACGGCCTCGTCTACGTGCCGGAGCGCGAGCGGGCCGACACCCGCCCCATCGCCGCCGTGCCCGCCTTCCGCGCACCCGGCTCGCCGCTGATCCCCACCGGCAACCCGCTCGTCGACGGGGTCGGACCGGCGGCCTACGCGCCCCGCGTAGACTTCCCCGAGCGCACCTTCGAGGGGCTCGACCGGATCGTCCCGATGCGGGTCGCCCATGAGCACTACGTCGCCAGCGAGGATCGCGACCCGCGCGGGATGCCCGTCCTTGCCGCCGACGGCCGCCTCGCCGGCACCGTGACCGACCTCTGGGTCGACCGCTCCGAAGGGGTCGTCCGCTATGTCGAACTGGAGCTGTCCGACCACGCCGTCGTCACCCGCGGACCGGAGGTCCACGCCGCGGTGGTCGAGCGCGAGGTCGATGTGGTCGCCCACACCGCGGGCGGCGAAACGGTGGTCGCTGTCGTCGAGACCGAGACGGTCGAGCCGGTGGTGGTGACGCCGGAGATGTTCGGGCGGCGCGTTCTCATGCCGATCGGCTTCGCAAGGGTCGACGCCCGCCGACGCCGTCTCGAAACGAAGGCCATCACCGCGGCGCAATTCGGCGACGTTCCGCGCATCGCGAGCCCGTCGCAGATCACCCTCGCCGAGGAGGATCGCATCGTCGGCTATTTCGGCGGCGGCGCACTCTACGCAACGCCGCTTCGCGCGGAGCCGCTGCTATGAGCGAGGACATCCACGTCGAACCGCTGCGCGGCCTGCCCGAACCGCTTCCGGAGGGCGAGCGCATCCTGTGGCAGGGCGCGCCGGACTGGAAGGCGCTCATGGTGGACGTGTTCCACGCCCGCGCGGTGCTCATCTATGCGGCGATCCTCATCGTGTGGCGGACCGCGAGCATCCTGCACGACGGAGGCAGCGCCGAGGCGGCCGCGATCGCGGGGCTGTGGCTTCTGCTGCTGCCCATCGGGGCGATCGCCATCCTCGGCGCGCTTGCCTGGGCGACGGCGGCCTCCACCGTCTACACGATCACCAACAGACGCATCGTGATGCGGATCGGGATCGCGTTGACCGTCACGCTGAACCTGCCCTTCCGGTCCGTCGCGGCGGCGCACTACAAGGCGGCCGTGTTCGGCACCGGCGACATCGCGGTGGCGCTGTCGGGGTCGGACCGCATCTCCTTCCTCGTCTTGTGGCCCCATGCGCGGCCCTGGGCGGTGAAACGGCCGCAGCCGATGATGCGCGGCGTGCCGGACGGCGAGCGCGTCGCCAACATCCTCGCCAAGGCGCTCGCCGCCAACGCGCGCCAGGCGGCGCTGACGGTCGAGCCCGCGCCCGCTCGCGCAGCGGCGGCGATCCGCCCCGCGGCGCTGACCTCCTGAGGGGATGGAGGACGCCATGGCCATTCCCAACATCCCCGTCCCGTCCCGCGCGGTGCTCGGCGTCGCCGCCCTCCTCGGCTTCGCGTTCGTGAGCGTCGCGCTCGCGCGGATCGAGAAGGTCTCGGCAACGCCGATCCCGTTCGCGCCGGTGGCCGAGACGCAGATCCTCCAGTTCACCGACCGCGCCGACGGCGCCGTCCTCGCACTGCGGGAAGACGGCACCGTGCAGGCGGTCATCGCGCCCGAGACGGGGGGCTTCGTGCGGGGGGTCCTGCGCGCCCTCGTGCGGTCGCGCGCCCAGCTCGGGCTCGGTCGCGAGGATGGCGGCTTCGCGCTCAACCGTCTCTCCGACGGGCACATCACCCTGTCGGACCCCGCCACCGGACAGCAGGTCGATCTCGGCGCGTTCGGGCCGACGAACCAGGCCGCATTCGCGGCCATCATGACGCCGGAGACAGGACAATGATGGCACGCTTGTTTCCCCGCGAGACGATCAAGACCGCCTGCACGGTCGAGGTCGAGCACACCTTCGAGAGCCTCTCGGCCCATGTCGTCCTCGACGGCGACATCGCGATCGAGCCCGGCGACGAGGTGAAGGTCCACGGCGAGGCGATCCGCGTCCCCTATGGCGAGCGCGCCGTGTTCCGCCGGGAGGCGACGGTCGTGCGCGCCGGACCGATCGAGCGCATGTGGACCCGGCTCACCGGCGACACCGAATTCATGGAGCTCTGCGAATTCAGCTTCTCGGAAAGGACCACGCTATGAACGCCCCTCTCCGTCAGGCGAACGTCGCCGCGGCCGTTCCGGCGCGCGAGGTCAACGAGACCACCCGCGCGGCGCAGGAAACGACGATGCTGTCGCCGCGCTTCTACACCACCGATTTCGACGAGATGGACAGGCTCGACGTCTCCCCGGTCCGCGCCGACTGGGACGAGCTGATCGCGGAGCTGAAGGCCGACCACAACAAGGGCCACTTCAAGAAGACCGAGGAGTGGGACACGATCGACTTCGACGCGCTCTCACCGGGCCTGCGCAAGGAGCTCGTCGACTTCCTCGTCTCGTCCCTGACCGCCGAATTCTCCGGCTGCGTCCTCTACAAGGAGATGAAGAAGCGGGGCACGAACAAGGATATCTGCGAGCTCTTCAGCTACATGAGCCGCGACGAGGCGCGCCACGCGGGGTTCATCAACGACGCGCTGAAAGAGGCGAATATCGGCGTCGATCTCGGCTTCCTGACGAAGACGAAGAAGTACACCTACTTCAAGCCGAAGTTCATCTACTACGCGACGTATCTGTCCGAGAAGATCGGCTACGCGCGGTACATCACCATTTTCCGTCACCTGGAGAAGCATCCCGAGAACCGCTTCCACCCGATCTTCAAGTGGTTCGAGAAGTGGTGCAACGACGAGTTCCGCCACGGCGAGGCCTTCGCCCTCCTGATGCGGGCGAACCCGCACATCCTCGAAGGCCGCAACACGCTCTGGGTCCGCTTCTTCCAGCTCGCCGTCTACGCGACGATGTACGTGCGCGACCACGCCCGGCCCGAGTTCCACAAGGCGCTCGGCATCGACCCGACCGACTACGACTATCGCGTCTTCGCGCTGACGTCGGAGATCTCGAAGCAGGTCTTCCCGGTGCTCCTCGACATCGACAATCCGGCCTTCCGGCGCGGCCTCGAGCGGCTGCGCACCAATGGCGAGGCGATGGCGAAGGCGAAAGCCGAGGGCGGTGTCGGCGGGGCCATCCGGCGGAGCTGGCTCGCGGCGCGGTCCGCGGCGATCTTCGCCCGCCTCTATCTCCTGCCGGTGAAGCGGAACGACCTGCCGGACACCGTCCGCCTCCAGCCGGTCTGGTAGGAGGGTTCCGGGTGCTCCCCCACGCCGCCGCCTTTCTCACCGTGGTCTTCGTCTGGTGGTTCTCGACCGGGGTGATCCTCGTTGCGAGCGGCCGGCCACGGCGGGCGCACGGGTGGACGGCAGCGGCGGCGACGGTGGTGCTCGCGATCTCGCTGGTCGGCCTCCATCTCGGCCGCGACGACACGACGGTCGCCGGGGCCTACATCGCCTTCCTCTGCGCGATCGGGGTGTGGAGCTGGCACGAATTGATGTTCCTGCACGGCTTCATCACCGGCCCGCGCATCACTTCGGCCCCGCCGCCGGAGGCCGGGGTGAGCCGGTTCCGCGCCGCGACGGAGGTCATCCTCTATCACGAGGTCGGGCTCGCACTGACGCTCGGCGCGGTTGCGCTCATCACCGCCGGCGGCGCGAACAAGGTCGGCATCATGACCTTCGCGATCCTGTGGGTCATGCGCCTCTCGGCGAAGTTCAACGTCTTCCTCGGGGTGCGGAACCTCTCCGAGGACTTCCTGCCCGCGCACCTTGCCTATGTCGAAAGCTACTTCCGCCGCACGCCGATGAACCCGCTCCTGCCCTTCTCGGTGGTGGCGGGACTCGTGGCGGCCGGCCTCCTCCTCTCCGGCGCGTTCGACCCGGCGGCGACCCCCTTCGCGGTCGCGCGGGACACGCTGACCGCAACGCTCGTCCTCCTCGCGGTGATCGAGCATCTCTTCATGGTCGCGCCCTTCCCCGCGACCGGCCTGTGGCGGTGGGGCATGGCCTCCCCTCCCACCCAACCCGAGACGCGGCGACTGCGCACTGAAGCGCCCGCCCCCTAGACCGGATCGACAAACGACCGACGCTGGAGACCGACCATGGATTTTGACAGATTTTTCAGAGACCAGATTGACGGCCTCCATCGCGAAGGGCGCTACCGCGTCTTTGCGGACCTTGAACGACGCCGCGGCGCGTTTCCGCAGGCGCGCCGCCATGCGGGCGGCGAGATTTCCGACGTCACCGTCTGGTGCTCGAACGACTATCTCGGCATGGGGCAGCATCCGACGGTACTCGCCGCGATGCATGAGGCGCTCGACCGCTGCGGCGCGGGCGCGGGCGGGACGCGCAACATCTCCGGCACCAACCACTATCATGTGGAGCTGGAGCGCGAGCTCGCCGACCTTCACCACAAGGAGGCCGCGCTCCTCTTCACCTCCGGCTACGTCTCGAACTGGGCAGCGCTTGGAACGCTCGCCTCGCGCATCCCGGATTGCGTGGTCCTCTCCGACTCGATGAACCACGCCTCGATGATCGAGGGCATCCGCCATTCGCGCGCGACGAAGGTGCTGTGGCGGCACAACGATCCCGACGACCTCGACGCCAAGCTGTCCGCGCTCGACCCGAAGGTGCCGAAGCTCGTCGCCTTCGAGAGCGTCTATTCGATGGACGGCGACATCGCGCCCATCGCCGAGATCTGCGATGTCGCCGAGAAGCACGGCGCCATGACCTATCTCGACGAGGTGCATGCCGTCGGCCTCTACGGCCCACGCGGGGGCGGCGTTGCCGAGCGCGAGGGGCTGATGGACCGCCTCACGGTGATCGAGGGGACGCTCGGCAAGGCGTTCGGCGTCCTCGGCGGCTATATCGCCGCGTCCGCGCCGCTGTGCGATTTCATCCGCTCCTTCTCGTCCGGCTTCATCTTCACCACGGCGCTGCCGCCGGCGGTCGCGGCAGGGGCGCGGGCCTCGGTCGCCCACCTCAAGGTCAGCGACGCGGAGCGGACCCGCCATCGCGACCGCGTGCGGAAGGTGCGCGACCGGCTCGACGCGATCGGGATCCCCCACCTCGCCAATCCGAGCCACATCGTGCCGGTGATGGTGAAGGATCCGGCCAAGTGCAAGCTGATCAGCGACCACCTCCTCGACCATCACAGCATCTACGTGCAGCCGATCAACTACCCGACCGTGGCACGCGGGACGGAGCGGCTCCGCATCACGCCGAGCCCGCTGCACAGCGATGCGGACATCGACCACCTCGCCCGCGCGCTGAACGCGCTCTGGTCGCGCTGCGCGCTCAATCACGTGTCCGTCGCCGCCTGAACGCCCTCGCCTGGCCACAACGGCCAGGCCCTTCCGTCGGGTCCTCCTCCACCCGGCGCATGGAAACTGAAAACGCCCGCTTCGGACCGAAGCGGGCGTTCTTTCGTCGGCGGATGCGGGCCGCGAGGGCCCGCCCGGAGGCGGTGCCCCCTACTGGGTACCCGGCGTCGGTGTCTCGGCGCTCGGCGTCTCGGCCGGCGCGGGCTCCGCGGCGGCCGGAGCCTCGCCAGAGCCTTCCGGTGTCGTCGGCGGCGCGGGGGTGTCCGGCGCGGCCGCAGCCTCGGTCGCAGGTGTCTCCGCCGGGGTCGCCGCGGTGTCGGCCGGCGAGTTGGCGGCATCCGGGGCCGCAGGGGTCGCGGCCGCGAGCGGCATCGGCTCCAGGGTGCGCGGCAGGAGCTCTTCCGGCGTCGTCGTGTTGGCGGCGGCGAGCGAGGGATAGTCCGGCAGCATCGAGACGCCGTTCAGCGGCTTGCTGAGCCCCTGGTGGCACGTCCCGCACGCCACCTTGCCGACATCCCCGTGGGGTCCCAGCCTGTGCGGCGGAAACACCTCGGTGATCGGTCCGAGATAGTTCTCGTTGAGGTCCCGCGCGAGGCGGATGCCGTACCAGGCCGTCGCCCGCTGGGGCGGGCTCTGCGCCCAGTCGGTGAAGGCGCGGGTGTTGTGGCAGAAGGTGCAGTTCACGCCGAGCGATTGCGACATGTGCATCATCAGCGCGTAGGTCTGCTCGGTCTGCTTGGTCGACGCGGCGTTGCCGGTCGGGAGCGCCGTGTCGGAGACGACGCGGATCTGCGTGTCGGAATCCAGATACCGCATCAGCGGCGTCAGCCCGAGCGAGGTGTCGCCCGCGACCTCCGACGCGCCATAGAGCTCCTTGTAATAACCAAGCATCGCATTGCTGCCCGGCTGAACGCCCGTGATTTCCGGCTCATACCAGGCGAATTCCGGCACGTTCTTGCCGCGATGGCAGGTGTTGCAGGTGACGCCCGTGGTTTTGACGTGATCGGTCCACTGGTTGTTGATGTGCCGCGTCATCTCGATCATCCAGCGGGAGACGCGCTTGGTGTAGAGGGAATCGTCGGCGAACCCGGCCGCCGAGTGGCAGTAGGTGCAGCCCTGCTCGGGCGCCACCCAGGCGGTGATGGCGAGCATCAGCCGCGTGAACTGCGCCTGGCTGAGATCGCCCAGCACCTGGACATTCTCGTACGCCTCGCTCGCCTTCGGCCCCGCCGTGATCAGCGGCATCGTGGGCGGCGTCACGACGTTGGCGGCAAGGAGGGCCGCCTCCTCGCGCGGGTTCGCGACATCGATCATGCCGGTGCCGCGATAGCCGATCTGCCGGGACTCGATCGGCGGCCGGGAATAGTCCGGCATGAGGAGCATCGCCGCGCCGATCAGCACCACGACGACGGAGAGGAATGAGATGCGCAGGCCGCTTTTCATTGCACCGCCTCCGTCGGCAGGAAGACGCTCGGATCCGGCGTCGGCGGATAGACTTCGGGATAGATCGGCGCGTAGCCGTGCTTGACGGCCCACAGGTACCAATTGTCGACCACCGTTCCGGTGAGCAGGATGCCGATGCCGCCGGTGATCGTGGTCAGCGCGGCGAACCACCAGGCCCAGCGGTGGATCGATTCAAACGTGGCGTTGAAGCCGATGCACCAGCGCCAGAAGAGCGCGCCGCGCTCGGCCGCCGTGCCGCGATAGAGGATCTGGTCGATCTCCCGGTCACCGCCGAGCTTCGTCAGCGCGAGGATGGTGCCGGCGTGCATCCCGAACAGCACCGCCGACCCGTAAAGGAAGACGATCGAGAGGCAGTGGAACGGGTTGTAGAAGAGGTTGCCGTACCGGATCGAGAGCGAGGCGGTCCAGTCGAGATGGGGGAAGATGCCGAACGGCACCGCCTCTCCCCATGAGCCCATCAGGATCGGCCGGAAGAAGCCGAGCACGAGATAGAGCCAGATCGCCGCCGCGAAGCCCCACGCGACGTGCGAGCCGAGGCCGAGCTGGCGCGAGCGACGGTAGATCCGCACCCACCACAGGATGATCGACGCGGTGAGGAAGAAGCCGGCGAGGAGCCACCAGCCGCCCTCGTTGAGGGGTGGCAGGATGGTGAGCCCATAGGCCGGCGATGGCGGCTCGAGCGCGAGCCAGGGTAGCTGGCGCACGAACTCCACCGGATCCCAGTCCACCGAGGCCCACATGTTGAGGCCGATGATCTCGAACGCGATGAAGCCGCACAGGAGGGACAGCGAGCCGAGATAGCCGAGATAGATCGGGCCGATCTGCGCGTCGCCGAACTGGCCGAGCCAGTAGCTGAAGGTCGGCCGCCCGGTGCGCCGGAAGGTGGAGTACGGGACGGGTACGCCCGGCTCTCCAGCGGCGGTGCGGATCTGGACCTGCGTGAAGATGTTCTGATAGGTCGCCATTGTCCTCGCCCCTCCTTATTGCTGCCAGATCGGAAGGTTGAGCCACCAGCTCCACCATTCCGGCCAGCCGCGCGTCCAGAACGGCCCGCTGATGACGATGCAGACGGCGCTCCAGAAGGCGGCGTTGATCGCCAGGAACGCGCCGAGACGGTGGATGCCGAGCGGGCCGATCGAGTAGCCGATCGTGTCGCGGAAGAACGTGTTCTCGTGGTCCGGCGTCTTCACCGCCTCGCCCTTGCCGGGGTTGGAGGTGGCGAGGATCAAGCCGCCATGGAGCGACAGGGCGAGCGCGGTGGTGAAGAAGAAGCTCACCGCGATCATGTGCGCCGGATTGTAGTGGAAGTGCAGGTACTGGTAGCCGACGTTCGACACCCAATCGAGATGCGAGAAGATGCCGTAGGGGAAGGCGTGGCCCCATGCGCCCATCAGCACAGGCCGGATCACGACGAGGGTGATGTAGGCAAGGATCGCGAAGGAGAAGATGAACGGCACGTGGTAGCCCATGCCGAGCTTGCGGGCGATCTCCACCTGCCGCAGCGCCCACGATACGAAGGCGCCGATCGCGCACATGGTGATGAGCTGCCACAGCCCGCCTTCGGCGAGCGGGGCGAAGGACAGGCCATAGGCGATGTCCGGCGGCGCGATGTTGATCTTCCAGGGGTTCCAGGTATCGCCGAGCGCGGCGCCCCACAGGATGAAGCTCGTGCCGAGCGTGGAGAAGAAGATCGTGGTGACACCGAAGAAACCGACATAGAACGGCCCGACCCAGAAGTCGAACAGGTCTCCCCCGATCAGGGTGCCACCCCTCACGCGATACTTACGCTCGAAATTCAGCATAGCCATGCCATTGAGCTCCTGCACGGTTCGCGAGGCGAAATCGGACGAGGATCAGGGGGGCGGGGCCGCATGGGTCGACGGCGGACGCTCTGCGCCCTCCGCCGCCTGTGCTGGTCCGGGTCCCTCCTGACCCGTTCTCGCGCGCTGCCCTGCAGCGCCGATCGTCAGGCCGGGTTGGCGGCCACCGCCGGTGCCGGCCGCATGTGCGCGCCAGGTCCTTCGAGCCAGTTGAACCGATCCGTGCTGAGCAGGATGAAGTGGATCAACAGGGCAAGGACGAAGAGGAAGGTGAACAGCGCCACAAGTGTTCGACGAGGGTCGAACAGCAACCACATTCTCCACATGGTCTGTTCTCCTATCCGATCAGCGCGCTGACGGTCGCCGAGGCGAACGTAGTGGCGTCTTGCAGCGAAGTGTAGCCTTCCGGTCCTGGCAACCACGGGCGCCACATCCACACGAGGACGTGGGCGACAATGGCGATAACGACGAATATGACGAAACTCGTCATGAATACGCTGTGGAACTCTTGCGCTTCGGCCTCAGTCAACCCCGATAGGGAGACCGGCCGTTCTTCTCCTGCCATTGAAATACCTCCGCACTTGGCCTTGCGGCCTCTGGACGCCGCGCACGACCCGCGCGACAGGGTTGGCCGCGTCGTCTGCGGCCGAGGTTCTCCGGCTGACGGCCGGGAGACGGTCCGCCTCAGAAGGCGTAGGGAAGCGTCCGATAGGCTGCGGCCTTCGCCTCGGCGAAGATCGACCCGCGACGCCGCCGCGGCATCGGTCCGACGGGGCGCGACTGCGGGATCATCCGCTCAGCGAGCGCCCCGACGACGAACAGAGGAAAGGACATGATGAAGACGACGCGAAAATCCCTCTCGCGCTTCGTCAAGATGTGACTGTGGGGCGCACTCTTCATTTCTAACCTCCACTCTTCTTTTGCTTGACCACGAGCGGCGCGCCGACGGATCGACGACGCCTCAGACCGTCTCGACCTCCAGGACGTGCGATCGACCAGTGAGATGGGCGACGGAAACTTCGGATGCGCCGCAGGCGCGGGCCGTGTGTTCGGCACGGTCGCGCAAGGTCTTTGCGGCGGAAATTCGGGTGAGGACGGGCTCGGCCTCCACCATGCGATCGAGCGCCGTCCGCGCCTCGGCCGACCAGGGCACCGTGTCGTGGCGGCGCGCCGGCGTCGGCGTCACCCGGTCGAGGTCGGCGCCGAGCGGCAGGATCGCGAACAGCGCGTCGAACAGCGCGTTGCAGACCTCCTGCACGAGGTAGGTCGCGCCGGCATAGCCCATGAACGGCGTGCCGGTGTGCCGCCGGATGATGGCGCCGGGGAAGGAGGCCGGGATGTAGATCGCGCGCCCGCCCGCCTCGGCGAGATACATGCGCTCATTGTAGGAACCGAAGAGGACCAGCGGCGGCGTCTCGCGGATGGCTTTGCGCACCGCCTCGTTGTCGGGCTTCACGCCGGCGGTCCGCGCGAACGCGAAGTGGCACGGGAGGCCCATGTCGCCTTCGAGGAAATGGCGCACGCCGCGCGCATAGGTCTCGGTCGCGACGATGCCGAAGCTCGCGGTGCCGAAGAAGTCCTGCGTCACCGAGCGCCACAGATCCCAGAGCGGCTTGATGGTGGTGTGCTTCTCGCGCGCGATGAACGGCTCCGGGTCGAGCCCGAGCATCTCGCCGAGCGTGCGCAGGAAGCGCGTCGTCGAGGTCAGCCCGATGGGCGCCTGGAGGTAGGGCCGCTCCAGCGTCTCGCACAGGAGTCGGCCGAACTCGCGATAGAGGCAGACGTTCGCGTCCGCCTCAGCAAGCTGGCGAATGTCGGCGAGGTGACTGCCGAGCGGGAAGGTCATATTCACCTCGGCGCCGATGCCCTCGACGAGGCGGCGGATTTCGGCGAGGTCGCTCGGACAATTGAAGGTGCCGTACATCGCGCCGATGATGTTGACCTTCGGCCGCGCCCCCTCCTTGCGCGGCTTCGCGGCCGGGACCTTCTTCGGCCCGAACTGCGTCCACAGCCACTTCAGCGCGCGGTCGGCGCTCTGCCACTGGTCCTCGTCGATCGTGCGCGGCAGGAAGCGCGCGATGGTGGTGCCCTCGGGCGTGACGCCGCCGCCGATCATCTCGGCGATCGAGCCTGTCACGACGACCGACGGCAGATCCGGGTCGAGCGTGTCCCAGGCGCGCTTCATCGCCGCCTCGGTGCCGGTCTTGCCGAGCTCCTCCTCGCCGAGCCCGGTCACCACGATCGGCAACTCGTGCGGCGGCAGCGCGTCGGTGTAGTGGAGCACCGAGGTGACCGGCAGGTTCTCGCAGCCGACCGGACCGTCGACGATGACCTGCAACCCCTTCACGGCGGTGAAGGCGTAGACGGCGCCCCAATAGCCGCCGGCGCGGTCGTGATCGAGGATCAACATCCGACCGCCTCCTCGCTCTTGGCCGCCGCGGCCCGCTGCTTCGCGAACTTCGCCTTGAATTGCGGACGGTCGGCGGGGACTTCCTGCCAGACCCCGGCCGCGTGGCCGGTGCCGACGCCGTCGAAGAAGGCGGTCATCGCGGCGAAGCGGTCTTTGTTGGCGAGCGCCGCGTTGACGACGCTCGCGAGGGAGCCCGCCCCTGCGACACCCATCAGCGGCCGCGCCGAGATGAGGTTCGTGAAGTAGAGGGCCGGGATCGAGCGCGCCTTCGCGTGCTGCACGACGGGGGTCGTGCCGATCGCAAGGTCGGGCGCGAACGCGTCGACCGCCGCGAGGTCGTTCTCAAGCGAGGCGCGGTAGATGACCGTGACGCCGCGCGCCTCGAGCCACGCACGGTCCGGCTCGGACCAGGGCGTCCGCGGACAGGCCGTGCCGACATAGGGAATTTCCGCTCCGCTCTCGACGAGAAGCCGCGCCACCAGGAGCTCGGACCCCTCATAGCCCGACAGCGTGATGCGCCCGTTGATCGGGGTCCGGCCGAGCGCCGCCCGGATCGCGCCGACCGCGGCGTCCTTCGCCGCGCCCGTCTGGGCCGCCGCGATCCCGCAGGCGGCGCCGACGGCGTCGAGCCAGTCCGCCGTGCCGTCGACGCCGACGGGGGCGGAGGCGACGACCGCGCGACCCGCCGCCTCGAACTCGCGGATCGAGGCCTTGTAGAAGGGATGGATCGCGGCGACGGCGGCGCAGTCGAGCGCGGCATAGAGTTCGCGCCATTCGCGCGTCGGGACCACGGGGCCGGCCGCAAGTCCCATCGGCGCCAGCATCGCGGCGATGCCGACCGGATCGGCAGGGAACATCTCGCCGAGGAGCGTTACCGTCGGCAGGTCGGTGCGCTGGCGCGGCGGGGCGACGGGGCCGGCCTCCGCCTCGCATCGGGCATAGTGGAGCATCGCGCCGGCGAGGACGTCCTTCGCCTCGGCGTGGGTCGGCACGCCGAAGCCCGGCACGTCGATCCCGACGATCCGCACGCCGTTGATCTCCTTCGGCAACAGCTGCAAGGGCACGCCGGACGCGGTCGGAACGCACAGATTCGTCACCACGATCGCGTCATACTGGTCGGGGTCGGCGATCGCGAAGACCGCCTCGCGCATGTCCTCGAAGAGCTTGCCGGTGACGAGGCTGCCCGAATCGAACGGGACGTAGCCGACGGTCCGCTTCGCGCCATAGAAGTGCGAGGTGAAGGTGAGGCCGTAGACGCAGCAGGCCGAGCCGGAGAGGATCGTCGCGGTGCGCCGCATCCTGAGCCCCACCCGCAGCGAGCCGAATGCCGGACACATCGATTGCGGCTGGTCGTGCGGCCCCTTGGGATAGTCCTCGGCATAGCGCGCGAGGACGTCGGACTTGCCGGCCGCCTCCGCCGCCTCCCGCAGGGTCGCGGCCCCGGCGTGACAGCCCGCGCCCTCCTCGGCGGGCGGGCCCTCCGCGCGCGGCGCATCCGCCTCCGGGGTGGCGCTGCCGTTTCGCTGGCGATCGAGGCGGCTCAGCAGATCCATCGGTCAGGCCCCGTCGTAGATCACTTCGAGGGAGCGCTTCTCGACATAGTCGACGCCGCGCATATCGGCCTGGCTCGCCGGCTGGAGGCGCACGTTCGCCCCCGTGTCGTCGGCCGAGAAGAGGCCGAGGAGACCGTCCGAGGAGAGCGGCGTCGGGTGCACCGGCGGCGCTTCGGCGACGTTCTTCGCCAGCGCCTCGAACAGCGAGGCCCAGGGGCTGCCCGGCCGGCCGACGATCTGGTAGTTCGCTGATTTGCGGCGGATATCCTCGTTGGCCGGGATCGCCGCCAGCACCGGAATGCCGACCGCCTCGGCGAACGCCGCCGCCTCGCCCGTGCCGTCATCCTTGTTCACGACGAGACCGGCGACACCGACATTGCCGCCGAGCTTGCGGAAATATTCGACCGCCGAGCAGACGTTGTTCGCGACGTAGAGGGACTGGAGATCGTTCGAGCCGACGACGATCACCTTCTGGCACATGTCGCGCGCGATCGGCAGGCCGAAGCCGCCGCACACCACGTCTCCCAGGAAGTCGAGGAGCACATAGTCGAAATCCCAGTCGTGGAAGCCGAGCTTCTCGAGCTGCTCGAAGCCGTGGATGATGCCGCGACCGCCGCAGCCACGCCCGACCTCCGGGCCGCCGAGCTCCATCGCGAACACCCCGTCGCGCTTGAAGCAGACGTCCTCGATCGTGAGGTCGTCGCCGGCGAGCTTCTTCTTGGAGGAGGTCTCGATGATCGTGGGGCACGCCTTGCCGCCGAACAGCAGCGAGGTCGTGTCCGACTTCGGATCGCAGCCGATGAGGAGCACGCGCTTGCCCTGCTGGGCCATCATGTAGCTGAGGTTCGAGAGGGTGAACGACTTGCCGATCCCGCCCTTGCCGTAGATCGCGATGATCTGTGTTTCCTTCGTCACCGGGCCGGTGGCCGGGGCGTCGGGCTCGATCGCCGCCTCCTTGCGCAGGTCCGCGTGGATCTCGGAGGCGCTGCGGGCGCCGGTGTCGTGGATGTCCATCGGCGCATCAGCTCCAGTCGAGAACCATCTTGAGACAGGCGGGATCGTCGAATGCCGTGCGGTAGGCGGTGCCGGCGTCGGTCGCGGGCGCGCTGTGCGTCAGCAACCCGTCGAGCGACAGCGTGCCGTCGGCGACGGCCCGCGCGGCGGCGGCAAGGTCGTCCGGCTGCCACTGCGCGGCGATGCGCAGCCGCGCCTCCTTCATGAAGGCGGGGGGAAAGGCGAAGCTCAGCCGCTCGGCGTAGAAGCCGGCGAGCACGATCTCACCGCCCGGCGCGAGCCGCCGGACGAGGGCGTCGAGGAGGTCGCTGTCGCCGCTGACGTCGCAGATCGTGCGGTAGTCGTGGCGCACGTCATCGGCCGGATCGAGCACCTGATAGCCTGTCGCACCGCTCCGCCGCTCAGGCCGCGTCTCCCACACCGTCGGTGCGCCGCCGTCCGCCACCGCGAGGCGCGCGAGGAGGCGCGCGAGCACGCCGTGTCCGACGATGAGGTCCGGCAGCGGGCCACCGGCAAGGGCGTGGCGCGCAGTCGCCGCGAGGGCGAGAAGCACCGCCTCGGCGCCGAGCGAGGGGTCGACCGGGATCACCCGGTCGCCGGCGGCGACCAGCGTGCCGGCCGTCGCGCCGAAGAGGCAGCGCGCCTCGGTGAAGCATCGCGCGCCCGGAACGAACACCGTCTCCCCCACCCGCCGGCCCGATTGGGGCGCGGCGTGGGTGACGATGCCGACCGATTCGTAGCCGGGAACGAGCGGATAGCCGAGGCCGGGAAAGGGCGGCATCCGGCCCGACCAGAGCAGCCGCTCCGTTCCCGTGCTGATGCCGGAGTGAAGGACATCGACCACCACGTCCGAAGCGCCCGGCTCGGCAAGTTCGAGATCGCGGAGCGCGATGCCGAAGGGGCTCTCTATGATGACGGCGGCGGTCTGCATGGTGTTGCCGCTCCTTATGCGGAGCGTGTCCTCCCCATATCCAAGTGTCATTCTAGATTTACATTCTTAAGTGTCAATTCGTCTTTACAATCGAACCGGGACTTTCGCCGTCACGACGCGCGTCGCGATCGGATTCCGGTCGCGAAGACAACGCACTGAACGGAATCCGGCAGTGGTGAGAAGGTTGGACAGTTCGGCAATCGTGCGCGGCCGGCCGGTGCCCATGGCGAGGAGATAGAGGGCGAAATAGCTCGCGATTCCCGGCGCGGCCGCGGCCCCGGCGGTCGGTTCGGCGATCACCACGGTCCCGCCCGGCGGCAGCGCCGCGAAGACATTGCGCAGGAGCGCCAGCGCGACCGCATCGTCGTGGTCGTGGACGATCCGCACGAGGGACACGATGTCGGCGCCCTCGGGGAGAGCGTCGCGGACGAAATCGGCGCCGATTGCGTCGACCCGCCCGCCGAGCCCCGCGTCGTCGATCCGCTCCCGCGCCCGCGCCGCGACCGGCGGCAGGTCCACCACCGTCACGCGAAGGGCCGGATATCGCTCGGCCGCCGCGATCGCGAACACCCCCTCCCCGCCGCCGACGTCGACGAGGTGGCGGTGGCGGCCGAACTTGTAGGCGGCGAGGATCTCGGGCGCGAGGAAGCTCTGCGAGGCCGCCATCAGGCGGCTATAGGGGGCGACGCTGTCGGCGGCGATGGCGCCCGGCGCGGCGGCCCCCGCATAAGGCCAGAACGCGCCCATCGCCTCGCTCGTCCCGCGCTTCAGGAGCGCGACGGGGTCGGCGAGCTCTCGGTAGAAGAGGTCGTGGTGGCGGATCATCGCGATGAGGCCGGCATTGCCGAAGAGCGCCGCACCCCGGCGGCCGATCCCCCACCGGCCGCCGCTGCGCCGCTCGACGAGCCGCATCGGCTCCGCCGCGAGGAGGAGGAGATCCGTCGACCGCTCGGGCAGGCCGAGCCGGCGGGCGAGATCGCCGACCGTCAGCGGCCCCTCCATGAGGGTCTCGAAGAGACGCAGGCGCACCGCGGCGGTGAGGACCTGCGCGTAGACGAAGCCCGCCGCGACGTCGAACATCGCCCGCGACTCGCGCCGCGAGATGGCGCGCCCGAGCATCGTGCCGCCCGCCCAGCGCAGGAACGCCGGATCGCTGAGGACACGGTCGCGGAGGCGGCGGATCCGGTCGCCGACCGACAGGGCGCGGCCGGGGATCTCGGCCGCCTCCCCCATGCCCGCCCTCACGCTGCGCGCCGCGACAGCCCCTTCGGGAGAAAGCGCTGCGACTGGGCCGCGAGCAGCGCCCTCAGCGCGTGCGCGCCGGGACAGTCCGGAATGGCCGCGACACCGGCGGCGACGAGGCCCTCCACGCGCTCGATCGCGCCGCGCAGGCCAAGCTCGGTCACCGCGCTCGGCCGCCCGAGCGCCGCGTCCCGCAGCACGGGCTTGCCGATCTCGCACGCCGTCGCCGTCGCGTCGCGGATGTCGTCCGCCACCTGGTAGGCCTCGCCGAGCGACTCCCCGATCGCGCGCCACGGCGCGGGGTCGGCACCCGCCGCCTGCGCGCCGCAGACGACGGAAGCGACGAAGAGCGAGCCGGTCTTGGCACGGTGATAGTGGCTGAGGTCGATCGCCTCCTCGCACTCCCAGGCCTGGCCCGCGACGATGCCGTTCGGCGCCCCGACCGCGCCGGCGACCGTCGCGATCAGCGCCGCCGCCCGCTCGGGCGCGACCGGAATGGTGCGCCCCAGGACCTCGAAGGCGAGGACGATCAGGGCGTCGCCGGTCAGGATCGCGAGCGGTTCGCCGAACGCGGCGTGAACTGACGGCTTCCCCCGGCGGGTGTCGGCGTCGTCGAAGGCGGGAAGGTCGTCGTGGACCAGCGATGCGCAGTGCAGGAGCTCGATCGCCACCGCGCCCGCATCGGTGAGCGTCGGGTGATCGTCGCCGCACGCATCGGCGACGGCGAGCGCGAGGCGCGGGCGGATCCGCGCGCCGCCCGGAAAGACCGCGTGGTGCATGGCCCTCCCGAGCCGCTTCGGGCCCCGCCGCTCGCCATCATGGTCCGGGCCACAGGCCACGGAGAGCGCCCGTGTCAGCGCTGCTTCGATCCTCGCCCCCGCAGGCTCCATGGCGTCCCCCATTGCATGACAAGTAATATTGACACTATTATTCGTAAATAAAATTGGACACTGACGCCGGAAATTGTCAACCGGCATCGGAGGTCGCCTTGAGGCGGGATCGGGTCGTCGTCGTGGGCTCCGGAATCGGCGGGTTGTCGAGCGCCGTGGAGCTTGCCGCGCGCGGCGCCGACGTCACCGTGCTCGAACGGGCCGCGACCGTCGGCGGCAAGATGCGGCGGATCACGATCGAGGGCCGGCCGATCGACGCCGGGCCGACGGTGCTGACGATGAAGTGGGTGTTCGACGCCCTCTTCGCGGCCGCCGGCGCCTCCTTCGACGCGGCGGTCTCGCTGAGACGCCTCCCGGTGATCTCCCGCAACGTGTGGGATGGCCAATCCCATCTCGACCTGCACGAGGACGTCGACGCCACGGCGGACGCGATCGCGCAATTCGCCGGCGCGGCGGAGGCGGCCGGCTATCGCCGCTTCTGCGCCGACACCGCCGAGATGTTCCGGATCGCGAAGGAGCCGTTCCTCCTGTCCGACCGGTCGACGCCGACCCTCTTCGCCTCGCGCGAGGGGCTTGCGACGCTCGGCAAGCTGAAGGCGCTCGAGACGATGTGGAGCGGGCTCGGCAAATATTTCCGCGACGCGCGGATGCGCCAGCTCTTCGGCCGCTACGCCACCTATGTCGGGGCATCCCCCTTCGAGACGACCGCGACGATGATGCTGATCGCCCACGTCGAGCGCGAGGGCTGCTGGTCGGTGGATGGCGGCATCTGGAGCGTCGCGAAGGCGCTCGCCGACCTCGCGGTCCGGCATGGGGCAACCATCCGCTGCAACGCGCACGTCGCAGAGATCACCACGGACGCGCGCGGCGTGACGGGCGTGCGGCTCGCGAACGGTGAGCCGATCGCGGCGGACGCCGTCGTCAGCAACGCCGACATCTCGGCTTTCGGGACGGGCCTCTTCGGCCCCGGCGCGCGATCGGCGGTGCCGCCGGTGCGCCGCGGGCAACGCTCTTTGTCAGGGCTGACGATGGCCTTCCTCGCCCGTCCGGAAGGGTTCCGGCCGTCGCGCCACACGGTCTTCTTCGGTGCCGACTATCGCGCCGAGTTCAAGGACCTTTTCCATCGGCGGCGGCTCCCCGACGCGCCGACCGTCTACCTCTGCGCGCAGGACCGGGACACCGGCGCGGACGCCTCCCCCGAGGACGAGCGCTTCCTCGTCGTCATCAACGCCCCCGCCACCGCCGACCAGCGCACCCTGCCACGAGCGGAGATCGAGGAATGCCAGACACGAGCCTTCGCGCTGATGGCGCGCTGCGGTTTGACGCTCACCGTCCGTCCGGACCGGATGGTCACGACAACGCCGAGCGCCTTCGCGACGATGTTTCCGGCGAGCGGCGGCGCGCTCTACGGCAAGGCGATGCACGGGTGGGCGGCGGCGATGGGCCGTCCCCCGGCGCGCACGAAGGTGCCCGGCCTCTATATCGTGGGCGGCGGGGCCCATCCGGGTCCGGGGGTGCCGATGGTGGCGCTCTCCGGCCGGAAGGCCGCCGCCGCGATCCTCTCGGACTTTACTTCGCAGCCGCGGTTCCGCCCGGTGGTTATCGCTGGTGGTATGTCGACGCGCTGAGCGATGACGGACGGCACGCCCTCACGCTGATCGCCTTCATCGGCAGCGTCTTTTCCCCCTATTATCGCGCCGCCGGCCGCGCTCTCCCGCTCGACCACAGCGCCTTCAATCTCTGCCTCTATGGCAGCGCGCCCCGCTGGACGATGACCGAACGCGGGGCGGCGGCCGTGACGCGCGGCGACGATCACCTCGCGATCGGCCCGAGCAGCCTCAGATGGGAGGGCGACGCCCTCGTCGCCCGCGTCGAGGAGCGCGCGACGCCGATCCCCCGCCGCGCCGAGGGGACGATCCGAATCATCCCGGAGTCCGCCAACCCGCACCCCTTCGCGCTGTCCAAGGACGGCGCCCACGTCTGGCATCCGACGGCCCCCACCGCCCGCATCGAGGTACGGATGCGCGCTCCGGCAGTGTCCTGGTCGGGCCGGGCCTATCTCGACATGAACTGGGGGGACGCGCCCTTGGAGGCGGGGTTCCGGCGCTGGCACTGGTCGCGCAGCCACCTCGGCAAACGGTGCGTGGTCTTCTACGAGGCGGTCGGCCGGGACGGTGGCTCCAGCGACCTCGCCGTCCGCTTCGACGCGGCGGGCCGTGCGGAGGCGATCGAGCCGCCGCCCGTGCGCCACCTTCGCCGCACCAACTGGCTCCTGCCGCGCCGCACCCGCTCCGACGACCCGGACGGGGCGCGCATCACGCGCACGCTGGAGGACACGCCCTTCTACACCCGCAGCATCGTCGGGATGCGCCTCTTCGGGGAGGCGGCCGAGACCATTCACGAGAGCGTCGATCTCGACCGTTTCGCGAGCCGCTGGGTGCAGGCCCTCCTCCCCTACCGGATGCCGCGCCGCCCGACCTGATCGCGCGACTCCTCCCCGCTCGGCCGCGTTGCGGCCTCAAGGGCCTTGCGTCGCGCGATCGTCCGCCGGATCGACCAGAGCTGATAGAAGGCGATGGCGAGGACGATGCCGAAGACCAGCCCCATCTCGACGAGCGCCGCCGCGCCGGATCCGATGCCCGCGTCCACCGGCCCGCCCCCTCGCCGCTAGGCCGATCGGCGCTGGGGCGCGTTCAGCTGCCAGACCGCGAAATTCAGCGCCCCGGCGAACGTGACCCAGGCGAGATAGGGCAGGAGCAGCAGCGCCGCGTCGGTGCGCAGCGGCCAGAAGGTGAGGATCGTGCCGAGGATGGCGAGCCACAGGAAGATCAGCTCGCCGAACGCGAGGTCCGGCCGCCGCATGCCGAAGAAGATCGCCGACCAGCACCCGTTCAGGATGAGCTGCAGCGCGTAGAAGGCCATCGCGACGGTGATGTCGCCCGGTCCCCCATATTGCCAGACGAGATAGCCCGCGAACGCGTTCGCGGCATAGAGGAGGCTCCACGCGGGCCCGAACAGCCAGTTCGGCGGGGTCCATGAGGGCTTTCGCAGCGTCTCGTACCAGCGGCCGGGACGGAAGATGCCGCCGGTGGCGGCGGCCGCGCAATTGACCGCGATGAACACCAGCAGCGCCGGCCAGTTCTCGATCATGCTCAAAGGAACGCTCCTTCCGTCCTGCCCCGATGTGGGCGTCGGCCGCGGCCGGTCACCGGACCGCGAAGGCCCTCGTGTAAATTAGGCGTGACAGTCCGCGCGTCCATCCGTCCAACCGCGTCAGGCGGAGGCCGCTTCGGGAACGCGCACACCGATCTCGCCCGCGAAGCGCTCGATGACCGAGGCGATCGCGCGCGCGTCCTCCTCGTGCGCGAGGTGGCCGAGACGGGGCAGCGTCACCACCCGCGCATCGGGGATCCGGCGCGCCGCCTCGAACGCGCCGGCCGGCGGGACGGCACGGTCCCCGACCGTCGCGACGAGCAGCACCTCCGGCTTCAGGCGGGGGAAATCGTCCTGCAGGCCGGCGAGGTCCCAGCCCGCCATCATCGAGAGCGCCCCCGCGACGTGGCCCGGACACGTGAGGAGGCGCTGATAGTAGGCGACGCCTTCGGCATCGAGCGGCGAGCCGGTGCTCGCGAGCAGCTTCGCAACCCGCCGCGGGTCGCGGGCGCTCGCCGAAAAGATGCGCGGCGCGAGCGGATTGACGAAGAGCGCCTTCGCCATCATCGAGAAGAGCGGCCCCGCCGCGCCGCGATAGGGCCGCAGCGCCGCGTTGAGGCCGACGATGCCGGCCGGCACGATCGACCGGTCGATCGCCATCCTGAGCCCGATCGCCGCCCCCGCCGAGTGCCCGACGACGAGCGCCGGCTCGACCTCCAGATGCGCCACCAGGCGGCCGACGAGCCGCGCCATCACCCCCAGCGAAAGGCCGACACCGCGCGGCGTCGCGGTGAAGCCGTGCCCCGGCAGATCCGGCGCGACGACGGTGAAATGCGCGGCGAGAAGCGGCGCGAGGCCCCGCCAGGAGTGGGTCGACGCCCCCGTCCCGTGCAGAAGGAGGCAGACCGGGCCCGCCCCGCCCGTCTGGACGTGCCAGCGCATCCCGCCCGCGTCACAGAAGCGGCTCCAGTCGCGCAGCGGCCAGTTTTTCCCCTCGACCGCCCAATCTGGTTTGGCGAAATCGAACATGGCGGATGATGCGGCAGCCCCCCACTGGCGAACAAGATGACAGGACAACAAGACACTCCATAGTGTCAATTCTTGTTGACGTTGACGGCGAAGGACGGGACAATCCCGATCGCTCGCAACGGAACTCACATGGACCAGCGCGCCACACCCCCGACGCCGGACGCCTTCACCAGCGCGGCCGATCACGCCGAGCCGTGCGCCACCAAGGCGGGTCGCCGCGGTGGCCACCGGCCCGCCGCGCCGAAGGCGGAGCGGCGGACGGCCTACCCTTTCTCCGCGATCGCCGGCCAGGATGAGATGAAGCTCGGGCTGATGATCGTCGCCGTCGATCCGACCGTCGGCGGCATCCTCGTTTTCGGCGACCGGGGGACCGGCAAATCGACCGCCGTGCGCGGCCTTGCGGGGCTGCTGCCGCCGATGCAGGCGGTCGAGGGATGCCGCTACAATTGCGCGCCCACGGGGGACACCTGCGTCGAAGGCTGCCGGCTGAAGGCGGCGAGGCGCACCACGACCCGCGCCGTCCCGGTGCCGGTGGTGGACCTGCCGCTCGGCGCGACGGAGGACCGGGTGGTCGGGGCGATCGACCTCGAACGGGCGCTCACCTGTGGCGAGAAGGTGTTCGAGCCGGGCCTCCTCGCCCGCGCCCATCGCGGCTTCCTCTATATCGACGAGGCGAACCTCCTGGAGGACCACCTCGTGGACCTCCTCCTCGACGTCGCCGCCTCCGGCGAGAATGTCGTGGAGCGCGAGGGTCTCAGCATCCGCCATCCCGCCCGCTTCGTGCTCATCGGGAGCGGCAATCCCGAGGAGGGCGAGCTGCGCCCGCAGCTCCTCGACCGATTCGGCCTCAGCGTCGACGTGAAGACGCCGCAGGACCTCGCGACGCGGGTGACGGTCGTGCGCCGGCGCGACGCGTTCGAGCGCGACCGCGAGGCCTTCGCCGCGACCTGGAAGGACGCGGACGCCGCACTCGCGCGCAACCTCGCCGCCGCGCGCAAGCGGCTCGCGAGGATTGCCGTGCCGGACAGCGCGGTCGAGCGCGCCGCCCAGCTTTGCCTCGCGCTCGGCACCGACGGGTTGCGCGGCGAGCTGACCCTCATCCGCGCCGCCCGCGCCGTCGCGGCGCTCGACGGCGCCGGCGCGGTCGGGGATGACGAGATCCGCCGCGTCGCGCCGATGACGCTGCGCCATCGCCTCCGCCGTGACCCGCTGGACGAGACCGGCTCGACGGCCCGCGTCGACCGCGCCATCGCCGAGATCTTCGGGCCGTGACAACGCGCGCTGGCGGCGCTGCGGAGGTGCGCCCCGTCGACCTCGCCGCCCTCGCCGCCGACATTCTGGCGGTGGATTGGATCGGCCTCGGCGGCATCCACCTCGTCGCGCGGGCGGGTCCGTCGCGTGATCGCTGGCTCGCAGCGCTCGCGGCGCGGCTCCCGCGGGGCGTGCCCTTACGCAAGATCCCGGCAACGGTCGGCGCGGACCGGCTGGTCGGCGGGCTGGACCTTTCCGAGACCCTCCGGTGCGGCGTGCCCGTCCGCGAGCGGGGCATCCTCGGCGGGCTCGATGGCGGCCTCGCCCTCCTCGCGATGGCCGAGCGGCAGCCGCCGGAGACGACGGCGATCATCGCGAGCGCGCTCGACACCGGCGCTGTCGCCGTGGAGCGGGACGGCTTTGCCGCGCGGATCCCCGCGCGCTTCGGCGCGGTCGCCCTCGACGAGGGGATCGGCGAGGGCGAAGGCCTCGGTGCCGCGCTCCGCGACCGCCTGGCGCTCCACCTCGACCTCAATGATCCCGCCATCGGTGCCGCCGACGCGCCGCCGGCCGACCCGGCGCGCCTCGCAAGCGCTCGGAGGCGGCTTCCGACGATCGCGGTGAGCGACGAGATCACGGAGGCCGTCGCGAGCCTCGCCTTCGCCTTCGGGATCGCCTCGCTGAGGGCCCCGCTCCACGCGCTGTGCGTCGCACGGGTGCTCGCCGCACTCGCGGGCCGGGACGCGGTGAGCGAGGCGGATGTCGGCCTCGCAACCCGGCTCGTCCTCCTGCCACGGGCGACGCAGATCCCAGACCGCGCCCTCCCGGAAGACGCGCCCGCCGACACGGAGCCGCCCGACGAGGCGGCACCCGAGGCGAACGATGGCGCGCCCGAGCCGCCGTCCGATCGCGAGATGGCCGAGCGCGACACCCCGCCTGCCCCCTCGGATGCGGAGCAGCTCGTCGAGGCCGTGCTCTCCGCACTGCCGCGAGGTCTCCTCGACGCTCTCGACCGCGCCGTCGGCCGCGCGGCGGCGGCGGCCTCGCGCGGGACGGGCGCCACCCAGGCCTCGGGCCTGCGCGGCCGGCCGACCGGCACACGGTCCGGCCGACCCCGCGAGCGAACACGGCTCGCCCTCGTCGACACGCTTCGCGCGGCCGCGCCGTGGCAACCCATCCGCCGCGCAGGCGCGCCCCCGACCCTCGGCCCGACGCGCCTGATCGTCCGGCCGGAAGACTTCCGCATCCGCCGCTACAAGGACCGGCGGGAGAGCGTCACGATCTTCCTCGTCGACGCGTCCGGCTCGATGGCGGCGGCGCGGCTGGCCGAGGCCAAGGGCGCGATCGGGCGCATGTTCGCCGAATCCTACTCGCGGCGGGCGAACGTCGCCCTCATCGCCTTTCGCGGCGCGGAGGCCGAGACCATCGTCCCCCCCACCCGCTCCCTGACGCGCGCCAACCGCCTCCTCGGCGGCCTGCCGGGCGGCGGGGGAACGCCGCTCGCCGCCGGCCTCGAGGCCGCACGCCTCGTCTGCGACGAGGTCACGCGCAAAGGGCGCACGCCCTCCGTCGTGATCCTGAGCGACGGCCGCGCCAATGTCGGCCGTGACGGAACCCCGGGTCGCGCGCGGGCGCACGAAGACGCGGTCGCCGCCGCGCGAACGCTGCGTGCCCATGGCATCGGCGCCCTCTTCGTCGACACCGCCCGCCGCCCGGGCGAGGAGGCCCACGCCATCGCCGAGGCCGCCGCCGCCCGCTATCTGTGGCTCCCCGACATGCGCGACTGGCATCCCCTGCAGGGCGGCGACGATCCCCGGAGCAGTGCCGGGCAGCGGGTTCAGCCGCGCTAGCGGAGCGCGTCGACGACGAGGGCGGAGGCCTGGGGAATGCTCGCGCCGGCTCGGCTCGTTGAGGTGGAAGCCGGGGAACGGCGCCCATTCGTCGAGGACATGCATCAGCCGTCTATCGGCCAGATAGGGCGCCGCGATCGTCTCCAGCATGGCGGCGATCCCGAGGCGACCGATGGCCGCGCTCAGCCGAAGGCCGCCGCCGCTGAAGACGACCCGTCCGGTTGGGGCCCACGCGGATCTCCTTCCCGTCCTTGCTGAAGCGCCAGGGGCTCAATGCGCGGCTTCGGGGTGGACGATGCCAAGGTGGCCGAGATCGTCGAGGCCTATCGCGAGGACGCGCCGGCGATGGCGCCGTCCGACACACTCTTCGCCGTCTGCTCCGAAGTGCAGTTCCGCGTGCCGCTCGCCCATGTCGCCGAGATGAAGTCGGCAACACCCGGCCGGGCGCGGGCCTGGATGGTCAATCTTACCTAGACGTTTCCGGCGATGGGCGGCGTTCTCGGCGCGCCGCACGCGGTCGACTTCCCGATCGTCTTCGGGACGATGGACGCGGCCGGGGCAACGATCGGCGCAGGTGAGTCGGACCCGGCGAAGGCGCTCAACATGATGAGCGCCTTCGCCGCCTCCGCCCGCACCGGCAACCCGAACACCGACCGCCTCCCTGCCTGGGCACCCTACGACGCCGAGACGCGAACCTCGATGCTGATCAACGCGACCCCGACGGCCGCTCGCGACTGGCGCGGCGCTGCCCGCGAAGCCCTCGCCGATCTCCGGATCGCCCCCTTCAACCGCGCCGCACTCTACGGATACGAAGCGCAGGAGGCGCGGGCGAAGTCCCGAATGGGGTACGCTTTCTGGCGTATTGGGGCGTGACTTCTGAGGTGCTGGGTTGGGCTGGCGCCGACTCCATCGCTCTCCGTACCGGACGGGCAATCAGCACGCTGAGTCGAGCGTTTCGATGGCGCGCGCAAGGTCCCTGGTCGTTGCGCCGCCGGCGAAGCCATTCGTGACCGGTTCGAGGCAGGACACGGCCTCGACTTTTCGACCGGACTCGATCAGCAGGCGCGCGAGTGAGGTTGCCGCGCGCAGCTCCCAGGAGCGCGCACGGTGTTCGCGTGCCGTGTCGAGTGCCTCGCGGAACAGGCGTTCGGCGCGAGCGCTTTCCTCGACATCGGAGGAAAGAGCGAGCTCTCCCTGGAGACGCAGGCATTCGGGCAGCATGTAGCGATCGCCGGTTTCGCGGCAATGCGCGATGTTGAGGACGTTCAGTGCGGCGGCCTCCTCCACGCGGCCGAGGCCGGTGAGGCCCCGCACGATCCAGCTTCGGAACATCGCGTTGCACACGCGTCCGCCGCTCTCGTTCCAGAAGTCGTTGCCGCGACGCAGAAGCGCGTGCCCGGTCTCGTATTCGCCGCGCTGGACGAGCGCTCCCCCGCGCCATTGCATGACCATGACCCGCTCCGAGAACGGCCCGAGCGCTTCGTCCGTCACGATCGCCTGCGCCTCGTCGCAGAAGGCGAGCAGGCGGTCGATCTCGTCGAGATAGAGGAGGCTCGTCGTCCCGGCCGTGAGGGCGAAGGCGAGGTTGAAGGGGTGCCCGACCCGCCGCGCGATGTCGATCGCCTCGTCCATGCGCGCAACCGAGCGATCGGGATGGCCGCGGATCCAGTCGGCGAGGCTCCCCGCCCAGTGCTGGGCGAAGACGAGCGGATCGTGGTTCGTCAGCGCCGCCAGCCGGGAGTGGCGCGGTCCGCAATAGTGGTCGCGAAGATGGTCGGTGTGGGCAACGGCCCGATCATAGTCAGCCTCCCAGAAGGACTGGCAGCCCGCCGACATGTCGTAGACCGCGGGGAGGTCGGATTGCGGCATCTCGGACGCGACGGTCTTCAACCGCGCCAGCCACGAATGGGCCTGCGGGAAGTCCGTGCGGGTCTGGTAATGGACCCACAGCCCCCAGAGGATCGAGACGAAGGCGTCCTCGTCGCCGAACGAAGCGGCCAGCGTGAAGGCCGGCTCGAACGCCTCCGCCACCGAGGGATGCGCCCAGCCGAAGCAGGCCATCCGCGCCGTGCCGAGCGCGACGCGCAGGTCGAGCGCGAGGCGTTCCTGGTCCGCCGACGGCTGCAACGCGCCGGCCGCGACGAGCCCCAATTCCAACGCCCCCACCGCCTCCGGCAGCGCGTTGACGGCCAGCGAGCGCCGCCCGGCATCGAGATAGAGCCGCGCCGCCTCGGCGTGTTGCCCCGCCTCGGCGCGGTGCCGCGCGAGAGCGAGCACGTCCGGATCGCTCTGCCGCGCCAACGCCTCGGCCAGCTTGCCGTGGAGATTCTGCCTGGTCGCGGACAGGAGGCTGCCATAGGCGGCGTCCTGGACGAGGGCGTGCTTGAAGACATAGCGGTCCGTGTCCGCGCCGCCGCGCGGGAAGATGAGCTGGGCGTCCGTCAACTGGGCGAGCGCGTGATCGAGCGACTCGCGCGCCATCGCGAGCGCCGCGCCGAGGAGATCGGCGTCGAACTCGCGGCCGATGCAGGCCGCGGCCTGGATGACACCCCGCACCGGAGCCAGCCTGTCGAGCCGCGCCATCAGCGAATCGTGCAGCGTCGATGGCAGGCCGAGCGCCGGCAGCGGCCCGGTCAGGACATAGCGGTCGCCCCTCTCCTCGAGAAGATTGGCCTCGATCACCGATTTCGTCAGCTCTTCGACGAAGAGCGGCACGCCATCGGTCTGAACGACGATCCGTTCCAACAGCTCCGCCGGCAGCGCTTTGCCGCGCGCCACCCTCTCGGCGATCATGCGCCGGTCCCCGCGACCGAGGCGGCCGAGCGAATGGGCGGTGACGTGGCCGTACCCGGCCCAGCGGTTCGAGAATTCCGGCCGGTGCGTCACCACGATCAGAATGGGCAGGACCTCCACCCGCGGAACGAGCGCCTGCAGCGCCTCGAGGGTGGACGGGTCAATCCAGTGGACATCCTCGAACAGGATCACGACGGGCGTCTTCGCGGCGAGACGCGCGACCCGCTCGGCGAGGAACGCGACCGTCTGCTGCTTGCGCCGCTGCGGCCCCATCTCGACGGGCTCGTAGCGGTCGGTCGGCAGGCGAAGGAGGGCCGCAAAGAGCGGGGCCACCTCCTCGACGTGCTCGAACATCTCCGCGAGGTGGGTTTCGAGCTTGGCCAGACGGTCCAAAGGATCGGCCTCCAGCGACAGCCCCGCCGTCGCCTCGATCTCCGCGATCGCCGGGGCGAACGCGGCGTTGACCTCGTGCGGCGAGCACTGGAGGCGCAGGACCGTGCAATCCTCGCTCGCGAAGCCGCTGGCGACTTCGCGCAAGATCCGGCTCTTGCCGATACCGGCCTCGCCGGAGAGAAGCACGATCTGCCCTTCGCCGCCGCGAGCCTGCCGCCAGCGGTCGTTGAGCAGGCCAATCTCGTGCTCGCGCCCGACGAACTCGGTCAGCGTGCCGCCATGCAGTGCATCGAAACGGCTCTCGGTCCGGGCAATGCCCGTGACGCGCCACATCGCGACCGGTGCCGCGAACCCCTTCAGCGCCCGCTCGCCGGCGGCCTCCATCTCGAAGGACGACCCGATCAGCCGCCGCGTCCCATGGTGGATGACGACCTCCCCGCGCTCTGCTTCAGACTGAAGCCGCGCGGCGAGGTTCGGCGTCGCCCCGGCGATGGCCCCCCGTTCCGACGTCGCCGCGCTCGTGGCATCGCCGACGACGACCGGCCCGGTGGCGATGCCGACACGCGCGGCAAGCGTCCGCCCGGCAGCCTCGATGGACCGCACCGCCTCCACCGCCGCCAGACCTGCCCGGACAGCGCATTCAGCGGCGTTCTCACGCGCTTCGGGCCAACCGAAATAGGCGAGCACCCCATCACCCAGAAGCTTCGCGACGTGGCCTCCATTGTCCTTGACCGTCGCCGCGACGGCATCGTGATAGAGGCCGAGGATCGTTCGGAGGTCTTCCGGGTCGAGGGATTCCGACAACGCGGTCGAGTCGGCGAGATCACAGAACAAGACGGTCAGCTGGCGCCGCTCGGCCTCGCGCTCCGCGTCTCTCGAAGGCTCGTCCTCCGGCGCAGGGGTGGGCTTTGCCGCGATCTCAGGCGAGGGAAGGCGTTCGGCCGCCAATGCCGCCAAAAGCTTCCGTCGATGGCCGAGCGATAGGCCAAGCTCCTTGAAATCCTCGTCCTTCAACAGAAACAAGGTTTCATAGTCGACGTCGTTCTCGGCCAGGAGATCAGCGTAGCGCTCTAGTCCGAGAGTGTTCAGCCATTCTCCGAGCTTCGCCACGAGTTTGCCGTCCCCTTCGCAAAGACGCTCACTCGAACGCGAGACTAGCGGAATTTGTGGCTCCGATGAACTCTCGGCAGGGCCGCAACGGCGGCGGTTGCCGCAACGACGGGATCAAGACCCTCTTGGCGCTTGGATAGGGCCCGACTCCCGCCCCGCTCAGGACACCCTGTCTTTGAATGCTCCCCATCACGGCCGAAGCGCACTACCTGACGGTTGAGGTTAAGGCCCAGTCAGAGGACACCCGCATGCTCATCCGCGCCGGCTTTGAAATTCGGATCATGTCCGAGCGCGAAACGCCGGTGCTGCTCGCCCTCAGCGCGCATTCGACCTACGCGAACCGCATCATCGGCCAGGATTGCGTGCGCACCGACCCCTATGTGCCGACCGAGAACTACCTCGACGAGTTCGGCAACCGGCGGACCCGGCTCGTCACGCCCGCCGGTGAGCTGACGCTTTGGTCGGATTTCGTCGTGGAGGACAGCGGTCAGCCGGACCGGGTCGACTGGGGTGCGCGTCAGCACGAGATCGCGGACCTTCCGAGCGACACGCTCACCTTCCTGATGGCGAGCCGCTATTGCGAGGTGGACGAGCTCGTCGCCAAGGCGTGGGAGCTGTTCGGCGCCACGCCGCCCGGATGGGCGCGCGTCCACGCCATCTGCGACTGGGTCCACCATCACCTCGCCTTCGGCTACCGGTTCGGCCGGCCCACGAAGACCGCGGTCGACGCCATCAAGGAGTGCACCGGCGTGTGCCGCGACTTCGCGCAGCTTTCCGTCGCGCTCTGCCGCGCCATGAACATTCCCGCACGATATGCCAGCGGATATCTCGGCGATATCGGCGTTCCAAACAGCGGACCGGGTGATTTCTGTGCCTGGTTCGAGGCGTTTCTCGACGGCCAATGGTACACGTTTGACGCGCGCTACAACACGCCGCGGATCGGCCGCATCCTCATGGTGCGCGGCCGGGATGCGGCGGATGTCGCGATGATCACGTCGTTCGGAAATTACGAAATGACCCTCTTCCGGGTCTGGTGCGACCATCTCGCCGGCGAGATCTCGGACAACGAAATCCTGTCCCTCCTGGAGACACGCCCGAGGGCCGCCGCGCTCACCCTCGCTCCGACGAACGGCTTCGTCACGACCGCTTGACGCTCCGCGTCGTTGCGAACGCGAGAGGCCCGTCGGCCGGCATCGCGAAGCCTGCCAAGGACACCAGAGCGTCGAGGCGCCGCCGCGTTCGCCGTCGTCGCCGGCTGTGCCACGGGATCGCCGCGGCCCGGCCGGTCGTCATTCGCGTCGAAACTCGAAGGCCTGATGGTCCTGCGTGGAAAGGCGCAGCCGATCGAAGCCCGGCCCCTCCCCCGGATAGAATGCGGCGAGGCCGCGCGTCATGTAGTCGAGCTCTGCCAGCGGGCCGAATTCGCCGGCCGGCACGAGCGCGTAGCGGAAGGTGGCGCCGTCCACGGGCTCGAGGCTGAGCTCGGCGCCGGTCGCCTGGAACATCATGCTCAGCCCGCCGCCGGTCTGCCGCACCGTGGCCCGGCCCATGCTCGGATGAACGAAATCGCCGACGAGACTGTCCGGGGGCGGCGCGGGCTGGGCCGATGCGGGGCGCTCCAGCGCCTTCCGCGCGGCTTCGAAATTCGCCACGGCGTCGGCGTGCCCGTTTGCCACGAGGTCGATCTCGGGACTGCCGAGAATCTGCCGCAACACCCAGAAGCCGAACGAGGGCGGGAAGGACACGTTCGTCTCGTTGCTGAGGACGACGACGCCGAAATTCTGGTCCGGCACCATCCCGATGAACGAGCCGAAGCTCAGCGCGTCTCCTTCGTGCCAGACGATGTGTCCCTCGGGAGTGTCCAAGGTCATCCAGCCGGTCGCGTAGGTGATGTTGTCGGCAACGGCGACCATCGGGCGGCGCATGCGGGTCAGCCCCTCGGCGGGGACGATCACCTTGCCTTCAAACGTGCCGGTGCCGAGTTGCATGCGCACCCACCGCGCCATGTCCTCGATGTTGGAGTTGATGTTGCCGGCCCCTTCCAGGCGGTAGGGAAAGGCCTGCGAGAAGGCGCTGACCTCGACCGTGCCGTCCGGCGACCAGCGGTGACCGACGGCATGATTGGGCGCTGCCGCGATGCTCTCGGGCGAATAGGTCGTCTCGCCCATGCCGAGCGGATCGAGGAGTTCGCGCTGGAGAACCTCATTCCAGGTCGCGGCGCCGGCGGCCTCCGCCACGATGCAGCTCGCCAGGAGATGGGTGATGTTCGTGTAGGCGAAGGACGAGCGGAAGCTCGTCACCGGTTCGACGTCCTTTAGCGAGGCGATGGCCCGGTCCGCGTCGAAGCCGAGCATGATGACGAGGTCATTGGCGAGCGGTGGCATCCCGGAGCGCTGCGCGAGCAGGTCGAACACGCGGAATTCGCGCGTGACCCAAGGGTCCTTCATCTGGAAGGACGGGTAGAGATCGACGACACGGTCGTCCCACCGCAGGGCGCCGCGATCGACCATGATCGCCTGGGTGGCCGCCAGGAACGCCTTGGCGAGCGAGCCGATCTGGAAGATCGTCCTGGTGTCGACGAGGCCTTCTGCGCTCTTGCTCCGCTTGCCGAACCCCTTGGCGTAGACGAGCGTGTCGTCGGCCACGATTCCGATTGCGAGCCCCGGCAGATCGAAGAGCGCCATGCCGGCTTCGGCATAGGCCTCGATCGCCGGGACGAGGGCCTGCACCCGGTCGGCGACCGCCGTGTCGGCCGCCGACGCGAGCGGCGGCGCGATGAGGCTCGCCATCCCGGCAACCAGAAGGGTGAGACGCGATGTCCTGCGAGCCATGTTCGCCACCTTCTGTCGCGCTCGATCGATACGATCAGGCGAACGGGGATCTCCCTAGCGGAGAACGCGCGTCGACAGTGATGGGCCCGAGAGACGTGAGCAAGCCGATATTTGTGCCGCCCGCCCCTCTACCGGTGGCCCATTCTTGCGCGACGGGCCGCCTCCCACCGTGTCACCTTGCGACCGGAAGCATGCGCTCAACAACACGGCCGCAATACTAGAGCCCGTTATTGTCCGGCCGCGTTGCGAGCCAGTCCGGAAACTTGAGATCCCAGCGGATCGCGGCTGAGCGAATTCCGAAGATGAGAGCGACACTGACGACACCGACGGTCCCCGCGTTCCCGGGAAAGAGAGGCATCAGGGCGGCATAGACGACGCAGCCCAGCGTGATGGGGACGGCGTAGATATCCCGGCGCATGAGAAGCGTGGTGTTGCCGGCCAGCACGTCACGGATCAGCCCCCCGCCGATGGCCGTGGTCACGCCAAGAAGGATCGGCGCCAGCGGCAGTCCGAAATCGAGGTCCATGACCTTCCGTGCGGCCTGAATTGCGAACATCGCGGCCCCGAAGCCATCGAGATAGAGCATGCTGCGGTAGATCTGCCCGCGGGTCATGGATTTGTGCGCCAGGAACGCGAGCATGCTCGCACCGAGGGCGACCCAGAGATAGTTGAGGTCGACGGCCCAGAAGACCGGCACGTCCAGGATGAGGTCCCGGATCGTCCCGCCGCCGATGGCGGTGATGATCCCGAGGACAACAGCCCCGAACAGGTCGACCCGCTTCGGCGCGACGGCCGCGACCCCCGTCGCCGCGAAGGCAACCGTCCCCGCCATTCCGAGCAAATATTGCAGCGCGACGAAGTCCATGGCGGAGGCTCTCCTGGGTCGGCCTATTGACCGTAGGAAGTCGGCGGCGGGCAACCACTGATATCCTTGACCCTTCCCCTCAATGAGGGGCCGTCATGTCGGCGGCGGTCACACCCTGGAGGAGCGCCAGCACCTCATCCGTTGAGCTGAGACCTTTTCTCCTCCGGCTTAGGGGAGAATCCGAGGGTTGATTCATTGCCTCAGGCGCCCTGGGTTCCAGTGGGCTCGTTGCGGCGAACACGGCCGGGGATTGATGGCCGAGGTGTCAGCTCAGACGCCGAGCACGCGCAGATTCTGCGGGCCGCCGCGGTACTTCGGAAATTGGAGAACCAGTCCGAATGCGCTGATGGCGCAGGAGGAGACGCTTGGATCCAGCATTCTCCATTCAATTCTGCAGTGCCGCGTACCCAATGCCGAGAACGGGGCCGGTCGGTCGACCGGTCGGTGAGCCGCCGGCGGGTTCCAACGTGATTTCGTAGAGTTGCCGCTCGACCGGGGTCGGCAGATCGAGACCTTGCAGGAATGTCGGCCTGATCTCCGACATGACGCCGAGAGATGTCGGCCCTCGCTCTTGCGACGGCAGCGTCCACGCCTGAAGCGCACGGCCGGGCGGAATCTCGACATCGGCAACGAACCGGACCCGCGCCCGGTCCTGCCCGAAATCCTCGATCACCGCCGTCGGCACGCCCTCTGCGTCCAACAGGACCGCAATGACGACAGGCTCCGGGGTCGGCTGGAACCAGCCGGCCGCGATGCCGACCACCACACCCACCGCCAGCCCGACCGTCGCGGCGACCAACCGCCCGGCCGGCAGCCACCTCCACTTCGCCGGGGCGGCGGACCTTGCGATCGGGGCTGAGACCGTCGATCCCGGCGCCGCTCTGCGCTCGACCGAGCCATGGCGCGCCAACCGCTCATCGAGCGCCGCCACAAAGCCCTCAGGCGGGCGTCGCGCATCTGCGGTGAGGTCAAGGGGCAAAAGTTGATCCCTGAGGAAGCCGACGCGCGCGGCAAGCGCCGGGTCGCGCGCCATCACCTCCTCGAGCAGGCCCGCCTCCGTCTCGGACAGCAGCCCGAGGACGTACTCGTCGGCAAGGTTCGCGAGGTCGTCCGAGTGGATGCTCATTGCAGACACTCCCTCAAAGCGACAAGCCCACGTCGGATCCACGATTTGGCCGTTCCGAGGGGGACCGACTGACGCGCGGCGATCTCACTGTGAGAATACCCACCGACATAGGCGTGCAGGATCGCCGCCCGCATCTGGTCGTCCAGCCCTTCCAGGCACGTCTTGAGCCGCGACGGCTCCACCATCTGGGTCCAGTCCGCATCATCGACGGTGTCTTGGCGCGCATCCTGGAGCGCCGCGAGATCGTCCGGCGGGAGCAGCTGAAGCCTGTGCCCGTCCCGCAGAATGGAAAGGCAGCGATTGCGCAGGATCGCATAGATCCAGCCACGGGCAGAGCCGCTTTCGCGTCGAAACTGCGCCGACTTCTGCCAAATGCTCACCAATGCGTCCTGAAGGGCTTCTTCCGCGAGGTCGTGACGCTTCAGGATTCGGTCGGCGAGCCCCAACATCTGCGGCCCTTCGATCGACAGCACGACGTCGAGGCCGCTCCGCTCGCCGGCCGCGCATGCCGCCAGCGCGTCGGCCAATCGCTCCGCCCGATCGCGGTCACCGCCCAAGCCCGTGTCCATTTCGATCAGCTCTCGCGCCATGGCCAAGCGCGTCATTGGTGCGGCCGCGTCGACCCTAGCTTGGATGCTGCGCGAAGGGGAACCCGATCGTCAAAAGCAAAAAAACTTTGGCGGGCTGCATCCGATCGGGCGGCCGGCGAGTCATCGGGGGTCAGGACGGCGGCTTTCCCGCCAATCCTGAAGTCATCAGATCAAGGAACTGAACATGTTTCGCATTGCAGCCGTCTCAGCATCCAGCCTCGCCCTCTCTCTTTCCGCTGCCATGGCCGCGCCGGCAGTGGGCCTTGTGGGAGACAAGACGCTGGTCATGTTCGACACCGAGACACGCGCTGTCTCCGGTCAGATCGAGGTCTCGGGCGTCGATAGCCTCGTCGGCATCGACCTGCGTCCGGCGAACAACACCCTCGTCGGGGTGACGCGCGACAACACCATCGTGACGATCGACACGTCCACCGGCGAAGCGACGCCGTTGTCGACGATGGACACCCCGCTCCCCATCGCGGACATGCCGGTGATCGTCGACTTCAATCCGATGGCCGATCGACTGCGCTACATGACCGGAACGACCAATCATCGCGTGAATGTCGACACCGGCGCGGTCACGGTCGACGGCAGCCTCGCCTTCGAGGGCAACGACATGCACGCAGGCGAAGAGCCCGCGATCGTCGCCGCGGCCTACATCAACAGCTTCGGCAAGCCGGATTCCACGGCGATGTACGACATCGATTCCACGATCGTCGCGCTGATCCGACAGACGTCCCCCAATGACGGCACGCTGGCCGCGATCGGCAAGCTCGGCATCGACAATCCGGCCGACGCCTATGCCTTCGACGTCCAGACCACCGAGGATATGACGAACACGGCCTGGCTGGTGAACGGCAACACGCTCTACTCGATCGACCTTGAGACCGGCGCCGCCACAAGCGTTGGCATGATCGAGGGTGTCGACGGTGAGGTCCGCGACATCACGATCTTGCCCGCGATGTAACGCGCTCGCGCGAGAGCCCGGGGAGCGGCCGGCGCCGCTCCCCGGGCCGGGCCGGCTCAAAGTTCTTCGGTCGGGCGTGGCGCATCGATCCTTTGGCTTCGCGCCGACGCGTCTCCTAACTGAGCACTGCGAAGGTCTGCAAAGCGCGTGGTGGCAGTGCCAATGTCCGCGGGATTTCGGACCGCCCGCACGGCGTTTTGACCGCAGCGCCCGCCCCCGCCGTTACCTCCTGCGGAGATCCCGCGCGAGCGCGACAAACGCCTTCAGCGCGGCGGACGCGTGGCGTCGGCCAGGATAGTAGAGGCAAAGATCGGACAGGGACGGCGTCCAGTCTTCGAGCACGCGGATCAGGCGGCCTTCCTCGATGTCCGCACGCACGTTGGCCTCCATGAGGTAGCCGAGTCCGACGCCCTCCATAACGGCGATGCGCGCGAGCGATGGCTCGTCTAGCGTAATCGGTCCGGCGACCTCGACTTGCGCCGTCTCACCACCCTTCTCGAAGTGCCAGCGATAGAGGGCGCCATTCGGCAGACGGACGCGGATGCAGGGGTGGGCGACGAGGTCGGCAGGATTCGCGGGCCGATCGTGCGTCTCGAAATAGAGGGGCGAGCCCACCACGGCGGACCGTTGCGGCCGCCCGAGCGGCACCGCGATCATGTCGCTCGGCACGAGGTTGCCCGCGCGCACGCCGAGGTCGAACCCCTCGGCGACGATGTCGACCAGCCGGCCCTCCGTCACCAGATCGACGTGCACCTCGGGATAGCGCCGGAGGAACGCCAGCACGAGCGGCGAGAGGATCTCGCGCGCTGCGGTGGCGAAGGTGTTGATGCGCAGCGTTCCGGACGGCGTCTCTTGCTGCGAGCGCGCCGCATCCATTGCGCCATGGATGTCGGCGAGCGGCCCGGCGATCCCGTCGACAAAGGTTTGGCCCGCGCCGGTCAGCGAGACGCTGCGGGTGGTCCGGTTGAAGAGGCGCACGCCGAGGTCCGCCTCGAGCTTGGCGACCATGTTGCTGAGCGCGGTCGTCGAGATGCCGAGGTCGAGCGCCGCGGCCCGGAACGAGCCCCGTCGCGCAATCGCGACGACCGCGTCGAAATCGTTCAGGCCAGGTCGATACATTGTCCCGTATTCAAGGATGACACATCCTAATCAATCCCGCTTATAGGGACGATTGTCCACCCCTAGTTCTAGCTCGTGAACACCAAGGGAAGGACAAGCCATGAACCTGCCAGCACCGATCCGCGCCTATTTCGACGCCGACGGGAAGCCCGACGGGACCCCGCCGATCAGCGCTTTCGCGCAGGATGCGGTCGTCGAGGATGAGAACCACACCTACCGTGGCCGTGAGGCGATCGACGCCTGGTGGCGCAAAGCCAAGGCAGAGAACCAGCACGTCGCCGAGCCGATCACGATCGACGACAAGGGTGAGGTCACCGAGGTGCGCGCGAAGGTCTCCGGGATTTTCCCAGGGAGCCCGGCCGAACTGACATTCGCGTTCCGGCTGAGCGACCGAGAGGACGCCATCGTCGGCCTGCGGATCACCGCATGAGCGACTTCCTCGCGCTGAAGGGGCGCCGCGCGCTGGTCACGTCCGGAACGCGCGGCGCAGGGGCGGCGACCGTCGCCCTCCTCCGTGATATGGGGGTCAACGTTCTGACGTCCGCACGCTCGCGGCCGCCGGACCTGCCCGAGGCGATGTTCGTCGCAGCCGACCTCACCACGGCCGAAGGCTGCGCCACGCTCGCGCGCGAGGCGAAGGCGCGGCTGGGCGGCATCGACATCCTCGTCCACATGCTGGGCGGCTCGTCCGCTCCGGCCGGAGGGTTTGCCGCGCTCGACGACGACGTCTGGGCCGGGGAGATCGACCTCAACCTGATGGCCGCGGTCAGGCTCGACCGGGCGCTTCTCCCCATGATGGTGGCAGAAGGGCGTGGCGTGGTGATCCACGTCAGCTCGATCCAGCGCCAGCTCCCGCTGCCCGAATCCACCACCGCCTACGCGGCCGCAAAGGCGGCATTGTCGACCTACAGCAAGAGCCTGTCGAAGGAGGTCTCGCCGAAGGGCGTGCGCGTGGTGCGCGTCGCGCCCGGCTGGATCGAGACAGAGAGCGCGGTTGATCTCGCCACCCGGATTGCGCACGAGGCCGGAACCGACATCGAGGGCGGCAAGCGCATCATCATGGCCTCGCTCGGCGGCATCCCGATCGGCCGCCCGTCAAAGCCGGAGGAGATTGCGAACCTGATCGCCTTTCTCGCCTCCGACCGGGCGGCAACGATCACCGGCACCGAGGTGGTGATCGATGGCGGTACGGTGCCGACCGCATGAGGGCCGGGGCGCCGCACGGGAATGGTCGAGAACTCCTCGGGCACGACGAGCGCGGCGATCGGCACCCCAAAGGTCATCAAGGCCCACCAGAGTTCGGAGTTCATCGGGAGCACTCCCCGCCGTGCCCCGACGTGACGGTAGAGTTTTCCGGCTCTCATCGGCCCGCCGGGCTGGGCTCGGGTGCCAATTTCATGAGCGCGGCCGGAACCTTGTTCCCGATCGCGCCGTGGGGCCGTTCCTCGTCTTATTCTCTACGCCAAGCCGCCAACTCTTCGGCCGCGTCGGCAAGGGTCGGGAACCAGTGAACATTCAGGTACTCCGCCCTGAGCCTCAATGCCGAATGACTCACATCCCCGCGCCATCCGTCTCGACCGGGGCTGCCGGCCGCTTACCGCCAAGGAAGGCCTTGCCCCGCTCGCGGAGCCACTGGAAGACGACATATAGAGCGGGAATTGCGAAGATCCCGACGAGCGTCGCCACCAGCATGCCGCCGAAGACCGAGGTGCCGACGGTCCGGCGCGTGATCGCCGCCGCCCCGCTCGCGAACACCAGGGGCAGAATGCCGGCAACGAAGGACAGACCCGTCATCATCACGGCGCGATACCGGGTGCGGCCCGCATCGATCGCCGCTTCGACGATATCGACGCCCGCTTCACGCCGTGCCTTGGCGAACTCGACGATGAGGATGGCGTTCTTCGCCACCAGCGCGATGAGCACGACAAGTCCGATCTGCCCGTAAATGTCGAAGGCGAGGCCCGCGATCAGGAGCGCGCCGAGCGCACCGGCAACGCCGAAGGCAACGGAGAGCAACACCGGAATGGGGATCGTCCAGCTCTCGTAGAGCCCGACCAGGAACAGGTAGGCGAAGAAGATCGAGAAGGCGAGGATCATCGCCGTCTGCCCCGCCGCCTCGATCTCCTGCAGTGCCGTGCCGGTCCACTCGAAATCGTAACCGCTCGGGAGTGTCGCCCGAGAGACCTCCGCCATCGCTTGAAGTGCCGTTCCCGAAGCGACGCCAGCGGCTGGCTCTCCGATCAGCGTCACCGAGCGGTAATTGTTGTAACGCACCACCGATTGCGGCCCCAGCACCATCTCCGGGGTCATGAAGGCTGAAAGCGGCACCATCTCGCCGGTCGCATTCCGCACATGGAGCTTCGACAGGTCCGTGACGGACGCGCGGTCGGCCTGGGCGGCCTGCATGTTGACCTGCCATGACCGGCCGAAGAGGTTGAAGTCGTTGATGTAGGTGGAGCCGAATGTGCCCTGGAGCGTTGCGAAGACGTCATCCACCCTGACGCCGAGCGTCTGAAGCCTTTCACGGTCGATATCGAGATAGAGCTGAGGCGTCGAGGCCGAGTACGTCGTGAAGGCCTGGCCGATGCGCTCGTCCTGATTGGCGGAGATCATGAGACCGCCGGCCACGGCGGCAAGGTCAGCCGGGGGACGCCCTTCAAGGTCGAGGAGCTGATATTCGAAGCCCGACCCCGAACCGAGACCGATGATCGGCGGGAGATTGTACGCGAAGACGGCGGCCTCGCGCACGGCAAGGCCGCGTCGGGCGGTGTCCGCGATGATTGCGTAGACGCTTTTCACCGCCTCGCTCCGGTCCGCGAACGGCTCCAGCGTGACCGAAATGAACGCGGTGTTGGGCACGACGAGGCCGTCGAGGAGACTGTAGCCGGCGGCGCTCACCGTGTCGGCCACTCCATCGATGCCGCCAATCTGCGCGGCGAATGCGCGACGGACCTCGTTGGTCCGGTTCACCGAAGCGCCTTCCGGCAGGCGCAGCTCGACGACGAACGCGCCCTGATCCTCCACTGGAAGAAAGCCGGTCGGCACGACCTGAAAGAGCCAGCCGCTCGCACCGATCGCCACCAGCAGCAGGAGGACACCCACGACCGCCCGACGCGCGATCCAGGCTGCAATGCGCACATAGCCGTCTCGGGTCCAGTCGATCCCATGCGAGATATGGCCGAGGAGCCCCCGCTGCGGCCCCGTCCGAGCCTTCAGCAACATGCCGCAGAGCGCCGGGCTCAAGGTCAGCGCGTTCACGGTGGACAGGACAACAGCGGTCGAAACCGCCACCGCGAACTGCTGGAACAAGACCCCGGAGAGGCCGGGGATGAACGCGATGGGGACGAAGACCGCCAGGAGTACGAGCGTGGTGGAGATGACGGCTCCGGTGATCTCCCCCATCGCCTTGCGCACGGCTTCGCGCCGAGGAAGGTCGGGATTTTCCGCCATCACTCGTTCGCAATTCTCGGTCACGACGATCGCGTCGTCCACGACCGTTCCGATCGCCAAGACGAGCGCCAACAGGTTGATCGTATTGAGGGTAAAGCCTAGCGCGAGCAGGACGGCGAACGTGCCAATGAGCGCCACCGGCACTGCGGCAGCCGGCACGAACGTTGCCCGCACGCTTCCGAGAAACAGGAACACGACGAGGATGACGAGCGCGAAGGCCTGAACAAGCGTGACCTTCAGCTCGGCAATGCTCGCCTCGATGAACGTCGTCAGGTCGTAGGTGAGGTCGTAGGTCAGTCCGCCGGGAAAGTTGAGCGAGAGCCGCTCCAGCGTGTCGACGACGCCCCGTTTCACGGCGAGCGCGTTGCCGCCTGGCGCCTGCGAGATCGCGATGAGCACCGTCGGCCTGTCGTTGAAGGCGCTGATGGCGTCGTAGTTGCGCGCTCCGAGCTCGACCGTCGCCACGTCCTTGACGCGCAGTTGTGAGCCGTCGGGCTCGGCGCGCAAGACGACATTGCCGAACGCCTCGGGGTCCGCGAGGCGGCCCTGCGTGGTCATGTTGAGTTGGAGCACCGGATCGTCGACGAGCGGCTGTGCGCCGACACGGCCGATCGCGGCCTGGATGTTCTGCGACCGCAGCGCTGCCGCGACGTCGCTCGGCGTGAGGCCGAGGCTCGTGAGGCGGTCGACATCGAGCACGATGCGCATGGAATAGTCGCGCGCACCGATCACGGTCACATCGCCGATGCCCGGCACCCGCTTCAACGGATCGACGAGGTTGATGGTGGCATAGTTCGACAGGAGCAGCTCGTCGAGTTTGCCCTCATTGTCCGAGATCGACAGGAGAAGGAGCGCGGCGTTGGACGCCTTGCGCACGGTCACACCTGTGGCGCGGACTTCCGCGGGGAGCTGGGCCTCGGCGGCTGCGATGCGGTTCTGAACGTTGACGGTCGCGATGTCGGGATCGGTGCCGACGGCGAAGCTCACGGTCAGCGCGTAGCTCCCGTCCGCGCCGCTGGTGGACTTCATGTAGATCATGTCCTCGACGCCGATCACCTGTTGCTCGATCGGCTGGGCAACCGTTTGCTCCACCACCTCCGCGCCAGCGCCGGGGTAGAACGCGCTCACCTTCACCTGCGGGGGGACGACCTCCGGGAATTGGGCAACGGGAAGACGCCCGAGCGCGACGATGCCCGCCACGGTGATCACGATCGAGATGACGATCGCGAGGCGCGGGCGGTCGATGAAAACCGAGGAAATCATGTCCGATCAGCCCTCCGATGCGAGGGCGGCGTCGACCTTGATCCCGGGCCGGATCTTGTTGATCCCGTCCGTCACGACGAGTTCGCCGTTCCCGAGCCCGTCACGGATCACCGAGAGGCCGCCGGTCGTACTGGAGACGTCGACACGCCTCAGTTCGACGATTCCGTTCTCGTCAACGACCATGACGAAGGTGCCGATCTGGTCGCGCTGCACGGCGCGCTGCGGCACAGCCAGCACTCGGTCCGCCTGCTCCGCCTCGAGCCGGACGCCCACGAGCGCACCGTCAAGGAGCCGCCCATCCGGATTGGCGAAGACCGCGCGTACGGTGACGGTGTCGGTGCCTGGCGAGACCGCGGCATCGATGAAATTGATCGTGCCCTTGGACGGGTAAACGGTGCCATCGGGCAGCTCGATCTGAACGCTCGCCTCTTCGCTTGCCTCGCCTCGGTCGACCGCGGCCCTGTAGCGGAGCAGCTCGGCCGTCGCGACAGGGAATTGCACCGTCATGGGGTCAAGCCGCGTGAGCGTCGTCAACGTCCCGGTCCCCGGCTCCACGAATGCCCCGACATCGACGGCCGAGAGGCCTGTCACACCGGCGAACGGGGCCTTGATCTCCGTGTAGGACAAATCCAGAATTGCTTTGTCGAGCTGTGCCTGAAGCCGTGTCAGTTCGCCCTCGGCCTGACCGAGACGCGCCTCCGCTTGGTCGAGAATGGCTTGGGCCACCGTCCCTCGCTCGACGAGCCGGCGCTGACGATCGACCTCGATCTCGGCCAGGGATTTCAACGCCTCGGCGGACGTGATCTGACCTCGGATCTCTTCCACCGTCGCCCGGTAGCTTTGATCTTCGATCTGATAGAGGAGAGCGTGCGCCTCGACATGCTCTCCTTCCTCGAAAGCCAGCTTTTCGAGGAACCCGGTCACGCGCGATCTTATGGTCACCTTCTGGATCGCGCGAAGGCGCCCGGTGAAGGCGGCCTGCGGCCTGAGTTCGCGAATCTCTGCCGGCGCGACCACGACCGCCGGAAGTGGTGCGTCTTGCCCGGCGGCCGGCAGCGGCTGCAAGTTTACGAATGACACGAGGATGATCACGGCGGGCCAATTCGAAACGGACGAGGTAAGCATGGGCGCTCCTTCCAGGTCTCCTGGCCAGACATGCTGCGGCTTTATCAACGTGGCGCACAGGCCCGTCTCGCAGCCAACGCTTATGAACCGTTCTAGTATTCGCGCGCTTCCCCGCACGACCGCCGGATGCAGCTGACGTGCGGAACTGGACCGTCCGATGGCTCACACCTCGTCAAAGGATGCGCCACTTCGACCGGAACTTCGACGTTGCAGGATTTCGGCGACACATCCGGTCGCACGGCTCGATCATCAGCCCGAGACGCAGCCGAACTCCCCCGCACGCAACGCCCGATTTCGCAAAACCCTCCCCTCCCCCACTTAAGTCAACGGATATATCCGCCTGACAATTCGCTATACTATACAATAAAATATTTTGGTTTGTAAGTAATAATTACATAGATTTGAAATTTAAATCTATTAAAACTGACCCCACCGGTCTCATGATGCGTTGGACGCCGCTTCTCGTCATCGCCCATTCTGCCATCGGCTCACCTTCAGCTTGCGCAGGTGGCTCAGGTTGCGTCCGGTCTTTCGGTTGAACGAGGAGCCGGATCGACTGGCAGGGCCATCACCGGCACCGTCCGGTCCAGGGCATCGATCTCGTCGACCAGGCGTGCCTCTTCACCCGAGCCAGGTGGCGCATAGTTGAGGTTCTTCGCGAGACCCGTAAGCCGCGTGAAGTATGCGCGCGCCGCCGCCTTGTCCTGAAATGCGTAACTGCGTGTGGTGGCCGTGAAGACGCGACCGAACTGCACCTTCTGGCGCTCGAGCGCCACGGAGGAGTCCACCGCGTCGAACGCGTCCTGCTGCAGGAAGACCATGTCCACGTAGAGGGCCAACTGGTGCGTGACGAAATCTTCGATCGTCACGCCGTCCTCCCCGGTCACCTGCATCATCTCGGCGATCTCTTCGCCGCGCACAAGGAGAGCCTCCATCAGCCGGACCCTCCCCGCCCACTCGGCACCCATCCGTTCCGCGAACCATGGCGTGAGCTGCTCCCTGTAGCGGGACCACGACAGCAGCGGATCAACCGCCGGGTAGAAGCGTTTGTAGGCTCGGGTCGCCGACAGTCCGAGGAAGCATTTGACGGCCGACAAGGTCGACTGCGTCACCGGCTCCTCGAAATTTCCACCCGCAGGCGAAACGGTACCGATCATGGTCAGCGCGCCGACCGCTCCGTCGTTCGTCCGCAGGACGCCGGCGCGCTCGTAGACACCCTTGATGGAACTGTCGAGATAGGCCGGAAAACCCTCTTCGCCCGGGATCTCCTCCAGGCGCCCGGACGTCTCACGCATGGCCTGCGCCCAACGAGAGGTCGAGTCGGCGATCAGGAGCGCTCGAAGCCCCATCTGCCGATAATATTCGCCGATGGTAAGGCCGGTGTAGATCGACGCCTCGCGCGAGGCGACCGGCATCGAGGACGTGTTGCAGACGATCACCGTGCGGTCCATCAGCGAGCCGCCCGTGCGCGGGTCGCGAAGCTTCGGAAATTCCGTGATCGTCTCCACGACTTCGCCAGCCCGTTCGCCGCACGCCACCACGATGACCACATCGACGTCGGCGTGCCGGGAAATCAGGTTCTGCAAAACGGTTTTGCCCGCCCCGAAAGGACCGGGAATACAGGCCGTGCCGCCCTGCGCTATCGGGAAGAACGTATCGATGAGCCGCTGATTGGTGGTCATCGGCGCATCCGGATAGAGCCGCTCCGACGCGCGTCGCTCCAGCATCCGCCTCGGCAACGGGATCCGGACCGGCCATTCCTGAACCATACTGATGGTGCGTTCGACGCCGGCCGCATCACGCAATCGCGCGACCGGCTCATCGACCGCCACGTTGCCTTCGCGCAGCCAGACCACCTCGACCGTCTCGTCGATATCGAATGGCACCATGATCTTGTGCCGGAGGACGCCCTCCGGAACGGTGCCGAGGGGATCGCCTCCCGCCACGCGATCGCCGATGCGGCGCGAGGGGGAGAAGGCCCACTTTGCCGTCCTGTCCAAGCCAGGCAGTTCGACACCCCTCGCGAGGAAGGTGCCGTGCGCGACGGCCAGTGCCTCCAACGGATTTTGCAAGCCGTCAAAGACTTGGCCGAGGAGGCCCGGTCCGAGCGATACCGAGAGCAGCCGGCCGGTCTGTTCCACCGCGTCCCCGAGCCCGATCCCGGCAGTATTCTCGTAGACCTGCGCATCGGCCTCGTCGCCACTGATCCGCAGCACTTCGGCCTTGAGCCGCTGATCGGGAAAGCGCGCAGGCCGCACGTAGACAACCTCGTTCTTGACCATGGACTGCGTGTCCGGGTCCGTGAGCTTGATGCGCACGATGTCTTCCTGGACCGCGGAAATCCGAGCCGTGGGCCCGTTGCCGGACTTATCGATCATGTCAGGATCTCCGTGAGGGACTCGGGAGCGCGTGCCAGCGCGTCGTCCACCAGCGCGGCGAAACGTGCGGCCGCCGCCTGCGCGTCATACCGGGTCCAACGGTCGAGGAGGTTCCAACGCACGAGATAGAGCGCGACGGCCTCGTAGTCGAAGTCGTGGCCGGCCGCGAGCCAGGCTGCTTGCCGCCAAGCCGCTTCCAGGATGATGCGCTCCAAGGCGGCCGAATCCCCCTTCTCAAGGCGATCCTTCGCCTGCAGAATCCAGGGGAAGGCCGCCGTCACGCCGAACCCCGGCTGGCCCCAATTCTCCCGGATGCGATTGACGTAGCGGCCATACCCCCACACCGCATCCCGGCCGGGCGCGTCCTCGCCCGCATTGCGGCTTCGCAACGCTGCGACGGTCGTCCGCAACTCCATCCTTCCGCGCACGAGCTGGATCAGCGTTTCGCTTGAAAGCCGCGACACCAGCCTTCGGGCCCGCAGGACCATCGCGGCATCCGTTTCGGCGAGTCCGATCCTGGACCAGACCATGAGACCGGTCAGTTCGTCCACCTCCTCGCGATGCTCTGGCGCCAGCATGGACAACCGGGCTCGCAGCCGGTCCCGATTGATCGGGGCATGCTTTGCCGCGAGCATGGGACCGAGCGCCGGGAGGCTCGCCATCAGGGTGACGTACTGGTGCGACACCTGTTCACCTCACCACCCCTTCGAGCAGCGCACGGAAGCGTGGCTGAAGGTGACGCAGAATGACACTCGCCACGGCGCTGTCGGACAGATCGACCACGAGGCCCTCGTCCTTCAGCACGAGGCGGATGCCTTCCGCGTCATCGGCGGCGCGCTCGAAGGTGACCCCGCGCCTCAGCATCTCGGCGGCCGTTGCCGCAACGAAGTGGGTGATCGAGCCCTCCTTCAACTCCTCCGGATTGCGCCGCAGCTCGTCGAGCCCAACGGCGGATCGCGGGAGGACGACCTCCATCGCAGCGGCGTCGTCGGTGTTCGCCTCCTCACGGGCCCGACCGGCCACGGCGAGGATCATGCGCTTCAGCATTTCCTCATCGCGCGCAAGGTTCGAGACCGTCGCCTGAACCTCCGCGGCAAAGCGGCGACTGAGGCCGTCTTTCAGCTCGAGGACGGCGTCGCGCATGGCACCGCGCAGCGCCTCCTTGCCGGCCTGAAGGGTTCGCTCCGCCTCCTTGCGAGCGTCTTCGCGAAGGTCACGCGCATCGGCTTCGGCCGTTTCGAGGATGGCCTTCGCCCTGGTCTCGGCCTCGGCGACGAGCCGGGCCGCTTCGGCCTCCCCCTCCTCGACGCCTTCCCGGCGGAGCTTCGAGATCAATTCCTCGATGCCGGCGGAGGTAGGGACGGTGGATGTTTCAGCCATTGCGATCCCCTCAGCTCGGCAACGACCCGGCGAGCACCAGCGCGAAGACGAACGCAAACACCGCGAACCCTTCCACGATGGCCGCCGGAGCGAGTGACAGGCCGAAGATCTCCGGCTTGTCCTTGGAGGCCGCGATGGCTGACGCGCATGCGCGTCCTTGCCAAATCGCGCTCATCATGAGGGCGATTCCGGCCAGAAAGCCTATCGCGAAGAGGCCGCCGCCATTCGCCGCCGTCACCTCCTGGTTCAAAGAGAACATGATGACGATGCCGAAGATGATCTGCGACGACGGCATCGCGGAGATGCCGATGAAGCGCCCATAGCCGCCATCCGTCTCCAACATGGCGCCGATGGCGGCTTGTCCGGCAATGGCGCAGCCGATGATGCTTCCGATCGCCGCCAGCGCCATCGATCCGAAAATACCGACCCAGCCGAGCGCGATCACGAGCTCGCTCATGATGTCCTTTCCTTTCGTGCGAAGGCCTTGAACGGGTAGCCCTCGTCGGAAAGCCCCCATCCGAAGAACTCGATGAAGTTGAGGCGAAGCCCATGGACGACGCCGCTCAAGATCCCGAGCGCGAGGTTGGCGGCGTGGCCGAAGATCAGAACGAGGATCGCGAGAAGGACACCAACGCCGGTGACGCCGGCAAGATCGCGCGCCAGGCCATTGAACGTCGCGGCGAGTGACGCGCTGGCGAGGCCAAGCGCAAAGAGGCGCATGTAGCTCAGAACGTCGCCGAAGAGCTTGCTAAGCCTCGTCAGCGAGAGGCCGCCATCGGCCAGACGAAAAAGCCAGTCGGTGGGTTTCGTGATTGGCCGCACCAGGGCATTCGAGACGAACACCACGGCGAGGCCGGCGACAATGGCGAGGACGCCAACGGTCGTCGGCCCCAACCACACGACGAGCCCACCCACCGCGACAACGATCCAGCCCACTCGGCCCATCGCGTCCGGGGTTCCCCAACGACGCCACGCAACCTCGGCATTGGCGATACAGATGTGCAGGACGCCGATCATCACGGACGCGCGCATCATCACCTCGAAGTCGCTCAGGTCGATGAACGCGATACGCGATAGGAGGCTGCCCTCAGGCAGAGCCATCCCGAAATAACTCCCGGCCGCCACGCCGTACGCGAACGCCGTACCGAGCACGGCCAACAGCATCAGCCGAAGGCGGCGGCCACTTGCCCCGCGGCCGATCCGGCCTCGAAAAAACCAGACGAGGCCTGCGAGTACGGCCGCATACCCGGCGTCGGCGAGGATCATCGAGAAAAAGATCGCGAACGACACGAAGACGATCAGGCTCGGATCCCACGACCGGTAAGCCGGGGTCTGATAGAAGCGCGTCAGCGCCCCGATGTCCTGGAAGTGACCCGGATTCTTCAGCAAGGTCGGTGGATCATCGTCGGGTCCGGGCGCCGCGACATGCACGGCGAGTCCCCGCTGGTGCGCCAGTGCGGCGATGTCGTCGACCGCATCAGTGGGCGCCCACCCCTGCAGCGCGAAGAATCTCGGTTCATCGTACGTGCCTTGCGCGGCCAACCGCCTCGCGTCCTCGTCTTCCGCCTCGGCGAGCCGCAAGCCGAGCGCCAGGCGGTTTCGCGTCAGCTCGGCCAATTCGGCTTCCGCCTGTTCGATCTCGATCTCCGTCGTTTCCAGCTCTCGGTGCAGGGCCGACAGGGCGCGTGATCCGGTGTGAATACGGGGGGTGGGAAGGAGATCCGGCGCGGGCTCGTCCGGCGAGATCACGGCCAGGCGGAGCTCTGTCGGCCCACGGCCGACGATCGCCCAGGGCAACTCAAGCTTTTCGAGCGCGCGACGCTGCTTGATCGGCAAGACATAGAACCAGAGCTTGCGGCCACGCAGGGCCGCCTCCGGAGGAAGCTCGAAGTCACCAAAGGGCTTCAAGTCCGCAATTCGGCGGGTGAGAGCGTCGCGACGATCGCGCCCCTTTCTCAGCCGCTCCTTGTTGGCAAGGGTCGCTTCGATGACGCAATCGAGATCGATGTCCCGGCCGACGGGCCACGGCCGCTGCCACCGCGGCGCGCTGTCGAGATGGCGCCACGCGGCGGCTGCCCTCCTCCGCGTGGCCGCGTCCGGCGCATCGAGCGGTCCCGCTTCGCGAAGTGGTACGAGGTGCAGGCACCCGAGATCCTGAAGCGCGGCGAGCACCTCGCCCTTCGCCCGGGACAGGCCGCAGACGGTGACGCGATTCATGGGCTCTATCGTCATGCGCCAGTTGCCTCGCGCTTTCGCTTGCCGATCTTGGAGTTCACCACCGCCGAGCGTTCCATGTCGCCGAGCGCGATCCCGAGGCGTCGGATATTCGTCTCCGCCCGAGGAATCAGGACCTTCTCGAACAGGTTGACCCGTTGCGTCACCTTGGTGATGGCCCCATCGAGAAGGACGATTTCGCGCGCGGCGACTTGCATCTCGACACGGATGCGCAACACCTCCTTCAGCCGCGTGGCGACGAGGTCGACCCAATGAGGGCGCGTCAGCCGCCCGTAGGGCGCGATGTCGACCTCGATATTCTCAACCACCGGCACGCGCTGCCCGACGACATTGCGCTCACCCAACCGCACCGACTTGAGCGTCGCGAGACCATTGAGGTCGATGCGCGTATCGGCGAGCATCGGAATCTCGGCGCCGATGCCGTCCACGCGTAAAGCCTCCTCCTCGCGCAGCGTCACGATCCGCACCTCGGTCCGCTTGCGCTCGGCCATCAGTTGGCGTCGCTTGAGATCGAGGGATGGGAGGTATCTTCGGTACATGTCGAGCGCGGCCCTCTCGCGGGCAAGCTGCGCCTTGCTGAGTGTCAGCCGGGCCACCGTTCAGGCCGCCCGCGACGTGTCGGGGAAGTACTTCTCCACCAGTCCTTGCTTCATCAGAAGCTGCTCGGGCTCGAAGCACTCGGCCATGGTTTGCCAGCCGAGATCCAGCGCCTTCTCCAACGGCAGCGACACCTCGATGTTCATGAACCGGTCGCGAAAGAGATCCCCGAACTTGAGAAGCTGATGGTCGTACTCGGACAGGTCGAATGCCATCGCCTGTTTCTGCTGTGCGTCACGGGCTTCCGAATACAAGCGGATCATCGTGTTCATGACGGCCGAGTGATCCTCGCGCGTCATCTTTCCGATTACGTGCTGCTTCAGTCGCGAGAGCGAACCGAAGGGATCGATCGCGCCATCATGCAAGTAAAACTGGCCTTCGGTGATGTAGCCGGTGTTGTCCGGCACCGGGTGAGTCACGTCATTCCCCGGCATTGTCGTCACGGTCAGGATCGTGACCGACCCCGCACCATCGAAGTCCGCAGCCTTCTCGTATCGGCGCGCCATCTGGCTGTAGAGGTCGCCCAGATAGCCGCGATTCGACGGCACCCGATCCATCGAAATGCCCACCTCCTTGAGCGCGTCGGCATAGGCGGTCATGTCCGTCAGCAGAACCAGAACCCGCTTCTTCCCCTCGACAGCGAAACGTTCCGCGACGGCGAGCGCCATATCGGGCACCAGGAGCCGCTCGACCATCGGATCGGACGCCTGGTTGACAAACATCACCGTGCGGGAAAACACGCCGGCATCCTCGAACGTGCGCCTGAAGCGCCAGTAGTCGTCGAAGAGCATGCCCAGTCCGCCGAACACGACGATGTCGGCATCGGCCTGGATGCCGATGCGGGCCAGCAGTTGATTGAACGGCTCGCCCGAGACCGAGAAAATCGGGATCTTCTGGCTCTCCACCAGCGAGTTGAACACATCGATCATCGGCACGTCGGTGCGGATGATCTTCGACGCCAATCGCCGACGCGCCGGATTTGCCGACGGCCCGCCGATGTCGATCCTTGGATCCATCTCAAGGGTGGGGCCGCCGTCAATCGGTGAGCCGGTTCCGCCAAAGACGCGGCCGAGGACATTGTCGGAGAAGGTCACCTGCGGCGGATGGCCGAGGAAGCGGACGGCGGCCCGTGTCGAGACACCTTTCGAGCCGGAGAAAATCTGCAGCGAGGCCTCGTCACCGTCCAGTTTGACAACCTGGGCGAGGCGCACCCGGCCGTCTACGTCGCGCACCTCGGCAAGGTCACCGAAGGCCGGACTGTCCGCCCCCGAACGCGCCGCATTCGGAAGTCGGATACGGATGATGTCTCCGACAATCGACAGGACAAGCGTGTGACTGATCAGCGTGTCTGACATGGGACATCACCGCGGCAACCACCGACTTGGTTTTGCAGGCCGCTTCAGCAAGGGCTCGATCCTGCCAGAGGTCCGTCGGCGCACCCTTGACATGGGTCAACCCGTCTCTTGGGAGAGGTTCAAGCAAATCGCCTCAAATCATCATCAATACTATCCTGAAATTAGATAGTTTGCGATATTGATATTCATATCCATTATTGGACCAATGATGACATTCTCAAAATTATATACAACTAAGAAAAATATCTCGACGACGCACAGCAACGGCAGAGCGATTGACGGTTCCGGGATCTAGAACGAGAACGAGGCCATGAGCTCGGCTTCCCAGACGTCGAAATTCGGCTGGCCGATCGAGCGGTAGGCTCCCCTGGCACTGATGAGGAGGTTCTTGTTGATGACCGCGCGAGCGCCGAGTTCCACGGTGCCGGCCCATGGCTCAGGCGTGGCCAACGCCAGCTCGCCGGTGAGGATGGCGCCGTCTCCCGGGCGCAGATATTCATAGTCGACCCCGACCCTGACAAAGGGCATGAACACGTCGCCATTCGCCAAGGCAAAGAGACGGCTGAATTCGGCGGACGCCGTCACGATGCCGTACACGTCGTCCGAAGCCGGCGTTGGCGATGTTATCTCGCGACCTGCGAGCGTGGTCCCGGAAAGATCGTAAGCGGTGTTGTAGAAATACGTGAGGCTCGTGCTGATCTTCGGGCGCACAAAGATGCCATGGACGGTATATTGCCCGTTAAGCTCAAATGAAGCGGCCACTTGATGGGTTTCGTAGCTGCCGTCGAGAACGCTGATACTCAGCTGGTTTTCCGTAAGGCCATAAGTCAAGGAGTTCGACAGCGCCCAGTGCTCGTTGAGGCGGACAGCCGCGTATGGGCCGGCGGTGAAGCCTGTCGCGTCGGCCCTCAAGGTGTCGTCGAACGCGCGAACCCCATAGCTGTTCAAGGCGACGCTGAAGCCGACGGAGACACGCTCGTTCACCATGCGGTCGATGCCGGCGGTGAGTGTGCCGACCACCGTATCGGAATCGAGATCGTAGCGGCGGTCTTGGACGGCCGTGACCTGGCCATTGACCCAGGAATTCCATTTCGAGACCGGCACGAGATCGCGGCCGGGCGTCAACGGGACGGGGACGTTCTGAGCGAGACAATCAACCTCCGGCTGACGTCGATCATTGCGCGCTTCTGCCGGATCCTGATCGTTTTCAGCGCATCGGCTTTCAGCGACGTCTGAGGCCGAGGTGCTCCGCGCGACATCGCGCGGCGGCAGCGTCCCGATCGGCGGTTCCGGCCGGGCCGGGCGACCGGGCGTCACCCCGGCCGGGGGCCGCGTCCCGATGGGCGGCTCAGGCCGGGCCGGAAGACCCGGCGTCACCCCGCTCGGGGGCAGCGTTCCGATGGGCGGCTCGGGCCGGGCCGGGAGACCCGGCGTCACCCCGCTCGGGGGCAGCGTCCCGATGGGCGGCTCCGGCCGGGCCGGGAGACCCGGCGTCACCCCGGTCGGGGGCAGCGTCCCAATGGGCGGCTCCGGCCGGGCCGGGAGACCCGGCGTCACCCCGGTCGGGGGCAGCGTTCCGATGGGCGGCTCCGGCCGGGCCGGGAGACCCGGCGTCACCCCGCTCGGGGGCAGCGTCCCGATGGGCGGTTCCGGCCGGGCCGGAAGACCCGGCGTCACCCCGGTCGGGGGCAGCGTCCCGATGGGTGGCTCCGGCCGGGCCGGGAGACCCGGCGTCACCCCGGTCGGCGGCAGCGTCCCGATGGGCGGCTCAGGCCGAGCCGGGAGGCCCGGCGTCACCCCGGTCGGCGGAAGCGTTCCGATCGGCGGCTCAGGCCGGGCCGGGAGACCCGGCGTCACCCCGCTCGGGGGCAGCGTCCCAATGGGCGGCTCCGGCCGGGCCGGGAGACCCGGCGTCACCCCGCTCGGGGGCAGCGTCCCGATCGGCGGCTCAGGCCGGACCGGGAGACCCGGCGTCACCCCGCTCGGGGGCAGCGTCCCGATCGGCGGCTCAGGCCGGACCGGGAGACCCGGCGTCACCCCGGTCGGCGGAAGCGTCCCGGTGGGCGGCTCCGGCCGGGCTGGGAGACCCGGCGTCACCCCGGTCGGGGGCAGCGTTCCGATGGGCGGCTCCGGCCGGGCCGGGAGGCCCGGCGTCACCCCGGTCGGCGGAAGCGTCCCGATGGGCGGCTCCGGTCGGGCCGGGAGACCCGGCGTCACGCCAGTTGGGGGGAGCGTTCCGATGGGTGGCTCCGGCCGGGCCGGGAGACCCGGCGTCACGCCAGTTGGGGGGAGCGTTCCTATGGGTGGCTCCGGCCGGGCCGGGAGACCCGGCGTCACGCCGGTCGGGGGGAGCCTGGCGATCGGGGGCTGCGGCCGGGTTGGCGGGGGCGGTATCACGCCGCTGGGCGGCCGGGATGGAAGGCCCGGCGTGACGCCGGTCGGCGGAAGCCTCGCGATGGGCGCCTCCGGTCGCGCCGGGAGGTCCGGCCGCAGCCCGCCGGGCGGGAGCCTGCCGATCGGCAGCTCGAAATCGGGGAAGATGCCGCCGATTGGCGGGAGGTTGAGATCCGGCCTCGAGATGTTCGGAGGCAGTCGAATTCCGCCCTTCTGGTTCTGAGTATCGATCAAGCACCGTGTGCCGTCGCTCAGCGTGAAGAGGCGATGAACCCCACCATTCCCCGCCGACACGTTGGGCGATGTTGAGATATGCAGACCACGACGGCTACGCGACCACGTGTCGACGACCTGGCCTTGCTGGGCTGCTTCGAGCTCGTAGTCTCCAGCCACCGTTCTTGAGACCCAGATCGAACGCGTCTCGGCCCGATTGTTGCCGAGATAGCGCAAGCCGCCGAGATCCTTGCAGCTTTGCGCCGCCGCGGGCATCGGCAGCAGCGTGATTGCCGGCCACACAGCGAACATTGCAGCGGTCGACCAGGAGCGGCGCAGACGCGCGTTCTTCATGAACAATGCGAGCATCGGTATGGTCTCTCCCTCCGCCCAAGGAGATGTCGCTGCAAAACTCGTCAGTGAACTATGGTCTATACTGCGTCGGCTCTCGCGTATTCTGCCCCGCCAGGGTTAGGGCAAAAATGAGGGAACCGCTAAGACGAATGCTTCACGCGCAAAATTTGCCTCTATCTATCGCCGGCAAGTGTATCTATTCAGCAACTATAAGGTGAGAGCGAGCGACCAGTTGGAAGTTCGTGCTTCCACTGCGCGGTGTGCGGTCGATGTGTTGATTGCGCTTCCGGCCAGGCCTGCGGACGTTGAAAATGGTTGTTAGGTCGCGCCCTTTAAGCAAAGCCCGAGCATCGCGACCGATTATAGTGTCTCCGATTTGCCGGGAGATCACACGACCAGGCTTTGCGGGGCTGATATCCGCCCTGCCCTCATCCCCGTTCATTTCCCCTATGCTCAGGTTCAACGACACGGTTTTTAAGGTGAAGCCGACTCCACGATCTCCGCAGGGTGATTTCCACGACCTGAGTGCACCTCTGGCCAAGCGAGGCGCATTTCGAGAGCCTCGCTCCGCACTCGCCGACCGACACGCACGGCAAGCCGAGGGTCGATCACCCGAGCCCGACCCGGTTGCGGCGCACCAGGAGGGGCGCGCGCGTCCGGCGCCGGTCCGCTGACCCCATCGCCGATGACGCGAGGTCGATGATCTTCGGGATGAGCCACGGCCTAGAAGACGGTGCCCGGCTACCTCGTAGTACACGTGCACGCAGCCGAAGGCGAACGCCAGTTTCAGCCCGGCCTCAGCGTTGTCCCACGGGGTTCCCAAGCGCACGGGGCGCTTCGAATTCCCCCACATGCACCCGCCGCCCGCGGCGAGCGCGAAGAGACAGGGACCGGAGACCCGCCAACGTCATTGATGCCCCGACATCCGCCCCGCTGTTCGGGTGGGGATGGGGCAACACGCGACGCACGAAAACCCGAGTTGGGTCCGCGGCCTGACGTTTGGGGTGTGTATGGGGGCACATTTGGTGGGGTGGCGGAGAGAGAGGGATTCGAACCCTCGGTACGGTTGCCCGTACAACGGTTTTCGAGACCGCCCCGTTCGACCACTCCGGCATCTCTCCCGCGCGGCGGAACCTAGTCGGGGAAGCGCGCCGGGGCAAGCCCGTTCGTGGGGGGATGTGGAGGAAGATCACAGGGCGATGACATCGCCCGCCTCGGGGGCTTCGCGCGGCGGGAAATTTGGTGGCTTGGGAGGGGCGCCGGGAGGCGCCAGCCCTGGCGGCGTCGGCCCCCTCCCCCTGCCACGCTTCGGTGTCGGCGGTCCGGTTTCCGATGCTCGTCCGTGAGGATCCACGCGGCGTCGCCAGCCCTGCACAGCACGGCAGAAGAACGCGCGACGTTGAGGACGCCCCCGCGCTTCCGCGTTGGTGAGGACGCCGCCGCGCTGTCGCTTCGGTGGGGACTCCGCGCCGCCGCGACCGCGGCACGCCGCCACCACACCCCCGCGCCCCGGCCCCGCCCCTTGCCTCCCGGCATCGGCAAATCCCCCCGCCCCCGCCATTCCAGTGGACACCAGGCGCGGCGCCGTTATGGTTCTTGCAAAAATCGGGAGGGGTTCTTGGAGAGGATTGGATTTGTCGGCGTCGGCTATATGGGCGAGGGCATGGCCGCGAATGCGCTGAAGGCCGGCCATCCGCTGACGGTCGTCGCCCATCGCAAGCGCGATGCGGTCGAACGGCTCACCGCCGCCGGCGCGAGCGAAGCCGCCGATCTCGCCGCGATGGCGCGCGATGTCGACGTGATCGCGCTCTGCGTCAGCGATGCGCCCGCCGTCGAGGACGCCATCGAGCGCCTGCGGCCCGGCCTTCATGAGGGGCAGCTCGTCATGGATGCGAGCACCTCGGCGCCGGAGGTGACGAAGCGCCTTCATGGTGCGCTCGCAGAGATCGGCGTCCGGCTCGTCGACGCGCCCGTCACCGGGAGCCCGGCGAACGCGGCCGAAGGCAAGCTCGCGACGCTCCTCGGCGCGGAGCCGGAGGATGCCGCGCGCGCCACGGCGATCGCCGGCACATGGTCGGTCAAGGTGCGCCATTTTGGCGGTGTCGGGGCGGGCCATACCGCCAAGCTCATCAACAATTTCGTCACGAACGGGACGACCGCCCTCCTCACCGAGGCGTACAGGCGGGCGCGTGCGGCGGACGTCGACTGGCACTCCCTCTTCGACGTGATGTCGACCGGGGCGGCGCGGTCCGGCACGCTCGAGAAGATGGTCGCCCCGGCGCTCGAGGGCGATTTTGACGGCGCGAAATTCTCCGTCCGCAACTCGGCGAAGGATGTGCGCTACTACGCCGCACTCGCGGAAGCGATGGACGGCAAGCCGAGCCCCGTCGCGGCGGCGATCCTCGGCGTCCTCACCCAGCACGTGGAGAACGGGCTCGGGGACCTCAACGTCTCGCGCCTCCTCGATCCCTCGGTCTGACCGGGGATCGCGCGCCGCCGCCGCGACACCGCGGCGGGACGGGCGCGCGCACGGGCGGCGCAGCGCGGCGCGGCCGGTCCCGGCGGACACAAGCCGGGGGGCGCGGAAAGGGGAAGGATTGCCCTTCCCGGTTCCCTCGGCCCGCTCGCCTGGTCTAACCTTCACCACCAAGGCCCGCGCGATGGCGTGCGGGCACGGGACAAGGCCGCACGCGCACCGGCGAGGAGCCGGCGCCGCGCGGACCCATGAGGAGCGACACCCGGCGGCCCGCACAGCCGCCCAACACACACGCACCGCGAACGCGGGCGAGACAGACAGGAGGAACGCATGAGACCATTCCAATACGCCCTTGCGGGCGCGCTGATGCTGGCCGTCGCCGGCCCCGCGAGCGCACAGGAGGAGATCCTCTTCGGCATCTCCGCCGCCACGGGCTCCTTGCAGCAGCGCACGGCGGCCGAGTTCGCCAAGCGCGCGAACGAGAAGCTCGGCGACAAGGCCGTCGTGAAGGTGTTCGATTCCTCCCAGCTCGGGAAGGACAAGGAGCTTCTCCAGAAGCTGAAGCTCGGCACCGTCCACCTGTCGCTGCCGACCTCGATCATGTCGTCGGTCTCGGACGAGTTCGCCCTCTTCGACATGCCCTTCCTCGTCGCCGATCGCGACCATATGGGCCGGATCGAGGAGGCGCTCTTCTGGGACAAGATCGCCCCCACCGTGGAGGATGACGGCTACAAGGTCATCGCCGTGTGGGAGAACGGCGTGCGCCACATCACCAACAATGTGCGCCCGATCAACGTGCCGGCGGACCTCGACGGCGTGAAGATCCGCACCCCGCGCTCCACCTGGCGCGTGCGCATGTTCGAGGAATATGGCGCGAATCCGACGCCGATGGCCTTTTCGGAGGTGTTCACCGCGCTCCAGACCGGCGTCATCGACGGGCAGGAGAACCCCTACACCAACATCGACGCGGCGAAGCTGAACGAGGTGCAGAAGTACCTCTCGAAGACCGGCCACGTGTACACCCCCGCCTATCCGACCATGGGCAAGCGCGTCTACGACAACATGGACCCCGCGATCCGGGACATCCTCGTCGAGACCGCGCTGGAGCTCGAACAATGGGCGCGCGACGAGGGCGAGGCCGACGACGCGGCGCTCGAGAAGAAGCTCGTCGAGGGCGGGATGGAGATGAACACCGCCGACCGCAACGCCTTCGTGGAGGCCTCCAAGCCCATCTACGAAGCCTTCGCCGCGGAGGTCGATGGCGGCCAGGAGATGATCGACGAGGCGATCGCCCTCGGCTCCGGCAGCTGATCCGCTGAACGGCCGGCGGCGCCCCGCGCGTCACCGGCCCCCTTCCCTTGCCCAGAGACCCCGATGACTGCGCTCGCCACCGTGCTGCGGCACGTCCTGGAAGCCATCACCATCACCATCCTCGTCGCGCTGGCCATCGTGGTCGTGGCGGCGGTGGTGGCGCGCTATGGCTTCAACTCCTCCTTCGTCTGGTACGACGAGGTCGCCTCGGTGATGCTCGCGTGGCTGTCCTTCTATGGCGCGGCGCTGGCGGCGCTGCGCCGGCGCCATCTCGGCTTTCCGGGCGTCGTGCTCGCGATGCCGAAATCGGCCCGCTTCGCCACCTTCCTCGCCGGTGAGATCATCGTCCTCGTGGTGTTCGCCGCGATCGGCTATGGCGGCTGGTTCATCCTGGAAGTGATGGGGAGCGACACGCTCATCTCGCTCGACGTGCCGCTCGCGGTGACGCAGTCGGTCGTGCCGATCGGGGCCGCCCTCTTCATCGTCGCGACGCTCCTGTCCGCCCCGTCCGCCTGGCGCTCGCTCGCCTCCGGCATCAGCTCGGAGGATGAGGAGATCGCCGAGGAGATCGCGCGCGCCGGCGGCGACCGCGACGCGGACGGGCACGCCCCGATCGGGGCCGGCCAGAGCGCCATCACCGAGGCCCCGCGACCGGGAGGCGGCGCGCGATGATCACCCTTGCCGTCCTCGTCCTTCTCGTCGTCCTCATCGCGATCAACGTGCCGATCGCGGTGGCGATCCTCGCGGTCGCCCTCTTCGGCATCGTCATCAACAAGGGCGTCTTCGGCCTTTATGACGCCGCGCTCACGATCTTCGACGGAGCCACTTCGTTCCCGCTGATCGCGATCCCGCTCTTCATCCTCGCGGGCGCGCTGATGAACACGGGCGGCATCTCGCGCCGCCTCATCGACTTCACCTCCGCCCTCATCGGCTTCGTGCGCGGCGGGCTCGCGATGGTGAATGTCGGCGTCTCGCTCTTCTTCGCCGAGATCTCGGGCTCGGCCGTCGCCGACGTCGCCGCGATCGGCTCGGTGCTGATCCCCTCCATGAAGCGCAAGGGCTATCGCCCGCGCTTCGCGGCGGCCGTCACCTCGTCCTCGGCCTCGCTCGCGATCATCATTCCGCCCTCGATCCCGATGATCCTCTATGGCGCGATCGCGGACACCTCGATCACGCAGCTCTTCATCGCGGGCATCGTGCCGGGCCTTCTCGGCGGCTTCTCGATGCTGGTCCTGTGCTACTGGTTCGCCGTGCGCTACGACCTCCCGCGCGAGGAGGCGTTCTCGCTCCCGCGCCTCGGCAAGGCGTTCGTCGCGGCGGGGCCGGCCCTCCTCCTGCCGCTCATCATCCTCGGTGGCATCTTCGGCGGGATCGTGACGGCGACGGAGGGGGCGGGGCTTGCGGTGGTCGCCGCGCTCATCATCGGCACGCTCGTCTATCGCGAGGTGCGCATCGTCGCGCTCTACCACGCCCTCATCGAGGGGGTGACGCAGACGGCGATCGTGATGCTCCTCGTCGCGACCTCGGCCGTGCTCGGCCTCTACCTCACCGAATCGGAGGCGCCGCAGCGCTTCGCCCAGGCGATCATCGGCCTCACGGACAACAAGATCTTCGTCCTGATGCTCCTCAACGTCATGCTGCTCTTCCTCGGCATGATCCTGCACGGGGCGGCGGCGATCATCCTCGTGACGCCGATCGTGCTGCCGCTCATCCACCAGATCGGAATCGACCCCGTGCAGTTCGGCGTGATGCTGACGCTCAACATCGCGATCGGGCAGCAGACGCCGCCGGTGGCGAGCGTGCTCGTCACCGCCTGCTCGATCGCGCGGACCGACATCTGGGGCACGACGCGCACCAACGTGCCGTTCATCCTGCTCCTCCTCGCCCTCCTCCTTCTGGTGACCTACGTGCCATTCGTGTCGCTGGGGCTTGTCGAGTGGCTCTATCGATAAGAGGTTGGCGCAAATGCGCTCGCAGATTCGGCGTCGCGCCCCCGCGCGCCGCCGCCGCTTCACACGGAGAATCCTGAAATGGACATGACTGGCGCTCTGCCGACCAGCGGGGATCCACTGCTCCTCGGCCGCGTCTGGCGACCGGGCATCGGCCCGGCCGTCGTCACCGTTCGCGACGGTGACGTCGTCGACATCACGAGCCGCGAGCACCCGACCGTGCGCGACGTGACGGAGGCCGCGCATCCGGGCGTCATCGCCGCCGGCGCGCCGGGCGAGGCGTTCATCGATGTCGACGACCTCCTCGCCAATTCCGACGAGGCGAAGCGCGACCGCGACGCGCCCTATCTGATCTCCCCGGTCGACCTCCAGGCGATCAAGGCCTCGGGCGTGACGTTCGTGACGAGCCTTCTGGAGCGCGTCATCGAGGAGCAGGCGCGCGGGGACCCCTCGCGCGCGGCGACGCTGCGCCACGAGATCAACGACGTGATCGGCACGGACCTCTCCAAGCTGGAGCCCGGCTCGGCCGAGGCGATGCAGCTGAAGACGGTCCTCCAGGAGCGCAAGGTCTGGTCGCAATATCTGGAAGTCGGTATCGGCCCGGATGCGGAGATCTTCACCAAGGCGCAGCCGATGAGCTCGGTCGGGCACGGCGCCTATGTGGGCCTCCACCCCGTCTCCCACTGGAACAACCCCGAGCCCGAGGTCGTCCTCGTCGTGCGCTCCGACGGCACGATCGTCGGCGCGACGCTCGGCAACGACGTGAACCTGCGCGACGTCGAGGGCCGCTCCGCCCTCCTCCTCGGCAAGGCGAAGGACAACAACGCCTCCGCCGCCCTCGGCCCCTTTATCCGCCTCTATGATGACGGGTTCGGCGCGGCCGATGTCGCCTCCGCCCACGTCTCCCTCACGGTCGAGGGGACGGACGGGTTCAGCCTCGAAGGCAGCTCCTCGATGTCGGAGATCAGCCGCAGCCCGGAGAAGCTTGTCGCCGCGACCATCGGCGGGCACCACCAATATCCGGACGGCCTCGTCCTTTATTGCGGCACCATGTTCGCCCCGATCAAGGACCGCGACGGCCCCGGCGAAGGCTTCACCCACCACGAGGGCGATATCGTCGCGATCCACACCCCGGCGCTCGGCACGCTCGTCAACCGCGTGACGCTGTCGACCAAGGCCCCGCCCTGGACGTTCGGGATGCGCTCGCTGATGAACAACCTCGCGAGCCGCGGCCTCCTCTAAGGCCGTACGGGCGCCGCGCCATCCGGTCGCGGCGTCCCCCTATTCGGCGGCGGCGATCGCCGCGTCGGCCGGCGCGGCCACGTTACGCGCGCCGATCGCGGGCCGCAGGTCCCGGCTCGCCAGGGTGTGGTTGGGGCTGATGGCCGGGTCGTGGAGAAGGCGCGCGCCCCAGCGGGCGATCATCACGGCCTTCTCCGCATCGAGCCGCGCCCGCTTCTCCGCGCTCTTGTCGAGCCCGCGCGACTGCGATTCCAGATGATAGGCCGCAGCGTGCGGCGTGTAGAGGACGCGGTATCCCGCCGCGCCAACCTTAAGGCAGAGGTCGACATCGTTGTAGGCGACGGCGAGCGCCTCGTCGAAGCCGCCGACCGTCTCGAACACATCCCGCCGCATCGCGAGGAGGGCCGCCGTCACGGCCGACATCGTCTGAACGTGGCGGAACCGGCCATGATCGGCCCGGCCGAGATCCGCATGGCCCTTGAGGAGGTGTGAGCCGACCCCGCCGATGCCGAGCCCCACGCCGCAATGCTGGTTTGTCCCGTCGGCATAGGCGAGGCGCGCCCCCACCGCGCCGACATCCGGCCGCATCGCCTGGCGGACCATCTCGTCGAGGAGGCCGGGCTGCGGCTTCGCGATGTCGTTGTTCACGAAGAGGAGGATGTCACCTTCGCTCGCCGCAACCGCCAGATTGTTGAGGCGCGAGAAGTTGAACGGCTCGTCGACGCGCATCACCCGCACGCGCGGATCGGCGGTCAGCCGGCCGAAGGCGGCGAACGTCTCTTTCTCCTCGCTGCGGTTGTCGACGATGGTGATGGCGAGCCGATCCGCCCCCTCCTGCGCGAGGAGCGCGGTCACGAGCGGCTCGAAGAGGGCCGCGCCGTCCCGCGTCGGAATGATGGCGGCGACGCTGGGGCGCGCTTCCGGGAGCGGCCAGACGATGCGCCGGTCGGCCCCGTCCACCACCAGCGGTGCGGGGCCCTCCGCGGCCGCGGCCTCTGCGGCGAGGAGCGCGGCGACGAAGGCGGTGCGCCCCGGCAGCGGCGCCGCCTCCTCCATCGCGCGGTGGGCGAGCACCATCGGGACGTGGCGGATCGCGGACGGCCCCACGGCCCGCGCGACCTTCAGTGCGAGGCTCGCCCCGTCGATCACGTTGGGCGCGGTCTGGAGCGCCCGCCGCACCGCATCGGCGCGGATGAGGGTGAGGCCGGAGAAGAGGTCGTCGGTGAGGGCGCGGTCCGGGCAGTAGGCCGTCTTGAAGCGCGGGCGGCGGCGGATGCCGAGCGCGTCGAGCCGGTCGTCGTCGCTATAGAGGAGCGCCGCGCCGGGGTCGCCCGCCGCCGCCGCGCCGAGCCGTGCGAGCGCACCATCGGCGAGCCTGTCGCCGGCGGTCACGAGCGCGAAATAATCGCCCGCCGTCGCGCTGATCGCCTCGCGCAAGGTCTGGCGTGCGCGCGGTCCGTAGGCGACGAGGTCGGCGGTGATACCCTGGGCGCCAAGCGACTCGCGGGTCGCGGCGAGCGCGGCATCCCCGCGCCGCCCCTGCCGCGTCTCGACGAGGAGCGTGATCTCGGCCGCGACCGCGCGCGGCGGCGGCAGCGTCTCGTGCGCCTCGATCCAGCGCTCATATTCGCCCCGCTGCGGCCCGTCGGCCGGCGGCTCCACCCCCGCCGCGACAGGGACGAGGGGCGGGAGGGCGAAGCCCTCGCCGCGATCGGTCTCGGCGAGCGGCAGGCGGATGTTCGTCGCGCGGTCGATCACCGCCCCGTCCGCACCCTTGACCGCGACCGTCACGGCGTGGGCGCGCCCGTCCTTCAGCCAGAGGGGCGTGCGAAAGCGGAAGCGCATGCGCGAGGGCAGCGCCGGCGCGCCGCGCAGCCGCCCGCGGATCGCCTCGCCCCAGCCCGGGCTGGCGGCGACCGTCGTGTCGGCCCACACGTTGTCGATCAAGAGGTCGAGAACCAGAGGGCCCTCGGCGTGGACGGCCTGGCTCGCATAGCACCAGCCCGCGATCGCCACCTCGTCGAGACGGTCCATCGCACCGAAGGCGCTCTTCGCCGCGCCCGCCGCGCCCGCATCGGCGCTCTCGCCGAGCGCCGCCGCCTCGTCCGCCGTGAGGGTGCGCCACGTGGTGCGGCGCGTCAGTTCCCCCTTCACGAGGCGCTGGACGGCGATCTCCACACCGTCCCCGCCCCCGGCCTCAGCGCCCTGGTGGGCGAGGAAGGCGGCGTCCTGGTCGATCGGCAGCGCAAAACCGCAGAAGCCGCCGCGCTTTCCGTGCGCTTCAAGGTCGGGGCGGTAGATGTCGGCCCGTGCGGCGCCGAGGATCGTGCCGGCGCGCGACGCGGTGACGATGAGCGGATCGTCCGGCGTCTGCGGCGCCCAAACCCAGCCGCGGATCCGACCGCCGCCCACCCCTTCGATGTGACCGTCAATCGTCTCGATCTGGCCGTCGAACGCGGACACGCGACCCCACCTCGCCCGTCGATCGGGCAACTTTCACGCGAGAGCACGCCCCGGACAATCCGATTCGGATTGTGCGGGGAAAGCGTGCTCGCTTCCGATATCCGGCGCGATTGCTCTTCGCTCAGGTTGCTCCAACCTCAGCGGCAAGCGCGCGAGCTGTGCCGAAACCCACCGTAATCGTTGCACCAGGCCGTGTCACGGTCGGCCCATCTCGCCCGACCCTGACAGAAATCATGGCCAACGACACCGCCATGGTTTAACCCGACCCTTGGTATCAGAGATGGGGGCATTGTGAAGATTTTCGTTGGTTATGACGCGCGTGAAGATGATGCCTATCGGGTATGCGTCAATTCGCTCTTGCGGCACACGACGGGGCCGATCAGTGTCCACCCCCTCAAGCAAGACGTGCTGAGAGAACTGGGTCTCTACGCCCGCGCGGCGGATGTCGGCGCGGCGACGGCGTTTTCCCTCACCCGTTTCCTGACGCCCTACCTCGCCGCGGCGGACGATTACTGTATCTTCGTCGACTGTGACTTCCTCTTCACCGAATCGGTGACAAATGTTCTGAACGGACTCGAGCCCGGCAAGGCCGTCTACGTCGTGCAGCACGATTATGTGCCGCGCCAGCAGATGAAGATGGACGGGCGCACCCAGAGCACCTACCCCCGCAAGAACTGGTCGTCCTTCATCCTGTTCGACGGGCGCCATCCGAAGGTGAAGGCGCTCACCCCCTCGGTCGTGAACAAGGAAAGCCCCGCCTACCTCCACCGCTTCAGCTGGCTGGAGGATGACGAGATCGGCAAGCTCGACCTCAAATGGAACTTCCTCGTCGGCGAATATGATGCGCCGTCGGCCCCGCCGGCCTCGATCCACTACACGAACGGCGGCCCGTGGTTCGAGAACTGCCAGGATGTCGACTTCGCCGACCTCTGGCTGAAAGAGCTCGCGATGCTGCGCCCATGAGCGACGCGCCGGCCGATCCCGACACGCCGGAGGCGGTCCCCGCCCGCCTCCACGCCGACCGTGTGGAGGACCGCGTCCTGCACGGCTGGGCGCACGGTCCGGCCGGCACGCCGCTCACTCTGCGTCTCGACGACGACCCCGTCGCCACGTGGCGCCGCGCGATCGACCGGCCGGACGTCGACGAGGCCGTCGGCGACACGTCCGGCCCGAAAGGCTTCACCTTCCCGGTCGCCCCCCTCGGAGGATTCCTCGCGCTGTTGCCGGAAGGCCGGCGGCCTGCCGCGACACTCGGCTTCGGCGAGGCGCGTCTCGCCATCGACCCCGCGCCGCCCGCGCGCACGATGGCAACGCTCGGCGCGGTGTTCGTGGACATGTGGCTCGCCGACAGCCGCCACATCCGGATGCGCACCGGCGGCGCGCCAGCCCGCATCATCCTCCTCCAATATGACGGCCGCGTCTTCCGCGCCGAGGCGGCCGCGCCGCCGCGCGAAGCGATCGTAACGCTCGGCCTCGCCGACCCCACCGCGCCGATCCTCCTCCTCGTCGAGACCGACCCGGGGCCCGTCATCGACCTCATCCCCTTCCCGACGCTGCTGCGCGGCGGCGCCCATGCGGCCGAGACGCTCGCGACCGTCGGCGGCGATGCGGGGCTCCCGGCCCGTGCGAGCACGCTCGCCGCCCGCCTCGCGCGCCGCACCGCGCCGCGCCTCATCGCCCCGGAGCCCGGCTGGGAGACGAGCCACCTCCTCGCCGACAGCGCGATGGCCGGCTTCATCGCCGCCCACACGACGACCGTGCCGGGCGCTGCGGACGAGCCGCCCCTCCCCCTCGGCGAGGACGAGATCCCGACGATCGCGGCCCTCTGCGGCGAGGCCTCCGGCCTCATCGTGACCGACCCCGCCCCCGGCGGCGAGACATGGATGCTCGGCCCGATTCTGCCGGACGCGGTCCGCGCCGTGCTGCCCGAGGGGTGCCCGCCGCCCCCGGCCGGCCACGCGCTGGAGGCTCCGGCGGTCATCCGCGCACGCGCGGTGCGCGACGAGGGGCTCGACCCGCTCCTCTTCCCCCTCCCGTCGGACGCCCCCTATCCGGACCCGCTCCGCTTCCGCCTCGCGGTCCTCCCCGGCGTGCACACGCCGGAGCCGCTTCTGGAATCCCTCGCCGGCCTGCCGTTCGAGACGGTGGAGCGCGGCCCGTTCGGCAGCCTCGCCGACGACCCGCGCCCGGTCCTCTTCGCCGACCCCGCGATCGTCTTTCACGACCGGCGCACCGTCGCCGCCCTCACCCGCATCGCCGTCGCGGACGGGGTCGCGACCGCCGCCGCCATGATCATCGGCGAGCCGGCGGAGGGCCAGATCACCGCGCACGACCGGGTGCGCGCGGCCGGCCTCTTCCCGACCTATGCGGCCGTCGACGCGCCGTGGCGTCCGGCCGTCGGCCCGATCAAGGTGAGCCGCTTTCTGCCGCGCACGGCCTACGCCGTCGCCGCCAACGACCCCGCCTGCGTGATGGTCGCGGCCGACGTCTTCCCCCTCGCGCCCGACCTTTCTCCCGATGAGCCCGACGCGCTGCCACGCCTGATGGCGCACGCGAGCCGCGTCGGTGGCGCCCACATCGCGACGACCTGGTTCAGCGTCTTCGATCGCGGCTCGGCAGTCCGGCCGACCGTCGCGCCGGCCTTCCACGCGGCGGACGCGACCCCCGTCTCCACCGCGCGCCGGCTCATCTGATGCGGATCGCGATCGTCGCCCCGTCCGCCGCCTTCGCCGAGTCGGCCGGGGCGCGCATCCGCTATCGCCGCCTGATCGACGCCGCCCCGGCAGGCACCATCGCGATGACCCCCATCGACGCTCTCGCCGAGGCCGACGCCTACCTCTTCTCCAAGACCTATCAGAGCGCCGCGCCCGCGCTCGCCTACAGCCTCGCCGCGCGCGGCAAGCGCGTCGCGCTCGACGTGTTCGACGACTATTTCTCCGACCCGCGCGACACGCGCATGGCCCGCTTCCGCCACTGGTTCGACGAGATGGCCCGCGCCGTCCACCGCGTGACCGTCTCGACCCCGGCGCTGGCCGACCGCCTCGAACCGCGCCTTCCCGCACGCCCCCTCGTCATCCCCGACCCCGCCGCGCCGATCGACCCCGCCGCGCTCGCGGCAACGCTGCGGCGGAAGGCCGAGGCGATGGATCCGGACGCGCTCGAAATCCTGTGGTTCGGCATCGCCTCGAACCCCTATTTCGAGGCGGGTCTCGGCGACCTCGCCGCCTTCGCGGGCGCGCTCGGCGCGGCGGGCACGCGCCACCGCCTCACGATCCTCACGAACGCGGCCGGGGCGAAGGAGGAGGCGCTGGCGGCCCTCGCCAAGGCGCCGGTTCCGGTCCGGTGGGCCGAATGGTCCGAGGCGGCGGAGGCCGAGGCGCTCGCCCGCGCGGACGTTGCGGTCCTTCCGGTCGGGAGCGGCCCGTTCGTGACGGCGAAGTCGCTGAACCGGGCGATCACCGCCCTCAGCGCCGGGACGCAGGTCCTCTCCCTCGGCGCGCCGCTCTACGCCCCGCTCGACACCTTCCTCTATCGCGATCTCGAAACGCTCATCGCCGACGCGCGGTGCGGCTCTCTGCGGCTGCGCTGGTCGCGCGCGGCCTGGCTCATCGACAAGCTCGACCGCGTCGCGAGCGCGGCCGACGGCGCGCGCCGCCTCGCCGCGATGTTCGAGGCGATCGCGCCGGAGCCCCGCCCCCCGCACGCGGTCATCCTCGGCGAAGGGGCGGAGCGCGACCTCGTCGCGGCGAGCGGCGCCCTCACGATCGGCTTCGACGATGCGGCCGACATCGCCCTCGGTGCCCTCGGCGACGCGATCCATCTCTCCCCGGCCGCCCGCGCCCAACTCGCTCCGGCGCATCGCAGCGGGGCGACGCTCGCCCCCGCCAGCCTGGGGCTCGCCGTGCCGCCACCCCTCTCCGGCCACGGCGTCGTCGACCTCGTGCGCCAGCGCGAACGCTTCGGCGCGGCGCGGGCGGCTGCGGCAGCGCTCCTGCCGGACCACGCCGTCTTTCTCGCCCATGACGGGCTCCTCGCGCCATGATCACGATCGTCCTCTCGCTGATCCAGGACATCGCGATCGCCGCCCCCATCCTGCGCCGGGCGGCGGGGCGGGACGTCGCGATCCTCCTCGCGCAACGCCTCGCGCTGGTCCCTGCTGCGCGCGAGCGCCTCGCCGCGCTGACGGCGGATCTCTCCAGCGTCTCGGTGTTCGAGAGCACGGCGGGCGGGCTCCACGCGCTGAACGACCGGTCGGGCCTCGTGCTCTTCCCGGCCGAATCGCGATCGCCCCACCACCAGCCGACCCACCGGCTCGCCGCCGCGCTCCCCGCGCGCTTCGTGTCGGCAACGCTCCAGCACGGCTATGAGTGCATCGGCTTCCTGCACAACCGCGCTCATGACCGCACGCCGGGCGACGCGGGCTTTGCGGCCGACATCGTCTGCGGCTGGTTCGCGGCCGACAGGCTCGTCTCCGTCCCGCCCGCCGACCGGGGCAAGATCATGACGACCGGCTCGACCCTCTTCCTCGATGACGGACCGGCCGACTGGCTCGACGCGGTGATGGCGGGCGCCCCCGCCCCCGACCCCGTGGGGCGCAGCGACGCGCTGCTCGTGTGTGAAAATCTCGGCTCGGTTCGCCTCGCCGGCGCGCCGAAGGCCGCCTTCCTCGATGCGCTGAAGGCGGTCGCGCGCACGCGCCCCGTCGTGGTGCGCCCGCATCCGGCCGGGCCGTTCGCAAAGGGAGAGCTCGCGGTGCCGCCCGGCGTCACGCTCGACGCGCGGCCGATCGAGGCGGCGGATCTCGGCCAGTATCGCGCCGCGATCTCACCGCCCTCGACGGTGCTCTTCGACCTCATGCGGCACGACGTGCCGGTCGCGCTGTGGCGCGACCCGCACGGCATCATCGACGACCGCCTCTATGGGAATCTGCCGCGCGTCGGGCCGCCCGGCGAATGGCTCGCCTTCCACGAGCGCGCGGCCGACCCGGCGGCGATCGCCGGCCAGCGCGCGTTCGTGCGCTATCTCGGCTTCCCTGCCGACACGCGGGCGCGCTTCGACGCGCTCCTCGCGCTCGGCGAGGATCTCTGAGCCCTACTCGATCTCGTCGAGCACGCTCTCCAGCGTCGAGAACAGGATCTCGATCTGCTCCTCGGTGATGATGAGGGGCGGAGACAGGGCGATGATGTCGCCGGTGATGCGGATCATCAGCCCGCGATCGAACGCCTTCACCATCGCCTCGTAGGCGCGCGCGCCCGGCGCCCCGTCGCGCGGCGCAAGCTCGATCGCGCCGACGAGGCCGAGATTGCGGATGTCGATCACGTTGCGCCGGTCCGCGAGGCGGTGGATCCGCTCCTCCCACATCGGCGCGAGATAGGCCGCGCGCAGGAAAAGGTTCTCCTCCTCGTAGGTGTCGAGCGTCGCGAGCGCGGCGGCGCAGGCGAGCGGATGGCCCGAATAGGTGTAGCCGTGGAAGAACTCGATCGAGGCCCCCGATGTCGCGTCCACCACCGTCTCGTAGATGTCGCGCGAGACGAGCGCCGCGCCCATCGGCACGACCGCGTTGGTGATGCCCTTGGCGAGCGTCATGATATCTGGCGTCACGCCGAAATAGTCGGCGGCGGAGGCGGTGCCGAGACGGCCGAACCCGGTGATCACCTCGTCGAAGATGAGGAGGATGCCGTGCCGGTTGCAGATCTCGCGCAGGCGCTGGAGGTAGTTGTCGGGCGGCAGGAGGACGCCGGTGGAGCCGGCGAGCGGCTCGACGATGACGGCCGCGATCGTGCTCGCCCCGTGAAGCTGGACGAGCCGCTCCAGATCGTCCGCAAGCTCGGCCCCGTGGCGCGGCGAACCCTTGGTGAAGAGATTTTCCTTGAGGTGCGTGTGGCGCATGTGCGCGACCGGCTGGAGGCCGGTGCCGAACGCCTCGCGGTTCTTCATGATGCCGCCGACGGCCATGCCGCCCCAGCCGGAGCCATGATAGCCACGCTCGCGCCCGATGAGGCGGGTGCGCTGGCCCTCACCGCGCGCACGGTGATAGGCGATCGCGATCTTCAGCGCGCTGTCGACCGCCTCGGACCCCGAATTCGCGAAGAAGACGTGGTTGAGGCCGGACGGGAAGAGCTGGGTGAGGCGCGAGGCGAGCTCGAACACCAGCGGGTGGCCGAACTGGAAGGTCGGCGCGAAGTCGAGCTCGGCGACCTGGCGCTGCACCGCCTCCACGATGCGCGGGCGCGAATGGCCGGCATTGACGCACCAGAGGCCCGCCGTCCCGTCGAGGATCTGGCGCCCGTCATCGGTGACGTAGTGCATGTCCTTGGCGGACACGCACATGCGCGGCTCCCGCTTGAAGGCCTTGTTCGCCGTGTACGGCATCCAGAAGCTTTCAAGATCGTTGGGGCGGTTGACGCGAGCGTCCATGGTCACGGCCTTTTCGAGATGGGACGCGCCGGGAGGTGACGGCGCAAACCCGAGTGATAGCAGGTGTGCGCCGCCTCTGTCAGTGTCCCGCGATCAATGCTGCCCTCGCCGTCACGCACGCTTTTGCAGCGTCGCCACCCAGTGGGCGCGGCCCGGTGTGCCGAGATCGTCCTCGCGCAGCGTGACGAGGTGGAAGGCGCGGAAGAGGACGGTGAAGCCCTCCGCGTCGCAATAGAAGTGCGGGTGGATCTTGTCGTCCTCGGCCATATCGTCGACCCAGGTGTCGGTCGCCACCATCCGCCCCACCCCGCACAGGATGTTGCGCTTCGACAGCATGGTGATCGCGAGCCGGCCGCCTGGCCGCAGGACGCGCGCGATCTCGGCGATCGTCGCCGCCACGACCGGCGGATCGCCGTGATAGATGACGTTCCAGGAGACGACAGCGTCGAAGGTCGCGTCCGCGAAGGGGAGCGCGTTCATCTTCGAGGCGTGGGTGGTGACGGGGAGGCCGCGCGCGGCGGCGCGGGTCTGCTCCAGCGCCTCGGGGCTCGCATCGAGCGCGTCGACCACGAAGCCGAGCCGGGCGAGCGCCAGCGCATGGCGGCCGACGCCGCAGCCGAGATCGAGCGCACGTGCGGCGCCGGCGAGCCGCGCGGCCGCTGCGAAGGCGACGATGTCGGCCTCCGGCTCGCTCCACTCCGCACGCCCGTCCTCGGTGCGCCATGTGGCGTCCCAGGCAAGGTGCGCCGTGTCGGTGTCCATTGTGCCGCCTCCCATGTCTCGGACGGCCGCTGGCGGCCGCCCCTTTTGGGAGGACTTGGAGACCCGGGCCGCGCCCTAGTCAATCGTGATGGAGGCGTCCCGCGCGGAAATCACCGCACCGTCGCGCACGATCTCCATGCGCGCCTCGTAGGTGCCGGGCTCCAGCCCGTCTTTCAGGCGGCGGCCGCCGAAGCGCATCGACTGGGCCATCGGGCGGTCGACCGCCTCGGTGTTGTCGATGTCGAAGCCGGGGCCCTTCAGGACGAGGCGCTGCTCGTCGCCCTCCTCCACGCCGATCGCGAGACCGTAGGCGACGAAGGCGCCCGCGCCGGGCTTGATGGTCTGGTTCGTGCGCCCGTTCTCGATCATGTCGATCGTCACCGGCGCATCGTTGAAGCCGAGCGCGATGATGTGCGTCTCGCCGACATTCTTCATCGCGGCGGCGGTCGCCTCATCCCACAGAGGCGTGCCCATGTCGCCGCACGCGGCCTCGCCCTGGACGAGGCCGGTGAAGGGATCGATCACCTTCCCGTCCTTCATGTACTGGACGTGGACGTGCCGGAAATCGACGAGGCCGGACGCGCCCGCGACGCCGATCACGTCGCCCTTCTTCAGCGCCTGCCCCGGTCGCACGCGCAGCGAGCCCGGCTCCAGGTGGCAGATCTGGGACTGCCAGCCGCCGCCGAGATCGAGGATCACGCCATTGCCGCAGGCCATGCGCGAATCGACGTTGAGCGGCTCGGAGAAGTCGCGGTTCGGCACCCCGTCCCGGCCGCGCAGCATCGTGCCGTCGGCGGGAGCGATGACATCGAACGTCTCGCCCATGAGGGGGCGGAAGTCGGTGCCCTTGTGGCCGTCATTCGTCATGTGGCCGCACAGATAGTCGGACATGCCCTCGGTGGGGTCCACGTCGACATATTTCTGCACGAAGCACGTCTCGCCCGGCACGCAGTCGACCGGCATGCCGAGCCGGATCGGCTCGGCCGCGGTCGCGGCCCCGGTGATGGCAAGGCTGGCGGCGATCGCGAGTGCGGTTCTCATAGGGGCCCCCTTATGTCGCCCCGATGAGATGACGCCCCCGGCGCATTGTCTCAAGGGGGTGAGGCCAAACGCCTATGTGATCAGCCGCTTGCGAGCGCGGCCTCGACATCGGCGCGGCGCGGGATCGGCGCGATCGCCCCATACCCCTCGACCGACAGGGAGGCCGCGCAATTGGCGTAGCGCGCCGCCTTGCCGACATCGCGATCCCCGATCCAGGAGGCGAGGAAGGTGCCGTCGAAGCAATCGCCCGCCCCGCTCGCGTCCACGAGCTTGGTGCGGCGCGGTGCGATTTCATGCAACGTGTCGCCATCGCCGACGAGGGCGCCGTTGTCGCCGAGCGTCAAGGCGACGATGCGCGGGCCGAGGCCCTGATAGAAGCGCACGATCTCGGCCGGGGAATCGAGGCCGGTGAGCGCGCGCGCGTCGTCGATGCCGGGGAGGCATATGTCGACGAGGGAGAGCGCGCCGTGGATCACCGCGCGCGCCCGGTCGATCGGCCAGAGGCGGAGGCGCAGATTGGTGTCGTAGGCGACGGTGACGCCCGCCTCGCGCGCCATCCGCATCGCGGCGAAGCAGGTGTCGGCCGCGCTGTCGGAGATCGCCTGGCTGATGCCGGAGAGGTGCAGCACCTTCGCGCCACGGATCGTCGCCTCCGGCAGGTCCTCGGGCCGCATCAGCGCCGCGGCCGAGCCTGCGCGGCGGTAGGAGAAGACGTGCCCCTCGGGCCGGTGGTGGACGAAATAGATGCCCGTCGGTGCGTGCGGATCGCGCGCGACGGTTTCGGACGACACCCCCTCGCGCGCCCAGAGCCCCATCAGCGCGTCGCCGAACTCGTCGGTGCCGACGCGGCTGATCATGCCGGTCTTCACCCCCTGGCGGGCCGCGGCGATCGCCACGTTCGACGTGTCGCCGCCGAAACCCTCCAGCCAGCGGCCATCATGCTGCTGGTTGAACTCGACCAGCGGCTCCCCGAGCGCGACGATATCCATCAGGCGATCGCGCTCTGGGCGGCGTCGGCGAAGCGCTTGGCGTCCTTGGCGACCGCCTCCAGCGACTTGCCGGGCTTGTAGAGCGCGGAGCCGATGCCGACGCCCGTCGCGCCGCCCGCAATCCATTCAGCGAGATTCTCCGCGTCGACGCCGCCGGTGACGACGAGGCGCGTCTCCTTCGGCAGCACCGCGCGCAGCGCCTTCACGAATTTCGGCGAGATGCCGTCGCCGGGGAAGAGCTTCAGCGCGTCGGCCCCTGCGTCGAGCGCGCGGAAGGCCTCGGACGGGGTGAACACGCCCGGCACGGAGATGAGGCCGCAGCGCTTCGTCGCCCGCACGACCTCCTCGTTGAAGTTCGGCGAGACGATGATCGTGCCGCCCGCGTCCGCGACGCGCGCGACGTCCTCGGGCTGCAGCACCGTCCCGGCCCCGACGATCGCCTCGGCGCTGAACTCCTTCGCCTGGATGGCGATGGAGCGGAACGGATCGGGCGAGTTGAGCGGCACTTCCATGATCGGGATGTGCGCGTCGAGCAGCGCACGACCGACACCGATCGCCTCATCCGGCGCCATGCCGCGCAAGACGGCGACGATCGGCATCCGGGCGAGCGCCTCATCAAGGGTCATGACGCACCTTTCATTGGTGGGGTAAGCGACGGCCTCTTCCTGCCGCGTCGCGGAGGGGCCGTCAAATGGCGCCGCGCGCCTTGGCGACGAGAACGAGCCCACGGGCCGCGCTCTCCTCCGGCGCGGTGACGGCCTCGATGCCGAAATGGTCGAACGCCGCGCGATAGCGCACGCTGAGCGCGGAGGCGCCGACGATGATGGCCTTGCCGATGCCGGCGCAGGCCGACTTCACCTCGGCCCCGATGAGGAGGCCCGACAGGAGATCGGCGGCCGCGTTCTCGTCGACGCGGCCCATCAGCCCCTCGGCGCGGATCGAGAAGACGCGGGTCAGGATGTCGCCCGGCTCCGTCAGCCCGTCGGCGGCCTCGAGCCCCTTCGTGAAGGCGGCGTCGTCGCCCCCCTTCCCCATCATGCGGGAGAGGATCGTGTGGTCCTTCAGCGCGCCGAACACGTCGCCGGTCATGAAGGTGCGGAAATCGGTGATCGTGTCGTCCGCGACGGTGACCCACTTGGAGTGCGTCCCCGGCAGGACAAGCGTGCCGGACGAATCGCCGAGCGCGTCGAGCGCGCCGAACACCTCGACCTCCTCGCCGCGCATCACGTCGGCCCAGTCGCCGCCGTCCATGCCCTTGGCGACGCCGGGCACGATCGCGACCTCGCCGAGCGAGGGGGCGACCACGGGCATCAGCCCGCGCGCGAGCGCCGGGAGGTCAGCCGGCGTCGGCACATAGGGCGCCTCGTGCCAACCCTGGCGGCTGCCCACCATGCCGGACATCAGGATCATCGCCTGGGGATCGTGGGCGCGCCAGGCGCCCACGGTCTCGGACAGCACCGCCTCGAACCCGCCCGCCGGCACGGACATCAGTCCGGCCGACGATTCGGTGCGTTCGACGACGGCGCCGTCATCGCCGATGAGGTACGCGCGAAGCCGCGTCGTCCCCCAATCAACCCCGATCAGCATCAGTGGCTGTGACGGGGGATGAAGCGGCGGGCGATCTTCTTGTATTTGACCGCCGGCTTCAGAACCATGCCCTCGGCGAGCTGGTCGACGCAGCCGCGCTGCAGCTCCTGCCACGGGGTCTGGCTCTCCGGGTACTGGTAGCCGCCCGCATCCTCGAGCTCCTTGCGGCGCAGCGCCAGCTCCTCGTCGCTGATCAGGATGTCGGCCTGACCGTTCTTGAGGTCGAACCGCACCTTGTCGTTGGTGCGCAGGAGCGCGAGCCCGCCGCCCGCCGCCGCTTCCGGCGAGGCGTTCAGGATCGAGGGCGAGCCGGAGGTGCCGGACTGACGCCCGTCACCGACGCACGGCAGCTCCCCGATGCCCTTCTTGATGAGGTAGTCGGGCGCCCGCATGTTCACCACTTCCGCCGCGCCCGGATAGCCGATCGGCCCCGTGCCACGGATGAAGAGGATGCAGTCGGCGTCGATCTCCAGCGCGGGATCGTCGATCGCGTGGTGATAGTGCTCCGGCCCGTCGAAGACGATGGCGCGGCCCTCGAACACTTCCGGATGGTCCGGGTGCGAGAGGTAGCGCTTGCGGAAGTCCGGGCTGATCACCGAGAGCTTCATGATCGCCGAATCGAAGAGATTGCCGTGCATCACCTTGAAGCCGGCCGACGGCTTCAGCGCGGTGTCGAAGGTGCGGATGACGTCGGCGTCGAGGATCTCCGCATCGCGGCAATTCTCGCCCATCGTCCGGCCGTTGGCGGTGATCACGTCCTCGTGGATCTTGCCATGCCGCATCAGCTCGGCCACCACCGCCGGGACACCGCCCGCGTGGTGATAGTCCTCGCCGAGATAGTCGCCGGCCGGCATCAGGTTGACGAGGAGCGGCACATTCAGGCCGACCTTCTCCCAGTCCTTGATGTCGAGCTCGACGCCCATGTGGCGCGCGATCGCGTTGATGTGGATCGGCGCGTTCGAGGAGCCACCGATCGCCGAGTTGATAACGATCGCGTTCTCGAAGGCCTTGCGGGTCATGATGTCGGAGGGCTTCAGGTCCTCGTGCACCATCTCCACGATGCGCTTGCCCGTAAGGTAGGCCATCGCCGCGCGTTCCTTGTGGACGGCGGGGATCGCGGCCGAGCCCGGCAGGCTCATGCCGAGCGCCTCGGCGAGCGAGTTCATCGTCGTCGCCGTGCCCATGGTGTTGCAGTAGCCGGGCGACGGGGAGCCGGAGGCGACGAGGTCGATGAAGCCCTTATAGTCGATCTCACCGGCGGCGAGGAGGCGGCGCGCCTCCCACACGATGGTGCCCGCGCCGGTGCGCTTGCCCTTGTACCAGCCGTTCAGCATCGGGCCCGCCGAGAAGGCGATCGCCGGCATGTCGACGGTGGCGGCGGCCATCATGCAGGCCGGCATCGTCTTGTCGCAGCCGATCGTCAGCACGACGCCGTCGAGCGGATAGCCGTGCATCACCTCGACGAGGCTGAGATAGGCAAGGTTGCGGTCGACCGAGGCGGTCGGGCGCTTGCCGGTTTCCTGAATGGGATGGACGGGGAATTCCAGCGCGATGCCACCCGCCTCGCGGATGCCTTCGCGAATGCGCTTGGCAAGCTCGACATGCGGGCGGTTGCACGGAGACAGGTCCGAGCCCGTCTGCGCGATGCCGATGATCGGCTTGCCCGACTGGAGCTCGTCCAGCGTGATGCCGTAGTTCAGGTAGCGCTCGAGATAGAGCGCGGTGGCAGACGGATCCGACGGATCGTCGAACCACTCACGGCTGCGCAGTTTGCGTTTTTCAGACACGGTTCATCCTCCCAGAGGCCATCACCTCTAGCTTAAACCGATCTAAGAAGAACAGTGGTTTGCGACAGTTTTGAATGACCGCATTCTGGCGGCCTGCCGCGGCGCGGCGCGTCAGGCCGCGCGGGCGGTTCCGGCGCCGGGGACGAGCGCGCCGAAGGCGGCGCTCATGAGGTTCGAGCCCTCCAACATCGCCTCGCGTGCGAGCGAGAACGGGGTCGGGTCCGGCGTCAGGATGATGCCGTCCACTTCGTCGGGCGAAGCGGCGAGCCGGCCGCCATAATGGCGGGCGAGCTTCTGCATCACGCGGTTCTCGCGCAGGCACGTCATCTGCAGCATTCTGAGCCCGTCATTCTTGGCGATGAGGACCAGCCGGTCGAGAAGCAGGCCGCCGAGGCCGCGGCAGCGGAACTCTTCCTCGACGCTGAAGGCGAGCTCGGCGCGGTCCGGCGCGTCCGCGCCGAAGGGTCGCAGCTCACCGACGCCGCGCAGGACGCCCTCGACGAAGGCCCCCTCGATCACCGTGCCGGGGTCCGGCTCGCGCGCCGCATGCTCGACGAGGAACGTATCTCCGATCGCGCGGCCGAAGCGCATCCGCCGCCCCTCGCGATCGAGGCGCAGCAGATGGTCGCGATAGAGCGGGACCTCGTTCGGCCACAGCCGTCGAACGACGACCTCGCTTCGAATGAAGGGCTCCGCGGCTTGCCGTCCCACGACTCGTACTCCGTGCACCGCACACACATTCGGTGTGCACAGCACAAAAATGTTCAGCGGGGTCGAAAGGGGAAGGCAAGCGGACGCAAAGCAGCTTTGCCGCCAGGGCCTAACTGCCGGATTCTCCCGGGAATCCGGCGTTTGGAGGCGGCCGTGACGGCCCTGCGTTGCTGCGCCGCAACACGCATGCTCTCCGCCGCGGAAACCCAAGCGCGAACGGGCCGCGCCGTGTTGCATCGCAGGATAGAAATGGCAGAAAACAGCAACCGATTCAGACATTTTTCGGAAGCGAGGAATAAAGAACGCTTCCGGCGCGTTGATCCACGTCGCACGTTGTAACAATGGGCTCGGCAGCGGGCATATGGATGCGCTCAACACTTGCAAAGTGGGCCAAGGTGGCGTTGGACATGGGGCGCGTGCCCCAGCGTTCGGGGTCGGAGTCCAGTCGAGCCTAATGTCGCCACCCCAGTCGCGGCGCGTCCTCCTGCTTCAGGGGCCGCCGACTCCCTTCTTCTCCGTGCTCGAGCGCGCGTTCGCGGATCAGGAGATCCCCGTCCGCCGCGTGCTGCTGCACGCCGGGGACGCGCTGCGGGCGAGCTACAAGGGCATCCCCTATCGCGGCACCCTCGCTGAGTTCGAGCCCTTCCTCGACGCGCTGATGGGCGACGAGGCGATCACCGACGTCATCTATTTCGCCGACCGGATCCCCTATCACCGCATCGCGGAGCGGGTGGCGACGCGGCGCGGCGCGATCCCCTACGCCGTCGAGAACGGCTATCTGCGGCCGGACTGGCTGACTCTCGAGCCGGGCGGCATGGGCGCCTATTCCCGCTTCCCGGCCGAGCGCGCGCAGATCGAGGCGATCGCCGCGGACGCGCCGCCGATCGACGATTCGATCCACTTCCGCCACTCGTTCGCCTCCGAGGCGTTCTTCGACGTGAGCTACACCCTCACCCGCCTCGCGGGCAGCGGCGGCTACAGCCATTTCGAGCGGGACCGGCCGAATCACCCGCTGAAGGAGTACATTTCCTGGCTCCCCCAGCTCGTGCGCCGGCAGATCGCGCGGGCGCGCGCGCCGACGCAGATGCGGCGCGTCACGACGGAGAGCAAACCCTTCTTCCTGTTCCCGATGCAGCTTCAGGAAGACTACCAGATCCGCCACAACTCGCCCTACCAGCGGCTCGCGGACCTGGTGCACGAGATCTTCTCCTCGTTCGCGCGCTCCGCGCCGCGCGAGACGTCGCTGCTTGTGAAGATCCATCCGCTCGACAATGGGCTGGAGAATTGGCAGCGCACCTTGAAGCGCGCCAAGCGCGACTATGGGCTGACGGGTCGCATCCGGATGCTGTCGGCCGGCTCGCTGCCGGAGATGCTGCACCATTGCGAGGGCGTCGCGCTCGTGAACTCCACCGTCGGCATCTACTCACTGCGCGCGGGCAAGCCGACGAAGTCGCTGGGCGCCGCGATCTACAATCTGCCGGGCCTCACCGACCCGCAGCCGCTCGACGATTTCTGGCAGCAGCCGAAGAAGCCAGACCTCGACTATGTGGACGCCTTCGTGCGCGCGCTCGCGAAGGCGACGCAGCTCAAGGGCTCGTTCTATGACCGGACGGGCATGGAAATTGGCGCGCGCGAGATCGTCCGCCGCGTCGCCGCCGGCTACGGGGCGAGCGACATGTTCGTCACCCCGCCCCCGCGCCTCGAAGCCGCGCTCGCGATGGGCGTGCCCGCCGATCCCGTCCCCGGCCGCCACCCGCCGCGCAACAAGGGCCGCATCGGCCCTCCCTGAGGCTGGCCTTCGGCGTCAGCCGCGCAGAAGCCCGTCGACCGGGCGCAGGTCCGCCGTTTCCGGAAACACGTCCACCCCGAGCGCCTTGGCGTCGATGCCGAGATGGTCGCGCAGCGTCCCCTTGAGGACGGCGCGCAGGTCCGTCGTCGGATAGAGGTCACGCCCCTCGTAGAGGGCCTTGTCCGAGAGGCCCGGCCAGTCGCTGATCACCCGCCCGCCCGCGACTGCGCCGCCGAGGATCATCGCGACCGTCGCCGTGCCGTGGTCGGTGCCTTGCGAGCCGTTCATGCGAACCGTGCGGCCGAACTCCGTCATGACGGTGACGACGGTGTCCTTCCACGCCGGCCCCAGGGCGAGTCGCAGCGCCTCGATCGCGAGGTCGAGCCCGGAAAGGGTCAGCCCGAGGCTCCCGTTCACGACGCGCTGGCCGCGATGGGTATCGAAGCCGGTCATGTCGAGGAAGCCGATCCGCGGGCCGTCATCGGCGGACATCGCGCGGCCCGCTGCGGTGGCGGCGGCGACGGTCTGGCGGTGGATGCCGCGCACGTCCATCCCCTCCATCCCCGCCTTCAGCGAGGCGGCGACCTCGCGCTCCGAGCCCGCGACCATTTCGAGCCGCAGCCCCTCCGACAGCGCCTGCGCCAGCACCGGGTCGGTGTGCTCGTAGAGCGAGAGGAGACGGGCGCGCGTGTCGTCGGAGGCGGCGGGGAGGCCCGGCGGCAGCCACGTCACGACATTCGGCGCGCCGCGCATCACGAGCGGCGTCGCGGACGCCGCGGCGAACCCGCCCTGGCGGGCGATCCGCTCGTCGGGATCGAGGAGGCCGATCGCGCGGCCGAGCCAGCCGTCGCGGTGGTGGAGGTCGGACGTCGTCCCGTTCTCCAGGACATCCTGCGCCTGGAAGTGGGAACGGTCACGATAGGGGGTGTGGGCGGCGTGGACGAAGAGCGCTTCGCCGTTGCGATAGAGGTCGGCAAGGCGCGGCATGCGGCTGTTCAGCACGAAGAAGCCGTCGAGCGGGACGCCGGCATCGGGCCCCTCGGTCGGCATCGCCGCCATGTCGCGCACCGCCTCGTAGGCGGGGTCGCCGATGGGGGCGACGGTCGCGAGGCCGTCCATCCCGCCGCGAAGGATGATGGTGATGTAACGCGGATCACGTGTGCCGGCCGCGCGCGCGAGCTTCGGGATCGAGGCCCACGCGGTGAAGGCAGCGCCACCGGCCAGAAAGCCGCGTCGAGTGGGATGCAGCACGGGACTATCTCCGTTGAAACGCGGGACTCATGAGGAGAAGGACGATCGCCTGGGACGGATCCTCGGCGCGGGTGACGGCCTCGGCGACGAAGGGGTCGAGGTCGTCGCCGAAAAGCGCGACGGCGAGCTCCGGCACATCGCGGATCATGGCGTGGCGGCGGGCGACTTCAAGCACGAAGTCCATCCGCTCGAGCATGCTGTCGCCACCGAGAAAGGCGCGGTCGTCGTCCGGCCAGCCGGCAGGCGACGGCGCGCCCCACACCTCCTGCGACAGCGCGTTCGCGGCGCGCAGCACGAAGGGCGCGGGCAGCGCCTTCACCCCGAGCGCGCGCCCGCTCGCCACCATGAAATCGTAGGGCAGCACGGTCTTCACCGGCGGCGTGTCCCAGGCGACGTCGCTCCGCACGAGGGTGCGGGCGAGCTCGCGCAGATCCCCGCCGGTGACGCGGAAGCTGTCCTCCAGCGCCGCGATCAGCGTGTCGGGCGCATCGTCGCCCACGAAGTGGCGGGCGAACTTGCGCGCGACGTGGCGCGCGGTCGCCGGGTGCGCGGCGAGATCGTCGAGGACGGCGATCAGCTCCTCGTCCGGCGCGGTGTCGTAGGTCTTGCCGAGGATCGTGCGCGGGCCCGGCTCATGCCAGCGCCGCTCGAAGACCGGCACCTCGCGCCGGGCGAGGAAGCCGCCATTCCAACCGGTCAGCGTGTGGGCGAGCGCGATGACGTCGGTCTGCGTGTAGCCGCCATCGACGCCGAGCGTGTGGAGCTCCAGGAGCTCGCGCGCCAGATTCTCGTTGATCGCGGTGTTGCCGCGCCGCTGCCCGGCCCGGCTGTTCGGGCCGATCGAGCGGTGATTGTCGAGATAGATGAGCATCGCCGGATGCGTCGTCGCCGCGGCGAGCATGTCGGGGAAGTGGCCGAGCACATGGGGGCGGATCGCCTCCCGCTCGAACGCCCCGGCGAGGAGGCGCACGGGAAGCTGCTTCTTCCACTCGATGGAGAAGTGGTTCGACCAGAAGAGAACGAGCCGCTCCACGAACGGATCGTCGGTCGCGATGCCGTGCTCGATGCGGGCGAGCACCTCGGCGCGGCGCCCCTCCTGCACGGTCGCGCCGCGATTGCGGACCGCGTCCTCGCGCGCCGCCATCTCCTCCGGCGTCGCATCGTCGGTGCGCAGCGCGCGCGAGGCCTCCTGCACCGGAATCTGGATCGCGACGAAGGTCTCGCGGATCGTGTCGACGCCGGGCAGGTCGGCGGTGATCATAGCGGCGCCGGGGCGCTCGCATTGCGCCTCGACATAGCCGACCGGGTCACCGGCGATGGCTTCGATGTCTCCCGGGCGCGGCCCGAGGCCGAACCGCGTCAGCGCGGTCAGCTCGCGTGTCCTCATCCTCGCTCCCCATGGGCACATGGCGGCGAGACAGCGCCTCGCCGGACTCCAGAAAGCGCGTGCCGGTCACGACCGGCACGATAGGGTGCATCCTTGCAGCCCGATGGCTGAACCGCCGCTGAAGCCGCCTCCGCGCGCGTTCGCCCCGCCCGGCCTAGCTCCGGAGCGGCTGCAGGATCGAGACGTAGTTCGCGACGGCCGCGCCACCCATGTTGAAGATGCCGCCCAGTTGCGGATTGGCAAGCTGCATGTCGCCAGCCTCCCCCGCGAGCTGCATCGCGCTGATGACGTGCATCGAGACGCCCGTCGCGCCGATCGGGTGGCCCTTCGACTTCAGCCCGCCCGACACGTTGACCGGCAGCTTGCCGGTGATCTCGGTCCAGCCTTCCTCGATGGCCCGCGCGCCCTCGCCCTCCTTCGTCAGCCCCATCGCCTCATATTCGAGGAGTTCGGCGACGGTGAAGCAATCATGTGTCTCGACGAAGGAAAGATCCTCGAGGCCGACATTCGCGGCGCCGAGCGCCCGACGCCAGGCCTCGGCGCAACCCTCGAAGCGGATGATGTCGCGCTTGGACATCGGCAGGAAATCCTGCACGTGGGCAAGGCCGCGGAAGGCGACGGCCTTCTTGCGCGTCATCGCGGTCGCAAGATCCGTCAGCACCACGGCCGCCGCCCCGTCGGAGACCAGCGAGCAGTCCGTCCGCTTCAGCGGCCCCGCGACGAAGGGGTTCTTCTCGCTCTCGGTGCGGCAGAACTCATAGCCGAGATCCTTGCGCATCTGGGCGAACGGGTTCTTCACGCCGTTCTTGTGGTTCTTCGCCGCGATCTTCGCGAGCGCGTCCGACTGGTCGCCATGGCGCTGGAAATAGAGGCCGGCGATCTTGCCGAACACGCCGGCGAAGCCGCCCGGAATCTCCCCCTCCTCGGCGAGGTAGGAGGCGCGCAGGAGGTTCTCGGCGATCTCGGGCCCCGGCGTCTTCGTCATCTGCTCGACGCCGACGACGAGGACGAAGCGCGACTGGCCCGCCGCGATGGACTTGATGCCCTGGTGGATCGCGCCGGAGCCGGTGGCGCAGGCATTCTCCACGCGCGTCGCCGGCTTGAAGCGCAGCCGGTCGTCGGCCTGGAGCACCAGCGAGGCGGTGAAATCCTGGCGCGAGAAGCCGCCATTGAAGTGGCCGAGCACGATCTCGTCGACGTCTTCCGGGCCGATGCCGGCGTCCGCCATCGCCTCGGTCGCGACCTTCGTGATCAGGCTTTCGACCGTTTCATCGGCGAGCTTGCCGAAGGGCGTGTGCGCCCACCCCACCATGGCTGCGGTCATCGTCTCTCACCCCCCATCATTGGTCCCGGCGAGGCTGGAAGCCGGCCGGCCGGACGCGGCGACCTTAGCGCGCCGCCGCGCGATTGGGGAGGCAGTGATGCCGAGGCTCAGGGCCCGGCGGCACCCGCCTCCCCTTGAGGGGAATTTGGGGGCGCTAGGTGTTGGTCGCCACCACATAGTTCAGCGGCAGGCGGCCGCCATCGGCGTAGATCGTCTGGCCGGTGATGTAGCTCGCCTCGTCGGAGGCGAGGAAGGCGACCACGGCCGCGATCTCCTCCGGTTCGCCGACGCGGCCCATCGGGGTGCGCGACATGACGGTGCGCTTGGCGGCCGGGTCGCGGTTCACCGTGGCGAGCATCTCGGTCTGGATGCTGCCGGGGCCGACCGCGTTCACGCGAATCCCGTATTGCGCGAGGGACAGCGCCGAAACACGGGTGAGTTGCGAGAGGCCCGCCTTCGAGATCGAATAGGGCACCTGGCCGGGCAGCGCGAAGACCGCGTTGATCGAGCTCATGTTGACGATGCTGCCGGGCCCCTCGCCCGCCTTCACGCGCTCGACCATGTGGCGCGCAACGGCCTGGCTCAGCAGGAACGCGCCCTTGAGGTTCGTCCGCATCACGCGGTCGAAATCCTCCTCCTTCAGCTCCAGGAACTCGGCGCCGCCGACGATCCCGGCATTGTTGACGAGCACGTGGATGCCGCCGAACGCGTTCAGCGTCGCGGCCACCAGATTGCGCACGTCGAGCTTCTCTCCGACATTGCACTCGGTGAAGCGCACCGTGTCTTCCGGGCCGAGCGCCTTCGCCGTCTTCGACCCGCCCTGCGTGTCGATATCGGCGATCATCACGCACATGCCTTCGGCGACGAGGCGCTCGGCGATCGCGCGCCCGATGCCGCGCGCGCCTCCGGTGACGATGGCGACTTTGCCTTTCAGCCCCTTCACGCGGTGGTTCCGCGCTGGCTCACGGCGATCTCGATATCGGCGAGCGCCTCGGGGTCATCGATTGTTGCGGGCATGGTGTAGGTCTCCCCGTCAGCGATCTTTTTGATCGTGGCCCGCAACGTCTTCCCGGAACGCGTCTTCGGCAAGCGGGGGACGGGGATCACATGCTTGAAAGCGGCGACGGGACCGACCTCCTGGCGCACCTTTGCCACAAGTTCGGCCTCGAGACCCTCGCTGGCGCTCCCAGGACGCAGGACGACGAAGCCGACAGGCACCTGCCCCTTGATCGGATCGTCCGCCCCGATGACCGCGCATTCCACGATCGCGGGGTGGGAGGTGAGCACGTCCTCCATCACGCCGGTGGAGAGGCGATGGCCCGCGACGTTGATGACGTCATCCGTGCGCGCCATGATGAAGACATAGCCGTCATCGTCGATGAGGCCGGCGTCGGAGGTGTTGTAGTAGCCCTCGAACGCGTCGAGATAGGCCGAGCGGAAGCGCGCGTCGTCGCCCCACAGGGTGGGCAGGCACGAGGGCGGCAGCGGCAGGCGGATCGCGACATTGCCGAGGATTCCCGGCGCCAGCACCTCCCCTTCGTCAGACAGGATCGTGACGTCATAGCCCGGCATCGGCTTCGTCGGCGAGCCGTGCTTGATGGGGAGAAGTTCGAGGCCCATCGGGTTGCCGACGATGGTCCACCCCGTCTCGGTCTGCCACCAGTGATCGATGACCGGGACGCCGAGCGCGGTCTCGGCCCAGGCGACGGAGGCGGGGTCCGCCCGCTCGCCGGCGAGGAAGAGCGCGCGGAAATCGGTAAGGTCGTGATTCGCGGGGAGCTTGCCGTCCGGATCCTCCTTCTTGATCGCGCGGATCGCGGTCGGCGCGGTGAAGAGGGCCGCGACCTTGTGCTCGGCGATCACGCGCCAGAAGGCGTTGGCGTCGGGCGTGCCGATGGGCTTGCCCTCATAGACGAGCGTCGTCGCGCCATGGAGGAGCGGGGCGTAGACGATATAGGAGTGGCCGACGACCCAGCCGACGTCGGAGGCGGCCCAGAACACCTCCCCCGGCTTGATGCCGTAGATGTTCCGCATCGACCAGGCGAGCGCCACCATGTGCCCGGCATTGTCGCGCACGACGCCCTTGGGGCGCCCCGTCGTGCCGGAGGTGTAGAGAATATAGAGCGGGTCGGTGCCCTTCATCGGCTCGCACGGGACGGTGCGGCCGGCGGCGAGTGCGGCCTCGTAGAGCGCGCCGAGATCGTGATCGTCCGCCGCCGAAAGGTCGGCCGCACGCTCGGGCCGCTGGAAATAGAGAACGGGCGGGCGCTCGCGCGCGAGACGCGTCGCCTCGGTGATCAGCGGCTCGTAGGCGACGATGCGGCCGGGCTCGATGCCGCAGGAGGCGGCGAGGATGAGGGACGGCGCCGCATCGTCGAGACGGGCGGCGAGCTCGCGCGCGGCGAAGCCGCCGAACACGACCGAATGGATCGCCCCCACCCGCGCGCAGGCGAGCATGGCGACGAGCGTCTCCGGGATCATCGGCATGTAGATGATCACGCGGTCGCCCTTGGCGATCCCGAAATCCTTCAGGACGGCGGCCATCGCGTTCACGCGGACCGCGAGGTCGCGATAGGTCCACTTCGTCTGCGATCCCGTCAGCGGGGAATCGTGGATGATCGCCAGTTGGTCCGGGCGCGTGTCGAGGTGGCGGTCGACCGCGTTCCAGCACGTGTTGCAGACCGCGTCGGGAAACCAGCGGCCATAGGGTCCGTCTTTCGGGTCGAACGCCGTGCGGGGCGCCTCGAACCAATCGATTGCCTTCGCAGCGCTCAACCAGAACGCGTACGGATCATCCCGCCACGCGGTCATCGTGGCGGCATATTCCCCAGCCATAGCTCCCCCCGTCGACGCTCTTCCCGGCGCAGGTTGAACGATGCCACCAACGCCGGGTCTGCGCAAACGGTCTGGTTCGCAGCCACTGAGCCGCTTGTCAGCAGATGACAAACGTCTCCATGTGGCGTGCCGAGGCCGCTATTACAATGTTCTGATTGTTGCTATTAGTTTTTGTTAAGTTTTGAGACGTGCAATTTCGTCTTTTACTCGGAGCTTTTCGCGCTTGATCTGAATTGCCTGCAGTCCATCGAGACTCGGCTGATGGGAAAGAGACTGCAGCTCTGCTTCCAGAGCGGCGTGCTTACGTTCCAACGCAGCCTTGCGTGACTCTGCCGACATCGGCTCCTCCATGCTTAGCTCACTCAAGATTAGCACAGAATAACGCGAGATGTACATCCGTCGGTTGAAAATCACCTATCGTGTTGCGTGTGCTGTGGACGGCGTGAGGATCTTCCCCCGCTCCGTCACGAGGACGATGGCGAGCACGATCGAGGAGTAGATGAGATAGCCGAGGACGAGCGGCCCCACCGTCTGATTGTAGAGCTGCCCCATCGCACCACCGAGCACGGCGCCGATGCCCGTCATCACAAAGCCCACGAAAGCCGCGCCTGTTCCGGCCACGCGGCCGAGCGGCTCCATCGCGATTGCATTAAAGTTCGGCAGAATGATTCCGATGCAGAAGAAGCAGATAATCGTGAAGCCGAGCATCATCGCGACCGGCATCTCGGCGCTCACCAGGAGCGAGAGACTTGCCAAAATCGAAGCGCCGATGAGCGCGAGGAGCGCCCCGTGCGACAAAAGGCGCATCCCGAGCTTTTGGACAAGACGGGCGTTCACGAAGGTCGCGACCACCATCGCCGCCGCACCGCTCGCGAAGGCCGCCGGGAACCAGTCGACGATGCCGTAGACGTCCGCGAAGAGCTGCTGCGAGGTCGCGACATAGTTCATCAACCCGCCGAACAGGAAGCCGAGCGCCAGCATGTAACCCATGGTGAGGCGGCTGTTGATCATCAGGCGAATCGCTTCGACGAGCGTCACCGGCTTGTGCTCGATCAGCGCCTTGTTGGTCTCCGGCAGGCGCAGATAGACCCACACGAGGTTCAGCGCCGCGACGAGGAGCAGGAAGGCGAAGATCGTGTGCCAGGAGCCCGCCATCGCGATCAGGCTGCCGATCGCCGGCGCGATGATCGGCACCATGATGAAGACCATCATGATGAAGCTCATCACCTGGCTCATGGCACGGCCGGCGAAATTGTCGCGAACGACGGCGACGGCGACGACGCGCGGCCCCGCCGCGCCGATGCCCTGGATCGCCCGCCCGACGAGGAGCATCGTGAAGCTGTCGGCGCTGAGCGCCACCGCCCCGCCGATGAAGTAGACGACGAGGCCCGCCATGATGATGGGGCGCCGCCCGAGCCTGTCGGAGAGCGGCCCGGCGATGAGGTGACCGGTCGCGAAGGCGACGAGATAGACGGTGACGATGAATTGCTGCTGGTTCGGATCGGTCAGGCTGAAATAGGCCGCCATGTCCGGCAGCACGACGAGCATGACGTCGACCGACAGCGCTGTCATCGCCATCATCATCGCCATCATCGCCACGAATTCGCCCATCGAGAGGCCGAGCGCGTTCGCCTCGCGGTTCATTGCAAGTTCCTTATCAATCGGACGGGCCCCCGTGTGCCCAGCCGGATCCGGGACCACGGGTCCCATCGAAGTGAAGCCAAGAGCGCCGGGGCGTCGTCTCAGGCCTGAGAGGCGCGCTCTTCGTCCTGCCGGTCGGCGTCTCTGACCCTGCCGGCGAAATAGGCGATGATGAACGGTACTGAAATGGACAAGGCGATCATTCGCGTCGCGTGCAACAGCGCCACGAAGGCCACGTCCATCCCGAGAAGGAAAGACAGGGCGATCATCGCATCGATGCCACCGGGCGAATAGCTGAGGAAGACCGCGCCGAGCGGCGCTTCAATAACAAGTGATATCAGAAAGGCTATGATGAAGGCGACGCCGAACGCCGCCACGAAGGAGAGCAGCGAGGCGACGATCATCCGCCGCAGCCCCTTGCGCGACATGTTCGTGAAGCGGACCGCGATCGAGGTGCCGAGCGCGATGAAGGCGATCGCGGCGAGCCAGGCGGGCACCGCGATCGTCACGAGCCCCGCCCCGGAGAGGAAGGTCGAGGCGAGGAGCGGTCCGAGCAGCGTCGCCGCCGGAAGGCGCAGCTTCGTCGCGATGAAGGCTGCGGCGAAGGCGATCGCGATCGTCACCGCCACGTCGATGAGCGTGTAGTCAGGGGGCGCGGTGGAGCGCATCCCGGCCGCTTCCGATCCGCCGATCAGGAACGGGACGATGGCGACGAGGATGATGAGGCGCGTGACCTGGGACATCACCACGCGGTCGATCCGCGCGCCCTGGTCGATCGACACCGCCAGCACCAGCGAGAAGTTGCCCGGAATCGAGCCGCAGAGGCTTGAGAGCCGATCCCAACCGCCCACATGGCGCAGCACCCAATAGCTCGCCGCCGTGGCGCCGACGACAACGCACAAGAGGCCGATGAGCGCGACGGGGAAGTTCGCGAGATGGCTGAGCGCGTCCGGCGTGATGCCCGCCCCGATCATGGTGCCGAGGATCGAGAAGGTGCAGAAACGCAGCCAGTCCGGCATGCGCGAGGGCAGCTTCAGCACGACCCAGATCGTCACCGCGGTGGTGCTGCCGGTCAGGAAGGCGGCGGGCGCGTTCAGCCAGTAGAAGAGCAGCCCGCCGAGCGAGCCGACGGCGAACGTCCCCAGCACCGCGACGGCGTCGCGGACCTTGGGCGATTCACGTCCAGGGGAAGCAAAGGGGAGGAATGGCGATGCCATTCCGTCCTTCTAGGCCAAGTCGCCGCATCTTCGAACCATGCACGGACGCATTGCAACTATGCGCGTGCCGGGGGGCACCGCGGGCGCCCCTCCGATGGGTGGGCCAGCGCCCCCCCGAGCGGCGCGCGATCAGCGCGGCAGCGTCGTCTCGCCCATGAGGTCGAGGTCGATGGCGCGGGCCGCCTGGCGCCCCTCGCGGATCGCCCAGACGACCAGCGACTGGCCGCGCCGCACGTCACCGGCGGCGTACACCTTCGGCACGTTGGTGCGGTAGTCGTCCGTGTTGGCGGCGATGTTGGTCCGCTTGTCGAGGTCGAACTCGTAGCCCGTGAGGTACGTGTCGAGGAGCGGGCCCGAGAAGCCGATCGCGACGAGGACGAGGTCGGCGCGAATGTCGAACTCGGTCCCCTCGATCGGGCGACGGGACGGGTCGACGCGAGCGCAGCGCACGTGTGTGACGCGGCCGTTCTTGCCGCCGAGCTCCAGCGTCGCCGCGGCGAACTCGCGGTCCGCGCCCTCGGCCTGGCTCGACGAGGTGCGGAACTTCGTCGGCCAGTAGGGCCACACGATGTCCTTGTTCTCGCGGATCGGCGGCATCGGGCGGATGTCGAGCTGGGTGACCTGGAGGGCGCCCTGACGGATCGACGTGCCGATGCAGTCCGACGCCGTGTCGCCGCCGCCGATGACGACGACGTGCTTGCCGGAGGCGACGATCGGCATGTCGTCGAACGGCTCGCGCCCGACGCGGCGGTTCTGCTGGAGGAGGAACGGCATCGCATAGTGGACGCCGGACAGCTCGACACCCGGAAGGCCGGGGTCGCGCGGCCGCTCAGCACCCGTCGTCAGGAGCACGGCGTCATACTGGCCGACGAGCGCGCGCAGCCGCTCGCCGTCGATGTCGGCGTTGTAGTGGAAGGTCACCCCTTCCGCCTCCATCTGCCCGGCGCGGCGGTCGATGATCCCCTTCTCCATCTTGAAGTCGGGAATGCCGTAGCGCAGGAGCCCGCCCGGACGCGCATAGCGCTCGTAGACGTGAACGTCGTGGCCGACGCGTGCGAGCTGCTGCGCGGCCGCGAGCCCGGCCGAGCCCGCGCCAATGATGGCGACGCTCTTGCCCGTGAGGCGCGAGGGCGGCTGCGGCGTGATCCAGCCATTGTCCCACGCCTTGTCGGCGATCGCCTGCTCCACCGCCTTGATCGCGACGGGCGTGTTCTCGATGTTCAGCGTGCACGCCTCCTCGCACGGGGCGGGGCAGATGCGGCCGGTGAACTCCGGGAAGTTGTTGGTCGAATGGAGGTTGCGGGCCGCTTCCTGCCAATTCTGCGAATAGACGAGGTCATTCCAGTCGGGAATCTGGTTGTCGACCGGGCAGCCGGCATCGCTCTGACAAAACGGAATGCCGCAGTCCATGCATCGCGCCGCCTGCCGTTCGACCTCGGGGTCGGTCAGCGGCAGGGTGAACTCTTTGAAGTGGCGAATGCGGTCCGCGGCCGGCTGATACTTCAGCTCCTGCCGATCGATTTCCAGAAATCCCGTAACCTTGCCCATACGCTCGCTTTCTATCGCTTCCAACGCGGAGTAATGACCCAGCGCCGGAAGGTAAAGTGCCGCCGTGCTCCTCGCCGGTTCGCCGGTGCGCGAACCAGCCGCTTCAGGGTTTAGACTGTTGCGTTTCGGTCTCGTTCGTTGCACGCGCCGGGCCATTTTCGCCGGCCGCGTCGCTCACCTTGAGAAATTCCCGGACCAGAGCGGCCGAGTTCTCCGCGGCGAGGCTGAAGAAGAGCGGCAGCTCGTTCTCCCCCTCCCCGCCCCCGGCGAGATCGGACAGGGAGCGGAAGGCGATGAAGGGCACGCCGTTCGTGTAGGCGACCTGCGCGACCGACGCGCTCTCCATGTCGACGACGCGCGCCTTGAACGTGTCGAACACGAAATCGCGGAAATCCGCGTTGTCGAGGAAGGCCGAGCCTGAGACTCCGCTCCCGCCGACATACACCGCGGGCGCCTTCTCAAGACATGAGTTTTTGGCATTGCAGCCAACGAGGTCCACGGCGTCCGCGGCCTTCTGTGCGCGGGCGAGAAGGGCCGGGTCCACCTCGAACCAGAACTTCGCCTCCGGCGTCTCGACGCCGTCGCGCCGGACCTCCTCGGGCTGCGCGAACATCATCCCGTAGTTCGGGAAGTCGCCGGTGAGGAAGGGCGGGATCTGGTAGGATCCGTCCACTTCGCGCGCGAGGAGGAGGTTGAAGTAGGTCCCCCACCGGTCGGCGACGACGACGTCGCCGATATTGAGCGCCGGGTCCACGCCGCCCGCGATCCCGGAGAAGACGATCGCTGAGATGTTGTAGCGGTCGAGCGCCATCTGCGCGGTCATCGCCGCGTTCACCATGCCGACGCCGGAGAGGAGCAGGACCACGTCCTCCCCTTCCAGCGTGCCGGTCACGAAGCGGATACCGTGCTCGACATGGTCGCTCCGCCCCGCGATCGGGGTCTGCAGCGCGACCCACTCGGGTTCGTAGGCGGAGATGACCGCGATCCGCGGCGTGTCGTCGAGCGAGCCCGCAAGGGCGGAGCCCGTCCCGAGCGAGACGGCGAAGATGGCGGCGAGCGCGGCGCGCGGCAGGATCGGCATCGGGGTCCTCATCCGGTGGTTCGGGCGCAGAGATTCCCGAACCGGAGCGCGAATGGAAGGCCGTTTGCCGAGTTTTCGCGATTTCGCGCGCACAAAGGGGCGCTGCGGCCCGGCCGGCGCGCGGCCGGACCCGTCCGATCGGTGCGCCGCTGGGCCTCCCGGTTCAGCGAACCGAGAAGACGCGCCGCGTCGTGTAGCGCAACAGCCCGCCGAAGGCGCGGCTGAGGTGCGCGTTGCACCCCGACTCGGTGATCGTGACCGTCGACACCTCGTTCACGACGACGTGCCGGGCGATCGCGACCGACGTGTAGGGGTCGCCGCGCGGCGTGTAGAAATTCAAGGTGATCGAGACCGTCGCGGGGGCCGAATTGGCGTTCGCGACGCGCATCGTGCTGTTCCAGCACCCGTCGACCCGCACCTCGAAGAGGCCGTTCTCGAGGATCGTCACGCCGTGGCGCTGGAAGGGCCCGAACTCGTAGAGTATGCCGGGCGAGGACGTGGTGACCGCGAGATCAGCCGCGCGGGTCGACGTCCCGGCGAAGATCGCGACAAACATCAACGCGGCCGCGATACGAACGAAATGCGTTATCGACATGTTACCGGTTCCTCCCTTGATGTTTTGGAAGAACTTATCACAAGTCGCAAAATTTCTCTCGATTCAATCTAGAGGATTGAATTCGCTAGCGTTGCTCTCGGATCCACAGAACCCGATAGCTTGCACTCTTGTCTTGCGCGAGCCGCTCGGTCAGCGCGGGGAGGAGAACTGAAAGCTCGTCGGCCAGCATATAAGGCGGATTGACGAGGATGAGGCCGGACCCCGTGAGCCCGGTCGTCGCGGGGCCGCGCACGTTGAGTTCGGCGGCAAGGATCGCCGGGATGTCGAGTGCGGCAAGGCTCGCATGGAAGCGGCCGATCGGCGCCCCCTCCTTCAGCGGATACCAGAGGCAATAGGTGCCGGTCGGAAAGCGGCGGTAGGCGACGGCGAAGCGCTCGACCATGCGCTCATATTCGCCCCGCTCCTCGAAGGGCGGGTCGACGAGGACGATCCCGCGCCGCTCCTTGGGCGGCACATGGGCGCCGAGCGCCAGCCACCCGTCGAGATGGGTGACGCGGACCTGATGGTCGCCGGCGAAGCGGCCGGCGAGCTCGCGATAGTCCTCCGGGTGGAGCTCGATCGCCGACAGGCGGTCCTGCGGGCGCAGCAGCGCGCGCACCAGGAGGGGGGATCCGGGATAGTTCGTCACCCCGCCGTCCGGGTTGAACGCAGCGACGGCGGCGAGATAGGGCGCGAGCAGCGCGGCGGCGTCCGCCTCGAGCGGCGCGTCCACGAGACGGCCGATCCCCTCCCGCCACTCCCCCGTCTTCATCGCCTCGTCGGACGAGAGGTCGTAGAGGCCGATCCCGGCGTGCGTGTCGATGACCCGAAACGCCTTGTCCTTGCGCTTCAGATAGTCGAGGAGACGGACGAGGACCGCGTGCTTCAGGACGTCCGCGAAATTCCCGGCGTGGTAGATGTGGCGGTAGTTCACGTGTCTCCTCGCGGGCCTTTGGCGGATCGTCTCCGCCCGCATGTGACGACCCCGGCCGGCGCCGTCCGGCCGGACGCCAAGGGAAGGAAGCGCTTTGGACGCGATCTATCTCGACGATCTCGCCTTCTACGCCTTTCACGGCGTGTTCGACGAGGAATCGCGGCTCGGCCAGCGCTTCGTCGTCGACCTCGTCTGCTGGCTCGATCTCGGCCCCGCGAGCCGTGAGGACGCGTACGCCCTCACCGTCGACTATGGCACGATCACCGAGGCGGTCGGGCGCGTCGTCACCCAGTCCCGCTTCAAGCTGATCGAGCGCCTCGCCGGAGCGATCGCGGAGGCGGTGTTCGCGACGGACGCGCGCATCGAGAAGGTGAAGGTGCGGGTCCACAAGCCCGGCGCGCCGATACCGATCGCGTCGGGCCGTGTCAGCGTCGAGATCGTGCGCGACAGGCCGGCCTGACCCGTCGCGCCGACCGGCGGCGGATTATTCCGCCGCCACGCCGAGGCGCTGCGATTCCATCTCGTCCATCGCGCGGCGATAGTCGACGGGCATCACCTTCACGAACTTCGGCCGGTACTCGTCCCAATGGTCGAGGATCAGCTTGCCGCGCACCGAGCCCGTGTACTCGACATGGTTGACGATGAGCTGGCGCAGCCGCTCGTCGTCATGGCGCGTCATGTTCGCGGTGACGTCGACCCGGCCCTTCGTCTCGAGGTCGCCGCCATGGTGGTGGAGACGCTCCAGGAGGTCGTCCTCCTCCGCCACCGGCTCCAGCTCGACCATCGCGAGGTTGCAGCGCCGCGCGAAGTCACCCGCCTCGTCGAGCACGTAGGCGACGCCGCCCGACATGCCCGCCGCGAAGTTGCGGCCGGTGTGGCCGAGAACCGCAACGACGCCGCCGGTCATGTACTCGCAGCCATGGTCGCCGACACCCTCGACCACCGCAACGGCACCCGAGTTGCGCACGGCGAAGCGCTCGCCGGCGACGCCGGCGAAGTAGCACTCGCCCGACACCGCGCCGTAGAGCACCGTGTTGCCGACGATGATGGAGTCGGCCGCGATGATGTGCGATCCCGGCCGCGGACGCACAATGATGCGGCCGCCGCACAGCCCCTTGCCGACATAGTCGTTCGCGTCACCGGTGAGGTTCAGCGTCACGCCCTGGGCGAGCCAGGCGCCGAAGGACTGCCCCGCCGTGCCGGTGAGGTTCACCGTGACGGTGCCGTCCGGAAGCCCCTCCATGCCGTGCGCCTTGGCGATGACGCCCGAGATCATCGCGCCGGCCGTGCGGTCGACGCTGTTGATCGGCATGGTGATCGTGACCGGCTCGCCGTCCTCGATCGCGGGGCGGGCCTGCGCGATCAGCTCGCGGTCGAGCACGGTCTCGATCGGATGGATCTGCACCGTGGTGTGGCGCTGCTCGTCCGCCGGGGCGTCCATCTTGACGAACACCTTGCGGAAATCGAGGCCCTTCGCCTTGTAGTGGTCGACGAGGCGCGTCTGGTCGAGCACCTCCACGTGACCCGTCGCCTCGGCGAGCGAGCGGAAGCCCGCGGCCGCGAGATAGCGGCGCAGCTCCTCGGCGACGAAGAACATGAAGTTGATGACGTGCTCGGGCTGCCCCTTGAAGCGGCGGCGCAGGACAGGGTCCTGGGTCGCGACGCCCACCGGGCAGGTGTTGAGGTGGCACTTGCGCATCATGATGCAGCCGGTAGCGACCAGCGGCGCGGTCGAGAAGCCGAACTCGTCGGCGCCCAGAAGCGCGCCGATGAACACGTCCCGCCCGGTCTTCAGGCCGCCATCGACCTGCAGCGCCACGCGCGAGCGCAGCCCGTTCGCGACCAGCGTCTGGTGCGTCTCGGCAAGACCCATCTCCCACGGCGAGCCCGCGTGCTTGATCGACGTGAGGGGCGAGGCGCCCGTCCCGCCATCATAGCCGGCGATGGTGATGTGATCGGCGCGCGCCTTCGCGACGCCGGCCGCCACCGTCCCGACCCCGACCTCGGAGACGAGCTTGACCGAGATGTCGGCCGCCGGGTTCACGTTCTTCAGGTCGAAGATCAGCTGGGCGAGATCCTCGATCGAGTAGATGTCGTGGTGCGGCGGCGGCGAGATCAGGCCGACGCCGGGCGTCGAGTAGCGCAGCTTGGCGATGACCGCGTCGACCTTGTGGCCGGGCAGCTGACCGCCTTCGCCGGGCTTGGCGCCCTGCGCGACCTTGATCTGGATCTGGTCCGCGTTGACGAGATATTCGGTCGTGACGCCGAACCGGCCCGAGGCCACCTGCTTGATCGCCGAACGCTTGGAGGCGCCCGACGGCAGCGGGATGAAGCGCATCGGGTCTTCGCCGCCCTCGCCCGTGTTCGAGCGGCCGCCGATCTGGTTCATGGCGAGCGCCAGCGTCTCGTGCGCCTCCTTGGAGATGGCGCCGAGGCTCATCGCCCCCGTCACGAAGCGCTTCACGATCTCCGAGGCAGGCTCCACCTCCTCGATCGGGATCGCCGTCGCGCCGAACTCGCTCGCGTCCTTGATGCGGAAGAGGCCGCGCACGTTGTAGCGGCCCGCCTCCTCGTTCACGAGGCGGGAATACTCGTCATACTTCTCCTGCGCATTGAGGCGCACGGCGTGCTGCAGGTTCGCGACGGTGTCGGCGAGCCACATGTGGTGCTCGCCGCGCGTGCGGTAGGCATACTCGCCGCCGACATCGAGCGAACGGGCAAGGAGCACGTCCTCGGAGAACGCGACCGTGTGGCGGCGCACCGTCTCCTCGGCGACCTCCTCGAGGCCGACGCCTTCGATCGTCGTCGCGGTGCCGAAGAAGAAGCGGTCCACGAACGCCTGGGAGAGGCCCACCGCGTCGAAGATCTGCGCGCCGCAATAGGACTGATAGGTCGAGATGCCCATCTTGGACATCACCTTCAGAATCCCCTTGTCGAGCGACTTGATGTAGCGCGCGACCACCTCGTGCTCGTCCACCTCCTCCGGGAAGGTGGTGTGGAGCTCGACCAGCGTCTCGAAGGCGAGATACGGGTTGATCGCTTCCGCGCCGTAGCCGGCGAGGACGCAGAAATGGTGCACTTCGCGCGGCTCGCCCGACTCCACGACGAGGCCGACCGACGTGCGCAGACCCTTGCGGATCAGGTGATGGTGCACGCCCGCCGTCGCGAGGAGCGCGGGGATCGCGATCCGGTTGCGCGACACGAGCCGGTCCGACAGCACGATGATGTTGTAGCCGTCATGGACCGCCTTCTCGGCGCGCTCGCACAGCCGCTCGAGCATCGCCGCCATGCCCGGCGCGCCACGGTCGGCCGAGTAGGTGATGTCCAGCGTCTTCGTGTGGAAGTGGTTGTCGGCGATGTCGCCGATCTCGCGGATCTTCTCCAGATCGTCGTTCGTCAGGATCGGCTGACGCACTTCGAGCCGCTTCTTCTCCTGCAGACCCTCGATGTCGAACAGGTTCGGGCGCGGCCCGATGAACGAGACGAGGCTCATCACGAGCTCTTCGCGGATCGGGTCGATCGGTGGGTTCGTGACCTGGGCGAAGTTCTGCTTGAAGTAGGTGTAGAGCAGCTTCGAGCGATCGGAGAGGACCGACAGCGGCGTGTCGGTGCCCATCGAGCCGAGCGCTTCCTGGCCGGTGATCGCCATCGGCGACAGGAGGAGCTTCAGGTCCTCCTGCGTGTAGCCGAAGGATTGCTGGCGATCGAGCAGCGACTCGTTCGTGCGCGGCGCGCGCGGGCGCACCGGGTGCTGGTCCTCCAGCACGATCTGCGACTTCTCGAGCCATTCGCCGTAGGGCTGGCTGGTGGCGAGCTGGTGCTTCACCTCCTCGTCGGAGACGATGCGGTGCTGCTCGAGGTCGAGGAGCAGCATGCGGCCGGGCTGCAGGCGCCACTTCTTGGCGATCCGCTCTTCCTCGACCGGCAGGACGCCCGCCTCCGAGCCCATGATGACGAGGCCGTCATGGGTGATGCAGTAGCGCGCCGGACGCAGGCCGTTGCGGTCGAGCGTCGCGCCGATCTGGCGCCCGTCGGTGAAGACGATCGCGGCCGGCCCGTCCCACGGCTCCATCAGGGCGGCGTGGTACTCGTAGAAGGCGCGGCGCTCGTCATCCATCAGCGGGTTGCCGGCCCAGGCCTCGGGCACGAGCATCGCCATCGCGTGGGCGAGCGAGTAGCCGCCCTGCACGAGGAATTCGAGCGCGTTGTCGAAGCACGCCGTGTCGGACTGGCCCTCATAGGAGATCGGCCAGAGCTTGGAGATCTCCTCGCCGAACAGCTTCGAGGAGGCGGACGCCTGGCGCGCCGCCATCCAGTTCACGTTGCCGCGCAGCGTGTTGATCTCGCCGTTGTGGGCGACCATCCGGTACGGGTGAGCGAGCCCCCAGGACGGGAAGGTGTTGGTGGAGAAGCGCTGGTGGACGAGCGCGAGCGCGGAGGCGAAGCGCTTGTCCTGGAGGTCGTGATAATACTCGCCGAGCTGGTGGGCGAGGAACATGCCCTTGTAGACGATCGTCCGGCACGAGAGCGAGCAGATCACGAAGCCGCGGTCGGCCGGCGGCGTCCCGTCATAGACGGTGTTCGAGATCACCTTGCGCAGGATGAACAAGCGCCGCTCGAAGGCGGTCGCGTCGGCGACACCCTCGCCCCGCCCGATGAAGAACTGGACGATCTCCGGCTCGGAGGCGAGCACGGAATCCGGCAGGCACGCCGAGTTCACCGGCACCTCGCGCCAGCCGAGGACGCGCTGGCCTTCGGCCGCGACGACCCCCTCGATCATCGCGCGATGGTCGCTGCCCTTCGGCAGGAAGACCATGCCGACGGCATATTCGCCGGGCGCCGGCAGCGAAAAGCCGAGGCGCGCGGCCTCTTCGGCGAAGAACTCATGCGGCAGCTGGACGAGCATCCCCGCGCCGTCACCCATCTCCGGGTCGGCGCCCACCGCGCCGCGGTGGGTGAGGTTCACGAGGATCTGCAGACCCTGCTCGATGATGCTGTGCGTCGGCTTGTTGTGGATGTCGGCGATGAAGCCGACGCCGCACGCGTCGTGCTCGCGGTCGGCCCGGTAGAGGCCGTCCGTCGGCGCGCGGCGCGCGATATTGGTGGTGTTGGCGCGGGCAGTGGCGTTCGCATGGGCGTTGGTCGCGGTGGTCGCCGTGACATCACGCTCAGCGGCGGTCGCCGCATGGGATGATTGTGCGATGGGCAGTCTTGTCATCGTCATCCTCCTTTGCCCGGCAATGCCGGCACGCCTCCTCATCGGGTCGCTCGCCTCCCGCAGGACAAGCGGCTCGAGCACCCGTCAATTTGTTCGGAGGCTCGTCAGTCGCGCGGCCAGATCAATTCTGACCCAACGCGGCCGTCGCATATAGCCTTTTTGGAGCCGTCCGCAAATGCCGTCATGACAGAGCTCGTCCGCGTCAGCCGAAGAGGGGCGTTTCCCCGCCCCTCGCCCCGCCCCCGCCGCAGGCGAAGCGCGCGCCTCCCGACGAAGGTGGCCGCGCCCGGTCCCACTCGCCTTGACCGTGCAATTCTCGGGCCGGGGGAGACCCGCCGGGGCGAACTGTGCAACGGTGCGCGCCTCTGTGGCGAACGGCAAGCGGGACGATGGCAGGACCGACCCAATCAGGCAGACTTCGCTGGCTCCGCCGCACGATCCTCACGGTGGCCGTGCTCGCCGCGCTGTGGTTCGGCTCGGGCTGGCTCTACGCCTTCAATGCCGAGCGCACCCACACCCACCACAACCCCTTCAACGCCGAGGGCGTGATCCTGAAGGCCGAGCCGCAGCGGGTGAAGCGCGGGTCGGACACGCTCGTCGTTCTTATCCACGGCTTCGGCGCCTCGCCGATGACGATGCTTCCGCTCGGCGCGGCGTTCGAATCTGCAACGAATTTTGATCTCTGGTTGCCGCTTCTTGCGCAGCACGGACGCTCGCTGCGCGAATACCGCGCCTTCGCCCCCGAGGCGATTCGCGACGACTTCCTCAACCAGCTCGACGCCGAGACGTCGGGCTATCAGAGGATCGTCCTCATCGGCCATTCGTTCGGCGGGGCGATCCTGCTCGACCTCCTCGCCGAGGGGCGGCTCCCGCAGAACGCCTCGGTGATCCTCTACGCGCCGGCCGTGTACCTGCCGGCCGACACGCAGAAGAACCGCCTCGCCCTCGAAGCCTTCCGCCTCTGGTCGCCCTATTGCGATTTCGCCGAGATCGGCTGCCTCGTCCCCAACCCGCGCGCGACGGACGGGCCGGTGCGCGCGGCGATCTTCGCGCAGAACATCTTCTTCTACATCGTGCCCGACACCGCGCTCCGCCTCTTCGACTACGCGAAGGGCCTCGCGGCGCGGGCGCCGGCGGTGGCGGCGCCCATCAACATCGTCATGGCGCGCGATGATGGGGACGTCGCCTTCGCCGGCACGGCCGAGATGTGCGCGGCGATGGCGGGGTGCCGGATGCACGCGCTCGCCACCGGATCGCACCTTGCCCAATACGGCCCCTCGCTCGCGCCGCTCAGCCAGATCCTGATGCGTCTCGCCGAGGACCCGGCCGCCGCGTGTGAGGCCGATTGCGAGACGCTCTGACCTACTCTGCCGCCTGCAGGAAGCCGCCCGACTGGCGCGACCACAGGTCCGCATAGAGGCCGCCGCGCTTCAGAAGCACCGTGTGCGGCCCCTCCTCCACCACGCGCCCGCCGTCCATCACCACGATGCGGTCCATCGCGGCGATGGTGGAGAGGCGGTGGGCGATGGCGACGACGGTCTTGTTCGCCATCACCTCCAGGAGCGCCTCCTGGATGTCCGCCTCGACCTCCGAATCGAGCGCGCTCGTCGCCTCGTCGAGCACCAGGATCGGCGCGTCCTTCAGGATCGCGCGGGCGAGCGCGATCCGCTGGCGCTGGCCGCCGGAGAGCTTCACGCCCCGCTCGCCGAGATGGGCCTCGTAGCCGGTGCGCCCGCGCCCGTCGCGCAGGTTCATGATGAAATCGTGCGCACGCGCCCGGCGCGCCGCCTCGAGCGCGGCCTCCTGGCCGGCGTCCGTGCGCCCATAGAGGACGTTGTCGAGGGCGGAGCGGTTGAAGATCGCGGTCTCCTGCGTGACCGTCGAGATCGCGCGGCGGAGGCCATCCTGCGTCAGGTCGCGAATGTCCACGCCGTCGAGCGTGATGCGGCCCTCCTCCACGTCATAAAGGCGCAGGAGCAGCGAGACGGCGGTCGACTTGCCCGCGCCCGAACGCCCGACGAGGCCGACCTTCTCGCCCGGCCGGATCTCGAGATCGAAGTGGGTGACGCCGCCGATCGGACGGCCATAGCGGAAGGTGACGTCGTCGAAACGGATGTGGCCGCGCGTGATGACGGGCTCCTGCGCGGCCGGGCGGTCGACGACGGTGTGGGCCGGCGACAGCGTGACGGCCCCGTCCTCGATCGTGCCGAGCTCGCCGAAGATCGACAGCGCGGACTGGGCCATCCAGTTCGACATCGCGGTGAGGCGCAGCGTCATCATCGCCGCCATCGCGACGACGCCGATCGTCGCCTGGCCGAGATGGAAGAACCACAGCGCCCCGCCGATCATCGCGATCGTGACCACCGTGTTCATCACCGCCATGATCACGCGCATCGCCATCATGGAGCGGCCGAACAGAAGCCCGGTCCTGCGGAAGCGCTCCAGCGCCCGCTTGGCGGCGTCCTCCTCGCGCTTGGCGTGGGCGAAGAGCTTCACCGTCTTGATGTGGCTCAGGCTGTCGACGAGCTGGCCGGTCACGGTCGCCCGCGCCGCCGCCCGCGCCTTGGCGCGCGCCCGGATGCGCGGCACGCCCCAGCGCAGCGCCAGCACGAAGGTCATCGCCCACGCGGCGACGATCGCGGCGAGCCACGGCTCGGACGTGCCGAGGATCGCGGCCATCGCGACGATATAGGCCGCGAGCATCCCGAGCGCGGTCAGCGTGTCGACCGTCACCGTCGTCAGCGCGTTCGCGGTCTGGGACTGCTTCTGCGCGATGCGACCGGTGAAGTCCTCCTCGAAGAAGGTCATCGCCTGGCCGAGCGTGTGGCGGTGGAGACGCCAGATCGTCATCGGGTTGAGGCCGGGGCCGAGGGCGAGCGAGGTCATCGCGCTCTGGCAGAGCTGGGTGACGGGCTTCGCGACGACGACGAAGAAGAGGAGCGTCAGCAGGAACGGCCACTCGCGCGCGAAGATCTCCGCCGGCCCGGCGGACGCGGCGCGGTCGACGAGGCTGCCGATGAGATAGAAGACCACCGCCTCCGCCGCACCGAAGCTCAGCGAGAAGATCGCGAGGAGCACGATCGCCCAGCGCGCGTCCTTGAGGCTCCACCTGAGGAAATCCATCAGCCCCGCCGGCGGCCGGCTGCCCTCATAGGGCGCGAACGGGTCGATGATGTTCTCGAAGCGGGCGAAGGCTCGGTGGAAGGGTTCGGTCTCCGGCAGCGTCTCCGGATCGGGCGTTCGGATCTTGGTGCCGTCTGTCACACGCGTCCTTTCCGTCGACATTTCGGCCGACGCACACTCACACTTGAAGAGACATATAGGGAGCCGGGCTGATCCGTCCGCCGCGGCGTCGCGACTTAATGTTCGCCCGGCGGCACCGCGCTCGCAAGGCGGGCGCGAAAGGCCGTCGGTGTCATCGACGTGGCGCGTGAGAAGGCGCGCGTGAAGTAGGCGGGATCGGCGAAGCCGAGATCGTCGGCGATGCGGGCGACGGGATGGGCGGTGTAGGCAAGGAGCCGCCGCGCCTCCACGACGAGCCGCGCCTCGATGAGGTGCGAGGCGCTCGCCCCCGCCCCCTCGCGGCAGACGCGGCTGAGGTGGGCCGCCGACACGCCGAGCGAAGCCGCATAGTCGCCGACGCGCCAATGCTCGCGAAAGTGGGCCTCGATCAGCGCCTCGAACCGGGCCAGCAGCGGCGGCCTCGCCCCCCGCCCCGCCCCGGTCGCGTCGATCGCCTCGGCGACGCGGCCGGCGATGAGGATCGCGAGGGCGGCAAGGTTCTGGTCCCGCATCGGCGAGAAGCCCGCGTGCTCGTGCGCGGCCTCGGCGAAGAGGTGGGCGATGCGCGCATCGGCCGGCCCCGTCGCGGGCGCGGCGAGCATCGGCGCGAGTCGGATCGACGGCTCCACGAGCTCGACCGGCAGGCTCAGCACATATCCCGTCGTCTCCGGGGCGAAGCGGAAGCCGTGGACGACCCGGCTCGGCACGCTGACGAGGCCGGGCACGGCGAGCGCACGCTCCTCCCCCTCCCATCGGATCGTCGCCGCCCCTTCCGCGACGAGGAGGAACTGGTGGAGGCCGAAATGACGGTGCGGCCGGATGTTCCAACCGTGCAAGCTGGAGCGCGCCGCGATCGTCTCGCAATGGAGGATGTCCGGCAAACCGCGCCGCTCTCCATAGAGATCGAAGACGGGGATGCGGATGGCGGCGGTCTGGCGCATGTTCGAATAGTGCAAGCACGGGCCCGGCGTGTCCATGCCGGGGATCGCAACGTCGCGTAGGTCTTATGGTGGGGAGGAGCCACCATGAGAACACAAGTGGCCATCATCGGCGGCGGGCCGTCCGGCCTGCTCCTGTCGCAGATCCTGATGCGCCATGGGATCGAGACGGTCGTCCTCGAACGGCACACGCGCGAACACGTCCTCAGCCGCATCCGCGCCGGCGTGCTCGAATGGGGCTCGGTGGAGATGCTGCGCGCGGCAGGAATCGGCGCGCGCATGGATGCGGAGGGCGAGATCCATCGCGGCGTCGCGATCGGTGACGACAACCGCCAGTTCCGGATCGACTTCGACACTCTCGTCGGCAAGGCGGTCATGATCTACGGCCAGACCGAGATTACCAAGGACCTCTATGCCGCGCAGGACGCGCTCGGCGCGACGATCGTGACGGAGGCGGCCGACGTCGCCCTCGCCGACCTCGACGCGGGCGCTGCGACCGTCACCTACCGCAAGGACGGGCGCGAGCACGGCCTCGTCGCCGACTTCGTGATCGGCTGCGACGGCTTCCATGGCGTGAGCCGCCCCACCATCCCTGCTGGGCGGCGGCAGGAATACGAGGTCGTCTTCCCCTTCAGCTGGCTCGGCGTCCTGTCGGAGACGCCGCCCGTCGCGGACGAACTGATCTACGCCAGCCATCCGCGCGGCTTCGCCCTCGCCTCAATGCGCAACCGGCACCTGTCGCGCTACTACCTGCAGATCCCCAACGGCGAGCCGATCGAGGCCTGGCCCGACACCCTCTTCTGGGACGAATTGCGCCGGCGGCTCCCGGCCGACGCCGCCGGGCGCCTCGTCACCGGTCCCTCCATCGAGAAGTCCATCGCCCCGCTGCGCAGCTTCGTGTGCGAGCCGATGCGCTATGGCCGCCTCCTCCTCGTCGGCGATGCGGCGCATATCGTGCCGCCGACGGGGGCGAAGGGGCTGAACCTTGCGATCTCGGACGTCCACTACGCGTCCGAAGCGCTGATCGCCCACTTCCGCCACCGGGACGACCGGCTGCTGGAGGAATATTCCGACACAACCTTAAAACGCGTTTGGAAAGCGATGCGCTTCTCCTGGTGGATGACGAACACTGTCCACCGCTTCGCCGACCACGATCCATTTCAACAAATGATGCAAAAGACGGAAATCGATTACCTTGAGGGGTCGATTGCCGCAAAGACCGCATTGGCGGAAAACTACACGGGCCTGCCCTACTGAGAGCCGCTTCCCGGCCGGGACGGCAGTCGGATACCGAATTGTGGCACATCCATCAATCGATCACGCGATTGTGACCGCATTGTCCGAAACCGAGTGCCATTGCACATTTATCGGGCGACGACGGCAATAATTGGGAAAACTCGAAGCTCAAACCGACATATGTCATCTTTATCCTGGTTTTAGGCGACGCGGAGTCGTCAACAAAATCGGACTATTTTGGGGATAAAATGACACCATTGCGACATGCCGCCACGGGGGAATTGTGGCGACACCGTTTCGTCACGTGTCCCGCATCGCGCTCTGGCGTTTCCATCCGTGTCGTTTGACGACCGGAACGACACGACACGTGAACGATGGCATCTTGCGCAACATGCTGACATTCTCATATTGGCGACTGAGGCAAGTCAGACTTTGGACAGCTTTTACTGAGCCGATCTCAGACGACGACGGATGTCCGTAAAATTCTAACGATCTCCGGCCATCGAGCCGGCAATAAGAACCTTCCTACCGAGTAATCGCGTTTCCAAAATTGTCGGTTTTCTCGCGTCTGGCGCACCTGGTGGTGCCGTCGGCTCGAACAACCTTGAGGTGAGGACACACATGTTTCCTATCTTCGGCACCATCTTCGACGACCTGCTGATCGGCGGCATCCTGCGCAATCGCATCTGGGGCTTCACAGGTGACGACACGATCTACGGCGACGGCAACGACGACACGATCTACGGTGGTCGCGGCGACGACAGCCTGTTCGGCCAGAGCGACGATGATCTGATCTATGGCGGGCCTGGCGACGACACCGCCGAAGGTGGCTTCGGCGAGGACACCATGTACGGCGACAAGGGCGCCGACGTCCTCTATGGCGGCGACCAGAACGACGAGCTCGATGGCGGCGTCGGCAATGACAGCCTCGACGGCGACAATGGCGACGACCTCGTCTATGGCGGCAAGGGCTTCGACAGCGTCTACGGTTCGGCCGGCAACGACACGCTCTATGGCGGCGAAGGCGGCGACTACATGGAAGGCAACGAAGATGCCGACACCATGTATGGCGAGACCGGCTCCGACACGATGTACGGCGGCGCTGGTACCGACTACATGGAAGGCGGCGACGATGCCGACGAAATGTACGGCGAGGAAGACGCCGACACCATGTACGGCGATGACGGCAACGACACCATGGACGGTGGCGGTGGCGACGATTCCATGTATGGCGGCCTCGGTGCCGACTCCATGCTCGGCGGCACGGGCGCCGACTACATGGAAGGCGGCGACGACGGCGACTACATGGACGGCGGCGATGACGGCGACACCATGTATGGCGACGCCGGCAACGACACCATGGACGGTGGCCTCGGCTCCGACACCATGTATGGCGGCTCCGACGCCGACGACATGAGCGGTGGCGACGACGCCGACTACATGGAAGGCAATGACGGCGCCGACTCCATGGACGGCGATGCCGGCAACGACTCCATGTATGGCGGCGCCGACGGCGACACCATGAACGGCGGCACGGGCGAAGACTCGATGCTCGGCGGCACCGGTGAAGACTCCATGAGCGGCGGCGACGATGCCGACTTCATGGACGGCGAAGACGATGCCGACACCATGTACGGCGACGCCGGCAACGACACCATGGAAGGTGGCTCCGGCAACGACACCATGGACGGCGGTGCCGACGACGACTCCATCTACGGTGAAGCCGGCGACGACTCGATCAACGGCAGCTCCGGCGCCGACTATCTCGACGGTGGTGACGACAACGACTCCATCCTCGGCGGGTCCGAGAACGACACCATCTACGGCGGCAACGGCGCCGACACGGTCGACGGCGAGAGCGGCGAAGACGAGATCTACGGCGATGCCGGCAACGACTCGCTCTCCGGCGGCTCCGACGACGACGTGATCGACGGCGGCACGGAAGACGACATGCTCTTCGGTGACTCCGGCAACGACGCCCTCATCGGTGGCGACGGCGCCGACACCATGCAGGGCGGCACCGGTTGGGACACGCTGACCGGCGGCGCAGGCAACGACTCCATGGCCGGTGACGAGTTCGGCGTCGGCGCGGAGACGATCGAAGAGCGCAACCTCTTCCTGCTCGGCGACGTCAGCGGCTCGGACTCGGGCGACGACGTGATCGTCGACTTCGACGCGCGCTTCCTGGGCGAGTTCTACTTCGACACCCTCTCGCTCGACTTCAAGGGCACGACCTACAACCTCTCCACCTACAAGCAGTTCGCCGGGTTCAGCTTCCTGCTGAACAACGACGGCGACCTGTCGACCTCCGCGGTTGTGGTGGGCGGCGGTGACGACCTGCTCCTGACGTTCGATGGCGGCGGCTCGCTCCTCCTGGAAGACTTCTTCTAAGCCTTCCCCGCGACCCTGTTGCGATCCGATGCGCCGGCCCTCGTGGCCGGCGCATTCTTTTTGCCCGCCTCCCGACCGCCAAAAGGATTGCGCGATCGCCGCGCGAGGCGGACACTCGCGTACTGCGTGCAGCGCGGGAGGGAGCGGTGAAGAACCGGCACGACGCCTGGAACGCAGGCGACAGCTACGAGCGCTACATGGGCCGTTGGAGCCGCGACATCGCCGCGCTCTTCATCGACTGGCTCACCCCCGCCCCCGGCCTCGACTGGCTCGAGATCGGCTGCGGCACCGGCGCGCTGACGCAGGCGATCCTCGACCGCACCGCCCCGACGAGCCTCCTCGCAACCGACGCCTCGGCGGATTTCGTGCGCCACAGCGCCGAGACGATCCGCGACGGCCGCGTCCGCTTCGAGGTCGCGGACGCCGCCGCCCTCCCCGCCGCGGCCGGGAGCATCGACATCGCGACGTCGGGCCTCGTCTTCAACTTCATCCCCGACCGCGTCGCCGCCTTGCGCGAGATGGCGCGGGTCCTGCGGCCGGGCGGCACGATCGCCTTCTATGTGTGGGACTATCCGGGCGGCGGCATGGGCTTCATCGACGCCTTCTGGCGGGCGGCCGCGGACATCGACCCCGCCGCGGCGTCCCTCAACGAGGCCGACCGCTTCCCCTTCTGCACCGAGGCGGGGCTCGCGGCGCTCTGCGCGGAGGCGGGCCTTGCCGACATCGCCGTCGCGGCGCTGGAGGGTGAAACGCTGTTCTCCGATTTCGAGGCCTTCTGGCACCCGTTCACGCTCGGCGCCGGCCCCGCGCCCGGCTATTGCCGCAGCCTGCCGCCGACCGAGCGCGCGCGCCTGAAGGACGCGCTCGCCGGCATCGTCGGGACCGGCGGCCCGATCCGCCTCCCGGCGCGCGCCTGGGCGGTGCGGGGCACGCCGCCGGCCTAGGCGCCGGACCCGATCAGGACAGGGCCTCATCCGCCCCCGCGCTGTCGAGCGCGCGGCGCAGCGTCGGCAGTGTGCCGCCGACATGGGCGACGTTGAAGCGCATGTCGTGCGCCGCGGACTGGCTGACGCTGAACACGTTCCCCGGCGCGAGGATGACATTCTCCTTCAGCGCCGCGCGCGCGAGCGCCGCCGCGTCGCGTCCCTCCGGCAGGCGGCACCACAGATAAAAGCCGCCGCGGGGCATCAGCCAGGGCCGGATGCCGAGCGTCTCGAGCCCCGCCGCCGCCTCCCGCCGCGCCTTCACCAGGCGGCGGCGCAGGCCGTCGAGGTGCCGGGCGTAGCTCCCGTCGGTGAGGATCGCCGCGACGAGCTCGGCGGCGAGCGGGCTCGGGCCGCCGAAATTCGTCGCGATCTGAAGGTCCGCGAGCGCGTCGATCCACTCCGCCCGTGCCACCACATAGCCGCAGCGTACCGAGGCGGAGAGCGTCTTCGAGAAGCTGCCGATGCGGATGACCCGGGCGAGCCCGTCGAGCGCGGCAAGGCGGGGCGATGGCTCCGGCTCGAAGGCGGCGAAGATGTCGTCCTCCACGATGGTGAAGTCGTCGTGCGCGGCGGCGGCCATCAGGAGGCGGTGCGCGGTCTGCATCGACAGCGTCGCGCCCGTCGGATTGTGGAGCGCGGAGTTGGTGATGTAGAGGCGCGGCCGGTGGGCGAGCGCGGCGGTGAAGCGCTCGATATCCGGCCCGTCCGCCGTGTAGGGCACGCCGATGACGGTCGCCCGGTGCGCGGCGAGAAGGGCGCGGAAGTTGAAATAGCACGGGTCGTCCACGAGGACGGTGTCGCCCGGCCGCAGGAAGAGGCGGCAGATGAGGTCGATCGCCTGCGTGCCGGATCCGGTGAGGAGGATGCGGTCGGCGCCGGCATCGAGCCCCTCCTCCGCGAGCTGGCGGGCGAGAAGGCGGCGCAGCGCCAGCGACCCGTGCGAGCGGCCATAGTCGGCGAGGAGCGCGTCCTCGGCGCTGCGGGCGAGCGTGCGCAGCGCCCGCCGGAGCGCGGCGTTCGGCAGCCAGTCCGCCGGCAGCCAGCCGCAGCCGGGCTTTGCCATGTCGCGCGCATCGAGCGACTGGCGCGAGACCCAGAAGGGATCGATGGCGCGGTCCGCCCGCGGCGGCGCGTCCTCGAGGAGGAGCGGCGGGCGCGCGTCGACCACATAGAAGCCGGAGCCGCGGCGCGCGCGGATCACCCCTTCCGCGACGAGGCGGTCATAGGCGTCCACCACCGTGGAGGGGGAGACGCCCATGGTGGCGGCGAAGGCGCGGATCGAGGGGAGCTTCTCCCCGTGCGCGAGGCCACGCCGGGCGATGCGCGCGCGGATCGCCTCCATCACCGCCTCGGTGCGGGTGCCGGTGTCGGGTGCTGTCACGCTCGCTCCAACCGTACCCATTCAATCAGCCATACAGTTTGGCCAAAGCGTACTGGACTGTTCCTGTCCGCACCAGCCTCCCCCGCTCTATCGCTAAGGCGTCGCATGGGGACGGGACGATGGACGAGACGACGCGGGGCTGGGGCAGCGGCCTCATCGGGGTGATGATCTTCGCGGGCTCGCTCCCGGCGACGCGGGCGGCGGTCGCGGGGTTCACCCCGCTCTTCCTGACCTCCGCGCGCGCGGTGATCGCGGCGCTGATCGCGGCCGCGCTCCTCGTTGCCCTGCGCGAAAAGCGCCCGGAGCGGGACGATCTCGTCTCGCTGACGCTCATCGCGCTCGGCGTCGTCATCGGCTTTCCACTCCTCACCGCGCTCGCCCTCACCCACATCACGGCCGCACATTCGATCGTCTTCATCGGCCTCCTGCCGCTGTCGACGGCGATCTTCGCGGTGGTGCGAGGGGGCGAGCGGCCGAAGCCGGCCTTCTGGGTCTTCTCCTGCCTCGGCAGCGCCTCGGTCGCGGGCTTCGCCCTGCGCGAGAGCGGCGGCGCGTCCCTCACCGGCGATCTCCTGATGCTCGCCGCGATCATCGTGTGCGGGCTCGGCTATGCGGAGGGGGCGCACCTGTCGCGCCGGCTCGGCGGCTGGCAGGTGATCTCGTGGGCGCTCGTCCTCGCGCTCCCCTTCACGGCGGCGCTGGCGCTCGCCACCTGGCCGCCTGAGTGGACCGGCATCGGAGCGCCGGCCGTCGCGGGACTTGCCTATGTGTCGGTCTTCTCGATGCTCGTCGGCTTCGTCTTCTGGTATCGCGGGCTCGCGCTCGGCGGGGCGGCCGGGGTCGGCCAACTCCAGCTTCTCCAACCCTTTCTCGGGCTGATGCTCGCCGCCCTCGTCCTCGGCGAAGGCATCGCGTGGACGATGGTGGCGGCGACGGGGCTGACGATCCTGTGCGTCGCGGGCGCCAAGCGCTTCGCCTGAGCGGAGCGCGGCGACCCGAAATTCGGCAGACGCGTCAACCGGATGGCCTCATCCGGCGGCGCTCATTTTTGGGCATAACAGTCACACGTGTGAATCGAACGCCCACGCCGAAACATGTCGAAAACAAAATCTCAACTTAAGATTTTTGCACGGTGCGTTTCGCACACCTTTGTTTGATTGCGTGCATGTCAAATCATTTCGCTCGATGTCCGGATCCGTCCCGACATCAAGAATTCGCGCGTGCACCGTTTAGTACAGAAACAAAACTTAAGACATAATCTCGATCTATCCACGAATGTATCTGTTTTTCGACCGTTGTTATCATTTATATTTGCAACCTACGGTCCGTTGCTCGACCAATATCATTCTAGATACAGACCAAAATGTGACAAAGCGCCATTTGTTACGCTAACATTCGCGGAATGAATCCCATAAGCTCTGCATTCAGGCTCATTGACTCCTAGTACTCGCGTACTAACGGCATGAATACAGAAATTCATTCCACGAATATTCGAGCATTGCCATGTGGAACCCGGCCGCGGGGAACGGGTCGCTGGCACACGGATATGGTGAGGACATGAATCCAATCATTCCCATCTTTGGGACCGACGGCGACGACATCCGCTTCGGTGGTGCCGCGCGCAACATCATGTGGGGCTTCAACGGCAACGACACGCTTTACGGCGGCGGCGCTGACGACACCCTCAACGGCAATGCCGGCGACGACCTCCTCTACGGCGAGGCCGGCGACGACATCGCCTATGGTGGTCTCGGCAACGACACCATCGACGGCGGCGAGGGCGACGACCGTCTCGCCGGCCAGCAGGGCGACGATTCGATCCTCGGCGGCCTCGGCTTCGACTCCCTCTTCGGCGGTGACGGCAACGACACCCTCGACGGTGGCGAGGACGACGACGAGCTTCAGGGCAATGCCGGCGACGACTACCTGATCGGCGGCCTCGGCAACGACCTCCTGTGGGGCGGTGACGGCAACGACACGCTCGACGGCGGTGAAGGCGACGACACGCTGCACGGCAATGCCGGCGACGATTCCATCATCGGCGGCCTCGGCGCGGACCTCGTCTATGGCGGGCTCGGCAACGACACGATCGAAGGCGGCGAAGGCAACGACTCGATCGATGGCCAGCAGGGCGACGACGTCATCAGCGGCGACGCGGGCGACGACGTGATCTCCGGCGGCGCCGGCGACGATTCCATCCTCGGCGGCGCGGGCTTCGACACCCTCCTCGGCGGTGACGGCAACGACACCGTCGATGGCGGCGACGACGACGACGTGATCGAAGGCGGCGCGGGCGACGACCTCCTCATGGGCGGTGCCGGCAACGACCTCATCTGGGGCCAGGACGGCAACGACACGATCGAGGGCGGCGAAGGCAACGACGAGCTGCACGGCAATGCCGGTGACGACCACATCGATGCCGGCCTCGGCGACGATCTCGTCTATGGCGGCGAGGGCAACGACACCATCCTCGGCGGCGAAGGCAACGACACCATCGAGGGCCAGCAGGGCGACGACGTCCTGAAGGGCGGCGCGGGCGACGACAACATCTATGGCGGCGCCGGTGCGGACAACATCGCCGGTGGCGAGGGCAACGACTATGTCGACGCCGGCGAAGGCGACGACGTGGTCTACGGCAACGCCGGTGACGACCTGATCTTCGGCGGCACCGGTGACGACGCGCTCTTCGGCGGGTCGGGCTCCGACACCATGGAAGGCAATGACGGCGACGACGCCCTCTTCGGCGGCAGCGGCAACGACTTCCTCTATGGCGGCCTCGGCAACGACACCATCGAGGGCGGCGCCGGCAACGACTTCATCGTGGGTGGTGAAGGCGACGACGTCATGACCGGCGACGGCGGCGACGTGCCGTTCTTCGCCCGCACCTACAACACGTTCGACCTCGGCGACGTCACCAACGTCGACAGCGGCGACGACGTGATTACCGACTTCACCGCCGGTCGCGGTGCGTGGTCGTACGACACGCTCGAGCTCACGCTCGACGGGACGAACTACTCCCTCAGCACCCGGGGCGACTTCCTCGCTCTCGCCTTCGAGCTCAACACGGACTTCAACCCGGGCACGAGCGCGTCGATCGACGGGACGGACCTCTACCTCGAATTCGACGGTGGCGGCTCGCTCCTCCTCGAGGACCTCTTCGGCCTCTGATCCTGCGGCGCCCCGCTCCGGCGGGGTTCCCTGCCACGACATGGAAAAGCGCCGGTCTTGCCGGCGCTTTTCTGCATTCTGAGAGGGTGGCGGGTGCCGTCAGGCCTCGACCCCGCCCCAGATCGCCTCGGCCGTCGCGACGACGAGCTCCAGCTTGCGCCGCTCGTCGTCCATCGAGATCGTGTTGCCCTCCTCGGTCGAGGCGAAGCCGCATTGGGGGGCGATGCCGAGCTGGTCGAGCGGGGCGAATTTCGAGGCCTCCTCGAACTGACGCTTCAGCGTCTCGAGGCTCTCCATGTCGCCGGTCTTGGTGGTGATGAAGCCCGGCAACACGCGCTGCTTGCCCTTGGCGAGAAGGCGCAGCGGCTCGAGCCCCCCAGCCCGCTCCGTGTCGTATTCCATGAAGAAGATGTCGACGTCGGTCTTGTTGAAGATCGCGTCCGCCGCCGGGTCGTACCCGCCAGAGGCGGCGTAGGTGGAGCGGAAATTGCCCCGGCACATGTGCATGCCGATGATCATGTCGTCGGGACGGTCCTTGATCGCCTCGTGGGTCATCCACGCGTAGCGGTCGATCAGCATGTCCGGGTCCTGCCCCTCGGCCGCCTTCTTCTCGCGCTGGGCCGGGTCGCACAGGTAGGCGAAGAAGATGTCGTCGAGCTGCAGATAGCGGCAGCCGGCGGCATAGAAGGCCTCGACCGCCTTTTTGTACATCGCCGCGATGTCGGCGAAGAGGACGTCGAGATCCTTGTATTCGGGCGGGGCGATGTCGGCCGGCGCCGTGCGGAAATGGCAGCAGCTCGGGCCGGGGATCGAGATCTTGGGCACCACCTTCGTGTTGGCGGCGACGAACCTGAAATGCTCGATCATCGGATGGTCGGCCGGGAAGTCGACCTTGGCCTTGATGGTCGGGTGGATCGGGCGGAGCTGCACCCCGGCGAACTGCACGCCCTCGCTGCGCTCCTCAAGCTCGAAGCCCGTCAGCGCGCCCATGAAATCATAGTGCCACCAGGAGCGGCGGAACTCGCCGTCCGTCACCGCCTTGAGGCCGATCTCCTCCTGCAGCTTGATGACGTCGCGGATCGCCTCGTCCTCGACGGCCGCGAGCTCGGCCGTGCGCTTGCCGGCGGCCTTGCGGCGCGCGTCGTGGACGGATTTCGGGCGAAGCAGGCTCCCGACATGGTCGGCGCGGAAGGGGGGTGTGGGCATGTCTCCCTCACTTTTCATGGTTGTTCCGGCGTTCTGATCAGCCGGCGAGTAGACGCGGCAGAAGGAGCGAGATCGTCGGGAAGGCGACGAGGAGCACGACGCGCACGATCTCCGAGGCGAAGAACGGCATCACGCCCTTAAACGTCTGCCGCATCGGCACGTCCTTCGCGAGACTGTTGATGATGAAGACGTTGAGCCCGACGGGTGGCGTGATGAGGCCCAGCTCCACGACGACGAGGATGATGATGCCGAACCAGATCTTCAGTTCGTTCGGGCCGAGGCCGAAATCGAGCCCCGAGATGACCGGCCAGAAGAACGGGATCGCGAGGATGACCATCGACAGCGAGTCCATCAGGCAGCCGAGGATCAGGAAGGCGATGATGACGAGCGTCAGGATCTCGTAGGGTCCGAGCCCGCTCGTCTGCAGGAAGGTCGCCGCCGCCTGCGGGACGCCCGCGCGCGCCATGAATATCTTAAGAAGCTCCGCCCCGAAGAGGATCAGGTAAATCATCCCGGTGAAGCGCGCCGTGTCTAGGAGCGCGTCCACGAAGGCGCGCCAGCCGAGCTTCGCCCGCACGATCCCGTAGAGCGCGACGAGCACGACGCCGATCGCGGCCGCCGGCGTCGGGTTGTAGATCCCGGCATAGATGCCGCCGATCACGATGGCGAAGATGATGAAGACGGGGATCACGCCGACCGAGGCCGAGACCAGCTCCTCGCGTGAGACCGCCGTCCCCTCCGGCCCCGATCCCGGCACGAGGCGGACATAGACCGCGACCGTGACCATGAAGAGGATGAGGGCGAGGATGCCCGGAATGAGGGCCGCCGCGAACATCGTCACGATGTTCGCCTCCACCGTGATCGCATAGACGATGAGGACGACCGAGGGCGGGATGAGGATGCCCAGCGTGCCGCCGGCGGCGATCGTCCCGGTCGCGAGCGAATCGGCGAAGCGGTAGCGCTTCAGCTCCGGGAGCGCGACCTGCCCCATCGTCGAGGCGGTGGCTGTGGAGGAGCCGCAGAGCGCGCCGAAGCCCGCGCAGCCGACGAGCGCGGCCATCGCCACCCCGCCGCGCAGCCGCCCGAGCCAGGCGTTCGCCGCACGAAAGAGATCGCGCGAGAGGCCGGTGCGCGCCGCGAGCCCGCCCATCAGGATGAACATCGGCAGGACCGAGAGGTCGTAGTTCGAGAATTGTGCGTAGGCGAGATCCTTGAGCTGGTTGAACAGGATCATCGGCCGCGTCTGGATCATGATGCCGGCCGCACCCACGAGGATCATCGTGTAGGCGATCGGCACGCGCACCGCGATGAGGGCGAGGAGGACGAGTAGCCCGCCGATCCCCAGCACGAACCCGTCGATCATGCCGGCTCCTCCGACAGGGCGCGCGGGTGCGGCAGGATCGGCGCCCGGCCGGTCAGCTTGCGCACCCCCTCCCCGGCGGTGATGAGCGCCGCGATGAAGAGGAGCGCCAGCGAGGCGAGGATCGGCGGGAAGGCCGTCCACAGCGGCAGCTTCAGCACCGGCGTCACCTCGACATAGTTCCGGTAGCTCAGATAGCCGAAATACATCTGCCGCAGCAGCACCGCCGAGAAGATGAGCGCGAAGAGCGAGGCGAACACCGCCATCACCGACTTCGCCCGCTCCCCCATGCGCTCGGTGAAGATGTCGACCGTCACGTTCGCCCCGGCGATCTGGCAGTAGGGCAGGAACATGAAGATGACGACCGCGATGACGTGCTTGATCAGCTCGTGATCGGCGGCGAAGGGCTTGGCGAAGAGAAGGTTGGAGACCGCGCTCGCCGCCGTCATCAGGGCGAGCGCGCAGGCGCCGAGCCCGCCGAGGATCGCCCAGAACGTGATGAGGCGCGCCGCCGCCCGCGCCAGACGCGCGAGCGGGCCGTTCGCAAGACCAGTGCGGGGGTCCACGCCCCCGCCATCGTCGGTCCGGATGGTCAAGACTTGCCGTTCGCGTGCTTGGCGATCGTCTCACGCGCCTTGTCGACGAGCGCGCGCGCGTCGATATCGGGGTGCGCCTCGATCCACAGATCCACCGTCGGGGCGAGGACCTCGTTGAAGGCCGCCATCTCCTCGGGGGTGAGGATGATGCGCTCGTTGCCGGATTCGACCGCCATCTTGATCGCCCGCTCGTCCTCCGCGTCCCAGACGCGGCCGACCTCGACGAGCCAGTCGTCGCCGGTGTTGTCGATGAAGACCTGCTTCAGATCGTCGGGCAGCGAATCCCACCGGTCCTGGTTCATCGACACCTGGAAGACCGTGCCGCCGAAGCGCTCATTGTCCGGGCCCTCGATCTGATATTTCGTCACGTCCTGGAGCTGGAGCGGCGGAATGATCTCGTAGGGGATCAGCGCGCCGTCGACGACGCCCGTCGCGAGCGACTGGGGCAGGTCCGGCACCGGCATCGTCACCGGCGTCGCGCCCATCGCTTCCACCACCGTGTTCGCCGTCGCGCCCGGCACGCGCAGCTTCAGGCCCTTGGTGTCGGCGGGGGAATGGACTTTCTTGTCGGCCGTGTGGAGCGCGTTGCCGGAATGGACGTGGTTCCACAGGACGTGGAGGCCCTTGTAGTCGGCCGCCAGATACTCGTCGAACATCTCGCGCATGGCGAGGTTGGTCGCGGCCGTGTCGCCGGTGAAGACGGTCGGCAGCTCGAACACCTCCGAGCGCGGGAAGAGGCCGGGCGTGTAGCCGTTGACGGTCCAGACGATGTCGACGACGCCGTCCGCCGCCTGGCGCACGAGCTGCGGGGGCGTGCCGCCGAGGCTCATCGAGGGATAGATCTCGATCTTGATGCGCCCGTTGGAGGCCTCTTCGATCTTCTTCGCCCACGGCTCCAGCATGTTCGCGTGCGCGTTCGATTTCGGGCTGAGGAGGTGATGCAGCGTCAGCGTCACTTCCTGCGCCTGAGCCATGCCGGTCAGCAGCGTCGAGGCGGCGAGCGCGGCCAGGCTCGCCAGGATTGTCGTGTGTCGTCTCATCGTTCGCTCCCTTGATGGCGGTCCCTTGGGGACCTTTGTGCCGGGTGGTTCCCGGAGTTTGTTATTGTGAGAGAATGTGTGATTGGTTTCCTTCTCTCAGGGTCGATGCGCGAGCGCCTGTTCGGCGTCGGTGGCGCCGCGATCCGGGCTCGCCGGCTGGGCGCCCATTCGGGTGACGGTGCCGACGAGGGATTGGGTGGTCAGAAGGCTCGCCCCGGTGGCGACGCACATCTGCGGCAGGATCAGCCATTCGAGCGCCCACGCCGCGCCGGAGCGCTCCTGCTCGTGGATCAGCCCCTGCGCGAAGCCGCCGAGCTGGGCCGCCTGGTAGCGGGCGAGGGTGACGAGAAGCTCCGCCCGCACCGGATTCTGCTTGTGGGGCATCGCCGAGGAGGAGCCGCCGCCGGCGAAGGCGACGGTCTCGATCCCCTGCTGGGCCATGAGGCAGAGGTCGCCGCCGATCTTGCCGAGGCTCGCCGAGACGTTGGAGAGCCACCCCGCATATTCGCCGAGCCCGTCGCGCGCCGTGTGCCAGGCCGCACCCGGATCGGTGAGGCCGAGCGCGGTCGCCATGTGGCCCGCGATCCGGTCGCCGCGCCCGTTCCACCCCGCCCGCGTGCCGACCGGCCCGCCGAGCTGGATGACATCAAGCCGCTCGCCCATCCCGTTGAGGTGAGTGAGGTGGCGCGCGAGCGGGGCGCGCCAGGCCTTGATCCGGTCGCCGACGGTGATGGGGAGCGCGACCTGCATCCGGGTGCGCGCCATCATCGGGTTCGCCCCGTAGCGCCCGCCGAGCCGGTCGAGCGCGTCGATCACCCGGCCGAGCCGCCCGGCGAGGATGTCGTTGACGTCGCGCAGCGCGAGGACCAGCGCGGTGTCGATGATGTCCTGGCTCGTCGCCCCGAGATGAACGAACTCGGCGAAGGGCGGCCCCACCGCCTCGCGTAGCGCGCGGACATAGGCCGGGATCGGCAGCCCGTCCTCCACCGTCGCGGCGCGAAGGGTCGCGATGTCGGGCGAGAAGGTCTCGAGCGTTGCCGAGATCGCGGCCGCGGCGTCCGCGCTGATCGCGTCCTCGGCGGCGAGCGCGCGGGTCAGCGCCATTTCGACCGCGTTGTAGCGCGCGATGGTGCGCTCGGTTGCGAAGACGGAGGCGACCGCCGGATCACCGACAAGCGCTCCGAACAGCGCGTCCTCGAAGAGATCGGCGGCCAAGGCTCGCTCCTCAGATGTCCAGGAAGACGGTCTCCCCGTCGCCCTGGAGGTGGATGTCGAATTGGTAGACGCCATCCTGCCGCTTGGCGATCAGAGTCTCGCGCCGCCAGCCATGCTCGATGCGGTTCAGCACCGGGTCGGCGGCGTTCGCCTCCGTCTCCTCGGGGAAATACATGCGGGTGTGGAGGCCGATATTGATGCCGCGCGCGATGATCCAGAGCGCCAGATGCGGCGCCTGGATCCGCCCATCCCCGAACGGGACCTTGCCGGGCTTGATCGTCTCGAACGTGAAGATTCCCTCATCGCCGCCTGCCGCCGCGCGGCCCCAGCCGATGAAGTTCGGGTCGGCGCGGCCCCGGCGTTCGGACGGGGCGTTGTAGAGCCCGTCCGCATCGGCCTGCCAGAGCTCGACGCAGGCATCGCGCAGCGGCGCGCCCGCCCCGTCGATGACGCGGCCCTTCACGGTGATGCGCTCCCCCTTCACCCCGTCGCGATAGAGCGGCCCGTCGCCGAGATCGCCGGGGAAGACTCCGAGCACGCCGGCGAAGGTCGGCACCATGCCGATATGGACATAGGGTCCCGCCGTCTGGGACGGCGTCTCACGCAGGCGCGCCATCAGTTCCCCTCCGGCCGGTTTTCGAACGGCGTCGAGCGACGGCCGCGCAGAACGATATCAAAACGCCACGCGCGCGCATCGAAGGGGATGGTCGCGTCCATGTCGAGCTTGGCGGTCATCATGTCGATGCCGACGGGATCGGGCACCGTGCCGACGATCGGGCAGAGCGGAATCGAAGGGTCGCCCTCGAAATACATCTGCGTGATGAGGCGCTGGGCGAAGCCGTGGCCGAACACCGAATAGTGGATGTGGGCCGGCCGCCAGTCGTTCGCCCGGTTCGGCCAGGGATAGGCGCCGGGGCGGATGGTGAGGAAGCTGTAATAGCCCTCGTCGTCCGTCAACGTGCGCCCGCAGCCGCCGAAATTGGGGTCGAGCGGGGCAACATAGGTGTCGCGCACATGGCGATAGCGGCCGCCCGCATTGGTCTGCCAGATCTCGATCAACGCACCGGGGACGGGCCGCCCCTCATCGTCCATCAGCTTGCCGTAGACGATGATCCGCTCGCCGATCGCGCTGCCGCCGTCCTGCGCGTAGTTGCGCGTGAGGTCGTGGTCGAGCGGGCCGATCATGTCGTGGCCGAAGACGGGCCCGGTGATCTCGGTCGGCGTGTTGGAGAAGGAGAGCAGCGCCTGCCGCGGTGAGCGCAGGACGCTCGTCTTGTAGCCCGGATGGTAGGCCGGCGGATGGAGGTCGAGGTCGCGCGGCCGGAAGGGTCGCGCATCGGAGGGGTAGTTTCTCATGATGTCATTCCTCCTTCGCCGTTGGTCCCGGCCGCGGCGGCCCGGTCGGCCTCCGCGATCGCGGCCTTGGCGATCTTGAACGCGTGGTTGCCCGCCGGCACGCCCGCATAGACGGCGACGTGCATCAGGAGGCCGGCGATGTCGTCCGCACTCGTGCCGGTGTTGCGCGCGGCGCGGACGTGCATCGCGAACTCCTCCCACTGGCCGAGCGTCGCGAGGATCGCGAGCGTGATCATCGAGCGCTCGCGCCGGCTGAGATCGTCCCGCGCCCAGACCTTGCCCCACGCGGTTTCGGTGATGAAGCGCTGGAAGTTGGTGTCGAACGGGGTCTTCGACGCCTCGGCGCGGTCGACGTGCGCGCCGCCGAGCACCTCGCGGCGCACCGCCATGCCGGCGGCGAAGGGATCGGACGCGTCAGACATCGCAGAACCCGTTGTCCTTGAGGAATTCCAGAAGGTGGCCGGCGAGCGCGTCCGGGGCCTCGACGCAGGGAATGTGCCCCGCCCCCTCGATGAGGCGGAAGCGCGCGCCGGGGATGAGGTCGGCGGTGCCGCGCACGAGGTCTGGCGGGGTCGCCTTGTCCTCGCTGCCGGCAATGGCGAGGGTCGGCACCGAAACGCGGCCCGCCGCCTCGCGCAAATCCGTGTCGCGCAGCATCCGGCAGACGGCGGCGTAACCATCGTCGGGCTGGCGCACCAGCATGTTGGTCATCCCGGCGAGGATCGCGGGCTCGGCGCGATGGAAGGCGGGGGAGAACCAGCGCTCCATGATGGGCCCCGCGAGCGAGACGATGCCGCCCTCCTCCACCGCCTTGATGCGCGCGTTCCAGTCCGCCGGGGCGCCGACCTTGGCGCCGGTGCAGCACAGGATGAGCGCGGCGAGCCGGTCCGGATGCGCGGCGGCGAAGCCCTGCGCGATCAGCCCGCCGACCGAGAGGCCGCAGACCACGACCTTGCCGAGGCCGAGATGGTCGAGGAGGCCGACCGCGTCGCCGACATGGGCGTCGAGCGTGTCGGCCTTCGCAAGGTCGGTGAGGCCGTGGCCGCGCTTGTCATAGCGCACGAGGCCGAACGAATCGGGCAGGCGCGCGACGATCGGATCCCAGATCCGAAAGTCCGTCCCGAGCGAATTCGAGAACAGGATGGTCGGCGCTCCCGCCGCGGCGGGCCGCGCCTCGTAGTGCACGACCACGCCATCGAGCGTCACAAACGGCATTGTCATTCCTCCCCGGAGGCGGACGTTGCCACGACCGGGCGAACATGAGAAATGACGATTTCGCTCGAAACGATATCAATTCTGATATGAATGCGATCAGCCGGATCCGCCTGCGCCACCTGGAAGTCCTGGTCGAGGTCGCGCGCCATCGCAGCGTCAGCCGGGCGGCGGAGGCGCTCAATCTCAGCCAGCCCGCCGTCACGCGCACGATGCGCGAGCTCGAGGCCATCTGCGGCACGTCCCTCGTGGAACGGGACGGGCGCGGCATCCGCCTCACCGCCTCCGGCGAGATCTTCCTGCGCCACGGCGGGGCGAGCCTCGCGGCGCTGCGGGGCGGGCTCTCCGCGCTCGCCGATATCGGCACGGGGGACGGGCCGCCGGTGCGCATCGGCGCGCTGCCGACGGTCGCGACGACGCTGGTGCCGGACGCGGTCGCCCTCTTCCTGCGCCTCGGGCCCGCGAACCGGCTGCGCATCGCGAGCGGCGACCAGGACCTCCTCCTCGACCGGCTGCGGCGCGGCGGGCTCGACCTCGTCGTCGGCCGCCTCCCCGCCCCCGAGGACATGGACGGCCTCGCCTTCGAGCCGCTGACGCGCGACCGCGTGGAGTTCGTCGTCCACCACGCCCATCCGCTGGCGGCCCAGGGTGCGAGCCTCTCCCAGGGGCTCGCCGACTATGTCGTCCTCATCCCGCCGAAGAACTCGATCATCCGGCCGATGGTCGATCGCCTCTTCGTGGAGCACGGTCTTTCCGAGCCGCCGCGCCGGGTGGAGACGGTTTCCGATTCGTTCGGCCGCGCCTTCGTGCGCCGCTACATGGCGATCTGGATCATCTCGCGCGGCGTGGTGCTGCCGGAGATCGAGTCGGGCGAGTTCCGCACCCTCGCGATCGACACGCGCAACACTTCCGGCGCGGTCGGCCTCACGACGCGCGCGGGCGTGGAGCGCACCCCGGCGGCCGAGCTTTTCATCGAGAGCCTGCGCAAGGTCGTGGGCGGCTGATCAATCCGCGGTCACGCCGTGCTCGCGTGCTGTTCATTGTCGCGTGACATCGCCGCAGGATAGTCTCTAGGCTGCCTGGAACAGGACAAACCGGAGCCGAACGATGAGCAAAGCCATCGCCCTTGCCGCCCTCGCGGGCGCCGTCGCCGCCGCCACCTCGATGGCCGCGACGAACGTGAAGGCCGCCGAAAACGAGAAGTGCTTCGGCGTGGCGCTCGCCGGCGAGAATGATTGCGCCGCCGGCCCCGGCACCACCTGCGCCGCGACCTCCACGATCAACTATCAGGGCAATGCCTGGAAGCTCGTCCCGGCGGGCACCTGCACGGAGATCAAGCTGCCCGGCGGGCGCGTCGGCGCCACCGCAGCCTCGCTGAAGGCGGAGGGGTTCGAGGGGCTCGACCGTGACCTGCCGGCCGGCGCCGACACAGCGGATCTCAAGCCGGTCCCGAAGCCGACGGCCTGATCCGGGGCGCATCGCATGGGACGCTGCGAGGCGACGATCCCCTGCCGGGCAGGCGTCAGCTTCAAGCTGCCCCATGCGGACGCACTCCTCGACGCGCCGGAGAGCGTGGGCTTCGTCGAGATCCACGCCGAGAACTACATGGGCGATGGCGGGCCGCCCCATCACGCGCTGTCGGCCGTGCGCGAGCACGTGCCCGTCTCGCTCCACGGCGTCGGCCTGTCGATCGGCGCCGAAGCTCCGCTCGACAAGGCGCACCTTGCCCGCCTCGCCGCCGTCGCGGCACGCTACGAGCCGGGCCTCGTCTCCGAGCATCTCGCCTGGTCGACGCACGAGGGCGCCTATTTCAACGACCTCCTGCCGCTCCCCTACACCGCGGCGACACTCGCCCGCGTCGCCGACCATATCGACGCGGTGCAGAGCGCGCTCGGCCGCACGATCCTCCTCGAAAACCCGTCCCGCTACGCCGCCTTCGACGCCTCGACGATGGACGAGGCGGACTTCATCCGCGCGATCGCCGCGCGGACCGGCTGCGGGCTGATCCTCGACGTGAACAACGTCTTCGTGTCGGCGACCAATCTCGGCCTCTCCGCCGAGGCCTACGTCGCCGCCTTCCCGGTCGAGGCCGTCGGCGAGATCCATCTCGCGGGACACCTCGAAGAGGCGGACGCGCGGGGCGAGCCCCTTCTCATCGACACGCACGACCGGCCGGTCGCCGCCCCCGTCTGGTCGCTCTATCGCTCCGTGATCGCGCGGATCGGGCGGCCGGTCCCGACCCTCGTCGAATGGGACAGCGATGTGCCCGAATTCGCCCGCCTCGTCGAAGAGGCGCGGACGGCGGACCGGGTGATGGCAGAGGCCCTCCACGCCCATGCCGCCTGAGACGCCGCGCGACGTCGCGCGCGAGGGCGAGTTCGCCGCCGCCCTCGGCGAGCGCACCCCCGTCGCGGGCCTCCATGACGGGCGCGGGCGCGACGCGAGCGACCGCTTCGGCGTCTATCGCAACACCGTGCTCGCCTCGCTCTGCGAAGCGCTCGCCTCGACCTTCAAGGCGACGCGCCGCCTGATGGGCGAGGCCTTCTTCGACGCCGCCGCGGCCGACTATGCGGCGCAGAACCGCCCGTCCTCCCCGCTCCTCTTCCGCTATGGCGAGGCCTTTCCGGACTTCCTCGCGACCCTCCCCGGCCTCGCCCCCTATCCCTTCGTGGTGGAGGCCGCGCGGATCGAGGCGGCACGCGTCGCGGCCTACCACGCGGCCGACGCGCCGCCGCTCGACCCCGCCGCGCTCGCGGCCGTCGCGCCCGAGGCGCTCGCCGCCCTCGTCTTCGTGCCGCACCCCGCCGCCCGCCTGCTGATGCTCCCGGACGGCGGCGTCGCGGCGTGGCTCGCGAACCAGTCGCCGCCGCTCCATCCGGTGGAGGCCGCCGCCGCGCTCGTGACGCGGCCGGCGCTCGCCGTGATGGTCACGCCGCTCGGCGAATCGGAGGCCGAATTCGCCGCCCGCCTCCTCGCCGGACGGCCGCTCGGCGAGGCCGCCACGGTCGACAATGTGGACCTCTCGGCCGCGCTCGCCTCTCTCCTGTCGATCGGGGCGTTCGCCGCGACGAGTGTTGCACAAACGCCCTAGCCGAGGGCGCTCCGATCGCGCACGACGCACACAGAGAAATATAAAGAGGCAAACCTCATGCTGATGATTCTGCGGATGCACACGGGGGTGTTCCGCCTCGTCAACCGGCTCTTCGGGACGTGGCTCCTCGGAACGCTGGGACGCCTGGTCTTCGCCGGCATCCTCTTGGTCTATTTCCTCGAAAGCGCGCTCACCAAGCTCGGTTCGGGCCTGCGCGGCCTCTTCGAGCTGAGCCCCGCCGCCTACGTGCAGATCCTGCCGGAGAAGATGGAGGCGGTCGGCTACGACCCGACGCAGCTCCCCCTGATCGACCAGGTGACGGTCTATGCCGGCACCTATGCCGAGATCATCCTGCCGATCCTGATCGTGGTGGGCCTCTTCACGCGCCTCGCCTCGCTCGGGATGCTGATCTTCCTCGGCGTGATGACCTATGTCGACATCACCGGCCACCATGTCGCCAGCGAGACGATCGGCGCCTGGTTCAACGGCGAGACGAACTCGCCGATCGCCGACGCGCGCGCGCTTTGGGCCTATCTCCTCCTCGTCCTCATGCTGAATGGTCCGGGCCCGATCTCGCTCGACTATTTCTACGGAACGCGTCGCCTCCGCCGGCTTCGTCGATGAGCTTCGCCTCCGACAACTGGGCCGGCGCCTCCGACAAGGTCATGGAGGCGCTGGCCGCAGCCAACAACGGCCTCGCCCCGAGCTACGGGGCGGACGTCACCACCGCGAAGGCCACAGAGGCCCTCGCGGCCTATTTCGAGAAGGAGATCGCGGTCTTCTTCGTCTCGACGGGGAGCGCCGCGAACAGCCTCGCCGTCGCGAGCTATTCGCGCCCCGGCGGCGTCGTCTTCTGCCATGTCGACGCCCACCTCGCGCGCGACGAGGCGGGCGCGCCGGGGCTCGCCGCGCCCGGCCTCATGCTCGACCTCCTCGACGGCCCGCGCGGGCAGATCGCCCCCGAGGCGCTGCGCGCCCGCCTCGCCGCCTACCAGGAGGGCAACGTCCATCACGGCCAGCCCGCGCTCGTCAGCCTTACCAACGCCAACGAGATCGGCCAGTGCTACACTCCGCGCGAGGTGGCGACGCTCGCCGAGATCGCCAAGGAACGCGGCGTGCCGGTCCACATGGACGGGGCGCGCTTCTCGAACGCGCTCGCCTTTCTGGGCGTCTCCCCGGCGGAGCTGACCTGGCGCTCGGGCGTCGACGTCATCTCGCTCGGCTTCACCAAGGCCGGGGCCTGGTGCGCCGAGGCCGTCGTCTTCTTCGAGCCCCTGATGAAGCGCGACGTCGCCTACCGCCACAAGCAGCTCGGCCAGCTCTTCTCGAAGAACCGCTTCGTCGCGGCGCAGGTCGGGGCGATGGTGAAGGACGAGCACGCCCTCACCCTCTCGCGCCACGCCAACCGCATGGCCCGCGCGGTGGCGGACGCGCTGTCGGAGAGCGGCAAGGGGCAGATCCTCTACCCACCGCAGGCAAATGAAGTCTTTGCCTATCTCTCGCCTGAACTCGCCGCCCGCCTCGCCGATCTCGGCATCAAGGCCGGGCAATGGGAGAGCCTGTCGCGCACGATGCCCGGCCCGCGCTCGCCCGACTGGTCGCTCTACCGCTTCGTCGCGAGCTTCCGCACCTCGGACGGCGACATCGCCGCCCTCAAGCAGGCGCTCGCCGCCTGAGGCCCGTCACGCGGGCATGAAAAAAGGCGCCCCGCACAAGCGGAGCGCCCCCTTGAGACCCTGCGGCCGGCGCGAGGCCGGCCGGCGAGCCGGTGTTACGCGGCCTCGATGGTCTTCGGCTGGTTGCCGTGCTGGATCGCGATGGTGCGGGGCTTCTTGGCCTCCGGAACCTCACGCTTCAGCGAGACATGCAGCAGGCCGTGCTCCAGCGACGCGCCCGTGACGTGGACGTGGTCGGCGAGCTGGAAGCGGCGCTCGAACGCGCGCGCGGCGATCCCGCGATAGAGCATGTTCTCGTTGGATTGATCCGCATCGGCCTTCTGGCCGGTGACCGTAAGCGAACCCTCCTTCACCTCGACGGTGAGTTCATCTTCGGTAAAGCCGGCGACCGCCATCGTGATGCGGTATTCGTCTTCGGCCGTACGCTCGATGTTGTAGGGTGGGTAGCTCTGGGTCTGATTGACCGCCGTAGAGTTGTCGAGCAGCGAAAACAGCCGATCGAAGCCGACGGTGGAACGATAGAGGGGGGTGAGATCGAATTGACGCATAGTCGTCCTCCGTGAGAAGCAACGGTTTGTGGATGGCTGCCAAATGGCCAGCGATCCTGCTTGATGTGCGGCCCCGACACCGGCGACCGCTTTCGAGATCTGGGCACGGTCCTCGTGCCTTTCAAGGGTCCTAACCCGTGGAGCGAACGTGGCGACAGCGACTTGGGGGTCCACCGATCTCGGCGGCACCATCGGCATGTTGCATGCGAAAGCGAACCTGCGCGTCGCGTATTGGCCCGAGACCGTCAAAGGTCGCGGAACGATCATCCTCGTTCAGGGGCGCGGCGAATTCATCGAAGTCTATCGCGAAACCATCGACGATCTGAGGGGGCGCGGCTTCGCCGTCATCGCCTTCGATTTCCGTGGCCAGGGCGGCTCGGAAAGACGGTCGAAGGCCGGGGGGCACGTCGCCCGCTTCAGCCAGTATCGGGACGATATCGTCGCCGTCGTGCGCCACGCGGGGGCGGTCGGTCTCCCGAAGCCCTTCACCATCCTCGCCCACTCGATGGGCGGGCTCGCGACGATGCTCGCCGCGCCGCACCTTGCGAGCGAGGTCGACCGGATCGTGCTCGCCGCGCCGATGCTGGAGGTGGTGCGCCTGCCCGCCTCGCCCGGCCTCATCTCCGCCGCCTCCACGATCGGCACCCTGATCGGCTTCGGCCGGATGCCCGTCAGCAAGAATGGCGGCACGACCCCCTTCGCCCACAACCGCCTGACGAGCGACGCGGCCCGCTATGCCCGCCTCGTGAAGGTCGCCGACGAGAACCCCGAGCTGATGGTCGGCGCCCCCACCGTCGGCTGGCTCCGCGCCGCGCTCGGCGCGATGCAGCGCTTCGAGCGTACGAAGGGCGACCCGCTGCCGATCCCGACCCTCTTCGTCGCGAGCGGACACGACACGGTGGTCTCGACCCCGGCGATCGACCGCTTCGCGCGCGCGACGCCGGGCGGCGGGCTCGTGATGCTGCCGGGCGCACGGCATCAGGCGCTGCTGGAGCGGGACGAGCTGCGCAACCTCTTCTTCGCCGCCTTCGACGCGTTCGTGACACGCGCCGAGCCCCGCCTTGCACCGGAGAAGCGCCCCGCTCCCACCGGCCCGGCGACTCCCTTCACCATCGGCAAGGTGGCGGAGGCGCCGCCGCTGGTGGTCGAGGCCGCGGCCGAGGACACGGGCGAGGCCGAGCCCGGCGGCCGCAAGGCGAAGGCGAACCTGCGCGCCAAGATCCGCCAGCGGCGGCTGAGCCTGCGCCGCGGCAAGGATGCCGAGCCCGCCTTCACCCCGCCGCCCCCGCTCGTCGTCACCCCGTCGAGCCAGACGCCGCCGCCGGGCGCCCCGGCACAGAGCGAGCCCCCTCAGAGCGAGACGCCGCCGGACGAGACTGCCGCGGACAATGCGGCGGCCGCGATGCGGCGGCTCGACCTCGCGCGAGATGAGGCCGCCGACGAGGCGCAGCCGGCCGGCGGGCCGCGCAATGTCAGGCGGCTCCTCAAAAGGCGCAACTGAGGATGGCGATCTGGGATCAGCTCTCGCAGGCCGTCCAGTCCGTCGGCGCGTTCGGGGCGGACGCGTTCGACCGCATCCGCGGCGCGTCGGGGTCGAGCGAGCAGTCGCGCCAGGCGGCCTTCTCCATGGCCGTCGTCGCGCTCGCGGCGAAGATGGCGAAGGCGGACGGCGTCGTCACCATGTCGGAGGCGGCCGTCTTCTGGCGCCGGTTCGACGTGCCGGACGATGCGCGCCGCTCGATCCGCCGCCTCTTCGACCTCGCCCAGCGTGACGTCGCCGGCTTCGAGGCCTACGCCCACAAGATCGCCCGCCTCTTCCCGACCGACGACGCGCTGAAGGAGGACATTCTCGACATCCTCTTCACCATCGCCGCCGCCGACGGGGTGATCCACGAGGCCGAGCTCGACTTCCTGGAGCGGGTCGCCGCGATCTTCGGGCTCGACAAGGTCCGCTTCAACCGCGTGAAGGCCGCCCATCTGGAGCCGGAGGGCGACCCTTACGCCGTCCTCGGCCTGCCGCGCGACGCGGACTATTCGGCCGTGCGCCAGCGCTACCGCGCGCTCGTCAGCGAGCATCACCCGGACCGCCTCATCGCCCGTGGCGTGCCGGAGGATTTCGTGCGCGTCGCGACCGACCGGCTCGCCGCCATCAACACCGCCTATGAGGCGATCATGCGCACGAGGCGGCCCTCATGATCACCGTCCCCTCGCCCAACACCAACGAGCGCGCGGGCGGCATCGCGCCCGACATCGTCGTGATCCACTACACCGAGATGGTGAGCGCGAAGGCGGCGGTGGACTGGCTGTGCAACCCCGTCTCCAAGGTCTCCTGCCACTACCTGATCGGGATGGACGGCGACCTCGTCCAGATGGTCGACGAGGACCGGCGCGCCTGGCACGCCGGGATCAGCGGCTGGGACGGGACGCGCGACATCAACAGCCGCTCGATCGGGATCGAGCTCGACAGCCCCGGCCACCAGCCCGACGCGCCCGAATTCCCCGAGGCGCAGCTCGCCGCCCTCTTCGCCCTCCTCGGCGGGATCCGCACGCGCTGGGCGATCCCGAAGCGCAACATCGTCGCCCATTCCGACATCGCGCCCGCCCGCAAGATCGATCCCGGCGAGCGCTTCCCCTGGGCGCGCCTCGCCGCCGAGGGGCACGCGATCCACGTGCCCGAGCCGGCCGCGCCGCTCGCCTATGACGAGGCCGCGCTGAAGCGCGCGCTTGCGGACGGCGGCTATCTCGTGGAGGAGGAGGCGGACCGCTTTCCGATCCTGGTGCGCGGCTTCCATCGCCGCCATCTTCCGCGCCGGGTCGAGACGCCGGCGGACGGGCTCACCCTTGCGGCGGCGACGGCCTTCGCGGCGGCGGTCGCCGCCGAGCGGGACGCTGAGAGCGTCCCGCTCGTCTGAGCGCGGTCAGCGCCGCTGCAGCTCGTTCAGGAGCTTCGTCGAGGCGAAGCCGTCCGGCACGGTGCCGGAGGATTTCTGGTAGGCGCGGATCGCCTCGCGCGTCATCGGGCCGACCTGGCCGTCGACGCCGCCGGTGGAGAAGCCGCGCCGCGTCAAAAGCGACTGCATCTCCTGGACCTGCACCCGCGACAGCGGCCGCTCGTCGCGCGGCCAGTTCTGCGAGAAATCACCCCCGCCGACGATCCGGTCGGCGAGATGGCCGACGCCGAGCGCATAGGCGTCGGCGTTGTTGTAGCGCTTGATGACATCGAAATTGTGCAACATCAGGAAGGCCGGGCCGTTGGCGCCCGCCGGGTAGTAGAGATAGGCCTGATCGCTCGGGCGCGGCCAGTTCTGCCCGCCGACGCGGTTGATCCCGTAGCGGCTCCACTCGGCGAGGGTGCGCTTCTTGCGACCGTCCGCGAGGGCGTGGTCGAAATTGCGCGGCACGACGACCTCGTAGCCCCACGTCTCCTGGTAGTTCCAGCCGTGCTTGGCGAGGTAGTTCGCGGTCGAGGCGAAGGCGTCCGGGATCGAGCGCCAGATGTCGCGCTTGCCGTCCCCGTCGAAGTCGGCGGCGTAGGCCTGCCAGCTCGTCGGGATGAACTGGGTGTGCCCCATCGCCGCGCCCCAGGACGATTCCATCTTGTCGAGGGGAACGTGCCCGTCCTGCGCGATCTTGATCGCCGCGACCATCTGCTGCGTCCAGAAATCCTGACGTCGCTTGCTGGCGCACGCGAGCGTCGCGGCCGCGCGGACCGCGTTGTGCTCGCCCATGAACGAGCCGTAGCTCGTCTCCATGCCCCAGATCGCGAGGATCACCTCGGGGTCGACCTTGTAGCGCGCGCCGACGCTCTGGAGCACCGACTGGTACTCACGATACTTCTGCCGGCCGGTGGACACGCGCTTTTCGGACACGGCGCTGTCCAGATATTCCCAAATCGGCTTGACGAACTCGGATTGATTGTTGACGAGCTTCAGCGTCGTCGGATCGGGACGCAGGTTGCGTGTCGCCGCATCGAAATTCGCACGGGTCACGCCGATCCGCTTCGCCGCGCCCCATTTGCCGGCAACGCAGTTCGAAAAGGCGTCCGCACGGGCTTCGGGCAGCGACACCGTGGCGGCGAGGGCCGCGGCGACCGCCGAGACGGCGAGAAGGCGGCCCAAACGGCCGTCAAGGATTCTGGAAAGGGATTCGCGCATCATGCGGGACTCCAACTGCAACGCGTCGACAGCGCCGTATTACGTACAAACTGTTAAGGACGTCCTCACCTTGCATGAAATCGCGCGCAGTTTAAGCAACTGTCGAGTGACTGATAGAGAGATTCGGCATGTCCGTCGTTGAGCTGAGGCCGAGCCCCGCGGATCGTGACGCGATCGCGTCCGCGATCCGTACGATCCAGGCCGAGACCGTCGCCCTGGGAGCGCTCGAGAAGGCTTTGAACGGCCCCCTGGGACGGAACGTCGCGCGTGCCGTGGAGAGGATGGCCGCCTGCGAGGGCCGCATCATCGTCACCGGCATGGGCAAGTCCGGCCACATCAGCGCGAAGATCTCCGCGACGCTCGCCTCCACCGGCACCCCGGCCCAGTTCGTCCATCCGGCCGAAGCGAGCCACGGCGACCTCGGCATGATCACCGCGAAGGACGTGGTGCTCGCCCTCTCCTGGTCGGGTGAATCGAAGGAGCTCGCGCCGATCCTCGCCTACGCCAAGCGCTTCGGCGTCGCGGTGATCGCGATCACCTCGCGGGCGAAATCCGCGCTCGGCCGCGCGGCGGACGTGCCGCTGATCCTGCCGGCCAGCAAGGAGGCGTGCCCCCTCGGCCTCGCCCCGACCTCCTCGGCGATCCAGCAGCTCGCCATCGGCGACGCGCTCGCCGTGGCGCTCCTGGAACGTCGCGGCTTCACCTCCGACGATTTCCACGTCTTCCATCCGGGCGGGCGCCTCGGCGCGCGCCTCCAGTTCGTGCGCGACCTCATGCACGAGGGGGCGGAGGTACCGCTCGCCCCGCGCGGGACGCGGATGAGCGACGCGATCCTCGCGATGACCAACAAGGGGTTCGGCATCCTCGGCGTGACCGACGAGAATGGCGGACTGTGCGGCGTCATCACCGACGGTGACCTGCGCCGCCATCTCCATGACGGGCTCCTCGCCCTCACCGTGGAGAGCGTGATGAGCGGCGCGCCGAAGACGATCGAGCCGGGCGTCGTCGCCTCGGCCGCGCTCGACGTGATGAACGGGGCGAAGATCTCCGCCCTCTTCGTCGTCGACGGGAAGCGCCCGGTGGGCATCCTCCACATGCACGACCTCCTGCGCGCCGGCGTCGTCTAACCCCGGCGGCAGGGTCTTTCGCGGCCGGCTCCGCGCCGGCCGCTCCCCTCACCCCTTGCGGCGCGATTCCGCGTCCACCACCGCGATCGCCGTCATGTTGAGGACGCCGCGGGCGGTGGAGGACTGGGTGATGATGTGCGCCGGCAGGCGCGTTCCGAGCAGGATCGGCCCGACATGGAGCGCCTTGGTGACCTCCTTGAGGAGGGTCATCGCGATGTGCGCGGCGTCGATGTTCGGGAACACCAGAAGGTTCGCCGAGCCCGTCAGTGGGCTGTTCGGCATCGCGCGGCTGCGCACGACTTCGCTGAGCGCATCCTCGCCGTTCATCTCGCCATCGACCTGAAGGTCCGGCGCGGCGGCGTGGAGCTTCTCGAGCGCCTCGCGCATCACGCGGGCCGAGGCGATGTCGCGCGAGCCGAAGCGCGAGGCCGACAGGAGCGCGACGCGGGGCGTGATGCCGAAGGCGGCGACCTGCTCTGCCGCAAGCAGCGTCATCTCCGCGACCTGGCTCGCGGTCGGCGCGTCGCAGACCTGCGTGTCGAGGAGGAAGAGCGGGCCATGATCCTCCAGGAGGAGCGACAGCGCGGCGAGCTCCGTCACGCCCTCGCGGATGCCAATCACGTCGCGCACGGTCTTCACGTGCTGGCTGAACGGGCTCTCGACGCCGCAGATCATCGCGTCCGCCTCGCCGCGCATCACCGCGAGCGCGCCGATGACGGTCGTGTTCGTGCGCACCACGGTGCGCGCGGCCTCCGGCGTCACACCGAGGCGGCCGACGACCGACCAGTAGGAATCCACATAGTCGCGATAGCGCGGATCGTCTTCGGGGTCGATGATCTCGATCTCACCCGGCACGCGCTTCAGCCCGGCGCGCTGCGCGCGCGCTTCCACCACGCGGCGGCGGCCGATGAGGATCGGCACGCCGATCCCCTCCTCGAGCACGATCTCGGCGGCGCGCAGGACGCGCTCGTCCTCGCCCTCGCAATAGACGACGCGCGTCTTCGACTGGCTCGCCTTGTCGAAGACCGGCTTCATGATGGAGCCGGAGCGGAAGACGAAGCGGTTCAGCCGGTCCTTGTAGGCGGACATGTCGGCGATCGGGCGCTGGGCGAGGCCGCTCTTCTGCGCTGCCTCCGCCACCGCCGGAGCGATGCGCAGGATGAGGCGCGGATCGAAGGGCGCGGGGATCAGATAATCCGGGCCGAACGTCTTCGCCGCGCCGCCATAGGCGCGGGCGACCTCCTCGGTCGGCCGCTCGCGCGCGAGCGCCGCGATCGCCTCGGCGGCGGCGATCTTCATCGCCTCGTCGATCCCCGTCGCGCCGACATCGAGCGCGCCGCGGAAGAGGAAGGGGAAGCACAGGACGTTGTTGACCTGGTTCGGATAGTCCGAGCGCCCGGTGCACATCAGCGCGTCGGGACGAAGCTCGTTCACCACCTCCGGCATGATCTCCGGGTTGGGATTCGCGAGCGCAAGGACGAGCGGGCGCGCGGCCATCGTCTTCAGCATTTCCGGCTTCAGGACGCCGGCCGCCGAGAGGCCGAGGAAGATGTCCGCCCCGACGATCGCTTCGGCGAGCGTGCGCTTCTCGGTCTTGCGGGCGTGGCGCGCCTTCCACGGATCCATCTCGATCTCGCGGCCCTCATAGACGACGCCATGAATGTCGGTCGCGATGATGTTTTCCGGCTTCGCGCCCTGCGAGATCAGGAGGTTGAGGCACGAGAGCGCCGCCGCCCCCGCCCCCGACGTCACGATCTTCACGTCCTCGATCGACTTGCCGGAGATGAGGAGCGCGTTCTTGATCGCGGCCGAGACGATGATCGCCGTGCCGTGCTGGTCGTCGTGAAAGACGGGGATCGCCATCCGCGCCTTCAGCTTCTCCTCGATGGCGAAGCAGGCGGGCCCGCGAATATCTTCGAGGTTGATGCCGCCGAAGGAGGGCTCCAGCGCGGCGACGATGTCGACGAAGCGGTCGACGTCGGTCTCGTCGACCTCGATGTCGATGCCGTCGATGTTCGCGAATTTCTTGAAGAGGACGGCCTTGCCTTCCATCACCGGCTTCGCGGCGAGCGGGCCGATCGCGCCGAGGCCGAGGACGGCGGTGCCGTTCGTCACCACGGCGACCACGTTGCCGCGGTTCGTGTAGTCGAGCGCGGTCAGCGGGTCGCGGGCGATCGCGAGGCTCGGCGCGGCGACGCCGGGGGAGTAGGCGAGCGAAAGGTCGCGCTGGGTGGACAGCGGCTTCGTCGCGCGGATCTCGAGCTTTCCGGGGGGATCCAGCCTATGGTAGGCGAGCGCTGCAGCGTCGGCGGCTGTCGGTTCATCTGTCATTGAAGGCCTCCCGTCCTTTAGCCTTTAGGCGGCCGGGGGCCGTCGGCGCAATGGGTGTCAGCGATCCGCGTCGCGCCGCGTGTGAGAAAGGTCAAGAATGCCGCATATCGACGAAACTCTGCCGTTCCACCCGGTCACATTTTCCGTCGTCATCGTGTCAGACACGCGCGATGCGGAGACCGACAAGTCCGGCGACACGCTGGAGGGCCGAATCAAGGCCGCCGGCCACGCGATCCTCGCGCGCACCATCGTACCGGACGAGCGGGACGCGATCCGCGCGGCGGTCGAGGAACGGGTCGCCGACCCCGCGATCGACGTGATCATCACGTCCGGCGGCACCGGCTTCACCGGCCGCGACGTCACGCCCGACACCATCGAGCCGATGTTCGACAAGCGGATGGACGGGTTCAGCGCCGTCTTCCACGCCGTCTCGCGCGCCGTGATCGGCACCTCGACGATCCAGTCGCGCTGCACCGCGGGCCTCATCGGCACGACCTTCGTGTTCGTGCTTCCGGGCTCGCCGGGCGCGTGCAAGGACGCGTGGGACAACATCCTCGTCGAGCAGTTCGACTCCCGCTTCATGCCCTGCAACTTCGTCGAGATCATGCCGCGGCTGACGGAAAAATAAGTGTACATAATGCGAACAAAGAGTGATTGAACGGCCACGCGGTCCACGCTATTGTCCCCCCGTCGCGGGGATCGGGCTGCATGGTCGAGACACTTTTTGTTCCAAAAGGCCGCAAGGCCGGCCGGGGCGCGGACATCAATCCGCACCCCCGCTTCGACGCTGAACGGCGCGAAGCCTTCGACGATGGGTGGGACCTCGAGGACGAGGTCGCCCCGCTGCGCACCACCGTCACGGAGGAGCGCGCGAAGACCATCATCACCCGCAACAATTCGCCCGATATCGGGTTCGACCGGTCGATCAACGCCTATCGCGGCTGCGAGCACGGCTGCGTCTATTGCTTCGCCCGGCCGACACACGCCTATCTCGGCCTGTCGCCGGGCCTCGATTTCGAGACGCGCCTCTTTGCCAAGCCCGACGCCGCCGAGCTCCTGCGGCGCGAGCTCGGCGCGCCCTCCTATCGCTGCCGCTCCATTGCGATCGGCACCAACACCGACCCCTACCAGCCGATCGAGCGCAAGCTGAGGATCACACGGTCGATCCTTGAGGTGCTGTCGGAAACGAAGCACCCAGTGGGGATCGTCACGAAGTCGGACCTCGTGGTGCGCGATCTCGACATTCTGGGGCCGATGGCGGGCGAGAATCTCACCAAGGTCGGCTTCTCCGTCACCACGCTGAACCCGACGCTTGCGCGCACGATGGAGCCGCGCGCGCCGACGCCGAAGAAGCGCCTCGCGGCGATTAAGGCGCTGACCGAGGCGGGCGTCCCGGTGAGCGCGCTGATCGCGCCCATCGTGCCCTCGATCAACGATCACGAGATCGAATCGATCGTGGAGGCCGTGGCCGGGGCGGGGGCGACGCACGTGAATTTCGTGATCCTGCGCCTCCCGCACGAGGTGAAGGACATCGTGCGCGACTGGCTCGCCAAGCACTTCCCCGACCGCGCGCGGCGCGTCATGTCGGTGATGCAGGCGATGCGCGGCGGGAAGGACTACGACGCGACATGGGGCCTGCGCCAGCGCGGCGAGGGCCCGTTCGCGAAGGCGATCGCGGAGCGCATGGCGCTCGCGGCGAAGCGGCACGGGCTGAATATCGGCTCGGTCCGCCTCGACACGGAGCGCTTCATCCGCCCGCGCGCCCCCTCCCCGCAGCTCGACCTCTTCGGCTGAGGCTCAGTCCCCCGCCATCGCGGCGAGCGGCGGCGGGGCGACGCGCTCGTACGCCTCGCGGATCGGGGCGAAGCTGCGACGGTGGTGGCAGCAGGGGCCGAGCGCGTCCAGCGCCTCGCGGTGCTCGGGCGTGCCGTATCCCTTGTGGCGCTCGAAGCCGTAGCCGGGGAAGGCGCGGGCAAGGCGCGTCATCAACCGGTCGCGGGTGACCTTGGCGACGATCGAGGCCGCGGCGATCGCCGTCGACCGCCCGTCCCCCTTGATGAGGGCGCGGCCGCGCACGGTGAGGCCGGGCGGGATGTCTTTCCCGTCGATCAGCGCGACGGTCGGAAGGTCCGGCAGAGTCTCGACCGCGCGGACCATGCCCCAGAGGGTCGCGGCGCGGATGTTCATGGTGTCGATGCGCGAAGCGCCCACGATCGCGGTGGAGACGGTCGCCTCGCGCACGATGTAATCGAACAGCTCGGCGCGGACCTCCGCCGTCAGCACCTTGGAATCGGCGATGCCGTCGATCCGCCGGTCGCGCGGCAGGATCACGGCCGCGACCACGACCGGTCCGGCCCACGGGCCGCGGCCGGCCTCGTCGACCCCACAGACGGTCTGGCTATAGCGCGGCATCCGCAACGCCACTCTGGAACCTCAACGCGCGACTCAGGCGAAGGCGGGACCATACGAAATTCGCCGCTTCGGGTCGAACCCACAGGCGCGGCGTCGCCACAAAATCGCCGTTTTCCACGACGGGCGAACGGCCGCCCGGTGCGACTGTGTAAAATTGCGCAAATCCTTTGCGCGGATCGGCCGACCTCAGTCCAATTGCGCGAGCCGCACGGAATCCGACGCTTGATTCGGATCCGGCGGCCCCAATTGTGCCAACCGGGGGCGCCGATGTTCAGGACGATGTCGCAACGCAGCGCCGAGCTCACCCCGGTCGCAGGAGAGGCCGACGCCTGGGAGCCGTACGAGACGATGCCGCGCGTCGCGACACCCTGGAGCCAGCCCGACATGTCGGAGCGCCCGACCGCGCGCGACTATGCCCGCCGCCCCGCCCCGCCCCGCGAGCCCGAACGGCCGAGCACAATGCGGGCGACCTTCGCCTCCAGTGCGGACGCGAGCGCGGAGGGCTTCCGCGACCTCGCCCGCTCGATCGAGCGCCTCCGCCTGAAGAATGCCGCGCCGGGTCCCGCCCGCGCGCCGGAACCCGTCGACCCGCCGCGCCAGCGCCCCGCCCGCACCGTGACCTACACGGCGCGCTATGAGGAGCCCGCGCCGCAGCCCGCCCCGCGCCACCGTTATGCCGCGGAGCCGATGCACGAGCCGCGCGGCGTCGATGCCGGCCGCCGCCCGATGCATCACGCCGAGCCGCAGCCGGCGCCAGCCCCCGCGCGCCCGACCTGGCTCGACGATGTGCGGGACAATTTCCGCGCCGACCCCGCGCCCGCGCACGCCCCCCAGAGCGCACGGCGGCCCGAGGCCGCGTCCTTCCGCGGTGCCCCCGACCCTCGCAGCAGCGCGCCCGAGCCCCGCGGCAGCGCCAGTGAGACCCGCGGCAGCGCCGGCGAGCCGCCGCGCAAGGCGCCCGAGCCGCCGCGCGAGCGCGAGCTTCTCACCCTCATCCAGAAGGAGCTGTCCGTCCTCGCGACGAAGGGGGACGTGACGCGCCTTGAGGAGATGCTCACCCACCTCATGCGCCGCGTCGTCGCGCTGGAGGAGGACCGGTCGAACACCCGCGCCCGCGAACGGGCGGCGCGCATGTCGGCCCGCACGTCGCCGAGCGCCGCCGCGCCCGACCTCGACGAGACCGAGGCCCGCATCCCGACCCGCCAAATCGCCACCCCGCCGGTCACGATCGAGCGCGACATCGAGGAGGCGCTCGCCCCCCTCCAGGCCGCTCGCGCCCACGCCGCCCCGCGCCGCCTCTGGCGCTGAGCGGCCGCGAACACCGTCCGATCCCTGGGGGGCTTGGGAGGCCGCCGCGCGCCGCGAGGGTCAGGCGCCCGTCGCACGACTGGCGAGAACCCGGCGCACCCGCCAGGAGATGACGGGGCCTAGCCCTTCTTCTCCCATCGGCCGGTCGCCGATTGCTGCCAATAGGTGCAGGTGTGGCCTGCATTCTTGAGCGGGGTCCATTGGCGCCGCGCCTCCTGCACGGCGGCCGCATCGTCGGCCGAGAACAGGATCACCACCCGCTCATAGGCCTCGACATTCTTCGGCGCTGCGCGGTCGGCGTAGAAGCGCACCGCGGCGCGGTTGGGGTTGTCGTCCTCGACCGTCAGCCAGACGGGCTGGCGCTCCCCCTGCCCGTCCGCGCTCGTGCCGTGCGGGAGGAAGCTGTCGTCGCGATAGACCCATAGGTGACGGTCGAGCGCATCGCGCACGCCCTCGTCGCTCACTTGCACCACGGCACGCCAGCCGCGCTGCAGCGTCTTCTCGAGGAGGGTCGGCAGCACCTCTTCGAGGGTCTGCCGCTCCAGGTGGTAGAAGAGGACTTCCGTCATCGCGCGCTCCGGGTTCGGCTCAGGCGGCCGCAAGGACCGGCGGACGAGGCCGTGCGGCGCGAATCATCCTCTCCCGATCAGATCGGCGGGCGCGTCGCTGCGAAAGACGGACGCGCCTCGACCGGCTTGACCCAGGCCGCGAGCGCGGGAAAGCGGTCACGCCAGCCATAGTCGGGGAAGCGGAAGTCGAGATAGCCGAGCGCCGTGCCGAGCGCGATGTCGGCGATCGTGATCGCGCCGGTCGCCGCGGGCGGATCCTTCTCGAACACGCCGAGCGCGGCGGTGATGCGGTCGAACTGGTCGTCCACCCACCCCTGCCAGCGGAACGCCTCCGGCCGGGCCGCGAACTCGTAGCGCGCGGCGACGCTCGCCTCGGCGATGCCGCGCGCGATCGCGTAGCGGCTCAGCACCTTCCAGTGATCCGGCGAGGACTTCGCGAAGAGGCGCGTGTCGCCGACGCGGGCGGCGAGGTACTCGGCGATCACCGGCGAATCGACGATCAGCGTCCCGTCCTCGATGATGAGGGCCGGGATCTTCCGCATCGGCGTGATCTGCTGGTAGGCCGGGTTGTCCTTCATCGGTGCGACGATCGTCTCCACGATGTCGAGATCCTCGTGAAGGCCGAGTTCGTGCGCGACGATCTCCACCGTCCTCCCGAACGGCGTTGCCCGCGTGGTGTAAAGCTTCATCCGCGTGGTCCTTATGCGGCCGGGCCACGGGGTATGGCGTCGGCCCCATCCTCATAGAAGTCGGCAACGAAACGCTCAAGGAGACGCACGCCGAAGCCGGAGGCGAAGGTGCGGCTGATCTCGGTCGAGGGCGAGCCCATGGCGGTGCCGGCGACGTCGAGATGGACCCAGGTCGAATCGGACGCGAAGCGGCGCAGGAACTGGGCGGCGGTGATCGACCCGCCCCAGCGCCCGCCGGTGTTCTTCATGTCGGCGACCTTGGAATCGATGAGCTGGTCGTAATCCTTGGACAGCGGCATGCGCCAGACGAGATCGCCCGTCGCCTTGCCGGCGTCCGAGAGCTGGGCGGCGACGGTGTCGTCGTCGCTGTAGAGGCCGGCATGATGGTGGCCGAGCGCGACGATGATCGCGCCCGTCAGCGTCGCGAGGTCGATGACGACGCGGGGCGAATAGGTGCCGATCGTGTAGGTGAGGAGATCGGCGAGGACGAGGCGGCCCTCGGCGTCGGTGTTGATGATCTCGATCGTCTGGCCGGACTTCGACTTGACGATGTCGCCCGGACGCTGGGCGTTGCCGTCGGGCATGTTCTCGACGAGGCCGATCACGCCGATGGCGTTGACCTTGGCCTTGCGCGCGGCGAGCGCGTGCATCGTGCCGACGACGGCGGCGGCGCCGGCCATGTCGCCCTTCATGTCCTCCATGCCGGCGGCCGGCTTGATGGAGATGCCGCCGGTGTCGAAGACGACGCCCTTGCCGACGAAGGCGACGGGCTTCACCTCGGCGGGGCCGCCCTTCCACTCCATGACGGCGACGCGGGCCGGACGGACCGAGCCCTGCGCGACGCCAAGAAGGGCGCGCATCTCGAGCCGCGCAAGCTCCTCCGGCTCCATGATGGTGACTTCGACGCCGAGATCACGGAGCGCCGCGGCGCGGTCGGCGAACTCGACCGGGCCGAGCACGTTCGGCGGCTCGTTGGTGAGGTCGCGCGCGAGATAGACGCCCTCGCCGATGGCCTGGACGGCGTTCCAGCGGATCTCTGCCGGGTGCGGGTCCGGCAGCGCGATCGCGATGGTGCGCGCGGCCGAATCGTCGTCGTCCTTCTTGCTCTTATATAGGTCGAACGAATAGGCGCGGAGCGTCAGGCCAAGGGCGAGGTCGGCCGCCTGATAGGCGCCGAGCGGGCCGTCCGCCGTCTCCGCGAAGACGGTGACGTCGGTCTGCGGGCCGTTCGGGAGCGCGCCCATGACGGCGCCGCCGAGCCGCGTCCAGTCCGCTTCCTTCATTTTGGTGAGATCGCCGAGGCCCACGACGAGGAGCGCCGAAACGTCCATGCCGCGCGGCAACGGCAGCAGCATCGTGGCAAAGCGCTTGCCCTTGTAGCCCTGCGCCTTCGCGGCCGAGGTGATCAGACCATCCGTCGCACCATCCACGCGTCGCGCCGCTTCGCCAAGGGCCATATTGTCCCCGGCGAACACGACCAGCGTTCCGGTTTTCGGCAATTCAACAGGGCGGAATTGGATGAGTGGGCTCTTGGCCATGACGGTCCTTTCGCTGCTGAACCGCACCTAGACCGTTTCGCCGTTGTTCACAACTGCCCCCAAGTGCGGCCGGGATGCCACGCCGGCAATCATTCGTTCACCTATATTGCGAGCGATTCTTCAACCCTGGCGCACCTTAGTGTAGGCGAGTTGGGTGGGGAGCGTCGCGCACCGTCGCGCGGGGCTGCCGGAGTTGCCCAGGGAGAGTCTGGAAAGCCACATGCCGCTGATCAATTGGTATATGTGTCGGCGGATCCTGACCATTTTTCCGGCGGCTCTCCTGATCCTGACCGCCGTGATCTGGTCGACGCAGGCGCTGCAGCGGCTCGACCTCGTGACCGCCAAGGGCCAGACCTTTGCCGTCTTCTTCGCGCTGACCGCGCTCGCCGTCCCCTTCCTCGCCACCATGCTCGCCCCGATCGCCTTCGTGATCGCGATGGTCGTCGTTTATGACACGATGAACCGCGACAGCGAGCTCGTGGTCATCGGCGCCGCGGGCGCGGGCCGCCTGCGCCTCCTTCAGCCGGCGATGGCCGCCGCCGCGGTCTGCGCCGCCTTCGTCGCGCTGGGCGCGGCCTATATCGGCCCGGCAGGCCTTGCCGAAGCGCGCGTCATGCTGACGAGCGTGCGCGCCGACGTCGTGACCTCGATCGTGCAGCCCGGCCGCTTCATCGACATCGAGGACGGGCTCACCGTCCACATCCGCGACCGCCAGGCCGACGGGACGCTGCGCGGCCTCCTCCTCGACGATCAGCGCCGGCCCGATCTCGCGATCACCTATCTCGCGGAGAATGGCCGCGTGGTGGAGGCGGAGGACAACACGCTCCTCGTCATGACCAACGGCAGCGCCCAGCGGATGGAGCGCCCCTCGAACGAGCTCTCCGTCGCGGCGTTCGACGCCTACGCCTTCGACCTCACCGACCTCACGGCCGGCCCGGTGACCCCGACCTTCCGCCCGTCCGAGCGGACCCTCTTCGAGCTGCTCAACCCCTCGCCGGAAGACACCTACCGCGCCGAGCGCGAGGCGCGCTTCACGATCGAGCTGCACGACCGCCTGTCCCAGCCACTCGCTCCGTTCGTCTACGCGCTGATCGTGTTCCTGTTCGTCGGCGACCCGCGGATGCACCGTCAGGGCCGCATGGCCGGCATCTTCGCCGCCGCGATCTGCGTCGCGGTCGTGCGCGGCGCCTCCTACGGCCTCCTCCTCGCGGTGGAAGAGACACCGCAGCTCGCAATCCTCGTCTATCCCTTCTTCCTCGGAGCGGGTGCCGTCGCCTTCACTCTCATCGCGACCGATCGCTCGGTCACCATCCACGAGCGGCTCTGGGCCTCGCTCGGCGCCGCCCTCTCGCGCCTTGCGACGAAGACACCGGCGGGGGCGCCCGCATGATGGCGCGCATCGGTCCCGGCCGCACCCTCTCCTTCTATCTGGCGACGACCTTCTTCCGCTGGATCGTCGGCTTCTTCCTGCTCGGCACCGCGATCATCTTCCTCGCGGACGTGATCGAGCTCGTGCGCCGCGCGTCCGACCGTGAGACCTTCAACGCGGCCGAGGCGGTCGCGGCGTCCTTCTTCAAGACGCCGTCGCTGAGCGAAGAGTTCATGCCGTTCGCCGTCCTCTTCGGGGCGATCGCGGCCTTCCTCGCCCTCAACCGCCGGCTTGAGCTCGCGGTGATGCGCGCCGCGGGGATCTCCGCCTGGCAGTTCATCCTGCCGGGGATCGTGACGGTCCTCCTCATCGGCGTGTTCTCGACGACGGTCTACAACCCCCTCTCCGCCGCCGCGCGCGAGCGATCGGAAGAACTGAGCGCCCGCGTCCTCGGCAACGAGGCCCGCATCCTGACGGGGAGCGCCCAGTCGGTCTGGTTCCGCCAGGAAGGGCCGAATGGCGGCTCGATCATCCACGCCCGCGCCGCAAGCTCGGACGGCCTCACCCTCTTCGGCGTCGAGGCCCACCTTCTCGACGCGGAGAACCGCTTCGCCGGCCGCGTCGAGGCCGCGACGGCGAGCCTCGAGCCCGGCGAATGGCTGCTGACCGACGTCACCCGCTACGATGTCGACGGCAACAGCGTCCACCAGGACACGACCACGGTGGAGACCGCGCTCACCGCGATCGAGGTGCGCGAGGCCGTCGCGCGGCCCGATTCGATCTCCTTCTGGCGCCTGCCGGACGCCGTCTCCCTCGCCGAGCGCGCGGGCCTGCCGACACACCGCTTCGCCCTCCAATTCCAGGTGCTCCTCGCCCGCCCGCTCCTCCTTGCGGCGATGGTGCTGATCGCGGCGAGCGTCTCCTTGCGCCTCGTGCGGCTCGGCGGCGTGACGCGCGCGGTGACGGGCGGCATCGTCGCCGGCTTCGCGCTCTACATCGCCTCGGCGGTCGCCTCCGATCTCGGCGAGGCGGGCGCGGTCGCCCCGGTCCTCGCCGCGTGGCTCCCCGGCATCGGCGCGGTGCTCTTCGGCGTCTCCTCCCTCCTCCACAGCGAGGACGGGTAATGGCGCGCTTCTCGACGCGCCACCTGGCGCTCACCCTCACGTGCCTCGTCGGCCTCGCCGCCACGGCCCCGATCCCCGCGGCGGCGCAGTTCTTTGACCAGCCGCTCCAGGCGGAGCCCGGCGCGAAGATGCTGCTCGAGACCGATACGCTCACCTACAACGTCGAAACCGGCGAGGTGAACGCGATCGGCAACGTGTTCATCGAATATAACGGCTACCAGCTCTTCGCCTCGCGCGTGCGCTACGACCAGGCGAGCAACAGGCTGTCGGCCGCCGGCGGCGTGCGCCTCGAGGAGCCGAACGGCAACATCGTCGTCGCCAAGGAGGTCGAGCTCTCCGACGACCTGCGCGACGGGTTCCTGACGGGGCTGCGCGCCGACACGATCTACCGCACGCGCCTTGCCGCGAACCGGGCCGAGCGCAATGGCGGCTCGGTCACGATCTTCGAGGATGCCGCCTACACGGCCTGCTATTCCTGCCGCAACCGGCCGGACCAGCCGCCCACCTGGGTGATCAAGGCGCGTCGCGTCGTCTATGACGAGAACGAGAAGTCGCTCCGCTTCGAGCATCCGGAGTTCGACCTCTTCGGCAACACCGTCGCCGTGCTCCCGTCCTTCTCGGTGCCGGACCCGTCGGTGCGCCGCAAGTCAGGCGTCCTCACGCCGACGGCGATCTATTCGAACCTCCTCGGCTTCGGCGTCCGCGTCCCCTACTTCCAGACGCTCGGCCCGAGCCGCGACGTGACGCTCGGCCTGACCCCGCTCAGCCGCCAGGGCCTCTTCACCGATCTCGAATACCGCCAGCGCACCGCGAACGGGAACTTCAAGGTCCGCGGCACGGGCATCTACCAGCTCGACCCGGACGCGTTCGACGATTCGTCCGGCAGCCGGCGCTTCCGCGGGTCGGTGACGACGAGCGGCAATTTCTACCTGAACCCCGACTGGCAGTGGGGCTGGGAAAGCACGATCACCACCGACCGGCGCTATCTCAGCGACTACAAGCAGTCGACCGGGGACGACCTCACCGCGCCGACGACGCTCTACCTGACCGGCCTCGGCGACCGGAACATCTTCGACGCGCGCCTGTGGGCCTTCCGCATCCTGCAGGACGACTATGTGTCCGAGCAGGTGCTGAACCCACCTGCCCCCTTCAGCGGCGTCGGCCAGCGCCTCCAGGGCAAGCAGGCCTATGTCCATCCGGCGATCGACTATGAGGGCGTCTATGACGGCAGCGTCCTGTCGGGCGAGCTCTCCTACAAGTTCAACATCACCTCGCTGAGCCGGCAGGAGACGGACGCGTTCGGCGCGATGGAGGACGGCACTCGCATCGCTCGCTTCCGCGGCGTCGAGGGCACCTTCACCCGCGGCAGCGCCGAGGTCTCCTGGCGCAAGCGCGTCTTCGCCCCCGTCGGCCAGGTGCTGACCCCGTTCGCCGGCTTCCGCGGCGACGTCTTCGCCCTCGACAATCGCGACCCGAACGTCACCCAGCTCGAGGACGACGTGCTCGGCCGCGCGATGCCGTGGGTCGGCCTCACCTATCGCTGGCCGTGGCTCATCGCGTCGAGCTGGGGCACGCAGACGATCGAGCCGATCGCCGAGATCATCGCCCGTCCGAACGAGACCCATATTGGCGACCTGCCGAACGAGGATGCGCAGAGCGTGGTGTTCGACGACACCGACCTCTTCGGCGTCACCAAATTCTCCGGCTATGACCGGGTGGAAGGCGGCGTGCGCGCCAATCTCGGCGTGCGCTACGTGCTGCAGACCTATTCGGGCGGCATGCTCGCCGCGACGATCGGCCAGTCCTATCACCTCGCCGGACGCAACTCCTACGATGTCGCCGACATCATGAACTCGACGGGCGATTCGGGCCTCTCCTCCGACGAATCGGACCTCGTCGCCGGCCTCTATCTCGACACCAATGGCGGCCTCGCCGTCACCGCGAAGGGCCGCTTCGACCAGCAGACGCTCGACGTGCAGCGCGCCGAGGTGGGTGCCGCGGCCCGCACCGGCCCCGTCACCAGCAGCGCGATCTACACCTTCCTCGCCAAGCAGCCCGAGCTCGGCATCATCGACGATCGCGAGGAGATCCAGCTCGCCGCCTCCGTGCGCGCGCTCGACCGGATCCGCGTCTTCGGCCAGCTCCGCTACGACCTCAAGGATCGCGACGTGATCCGCGAGGGGGTCGGCGTCGCCTATGACGACGATTCGCTGTCCGTCTCGGTCGCCTACTCTGAGGATCGCGGCGGCCTGCCCGAGGATCCGGTCGACCGCACGATCTTCTTCCGGATCGGCCTGCGCACCATCGGCGACGGCACCGTCTCAACCGGGCTTGATAACTGAGACCGTCGGGCGCGTTGAAACTCCCGCCACGTCCTTTATGAGTGACAGGTGATTGGAGGGGGGAACGTCTCAAGATCCGCGGACGCCGATCGGCGGCGGTCTCCCATAACGACAAATCCGACTGGGGCAGCGTCTCCGCCCCGTAGCCGAGAGTGTGTTGTCATGGTCCGTTTCGTCCTCGTCCTGCTCGCGTTCCTCGTCGCCGCGCAGACCGCCCCCGCCTCCGCGACCTCCATCGTCGCGGTGGTGAACGGCGTCCCCATCACCTCCTATGATGTCGGCCAGCGCGAGCGGCTCCTGCGCCTCACCGGCTCGCGCGGCGCGCTGAGCACGATGGCGCTCGACGAGCTCATCGATGAGAAGCTGCAGCTGAAGGCGGCGCAGCAATCGAATATCGAGGTCGCCGATTCCGACGTCGACCGCGCCATCGGCGAGATCGCGAGCCGCGTGAAGCTGTCGCCGAGCCAGCTCGGCCAGGCGCTCCAGCAGCAGGGCGTCGCCATCTCGACCCTGCGCGACCGCATCCGCGCGCAGATCGCCTTTGGCCGCCTCGTGCGCGCCCGCTTCCAGACCCAGGTCCAGGTCTCCGAGCAGGACCTCGTCGCCGCCCTCCTGAAGGACAAGGACGCCGAGCGGCAGATCGAGACCGCCGAGTACACGCTGGAGCAGGTGATCATCGCGCTGCCGGAAAACCCCTCCCCGCAGCGCCTCGCGCAGGAGAAGGCCCGCGCCAACGACCTGCGCAGCAAGTTCAACGGCTGCGCCAACGGCCTCGCGATGGCCAAGAAGACCCGCAACGTCGTGGTGCGCCCTTTCGGCCGCCGCACCGAGGCCGAGCTCACCACCGACGCGCGCGACGCGCTGAAGGACGTCGCAATCGGCAAGCTCGCCGCGCCGATCGAAACCCCGCGCGGCCTCGTCATGTTCGCGGTCTGCGACAAGCGCACCTTCCAGTCCACCAACGCCGCCATGAAGGCGCTGGAGCCGGAGCTGACCAGCAAGCGCGGCGAGGATTTCACCAAGCAGTACATGCGGCAGCTCCGCCGCGACGCCGTCATCGAGAAGCGCTGAGGGCCGGTGGACACGCTCGCGGGGGATGAGGCCGACACGGCCGGGCTCGACGCCCTGCGGGCCCGGATCGAGGCGCTGCCGCCCCTGCGCGACGTGCTCGCCAGCGAAGGGCTGACGGCGAAGAAGTCGCTCGGCCAGCACTTCCTCTTCGACCTCAACCTCACCGACAAGATCGCCCGCGCGGCGCGGATGCCGGGCGCGCCGGCCGACGCGCCGCTCGCCGGGCGGACGGTCGTGGAGGTGGGGCCCGGCCCCGGCGGCCTCACCCGCTCGCTCCTGAAGGCCGGGGCGCGGGTCATCGCGGTCGAGAAGGATGCGCGCGCGGCGGGCGTCCTCGACCAGCTCGCCGCGGTGGCCGACGGTCGCCTCACCGTCCACATCGCCGACGCGCTCACCGCCGACTGGCGCGAGATCGCGCCCGAGAGCGCGGTGATCTGCGCGAACCTTCCCTACAATGTCGCGACCCCGCTCCTCGTCGGCTGGCTCACCAAGGGCAACTGGCCGTCCTGGTGGGCGAGCGCGACGATCATGGTCCAGCGCGAGGTCGCCCACCGCATCACCGCCGCCCCCGGCGGCGACGATTATGGCCGCCTCGGCGTGCTCGCGGGGGTGCGCACGCACGCAACGAGCGTGTTCGACATCGCCCCCGCCGCCTTCGTGCCCCCGCCGAAGGTGTGGTCGTCCGTGGTGCGTCTCGACCCGAAGCCCGAGGGCGGGGCGGTGCCGATCGCCGCTCTCTCGGCCGTGACGGCGGCCGCCTTCGGCCAGCGGCGCAAGATGCTGCGCTCCAGCCTCAAGTCTCTGACGAAGGACCCGGAAGGCCTCCTCGAAGCAGCCGGCATCACCCCCACCGAGCGGGCCGAGCAGCTTGCGATCGCCGATTTCGTGCGCCTTGCCGAACTTTACGCGCGGGAGAAGGCCGCCGCCTAAGCGGGCGGCCGCGCCGGGCTATCGGCTCGCGGCGGCGAGCGCGGTGCCGAAGGCGACGAAGACCATGCCCGTCGCCGCATCCACGGCCCGGCGCACCCCGAGATAGGCGTTCGCGACCGAGCGGTGCGAGAGCGAGGTCGACAGGATCGCGTACCAGAGGGCCGAGATCGAGACCATCATCGCCACCGCGACCGGCCCCGCCCACCACGGATGATCCTGCGGCAGCGCGGCGGCGAAGAGGCTCGCGACGAACACCGCCGACTTGGGGTTCGCGAGATTGGTGAAGAGGGCGAGGCGGAAGGCGGCGCGCGGCGTGAGGTCGAGCGCGCGGTCGGGCAGCGCCGCGTCGCCCGCACGGCGGAGCCGCCACAGGATGCGGACGCCGAGATAGGCGATGTAGATGCCGCCCACGAGCTTCAGCGCCGCGTAGGCGTAGGGCGCGGCGGCGAAGAGCGCAGTGATCCCCAGCCAGCCCGCAAGGCCCCACAGGAAGGTCCCGAACAGCGTCCCGCCCACGGCGGCGTAAGCGACGGGCCGCGAGCCCGTCAGCGCGCAGCGCACGACGACGAGGAAGTTCGGCCCCGGCGTGATCGCGGCGACGAGCCAGATGAGGGCGACCGTCAGCAGGAACATCGGCGTCTCCGACGGCACGGGATGTAAGCGCCCGGCCGCCGGTGGAGGTAGAGGCGTTCGCGTGCGTTGGAAATCGCCCGGCCGATCACAAATCGTGTCACATCGGCGCCGCGCGGTGCGGCCGGCTCAGTCGCGCGCCTTCTCGGCGGTCCCGTCCGCCAGCGCGGTGGAGACGTCGCTCACGAAGCGGTCGAGCCCGGAGAGGCGGCGGCGGCGGACGCGCTCGGCCGACAGGATCGCCCCGACGCTCGCGAGCGCGGACTGCAGCTCGTCATTGACGATGACGTAGTCGTACTCGATGTAGTGGGTCAGCTCGTCCCGCGCGTTGGTGAGGCGGCGCAGGATGGTCGCCTCGTCGTCCTCGGCGCGGCGCACCAGGCGGGCGTGCAGCTCGGCCCCGGAGGGCGGCAGGACGAAGATCGAGACGAGATCGTCCGGCATCGCCGCCTGGAGCTGCGAGGCCCCTTGCCAGTCGATGTCGAAGAGCACGTCGCGCCCCTCGGAGAGCGCCTGCTCCACAGGATCGCGCGGCGTGCCGTAGCAATTGCCGTGGACCTCGGCCCATTCGAGGAGCTCGCCCCGGTCGCGCATCCGCTCGAACTCGCGCATCGTGACGAAATGATAGTGGACGTGGTCGACCTCGCTCGGCCGGCGCGCGCGCGTCGTGACGGAGATCGACAGAGAGAGGTTCTTGTCCTGCTCCAGGAGGAGGCGCGAGATCGTGCTCTTGCCCGCGCCCGACGGCGAGGAGAGGACGACGAGGAGCCCGCGCCGCGTGTACCGCTTCGGCGCGCTCATTCGAGGTTCTGAACCTGCTCCCGCATCTGCTCGACCACGGCCTTCAGCGAGAGGCCGAGCGCGGTGATCGCGTGATGGGGGGCCTTCGAGCAGATGGTGTTCGTCTCGCGGTTGAACTCCTGGCACAGGAAATCGAGCTTGCGGCCGACGGGGCCGCCCTCCTCCAGGAGCTCACGTGAGGCGGCGATGTGGGCGCTCAGCCGGTCGAGCTCCTCGCGCACGTCGACGCGGGTCGCCATCAGCGCCGCCTCCTGGTGGAGGCGTTCGGGCGAGATGCCCTCGCGGCCGGCGAGAAGGTCGGAGAGCTGGCGGTCGAAACGGGCCTTGATGGCCGCGATCGTGCGCTCGGGGTGGGCGTCGATCTCGACGCGCAGGCGGTCCATCTCGGAGAGCTGGTCGAGGATGATGGGGGCGATCCGCGCCCCCTCCTCGCGCCGGTTCACCTCGAGCGCGGCGAGAAGCTCGGCGCCGAGCGCGGCGATGGTCGCCTCGTCGACGCTCGCCTCTTCCTCTTCCGTCGCGGTCTCGATCACGCCCTTGAGGGCGAGGAGGCCGTCCGCGCGCGGGGCGGCGACCGAGCCGCTGGCGGCCAGCGCCTGGATCGCCTCGATATAGGCGTCGAGCTGGACCTGGTTCACCGTGTAGCGCGTCGCAACCTCGCCGCGCTTCAGCGAGAGGGAGAGCGAGACGCTGCCGCGCTTGAAGGTGGTGTTGACGAGGCGGCGAAGCTCGGGCTCCACCCGCTCCATCCCCGGCGGCAGGCGCAGGCGCAGGTCGAGCGAGCGCCCGTTCACCGAGCGCGCGTCGAACTGGTAGGCGAAACCGTTCACCTCGCCTTCGAGGCTGGCGAAGCCGGTCATCGACTGGATCGGTGCGCCCATCCTCAGTTCGCCGCCGTGCCGCGCTGGCGCTCGATGTCGCGCCACCGCGCGACGTTGCGCTGATGCTCGTCATAGGAGACGGCGAAGGCGTGGCCGCCGGTGCCGTCGGCGACGAAATAGAGCTCGTTCGTCTCGGCCGGGTGGGCGGTCGCTTCCATCGCCTGGCGGCCCGGATTGGTGATCGGTCCGGGTGGCAGCCCGTCGATCTGGTAGGTGTTGTACGGGTTCGGGCGCTCGAGGTCGGAGCGGTAGATGGTGCGCGCCTGCGCCCACGCGTCACCGCCATAGAGGCCGTAGAGGATCGTGGGATCCGACTGGAGGCGCATCTTGCGGTTCAGGCGGTTGATGAACACCGCCGCGACCCGGTCGCGCTCATCCGGCTCGCCGGTCTCCTTCTCGACGACCGAGGCGAGCGTCACCAGTTCCTCGGGCGAGGAGAGCGGCACGCTGGGGTCGCGATTCGCCCAGATCTCCGAAAGGACGCGGGCCTGCGCGGTCTGCATCGTCTCGATGAGGCGCTGGCGCGACATGCCGCGGGTGACCTGGTAGGTCTCCGGCAGGAGCGAGCCCTCGGCCGGGATGGAATCGATCCGCCCCGACAAGAGGTCCGATTCATTGAGGCGCGCGACGATCTGCGCCGAGGTGAGCCCTTCGGCGAGCGTGATCGCGTGGCGCACGACGCGGCCGGACACGATGTGGTCCATCACCGCCTCCATCGAGGCGCCGGCCGGGATCAGATATTCGCCGGCCTGGAGGCGTCGCGTCGCGCCCGTGCCATAGGCGGCGGCGAGGAAGACGTAGCGGTTCGTGATGATGCCGCGCTCCTCGAGCCCGGCGGCGATCGCCTCGACCGAGGCGCCCCGGTCGATGATCACGCCGACATCCTCGGCGAGCGGACCGGCCGCGACATAGGCCTGGCGGCCGAGCAGCAGCAGCGCCCCGCCCCCGATGAGGACGAGCACGATCAGGAAGATCACGAGATTGGCGGCGAGGATCAGCGGGTGGCGCGCCGCGCGGGAGCGGCGCTTCACGGGCGGCGGCGCCTCGGAGGGCCGCCGCGTCCCGCCCCGCGACTTGGTGGAGTTGGACACCAGCGGCTCGGGGCGGCGCTTCGTGGGGCGGATCTCGTCCGCCCCGCCCATCCGTGCCTTGTCGCTCGCGCGACGGTCATGCCGCTCAGGTTGCGTGGGTTCGTTGTCCCCGACCTGGCCCCGACGACGATGCCGCACAAGCGCCTCCTCTGATCAATATCGACGGAACACCAGAGAGGCGTTCGTGCCCCCGAATCCGAAGGAATTCGATAGCACCGTATCGATCTTCTTCTCCCGTGCGGAGTGCGGCACGAGGTCTACCGCGGTTTCCACAGAGGGATCGTCGAGATTGATCGTCGGCGGGGCGATATTGTCCCGGATCGCGAGCAGCGAGAAGATCGCCTCGACGGCACCGGCGGCACCGAGGAGGTGGCCGGTCGCCGACTTGGTGGAGCTCATGGTGAGCCCCTTGCCGTCGCCGCCCATGACACGATGGACCGCCGCGAGCTCGATCTCGTCGCCGAGCGGCGTCGACGTGCCGTGTGCGTTCACATAATCGATCGCGGAGGAATCGATCTGCGCGCGCTTCAGCGCCGCCTTCATGCAGCGATAGGCACCGTTCCCGTCACTCGCCGGAGCGGTGATGTGGAAGGCATCGCCCGAGAGGCCGTAGCCGATGATCTCGCCGTAAATCTTCGCGCCGCGGGCCTTGGCGTGTTCGAGCTCTTCGAGGACGACGACACCCGCGCCCTCGCCGATCACGAACCCGTCCCGCTGACGGTCATAGGGGCGAGACGCCTTTTCGGGCGTGTCGTTGAACCCCGTGGACAGCGCGCGGCAGGCCGCGAAGCCGGAGATCGCGAGGCGGCCGATCGGGGCCTCCGCGCCGCCGGCGATCATGACGTCCGCATCATCGAGCGCGATGAGGCGGGCGGCATCGCCGATGGCGTGGGCGCCCGTGGAGCAGGCCGTGACGACGGCGTGATTCGGTCCGCGGAAATTGTAGCGGATCGACACGTAGCCCGACGCCATGTTGATGAGCGCGCCCGGAATGAAGAACGGAGAGATCCGGCGCGGCCCCTTCTCGGCGAGGATCAGAGCCGCCCGTTCGATGCCGAGCAACCCGCCGATGCCGGAGCCGATGAGCACGCCGGTCCGGTTCTGCTCTTCCTCGTCCGTCGGCCGCCAGCCCGCGTCGGCGATCGCCTCGTCGGCGGCCGCAGTCGCGAACACGATGAACTCGTCGAACTTTCGCTGGTCCTTCGGGTCCATCGTGGCGTCGGCGTCGAACGCGCCCGCCACGCCGGTTCCGCGCGGAACCTGGCAGGCGACTCGCGCCGCCAGGTCGCTGACGTCGCAGCGCGTGACCGGCGCTGCGCCGCTTTTCCCCTCAAGGATGCCGCTCCAGGAGGCGTCAACCCCGCTGCCCAGCGGATTGACGGTTCCTAGACCGGTCACCACGACGCGCCGCACCATCACACTCCCTATCGAGATTGACGAAAGTCGTTACCTGACGAATCAGGCGACGGCGTTCTTGTCGAGGAACTTGATCGCGTCGCCGACCGTGAGGATGGTCTCGGCCGCGTCGTCCGGGATCTCGACGCCGAACTCTTCCTCGAACGCCATCACGAGCTCGACGGTGTCGAGGGAGTCCGCACCGAGGTCGTCGATGAAGCTCGCTTCCTCGGTGACCTTCTCCTTCTCGACGCCGAGGTGCTCAACGACGATTTTCTTCACGCGTTCTGCGGTGTCGCTCATGGATTGTCCTTCAAGTCTCTTGGCCTCATCGGCCTGTGGGATGGTGTCTGGCGCGGCACGGCGCGTGACGAGTGGTGCAGATCCCCACCGAACCGGTGGGGCTTGAATGTGGGATCGCCGGTATCACAACAGTTTGCCGTTTGAAAAGCGGCGTTGCGCCGGTCCTGCCCTTAGAAACCCATTGTCATCCCGCCATTCACATGAAGTGTCTGGCCGGTGACATATTGCGCCTCCGCACTCGCGAGATAAACGACCGCCGCAGCAACGTCCTCGGGCTGCCCGAGCGTTCCGGCGGGGATGTCCTTCATGATGGCGGATCGCTGGTCGTCCGTCAGCACGTCGGTCATCGCGGTGCCGATGAATCCGGGTGCGACGAGGTTGACCGTGATGTTGCGCGCCGCGAGCTCGCGGGCAAGCGATTTGGTGAGGCCGGTGAGACCCGCCTTGGCGGTGGAATAGTTCACCTGGCCCGCATTGCCGGTCGATCCGACGACGGAGCCGATATTGATGATTCGGCCCCCGCGCCGCTTGATCATCCCGCGCACGAGCGCGCGCGAGAGGCGGAAGGCGGCGGTGAGGTTGACCTCGATGACGTCGTCGAAGTCGGCATCCTTCATGCGCATGACGAGACCGTCACGCGTCACGCCGGCGCAGTTGACGAGGATGTCCACAGGGCCGAGCGCCTCGGCGTCGGTCGCGAGGGCGTCGACGGCGGCGCGGTCGGCAAGGTTCGCGGCGAGCGCGCCGTCGGCGCCGATGCGCGCCTTTGCCGCTTCCGCGCGCTCCAGCGTCGAGCCGGTCACGATGACCTTCGCGCCCTGCGCCTTCAGCGCAGCGGCGATGGCCCCGCCGATCCCGCCGGTCGCACCGGTGACGAGGGCGGTCTTTCCGGAAAGGTCGAACATCATGCCGCCGCGGATCCGCGCTGCGCGATGAGGGCGACGTCGGAGGCGCTGTTGATGGAGATCGCCTCCAGTGAGGAATCGATGCGCTTGGCGAGCCCGGTGAGGACGCGGCCCGCACCGATCTCGAGCACTGTGCGCACGCCGAGATTGGCGAACTGCGAGACCGACTCGCGCCAGCGCACGCGGCCCGTCACCTGGGCGATGAGGCTGCGCTTGATGCTGGACGGATCGATGAGGCGGGAGGCCGAGACGTTGGCGAGGAGCGGCGCCTTCGGGGCGTTGATGGTGGCGCTTTCGAGCGCGGCGGCCATCGCGGCGGCGGCCGGGGCCATCAGCGAGCAGTGGAAGGGGGCGCTGACGGGAAGGAGGACGGGGCGGCGGGCGCCACGTTCGCGGGCGATGGAGATGGCCCGCTCGACCGCGGAGCGGGTGCCCGATACCACGCATTGGCCGGGCGCGTTGTCGTTCGCGACCTCGCATACCTCGCCTTCGGAGGCGGCCTGGGCGACCGATTCGGCCGTCTCGAGGTCGAGACCGAGGAGCGCGGCCATTGCGCCCTCGCCTTCCGGCACGGCCTCTTGCATGGCCTCGCCACGCAGGCGCAGGAGCCGGGCGGCGTCGGCGACGGTGAGCGCGCCGGCCGCGGCGAGCGCGGAATATTCGCCGAGCGAGTGACCGCCGACGAGAAGCGCATTGTCGAGCCCGACGCCCTCGGCCTCAAGCGCGCGCATGGCGGCGAGGCTGACGGCCATCAGCGCGGGTTGCGCGTTGGCGGTGAGGCGGAGCGTCTCCTCCGGCCCCTCGAAGATGACACGGGACAGATGCTCGCCCAGCGCGTCATCGACCTCTTCGAAAACAGCGCGTGCGGAGGGGTAGGCCTGATAGAGCGAAAGGCCCATCCCGGCGCTCTGGCTGCCTTGTCCTGGAAAGGTGTACGCAAACGTCATCGATTAGCCGACTTATTGTGAGGCGCGACTCGAAAGCCGCAGCGTGGGCGCAAAGACCACTAGCTCAAATGGCGCGTCAAGTCCGGAAGACCAGAAAGTGTGCGTCACAACCTATTTCACGCTTGATTTGTGTGCAGGACAGCGCCTATGTGGGCGCTCACTCACGTTGGCCAAGGGCTGAACGGAGGGGTGCGTCATGTTCGCATCCCGGGCGCGGGTTTTCCCGTGTCCCGATCCTCCCGTGTCCTTGCTCGCGAAGGTCGGCAGCCTCACGGGGCTTTCGACGAGGCTTGGCGCCGACGGAGTGCCGCGCCGATGGTCGGCGCAAGGAACTGAGGAACAGATGCCTTTATACGAGACCGTGTTTCTGGTCCGACAGGATGTGTCGGGTCAGGCGGTGGACGAGCTTGTCGAGCAGTACAAGTCCGTCCTCGCCGAGAATGGTGGTTCGGTCGGCCGTGTCGAGAACTGGGGTCTCAAGACCCTCAGCTACCGCATCGCCAAGAACCGCAAGGCGCACTTCGCGCTGATGGACATCGAAGCCCCCGCTGCCGCCGTGCAGGAGATGGAGCGTCAGATGCGTCTCAACGAAGACGTGCTGCGCACCCTCACCATCCGCGTGGAAGAGCACGAGGACGGCCCGTCGGTCATGAAGCAGAAGCGTGACCGCGACGATCGCCGTCGCCGTGAGCGTGGCGGCCGTGAAGACGGTGAAGGTGGCGACCGCTTCGGCGATCGTCCGGAGCGTGGCGATCGCCCGGAGCGCGGTGAGCGCGGCGAACGTGGTGATCGTCCTGAGCGGCGCGAGCGGGAGTATTCCTAATGGTTGATATCGCGCAGCTCCCCACCCGCCGTCCGTTCTTCCGCCGTCGCAAGACCTGCCCCTTCTCTGGGCCGAACGCGCCGAAGATCGACTACAAGGACGTGAAGCTCCTGCAGCGCTACGTGTCCGAGCGCGGCAAGATCGTCCCCTCGCGCATCACCGCCGTTTCGGCGCGCAAGCAGCGTGAGCTTGCCAAGGCCATCAAGCGCGCGCGCTTCCTGGGCCTCCTCCCCTACGTCATCAAATAAGACGGCCCTCCGGCCGTCTCTTCCAAGGCCGGGCTCCCTGCCCGGCCTCCATCTGGGGCCCCGGCTCCTAACCGCCTCCGCGCGGGACAGATCGGAGACAATCCAATGCAAGTCATTCTGCTCGAGCGCGTTCCCAAGCTCGGCGACATGGGCGAAGAAGTCCGTGTCCGCGACGGGTTCGCCCGCAACTTCCTCCTGCCGCAGGGCAAGGCGCTCCGCGCCAACGACGCGAACCGCGCCCGCTTCGAGGCCGACCGCGCCGACCTCGTCCAGCGCAACCAGGAGCGTCGCGCGCAGGCCGCCGCCCTCTCCGGCCGCGTGTCCGGCAAGACCTTCGTCGCCATCCGCCAGGCGGGCCAGACCGGCCAGCTCTACGGCTCGGTCTCGACGCGCGACATCGTCGACGTCCTCGCCGAGGAAGGCTTCACGGTCGAGCGTCGCCAGGTCGACATGTCGATGCCGATCAAGACGATCGGTCTCCACGAGATCAGCCTCGTCCTGCACCCCGAGGTGATCGTGCCCGTCACGATCAACGTCGCCCGTTCGCGCGACGAGGCCGACCGTCAGGCCGCCGGCGAAGACGTGCTCGCCCCCGAGGTCTACGAGGACGACGAGGAAGAGTTCGAGGACGAAGCCGACGAGACCACGGACGAGGAGTCCGAGGGCGCGCCCGGCACGGGTCCCCAGCCGCTCTGATTCGCTTCTGCAAGGCGCGCTCGGCGCGCCTTGCTCCCCGCGCCGGCACATTCGATAGGTGCCAGCGCACACAAATCGCCAGCATTGACGCCACGGACAGGGCTAAGGTCAGCCTGTGCGGGCGAATTCGGCCGTTCTCGGCCTTGACAGATCTTCTCCCGTCCAGAGAATTTTCGGGGTTGCGAAAGGCAAGCCCCTACGATGAATTCTCTTCTGTCTCGACTCATGAAGCGCGTCATTCGTCGTGGCGCCCTCACGATCACCGATGCGGACGGGCGCACGCATGAATTCGGTGACGGCACCGGCCCGCGCCAGGCCATCAAATTCCACGACAAGGGCGTCGAAACCGCGCTGATGCGCCACCCCGAGCTGACTTTCGGCGAGACCTACATGCAAGGCCGGTGGACCGTCACCGAGGGAAGCCTGATCGGCCTCCTCATCCTCTTCATGAACAACATGAAGGTGGAGCACCCGTCCCGCCTCCGCCTCGCCCTTCGCAAGTGGCTGCGGCCGATCACGCAGCACAACACGCAGAGCGCCGCGCGCAAGAACGCCACCCACCATTATGACGTCGGCAACGACATCTACCGCCTCTTCCTCGACGAGGACTGGCAATATAGCTGTGCCTATTTCTACCAGCCCGACATCACGCTCGAGGAGGCGCAGCTCGCCAAGAAGCGGCACATCGCGGCGAAGATGCTCCTGGAGCCGGGGCAGAAGGTGCTCGATATCGGCTGCGGCTGGGGCGGGATGGGGCTCTATCTCGCCGACAACGCGAATGTCGACGTCGTCGGCATCACGCTCGCCGACAACCAGGCCGCCCGCGCCAACGAGCGCGCCGCCGGCCGGTCGAACGTCACCTTCCGCATCCAGGACTATCGCAACGTCGCCGAGCGGTTCGACCGGATCGTCTCGGTCGGCATGTTCGAGCATGTGGGCGTCGGCTATTATGACGAGTATTTCCGCAACTGCGCCCGCCTCCTGAAGGATGACGGCGTGATGCTCCTCCACTCCATCGGCCGGACCGACATGCCGGGCTCCACCAACCCGTTCATCGCGAAATATATCTTTCCGGGCGGCTACATCCCGGCCCTCTCGGAGGTGATCCCCGCGATCGAGCGGGCGGGCCTCATCGTGACGGACGTCGAGATCCTGCGCCTTCATTATGCCGAGACGCTGAAACATTGGCGCGAACGCTTCATGGCCCAACGCGACAAGGTCGTGGAAATCATGGACGAGGCGTTTTTGCGCATGTGGGAGTTCTATCTTGCCGGGTCCGAAGCCTCTTTCCGCGTCGGAGACATGATGGTGTTCCAGATCCAGCTCACGAAGGACGCGTTCGCAGTGCCCTTGACGCGCGACTATATCCCGACGGCCGAGCGCGCCCTCGCCGCGCGCGATTCCGGCCGCGCCTCGACCCCCTCTCTCGTGGCGCGACACGGGTGAGCGCCGAGTCCCCCGCCTTCGACGCGGACGCGCTCGGAGACCTCTACGCCGCCGCGCGCGAGGCCGAGGATGCCGGCGACGTGGAAACCGCCGCCCGCCTCTTCCGCGAATGCCTGGAGATGGACCCCGAGGACCATTGCGGCGTGACGATGCGGCTCGCCGCCTTCGGCCTCGCGAGCCCGGACAAGGCGCCCGCCGCCTACGTCGCGACCCTCTTCGACCAGCACGCCGAGATGTTCGACGAGATCCTCGTCGCGCGGCTCGGCTACGACGTGCCGGCCCTCTCGCGCGCGCTTGCGGAGCCGTTCCTCGGCGAGCATCTGCGCATCCTCGATCTTGGCTGCGGCACCGGCCTCGCGGGCGAGGCGTTCGCCGACCGCGCGGGCCAGCTCGTCGGCGTCGACCTCGCCGAGACGATGCTCGCCATGGCCGACGAGCGCGACGTCTACACCGACCTCTACATCGCCGAGGCCGTCAACTTCCTGGAGGAGTGGGACGAGGCGCCGTTCGACGTGATCGTCGCGACCGACGTCTGGCCCTATCTCGGCGACCTCGCCCCCTTCGTGGCGGCCGCAGCGAAGACGCTGACGCCGGGCGGGCTGCTCATCGCCTCCACCGAGCGGGCCGAGACCGGCTGGCGCGTCACCGCCACGCAGCGCTTCGCCCACGCGACGGCCTATCTCCACGAGACGCTGGGCGCGGCGGGCTTCGCGATCCTCGCCGAGACCCCCGTCACCGTGCGGCACGAGGAAGGCGTCCCCGTCGATGGCGACCTCCTCGTCGCGCGCCTCGCCGAATGAGCGGGTCGCAGTCAAGGCGTTAACCTTCTTTTTGCGAACGCGGATGGAGTGTGTGGACAGCAAGAGTGGATAGCACGGCGGTTCTCGTTTTGATCTGCTGTGCCGCCGCGCGCCCGCCACTGAGGCGGCGTAGAAATGCCGCCAACGAAAGGCGAGCTTCATGAACCAACCGCTGGACCATGCCGCACTCGAACTCATTCGCACGGCCCCGCAGAATGTGGAGCTGGAGCAGCAGCTGCTCGGCGCGATCCTCGTCAACAACGAGGCGTTCTACCGCGTCAGCGACTTCCTGAAGATCGACCATTTCTTCGTCGAGCCGCACCGCCGCGTCTACGACATCGCGACCAAGCTGATCCGCCAGGGCAAGGTCGCGACGCCGCTCACGGTCAAGACCTTCTTCAAGGCCGAGGAGCGCATCGCCGAGCTTCAGGTCGTCGAATATCTCGGCCGCCTCGCCGCGAACGCCACCACCATCATCAACGCCGAGGATTACGGCCGCACCCTCTTCGACCTCGCGCTGCGCCGCTCGCTGATCTCGATCGGCGAGGACATGGTCAACGAGGCCTATGACGCGCCGCCCGAGACGACGCCGCGCAACCAGATCGAGGCGGTGGAACGGCGCCTCTACGAGCTCGCCGAGACCGGGCGCTTCGACCAGGGCTTCGTCGGCTTCTCCGACGCGCTCACCGCCGCGATCGACATGGCGGACGCCGCCTTCCACCGCGCGGGCGGCCTCTCGGGCATCGCGACCGGCCTCACCGATCTCGACCGGCTGATGGGCGGCCTCCAGCGGTCCGACCTCATCATCCTCGCCGGCCGTCCGGCGATGGGCAAAACTTCGCTCGTCACCAATATCGGCTTCGCCATCGCGCGGAACTTCCGCACCAAGTTGGAGAACGGGGTGCCGAAGACGACCGACGGCGGCGTCGTCGGCTTCTTCAGCCTTGAAATGTCGGCCGAACAGCTCGCGACGCGTATCCTCGCCGAACAGTCCGGCATCTCCTCCTCCCACATCCGCCGCGGCTCGATCGACGAGAACCAGTTCCACGACCTCGTCGAGGCCTCGAAGGCCATGCAGACGATGCCGTTCTATATCGACCAGACCGGCGGCATCACGATCGGCGCGCTCGCGGCGCGCGCCCGGCGCCTCAAGCGCCAGAAGGGGCTCGACCTCCTGATCGTCGACTATCTCCAGCTCCTCTCCGGCTCCGGCAAGCGCGCCTCCGACAGCCGCGTGAACGAGATCACCGAGATCACCACCGGCCTGAAGGCGCTCGCCAAGGAGCTCGAGGTGCCGATCGTCGCCCTCTCCCAGCTCTCCCGTCAGGTCGAGCAGCGCGACGACAAGCGGCCCCAGCTCTCCGACCTTCGCGAGTCGGGCTCGATCGAGCAGGACGCGGACGTCGTGATGTTCGTCTATCGCGAGGAGTACTACCTGCAGAGCCGCAAGCCCGCCGAGGGCAGCCAGGAATTCTTCGAGTGGGAGGCCAAGATGGAGGCCTGCCACGGCGTTGCCGAAGTGATCGTCGGCAAGCAGCGCCACGGCCCGACCGGCACCGTGAAGCTGCAGTTCGACGCCGAGATCACCCGCTTCTCGAACCTTGCCGTGCAGGACGGCTTCCAGGGCGGCTACGAGTAGCGCCGCCCCCTCTCCCGCGCGTCTGTCGTCAGCGCAGCCCGCGCTGCATCTGCGGGTCGAGCCGGTCGCGCAGCCCGTCGCCGAGCATGTTCACCGCAAGCACGGTGAGCGCCAGGAAGGCGCTCGGAAAGAGCACCGCGCCGGGGGCGATCGTGAAGAGCGAGCGCCCCTCGGCGACGATGTTGCCCCAGCTCGGGATCTCCGGCGGCGTGCCCGCTCCGAGGAATGAGAGATACGCCTCCGAGATGATGGCGGACGCCGCGATATAGGTCGCCTGCACGATCAGCGGGTTGATCGTGCTCGGCAGGATGTGGCGGCGCAGCAGCGCGATGTCCTTCGTGCCCGCCGCGATCGCCGCCTCCACGAAAGGCTGCTCCTTCACGCTCATCACGATGCCGCGCACGAGGCGCGCGATCCGCGGGATCTCGGGGATCGTGATCGCGATGATGATGTTGCGGATCGAGGAGCCGGCGAGCGCCATGAAGGCGATGGCGAGGAGGACGGACGGGATCGCCATCAGCCCGTCCATGACGCGCATCACCACGACATCGACCCAGCGCAGGAGGCCCGCCGCGAGGCCGACGACGAGGCCGATCGCCGTCGCGATCACCGCGACCGAGAGGCCGACCGTCAGCGAGACGCGGCTGCCGTAGATGACGCGGGCGAAGATGTCCCGCCCCATCATGTCGGTGCCGAAGAGGTGCTCGGCCGTCGGCGGCTTGAGGCGCGAGACGACGTCGAGCGCGATCGGGTCGTAGCCGGTGATGAGGGGCGCCGCGATCGCGCAGAGGGCCAGCAGCGAGAGCGCCGCCCCGCCGATCACGAGCGTCGGGTTGCGCCGGGTGAAGGTGCCGGCGCCGCCGAGGGCGGCGGCGAGGCGCCCCTCGCGCGCAGCCTCGACCGGGACGGAGGAGATGGCCACGGCGCGCCCTCAGCTCTGGTAGCGGATGCGGGGGTCGAACAGCGAGTAGCTGAGATCGACCAGGAGATTGATCAGCACATAGACGACCGTGAAGATCAGGAGGACGCCCTGGATGACGGGGTAGTCCTTGCGCACGATGGCATCGACCGTGAGGCGCCCCACCCCCGGCAGCGCGAACACTGTCTCGGTGACGACGACGCCCGAGATGAGGAGCGCGATGCCGAGCCCGACGGTGGTGACGATCGGGATCGCCGCGTTCTTCAGCGCGTGGATCAGGAGGATCGGCGGGGTGGTGAGCCCCTTCGCCCGCGCGGTGCGGATATAGTCCTGGTTCAGCACCTCGATGACGCTCGCGCGCGTCATCCGCGCGATCAGCGCCACGTAGATCATGCCGAGCGACAGGGTCGGCAGGGCAAGACTGCGCAGGAAGGGGACGACCCCGTCGCGGTAGCTCGTATAACCCTGCACCGGCAGGAGCTGGAGCTGGAGCGCGAAGACGTAGACGAGGATGTAGCCGAGCACGAAGACCGGCAGCGAGAAGCCGGTGACGGCGACCATCATCACGCCGCGATCGAGGAGGCTCCCCGCCTTCCAGGCCGCGAGGACGCCCATCGGGATGCCGACGAGGACGGCGAAGGAGATGGTGGAGAGCGTCAGCGCGATGGTCGGCTCGACGCGCTGGAGGACGAGGTTGGTGACGGGCTGCTTGTTGTAGATCGACTGGCCGAGATCGCCCTGGAGGACGTGCCAGAGCCAGTCGACGAACTGGACATAGAGCGGCCGGTCGAGACCGAGCTGGGTGCGGATCTTGGCGATGTGCTCGGGCTGGGCGAAGTCACCCGCGATCACCGCGGCCGGATCGTTCGGGCCGAGATGGAGGAGCAGGAAGATCAGCACCGCCACGACGAAGAGAACGGGGATCGTCGCGAGGAGGCGCCGCACGGTGTAGGCGAGCATGGATCCCCTGGGGTTCGAGTGGGGCCGGTGGGCCCGAACGGCGCCGGGTCAGGCGTTGCCACCCGACCCGGACGAGAGGATTGCGGTCTGCTGGGCGCCCGAAGGCGCCGCTCTCACTGCTTCTCGATGTTCCAGAAGCCGAGGATCGAGCCCTTCACGACGCCGGAGACGTTGGAGCGCCAGCCGGAGGGCATCTGGTACTGGCCGAGCATGACGAAGGGGGCGTAATCCATCATCTCCTCGTGGAGCGCGTCCATGATCTCGGCGCGCTTGTCGGGGTCGGCCTCCGCACCCCAGGCCGCGCGCAGCTCCTCGATCTTCTCGTTCGCGGGCCAGCCGAACCACGCATTCTCACCTGCCGCGACACCGAGATGGGAGACGGGCGAGGCCGAGCCGAGGCCGGTGCGGGTGTGGAAGATCGACCAGCCCCCCTCCGTCGGCTCGTTCTTGGAGGCGCGGCGGGAGGTGAGCGTCGCCCAGTCCATCGCCTGGAGCTCGACGTTGACGCCGAGCTCGCGCAGCTTCGCCGCGGTGATGAGGGCGGCGGGGCCCGACGGGTGGTCGGTCGGGTGCATCACGACGACGGTCTCGCCCTGATAGACCGAATCCATCAGCTCCTTGGCTTTCGCCATGTCGGAGGACGTCATGATCTCGGCCCCGCCCGCGCTCGTCTCGCCCGGCGTGCCGCACATCATCAGCGAGACGCAGACCTGCCAATATTTCGGGTCGCCGACCATCGCCGTCATGTACTCGGTCTCGTCGACCATGTAGGCGAGCGCCTGGCGGGCCTCCTTCTTGTCGAAGGGCGGATAGAGGTGGTTCGGGCGCAGGATGACGATGAGGCCGAACGGGTTCTGCACGCCGACGGTGATGTTGGGATCGCCCTCCAGCACCGGCACGAGGTCGACCGGCGGGGCCTCCCAATAGTCCACCTCATCGTTGATAAGGGCGGCCATCGCGGTGCCGGGATCGGGCAGGTACGACCACTCCACCCGGTCGACCTTCACGACCTTGCCGCCGGACGCCCCGCTCGGCGGCTCGTCGCGCGGGACGTAGCCCTCGAACTTGTCGTAGACGACCTTGTTGCCGGGGACCCACTCCTCCTCGTTGAAGACGAAGGGACCGGAGCCGATGTGGCTCTCGACCTGCTCGAACGGGTCGGTCGCGGCGACGGCGGCGGGCATGATGAAGGGGCCGGTCAGCGAGGCGAAGGTGTCGAGGACGAGGCCGTAGGGCTCGGACAGGACGAGGGTGAAGGTCTTGTCGTCGACAGCTTCGAGGCTCGCCGTCACCTCGGCGAGGGAGCCGCCGGCATTGTCGCGCGCCCACCAGCGCTTGATGGAGGCGACGACGTCGGCCGTCGTGACCGGGGCACCGTCATGGAAGGTCATGCCGTCGCGCAGGGTGAAGGTGTAGGTCAGCCCGTCATCGCTGACCGAATACTCGCCGACCATCTGCGGCTGCGGCATCAGCTGCTCGTCGAGGCCGAAGAGGGTGTCATAGATCATGTAGGCGTGGTGCTGCGTAATCATCGCAGTCGTCCACACCGGGTCCAGGTTGCGCAGGTCGGCGTAAGGGACCACGCGCAGGACGGATTCCTGCGCCATCGTGTTCGTCGCGGACAATCCAGTCGACAGAAGGATTGCCGCGAGCCAAGGCCTGATCATCTTCGCTGAGATCATCGCCGTGATCCCTTTCTCTGATGTTTGTTCAATCCGGGTGGTGATCTACACAGACGCGGGAACGCGCTCGATTGATCGAAGCCTATTTTGGCGGCAGGCGGGTGTCACGATTAAATAAGAGGCGGCGTGCCATGCGATCGGGCATGCGAAATCGCCCCGCCAGAGGGGACTGGCGGGGGCGTCGTGGCGCAAATTGTCGAGAGGTGGCGCGCCGTTAGTCGGCGGTGTGCGCCCGGTCGCGCCCCGTGCCGTAGGCGTGGTCGACGATGCGGGCGAAGGAGCGGTAGAGCTTGTCGAGCCGGTCGAAATTGCCCTCGTCCTGCGTGATCGCGCCGGCGCTGTCGGCGATCGCGACGAGCTGGAGGGCGACGTCGGCGCGAGGGATCTCGGGCGAGAGCTCGCCGCGCAGGACCGCCTGATCGATCGCCTCGATGATGAAGCCCTCAAGCGTGACGGCGAAGCTCACGAGCGCCTCGCGGGCACGCGGGCCGATCTGGTCGCGCTCAAGCCGCATCCGGCCGAGAAGGCTCCACGGGTTGCCGGACTTCCCGTTCGGATTGACGCGCAGATAGCGCGCCCGGTTCGCCTCCATCATGCCGACGATCTTCTGGCTGAAGGTGGCGTCGCTCAGCCAGTTCTTCTCCCACCGCGCGAGCGTGTGGCGGACATATTCGACCACCACCTCCTCGCACAGATTCTGCTTGCTGCCGTAGTAGTAGTGGATCGTCGCGCGCGTCACGCCGAGCTGCTCGGCGAGGTCGCGGAAGCGGAAACCCTGGTAGCCGTCCCGTACGAGAAGCTCGACCGAGAGCGCCTCGATCTTGGCCTTCGTCCCCGGCCCGTCGATCGCCGGGGCGTAGGGGTCGGGAACGTCGGGGAAGCCAAGCGCGTGGCGCACGGCCTGGCCCGTCTCGGCGGGCGCGGCGGGGCGCGCCGCCTGGGCAACGGGCGCGCCTTGGCGAGGACGGCTCATGGACAGGCCATCGCGGCTGGCGCCCGCACCAAGGCGGCACGGTCGCCCGTGCTCCGTCCGGCGGCGTCAGCCCCCACGATCCGATCCATCTCGTCCGTCCTCCCCCTTCTCGTTCGCTTGCGCGCCGACCGCTGACGGGTCAGTCGTTGTACATGCCGCCGGTGATGTTGATCGTCTCGCCGGTGATGTAGGCGGCCTCGTCGGAGGCGAGGAACAGCACCGCCTTGGCGATGTCCTCCGGCACGCCCGCGCGGCGCAGCGGGATCGACTTGGCGCGATCCTGCGCGGTGGGCAAGCCCTGCTGGCGTCGCAGCAATTCCGACTCGTCACGCATCTTGGTCTCGACGATGAGGCCCGGCGCGACGGCGTTGACGCGCACCCCCGTCTCGGCGAGCTCCAGCGCCAAGGTCTGCGTGATCGACATCGCCGCCGCCTTCGAGGCGCAATAGGCGCCATAGGCCTCGGCGCCCTGCTTGCTCATCCAGGACGCGATGTTGACGATCGCCCCCGCCCGGCGCTCCACCATCTCCGGCGCGACGGCGCGGGTCGTGTGGAAGATGCCGTCCGCGTTCACCGCGAAGTGGGCGCGCCACTCGGACTCGGTCGTCTCCAGCACCTTGCCGAGGCGGCAGATGCCGGCATTGTTCACGAGGATGTCGATCGGCGCGCCGAGGGTCGCCTTCAGCGCCGCGACGCCCGCGCCGACCTCGTCCCCCTTCGACACGTCGCCGATGGCGAGCGCCACCGTCCCGCCGGTCGTCGCCTTCAGCGCCTCGACCGTCGCCTCGGCGGCCACCGGGTCGAAGTCGAAGATGCCGACGGCGCAGCCTTCCTTCAGGAGGCGCGTCGCGATCGCCTTGCCGATGCCGTGCGCGGCGCCGGTCACGATGGCGGTTTTTCCAGTCAATCCGTACATGTTGGGTCCGTATGCTCAGCGCGCCGTCCAGCCGCCGTCGACGACGAGCGTGGAGCCGGTGCAGAAGGAGGAATCGTCCGAGGCGAGGAAGAGCATGGCGCGGGCGATCTCGATCGGCTTGCCGAGGCGCTCCATGAGCTGGCGCTGCTCCAGATTGTGGCGCAGCTCCGCCGCGTCGGGCGATTCGGCGAAGATCTTCGTGAAATAGGGCGTCTCGATCGTGCCGGGCGCGACGGAGTTGATGCGGATCTTCGCGCCCGCATGGTCCATCGCGATGGCGCGCGTCAGCGCCGCGACCGCGCCCTTGGAGGCGACATAGGCGGCGCGATTGTAGATGCCGACCATCGCGACGCCGGACGCCGTGTTGACGATGACGCCGCCGCCCTGCTTCTCCATCACGGGAATCGCGTGCTTGCAGCCGAGGAACACGCCACGGACATTGACGCTGAAGAGCGCGTCCCAGTCCTCGACGCTCGTGTCGAGGACGGTCCCGGCGATGCCGTAGCCGGCATTGTTGACGAGGACGTCGAGCTTGCCGTGGCGGGCGACGGTGTCCGCGATCATGGCCTCGATCTCGGCCTCCTGCGAGACGTCGACCGTGAACGGCGTCGCCTTGCCGCCGGCGGCGACGATCTCGTCCACCACCTTGCTCGCGGCGGCGGCGTTGCGGTCCGCGACGACCACGGTCGCCCCCTCGGATGCGAACAGGAGCGCCGCCTCGTGGCCGATGCCGGACCCCGCGCCGGTGATGATTGCAACCTTGCCGGCCAGCTTCATTCTATTCCCCAGAGTTTCTTGACTTACAGGTAGGTAAGTTCATCCAAATCCGCGTGGCGCCGGCGGGCCATGCCGCCGATGCCGGTCTCGTCGGCACGTCGCCCGCTCACGCGAGGGTCGCGGCCCAGTCGATCAGCGTCGTCGTGAAGAGGTCCGTGCGGGAGATCGGGAAGAAGTGCCCCCCGCTCGGGTAGAGTTCCAGGCGCGGCGACGGCAGCGCCTCGGCAAGCTCCCGCTGGAGGAAGACCGGGACGATCATATCGTCCACCGCACCGATGACGATGGTCGGCATCGTGATGGCGCCGACCTTGTCGCGGCCGTCGAAGGCGAGGAGCGCGTCGATCCGCTCGCGCACGATGGTGCGGGCGGCCTCGCTCTTCGGAGCCTTGGCGACCGAGGTCCCATATTGCGCGAAGTTCGCCTCCAGCCAGTCCGGCGGGAAGGCGAGGAGCGCGGCGGTCGCGGCGTACGCCTCGGGATTGTCGGCGAGGATCGCGCGGCGCGTCTGAAACAGCGCACTCATATAGTGGCTCGGGCGGAGCCAGGTCGCGCTGAGAGCGAGCGCCGTCAGCCGCTCCGGCATCGTGTGCGCCACGGCCTGTCCGATGCAGCCGCCGGTCGAATGGCCGACGAGGATCGCCTTCTCCACCCCCGCCGCGTCGAGCACGGCGACGGCGTCGCGGGCAAGCTGGGCGATGTCGACGGGTGCCGTTCCCCGCGTCGCGCCGCCGATGCCGCGCTGATCGAAGCGGATCACGTCGAAATGCGCGCTGAGGGCCGGGATCGTCGGCCCCCAGAAGCTCGCCGTGCCGCCGAGGCCGCTGACGAGAAGGAGCGCGGGCCCCTCCCCGTCCCGGCTCGCCGTCAGGACGGCGCCGTCGGCGGTCGTGACCTCGAACGCCGTCCCCATCACTGGAGCGGCGAGTAGGAGACGGGGGTGAGGATCCGCGTTTCCTGACGGTCGAGAAGGTCGGTGACGCGGGCGAGATAGTCCTGCCACGCGGGGTCGGCGAGCATGGCCTTACGCTTCTCGGCCCGCTCGTCGAGGCTGTTATAGCCCCACAGCGCGACGACGTGGTTCAGCTCGCCGATCTCGGTCGTGAAATAGGCGATGAAGGTGCCGAGATATTTCTTCTGAAGCGGCAGGCCGTACTCGCCATAGAGCTTCACGAACTCGGCGAGCTTGCCGACCTTCACCCGATAGTCGCGTTCTTCGTAGATCATGGCTCAATTCTTCGGTGTGTGGCTGCCGTCGGCCCGGCCGAAGACAGTGCGCTGCTCGATTTCCTCGACATGCCCCGGACGCCCGAACGGCTCGGGCGCACGCGCTCCCGGCGTGCGCGGACGGCCGATCTCCCCGAAGACATGGTCGAGCCCACCCGGCATGCAGAACCGGACGAAGGTCAACCGCTCATCGGCCGGGTTGATGAAGCGATGCTTGCGATCGTGGCCGAGGGCCCCGGCACCGCCGGCCGTCGGGGTGGTCATCGCTGTCTCGGATTCCTGCATCTTTTTGGGCCCCTCTGCCAGACGATCAGCCGTAGATCAGCTTCGGCATCCAGGTGGCGAGCCCTGGGAACATGAGCAGGAGCGCGAGGACCACGAGCTGGCAGCCGATGAAGGGGATGACGCCCCAATACATCTGTTTGAGCTTCATCTCCGGCGGTGCGATGGCGCGCAGATAGAAGATCGACGGGGCCATCGGGGGCGAGAGGTAGCTCGTCTGGAGCGTCACGAGGAAGACCACCGAGAACCAGAGCGGGTCGACGCCGTAGGACCGCAGGATCGGGATCGAGACCGTCATCATGATGAGGACGATCGAGATGAGGTCGACCGCGAAGCCGAGGAGGAAGGTCACCACCAGGATGACCGCGATCACCGACCAGGTATCGAGCCCGAACGCGTCGAGGATGCCCTTGGTGGCCATCATGCCGCCCGAAGCGAAGAAGACGCCCGCGAACATCGAGCCGGCGAGAACGATCGCGAGGATCATCGCCGTCAGCGAGACGGTCTGGATCGAGGCCTCGAAGATGAGGCGCAGGCTGAAGCGGCGATAGAGGATGGTGAGGAGCACCACGCCGAACGAGCCGCAGGCGGCCGCCTCCGTCGGCGTCGCGAGGCCGAGGAAGAGCGTGCCCAGCACCGTCGCGATGATGATCGCGGGCGGCACCAGCGCGAAGGCGGTGTAGCGCACCTTCTCGCCGAAGCTCATCCCGTCATCCTCGAGGTCGGCCGGGGCGAGGCTCGGCTTCAGCGTGCAGACGATGAGGATGTAGGTGATGAAGAGGCCCGACATCAGCAGGCCGGGGATCATGATGCCGGCGAGAAGGTCGCCGACCGGCAGCGCCGCGATCGGGGCGAGGACGACGACGGGGATCGAGGGCGGGATGATCGTGCCGAGCGAGCCGCCGCCGCAGATGGTGCCGGCGATGAGCGAGTTGTTGTAGCCGCGCTTCAGCATCCCCGGGATCGCGAGCATGCCGACGAGCGTCTCCGTCGCGCCCACCACGCCGCTCGCGGCGGCGAAGATGGTGCACATGAGGAGCGCGGCCACGGCGAGGCCGCCCGGCAGCCGCCGCGTCCACATGTAGAGTGCGTCGAAGAGGCGTTCCGCGATCCCCGCCCGCTCCAGCACCGCACCCATGAAGATGAAGAGCGGGATCGCGCCGAGGACGTAGTTCGACGCGATCTCGTCGACGCGCTGTGCGAACTGGAGGATCAGGATGTCGCCGAAGCGGTAGAGGCCGAACCCGAGCGCTGCGAGCATCATCGAGAAGGCGACAGGGAAGCCGAGGAAGACGAGCCCCAGGAGGACGGGGAACATCCACAGGACGTAATCACCCATGGGCGTCGCCCCCGCTCTCATGGCCGAGGATGATCAACAGATTCTCCAGGATTTTCGCGAAGGCCTGCAGCGCGAAGAGGCCGAAGCCGATCATGTAGACGAGGCGGTAGGGCCACACCTTGGGGTTCCAGGCCGACAGGCCCGACCCTTCGCCGGTGTTGTAGACGCGCAGCATGTTGTTGAAGAGCGTGTAGGTGAGCCAGACGAGAAGGCCCGTCAGCGCGATGTAGCCGAGCGTGTCGATCACCGCGATCGCGCGCTTGGGCAGGCGCTGATGGATGAAGTCGACATGGACGTGCTGGTTGACCGACAGCGCGTAGGACAGGCCGAGCAGGAAGATCGTGCCCATCATCATGTAGCTGACTTCGAACGCCCACTGGGTCGGCGCGTCGAAGAGGTAGCGGCTCAGCACCTCGTAGACCATGGCGAGCACGAGCGGCAGCACAAGGAGCGCCGCGATCCGGCCCGACCAGAGCGATATCCGTCCGATCGTGGTGATTACAGGCTGCATGCGCGCCTCCAGAACATGACATCAGGGCCGTGTCGGCCCGTGACGCGTCGGCGGACGATGGGAAAAGCCATGCGATCTCGTCTTGTGGGTGGGGTGCGGCCGGGCCGCGTTTCGTAAGCGAAGCGATGGCGCGGGCGGGGCCTGCGCCATCGCGGAGTTGGGGGCGCCCGCGAGGGGCGCCGTCCGGCTTATTCGGCGGACGCAGCCGCGCGAGCACCCGGCTGGAAGCGGAACTCGGAGAGACCGGCGAGCGACTTCAGGAAGGCCGACTGGTCCTCGTAGACGCGCTTGAACCACTCGTTGTTCGCGGACTGCTCCTCGGCCCATTCGGCGGAGGCCTTGTTCACGGCGGCGACGAGGCTGTCCTCCACGACGATCATCTCGACGTTCGGGTTGTTCTTCATCACGTCATAGGCCGCGATGTCGAGCTTCACGTAGCCGAGATAGGATTCCAGCATCGTCATCTTGCCGGCGAGTTCCAGGAGCGACTTGTCCTTGTCGCTGATCTTCTCCCAGACCGCCTTGTTGTAGATGCAGTCATGGATGGCGCCGGGGGAATGCACGCCGGGCATCATGATGTACGGTGCGATCTTGTCGAAGCCTTCCTGGAGGTTGCCGCCGGGGCCGCCCCACTCGATGGCGTCGACGACCTTGCGCTCCAGCGCGGAGAACACTTCCGAGCCTGGCAGGACGACGGTGGAGACGCCGAGCTTCGGCGCGATCTCGGCCCAGGCGGAGGAGGTGCGCAGCTTGAGGCCGTTCAGATCCTCGACGGTGCGGACCGGCTTGTGGGCGTGCATGAAGATTTCGGTCTCGGTCACGCCGCAGGGGATCGCGACCACGTCGAACACGTCGTCCCGCCACTCCTTCCAGAGCGTGAGGCCGTTGCCGTTATAGAGCCACATCATGAGCTCTTCCGGCGTGCCGCCGCCCGGCCAGCCGCCGAAGAGGGCGCTCGTGCGATCCACCGCCCAGTCGTAGCCGCCCCAGGCATGGCCCATGTCGGCGATGCCCATCTGCACGGTCTCGGTGACCTTGAGGGCCGGGCCGAGGGCGCCCGCCGGGAAGACGTTGATCTTGATGCGGCCGTCGGTGATCTCGTTGACGATATCGGCATAGCGCGTCGCGCCGATCTCAAGCCAGTGACCGCCCGCCCAGGGGGTCGCCATGTTGATTTCGAGGGTGTCCTGCGCGACCGCGGCGGAACCCGTGCCGAGTGCGAGCGCCATCATGGCGGCACCCAGGGTCGTCCTCACTTTGCTCATCCAGTCTTCCTTTCGAGGTTGCTCGTTTCTCAGTGCGTCGAACGCGGGGCTCACCGCGTCGGCGATCGCGTCGAAGGCCGCACAATTCTGCCCGCTCGGCACCCGGTCATTGTGCAATGCAACATCGCACCGACGGCGCGGTCTGCGCCTCGGCGGAGCTGCCTTGTCCAGTCCCGGAGCGGGCCCACTCACTTACTAACCTGTAGGTAAGTAGGAGCAGATGCGTCCCCCCTGTCAATGGCTATTGCGGCGCAACAATTAGGCAGGGTGTGTGTGCTGCGGCGCGGCAGCCGGCGCCAATGCAAGACCCTCGCCAACTGGGTTTTGGCGCGGCGGGACGGACCCGTCTCGCCGGCCGAAGGGTGGACAGGGCGCGCCGGACCATCGAACAATCCCCGGCAAGATCCACAAAGCCGGAACGCGATCCGTGACATCACCGCACACACAGACGCTCCCGATCGTCGGCTACACCGACCGGGTCTCGGCCCGCCCCGGGGAGCGCATCGAGATCAAGGTCAGCGCAAAGGGTGAGCATTATACCGCCACGCTTCTGCGCATCCTGTGTGCGGACGCGAACCCGGCGGGACCGGGCCTCAAGTTCGAATCGCTGGATACGATCTTCGCCGGCACCTTCCCCGCGCGCCTCCAGAGCGTGACGCTCGGCTCATATGGGACGGTGCCGACCGGGCGCGTCTTCGACCGGCCGGTGAGCGTCGTCCGCTTCAAGGTCCAGCCCTGGCTTTTGAAGGATTCCCCGTCCGCCCTCCTCTCGCTCGGCGACGGCATCGGGTGGACGCTGGCAGCCACGAAGGACGCGCTCACCCTCACGGCCGCCGGCGAGAGCACGCCGCGTCTCACCCTCCCCGTCGCGATGAGGCGGCGCGCCTGGTACGCGCTCGCCCTCACCCTCGACCGCGCCGCCGGGCGCGCGCGCCTCGCGATCGACGGGCCGCAGGCGACCGGCTCGGCCGAGGGCGCGCTGCCCGCCTCACCCGCCGACGCGCCGCTCTTCATCGCGGCCCATGCCGAGGGCGGCACGATGGGCGGCCACTTCAACGGGCGGATCGAGACGGTGTCAGTCCACGCCGATCGCGCCGAGGGCGAGATGGTCGCGTCGTGGGATTTCTCGCGGATGATCGACACCCAGGCGATCATCGATGTCGGCCCGAGCGGCCTTCACGGCCACTTCGTCAACCTGCCGACGCGCGCGGTGCGGGGCTCGCTCTGGGACGGGACGGAACAATGCTGGCGCCATGCGCCGACGCACTACGCCGCCGTCCACTTCCACGAGGACGACATCCACGATTGCGCGTGGGAGACCGATTTCGCGATCACGATCCCGGACGACCTGCCGACGGGCGTCTACGGGGTGCGCCTCACCGGGGCGGACGCGCACGAGGACATCATCCCCTTCTTCGTCCCCCCGCCGCGGGGCACACGCACGGCCGACATCTGCTATCTCGCCTCGACCTTCACCTATCAGGCCTACGCGAATCACGCGCGCGGCAATCTCGACGACGCGATGAAGGGGCGGATCGCCGAATGGGGCACGCCGCCGGGGCCGGACAGCGTGCGCGATTACGGCTTCTCGACCTACAATTTTCACCCGGACGGGAGCGGCACGTCCTACTCCTCGCGCCTGCGGCCGGTGCTGACCTTCCGGCCGGGCTTCCTCACCTTCGCCGACCCGCGCGGCTCGGGCCTGCGCCACTTTCCGGCCGACTCCCACCTCCTCGAATTCATGCGCCGCAAGGACCTCGCCTTCGACATCGTCACCGACGAGGAGCTTCACCGCGAGGGCGTCGGCCTCCTCGCCGACTATCCGGTGGTGGTGACCGGGAGCCACCCCGAATATCACACCAAGGAGACGCTCGACGCGCTCGCCGCCTACCGCGACGGGGGCGGCAATCTCATCTATCTCGGCGGCAACGGCTTCTATTGGCGCATCGCGAAGTCGGACGCGCTGCCGGGCGTCCTTGAGATCCGGCGGGCCGAGACCGGGATCCGCGCCTGGGCGACCGAGCCCGGCGAGAACTACAACGCGCTCGACGGGGCCTATGGCGGCCTTTGGCGACGGAACGGACGTCCGCCCCAGGCGCTCGTCGGCGTCGGCTTTTCGGCGCAGGGCCTCTTCGACGGCTCCTACTATCGCCGCCTCCCCGCCTCCCACGACCCCGAAGTCGCCTGGGTGTTCGAGGGGATCGAGAACGAGATCATCGGCGACTACGGCCTCTCGGGCGGTGGCGCGGCGGGGTTCGAGCTCGACCGGGCCGACCGCGAGCTCGGCACGCCGGAGGGCGCGATCATCCTCGCGCGCAGCGAGGCGCACAGCGAAAGCTTCGTCCTCGTCCCCGAGGAGGTGCTGACCCACACCCGCACGGTGACGGGTGAGCCGCCGAAGGATCTCCTGCGCGCGGAGATCGTGCTGATGACGCTGCCGGGCGGCGGGTCGGTCTTCTCGGTCGGCTCGATCACGTTCTGCGGCAGCCTCCCCCACAACGACTTCGACAACGACGTCGCGCGCATGGTGGAGAACGTGCTGCGCCGCTTCCGCCGCGGCCCGCTGCGCGAGACCGCGTAGCTCAGCCGCGCGCGGTCGCGGCGGCGGCGCTCCAGCGGGCGAGCACCGCCTCGGCCGTCGTGGCGCCCGTTTCGGTCGGCGCCGCGTGCGTCGCGCTGAAGCGCGGCGCGGGGGCGGGCTGCGGGCACCCATCCCCATCGCCGAGCGGCACATAGGCCCCGCGCGCCCGGCTTTGCGGGTGGGTGGGCGCCTCGGCCATCGTGAGGACGGGGGTCACGCACGCGTCGGTGCCCGCGAAATGCTCCGCCCATTCGGCCACGCTCCGCGTCAGGAAACGCTCGCCGATCCGCTGCGCGAGCGCCGGCCAGGCGCACCGGTCGTGCTGGTTTACGCTCTCGGGGCAGATCCCGAGGCCGCCGATGAGCGCGGCGAAGAATTTCGGCTCCATCGCGCCGACCGCCACATAGCGCCCATCCGCGCACCGATAGCAGCGGTAGAAGGGCGCGCCCCCGTCGAGGAGGTTCGTCCCCCGCTCCTCCCCCCATTCGCCGGCATCCGCGAGCGCGAGGAAGAGGCTGAGGAGGAGCGGCACGCCGTCGATCATCGCCGCGTCGACCACCTGCCCCGTTCCGGTCGCGCGCGCGGAAATCACCGCCGCGAGCACGCCATAGGCGAGGAACATCGCCCCGCCCGCATAGTCGCCGAAGAGGTTGAGGGGCGGGAGTGGCGGGCCGTCCTTCTCGCCGACGGCCGACAGCGCGCCCGTCAGCGAGATGTAGTTGATGTCGTGCCCTGCGCGGTCGGCGAGCGGGCCGGTCTGCCCCCATCCCGTCATCCGCCCATAGACGAGGCGCTGGTTCGCCGCGAGCGCCACGTCCGGTCCGAGGCCGAGCCGCTCCATCACGCCGGGGCGGAAGCCTTCGAGGAGCACGTCCGCCTTCTCGACGAGGGCAAGGGCCGCGCTCCGCCCCTCGGCCGTCTTGAGGTCGAGCGGGGCGCTCGGGCGGCTTCGGTGGAGGATGCGGTTGCCGGCCTCCGCGTAGGCGGCCTGTCCGCCCGGCCGGGCGATGCGGACGATGTCGGCGCCGAGGTCGCCGAACAGCATCGCGCAGAGGGGAACGGGGCCGATCGCGTCGAACTCGACGACCCTCAGGCCCTGAAGCGGTCCGGCCATGCGCACCTCCCGTCGCGCTCGTCCCGGCGCGTTGCCGCATCATCCGGTGATTGCGCCCCGAACCGCAAGAGGCGGCCGTCAGCGCGTGTAGAGCGTGTCGGCCGGGAGGCCGAGGCGGCGGCAGGCGAGGACGGCGGGGTGGCGCGCGATCATGACCCGGTCGACGAGCGCCCCCATCCGCCGCACGAGAAAGGCCTCGCCGGGGCGCAGCCCATGCCGGCGGCCGAGCCCCAGCCGCTCGCGCAAAGGGACGGGCACGAGGTCCACCGCGGCGCGGATGAGGAGCGCCTGCACCGGGCGCAGCGGCAGGGGCACCAGCGGGGCCCGCCGGAGGGTCGCGAGATACTCGAACACGATCGGGTGGGCGACGAGGCGGGGATCCATCCGCGCGAAGAGCGCCTCCATCTCCGCGACGCTCCGCGGCGTGTGCAGCGCGCCATAGAGGCGGCCGGCGGTGACGCCCTCCGCATAGAGGCTGTCGAACTCGGCGGGCGAGAGCGGGGCGACATAGCGCGAATAAGCGGTCGCGAAGCCCCACATCGCGGTCGCCTGCACCCAGTCGAGAAGGTCAGAATCGTCGGCGCGATAGGCGACCCCTTCCGGTGTCTTCCCACTCACCTGCGCATGCGCGCGTCCGACTCCGGCGATCATCGCCTCCGCCTTGGAGCGCGCGCCGTAGACCGTGATCATCGCGGCGAGCCCGGTGCGCTGGAGGCGGCGGACCGGATCGTCGCGAAACGAGGTGTGCTCCCAGACGCCCGTGCGCACGCTGGGTTCCGCGAGCTCCAGGAAGACCGCGGCGACGCCGCCGATGAAGAGGGCGAGCGGGTTCTTGTAGACGCGCCAGGAGACCGAATCCGCGGCGACGAGCGCGGGCTCCCCGGGGGGTGTGAGGAAATCGAAGCCGCGCCCGTCGCCTTCGAGGAGGCGGGTCAGCGCTTCGCCCGCGCGCGCCTCGATCGGGCGCGGCAGCCGGATCGGCGCGTGGGCCGGATCCATGCTCATCGGCTCCCCCTCTTGCGGCCGATGCCGCTTCGCGCAGGAGGAACGGTCGATGGCGGCGCGGGGTTCATCCGCCGCGCCGCCGCACCGTCAGCGCGCGAAGGAGGCTTCGGCGAGCTTCACCCAGAAGTCGACGCCGACCGGGATCAGGTCGTCGTTGAAGTCGTAGCCGGCATTGTGGAGGATGTGGCCGTGCTCGGCCGGCCCGGCGCCGAGCCAGAAATAGCACCCCTTCTCCGCCTCCAGCATGTAGGCGAAATCCTCCGTCCCCATGGACGGCAATTCGCCCGTCAGCACCTTGTCCGCGCCGACCTCTTCCATCGCGACGCCGGTCACGAACGCGGCCGCCTCCGCGTCGTTGACGGTCGCCGGATAGCCGCGGCGGAAATCGACCTCGGCGCGCGCGCCGTGCGCGGCGGCGATCCCGTTCGCGATCTGCTTCATCCGCGCTTCGATCATCTTGCGCGTCTCGGCGCGGAAGGAGCGGGCCGTGCCGCGCAGCACCACCGTCTGCGGCACCGCGTTCCAGCTGTCGCCGGCGTGGATCTGCGTCACGCTCACCGTCGAGGCGTCGGCCGGATGGGTGTTGCGGCTCGCGATCAGCTGGAGCGCGCCCAGAATCTCGCCCGCGATGACGATCGCGTCGACGCCGAGATTGGGCATCCCGGCGTGCATCCCCTTCCCCTCGATGGTGATCTCGAACATGTCGGAGGCGGCCATCACCGGGCCGGGACGCACCGCGACGGCGCCGAACGGCAGGCCCGGCCAGTTGTGCGCGCCGTAAACCGCGTCGACCGGGAATTCCTTGAAGAGCCCGTCCTCGACCATCTTGCGCCCGCCCCCGCCGGTCTCCTCGGCGGGCTGGAAGACGAAGTGGACGGTGCCGGTCACCTTGTCGCTCGCCGCGAGGGCCTGGGCGGCGCCGAGCAGCATCGTCATGTGCCCGTCATGGCCGCAGGCGTGCATCACGCCGGACGTTTTGGAGCGGTATTCGAGGTTGGTCATCTCCTCGATCGGCAACGCGTCCATGTCGGCGCGCAGCGCAATCGCTCGCCCCTCGCCGCGTGACAGCGTGCCGACGACACCCGTGCCGCCGAGGCCGCGATGCACGCTGAGGCCGAAGCTCGCGAGCTTCTGCGCGACAAAATCCGACGTCGCCTTCTCCTCGTAGCCGAGCTCGGGGTGGGCATGCAGGTGGCGGCGCCAGGCCTTGAGGGTCTCGTTGGTGGTGTCGTCCATCGCGCGCGTCTCCGGGGCTGTCCGGAACGGGTCTATCGGGGATCGCGGCCGACCGGAAGGCCCGGCCGCCGCCGGCGCGACGCCGCGACATGCCCGAAACGCGGCCATTTGCGCGCCCATCGTCCCCCGGATTGACCCGCGGCCCGGCCCCTCGTTAGGTTCGCCGCGCCTCGCTGGACCCTGGGATGCTTCGACTCGGTATCGACATCGGCGGAACCTTCACGGATTTCGCCCTCATCGACGGTGCGCAAGAGCGCACGGTCGTTCACAAACGCCTCACGACGCCCGACGAACCTTCGCGCGCGGTGATCGACGGAATTTCCGCGATCGCTGCCGAGGCGGGGATCGCCGTCGGCGACATCGGCGAGATCGTCCACGGGACGACGCTCGTCACCAATGCGCTCATCGAGCGGCGCGGCGCGAAGGTCGGGATGCTCGTCACGGAAGGGTTCCGCGACACGTTCGATATCGGCCAGGAACAGCGCTACGACCTCTACGACCTGCGCCTGCGCTTCGCCGAGCCCCTGATCGCCCGGCGCCACCGCATGGAGATCAAGGAGCGCATCAGCCACACGGGCGCCGTGCTGACCCCGCTCGACGAGGCGGCGGTGGAAGAGGCCCTCACGACGCTCGTCGAGACGGAGGCGTGCGAGGCGATCGCGGTCTGCTATCTCCACGCCTACCGCAACCCCGCGCATGAGGAGGCGACGCGCGCCCTCATCGCGGCCCGCTATCCGGACCTCTTCGTCTCCACCTCGTCCGGCGTCTTCCCCTATGCGCGCGAGTTGGAGCGGTGGACGACCACCGCGGCCAACGCCTACGCGCAGCCGATGGTGGACCGCTATCTCGCCCGCCTCCTCGACGGGCTGACCGGCATCGGGTTCGCCGGAAGCCTCGCCATCATCGGCTCCGGCGGCGGGCTCCTCAGCCCGGAGACCGCGAGGCGCTACCCCGTGCGGCTCCTGGAATCCGGCCCCGCGGCCGGCGTCCTGATGGCCGCGCGCCTCAGCGACGTGCACGGCACCGAGAGCCTCCTCTCCTTCGACCTCGGCGGGACGACGGCGAAGGGCGCGCTCGTGCGCGGCGGCAAGCCCGCGAAGGCCTACACCTTCGAGGCGGCCCACACCTACAAGCACATGAGCGGCAGCGGGCTGAAGCTCCAGATCCCCGTCATCGACATGGTCGAGATCGGCGCGGGCGGCGGCAGCATCGTGCGCGTCGACGCGCTCGGCCTCCTGCGCGTCGGGCCGGAGAGCGCGGGCGCGGCGCCCGGCCCCGTCGCCTACGCGCGCGGCGGCAAGGCGCTCACCCTCACCGACGCGAACCTCGCCCTCGGCTATCTCGACCCCGACTATTTTCTCGGTGGGACGATGCCGCTCGACGCCGCGGCCGCCGAGCGGGCGCTCGCCGCGGTCGCAAAGCCACTCGACCTCGAGCCGCTTCGCGCCGCCTGGGGCATCCACGACATCGCCAATGAGGACATCGCGCGCGCCTTCCGGATGCACGCGACCGAGCGCGGCTTCGACTATCGCCGCTCCGGCATGGCCGCCTTCGGGGGCGGCGGGCCGATCCACGCCGCCCGCATCGCGCGCAAACTGAAGGTCCCCCACGTGATCTTCCCGGCAGGCGCCGGCGTCATGTCCGCGTTCGGGATGCTCGCGGGCGAGGTGCAGTTCGAGGTGATCCGCTCCGAGAGCGTCCGCCTCGACGCCCTGGAGCCCGACGCCTTCGCCGCGCGTCTCGCCGAACTCGCGGACGAGGCGAGCGCCTATCTGCGCGCTTCCGGCCTCTCCGACGAGGAGATCCGCGTCGAGCGCCGTCTCGACATGCGCTATTCGGGCCAGGGCTACGACATCGAGATCGTCCTGCCCGACGGTCCGGCCGACACGCTCGTCGCCGCCCTTCCGGGCCTCTTCGCCGAGGCCTATGGGCGCATCTTCGAGGTGACCCTCGCCGAGCCGATCGAGATCGTGAGCCTCAAGGTGGAGGCATCGGGCCCGCGCCCGGCGACGCTCGCCGTCTCCGGCTATGGCGGCGATGGGGACGCGGAGGCCGCGCTCAAGGGCTCGCGCCTCGCCTACTTCCCCACCGCCGGCGGCCTCATCGAGACGCCGGTCTACGACCGCTACCGCCTTGCCCCCGGCAGCGACATCATGGGGCCGGCGCTGATCGAGGAGCGGGAATCGACCGTCCTCCTCGATTCGGGCGATGTCGGCCTCGTCACCCCGTCGGGCGACATCGTCGCCATGATCGCGTCGAGCTGAGGCACCCCATGGCTGAGACCCAATTCGATCCGGTCGACCTCTCGATCCTGTGGGACCGGCTCTGCTCGATCACCGACGAGGGCGCGACGGCGCTGATCCGCACCTCCTTCTCCACGCTGGTGCGTGAGGGGTTCGACCTCTCGGTCCTCATCTTCGACGCCGACGGGCGGATGATCGCGCAGAGCAAGAAATGCATCCCGGTCTTCATCGGGACGGCGCCGGTCACGCTCTCGCACATGCTGAAGAAGTATGGCGGCAAGCTCGTCTCCGGCGATGTCGTGATCTCGAACGACCCGCAGATCGGCACCGGCCACATGTACGACCTCGCGGTCATGCGGCCGATCTTCCGCGACGGGACGGTCGCGGGCTACGCGATGAGCATCACGCACCTGCCCGATATCGGTGGCATGGGCTTCTCCGTCTCCGCACGCGAGATCTACCATGAGGGCCTGCGCCTCCCGATCCTGAAGCTCGTGAAGGCGGGCGTGATCGACGAGGACGTGATCGAGCTGATCCGCCTCAATGTGCGCGTCCCCGACCAGGTGATGGGCGACATCCATGCGAGCGTCGCGTCCACCACGGTCGTCGCGCGCCACGTGCTCGACTTCATGGAGGAGTACGACCTCGCGTCTCTGACACCGCTCGCCGACGAGATCCTGCGCCAGACCGAGGCGGCGGTGCGCAAGGCCCTCCTCGCCCTCCCGGACGCCGAATATACGAGCGAGACCGACGTCGAGGCGTTCGACGAGATCCGCACGCTGAAGTGCCGCGTCATCAAGACGGGCGACACGCTGACGGTCGATTTCGAGGGAACGGGCCCCTGCGTCGGGGCGGGCATCAACGTGCCCTTCCCCTACACGCGCTCGATGGCGCTCTACGCGATCAAGTGCCTGACGACGCCGGACATCCCGAACAATGACGGCTCGACCGTGCCGATCGACGTGGTCGCCCCCGTCGGCTCGATCCTGCACGCCCTGCCGCCCGCCCCCTCGGCGGGCCGCCACACGATCGGCCATTTCGTGGTGCCGCTGATCTTCAGCGCAATGGCCGAGATCGTGCCGGACCGCGTCACCGCCGCCTCCGGCCTCACCGACATCCTGACCGTCCAGGGCCGGCACCCCGACGGGACGCCCCTCTCGGCGACCTATTTCGCGGCCGGCGGCTTCGGCGCCCTCTCCGGCCTCGACGGGCGGCAGACGACGCCGGGCTCCTCCAATATCGGCACCAACCCGGTCGAGATCTTCGAGCCGATGAGCGGCCTTCTGATCGAAAAGAAGGCGATGCGGCCGGACTCCGGCGGCGCCGGCGAGTTCCACGGCGGCGCGGGGCAGACGATCGTGCTGCGCAACGTGTCCGGCCACGACATGACCGTCTTCACCATGGGCAACCGCACCCAGTTCCCGGCGACCGGCCTCTTCGGTGGCAAGCCGGGCGCGCTGCGCGAGCACTGGATCGACGGGGAGAAGGTGAGCGCGCAGGGCCGCCACGTGCTCGCCCCCGGCAGCGCGCTGACGCTCCACCAGGCGGGCGGCGGCGGCTACGGCCCGCCCGCGCGGCGCCCGACGGTGGAGGTGAAGAAGGACCTCGAGAAGGGCTTCCTCTCCCCCGACGGGGCGGCGCGCATCTATGGCGTGCGCTGGGAGCGCTGAGGCTCTCAGTCCTTCAGATAGTCGTGGATCACCTCGCCGAGGCCGAGGGTGATGTCGGCGATATAGTGGCTCGCCTTCACGACCTCGAGGACGGGGAGCTTGGCGACGTCGCAGCTCACATGCTCGAAGAGCTGTAGCGCGGCCGGCCCCTCCCACGCACCCTTCAGGACAATGTCCTCCATGTAGTAGCGCACGAGCTCGCACACGCGCGCCGTGCCGTCCACATGCGGGATGATCTTGATCATGAAGGCCGGGTTCTTCATCCCCTTGAGGACGGCGTCCATGTCGGCTTCGCGGTGCTTGTAGCCCATCGTCGCCGTGACGCAGAGGACCGAGCCGTAGTGGAGCGTCCCGACCAGCGTCTCCTGCTCGTGGACGAGCTTGGGTGAGGCGAGCTTCTTCGGAAAGCCCCAGATCTCGCGCCCGCCGGCGATCGGCGAATTGTCGTCGAGATACATCGCGTGGACATAGCCGCCGGTCTGCACCTCGCCCGAGGGCGTCGTGTAGCGCACGGGGATGACCTGGCCGGTCTCGGTATAGTCGCCGAAGCCGGTGGAGTCCGGCATCCGGATGAACTCGTAGGCCACCAGGTCGCCGACCACCTCCAGCGGCTCCGGCACCATGGCGCGCAGCTTCTCCGGATCGGTCCGATAGGTGATCACAACGAATTCGCGGTTGTAGAACTTGTAGGGTGGCTTCGGATAGGCCGGGTTGTTGAGCGGCATCGCGAAGGCCTTGGCGCGCACGTCAGCGATCTTCATGGGTTCATCCGTGTTGCGTGAGACGGGGACGGAGGGGCCGGGACGACGCGCGCGCGGCGCGTCAGGTCAGTTCGGCGATGTCGAAGGTGGCGACGCCGTCGGGCGATTGGGGCCGCTGGAGCACCACCGGGAAGCGCAGCGTGCGGATCGCGTCGTTGTACCCGCTCGCCCAATGCTCTTCCATGGTCAGGCGCGAGAACTCGTAGTCCTTGGAGGACCCTTCGTAGTTCTTCGCCCGGTAGATCAGGTGGACGATGTTGTAGACCTTCTTGTCCGCCTCGTGCATCAGCGCGGCGAGCTCCGGATCATCCTCCAGCGCGGCGCGATCCGGCAGATGTTCGAGGAGATTGCAGAGCGCGCGCCGCATCCGCTGCATCTTGCGGAACTGGTCGGTCGCCGCGCGGGTGCGGCTCGAGAAGCGGATGTCCTTCTGGCGCAATTCCTGGCTGAGGAGGTCGCGCGGGAACTCGCCGCGCGAGCTCCACAGGTCCACCTGGAAGGCCAGCGTGTCCTTGCGCGGCTTGTTCTCCAGCACCCACTGGAGCGGCGTGTTGGAGACGAGCCCGCCGTCCCAATAGAACTCGCCGTCGACCTTCGCGGCCGGGAAGCCGGGCGGCAGCGCCCCGCTCGCCATCACGTGTTCGGGGCCGATATGGTGGCTGGTGGAATCGAAATAGGCGAAATTGCCCGACCGCACGTTCACCGCGCCGACGCTGAAGCGCATCTCGCCCGCGTTGAGGCGGTCGAAATCCACGAGCTCCTCGAGCGTGGAGCGCAGCGGGCTCACGTCATAGAAACTCTGCGCCTCGATGCTGCCGGGCGGGTGGAAGAAGGGCGGGATCGTGCGGGGCTGGAAGAAGTTCGGCGCGCCGCCCATCAGCGTCGAGAAGGCGCGCGTCTGGTTGAGGATCTGGTGGGCGAAGTCGCCCCGCGGGGTCATGTCGCCGAGGAACGAGAGCATCGCCGAGGTCGCGTTCGCCGGCGGCGTCGTGATGCGCTCCCAGAAGCGGCGCAGCGCCTCGACCCGCTTTTCCTTGGGGTTTCCGGCGATCAGCGCGCAGTTGATGGCGCCGATCGATATTCCGGCAACCCAATCCGGGTGGAGATCGGCCTCCGAAAGGGCCTGATAGACGCCCGCCTGGTACGCGCCCAAGGCGCCGCCCCCCTGTAACAGAAGCGCGATCCTCTCGAACGGGACAGAGGATCGAGGGCCGACATTCTTGAGTTTCGCGGGGCTCGGTGGGCTCATCGACGATCATCCATGGCGAGAACTTGGCCAATTGCGCGCTGCAGCGTGCGCAAATCTGCTCCCCTCCCCACGTGCATGGGAATGCCGGAGAAATCGAGCACTTTTATATCAAAGCCTTTTGGTGGCGTCATTGTGAACGAATCGGCGATGAGAGTGGCGAAGCTCGCGAAAAAATTTCAAAAAGTGTTGCCTGCATGTGTCGGGTTGCAAACGCGGAACATGTCAGGAGAGCGACCTGCGGGATCTCTCATGTCGTGATGGCGAAACGAACGATCCCAGACAAGAAAACACGAGAGGTGACCATGCTACGCACTTTCGCCCTATCGCTCCTCATCGCCTTCAGTCTCGGCGCGACCGCCAAGGCGCAGACGCTCGGCTATGCCGACGCGGTGACGATTTTGTCCCGCGACTGCGGCAACGACATCGAGCGTTTCTGCCGCACGGCGAACCTCGCCAATTTCGGCATCACGCGCTGCCTTGCCGAGAACGCCTCGCGCATCAGCGGTCAGTGCTCGACCTCGCTCGTGCAGGTGCGCAACTCCCTCGCCGCCCGCCAGCAGGCGCAGGCCGAGGTCTGGCGCGTGTGTGACCGCGACGCCCAGCGCCGCTGCCCGATGACCCAGCGCGGCCGCGGCTTCGTGCTTGCCTGCCTCATCACCGCCGAGCGCAGCGTCAGCCAGGCCTGCAACCAAGCGATCACGAACGCCGGCTGGCGTTGAGAGGACCGACCATGAAGACGACGAAGCTTCTTGCCGCCATCCTGGCCGGCGCGACGATCCTCGGCGGCGCCGTCGGCGCGTACGCCCAGTCGCAGCTCACGCGCAACCAGATCGTGAACAGCCTCCAGCGCACAGAGGGCACCATCGGCGCCTTCGACCCGATGGCGCTCCAGCGTGAGGCCGAGCGCGCCGCCGCCATGGGCGGCGACAACGCGCCGGGTCCGATCTCGAACCGCATCGCGCAGCTCCCGCAGCTCAGCGTCGAGATCAATTTCGACCTGAACTCCGCCCGCATCCGGCCGGAGAGCTATCGCGCGGTCGGCCTCATCGCCGACGCGCTCCACACGCCGCAGCTGATGGGCCAGCGCCTCCTCGTGGTCGGCCACACCGACGCGAGCGGCCCGCGCCAGTTCAACCTCGACCTCAGCAAGCAGCGCGCCGCCTCCGTCGCCGCCGCCCTGACGACGACGTTCAACGTGCCGGCGACCGAGGTGATCTCGATCGGTCTCGGCGAAGAGCAGCTCCAGGATCCGGGCAACCCGACCTCGGCGCTGAACCGCCGCGTCCAGATCATCAACCTCGGCCGCTAAACGCCGCGCGCCGTCCCCGAGACGGCGCCCCCAAGCTCCGGATCGCGCCCCAGCGGCGCGATCCCTCCTCCCCCGGCTCGAAGGCTCTGCGTCACGCGCTCGGCGAGCGCATCCGCCGCCCTCCTCACCGCCTCCCGCCGGTCGTCCCAGCGCCCCTCGGCCGCGCCGCGATAGCCGCGCCGCGCGAGGTCGAGCATCGCCGCCGGCTCCCCCTCCGGCAGCCGCGCCAACGCCCACTCCGCCGCCGAGTCCTTCGGGACGAAATCGCCGACGACTACCGTCCGCCACATGCGCGCGAGGGTGAGGAGGACGTTGCGCGTGTCGCCGTCGAGCCCGTCGAGGAGAGAGGGCATCGCCGCACCGATGGCGCGGCGGACCGCATCGGCCGGAATCTCAGACATGAGACACCCGAGCGCCGGACCGAACAGGGGCTGCGCCTCCCGCCGCGCCTGCGCCAGCAGAAGCGTGAACTCGGGGTCTGTCGACGGAAGCGCCACCGCGCCCGCCTCGAACCCCGCCCGCAGCCACTCGCCATAGACGAATTCGGCGTGCGCCGGTTCGGTAGGCGGGTCGAGGTCTGCGCGCGTGAAGGCCGTGAGCTCGATCGGCCGCGGCCCGCCCGCTCTTGCGGGATAAAGGCCGGAGATCCTCAGAAGATGCGCGAGGAGCATTGAACGCTCGGCGGCGGATGGCCGCCGGTCGAGGACCGCGATGAGGTCGATATCGCTTTCCGGTCGCATGCCGCCCGAGACGGCCGAGCCGTGGAGAAGCAGGGCGACGAGCGCCTCACCGAAGATCGACCGCAGCGCCTCGGCGACGGCCCGGACCTGCCCCGCCGCGCCCCCGTCGAGCGCGGACCAGGGATCGCCCGCGCCGCCGCTCACCGCACGCGCAGCGGGACGGCGAAGACGAGGCTCGGGCGGGAGATGTCGGGCGGGAATGGCGGGTAGCGGGCGCTGCGCACGGCGTCGAGCGCGGCCTGATCGACCGCGTTGTCACCCGAGCTCTGCAGGAGGCGCGCGCCGGTCACGCGGCCGTTGCTGCTGATCGTCACCGAGACGGTCGCCGTCGCGGTCGACAGGGCGTCACGGCCGCGGAAGCTCGCCGCGATGCGCGAGCGGACCACGCGGGCGTAGTTCGCCTCGGCCCGCGCGCTGTTCTGCGCGGGTGGCTGGCCGCCCTCCGCCCCGCTCGGCGCGGTGTCGGCGACGTTGCGCTGCGCTGCGGCAGCCGCGGCGCGCGCGGCTGCCGCACGCTGGGCCGCCGCCGCTGCGGCCGCGGCTGCCGCCGCCTCGCGACGCTCGGCGTTGCGCTGGGCGACTTCGCTGAGGGGCGCGCTCTCGCGCGTCTCGGACGGGACCGGGTTGCTCCGCGGCATCGGCATCGTCTCGAGCTTCGCGAGCGCCTCGGGGTCGGTGATCGTGTTCGGCGCGTCCGGCGGCGGGCGGCGCGTCGGGAACGGGATCCAGTTGTCGTCCGGCCGCGCCTCCGGCTCGATCGTCGGCGCGGCGGCGGCGGGCGCTGTGACAGGGGTCTCCGTCGCATCGACGGCGGCGACCTCCTGCTCGGCCTCAGCCTCGGCGGGGCGCGCGAGCGGGGACGGAGTCGGGATCGGAATGTCGGGGACTTCGAGGCCCGCGAGCGGCAGGTCGGGCTCGGGCGGGGTCTCGGGCGCAGCTTCCGCCTCGGTCGGCAAGGCCGGCTCCTCCGCCTCGACCGCCTCGGCGAGCGCGATGCCCGGCGCGGCCTCGTCCTCCACGAGCGGCGCGGGCTGCGCGGCAAGCTCGGCGGGCGCGGTCTCCTCGGGCACGGGCTCGACCGCCGGGGCCTCGATCGTCTGAGGCATCTCGGGCGCCGCCTCCGGCGCGGCCTCGGCGACCTCCTCGGCCTCCGGCTCGACGGCTTCCGCCTCGACCGTCTCGACGATTTCGGGCTCGGCCGGCGGTGCGGACTCCTGCGGCGCGGCGACCTCAGGCTCGGCGGGCGCCTCCGGCGTCTCGGGCGCTTCGAGTGGCTGCGGCTCGACGACCTCGGCAACGGCCGCGGGCGCAGGCTGCGGCTCGACCGGCGGTGGCTCCGGCGCGGTGGTCTCCGGCGGGACGACGGGCGAGAGCGGCGGCTCAACCGCGGGCGTCGCGATCTCGTCGTCGACGGGGTCCGCCCCCTCCACCGGCGCGGTCTCCGCCTCGACGGGCGCGTCCGCCTCCGGCGCCTCGGCGCTCGCCGTGTCCAAGACCTCGGGAAGGGAAGATGGCGGCGTCTCGGCGGCCTCGGCACTCTCGGCTTCGGCCACCTCGACCTCGGGCGCGGTCTCGGCCGCCGCCTCGGCGGTCTCCACGTCCCGGAAGGTCGACGGGTCGATATAGACCGGAATCGGCTCGTTGTAGGCCTCTTCCTCTTCGGTCTCCGGATCGCGCAGGAACATCCACCCCGCGAAGACAGCGTGGAGCATCAGGGAGAGGACGAACGCGACGATCCAGGCGCGACGGGTGAGAGCGGGGATCATTGCCCCTCCCCCGCGCTCGGCCGGCGCACGATGAGGCGGAGCGGAATCTCGGTCGCGACGCGCAGCTCGCCGAGAAGGCCGAGCAGCGTCGGCGCGTCGAGATTGCGGTCGGGGATGACGGTGATCTCGTCCGTCGCATCGCCGGCCGCCTCGTTGACGGCGGCGATCGCGGCGACAGCCTCTGCCGGGTTCATCGCCTCCCCGCCGACGCGCAGCGTCCCGTCCGCCGCGATGTAGAGCGCGTCCGGGGCGAGCGGCACGGGGGTGAATTCCTGCGCCGTCGCGAGATCGACCTCGGGATCGCGCGGCGCGGAGAGCGTGCCCGCGACGAGGAAGAAGATGAGGAGCAGGAAGACGACGTTGATGAGCGGAATCGTGCTCTCGCCGACATCACGCCGCCGCGCGGGGGTGGAGAGAGGGCGCCGCCGCCGGTGGGCCATCAGGGCGTCCCCCGGTTGACGCGCGAGGCGGAGAGCGCGACCGGCAGCGGCCCGGTCTTCAGGTGCTCCATCAGCGTGACGAGGTCCTGCACCGAGGCGCCGGTCTCGCTCGACAGGAGGATCTGCGTGATCCCCGTCTCCTTCAGCGTGCCGAGCTGGTCGATGAGGCCGTCAGCCGACACCGTCGCGCCGTTGAGCGCGAGCGAGCCGTCATTGCGCAGCTTCAGGAGCGCGGTGCGCGAGGGGCCGCTGCTCGCCGCGCGCGTCGCCGAGGGCGGCGTCGTCGCGATGTCGACGGCGGCAAAACGCAGAAAGGTGGAGGACAGCATGAAGAAGAGGAGAAGCAGGAAGATGACGTCGATCAGCGGCGTCAGCGGCAGGCGGCGCTTGATGCGGTGGGGGGCGCGGATCGCCATGGTTCAGCCCTCAACCGCGCAGCCGCGCGGGCGCGCGGGGCCGCGCACGGCCGCGCCGCCGTCGCGCAGAAGGATCGAGGCCCGTCTCGCCGCCATCACGATCTCTACTCTGTCCACTCGCCGTCCGACCGGTCGCGCCCGGCTTACTCGGCCGGCGCGGGCGCGGGCTTCGGGGTGGCCTTCGCGAGGCTCGCCTCGAAGGGCACGTCGATCTCGACCGAGCCGGTGAACATGTCGGTGAGGAGCGCGTCGAGCGCGATGCGTTCGTTCTCGAGCCGCCCGTCGAACCAGGCCGCGAGCACCGAGGCGGGCATCGCGACGGCGAGGCCGACGGCGGTCGTCAGCAGCGCGACCCAGATGCCGCCCGCGAGGATCGACGGATCGACCGCCGAGCCCGCCCCTTCGAGCGCCTGGAACGCCTCGATCATGCCGATGACCGTGCCGAAGAGGCCGAGCAGCGGGGCGACCTGCGCGATCGTCTCCAGCACGCCCGTCATCTTGCGCAGCTCGTGGAGGCGGACGGCGGCGTAGCTCTCCGATCCTTCGCGCGCGGCCTCGATGCTGACGTCTTCATAAAGGTCCATCGCCCGCTCGATCACCTCGACGCTGAGGGCGCGGCCGCGCAGCGCATCGCGCGCGGCCCGCGTACGGCCTTCGCGCCAGAGGCGGACCGCATCGCTCGCCCGGCCGTGACGGCCGACGCGGGCGAGGCTGAACTGCCACGCCTTCGCGATCGCCACCGCGATCGCCACCACCGACAGGACGAGCAGCAACGCGACGACCGGCCCGCCGAGCGTGAGGATCCCGAACAGCCCATCAAAGTCCACCGACCGGAGGGTCGTGACGACGGAGTTCATGTCCATGGCGTATCCTGTAAAGCTATAGGCCGAAGGTTACATCGAGCTCGGAGCGCGTCTCCAACGCCCGCAGGCAAGCAAGCGGTGTCAGGTCGGCGCCCGAGCACGCGGAAACGTCGTTGACGAGGACGCTACCGATCCCATCACACGCCGTGCCGTCAAGATCGAACTGCCGAACACGCGTCTTCCCGTCGAGAAGAAGGCCGAAATTCAGTCGCAGCAGACGATCGAGGGCGCCCGAATCTCCGAAGATTGCAACTTCGAGGCTCAGATCTTCGATCTCCGTCGCCATCTGGTTGCGCACCACGAAGGAGACGCGGCACCCGCCCTCGTGCGGCGACAGGGCGTTGAGGTCGAGGACGAGGTGGGCGGGCGATGCCGCCGGCGCGTCGGCCACGGGGATTGTAGCGGCCGCTTCCGGCGCTGCGGGAGACGCCACCTCAACGGCAGGCGCCGCCGCCGGAGCGCTCGTTTTGCCGCTCGACGGTCCGTCTTGCGCTTGGACCGCACCGGCCGAGGCCATGATGGCAAAGGCCGCCGAGAGCAGCAAAGCGTGGCGCATTCGTTATCTCCACATGATTTTTTATGAAATCGCCCGAAGCGTGTTGGGGCCGGAAAGTTGACTATCGGAGTTCGGTTATCCTGACAAGTTTCCCTTCGCACGCGCAAACTGAAGGCGTTTTCGTCCACGCCGAGGTGGCACAATTCCTTGCGAACATTGAATTGCGGCGCAACGTCGCCACCCAAACCTCGCCATGTCCAGTCGCGAATTAGAGTGGATTGATCCAACGCACGCCGGGAGGCTAATTTTTATCTAGAGGAATTGAAAAAAGTCAGTACCAATGCGCCTATGCGTTTGACCGAACAAACCCGCCATGCCCTGCGTGTCCTCGCCGAGTGCGCTTCGCAACATCCCAACCTTGTTCAGGTCGGCGCGATCGCGCAATCGACGCAACTCACCGAATACACGATCTTCAAGCTGCTGAAGACGGCGACGCGCGCGGACCTCATCGTGACGGTGCGGGGACGCAATGGGGGGATCCGCCTCGCGCGGGAGCCTCAGCTCACGAGCCTCGGGTCGGTCGTGCGCACGTTCGAGCCGCGCTTCCGCGACTGCGCGCCGGCGGAGCTTCTCACCATCGAATCGGCGCAGAACGACATCGTGGAGCGCAACCTCAACCGCGCGCTCGGCCACGGCTTCCGCGCCTTCCTCACCGCGCTCGACCAGGTGACGATCGTCGACCTCCTGCGCGAGGATATCGCGGCGTCGCTGGAGCTGACGCCGTCGATGAAGGCGCGCTAGCTCATCCCGCGCTCGACCGGGCGCGGACGAGACGATCGCTCTAGACCGCCCCCACCCCGGCGGACGCCCCGACCCGGTGACGGTGCGGGCCGAAGAGGCAGGCGAGCCCCAGGAGCAGGCCCGAGACCACCGCGATCATCCCCGCCGCGCTGACCGCGTCGGTGCCGCCGAGCCAGATCGGCCCGTATCCGGCCGCGACATAGCCGAGCACGGAGGCGAGCGCCGCGAAGGCTGCGCTGAGGAGCACCTGGTGGAGGAGCCGGTTCGTCATCAGCCGCGCCGTGGCGGGCGGACAGATGAACATCGCGATGACGATGATCGAGCCGACCGCGTCGAACGCCGCCACCGCCGCGACCGCCGCCACCACCACGAGACCGAACCCGACGAGATTGACCGGCAGGCCGAGCGTCCGCGCGAACCCTTCGTCGAAGGTCGTGATCGCGAGCGGGCGCCAGAAGAGGACCGCGAGGGCGACCACGATCGCGCACACCACCGCCATGCGCGGCAGCTCCACGGGGAGGTCGGCGAGCGCCACGGGGTCGAGGAGCGAGGCCCAGCCGTCGGCGGAGAACCAGATGAGGCTTTCGAGATTGCCCATCAGCGCGTGCTGGACGTCGAGATGGACCGAACTCGTGTCGGATTGCTCCAGGATCAGCACGCCCGCCGCGAAGAGCGAGGTGAAGACCACCCCCATCGCGGCCCCCGGCTCGACCCGGCCGAGCCGCTTGATCGCCTCGATCAGCACCACGGCGATGCTCGCCGCGACGCACGCGCCGAGCATCATCGGGATGCTCTGCACCGAGCCCGTGACGAGGAATGCGACGACGATGCCGGGGAGGACGACATGACTGATCGCGTCCCCGATCAGCGCCTGACGGCGCAGGATCAGGTAGTTGCCGGGGATCGCGCAGGCGATCGAGGCGAGCGTGCCGATGAGGATCGGCGTGAGGCTCAGCTGTACGAACTCGGCACCCATCAAGCGATCCCTCCCTGGGGCACGGCGACCGGGGGGCCGAGGCGGCGGTCGATGTCGGCGATCTCGTCCTGCGTGAAGACGGCCTCGATCGGGGTCAGTCCGTCATAGCGGCCGGCGAGCGCGGTGTCCTGGTAGAGGACGCGCGCGATCTCCCAGCGCCGCTCGTCCCGCGAGGCCTTCGCGGCCTGCGCGCGGCCCGCCTCGGTCGCGACGCCGTCGGCGCGGATCAGCTTCTCGCGGATCAGCTCGGAGAGGGTGAAGGGGTCGTGGATCGGCTCGGCGCGCGAGAGCGCGAGGAGGCCCTGCCGACGGTGGACGCGGCGCTGGAAGCGGCGGTGGCGGATCACCGCCGCGAGCACGCCCCGGCCCGGCGCGAAGAGCAGCGAGACGAGGAAGATCGCCGCCGCCGTCAGGACGATGATCGGCCCGGTGGGGAGCGCCGGCGCGGAGGCCGACAGCGCCGAGCCCACATAGCCAGATGCGCCGCCGATGAGGCCCGCGATCCAGATGACGTCGTTCGAGCGCTCGGTCCAGAAGCGCGCGGCGACGGCCGGGATGATGAGGAGCGCCACGATCAGGATGAGGCCGACGAGCTTCAGTCCGATCACCGTCACCGCCATCACGATGCCCATCATCGCGATATCGACGCGGGCGACGTTGATGCCGATCGCGGCGGCATATTCGGGGTCGAAGGCGACGAGCGTCATCGGGCGGCGCAGGAGCACGATCGCGAGCGCGGTGACCGCCCCGCCCGCGAGGATGACCGCCGCGTCCGCCATCAGCATCCCGGCGGTGGAGCCGAGGAGGAAGCTTTCGAGGCCCGCCTGCCGTCCGGACGACATCGTCTGGATCAGCGTCAGAAGCACCACGCCGAAGCCGAAGAAGACCGAGAGGACGCCGCCGATCGCGGTGTCCTCGGCAAGGCGCGTGCGGCGCGAGATCCACTCCACGGCGACGAGGCCGATGAAGGCCGACAGCGCCGAGCCGGCGAGAAGGCCGACGAGGTTGCGCCCGTCACCGCCGAGCGAGACCATCAGGATGAAGGCGAGGCCGACACCCGGCAGCGTCGCGTGGGCGACCGCGTCGCTGACGAGGGCGCGCTTGCGCAGGAACAGGAAGGTGCCGCCCGCCCCGGCCGCGAGCCCGAGGAGCGCCGCGCCGATCGCAACGAGCGCGGAATTGTAGCCGGCCTGGAGGGTGAGCGCAGCGAGGAACGGGCTCACGGGATCAGCCGAAGCGGAGCTGGTCGATGTGCGTGCTCGCGAGGCGTCCGCCATAGGTCGCCTGGAGCATCTCGGCGGTGAAGGTGGTCGCGACCGGCCCCTCCCCGATCTTGCGCACGTTGATGAAGAAGACGTGGTCGAAATAGTCGACCACCGTCGCAAGGTCGTGATGGACGCAGACGACCGACTTGCCGGCCGCCTTCAGCGTCTTGAGGACGTCGATGATCGCCTTCTCGGTCGCCGCGTCGACGCCGGCGAAGGGTTCGTCGAGGAGGTAGATGTCCGCGTCCTGCGCGAGCGCACGCGCCAGGAAGACGCGCTGCTGCTGGCCGCCGGAGAGCTGGCCGATCTGGCGGTCCGCGAAATCGGCCATGCCGACCTGTTCCAGGCACGCGCGCGCCTTCGCCCGGTGGCTCTCCCGCACGATCCGGATGAGGCCGAGCTGCTGGTACATCCCCATGAGGACGACATCGATGACGCGGGTCGGGAAGTCCCAGTCGACGCTCGCGCGCTGGGGGACGTAGGCGACGCGCCGCCGCGCCGTCTCGATCGGCGCGCCGAACACGGTGACGATGCCGGAGAGGCGCGGGATGATGCCGAGGGCGGCCTTCAGGAGGGTCGACTTGCCGGCCCCGTTCGGGCCGATGATCGCGGTCATCGCCTGCGCCGGGAAGGTGGCGTCGACGGAGAAGACCGCCGGCTTGTCGCCGTAGGAGACGGTGAGCCCGCGCACGGCGAGCGGGCTTTGCGCGATGGCGAGGTCGGCGGCGCTGGCGGTCCGCCCGTCCATCGATGCGAGTTCGAGAGCGCTTGCGGTCATACTCTGTCCTAAATGGTCGCGCTCAGCGCGCCGACCATCCCGCGCGCCGGCGCATCCCCGCCGAGCGCGCGCGCAATGGTCGTCGCGTTGTGGTCGATCATGCCGAGATAGGTGCCCTCGTAGGTGCCGGGTTCGCCCATGGCGTCGGAGAAGAGCTCGCCGCCGATCCGCACCGCGTGGCCGCGCGCACCGGCCCCTTCGACGAGCGCGCGCATGTTGCGGTCCGAGACCGAGGTCTCGACGAAGACCGCCTCGATCTTGCGCGTCACGAGCGCGTCAACGATCTCCTCGATCCGCGCGAGGCCGGCCTCGCTCTCGGTCGAGATGCCCTGGACGCCGACGACCTCCACGTCATAGTCGCGGCCGAAATAGGAGAAGGCGTCGTGCGCGGTGACGAGGACGCGCCGCTCCGCCGGAACCGTCGCCATCACCTTGGCGACGTATTCGCCGAGGGCGGCGATCTCGCCCTCATAGGCCTCGGCGTTGGCGCGGAAGGTCGCCTCCCCCTCCGGCAGCGCCTCGATCAGCGCGTCGCGCACGGCGGGGATCACGTCGTGCCAGAGGCCGGGGCTCATCCACACGTGCGGGTCGAACTTGTCTTCATATTGGGCGTGGGCGAGGAGACGGTCCTTGGCGAGGGAGTCGGCGACCGGCACCACCGTGTTGCGCGCGCCGAGCTTGACGAGAAATTCCTCCATCTGCGCCTCCAGATAGAGGCCGTGCCACAGGACGAGATCGGCGCGGGTGAGCGCCACGATGTCCGTGCGCGTCTGGCGGTAGGAATGGGGGTCGACGCCCGGACCCATCAGCCCCTTCACCTCGACGAGATCGCCGCCGACGCGGCGCGCGGCGTCCGCGATCATGCCCGTGGTGGCGACGACGGTGAGCGGGCCCGCCGCGAAGGCGAGACGCGGGGCGAAGGCTGTGGCCGACGCCGCGGCGAGGGCGGCCGTCAGCAGGTGGCGGCGGGTCGGGAGCGGGGTCCGCTCGGGTTGGTATTCGTCGAATGTCATCGTGCCGCCGAAAGCCAGTTGAATATGAGATCCAGTCTCATCTAGATACTGCAATTGCGAACGAGTTGCAAGAAGCCCGTCGATTTAGGGTGTACGAACGAAAGAGAAGCTTGAATTTGAAAAATCTGCAAGGGCGCTGATCGCGACCACCCGATGCGCCGCATTGTCGCAACGATCGAGGTCCGGCAAGCGCCCTGGCAGCGCGGGCGTCAGCGCGCGGCCCCTCGGGGTGAAAGGCGCGTTGGTCCGTCGCGCCGCCGGGTGGCGGCGGGCGGGATCAGCGGTTCTTGCGGGCGGAGGCGCGCGCCGTCGCGGCGACCATGCCCTCGCGCGGTGTCACGCGGGCGGGGACGAGGCGGAACATCTTGGCGCGCGGCGGTCCGTTGTCCTCGGCGCGCAGCATGATGGCAAAGCCCATCTGCACGCTGGCGAAGGTGATCGCGAAGAAGACCGTCATCACCGCCACGGCGAGGGGGCCGGCATCACTGGAACTCACGAGTGTCCAGAGATTCAAGAAGTCAGTTGCGAGGCAAAGCCCCACCATCGCAACCGCGCCGGCCACCCCGATCGCCGCGTGGGTGATCAAAAAGCGCAGGAATTCAGCGGTACCCTTGGTGGTGTTGTTCATCCGCTGGCTCCTCCTGACTCAACCGGGGCCTTGCCGGGACCCTAACACGGCTCGACCGGCTGTAAGATTAAATCTTCAGTCAACCACCGCCCGACGCCACGAAAGTGTCGTCCTCCGTCGAGGAGAGGAGCTTGGCGTTGCCGCCGGCTGCCGCCGTGTCGATGCAAAGATGCCGTTCGATGACAAAGGAATCGCTCGCCCCCATCACCGGGATGATCGGCCCCCAGCGCTCCGCGAGCGCCCGCCGCACCGGTCCGAGATCGTCCCCCTCATAGGCGAGCGCGGAGAGGCCGTGGAGGGTCGCAAGGTCCGCCGGGTCGAGCACGCCGTCGACGACGGCGAGGTGCGGATCACCCGCATCGACCGCGCCTGGCGCGACGATCACCGCCGCGTTGCCCGCCTCACGCGCGGCGGCCGCCTGCGCGCGAGCGCGCCGCAGCGTCGGCCCGGCGCACAGCACCTTGCCGCGCGCGAAGGTGGAGAGGCGGTTTGATTCGCCCGTCGGCCCCGGAAGGTCGGCGACCGAGACCGGCTCGGTGAGCGGGCGCACCGTGTCGAGCGCGGCCTGGATGTCGGCCCGCGTGGCGGCCGGTCCCTCGTCCGCCGGCAGCCACTCGGCGGCGCGGCGCGCCATGCGCGCGATCGTGCGCGGCCCGCCCGCCTTGGGGCCGGTGCCCGAGAGCCCCTCCCCGCCGAACGGCTGCGAGCCGACCACCGCACCGATCTGGTTGCGGTTCACGTAGATGTTGCCGACGTGGATCTGGCGGACCACCTCGTCGACCCGGTCGTCGATCCGGGTGTGGAGGCCGAAGGTGAGGCCGTACCCCTTGGCGTTGATCGCCGCGATCACGTCGTCGATCCGCTCGGCCGCGAAGGTCGCCACATGGAGGACCGGGCCGAAGATCTCCTCCTTCAGATCCTCGATCCCGCCGACCTTGATGAGCGTCGGCGACACGAAGAGACCATGCTCCGGCCCGACGCGCAGGGCGAGGCGTCCAGCCCTCGCCGCCTCGGAGACGTGCGCCTCGATCTTCGCCTTCGCCTCGCCGTCGATCACCGGCCCGATATCGGTCGTGCGCGCCCACGGATCGCCGATGACGAGGATGTCCATCGCCCCGCGCAGCATCTTCACGACGCGGTCGGCGACGTCCTCCTGGACATAGAGGATGCGCAGCGCCGAGCAGCGCTGGCCGGCACTCTGGAAGGCGGAGGCGACGATGTCGCGCACGGCCTGCTCGGGGAGCGCGGTGGAATCGACAATCATGGCGTTGAGCCCGCCCGTCTCGGCGACGAGCACCGCGTCGGGCGCGGTCTTGGCGAGCTGGCGGTCGATGGCCTTCGCCGTCGCCGTGGATCCGGTGAAGGCGACGGCCGCGATGCCGGGCTCCCCGACCAGCGCGGCGCCGACGGCCCCGTCGCCGGGGACAAGCTGGAGCGCCGCGCGCGGCACACCCGCCTCATGGAAAAGCTTCGCCGCGAAGGTCGCGATCAGCGGCGTCTGCTCGGCGGGCTTGGCGACCACCGCGTTGCCGGCGGCGAGCGCCGAAGCGATCTGGCCGGTGAAGATCGCGAGCGGGAAGTTCCAGGGCGAGATCGCGACCACGATCCCGAGAGGATCGGGCGCCTCGCGCTCGGCCTCCGCCGCGTAGTAGCGCAGGAAGTCCACCGCCTCGCGCAGCTCCGCCACCGCATCGATCGGCGACTTGCCCGCCTCACGGGCGCAGAGCGCGAAGAACGCGCCGGCGTGGTCCTCGTAGAGGTCGGCCGTGCGCCGCAGCGCCGTGGCGCGCTCGTCGGCGCTCGCCCAGTCCACCCCCGCCGCGGCATTCGCGATCACGGCCGAGGCCGCGGCCGGGGCGAGCGCGCGCACGCGGCCGACTTCATCGTCGGAACGGGCCGGGTTCACCACCGGCGCCTCGCCCGAGATCGCGGCCTCGGTCACCGTCAGCGGCTCGGCGAGCCACGTCTCGGACTCGAAGGGGGCGCGCGCGGCCTCGAACGCCGCCTCGCCGATCGGGTCGGCAAGGTCCCACCCGCGCGAGTTGCGGCGCGTGCCGAAGAGCGCGGGCGGCTGGCGCAGCTTGGTGTTCACGACCGGCGCGCGGGCGAGTTTGTCGAACGGGTCCGCCGCGACGACGCTCGCCGGGACGCGATGGTCGACGATCTGGTTCGCGAAGGACGAGTTGGCGCCGTTCTCGAGGAGGCGGCGGACGAGATAGGCGAGCAGATCCTCGTGCGCGCCGACGGGGGCGTAGATGCGCGAGCGCACGTCCGTCTCCTTGCGCACGACCTCGTGCAGCGCCTCGCCCATGCCGTGGAGGCGCTGGAACTCGAACCGCTCGCCCTTCGCCATGGAGAGGACGCTCACCACTGTGTGGGCATTGTGGGTCGCGAATTGCGGGTAGATTTGGTCCGCCCGGTCCAGGAGCGCGCGGGCGCAGCCGAGATAGGAGACGTCCGTCCCGGCCTTGCGGGTGAAGACCGGGAAGGTCTCGACGCCCGTCACCTGCGCACGCTTGATCTCATAGTCCCAGTAGGCCCCCTTCACGAGGCGCACCATCAGGCGCCGCTTCGTGGTGCGGGCGAGCGCATCGAGCCACTTGATGACGGGGAGCGCGCGCCGCCCGTAGCCCTGCACGACGACGCCGAACCCGTCCCAGCCGGAAAGCCGGGGGTCGGCGGCGACGGCGGCGATGATGTCGAGCGAGAGGTCGAGCCGGTCTTGCTCCTCCGCGTCGATATTGAGGCCCATGTTGGCGGCTGCCGCCTGGCGCGAAAGGTCCGCCACGATCGGCACCAGCGCGCCGACACAATCCTCCCGCTGCGCCCACTCATAGCGCGGGTGGAGGGCGGAGAGCTTGATCGAGATGCCCGGATTGAGGCGCGGGTCGTTCTTGTCGGCGCGCGTCGCGATAGCGTCGATCGCGTTGGCGTAGGCGATCCGGTAGCGCTCGGCGTCGGCCGCCGTGCGGGCCGCCTCCCCCAGCATGTCGTAGGAGTAGGTGTAGCCCTTCGCCTCCATCCCCGCCGCACGCTTCAACGCGCCGTCGATCGTCTCGCCGAGCACGAACTGGCGGCCGAGACGTCGCATCGCCTCGGCGACCGCGGTCCGGATCACGGGCTCGCCGAGCCGGCGGATCGCCCCGCGCAGCGCGCCCGCGACACCCTTGCCGCGCTCGTCGAGGACGCGGCCGGTGAGGAGGAGCGCCCAGGTCGAGGCGTTCACGAGTGAGGAGGAGGAATGGCCGAGATGCTTGCCCCAGTCGGCCGGGGCGATCTTGTCTTCGATCAGCGCGTCGATGGTTTGCGCGTCGGGAACGCGCAGCAGTGCCTCGGCGAGGCACATGAGGGCGATGCCCTCGTCGGTCGACAGCCCGTATTCGGCGAGGAAGGTCTCCATGAGGCCGGGCGAAGCGGCCTTGCGCACGGCCTCCACGATCTCGGCCGCGCGGACGGCATTCGCCGCGCGGGTCGCCGCATCGAGGCCGGAGGCGGCGGCGAGCCCCTCCAGAAGCGTGGCCTCGTCACCGAGGGTCGCGGCACGGATCTCGGCGCGGGCGCCTTCGAGATCGACAATGGTCGCGTCCATAGAACTCTCCTTGCTCGTACAAGCCGACCGATCGGCCGATCCTGCCAGCGGAGAGTGACAATGTAGACCCCGGCCGAGAAGCTAGAACCCGAACAACCCGCCGCCGGAGGCCTGCGGCATGTTGCTCTCGATCAGCTCCTCCATCTTTTTGTTCCGGGCAGTCCCGCTCTTGCCACCGAGCACACACGCGATGATGTGCTTTCCGCCGCGCTGGACGGACGTGCAAAGATTGTACCCCGAATCGCGGATGTAGCCGGTCTTGATGCCGTTCACGCCCTCGACCTTGTTGAGGAGTTTGTTCGTGTTCTTCCAGGTGCGCCCATTGTAGGTGAGCTCCTCGAGCTCGAAATATTTGGCGTAGCGCGGGTAGCGGTCGTAGAGGGCACGGCCGAGAATTGCCATGTCCATGGCCGTCGTATATTGCAGCGGATCCGGCAGGCCGGATGCGTTGTGGAAATTCGTCTGCGACATGCCGAGCTGGCGCGCCTTGCGCGTCATCATCCCGGCGAAGGCCTCCTCCGACCCCGCGATATTCTCCGCGACGACGACGGCGACGTCGTTCGCCGAGCGCACGGCGAGCGCGCGCGCCGCGGTGTCGACCGTCACCGTGGAACCGGCCTTGAGGCCGAGCTTCGTCGGCGGGCGGCTCGCGGCCTCCGCGCTCACCTGGAGGGCGGAGGCGGTGGTGAGGCGGCCCGACTCCAGCTGCTCGAACAAGAGATAGAGCGTCATCATCTTGGTGAGGGAGGCCGGATAGCGCAGGCTCCGCGCCCCGTCCTCGTGGAGGATCTTCCCGCTATTGGCGTCGACCACGATCGCGGCATAGGCGCGGGCGGCGATGGTCGGCGCGGCGACGGGCTGGAGCGGCTCGGCGGGCGCGGCGGCAAGGCTCGGCCCCTGCGTCGTCGGCGGCGAGGACGTACACCCGGCCAGCACTGCAACGAACAGGACGGCGAGTAGGCGGCGCATACCGGCTCCATGAAAGATCAACGCAACTCGAATGCTGTCCGTTATGGCGCAGCGCCCCTGTGTTGTCGTTGGTGGAGCGGGACGGAATCCGCCGGCAGGAGTCGTTTACTTGCGGGCGTTGCTTGAATGCCGCGGCAGCGCCCCTCAGGGGAGGTTCTCGGCGCCCACCACGCTCATGAAATGCGGCGCGATCCGCGGGACGGGGTTTGCGAGGTGGAAGACGTGCTCGTCGATCTTGGCGGCAAGCTCCACCACCGTCAGCCGGTGCATCCTGTCCTCGCGCGAGGAGCCATGGCGCCAGATGAAGCCGACGCCGAGCCCGTTGGCGACGGCCTCGAGCACCCCGTCGCGCGTGTCGAGCACCATCGAGGGGCGCGGGTCGAGCCCGGCGGCGGCGATCGCGGCGTCGAGCGTGCGCTGCATGCGCGAGGTCCGGTCGCGGAAGATCAGCCTGTGCGGCATCAGTTCGGCAAGACGCACCGCCGTCCGCTCCGCCAGCGGATCGGACGGGTGGACGATCGCCACAACGTCCTGCCGCGCGCAGACGATGCGGCGGAAACGGCCGTCGTCCGGGACGTCGGGCAGCACGCCGACATCGACCCGCTGCTCGACCACCGCCTCCATGATCTTTTGGAACGATCCCATCTCCACATGGACGCGCACGCCCGGATAGCGGCGCTGGAAGCTGCCGATGAGGCGCATCCCCGGCATCGCGTTGCCGAGCCCGACACGCAGCTCCCCCCGGTCGAACTCCTGCGCCTGGCGCAGCAGCAAAAGCGCGTCGTCCTCGCGCTGGCTGATCGCGGAGGTGATCCGGTAGAGATCGCGGCAGAGCGCGGTCGGCACGAGTCCCGTCGGCGTGCGGTCGAAGAGCACCACGTCGAACTCCGCCTGAAGCTCGCGGATGTGCTGGGTGATCGCCGGCTGTGACACGCCGAGCCGGCGCGCGGCCGCGGAGTAGCCGCCCTCCTCCACCACCGCGTTCAAGGCGCGAACGCGCGACGAGCTGAGCGGCATTCGACGGGCTCCATGGGTGAGACTTCGCGCACGGCAGGGGGCGTGCACGCATCGGTGCAAAATTCTAGTTCATTATCGCCGGACGAAAACACCGTCCGCGCCCGATACACAGAATGACGGCGCACGATCCAGCGCGAAATCGCGTGCGATAACCGACATTACGGAAGCTTATGATTTCGGCAGTTCGCATCGCGCGCGCTTTCCGCTATCAGTCTGCGCCCCACTGAATTTGGCCGAATCGTGGCGTTGCTGCCCGGAGAACGAATATGGCGCGAATTGGATCCTTTTCGACCGTCCGCTTCACGCGCAAGGATGGCTACGTCATCAGCAACATCTCCGACGATGTGGAGCGCCAGGGCTTTCAGCGCTTCCTCGACGATCTCGCCCGCAAGCCGAACAAGCTCATCGATATCGGCCTGCCGCGCGGGGTGAAGCAGGGCGACCTCGAAGACATCCTCGTCCAGCTTCGCGAAGAGCCGATCAACAACGGCATCAAGCAGATCGACGTGCGCGGCGTGCGCGGGCTCATCAACTATGCCGAGCCGCTCGACGGCTTCCGCGACTTTTGGGTGATCGACGACAACGCCTCCTCGCGCGTGCGCGGCACGAAGCTCGACGACGTGATCCTCGCGCAAGGGGGCAACGACCGCGTGGTCGCCGGCGCGGGCGACGATTTCGTCGATGGCGGGGCGGGCCGCGACACGATCCAGGGCGCGCGCGGCGACGACCTCCTGAAGGGCGGGGCCGGCGCCGACACGATCATCGGCGGCGACGGCAACGACATCATCTATGGCGGGCCGGGCAGCGACCTCCTCGCGGGCTCGGCCGGGGCGGACGCCTTCATCTTCGGCCCGCGTGATTTCGACGGCGGCCGCTCGCGCGACATCATCCGCGACTATCGCGCCGGCGATCAGATCGTCGACCTCACCGGGGACCTGCGCGTCATCGCGTCGGGCCGGATCGAGCTCTTCAACGGGCGCGGCACGCTGATCGAAAATGTCGAGACCGGGGACCAGATCTTCGTCAAGAACGCGATCCTGACCCAGAAGGACATCCGCGACCGCTACCGCGAGCCGCCCGCCAACAGCGGCGGCGGAGACGACCGCGTCGTCGAAAAGGACGACGTTTTCTCCCTCAGCGTGCGCAAGACCGGCCAGTTCATGGACGGCGACAGCGTCGTCGAGATCTACTCGGTGTTCCTGCGCAACGAATCCACCGTCACGATCGCCAACATCGAAGATCTCGACCTGCGCTTCACCGAGGCGGGCAAGGTCACCGTCGAGGGCGACCGCACGTACAACGCCGACTATAGCGACGGCGTCTTCGACATGGCGAGCGCGGGCGAGCGCAGCGTCGCGAAGGATTCGGAGATCGAGCTGTTCGGCTTCTTCGTCCGCGACCGGCCGGACAATGTCATCATCGAGGGCGAGGATTTCGTCCCCGTGAACTACAAGCCGGTGGATTTCGACGGGGACGAGATCAAGAACGAGGTCGGCTTCCGCATCACGGTGAAGATCTCGAACGTCTACGAAGACGGGGCGTCGGCGGAGGTCTACATCCGCAATATCGGCAACACGACGCTGACCGACCTCGAGAACATCGAGATGCGCTTCGTGGACCGCGACATCAAAGTCACCAACGAGGTCTGGGGCGCGGATTTCTACAACCGCACCTTCGCGGTGGAGCCGTGGGAGGGCACCTCCCGTCCGGACCTCGCGCCCGGCGAGGTCACGAAGCTCTTCGGCTTCTCCTACGAGACGAGCGGCAACGCCACGGTCGACCCCGGCGACTTCCGCCTCGTCAGCAATTTCGACGACCTCCTGAGCTGACCCACCTCACGCGCCCGCGCTGAAGGAGAGGCCGTGCGGCAGGAGACAGTCGCGCTGGCCGAGCTTCGCGAGCGCATCGCAGATCGCGGTGCGCAGCCCCTCCTCCACCGTGGGGTGGTAGAAGGGGAGGTCCATCATCTCCTCGAGGCGCGCATCGCGATCGATCGCGAGGGCGAGGATGTGGGCGAGGTGCTCCGCCTCCGGCGCCAGCATTTCCGCGCCGAGGATGCGCCCGGTCTCCGCCTCCGCGTAGAGGTGGAGCCGCCCGAGCCCCTCCCCCATCACGATCGCCCGCCCCTGGTCGGCGAAGTCCACCGCGCCGGTCACGAAGCGCGCCCCGCGATCGGTCAGCGCCCGGTGCGTCTCGCCGACGAGCGCGGTCTGCGGCGCGCTGAAGACGATGGTCATCGGCACCTTGCGCCGCGCCGCCATCGCCAGCGGATGGCGCGCGGCGTTGAGGCCGGCGATCGTGCCGGTGTCCGAGGCCTCGTGGAGGAGCGGCGCCTCGTCCATCACGTCGCCGGCGATGTAGATGGAGCTCTCGCCGCAGCGCCCGGTCTCGCGGTCGAAGTCCGGCACGCCGTCCCCGTCGAGCGCGAGGGAGGTCGTCTCCAGCGCCAGCCCGTCGACGTTGGGAGCGCGGCCGAGCGTCAGGAGCACGCGCTCGGCGGTCACCGAGAAGTCCCGCCCCTGCGCACGGTAGTCGATCGTGACCGACTCCGGCGTGTCGCTGATCTCGGTGAGCTGGTAGTCGGCGACGAGGTCGAACGCGGTCTCGAAGATCGCGCGGGCGTGCTCGGCGAGGTCCGGATCGGTGAGCGGGCCGATATGGCCGCCCTTCGTCAGCACCTTCACCCGCACGCCGAGCCGGGCGAGCGCCTGGCCGATCTCCAGCCCGATCACCCCCGCCCCGACGATCGTCAGCGAGCTCGGCAGGTCGCTCCAGGTGAAGACGTCGTCGCTGATGCGGGCGCTGTCGAGGCCGCTGAACTCGGGCGGGACGGTCGCGCGCGAGCCGGTCGCGATCACCACCCGCTCCGCGTCGACCATGATCTCGCCCGCATGCGTCTCGACGCAGAGGCGCTGGTCGCCGTCGAAGCGCGCGCGGCCGATGAGCTTCAGCCGCTCCGGAATGGCATCGACCGATTCCAGGACGTGGCCGACAAAATGGTCGCGCAGGGCATGGAGGCGGCGCATCACGCGGGTGCCGTCGACCGACCACGCGTCCACGCCGATCCCGAACTCGGGTGCGCGGCGGATGGCTTCGGCCTGGTTCGCGGCGGCGATGAGGAGCTTGGACGGCATGCAGCCGACGCGGGCGCACGTCGTTCCGAATGGCCCGTGCTCGATGAGGAGCACATTGTCGGTCTCGCGTCGCGCGGCGCGCAATGCCGCAAGTCCAGCCGTCCCCGCACCGATCACGGCGACGGCGACCGATCGATCAGCCATAAATCCTCGCACACCAGTCTTACTTCCTACGCCGCACCCTGGGCTCCGGTTCCACGGTGCGACGCCCGCGTGCGGGCTCCGCAACGCAGGGCCGCAACAGTTCCCCTTGAGTGGTCCGCCCGGACCGTGCATGGAGCGCACATGCGAATGCGTCTTCTCATCCTCTTCCTGGCCGCCATCGCGCTTGCCGGCTGCGGCGGGTTCGGCGAAAAGAAACCGCCGTCGAGAGTGCCTGACGTGCCGCGCGAGCGGACGGTCAGTCCGGCGACCGCGGCCGAGCTCATCAACGCGCACCGGGCCACCAAGGGCCGCCCGCCGCTGACGGTCGACCCGCGCCTCAACGCGATCGCCGCGAACACGGCGCGCGAGCTCGCCCGGCGCGACACGCTCGCGACCGACATGCACACCGCGAGCGGCCTCGCCCGCCGCCTCGACGCGGCCGGCTACGGCGCGTCCCGCGCGGCCGAAAATCTCGGCTCCGGCTATCCGACGCTCGTCATGGCGGTCGACGGATGGAAGGGGTCGAGCGGCCACAACAAGAACCTTCTCATCCGCGACGTGACCCACATGGGCATCGGCCTCGCCCTCACCGACAAGGGCCGATACCACTCCTATTGGGTGCTGATCCTCGCCAACCCGGACAATCCTCTATGAGCTGGGACGCTCCCTCCCTCGTCGTCGCCCCCTCCCTCCTCGCGGCGGACTACACCCGGCTCGGCGCGGAAGCGGCGGCGATCGCAGAGGCCGGCGCGGACTGGCTGCATCTCGACGTGATGGACGGTCACTTCGTGCCGAACATCTCGTTCGGCCCGGCTCTCATCAAGGCGCTGCGGCCGGCGACGGACATCCCGTTCGACGTCCACCTCATGATCGAGCCGTTCGAGCCCTACATCGCCCATTTCGTCGATGCCGGCGCGAACGGGATCACGGTCCATGCCGAGGCGACGCGCCATCTCGACCGCGCGCTGGAGGCCATTCGCGACCATGGGGTGAAGGTTGGCGTCGCGCTCAATCCGGCGACCCCGGCGAGCGCCATCGAGAATGTCCTCCACCGGGTCGACCTCGTCTGCGTGATGACCGTCAATCCGGGCTTCGGCGGACAGCGCTTCCTGCCGAACGCACCGGAGAAGATCGCCTCGGTGAAGCGCCTCGTCGGCGACCGCCCGATTCGGATCGAGGTGGATGGCGGCATCACCGCCGAGACCGCCCCGGCCGCGAAGGCGGCGGGCGCGGACGTGCTCGTCGCGGGATCGGCCGTCTTCGGCAAGTCCGACTATCGCCAGGCGATCGCGGCGCTGCGCGACTAAGACCGCGCCAGGGGCGAGCGGCCTATTCCGGGTCGATCGCCTTCAGCGCATCCTCGAGCCGCATCGACGCCGAGCCGCGCTTCGACGGCTTCTGCTGCGAGGGGTCGGGCGCCCAGCCGGACAGGAGGGCGAACGCGAAGGTCGCCCGCAGCCGCCCGTCCGCGTCGGCATGGTGGGCGCGATAGTGCGCGTCGGCCGCCGCGAAGAGCGCGCGCGGCGCCGGGCTCCGCTCGGTCAGGATGCCCCGCAGCCCCATCGCGCCGATGTCCTTCAGGAGCGCGAAGAGGCTGTCATAGCGCACGGTCACGCGGATCTCGTCGGCGACCGGCAGCGCGAACCCCGCCCGCGAGAGCGCGTCCCCCCACCGCCGCACGTCGCCGAAGGGCGCGACGCGCATCGCGGCGCCACCCGAGATCTCCGCCTCGGCATAAAGCAACGCGTCGACGAGTTCGGCGAGCGTGCCCGACGCCGCGACCGCGCCGAGGAAGAGCCCGTCCGCCTGGAGCGTCCCGCGCATCTCGCCGAGGACGCGGACCGGATCGTCCGCGAGGTGGATCTCGTTGATCGACACCGCGAGCGGGAAGGCGCGCCGGAACGGCATCGCGATGTCGGCGACGACGTCCGGCCGATCGGCCGCGTCCGGGCTCGCGAAGGTCCAATCGATGGGCATCCCGGCCCAGATCTCGCGCAACGCCGGCGTCAGCGGGCCGACCGCGAGACCGCGCTCGAAATGGCGCGTCACGAGCGAGAGGCGGTCCACCAGCTCGCCCGCGACGAGCGTGTGGAGGAAATCGGCCGTCGCGAGATGCGGGCGGTGACGGAGCTTGGCGCGATCGAACATGACACCTGATCGGGCGGAGGACACGCCACCTCTATCCGCCGCCCCTTGCGCCGCGCAATATACACCTATGATTGCACCAAGCGCCGCGCTACCGTGGCGCGATGGAAGACGCCCTCGCCCCCTCCGCCCCGCCCCCTGATCGCGCCGACGGGCTGTGGCGGCGCGTGCTCGACGCGCTCGTCCCGCCGATCTGCCTCGGATGCCGGCGGCCGGTGGTGGAGCCGCATGCGCTCTGCGCCGAATGCTGGCGCACGCTCGAGATCATCACCCCGCCGATCTGCCCGATCACCGGAACGCCGCTCGCCTTCGACGCGGGCCCAACCGCCCGCTCGCCCGAACTGCGCTGGAACCATCCGCTCTACGACCGCGCCCGCGCCGCGACGGTGTTCGGGCCGATGAGCCGCCGCCTCGTCCACGCCCTCAAATATCAGGACGTGCCCGGCGTCGCGCGGCTGATGGCGCGGCTGATGCTGCCCGCGATCCGTGACATCACGACGGGGGCGGACGTCCTCATCCCGATGCCGCTCCACCGCCGCCGCCTCGCCGCGCGCCGCTTCAACCAGGCCGTCCTCCTCGCCGACGCGATTTCGGGGGAAAGCGGCGTCCCGGTCGACCGTTTCGCCGTCCGCCGCGTGCGCAACACGCCCCGTCAGGTCGGCCTCAACCGGCAGGACCGGGCGAACAATCTTCACAAGGCCTTCCGCGTCTTCACGCGCGAGGCGGTCGCCGGGAAGGCCGTGGTGGTGGTGGACGACGTGCTCACAACAGGCGCGTCGGCCGACGCGATCGCCCTCACCCTCCAGGCGGCCGGCGCGCGCACGGTGTCGATCGCGGTGTTCTCCCGCGTGGTCGGGGACGTGCGCGAGCCGGCTTGAGCCGATCCGCCGCACGCAAGTGGCGGCGGACTTGCCTTCCAAGGTGCGATCGGTTGACAACGGCGAATGGGTCAACGCAGTTGCCCCGCACAATCGGCGTTACCATATCCAGCCAAGACGGATCTTAAGGATTTACCTATGTCCAATACAGTGGACATCTATACGCGGGACTATTGCGGCTACTGCACGCGCGCGCTGCGCCTGCTCGACTCCAAGGGCGTGCGCTACACCGAGCACAACGCCTCGAAGGATCCTTCCCTTCGCGACGTGATGATCAAGCGCAGCGGACGGCAGACCTTCCCGCAGGTCTTCATCGGCGACTTCCATGTCGGCGGGTCGGACGACCTCATGACGTTCGAGCGCTCGGGCAAGCTCGACGCGGTCCTGCAAGGGATGCTGTGACGGTTCGATGACAGCGCGGCGACGCGCCACGCACGGAATCGGATACGCTCGATCAAGCTCGGTGTATTAGCCTGCGAACCGGTGGTGGCATTCAGCGGCGCGTGCGCCCTTGCCACCCGGTCTCCGGCCGATACTTTACGAGAGAGTTAAGACGGCAAAGTTGGCCACCAAAGGAAAGACGCCGGTCGGCTTATGATCCACTACACTCTGCGCTGCGCCACGGGACACGGCTTCGACGGCTGGTTTGCGTCGTCCGACGCATTCGAGAAGCAGCAGACGTCCGGCCTCCTGTCGTGCCCCGTCTGCGGATCGGCCGAGGTCGAGCGCGCGCTGATGGCCCCGGCGATCAACAAAGGCGGTGCCGAGCCGCAGGCCGTTGCGGCGGCGGAGGCCGAGTTCAACGCCCCGGCGACCCAGGCCCCCAACGTCACGCTGAACGATGACCGGGCCGAGCGGCTCCGCGCCGCCCTCCTCGCCTTGCGCAAGGCCGTGGAAGAGAACGGCGTCGATGTCGGCCGCGATTTCCCCGAGGAAGCGCGCAAGATCCACTATGGCGAGAGCGAGCCGCGCGGCATCTACGGCCAGGCCGAAATCGAGGAGGCCCGCGCCCTCATCGAGGAAGGCATCGACATCCTCCCCCTCCCCATCCTGCCGGACGACCGCAACTGACCGGACCGGCCAAGGCGGACCGCTCCCGCCGCGCGTGAGCGCCCGAGGGCGGCCACCAATCCATCAGAGAGGACCCGCGCGGCGCGCTTGCAATCGGAGCGCGATGAGCGAAGCCCACGGCATTCGATGGGATCATCCTCATCGACATGCACGGCATTGTCCGCCACATGAACCGCCCGCCTGCAATTCGGGCTGACGGAGGCGGAAGCGAAGCTCGCGATCGCCCTCGCCGAGGGGGCGACGCTGATCGAATACGCGAAAGCCGCCGGCATCACCGAGCACACGGCGCGCGGCTATCAGGCGAGCACGCGCGACAAGCTGAAGGCCCGCCGCCAATCCGACGTGATCCGCCTCATCCTGAACGGCCGTTAGCCGGCGTTCATTTCCAATTGCAGTGGCGGATCAGGAAACGCTGGCGATTCCGGGAGGCAATGCGCATTGCCGGAAGGAAAATTCACCGCCCCCTCAATTTGAGGGGGGCGCGATGGCGCGGAGGCTGGGACTATCGCCCCGTGCTCACGCGAAACCACATGTCCGTGTCCGCACTCTATTGGAAAGCAAAGCCTTTTTTGGAGGACATACTCACCGCAAGCCCTGTTTCAGACTATTTTTCGCGCAATATTTTTTAGCCTTCATCCCATCGGCAGGTCTCACGCCTCCGATGGGATTTTTCATGGCCGCGCCTCAGCAGTCGGGCGGGGTGCCGACCTCGAGCTCGCGCAGCTTGCCCACCAGCGCGAACGTCCCATAGTCGAAATTCACGTCGTAGCTGATGCCGTTGTCGAGCATCTGGAAGGTGAGCTGGTAGTCCGGGATGCTCTCGCCCGCCGAGCCGTCCTGCGAGAAATAGCTGATCACGAGCCGCCAGGTGTCGGCATTCGCCGCGCCCTGGAGGACGCCGAGCACGTCCTTCTCCAGCGCCGAGGCACCCGGAAGGCCGGTCTGGCGCGGGCCGATCAGCGCCGTTGTCTGGTAGATCTGGTCGGCCGAATCGCCGCCGTCGAAGACCGGCGCCTCCACCAGCGTCTCCCCCGCCTGCGCGGCCTGGAGGATGAACGCCGTGTGGCTCGTCGGGAACATCGCGCGGCCGAGCTCGATCGTCGTCTCCTTCGGGTCGGTGAGGGCCACCGTCACGCCGCTCGCCGTCGCCTTCGCCTCGCCCTTCACGACCCCGGCGAGGACGTTGTCGACATAGGTCTGGTTCAGGAAGGTGAAGTTCGCCGGATCCACCGTTTCGAACGTGGAGGAGCGCAGGTCCGTCGTGCGCTCGTCGCCCTCACGGTCGGTGATCCGCGTCACGAAGCGCGAATTGACGACATAGCCCTCGCACGCACCGCCCGAGATCTCGATCACCAGGCGGCCCTTGGCGGAGACCATGCTCGCCCCCGCCTCCGCGCGCGCCAGCGACACGTCATAGACGGCCCGGTGCGGCAGGAGACCGTCCGCGGCGGCCGGCGCGGACATTGCGGCAAGGGCGGACAGGCCCGCCGCGAAGGCGACCGCGCGCCCGCGGCGGTTGGAGACAGACAAGGCCAGCAACATCAGCGCTCTCCTCAAAGGTCATTCCCGTGCGCGCGCAAAAACGCGCGGCGGGAAACGCGACCTGCATGGTGTCGGCGCCCGATCCCGCGGCCGAACCGGCCCGGCGAGCGCCCAATCGGCTCGCGCTTAGCGCACGCGCACGGCAGCGCGTCAAGAGACGCAACGCGCGGTGGCTTGACCGTCTTCCCCGATGGCACCTAATGAATCGGCAGCGCGACAAGGATGAATAGCATGACCGATAGCATTGAAGACAAACTGAAATCGATGAACCTGTCGCTGCCGCCGGCCGCCAAGCCCGCCGGCTCGTACGTTCCGGTGGTGCAGACCGGCTCGCTGCTTTTTGTCTCGGGGCAGATCCCGATGACGCCCGAAGGCCTCCAATATGTCGGCAAGTGCGGCGCCGGGATGAGCATCGAGGATGCACAGGCCGCCGCGCAGCTGTGCGCCCTCAACATCCTCGCCCAGATCAAGGGCACGGTCGGCAGCCTCGACAAGATCGCCCGGATCGTGAAGGTGAACGGCTTCGTCAACTCCACCCCGGACTTCCCCGATCATCCGAAGGTGATCAACGGCGCGTCCGACTTCTTCGTCTCCCTCTTCGGCGAGAAGGGCAAGCACGCCCGCGCCGCGGTCGGCGTCGCGAACCTCCCCTTCGGCGTCTCCGTCGAGGTCGAGGCGGTGGTGGAGGTCCTCCCATAACCGGGATCGTCCCCGACTGGCTGCTGCGCCGGCCGATCGCCCATCGCGGCCTCCACGACGAGACGCTCGTGGAGAACACGCTGGGCGCGGTCGAGGCGGCGATCGCGGCCGACTATGCGGTGGAGATCGACCTCCAGCTCACGGCCGATGGCGGTCTCGTCATCAACCATGACGAGACGCTCGACCGCACGACCCGCGAGAAGGGCCGCATCCTCGACCGCACGCTCGACGAGCTGCGGTCGATCCAGATCGCGGGCTCGGACGAGACGCTCTCGTCCGTGACCGACCTTCTCGCGCTCACCGCCGGCCGCGCCGCGCTCTTCATCGAATTGAAGGCGCCGCCGCGGCACGAGGACAAGGCACGCATGGCCGCCGCCATCACCCGCGCGCTCGACACCTATGGCGGCGCCGCGGCGCTCATGACCTTCGACCCCGACCTCCTCGCCATGCTGCGCCAGGCGCTGAAGACGACACCGCTCGGCATCCTCGCCGGCGGCGAGGAACGCACGACCCCTCTGGTCACCCGCTTCGGCCGCGACATGTTGCTCCACATGGCACGGACCCAGCCCGACTTTATCTCCTACTACGTCACGGCATTGCCCCACCCGGCCACCACGCTCGGCCGCCGCAAGCGCCCCGTCCTCACCTGGACGGTCCGCTCCCGCGCCGAGGCCGACCGGGTGTCGCGATACTGTGACCAGATCATCTTCGAGGATTTCCTCGCCTGACACGCGCCTTGCATCCCGGCTCGATCGAGACGGCCGCGCGGCGCGCGTTCGGCACAACGCTCCCGGCCGTGGCGACGCGCCATCATCCGCGCTGACGGGTTTTTCGTACCCTTTGGCGGGATCGGGGCCGGCTGAAGCGACTGAGGCGTGTGCGGCGCCACGGCGCCGAAGGAGTGCATCATGGACCAACTGACGATCGAAGCGGTCGGGAGTCTCGAGGCGGTCGACCGGGCGGCGTGGGACCACCTCGCCAATCCGGGATGGTCGCTCGGTCCGAAGGGCGCCCTGTCGGGGCGCGGCCCCCGCCCGTTCAACCCGTTCGTCACCTACGACTTCCTGAAGGCGCTCGAGGATTCGGGCTGCGTCGGCGGGCGCACCGGCTGGTTCCCGCGCCACCTTTTCGTGCGCGGGGCCGACGGCGCGCCGATCGCGGCCGCCCCCGCCTACCTCAAGACCCACTCGCGCGGCGAATATGTCTTCGACTATGGCTGGGCCGACGCCTTCGAGCGCGCCGGCGGCAGCTACTATCCGAAGCTCCAGGTCTCGGTGCCGTTCACGCCCGCGCAGGGGCCCCGCCTCCTCGTCGGCGACCGAGACGAGGCGGAGCGGCGACAGATCCTCGCCCAGGCGCTCGTCGCGCTCGCCGACCAGTCGAACGCCTCATCCGTCCACGTCACCTTCACGGAGCCGGAGGATTTCGCCGTCCTCGACGATGCGGGCTATCTCGCCCGCCTCGACACCCAGTTCCACTGGACGAACCGCGGCTATGCGAGCCCGGACGACTTCCTCGCCGCCCTCGCCTCCCGCAAGCGCAAGCAGATCAAGCGGGAGCGGCGCGAGGCGCTCGCGAACGACATCACCATCCGCTGGGTCACCGGCGACGACATCACCGAGGACCATTGGGACGCGTTCTACGAGTTCTACATGGACACGGGCTCGCGCAAATGGGGCAAGCCCTACCTCAACCGCACCTTCTTCTCGATGCTCGGCGAGCGGCTCGCCCATGCGGTGCTGCTGGTCTTCGCCGAGCGCGGCGGGCGGCCGATCGCCGGGGCGCTCAACCTCATCGGCTCGCACACCCTCTATGGCCGCTATTGGGGCTGCGTGGAGGACCACCCCTTCCTCCACTTCGAGGTCTGCTACCACCAGGCGATCGACTTCGCGATCGCGCACGGGCTCCAGCGCGTCGAGGCCGGGGCGCAGGGCGAGCACAAGCTTGCACGCGGATACGAGGCGTGCGAGACGCGGTCCGCGCACTATGTCAGCCATCCGGGCCTGCGCGCGGCGGTCGAGCAGTTCCTGCGGGAAGAGCGCCGGGCCGTTCACCACCACAACGAGGTGCTCAACACCTATGCACCGTTCCGAAAAGAAGGCGCTTCCTGACGCGAGGCCGGCGGCCCGCGTCGGACGGGACGGGCCGGTTATTCTCTCGATCCACATCCCGAAGACCGCCGGGAGCCGGTTCGGCCAGATCCTGAAGGCGCGCTATGGCGACGCCCTCGCCTTCTATTACGGGCCGAACAATCCGAAGACCCATCCCCTGGCGCGGGTGCGGCCCAAGGATCTCGACGCCGACCTCATGGACCGCCTTCACGCCTCGGGCGTGCGCATCCTGCACGGCCACATGCGCGCCCACCTCCTCATGCGCACGATCCCGGACCCTGCGCGATACTGGGTCTGGCTGCGCGAGCCGGTCGAGCAGGTTATCTCCTACTACCACTTCGTGCGCACCTCGAAGGGCGATGGCGGGCCGCTCTACGAGGCCGTCCAGGAACGCGGCATCTCGCTCGATGAGTTCGTCTCGCTGCCGCAGGTCGAAAACATCCAGAGCCAATATTGCGGACAGCTGAGGATCGAGGAGGCCGGCTTCGTCGGCATCACCGAGCAATTCTCGCGGATGCTGCCGCTCATCGGGCTGCGCGACCAGATGCGCTGGTCGAACGTCAACGCCGAGAAGCCGATCGTCGACCGCGACACGCGCAGCGCCATCGCCCGCCAGATCGGCGACGATCTCGGCCTCTATTCCTACGCGCTCGAACTCTCGATCCGCCGTCTCGGCATCCGTGACACCCGCCTGCAGGCGCTGTACAGGCGGTGGCGCGGCCTCCTCGGCCAGCCGCGCCCCTCCGGCGCGGACGGCGCGATCCGCACGCTCGAACCAGGGGACACCCGATGACCGCCTACGACCCGCAAAACATCTTCGCCAAGATCCTGCGCGGGGAGCTCCCGTGCGAAAAGATCTACGAGGACGAGGCGACGATCGTCATCATGGACATCATGCCCCGCACGACCGGCCACGCGCTGGTGATTCCGAAGGCCCCCTCGCGCAACGTGCTCGACATCGCCCCCGCGGACCTCGCGGCGTGCGTGGCGACCGTGCAGAGAATCGCGAAAGCCGGCATGAAGGCGTTCGGCGCCGACGGGATGACGGTGCAGCATTTCGTGGAGGGCGCGGGCGGTCAGGTGGTCTTCCACACCCATTGGCACGTCCTGCCCCGCTTCGAGGGGGTGGCGCTGCGCCCGCACACCGGCGAGATGGCCCCCGCCGACGAGATCCGCGCCGCGGCCGACAAGCTGCGCGCCGCGCTCAGCGGAGCGTGAACCAGCTGATCAGAAGGACCAGTTCGGCCGCCACGACGCCGAGCGCCAGGCGGCGACCCGACGCCAGATAGGCGCCGAAGCCCGCCGCCGCCGCAAAGATCCGGATCCACAGATCGAGCGTCGCGAGCGGCCCGGTCGGGAACAGGATCAGCTTCGAGATCACCCCGGCGACGAGCGCCGTCGCCACGGCCTTCACCCAGGTGAAGAGCTCGGACTGGTCGTCGAGCCGGCCCGCGAAGAGAACGCCCAGCCAGCGCCAGATGTGCGTCGGCAGCGCCGCCCCGATCAGGATGGCGAGATAGGGGCTGAGCCCGGCGAATGTCCTGACGGTCTCTTCTGTCACGACGCGGCCTTGCGGGAGGCGAGCCGTCCGAGCCCATAGGCGATCGTGCCGCCGATGAGGCCCGAAGCGAGGAGGTCGATGTCGGGCGCGAGCACCGAGAAGACCGGGCCGAGGATGAGCCCGGCGACGAGGGCGAACCGGTCCGCCTTCACCCGCGCCGCGCCCCAAAGCGCCATCAGGAAGTAGATGGGCGTGAGGAAGACCAGCATTGCGGCAACAACCGGCGGCATGGCGCCGAGCATCGTGTAGCCGATGCCGACGACCGCCGTGTTCATCAGCGTGAGGCAGATCGCGAAGCCCGCGAAGAAGGGCATCCGGCCGCGCCGGGGCAGGTCCGGCAGGTGCTGCATCGCGAACACCCAGGCCGTGACCGCCACGAACCAGGACATGAAGAGCAGGAACCAGCGCGGCGTCTGCGGCGTGCGCACCACCGGCGTCCACGACATCACCATCGGCATGAAGCGGACCGCCGAGAGCCCCACGGCGAGCATCACCGCCGGAAGCGAGGCCCCCGCCCCGACGATGCCGACGAACACGACCTGGCTCGGCAGCGCCCAGACCGTGAGTGTCAGGATCAGCGACTGGACGAGCGAGAAACCCGCCTCGCGCGCGAGCGCGGCAAAGCCGATCTGCGCGCCGACGAGGACCAGCGCCGGCAGGGAGAAGAGATGCCCGGCGCCGCGCCAGAACCATGTCTGCCAGTGGACGGACGACTCGTCGGAGGATGACATGGTGTCCGCCTTAGCCGACGCCGCGCCGCCCCGCTAGAGGCGCGCCCGCGTGGCACGCGCGCCGTTTCGGGGCTAACGCGGCCGCGCCTAAACGAGTATGCTGAGAAGGTCCACCTCGGACACGGCGACGCCGACGAGCGTCACGGTGCTGCCGTCGAGGGTGAGGACCGCATCCCCGTCATCATTTTCCGACAGCGTGAGATCGGCGACGTCGATCCCGTCCGCGCGGCGGAAATCGAGGCGGTCGGCGTCCGGGTCGAAGTCCGCGATCCAGTCGTCGCCGAAGCTCTTGTCGAACACGAAGCGGTCCGACCCGGCCCCGCCGATGAGGACGTCGTCGCCGGGGCCGCCCATCAGGACGTCGTTGCCCTTGCCGCCGTTCAGCGTGTCCATGCCGCCATTGCCGAACAGGAAGTCCCGGCTCGCGCCGCCGGCGAGGCTGTCGTCGCCCTGCCCGCCCTTCAGCGTGTCGGCGCCGACCGAGCCGCCGATGCGGTCGTCCCCGCCGCCGCCGAGGAGCGTGTCCCGTCCGCCGCCGCCGACCAGCGTGTCATCGCCCGCCGCGCCGACCACGAGGTCGTCCCCCTGGCCGCCGAGCATCGAATCGTCGCCGCCGCCGCCCTTCAGCGTGTCGTTGCCCTGAAGCCCCTCGATCACGTCGCCGCGCCGGCCCCCGCGCAGGAGGTCGTCGTCGGCGGTGCCCACCAGATCGCGCCCGCCCGGACCGGGTTCCGGATTCTCCGGCTCCTCAGGCTCCTCGACGATGAAATCGCTGACCTCGACCGTCTGGTCGGTGAACTCCAGGAACTCGAAGTCCGTCAGGAGGTCGGTGCCGTCGACGCCGGTGCCGTGCACGTGCGCGACGATCAGCCCCTCCTCGGTCGCGGTGATGTCGTACTCGTCGAAGGCACCGCGATAGGTCGCCCCGTCACGCCCCTCGCCGCCGATCAGCGTGTCGTCGCCGCCCTTGCCGAAGAGGATGTCGTCGCCCGCCCCGCCCGCGATCGTGTTCGCCTCGTTCAGCGAGTTGCCGAACCGGTTGGCGGGAAATTTGTAGTCGTTGAAGAGGGTCAGATATTCGAGCATCGACGTGCCGTAGCCGTCGACCGCGACGTTGAGACCGCCTGAATCCAGATAGGCCCGCATCCCGTTGAAGCCGACGAGCCAGGTCGCGCCGAGGATGCCCGACACCGTCATGCGCTGGCCGTTCAACACCTGGCCGGCATAGACGTCGTAGCCGTATTCGGTCAGCGTCTTCCAGTTCCACTCGGTGTATTCGCGCGCGGCCTGATCCTGGACGTTGGGATTCTCCAGGAAATGCTGCTTGGAGCGGATCCCGTCCCGCCCGGTCCACGTGCCGATATAGTCGTTCTGCGGGGTATAGTCGCCGCTATAGTAGCCGATCTCCTCAAGGGCGGCTTCGCCCATCTGGTAGCGGCCGAGATAACCCTGCGAGCTCTCGAGGAAATAGTTGTCGGACGACTCACGATACGCGAGTGCATCGTAGTAGTCCGAGTAGGTCCTGCGAGACGCCATGACTCTTCAATCCGCTGTCACTGGAGGAGGGAGAGCGGCGCGTCGGCGCCGCCCGGCGCGATTGCGCCGGCCACAGGGGCCGGCGGCAAGGCCCCGCCATCACAGCAGAGATCGAATAATGTCTTGTTAAAGAAAGCGGTCGCCTTGCCTCGATGCTGCGCGAACGCATCGCGCGTCGTGAGGCGGCGCAAACGAAAAAGGGGCGCGACAGGCGCGCCCCTTCCCGATTGTCGATCGGCCGAGCCTCAGCTCGATGCCGGGATCCGCGGGATCCGCGAGGAGCCGCCATTGCCGGCGCTGCCGCCGGTCGGCTCCGGATCCGGCCCATCCTCGTCGCCCGGATCGGAATCGTCCGGATCGTCGTCGGAGATGGCGCGGGCGGGGGCCGCCGGGTCGGCGATCGCCTCGAGGTTCAACTTCTTCTTGCCGTCCTCGTCCTCGACGATCGTCACCTTCACGGTGCCGCCCTTCTTCAGTTCGCCGAAGAGCACCTCGTCGGCGAGCGGCCGCTTGATGTGCTCCTGGATGACGCGGCCGAGCGGGCGCGCGCCCATCTTCTCGTCATAGCCTTCCTCGGCGAGCCACTGGATGGCGTCCTCCGAGAGCTCGAAGGTGACGTTGCGGTCGGCGAGCTGCGCCTCGAGCTGCATGACGAACTTCTCGACCACGCGGTGGACGACGTCCTGCGGCAGCGGGCTGAAGGGCACGATCGCGTCGAGACGGTTGCGGAACTCGGGCGTGAACAGCCGGTTGATGGCGTCCATGTCCTCGCCCTCGCGGCGCTGACGGTTGAAGCCGATCGGGGCCTTGGCGAGATCGGCCGCGCCCGCGTTCGTCGTCATGATGACGATGACGTTGCGGAAGTCGACCTGCTTGCCGTTGTGGTCGGTCAGCTTGCCGTGGTCCATGACCTGCAGAAGGATGTTGAAGAGGTCCGGGTGGGCCTTCTCGATCTCATCCAGGAGCAGGACGCAGTGCGGGTGCTGATCGACACCGTCGGTCAGAAGGCCGCCCTGGTCGAAGCCCACATAGCCCGGAGGCGCGCCGATCAGGCGGCTCACCGTGTGACGCTCCATGTACTCCGACATGTCGAAGCGCAGGAGCTCCACGCCGAGAAGCTCGGCGAGCTGGCGCGCCACCTCCGTCTTGCCGACGCCGGTCGGGCCGGAGAAGAGGTAGGAGCCGATCGGCTTGTTGGGCTCGCGCAGACCCGCGCGGGCCAGCTTGATCGCCGAGGACAGGACGTCGATCGCCGCTTCCTGACCGTAGACCACCCGCTTGAGATTGGTCTCGATCGTCTGCAGCACCTCCGCATCGTCCTTGGAGACGGTCTTCGGCGGGATGCGCGCCATCGTCGCGATGGTCGCCTCGATCTCGCGCACGCCGACCTGCTTGCGCCGCTTGTGGGCGGGCAGCAGCATCTGGGACGCGCCCGTCTCGTCGATGACGTCGATCGCCTTGTCCGGCAGCTTCCGGTCGTTGATGTAGCGATGCGAAAGCTCGACCGCCGACTTGATCGCGTCGTTCGTGTACTTGATCGAGTGGAACTCCTCGTAGTGGGGCTTGAGGCCCTTGAGGATCTCGATCGCGTCGTCCACGGACGGCTCGGCCACGTCGATCTTCTGGAAGCGCCGCACCAGCGCGCGGTCCTTCTCGAAGAACTGGCGATATTCCTTGTAGGTCGTCGACCCGATGCACTTGATCGCGCCGGAGGAGAGGGCCGGCTTCAGGAGGTTCGAGGCATCCATCGCGCCGCCCGACGTCGCACCCGCACCGATCACGGTGTGGATCTCGTCGATGAACATGATGGCGCCGGGATACTCCTCGATCTCCTTGACGACCTGTTTCAGCCGCTCCTCGAAGTCGCCGCGATAGCGCGTGCCGGCGAGGAGCGCGCCCATGTCGAGCGCGAAGATCGTGCAGCCGTTGAGGACCTCAGGCACCTCGCCATCGACGATGCGCTTGGCGAGACCCTCGGCGATCGCCGTCTTGCCGACGCCCGGATCACCCACGAAGAGGGGGTTGTTCTTCTGCCGCCGGCACAGGACCTGGATGGTCCGGCGGACCTCGTTTTCGCGACCGATGAGGGGATCGACTTTCCCCTTCTTGGACTTCTCATTCAGGTTGATGCAGTACGCCTCCAGCGCATCGGTCTTGCGCTTGGGGCCGCTGCCGCCCTCCTCGGCTGGCGTATCATCCTCCGCATCACGTGCGCGTTCGCTGCCCATTCCGGCGCGTTTCGCGATTCCATGGCTGATGTAGTTCACGGCGTCGTACCGCGTCATTTCCTGCTCCTGCAGGAAGTATGCCGCGTGGCTTTCGCGTTCGGCGAAGATCGCGACGAGGACGTTCGCCCCTGTCACCTCCTCGCGTCCCGACGATTGCACATGGATCACCGCGCGCTGGATGACGCGCTGGAAGCTCGCGGTGGGTTTGGAATCGTCGTCACCGTCGACGACGAGATTGTCGAGTTCGGCGTCGATATATTCGCTCAGGTCTCGCCGCAGGCGGTCGAGATCCACGTTACACGCCCGCATGACCGCGGCGGCGTCCTGGTCGTCGACAAGAGCGAGGAGAAGGTGCTCGAGCGTCGCATATTCCTGGCGGCGTTCGTTCGCGGCGGCGAGCGCCTGATGAAGTGCCTTTTCGAGGCTACGGGAGAATGACGGCACGGTCGCTCCTCACTTCTTCTCCATAACACATTGGAGAGGATGCTGATGCTTGCGGGCAAAGTCCATCACCTGCGTCACCTTTGTTTCCGCCACCTCGTAGGTGTAGACGCCGCATTCGCCGACGCCGTGATGGTGGACGTGAAGCATGACGCGAGTGGCCTCTTCCCGCGACTTCTGGAAAAAACGCTCCAGGACGTGAACGACGAACTCCATCGGGGTGTAGTCGTCATTCAAGAGCAGCACCCGGTACATGTTCGGGCGCTTGGTCTTCGGCTTCGGCCGCGTGATGACAAGTGTGCCGGCATCGTTGTTGCCGTCATCATCGCCGCCGTTTTCGTTGCCTTTGTCGGATGCTCTCGGCGCGGACAGCCAGATCCGCTCCGGCAAGATGCCGGTCTCATGCGGTGCCGATTGGTCCGGAAGGCTCGTCATGTTTGCCATCCTGGGTCTTAGATCATCAACACGCAAGCGGGCGGGACGTCTCTCACCCAAATTGGTCGATGGAAGGAATGAAGGGCAGCCCGCGGTCTCGATGTTAAAGACTCTGGAGCCGCAGTCAAAGGGTCGCTGGCACACCAATCCTAGATGATATGGTCCACATTCCGGTTCAAGATCGTCCATGGGACAGAATGCCCCGCGGCCCTTGGCCAAGGCTAACCCACCGCCGGGGCGGCGCGCCACGTATCGTAGGTTTTCCGCCACTCGCGCACGAGTTCCACCACACGCGGCCGCTCCGCCTCGCTCGCGCGCATCACGTCGTAGAGCCGGAGCTGGGCGTTCGTGTTGATGACCCGGTCGAGATCGATGGGGTGGGGTGCGCCAGGCGCATAGCGCGCGAGGATGCGCGCGACGAGATCCGGGTGGACGAAGGCGGGATAGGAAAGATCTCTGTGAAGGCCGCCATAGCCTGACCCCGCGAAGTCAAAGAGGCCGTCGAGGCGGCCGCTCTCGAGGTCGAAGGCCATGTTCCAGCCGTGTGTGTCAAAGTGACCGAAGACGGTCACGTCGCCGTCATCCTCGCGCGCCGCGTCGAGCACGGTGTCGGCATAGGCCATCAGCTCGGGCTCGAAGTGCGGCGCGATGGCGGCGCGGATCGCATCGACGCCCGGCCACACCTCCACCGGCACGCATCCCGCCGCACGCGCGGCGTCGACGTCGAGCGCGTGGGCGGCGCGGTAGACCTCGGCGAGGGTCGCCGCGAGCCGGTCGCGCGTCGCCGAGTCGAGCCGCTCATAGGTCTCGGGGTCGATCTGCGCGCCTTCGATCTTGTCGTGCTCGGAGAAGAAGATCGGCCGCTCGTGGAGGCGCATGCGCGGCACCCGCACCGGGATGTGCGGGGCGATGAAGTCGAGCGCCGGTGGCTCCATCAGGAGACGCTCCCGCGCCGCCTCGTTCTTCGGGAACTTGAAGATCACCCGGCCCGCCACCTCGATCGCGAGGCTGTCCCACCCGTCCGAGCGCACGACGCGGGGGGCGCCGTCGAGGTCGGGACGGGCCGCGCGGATCGCCTTCTCGTGGACGGGATCGACCGCGAGGAGGGAGGCGTCGTTCATCTTTATTTACCCTTCAGCCCCCGCGCGATTCTGCCACACGGCGCGCGTGCGGTGGGGCGAGATTGGACGTTTGCGAGCCTTTCGTGCCACAAGCCTGAAGTCAGACCGATTCCGTAAACCGGTTTTCAACCACGGCGGTTGACCCGGATGTAACGCCTTCCAGCGCCTTGTTGGAGACGTGTTTGTCCCCCAACCGTCGGCGATTTGCGGTGATGCAGCCGTAGCCGAAGCGTCGAAGGACCGTATGCACGCCTCCATACGACGACACAGCGCATTGTCGCGCTGTCTGACCTTTGTTTTCTGCCTCCTTCTGCCCCTCCTCCTCTCTCCCGGGCGTGCGAGCGCGAATGAGAAATATGCCGGCTACGTCTATGACGTGATCGCCGGAAAGGTCCTCTATGAGCAGGACGCGGACGATGTCCGCTACCCCGCCTCGCTCACGAAGATCATGACGCTCTACATCACGTTCGAGGAGCTGGCCGCGAACCGCCTCAAGCTCGACGACAAGATCACCGTGTCGGCCTATGCCGCCGCGCGCCCGCCGTCCAAGATCGGCTTCAAGCCGGGTGGGACGATCGCGGTGCGCGACGCCGTGAAGGCGCTGGTGACGAAGTCGGCGAACGACGTCGCGACCGCGCTCGGCGAGAACATCGAGGGCTCCGAGGTGGACTTCGCCAAGCGCATGACGCGCACGGCCAAGCGCCTCGGCATGAAGAACACCGTCTTCCACAACGCCTCGGGCCTGCCCCACCCCGACCAGCACACGACCGCGCACGACATGGCGACGCTCGGGATCGCGATCCAGCGCGACTTCCCGCAATATTATGGCGCCTTCCAGACGCGCGTGTTCGAGTACGGCACCCGCCGCTACGGCAACCACAACAAGCTGCTCGGCCGTGTCGAGGGCGTGGACGGCATCAAGACCGGCTACATCCGCGCCTCGGGCTTCAACCTCGTGACCTCGGTGCGGCGCGACGGGCGCCACCTCGTCGCCGTCGTCATGGGCGGGAACACCGGCGCCTCGCGCGACGCGCACATGCGGGACCTCATCGCGAAATATCTGCCGAAGGCGCAGTCGGGCCAGCCGATGCTCTTCGCCGCCTGGAGCGATTTCGGCCCGCCGCCGATCCCCGACCGCAAGCCCTCGCTGCGCACGCTCTACGCCTCTCGCCTGAAGGCGAAGGAGGGCGACCCGATCGCCGACACCGTGCTCGCCTTCGCGAGCGAGACGCGGGCCGGGATCAGCGCGCCGCGCGTGCCCTCCGACGCGCTCACCGCCGTCATCGCGCTCACCGAGCCCGCCGAGGTCGAGACGGCCGAGATCCAGCTCGCCGCCGTCGCGCCGATGCCGAGCCCGACTGCCCTCCCCCGCTCGGCGCAGTCCGAGACCGTGACCATCGCCGCCGAGCACATCATCCGTGACGGCCGCGTCGTGTCCGCCTTCGCGGTCTTCACCGAGACCGAGAGCGCGCCGCTCGACAGCGACGCCCTTCTCGCGGCGATCGCCCGTTCCCAGGCGACGCCCGGCGTCACCACGATCGAGATGGGCTCCGCCCGCTCGCGCGAATCGAATGCGATGCCAGACCTCATCGCCGCCCACGCCGCCGCCCTCACCGCAGCCCCCAATGGCGCGCGCACCGAGGCGGTGACCATCCCCGCGCAGGAATTGTCGGGCTGGCAGATCCAGGTCGGCGCGGTGGCGAGCAAGGAAGAGGCTGCGAATCTCCTGGAGGCCGCTGTCCGCCAGGAGCCAGCCATGGGCCAGCAGGAGCGGCTAATGCTTCCAGTGCGCACTGATAAGGGCACGCTCTACCGCGCCCGCTTCGCCGGCTTCCAAACAAAGGAAGAAGCCAAACAAGCTTGCAAACAGTTCGCTAACCACAACCGGCCATGCTGGGCGGTATCGATGTAACGCACCGGCGCCCCCAATGACTGGCGCGCCCATGTGCGCCAGTTGTGAGTTGCCGAATGAGCGTTGTGTCACCGTCGACGCAGAAGGACGTCCTTAGCCAGGTTGAGCTGGGTCGCAAGATAGGCGGAGCCGCCCCGGTCCGGGTGCATCTCCTTCATGAGGCGGCGATGCGCTGCGCGGATCTCAGTCTCGCCAGCGCCGGGCTTAAGACCCAGAACCTCATATGCGTCCTGCTCCGTCATCGCGCCGGAGCTGTGAGCGCCGCGCGCGCCGCCCGAGCCGCCCGCCCCGCCGTGAGCGTGACCCTCGACGTCTTCACGCCACTCGGGTCGCCGGCGGTCGAGATATGCCTCGACGACTAGGCGGCTCTGTTCGTCGTCGGCGCACTCGCGCCAGACGGCGATGACGTCCTTCTCCGAGAGGTCTGACAGGCGCCGGCCCGCGAATCGGCCGGTCCGCATCGTGACGCTCATCTCGCCCGAATCATGGTCGAGGCTCGCCTCCAGGCGCGCCGTGCGCACCGTCGAGGATTGACCCGGCCGCTTCTTCGACCGTCCGGGTCCGAACGGGCCGGGGCCGAAGGGCCCACCCGCGAACGGCCCTCCCGCAAATCCCCCTCCCCCCTGCGCCGTGAGACCGAGGCGGCCGAGACCGGCCGTGATGAGGCTCATGCCGATGAGGCCGCGCCCGCGCATCAGGAGGAGCGCGCCGATCGCGATCATCGCGACACCGCCGCTCGAGCGCAGCGTCGCCGCGAGCTGCTGCGGGTTGGTGTTCGCCACCCAGCGCCCCGCCACCACCGCCGCGCCGAACAGCGCCACGCCCAGAAGAAGCGGCAGGAGGAGGACGATCACGAGAGCTTCTCCAGGAGGAGGCGCGCGCCGTCGTCGCCCTTCGCGCTGCGATCGGCGAGGGCCTTGCGCCCACCCGCCGCGTAGACGGCGACGGCCTTCAGGAGCCGCGCGAGTTCGTGGCCGGCGCTGCTGTCGAAGGTGAGGTGCGCGCCGCCCGAGAGCCGCGCGATCTCCTTGAAGGCGCGCGTCGCGGCCGGATCCTTGCGCTCCTGGAAGAGGAAGACCGGCACCTTGAGGAGGCCGAGCTCGCCGGCCTTGGCGCAAAGCCGGTCGATATCCTCCTCCATCGCATCGCCGATATAGACGAGCGCCTGGACCTGCGCCTTGCGCGTCTCCTCCAAGGCGCGGCCGAGCACCTTGCCGATCTGGGTGAGACCGCCGCGGCAATCGATTCGCGTCATGAGGCCGCCGAGCGTCTCGGCGTCCGACACCCATTTCGAGGCCCGGCACTCGCCGAAGCCGCGGAAATAGACGAGCTGGACGTCGAGGCCGCCGACAGCGCCGGCTTCCTTGAACATATCCGCCTGGATCGCGCAGGCGCGGTCCCAGGTCGGCTGACGGCTCATGGTCGCGTCGAGCGCGAACATCAGGCGGCCACGCGCGCCGCCGGTCGCGGGCGCCATGGTGCGCGCGCGTTCCAGAAAGGCGTCGATCTCGCTCCGACGCGACGCAGCCGGAGCCGTGTCGGCGGAGGTTTCGACGGGAGGTCGGTGCGTTCGATCTCTGCTCACGCCCCCTAAGATAAGGCGAACCGCAAGAGTCGCTACGGGGGGTGATGCCTCCATGCACGATTTGCCACGGCGGCGGAGGGGGTTAGAGGAGGCAGAGCTCCATCAGGTCGCGCTTCATGGCGGGCGGAATGTCGTCGCCCGCCGCATCCATCGCGAAATCGGCCGGGGCGTCGGCCGGGCGCAGATAGCGCCAGCCCTGGAAGGGGCGGCACGGGCGCGGGCGCACGGGCACCACGCCGGGGCCGAGGAGGATGTGATAGCGGCCGATCCCCGAGGCGTCGGTGAAGGGATCGATCGCGAGCACCGGCTGGCGGGCCTGGAGCGAGCCCTTGATGACCCAGTAGAGGCTGCCCCCGTCGAGCACCTCGTCCGCGCGCTTCGGCGCCATGCGCGTGGTGATCCGCGCGCCGGGCACGAGGCCCGAGACGGCACGCTCGGTCGCCTCGCGTGCGACCCAGTCCTTCAATCCATCGAGCGAGGCCGCGCCGACGGCGAGTTTCAGGAGATGGACGGTCATCCCTTCGCCATTGGCGCGAGAGGGCGGAGCGCACAAGCCGACGCCCGCCGCCTTGTCGAAATGTCCACCGGACTATCCACCGAAATGGTCTACTGCCCCCTCAGATAGGATGGCGGCTCGTCCGGATCGACATCCTCGCCGACCGGATCGGAATCGGCGCCCGCGATGCCGATCGCGGCTTCGGTCTCCCCGTCCGGCTCCGGCTCGCCGGCCTCGATGTCGGCGCCGCCCGCGTCGGGCTCCTCCACCACCGGGGCCTCGGCCTCGGCGGGCGCGGCCTCCTCGGCGGCGGCGGGAGGCGCGGCGGCGGGCGCCTCCCCCTCCCCGTCGAGCGGGGAAAGCACGATGACCTCCGCCCCCTCGTCCACCTGGTCGCCCGCGGCGAAGCGGACCGCGGCGACGCGCGCAGCGGCCCCGGCTTTCACCGTGTGCTCCATCTTCATCGCCTCGATCGCGAAGAGCTTCGCGTCGCGCTCCACCACACTCCCCGGCGAAACGTAGACGGCGACGATCTTGCCGTGCATCGGCGCCAGCGCATGGCCGCCCGCATCGTCATCCTCGACGACGCGCGAGAGCTGGTCGACGAGCGAGACGCGCACCGCCCGCCCCGCCTCGATCGCGAAGGCGTCGCCTTCGGCCTCGATCACATGTTCCGAGCCCGCCTCGCCGACATGGCCGTCGACGGTGAGGACGATCCCGCCCGGACCCGCCACGAGATGAGCGACCCGCTCGTGCCCGTCGACGAGGATCGCGATCCCGGCCGCCGCCTCACCGGAGATGCGGAAGCCGTCATTCTGATCGAACGGATCGACCCAGCCCTCGCGCGGCGCGGGGGGCGGGGTGAGGAGCGAGGCCGCCGCGTCCGCGATCGCCTTCGCGCTCACCCGGCCGCCGGTGAGGTTGGCAAGCTCACGGTCGACGAAGCCGGTGTCGTGGCGCGCGATCGCGAACTCGGGGTGGGTGATGACCGCGCGCAGGAAGGCGAGGTTCGTCTTCGGCCCGATCACCACCGAGCGGTCGAGCGCGTCGGCCATCGCGGCGATCGCGCCCTCGCGGTCCGCGGCGTGGACGATGAGCTTCGCCATCATCGGGTCATAGAAGGGGCTGACCGTGTCGCCGGTCTCGACGCCGGAGTCGAGGCGCACCCCGTCCGGGACGCGCAGCGCGGCGATGCGGCCGGCCGAGGGCAGGAAGCCCTGGTCCGGATCCTCGGCATAGAGGCGCACCTCGATCGCGTGGCCGGACGGCGGCGGCGCGATCTCCTCCTCCAGCGGCAGCAGCTCGCCCGCGGCGACGCGGAACTGCCACTCCACGAGGTCGTAGCCCATGACCATCTCGGTCACCGGGTGCTCGACCTGGAGGCGGGTGTTCATCTCCATGAAATAATAGCGGTCCTCGGAGAGCGCCTCGCCGCCCTCGACGATGAACTCCACCGTTCCCGCGCCGACATAGCCGACCGCGTTCGCGGCCCGCACCGCGGCGGCGCCCATTTTGGCGCGCAGAACCGCGCTCATACCGGGCGCGGGCGCCTCCTCCACCACCTTCTGGTGGCGGCGCTGGACCGAGCAGTCGCGCTCGTGGAGCGAGACGGCGTTGCCGTGCCGGTCGGCGAAGACCTGGATCTCCACATGGCGCGGGCGGGCGATATAGCGCTCGACGAGGACGCGCTCGTCGCCGAACGAGGCGCCCGCCTCGCGCTTGGCCGCCTCCAGCGCCTCCTCGAAATCGATCGCCTTGTCGACGCGGCGCATCCCCTTGCCGCCGCCGCCCGACACCGCCTTGATGAGCACCGGATAGCCCGTCTCATAGGCCTTGCGCTTCAGGAAGGCGGGGTCCTGAAGGTCGCCATGATAGCCGGGGACGACGGGCACGCCCGCCCGCTCCATGAGGAGCTTCGCGCCGGACTTCGAGCCCATCGCGCGGATCGCGGCGGGCGGCGGGCCGACGAAGACGATGTCGTTCGCCTCGCAGACCTCGGCGAAGTCGGCATTCTCCGACAGGAAGCCGTAGCCGGGGTGGATCGCCTCGGCCCCCGCCTCCTTCGCCGCGGCGATCAGCCGGTCCTTGTCGAGATAAGAACGTCGCGCCTCGGCCGGGCCGAGCAGGATCGCCTGATCCGCCTCGCGCACATGGAGCGCGCCCTTGTCCGCCTCGGAATAGACCGCGATGGTGCGGATCCCGAGCTGCTTCGCGGTGCGCATGATCCGCACGGCGATTTCGCCACGATTGGCGATCAAAACGCTTTCGAACACCGTGCTGTCTCCACACACCTAAGCCCGCAGCCACCCAAACACACTTTTGCGCTCCAGCGCCAACGCCGCGGCCAAGCTATCAACGACCTCTGTGATCGCGCCCTGATCGGCCGCGGGCAAGCCGTCCGCCGTCGCGGGGCGCAGCGTCGCGGGGTCGGGCATGTCGTAGATCTCGTCCCATCCGGCCCTCCAGTGACGCCGCGCGAAGGCGTCGTTGCCGGCCGTGCGCCGGGCGATTTCGGCCGCATTCTGCGGGTCGAGCCCACTGAAGCGGCGAGCCCAGCCCCGTGCCTTCGCCTCGCTCATAAGGAGCCCGCGTGCGCGGCGGCGGGCGGCCTGGTCGCGCCTGGCGAGCCCCCGCCCGGCGAGGCGCCGCGCGACCTCCACCGTGCGCGGATCGGGGGCCGGGTTGCGCGTCTCGTCCTCAGGCAGCGTCACGGCGAGGCCCCACGCCTCCATCACGCGCACGATCACCGAGCGGGTATCGCCACGGGCGCGCAGCGGCAGCGGGCGGAAGTCCGCGGCCGGCGCGCGGCTCCATGCCGCGAAGACGGTCTCGAAATCGGCCCGTCCCGCCTTCAGCTGGCGGTCGAGGAAGCGGGGGAAATGGTCGGCCTCCAGGAACTGGATCGCGCGGAAGGCGTACATCGAGTTCAGCCAGCTCGCCGGATCGCGCACCACCGCCAGCGCCTCGACCGGCGCGCCGGCGAACGGCCCCTCGGCGAGGACCGCGACGAGCGCGCGCGGATCGGACGATGAGAGAGTCTCGCCGCTGAGGATCAGCCCTGCGCTCTCCGCATGGCCCGCGATTCCGGCCGCGACGGCGGCCCGATCGGCCGCGTTCCCGGCGAGCGCGCCCGGAAGCGGCCGCTGGTCCTTCGTCCCGCGCCCGCCGAGCTCCGGATAGGCAAAACCCACCGCGTGCAGTGCCTCCCGGCCGCCTGCGAGGGCGGCCTGAAGCGACGTGCTCGCCGATTTCGGCAGGCCGATATGCGCAAGGACGCGGCGCGTCTCCATCACTGATCCCATTTCACCACACGTCGGCGATTGATTGATCGACCGAGTGCCCGCACCATGTGCATCGACGATCGAACTGTGCTAGCCCTCCGTCGGCATAGGCAAGCGGCGCGAATCAATGGTGGAAAGCAATACGGCGGACGAGCCCGAGGTCCGCAAGTTTCGCACATTATTCCTGTCCGATATTCACCTGGGAACCCGTGGTTGCCAAGCAGAGCTGCTGATTGATTTCCTGCGGCACCACGATGCGGATAAGATCTACCTCGTCGGCGACATCATCGACGGTTGGCGCCTGAAAAAGACCTGGTACTGGCCGCAAAGCCACAACGACGTTGTGCAGAAGATCTTGCGCAAAGGCCGCAAGGGCGCATCGATCACCTATCTGCCCGGCAATCACGACGAATTCCTGCGCGACTATCTCGGCACCCATTTCGGCGGGGTGGAGGTGGTCGATTCGGCCATTCACATCACCGCCGACGGGAAGCGCTATCTCGTTATCCACGGCGATCAGTTCGACGTCGTCGTCCGCCACGCCAAATGGCTCGCCCTCCTCGGCGACTGGGCCTACGTCACCGCGCTCGCGATGAACACGTGGGTCAATATCGTGCGCCGCAAGCTCGGCCTCACCTACTGGTCGCTGTCGGCCTGGGCCAAGCTGAAGGTCAAGAATGCGGTGAGCTTCATCGGAAAGTTCGAGATCGCGCTCGCCTCCGAGGCGAAGCGTCGCGGCGCGGACGGGGTCGTCTGCGGCCATATCCACCATGCAGTGATCCACGATATGCATGGGACCCATTACGTGAACACCGGTGACTGGGTGGAATCGTGCACCGCCGTCGGCGAGCACGAGGACGGCACCCTGGAGCTGATCCGCTGGACCCGCGTCCTGCAGAAGCCCGAGACGACGGTCGCGCCGGCGACCGAGCGCGCGCAGGCCGCATGACCCGTCTCGCCCTCGTGACGGATGCCTGGCATCCGCAAGTGAACGGCGTGGTCCGCACGCTCGACACGACCCGCAACGAGCTCGAAAAGCTTGGCATCTCGGTCACGATGATCACCCCGGCCGACTACCGGACGGTGCCGATGCCGACCTATCCGGAGATCCGCCTCACGGTCTCCTGGCCGGGCCGCGTCTATCGCGCGATCAGCAGGGTCGAGCCGGACTATGTGCACATCGCGACCGAGGGTCCGCTCGGCATGATCGCCCGGCGTTGGTGCCGCCATCACAATGTCGGCTACACCACGAGCTATCACACCCGCTTTCCCGAATATGTCCGCGCCCGCGCGCCGATCCCGCTGTCCTGGTCCTATGCGGTGGTGCGCTCCTTCCACAATGCGGGCGTCGGCTGCATGGTCTCGAACTCCACGCTGGAGCGCGAGCTCGCCTCGTGGGGCTTCCGCCGCCTCATCCGCTGGGTCCGCGGCGTCGACACCGACACCTTCAATCCCGACGTGCCGCCCGCCCTGCCCGACCTGCCGAAGCCCGTCTTCATCAATGTCGGCCGCGTGTCGGTGGAGAAGAATATCGAGGCCTTCCTCGACCTCGACCTGCCGGGCACCAAGCTCGTGGTGGGCGACGGGCCGGCGCTGCCGCAGCTGAAGGCGCGCTATCCGGACGCCGTCTTCGTCGGCAACAAGCTCGGGCGGGAGCTGACCGCCCACTACACCTCGGCCGACGTGTTCGTCTTCCCGAGCCTCACCGACACGTGGGGCCTCGTCCAGATGGAGGCGCTCGCCTGCGGCGTCCCGGTCGCGGCCTTCCCGACGATGGGGCCGCTCGACGTGATCGGTGATTCGGGCACCGGCGTCCTCAGCAACGATCTGCGCCAGGCCTCGCTCGACGCGCTCGAGATCCCGCGCGACCGCTGCCGCGAGTACGCGCTGCAATTCTCCTGGGAATCGAGCGTGCGCCAGTTCTGGGAGAATCTGCAGGCCGCGAACGGCCTCACGCCGAACGCCGAGGCCGTCTAGCGGGTTGCATCAGTCCGGCGCGCGCCTTCCCCGGCGCGACCGCCCTCACGACACGTGGAGCGTCGCGCCCCATGGGCGACGCGGGAGAGGACCATGGCCGCCACCGACGCCCTTTCGGCACACCGCGACACGCTCGCAGACTTCCACCTGCGCGAGGCCTTCCGGACCGATCCGGGCCGCGCCGCCCGCTTTGCGATCCACGACGGCGACCTCCTCTTCGACTATTCCAAGAACATCGTCACCGACGAGACGATGCGCCTCCTCGCCGAGCGCGCGCGTGAGGCGGATGTCGAGGGCTGGCGCGACCGCCTCTTCGCGGGCGAACCGATCAATCTCACCGAGGGCCGCGCCGTCCTCCACGTCGCGCTGCGCAATCCCGGCCCGTTCACTGTCGAGGGCAAGGACGTCTCGGGCGATGTCGCGGAGGTTCTCCACCGCGTCCTCGCCTTCGCCGACGGGGTGCGCGACGGGACCATCGTCGCCGCCGACGGGGGCGGCTTCACCGATGTCGTGAACATCGGCATCGGCGGGTCCGATCTCGGCCCGCGCATGGCCGTGCGCGCGCTCTCGCCCTACCGCGAGGGCGGCCCGACGGTGCATTTCGTCGCCAATGTCGATGGGGCCGACATCGCCGACACGCTGGCCGGGCTCGATCCGGCGCGCACCCTCTTCCTCATCGCCTCGAAGACCTTCACCACGCAGGAGACGATGACGAACGCGGGCACGGCGCGCGCCTGGATCGTCGACACGCTCGGCGAGGCGGCCGTCGGCGCCCACTTCGCCGCGATCTCGACCGCGCTCGACAAGGTGGACGCGTTCGGCATCGCGCCGGAGCGCATCTTCGGGTTCTGGGACTGGGTCGGCGGGCGCTATTCGGTGTGGTCGGCGATCGGCCTCTCGGTCGCGATCGCCATCGGCTCGGCCAACTTCCGCGCCTTCCTCGCCGGCGGCGCGGCGGCGGACGACCATTTCCGCACCCGCCCGATCGCGGACAACATCCCGATGGTGATGGGCCTCCTCGGCGACTGGTATCGCCGCCATCTCGGCTTCGCGACCCACGCGATCCTCCCCTACGACCAGCGCCTCGTGGAGTTCGCCGCCCACCTCCAGCAGGTGGACATGGAATCGAACGGCAAGTCCGTCCGCCGCGACGGCTCGCCCGTCACCGGCCCGACCGGGGCCGTCGTCTTCGGCGAGCCCGGCACCAACGGCCAGCACGCCTTCTACCAGCTCCTCCACCAGGGCACCGACGTCGTCCACTGCGATTTCCTGATCGCGGCGCTGCCGCACGAGGCGCTGTCGGACCATCACGCGAAGCTGATCGCGAACGCGCTCGCACAGACGCAGGCCCTGATGCGCGGCCGCACCCTCGAAGAGGCCCGCGACCAGCTCCTCGCCAAGGGGATGAGCGCCGCCGAGGCGGACGCGATCGCCCCCCACCGCGTGTTTCCAGGCAACCGCCCCTCCAACACGCTCGCCTACCGCACGCTCGACCCGCGCACGCTCGGCTTCCTCCTCGGCCTCTATGAGCACAAGGTCTTCGTCGAGGGGATCTTGTGGGGCATCAACTCCTACGACCAGTGGGGCGTGGAGCTCGGCAAGGAGCTAGCGGGCGGCCTCCTGCCTGCCGTTAAGGGCGAGGCGGCGGCGGATGCCGACAGCTCGACATTGCAACTCCTGGCGCATCTCGTCGCCAAGGGTTAGCCTCGCTGCCGGATGACCACCCGGCTCATCTTGGACCCGGCCGCGCACGCATCGGCTGGCGGCGTGCGCGCTCGCGCGTTAGGGTCTTTCCAATAACAATATCTATCCAGCGGGATGATACTCCATGAACGACATGACGATGGCGAAGTTCGGGATCGGCGCTCGCGTCACGCGCATCGAGGACAATGCGCTGATCACCGGACACGGCTGCTATGTCGATGACGTCCGTCCGGAGGGGACGCTCCACGCCGTTCTGTTGCGATCGCCGATCGCGTCCGGCACGTTCACGATCAACGATGTCGACGCGGCGAAGGCCGCGCCCGGCGTCCACCTCGTCCTGACCCACGCCGACATCACCGACATCGCCCCGCTCCCCTGCCGCTTCACCACGGCGCAGGTCGACGGGTCGGACACCCCCATTCCGACGCACTATGCGCTCGCGAAGGACCACGTCCATCACGTCGGCGAGCCGGTCGCGCTCATCGTCGCGGAGACGGTCGAGGCGGCGAACGACGCGCTCGAACTGATCGACGTCGAGTGGAACGCCGCGCCGAGCATCGCCGACACCGCTGCTGCGCTGGCGCCCGGCGCCCCGCTCGTGTGGCCCGATCTCGGCACCAACCTCGCCTTCACCTACGGCCACGGCAACGAGGCGGCGACGGACGCCGCCTTCGCCGCCGCTCACAAGGTCGCCAAGGTCGAGCTCATCAACAACCGCGTCGTCGCGAACTACATGGAGACGCGCGGCGCGATCGGCGAGTTCGACGCGGCGAGCGGGCGCTACACGCTGACCGCCGGCACGCAGGGCGGCCACGGGATGCGCAACGTCATCGCCGAGATCCTGAAGATCGAAGAGGCGGACCTGCGCGTCGTCACCCCGGACGTCGGCGGCGGCTTCGGCACGAAGATCTTCGTCTATTCCGAATATCCGCTGGTGCTCGTCGCGGCGAAGAAGCTCGGCAAGCCGGTGAAGTGGGTGTGCGGGCGCTCCGAAGCGTTCATGTCCGACAGCCAGGGCCGCGACAACGTCACCACCGCCGAGGTGGCGATGGACGCGACCGGCAAGTTCACGGCGCTGCGCGTGGAACTGAAGGCGGCGATGGGCGCCTACCTCGCCCAGTTCGGCCCCTACATCCCCTGGGGCGGGGCGACCATGAGCCCTGGCGTCTATTCGATCCCGACGATGCACGCGACCATCAAGGGCATCTACACGAACACCGTGCCGGTCGACGCCTATCGTGGCGCCGGCCGTCCGGAGGCCTCCTACACAATCGAGCGTCTCGTCGACGAGGCGGCGCGCGTGATGGGCAAGGACCGGCTCGAGATGCGCCGCATCAACTTCATCAAGCCGGAGCAAATGCCCTACAAGACCGCGTCCGGCCGCATCTATGACAGTGGCGAGTTCGACGGGCACATGACCCGCGCGCTCGAGCAGTCGGACTGGACGGGCTTTGCGGCGCGCGAGGCCGAAAGCAAGGCGCGCGGCGTCTATCGCGGCATCGGCATCGCCACCTATATCGAGGCCTGCGCCTTCCCCGGCTCCGAGCGGGCCGAGGTGCAGCTCGACGAGGCGGGCCAGCTCACCCTCCTCATCGGCACGCAGTCGAACGGGCAGGGCCACGCCACCGCCTACGCGCAGGTGATCGCGGACCATCTCGGCGTCGAGCCCTCGGCGGTGAAGATGATCCAGGGCGACACCGACAAGGTGCGCACCGGCGGCGGCACGGGCGGCTCGCGCTCGATCCCGCTCGGCCTCCCCTCCGTCGACGTCGCCTCGACCCAGCTCGCCGACAAGCTGAAGGCGCTCGCGAGCGACAAGCTGGAGGCCGCGCAGAGCGACCTCGAGTTCTCCGGCGGCGCGGTGCGCATCGTCGGCACCGACCGTTCGGTGACCTTCGCCGAGCTCGCCAAGGAGGCCGGCGGCCTCTCCGGCGAGGGCGAGATCAACCAGGCCGACTGCACCTACCCGAACGGCTCGCACGTGTGCGAACTCGAAATCGACCCGGCGACCGGCCGCGTCGAGATCCAGCGCTACACGATCGTCGACGATTTCGGCGTGACCGTGAACCCGCTCCTCCTCGAGGGGCAGGTCCATGGCGGCATCGTGCAGGGCATCGGCCAGGCGCTGCTCGAGCACACCGTCTATGACGAGGAAGGCCAGCTCATCACCGCCTCCCTCCTCGACTACGCGCTGCCGCGCGCCGACGACGTGCCGTCCTTCCACTTCGAGACACGCAACGTCCCCTCGACGCACAACCATTTCGGCATCAAGGGCGCGGGCGAGGCGGGCTCGATCGGCTCCTGCGGGGCCGTGATGAACGCGCTGATCGACTCGCTCTCGCGCAATGTCGGCGTGACGGCGGTCGACATGCCGGCAACGCCGGGCGTCCTGTGGCAGCTCATCCACGACGCCGACAAGGCCGCGGCCTGATCAAGGCCCTCTCCCGCGGCGCCCTTCCGAGGACGCCGCGGGATTGCACTCACGCAATGTAAGCCTTTCGAAATCGCACCCTCGGGTGCATTCACGCCAGCGTACTTTGCGCCTATCTAAGGGGGCATGGTCGCCACCATTCCGGCGCGCACGCGGCGCGGCGGGCGGCGGCCGCGGCGAAGGAGGCGAGCCATGAGTGAGGTGTTGAGCAAGATCGAGAACACGCGGACCCCCGCGCCGATCGATCCGGGCGTGCAGATCGGGCATGTCCATCTGAAGGTCGCGGACCTCGACCGCGCGATCGACTTTTATTGCGGAATCCTCGGCTTCGAGCTGACGCAGCGCTACGGCTCCCAGGCGGCGTTCCTGTCGGCCGGCGGCTATCACCACCATATCGGCCTCAACACGTGGCAGAGCAAAGGCGGACGGCCGCCTGCGCCGGGCACCACCGGCCTCTTCCACGCGGCGATCCTCTACCCGACCCGCGCCGCCCTCGGCGATGCGCTGCGCCGCCTCGTGAAGGCCGAAATCCCCCTCGACGGGGCGAGCGACCATGGCGTCAGCCAGGCCCTCTACCTCCAGGACCCGGACGGGAACGGCCTCGAACTCTACTGGGACCGCCCGCGCGAGGAGTGGCCGATCGACAAGGACGGCCACCTCGAGATGGTCACCCTGCCGCTCGACCTGCAGGCCCTCCTGCGCGCCGCGTAAAAAATTCAACCAAATGGTGGAGCATTTTTGCTCCACCCCCTTCCCCTCGGGGACCAAAAGGCGCGACACTCGAAGCCTCCTCCCGCCACGCCGCTCCCCGCCCCGTGGCGCCGCCCGTCCGCTTCGAGGCACCCATGCCCCTCCCCGCCTTCGTCCGGCCTGGCCGGCATTCGACCGCCCGCGATCTCATGCGGGTGTTCGCGGCGACGGTGTGGGTCGGCGAGTTCCTGAATCTCGTCTTCGGCTGGACGGTGGCGGGTGCGATCTCCGCGGTGGCGCTGTGCGGCTTTCTCGTGCTCTCGGCGACGCGGCTCGACCCGTTCACGCGCGGCGGCGCGATCTTCCTCGTCTTCCTCGGCATCGTCTCCGTCGCGCTGGGGGCCGATCCCTGGCGCGGGCTGGAGCGACTGTGGATGGCGACCCTCATCGCCTCCTTCCTGATGATGCTCGTGCTCCTGCGTTGCACGATCGGCGCGCATCCGGCGCTCGAGATGATCCGGCGCAAATTCGTCGCGATCGACAAGGGCGACCGCAGCGGCGGCATCATCCTCGTCAACCACCTCCTCGGCTCGGTGCTGATGGTGGGGGTGATGTCCTTCTTCGCCCCCCTCATCGGCGACGCGCCGCACGAGGAGCGGCGGCGCGCGGCCGAGCTCAGCATCCGCGGCGTCGCGCTCATCATCATGTGGTCGCCCTTCACCGTCGGCATGGCGACGGTGACGACGAGCCTCACCAACGTGCCCTTCTGGCAGATCGCTTCGGTCGGCGCGGTGATCACGCTCGCCGCCTTCCTCGCAAGCCTCGCGCTCGGCGAGATCCGGTTGCGGCCGGACGCGCTCGGCAAGATCCTCGTCGCGGTGCAGCCGATCCTCCTGCCGCTGTGCGGCATCACCATCGTGATCCTGCTGCTGGCCCGCGTCTGGGACCGTCCGGCGCTCGCGGCGGCGACGCTCCTCCTCCTCCCCTTCTGCCTCGCCTGGACGCGTTTCATGGGGCCGGGGACGACGAAGAGCGTCGTGCACGCGACCTTCGGCTCCCTCGACCGGCTGTCGAGCGAACTCACCCTCTTCACCCTCGCGATCGTGCTTGCGGGGCTGATCCTCGACATCCCGGCCCTTGCGTCCGTGCTCCATAGCCTCAGCGAGCGTCACCTGCCGCTCTATCCGCTGATCATGGCGGGCGGGCTCCTCATCGGGCTCGTCCCGGTCGTCGGGGTGCACATGATCGTGCCGGCGACGATCGTCCTCGCGATCTACCAGGACATCGGCACCGGCTCGCACGTCGAGGAGCTGATCCTCGCGATCCACGTCCTCCTCGGCTGGTGCTTCGGCTCGCTCGTCGGGCTCGGCTCGCTGTCGCTGCTGACGGCCTCGACCGTCTATCGCATCCCGCGGAGCCAGCTCGTCTTCGGCAACAATCTCGCCTTCCTGATCCTGCTCTTCGCGGCCGTCAGCCTCGGCGGCGGCCTCGCCTTCGCGCTCGCTCGCTGAGGCCGGGCCTCAGGCAGCGGCCGCGATCTTCTCGTCGATGTCGCGGCGCGGCGGAGCGCCGAACATGCGCGCATATTCGCGGCTGAACTGGGAGACGCTCTCGTAGCCGACGCGGTGGGCGGCGTGCGCGGCGGTCGACCCGTCGGTCAGCATCAGCCGCCGCGCCTCGAGGAGCCGCAGGCGCTTCTGGTACTGGATCGGCGTGATCGCGGTCAGCCCCTTGAAGTGCTGGTGGAAGGAGGACGGGCTCATCCGCGCGATCGCGGCGAGCTCGTCGATCCGAATCGGGCGGGTGAGATCCTCGCGCAGGACACGAATCGCGCGGGCGATCCGCTCGGTGCGGCTGTTCGGCCGCACGATCCGCGCGATCTCGGGTCCGTGCGGGCCGGTGAGGAGCCAGTAGCCGACCTCGCGGCGGAGCGCCGGATAGAGGACCGGGATCGCTTCCGGCGTTTCGAGAAGGGCGATGACCCGCGTCATCGCATCGGCGAGCGGGCCTGTCACGTCGATGACAAATGCTCCGCGCTCCTCACCGGCCGCACGCGGCGGGGCGGGAATGTCGGCGAGGAGGGCGCGCATGGTCGCAAGGTCGAGCGCGAATTTCGCGAGCAGCAGCGGCCGCTCACCGCTCGCCTCCGCGACCGCCCCCAGCATCGGCAGGTCGAGCCCGACGATCAGCGCCTGGTTCTCGCGATAGAGGGTCTCGGTCGCGCCGATCGTCACCGACTTCGCCCCCTGCGCGACGATGCAGAGCGCGGGGTCGTAGAGCATCGGGACACGCGCCATCGTCCCCTCGGTGAGGCGGAGGAGCGTGAGGCCGTCGAGCGGGGTCTCGAACGATCCCGTGCCTCCGCCGGCGGCGGCGCAGGCGGCGACGATCCGCTCCTTCAAGGTCTCGCTCATCCGCCCCTCCCGCGCCCGCTCGGCTCTCCCGCCAGATAGTCCCATCCGGGGCCGGGCGGAAGCCGATCTGGAGGATTGGGCAATATCATTCGAGGTCTCGGCATTCAGCGCGATGCCCCCTCCGCCTAGATCCCGGTCATCCGAAAGAGCCCACAATCACGGGGATCCACCATGGCGAAAATCGCCCTCATCACCGGCGGCAGCCGCGGCCTCGGCCGCAACACGGCGCTGAGCCTTGCCCGTCGCGGCGTCGACATCGTCCTCACCTACCACGCCAACAAGGCGGAGGCCGACGCGGCCGTCGCCGAGATCGAGGCGCTCGGCCGCAAGGCCGCCGCGCTTCAGCTCGATGCCGGCGCGAGCGCCACCTTCGACGGCTTCGTCGCCCGCCTCGTCGCGGTGCTCGGCACGACCTTCGGAGCGAGCCGGTTCGACTATCTCGTCAACAATGCCGGCGTCGGCATCGGCGCGCCGATCGCGGAGATGAGCGAGGCCGACTTCGACACGCTCGTCGCGATCCACCTCAAGGGGCCGTTCTTTCTCACCCAGAAGCTCCTGCCGGTGATCGAAGATGGCGGGCGCATCGTGAACCTCTCCAGCGGCCTCGCCCGCTTCGCGATGCCCGGCTACGCCGCCTACGGCTCGCTGAAGGGCGCAGTGGAAGTCCTGACGCGCTACATGGCGAAGGAGTTCGGCGCGCGCGGGATCAGCGTCAACGTCGTCGCGCCTGGCGCGATCGAGACCGATTTCGGCGGCGGGCACGTGCGCGACAATGCCGAGATCAACGCCGCGATCGCGCGCGCCACCGCGCTCGGCCGCGTCGGCGTCGCCGACGATATCGGCCCGATGATCGCCGCCCTCCTCGGCGACGAAAATCGCTGGGTGAACGCCCAGCGCATCGAGGTCTCGGGCGGCGTCAACCTCTGACGCGCCCCGCGCGCACGCGGCGGTGGACCACGACCGAATGCCCCAATGCAGTGCGCGGAAAGCCTGATACACTCCGCGCACGCTGCGGCAGCCCCTCGAAGCGCACTCGCGCGGGTCGTGACCCTTCCCGCGCGAGCCCGGCTCGATGCCCCCTTCGATCGCGAGGTGCGTCCGGGCGCTCGGTGACGGGAGCTTGTGTGGCCAGACTGGACTTCGACGAGGCGCCTTCGCGGATCACGATCGACCCGAAGGCGGTGGCGCGGAACTACAAGCGCCTCGCCGGCCTCACCAAGGCGCGCTGCGCCGCTGTCGTGAAGGCGGACGCTTATGGGCTGGGGGTGGAGGAGATCGCCCCCGCGCTCGCCGCCGCCGGAGCGGAGGTGTTCTGCGTCGCGCTGCCGGCCGAGGGGGTGCGCCTGCGCGCGGTCCTCCCGGACGCGACGATCTATATCCTGAACGGCATCTTCGACCCCGCCGAGGCGCGCGCGCACAAGCTCGTCCCCTTCATCTCCTCGCCGGACGCGCTCGCCGACTGGCCGGGCGACCTCCCCTTCGCCCTCAACATCGACACCGGGATGAACCGGCTCGGGCTCAGCGTCGCCGAGGCGCGGCAGGTGACGCGCCGCCCGGTCCTGATCGCGAGCCATTTCGCCTGCGCCGACCAGCCGCTGGACCCGCTGAACGCGGCGCAGGAGGCCGCCTTCCGTTCGGCGAAGGCCCACTTCCCCGATGTGCCGGCCTCCTTCGCGAATTCCGCCGCCCTCATCTCCCGCCCGCAATCCCACTACGACCTCGTCCGCCCCGGCATCGCCCTTTATGGCGGCACGGCCATCACCGAGGGTACGCCGCTCGAGGTCGCCGTCCGCCTCGAGGCGCGCATCATCCAGGTGCGCGACGTCGCCGAGGGGGAGAGCGTCGGCTACGGCGCCGCCGAGCATGTCTCGCGGCCGACGAAGGTCGCGATCGCCTCGCTCGGCTACGCGGACGGCTATCTGCGCATCGCGGGCGGGGCGGACGGGCGCGGCGGCGCGCCGGTCTCCGTCAACGGCCACATCACCCGCCTCGTCGGGCGCGTGTCGATGGACCTCATCGCGATCGACGTGACCGGGCTCGACGTCGCACGCGGCGACTATGTCGAGCTTCTCGGCCGCAACGTCCCGCTCGATCAGGTGGCGCACAAGGCGAAGACCATCGGCTACGAGCTCCTGACCGGCCTCTCCCGCCGCGCGGCGCGCCGCTACGGGCCGCTCTGAGGATGGTGAAGCGGCAAAGCCGGTTCGTCTGCCAGAATTGCGGCGCAGTCACCACGCGCTGGGCGGGCCGCTGCGACAATTGCGGCGAGTGGAATTCGATCGTCGAGGAGGCCTCCACCGCCGACATCATGACGGCGGCGACGGGCAAGGCCGCGCGCACCAAGGGGCGGCGGCTGGAATTGTCGAGCCTCGACGCGCCGATCGCGGCCGAGCCGCGCGTCATCACCGGGATCGGCGAGTTCGACCGGGTGACGGGCGGCGGTATCGTGCCGGGCTCGGCGATCCTCATCGGCGGCGATCCGGGCATCGGCAAGTCGACCCTCCTCCTCCAGGCGGCGGCGGCGCTCGCGCGGCGCAACCACCGCGTCGTCTACGTCACCGGCGAGGAGGCGACGGCGCAGGTGCAGCTGCGCGCCCGCCGCCTCGGCGCCGACACCGCCCCCGTCGCCCTCGCCGCCGAGACGAGCGTCGAGACCATCCTGGAGACGCTGGGGGCGGGCCCCGCGCCCACCCTCGTCGTCATCGACTCGATCCAGACCCTCCACACCTCCGTCGCCGAGGCCTCGCCCGGCACGGTGACCCAGGTCCGCGCCTCGGCGCAGGCGCTCATCCGCTATGCGAAATTGTCGGGTGCGGCGGTCATCCTCGTCGGCCATGTGACGAAGGACGGACAGATCGCGGGGCCGCGCGTCGTGGAGCACATGGTGGATGCGGTGCTGACCTTCGAGGGCGACCCCAGCCACGCCTTCCGCCTCCTGCGCGGCTCCAAGAACCGCTTCGGCCCGACCGACGAGCTCGGCGTCTTCGAGATGACCGGGGGCGGCCTTGCCGAGGTCGCGAACCCCTCCGAGCTCTTCCTCGGCGAGCGCGACACCTCCACCCCCGGTGCCGCCGTCTTCGCCGGCATGGAGGGGACGCGTCCTCTTCTTGTGGAAATCCAGGCCCTCGTCACTCCCTCCCGCCTCGGCACGCCGCGACGTTCCGTCATCGGTTGGGACGGGGCACGGCTGTCCATGATTCTCGCCGTCCTGGAAGCCCGTTGCGGGGTTGCTTTGTCGGCTCACGATATCTACCTCGCGGTTGCGGGGGGACTTCGGATCGCCGAACCGGCCGCGGACCTCGCGGTTGCGGCATCATTGATCTCGTCGCGGGCGGGTGTCGCGCTTCCGGCGGACGTGGTTTACTTCGGTGAAGTCAGTTTATCGGGACGCGTCAGAGCCGTGCCCCATGCACCAGGACGCTTGAAAGAGGCCGCCAAACTCGGGTTCCGCGGCGCCATCGTGCCTCCACAGGTTGGTGCAGGTATCGACGGTTGCGCCACGAGTGAGGTTGCATTGCTCGTGAATTTGGTCCACCGGATCGCACCGGCTGGCTTTGCCGACGAGCGGCAAAGCACCTTCTCTGGAGACGATTGATGAATATCGCGATCCTGGACGGCGTGGTGATTGCCGTGGTGCTGATCTCGGCGCTCCTCGCCATGTTCCGCGGCTTTGTGCGCGAGGTCTTGTCCATCGCCGCTTGGGTCGCTGCGGCGATCCTGGCCTACCTGTTTTACGAAGATCTCCTCCCCTTTGTCAGCCAGTACGTCGACAATCGGACGATCGCCATCGGCGTCTCCGCTGCGGCCATCTTCCTGGTGTCGCTGATCATCGTCAGCCTCATCACCATGAAGATCTCCGACTTCGTGATGGACAGCCCCGTCGGCGCGCTCGACCGTCTGATCGGCTTCGTCTTCGGTGCGGCCCGCGGCCTGCTCCTCGTCGTCGTGGCGGTGATCTTCTTCAACTGGCTCGTCGACGAAGCGAACCGCCCCGCCTGGGTCACCACTGCGGTGAGCTATGAGCGCCTGTCGAACCTCGGCGAGGAACTGCTCGCGGCGATCCCCGACGATCCGGAAGCGGCGATCCGCGGTGCCTTCGAGCCGGAAGAGACGACGCCTGCGAGCACGGCCCCCGCGACCCCCGCGCCCGTGACGACGCCGGCTCCGGCCACGACGACGCCCGCGCCCGACGCCACGGCTCCGACGAGCCCGGCCCCGACGGCGCCCGCCCCCTCCACCGACACCAGCAGCGACACCGGCTCCAGCACCGTGGCGCCCGCCCCGAGCGGCACCACCACGCCGGACACGAGCGGCACCACGACCCCCGCTCCCGACGCCGCTGCTCCGAGCGGGACGACCGATGCGCCCGCCAACAACGGAGTGCAGAACTAACTTGGCAACACGCCGCCTCATCGACATTCGCGAAGGCGACCGCTTCCACGACGAGTGCGGCGTCTTCGGTGTGTTCCGCAACTCAGGTGCGAGCGCGCTCACCGCGCTCGGCCTCCACGCCCTGCAACACCGGGGTCAGGAAGCGGCTGGGATCGTCTCGTGCGATCGTGGCCGCTTTCGCGTTGAACGCCACATGGGCCTCGTGGGGGACAACTTCACGAGCCAGACCGTCATCGACCGTCTGAAAGGCGACAGTGCCATCGGGCACAATCGCTACTCGACGACCGGTGAACCCGCGCTCCACAACGTCCAGCCCCTCTTCGCCGAGACCGCGATGGGGGGCTTCGCCGTTGCGCACAACGGGAACCTCACCAACGCCCGCCGCGTGCGCGGCGAGCTGCGCGCGCGCGGGTCGATCTTCCAGTCCACCTCGGACACCGAGGTGCTGATCCATCTCCTCGCGACCTCCACCAAGGGCACCTTCATCGAGCGCTTCATCGATGCGGTCCGCCAGGTCGAAGGCGCGTTCGCCCTCGTCGCGCTGACCTCGTCCATGATGATCGGCTGCCGCGACGCGCTCGGCATCCGCCCGCTCGTCATCGGCGACTATGAGGGCTCCTTCGTCCTCGCGTCGGAGACCTGCGCGCTCGACATCATCGGCGCGCGCTATGTGCGCGACGTGGAACCCGGCGAGCTCGTCGTGATCTCCGATCGCGGCCTCGAATCGATCCGGCCCTTCCCGCCGAGCGCCGACCGCTTCTGCGTGTTCGAGTACGTCTATTTCGCGCGGCCCGACTCCTCGGTCGCCGGGCGGGACGTCTACACGGTGCGCAAGCGCATCGGCGAGGAGCTCGCGCGCGAGGCCCCCGCCGCCGCCGACGTCGTGGTCCCCGTCCCCGATTCCGGCACCCCCGCCGCGATCGGCTTCGCCGAGGCCTCGGCCCTCCCCTTCGATCTCGGCATCATCCGCAACCACTATGTCGGGCGCACCTTCATCGAGCCGTCCGAGCAGATCCGCCACATGGGCGTGAAGCTGAAGCACAACGCGAACCGCCCGGTGCTCGCCGGGAAGCGCGTCGTGCTGGTGGACGATTCCATCGTGCGCGGCACCACCTCGCTCAAGATCGTCGAGATGGTGCGCGAGGCGGGCGCGGCCGAGGTGCACATGCGCATCGCGAGCCCGCCGACGACGGACTCCTGCTTCTACGGCGTCGACACGCCGGAGAAGTCGAAGCTCATCGCCTCGCGCATGAACCTTGCCGAGCTCGCCCGCTATATCCGCGTCGACAGCCTCGCCTACCTGTCGATCGACGGACTCTATCGCGCCGCGGGCGAGGAGCGCCGCGAGCCCGAATCCCCGAAATATTGCGACGCCTGCTTCACGGGCGAATATCCGACCGAGCTGACCGACCGTATGGAACAACTGCCGCACTCCCAGCTATCCTTCCTGGAAAACGCGCAGTGAACGATCCTCTCGACGGGTTCGACCTGTCGCCTCTCGGCGGCAGGATCGCGGTGGTGACGGGTGCGACGCGCGGGATCGGTGAAGGCGTCGCCATTACGCTCGCGAAGGCCGGGGCGCACGTCATCGCCGTCGGCCGCAAGATCGAAGACCTCGAGGCGCTCGACGACAAGATCAAGGCCGCCGGCGGCGAGACGGCGACGCTCGTCCCTCTCGACCTCACCGACGGGCTCGGCATCGACCGCCTCGGCGCGTCGATCTACGACCGTTGGGGCAAGCTCGACATTCTCGTCGGCAACGCGGGCGTGCTCGGACGGATCGCCCCCCTCGCCCACATCCCGGCGAAGGTCTGGCAGGAAGCGATCGACGTGAACCTCACGGCGAACTGGCGCCTGATCCGCACGCTCGACCCGCTGCTGCGCCGCTCCGATGCGGGGCGCTGCGTGTTCGTGACCTCCGGCGCCGCGACCAAGCTGCGCGCCAACTGGGGCGCCTACTCGATCACCAAGGCGGCCCTCAACGCGCTCGTCGCGACCTATGTGGCGGAGACCGGGTCCACGCCGATCCGCGCCAACCTCTTCAGCCCCGGACCGCTGCGCACGCGCATGCGCGCCACCGCCGTCCCCGGCGAGGACCCGCAGACGCTGGAGCCGCCCGAGGCGGTCGCGACCCGCATCGCCGCGATGTGCACCCCCGCCTTCGAGACGAACGGGGTCACCTACTCCTACACCGAGCGCGCCTTCGTCTGACCGGCCGGAGGCGCGCCCTCAGGCCGCCTCCGCCCGCCTTCCCTCGCGCAGATGATCGAGCGCCGCCTCGATGGTCGGCGCGAAATGGACGAGGGGCGGGCGCAGCCCGTGCGCACCGAGCTCGCGCCGCACTCCCGTCGACGTCCCCGTCAGCACCAGCGCCGTCCCCTGCCGCCGCGCCTTCTGGGCGAGCCCCTCGATGGTGTTCGCCGCGGTGGAATCGACGAACGGCACAGCCTTGAAGTCGACCACCAGCGCGCGCTGGCGGCCCGAGATCCGGTCGAGGACGGAGCCGATCGAGGCCGCCGCGCCGAAGAAGAACACCCCCGAGATCCGGTAGACCACGATGTCGGGATCGGCCCCGCTCTCGTCATAGGGCGTGCGGCCGTCCTCGTCGTCGGCCCTGTCCTCCGCCACCAGCGGCGTCGCCGTCTCCACCGCGATGGTCGTCGACATGCGGTGGATGAAGAGCACGGAGCCGAGCGCGAAGCCGACGACGATCGCCTCGGTGAGGTCGCGGAAGACCGTCAGCCCGAAGGTGACGAGGAGCACCGCCGCATCGCCTTTGGAGGCCTTCAGGAGCGTCGCGAAGGCGTGCTTCTCCACCATGTTGTAGGAGACCACCGCGAGCACGCCGGCGAGCGAGGCGAGCGGGATATAGGCCGCGACCGGCGCCGCCGCGACGATGAAGACGAGCAGGAAGAGCGCGTGCAGCATCCCCGAGACGGGACCATGCGCCCCGGCGCGCACATTGGTCGCCGTGCGCGCGATCGTTCCCGTGACGCAGATGCCGTGGAAGAGGCTGGAGCCGACATTCGCAACGCCTTGCGCCACAAGCTCGCAGTTCGAGCGGTGGCGCCGCCCCGTCATCCCGTCCGCCACCACGGCGGAGAGAAGCGATTCGATCGACCCGAGGAGCGCGAAGGCGAGCGCGTTCGGCAGCACCGCCATGATCTTCTCGACGGAGAAGGCAGGCACGTGCGGCAAAGGCAGACCCATCGGGATGCCGCCGAAGGCAGTGCCGATGGTCGCGATCGGAAGGTCGAGGAGCGCCATCGCGAGGCCCCCCGTCCCCACCGCGATCAGCATCCCCGGCCACCCCGGCCGGAAACGCTTGAGACCCACGATGATCGCGATCGTGCCGATGGAGACGACGACCGTCGCCGGGTCGATGGTCGGCAGCGCGGCGAAGAGGGTCGGCAGCTTGTCGAGGAGCGCGCGCGGCTCCTCGCCCGGAAGGGTGAGGCCGAGAAGGCCGGAGATCTGGCTTGCGAAGATGATGACGGCGATGCCGGCGGTGAAGCCCACCGTCACCGGATAGGGGATGAACTTGATGTAGGTGCCGAGCCGCAGGAAGCCGATCGCGGCGAGGATGAGACCCGACAAGAAGGTCGCGAGGATGAGCCCGTCCATCCCGTGCATGTCCACCGTCGCGCCGACGAGGACGATGAACGCGCCCGCAGGCCCGCCGATCTGGAAGCGGCTCCCGCCGAGGGCGGAGACGATGAAGCCGCCGATGATCGCGGTGTACAACCCCTGCGCCGGGCTCGCGCCCGAGGCGATCGCGATCGCCATCGAGAGCGGCAGCGCCACGATCGCGACGGTGAGGCCGGCGATGGCGTCGGATCGGAGATTCGCGAGGCCGTAGCCTTCGCGCAAGACGGTCACGAGCTTCGGGGTGAAAAGCTCGGCAAAGGTTGGGCGCGTCGCGTCCCGCATTCTCGTCCTCGGGGTGCTGTTCGATCGGTGAGAACAGCCGGGACGGTCAGGGAACGCGGGGACACCGCGCTCCGGGAAGGCCCGGTTGCGCGGGGTCGAGTTTAGTCGGCGTACGGGTTGTCCTGCTTGCGCAACGTCAAACGGATGGGCACGCCGGGGAGATCGAATTGCTCGCGGATGCCGTTCACGAGGTAGCGCTGGTAAGAGGCGGGGAGCGCGTCCGGGCGTGAGCAGAAGGCGATGAAGGTCGGGGGCCGGGTCTTCGCCTGCGTCATGTAGCGGATGCGGATGCGACGGCCGCCGACCGCCGGGGGCGGATGGCGCTGGGTCGCGGCCTCCAGCCAGCGATTGAGCCGCCCGGTCGAGATGCGCGCCGACCAGCGCTTCACCGCGTCCGTCACCGTCTCCATCAGCTTCGGCACGCCGCGGCCTGAGAGCGCCGAGACCGGCACGACGCGCACGCCCGCCGCCTGCGGCACGAGCCGGGACGCGGCCTCGCGCGCGGCGCGGATGGTCGGATCCGGCGCCTCCACGAGGTCCCACTTGTTGAGGGCGATGACCACCGCCCGCCCCTCGCGCACCACGAGGTCGAGGATCGTGAGGTCCTGCTTCTCGAAGGGCTGCGTCGCGTCGAGCACGACGACCACCGCCTCGGCATATTTCAGCGCGCGGATGGTGTCGGCCGTGGAGAGGCGCTCCAGCGGCGCCACGACCTTGGCGCGGCGGCGCAGGCCCGCCGTGTCGACGAGCTTGAAGCGCTGGTCGCCGGACGCGAACTCCACCGCGATCGAATCGCGCGTGAGGCCGGCTTCCGGCCCCGTCAGCATCCGCTCCTCGCCGACGACGGCGTTGAGGAGCGTCGACTTGCCGACATTCGGACGGCCGACGAAGGCGACGTGGATCGGTCGCGCGGGGTCGACCGCCTCCCCGTCCTCCTCGGAGCCCTCTTCGAGCTCGGTCTCGAGGACGGGGGAAAAGACCGAATGGGTGGCCGCCATCTCGCCGGCGGCGACCATCGCCTCGGCGATCGCGTCGCGCAGGTCCGAGAGGCCCTCGCCATGCTCGGCCGAGAAGGCGATCGGGTCGCCGAGGCCGAGGCTGTAGGCCTCGAGGCTCGCGATGTCGCCGAGACGACCCTCCGCCTTGTTGGCGATGAGCACGACGGGCTTGCCGCGCCGGCGCACGTCACCCGCAAGCACCTCGTCGAGCGGGGTCACGCCAGCGCGCGCATCGACCACGAAGAGGTAGATGTCGGCGTCGTCGAGGGCGCGCTCCATCTGGCGCCACATGCGCCCTTCGAGCGTCTCCTCGTCGGCTCCTTCGAAACCAGCGGTGTCGACGAGAATGAAGGTGAGGTCCTGCAAGCGGGCATCGGCCTCACGCCGGTCGCGCGTGACGCCCGGCGTGTCGTTGACGATGGCAAGCCGCTTGCCGACGAGGCGGTTGAAGATCGTCGACTTGCCGACGTTCGCGCGCCCCGCGATGGCGATTTTCATGGTGTTATCTGAGAGCCGTGATCTCGCCCGCGTCCGAGACGATGATCATCTGGCCGGAGGCAACGATCGGCGCCGTGTAGGCCGCCGACCCGATATTGCGTTCGCTGAGGAGCTTGCCGGACGACGGCTCGATCTGCGCGAGGCGTCCGTCATTGGAGACCGCGTAGAGCGACCCGCCCGCGAGGACCGGCCCGGCATAGGCGTGGTCCTTCTTCTTGTTGGGCTTCGGCAGCTCGGTCATCCACAGCGTGACGCCGGTGGACTTGTTGAGCGCGACCATCCGGTCGCCGAGGTCCACGATGAAGAGCGCGTCGCCCGAGACGATCGGCGTGTGGGCGGAGCCGATATTGCGCTCCCAGCGGAGGTCCCCATTGCCGAGATTGACGGCGATGGTGCGGCCCGAGACGCCGGTCGCGAACACGGTGTCCCCTTCGATCACGGGGCTTCCCGACACGTCGGTGAGGCCGGCGACCGCGAGGGTGCGCATGGAGCGCGTGACGAAGCTCTGCCAGGCCGGCTCGCCGCTGGAGACGGAGAAGGCCATCACTTCGCCGGAGGAATAGGGAATCACCACCTTGTCGCCGGAGACGGCGGGCGAGGAGACGGCGAGAAGGCCGGCCTGCTCGGGGATGCCGGCATAGGTGAAGGCCTCGGTCCCATCTTCCTGGTTGATGGCGTAGACCTCGTTCTTCTGCGAGACGACGAAGACCTTGCCGGCCCCCGCCGTCGGCGCGCCGCGCGCCGGCGCGTCGAGATCGCGCGTCCAGAGCACGTCGCCATTCGAGGCGTTGAGGGCGGCGACCTGGCCGTAGCCGGTCGCAGCGAAAACCTTGCCGTTCTCGACCGTCACGCCGCCGCCGGCGCCCGCGTCACGCTCGCCATCGGGGCGGAGCGAGACCTGCCAGACGCGGCCGCCATTGCCAGCGGAGAGCGCCGTCACCGTGCCGTCAGGCGCGTAGACATAGACCCGGTCGCCCGAGACGACGGGGCGCGCCGAGATGCGCGGAGAGCCGCGCGAGATGGAGCCCATGCCGAACGTGCTCGACGAGCCGACCGTCGCGCGCCAAGCGCGCGCGCCACCGCCATTATAGGCGAGATGGCCGGGGTCGTTCTTGGCGTTGCCGCCGGGCTGGGGCCAATCGGAGTTGGGACGGACCGGGCCGATCGAGGCGGTCTTGCGCTCGTTGGCGTCGATCATCGGGCTGTTCGTGGAGAACACCGATTCGCGTTCGCCGACGAGGTGCTCGTCCTTGGAGCCGAAAGGGTTGAGATCGCTGATCGAGCCACAGCCGCCGACGGCCGCCGCAAGAAGGATCGGGATCATCACGCGCATCAGTTCGTCTCCTGAGCCGCACTCTCTCCGGCGGAGGCCGTGTCGCCCGCGCCCGAGATCTGGGTCAGCAGGGCGAGCATCAGGCGGGCGCGCTGCTTCGCGGCCTGGGTCGACAATGCCGCGTCCTGCAACGAGGTGAACCACCGCCGGGCTTCCGGCACGTTGTTCTCCATGTAGGCTGCGAGACCCATCAGCTCCTGCGCCGTCAGCGTGTAGGCGTTGCCGGCGTCCTGGGCGATCGGGCCGATCGCCGCCTTCGCGGACGAGGGATCGGAATTGTTGAGATAGATCTGCGCGAGGCGGATCCGCGCGAGGTCGCGATAGATGGCGAGATTGTCCCGCTCGTCCGCGATCTCGTTGAGGAGGGTCACGGCCTGGTCCGTGTTGCCGAGATCGGCGAAGGCCGTCGCGGCGCGGAACTTCGCGAGCATCGCGTAGCCGGCCGGCGCGCTGTCGGCATATTGCTCGAGCGCCTGCGCGGTCGATTCGGTCCCGGCGCCCTGCACCTGGTCGAGGACCTCGATGTAGGTCTCGCCCGCGGCGCGCTCGCTCGACACGCGCCACGCCTCGTAGCCACGCCAACCGGCCGTGACGAGGACGATGAGGACGGCGGCGCCGAGGACATAGATGCCGTAGCGGTCCCACGCCTTCTTCATGCGCTCTCGGCGCAGATCCTCTTCGACTTCGTGAAAGATATCGGACATCACATTTCCGGTCGGGCTGAACTCACGTCGCCGCACTCATGGCGATCGGCGAAACCCCTATTAGCCACAGATGCAGCTTCCAAACAAATAGGATGTAAACGATCGTCCCGATAAGCACAGCGATCGCGTCCGCGCGCCAGCGCGGCGTCGCCGTCATCGGGACGAGAAGTCCAGCCTTTTCGCGGCGTTTCACCGAGATTCGGTCGACCACCGCCCAGGCGAGGAACGCCAGACAGAGTGTTACTGTCGCAGCATCGCCATTCGCGAGGAGATGGGCGAGCGCCCAGATCTTCACGCTGACGAGCATCGGATGCTTGAGAATCATTTTGATGTGGCCGGGCGCATTCGCCGCGGCGAGCGCGATGAACGCGAACCACATCAGGAGGAGCGCGAGGTGCCGGCCCCAGACCGGCGGCTGGTAGAGGAGCGGCGCGCCGTTGAAGCGCCACGACCCGTAGCCGACGACGATCAGCACGAAGCCGATCAGCGCGAGAACCGTATAGGCGGCGCGGTATCCGCGCGGGCCGAGCTGCGCCATCGCGGCGGCGCGCACGGGGGCCGCGATCTGCAGCGAGTGCACGCCGAGGAAGAGGATGAGGCCAGCGATCATCACGGACATGGGAAGTCTCCACTCTCGACGGCCGATGTGGGCGCACCGTAGGAGTTTTTGAACGCTCTCTCTTTATCCCAATGCGAAGAAAGACTTCGTGAACACCTCGCCGGCCGGAGAATCCCCGCATGAGCCGTATCGTCGCCGCACTTGCCGTCCTCTTCCTGAGCCTCGCGCCCGCCGCGGCGAAGACGCTGGTCGCGGAGGTGAGCCTCTCCCAGCAGGTGCTGACGATCATCTACAAGGGCGAGGCCCTCGCCTCATGGAGCGTTTCGACCGGGCGCGCCGGCTACCGCACCCCGCGCGGCACCTTCCGCCCGCAGCGCATGTACCGCGACTATTTCTCCCAGCAATATGACGGCGCGCCGATGCCGAATGCCGTCTTCTACGATGCTGGCTACGCGATCCACGGCAGCTACGAGACCGGGAGCCTCGGGCGCCCCGCCTCGCACGGCTGCGTGCGCCTCCACCCGGCCGACGCCGAGAAGTTCTTCGATCTCGTCCTCACCGTCGGGCCGGAGAACACCGCGATCACCATCCGCGACTGAGACGGGCGGGCCCACCCGGCCGCCCTTCACGGCTCGATCGGGCGACCACCCGGCCGCCCTTCTTGGCTCGATCGGGCGGCCACCAGGCCGCCCTTCCCCGCTCAGTAGGTCGCGCGGCCGCCCGACAGGTCGAAGGTCGCGCCGGTGGTGAACGAGTTCTCCTCGCTCACGAGCCACGCGATCATGCGCGCGGCCTCCTCCACCTCCAGGAACCGCCCGCGCGGGATCTTCGCGAGCATGTAGCCGATGTGCTCCTCGCTCATCTGGTCGAAGATGCGGGTGCGGGCGGCGGCCGGCGTCACGCAATTGACCGAGATGTTGTGGTCGGCAAGCTCCTTGCCGAGCGACTTGGTAAAGCCGATCACCCCCGCCTTCGAGGCCGAATAGGCCGAGGCGTTGGGGTTGCCTTCCTTGCCGGCGACCGAGGCGATGTTGACGATGCGCCCATAATTCTGCGCCTTCATCGCGCCGACGACGACCTTGTTCACGTGGAAGGTGCCGTTGAGATTGATCGCGCAGATCTTCGCGAACTCCTCGACCGGGTAGTCGAGGACGGTCGCGTTCATGCCGGCGATACCGGCCGAGTTCACCAGGATGTCGACCTTGTCGAAGGTGCGCACCGTGTCCTTGTAGGCGGACTGGACCGAGTTCCAGCTTGCGACGTCGACATCGAAGGCGGCGGCGTTGCCGATGGTCGCGGCATGGCTCTCGGCGAGGGCGCGGTCGAGGTCCCACATGGCGACATGCGCGCCGTTCGCGGCGAGGAGGGTCGCGACGGCGCCGCCGATGCCCTGCGCGCCGCCGGTCACAACGGCGACACGGCCGGTGAAATCATAGGTGTTCAATGGGTGATCCTTCTTGTCGTTCACCGGAGCACCGCATCGGCACCCCGCCCTTGGGTCGCTTCTGAGCAATCCTTAAGGCGGGAAGTGGGTGTCGCGCCAGCGTCTTCAGCGTTTGCGCGCGTCCGCGCCGGCGCTGGCGCTCCAGTGGCGCGCCCCCTCCCGGCCGGTGCGCACGAGGTCCATGCGCAGGCTGTAGAGGTCGGGCCGGTAGAGGGCGTGGAGGTGCTCCATCCCCTCGTCGGCCGGACCGAACACCACGCGCGACAGCGACACCAGCGGCGAGCCGACCGCGACGCCGAGCGCCTCGGCGACCTCCGGCCCGGCGAGGACGGCCGTCATCTCCTGGCGGGCGTGGTGCGTGCGCAGGCCCGTCCGCTCCATCAGCTCGAGGAGCGGGAGGTGCGCAAGGTCGGTCTCCGAATAGACCCGCCCGATCTCCTCAGGCACATGCGCCGTCAGGTAGGAGAAGGGCGTCCCGTCGATGAGGCGCACGCGGACCGAACGCTGCACCACCGCCCCCTCGCCGAGCCCCAGCGCGACGCGCACGGGCTCTGGCGCGCGCACATAGGAGAAGGCGATGAGGCGCACATCGGTGGAGCGCCCCATCTCGAGGAGATGGCCGAACGCGTTCGCGACGTCGGTGATGAGTGTGCCGACCTTCGCCCGGTCGACCCGCACGAAGGTGCCCGCCCCGGCGCGCCGCTCGATGAGCCCCTCCTCGGCGAGTTGGGCGAGCGCGCGGCGGACCGTAACGCGCGAGACGCCCTGCCCGGCCGCGAGCGTCGGCTCGCCCGGCAGACGGTCTCCCGGCGCCCATTCGCCGGAGAGGATCTGGTCGCGCAGGATGAGATAGACGGTCTGGGTCTTGAGGGGATCGGTCGTCGCCCGCGCCGTCCCGCCGCTCATTGGCCGGCTCCCGCAGCGAGCCCCGCGATCCGCCCGAGCGCGACCGCCGAGAGGAGCCCGTTGCCCGACAGATAGCCGCTCGCGTCTCCGCCCGAGACGCCGCACGCCGCCCCGCCGACGGCGAAGAGGTTGGCGATCGGCCCGCCATCGCCGCTGACGACGCGGGCCGAACCGTCGACGACGAGGCCGCCCTGGGTGTGGAAGAGCGCGCCGGTGACGCGGACGGCGCGGAAGGGCGCGGCGAGTTGCGGCACGCCCGCGAAGCGCCGGCCGAATTCGTCGACGCCGCGCTCCGCCTTCAGCCGCGCCACATCGTCGAGCGCCGCGCCGAGCGCGTCGGCGGGCACGCGCATCGCGGCGGCGAGGCCCTCGACGGTGTCGGCCTCCAGGATCGCGCCGGCTGTGACGGCGTTGCGATAGTCCTCGAACTGCGCCGCGATTTCGGCGATGCGGGCGTCGAAGACGGTCCACGCGACCCCGCCCGGCTCGGCGAGCACGGCCGCCGCCTGCTCCGAATAGCCGGACGCTTCGTTGGAGAAGCGGCGGCCCTCGGCATTCACCTGCACGCCGCCTTCCATGATGGTCGCCCAGGTGATCAGGATCCCGGCCGGATGGGCGACGCTGCCGTGCCCCTGGTGGCCGCCGAGATGGCGCGTCGCCGCGCCGAGCGCACGGCCCCACAGAAGCGCGTCGCCCTCATTGCCGGGATGGCCGAAATAGAGCGCGTCGCGCATCGCCGGGATCAGTTCGGCGACGAGCGCCTTGTTCCCGCCATAGCCGTTCGAGGCGAGGATGAGCCGCTCGGCGCCGATCCGCTCCTCGCCGCCGCCCGGCCGCTCGATCACGACACCGCGCACCGTCCCGTCCGAGCCGACGACGAGATCGCGCGCCCGCGCCTCGGTGAGGATCGCGATGTCGGCGCGCTCGACCGCCTCGCGCAGCCGGTCGACGAGTTCGAGGCCCGAGCGCGTCGGCAGGCCGTGCATCCGGTGGGCGGAGTGGCCCGGATAGTTGAAGTTGGTGACGAGCGAGAATGGCAGGCCGTGCGCGTCCGCGAGCCATTCGAGCGCGGGCCCGACCGTCTCGGCCATCCGCGCGACGGTCGCGGGGTCGGGCGTCCCCTTCGCCTTCGCCATGATGTCGGCCGCGAAGAGGGCCGGGCTGTCGGCGACGTCCGCCTCGCGCTGCCATCGCGTCCCGGCGGCAGGGACGAGGCCGGCCGAGAGCGCGGTGGAGCCGCGCGGCAGCGGATCGCGCTCCAGGATCACCGCCTCGCCGCCCGCCTCCCTGACCGAAAGGGCGGCGACGAGCCCCGCCGCCCCCGCGCCGATCACGAGGACGGGGACGGACGCGTCGAACGCCTCGTCGGACTGGAGAATGCCGCTCATGCCGGGCCGATCTCCTCCATCATCTCGGCAATCGTCGCGACGCGGCCGACGGGACGGAGCGCGTTCACGGCCGTCTCGTGGACCTCGGCGGAGAAGGCCGCGCAGCCGTCCTCCAGGAGGATCGTGTCGAAGTCGCGCACATGGCACTCGCGCACCGTGGAGGCGACGCCGCCATTTGTGACGATGCCCGCCACCATCAGCCGCTCGATCCCGCACTTGCGCAGCACCCATTCGAGCCGCGTCATGTAGAAGGCCGAATAGGCGATCTTCTCCACGACGAGGTCGGCCGGCTGGAGCGTGTCGACGAGCTGATGCCCCCACGCGCCCGGCAAGAAGTCGCCCTTTGCGAGGAACGGGCGCAGTGCCTTGAGGTGCGGCGAGATCAGCGGCTCGCCGCCCTTGCCGGGAACGAGCGTGAACTGCGTCGACACGATGAACCCGCCATGCGCGCGCACGAGCGCGGCGAGCGGGGCGAGGCGCTCCGGCAGCGCCGCGATCGCCGCCGCGCCCTGCCCGGCGCGGCCATAGGCCCCCTCCGGGTGCATGAAGTCGTTCTGCAGGTCCACGATGAGGAGCGCCGTGCGCTCCATCGGCACGGGGGACGCGATCATGCCTTCCTCTCCACGATGAGGTTGCCGAAGGAATCGATCCGCGCGGCAAGGTCCGGGTCGACGACGGTCGTCGCGTCCGGCTGCTCCAGGATCGCGGGGCCGTCGATGCGCGCCCCGACCGGGAGGGCGAGGCGGTCGTAGATCGTCGCGGTGTGGAAGGCGCCGTCGAACCAGACCTCGCGCGTGCCCGTGCGCGCCCCCTCCACAGTGCCGCCTTCGGGCGCGAGGGAGGCGAGGTCGAAGGGCGGCCGCACGCCGATCGCGCTCGTGCGCAGATTGACGATGCGCATCGGAACGCCCGGCAGCAGGCGGCCGAACTGCGCCTCGTAGGCCGTCTCGAAGGCGGTGCGAATCGTCGCCTCGCTGATCCCGGTGCCCGCCCCGTCGAAGGTGACCGGGAGAGGGACGGAGAGGGTGTGGGTCTGGCCGACATAGTGCATATCGAGCGCGAAGCTTGTATCGATCCGCTCCACCGCGAGGCGGGCGTCGGCGACAACGGCGCGGGTCGCCTCCGCCTCCTCCACCATCCGCTTGTCGAGCGCGGCGGCGTCGATCCCGGCGAGCGACAGGTTCAGCGTGCGCACCTGGTCGTGGCGGATGTTGGCGATGACGCAGCCGAGCGCCGACGTGACGCCCGGATAGCGCGGGACGAGCGCCGCCTTGAGGCCGACATCCTTGATGAGCGCGCCGGCATGGAGCGCCCCGCCCCCGCCGAACGGCACCGCCGCGAAGCGCGAGGGGTCGTGACCGCGCTCGATCGACATCAGCCGGATCGCGCCCGCCATCTTGCTGTCGGCGACGCGCACGATCGCCTCCGCCGCCTCCATCACGCCAAGGCCGAGCGGGTCGGCGACATGCGCCTTGATCGCGGCCTTCGCGGCCTCGACATCGAGTCGTTCCAGCGCCCCGCCGATCGGCCGCGCCGCGTTGATGCGGCCGAGGACGACGTTCGCGTCGGTGAGCGTCGGGCGGTCGTTGCCAGCGCCGTAGCAGACCGGGCCGGGCCGCGAGCCCGCGCTCTCCGGCCCCACCTCGAGGAGGCCGCCGGCGTCGACATGGGCGATCGACCCGCCGCCCGCGCCGATCGTCGTGATCTCGATCATGGGATTGCGGATGACGAGGCCGAAATCGATGGTGGTCTGCGCCGCCAGCGCCGTCTCGCCTCCCAGGATCAGCGACACGTCGAAGGAGGTGCCGCCGAGATCGCCGGTGATGACGTCGGGAAAGCCCGCCGCCTTCGCGATCGCCGCCGCCGCGATGACGCCCGCCGCGGGCCCGGACAGCGCCGTGCGGCCCGGCAGGCGTCGCGCCGTCTCGGTCGACATCACCCCGCCATTCGACTGGACGATGTGGAAGCGGCCGGCGAAATCCTCACTCGCAAGCGCCCGTTCGAGGCGCGCGAGATAGGACCCCACCACCGGCTGGAGATAGGCGTTGAGGACGGCGGTCGAGGTCCGCTCGAACTCGCGGATCTCCGGCAGGATCGCCGAGGAGCATTCGAGGTGCTCATTCGGCCAGACGGCGCGGATCGCCTCCAGCGCCGCGACCTCGTTCGCCGGATTGGCGTAGGCGTTCATGAAGACGACGACGATCGCCTCCGCGCCCTTGTCGCGCAGAAGCTCGGCCGCGGCGCGCACCTCGGCCGGATCCACCGGGGTGCGGATCTCGCCCGAGGCGAGCGTGCGCTCGTCGACCTCGACGCGGAAATCGCGTTCCACCACGGGGACGAAATCGCCGGTGAGGCCCCAGGTGCGCCGCCGGTCGCGCCGCCGCATTTCGAGGACGTCGCGGAAGCCGCGCGTCGTCACGAGCCCGACCTTCGCGCCCTTCCTCTCCAGGAGCGCGTTGGTGCCGACGGTGGTGCCGTGGACGACCGAATGGAGCGCGGAGAGAGCGCCGAAGGTCGAGAGGCCGTTCAGGAAGCCGAGCGCCTCGTCGCCCCGGTTCGACGGCACCTTGGCGGTGCGGAAGGCGCGCGTCGCCTCGTCGAAATAAAAGAGGTCCGTGAAGGTGCCGCCGACATCGACGCCGACGATGGTGCCGAGCCCGCTCATGCCCGCGCCCCTTCGCGCAGGGCCTCAGTGGCGGCTGCATCGACCGCGCCGTCCTCGGCGATGGCGACGCGATAGACCGCGCGCGCCGCATCCCGGCTCACGAAGCCGAGCCGCACGTCGCGCGCGACGGCGTCGGGGTCGCGCGCGGCAGGGTCGCCCCACCCGCCCCCGCCCGGCGTTTCGAGCCGCACCCGGCCGCCCGCCGCAACGCGCACGCCCGTCACCTTGGAGACCATCGGCGGGCTCCCGGCTCCGGCCGCGCTCTCCCATGCGAACGTGTTGAGCGCCGCCTCGCCGCCACCCGCGACGCCGAATGGCCCCTTCTTCCCCCGCTCGCCGAGGAGCGAGACGTCGGCATCGGTCAGCACTTCCACCTCGTAGACCGCGCCGACGCCGCCGCGATGGATCCCGGCCCCGGCCGAATCCGGCCGCAGCGCCCACTGCGTGAACATCACCGGATAGGCCGCCTCAAGGATTTCCACCGGCGGGATCGTCGCCGTCGAGATCGGGTTGTTGGCGTGGTTCAGCCCGTCCGACATCGGGCTCCCGCCGAGGCCGCCGCCGAAGAAGGAGAACATCACCCAGCGGCTCCGGTCCGCGCGGTGACCGGCGATCGACAGCGCGTTGATGGTGCCGAAGGGACCGGCGAGCGCACGGCCGGGATCGGCCTGCGCGATCGCGCCGAAGACGACGCCGATGAGGCGCAGGATCGTCTCGGTGTAGCCCGCGACCGGCTTCGGCGCGCTTGCGCCGAGGAGCGAGCCATCGGTGATGGCGAACGAGATCGGCCTCAGGCACCCCGCGTTCGCCGGCACGTCGGTGAAGATGTGCTTCAGCGCCACGTAGCAGGCGGCGATGGTGGTGGAGCGGGAGATGTTGATCGGCCCCTGCGCCGCGCCCGAGGAGCGCGAGAAGTCGAGCCGCATCGTGTCGCCCGCGATGGTGAGGTCGAGCGCCACGGTGAGCGGGACGTCGACGATCCCGTCATTGTCGAGCACGTCCTCGAACGAGTAGGTGCCGTCGGGGAGGCCCTCGATCGCGGCGCGCATCAGCGCCTCCGCCCGCGCCGAGAAGGCCTCGAACGCGCTCTCCACCGTCGCGCGGCCATAATCGTCGAGGAGGGAGCCGAGGCGTCGCTCGCCGAGATCGAGGGCGTTCAGCTGGGCGTTGAGGTCGCCCCAGTTGGAGGTCGGCACGCGCGAGTTGGCGGCGAGAATCGCGACGATGTCGCCGTTCATCGCCCCGCCCGAGACGAGCTTCACCGGCGGGATGCGCACACCCTCCTGGAAGCTCTCCACGGCCTTCGGGTTGTAGCCGCCGGGAACGTTGCCGCCGATATCGAGCCAGTGGCCGACCGAGGCCATCCAGCAGAAGAGCGACCCGTCCCGATAGATCGGCCGCACGAGGCGGAAATCGTTGAGGTGGGTGCCGCCATCATAAGGGTCGTTGAAGAGGAAGGTGTCGCCGGGCGCGAGCCCGCCCTCGCGCGCCACCTTGTCGATGACGGCGCGCACGGCGAAGGCCATCGCGCCGACGAAGATCGGGAGCCCGCCTGCCCCCTGCACCAGAGTGTCGCCGGTCTCGGGGTGGTAGATGCCGTGGCAGGCGTCCTTCGCCTCGGCGATGGTGGGGTTGAAGGCGGCCCGGTAGAGCGTCGCGTCCATCTCGTCCACGATCTGCTCGAGCCGGCCCTTCAGGACGGCGAGCGTGACGGGATCGAGCGTCGCCGCCGCGGCCGCGCTCACGCCTTGTCCTCCGCATCCCGGATCGCGGCGGCCCCCGCCGCCTCGTAGGCCTTGCCGCGGGCGAGCATCTCCGGGGTCCCGATCAGCCCGTTCAGCGCGTTGAAATCGTACATGCGGTCGAGGAAGGGCACGTTGGTGCCGTTGGCGGCGAGCGAGGTGTAGTAGTCGCGCGCGGTGCGGGCGAGCGCGCGCACGATGCCGCCGGGGAAGATGACGAGGCGGAAGCCGAGCGCGCCGAGATCGTCGACCGTCTCCAGCGGGGTCGTCCCGCCCTCCACCATGTTCGCGAGCAGCGGGCGCAGCGTCGCGACCTCGCGCGCGATCGCGGCAAGCTCGGTGCGCGACGACGGCGCCTCGATGAAGAGGATGTCGGCGCCCGCCTCGGCGTATGCGCGGGCGCGGTCGAGCGCGGCCTCGGCCCCCTCCACCGCGATCGCGTCGGTGCGGGCGACGATCAGCGTCGCCTCGCTCGCGCGCGCATCGACGGCCGCCTTCACCTTGCCGATCATCTCGGCGGCGGGGATCACGGCCTTGTCCTTCAGGTGGCCGCAGCGCTTCGGATGGGTCTGGTCCTCGAGCTGGATCGCGGTCGCGCCCATCCGCTCGAAGAGGCGGACGGTGCGCTCCACATTCAGCGCGTTGCCGTAGCCGGTGTCGGCGTCGACGATCAGCGGCAGGGCGACACGGTCGCGCACCATCGCGACCGTGTCGGCGACCTCGCTCATGGAGACGAGGCCGATATCGGGGCGGCCGAGGCGGGTGTAGGCGATGCTCGCACCCGACAGATACAGCGCCTCGAAGCCGGCCGCCTCGGCGATCGAGGCGGTCAGCGCGTCATAGACGCCCGGCGCGACGACCGGGACCGGGGATTCCAACCGTTCGCGCAGGTCCATCACACTCCTCGCCCGTCATCGAGGCGGGCGGCGCGGCCCGCCTGTCACATCGAATGATCAGTCGAGTTGTATGATAGATCGGACAGATCCGGTCAATCGTCGCGACGTGAGGTTGGGTCAGGCCGCCTCGTCGAGCGCCGTGCGATCGATGAAGGTATCGAACGCGTTGATGAATTTCGTCAGGAATTCCCGCGTTGTCGCGTCGGTGAAGGCGAGATCGGCGTCCACGATGCCGGGCTTCCACTGGAGATAGACCTCCGGCTGGCCGAGCTGGATGACGCCGACCACCGGCAGGAGCGCGCGCAGGTGCATCTGGCCCGCCGCCGCGCCGATCGCGCCCGGCGAGGTGCCGATCACCGCGCCCGGCTTGTTCATGAAGCTCGACTTGCCGTAGGGGCGCGAGGCCCAGGCGATGGCGTTCGCAAGGAGCGGCGCGAAGGTGCGGTTGTATTCGGGGGTGACGAAGAGGACCCCGTCCCCCTCCTCGATCTGCCGCTTCAGCGTCGAGACGGATTGGGGCAGGTCCTGCCACAGATCCTCGTTGTAGTGCGGGACGGCGCCGAGGTCCGGGAAGACGAACCGGAACTTGTCCGCGGCGAGCTTCTCGAGCGCCTGGGCGAAGGTGCGGTTGACCGAATCCTTGCGAAGGCTGCCGACGAGGACGGTGATGGTTTTCATTTGATACTCTGGTATCTGAAGGAGAGTGCTGCCCTTCACTTGCCCCTCCCGCGGGCGAGGGCAAGACGGCACTTTCACGACACCGGAGGCACCTCGATGATACCCATGGCGACCGAGCACAGCCACGACGCGTGCCGCAGCGTGCGCGACCTCCTCGCTAGGATCGGGAGCAAGTGGACCGTGGTGGTGGTGCGGAGCCTGCGTTCCGAGCCGCGGCGCTTTTCCGAATTGAAGCGGGACATCGGCGATATCAGCCAGAAGATGCTGACCTCGACGCTGCGTGACCTCGAGCGGGATGGGTTCATTTGCCGCAAGGTGACGGCGTCGATCCCGCCGCGCGTCGACTACGCGCTCACCGATCTCGGGCGCGACCTCCTCGGCCCGCTCGACTCGCTCGGCGACTGGGCGGTCGCGAACCAGCACCGCGTCGACGCCGCCCGCGCGCGGGCGATCGCCGCCGAATAGGCCGGCCCGCCCCTACTCGCCGAGGCCGGCGGCGCAGTTCGGATAGTGCGCGTACATCGCCGCGATCGCGAAGAGGTGGATGCTCGACGCGTAATAGTTGTCCATCTTCATGGAATAGCTTTCGAGCGGGACCGGGGTGCCTCGCTGCGCACAGACCATGAGGTCGTAGAGGAAGTCGTAGGCGCTGTCCCAGAAGCGGTCGCCGCTGCGGAAGGTCGTCACGTCGAAGGTGAAGGGGTTCTTGTCGCTGCGCGGCCCCCACGCTTCGTAGAGAAATCGGTTCACCGTCGCGTTGTACTCGCCGACCTGCAGCAGATAGAGCGGGATGCGGATCGCGTTGTAGCTGAACTCGGGCGGAAAGCCGCGCGCGGGGACCGTCTCGCCATAGAGGTTGACGTTCGACCACTCGGACGGCGGATGGATAAGCCCGTCGAGCATCCGGACGCTGTCATCATAGACCTTGCGCCAGGGATATTTGGGGGCGAGCGCGTTCATCACCGGCAGCGTCATGGGGATGAAGTAGCTGAGATTAATGGTGGCGACGGACCCCTTGCGCTCCGGCTTGCCCCATTCGCCGGGCAGGAGCAGCGTGTAGTCGCCCTGCTCGATGATCAGCTTGCGGCCGACCACGTCGGCGATCGCCGCCGCCTCCGCCGCATAGCGCGCATCGTTCCACCGCATCGAGGCGAGCGAGAGGGCGGTTGCGATGAGGAGCTCGCCGTCCGTCGCGTTGTTGCGGTCGGGCGTGCCGCGCCCCGGCACGAACTTCCAGGCGAACATGCGGTCCGAGCGCTGGAGGACGCGCTTGGCGAACCCGAAGACCTTGCCGAACGTCTCCTTGTCGTCCGCGAGGAGCGCGAGGAGCATCCCGTAGCCCTGGCTCTCCGAATGGGTGATGCCCCCGTTCTGCGGGTCGTACACGCGACCGTCGGCCTTGATGAAGGACCGCTTGTAGATCGCGAAGGCGCTTGAGAACCAATATTGCACCTCGGGCGACCATTGGCCGAGGAACGGCCGATAGGTCGGCGAGACCTCGGCACTGTGCGCCGGCGCCACGGCGAGCACAGCGGCAACGATGATCCCGATCACGCGTACGAGAAGCGATTTCACCAAAAACCTCGGCCGGATTGAGACATATTCAAACAATCCATCATGCCGATTTTTATTTCAACGCAGAATTATATCACAAAATTGCAAGTAACCAATTCAACCGGACGGTTGTTGCGTCGCAGCTTGGATTTCGTGTCGCGCGGCTGAGCATTCGACCCGCGGAACCGATCGCCGCGCGCGCGCCCCGCGCGATCGCCGAATGTGACCGCCGTCACGCTTTTCTTCGCATAACATCATGAACTGACAGGAGAATTCCGAAAAGCGCGCGTTGTGATGGGGGTCACGTGCGGGTTCCGAGGGCGTCGCCATCTTCGGTGTGTCGGCAGGAGAGCCGAAGCAAACATCAGAGCAGGAGAGACGACCATGAAGAACCAGATCATCGCCGCCACCACCGCGCTGACCATCGTGATGGCCGCCATCGTCCCGAACGCCGCCTCCGCGGCTCCCTTCAACGGCTTCGCCAAGGCCGAGGTCCAGACCGACGCCACCGGGATCGAGACCGTCGGAAACCGCGGCCGCAACGCCGCCGCCGGTGCGGCCATCCTGGGCCTCGGCGCCTTCGCCCTCGGTGCCGCGATCGCCTCGGGCAACAACAACAACGGCTATCACGGCCACCGCCGGGTCCGGCAGCGCGACTGCTACATCGAGAAGGTGCGCGTCTGGAACCCGCGCCGCGGCCATTACGTGATGCGCAAGGAGAAGGTCTGCTACTGAGCCGACCCCATGAGAGCCAAAACACGGAGGCGCCCCCTCGGGTCGCCTCCGTTCGCGTTTGCGCCATCCGCACGCGCGGCCCAAGCCCCTGCCCCAATCCGCGGACGCCGCCTTCCTCGCCCCATCGCCAGCACGAGCGCTTGACGGCGCAAGCCCTCCGCCAGTGAGGACTGCCTAATTTTGACGGCGGAAGTATCGAGCCCGCTCCCACAGATACAGATTGGCGAATTTCACAGACAAATTAACAAACCACGCAGTCATCCAAGAGACGATCCTCAGACGATCCAAAACAGTTAGGCCAAACCGGCCTGGATCGTCCGTGCCGTACAGCTGTTCTCCTCAGGTCCAGACAAGCAACCGAGACCACAAACCCGGCGAGGAGCAAGGCATGGATGCGACAAGTGGGACGCTCTCAATCGAATCCTGTGATTTCGAGACGATTGGCGAACTTCATCAGGCGCTTTTGGAACAGCTCACGACAGGACGGAAGGTGGTCGTCGACGTGGCGGAGCTGGCGACGGCGCCGCTCGCTCTCGTCCAGCTCCTCCATGCCGCACACCGGACCGCGGAGGCCCGCGACGCCACGCTCGCGGTCACCGGCGTGCGTATGGGCGCGCTCGGCCCCGCGCTCGATGCCTTCGGACTGACTGCCGCGCACGCGGGCGCACCGCGGATCGAGGACGATTCCTGGACGGGGGTCGGATCCAGAAAGGAAACGAGATGACGAAGACGATCCTGGCGGTCGACGATTCCGCCTCGGTCCGGCAGATGGTCAAGATGACGCTCACCGGCGCCGGCTACGCCGTCGTCGAGGCGGACGACGGCCAGAGCGCGCTGGAGAAGGCCGGCGCGACGCGGTTCGACGCGATCATCACCGACCAGAACATGCCCCGGCTCGACGGGCTGAGCTTCATCAAGAAGTTCCGCCAGCTTCCGACCGCGATGGGCGTGCCGGTGGTGTTCCTGTCGACCGAGTCGCGCGACGACCTCAAGGCCGAGGCGAAGGCCGCCGGGGCGACCGGCTGGATGACGAAGCCGTTCGACCAGGCCCAGCTCATCAGCGTCGTGAAGAAGATCGTCGGCTGATGCAGGACACCGATCCCGCCGCCATTTTCCGACAGGAGGCGACCGAGCTCGTCGCCGCGATCGAGGCCGGCTTGCTCGACCTCGAGAAGCGGACCGACGACCGGGCGCTGATCGATGCCGTCTTCCGCGACCTCCACACCGTGAAGGGGTCGGGCGCGATGTTCGGCCATGCCGAGGTCGCCGCCTTCGTCCACGAGTTCGAGACCGCGTTCGACCGGATCCGCCGGGGCGAGGCGCGCGTCGTGCCGTCCGTGATCGCGGTGTCGCTGAAGGCGTGCGACCAGATCCTGAACCTCCTCACGGACCCGAAAGAAGCCGTCGCGAAGAGCGAGGCGATCCTCGCCGAACTCGCCGCCACCGTCGGCGATGGCGGCGCGGGGACGCCGTCCGACGGCCCGTCGGAGGGCATGCGCGTGACGTTCCACCTCCCCGTCGATGCGCTGCGCCTCGGCCACAACCCCGCCCTCCTCCTCGACGAGTTGTCGGCGCTCGCCCCCTCCTCCCGCGTGCGCGCGCTGACCGAGGGCATCCCCCCGCTCGACGCGCTCGACCCGACCGACTGCCGGATGGGCTTCGTCGTGGAGCTCCATGGCGCGGTCGACCGGGCCGCCGTGGAGGGCGTGTTCCTGTTCTTCGACGATGGGCTCTCCCTCGCGATCGAGCCGCTCGTCGAGGCGGCCGCCGCCCCGTCGTCCGACCCCGACGCGGCCCCGGCGGAGGCCGCCCCCGCCGCGAAGGCCCCGGCGGCCGCGCCCGCGCAAGGCAACACCCCGGACACGATGCGCGTCGCCACCGAGCGGCTCGACGAGCTGATGGACCGCGTCGGCGAGCTCGTGATCGCCGAGGCGCGCCTGTCCGCCCTCGCCCATCAGCTGCGCGAGCCGCATCTGATGGCCGTCGCCGAGGACATCCAGCGCCTCGCCGCGGGCCTGCGCGATTCCACCATGTCGATGCGCATGGTCCCGATCGGCTCCATCACCGGCCGTTTCCGCCGCCTCGCGCGCGACCTGTCTGACCGGCTCGGCAAGCCGATCCGCTTCGAGACCGAGGGCGAGGAGACCGAGCTCGACAAGACCGTCATCGAGATCCTCGCCGACCCGCTCGTCCACATCGTGCGCAACGCCGCCGATCACGGGCTGGAGGGGCCGGACGTGCGCCGCGCCGCGGGCAAGGCCGAGGCCGGCACCATCCGCCTCACCGCCGAATATTCCGGCGCCGAGGTCCTCATTCGCGTGAAGGATGACGGGCGCGGCCTCGATCCGCGCAAGATCCGCGCGCGGGCGGTGGAGCGCGGCCTCATCGCCGAGGATTCCCAGCTTGCCGAGGCGGACCTCTTCCGCCTTGTCCTCGCCCCCGGCTTCTCCACGGCCGAGAACGTCACCGACCTCTCCGGCCGCGGCGTCGGCATGGACGTCGTGAAGCGCACGATCGACGGGCTGCGCGGGCAGATCGAGCTCGCCTCCGAGCCCGGCCACGGCACCACCGTCACGCTGCGCCTGCCGCTGACGCTCGCCATCATCGACGGTCTTCTCGTCGAGATCGGCGGCGAGCACTACACGATCCCGCTCGCGGCGGTGGAGGAGTGCGTCGAGCTGCCGGACCAGTTCGCCGCCGGCACCGGCTCGTCCTCCTTCCTCAACATCCGCGGCGCGCTCGTCCCGTTCCTGCGCCTGCGCACGCTCTTCTCGGTCGACACCCCGCCGGTCGCCTTCCAGAAGGTCGTCGTCGTCGCCTCGGGCGGGGCGCGGGTCGGCCTCGTCGTCGACCGGATCGTCGCCAACAACCAGACCGTCATCAAGCAGCTCTCGCGCCTCCATGCCGGCCTCGACGGCTTCTCCGGCGCGACCATCCTCGGCGATGGCACCGTCGCGCTCATCGTCGATGTCCCCCAGCTCGTCGCGCTCGGCCGCGCGGCCGGTGAGCGCCGCGCCGCCGAGGGCGGCCGCGCCGAGCGCCAGTGGCTGGACCGCGCGGCATGAATGAGGAAGCCATGAACGTCGTCATGATGCGCCTCGGCGGCGAGATGATCGCCATCTCGACCGACGCGCTGCGCGAGATCCTGGAGCCCGTGCCCGTCACGCGGGTGCCCCGCGCGGGGGCCTTTTCGAGCGGGCTCATCAATGTGCGCGGCGCGGTCGTGCCGCTCGCGGACCTGCGCGTCGCGTTCGGGATGCCGCAGGAGCCCGTCACCGAGGACACCCGCATGGTGGTGCTCGACGTGCCGGTCGCCGGCGAGATCGTCACCGTCGCCGTCATCGCCGACAAGGTGCACGACGTCACCGAGTTCGACCCCGCCACCATCGAGGATCTGCCGCATGTCGGGCACGGCTGGCCGCCCGAGTTCGTCCGCGGCGTCGGAAAGTGGCAGGACGGCTTCGTCCTCATGCCCGACCTCGAACCCGTCTTCTCCCAGGCCATCGCGAACCACGCCCCCGAAACCGCGCTCTCCGACGAAGGACATTGACCGATGCGTGTCACGATCAAGCTCAAACTGGCGCTCGCCTTCATCCTCCTGATCGCCATGGCGGGGGTGGGACAGCTCCTCGCCCTGCGCGACCTCGGGGCGGCGAACCACGCCGTCAACGAGATCGTCGAAAAGAGCGCCGAGCGTGTGCGCATGTCGGCCGAATTGCAGACCCAGCAGCTTCGCGTCGCCCGTGACGTGCGCTCCTTCATCCTCGCCCCGGCGGAAGACAGGACCGATCTCGACCGGCGGATGGAGGCCTGGCGCGCGACGGCGGATCAGACCTATGAGGCGCTCTTCGCCGTCGCCTCGGAGGCCGGCCGCATGGATCTCGAAGCCTTCAAGGGCGAGCGGGACTCGCTGAAGGGGCTGAACGACCGCGCCATGCGCCTCGCCCGATCCGGCCAGACCGAGCAGGCCTACACCCTCGTCGACACCGAGGTGCGCGAGATCTGGGACCGGATGCGGGACCGGCTGAACGCGATGGTGCAGCGCAACCGCGATGAGATGGCGGCGACGGCGGCGGCGACCGATGTCGCCTACGAGACGGCGCGCACGCTCCTCATCTCGATCCTCGCCGGCGCGGCGATCCTCGGCTCGCTGATCGCCTTCTGGCTGACCGTGTCCATCTCGCGGGGCCTTTCCGGCGCGATCAAGCTCGCCCGCGCCGTCGGCGACGGCGACCTCACCGAGACCGTGCCCGTGCGCGGCAATGACGAGGTGGCCGACCTCCTGAGGACGCTGAACGCGATGATCGAGAAGCTGCGCGAGGTCGTCTCCGACGTGACCGCCGCCTCGCGCAATGTCGCGGCCGGGTCCGACGAGCTCTCCTCCGCCGCCGAAGAGATGAGCCAGGGCGCGACCGAGCAGGCCTCGTCCACCGAGGAGGCGTCCTCCTCGATGGAGGAGATGGCCGCCAACATCAAGCAGAGCGCCTCGAACGCCACCGAGACCGAGGGCATCGCCAAGCAGTCCGCCGAGGACGCGCGGACGTCCGGCTCGGCCGTCAGCGCCGCGGTGGAGGCGATGGAGACCATCGCCGAGAAGATCATGGTGGTGCAGGAGATCGCCCGCCAGACCGACCTCCTCGCCCTCAACGCGGCGGTCGAGGCGGCGCGGGCCGGCGAGCACGGGCGCGGCTTCGCGGTGGTCGCCTCGGAGGTGCGCAAGCTCGCCGAGCGCAGCCAGTCGGCCGCCGGCGAGATCTCCGCCCTCTCCGGCAACACGGTGAAGGCCGCGCGCGAGGCGGGCGAGATGCTGGAGAGCCTCGTCCCCAACATCGAGCGCACCTCGGCGCTGGTGGCCGAAATCTCCCACTCCAGCCAGGAGCAGGCGACGGGCGCTGCGCAGGTCAACACCGCGATCCAGCAGCTCGACAAGGTCACCCAGCAGAACACCTCCGCCGCCGAGGAGATGTCGGCGACGGCCCAGGAGCTCGCGAGCCAGGCCGAGGAGCTTCAGGCCGCCATCTCCTTCTTCCGCACGCTGGAGGCGCAGGCGGCGGCGTCCGGCACGCGCGCGGCCGCCAAGGCCAAGGCCGCGCCGAAGCGCGTGTCGTCTTCCGCGACGCGGGTGCATTCGGGCGGCGGCTTCGACTTCGACCTCAACGCGGGCAACGATGCGCTGGACGAGAAGTTCACCGCCGCGCCCGCCGGCAAGAGGCGCGCGGCGTGAGCGGCGTCGGGCAGGTCCTGACGCTCGGGGTCGGCGAGGAACGCTTCGCCATCCCCGTGACGAGCGTGCAGGAGATCCTCGACACGCGCCCGATCACGCGCCTGCCCGACGCGCCCTCGCACATCCTCGGGGTGATCGACGTGCGCGGGAAGAGCGTCGCCGTCCTCGATCTCGGCCTCCTCCTCGGCAAGGGGTGGATCGAGGATGACGAGAGCACGCGCATCGTCGTCCTGCGCCTCCCCTTGCGCGGCGGCGATGCAGTGCTCGCCCTCAAGGCCGACCGCGTCTTCGAGGTGACCGAGCTCGACGGGGATGCGCTGGAGCCGCTGCCCGAGGCGCGCCTCCTCGACTGGAATGCCCGCCTCGTCACCGGCCTCGGCCGCAAGGGCGGCGGCTTCGTCGCGCTCCTCGACGTGGAGCGGATGTTGCGCACGGAAGATGCCGGCGGCGGGTTCGTGCTCGCCGCCTGAGCGCCAAGACAATCCCTCCGTCCGCGTCGATGCCGGCCGCGGACCGACTGCCGGAGGAACGAGCCAGCGTCGATCGAGTCAGAGTTCCCGTGAGTATCGGACAGCAACAATGAGCTACGACCGCCTGACCAGCATGGTCAAAGAGGAAATCGGGGTCGGCCTGCCGCCCAACAAGCGTCTCATGGTGGAGAGCCGCCTCAAGCGGCGCATCCTGACGCTCGGCCTCCCGGATCTCGACGCCTATCTCGACCATGTCTTCGTCGGCGGGGCCCTCTCCGAGGAGCGGGACGTGATCTTCGATGCCGTCACCACCAACAAGACCGACTTCTTCCGCGAACCGGAGCATTTCCGCATTCTTGCGAGCAAGATCATCCCGGCCCGGCGCAAAGGCGGCGGCGAGGCCTTCAAGATCTGGAGCGCGGCGGCCTCGACCGGGGCCGAGGCGTGGACGATCGCGATGGTGTGCGCCGAGGCGACGCAGGACGGGCCGCTCGACTGGCGCATCCTCGGCACCGACATCAACAAGGCCGTGCTCGATGTGGCCGAACTCGCGATCTATGACGACAATCAACTCGCCCCCGTCCCGCCGCACTTTGCGACCCGCTGGCTGATGCGCGGGACCGGCGACAGCGCGGGCCAGAGCCGGATCCACCCGCAGCTTCGCCAGCGCGTCCACTTCCAGCGCCTCAACCTGATGGGGCGGGCCTATCCCGTCGACCGGGACGTCGACGTGATCTTCCTGCGCAATGTCCTCATCTACTTCGACGCCGAGGACCAGGCGCGGGTGCTGCACCAGCTCGCCGAGCACCTCGCTCCGGGCGGCTATCTCATCGTCGGGCACTCCGAATCGATGGTCGTGCGCGGCATCGGCCTCACCCAGAAAGCGCCCGCCGTCTACCGGAAGGACTGACCGATGACACGCTCTCCGAAGCCGCTGAACGTGCTGGTGGTCGACGATTCCGCCTCGATCCGGGCCGCCTTCGGCCGGATCATCAGCGCCGATGCGGGCCTCAGCCTGATGGCGAGCGCGGCCGACCCGTTCGACGCCGCCGCCAGGATGCGGACCGCCTTGCCGGACGTGATCCTGCTCGACCTCGAACTGCCGCGCATGGACGGGCTGACCTTCCTCAAGAAGATCATGGCGCAGCGCCCGCTCCCGGTGGTGGTCTGCTCCAGCCACACCGAGTCGGGCTCGCGCGCCGCGCTCGCCGCGCTCGACGCGGGCGCGGCCGAGGTGCTCGCCAAGCCCCGGCTCGACACACCGCAGGCCCGCCGCGAGGCCGCGATGCGGATCGGGGACGCGCTGCGCGCCGCCGTCGCCTCCCGGCGCGGCAACGCGGCCGTCGCCGAGCTTGTGCCGGGCGACAAGCTGACGGCGGACGCGATCCTCCCGGCCGCGCCCCCGCGGCGCATCGCGCCGACCGCGCCGATCGTGGTCATCGGCGCCTCCACGGGCGGGACAGAGGCGCTGCAATCGGTGCTGACCGCGCTCCCCGCGGACGCACCCGCGATCGTCATCGTCCAGCACATGCCCGAGCACTTCACAGCCGCCTTCGCCCGCCGCCTCGACTCGCTCTCCGCGATCCGCGTCGCGGAGGCGGCCGACGGCGATGCGGTCGCGCAGGGGCTCGCCCTCGTCGCGCCCGGCAACCACCACCTCCTCCTCCAGCGCTCGGGTCGCGGGTATCGGGTCGGCGTCGTCGGCGGCCCCTATGTCAGCCGGCACCGGCCCTCGGTCGACGTCCTCTTCCGCGCCGCCGCGCAGCAGGCCGGCGCCAACGCGCTCGGCGTGATCCTCACCGGCATGGGCGACGACGGCGCGGCCGGCATGGCCGAACTCCACGCCACCGGCGCGCGCACCCTCGCCCAGGACGAGGCGACGAGCATCGTCTACGGCATGCCGCGCGAGGCGGTGCTGCGCGGCGCCGTCGACCGCGTGCTGCCCCTCGGCGCGGTCCCTGCGGAGATCGCGGCCTGGGGCGAGGCCCAGGCGAGGCGCTCGGCATGACCCATTCGGATCCGACACGGGAGGCGGGAGTGTTGCACCGGCAGGTGGGGGTCCTGCGCCATCGCACCGAGAACGTCTTCACCGCCGCGGGCGACCGGCTCGTCGCGGCGCTCGACGCCTTCACGGCGCTGGAGCGCGACGTCGCGGGGATCGCGGAATTCGCCTTGTCCGACCACGCGGCGCGACTCGCCAAGGCCGTGCCCGACCTTGCCTCCCGGTGCGCCCGGAGCGCCACGGAGGTGACGGACGCGCTCGCCCCGATCGAGTCGATCGCCGGTACCCTCGGCGACATGCGCGCCGCCGTCGCCGGGCTGAAGCGCCTCCTCGGCGTGATGCGGCTGATGTCGCTCAACGCGCAGGTCATCGCCTGCACCACGAAGGCGGAGGACGTGGACCTCGGCTCGATCGCCGACAGCGTGCAGCGCGTCGCGACGCAGGTCGAAACGATCGGCCGCGATATCGGCGAGCGCCTGACCGCGCTCGAGAGCGACGCCGCGCGCGTCGACGCGGGCGGCCAGGCCCTCGGCGCGCATTTCGGCGAGCGCATGCACGGGATGACGCGGGCCCTTGCCGGCGATCTCGACGGGTTCACCGAGGAGCTCGGCGACCTCACCACCTGCGGCGGCCGCCTCGGCGAGGCCGCGACGCGGGTGCGCGGGGCGGTGACGGTCGCGGTCGGCGCGATGCAGGCGGGCGATGCCCACCGCCAGCGCCTCGACCATGTTGAGGCGATCTTCGAGGCCGCCGGCCGGGGCGACACAGAGGAGCGGGACGCGTTCCACGACCTCGCCCGCCTTCAGCTCGCGGACGCGCTGGCGCGCCACACGGTCGAGGTCTCCCGCGCGATCTCCGCCTTGCGCGAGGCGGAGACCCACATCGGCACCTTCCGCGAGGCGGTCCGCGTGCTCCTGCCGGCGCCCGGCGAGCGCGGCCTCGCCCTCCTCGCAGCGGTGGAGGAGATCGAGGCCCTCCTCATCCGCAGTCGCGAGGCGCAGATCGTCCTCGACGGGGACGCCGCGCAGCTCGGCGCCAGTATGCGCGCCCTCCTCGACGCGGTGGGCGCGTTCGCCGAGACCGGCAAGGCGATGCGCTATATCAGCTTCAACTCGGTGATCGCCTGCGTCGGGCTCGGCGAGGACGGGGCGGCGATGCGGGCGGTGTCGGAGCACCTGCGCACCCTCGCCGCCGAGATCGCGGCGTGCCGCGCGGAGCTCGAGCGTCAGGTCGGCGGGTTGGAGGAGATGTGGTCGCGCGTGTCGGCCGGTCTCGCCCGCTCGCAGGACGACGCGGACGCGGGGGCCGGCGCCGTCGCGAGCGCGATCAAGCGGGACCTCACGAGCCTCGGCCAATCGCTGACCGAGCGGCTGGAGGAGCTGCGCCAGCGCAACGACGCGTTCGGCGACGTCGCCGCCGAAGGCGCCGCCCTCCTCGGCACCCATCTCGGCGAGGTGGAGGCGCTCGCGCGCGCCGTCGACGGATGGCGGGTGCCGGGCGCGCCGCATTTCGAGCCGACGGAGGCCTTCGCCGCGCGCGCGGCCGCCCTGCGCGCCGTCCTCTCGATCGAATGCGAGCGGACCGTCCATGACGAGTGGGCCGGCGCGCACGGCCTCGCGCCCCCGCCCCCCGCAAGCCCACGCCCGGCCGCCCAGGACGACATCTCCGCGATCCTGTTCTGACGCGGCGCGCCGACCGTCCGGCGCATCATTTCAAGGGTCTGGGCTATGCCGGGGGGCTCTGGTGGGCGGTGAGGGATTCGAACCCCCGACCTACTGGGTGTAAACCAGCCGCTCTAACCAGCTGAGCTAACCGCCCCCGATCGCGGCCGCGCGGGCGCCGGGGCGGAACGCGCCGCCCCTCTCGATCGCGCGGGAGTGATACACGCTGCGCGCCTCAAAACAAGCGCAGCGCCGCCGCGACCTATTCCCCGTCCGCCACGATCTCGGCCACATAGGCCGGCAGGGCGAACGCGCCGGCGTGCACCGCGGGCGTCCAGTAGCGCATCGTAAGGCCGAGCGCGGCGTGGCGCGCACGCAGGGTCTCGACCGGCACGGCGGCAAGGCCCGCATCGTCGGTGGAGAAGCCGTGGGCCATCGGCCCGCCGACATAGCTCGGAACCGTGGTGAGGAAGAACGACACCGCGCCGAAGACGCCCCGCAACGTCGCGGCATGGCCGCTGAGCCAGTCCGCCGACAGAAACGGCATCCCCGACTGGGTGACGAGCACCCCGCCCGGCTTCAGCATCCTCCGGCACCCGGCATAGAAGTCTGCGGTGAAGAGCACGGCCCCCGCCCCCACCGGATCCGGCGCGTCGACGATCACGACATCGTATCCGCCCGCGGGCGCGTTGGCGACGAAGGCGGCGCCGTCGTCGATCACGAGGTCGAGGCGCGGGTCATCGAACGCGCCGCGCGAGACGTCCGGGAAGAGCTCGCGGGCGAGGTCGACCACCGCGCGGTCGATCTCCACCATCGTGACGCGGTCCACCGGATGGCGCAGCGCCTCGCGCGCGACGCCCCCATCCCCGCCGCCGATGATCAGGACGTCCCGCGCCGCGCCGTGGGCGAAGAGCGGCACGTGCGCCATCATCTCGTGATAGACGAACTCGTCGCCCGTCGTGATCTGGTAGGCCCCGTCGAGGATCATCACGCGGCCGAAGGTCTTGTTCTCGAAGACCGCCAGATCCTGGGCGCTGTCGATCACGCGCACGGGCCCCTCGGCCTTCAGCGCGGTTCGGAAGCCCTCAGGATCGTTGACCGTCTCGAAGACCCAGCTGGTCTCGTCCGCCATGCTCAGACGCCGCGGCCGCGCAGCAACTCGCTGACCGCGATGCGGTCGGGCGAGAACGCTTCGCGCAGAACCTCGACACACGCCTCGGGCTGGGTCTCGCCGCACATGAAGATGTCGAGCGCGGCATAATCGTGCTCGGGCCAGGAGTGGATGGAGATGTGGCTCTCGGCCAGCACCGCGACGCCGGAGACGCCGCCATTCTCGTCGAAATGATGCAGGTGGACGTGCAGAAGGGTGGCGCCCGCGACCTCGACACAGCGCTTCAGCGTCGTCTCGATATGGTCAAGATCGTCAAGCCGCTCACCGCCATAGACATCGACGATCAGGTGAGCCCCGGCGCATCGGATTCCGCGCCGCATCATCAGATGATCTTCGCTCGTCTCGACCGCGACCTCAGCCGCGTTGGTTGCTTCACGCTCCACGACAATTTCAGTCGCGTCAGCAGAAAGGCGGTGTTGTGCCATCCGCGCCCCGTTCACCCCAATAATTGTTTCCATATCAAGCACGATAAGGGGCCGATCGCGGAAATTCAAGGAAAGAGAGCGCACTCAGCGCGCATGAGCGACATGGCACCACGGCCACGAACAGGGTTGAAGTGTGCCATGGAACTGCCATATCGGGCTGGTATATATCGAACAGGAATATACCGAAGCGAGGACCGCCGTTGCCCGTCGACACGTTGAGCCCCGTCAGCACGCTCTGCCTCGCCATCCTGCACCGTGGCGAAGCGACGGGTTATGAGATCAAGAAGGCGTCGGTCGAGGGCGACTATCGCTACTTCGTCGATGCGAGCTACGGCTCGATCTATCCGGCCCTCGCGCGGCTGGCCGCGGACGGATTTGTGACCGTTCGCGAGGAAACGCAAGCCGGGCGCCCCTCGCGCAAGGTCTATGCGATCACCAACACCGGCCGTGATGCGCTGATCGATGCGCTCTCGCAACACCCCGGAACCGATCTCTTCCGCTCGCGCTTTCTCCTTGTCGCGAAGTTCGCCGCCGACCTCCCGCAGGATGTCGTGCGCGCCGCGATCGAGGAGCGGCGGCAGAACCTCATGGAGGAGATCCGCCACCTCGAACGCATCGCGAGCGAGGACAAGGTCAACGAGGGCGTCGCCTGGATCACCGGCTACGGCCGCACCTGCATGGGCGCGTCGCTCGACTATCTCGACCGCAATGCAGAATCACTCATCGCCATGGCCCGCCACGATGTGGCCGACGCAGCCGAGTAGGAACACGTAATGAGAGTTCAGCTCATCCTTTCGCTCGTGATGGCGGCCGCCATCACGGCCTGGATGCTCTCGGGCGAGATGGTGGTGTCGGGCAACGCGCAGGAGGCGACGCGTCGCCCGCCCGCCGAACGCTCGCAGGCGCAGTCCGCCCCCTTCCGCGTGCGCGTCCAGGAGATCACGGCCGAGGAACGGCCGCGGACGCTGACGATGCGTGGCCGCACCCGTGCCGATTCGCTCGTCTCCGTCGCCGCCGAGACCGCCGGCCGGCTCGATGAGCGGCCGGTCGATCGCGGCAGCGTCGTCGAGCCCGGCGACGTCCTGTGCCGTCTCGACCGGGGCGTGCGCGAGGCGCAGGTCGCCCAGGCGAAGGCCGAGGCGGCGAAGGCCGAGCTCGACTTCGACGCGGCGAGCAAATTGAAGGGGCGCGGCTTCGAATCGGAGACCCGCGTCGCCGCGACCCGCGCCGCGCGCGATGCCGCGGTCGCCGCCGTCGCCGCCGCCGAGCAGGAGCTGGAGCGCACCATCGTGAAGGCGCCGATCGCCGGCATCGTGCAGGAGCCGATCGCCGATGTCGGGTCGATGCTCGCGATCGGGGGCCTGTGCGCCACCATCGTCGATGCCGACCCGATCATCGTGACGGGCCAGGTCTCCGAGCGCGACATCCCGATGATCGAGCCCGGCGTCTCGGCCGACATCCGCCTCCTCACCGGGGAGAACGTGACGGGGACAGTCGGCTACATCTCGACGACCGCGAACGCCGACACGCGCACCTTCACGGTCGAGCTCAGCGTTCCGAACGCCGACCGCAAGCTGCGCGACGGCGTGACGGCGGAGGCCCACATCCCGCTCGACCCGGTGAAGGCGCACCGCGTCTCGGCCGGCGTCCTCACGTTGTCGGACACGGGCGCGGTCGGCGTGCGCACGGTCGACGCCGACAACAAGGTCGCCTTCCAGCCGGTGAAGATCGTCACCCAGGACAGCGACGGCTTCTGGGTCACGGGCCTTCCGGACAAGGTCACGATCATCACGGTCGGCCAGGACTATGTCGCCGAGGGCCAGACCGTCGATCCGGTCTCGGAGAGTGAGGGCTCATGAAGGCCATCCTAGACGGGCTTCTCGACCGTCCGCGGACGCTCCTCACCCTCCTCGTCTTCCTGCTCGTCGCGGGCGGGTTCGTCTACGCGGCGATCCCGAAGGAGGCGAACCCGGACATCGACGTCCCGGTCTTCTACATCTCGGTGACGCAGCAGGGCATTTCGCCCGAGGATGCCGAGCGCCTGCTCGTCAAGCCGATGGAGACGCAGCTTCGCAGCCTCGACGGGCTGAAGGAGATCCGCGCGACCGCGTCGGAATCCCACGCCGGCATCATTCTCGAATTCAACGCCGACTTCGACAAGGACCAGGCGCTCGCGGACGTGCGCGACAAGGTCGACCGCGCCAAGGCGGACCTGCCGGAAGACGCCGAAGAGCCGACCATCACAGAGACCAACTTCTCGCTGGTGCCGACGATCATCGTCGCGCTCTCGGGCGACGTGCCGGAGCGCACCCTCTTCCAGCACGCGCGCCGCCTGAAGGACCAGATCGAGGCGATCCCGACCGTGCTGTCGGCCGACCTCTCCGGCCAGCGCGAGGAGCAGCTCGAGGTCGTGATCGACCGCACGCTGATGGAGAGCTACGGCATCGAGCCGCTCGACCTCCTCCAGCGCCTGTCGCGCAACAACGCGCTTGTCCCGGCCGGCTTCCTCGACACCGGCGAGGGCCGCTTCTCGGTGAAGGTGCCCGGCCTCGTCGAGAACCCGGCCGACGTCTACACGATGGTGGTGAAGCAGGACGCCGAGGGCGTCGTGACCGTGCGCGACATCGCCGAGGTGCGGCGCTCCTTCAAGGACGCGACCCAGTTCACCCGCGTGAACGGCCGCCCGGCGATCACCATCAACGTGGTGAAGCGCCTCGGCGAGAACATCATCCTCAACAATGACGCGGTCCGCCAGGTCGTCACCGACTACACGAAGGCGTGGCCGGACTCGATCAAGATCGACTATCTCCTCGACCAGTCGAGCTTCATCTACGAGGTGCTCGGCAGTCTCGAGGCCTCGATCTCCACCGCGATCGTCCTCGTGATGGTCGTGGTGGTGGCCGCCCTCGGCTTCCGCTCCGCCCTCCTCGTCGGCATCGCGATTCCGACCTCGATCCTCCTCGGCTTCCTGGTGCTGTCGGGCCTCGGGATGACGGTGAACATGATGGTCATGTTCGGCCTCGTCCTCACCGTCGGCCTCCTCGTCGACGGGGCGATCGTGATGGTCGAATACGCCGACCGGCGCGTCGCCGAGGGCGAGACGCGAACAGACGCCTTCCGCCAGGCCGCCCACCTCATGGCCTGGCCGCTGATCTCCTCCACCGCGACGACGCTGATCGCGTTCCTCCCGATGCTCCTGTGGCCGGGCGTTGCGGGCGAGTTCATGAGCTACCTGCCGATCATGGTCATGATCGTGCTGACGATCGCGCTCATCACCGCGCTCGTCTTCCTGCCGGCCGTGGGCTCGGTCCTGTCGAACGCACTGATCATCGGCCTCATCTCCGGCTTCGTCGCCGGTGGCGCCGCCGCGTTCGCGCTCGCGAGCGCCGGGCCGATGCAGTTCGCCGGCGCCGCCCTCGCCTTCCTGTTTGCCACCATCGTGACGACGCGCCTTGCCCGGCGCTGGGGCGCCGACCGCGCCACCGTCACCGCCACGCCGCAGCAGGGCCCTTTCGACCTTGCCAAGGTGCAGGGCGTGACGCGCCTCTATGTGCGGCTCCTGCGCCTCCTCGCGGGCAACGTCGCCGGCATCCTCGCCACGATCGTCTTCGTGGTGGGCGTCGCCGTCGCCGTGATCATGGCCTACGGGGCGAACAATAGCGGCGTCGAGTTCTTCGTGAACGAGGAGCCGGACGTCGCGGTCGTGATGGTCTCGGCGCGCGGCAACATGAGCGCGAAGGAGGCCCTCGCCCTCGTCTCCGAGGTGGAGCGCGAGGTGCTGGCGGTCGACGGCGTCGACAATGTCGTCACCAACGCCTTCCCGTCGGGCGGCAAGTCGAACGGCGGCGGGCTGGCGGACGGCGGCGGCGAAACGCCGGCCGACATCATCGGCCAGCTCCAGATCGAGCTCGTCGACTATTGCTGCCGCCGCCCCGCGAGCGAGATCTTCGACGACATCCGCGCCCGCACCAACTTCGCCGGCACCAAGACGGAGGTCCGCAAGATCGAGGGCGGCCCGCCGACCGGCAAGGACATCCAGCTCCAGATCAGCGCCAACAATTACGACACGCTGGTCGAGACGGTCGGCCGCGCCCGCGCGCACGTCGAGACGGTCGATGGGCTGCGCGATGTCGAGGACGACCGCCCCCTGCCCGGCATCGAGTGGCAGCTCGAGATCAACCGCCAGGAGGCCGGCCGCTTCGGCGCGGACGTCCAGGGCGTCGGCCAGATCATCCAGCTCGTCACCAACGGCGTGCTCCTGTCCAAGTATCAGCCGGACGATTCGGAGGACCAGATCGACATCCGCGTCCGCTATCCGGAGGCGGACCGCACGCTCGGCCAGCTGAGCGACCTGCGCCTGCCGACCGCGAACGGCCAGGTGCCGGTGGCGAACTTCCTGAAGATCACGCCGCAGCAGCGCGTCTCCTCGATCACCCGCATCGACGGCCTCTACGCGATGACGATCAAGGCCGACGTCCTCGAGGAGGAGGGCTACGACCTCAACGCCAAGATCGCCGAGCTGAACGAGTGGGTCGGGGCGCAGAGCTGGCCGACCGGGATCCACTTCAAGTTCCGCGGCGCCAACGAGGACCAGGCCGAGAGCTTCGGCTTCCTCATGAAGGCGATGATCGCCTCGCTGGTGATGATGTTCATCGTGCTCGTGACGCAGTTCAACTCGTTCTACCAGACGGGGCTGACGCTGCTCACGATCGTGCTCTCGGTGTTCGGCGTGCTCCTCGGCATGATCCTGACCGGGCAGAAATTCTCCGTCATCATGACGGGGACAGGCGTCATCGCGCTCGCGGGCATCGTGGTGAACAACGCGATCGTGCTGATCGACACCTTCAACCGCGAGCGGGCCGAGCAGCCGGACCTCCTGACCGCCGTGCTGTCGACCGCCGCCCAACGCGTCCGGCCGATCCTGCTGACGACGATCACCACGATCGCCGGCCTCATCCCGATGGCGACGCAGGTGAACCTCGACTTCTTCACCCGCACCGTCGCGGTGGGTGGCATCACCTCGATCTGGTGGGTGCAGCTCTCGACCGCGATCATCTCCGGCCTCGCCTTCTCGACGATCCTCACCCTCGTCGTGGTGCCGGTGATGCTCGCGCTGCCGGAGACGGTCTCGCGCGCCGTCGCCCGCATGAGGGGCCGCCCGGTCCCGGCGCCGGCGACGCCCGCGACCGGCACCGCCCTCGTCCCCGCCGCGGCCTTCGCGACCGCGGGCGCGGCCCGCGCGCCGGTCTCCTTCGTGCGCTTCGAGCCGGCCGACACCGAGGCCGCCACGACCACGGCGCAGCGCACACCCGCAGCCCCCCAGGCAGGAGGCGGCGACGCGCCCGATGTCTACGCCCCCGTCCTCGCCCGGATGGGGACGCGGGAGGAGGCGAGCGAGAAGCGCGACCGCCCCGACCGCGACGGACCGGTCACCGAAGCCGCCGAGTGATCCTGGAGGCCGTGGACATCGCGCCACGGCCTCTTATCTCTCCAGAGAGGCCCACCCTCGCGCCGCGCGCGATCCGCCGGGCCGCCACCCCGCGAACGACCCTTTAATTTCCAGCCGCCGCGCGCCCTTCGCCGGCGGTTCCGCCTTTGCCCCTTTCGGCCAAAACCTGAATTGGTCTAAGTCGAACCCGGCGCGCCAAGACGACACGGACGGCATGAGCATCTCCGACCAATCCCAAGTGACCGCCGACCGTGGCGAGACGTTCCGGGCGATCCGCCGCCTCTGGCCCTACATGTGGCCGAGCGACCGGCCGGACCTCAAGGCGCGTGTCGGGCTCGCGATGGCGCTCCTCGTCGTCGCCAAGATCATCACCGTCCTCATCCCCTATCTCTACAAGTGGACGACGGATGCGCTGACGCAGGACGAGTTCGGTCCGGCCGCGCACGCCGCCGCCGAAAAGGCGGACGGGTGGGCCCTCCCCGCATTCCTCGTCGCGCCGGTGATGCTCGTCATCGCGTTCGGGGTCGGCCGCATCCTCCTGATGGCGTTCAACCAGCTCCGCGACGCGCTCTTCGCCCGCGTCGGCCAGCACGCGGTGCGCGAGCTCGCGCGCAAGACCTTCATCCACCTCCACGCCCTCTCGCTGCGCTATCACCTCCAGCGCCGCACCGGCGGCCTCAGCCGGGTGATCGAGCGCGGCGTAAAGGGGATCGAGGCGCTGGTGCGCTTCACCATCCTCAACTCGCTGCCGACGGTGGTGGAGTTCGTGCTGACGGCGGTCGTCATCGCCTACCAGTTCTCCTTCTCCTATCTCGGCGTGATGGTCGTCGTGGTGATCCTCTATGTCTGGTTCACCGTGCGCGCCTCGCAGTGGCGCATCACCATCCGCCGCGAGATGAACGAGTCCGACACGGACGCGAACTCCAAGGCGATCGACAGCCTCCTCAACTTCGAAACCGTCAAATATTTCAACAACGAGCGGATGGAGGCGGAGCGCTTCGACCGTTCCATGGAGCGCTACGAGGACGCCGCGATCCGCACCTGGACCTCGCTCGCCTGGCTGAACATGGGCCAGACGGTCATCTTCACCGTCGGCCTCACCATCATCATGGTGATGTCAGCGCGGGCGGTGATGGCGGGCGAGCAGACCATCGGCGACTTCGTGATGGTCAACACCCTTCTCATGCAGCTCGCGATCCCGCTGAACTTCATCGGTTTCGTCTATCGCGAGATCAAGCAGGCGCTCGCCGACATCGAGGCGATGTTCAAGGTGCTGGCGATCCCGCAGGAGGTGAAGGACAAGCCGGGCGCGCCCGACATCCACGTCACCGAAGGTGCCGTCCGCTTCGAGGACGTCCACTTCCACTACGACCCCGAGCGCCCGATCCTCCATGGCATCTCCTTCGAGATCCCGGCCGGCCACACGCTCGCGATCGTCGGCCCCTCGGGCGCGGGCAAGTCCACGATCTCGCGCCTCCTCTTCCGCTTCTACGAGGTCTCGGGCGGGCGCATCACCATCGACGGGCAGGACATCAGCGAGGTGACGCAGATCTCGCTGCGCCGCGCGATCGGCATCGTCCCGCAGGACACCGTCCTCTTCAACGACACGATCGCCTACAACATCGCCTATGGCCGCCCCGGTGCGGGCCGCGAGGAGGTGGTGCGCGCGGCCGAGATGGCGCAGATCGCGCGCTTCGTGGAGAGCCTGCCGGCGGGCTTCGACACCGAGGTCGGCGAGCGCGGGCTGAAGCTGTCGGGCGGCGAGAAGCAGCGCGTCGCGATCGCCCGCACGATCCTGAAGGCACCGCCGATCCTCATCCTCGACGAGGCGACCTCCGCCCTCGACACCAAGACCGAGGAGGACATCCAGTCCGCCCTCGACGAGGTCGCGACCGGGCGCACCACGCTGATGATCGCCCACCGCCTCTCCACCGTGGTGAAGGCGGACCAGATCATCGTCGTGGAGGCCGGGCGCATCGTGGAGCGCGGCACGCACCAGAGCCTCCTCGAACAGAGCGGGCTCTATGCCGAGATGTGGAACCGCCAGCTCCAGGACGAAGCCGCCGCCGAAGCTGCCGCGCAGATCGAGGGCAAGGGCCCTTCCGTGCGCGAGCGCGAAGAGGCGTTCGGCAAATAGCGCGCGTCATCCCCTCATGGAGCCATGGCGGGCTGACCGACGTGTTCGCCAGACAAGCACGGAGCGCCCGGCGTTGCGTGAGGAAATGAAGGCTCTCGGTGCGCCGGCGGCGGGGGCGTCGCCGGGCTTTACACCCACCGAGACCGGCCTGTATCGCAGACCGATGGTGCGTTTTTTTCTGATCCTCGCGGCTCTTCTCGTCGCAGCGAACGGGTATGCGGCGGGCTTTCCTCCCCTCGACGCGCCGCGCGCGGCCGACGCGGCCGGGCCGACGCTCTGGATCGAGATCCACGACTGCCACACCAACCCCTTCTTCGACGCCGAAGGGCGGCTCCATCGCCATGACTCGAGCACCTGCGAGGTGAAGCCGATCGAGCCGCTGCTCGGCGCGGACATCTGCTCCACCGTCGCCCAGATGTGCGAGACCTATTGCGAGCCGAACGAGAAGCCGTTCCGCTGCCTCCGCCGATGCTATCGCCGGAACGCGCCGCCCGTCTGCTGAGGCGCGGCGCGGCCCATTGGGATCAGCCGAAGCGCTGGTAGCCGCCGCCATCCCCCGGCGGGCCGGGGAGCGGGATGTCGTCGAGGGTGAGGCCGCTGTTCAGCACCGCGATCAGCGCCGCCAGCGCAATCGCTGCCACCACCGACGTGATCGCCATCTTGATGAGGAGGCGCGGGCGGGCGGGCGCGCCGCGGTCGGTGCCCGCCACACGGTCGCTCTCCGGCACGGGGTCGCGGTTGCCCCATGGCAGGACCGCGAAGAAGAGGATCCACCAGAAGACGAAATAGATCGCGATGGCGCTGCCGATCTGCATCAGACCTCTTCGAGCTCGGTGAGGACGCCGCCCATGTCCTTCGGGTGGAGGAAGAGGACGGGCTTGCCGTGCGCCCCGATCTTGGGATTGCCGTCGCCGAGCACGCGGGCGCCCGCTTCGGCAAGGCGCGCGGCGGCGGCGCGGATGTCCGTCACCTCATAGCAGACATGGTGGAGGCCGCCGGCCGGATTCTTGGCGAGGAAGGCTGCGATCGGCGAGTTCTCGCCGAGCGGCTCCAGAAGCTCCACCTTCGTGTTGGGCAGGACCACGAAGACGACGCGCACCCCATGCTCGGGCAGGTCCATCGGGTCGGACACCTCCGCCCCGAGCGCGCCGCGATACATCGCCGAGGCGGCGGCGACGTCGCTCGTCGCGATCGCCACATGATTGAGCCGGCCGATCATCCTGTCCCCCCTGCCCCCGGTCGCGCGCGCCGAGGCCTCAGGCCGTCATCACCACGAAGACGTGGCAGAGCGGCTTCTTCCCCCATCGTTGGGACATATGGGAGCGAATGGCACGCCGCGCCGCCTGCGCGACGACGTCGCGGTCCCGGCGGCGGTGGCGCGGGATGCTCTCCACCGCGCTCGCGATCTCGTCGACGAGCTGCTCGCGGAAGGTCTCGCCATCATCATCGCTCGTCGGCACGCCGACGAGGACGACCTGCGGGTCGTCCTCCAGCTCGAACCGGTCGTCGAGGGTGACGACGGCGGAGATGACGCCCGCGAAGGCGAGCGCGCGGCGCTCGCGGATGTTCGAAGCCTCGGGCGTGCGCAGGAGGCGCCCGTCGAGGAGGAGGACGTCGACCATCACCTCGTCGACCACTTCGGCCGGCGCGGGGGCGAGGCGCAGCATCTTGCCGTTCTCGATGACGACGACCTCGGGGACGCCCGCATCCTTCGCGAGCTTCGCCTGCGCCATCAGATGCATCGGCTCGCCGTGGACGGGCACCACCACGCGCGGCTTCAGCCAGCGATACATCTCGACGATCTCGTCCCGCCGCGGGTGGCCGGAGGTGTGGACGAGGCCGTCCGCGTCGGTAATCACCTCGATCCCCTGGATCGCGAGGCCGTTCACGACCGCGTTCACCGCCTTCTCGTTGCCCGGAATAGTGCGCGAGGAGAAGATCACCCGGTCGCCCGGTGCGAGATTGACGCGGGGATGCTCGTCGTTCGCGATGCGCGCGAGCGCCGCCCGGTCCTCGCCCTGGCTGCCGGTGAGAAGCACCAGCACCTTGTCGCGCGGGAGGTGGCCGAAATCGTCCTCCGACAGGAAGCGCGGCAGCCCGTCGAGGAAGCCGCAATCGGTCGCGACCTCGATGACGCGCCGCATCGAGCGGCCCATCACCACGACGTGCCGGTCCGCCGCGGCCGCCGCCTCGCAGATCGCGCGGATGCGGGCGACGTTGGAGGAGAAGGCGGTGACGGCGACGCGGTTCGGCGCGGATGCGACGAGCGCCTTCAGCCCTTCGGCGACGTCATGCTCGGACGGGGAGCGGCCGGGGCGCGTCGCGTTGGTGGAATCGCTCATCAGGGCGAGGATGCCGTTCTCGCCGATCTCGCGGAAACGGTCGACGTCGATCGGGATGCCGACGCCGGGCGTCGGGTCGATCTTCCAGTCGCCCGAGTGGACGATGATGCCGGCCGGCGTCGTGATGGCGAGCGCGTTCGGCTCCGGGATCGAGTGGGAGACGGGGATCAGCTCGATCTTGAAGGGGTCGAGGTCGAGCGTCGCCCCTTGCTCCACCACGGTGACCTCCGGCCAGACCTGCCGGCCGTTCTCGATCGCCTTGGCGCGCAGGAGCCCGGCGGTGAAGCGCGTCGCGTAGACGGGGCATTCGAGCCGCGGCCACAGGTCGAGCACCGCGCCATAATGGTCCTCGTGCGCGTGCGTCAGCACGAGGCCGACGAGGTCGCGCCGCTCCTCCTCGATGAAGCCGATGTCCGGCATGATGAGGTCGATGCCCGGCGTGACCCGCGGGTCGGCGAAGGTGACACCGCAATCCACCATCAGCCACTTCTTGGCGTGCGGCGGCCCAAACCCGTAGAGGCCGAGATTCATGCCGATCTCACCAACCCCGCCAAGGGGTAGGAAGACCAGCTCGTCACCGGCTTTGCTCATACTCGCTCCGAGCGGACGAAGACATCACCGGCGGTGATGAAGGAAAGGTTGCCTGCGGCGTCGACCAATATCAACCGGCCCGTTGAATCGAGGCCGTCAAATCGACCTTCGCGAGTTTCCTGATCGAAGCGCACAACCACTTGTTCGCCCAGCCCGACCGCGCGTGCAAGCCATCGCTCGCGGATTTCGGCAACGCCCCCCACCCGCCCGAGCGTCGCCAGGATGGCGGCGACTTCCTGCCGCAAGGCGTCCAGAAGTGTGTCCAAAGTGAGGCCTGGGACGAGGGTGTGGAGCGCGATCGCCGGGATCGGACTGTCGGTCCGATCCGGGGCGTGCGCGACGTTGATGCCGATGCCGATCACCACGCGGCGGACCGGGTCCGGCGGGCCGGAAATCTGCGTTTCGAGCAGGATTCCGCACACCTTCGCCCCATCGACGAGGATGTCGTTCGGCCATTTGAGGCGCGGTGAGAGGCCGGTCGCGGACGCGATGGCGTCGGCGACAGCAACGGCGACCGCGAGCGGCAGGAAGCCGAACGCGTCCGGCGGGAGGTCTGAGACGAAGGCATGGGAGGCGTAGAGATTGCCCTTCTCCGAAACCCAGGGACGGCCCCGCCGTCCCCGCCCGGTCAATTGCCGTTCGGCAACCACCCAGACGGCAACGCCTCCGTCGCGGAGGCGTTGCATGGCTTCGTCATTTGTCGAACCGACGTCGCCGAGGCGGACGACCGTCCCCGGCGACGACGCATGTTCGGGCGTCAAAAGAGACTCTGAGCGGCGGCCGTCGCTGCCGACAGGATCGGCGTCCACACCAGGAAGAAGAGGAGGCTGAAGGCCCCGCTGACGGCGAGGATGAGGCGAAGCTCACCCGCCATCGGCTCGAACCGGTCGCGCGGCTCGTCGAACACCATCACCTTGATGATCCGCAGATAGTAGAAGGCGGACACCGCCGAGGAGAGGACGCCGATGATCGCGAGCGGGATGAGGTCCGCCTCGACCGCGGCAAGGAAGACGTAGAACTTGCCGAAGAAGCCCACGAGCGGCGGAATGCCGGCGAGGGAGAAGAGGAGGAGCGTGAAGGCCGCCGCCATCCACGGATGGGTCTTCGCGAGACCCGAGAGGTCGGAGATCTCCTCCACCATGCCCTCGTCCGCACGCCGCATCGCGATGATGCAGGCGAACGCGCCGAGCGTGGTGATGACGTAGATCGTCATGTAGAGGACGACGCCGATGACGCCCTGCTCCGTCCCGGCGGCGAGGCCGACGAGCGCGTAGCCGATATGGCCGATCGAGGAGTAGGCCATCAGGCGCTTGATGTTCGTCTGACCGATCGCCGCGAACGCGCCGAGGATCATCGACATCACCGACAGGAAGATCACGATCTGCTGCCAGGCGATGAAGGCCGGGGCGAACGCATCCATCACGAGGCGCACGAAGAGCGCCATCGCGGCGACCTTGGGGGCCGCGGCGAGGAAGGCGGTCACCGGGCTCGGCGCACCCTCATAGACGTCGGGCGTCCACATGTGGAACGGCACGGCCGAGACCTTGAAGGCGATGCCCGCGAGCACGAACACCACGCCGAAGAGGATGCCGAGGCCCGCCCCGTCCGCGGCGATGACGCCGGAGATCGTCTCGAAGCTCGTCCCGCCGGTGAAGCCATAGATGAGGCTGATGCCGTAGAGGAGCATGCCCGAGGAGAGCGCCCCGAGGACGAAATATTTGAGGCCCGCCTCGGTGGAGCGCACCGAGTCGCGGTTGATCGAGACGACCACGTAGATCGCGAGCGACTGCAGTTCGAGGCCGAGATAGACGGCGATCATGTCGCTCGCCGAGATCATCAGCATCATGCCGATGGTCGAGAGCAGGATGAGGACCGGATACTCGAACCGGGTGAACTGCTGGAAGCGCGCGTAGGACGACGACATCATGATGGCGACGGCCGCGCCGATCAGCGCGAGCACCTTCAGATAGCGTGCGAAATTGTCGAACTGGAACGCGCCGTCGAACGTCGACGACCCGCCGCGCAGGGTGCACACGGCGACGATCGAGCCCAGGATCGCGAAGATCGCGAGGAGGTTGATCGTCGGCACCGCGTCGTCGTCGGTGAAGGCGCCGGTGATGAGGAGGATGATCGCGACGACCGCGAGGATCAGCTCCGGCAGGAGCGGCACCAGGTTGGGGAAGACGTGAAGGTCAGTCATCACTGGCCCTCTCCCTCAGCGGCCGGCTCGTCATGCGCAGGCTCTTCATGCGCGGGCGCGCCAGAGGCGGCCTCACCGTGGGTGCTCTCATTCCCGTGGCTTTCTTCTGAGCCCGACTCACCATGCCCCTCGGACGGTGGGGTCATCCCGGCCGCTTCCATGCCGGCCGCGACCGCGTCGGCGGAGGAGCCGGTCTCGGTCGCGAAGGCCGCCCCGTCGAAGACTGGGCCGGGCTGCGTGCCGATCGCCTGCGCGACATCGGTCACGAGGGCGTTCACCGACGCGTCTGTCACGTTGAGGACCGGGTTCGGGTAGATGCCGAACAGGATCGTCAGGATGACAAGCGGGACGAGGATCACCTTCTCGCGCAGGTCGAGGTCCTGCATCCGGCGCATCGATTCCTTCTCGAGCGGGCCGAGGACCACGCGGCGATAGAGATAGAGCGCGTAGGCCGCCGACAGGATGACGCCGGTCGCCGCGCCGAAGGCGGCGAGCGTGTTCATCTTGTAGGTGCCGACGAGCGTCAGGAACTCGCCGACGAAGCCCGACGTGCCCGGCAGGCCGACATTGGCCATGGTGAACACCATGAAGGCCGTCGCGTACCAGGGCATGCGCTGGATCAGGCCGCCATAGGCCGAGATCTCGCGCGTGTGGGTGCGGTCATAGACGACGCCGACGCACAGGAAGAGCGCGGCCGACACGATGCCGTGCGACAGCATCAGGTAGATCGCGCCCTGGATGCCCTGCACGTTCATCGCGAAGATGCCCATCGTCACGAAGCCCATGTGGGCGACCGACGAGTAGGCGATCAGCTTCTTCATGTCCTGCTGGGCGAGCGCCGTCAGCGAGGTCACGATCACCGCGATCACCGAGAGGGTGAAGATCAGCCAGCCGAACTCGTTGGACGCGTCCGGGAACATCGGCAGCGAGAAGCGCAGGAAGCCGTACCCGCCCATCTTCAGGAGGATGCCCGCGAGGAGCACCGAGCCCGCCGTCGGCGCCTCGACGTGCGCGTCGGGCAGCCAGGTGTGCACCGGCCACATCGGCATTTTCACCGCGAAGGAGGCGAAGAAGGCGAAGAAGAGCCAGGCCTGCATGTCCGCCGGGAACTGATAGGCCATCAGATCCGGGATCGAGGTCGTGCCCGCCTGCCAGTACATCGCGATGATCGCGATCAGCATCAGGAGCGAGCCGGTCAGCGTGTAGAGGAAGAACTTGAAGGTCGCGTAGATCTTCCGCTGTCCGCCCCACACGCCGATGATGAGGAACATCGGGATCAGGCCACCTTCGAAGAAGATGTAGAAGATCACGATGTCGAGCGCGCAGAACACGCCGATCATCAGCGTCTCGAGGACGAGGAAGGCGACCATGTACTCGCGGACGCGGACGTTGATCGACTTCCACGACGCCAGGATGCAGAACGGCATCAGGAAGGTCGTCAGGATGACGAACAGCATCGAGATGCCGTCGACCCCCAGATGATAGCTCATCAGGCCGGGGATCCAGTTCCGCTTCTCGACGAACTGGAAGCCCGGATTGGCCATGTCGAAGCCGATCCAGAGCCAGAGCGAGAGCGCGAACGTGAAGGTCGTCGTGATGAGGGCGACGCGGCGGATATTCTGGACCGCCGCCTCGTCGTTGCCCCTCACCGCGAGGATGAAGCCGACGCCGACGAGCGGCAGGAAGATCAGGATCGAAAGGATCGGCCAATCGGACATCATCGACCGGCCTCCCCTTTCAGGCGCGCGGCCTCAGGCTGGACTTTGGCGATCATAGGTAGCCCCTGTTCAGGGCGATCATCACGGTCACGAACACGGCGATCCCGGTCAGCATCACGAATGCGTAGTGGTAGAGGTAGCCGGACTGGAAGCGGTGGGCGATGACCGACAGGTCCTTCACCCGGGCGGCGATCCCGTCGGGCCCCACTCCGTCGATGACACGACCGTCGCCGCGCCAGAACATACGGCCCAGCCAGCGTGCCGGCCGCACGAAGATGTAGTCGTAGAGCTCGTCGAAGTACCACTTGTTCAGGAAGAACTGGTGGACGCGCGGGAACGCCTCGATGAAGCGCTTCGGCAGCGTCGGCACCAGGATGTAGGTGAGGACCGCGATGCAGAAGCCGATCACCATCGCGATCGCCGGCGACAGGATCACCCAGGTCGGCACCTCGTGCATCGCGTGGAGGACGTGGTTGGCCGCCGAGGCGAAGATCGCGCCGTTCCAGAAGTCGCCCGTCGGCTCGCTGAGGAAGACCGTCGCGAACACGTAGCCGGCGGCGAGCGCGCCGAGCGTCAGGACGCCGAGCGGCACCAGCATCGTCCACGGCGATTCATGGGCATGCTTGAAGGTGTCGGCCGGGGCCCGCGTCGTGCCGTGGAAGGTCATGAACACGAGGCGCCAGGAGTAGAAGGAGGTCAGCAGCGCCGCGCCCACCGTCATGATGAAGGCGTAGATCGCGAACGGGTTCTCGCCGACGAAGGTCGCCTCGATGATCGCGTCCTTCGAGAAGTAGCCGGCGGTCAGCGGGAAGCCCGTTAGGGCGAGCGTGCCCGCCATCATGCCGATATAGGTGTAGGGGATCTTCTTCCAGAGCCCGCCCATGCGGCGCATGTCCTGCTCGTCGTGCATGGCGTGGATCACCGAGCCCGCCGACAGGAACAGGAGCGCCTTGAAGAAGGCGTGCGTGAAGAGGTGGAAGATCGCGATGCCGAACGCGCCGACGCCGAGCGCGGCGAACATGTAGCCGAGCTGCGAGCAGGTCGAGTAGGCGATCACGCGCTTGATGTCGTTCTGGGCGCAGCCGATCGTCGCCGCGAACATCGCCGTCGTCGCACCGATGAAGGTGACGAAGGCGAGCGCGGACGGCGCGAACTCGAACACCGGCGACATGCGCGCCACCATGAAGACGCCCGCCGTCACCATGGTCGCCGCGTGGATGAGGGCGGAGACCGGCGTCGGGCCTTCCATGGCGTCGGGGAGCCAGGTGTGCAGGAAGATCTGCGCCGACTTGCCCATCGCCCCGATGAAGAGGAGGAGGCAGATCAGCTCGATCGCCGGCACCTCGAAGCCGAGGAAGGTGAAGGTGTGCGTCGACAGCGCCGGAGCCGAGGCGAACACCGCGTCGAGCTGGACGACGCCCGTCATCGCGAACAGCGTGAAGATGCCGAGCAGGAAGCCGAAATCGCCGACGCGGTTGACGACGAAGGCCTTGATGGCCGCCGCGTTCGCGGACGGACGGTCGCTCCAGAAGCCGATCAGCAGGTAGGAGGCGAGACCGACGCCTTCCCAGCCGAAGAACATCTGGACGAGGTTGTCCGACGTCACGAGCATCAGCATCGCGAAGGTGAAGAGCGACAGGTAGGAGAAGAACTTCGCCTTCGCCGGATCGTGCGACATGTAGCCGAACGAGTAGAGGTGGACGAGCGCGGAGACCGTGTTCACCACGATGAGCATCACCGCGGTCAGCGTGTCGACCCGGAGGCGCCAGGCGATCTCGAGGTCGCCCGAGACGATCCACTGGGCGATCAGGATCCGCTCCGTCGGCGCGCCGTGGAAGCCCCAGTTGAAGAACACGATCCAGGACAGGACCGCGCAGACGAAGAGGAGGCCGGTGGTGACCACCTGCGCCGCGAGCGCGCCGACCTGACGGCCGAACAGGAACGCGAACAGGAAGCCGAACAGCGGCAGGAAGACGATGAGCTGCACCATCGAATCAGCCCTTCAAGGTATCGATGTCTTCCACCGCGATGGAGCCGCGGTTGCGGAAGAAGGCGACGAGGATGGCGAGCCCGATGGCCGCTTCAGCGGCCGCCACGGTCAACACGAAGAGCGCGAAGACCTGACCGACCAGATCATTGAGCGCCGCCGAGAAGGCGACGAAGTTGATGTTGACCGCGAGCAGGATGAGCTCGATCGACATCAGGATGACGATGACATTCTTCCGGTTGAGGAAAATGCCGAACACGCCGAGGACGAACAGGATCGCCGCGACGGTGAGGTAGTGCGACAGTCCGATCACAGCTGAAGTCCCCGGCCAGATGCCACTTCGCGGACCTCGATCGAATCTTCCGGCCGGCGCCCGACCTGCGCGGCCACATTCTGCCGCTTGGCGCGGGTGGTGTGGCGCAGCGTCAGCACGATCGCGCCGATCATCGCGACGAGCAGGATCAGTCCGCAGATTTGGAAATAGAAGGCGTACTTCGTGTAGAGCACGTTGCCGAGCGCCTCGGTGTTGGTCACCGCGGTCGGGTCGGGGATCGGGAGGGCGCCCTGGGCCGCAATCTCGGGCGAGAGCGTGTAGGCGCCGAGGACGAGGATCAGCTCCACCAGGAGCACGATGCCGACGGCCGCGCCCACGGGCAGGTACTGCATGAAGCCCTGCCGCATTGCAGCAAAGTCCACATCCAGCATCATCACCACGAAAAGGAAGAGGACGAGGACCGCGCCGACATAGACGACGATCAGGATGAGGGCGAGGAACTCGGCCCCTGTCAGCATGAAGAGACCCGCGCCATTCAGGAAGGCGAGGATCAGGAACAGCACGGAATGGACCGGATTGCGCGAGGAAATGACCATCAGCGCGGACGCCACCATGATGGTGGCAAAGATATAGAAGAACAACGCGACCAAGGTCATTCGGCGTCTCTCACGCACGGCTCGAACGGGGATGCGCAGCGGCGGGCGTGCCGCGGCCACGAACCTCTTAGCGGACGCACCATGGCACGTCCACCGCTCCCATTGCGTTGAACCATTCCAAACGGCTCCTGTCCCTGTGGAAGTCGGCCCCGGACCAGCGTCGCACGGACGACAGGCCCATCACCGACCAGAATTCGGCGGCATTGTTGACGATCCGGCCGGCCATCGCATCCCTCGCGATCGCCGCCCCTCGCACGCAGTTCAAAATTTGAAGATCGCCAGGGAAGCGCGCGCGCCGTCCCCCTCTGGCGTCCGTCTCCGTACCCACGCCCGGTCGCGACGCCCCGCCCGTCCCCGTGACAGAACGCAATGCGGCACCCGCTCGCCGAGGCCTGGCGCACGGGTGAGTCGCGATGGATGGGATGCACGAAGCTCACCCCATTGGGCAAAAGCCCAAATGGGTTCGCAGTCAAGCCACCATCTCGCATTTGCGGTGTGGAGAGCGCCGCCCTCCCCGCGCATGTCCGCGCGGGAGCACCCCTCAGGTGACGGTGTCGTCCTTCTCGCGCTCCTGCGCCTCGCGCGTCGGATGCTCGTTCGACAGGGCCGTCGCGATGAGGCCCGTCGGCACCGCGATGATGCCGAGCGCCATCATGAGGATGAAGCCGGTGAAGATCCGCCCGCCCGCCGTGATTGGATAGACGTCGCCATAGCCGACCGTCGTCAGCGTCACGACCGCCCACCACATCGCGTGCGGGATGGAGGCGAAGGCCTCGGGCTGGGCCTCGTGCTCGAAGAAATAGATCCCGGTCGCGCACAGATAGAGGACGATCAGCGCCACCGCGGCGAAGACGACGAGTTCGGCGGCGATCCGCCGGAAGGCGCGGCCGAGCCGCTCGAACGCGCGCACATAGCGCATCAGCTTCAGGAGGCGCAGCACGCGCACGATGCGCAAGGCCCGCAGCGAACGCATGTCGAGCCCCATGGTGAGGAGCGTCGGCGCGATCGCGAGGAGGTCGATGATGCCGAAGAAGGAGAAGACGTAGCGCAGGGGCCGCGGCGAGGCGTAGATGCGCAAGCCGTACTCGACGGCGAAGATCGTCACGACGATCCACTCCTCGATCCGCAGGATGCGACGGAAGCCGGGCGGGATCGACGGCAGGCTCTCGACCGCGATCGAGATGACCGAAACGATGATGAGCCCCTGGATCGCGAAGGCGACGGCGCGGCCGTGGACGGGGTCGTGCCCGTCGAGAAGGGCGAGGATTCGGTGTCGGGTCAGCACCCCGCCACTATAGGGTCACCAGCAACGTTCAGAAATTGTCTTCGTAGACCCCGACGGTCGTTTCCACACCGCCGCCGATGCGGATCGAGGTGTTCTCCGACGATGCGCACCCGGTGAGGCCGAAGAAGACGATGCCGAAGGCGACCACCGCGCCGACCCGGCGCGCCTTGCCCGGCGCATCGTCCGGAAAGCGGGCCTCGAGGCCCTTCAGAAATCCCCAGCCCCATCCTTCACGTTGTTCCACGCGCCCACCTTCTTGAATGGCCAAGGGCCAAAGGGCCCGCCGCGCCCGCCGACCGGGCTTGCGCGAAGAGGCGATCGGATGAGGAAGCGACCAGTGCGCGCCGCCGTCAAGGGGAGAGATCGCGCCGCCAAGCGGCGAAACGAATGTTCCCCCCTGCGCTGCTTCGTCGCTTCTTTCAAATCGCTCACAAAGTCTGACTTTTTGGTGAGGGTGGTCGCTCGGTCGCAGGGCAGCGCCCTTGGCCCCCCTTCGGGGGTTGCCCATATGGGCATCACAAACTGTCGAAGAATAGAATCGTTCGAGATCGACCAAGGGGAACCCATGCGCTTTTTCTATCGCCTGCGCGGGCTCATCGTGCTGCTGACGCTCGCCACGGGCCTCAGCCTCGTCGCCACCGACTTCGCCGAGGCGCGCCGGGGCGGCTCCTTCGGCAGCCGCGGTGCGCGCACCTATTCCGCGCCCGCCGCGACGCGGACGGCGCCGACGACGCCCTCCTCCATGAACAATTCGATGACCCAGCGTCCCCAGGCGCAGCAGCCGGGCTCCACGGCCGCGAACCAGGCCGGCGCGCAGGCGCGTCGCGGCGGCGTGTTCGGCGGCATCGCCGGCGGCCTCCTCGGCGGCCTGATGCTCGGCGGCCTCATCGGCATGCTGATGGGCAACGGGCTCGGCGGCATGGCCGGTCTCTTCGGCCTGCTCCTCCAGGTCGGCCTCATCGTCCTCGTGGTCTCGCTCGTGATGCGCTTCTTCCGCGGCCAGCGCCAGAACAAGCCCGCCTTCGCCGGCATGGGCGGCGGCGCCTCGTCCGACGGGGACCGCTTCACCTATGACCGTCAGGGCGACGCCTATGACCGCGACGGCAACCCGCGTCCCGCGAACTTTGGCGGCAGCGGCGGAATGGCCGGCGCGGCGGCGCCCGTCGAGACCGACGTCGCCCCCGCCGGCGCGATGAGCGGCGGCCACGACGAGATCGGCATCACCGGCGAGGATCTCGACCAGTTCGAGCAGCTTCTCGCCGAGGTGCAGGCCTGCTTCACCCGCGAGGACTATGCGGGGCTGCGCGCGCGCTGCACGCCGGAGATCGTCTCCTTCCTCTCCGAGGAGCTCAGCCAGAACGCCGTCAACGGCGTGCGCAACGAGGTGACGGACGTCCACCTCCTCCAGGGCGACCTCTCCGAGGCCTGGCGCGAGGGTTCGACCGAGTACGCGACGGTCGCGATGCGCTACGAGAGCGTCGACATCCTGCGCGACCGCGAGACGGGCGAGATCGCCGAGGGCGACCTCACCCCGAGCGAGACGGTGGAGATCTGGACCTTCGTCCGCCCCGTGGGCGGCAAGTGGCAGCTTTCGGCGATCCAGGAGACCTGATCGCCCGCCCCGATCGAACGATCGGCGCTTCCTTCGACGGCCGGGCCCCAAGCCCGGCCGTTTTTGTTTGGCTGATCGTCTAGGCCGCTCGCGCTGCGCGCAAATCCTCGCGCAGGATCTCGGTCGCCTCCGGGTCGAGGCCCCACTCGTAGCCGTCGTCGGTCTTGGCGAGGACGACGCCATAGTCGTGCCGCGCGTCGTCGGGCGAGATGAAGCCGTCGAGCACGTCGTCGACCACCTTCGCGGGCTCGCGCTCCAGCGGGTCGCCATAGCCGCCGCCAGAGGGCGAATAATAGGTGATCACGTCGCCGGCCGCGACGCGCAGGCCCGAGATCTTGGCCGGCTCGTCGCGCAGCGAGCCCGGCTCGTCGACATTGTGGACCGTCAGGAGGCCGACCGCGCCGGGCTTCCCGCCGAAGACGCCCCAAGGCGCGTCCTCGTGGCGGTCGCTCTCGTGCGTCATGAAGCCGGGCGCGAGGAAGCGCTGCGCCTTCACCACCCCCTGCCCGCCCCGATAGCGGCCTGCGCCGGGGGCGACGTCGTCGCGCACCTCGTAGCGGTCGCAGATGAGGGGGAGGTGCATCCCAAGATCCTCGAGCGGGTTGTTGCGCGTGTTGCGCATCAGCTCCTCGATCGTGTCCGGACCGTCGGACGCGGGCCGCCCGCCCATCGCCGCCTCGTTCACCTCCAGGAAGACCCAGTAGTCGCCATTGGGCCGCACGCCGGAGAAGGCGGCGAAGGAGAGCGTCGCCGCGTTCCCCGCCGTCACCTTGTCCGGGATGACCGGGGCGAGCGCCTTGATGATGAGGTCCACCATGCGCTGGATCTGGCAGAAGCGCGCCTCGGCGGCGACGGGGGCGATCGGGTTGTAGATCGACCCCTTCGGCGAGGTGACGGTCACGGGACGGAACGAGCCCTCGTTCTGCGGCAGGTCCGTGCCGTGGGTGTAGGTGTCGAGAAGGAGCGCGCGGAAGGCGAAGTAGCAGGCGACCTTGGTCGAGCCGTCGAACGGAACGTTGAAGCAGGTCGGCACCTGCGGCGAGGAGCCGGTGGTGTCCACCTCCACGCTGTCGCCGCGCACCTTCACCGTCACCTTCAGGGGCAACGTCACGCCGCGATTGCGGCCGTCATCGTCGAGGAAGCCCTCGGCGGTGTAGTCCCCGTCCGGGATCTTCGCGATCTCGGCGCGCAGCATCCGCTCGGTGTATTCCATCAGCGCCGCGCAGGCGGACTGGACCTCGGGCTTGCCGTAGCGAGCGAAGAGCTCTTCCAGGCGCCGCACGCCGAGCTCGGCGGAGGCGATCTGCGCCTCGAGGTCCCCCATCACGAGCGCGGGGACGCGGGTGTTGTCGGCGATGAACTGCCAGAGCGCCTCGTTGCGGCGCCCCGCCTCGTAGAGCTTCAGCCCGTTGAAGAGCATGCCCTCGGCGTACATGTCCGGCACGTCGATGATGAGGCCGGGCGTCGCGGCGCCGATGTCCACGTGGTGGGCGGTGTTGGCCGAAAAGCCGACGAGCGCGCCCTCGAAGAAGACCGGCATCACGATCGCGATATCGGGTGAGTGGCTCGCCCCCTCGTAGGGGTGGTTGTGGATCGCGCAGTCGCCGGGCTTCCACGCCTCCAGCGGGATGCGCTTGGCGATGCCGCGCAGGTAGCCCGGCAGCGAGCCGATATGCATCGGCGTGGAGTCGCTCTCGCAGAGCGTGTTGAAATCGATGTCGAAGAGGCCGGCGCCGAGATCCTGGCTCTCGCGGATGATCGAGGAGTAGCTCATCCGGTAGAGCACGTTGCCCATCTGCTCGGCGATCGAGTGGAGCGCACCGCCGATCACCTGGAGGGTGATGGGGTCGATCGCGGCGGATTTCGCGGCTTCTGGCATGGGATGCGCGCCTTTCCTCTCGCCACGGCGGGGCCGTGGCCACGCCTCTTTCTAGCAATCAGCGTACCGGTCCGCCGCCCGCGCGCAAAGATGTCGGCGCGTGTGCGCCTGCCACCCCCTTGTGCGCGCCCCGTTTTGCGTCATTGTCATATTCCAGCGCAAAAAAGCGCACTGAGTGACACCTCCCCCCTTGATTTGGCGCACATAATGCGCCTAAATACAGAAACACCGTCATCGAGCCGTCATTTTCGCGAGAAAGGGCCCGAAGGAGGCGCACAGAGAGCCGTGAGCCGGCTCACAAACGCACTTTTGTGACGTACGTCACAAACGAAATCCGCGGGGCGCCGCACCTTTCTGTTTGTTGCTGAAACGCCTCGCTGGAGGCAGAGATTGGGGGAAGGACGATGATGGGACGCTTTCTGCTGGTCGGTCGCGGCAGCACGGTTCCACGCCACAAGAGCACCGATGACGGGCAGAGCTTCGAGGAGCTGCGCCGCGTGAACCGCCTGCGCGAGGACGCGGAGCGCCGGAGCTGGAGCGTCGAGGATCACACCTTCCGCCGCAACAGCCACGCCATCGGCCCGTTCTATATCGATCCCGCCGAATAAGGCCGCCTCGGCCTCAACTCTCGGCTTGTTGGGTCAATCACGCCGCCCGGTCGCCTGCGACCGGGCGTTTCTATTTTCATGGCCCCGCGCTCAGACCCCGCCCAGCGAAAGGCGCACATCCCCCTGTGACAGGACCGTCGCCACCCATCCGGGCGGCACGAGCGTCGTGGAGTTGTGCTGGACGAGGATGGCCGGACCGCCGACGCGGTCGCCCGCGAGGAGCTCGCGCCGCCGGTAGCGCGGCGTCTCGATGCGCTGCCCGTCGTCGAAGGTGGTGAGGCGGCGGTACATCACCGCCTCCTCAGGGTTCGTGCGGTTGCCGTCCGCAAGGGTCGGCAGCGTCAGCGAGCCCGCCCCCGCCCCCGCGACGACGCGCAGCGTGATCGCCTCGGTGAGCTGGTCGCGGAAGGCGTGGCCGTAGACCTTCTTGTGCGCCTCGAAGAAGCTGTCGATCACCGCGCCGGCATTCGCCTTGGTGAGCGGCCCGTTCGGCACCTCGGCGCGCAGCTCGAACCCCTGCCCGACATAGCGGCACTCGGCGATCTTGCGATAGATGCGCGCCTCGGCGGGCACGCGGTCGAGGTCGAGCTGGGCGTCAGCCTCGGCGCGCAGCGCGTCGAAGCGGGCGTTGAGCTCGGCGAGCGCCTCGTCGCTCGCCGTGTCGAGCACGGTCAGCACCGACTGCGTGTACTCGTATTGAAGGTCGGTCACGAGGAGGCCCATCGCGGCGGTGATGCCGGGCTGGAGCGGGCTCACCACGTCCTTCGCCTTGATGATCTCGGCGAGCGCGACGGCGTGGAGCGGCCCCGCCCCGCCGAACCCCATCAATGTGAAGCCGCGCGGGTCGATCCCCTTCGCGACGGAGTTCGCGTTGATGGCGAGCGCCATGTTGTTGTTGATGATGCGCAGGATGCCGAGCGCGGCCGCCTCGACGTCCATGCCGAGCGGCTTTGCGATGTGCGTCTCGATCGCCTCGCGCGCGAGCGCCTCGTCGATGGTGAGGTCGCCCCCGAGGAACTGGTCGGGATCGAGCCGGCCGAGCACCACCTGCGCGTCCGTCACCGTCGGCTCGGTGCCGCCCTGGCCGTAGCAGGCCGGCCCCGGATCGGCGCCCGCCGAGCGCGGCCCGACATGGAACGCGCCGCCGGCATCGATATAGGCGATCGAGCCGCCGCCCGCACCGATGGCGTCGATGTCGATCATCGGCACCAGCACGGGAAGCGAGGCGACCTCGGTGTCGCGCGGGTTCTTGATGCGCGTCTCGCCGTCCTGGATGACGGAGATGTCGGCCGATGTGCCGCCGATATCGATGGTGATGATATTGTCGGCGCCAGAGGCCGCGCCCGTCCACTTGCCGCCGATCACCCCGCCCGCCGGCCCCGACAGGAGGAGGCCCACCGGACGCCGGGCCGAATTCTCCACCGTGGAGATGCCGCCATTCGACTGCATGATACGCACGATGGCGCCGATCCCCTCGTGCCGCAGGCGCATTTCGAGGCGCTCCAGATAGGCGCTCGTCTTGGGGCCGATATAGGCGTTCATCGCGCAGGTGGAGAACCGCTCATACTCGCGGATCACATTCACCACCTCCGACGAGCAGGACACGTACGCGTCCGGCAGCACCGACTGCACGATCTCCTTCGCCCGCACCTCGTGTGCGTCGTTGAGGAAGGCGAACAGGAAGGCGACGATCACCGCGTCGACGCCGCGCTTCTTGAAGAGCTCGGCCGCCGCGCGGACCTCCTCCTCGTCGAGCGGGACAGTGACCTCGCCCGTTGGCGGCATCAACCGCTCGGTGATGGGCAGCCGGTCGCGCCGGCGCACCAGCGGGTGGGACTGCCAGGGCACGTCGAACTGGAGGGAGAAATTGTGCGGACGCTTGTGGCGCGCCATGTGGAGAATGTCGCGGAAGCCGCGCGTCGTCAGCATCCCGACATGGGCGCCCTTGCGCTCGATCACCATGTTGGTCGCGACCGTGGTGCCGTGGAGCACCATGTCGATGTCGCCGGGGGCGATCTCCGCGATGCGGCAGATCTCGGTGATCCCGCGCACCACCGCCACCGACTGGTCCGACGGGGTCGAGGGCACCTTGTGGACGACGATCCGCTCTCCGGGCCGGTCCAACACGATGTCGGTGAATGTTCCGCCGACGTCCACGCCTACCCGGATCATCTCATCCCCCAAATCTGCGAGGTCGAGGATGCACAAAGCTTGCCGCGCGCAGCAAGTCGGCAATGAGGACGGGGTAGGCGTGGGCGCGCGGCCACACCCGCGCGCCCCGCGTTCCGGTGCGCCGCGCCGTCAGGACCGCGCGACGCGGCGCCGCCTCAGCGGCGCGGCTTGCAACTATATTGGGTCAGCGTGGTGGTGATGATGCGGCTCGCCCGCCCCTTCCAGCGCTCGCAGGTCGCCTGGTCGTTGAAGCAGCCGACGAAGGAGACGGGGATCGACTGGTCGAGGATCCCCTGCGTGTTGCCCGCGACGCGCCCGATCCAGGGCGCCTGCGGGTTCGCCTCGCAGGAGGGCGTCGCGTTGCGGATGTCGTTGATGTCCTGCTGGGAATCCACCTGCGCGACGGCCGGCTCTGCCGCGAGGAGGCCGGCGACCAGCGCGAGCGCGGCGACCGGGGCCAGCGCCCCGGATGACATTCGGTGAATCATCTCGTCTCCTCCGCCATGGTTTCGGCCGCCCGGCGGCGCGGGCGGCGCATGTCATGAAGTTAGGCGAGCGGCCCGCCGATGCGAAGAGCGGGATCAGTCCGCGAAGACGCGGGCGAAGATCGTGTCCACATGACGAAGGTGCGCCGCATCGTCGAAGGCGGCCGCGAGCGTCGCCGCGTCGAGACTGGCCGTCACGTCCGCGTCGGCCGCGATGAGGTCGTGGAACGTCCCCTCCCCGGCATGGGCGCGCATCGCGTTGCGCTGGACCATCCGGTAGGCGTCCTCGCGCGAGACACCCGCGACGGTGAGCGCGAGCAGAACCTGCTGCGAATGGAAGAGCCCGCCGAGCATGTCGAGATTGGCCCGCATCCGCTCCGGCTTGATGACGAGCCCCTCCATCACGCCGGAGAGGCGCGCGAGGGCGAAATCCAGCGTCACGCACGCGTCCGGCCCGATCATCCGCTCGACCGAGGAGTGGGAGATGTCGCGCTCGTGCCAGAGGGCGACATTCTCCATCGCGGGAATCGCGTAGGAGCGGACCATGCGGGCGAGACCCGTGAGGTTCTCGGTCAGCACCGGGTTCTTCTTGTGCGGCATCGCCGACGAGCCCTTCTGGCCCGCCCCGAACGCCTCCTCCGCCTCACCCACTTCGGTGCGCTGGAGGTGGCGGATCTCGGTCGCAAGACGCTCGACCGAGGAGGCGACGACGCCGAGCGTCGCGAAGAAGGCGGCGTGACGGTCGCGCGGGATCACCTGGGTGGAGATCGGCTCCACCGTGAGTCCCATCTGCGCCGCGACGTGCGCCTCCACGCGCGGATCGATGTGCGCAAAGGTGCCGACCGCGCCGGAAATCGCACAGGTCGCGATCTCCGCCTTCGCGGCGATGAGGCGGGTGCGGGCGCGGCTGAACTCGGCATAGGCCTGGGCGAGCTTCAGACCGAAGGTCGTCGGCTCGGCGTGGATGCCGTGGCTGCGGCCGATGGTGGGGGTGAGCTTGTGCTCCATCGCGCGCCGCTTCAGCGCGGCGAGCAGGCGCTCCACATCGCTGATGAGGAGATCGCTCGCGCGCGAGAGCTGCACCGCGAGGGTGGTGTCGAGCACGTCCGAGGAGGTCATCCCCTGGTGGACGAAGCGCGCCTCCGGACCGACGATCTCGGCGAGATGGGTCAGGAACGCGATGACGTCGTGCTTGGTCTCCCGCTCGATCTCGTCGATGCGGTCTATGTCGAACACGGCAGCGCCGCCCTTCTCGCGGATGGTGCGGGCGGCTTCGGCGGGGATGGTGCCGAGCTCGGCCATCGCGTCCGCGGCGTGCGATTCGATCTCGAACCAGATGCGGAACTTCGTCTCCGGCGAGAAGATGTTCACCATCTCCGGGCGCGAATAACGGGGGATCATTCGTTGGGGCTCCTCAGGCCGTCACTTCACGGGGCGCTCCACTGAGGCGCCGACCCAAGGGCTTTAGCATCAAGGGGAACAGGAAGCACGGGAGCTGGCCGAGTGCGAAATACAGCCAGACGGTGTCGTTGATCTGCATCGTGCCGAGGGCGGCGACGATGAGGCCGGAATTGCGGTTGCCCGCGGCGTAGGCGATCGCCACGGCGTCGGTGCCGACGAAGGGGCGGAAGATGAGATAGGCGAGCGCGATCTGCATGAGCGCGAAGCCGAGCACGGCGACCCCGATCGCGATCGTCTCGCCCGGCGCGACGAGGAAATGGTCGCTGACGCCCGCCATCGCGCCGAGCGCGAAGATGACCGCGACGCCGACGCTGATGGTGTCGAAGAGGGACTTCGCCTCAACGATCCGCCGCGCGCCGAGGAGGCGGCGCAGCACCGTCGCGACGATCGAGGCGACGGTGAGGAGGAGCGCGAGGCGCCCGGCGAGGTCGAGCACCGAGATCGGCAGTTCGTTCGGCACGAAGATCGCCGCGATGATCGGAGCCGTGACGGGGAGGGTCACCGTCCCCATCAGCATGACGGCGAGAACGAGCGCGCCGTCGAGCCCCATCAGCATCGCGAAGGCCGGGGCCGACACGATCGGCGACGGCACCGCGAAGAGGAAGAGCACCGTGAGGACGATCGGCGAATCGTAGGGCGGCCCCGCGAGCGCGGCGAGCGAGAGGGTCGCGAGCGGGAAGATCACCGAGATCCAGACCGCGGCCGCGACGACCGGGACGGGCCGTTTGAGGCGCATGAAGAAGGCGGCGATATCCACACGCAGGAGCGAGACGCACAGCATCGTCATCACGCAGTAGCCGAGATACGGCCTCAGGGTGCCCGCAAAGCCCGGAAACACGATCCCGACGCCGATCGACAGCGCGATGATCCAGGTCCCGTTTCTGCTGATGAATGGAAAGATGCCCATGCACTTTTGTCTTTCCCGGTCGCGAGGAAATTCGCAAGCGGACTCCGGCACATGGGAGGTGTGCAGATGGGCATGATCGCGTCCCGCGTCATATGCGAGCGATCAATTTCACGGTGGCGTCTATCGTGAAATTGATCGCAGACACACAATGCGGAACTCCCTTTCGTCCCGTTAAGCTTGTGTTCAATTGCGCTTGTGCTACGCCCCCGAGGCGGACGAGCGCGCCGAAGGAATGCTGCGTTTTTTGGATAAATTGGCAGTTTTAGTATACTTTTCTGCCCAGGCTGAAGTTGAGCGCCCCAAGCGGCCCTGACTGCCGATTTGCCACAAACTGCATGCGGAACGCTCTTTCGGTCTAGCGTTGGTTGTAAGATTGAATTATTTTGATCCGCTCAACTGATGGAAGGAGCAGAACAAAATGTCCATCAGAGCGTCGGTGGATCAACCGGGCGGCCAAGGCATGGAAGAGCAATGGTGTTCGCACAGCATGATTGAGTGGCGGTCGCGCCTTCGCGGGTGCCTCGTGAAAAGCGGGAAGACGCGCGCTCAAGTATGCAGCGAGGCCGGGCTCAATCCCGCCTACCTCACGCAGATCCTGGAACAGAAGGGCGCCACGCCGCGGATCGACAATCTGCAGAAGCTGGCGAAGGTCCTCAACACGACGGTGACCTATCTGGTCGACGGCGTGGACATGGGGCCGGAGGCAACGGAGTGCCTATCGCTCTATGCCTCCCTCACGCAGGATCGAAAGGGCGCGGCCCTGTTGATGTTGCGGGACATGGCGGCGCGCTCACATCAGTGAGCTTTGCCTCGGCGGCGGACTTTCATTAGAGCTTTTTGGGCTCGAGGGTCCGCGTGTGCCATAAGGTCGGCTCGGACTGCGAGCTGCCGACCCCTCCTGGTGGGATGTCGTGGCAATCTCCCTCGAACCCACCGGGCGATCGATGACGAACTCTGCGCAAACCGTGATCTGCATGAAGTGGGGCACCGCCTACGGGACGGACTATGCCAACACGCTGCACAACATGGTGCGCCGCCACACATCGCGCCCGCTCCGCTTCGTCTGCTTCACGGACAATGCGGAGGGGCTCGACCCGGGGATCGAGCCGCGCCCCCTCCCCGCGATCAACCTGCCCGAAAGCCACCGCTGGAAGGCCTGGCGAAAGATTGCCCTCACCCAGGCCGATCTCGGCGACGTGACGGGCAATGTCCTCTTCCTGGACCTCGACGTCGTGGTGACGGGCGGGATCGACGACTTTTTCGACTATGCGCCCGAGGCGACCTACTGCGTGATCGAGAACTGGACGCAGATGGGGAGCGGCATCGGCAACACGAGCGTCTTCCGCCTCACCGTCGGCGCCCACACCGAGGTCTACAACACGCTGATGGCGGACCCGGAAGGGACCGTGCGCAAGCACCCGAACAGCCAGACCTTCCAGTCGCGCACCATCTCCTCACGCGTCTTCTGGCCGAAGCCGTGGTGCGTCAGCTTCAAGCACACCCTGCTGCCGCCCTTCCCGCTGAACTACGTGAAGACCGCGCCGCTGCCCGATGACGCGAAAGTGATCTGCTTCACCGGCTTCCCAAATCCGGACCACGCGCGCGACGGGATCTGGCCCGAGAAGAGCTGGGTGAAGCGCATCCGCAAGCGCGTCCGCCCGACGCCGTGGATCCGCGAGCATTGGCAGTGACGGATATCCTCGTCCTCACGGACGGGGTCGCCGGACACGACCGATCGTCGGACGGGGTCCTCGTCGCCCTCGCGCGCCATCACACCGTGAACGCCGGATGGCTCGGGATGCGCGAGATCCGGCCGCGCTCGCGCCGCGTCGCCCGCGTCAGCGCCACGCTGATGCCGCCCGAGCGCTGGCTCGCCGAGCGCGTCGCGATCGCGCCGGAGCGCGTCGCGGGCCCCTTCCGCGACGCCGCGCTCGACACCTGGCCGGAGCGGGCCGACATCGTGATCTCGACCGGCCCCGCGACCGCGGCCGCGAACATCGCCGCCGCCCGCCGCTTCGGCGCGAAGAACATCTATTGCGGTTTCCCGAAATGGCCGGTGCGGGGCTACTCGGTGATCCTCAGCCCGATCCCCTCCCGCTCGCCGGCGGTGCTCGAAGCGCCGCGCCCGTCGAATGTCGACGTCGACGCGCTTCCCCCACCCCGTCCGCTCGCCGAACCGGGCCCGCGCACCCTCGCCCTCCTCTTCGGCGGCGAGAGCAAGCACTACGCCTACCGGCAGGACGACATGGACGCGCTCGCCGCGAGCCTCCTCGCGGTCTTCGCGGAACGGCCCGACTGGGCGCTCCAGGCCTACGATTCGCGCCGCACCTCGGCGGGACTCTTCGACGGCTTCATCGAGGCGCTCGCCCCGCTCGGCGCCCGCCTCTCTTCCCACCGCTATGCCGATGGCGGGGTCGCCTCCAACACCCCCGCATACGGGGCCGACCTCGTGATGGTCACCGCCGACAGCATGTCCATGATCACCGAATCGCTGGCGGCGGGGCGGCCCACCAAGATCATCCGCGCCGAAGCCTATGCCGGCCCGCCGCGCGACCGGCGGGAGGTCGGCGTTCTCGTCGGGCGCGGGCTCGTGTCGACCGCGACCTTTGCGACGCTCGACCTCGCGCGCCTCCTCGACACGCCGCCGCCGCCGCGCGTCTCGCAGCCGGACGCGCTGAGCCGCCTCCTTCAGGCGCGCGGGATCTGACGCGGGCCGGTCAGGTCGAGATTGGGGGCTGCTCGTAGCGGCCGCCCTTCAGGCGCCATAGCTGATAGTCCACCTCGGCCGGGCCGAACTTCCCCCAATAGGCCAGCCACTCGGACGGAGACGAGCGGTAGGTCTTGAAGGCGCAGCGACCCTTGCGGAAGACGGGCACAGCCACCGCCTCGCCGAAGGCCGTCGCCAGCATCTCCTGCCACTTCTTCGGCGGCTGCAGCATCGTGTGCGCGTTGCGACCGTCCGGCAGGATCGCGCGGGCGGGCCGCGTGTCGATGATGAAGAGCGCGCGCTTTGTGAGGCTCGCGACGTGCTTCAGCACGCCCGCCACCTCGTCCGGCTCCAGATGCTCCATCACGTCGATGCAGATCGCGTAGTCGTAGGAATCGCTCTTCAGGGTGGCGATCTCGGGGATCGCGGGGTCGTAGCTGTCGCGCACCTCGAGCGTCGGCGCGGTCAGGATCTCGCCGAATCGCCCCTGCCCGGCGCCGTAGTCGATCAGCGTTTTCGGCCGGTCGATCTGCACCCAGGGCTCGACAAATCGCCGCATGCGGACCGCAGTGTTGCCGTAAGTCCGCCGCCGGTGAAGCTCAGCATACGCGTCGACGTTGCGCGTCTTCATGGCCACTCTCTCTGTATCGTACCGAACACGGGGCCATGAAGCAGTTGCGCCCCGCCGCGCCTCGTCCTTACATCGATCCAAAGACCGGGAGGAACAACCGATGCCATCCGACTCGACGCAAGTCGACGTCTTTCGGCGCAATGGTGCCGACGTCACCCGGTGTGCGGTGTCGCACATGTGGCGCCGAACCTCCACCCGCCGCGTGCGCATGGCCGCTCCCGCCCCGCTGGCGACCATCGGGACCGGCGAGACCGAGCGTCGGCCGTGAACGATATCGGCGCACGCGAGCCGAAGGCGCTTCCCGCCTGGGCCCCCGACGGCACGATCTACCTGCCGGCGCGCGAGGACGGGCCGGACGGGGCGGCGATCGCCAAGGTCTCGGACCGGTCGATCCTCACCGCGCTCCTGGAGGCTGAGCGCAAGTTCGGCGGCGCCAGCGTCGCGCTGGAGGACGGCGAGCAGCGCATCCTCACCTACACCGAGCTTGTGCGCGCCGTCGCGGCGCTGTCGCGCGTCGTGAAGCGCGAGACCAAGGGCGAGGTCGTCGCGATCATGCTGCCGTCGAGCATCGCGGCCGTGATCGCCTATTTCGCCGTGCTCGCCGCGGGGCGCACGCCGGCGATGCTGAACTTCACCGCCGGCCGGCCGACCCTCGTCGCGGCCTGCGAGGTCGCGAAGGTCGGCGCCATCATCACCGCCGACCGGTTCATCGCGATGGCGAAGCTGGAGCCGATCGCGGCCGCGCTCGCCGAATGCGCGCCGGTGCTGCCGCTGGAGACGCTGCGCAAGTCCGTCACGCGGCGCGACAAGGCGTTCGCCGTCATCGGCCCCAAGCTCGGCCTCCTGCCGCGTGCCGCGCCCGATTCAGGCGCAGCGATCGTGTTCACCTCCGGCGCGGAAGGGGACCCGAAGGCGGTCGTCCTCTCCCACCGCAACATCCTGTCCAACATCGAGCAGGTCGTGCGCGGGCTGCCGCTCGAGCGGGTGAAGGTGTTCTTCAACCCGCTGCCGATGTTCCACTCCTACGGGCTTGGGCCGGGCATGATCCTGCCGCTGGTGCTGGGGCGAAAACTCGTCCTCCACCCCTCCCCGCTGCGGGCGAAGGAGGTCGCGAAGCGCATCTCAGAGACGCAGCCGAACGTCCTCCTCGCAACCGACACGTTCCTGCGCCAATACGCGCGCGTCGGCGATCCGGGCAGCCTCTCCTCGCTGCACTTCGCCGTGTGCGGGGCCGAGCGTGTGCGGGCCGAGACGCGCAACCTCGTGCGCTCCCGCTTCGGGTTCTCCGTCGTTGAGGGCTATGGCGTCACCGAGACGAGCCCGGTGCTCGCCGCGAACCACCCCGACGACGTGCGCGACGGGACGGTCGGCAAGCTCCTTCCGGGGATCGAGGCGCTGCTTGAGCCGGTGCCCGGCCTTCATGACGGCTACCGCCTCAAGGTGCGCGGCCCGAACGTGATGGCGGGCTATCTCCAGCCGGACGGCAGCCTCAGCTCCCCGCCCGACGGCTGGCACGACACCGGCGACGCCGTCGTCATCGAGGACGGGTATCTGTCGATCCGCGGACGCCTGAAGCGCTTCGCCAAGATCGGCGGAGAGATGACCTCGCTCGTGACGGTGGAGAATCTCGCCGGCGCCGTCTGGCCCGAGTCGCTCCACGCCGCCGCCGCCCTCCCGCTCGGCCACAAGGGCGAGATCATCGTCCTTCTGACGGAAGAGCCCGATCCGGAGCCGGACGAGCTTCTGGCCCGCCTGAAGCACGACAAGCTGTCGGAGCGCTTCATGCCCTATCGCGTCTTCCAGGTGGAGAAGATCCCGCTTCTCGGCACCGGCAAGCTCGACACCGTGGCGGTGACGAAGCTCGCGGCCGAGCTGATGGCGGGCAACGAGGAGAAGCCCGGCGACTGACGCGCGGGCGGCCCCGGCACGGCCCGGAGCCGCGTCCTTACGGAAACGCCAGGCGCTCGACGTGTTGGAGGATGGTGCCGGCTTTTCCCGCCAGGCTTCGCGGCGAGATGACGCGTCCTAGAAGAGCGCGCCGTAGATGATCAGGACGCCGATGATGATCGCGCCGACCAGGATCAGCGTGAAGAAGGCGGCGTTTTTCGCGCGCGCCGCGTTCTTGTGCTGCTTCTCGAACGGGTCGGTCATGGGTGCACGCTTGCCCTCATCTGCGGCGTCATGCCGGATGATGCGCCCGCCTCAGCGGTAGGGCGCGTCCGCCGCGATGTTGGCCGCGATCTCACGCTCCCAACGGTCTCCGTTCGCGAGCAGCTTCTCCTTGGTGTAGAGGAGCTCCTCGCGCGTCTCGGTCGCGAACTCGAAGTTCGGGCCTTCGACGATCGCGTCCACCGGGCAGGCTTCCTGGCAGAGGCCACAATAGATGCACTTCACCATGTCGATGTCGTAGCGCGTGGTGCGGCGCGTGCCGTCATTGCGGCGCGGCCCGGCTTCGATGGTGATGGCCTGGGCGGGGCAGATCGCCTCGCAGAGCTTGCAGGCGATGCAGCGCTCTTCGCCGTTCGGATAGCGGCGCAGCGCGTGCTCCCCGCGGAAGCGCGGCGAGATGGGGTTCTTCTCGTAGGGGTAGTTCACCGTCGCCTTCGGGCTGAAGAAGTACCGCATGCCCAGAAAGAAGGCCGACACGAACTCCAACAGGAAGATCGAGCGGGCGGTGCCCTGGAGGGTTGCCATATCGGTTCAGCTCTCTTGCGTCATCAACGGGACGGCGCGTCGGAAGCGGCGCACCGTCAAACTACAACAATTCCACATGGCGCGGTCGGCCAAGTTCGCAACCGCGGGGCTCGCGCCCCGTGGCGCGGGTCAGCCGCGCCAGCCGGTGAGCTTCAGGACGAGCGCGACGACCACCACCGCGCCGAGCGACAGCGGCAGGAAGACCTTCCAGCCGAGGCGCATGAGCTGGTCGTAGCGGTAGCGCGGGACGATGGCCTTCACCATGGCGAACATGAAGAAGACGCCGAAGCACTTAAGGGCGAACCAGATGACGCCCGGAATCCAGGTGAACGGCGCGATCGCCAGCGGCGGCAGCCAGCCGCCGAGGAAGAGCAGCGTCGTCATCGCGCACATCAGCCCGATCGAGACGTACTCGCCGAGCATGAACATCATGTAGGGCGTGGAGCCGTACTCGACCATGAAGCCCGCGACGAGCTCCGATTCGGCTTCGGGCAGGTCGAAGGGCGGGCGGTTCGTCTCCGCGAGGGCGGAGATGAAGAACACCACGAACATCGGGAAGAGCGGCAGCCAGTACCAGTTGAGGATCGACAGCCACGGGAGGCCCAGCATCGTCGCAAGGCCCGTTTCCTGCGCGAACACGACGTCCTGCAGGTTCAGCGAGCCGACGCACAGGAGCACCGTGATGATCACGAGGCCGATCGACACCTCGTACGAGATCATCTGCGCGCTGGAGCGGAGCGCACCGAGGAAGGGATATTTCGAGTTCGACGCCCAGCCGCCCATGATGACGCCGTAGACGCCGAGCGAGGAGATCGCGAGGACGTAGAGGACGCCCACATTGATGTCGGCGATCACCCAGTCCTGCGCGACCGGCACCACGACCCAGGCGCACAGCGCGAGAAGCGTCGTGATGAAGGGGGCGAGCAGGAAGACCGTGCGGTCCGCGCCCGCCGGAATGACAGGCTCCTTGAAGACGAACTTCAACAGGTCCGCGAAGGACTGGAAGAGGCCGAAGGGACCGACGACGTTCGGGCCACGCCGCATCTGCACCGCCGCCCAGACCTTGCGGTCGGCGAGCAGGATGTAGGCGATGATGATGAGCAGAGCCACGAGAAGGACCACGCTCTGAAGCACGATCAGGAGCGTCGGTGCGGCGTAATTGCTCCAGAACTCAGACATCCATCAATCCCTCACGCGCCGCTCAACCGGCGATGATCTTCACCCGCGACGCCGGCAGCCAGCCGGACAGACACGGGCCATTATAGGTTTTCTTCTCCGGCCAAGGCTCGGAGACGCCGCAATCGCCCGATCCGTAGACCACCGCGAGCCAGCTGCCCTCGGTGGCGCACACGAACACGCTCGTCCCGTCGACGAGCTGGTCGAGGAGGCCGTAGTCCTCGGACGGGCCGCGGCGCACGACCGCGCCGTCCTTGCCCGCGTCCACCACCGCGCCGCTCTGGGCGCAGGCGTTGACCGAGGCGTCGCCGCCGATCTCGATCAGCACGTCGTGGGAATCGTCCTGCGTGACGGTGGCGCCGAAGGTCGGCGGCACCGCGGCCATGAGGCCGGTGAGGACGATCGCAAGCGTTGCGGCGACGGGGCGGCGCATCGGGTCTACTCCGCGGCTTCGGCGGGGCGGGCCCGCTCGTCGAGAAGGCGGGCGCACTCGGCCATGACTTTCGAGGCCCGCGTCACCGGGTTGGTGAGGTGGAAGACCTCGATCGGGTTCACGAACGGCGTCCCTTCCATGGCCCCTGCCCGCGCGGCGAGACGGTCGATGGCGTCCGGATTGCCGGGAACCACCTGGTCGACCTCGCCGAGGAAGGGCGCCTTTGCGACCATCGCACGGTTCAGCGCCGCGAAGCTGTCATAAGGAAGCTGCGCGCCGAGCTCGGCCGAGAGGGCGCGCAGGATCGCCCAGTCCTCGCGCGCCTCGCCCGGCGGGAAGGCGGCGCGGTGACCGCGCTGGGCCCGCCCCTCGAGGTTCACATAGGTGCCCTGCTTCTCGGTGTAGGCTGCGCTCGGCAGGATCACGTCGGCCGCGTGGGCGCCGCGATCGCCGTGGGTGCCGATATAGACGACGAAGGGCTTCTCGAGCCCGCCGGTGTCGATCTCGTCCGCGCCGAGGAGGAAGAGGACGTCGATATCGCCCGCGCCCGCCGCCGCCAGCACGCCGCGGGTGTCGAGCCCGCCCGCGTCCGGCACGCAGCCGACATCGAGGCCGCCGACGCGCGCCGCCGCCGTGTGGAGGATGGCAAAGCCGTTCCACTCGGGCGTCACCGCCCCGACCGCCTTCGCGAGCGAGGCCGCTTCGGCGAGCACCGCCGCCGCATCGTCGCGCGTGAGGGCCGCGGCGCCGACCATGATGATCGGCCTCTCGGCCTTCTCGAGGACCTCGCGGAAGGCGCCGAGGTCGGACAGAGTCGCGGGGCCGGCGCCGAGATATTGGTAGGGATAGGTGAGGTCGACGCGCTCGCCGATGAGGCCGACCTTCGCGCCGTGATGCACCCAGGCCTTGCGGATGCGGGCGTTGAGGACCGCCGCGTCCCAGCGCGGGTTGGCGCCGACGATAAGGATCGCGTCCGCCTCTTCGATCCCGGCAATCGTCGGATTGAAGAGGTAGGAGGCGCGGCCGAGAGACGGGTCGAGCGCGGCCCCGTCCTGGCGCGAATCCACCGAGGCGACGCCGAGGCAGGACATGAGGTCCTTCAGTGCGAAGAGCTCCTCGGCCGAGGCGAGGTCACCGCCGAGCGCGGCGATCCGGCCGGCCTGCGTGCCCTTCACCTTGGCGGAGATCGCCGTGAAGGCCTCGCGCCAAGTCGCCGGGGCGAGGCGCCCGTCGGCACCGCGCACATAGGGGCGGTCGAGGCGCTGGGTCTTGAGGCCGTCCCACACGAAGCGCGTGCGGTCGGAGATCCACTCCTCGTTCACGTCCTCGTTGAGGCGCGGCATGATCCGCATCACCTCACGCCCGCGCACGTCGACGCGGATGTTGGAGCCGACCGCGTCCATCACGTCGATGGTCTCGGTCTTCGTCAGCTCCCAGGGGCGGGCCTGGAAGGCGTAGGGCCGCGAGGTGAGCGCGCCGACCGGGCAAAGGTCGATCACGTTGCCCTGCAGCTCCGAGCCCATCGCGGTCTCGAGATAGGTGGTGATCTCCATGTCCTCGCCGCGGCCGATGGCGCCGAGGTCGGGCACGCCCGCCACCTCGGTCACGAAGCGGATGCAGCGGGTGCACTGGATGCACCGGTTCATGATCGTCTTGACCAGCGGGCCGATATATTTGTCTTCGACCGCGCGCTTGTTCTCCTTGAAGCGCGAGCCGGAGACGCCGTAGGCCATCGCCTGGTCCTGCAGGTCGCACTCGCCGCCCTGGTCGCAGATCGGGCAGTCGAGCGGGTGGTTGATGAGCAGGAACTCCATCACCCCTTCGCGCGCCGTCTTCACGAACTCGGTCTTGGTGTTGACCATCGGCGGCGTGCCGTCACGACCCGGGCGCAGGTCCCTGACCCCCATCGCGCAGCTCGCGACCGGCTTCGGCGGCCCGCCGACGATCTGCACGAGGCACATGCGGCAGTTGCCCGCGATCGACAGCCGCTCGTGGAAGCAGAAGCGCGGAATTTCGGCGCCCGCGGCCTCGCAGGCCTGCAGCACCGTGTAGTGATCGGGCACATCGATCTCTTGCCCGTCGATGATCAGCTTCGTCATCGCGTCATCCTCACGCTACGCTTCGTTCCACGGGTCGCCCCAAGAGCCGCCGGGGAGCCGGCAGCGCCGTGCGCGCCACACGCGCCGCGAGCGTTGGCAGTGGCCTCTCATTATTCAAATTCGCGGCCCGCGCAAACTCCCCGCGGCCCGAACGCGGTGGGCAAATGCCCCGCACGTGGCCGCCGGGCGTCCGGGCGGACGCGCCGTCGCCGGTCGTGATCGCCGCGCCGCTCACGACCGGTCCCCCGCGGGACGGTCGCGCATCATGGTGTAGGCGGCGAGGAGATCGGCGAGCGGGATGCCGTTGATCCGCATTCCCGCCGTCTGCGCGTTGTCGATGCGCACATTGCTCATGTTCACGTTGGTGAATTGCGCGTTCGACAGGTCCGCGTTCTCCACCTTCGCGTCGGCGAGGTTCGCCCGCGTGATCGACGCCACCGACAGATTGACGTCGTCGAACTTCGCATTCGAGAGGTTCACGTCCTCGAATGTCGAGTTCTCGGCGCTGACACCGCGCACGTGAAGCGCTTCGTGGGCATCCTCGAATTTCATCGTCCTACTCGGCCGCCATCGGCGCCGGGGCGACGCGCTTGGCCGAGAAGCTCGCGATGCGCTTTTCCATCTCCGGGCGGAAATGGCGGATGAGGCCCTGGATCGGCCACGCCGCGGCATCGCCGAGCGCGCAGATGGTGTGGCCCTCGACCTGCTTGGTCACGGACAGGAGCTGGTCGATCTCGCGCGGGTCGGCCCGCCCCTCGACCATCCGCTCCATAACGCGCCACATCCAGCCCGTGCCCTCGCGGCACGGCGTGCACTGGCCGCAGCTCTCGTGCTTGTAGAAGTAGCTGAGGCGACTGATCGCCTTGATGATGTCGGTCGACTTGTCCATCACGATGACCGCCGCGGTGCCGAGGCCCGACTTCTTGTCGCGCAGCGTGTCGAAATCCATGTAGAGGTCGTCGCACTCCCAGTGCGGGATCAGCGGCACGGACGAGCCGCCCGGGATCACCGCGAGGAGATTGTCCCAACCGCCGCGCACGCCGCCGCAATGCTTCTCGACGAGCTCGCGGAAGGTGATGCCCATCTCCTCTTCCACCGTGCACGGCTTCTCGACGTGACCGGAGATGCAGAAGAGCTTGGTGCCGACATTGTTCGGACGGCCGAGATCGGCGAACCAGGTCGCCCCGCGCCGCAGGATCTCCGGGATGACCGAGATCGTCTCGACATTGTTGACCGTCGTCGGCGCGCCATAGAGGCCCATATTGGCCGGGAATGGCGGCTTCAGGCGCGGCATCCCCTTCTTGCCTTCGAGGCTTTCGAGGAGCGCCGTCTCCTCGCCGCAGATGTACGCGCCCGCGCCGTGGTGGACGACGATGTCGACGTCCCAGCCGTGGATGTTGTTCTTGCCGATGAGCTTGGCCTCGTAGGCCTGGCGCACGGCCGCCTCGAGGTGCTCGCGCTCGCGGATATATTCGCCGCGCACGTAGATGTAGCAATAGTGCGAGTCCATCGCGCGGCAGGCGATGAGGCAGCCCTCGACGAGGAGCTGCGGGTCGTGCCGCATGATCTCGCGATCCTTGCAGGTGCCGGGCTCGGACTCGTCGGCGTTGACGACGAGATAATGCGGACGCCCATCGTCGGAGGCCTTCGGCATGAAGCTCATCTTGAGGCCGGTCGGGAAGCCCGCCCCGCCGCGGCCGCGCAGGCCCGAGGCCTTCAGCTGCTCGATGATCCAGTCACGCCCCTGGTCGATGAACCCCTTGGTCCCGTCCCACTGGCCGCGCGCCCTCGCCCCCTCCAGGCTCCAGTCCTCGAAGCCGTAGAGGTTGGTGAAAATGCGGTCCTGATCCGTCAGCATCCGTCAGCTCCAACTCGCGAGGATTGTGCGGCGATGCCGCCGGCGGCGTTCGCTCCACGCTGGGCAATCATTGCGGCGCGTCCGTGTTGTCGACGAGCGCCTGCGCCTGCTCGACCCACTTCTCGCGGTCGATCCGGCCCTTGAAGGCGAGATAGGCGTTCACCCAGTCCTTGTTCTCCTGCGTCCACCCGGCGATCTGCGCGAAATGGAAGATGCCGAGACGGTGGAGCGTCTTCTCGATCACGGGGCCGACGCCGGAGATCTGCTTCAGGTCGTCGGGCTCGCCGATCGTCTCGCGCATCACGCCGGTCGGGCGCACGCCCGCCTCGTTCGCGCGCTTGGCCGCGATGCGGTCGGGCGGCGCCGGCATCGTCGCGTCCGCCGCCTCCTCGGCCTCTTCCTCGGCCGCCTCGGCGACAGGCGCCTCTTCGACCGGTGCTTCTTCCACCGGCTCCTCGATGACAGGCGCAGGCTCTTCGGCCGCAGCCTCCACCACCGGAGCGGGCTCCTCGGCCACCGGGGCAGGCTCTTCGACGGGCGCAGGCTCCTCGGCAGGAGCCGCCGCCTCGACCGCGGCCGGCTCTTCGACCGGCGCAGGCTCTTCGGCGGGGGCCGGCTCCTCGGCAGGCGCGGGCTCTTCGGCCGGGGCGGCCTCGCTCACCGCTTCGGCGGGCGGGGTCACGCTGTCGGTGGTCGCCTCGCCCTCGTCGGTGCGCGCGGCATACTCGCCACCCGGCGAGGCGCGGTCGGCGGCGGCTCGGTCGGCCTCCTCGTCGCGCGGCGGAGCGGCTTCGATCTCGGCCTCGTTCGGCGCCTCGACATCGGGCGCGTCCGCGGACGCGGCCTCTTCGGGCGTGTCGGCCGGCTTCTGCCGCGCCGCCTCTTCGGGCGATTCGGCGACCTGGCCGTTGGTCTGCGCCTCGGGCGCGGCCGGATGGGCGTTGCCGGCGGGCTCGTCGCTCGACCGCGTCGCCTCGACCTCGGGCCGGTCGGCGCCGGAGGGCAGACCCGCCTGCTGCTCGTGCGCGGCGGGAGAGGCCGGGTCGACGCCCGAATCGGGGGCCGCGTCGCCGGGCGCCGCCTCGGCCACCGGCTTCGGACGGCGCTGGCCGCCGAGCAAAGTGGTCGCCCCGGAAATCGGCTCGGACGCCTTGCGCGCACTCTGCGGGCCGGGGACCGGCGTCGCGCCGCTCGCCAGCGTGTCGAGCAGCGCCTCGAACGTCTCGGGCGTCAGATCCTCGAACGTGTCGGAGCCGATCTGCACCATCGGCGCGTTCACGCACGCCCCGGCGCACTCGACCTCTTCCCAGGAGAAGCGCTTGTCGGCCGACAGCTCGAACGCGTGGCCGGCGATGCGCGACTTGCACACGCGGATGATGTCCTCGGCCCCGCGCAGCATGCACGGCGTCGTCCCGCACACGCCGATATGGGCGACGGTGCCGACCGGCTGGAGCTGGAACATCGTGTAGAAGGTCGCGATCTCGAACACGCGGATGTACGGCATGTCCAGCATGTCCGCCACGAGGCGGATGGCCGGCTCGGGCAGCCAGCCATTGTGCTGCTCCTGCGCCTTCCACAGGATCGGGATGACCGCGCTCGCCTGCCGTCCCTCCGGATAGTCGGAGATCCTATTCTGGGCCCAGGCGAGATTCTCCGGCGTAAACTCGAACGAGGCGGGCTGTTCGCTCGCAAGACGCCTTACAGCCATGGGTTAGCTCCGGAACTTAGCGCAGATCGGGTCATCACTATCATTGTGCGTCGCAAAAGGAAGCGGGGTGCCAGTCGCCCCGCGCGATAAGGTGCGCCCAACCGGACGCCACCCTCACGCGCGGTGCGGGCGCCACCACTCCCGCAATTACCGGTCAACTTCGCCGAACACGATGTCCAGCGAGCCGAGGATCGCGGCCACGTCCGCGAGCATGTGCCCTTCGCAGATCGTATCCATCGCCTGGAGATGCGCGAAGCCGGGGGCCTTGATCTTGCAGCGATAGGGCTTGTTCGTGCCGTCGGAGACGAGATAGACGCCGAACTCCCCCTTCGGGGCCTCCACCGCGGCATACACCTCCCCTTCGGGAACGTGGAAGCCCTCGGTGTAGAGCTTGAAGTGGTGGATGAGCGCTTCCATCGAGCGCTTCATCTCACCGCGCTTGGGCGGGGCGACCTTGCCGTCGAGCGTGTGCACCGGACCCTTGGTCGTGCGCAGCTTCTGGCAGCACTGGCGCATGATCGACGTCGACTGGCGCATCTCCTCCATGCGGATGAGATAGCGGTCGTAGCAGTCGCCATTCTTGCCGACGGGAATGTCGAATTCCATCTCGTCGTAGCACTCGTAGGGCTGCGACTTGCGCAGATCCCACGCCGCGCCCGAGCCGCGCACCATCACGCCCGAGAAGCCCCAGGCCCAGCACTCGTCGAGCGAGACGACGCCGATATCGACGTTGCGCTGCTTGAAGATGCGGTTTTCCGTGATCAGCCGGTCGAGATCCTCGACCACCTTCAGGAACGGCTCGCAGAAGGCGTCGATATCCTCGACGAGCTGGTCCGGCAGGTCCTGGTGGACACCGCCGGGTCGCACATAGTTCGCGTGCATGCGCGCGCCGCACGCCCGCTCGTAGAACATCATCAGCTTCTCGCGCTCCTCGAAGCCCCACAGCGGCGGGGTCAGCGCGCCGACGTCCATCGCCTGGGTCGTCACGTTGAGGAGGTGGGAGAGAAGGCGGCCGATCTCGCTGTAGAGGACGCGGATGAGCTGGGCGCGTTTCGGGATCTCGATGCCGAGGAGCTTCTCGGTCGCGAGCGCGAAGGCGTGCTCCTGGTTCATCGGCGCCACATAGTCGAGGCGGTCGAAATAGGGCACGGCCTGCGTGTAGGTCTTGTGCTCGATCAGCTTCTCGGTGCCGCGGTGGAGAAGGCCGATGTGCGGGTCGACCCGCGTCACGATCTCGCCGTCGAGCTCCAGCACCAGGCGCAGGACGCCGTGCGCGGCCGGGTGCTGCGGGCCGAAATTGATATTGAAGTTTCTGACCTGATGCTCGGCCATCAACCTTGTCCTTGCATCATCGCGAAGAGCTCGGGACCCGTGATCTTCTGGGTGTCGTCAGCGAAGGAATAGTCGGCCGGCTTCTCGTCGATGAAGACCTCGCCCTTCAGCGGCATGTCGAGCGGCGGGTCGAACGTGTAGGCGCCGACGAAGGCCATGTCCTGGCCCTTGAGGCGGTAGGCAAGGCTCGTCCCGCACTTCTGGCAGTAGGTGCGGTCGGCCCATTCGGAGGAATTGTAGACGCCGAGGGGCGCGTCGGCCGGATAGGTCAGCCCGTGCGCCTCGACCACGATGAAGGGGCCGCCATTCATCCGCCGGCAGGTGGTGCAGTGGCAGGCGCCGAGATGCTCGGCCGTGATGTCGGCGGTGAAGGTGACGGCGCCGCAGGCGCACTGCCCATGTCGCTCAGCCATCAGTTTGCCTTCTCATCGCCCGGAAGAACATACTCCGTGCCTTCCCAGGGCGACAGGAAGTCGAAGTCGCGGAATTGCTGCACGAGGTTCACCGGCTCGTACACGACCCGCTTGACCTCGTCGTCATAGCGGACCTCGACGAAGCCTGTCAGCGGGAAGTCCTTGCGCAGCGGATGCCCGTCGAAGCCGTAGTCCGTCAGTAGACGGCGCAGGTCCGGATGGTCGGAGAAGAGGATGCCGTAGAGGTCGTAGGCCTCGCGCTCGTACCAGTCCGCCGCGGGGAAGACGCCCGAGAGGGAGGGGACGGGCGTGCGCTCGTCCGCCGTCACCTTGAGGCGGATGCGCAGATTATGGACCGGCGAGAGCAGGTGATAGACGACGTCGAACCGCTCGGCCCGGGCCGGCCAGTCGACGCCGCAAATGTCGACGAGGTTGACGAAGGCGACGCGCGGATCGTCCCGCAGGAAGCGCACCACCTCGATGAGGTGGGTCCGCGTCAGGACGACGGTGAGCTGCCCGAAGGTGATCGAGTGCTCCACGATAGCGTCCGGATGGGCGCCGCGGATGATGTCGAGCACGTCGACGAGGGAATCGTTCTGAACCGTCTCAGCCATCGTCAGCGCTCGATCGTGCCGGTCCGCCGGATCTTCCGCTGCAGCAGAAGCACGCCATAGAGCAGCGCCTCGGCCGTCGGCGGGCAACCCGGAACGTAGATGTCGACCGGGACGACCCGGTCGCAGCCGCGCACCACGGAATAGGAATAGTGGTAGTAGCCGCCGCCATTGGCGCACGAGCCCATGGAGATGACGTAGCGCGGCTCCGGCATCTGGTCATAGACCTTGCGCAGCGCCGGGGCCATCTTGTTCGTCAGCGTGCCCGCAACGATCATCACGTCCGACTGGCGCGGCGAGGCGCGCGGCGCGAAGCCGAAGCGCTCCACGTCGTAGCGGGGCATCGAGAGCTGCATCATCTCGACCGCGCAGCACGCGAGGCCGAACGTCATCCACATCAGCGAGCCGGTGCGCGACCACTGGATCAGCGCCTCGGACGAGGTGACGAGGAAGCCCTTGTCGTTCAGCTCGTCGCTCACCGAGCGGAAGAACGCATCGTCCGGCGCGTTCGGCGTGTCGGACGGCTCAACCCGACGCTGGTCGAGGAGCGGCTTTTCCGTTGTCAGTTCCATTCGAGCGCCCCCTTCTTCCATTCATACACGAAGCCGATGGTCAGGATCGTGAGGAAGAGCATCACCGAGCCGAAGCCGAACCAGCCGATCGAGTCGAAGGACAGGATCCACGGGAACAGGAACGCGACCTCGAGATCGAAGATGATGAAGAGGATGGCGACGAGATAGAACCGCACGTCGAACTTCATGCGGGCATCGTCGAACGCGTTGAAGCCGCATTCGTAGGCCGACAGCTTCTCCCGATCCGGGCTCTTGTAGGCAATGATGAACGGCGACACCAGGAGCGCCAGACCGATCACCGCCGCGACGCCCGCGAAAATGACGACTGGCAGATAGCTGGCGAGAAGCTCTTCCATATCGATCCTTGCTGCGGCGCACCCGGCGCCGCTTCGAACCACCATGTGGGCAGTCCTTGGAATGACTCAAACGAGGGTCCGCCGCAACCGGGCTTCTGCCCCGCGCCCACCGCGGAGCCCCCGAGACCGGTCCGGCGCAAGCCTCACGCGCCGCAGCAATTCGGGAGCCCGCCCGTTAAGAACCCATCCGCGTCGATTTTCAAGCGTTTGGCGCAAGAACGCCCAGCGATCCGACAAAGCGCGGGGAAATCCGCAGCCCCGGCCGCGATCCGCAACGCCCCTCCCGGTCCGCGAGCGGCCCCCTCCCCGGCCCCGCCTTCGCGGGTGCCGCAGACGAATTGCTCCGTTTCCAGAATACGGGCGCGGTGCCCCGGCGGATGAGGCTCAGTTCACCCGGTCGACGAAGGCGGAGAGCTCGGCGTTGAAGCGCTCCGGCTCCTCGGCGAAGGGGAAATGGCCGCTCTTGTCGAAGATCAGCACCTTCGCGCGGGGCTGCACGACCTTGAAATAGTCCGCGACGTCGGGGCTCACGATCGCGTCATTCGCGCCGTGGATCACGAGGAGCGGCTTTGTGAGCGATTTGTACGTGTCGCTGTGGTCGACCTTGCGGCCGATGAAGGCGCGGCGGACGTGGCCGGGCGTGCCGAAGAAGCGCGGCACGACGCCCTTCAGCTTGCTGTTGAAGGGAAGGCGGAGCGCGGCGCCGAGCGTCGCCATCGTGGACGCGCGCGAGAGCGTCGACAGTTCCGGCGTGCCGAGGCCGATGATGGCGCCGACGGTGACGACGCCCGCGACATTCCCGTCGCCATATTTCGCGAGATAGTCGCCGACGACGACCCCGCCATAGGACCAGGCGACGAGGACCGGGCGGCGCAGGCGATAGGCGCGGATGACGGCGGCGACGTCGTCGGCCATCAGGTCGCCGCTCTGGTAGAGCCGCTTGTCGGCCGGGGCCTCGGACTTGCCGTGGCCGCGCATGTCCATCGCGACGATGTTGTATTTGCGGGCGAGGCTGCCGCCCATCTGCTGCGACCACGATTCGCTCGACTGCGCCCAGCCGTGGACGAGGAGAATCGCCGGCCCGTTCGGGTTGCCCCACGCGCGGGTGTAGATCTTGAGTCCCCCGCCCCCCGTGACGAACTTGCCCTGCGGCGCGGCGTTGGCGGCATCGCCCGCGGCGAACGCGGCGGCGAGCGTCAGGACGAGAGCGAGAATGCGCATCGGACCCTCCAGGCACGAACGGTCGCTGCGGACCCAACACGTGCAGCGGCCCATCGCATCAATGCGCGAGCCGCGGAGTGGTTGCCATCATGCAACGGGCCGCGATGTTCGCGGCGGCGTGGCAGTGACTGAATTTTCGGATGGAATTTCGAAGGACTGGCGGGAGTGACGGGGCTCGAACCCGCGACCTCCGGCGTGACAGGCCGGCACTCTAACCAACTGAGCTACACCCCCAGACGCTGCGCTGTCCGCGCGGCGTTTGGGGGAAGTACTCGGCGCCCCAGGGGAAGTCAAGCGACTTCGCGACGGAAAAACGCCAACCGGAAAACTGCGTTAGTTGTCCACACCCTCCGCCTCCAGCGAACCGATGAGTCGCTCGAATGTGGCGCGCACGACCTCGCCTCTTTCCATGAGGTCGGCGTTGAGGAAATCGATGTCCGGCGCATCGCCCGCGCGCAGGAGAAGGCGCTGAAGGGCGAGCGGCGCATCGGTGAGGCGGATCGCCCCGTCCGAGGCGATCGAGATCACCTGCGCGAGCCGCTGGAACAGGGCATGGGCCTGGACGAGCGTGTCGTAATCGTCGCCCGAAAGCACCTCGGCGGCGCGTGCCCGGCCGAGGGCGGCGACCGTGCCGGTGTCTTCGTCCGCGTCCGCCGCGAGCCGGTCCTTCAGCGCGAGGTATTGGGCGATGAACTCGATATCGACCTGCCCGCCCGGCATGTGCTTCAGCCCGCCACGCCGCTGCTCGCCGATCCGGCGCCGCATGGCGACGACTTCATGTCGCAGGTCCGGCGCGTCCCGCTCGATCGTGATCGCGTGGCGCACGGCGACCATCGCCCGCTCCCCGAGCGCGGGATCGCCCGCCACGACGCGGGCGCGCGTCAGCGCCATGTGCTCCCACACCCACGCGCTCTCCTCGTGATAGCGCTCGAAGGAGTGGATGTGGGTCGCGATCGGACCGGCCTGCCCGGACGGGCGAAGGCGCAGATCCACCTCGTAGAGCGAGCCGCGCGCGGTCGGGGCCGAGAGGGCGGCGATAAAGCGCTGCGCGAGGCGGGTGTAGTAGTGGCCGGGCGTCAGCGGCTTCTCGCCGTCCGATTGGCCGGCGTCCGGGTCGCAGTCGTAGAGGAAGACGATGTCGAGATCGCTCGTCGCCGTCATCTCGCGGCTGCCGAACTTGCCGAGCGCGAGGAGTGCCACCGCCCCACCCGCAAGGCGACCATGGCGCTTGGCGAAGGCCTCGCTCGCCACCGCGAGCGCGCGGCGCACGAGGACGTCGGCAAGGCGGGTCGTCGCGTGCGCCGCCTCGGGGCCGATGATCGAGCCCGTCAGGATCCGCACATTGATGAGGAGCGCCTGCTCCTGGCCGAAGACGCGCATCGCGTCGAGCGCGGGCTCGTAGTCCGGAACGGCGGTGAGCATCCCGTCGAGCTGGTGTTCCAGCGCCGCCTCGTCGGGAAGATTGCCGAAGAAGGCGGGGTCGACGAGCACGTCGAGGAGGTGGGACCGGCGGGCAAGCTCGGCCGCCATGCGCGGCGCGCTCGACACGATGAGGACGAGGACCGCCACGAGATCGCGCTGAAGGTCGAGGCGCGAGAGGAGATCGACGCCCGCCGGCAGGCGCGCGAAGAAGGCGTCGAGCTCGGCGAGCGTCGCCTCGGGGTCGGGCGAATCGGCGATCGCGGCGGTGAGGTCTCCCTGCAGCGCCTCCAGGAGCTGGCGCGCGCGCTCGGTGCGCAGGCTCGGCCGGTCGCCGGAGAGCCAGTCGCGGAACATCGCCTCGATCGACTGGGCGAGCGGCTCGGGGATCGCCTCTCCGCCCGCCTTCATGTCGACGAGGGCCGGGTTGCGCTGGCCGACGAGGTCGCTCAGCGAAGCGAAGTGGCGATGCACCACCTCGAACACGGGGACGAGCGTCGCCTCCAGCGAATCGGTGCGCATCATGCACGCGATCCGCGGCAGGCCTTCGGCCTCGGGCAGGGTGTGGGTCTGCTCGTCGGCGACCATCTGGACGCAATGCTCGGCCTTGCGCAGAACCTCGTAGGCGGCAGTCAGCGCGTCGCGCGTCTCGGCCTCGATCCAGCCCGTCGCCGCCAGCGCATGAAGCATCGCGACCGTGCCGCGGCCGCGCAGGCGCCGGTCCCGCCCGCCCGCAACGCGCTGGATGCTCTGGACGAAGAACTCGACCTCGCGGATGCCGCCGCGGCCAAGCTTCAGATTGTGGCCCGGCAGCGTGAGGCTCCCCGCCCCGCGCACCATCGCGATCTGCTCGCGCATTTCGAGCGTGTCGTCGATCGCGGCGAAATCGTAGCTCGCCCGCCAGACCGACGGGTCGAGCGCGGTGAGATAGGCGCGCCCCGCCTCCCGGTCGCCGGCGACGATGCGCGCCTTGATGCGCGCCTGCCGCTCCCACGCCCTCGCGCGGGACTGAAAGTAGGCGACCGCGTTGCGCGTGGAGACGGCGACCGGCGTCGAGCCTGGGTCCGGCCGCAGACGCAGGTCGACGCGGAAGACGTAGCCGTCGGCCGTGCGCTCGGCGAGCATCTTGGCGAGGCGCTGGACGATGCGCACCGCCCGCCCGCCATCGATCCCGCGCGGGCCCGCCCGCTCGGGGTCGTAGAGGGCGACGATGTCGACATCGCTCGAATAGTTGAGCTCGCGCGCGCCGAGCTTGCCGAGGGCGAGGATGAAGAGGCCGCAGCGCTGCGGATCCGGATCGTCGATCACCCCGCGCGCCGCCGCGTCGAGGAGCTGACTGTCGAGCGCGACGGAGATCGCGTGGTCCGCGATGTCGCTGAGCGCGGCCGTCACGGTCGCGACGTCGGCCCCGCCGAGGAGATCGGCAAGGGCGACGGCGAGCGCGACCTTCGCCTTGCTCTTGCGCAGTTCGCGCGTGACGCGGTCGAGATCCTCGCCCGGCTCCACCGTGCAGGCGGCCTCCACCGTCTCGGCGAGCGAGTGCGTTAGCACCTCGGCAAGGAGGCCCGGATTGGCGAGCATCAGGTGGCGCAGATAGGGCGACACCGCCGCGACGGAGGCGAGCGCGCGGACGGTCTCCTCCCCGCCGCCCTGGAGGTCGCGAAGGGTGGGGGCGATCTCGTCGGCGAAGGCCGCGTCAATCTCGCCGGGCAACGCCGTCAGCGTCGAGATCAGCGCGTCGCTCATGTCGTGATCGGGAGCGCGATGCGGACCGAGAAGCCGGGATCGGCGTTGGCAAGCTCCAGCGTGCCCGAGTGGTGGCCGACGATCGCCTTCACGAGCGACAGGCCGAGCCCCGCCCCCGGCTTCGAGCGCGCCGCGTCCATGCGCACGAACCGGTCGGTGAGGCGCGAGCGGTCCCCGTCGCCGACGCCCGCACCGTGGTCGCGCACGATGATGACGGCCTCGTCGCCGATGCGGCGCAGGCTGAGGTCCACCGAGGCCTTGTCGCTGCGCCCGTATTTCAGCGCATTGTCGAGGAGGTTCGCGATCATGTTGCGCAGGAGGGTCGGCTCGCCCGCGATCGTGATTCCCGGCTCGATCCGGCTGTCGAGACGCATCCCGACATCCTCGGCCGCAGGCTCGTAGAATTCCGCCATATCCCCCACCAGTGCCGACAGGTCGGTCGGCTCCAAACTCACCCCCGCGGAATGGCTTTCAACACGGGCGATCGTCAACAGCGCTTCGAACGTGCGGATGAGCTGATCGCACTCCTCGATGGCGCGGGAGAGGACGATTTCGCTGTCCTCGCGCGACGGACGGGTGCGCAGGATCTCGTCGAGCCGGTTCCGAAGGCGCGTCAGCGGGGTCTTGAGGTCGTGCGCGATGTTCTGCGAGACCTCCTGCAACCCGGCGTGCAGCCTCTCGATCTCGTCGAGCATCACGTTGACGCTCTGGGCGAGGCGGTCGAACTCGTCGCCGGACTGGTCGGTCGGCAAGCGCCGGGCAAGGTCGCCGGCGACGATGCGGCGCGAGCTCGCCGCGATCGCGTCGACCTTGTGGAGGACGGAGCGGGACAGGAAGATCCAGGACAGGAGCGCGAGCGCGACGACCACAACGATCGCGCCGCGGATCGAGCGGCGGATGATGCCGGAGAACTCGATCCGGTCCTCCACGTCGCGCCCGACGAGGAGGCGATAGCCGCCGCCGAGGACGGAGAGCTTGGCGAGCGCGCGATGGGAGACGCGCTCCTCGTCGTCCGAGCGCACGAGGCGCACATAGCGCACCGGGAAGGTGCCGCCCGGCGTCGCCTCGACGGGGTCGTAGATCAATTCCGAGACGTTGCCCGCAATCGGATTCCCGGAGAAGTCGGTGATGAGATAGACGCTCGCGTCCGGCCGCATCGCCCGCCGCTCGATGGTCGACATCAGGCGGAAGAGGTTGCGCGAGCGGAACTCGGCGACGAGCTCGGCGCTCTCCCCGTCGATCGCCGCTTCGAGCTGGCGGTCGATGAGGTCGGCGGTCGTGGAGGAGATGTAGGCGATCAGCCCGAGCGAGAGGACGACGAAGACCGTGAGGTAGACGAGCGTCAGTTTGAAGGCCGTGGTGCGCACGAGTCGCCCCGGCCGGGCGACGCGCCGTCGGCGCTCGCGCCGTTCAGGCGCCTCTTCCGCGCGGCGCCCCTTTTCCGGCAGCGCCCCGGCTGCCGTCTCCGCCATGGCCCGTCTCCTTACTCGGCATCCGCGCGGATCACATAGCCTGCGCCACGCACCGTATGAAGGAGCGGGCGCTCGAAAGCCTTATCGATCTTGCCGCGTAAGCGCGAGATATGCACGTCGATCACGTTGGTCTGCGGGTCGAAATGATAGTCCCACACGTTCTCGAGGAGCATCGTGCGGGTGACGACCTGGCCGGCATGGCGCATCAGATATTCGAGAAGGCGGAACTCGCGCGGCTGAAGCACCACGGGCTTCCCGGCTCGATTGACCGTGTGGGAGAGCCGGTCGAGCTCGAGATCGCCAACGCGGTAGACGGCCTCGAAGTCGGCCGACTGCTTGCGCCGCGCGAGCGCCTCCACCCGAGCCAGAAGCTCGGTGAAAGCGTAGGGCTTGGTGAGATAATCGTCGCCGCCGGCCCTCAGCCCCTTCACGCGGTCGTCGACCTGCGAGAGTGCGGAGAGCACCAGGATCGGCACCTGCCGCTCCTTCCTGCGGAGCGTTTCGATGAGCGAGAGACCGTCGAGCCGCGGCAGCATCCGGTCGACGATCAGGACGTCATAATCGTTGTCGAGGGCCAGCTCGAGGCCGGCTTCCCCCTCCTCGGCCACGTCGGTCGCGTGACCGGCTTCGGTCAAGCCACGGGCGAGATAGGCCGCAGCGTCGTCGTCGTCCTCAACGATCAGAACTTTCATAACGCCCGCTCTTGCATGGATGGGCCGGACGCTCGCGCGTCCGACCCGTTCGTCTCGATATGGTGAGCCGGCCTCAGCCGCGCTCGCCGGTGACCGGAAGGGCGACGAAGCGTGTGTTCTCACCGCTCTGGAGCTTGAGAAGCACGTTCTTGCGGCCTTCGCCACCCGCCGCATTGATCCCGCTTTCGAGATCGCCCGCCGAGGCGAGATCGCTGCCGCCGGCCTGGAGGATCACGTCACCGACGCGGATCCCGGCTTCGGCCGCGGCGCCCTCCGGATCGACCTCGACGACCGCGAGACCGGGCCCGTCGATGCCGACATCGGAGGTCGGGGCGAGGGTCATGCCGAGGAGGTCCGCGGCATCGTCATCGCGGTTCGAGCTGGTGCGCTTGTTCGAGGCCTGCTCCGGCTCGTCGGCGTTGAGCTTGCCGAGGGTGACCTCGACCGTCTCCATCTTGCCGTCGCGCCAGACCTGGAGGTTGACCTTCTCGTCCGGCGAGCGGCCCGAGATGGTACGGGCGAGATCGCGCGGCCCCTCGACGTCTTCACCGTCGACCGACACGATCGCGTCGCCGGGGCGAAGGCCGGCCTTCTCGGCGGGGCTGCCCGCCTGCGGCTCCGTCACGAGCGCGCCGATGATCGAATCACGGCCGAGGCTCTCGGCGATCTCCGGGGTGATCGGCTGGATCTGAACGCCGAGCCAGCCACGGGTGACCGTGCCGTCGTCCTTCAGGTCGTCGATGACGTCGGCGGCGATCGAGGCGGGGATCGCGAAGCCGATGCCGACCGAGCCGCCCGACGGCGAGTAGATCGCGGTGTTCACGCCCACGACGTTGCCGTTGAGGTTGAAGGTCGGGCCACCGGAGTTGCCGCGGTTGATGGGGGCGTCGATCTGGATGAAATCATCATACGGACCGGCGCCGATCTCGCGGCCCCGTGCGGACACAATACCAGCCGTCACGGTGCCGCCGAGACCGAACGGGTTGCCGACGGCGACGACCCAGTCGCCGACGCGCGTCTCCTTGTCGGCGAACGACACGAAGGGGAAGTCCTTGTCGTGGGAGACCTTCACCAGCGCGAGGTCGGTCTTGTCGTCCACGCCGATGACTTCGGCGCTGAGGACTTCACCGTCCTGCAGGATCACGTCGACCTCTTCGGCGCCGTCCACGACGTGGCCGTTGGTCACGACATAGCCGTCGGACGAGATGAGGAAGCCGGAGCCCTGGCCCATCGAGAACTGGCGACGCTCCTGGCCGCCACCGCGATTGTTGAAGGGGGCGCGACGGCCTTCCTGCTGGCCGAAGCGGCGCTCGAAATCATCGAAGAAGCGTTCGAACGGCGAGCCTTCCATGCCGAAGCCGGAGAGCTGCGGGCGGGCGCGGCTCTTCACCTGGATGGAGACGACCGCCGGACTGACGCGGTCCACGATGTCGGCGAAGCCGGGCGCGCCACGCTCGTAATTCGGCGTCACTTGCTCGGAGAGATTCTGCGCGAAGGCGGGGGTCGACGTCTGCCCCTCGAGGAAGGCCGCACCCGCCGCACCCAACAGGAAGGTTCCAACAAGCAGCGCGCTCGTGCGTCGCTTCGTGGCCTTAGTCAGGTCCAATGCCATTGAGTTCTCCTATCGGAATCGGAATACCCGTCGAGCGGGTTCGCGATGAAGTTAGGATTGAATACATTACACCGCGCTGTCCGCCGCGTGACCATTTCGTAAGCTGCGATCTCCCGACCCGCCGAGACACTTTCGAGACCGGATTCGTGGGCGCGATTTCTTAATATTTCGCGATGTGACAGAAATCTAAGGCTGCGCCTTGGTGACGACCACGGCACCGAGCTCCAGCGTCTTGTGGACGGGGCAGCGGTCGGCGATTTCGAGAAGGCGGGCGCGGTGGCCGGGGTCCGTGCCGGGGCCGAAATGGATGTGGCGCTCGAAGCGATCGATTCGCCCGTCCTTGCCCGCGCGGCCGTCCGCACAGTCGTCGCAATCCTCCTTGTGGACCTTGCCGTGGTCGACGCTGACGGTCGCGTCGACGGTCCAGCCCTTGCGTGCGCCATAAAGGCGCATCGTCATCAGCGTGCAGGCGGCGAGGCCCGCCGCGAGGAGATCGTAGGGCGTCGGCCCGCTCCCCTCCCCGCCCACATCCTTCGGCTCGTCGGCGACGAGGGAATGGCCGGAGAGCGCGATCTCGGTGCGGAAGGCGCCGCCGGCCGAGGTCGCGAGCGCGCCCATGCGCACCGCCTCCTCCTCCAGGCGCCGCATCGGCCGCGCCGGCGCCTCGACATAGCGCAGCGCCCAGGCCGCGATCACCTCCGCCGCGTAGCGCGCATCGTCGTGGTTGGAAAGGAGATGGTCGGCGTCGTCGAGGGAGACGAAGCTCTTCGGGTGCTTGGCGGCGAGGAAGATTTCCGTCGCGTTCTCGATGCCCACCACCGAATCACGCGGCGCGTGGAGAACGAGGAGCGCCGCCTTCAGCCCGGCGACGGCGTCGGTCACGCTGTGGCGGTCGAGATCGTCGATGAACTCGCGGCGGATCGTGAAAGCGCGGTCGCCGAGCCGCACGCTCGCCTGGCCCTCGCTCTCGATCCGGGCGAGGTCCGCGTCGAGCGTCTTCTTCACATGCGCGGCGTCGGCCGGTGCGGCGATGGTGGCGACCGCGCGCACCTCCTTCACCGCCCGCGCGGCGACGAGCACCGCCGCCCCGCCGAGCGAATGGCCGATGAGAAGCTGCGGGGCGCCGAGCGTGTCGCGCAGCGCGTCGACCACCTTCAGGATGTCGCCGACATTGGAGGAGAAATCGGTCGAGGCGAACTCGCCTTCGGAGGAGCCGAGCCCGGTGAAGTCGAACCGGGCGCAGGCGAAGCCCTCGGCGGCGAGCTGGCGGGCGATGTCGCGCGCGGCGAAGATGTCCTTGCCGCAGGTGAAGCAGTGGACGAAGAGCGCGACCGCACTGTGCGGCCCGTCGGGCCGGTCGATCCTGACGGACAGCTTGGCGCCGAGCGCCCCTTCGACCTCGAGCCTGTCCATTCGCGCCGTCCTCCTTGCCTGCCGGTCTTCCCGCCGGGTCAGCCCTTGTCGCGTTCGGCGAGGAGCGCGGCGAGTTCCGCCTCCTCCGCCTCGGTGAGCCGCGCGTCCACGTCGGCGGCCGGCTGGCGGCGGCTGCGCAGATAGAGCCCGCCCGCCCCGAGCGCGATGATCACGATCAAGAGCGGTGCGCCCCACAACAGGAGCGTCGACGCGGTGAAGGGTGGCCGCAGGCGGACGAAGGCGCCGTAGCGGTCGGTGAGATAGTTCAGCACCTCTTCGTTCGTGTCGCCCGCGCTGACGCGCTCGCGCACGAGGATGCGCAGGTCCCGTGCAAGCTCCGCGTCCGAGGCGTCGATCGACTGGTTCTGGCAGACGAGGCAGCGCACCTCCTGCGAGATCTCCCGCGCCCGCGCCTCGAGCGCGGGGTCGGACAGCATCTCGTCCGGGTTCGCCGCAAAGGCGGGGGCGGCGACGAGGAGCGCCAGGGCGAGAAGGAGGACGCGCCTCACGCCGACGCCTCGGCGGGCTTTTCCGCGACACGCCGGCGCGCCGGGGCCGGCAGCCCGATGCGCAGGCGCCGGTCGGTCAGCGAGACCGTCCCGCCGATCGCCGCCACCACGGCGCCGAGCCAGATGAGGAGGACCAGCGGCTTGTTGAAGAGGCGGACGACGACGGTGTTGTTGTCGTGCACCTCGCCGAGGGTGACGTAGAGCTGGGAGAGGCCGAACGTCTTGATCGCGGCTTCCGTGGTCGGCATCTGCCGCACCGGATAGACGCGCCGCGCGGGCTCCATGGTGGTGATGCGCGACCCGCCACGCGAGACGGCGAAGATCGCCGTCGCGTCCGTATAGTTCGGCCCCTCGCGCTGCTCGGCGTGCTCGAAGGTCAGCGTGTAGCCGGCGATCTCGACCGAATCACCCGGCCCCATGTCGCGAATCACCTCCGTCTCGAAGACCGAGAGCGACACGATCCCGAGGACCGTGAGTCCGACGCCGAGATGGCCGAGCGCGGCGCCCCAGATCGGGCGCGGCAGGTGCGCGAGGCGCCTGAGGCGCGCCGACAGCGAGTCCGCGCTCCCGGTCCGCAGCGCAAGCTCGGCGAAGCTGCCGACGATGAGGAAGGCCGCGAGCGCTGTGCCGAGGGCGGCGGTGAGCGCCGTCTCCTCCCCCGCGATCCAGGCGGCGAGCGCCCCGCCCACGACCGCAACCACGGCCGCCACGATGAGCCGCTCGGCCGCCGCCGCGACGTCGCCCCGTTTCCAGGCGAGCAGCGGCCCGAACGGCATCGCAACGAGGAGCGGCACCATCAGCGGGATGAAGGTCATGTTGAAGAAGGGCGGACCGACGGAGATCTTCTCCCCCGTCAGCGTCTCGAGGACGAGCGGATAGAGCGTGCCGACGAGGACGGTCGCGCACGCCGTCGTCAGGAACACGTTGTTGAAGACGAGCGCGCCCTCGCGGCTCATCGGAGCAAAGGCGCCGCCTGCCTTCAGCGCCCCCGCCCGCAGCGCGAAGAGCGCGAACGAGCCGCCGATGAAGATCGACAGGATGGTGAGGATGAAGACGCCGCGCGTCGGGTCCGAGGCGAAGGCGTGGACGGAGGTGAGGACGCCCGAGCGCACCAGGAAGGTGCCGAGAAGGGAGAGCGAGAAGGTGATGAGGGCGAGAAGCACCGTCCACACCTTCAGCGCGTCGCGCTTTTCCATGACGGCGGCCGAATGGAGGAGCGCCGTCCCCGCGAGCCAGGGCATGAAGGAGGCGTTCTCGACCGGATCCCAGTACCACCAGCCGCCCCAGCCGAGCTCGTAATAGGCCCAGTAGCTCCCCATCGCGATGCCGAGCGTCAGGAAGATCCACGAGATCAGCGTCCAGGGCCGCACCCAGCGCGCCCACGCCGCGTCGAGCCGGCCCTCGATGAGGGCGGCGACGGCGAAGGCGAACACGATCGAGAAGCCGACATAGCCGACATAGAGAAGCGGTGGATGGATCGCGAGACCGATATCCTGGAGGAGCGGGTTGAGGTCGTTGCCCTCGATCGGGGCCGGCATCATCCGGGCGAACGGGTTCGAGGTGGCGAGCACGAAGAGGAGGAAGGCGGAGGCGACCCACCCCTGCACGGAGACGACGGTCGCGCGCAGGCTGGGCGGCATCTGCTTCGCGAAGCTCGCCGCGAGCATCCCGAAGAGGGTGAGGATCAGCACCCACAGGAGCATCGACCCCTCGTGGTTCCCCCACACGCCGGAGATCTTGTAGATCAGGGGCTTCGAGGAGTGCGAATTCTCGAACACGTTGACGAGCGAGAAGTCGGACCGGACATAGGCCGCCATCAGCGCCGCGAAGGAGAGCGCGACGAGGAGGAAGGTGAGCCCGGCGGTGGGCGCGGCCATCGCCATCAGCCGCCCGTCCTTGAGGCGCGCACCGAGGATCGGGGCGACGGACTGGATGATCGCGACGCCGAGCGCGAGGACGAGTGCGTAGTGGCCGATTTCGTTCAACATGGCCCCGGCCTCCCCTCGCCGTTCATCTCATTGGCCTTGCGGTGCGGCTTCGCCCGCGGCGGCGGTCCCGGTCTTGCCGACCATCCCGGCGGTCGTCGCGTCCTCCTGCCAGCGCCCCTGCGCCTTGAGAGCGTCGACGACCTCCTTCGGCATATACGTCTCGTCGTGGCGGGCAAGGACGCTGTCTGCGGCGAGCCCGCCGGACGTCTCCAGCACGCCCTCGGCGACGACGCCCTGCCCCTCGCGGAAGAGGTCGGGCAGGATGCCGACATAGGTGACGGGGATGCGGTTCACGGTGTCGGTGACGTTGAAGCTCACCGCCCCGTTCGCCCCGCGCACCACCGACCCCTCCTCCACGAGCCCCCCGAGGCGGATGCGCGTGCCGGCCGCGTGATGGCCAGCCGCGAGCTCCGTCGGCGTCGGCGCGTAGGTGATGCGATCGCCGAGCGCATAGAAGACGAGCGCCGCCGCCCCCGCGAGCGCGACGCCCGCGACGCCGACGAGAACGAGACGGCGCCGTTTTCGACCACTGCCCCTCACCGCTTGCGCTCCATCCTCTACTCCACGCTCTTGTTCGTGTTGACGGCCTCGGCGAAGGCGGCGCGGTCGGCGTCCGGGAGCGCCGCCATGGCGCGCTCGATCGCCGCCGCGGCGTCGGCCTCGCGGCCGAGGACGCGGTAGGCGTTGACGAGGCGGATCCACTCGGCCGCGGTCCCGCCGTCCGCGTCGAGACGGGCGGCGAGCCCCGAGACCATGCCCTCGATCATCTGCGCGCGCTGTTCGTCCGACATGGCGCTCGCCGCGGCGACGGCCTCGGGCGTCGGGCCCGGCGCCGGCGCGGCGGCCGGGGGCGCGATGTCGGCGAGCGGGGAGCCCGGCAGCTGGGCGATCTCGGCGCGCGCGATTGGGAGCCACGGCTCGCTGCCATTGCTCGTCTCAAGGAGGGTTCGCCAGCGGTTCGCCGCGTCCGCGATGTCGCCGCGCTGGCGGGCGTCGATCGCGAGGAAGATCTGCGGCGCCGGGGCGGCAGGCTCGATCTCGCTCGCGCGGGCAAAGCGGGCGCGGGCGGTGTCGGTGATGGCGCCGTCGTTCGCGAGCGTCAGCGCCTGGCCCTCGCCGGTGAGGAAGGCGGCGCTCTCGCCGAGCGTGCGGCCGGCATTGGCGTAGGCCTCGGCCGCATCGTCGAAGCGGCCCATGCGCAGATAGACCGGCGCGACGGCGGCCCAGCCGCGCCCGTCGTCCGGCTGCGCGGCGAGGCGCTCCTCCGCGCGTGCGAGCATGGTCGCGAGGTCGTTGGTCTCCGGCGGGGTGCGCGCGGCGAGCGGCTGGTCGCCATAGGTGGGCGAGCCGATCCAGCCATAGGCGGCGACGGAGAAGGCGATGACGAAGGCGCCGACGATCCCGGCCGCGCCCCAGCGGCGGCGGCGGCCCTCGGGCCGCGCCCCGCCGTCACGGCGGGCACGCAGGAGACGGCGGGCGATCTCGGTGCGGGCGGAGGCGGCGTCCTCCGCGCTGATCAGCCCGCGCTCGCGGTCGGCCTCGACCTCATCGAGCTGCGCGGCATAGACGTCGGCATCGTCATTGCCCGCGAGGTGCGGGTCGGCCCCGACCAGCGGGCGCACGAGGACGACGAGCGTCAGCGCGAGGAGTGCGGCGAGAGCGAACCAGAGGATCATCGGCCACTAAGTGCGTCGAGCCGCGAAGCGACGCAAGTCTTCTATAGTCGCTCTAGACTGGCCCCATCGTCGCGCCTCCGGCCGGGCTGGACGGAGGGCGACGGGATGGTCTCAGCGGCCGCGCGAGGCGACGCGGTCGATCTCCTGGCGAACCTGGCGTTCCACGATGTCGGGCAGGTTCGCCTCCAGCCACTCGCGCAGCAGCGGGCGCACCATGTCGCGCACGAGGTCTTCGAGCGTGCGCGGGTTGTTCGACAGGATCGTGCGCGAGAGCTGGTCGAGCGAGTTCGTCACCGACTGCCGCGTCTTCTGGCTCGTGAGGCTGTCGTCCATCTCCGCGCGCGGAGCCGCGCGGCGGAAGACGTTGCCTTCCGCGTCGATCTTCGAGTCCATGACGGTCTCGCTCATGTCGTCCATCCTATGATCGGTCTCGAATGCGTGTGTGTCGTCGAACGCTGCCTCCTCGGCGACGGGCGTCGCGCGCGGCGGCTGGGATTGGGGCTGCGGGCGGGCCGGCTGCGGGCGCTGCGGCGCGACGGCCTCGCTCGCCGCCGGCGAGGTGCGCGTGCCGAGCGGGCTCGGCCGCGGCTTCATCGCGGCGCGGGCGGCGGCGTCGGCCTCGCCCTGCGTATGGGTCTGCGGCGCGTGCTGGGGCTGGAAGGCGCTCTTCAGCGCGGCGAGCCGGCTGTGGACGGGGGCCGGCTGGGCGATGCGCACCGGCTCGGGCTCGGGCGCCGCCGCGCGGGCGCGGCCGACGAAGGTGGCCTCGTCCTCGTCAAGCGGGATCGCGTCGGCGACGCGGCCCTCGCAATCCTCGGCGGCATAGGTCTCGTCGATGTCGGGCTCCGAGAGCACCACCGGCGACCACTCGGCGTGACGATCCTCCCGCCGCGGCCAGCCGCTCTGCTCCGCGCCGGGGCGCGAGCGACGCACCTCGCACTCGGCGGCGATGGCGCGCGCGATGCTCGTCAGCGCGTCCTCGTCCGGGTCGTCGTCGTCGATCTCCGGCAGCGAGGCGATCGCCTCGTCGATCTCGTCCTCCTCGGTGAGGTCGAGATTGTCGAAGGCGGCGCTCACCGAGCGCTCGATGGATTCGGGTGATCGCTCGGCCGGCGGCGCGTAGGCGCCGGGCTCGACGCGGTCCGACCGGGTCCGGGCGGCGTGCATCCGTGAGGCGGCGGCGGACATCTCCGCACCGGCCTCGTCGGCGATGATCTTTCGGATCGATGCCAACAGATCCTCCATCGTCCCTCCCGCCCCGCCAAGGGCCCGCGAATCATCTTTCACGGGGTCGATGGTATCATCCGACCGCTCCGACCAACCGTTGCGATCGCGTAAACGCGGCTGAGTTCACAGATCATGCGCCCGAAGTCCGGCCGCGCGGCGCCGGGAAGATTGCCCAAAGAAAAAGGCGGCCCGAGGGCCGCCTTGTTTCGTCGAACGGTGGAGATGGGGTCAGCGGCCGTCCGGCGTGCGGAAGCCGAACCACTTGTCGCGCACGGCGTCGGTGTGTTCCTGCGGGCGGTAGACGGCGACCTGGAGGCCGAGCGTCTCGACGCCGAGGCGGCCGATCGCGCCGAGGAGCGCGAAGGCGGCGACTTCCTTGTCGCGCTCGGACTGGACGAGGGTCACCTGGGCGGACACGAGGTCGCGCTGCGCGTCGAGAACGTCGAGCGTGGTGCGCTGACCGACGCGCTGCTCTTCGACGACGCCCTGGAGGGCGAGCTGGGCGGCGAAGACACCCGTGCGGGCCGCGAAGATCGACCGGACCGAGGCGTCATAGGATGCCCAGGACGCGACCGTGTTCTGGCGGACCTGGTCGCGCGTCAGGTCGACCTGGATGCGCGAAGTGCCGAGCTGCTCCTTCGCCTGGCGCGTCTGCGCCGCGATGAGGCCGCCCTGATAGATCGGAACCGACACGTTGAGGCCGAGCGAGGCGGCGTCCTGACGGTCGACGTTCGTCTGCTGGTTCCACGTCGTGGAGAGCTGGCCCGTCACGTTCACCGAGGGCAGTGCCTGGCCTTCGATGGCCTTCACGTTGAACATCGCGGTGTCGACGTCGAAAAGGGTCGCGATGATCGCCGGGTGGCCCTGCTGGCCAATATCGATCGCCGAGTTGAGGCTCTTCGGCAGCAGCCGCTCGACGTTGAAATTGTTCTTCAGGTTGCGCGCGTCGAGACCGGTGAGCTGGCGGTAGGTCGCTTCGCTGGAGGAGAGGTTGGCGCGGGCGAAGGCAAGCGCGGAGACGGCCTGGGCGCGGCGGGCCTCGGCCTGGCTGACGTCGGTGCGGGTGCCTTCACCGACCTCGAAGCGGTCCTGCGCGGCCTGCACCTGGGCGGTGAGGAACTCCACGTCGCTCTCGCGCAGGGAGACGATGGAGCGGTTCTGGATCACGTCCTCGAACGAGGTCGCGACGTCGAAGAGGACGCTCTGCTCGGTGTTCTGGAGGGAGGCGCGCTCGGCCTTCACCGCCGATTCGGACTGGCGGATCGTGTTGCGGACCTGAAAGCCCTGGAAGAGGGGCTGGGTGAGCTGGAGCGCGACCTGTGTCGGGTTGCTGCCGGAAGTGCCGCGGAAGCCGCGGTCGCCGACGATGCGGGAGGTGTTGGTTTCCTGGCTGAAGGCAGCAGACAGGCGCGGCCGGTTGCCGGAGCGGGCGATGGCGATGTTCTCGTCGATCGCACGCAGACGCGACCGGGCCGCATTGAGAGTGGGATTGGTGTTGTAGGCAGCAGCTAGCGATTCGGTCAGAGTCTGGCTCTGAGCCGTCGGCGCGAACGCGACGAGCATCGTACACGCCACCGCTGCAATGCCGACTCTATTCACTCTGACCATTGCGACCGTACCCTCAGTGACTACGCCACCTTCCTAATGGCGAGCCGGGGTCGGAGGCCAGTGTTCGCAGCGCTTCGGAAGCCCGCGGAACGCCAAGCCTTTCAGCGGTGAGGCATTTGCGCAACGCCCGTTAAGATGTTGGCAAGATCCACAGCCTCGTCAGAAGACGAAGGAGGCCTCTTTCGCAAAACCTGGGAGTGTTCCAGCGGCCGCATTGAACGCCGTGCGCGAGGAGACCGAGGCGGTCCCCTTGGTGTAGATCCGCGCGCATCCGGAAAGCCCCTCGCCCTCGATCGCGACGAGGCGTCCGCCGTCCTTCAGCTGCTCCAGAAGCGCGGTCGGCTCGGTCTGGATCGCGCCGTCGACGAAGATCACGTCGAACGGGGCCTCGGACGGATAGCCTTCCGGCAAGGGGCCGGTGACGACGGCGACATTGGTGACGTCCGCCTCTTCGAGAAGGCGCGTCGCGCGCTCGGCAAGGTCCGGATCGCTCTCGAGCGCGATCACCGAACTCGCGAGATTGCCGAGAACCGCGGCCGTATAGCCGAGCCCTGCCCCGACGAGGAGCACGACATCCTCCTCGCCGACGCGGGCGAGCTGGAGGAGACGGCCGAGAATGGCCGGCGCGGTCATGGTCCGGGAGGGGCGGCCGATCGCGTCGCGCGAGATGGCGATCGCCTCGTCCGAATAGGCGATGGCGCGCTCATCGGCCGGCACATAGCGTTCGCGCTCGACGGTCAGGAACGCGTCCTGGACGCGATGGTCCGTCACATCGAAGGTGCGAAGCTGATTGTTGACCATTCGCGTGCGAAGCACCGCCTCGTCGCCCATGCCCATCTCCAAGTGGCGCGAGCCGGAGCGCTCGCGGATTGTGGGGTGGAGGCGACGGCCGGAATCGAACCGGCGTACACGGATTTGCAGTCCGCTGCGTAACCACTCCGCCACGTCGCCGCGCCGTGTTCCCTACGCCAAACGTTTCAGCGCGACAAGCCTCGCTGCGCTGTTCATGCCCACTTGGCGCAAGCCATAGGCTGTGGCCAACAGCATTTAAGACGTGCGACACTTGCCTTGACATCTTAGCGCCGGGGCAGATGTCCCACCGACAGTCTAATGCGAGGCCGTATCTGGTGTTTTCCCACCATCACACGGAGCTTGGCCGGATCGCGGCCGCCAACATCGTCCTCACAATCCTGCTGTCGCTGACATTCGGCACGCTCGCACAGCCCGCGCGCGCGTTCGAGGTCGCGGCGGCAAGCGTCGCCTCGCCGCAGGCCGAGGTCCGCGCCGCGCTGCGCGAAAGCTGGGGAACAGGCGGCCTCGTCGACCTCACGCTCGACGCGACCGGCGCGGTCGAGGACTGGCGCGTCGAGATCGATGTGGGCGGCCAGATCATCAACATCTGGAACGCTGAGATCATCGGCCGGACCGGGACGCGCTACACCGTCGGCGCGGTCGACTACAACCGCCGCCTCGCGCAAGGCGACGTGGTAGAGTTCGGCATGCAGGTCGACGGCTCGAACGCGTTCCGCCTCCTGTCGGTCTCCACCGCCGTCCCCTCCGGCACGCGCGTGGCCCCCGCCGCGCCCGCCGGCGCCGCCCCCGCGCCGGGCCTCCCTTCGCCGCCATCGGCCGGGCCGCCGCCGATCGGATCGCTGCGCCAGCCCGGAGCGCCGGCCGCACCGGTCGCGCCCTCCACCGCGCCCGCGGCCGCCAGCGGGGCGAAGCTCCTCGGCCAGGTCTCGGCGAGCCCGACGCCGCCCACCGCCCCTCTCTCCGTCGCCGGCGTCACGGTCGAGCGCACCAAGGGCACGCGCGCGGGGCTGCCGGGCGCGGTCTTCGCGCCGGGCCCCTTCACGACGCGCGGCGCGACCATCCTCGACGCGGCGGGCAACCCCGCGATCCTCAACGGCATCAACTGGTTCGGGCTGGAGACGGACATCTCGGCCCCGCACGGGCTCTGGGCGCGCAACTGGCGCACGATGATGGACGACGTGAAGTCGCTCGGCTTCACCCTCGTGCGCATCCCGTTCTCGGGCGAGCTCGTGCGCACCGGCGGTGGGCAGCCGAGCGGCATCGACCCCGCCCTCAACCCCGACCTCGTCGGCCTCAACGGGCTCGAGATCCTCGACGCGATCGTCGACTATGCGAACCGGATCGGGCTGCGCATCCTCCTCGACTATCACCGCGGGCCGGCCGGGGACGGGCCGAACGACAATGGCCTCTGGTACGGCGACGGCGGCTTCACCGAGGCCGACGTCATCTCGGTCTGGCAGACGATGGCGCGGCGCTATCGCGACAAGCCGGCGGTGATCGGGGCCGACCTCGTCAACGAGCCGCACGCCGGCACCTGGGGCGACGGCGCGCCGACCGACTGGGCGGCCGCCGCCGAGCGGATCGGCAACGCCGTCCTCGCGATCGCGCCCAACTGGCTGATCGTGGTGGAAGGCATCTCCGTCTATGACGGCGACCCCTATTGGTGGGGCGGCAACCTCCAGGGCGCGGCCGACCGGCCCGTGCGCCTCTCGGTCCCGAACCGCCTCGTCTACTCCGCGCACGACTATCCGCCCTCGGTCTACGCCCAGCCCTGGTTCGCCGACGGCAGCAATCTCGACGACAAGTTCCGCACGAACTGGGGCTATCTCGCCGAGGAGAACATCGCCCCGGTGCTGATCGGCGAATGGGGTTCGCTCCTCCAGACCGAGGCCGACCGGAGCTGGACGCGCGCGATCTCGAGCTACCTCACGCGCAACGACATCCCGGCAATGTGGTGGGCGCTGAATCCGAACTCGGGCGACACCGGCGGCCTCTACCAGGACGACTGGATGACGCTGCGCCGCCCGGTCCTGTCGCTGCTCGATCCGTATCTGGCGCGCACGCGGCCCGATGTCGGCTTCTCCAGCGTCGCAGGCCGGGCGAACGCGGCGGTGTTCGACATCGTGCTGGAGGCGCCCGCCACGGCCGAGACGGTCCTCAAATATGCAACGGCGGACGGCACGGCGCTCGCCGGCGTCGATTATGTGGCGACGGCCGGCACGCTGACCTTTGCGCCCGGCCAGCAGCGCAAGTCGGTCACCGTCCCCGTCCTACCGCTCGACGCGCCGGCGGGGGACCGCTTCTTCTATCTGACCGTCGGCGGGGCGGGCACGCTGCGCGGCTCGGGGACGGCGGTCATCACCGCCGACGCGCCGCCGGCCGCCGCCCTCCCCTTCGTCGACGTCGCGAGCACGGTGGTGCCCGACCCGTCGGCGGCGGCAATGTTCCGGATCGTCCTGTCCGAGCCCGCCCAGCGCGACGTCGACATCGCCTTCTCGATCAGCGCCGAGGGCGCCGGCGCCGACGCCACCAACGGGACGCTCGTGATCCCGCGCGGCGAGCGTGAGGCGGTGCTGGAGGTGGGTCTCGGCCAGGCGAACCCCGCCGACCGGTTCGCCCTCGCCCTCACCCGCGCGAGCGGGGCCGAGATCCGCACCGGGCGCGCGGTCGCGACGGTGCCAGCGACCGCGCCCGGCGGCGGCGAGATCAGCGTCGCCCCCTCCGTCGACGCCCCGCCCCAGCTCACCATCGACATCGTGCTCGAGGACCAGTGGTCGAACGGCACGCTCTTCAACGTCGTGATCCGCAACGTGTCGGACGCGCCGGTGAACGGGTGGGAGCTCGGCATCAACCTCCCCTTCGCCATCACGCAGAGCTGGAACGTGACGCTCCTGTCGGAAAGCAACGGCCGTGTCGTGATGCAAAATGTCGATTGGAACGCGAGCATCGCGCCCGGCACGTCAATCAACTTCGGTTTCATTGCGGACGCCGCAAATGTCAGCCTGGACGCGCTCCTTGCCAGAGCGAATGTGGAATTGGCGGTGCGCTGACCGCGCAAGATCCTTTCTCTTCCGGCTATGATGCATTCGACGCCATGTTGCCCATCGTCTATGCTCGCCCCACTTGATGGAGTGTGAGCGTTCCCGGCCCCAACCGGGTGCGCCGCACCTGCGACATCAGGGAACGCGAACGGTTGGCGCCTTCCAGCGTTCTGCTTTCCGGCATGGCGCGGGCGCGCGATCGCCAAAGCCTCGTCCGAACCCGGGCGGGGCACAACCGCGGCCTGGCGGCGCCAGGACCGCCGAGCTGGAGCGAGAAAACCCAATGAGCGTGAGCAACATCATCGTGACCCTCGTGATCATCGCCCTGATCATCGCTGGCGCCGCCTATTTCATGGGCTACTTCGACGCGGCCCCGATGGTGGAGCCCGCCGCCACGACCACGCCGGCCCCGGCGACGACGCCCGCCCCGTCGAACTGACGCCCCACAGCCACGCGAAAACGAACCGCGAGCGACACGATAGAATCTGGTGCAAGGCCTCGGGCCTCATGCTAGCCTTTCACCCATGCACGACTTGAAAAGCGTATGTGTCTATTGCGGTTCGTCCACTGGCCATAACCCGGCATTCGTCGCCGCGGCCGACGAACTTGGTGTGGCCCTTGCCGAAGCAGGGATCAGCCTCGTCTATGGCGGGGGGTCCCTCGGCCTGATGGGCCGGATCGCGCACACGGTGCTCTCCTCCGGGGGGCATGTCGTGGGCGTGATCCCTCAATTCCTGCATGACCGCGAGGTCATGCTGCGCGACGTGTCCGAGCTGATCGTCACCGAGGACATGCACGAGCGCAAACGAATCATGTTCGAGCGAGCCGATGCGTTCGTCGCCCTCCCCGGCGGCGTGGGCACGCTCGAAGAAGTGGTCGAGATGATGACCTGGTCACAGCTCGGCCAGCACGAGAAGCCGATCGTTCTCGCGAACGTCGCCGACTTCTGGGCCCCCCTCAGCGAGCTGATCACCCACATGTCCGCGTCCGGCTTCATCCGGCCCGGCTGGGAGGTGAGCTATGACGTTGTGGACGAGATCGCCGAGGTGATCCCGACCCTCGTCTCGCGCCACTCCAAGCTTCACGCCGAGCGCAGCCCGCGCGAGGCGATGCTGCGGCGCCTCTAGCGCCGTTCGAACGGGGCCGGTGAAGGCCGGGCTTGCCGCCCGCGCCTTCCCGTCGCCGTGCTAGCTGGTGAACGACCAGGTGGTGATCGGCGCGCCGTTCTCGTCTTTCCCATCCTTCAAAGCGATGCCCTCGGCGAGGAGCTGGTCGCGGATGCGGTCGGCCTCGTCGAAGCGCTTTGCCGCGCGCGCGGCGAGGCGCTCGGCGATCAGCGCGTCGACGTCGACCGTCAGCGCCGCACTCTTCGCCGCCTCCCCCGCCGCGATCGCCTCCGCGACGCGGGCAAGGTCGATCCCCAGGAGCATCGCGCTCGGCGCGAGCGCGTCGGGCGCGGTGCGCTGAAGCTCGGAGAGGCGCGTCACCACGGCGGGCGTGTTGAGATCGTCGGAGAGCGCCGCGACCACTTCGGCGTCCGCCTCGGCCGCAGGGGCCACCCCCTCGGCGGCCGCCGCCCACGAGGCGAGGAGCCCCCGCGCCTCCTGGACGCGCTGGTCGGTCCAGTCGATCGGCTGGCGATAGTGGGTCATCAGCATCGCGAGGCGCAGCGTGTCGCCGCTCATCCGGCCGAGCGCGTCGCGGATGGTGATGAAGTTGCCCTCCGACTTCGCCATCTTGCGCCCCTCCACCTGGAGGAAGCCGTTGTGCATCCACACCCGCGCCATCTCCTTCACGCCGAAGGCCGCGCAGGACTGGGCCCGCTCATTCTCGTGATGGGGAAAGGCGAGGTCGATGCCGCCGCCGTGGATGTCGAACGTCTCGCCGAGATAGCGCGCGGCCATCGCCGAGCACTCGATGTGCCAGCCCGGCCGTCCGCCCACCGCGATGCCCGCCGGGCTCGGCCAGGCCGGCTCGCCGGGCTTCGACGGCTTCCACAGGACGAAGTCCATCGGATCGCGCTTGTAGGGCGCGACGTCGACCCGCGCCCCGGCCACCATCTCGTCGAGCGAGCGCTTGGAGAGGCTGCCGTAGGTGTCGACCGAGGCGACCGCGAAGAGCACATGGTCGGACGCGACATAGGCGTGCCCGTTCGCGACCAGTGTCTCGATCATCGAGACCATGCCGTCGATATTGTCCGTCGCGCGCGGCTCGTGCGTCGGCGGCAGGGTGTGGAGGGAGGTAAGGTCGGCGTGGAAGTCGGCGAGCGTCGTCTCGGTCAGCGTGCGGATGTCGATCCCCCGCTCGGCCGCGCGCGCGTTAATCTTGTCGTCGACGTCGGTGATGTTGCGCACATAGGTGACCGCGTCCGCGCCATAGCGGGCGCGCAGCACGCGGAACAGCACGTCGAAGACGATGATCGGGCGCGCGTTACCGATGTGCGCGAGGTCATAGACCGTGGGACCGCAGACATAGAGCCGCACGTCTCGCGGGTCTGCGGGCGCGAACTCCGCCTTTGAGCGGGTGCGGGTGTCATAGAGAAAGAGCGGTTCCATGACGCTCGCCGTACAGCGAGACGGGGGACAAGGCAACGGATCGCGTCGCGCCGGACGCGGGCGCTTCAGACCGGCAGGGCGAAGGTCTGCTTCACGACCTCGCTCGGCACGTCCGTCTTCACGTTCTGGATGCCGTTCTTGCGCGTGAGGTGCGTCGCCTGGAAGCGGCGATAGTCCGCAAGGTCGCGCACCACCACGCGCAGAAGCGCGTCGCTCTCGCCGAGCATGATGTAGCACTCGACCACCTCCGGCAGCGTCCGCATCGCCGCGATGAAGAGGTCGATCGTCTCCGCGTCCTGCGCGACCAGCGAGACGCGCGCGAACATCGAGAGCTGGAGGCCGACCTTCCCCTGATCGAGGACGGCGACATAGCGGCTGATGATGCCGCTCGCCTCCAGCAGCTTCACCCGGCGCAGACAGGGCGAGGGCGAGAGGCCGACGCGCTTGGCGAGCTCGTTGTTCTGAACCCGCCCGTCCCGCTGAAGCTCGCGTAGGATGCGCCTGTCGATGTCGTCCAGATTCATGGCATCCGATTCCAAAATCTTCGGCATTGGCACCTTCCAATGCTAAACATGGGGGAAAACCGCGCAACAACGCAATCCTATTGCGGGCCCTCTCCGGTAGCGTCTGCCGATCGGCACCGGAGGATGGTCCATGGACACTGGATGGCTCGCCGGGGTGTTGGGCTTCGCCTTCGCCATGGCGGCCACCCCCGGCCCCAACAACACGATCGCGGCTGCGTCGGGCGCGCGCCATGGCATGGCCCGCAGCCTGCCCTTGATGGCGGGCATCGCCGTCGGGGTCGCCTCCATCATGCTCGCGACGGCGGCGTTCGGGGCGTCCCTGGTCGCCGACCCGGCGGTGGGCCGCGTCTTGAAATGGGCGGGGATCGTCTATCTGTCGTGGCTCGCATGGACGATCGCGAATGCCACGCCGTCGCCCGTGGATACCGACGGGCCCGGCGCAGCGGGGACGGCGCCCACCTCCTTCGCGCAAGGGGCGTTCCTCCAGCTCGTCAATCCGAAATTGTGGGTGATGGTGGGCGGCGCGGTCGTCACCTATGGCGGGGCGGAGGCCGGCGCGGGGCGCGTCACACTGTCCGTGCTCTTTGCGCTGATCTTCGGCGGGATGACCTTCGCCAGCACCCTCGCCTGGGCGGCGCTCGGCGCGTCCATCGGGCGGTTTCTCGCGACGCGGCGCGCGATGAGGGCCTTCAACATCCTGATGGCCGCCCTCCTCCTCGCCTCGCTCGTCCCGGTCCTCGTCGGTTGACGATGAAGGTCCAAACGCGGAAGGGATAATTTGAACGAAGCGGCCAATGGAGTGGAAACGCCAGGCTGCGGACGTTGGCAAACGCCTCTTGGTCAATCGACGAAAGAGGCGCAACTGATAGTCAACGCGCGGCGTGTTTGGCCCGCGCGGAGTGATACGGTCCGGACGCTCTCACGATTTGCGCCGGATCGGCGAACGGGAGACCAAATATGCAACGTGCCCTGGGGGCCCTGACGGCCGTCGCCGTTCTGTGCGTGATCCTGCTCGGCCCCGTCTTCCTGGCGGTCAGCGCGGCGGACCATTGGACCGTCTCCGAGCGCTGCGGCAGCCAGATCGGCTGCGAGAGCACGGCCAACCCCGTCACCGGGAGCTGAGGGGGCGCGGGCGGCGGGAGAGACCCGCCGCCGGCGATTTGCCTTTTCGTCGCGCATCGCGCGAGAAGGCGCCGCTCTCCATCAAGGATCGAGAGCCTCTTATCCGCGCGCGAACGCGCGGGACGCTTTAGCGGCGCGCGATGATCCACAGCGCGTGGATCATGCCCGGGAAGAAGCCGAGCAGCGTCAGCACGATGTTGATGAAGAACTGCAGCGTCAGTCCCACCTGCAGGAAAACGCCCAGCGGCGGCAGGAAGACCGCGCACAGGATGCGGATCAGATCGGCCATGGAACACTCCTTCGTTTCTCGATGAACGAAGAAGTCGGCAGAAAGATCCATTCAATCGTGAGATTGATCGTTTCGTCGCATCCCTGACGCGTCACGCGCGTCCTGGCGGCGGATCTGGTCGCGAAGATGAAACAAAAGCGCCCCGCCGGATGCCGGCGGGGCGCTTTTTCGTGTCGTCCGTCCGCGCGGGTGCGCGGGCCGCGCCTCAGTTGAAGAGGCTGCCGGCGCGGCGGAAGAGGCTCTTGCTGCCCTTCGAGACGTTGGAGAGGAAGCCCCCCTCCTCCTCGTCGGCCGCGTAGCCGAGGGCGGCGGGCGGGGCGGTGCTCGTCGCGGTGTCGCTCGCCTGGGCTTGCGCCTGGGCCTGCGCGGCGGGCGCGGTCGGCGCTGCGGGCGGCGCGGCGGCGACGCCGGCGGTGGAGGAGACGGCGACGCCCGGCAGAGACTGGCTCGACGGAGCGGCCGCAGTGGCGGCGGGCGCCGGCGCAGCGGGAGCCGCAGGCGCGACCGGCGTCGCCTCGACGGCGGCGACCGACGCCACGGGCTCGTCCTTGCGGGCGAAGGGGTTCGGGATGCGGAAGCCGCCGCCCGACTTCGTCTCCATCGCGGCGGTCGTGCCGCGCGGCGAGGGGCGCGGCATCGGCGTGCCGCCCGTGGAGGGCGCGGCGCCGAGATCGCCGGCGGTCGCGCTCGCGACCGTGGTCTCCGCGGCCGCGGGGGTGGCGGCGGGCGGCTCGTCCGCACCGCTGCGGCTGTTGTTGAACATCGTCGCGATCTGCTTCTCGCGGGCCGCCCAGCGCTCTTCGCGCTCCTTGCGGTTGTCGTCGCGCGCGATCGCGACCTTGCGCTTCTCGAGGTCGGCGTTGCGCTTCGCGGCGACGAGCTGCTCGATCTGCGCCTCGACCGTGTAGTCGGGGCACGAGGCGGTCGGCACGAAGGAGCCGCCGGCCGGACGCGCGTTGAAGACGTACTTGCGGCCGCACACGTCGACGCGCGGCTCCTGGCCGGTCACCTCGAAATGGTCCGACCCGTCCTTCAGCATCTCCCAGAATTCGAGATTCTTGCTGTCATGGTGACGCGCCATGTTCTCGGGCGTCATGCGGAAGGGCAAGGCCTGGACCTGGAAGCCCTTCTGGCCGCCGGCGAACGCCTCGCGCGCGAGGGCGTAGATTTCCTGGATCTGCTGGTCGTCCATCGCGTAGCAGCCGCGCGAGGAGCAATCGCCGTGGACCATGATGAACGAGCCGGTGCGCCCGTTGCTGCGGTCATACGTGTTCGGGAAGCCGAGATTGAACGCGAGGTGATAGCTGGAGTTCGGGTTCATCAGGCCCTGCGTGACCGTGTAGAACCCTTCGGGCGCCTGACGGTCGCCCTCTTTCAGCTTCGGGCCGAGTTCGCCCGACCAGGCGCAGATCTCGTACTCTTTCAAAAGCTTGTACTTGCCCGCGCGATCCTGCTTCCAGACCTCGAGGACCGACTCTTCCTTGTAGATGCGCAGGAGGATGGGCGAGCGCACGCTCATGCCCATCCGGTCGATCTTGGTCGCGAGGGCGGAGGGGACGGGGGCGAGGTGGGCCGCGGTCGACAATTCGCTGACCTGACACCCCGCGAGGGCGAGCGACACCAGCCCACCCGCGAGAACCGGGCCTCGGAGGCGGCGCAGGAGGCCGGGAACACTCATCCGGCGGTCGGTCGGCTTGCGGACTGCATCATAGTGCATGCGTTCATCCCGCGATCCACGGTGGCGACAATACTGACCACCGTTGCTGGCGTGTACCCTGTGTGGGGCCGGTTTACAAACCGTCAACGTTCCTTGGCGACGGCTTGTCCACCTGTGAATGGCGCGCTGTTGCGCGCGCGCAACGCTCAAGTCTCGAGCGTGCGTCCGATGGCCAAAAAGCGTTCGGCGCGCGACGCCTTCAGCGCCGGACCGTCGAGCTGGGACAGCTCGGAGAGCGACGCCTCGATGGCGGCGCCGACACGCTCGATCGTCTGCCCGAGATTGCGATGGGCGCCGCCGAGCGGTTCCTCGATGATGGAATCGATCACCCCGAGCCGCAACAGGTCCTGCGCGGTGATCTTCATGTTGGCGGCGGCCTCCTGCGCACGCGCGGCGTCGCGCCACAGGATCGAGGCCGCGCCCTCGGGCGAGATCACCGAGTAGATCGCGTGCTCCAGCATCAGGACGCGGTTCGCCGAGGCGAGCGCGAGGGCGCCGCCCGATCCGCCCTCGCCGATGATGATGGCGACGCTCGGCACGGTGAGGGTCAGCGCCTGCTCGGTCGAGCGGGCGATGGCCTCAGCCTGGCCGCGCTCCTCCGCGCCGATGCCCGGATAGGCGCCGGCAGTGTCGATGAGCGTGATCACCGGCAGGCGGAAGCGCTCGGCGAGCTGCATGATGCGCTTCGCCTTGCGGTAGCCCTCCGGCCGGGCCATGCCGAAATTGTGACGCAGCCGGCTCTCGGTGTCCGATCCGCGCTCGTGGCCGAGGACGGCGACCGAGCGGCCGTTGAAGCGGCCGACGCCGGCGACGATCGCCGCATCGTCCGCGAAGGCGCGGTCGCCGGCGAGCGGCGTGAAATCATCCACGAGGCGGGCGAGATAGTGGGAGGTGTGCGGCCGGTCGGGATGGCGCGCGACCTCGGTCTTCTGCCACGGCGTCAGCTTCGCGTAGAGCTCGGCGAGCGCTTTCTCGGCCTTGTCCTCGAGCTTGGCGATCTCGTCGCCCCCGTCCACGGCCGAACTCCCGCCGAGCGTGCGCAGCTCCTCGATCTTGCCGATCACGTCGGCGACGGGTTTCTCAAATTCGAGGAAAGTACGCATGCACCAAGGTCGCGGCTGTTAAGGACGAGGCGGACCCTTAAGTTGGTGACGCGGCCTGTCAAGCCAAACGCGTTCAATTCGCCGGTCAGGCGAGCGGGTGACAGTCGTTGAGAACGGCGACGAGGTGGTCGCTCTGCACGTGCGTGTAGATCTCGGTCGTCGAGATGTCCTGGTGGCCCAGAAGTGTCTGGACGACGCGCAGATCCGCCCCGTTGACGAGGAGGTGCGTCGCGAAGGCGTGCCGCAGGACGTGGGGTGACACCTTGGCGGCCGGGAGCCCCGCGGCGGCGGCGAGCGCCTTCAGTTCGCGCGCGAAGGCCTGTCGCGTCAGGTGCCCCTCGCGCGAGCGCGCGGGGAAGAGATAGCGGTTCGGCGAGGGCCCGCGTGCGGCACGGTGGCGCGCAACGGCCCGGCGCGCAGCCTCCGTCAGCGGCACGAGGCGCTCCTTGTCGCCCTTGCCGCGCACGATCATCGCCTCGCGCTTGTCGTTCACGGCCGATTCGGGGAGCGAGACGAGCTCGGAGACGCGCAGCCCCCCGGCATAGAGGAGTTCGAGAAGCGCGGAGCGGCGCGCGGGCGCGGCGCCGCCGGCCTCGGCCGCCTCCTCCGCGACGGTGAGGAGACGGCGCACCTCGTCCATCGACAGAATCTTGGGGAGCGATTTCGGCCGCTTGGGGCCGTCGACGAGCGCGCCGGGGTCGTCCCCGCGCCGTCCGTCCGCGTAGAGGAAGCGCATGAAGCGGCGCACGGCGGAGAGGCGCCGGTTCTGCGTCGTCTTCGCTTCGCCACGCGCCGACATCGACTGGAGGAAGGCCGACAGGTCCGCCTCCCCCGCCGCCTCGGACACGACGCCGCGCGCGCGGCAGACCTCGTCGAAACAGGTGAGATCCCGCCGGTACGCCTCGATGGTGTGGGGCGAGGCGTCGTGCTCCACCGCCATCATCTCCAGGAAGGCTTCTGCGGCCAGGGACATCGATTGCCTCTCCAGAACGAGCCCGGAGAGTGGCCGATCACGGATTTCAGCGGCGTGAGGGAAGTCGATCAAACTTTACCGATCGTCCCCTGTGGAGGCCGCGCGCCCGCCCCGGCCGCGCCGCTGCGGCGCCGGCTGGGCTTGACTGCGACCCGCGCGTTCGGCAGCAGGCTGCGTCACGGATGGATTGTGCCCTGCTGGCACAGGCTTGCATGGCGGGGCTTGCAGTCGGCCGCGTAATCCTGTCCGCTGGGCAGACGCGGCCCGGAAGAGCCGCGCGACGAAAGAAGGGGTGGGAGAACTCCCGTGGAACAGAATGGGCCGAAGGCCCTGTTGACGGCGTTGGAGGACCGCAATCTCGTGCTTGTGGGATTGCCGGGGGCCGGAAAGTCCAGCGTCGGAAAGCGCCTTGCGGCACGCTTGGCCATACCCTTCGTCGATGCGGACAATGAGATCGAGAAAGCGGCGGGCATGTCGATCAGCGACATCTTCGCCACGCACGGGGAGGCCGAGTTCCGCGCCGGCGAGACGCGCGTGATCACGCGCCTCCTGGAGGACGGGCCGAAGGTGCTCGCCACCGGCGGCGGGGCGTACATGTCGGCCGACACGCGCGCGGCGATCGCGGCGCGCGGCGTCTCGATCTGGCTCGACGCGTCGACGGACGTGCTCGTCTCGCGCGTCGCGCGCCGCGCGCACCGGCCGCTCTTCAAGGACGTCGACCCGCACCAGAAGCTCCTGGAGCTGCGGCGCTTGCGCGACCCTGTCTTCGCGGGGGCGGACGTGCGCGTCGTCTCCTCCTCGGGTCCGCACGAGAAGGTCGTCGCGGCCATTCTCGATTCCCTGCGCAACCATTTCAGCGCCACGCCGTTGGCGCACGAACCCATGAGTGAGGCATGACCACCACCGAGGCGACCCGCCCCCACATCCAGTCGGCCGCCCCGATCACGATCACCGTCCCCCTCGGCGAGCGCGCCTATGACGTCCTCATCGGCGACGGGCTGATCGCTGAGGCCGGCGCGCTGATCGCCGCGAGGCTCGGCAAGCGCCGCACGCTCATCGTGACCGACGAGAGCGTCGCCGCGCTCCACCTTTCCGCCCTTCAGGCGGGGCTGAAGGCGGGCGGCCTCGCCTCGACGAGCCACGTCGTGCCGGCGGGCGAATCCTCGAAATCGATCGGCCACCTCACCGCGACGGTCGACGCGATCCTCGACGCGGAGCTGGAGCGGGGCGACATCGTCGTCGCGCTCGGCGGCGGCGTCGTCGGCGATCTCGCCGGGTTCGCGGCCGCCATCACGCGGCGCGGCATGCCCTTCGTGCAGGTGCCGACGACGCTTCTCGCACAGGTGGACTCCTCCGTCGGCGGCAAGACCGGCATCAACACGCGCCACGGCAAGAACCTCGTCGGCGCGTTCCACCAGCCGGCGCTGGTCCTCTCCGATATCGCGACCCTTTCGACCCTCCCCGACCGGCACCGCCGCGCGGGCTATGCGGAGACGGTGAAGGCCGGCCTCCTCGGCGACCGCGCCTTCTTCGAGCGGCTCGAGGCGCAGGGCGCCGCCGCCCTCACCGACGGGCTCGTCGAGGCGATTGCGCGCGCGGTGGAGATGAAGGCGGAGATCGTCGTCGAGGACGAGCGCGAGACGGGGCGACGCGCCCTCCTCAATCTCGGCCACACCTTCGCGCACGCCGTGGAGCGGTGCGCGGGCTATGACGACCGCGTCGTCCATGGCGAGGCGGTCGGCCTCGGCTGCGCCCTCGCCTTCCGCTTCTCCGTCGCGCTCGGCCACTGCCCGGCCGAGGATGCCGAGCGGGTGGCCCGGCATCTGCAAGCGGTCGGCCTGCCGACGACGTTTGCGGACATTCCCGTGCCGCTCAACGCCGAGGACGTCGCAGGCGCGATGTCGCAGGACAAGAAGGTGAAGGACGGGGTGGTCCGTTTCGTGCTCGTCAACGGCATCGGGGATGCATTCGTCGCCGACGGCGTTCCGCCGGCGCGCCTTATCAGCTTCCTGAAAAGCGAGGGCCTTCCGTCGTCATGAACGACCGGTCGAACTGAGTGACGCCGATGATCGATTGGGGTCTCGGGCTCACCATTGCGGCGATCTTCGTCCTTCTGACGATGTCCGCGTTCTTCTCCGGCTCGGAGACGGCGCTCACGGCGGCGTCGCGCGCCCGCATCCACCAGCACGAGCGGCAGGGCTCCAAGCGGGCCGCCACCGCCGGCCGCCTGATGCAGTCGCGCGAGGAGCTGATCGGGGCGCTCCTCGTCGGCAACAACCTCGTCAACATCTCCGCCTCCGCGCTCGCGACGTCGGCCCTGATCCGCCTCTTCGGCGAGGCGGCGGTCGTCTACGCGACCTTCATCATGACGGCGCTCGTCCTCATCTTCTCCGAGGTGCTGCCGAAGACGCTCGCGATCCTGCGGCCGGAGGGCTTCGCGCTCGTCGTCGCCCCGATCGTGCGCGTGGTCGTCATCATCTTCGCCCCGGTGACGGTGACGGTGCAGCACATCGTGCGCCTCATCCTGCGCCTCTTCGGGGTGCGGGCGGACGACGAGCTCGTCCAGTCGGCGCGTGAGGAGATCCGCGGCGCGGTCGACCTGCAGCACGCAGAGGGCGGCCTCCACAAGGCGGACCGCGACCGGCTCGGCGCCCTCCTCGACCTTGCCGACCTCGAGGTCTCGGACGTGATGGTCCACCGGACGCGGATGCGGATGCTGAACGCGGACGACCCGCCCGATGCGATCGTCGGCGAGGCGCTCGCCTCCCCCTACACGCGCCTGCCGCTCTGGCGCGACACCAGTGACAACATCGTCGGCATCCTCCACGCCAAGGACCTCCTGCGCGCGATCCATGCGGCGGGGGGCGACTATGCGAAGGTCAACATCCCGGCGATCACCAAGCCGCCCTGGTTCGTGCCGGACACGACCGGGCTGCAGGACCAGCTGAACGCCTTCCTGAAGCGCAAGACCCATTTCGCCCTCGTCGTCGACGAGTATGGCGAGGTGATGGGGCTCGTCACCCTCGAGGACATCATCGAGGAGATCATCGGCGAGATCGAGGACGAGTATGACGTCGAGGTCGAGGGCGTGACGCCCCAGCCGGACGGATCGGTCATCGTCGACGGGTCGGTCACGATCCGTGACCTCAACCGTGCGCTCGACTGGTCGCTGCCGGACGACGAGGCGACGACGGCGGCCGGCCTCGTCATTCACGAGGCGCAGACCATCCCCGAGGTGAACCAGGCGTTCACCTTCCACGGGGTGCGCTTCGAGGTGACGGAGCGCGAGCGCAATCGCGTCACCAAGCTGCGCCTCAGCAAGAACGCGCCGCTTCCGGACTAGGGGAAAAAGAAAAGGCGGCGGCCGGGTCGGCCACCGCCTCGTTCGCCGTCAGGCGTGGCGCGTGGCGTTCGCGCCATAATAGTTGATGTAGCGGTGCGAGATCCCGGCGACGGGGAGCACCATCATCACGTCGGTCGTGCCGAACTGGTGGTCGATGACCGCGCCGTCGGCGACGAAGGCGCCGAGCCGCAGGTAGCCCTTGATGAGCGGCGGCAGGGCACGCAGCGCCTGCTTCGGGTCGACCTTGTCGGCCGGCATCATGTTCATCGACACGTAGCGCTTCGGCAGCGCGCTGACGCGCCACTCCGCCGGAGCCATGTGGTTGTGGTGAAGATAGGAGAGCGCAACGGAGAGCGCCTCGAGATCCGTCCCGCCGAGCGAGGCGCAGCCGAACATCACGTCGACATTGTGCCGGAGGACGTAGGACCAGGCACCGTGCCACAGGAGCTCGACGGTGCGCTTGTCGCGATAGGGCTTCAGGACGCAGGACCGGCCGAGCTCCAGGAAGCTGAGATCCCGGTGGCCGTTGATCATCGGCTGGATGTCGAACTCCGAGGCCGAATAGAAGCCGCCATTCTGCTCGGCAATCTCCTGGCGGAGCAACCGATAGGTGCCGACGATGCGCGGCCGCGGCTTGCGGAAGCGGCGGGCGGCGACGTTGTGGTCGAGCACCAGGAGGTGATCGCACAGATTGTCGAACTGGTCGCGGTCGCGGCGCGTTGCCATCGTGTAAGCGTCGGCCTGCGCGGCGAGCTCTTCGTAGAAGACCTGGTAGCGGATCTGCTGAGCCCGCTTCACTTCGCCCGTGGTGCGGGCGAGGCGGACCTCAAGCGTGCCGAGCTGACCGAAGGTCGGCGTCTTGCGGTCGAGCGGCGCGATGCGGCGGCCCGGCAGACGCGGCTGCGTGCCGAGCCACGGGCCGACGGCCGTGTGGGGGTTGCGGCCCGTTGGAACGAAGCGCCGGACCACGGGCGACAAGGATCGGAGCCGGGCGACGGTGCGCCGGCGGCGATGGTCACGGGGTTCGACGATCAACGGCTGCCCCCCGATGTAACCACCGAGCGGTTGGTTCCCATGGATATTGCGCCCCTTCCCGCGCCACAGATCACGACACGTCGTGGCTTTGTAACAGGACGTTATTGCCCCGGCGCGTCCTTCGCAACGTGGTGATCCATCACCGTCCCGCAAAGATCCCGATTTCTTGCGGTCATTGGTTGCGACATCTCGCCCCATCATGTACCTTAGGTTGATTTTCTTGCATTGAGCCAGGGCGTGGTCAGTCGCATCACCACCATCGCATTCCGCGGGATCGACACGGTACCCGTGGACGTCGAAGTGCAGATCGCCCCCGGCGCCGTGGGCTTCATGATCGTCGGCCTCGGGGACAAGGCCGTGACCGAGAGCCGGGAGCGCGTGCGCGCCGCCCTCACCGCCTCGGGCCTCTCGCTGCCACCGCGCCGCATCACGGTGAACCTCGCCCCGGCGGACCTTCCGAAATCGGGCAGTCATTATGATCTGCCGATTGCGCTCGCCCTGATGGCCGCGCTCGGCATCATCCCCGGCGAGGCGCTCGCCGATCACGTCGTCGTCGGCGAATTGGGGCTCGACGGGCGGATCGTCGGCGTCGCGGGCGTGCTGCCGGCGGCGGTCGGCGCGAACGCGCTCGGCAAGGGCCTCATCTGCCCGGCGTCCGACGGGGCGGAGGCCGCCTGGGCCTCGGCCGACATGCCGATCCTCGCCCCGGCAAGCCTTGCCGCCCTCGTCAACCATTTCGCCGGGCACCAGTCCCTGTCGCGCCCGCGCCCGACGATCCATCGCCCCGGCCGCATCGGGGCCGACCTTGCCGACGTGCGCGGCCAGGAGAGCGCGAAGCGCGCGCTCGAGATCGCGGCCGCCGGCGGGCACAATCTCCTCATGGTCGGCCCGCCGGGCTCGGGCAAGTCGATGCTCGCCGAGCGGATGCCCTCGATCCTCCCCCCGCTCGAGCCGAACACCCTCCTCGAAAGCGCGATGATCCGCTCCATCGCGGGCGACCTCGCGGGCGGCCGGCTCGACAGCGCCCCGCCCTACCGCGCGCCACACCACTCCGCCTCGATGCCGGCCCTCATCGGGGGCGGGCCGAAGGGGCGGCCGGGCGAGGTCTCGCTCTGCCATGGCGGCGTCCTCTTCCTCGACGAGCTGCCCGAGTTCGCGCCCCAGGTGCTCGACGCGCTGCGCGAGCCGCTGGAGACGAGGAAGGCCACCATCGCGCGGGCGAACACGCGCGTCTCCTACCCCGCCCGCTTCCAGCTCCTCGCCGCGATGAACCCCTGCCGGTGCGGCCACGCCAACGAGCCCGGCCACACCTGCAAGCGCGGCAAGGCCTGCCAGGACTCCTACCAGTCGCGCATATCCGGGCCCCTGCTGGACCGGATCGACCTCACGATCCGCGTCGGCGCGGTGACGCCGGCGGACCTTCGCGCCCCGCCGGGCGAGGCCTCGGTCGCGATCTACTCCCGCGTTTCCGAGGCGCGGGAGCGCCAGCGCCACCGCTACGCCGCCTCCCCCCACATTCCCGTCAACGCCGAGTGCGCGGTCGACATGCTGGAGGCCGTCCTCGCCGCCGAAAACGAGGCCCTCTCCCTGCTCGACCAGGTTGTGACCGAGCGGCGCCTCTCCGCGCGCACCTATCACCGCACGCTGAAGGTCGCCCGCACCATCGCCGACCTTGCCGGCAGCGACGGCGTCAAGCGCGCCCATGTCGCCGAGGCGATCGCCTATAGGCACGCTCTTTAACCTTGCTGATGGACGACCTCTTGCGCTTTTTCTCGCGAAGCCCCCAGAAACACTTCATGACCGGATTGATCTTGAGCGATGTGCAAGAGGCTAGTGAGGCGTTGATCAACGCCTTTCGCTCGGCTCGTCGCGTCGTCGTCTTTACCGGCGCCGGCATCTCGACCGAATCCGGCATCCCAGACTTTCGCAGCGCCGGCGGGATCTGGACCCGCATGGAGCCGATCCTCTACGACGCGTTTCTCACCTCGGAAGACGCGCGCCTCACCGACTGGGAGCGCCGCTTCGACATGGCCGAGCGCTTCGCCGCCGCCGAGCCGAACGCCGCGCACCGGGTCGTCGCAGCCCTCGCCCGCTCCGGCCTCGTCACCACGGTGATCACCCAGAATATTGACGGCCTTCACACGCGCGCCGGCGTGCCGCGCGAGAAGCTGATCGAGATCCACGGCGCGGGCGACCACGCGACGTGTCTCGAATGCGGCACGCGCCACGAGATCGAATACGCGAAAGAGACGATCGAGCGGACCGGCGCCTCGCCGCGCTGCACCGCGTGCGGCGGCCTCATCAAGGCGGCGATCATCTCCTTCGGCCAGCCGATGCCCGAGGCCGAATTGCAGCGCGCGATGGAGGAATCAATCGAGGCCGACCTCTTCCTCGCCCTCGGAACATCGCTCGTTGTCTACCCCGCAGCAGCCCTGCCGCAGGTCGCGCGGGAGGCCGGCGCGATGCTCGTCATCGCCTCGCGCGCCCCGACAGAACAGGACAAAGACGCCGATCTCGTCGTGCGAACGCCGCTCGCGGCGACGTTCGCGATCATCGAACAGGTGAAAATTTGACGAAATTCGTGTGTCTCATTCGCAACACAGAGCGGCAAGACGGCGACACCAGTCGCCGAAACGGTGAATCAATGGTAACGTACGATTCACGGATGCGTTGGACGGCAGTGTCATTGGTAAAGTGGCGGGTTTAGTGGTGAGCGACGACAAAGCGGTTCGATTTTACGAGGACTATTCTGCCGACGACCGGGGCAGCACCCCGAACTTCGAAGGTCTGGAAGGACTGACAGAGATGTCAGGCCGCATCAAATGGTTCGATGTCGGCAAGGGCTACGGCTTCATCGTTCCCGACGATGGTGGCGCCGACGTTCTTCTCCACGTGACCTGCCTTCGTCGCGACGGATACCAGAGCGCCTATGAAGGCGCCCGTGTCGTTTGCGAGTGCGTGAGCGGCACCAAAGGCCTTCAAGCCTTCCGTATTCTTTCGATGGACGAGTCGAGTGCGGCTCATCCTTCGCAACTCCCGCCTTCCCGTGCGCATATCCAAGTTACGCCGGAAGGTCCCGCAGAATTCGCGCGGGTGAAATGGTTCAACCGTTCCAAGGGATACGGTTTCCTGACCCGCGGCGAAGGAACGGCCGACATCTTCGTCCACATGGAGACGCTGCGTCGCTTCGGGATCACCGAGCTGCGGCCGAACCAGGTGGTGAAGGTCCGTTTCGGCCCCGGCCCTAAGGGTCTGATGGCGGCCGAGATCCTGCCGGAATCGGGAACGACCGTCCCCCAGTCCCACTGACGCCATGACGCGCGTCGCCTCCCTCGTCTGCGCGGCGATCCTCCTCGCCGCGCCGATCCCGCTCGCATCGCACCACGCGGCCTTCGCCGCCGACGCCGCGACGATCGACAAGGCCACCCTCCCGGCGGACGAGCTCGTCCTCGTCACCGGGAGCGGGACCCACACCTTCACCATCGAGATCGCCGACGATCCGGTCGAGCGCGCGCAGGGGCTGATGTTCCGCGAGACGATGGCGCGCGATCACGGGATGCTGTTCGATTTCGGCCGCGAGGCGCCCCGCGCCTTCTGGATGAAGAACACCCCCCTCCCGCTCGACATCATTTTTACGCGCGGCGACGGGACGGTCGTCTCCATCGCCAAGCACACCACCCCCTTCTCCACCGATTCGATCCCGTCCGACGGTCCCGCCCGCTTCGTCTTCGAGGTGAATGCCGGCGTCGCCGACGAGATCGGCCTCGCCCCAGGCGACACGCTCCTCCACCGCCGCGTCGACGGCTGACCGCCCGCGCCGCGCGACGCTGACTTCAGACTCGCCGCGCGACGCTGACTTCGGCCGCACCTTGCGACGCTGACTTCGGCGGCGCCTCGCGCCGATCCCACCGTTGCCCGGCGCGAAGCCAGCGTGTAGGAGATGGCTGCGCATGTCGGGGCATAGCTCAGTCTGGTAGAGCACCGGTTTTGGGAACCGGGGGTCGTAAGTTCGAATCTTGCTGCCCCGACCACGCGCCGGCAACGCCGGTTCGCCGGGCCGAGGCCCGCCTTGGAGAGACGGATGCGAGCACGAATTTTCAAACCGGCCCGTACAGCCATGCAGTCCGGCAACCGCCGCACGCGGCTCTGGCGCCTCGAGTTCGAAGGGCTCGGCCCCCTCGAGGTCGACCCGCTGATGGGGTGGACGAGTTCGGCCGACACCAAGCGCCAGATCCGCCTCGAGTTCGCGACCAAGGAAGAGGCGATCGCCTACGCCGAGCGCCACGGCATCGAATTCCGTGTCGAGGAGCCGAAATCCGCCCAGGAAAAGCGGATCGCCTACTCCGACAATTTCCGCTCCGACCGCGCCGCCCCCTGGACCCACTGACGCGCGGCGCTGGGGTTCTGATCCCGCGCGCGGGGCTCGGCTGATCGGACGTCCGGCCGGGCACGGCTGACCTCGCGGCCACCGCAGATCGACCGATCCGGCGGCCATTGGGGCTCGGCTGAACGCGCGGCCACCGTGTGTCGGCCGATCAGGCGGCCATCCTGGGCACGGCTGGCCGCCTCGTGGCGACTGGGGCTCTGCTGGCGTCGCCACCACCGGGGGCCGGCTGATCCGGCGGCCGTCGGGAGCTCGGCCAGGCTGATCTGAACGCCGCCGAACCCGCGTACCGCCTCAGATCCCCGCCCAACGCTTAGCCGGGCACGACCACGTCTCTGCGCCGCCGGCCACGCCGGGCACGAGCTGCGGCACCACCCTCACCGCGAACGAGCGAGGCCGGCCCGATCCGGCTGCGCCCGATCAAGACCCCGGTGCACGCCTCCCGGCCAGCAGCGCCGCCCGGACACCAACCGCTTGCCTCCCCATCGGCGGGGATGATACCGAACACCGCGCGCCGCCCGGCACCGCCACGCCCCGACGAGCGCCCGTTCGGCCACAAGCCCGAACACCAGACGAAAACGGCCCCGTAGCTCAGCTGGATAGAGCAACGGACTTCTAATCCGTAGGTCGTAGGTTCGAGTCCTACCGGGGTCGCCAATCTTTTCAGTGGGTTAGCCACCGACCTTCGTTGAAGTGGCAGCGCTTGTACACACGGCCTCCGGCTTCACATTCTCTACAATAAAGGCTCCGGCATCCGCGATCTCGTCCGGGTCGGCAGCCGACTACAACCGACCCGCATTGATCGCGCGCTGCCGGTCGATCTTGTCGTCTCGACGTTGCTTCACCCTCCGCTCGGGGACACCCAGGCCGAGCGTGACGGCGGAAGCCGCACCAATGGGCTGACGAGCGAGGAGCCGCCGCGCCTTCGCCGCGAGAACCGCCTGTTGCGCCAGGAGAGAGATATCCTCTCAAAGGCCGCAGCCTGGTTCGCACAGGAGAGCGGCGCGACGCGCTCCCGGCGACAGATCACCCGCCGAGGCCGAGCGAATGGCGGCAGAAGACCGCCCACTGGGGCAGGATCAGTCGCCTCGCACGAAGAGGCACGCTAGCGGCCGAGCAGTCCCGTCGTGAACACGTCCGCGGCCGCGCCGAAGACGGCCGCCCGCCCCTCGCCCGCCGCGCCATGGACGCGAAGGCAGAGTTCGTGGGCGAACGCGGTCCGTCCATCATGGTCCTGCCGCATCTCGCTCAAGACCCAGCGCACGACCCGCCAGCCGCTCACGAGATGGGCGTCGGCGACGACCGTGTCGGGCACCATCCGCGACAGCGTGGCGTTGAACTCGGTGAAGAGGTCGAAGACCTCGTCCGCGCCGGACGCGTGGCCGAAGCGGCTCACCTCGGCAAGCGCGGCGAGCCGGCCCGAGACGCCGGGCACGACCGGTGCATCAGGCAACGACGCGACGAGGCGCAGGACCCCGCAATGCACCACGACGTGCAGGTCCCGCTCCTTCGGGTCGAGCGGGTTTGACAGCGATCCCACCCCCGTCCGCACCTCGATCAGCCCCTCATAGGCCAGCCTCTGGAGGGCCTGCCGGACGGGCGTGCGCGACACGCCGAATTCGTTCGCGAGCGCGCCTTCGAGAAAGACCGTCTCCGCATCGACCGGCTGCAGGAAGATCCGCTTGCGGATGGCGTCCACGATATCGTCGACGCGGGGTCTGGAAGTCACGCTCATTGCCGGATCCGGGACTGATGCGCCGAGCCTGTCACAGACCTGACGCACAACATGTATACAGGTGCGCAACATTAGCGTAAGGTCGCCGTCCATGCAACAACCGCCCCCACCCGCGCGCCGCCGACCCGACTGGCCGGGCATCGTCGTCGTCGCGTTCATCTTGGTTGCGGCGGGCACCCTCGTCTTCAACATCGAGCTCAATATGCGCGCCGCCGGCATGACGCCCGGCTACGGCTTTCTCGCGCAAACGGCCGGGTTCGACCTCAACGAAAGCCTCACGGCCTACCGCGCCGACGACACCTATGCGCAGGCGATCCTCGCCGGTCTCGTCAACACCATCGTCCTCGCCGCGGCAGCGCTGGTCCTCGCGACCGTCCTCGGTGTCCTCATGGCGCTCGTCAGCGTCTCGTCGAGCCCGCCGGGGCGCGCGCTCGCGCTCGTCTATGTCGAGGTCTTCCGCAACCTGCCGAAGATCCTCGTGCTCCTCGTTCTCTACGTGGTGGCAGTCCAGGGCCTGCCGCCGGTGCGTGAAGCCCTCTCGCTGGGGCCGGTGCATCTGTCGAACCGCTCGCTCTATCTCCCGATGATCGAGCCGCGGCGGGCGCAATTGTGGCTCCTCCTGCCCGTCGCGGCGTGCGCCCTCGGCTCGGCCTGGATCTGGATGAGGGCGCGCAGGGTCAAGCGCGACACAGGGCGGGAGTGGCCGGTCGCCCCGCTCATCGTCGGGACGATGCTCGTCGGCCCGGCGCTCTTCGCATGGGCTGCGCAGATCCCGCTTCCCGTCAGCGTGCCGCGGCTCGAACGCTTCGACTATGTGGGCGGCGCACGCATGTCCGTCCAATTCGTCGTCGTCCTCGTCACGCTCGGGATCTACCACGGCGCGCAGATCGCGGAGGTCGTGCGTGGCGGGATCCTCGCCATCCCGTCCGGTCAGGTCGACGCGGCACGCTCGCTCGGCCTCTCCCCCCGGCAGGCGACCCGGTTCGTCGTGCTGCCGCAGGTGCTGCGCATCGTCATCCCCCCGATGATCAATCAGTACGTCAATCTCATCAAGAACACCTCGATCGCCATCGCCGTTGGGTACTCGGACCTGATGTCGGTGAGCAGCACCATCATCAACCAGACCTTCCGCCCGCTCGAGATCATGCTCGTGACGATGGCGCTCTATCTCGCGCTCTGCCTCATCGCCTCGACGGCGTTGAACCGCCTCAACGACGCTCTTCGCGCGCGCTTCGGCTCGAACGCCGCATGATGCCAGCCGCACCGCCTCCGGCCGCGAGGCGCAGCATCCTGCGGGACTGGGCCGGCACCCCGATGACGGCGCTCGTGTCGGGGGTGAGCGCGGCCGTCTCGCTCTGGCTAATGTGGAAGGTGGTCGACTGGGCGTTCCTGTCGGCGACCTCCCCCCTCGCGCCGATGGACCGCTGCGTCGAGAATGCCGGCGCCTGCTGGCGCTTCTACGCCGAGAAGACCCGGTTCATCCTGTTCGGCACCTACCCGTTCGACGCGCACTGGCGGCCGGCGCTCGTCAGCGTGCTGTTGCTCGGGCTGTCGGCGCTCGTCGGGGTGCGGATCACGGGGCGGCTCGCATGGCTCAGTCCGCGGGCACTCGCCGGGCTCTGGGTCGTCGCCGTCCCGCTCGCGCTCCTTCTGATGGGAGGGGGCTGGGCAGGGCTCGTCCCGGTCGACGTCTCGCGCTGGAACGGGCTTCCGGTCCTCCTGATCCTCTCGGTGATCGCGATCGCGCTCGCGTTTCCGCTCGGCGTGGCTCTCGCGGTGCTGCGGTACCAGACGGCCTCGCCGGTCCTGCGCCGCGCCGCAATCGTCTACATCGAGACGATGCGCGGTGTGCCCATGGTGACGGTGCTGTTCGTCGGCGTCTTCGTGCTGCCGCTGACGCTGCCGCCGGGGACGCGGATCAGCCCGGTGATCGCGACGCTGATCGCGCTCATCTTCTTCCACGCCTCCTACATCGCGGAGGACCTGCGCGGCGGGCTTCAGTCGGTGCCCGACGGCCAGGGCGGGGCTGCGCATGCGCTCGGCCTCTCATGGGCGAAGACGATGCGGCTGGTGGTCCTGCCGCAGGCGCTGACACGCGCCCTGCCGGCGCTCGTGAACTCGGTGATCGGCGCCTACAAGGACACCTCGCTGGTGGTCGTGCTCGGTCTTCATGACCTCACCTCGACCGCGCGCATGGCCTTCAGCGCGCCGGGTTGGGGGGCCTATGCGCTGGAGGCGTATGCCTTTGTCGGCGTGTGGTTTCTCGCGACCTGCGCATTCCTGTCCTGGGTGGGGCGCGACCTGCACCGGCATAAAAATTCGCACCGTCGCTGAACTGTCATGAAAAATTTGAAATATACCTGTATACAGGTTGGGCGTTGACCCACTGCCCCCTTCAGCTGGAGCATCCCATGCCAACCACCAGGACCCTCGGCCTGTTCGCGGTCGCCACCTTCGCCCTCGCCTCCATGCCGGCCGCCGCCGGACCGGTCATGGACGCCATCAAGGCGCGGGACAGCCTTGTCTGCCTCGTCAGCCCCACCGCGCCGGGCTTTTCCGTGCCCGACTCCCAGGGCGTCTTCCAGGGCTTCAATGCCGACTTCTGCCGCATGGCCGCCGCCGCCATCCTCGGTGATGCGGACAAGGCCGACATCCGCGGCGTCGGCTTCTCGGACTCGATGAAGACGCTCGTCGCGGGAGAGGCCGACATGGCCTCGCGCTCCATCACCCGGACCGGCACCCGCGATGCGGACGAGGGCATGGCCTTCGTCGTGACCACCTTCTACGACGGCCAGGGCTTCATGGTGCCGCGCGCGCTCGGCGTCGCGAGCGCCAGCGAACTGGACGGCGCCAGCGTCTGCGCCGAGGACGGCTCGACCACGCTCCTCAACATCGCGGACTGGTTCGGCGCGCGGAACATGAACTACCGGGTGGAGAATATCGCCGACAAGACCGCCCGGCTCGAAGCCTTCTTCTCCGGCAAGTGCGACGTCTACGCGTCCGATATCACGGCGCTCACCGCGGACCGGCAGCTCGCCCCCAACGCCGCGGACTATGTGATCCTGCCCGAGGTGATCTCGAACGAGCCCCTCACCCTTGTCGTGCGGCCCGATCAGGCCCTCGAGGCGGCGGTGTTCTGGGCGTTCCAGGTCATGCTGAACGCCGACGCCTACGGCATCACGTCCGCGAATATCGACACCGTGGTGGCCGACATCGACAATCAGCCGGCCGCCGTCCAGCGCCTCTTCGGCGGCGAGTCGGCCGCGACGGACATGGCCGCCAAGCTCGGCCTGCCGCAGGACTGGTCGGTCCAGGTGATCCGTGAGGTCGGCTCCTATAGCGAGGTCTTCGACCGCCATCTCGGCGCCGACACCCCCTTCGGGCTCGACCGCACACAGACGCCGAACGGCACCCCCGCCGACGGCGGCCTGATGTACGCCCTGCCGATCCGCTGAGCCTCATCGACGCGCGGCGTCACGCGATGCCGCGCGTTCGTCTTTCTACGGGAACTCCAATGATGCCGATCGGCCAAGACAGCGAAGCCACCATTGCGATCCGCGCCATCTGCGCCCGGCAAGGCGGAGGGCGCGTCATCACGATGGGCTGCCCGGGCCTCGAGACGGACCATCGCGGAGACGCCTGGCTCAGCCCCGAATCACGCGACGCGACCCTGGCCGGGGCGGTTGCGGCCGGGATGCGCCTCCTCATCATCCTGGCGCAGCGCGACGAACTGCCGGAGGGGGCGGTCGCCGAACTCAAGACGGCCGCCCGCGCCCTCGGCGTGCCCTCGATCCATCTGCCGATCGAGGATTTCAGCGTCCCGTCGCGGCCCTTCCTGCACGCCTGGAGGCGGCTTGAGCCGGTGTTCGGCCGGCTCTTCGCCGATGACCACGCGATCGGCATGTGCTGCCAGCATGGCGCGGGCCGCAGTGGAATCGTCGCGGCCATGCACCTGATCGACGCGGGATCGACGCCGACGGACGCGATTGACGCGATGCGCGCGCAATTCCCGGAGACGATCGAGAACACCCTTCAATATCGCTGGCTCGAGGACTACCAACCGGGCGCCGCCTGAAGGCGCCCTCCAGCCCGTGGGGCGGATGGTCCGGCTGCGCCGAGGAGACGACCAGGAACGGCCACGCGGGCCTCTTCGACAATGGCTCCATACTGACCGACCGGCTCGCACGCGGCCCGAGCGTTGATCGTCGATTATCGGCCGGGACGCCGTGGAGGTGGTGCCGACGGGAACTCGACGACCTGGACGAGGCCGCCGCCGGGGCGGTTCGAGATCCGAATGTCGCCTCCGTCCTTGCGCACGATCTCGCGTGAGATCGAGAGGCCAAGCCCGGCGCCCGGTATGTTCTGCCGCCGGGCGCGGTCGGCGCGGAAGAAGGGCTCGAACACCTGGTCCAGAACCTCGTCGTCGATGCCCGGCCCGACATCGACGATCGTGACGCGCGCCGTCGCCCCTCCCATCACGCTCGCCACCGCGCTGATCCCGTGGGTCGCCGCGTTGATGAGGAGATTGCGCAGCGCACGGGTGAGCGCGAGCCGGCTCGCGTGGATCGAGACCTCGTCCGTCTGCGCCACCTGCACCCTGAAATCCTGCTCCCGCAACTCGGCGACGACCGCCCGCACCAGCTCGTCGACCCGGATCAGCTCGGGCGAGGCCGGCGCCGTTTCGTCCCGGACGAACTGGATCGTGCTCTCGGCAATCCGCTCCAGCTCGTCGATATCGTTCAGCCACGACGCCCGATCCTCGTCGTCGGTCACGAACTCCGCGCGCAATCGCATCCGTGTCAGCGGGGTTCGCAGGTCATGGCCGGCCGCCGCGAGCAGCCGCATCCGGCTCTCGATCGCGCGCTTCAGGCGATGGGAGAGTGTGTTGATGGCGATGGCGGTGGCGCGCACCTCCGTCGGCCCCTGCTCGGCGAGCTCCGGTAGGCTGCCGTCCGGATGCACCGATTCCGCCGCCCGTTCCAGGAGCGCCAGCGGACGGCTCATCCGATGCGCCGCGAAGAGGGCGATCGAGCCGACGGCGATCGTGATGAGGATGAACCAGGCCCAGAGTTCGGGATCGGCGGGGGGATCGAAATCGATCAGGAGCCAGCGCTCGGGGGCGACGCGGAGCGAGGCGGTGCGGACGCGGCTGTCGGCATCATCATAGGTGACGGCGAGGTCGAGCGGTGTGCCGAGGCGCGCCGTCGCGGTGCGCAGAAGCTCGGTCTGCTGCTCGTCCGGCACGCCGGCATGGGGATGGTGCGCCAGCTCTTCGCCGAGCGGATTCGTTTGCGCGAGCTGTTCCATCTGGATGAGCTGCCGCGCGAGCATCTCGACGAGGGCTTCGGTCGGTGTCCGGAAGGCGGTGACCATCGTCAGCGTGATGAGGGCGACGATCGTGACCATCGACCCGACGAGGAGCAGCGCGATCTTGGCGCGGAGCGTCTTCACCCGGACTTGCCCTCGATGCGCACCTTGGCCGTCAGCTGATAGCCGCCATTGCGGATCGTCTTGAAGACCTGATCTCCCCCGCCATCCGACATCTTGCGCCGCAATCGGCTGACGAGAACGTCGATCGACCGGTCGAGCACGTCGACGTCCCGCCCCCGCGTGAGGTCGAGGAGCTGGTCGCGGGAGAGGACGCGGCCGGGCCGGTCGAGGAATGTCATGAGGAGATCGAACTCGGCGCCGGTGAGCACGACGTCCACACCGCCGGGATCGACGAGCGAGCGCATGTGCGGATCCGCGACGAAGCCGCCAAAATGGTAGAGGCCGGCGGCGGCGGGCTCGGCTTCGGTGCTCGAGGTGCGGCGCAGGACGGCCCGGATCCGCGCGACGAGCTCGCGCGGGTTGAACGGCTTTCCGAGATAGTCGTCCGCGCCGATCTCGAGGCCGATGATGCGGTCGACGTCATCGCGCAGGGCGGTGAGGAGGATGATGGGGATGTTCGTCCGCGACGCGCGCAGGTCGCGGCAAAGGTCCAGCCCCGACCCGTCGGGCAGCATCACGTCGAGAACGATGATGTCGATCTTGTTGGTCGCGATCTTCTCGCGCACCTCGGCGCACTTCTGCGCGCGGACGACGCGGAACCCCTGGTCCTGCAGATATCGGGTGACGAGTTTATTGATCTCGTGATCGTCGTCGACGACGAGGACCTGTGTTTGCGTGCTCATGACAACCGGTGGCGTCTCCATCTCGGCGACGATGTATCCCAGCCGGTTTGCCGCAGAAAAATTTTCTTGCGTCGAAACATGTCCGGCGCCCGCCTGGACACATTCTGACACAAGAATCCGTTCTGCCGAGACGTCTGGACCAGTTGGCCGGGATCGCCAGCAAAAACGGCGATCTATCGCTCCCCCCATGTAAAACATCGGGGGTCCCGAATGTGCGTTTTATCTGGGTCTAGCCACAGCCTGAAACCCGCGAGTGGTCGTGTGTGGCCCGAGGCTGGCCGGTTCGGCGTGAAGCCGCTCGCGACGTCGCTGCGGCGGCAAATCTTCAGCAGTCCCTGGCGCGGTGCGGGACTGACGGCCGCCACCGTGGTGGGCACGGGGGTGTTGCGGGCGCTCGCCGCCCAGGCGGGTGCGGCTCACCCCGTGCCGGTGGACGTCGTCTTCGGCGCCGCGCAAGTGTGGGTGAATTGCGCGACCGTCCTCGCGGAGGAGTTGCTGGAGAAGACCGCCGCGCGCGTGCCGGACGGGGCGGCGCGCGTTCTCTTTCTCGCCCTGACGGCGCTCCTTCCCGGCTGTGCCGACGCGCCCCTCGTCGCAGGCACCGGGCTCTCCGCCTACAGCGCGCTGGCGCCCTCGAACGGCCTCATCACCAAGTCGAACGTGCATGTCGACAAGGCGGAGGTGCTGGCCGCGAAGACGATCAACATCATCCCGGCGAGGTTTCCGGCCACGGTCGCGCCCAAATTCTCCGCCCAGCAGCGCGACCTGGTGTCGAACGCCGTCGACCGCGCCCTGTGCGTCAGCCTCAGCCGCCGCTTCGTCGTCGTCGGTCCGAACCAGCCGGCGGACCTGACGGTGAGGGCCGCGGTGACGCGCGTGTCGGGGACCAACGAGATCGCCGCCGGCGCGTCGGTCGCGACGTCGATCGCGATGAGTTTCGTCGAAACCGCAGTGCCGATCCCGACCCCGCGCATTCCGCTCGGCATGGGGGCCATCTCGATCGAGGCCGAGGCCCTCGATCCGAAGGGGAAGCAGCGCGCGGCGATGGTCTGGGCCAAGGGCGCGAACATGATGTTCAGCTCCGCGCGGATGTCGAAGGCGAGCGACGCCTATGACCTCGCGGCGGCATTCGGGGCGGACTTCGCGCAGCTGCTCATCAAGGGCGAGAGCCCCTTCAAGGGGTCCGGGATCGGCATTGACCTGCCCACCTGGCAGGGCATCCGCTCGGCGATGGGCCTGCCGGCGAAATATGCGGCGTGTGAGAGCTTCGGCCGCTCACCGGGGCTCGTCGGCGTGGTCGCCGACCAGGTGGGCCTGCCGCCGGAGTGGATCGACAAGGGCCGGACGAACGGCTTCGCCGATCCCGCCGCCCCGAAGCGCCGCACCGCGGACCTCATCGACGGAAGCCCCGGTGGCCGCTAACGCCCCCTCGCCCGACGGCACCGAATATGGCCAGCGCGTCCCCCGCGCGCTGTCCCTCTCCCGCATCTGCGATCGAGGACGCGTCGTGCTGGCACTCTGCGCCATCGGATCCTTGCTGGCTCTCGCCGTCTCGGCCGCACTGACCGAGACGGGCGCGGTGGCCCCTCAGGACGGCCGCCAAACCGCCCTTGCGGTGACGGTCGGCACGGTGCGCGCGGAGCTTGTCGAGAACGTCGTCGCGGTCACCGGCTCGGTCACCGCCTGGCGCGAGCTGCCGGTCAGCGCCGAAGCCGACGGCCTCGCGATCGTCGAGATCCACGTCGACGAGGGGGATTTGGTCCGCAAGGGCGAAATTCTGGCGCGGCTCGATCGCCGAGTCCTCCTCGCCCAGACCGATGAGCACGAGGCCGCCGTCGCCGAGGCCGAAGCGAACCTTGCGAACGCCGTGTCCGACGAAAAGCGCGCCCGCTCCGTCACCAACGGCATCGTCAGCGAGCAGACGATCGAGCAGCGGGCGACGCTGGTGAAGACCGCCGCGGCAAGGCTCGCCGCGGCGCGCGCGGTTCTCGCCGGCACGATGGCGAGGCTCGCGCAGACGGAGATCGTCGCCCCGGCGGACGGGCTGATCGCCACCCGCAGCGCGAGCCTCAGCCAGGTCGTCGCGACAGGCACCGAGCTGTTCCGCCTCGTCGAAGACGGACGCATCGAGGTCAATGCCTTCGTGCCTGAAACCGACCTCTTCGCCATCCACCCACGTCAGGCGGCGCGCGTGATCGACCCGATCGGCCGCGCCCACGCGGCATCCGTCCGCCTGGTGACGCCGCTCGTCGATCCGGCGACGCGGCTCGGCATTGTTCGGATCGCGCTCGCCGAAGGGACGCAATTGAAGCCCGGCATGTTCGTGCGCGTGGAGGTCGAGACCGGCGCGTCGCCGGCGCTGACCGTCCCCTTCGAGGCGCTGGTATGGCGGGAGGGGGAGCCCGCGGTCTTCACGATGGACAGCGACGGTGTCGCGGTCCTCGAGCGCGTCACGGTTGGTCGCAGCACCGGCACGCGGGTCGAGCTCATCGATGGTGTCGTCGCAGGCGAGCGCATCGTCGTCGGCGGCGCCGGGCTCGTGAGCGCAGGCGAGCGGGTCCGGGCCGTCGTCGCGGCCACCGAGCCGGTCACGGCCACGCCATGAACCGGATGTCCGCATGGGCGATCCGCAATCCGGTGCCGGTCGCGACGCTGTTCCTGTTCCTCTCCCTCGCGGGCGCGTTGGGCTTCGCCAAGCTGCGCCTCAACGACATGCCGGACATCGACATTGCGTCGGTGACGGTCACCGTGATGCGCCCCGGCGCCACGCCGTCCGAAATGGAGCAGCAGATCACCGAGCGCATCGAGGACAGCGTCGCCGGGCTCGGAGGCGTCAAGCACATCCGCTCCACGATCAACGAGGGCGTCTCCACCACCGATATCGAGTTCGCCGTCGGCACCCCGACCGACCGCGCGGCGGAGGATGTCCGCGCCGCGGTCACGTCGATCCGCGCCGACCTGCCAGCGGACGTCCTGGAGCCGGTCGTCCAGCGGGTCGACGCCACCGGCCCGGCGATCCTGACGTTCGTCGTCGATGCACCCGGCATGGCGCCCGACATTCTGAGCCGGTTCGTCGACGACGACGTCGCCAAGGCGGCGCTCTCGGTCGACGGGGTGGCGCGGATCGAGCGCGCGGGAGGCGTGGCGGAGGAGATCCGCGTGCGGCTCGATCCCGACCGGCTGGCCGCGCTCGGCGTGACCGCCGCGCAGATTTCGGCCGCGCTCAAGGCGCACAATGTCGACGCGCCGGGCGGGCGCGCGGCCCTCGCCGGCGCCGAGCAGGCGATCCGGCTCCTCGGGAATGCCGGCGACGTCGCCGCGCTTGCGCGAATGCGCCTCGGCCTCGGGAACGGCCGATCCGTCGCGCTCTCGGAGCTTGGCACGGTCGAGCGGTCGTGGGCCGAACCCCGCAGCCGGGCGCGCCTCGACGGGACCGAAGTGATCGGCTTCAGCGTCTTCCGCTCCGCCGGCTCCGGCGAGGTCGCGGTCGCGCGCGCGGTCCGAGCCCGCCTCGCCGCCTTCGCGGCCGCGCACCCCGACATCACGATCCGCGAGGTCAGCTCATCGACCGAGGACGTCCTTGAAGGCTACGACGCCGCGATCGAGGCGCTCGTGCTCGGCGCGGCCCTCGCGATCGCCGTCGTCTGGCTCTTTCTCCGAGACTGGCGGGCGACGCTGATCTCCAGCCTCGCCCTGCCGCTGTCGCTGCTGCCGACCTTCGCCGTGATGATGCTCCTCGGCCAATCGCTGAACAGCATCACACTCCTCGGCATCGCGCTGGTGGTCGGGATCCTCGTCGACGACGCCATCGTCGAAATCGAAAACATCGTCCGGCACATGCGCCAGTCCGGCAAGAACGCATACGACGCGGCGATGGAGGCCGCCGACGAGATCGGCCTCGCCGTGGTCGCGACGACGCTCTCCATCATCGTGGTGTTCATGCCGGTCGGGTTCATGCCGGGCATCGCGGGGCAGATCTTCCGGGCGTTCGCGATCGCGGTGTGCGCATCGGTGTTCTTCTCGCTGGTCGTCGCCCGCATCCTCACCCCCCTCCTCAGCGCCCACCTGATGAAGGCGCACGGGGCGCGGCACGACCACGCGTTCTGGGTGCCCGCCTACCTCTCGCTCCTGCGCCTCACGCTGCGATGGCGCTGGCTGACGGTCCTTGCCGGCGTCGCCTTTTTCGTTCTGTCCGCCAGCCTCGCCCTCGTCCTGCCCACCTACTTCATGCCGGCCACCGACCGGGGTCGCACGACGGTTTCGGTCGAACTGGCGCCCGGCGCAAATCTTGCCGCAACCGATGCCGTGGTCCGCCGGGCGAGCGCGATCCTGAGGGCCCGCCCGGAGGTCGCGTCCGTCTACGCGGCGATCGGGACGCCGATATCCGCGGCCGGCCTCGGCGACGGCGACGCCACGGGCGAGGTGCGCAAGGCGAGCCTCACCGTAAACCTCACCCCGCGCCACGATCGCGCGTTCTCCCAGCAGGCGTTCGAGATCGCCCTTGCCCCCGAACTCGCCGCGATAGGAGGTGCCCGCGTCGGGTTCGGCGGCTACGGAGGCGACGGCGTCGAGGTGCGGCTCGCCAGCGACGACGCGGCCGCACTGGCGCGCGCTGCCGCGGCACTGACACGCGAGATGCAAGGGATTCCAGGCTTCGTGAACGCCGCCTCGACGGCGAGCCTCGCCCGTCCCGAGCTACAGATCAGGCTGCGGCCCGACAAGGCGGCCGCGATGGGCCTCTCGACCGAGACCGTCGCCGAGACGGTGAGCATCGCGACGTTCGGCGCCGCCGCGCGGGATCTCCCGAAATTCCGTCTCGACGGCAGGCTCATCCCCGTCCGCGTCATGCTCGAAGACGCGGCGATGTCGGACCTTTCCCGGATCGGCGGGCTCGAAGTCCAGACATCGGCCGGACCCGTGCCCCTCTCCTCCGTCGCCGAGATCAGGCTCGGCGCGGGTCCGAACGAGATCAACCGCGTCGACCGCCGCCGCAGCGCGAGCGTGACGGCTGAGCTCGCCGGCCTCACGACGGGTCAGGCGGAGGCGATCGTCGCCGAACTTCCGTCAATCAAGGCCCTCCCGCCCGCAATCACGCGTGAAGCCGCGGGGGACGCGGAGAACATGGAGGAGCTTTTCGGCGGCTTCATCCTCGCCATCGGAGCGGGCATCGTCCTCCTCTATTTCGTGGTCGCGCTGCTGTTCAACGACGTCATCCAGCCGATCACGATCCTCACCGCGCTGCCGCTGGCGTTGGCGGGTGCCCTCGCGATGATGGCGATGACCGGTACGGCGCTGTCGATGCCGGCCCTCATCGGCATCCTGATGCTGATGGGGCTCGCCGCGAAGAACTCGATCCTCGTCGTCGAGTACGCCATCGTGGCGCGACGCGAGCGGGGCCTTGCACGGGAGGAGGCCCTGATCGAGGCGGCAGGCAAGCGGGCCCGGCCCATCGTGATGACGACGGTGGCGATGGGCGCCGGGATGCTTCCCCTCGCGCTCGGTATCGGCGCGGACGCTGAATTCCGCGCCTCGATGGCGATCGCGGTGATCGGCGGCCTCCTCAGCTCGACTGCCCTCAGCCTGATCTACGTCCCCGCCGTCTACACCATCATGGACGATCTCAGCCGCCGTCTGCGCCAGACCTTCGCCACGACCGCCGAGGCCCGCCCCTGCGCCTGAAAGGTGCGCTGCCCCGGCGCGTTGGCGGGGTCTCTTCTTGAACGAAAGCGTAGGGACAAGCGGCCTGGGGGCGACGCGCTGAAGCTGGGGCTGGCCTTGCGGGCGGGCGCAGTGCCGGCGACCGGTGGCGGCCTGGAACGTGGTTGCGCGGCCCCGGTCATCGCGCGGCTTCATCTCCGAGCGGCCCGACGGCCGCGCCGCCTCCCGTCTTCCGCAACCGATTGCCAAAAATCACCCTCAGGGAGATGATGCCGGTCGGCTCTGCTGGATCGGATAGTCATGTTGCTGCGGCGCGACGTCCTGAAGCTGATCGCACTCCTCGGTCTGGCCTCACCTGCGAAAGCGCAGTCCGGGCGCGGCCGCCGGATCGGATTTCTTTGGCAGGGCCGCCGCGGAACGGACGACTCACCTCGTCTGGGTCTGATCTAAGGTCTTGCTGCCCTCGGTTATCTCGAGGGCGAAAACTTCGAGATACTTGCCCTTTACGCCGATGAACATCCGGAGCGGCTGCCGGCGCTCGTCGCCGAGCTCGTCGCGGCGGACGTCGACATTATCCGCACGCCCGGCACCATCGTCACCGAGGCGGCGATGGCCGGCACGACCACGATCCCCATCGTCACGACCGCTGCCGACACTCTCGGCGCGGGCTGCGCTGTTTCACAAGATCTCAATCTGATGACTTTTCTTGTTTTGAGCAGAAGCCGCGATTTCACATGGATCGGCATCGACGTCGAGATAGTTGTGCGCCGCCTTCAGCACACCCTCTAGGTAGAACGCCCAGCCGCCATTGTTGCAACCCGGCGTGAAGATCATGCCGGACGCGCCGTCCTTGATCTCGACCTCGGCGGTGATGCTGAAAGACGTGTTCTTGGCTCGTCGCGACGGCTCGCATCATGCGGGTCATCCTCACCCTTGGACGGGGCGGCCTTCTCCCTTGTTCGCCTTCGCCCTGTAGAGCGCCGCGTCGGCCCTGCGATAGATGTCCGCCGGCACCACGCCCCGCTCGGGGAACATGGTGAAGCCGATGCTGACCGTGATCTCGTGCCGCCGGTCACCGATCTCGATCGGCGCCGCGATCACCTCCATCAAATGCAGGGCAAGGGCCTCCGCCGCGGCCGCGTCGCCGAGGTCGAACGCCACGATCGAGAACTCGTCGCCGCCAACGCGCGAGACGAAATCGTCGCCTTTCAGCGCGCGCTTGAGCCGGGCGGAGACGATCTTCAGCACCGCGTCGCCCTCGGGATGGCCGAAGGCGTCGTTGACCGTCTTGAACCCGTTGAGGTCGAGCAGCAGGAGGGCGTGGCGGTCGTCGGTGCTGTTGTGCGCGGCGGCGTGGAAGATGTCGTCGAAGTGGCGGCGGTTGGCGAGCCCGGTGAGCGGGTCGAGCATCGCGAGCTCCAGCGCCTTGCGCGCCTCCACTTCGGCCGCAAGCCGCCGCTCCAACTCGCGGCGGGCCTGGCGCGCGCGGCGGTTCGAGATGACGAAGAGGCCGATGACGAGGATCGCGCTCAGCGCGAAGGCCTCCTCGATCTCGAGCCACAGCGCGTCGGTCGGGCTCTCCCCGATTTGGGTGAGGATGTCATACTCGACGAAGACGAGCCCGAGGGCGACGAGCACCAGGACGAGCGCGATGATGGCGCCGAGGTCGGCGCGCTTCGGCAGGAGGCGGCGGAGCCCCGCTTCGAGACGCTCGGCCATCCCTATTGCCCTGCCCGCGCCTCTGACAGCGCCGACGGGTCGCGCGCGGCGATCTCGTCCGCGGTCCAAGTGCCTTGTGCCGCGCAGACCGGGCAGGTCGCCGTCACCGTCTCAGGCGGAACGAGCGCGGCCGCGTCGACAGCGATGCCGGTCGAGAACCAGTGCCGACAGGCGCCCTGCTTGCAGCGAACCGCCCAGACCGCGCCGCACCCGCATTCACTCATCGCCCGCGTCTCCCGCCCCCTTGTCCGACCCGACATTGTGTGCGGATCGGCCCGGCGGCACTTTTACGGGTGGATGAGGTGGCGTCCAACCTCCCCAGCGCGTCATCCCGACGACGCGGGTCTGCGACCGGTCGCCGAGCGACGGCCGATGCACACGACCACCGCTGCCACGTCGCAGAATCCGTGCCGTCTTCGGGTGTGCAGTTGGCCAAGCCGTCTCGCGCACATTGAAGCGCCAGGAGGAGAGGGTTCGCACCGGCCTCGACGCGAGGCGGCAGCGCCGCGGCGGGCCCCCGCCGCCCACCATCGGCGGCGGTCCGCGGCCGATGGTGCCAGACTTCCCGCCGCATGGACCCACCGTTGCACGTCAGCATTTGCCTTTCACCGCCGCCGGGTGCATGCCGCCGGTCACCTGACCGTGGACGATTGGCCCGATGAGCGAACCACGCCCCCTCTCGACGGTGCGTCGAGCCCTGCTGCCGGCGATGCCCGGCCCCTCCCCCTTCGAAGCGCGGCGCGCCGCGATCGGCGCATGCCTTGGCCTTCTCGTCTGTGTCGCCTGCGTCCACTTCATGCGGGAGGGGTGGTTCCTCGTCGCGCCGCTCGGCGCCTCGGCGGTGCTCCTGTTCGCGGTGCCGAACAGTCCCCTCGCGCAGCCGTGGTCGGCGATCGTCGGCAACACCATCTCCGCGGTCGTCGCGATCGGTGTCCTCCACCTCGTGCCGTCCCCCTGGGATGCCGGGGTCGCGGTGGGCGCCGCGATCGCCGCCATGATGGTGACGCGCTCGCTGCATCCGCCCGGAGGCGCCGTCGCGCTCCTCACCGTGATCGAGGCCGAGACGGTGCGCGAGATCGGCCTCGCCTTCGCGCTCGTCCCGGTGGGGGCGACGACAGCGCTCCTGGTGCTCTCGGCCGTCGCCTACAATCGCCTCACCGGGCGCGTCTATCCGTTCCGCCAGCCCGAGGCGCAGCCGGAGGCGGAGCGGCGGCTCGGCCTCTCCACGGCGGAGCTGCGCGACCTTCTCGGCCGCTTCAACCAGGCGGCCAATCTCGGCGTCGCAGACCTTGCGCGCCTGCTCGCCGCGGCGGAGCACGAGGCGGCCGCCCATCGCTTCGACGGGACGCTCTGCAGCGACCTCATGACGACGCGGCTCATCACGGTCGCCGCGGACACCCCGCTCACGCGGGCCGCGTGGCTCTTCCAGAAGCATGCGATCAAAAGCCTCCCGGTGGTCGATCGGGACGGCCGGATGCTCGGCATCCTCCTCCAGTCCGACCTCATCGAGGCGCTGACCCTGGGTCACAGCATGAAGCGCTCGCCGAACCGCCGGCGTCTCAAGGCGCCGCTGCGCGACCTCCTCGCCGAGGACGCGATGCGCACCCCTGCGATGGTCGTGACGGAGGACACCCCGGTCGGCGCCCTCCTCAATCGCCTGGCGACGCAAGCGGTGCAGATCGCGCCGGTCATGCGCGGCGAGCAGCTTGCGGGCATCATCACCCGCTCGGACGTCATCGCCCTGCTCCTGAGAGGGTCGGCCGAGCGCGTCGCCGCCTAAGACTATGTGCCCATCGGATCGGGGGTGTCGCGCGCCGCGCGGCCGAGGGTTCAGAAGCGATAGCCGAGGCGCAGCGAGCCGCCGTGGGACTGGTAGCGGTCAGCGAAGACCCCGTCATACTGGAGTTTCAGCTCCAGCCCCTCCACCTGCTGCAGGTCCAGCCCGGCGCTGATGCGGGCCACGGTGTCGCTGATCGGCATGGTCGTCGTGAATTCGTCCATGTCGGAGATGCCGCCGAAGCGGGCCTCGCTCGCCCACTCATCCTCGGAGAGGAACGAGACGCCGAACCCGGCATAGGCACGCAGCGGCAAGCCCTCCGTCACGTCAGACCGTGCGCCGACTTCCAGGCCGGGCGTGATCGCGAAAATCATCGAGCTCGCGTCATCGACGATGAGGTTCAACGCACCGGCGCCGGACTCGCGATACCCCTCCTGGTGCACCGCGATCAGGTCGAGGTCGAGCATCGGCCGGATATAGAAGCGCTCATCGAGCGGCACCTCGTAGGAGACGTGCGCACGGCCGAAGGCGAACGCCGATTTCGGCTCGGCCTCGGCGATGTCCGACAGGGTCCCCAGGCGCACGTGGCGCTTCGAATCCCCCCACGTGTACCCGCCGCCCGCGGCGAGCGCGAAGAGCCAGGGCCCGGCCTCCCGCTTGAGGGCCGCAGCACCGGAGACGGCCTGGGTGTCGAGGGATTCGTTCCCCGTTCCGTTCCGGTACCACGACGCCTCGTAGCCGAGGCTCCCGCCCAGATACCAACCGTCGGTGAGCATCGTCTGCCCACCGGCCTCGAACCCGGTCGTCGAGACGTCATAGTCCACTCCACCGGAGCGCGCGCCCTGGTCGGCGTAGCTGCCGAGGAAACCACCCCAGACGCATTCGCCCTCCTCCAGCATCACGCCTGTGGAGAAGGCCGGACACGAGAGCACGCCGTTCGCGGTGGCGATCGCCTTTTGCGGGGCGGCTGCGGACGGGGCGAGCGTGATCTGCGAAGCGAGGGGGCGCAGCATGTCCTCGAGCGTTTCGGGGGTCGCGCTATGGAAGGCGGCGAAGACCTCGCCGATCGCGATCTCCTCGCGCGCGAACGCGACGGCACTCACCGCACCGCGCTCCAGCCCCTCCCACGCCCCTTGCAGCCCTCTCGCGACCTCGGCCGCGCTCCGTCCGAGATCGACGCCGCCATCGAACCGCGCCGTGTCGATCTCGACCCCCTTCCACCTTGCGCGGGAGGCGGCGGGTTCCGCGAACGAGAAGATGAGCGAGGACAGGATGGTGACGCTCGACGTGTCGGCACCCCCGACCTTGATGATGTCGGCGCGAACGTTCGGCAGGAGGGAGGTGGGGTTGATGTCGACGCCCCAGGTGCCGGCGAAGTCACCCCGCACAACCAGCCGATCGTTCGTGCCCGCCCGCATGTCGATGTCGAGGCCGGTGATGAGGCCGCCGCGGCTCGCCGTTTCGGTCCGCCAGTTCCGAACGCCACGCTCGCTATGGTGCGAGAGGGGCGTGAACGCGCGCGCCATGGCGAGATCGCCGACGTCGAAGGCCGACCCGAGATCGGCGGTTCCGACGCCGACAAGGTCCCCGGCGAAAATCGTCCTCACGGTGTTCCCGGTCCCGCCGACATCGATCGTGCCCGCGTTGAGGACGCTCGACAGCCCGACGACGGCGCCCGTGACGACGGTGCCGGTCCCCTCATTGCGCAGCACCGACGTGCCCGGCTCGCTCGACAAGACGGGTCTTCCGCGGTGCCCTGCGGCCGCGCTCGCCGTCCCGCCATTGGTGTCGTTGCCGCGAACGCCGGCGCGCGACGCGCCGATATTGCCGATGATCGTGCCGTGATTGGTGATCGTCACGGTGCCGATCGCATCGGTCGCGGTGTAGATGGCGCCGCCCGCATAGGCGGACGAAGTCGACCCGCTGAGCACGCCCTTCTCGCCGACGGTGACGTTGATGCTGGTCTTCTGGACATGCGCCCACACACCCCAGGCCGTGTCGGCGCCGACCGTCACCGATCCGTCCACGGTCACCTCGATCCCGGTGCTCGGCGGCGCGTAGATCGCGTTGCGCCGCGACGACGTCGCGACGAGGTATGAGCTTGTGGTGGCCGCCTTGCCGATCCGTCCGGTGCCGCCGACGGACTGGGCGAGGATGCCGTGCGCATGGTCGCCCGACGTGGTGATCGACGCGCCCTCGGCGACGGACACGGTGATGTTGCCCTGCACGCCGTGCCTGGTCGCCGTGTCGTTGTAGCTCTCATAGATCACGTCGGTATAGCCGGCGACGATCCGCTGGTTGAGGTCACCGGCCAGGCCACCGCCGCCGGCGATTGCCTGCGCGATGATGCCGACGCCCCCGTCGCCGCTCGTCACGATCGACGCGCCATCGACCAGATCAATCGTGACATCGCCGCTGGAGGCGGCCGATTGATCGTCGACCACATCGACCGGGATCGACTGATCGCTGACCCTCTTGAAGCTGGCATCCGACGAGATCATCAGGCCGCCGCCGCCACCGATCGATTGGGCGATGATGCCGGCCGCCCTGAGGCCTGAGGTGGAGATCGTCCCCGCGTGGGTGATCGAAACGTCGCCGCCATCCAGTAGCCCGCTCCCGGCGGGCGCCGAACTTCCGAGCGTCACGGTGATGACGTCGGCGATGCTGTCGTCGTTCACGCGCGTCGTCGTGCCGAGCGCCGAGGCGGCGATCCCGCCGCCGCCGCCGATCGACTGCGCGACGATCCCGTGCGCCGCATCCCCGTAAGTGGTGATCGCCTGGTCCGCGGCCGTCATGACGGTGACCGTGCCTGCCAGGCTGGCGCTCGGCCCGGTGGACGACGAACCGAGGGTGACGTCGATCGACTTGAGCGCAAAGCCCGACGACACGCCGAAGCCGCCGCCGCCGCCGATCGACTGGGCCACGACGCCAAGGGACGCGTAGCCGTGGGTCGTCACCGTGTTCGCGTAGACGGTCACGCTGCCGCCCGCGCCGCCACCGCCATTCGAGGCGCCGACCTTGATCGTCCCGAAGCTGACGGAGAGCTTCGAGAGGTCCGGGACGCCGTTATCGTCCTCCTCGGCGCCCTGATTGGAGGAACTGCCGGCGACCCCGCCGCCACCGCCGATCGATTGGGCCAGGATGCCGTGGGAGAACGCGCCGTAGGTCGTCGTCGTGCCCGACGTGAACTTGTTCTTGTTGGGCGCCTGTCCGACCACGACGGCGCCGCCGTTGCCGCCGATCCCCCCGCCACTCGCGGCCGTCATCCCCAGCGACACGCCCATCGACATGGACCGGTTGGCCGGGTCGTCGATGACCGAATTGTCGTCGCCGTCCTTGGGGAATTTGCGCTTGAACTCGAACTCGTGGCTGACCGAGGACGTGCCCGATCCGCCGACACCGCCACCACCGCCGATCGACTGGACGACGAGACCGTCCGAGAAGTCCCCCGAGGTCGAAATGGTGCCGTCATTCCAGCCGAAGGCCGCGCCGCCGTCGCCTCCGGCCCCGCCCGTGCGGCCGAGCCCGATCGACAGCGCCGTGGTGGCATCCACGTCGCCTCCGCCACCCCCGCTCATGCCGCCGCCGCCACCGACCGACTGGATCACGAGCCCGCGAGAACCCGTCCCGGTGGTGACGATGGAGGCGCCGGCAAAGACGCCCGACACGGCCTTCCCGCCCGCGCCGCCGACGCCACCCGTGCCGCCGATACTCACGCCAAGCGTGAAGGAGTTGCTGCCGTCCGACTTCGCCTGGGATTCGCCCGACCCGGCGTGACCGCCGCCGCCGCCGATCGACTGCACGAGGACGCCTGTCGCGAAGGCGCCACCGGTCGAGACGTCGCCGCGAATTTGCGCGTGCGCGTAGGCGCCATTTCCCCCGCCGCCGCCATCGCCACCCAGCGCGACATCGAGGTTGAGGGAGATGTTCGAGGGGTCCTTGTCTTTGTCGTCGTCGCCGGGATCGTCCCCGCCGGAACCGGACTTCGGTGGTCCCTTGGGCAGCACCAGATTCTTGAAGTCCTCCACCGCCTCGCCGAAGGAAAAGGTGGTGGATGCCGCCGTCGAATCGCCGCCCGCGCCACCGCCGCCCCCGATCGACTGCACGTGCACCCCAAGCGCGCCATCACCCGTCGTCTTGACGATGGCGCCCTTGCAGAGCCTTGCGACCGCCTCGCCGCCATGGCCGGCGGTGCCACCGGTGCCGCCGTGGGAGAAGGAGAAGGTGAGATTGAACGCGTCGAGCTCTTCGTCATACGGGATGCTGAGCGCGAGCGCATCCGCCGACGAGCCGCCGCCGGTGCCGCCACCCCCGCCAATGGACTGGACCAGAATACCGGTCGAATCGGTTCCGCTGGTGCCGAGTTCGCCATTGTGGATGGCGGACGCGAGGCTGCCGTCGCCACCGTTCCCACCACTCCCGCCGGTCGCGATCGAAAACGAAAAGGGGAACGGCACGTTGAAGGCGGTCGAGCTGGCGGCACCGCCGGAGCCTCCTCCGCCGCCGATCGACTGCACATGTAGTCCAACCGCGTTGAGGCCGCTGGTCCGGATCTCGCTGTCAGACCCGGTTTTGACCGCCGCGTCGCCGCCGCCGCCGCCGGCGCCGCCGCTCCCGCCGATCGCATCGTCGAAAACCAGGCCGATGGACGAGGCCTTGCCCCCGATCCCACCCCCGCCGCCGATCGATTGCACCACGATGCCCGCGGCGAAATCCCCGCTGACGTGGATCTCGCCCTCGTGATCGACCTCGACGGAGCCGCCGACCGCACCAGGCCCGCCGCTGCCGCCGACGGCCATGAAAGCCGCCGACCGGTTGCGCCCGACGCCGCCGCCACCCCCGATCGATTGCGCCACGATCCCGTGCGCCTCCGACCCGGTGGTGGTCAAAATCGCCGTGTTGAGGACGGTGACGTCCCCGCCGGCCGAACTGCCACCGGCCCCGCCGATCCGCCCGGACGCGCCTTCGCCGGTGTTGATGCCGCCGCCACCGCCGATCGACTGGGCGAGGATCGCGATCCCGCCGCCGAGCTTCACCGCGTCGGCGGGATCGCGCGAGGCCGCATCCTTGCTGTAGCCGCCATAGGTGGCGACGTTGGCATAATTGTAGACGTTGACCGTTGCGCCGCCGGCCTTCTTCGACGCCCCGCCGACCTGTTGCTGGCCGTTCGCGTCGAACCCGCTGCTGCCGTAGGCGGCGAGCGGGGCGGTCGAGGTGAGAATACCGCCGCCGCCGCCGATGGACTGCGCGACGATCCCGTGGGAATCGACCCCGTAGACAATGATGGCACCGTGGTTGGTGACCGTCACGTCGTCGCTGCCGGTGGAACTGGTGTTCGCGTCGCCCCAGACGATCTTGTCCGTGCCGTCGAAATTGTAGATCCCGTATCCGAATGCGGCCGCGGCGGATTGTGCGACGATCCCGTGCGAACGGTCCCCTTGCGTGGTGATCGAAAAGTCGTTCGTCACCGTTACCGTTGCGGCCTTGCCGGCCTTTCCATAGGTGCCGGCAAATGTCGACTGACCCGCCCCACCCAGCGACTGGGCGACGAGCCCGCTCGAATACGCGCCGGCGGTGTCGATGGTCCCGCCCCCGGTCAGGGTGACCTTCGTGTCAGCGCCGTCACCGCCGACATAGGTGTTGCCCCGGCTATAATATCGAGCCGTGCGGCTTCTCCCACCCGCGCTCTGCGCGATGACCGCCGTCGAATCGTCCCCTTTGGTGGCGAACCGCGCGTCCGACGTCGCGTTCACGGTGAGGGTGACGGTCCCCGCATCGCCGCCCGAATAGTAGGTTTCGTATTCGAGATCTTTGAGGACCGGGATGCCGTCGCCGCCGATACTGGTCGCGGCGATCGCGGCACCGGAAGCCCGCGCCGGGCTACCCGTTGTGACGATGCCGGACGAGACGGTGGAGATCGTCCCGGAAAAGGCGCTCTCAGACGAGCCCACCCTGAGCGTCGTCGTCCCGGCATCACCGCCGGCCCCCGCCTCCATCGTCTGGGAACGGGCAAGGTCCTTGAACTCCCGGAGGCTGCTTTTCGCCCGCGTGCGGTTGCCGCCATAGGATGCGGCGAGGACGGCCGGCCCGCTTTGCGTGGCATAGACCGGCGCATAGACCGTCACGGTCACCGCCCCGCCCGAACCGGCCTTCGTCTCGTCGCCACCCACCCCGGCCGAGCCCGTGGCGACACCGCCCTGGCTGATGCCGACGACGCCCGCCCTGGCCCCCCGCACCGTGCCGCTTGTGGTGATGGACACCGCACCGGCATGGCCGCCCGCATAAGCGTAGAGGCCGTCGCCGCCACGCGAGAGCGCGTAGATCCCGGCTCCGACCTCGCTCGTCACATCGGCCGTGTTCGTGATCGTGATCGCGCCAGCATTGCCGCCATTTCCGGGGATGGTGCCGCTCGGACCGCTGACATATTTCCGGTAGAAATTGCGGCTCCCACGCGACACCACGCCGATCCCGTGCGCTTGGGACGTCGCCGCGAGGGGAAGACTGCCCGTCGACGTTCCGGGGGCGAGGATCGATCCCGTCGTGGCCGCGGTCGAGACGTGGATCTCGGCCTGGTTGTCGACCGCGATGTTCAGACCTGGCTGGGGCGATGCCGCGCCGACATAGCCTCTATAGACGTCGTAGCCCTCGCTATCCCTCCCGACGAAGACCTGCGTCGTCGGTGGGTTTTCGTAGAACATGTACGGGCCGCCATAGACATATTGCGGCGTCGTCACTGTTGCGTCCGACGTGATCGTGCAGGTGAAAGTCTGCTGGGGGATGGTGGTGTCGGATGCTTGCCGCTTGCCGCCGGCGTCCAGCACATAGGCGCTGACCGAGGGGCTGCATTTGGCCTGGGCGTAGGCTCGCGAATAGAGCGCGCCCGGTATCCCAACCAACGATCCGACGAGGGCCGTCGATTGCAGCAGGAGCGTCGACGTCACGATCTTCGCCTTGCGCAGGCGATGGCGGTGAGTGGCTTGATCGCCCATCCGGACCGTCGCCCGCCCCACGCCCTTTCGTCCCATGCGGCAACGCCCCTTACGCCCGACCGGATGGCACAGATGCTTCGAAGGTCATGTGCCGACGCTCAGCTAGGCGGAGGTGTCCTGCATTTATCAACCGGAAACAGGGCCTCGATGCGCTGCCGGATATCGGATCTGACGGTGCCTGTAACGCATGCGCCACGGCAATTTTCCGCGCTCTTTGCGCAACTTTTGCAAAATAGTGCGTGTAGGAATTACTGGCTCGCCGCGTTCATGGCACGGGTCACTCGGCGATTGCGAGCGTGCCAGGCTGCGTCTTCGGCGCGGCGATCTCGCGGGGTTTGATCTGCAGGGCGCGCAGCGCGTTGAGGATCACGGCGACGTCGATCGCCTCCTGGAGGAGCGCGCCCTCCACCGGCGTCAGATAGCCGAAGGCGGCCGCGATCATCCCGAGGACGGAGAGACCGATCCCCGCCACGACGCTTTCGACGGCGATCCGTCGCGCGGCGCGTGCGATCTCGATGCCCGGCACCAGCCGGTCCACGCGGTCGACGAGGAGCACGACATCGGCGGCTTCGGCCGAGGCAGCCGCCCCCCGCGCGCCCATCGCGACGCCCACGTCGGCCGCGGCGAGCGCGGGGGCGTCGTTCACCCCATCGCCCACCATCATGACCGGGCCGTTCTTGCGCTCGGTGAGGACCAGGAGGACCTTCTGGTCCGGCGTCAGGCCGGCGCGCACACCGTTGAGGCCGAGCCCCTCCGTCACGCGCTCCGCCACATCCGCGCGGTCGCCGGTCGCGAGCAGGATGCGCTCGACGCCCTCGCGGCGCAGCCCGTCGAGCATCGCGCCGGCCCCCTCCCGCAGCGGATCGCTCATCACGAGACGGCCCGCCATCCGGCCATCGACCGCCACCGCGACGACCACGGATCCCGCGGCGACGGCGAGATCGTCGGCGGATGGCGTTCCGACGCGGCCCGCGACAAACCCGTTGCCGCCGACGATGATCCGGCGGCCGTCGACGCATCCGATGACGCCTTCGCCCGGAATTTCCGTCACATCGGAGGGAACGGGCAGCGCGAGGCCACGCGCCTTCGCCGCCGCGACGCTCGCCTGTGCCACCGGGTGCTTGGAGGCCTGGTCGAGCGCTGCGGCGAAGCGCAGGATATCGTTCTCGTCCATGCCGTTGCGGCTGTCGATCGAGACGATCTGCGGGCGGCCGTCGGTCAGCGTCCCCGTCTTGTCGAGGATCAGCGTGCGGATGCGCGCCATCGTCTCGAGCGGACCCGCCCCCTTGATGAGGACGCCGAAATGGGCGGCGCGGGAGAGGCCCGCGACCAGCGCCACGGGCACGGCGAGGATCAGCGGGCACGGTGTCGCCACCACCAGCACGGCGACGGCGCGGATCGGATCGTTGGTGAACCACCAGGCCGCGAACGCGATAATCACCGTGACGGCGAGGAAGCCCAGCGACCAGCGGTCCGCGAGGCGGGACATCGGCGCCTTCGACCGCTGCGCCGCCTCGACGAGCCGGACGATCCCGGCATAGGTACTCTCCTTCGCGCGGCGCACGGCGGTGAGGTCGAAGACCTCGCCGGCATTGGTCGAGCCGCTCATGGCGTCGGCCCCGCGCGTGAGGCGCACGGGCAGCGACTCGCCGGTGAGCGCCGAGGTGTCGAGGAAGGCCGCGTCGGACGCCACGGTGCCGTCCACCGGCACCACATCGCCTTGCCGAATGAGGAGCCGGTCTCCGGGCGCGATATCGTCGAGGGGCACGTCCTCCAGGCCGCCATTCCGGTAGCGGGTCGCCGTGCGCGGGACGCGGGACAGGAGGTCGTGCATCTCGCGCCGGGCGCGGCCCTCGGCGAAGCTCTCCAGGAACGTTCCGCCCGAATACATCACCGCGACGACGGCCGCCGCGAGGGTTTCGCCGAACACCAACGCCGCCGTCATCGAGAGCGCGGCGACGATGTCGAGCCCCACTTCGCCCCGCCCGATGCTGCGCAGGATCTCCACGACGAGGGCGATGAGGGCGGGGACGACACCGGCCGTCCAGGCGAGGTTGGCGAGCGCGGCCTGGCCGGCGAAATGGAGCACGAGGCCCGTGACGAGGCCGGCGAGCGCCATCAGCAGGATTGCCGTCTTGAGGCGATCGGTGATGCCCTGGTCCATGCCGCTCACTTCCTCCCGGCAGGGACGATTGAAGCGCGCCCTTCGGAAGACAGGCGTCCGACCCCCACGCCCCTCGCGCGGCGTTCATAGTCGCGCACGAGAAACGGAGCGTCGAGCCTCGATCGGCCCGGTGCAGGCATCAGCTTTCCTTTCGCGCCGGACCGGCGGCCTCAGGCAGGCGGATCCGCACCTCGAACCCGTCGGCACGACCCGTCGCCGGGGACGCGAGATCGAGCGTCCCGCCCGCCCCCACCGCGATCGCCTCGGCGATGGCGAGGCCGAGCCCGCTCCCCTCCGACACGGCCGCGCCCCGCTCAAATCGCTGCGTCAGCGAGGCGAGAGTCTCCGGCGGGACGGCGGGGCCTTCGCTGGCGACGCTGACGATGCCGTCCTCCAGCCGGATGCGGACGGGCGCGCCGGGCCGGCCGTGGCGCAGGCCGTTCTCGATGAGATTGCGCACCATGATCGCGAAGGCGTCCGGATCGAGGCGGGACATGGTTCCGCCGTCCGGCAGGGTGAGCGCGATGCGCCCGGCACCGTCGGCCGTCGCGGAGACCTCCGCCACGAGATGGCGCAGGATCGCAGCAAGGTCCTGCGGCGCCTCGGACACGAGGCCGCCCCCCTCCGCCCGCGCCAGCTGCATCAGCTTCTCCGCGAGCTGCGACAGGCGCTTGAATGCGGCCGCCACCCGCTCCGCACGCTCCCTGAGCGGGCCGTCCGGCGCTTCGGCGACGAGGCGCTGCGCCTGCGCAAGGCCCGCCGCGATCGGCGTCCTCAATTCGTGCGCGCTGTTGGCCGAGAAGCTGCGCTCGGCTTCGAAGGCGCGGCGCAGGCGGTCGAGGAGGCGGTTCACCTCGGCCGCGACCGGCGCGATCTCCGCCGGCACGGGCGCGATCGGAACCGCCGAGAGGTCCGCCCCGCCGCGCGCTCCGATGGCGGCGGTGAAGTCGCGCAGTGGCCGCAAGGCCGAGCGGACGAGGAGCCACACCCCGAGAAGGCTGAGCGGCACGAGGATGACCAGCGGGAAGAGGAGCGCCGCCGCCGCCTCGAACATCGCCTCGCGACGATGCTCCAGCGGTTCGGCGACCTCCAGGACGATCGTGCCGCCGACCGCCGCGTCGCCGTAGATCCGGTGCGTGGGCGTCGTGCGAAAGCCGGTCATGGGGCGCGCGGGAAAGTCCGCCGGGTCGGCGTCGTGGGAGCGCAGGAGCAGACTGCCGTCCGCGTCGCGGACGAGGTAGGTGAGGAACGCGTCGTGCGAAGATGGCGGCGAGACGAGATGCTCGGCGAGCCCCTCCTCCCGCTCGACGATGTCGACGACTGCGAACGGCAGCAGGCGCTGCGCGGTCTCCTGGAGCGCGCCGTCGAACGCCTCGTCGAGCTCGTGCCGCACGATGATCCCGGCGACGAGGGTCGCGACGAGCCACAGACACGCGACGCCCAGAGCGAGGCCGAGCCCGAGGCGGCGCGCGAGGCTGATGGGGCGGCTCATCCGGGCCCGAGCCTGTAGCCGACGCCGCGGATGGTCTCGATCGCGTCGCGGCCGAGCTTCTTGCGCAGCCGGCTCACGTGCGCCTCGATCGTGTTGCTCTCGATCGCCTGGTCGAAGGCGTAGAGGCGGTCCTCGAGCTGCCGCTTCGACAGGATCATGCCGGGCCGCTGCAGGAGTGCCTCGAACAGGACCCACTCGCGGGCGGTGAGGTCGATCACGGCCCCCTCGCGGGAGAGCCTGCGGCCGGCGAGGTCCGCCTCCAGCGCACCGTGCCGGATCAGCGGATTGGGGTTGCCGTGATAGCGCCGCGAGACGGCGGCGACGCGCGCCGACAATTCGGTGAGGTCGAAGGGCTTCACGAGATAGTCGTCCGCGCCGGCATTGAGGCCGGCGATGCGGTCGGAGATCTGGTCGCGCGCGGTGAGGATCACGACCGGCGTCACGTCACCGCGCGTGCGCAGCGACCGCAGAAGGTCAAGGCCGCGCCCGTCCGGCAGCACGAGGTCGAGGAGGACGAGGTCGTAGGGCACCGCCTTCAGCCCTGTCTCGGCGTCGCCGAGGCGCTGCACCCAGTCGACCGCGTGCCCGTCGGCGGCCACCTGATCGCGCACGGCTTCGCCGAGGCCGACATCGTCCTCCACCAGCAGAATCCGCACCGATCATCCCCGCAAAAATCAAAGCCCTCGCCGATGCCGGCCGAACCTTACGCCAACCTGACGGCGCGCGCGGCGTCCGTCAGGATCCCGTCAGGCGGCGACGCGACTTCAGGGCATCGAAACGCAATTACGGGAGAACCCGATGATCCGCACCTTGATCCTGTCGTCCGTCGCCCTCGCCGCCTTCGGCGCGGGCAGCGCCTTCGCCGAAGATGCGCGCTGCAACGTTCCGGTCGCCGACTGGCAGCCGCGCGAAGTCCTCCAGGCCAAGCTCGAGGGCGAGGGCTGGAAGATCCGCAACATCAAGACCGACGAGGGCTGCTACGAGGTCTACGGCTTCGACAAGGACGGCAAGCGCAAGGAGGTCTACTTCGATCCGAAGACCTTCGAGGCGGTCGGCGAGGACGACTGAGATGGCGGGGCCGGACATCAAGGTCTGGGACCCGCTCGTTCGGCTCTTCCACTGGTCGCTCGTCGCGAGCTTCGCCATCGCGTGGCTCACCGCCGACGACTGGCGGGACCTCCACGAGTGGGCGGGCTATGCGGCGGGCGCGCTCATCGCGTTCCGCCTCCTGTGGGGCTTTGCCGGGCCGAGATATGCGCGCTTCAGCCAGTTCGTCCGCTCACCGGGGACGATCGCGCGCTATCTCGGGTCCATGCTGCGCGGCGGCGAGGTTCGCTATGTCGGGCACAATCCGGCGGGCGGGGCGATGATCATCGCCCTCATCCTGTGCATGGGCGGAACGGCCCTCACCGGATGGATGTACACCCGTGACGCCTTCTGGGGCGTCGATTGGGTGTTGGCGACGCACGAGACCCTCGCCAACACGATGCTCGCGCTGGTGGCCCTTCATGTCCTCGGCGTCGTCGTCGCGAGCTTGCGCCATCGCGAGAACCTCGCCCGCGCGATGGTCGTCGGCCGCAAGCGTGCGCCCGGCATCGGCGACGTGGCCTGACACCCGGCCCGCCGGCCGTCGCGCGCCTCAGCGGTCGACCGACCTTGGACCGGCTCCCGATCGGCCGGGGATGGGGAACGCCCCTCCCCGGCCGTTTCGTTCGCCGCCGAGCGTCCCGCGCCCGCCATGCGTGCCGATGCGGGGTGCGGCCATGTCAGAGCCGGCAGCAGATGCGCAGCGCATCGTAGATCGCCGCGTGGACGTTGCGGCTCGACACGGCATCGCCGACCCGGAAAAGCTGGTAGGCCCCGTCCGCGTTGATCTCCTCGGCATGGAGATATCCTTCCGCCAACGCGTCGATGTCGAATTCGCCGCCGTTGCGGGAGCGCGGGGCGAGGGTATGGAAGAGCGCGTCCGCCGGCTCGGTGCCGAAATTCGTGACGACGCTGTCCACCTCCCGCTCTTCCACCTCGCGCGTGTAGATGTTGCGAAGCCGCACCCGCAGCGCGTTGCCCGAGCGCACGATCCCGAGAAGACGCAGGTCGGTCGTGAGCCGGACGCCGGCTCCGTAGAGTTCGCGCAGGTGCACGGGGTAGTTGAGGCCCCCGATCGCATCGCCGACCTGCCGGTTCGGCGTGGCGAGTTCGACCTCTTCCGCGCTCTGCGCGGCGAACTCGGCGGTCGAGAGGCCGGAATGGTCGCCGGTCTCGTCGTAGACGAGGACACGCGCGCCGAGCGGCGTCTGGCCGCCGAGAAGATCCCACGATGTGGTCACCAGCGCGTCCCCGCCCTCCGGCAGCATGATCTGGGGGACGCCGCCGGTCGCGATGATCACGATATCAGGCGACAACGCCTCAACGTCGGCAAGAGCCGCGTAGACGCCGAGCCGCACGTCGACGCCGAGGAGGTCGAGTTCCGAACGGTACCAGTCGACGATGCCCGACATGTCCCGCCGCCAGGTGGCCCGCGCCGCAAGAACGAGCTGGCCGCCGAGCTGCGCGCCGGCTTCGAACAGGGTGACGGCGTGGCCGCGTTCGGCGGAGACCCGAGCCGCCTCGAGCCCCGCCGGCCCGCCGCCGACCACCACGACACGCTTCGGCTCGTCCGCCCGCGCGATCACGTGCGGCATCGTCTGCTCGCGGCCGGTCGCCGCGTTGAAGAGGCAAAGGGATTCGCGACCGCGATAGCCGCGGTCGATGCAATAGCCGGCGCCGACGCAGGGACGGATGCGCGCCTCCTCCCCCCTCGCTGCCTTCGCCACGATGTGGGGGTCGGCGATGTGGGGGCGCGTCATGCCCACCATGTCGAGATAGCCCTCCGCCACCGCGAAGTTCGCCGTGGGAAGGTCTGTGATCCGCGCCGCCTGAAAGACTGGAAGGCCGGAGGCGTCCCTCACCGCCCGTGCCAAAGCGATGTAGGGGGCGCTCGCAAACGCCATTCCGGGATAGGTCTCGGCCATGCCGAGCCCGGTGCCGGCGTACTTGCCGTTGACGTTGAGGAAGTCGATCGCGCCGGTGCGCGCGATCAGGCGCGCGATTTCGAGCCCCTCCTCGGCGGTGAGACCCTCCTCGTTGGACTCGTCGGCCGCGAAGCGCACGCCGATGATGAAATCCTCACCCGCCTGCAGGCGCGCCTCTTCGATCGTTTCCATGAGAAAGCGGGCGCGGTTCTCGAGCGAGCCGCCATAGGCGTCGGTGCGACGGTTCGAAATCGGGGAGAGGAACTGTCCGAGGAGATGGGTCGTCGCGAGAAGCTCGCACCCGTCGAGGTCACCGTCCCGGCAGCGTCGTGCGGCGCGTCCGAAATCCTTGGTGATGCGAAGGATATCGCGCGTGCTCATCTCTCGCGGCATCGAGTGGTGTGCCGGGTCGCGCACGACGGAGGGCGCGATGGTCGGGAACCAGTCCCCCGCGTCCCAGGAGGTGCGCCGGCCCATATGGCTGATCTGGCACATCAGCGCCGCGCCATGGCGATGGATGCGCTTGGCGAAGGCCTGGAAATACGGGACGATCTCGTCCGAGCCGACATAGATCTGGCCGTAGATGCTGCCGGCGTCGCGGCTCACATTCGACGAGCCGCCGAACATCGTGAGCGCGAGGCCGCCTTTGGCCTTCTCCTCGTGGTAGGCGACGTAGCGCTCGTTCGTGACGCCGCCGGCGGTGTAGGCTGGCGCATGGGCCGTGCTCATCACGCGGTTCTTCAGAACCATATGACGGAGCTGAAACGGGGACATCAGGGCGCTGTAGGCCCCAGCCCCCTCCGCGCGACCAGAAGGCGCTGGAGACGGGGCGGGTTGCTGTCGCGGAGGGCCGGGCCGATCCGGCCCTTCACCGAGGACCGGGTCGCCCCTCAATATTTTCCGTCCTCGAGATCGATCTGGTTCAGCCAGTCCATGAAGTCCGCTTCGAGGACCCCGACGCGGTCACCCTGCGCATCGAGGGCGACGATCCCCTTGTCGAGTTCGGACTGCAGAAACGCGTGGCGCGCCTGGAGTTCCCCGCTGGTGAGATGGTTGGCGTTGCGAAGCCGCCCCTTCATGGCCAGCTTCTTGGTCGCATCGTCGAGACGCTTCTTGAACTGATCCAGACGATCCTTCAGCGCATCACTATCGGACATGATGAAGCCCATATTTTCAGGATCGGCCCGATGGACGGAACCATCCCTTGACCCATGGAACAGAGTAGCCCGACGACCAGCAGAAGCAACAACAACGACACAATGCCGGGGCTTCATCCGCCGAGGCCGGTTCACGCGTCCGGTGATTGCCGTGTCGGATTGTTCTCATCCGGGCGCATCCGCTATCACCTCAAAGAGATCGTCGTGGACCGCCGCGCGCTTCGCCGACGCGACGCGACCGCGTGGCCTCGGCCGCGCCCTGAACGAGGAGAACAGTCCATGATGCCGGGACGATTGCGATGCCGGTAGGACTGGTCCCGCAGATCCAGCAGTCGGCCTCGCTGCGCTACTTCTACGAGGTCGCGCAGCATGGCTCCTTCAGCGCGGCCGGCGAGGTGCTGCGAATTGCGCCGAGCGCCGTCAACCGGCAGATCAAGCTTCTGGAGACCGAGCTCGGCACCGAGCTCTTCGATCGCGGCCGCGGGCGCAACAGCTGCCGCCTCACCGCCGCCGGGGAAGCCCTCCTCTACCGCGTGAACCGCGCCATGCAGGAGCTCGCCCTCGCGCGGTCCGAGGTCGATGCGCTCCAGGGTCTGAAGCGCGGGCGCGTGTCGCTCGGCGTCAACGAGACCATCGGCCGGGAATTCGCCGTCGGCTTCATCGCCGACTTCTGCAAGGACCACCCGGCCGTCTCGTTCGAGGTGACGTGCGGCAACTCCCCGATGCTGCTCGATCTCCTGCTCGCCGATCAGGTCGACATCGTCGTCGCGCTCGGCGTCGCGGCCCGGCGCGAGATCGAGGTCGTCGCCGCGAGCCCCATCCACCTCTACGCGATGATGCCGGCCGATCATCCTATGGCGCAGGCGGCGGCCATCTCGCTCGACACGCTCGCATCGGAGCGGCTCATCCTGCCGGGGCCGGAGATCATGCTGCGCCGCCTCGTCGACACGATGCTCGTCGCCGCGGACCTCGAGAGGACACCCAAGCTGGTGACGAACTCGTTCGAGCTGATGGCCGACCTGGTGCGCGCCGGGCTCGGCTTCGGCATGCAGACGCGAAGCCGTGCCGGGGTCGATTCGCTGCGCCCCGGCATCACCTATGTGCCGCTCGAACAGTCGCCGGCCGTCGCGGGCCTCCTCGCCTGCTGCGTCCGGCGGGGCCGCACCCCGTCGGCCGCGATGTCGCACTGCATGCGGCGCATCAAGTCCCGCTTCGAGGACTGGCTCGACGAGGGAGACGCGCCGCCGCGCGGCCAGGGCCCGGATCAGACCGTGAAGAACGCCTTGTAGGGCTCCAGACGCGCGTTCAGCGCGGTCCATTCCTCGTCGGTGTAGGTGTGCTTGCCGACGAACTGGTTGCTGAGAAGCGTCTCGACGGGCGGCGCCGGCTGATCTTCCTTGATCACGTATTTCTGCGCGAGATCCCACATTCCGAGATATTTCTCGGCCTTCATCCAGCCCTGACCGTGCTCCTTCACCTCGGGCACGAGGTTCATTGTCTGCGTGATGCCGAGCGAAAGCTTGAGCTGCTCCTGGGCGACCGGGTTCAGCGCCATCTCCGGCACCTGCTCGAGGAAGATCTCGATCGCCTTCTCCGGGTTGAGCGCGGTGAACTTGATCGCCTCCATCATGCCGTCCACGATCGCGGCGCACATCTCGGGATCGCTCTGGAGCATGGCGGGGGTGACGACCATCGTCTGCCCCATCAGCTGATCGAGGCCGGCGTCGTTGTAGAGCATGAACTTCACGTCCTCGCCCTGGGGGACGAGCTTCGACAGGATGGACGAGCCGACGCCGGTGATGGCGTCGACGTCGCCGCGCAGCAGCGCCGTCTCACGCACCTGGGTGTCGAGCTGCACCTGCTCCACCTTGGCGAGGTCGAACCCCGCCGCCGCGGCGTAGGCCGGGAGGAACGGATATTCCGACGAGGTCGTCGAGGAGCCGAGCCGCTTGCCCTCGAGGTCCTGCGGCTTGGTGATCGGCGAGTTCGCGAGGAGGCCGACCCCCATCGTCGTCTTGTAGTCGAGCTGCCCGATGGCGATGAGGTCGATGCCGCGCGCCTTGTGGACCGGAAGCGTCGAGCCGTTCAGGAAGCCGATGTCGAAATCGCCGGTGAAGATCTGCTGCGCGCCGACGCGCGGCGTGATCTCGACATTGAAGCCGCGATCCTTCCAGTAGCCCTGGCCGAGCGCCACGTAGGCGGGCAGGTTGGAGCCCTCGGGCACCCAGGAATTCGCGAACTTGATGGTCTTCAGCCCCTGGGCGATGGCGGGCCGCGCGAGAGCGGCGCCCACCCCGAGAGCGGCGGCCCCGGCGAGCATCGTGCGCCGGGTGATCTCAGTCTTTCCGGTCATGGCAAAGGTCTCCTGATGAGGGCCTGGATCAATGGATCGCGAGCGATTCTTCGACGCTGTTCAGCATCGACTGCTCCTTGAGGAAGGCGATGCGGCGCGCGTCGTCCTCGGCGAGGCGGCGCAGGTCCGCATTGCGGCGCCGCCGCTCCTCGGGGTCGCGCAGTTCGAGGCGCGCCTTGATGCGCTTCGGCTGCACCTGGAGGATCGCCTCGGCGAGGGTGCGGCGCATCCGGTCATAACGGTCGAGCGGTGCGTCGCTCCCGCTCTCGAACACGGCGGCAAGCTGGTCGGCGAGGAACACCGCGTCCTGGATGCCGAAATTCATGCCGAGCGCGCCGGTGGGGCCGTTGACGTGGGCGGCGTCGCCGGCGAGGAGCGCCCGCCCGTCGCGGAAGCGCTGCGCCACGCGCTGCTGCACGCCGTAGAGGTTCGAGTGGAAGACCTCCACCCTGTCGTCCGGACCGACGAGCATCTTCAGCCGGTTGGAGCACACCTCGAAGTCCGGCGCCTCCTCGCGCGAGACGCCCGGAAGCACCGGCATCGAGATGCGCCAGAAGGGGTCGCCCCCGCCGTTCGGGACGCGGAAGAGCGTCGCCCACTCGTCCGGGTCGGCGAAGTGGCAGGCGTCCTCGTAGCCGTACCGGCGGAAGTCGTGCTCGGTGGTCACCACCACGAAGAGTTCGTTGAGGCTGTAGCCCTCGAACGGGATGGCAAGCGCCTTGCGCACCGTGCTCTTGCCGCCGTCCGCCGCCACCAGGAAGCGCCCCCGCGCCTCGGTCGTGCCCTCCGGGGTCTCCACCGTGATGGAGACGCCGTTCTCGTCCTGCGACAGGCCCGTCACCCGGCTCTGGAACTCGACCGGCATTCCGAGCGCGGCGAGGCGATCGGCGATGAGGGCGCAGAGGACGTGCTGCTCGAGCTGGATGCGGAAGGGGTGGCGCGTCAGCCCCTCAAGCTCGCCGAGATGGAGCGTCACGATCGGCCCTTCGACGCGGTCCCAGAATTGCCAGGTGAAGACGTGGTGGCCGAGGCGCAGGATGTCCTCGTCGAGCCCGAGCGTCTCCAGCATGTCGAGGCTCGCCGGATGGATCGAGGAGGCGCGCGGGTCGCTGGCAAAATCCGCTGCCCCTTCGAAGACGCGCACCGGAATCCCCTTCCGCGCGAGCGCCAGCGCCGTCGTCATCCCGACCGGACCACCTCCGACGATGAGCACGGTGTCCTTTGACATCAACGATTACCTTGTGGTTTGCGGCGGCCAGCCATCCGCGGAGCGCGCGCGGGCGTGTCTCAATGGATGCCGTAGTGGCGGCGCACGATGCGCTCCAGGACGACGACGATCCCGAACTGCGCGAGTCCGATCACGCACAGGAGCGCGACGGCGGCCAGGATGAGGGTGGTGTTCGCCTGCGATGACGCGAACAGGATGAGGTAGCCGAGCCCCTTCTGGGACGCGATGAACTCGCCGATGATGATGCCGATCATCGCCATCGTGACGGAGATCTTCATGCCGGCGAAGATGTAGGGCATCGCGTATGGCAGGCGGATCGTCGTGAAGACCTGCCACCGGCTCGCCGAGAGCGAGCGTGACAGGCGGATCATGTCGGAGGGCACCTCGGTCAGCCCCTGAGCCGTCGCGATCACCATCGGGAAGAAGGCGATGAAGGTCGCGAAGGCGAGCCGGGCCGGCGCGCCAATGCCGAGCCACACGACGAAGAGCGGCGCCAGCGCCACTTTCGGGATGAGCTGGAAGAGGACGAGGTGCGGGTAGAACGCTTCTCTCAGAACGCTCGAATAGGTGATGGCGATCGCGATCGCGACGCCGGAGACGGAGGCGATCAGGAAGCCGAGCGTCGATTCGATCAGCGTCTGCCACAGGTGCGGGGCGAGCACGGACATGTTCGTCGAGAGAAGCCGCCACACCGCGTCGGGCGGCGGCAGGATCACCGCCGGAAGCCCGCTGAAGGTGGTGACCATCCACCATGCGAAGAGGATCAGCCCCGCCGTGAGAAGCGGCAGCAACACGGCACGGGCGATCGTCAGCCAGCGTGTGGTCACGAGGCGGGGACGCTCGGCGCGCGACGCGGGAAGGACGAGGCGCTCGGTTGCATCAGACATCCTTGTGGTCCCGCCGCCCCATCGAGACTTCGATCAAGCGCCGCAGCTTGGAACAGAGGGCGACGAATTCCGGCTCGTCGACGATACTCATGCGGCGCGGGCGCGCGAACGGCACGGTGATGTCGGCGAGCACCTCGCACGGCGCACGGCGCATCACGACCACCCTGTCCGACAGGAGCGCCGCTTCGTGGATCGAGTGGGTGACGAAGATCGCCGTGCAGCCGCGCTCCTCGTCCCAGAGCGAGAGCATCAGATCGACCATCTCGTCGCGGGTGATCGCGTCGAGCGCCGAGAAGGGTTCGTCCATCAGGAGGAGATCCGGCTCCTGGACGAGGGCGCGGCACAAGGCGACGCGCTGGCGCATCCCACCGGAGAGCTGGCCGGGCCGATGATCCTCGAAGCCCGCGAGGCCGACACGTGACAGGAGCGCGCGGGCGCGCGGTTCGTGGACCTCGCGCCGCTCGCGCGCGATCTGCGCGGGGTAGAGCACATTCTGAAGCGCCGAACGCCAGGGGAGCAGGGTCGCGTCCTGGAACACCACCGCCGTCTCGCGGCGCGGTCCATCGATGGGGCGATGCGAGATCTCGACGACGCCGTCGGTGGTCGCCTCGAGACCGGCGACCGCCATCAGCAAGGTGCTCTTGCCGCAACCGCTCGGGCCGAGAATGGAGACGAACTCGCCGGGCCGCACGTCAAGGTCCACGTTCGCGAGCGCTTCGATCGGCCCCTTGGCCGTCGCAAACGTTTTACGCACGCGGCTCAGACGGACGTGCGCTCCAGCCTCAACGGCGCTTCCGCCAATCATCTCCAGCCCGCCTCAAACCCTTCACTGCCCTGAGGTTAGGCGAGCCTACGCGGCGAGCAATTACAAATTTTCGCAACCGGTTTGCTAATTTGAGCGTGATCGGCCCGGACTGCCGCGTGGCGTGCGCCCCGAGCGGCGGTCGCAAAAAATTCGACAGGTCGGCTCTATTTATTGTGGTTTTTATCGCCGCCGCCGCGGGCTTCGATGGGACGAGTTCAATCGTCCGGATGTCCCTCTGCGGTGGTCACAGCCAAAATCGGTGTCGATGTCGGTGGGACCTTCACCGACACATTCATGGAAATGTCCGACGGTCGAACCCTGTTCGACAAACGCCTCACCACCGGGGCCCGGCCGGAAGATGCAATCCTCGGCGCGCTCGACTCTCTCGTCGCGCAGGCCGGCCTCGGGCCCGGCGATGTCACCGCCATCGTCCACGGCACGACGCTCGCGACGAACGCCGTGATCGAGCGGCGTGGCGCGCGCACCGGCCTCGTGACCACGGAGGGCTTTCGCGACGTCCTCGAGATGGGCCGCGAGGATCGCTACGCCCAGTACGACCTCAACATGGAAAAGCCGGCCCCGCTCGTGCCGCGCCGCCGCCGCCTCACGGTGCCGGAGCGGATTGCGGCCGACGGCCGGGTGCTGGTGCCCCTCGACCGCGCCGCACTCGCCGCAACCGCCGCCCGGCTGATGGCGGACGCGGTCGACAGCGTCGCGATCGCCTTCATGAACAGCTACGTCAATCCGGAGCACGAGGCGGAGGCGGCCGATATCCTCGCCGCGCTGATGCCGGGCGTGGCGCTGACGCTCTCCTGCGACGTCGCGCCGGTGATGCGGGAATATGAGCGCTTCACCACCGCGGCGGCGAACGCCTACGTGAAGCCGCTCATCGCGCGCTATCTGGCGCGCCTCGGCGATGCGCTCGACGCGAGGGGCTACGCCTGCCCCCGCCTCCTGATGTTGTCGAGCGGTACGCTCTGCGACTTTGCAACCGGCGAACGTTATCCCGTCCGGCTGATCGAATCGGGGCCGGCGGGCGGCGCGATCTTCGCCGCGCGGCTCGCCGCACGACATTCCGTCCCGGCGGCGCTCGCCTTCGATCTCGGCGGCACGACGGCCAAGATGACGCTGATCGACAATGGCGCGCCGCATCTGACGTCGAGCCTCGAGGTGGCGCGGATGGCGAAGTTCGTCAGAGGCAGCGGCCTCCCGCTCAAGATCCCGAGCGTCGACCTCCTCGAGATCGGCGCCGGGGGCGGATCGGTCGCCTGGCGGGACACGCTGGGTCGCCTGCGCGTCGGACCGGAAGGCACGGGGTCGGATCCAGGTCCCGCGTGCTACGCGCAGGGCGGCACGGAGCCGACGGTGACGGACGCGAACCTCCTCCTCGGCCGCGTGACGCCCGAAACCTTCGCCGGCGGGCAGGTGCCGCTGTGCCGCGAGAAGGCCGCGGCGGCGATCGCCAGGCTCGACGGCGCGGAGATGGCGGACGGGCCTGCGGCGATCCTCGCCGCCGTCGACGAAGCGATGGCCCTCGCCGCCCGGCTCCATGCCGTGGAGAACGGCGCCAACCCGGCGCAGCGCGTGCTGATCGCCTTCGGGGGCGGCGGCCCGCTCCACGCCGCGAGCCTCGCGGAGGCGATCGGCATCTCGACCGTTCTCGTCCCGCCCGACGCCGGTGTCGGCTCGGCGGTCGGCTTGCTCGCCGCCGATTTCGCCTTTGAGGTGACGCGCACGCACCCGCACGTCCTCGGCGGCGGCGACACGAAACCAGCCCTCGCAACCCTGCGCGAACGGATGGAATGCGAGACGCGCGCCCTCCTCGCCCCCTCGATGGCCGGGGACGCGCCGACCATCGGCTGGCGGGCGACGATGCGCTATCGCGGCCAGGGGCACGAACTGGAAGTGCCCATCCCTGCACCCACCGCGGCGGCGGCAGACCTCCGCGATGCGTTCGAGGCGGCCTATGCGCGCCTCTATGGCCGCACGCTGGACGCCATCGACGTCGAGGTCGTGAGCTGGACGTGCCGCGTCGGCTCGACGACCGCCCCGCCGCCGGAGCCGGCCACGCCGGCGCAACGTCGCCCCGCCGACGAGAAGGCGGACGGCCGCCTCACGGTGGGCGGTGCGCGGCACCCGGTGATCCCCCATGCGATCTTCGCCCGGCGCCGCCTCTCTCCCGGCGACACGGTCGGCGGACCCTGCCTGGTCCGGGAGGACGCGACGACGACGGCCGTGCCGCCGGGCTGGTCGATGACGGTCGCGTCGGACGGCACCCTCCACCTCACACGCGATGTCCCGCCCCATGCCGATTGACCCGCTCGCCTTCCAGATCCTGTGGGACCGGCTCCTCGCGCTCGCCGAGGAGGAAGCGCGCGTTCTCGTTCGCACGGCCTTCTGCTCGACCGTCCGCGAGGCCGAGGACCTCTCCTTCGGCCTCTTCGACCGCACCGGGCGCATGGTGGCCCAGGCCGCCACCGGCACGCCCGGCCACGTCAACGCGATGGCCGCCACCGTCGTCCACTTCATCGACCGTTTCCCCGTCGAGACGATGCGGCCCGGCGACCACTTCGTCACGAACGACCCATGGCTCGCCTCCGGGCATCGCCATGACCTCACCCTCGTGAGCCCGGCCTTCCACCGGGGCAAGGTGGTCGCCCTCGTGGCGAGCACCTGCCATCAGGTCGACATCGGCGGGCTCGGCCAGACCGCCGACGGCCGCTCCGTCTACGAAGAGGGTCTCGCGCTCCCGATCATGCGGATCTTCGCCGAGGGCCGGTTCAACGAGGACATCCGCGCCATCATCCGCGAGAATGTCCGTCATCCGGACGAGGTCGAGGGCGACATCCTGTCGATGGTCACGGCGGGCGAGCGGGCCGGGGTGGAATTGTCCGCGCTCCTCGCCGAGTTCGCGCTCGACGATTTCGACGATCTCGCGGAGGCGATCGTCGGCCGCACCGAGGCGGCAACCCGCGCCGCCATCGCCAAATGCCCGGACGGGGCGTGGACGTCGTCACTCACGCTCGACGGGTTCGGCGCGCCGATCATTCTGCGCGGCCGCCTCACCATCGCGGGGGACGGGGTCCACTGCGACTTCGCGGGTTCCGCGGATGCGCTGCCGTTCGGCGTCAACCTCGTCATGAACTACACCGCCGCCTACGCCACATTCGGCATCAAGGCGGTCATCGCGCCCGATCTGCCCAACAATCACGGGGCGCTCGCGCCGATCGGCGTCAGCGCGCCGCGCGGCAGCGTCCTCAATGTGGAGCGGCCATGGCCGGTCGCCGCGCGGCACATTATCGGGCAATTCATCCCGGAACTCGTGATGAACTGCCTGGCGCAGGCCCTGCCGGGCCGCGTCCCCGCCGACGGCGCCTCCTGCGTGTGGACGGCGCAGCTGCGCGGCGGCGGGGCCGGCCCGCACGACCCGCGCTTCGACGCGGTCTTCTTCAATGCCGGCGGCTCCGGTGCGCGCGCGACGCTCGACGGGATGAGCGCGACCGCCTTCCCGAGCGGCATCCGCGCCACGGCGAGCGAGGTGATCGAGGCGATCGCCCCGGTGGTGATCTGGCGCAAGGAGCTGGTGTGCGGCTCGGCCGGAGACGGACGCCAGCGCGGCGGCCTCGCCCAGCAGGTGGAGGTCGCCACGCTGAGCGGCGAGCCGTTCACCGTCTTCGCCCTCTATGACAGGATCCGACACGCCGCGAAGGGGCGCGATGGCGGCCGCGATGGCGCGGCGGGCGCCGCCTTTCTGGCATCCGGTGCGCCGATCGCGGGGCTCGGCCGGCAGGAGATCCCGGCCGGCGACCGGCTGTGCCTGCGCCTGCCGGGCGGCGCTGGCTTCGGCCCGCCGCACGAGCGACCCGCCGCGCGCGTCGCGGCGGATGTCGCCGACGAACGGATCGATATCGTCACCGCCCGCGATGTCTACCGCGTCGCGCTCACCCCCGAAGGCGCGGTCGACCCGGACGCGACCGCGCGCCTTCGCGCGGACGGGCGCCCCGACGCCCCATCACACCGGCCAGATGAATGAAGGACGAGACGTGAGACCGTTCGATGTGATTGTCGCGGGCGCGGGCCCGGTCGGCCAGTTCACCGCGTTGCGCCTTGCGCGTCTCGGCTACGACGTCGCCCTCGTCGAAGCGGAGGCGGAGCCGGTCGTCGACTACCGCGCCTCCACCTTCCATGCGCCGACGCTCGACATGCTCGACGAGGTTGGCGTCGGCGCGCCCCTCGTCGCGCGGGGGCGGATCTGCCGCGAGTGGGAGGTGCGGATGCATCCGACCGGCGAGCGCGCCGTGTTCGACATGTCGCTGATCGCCGGGGAGACGAACCATCCCTATCGCCTCCAGTGCGAGCAATGGGAGCTGCAGGAGATCTTCCGCCAGCACCTCGCCGGAAGCTGCGAAGCGCACCTCTCGACATGCGTGACCGGCTTCACCCAGGCCGAGGCGGGCGTCACCGTCGCCGCCGAAGGCCCGTCGGGGCCGGTCGCGTTCCGCGCGCGCTTCCTCGTCGGCTGCGACGGCGCGAAGAGCACCGTGCGCAAGGCGATGGGGCTCGGCTTCGAGGGTCTGACCTATCCGGAAACGACCTACCTCACCACGACCGCCTTTCCCTTCCAGGACCACATCCGGGACCTCACCAGCGTCGCCTATTGCTGGTGGCGCGACGGCGGCAATTTCAGCCTGTTGCGGATGGCCGACGTCTGGCGCGTCTCGATCTACGCCGACGACGCCATCCCGCTCGAGGCGCAACTGACGCCCGAGGCGGTGCAGGCCTCGATGCATCGCATTCTCGACATCGACGGCCCGTTCGCGCTCGGAATGGAGCCTCGCCCCTACAAGGTCCACATGCGAATGGCGCCGCGATATGTGGACGGTCGCGTGGCGCTTGCCGGCGATGCGGCCCACATCCACAGCCCGGTTGGCGGAATGGGGCTGAATGGCGGGCTCCACGATGCCCACGAGCTGGTCGAAGCGCTCCATGCGGCGCTCGGCGGTGGCGACCACGACGCGCTCCTCGCGCGGTACGATCGCCGCCGCCGTCCGATCGCGCGCGACGAGATCATGGTCCAGGCCGATGCGGCGCGGCGGCGTATGCGCGAGCGCGACACGGACCGACGCCTCGCCCTCCTCGCCGAGCTTCAGGCGCTCGCGGCGGACCCCGTGCGCGCGAAGGAGCACCTGCTGGCAAGCTCGATGATCACGAGCCTGCGCAAAGCGGCCGCCGTCTCTTGAGGGCGCGCGGGGCTGCCCGTCATTCCATCAATGACGGCGCGCCGCGCAAGGAACGACGCCCCGCAGCTCACGCCGAATGGCGGCTCGCGAACTCCGCCATATAGTCCAGCGCATACTCCACGAAGGCTTCCGTCAGGTTCAGCGGCCGCCGGGCCTTGGGGCGGATGAGCCAGAGGTCGAACTTCACGCAGGGCTCGAACTCGCGGATGACGACTTGCGTGAACTGGTTGTTCGCGGCGCTGATCGGGTCGACCACCGCGACGCCCTTGTTCGCCGCGACGAAGGAGAAGGTCGTCTCCGACTCGCCCGCCTCCACGCGCAGGTGACGCGGGATCTTGAGGTCGTCGAACACCCTGTCGATCCTGTTGCGCGAGAGGTCCTGCGGCCCCAGCGACACGAAGGGGAGCCCGGCAAGGTCCGCCGCCGCGATGGTCTCTTTCTGCGCCAACGGGTGGCTTTCGTGGAGGATGCACTGGGCGCGCAGCGCGTGGAGGAGCACGCTCTCCACCTCGCTCCGGTCGCCCGGAATGACGCTGAAGCCGATGTCCGCGTGCTGGGCGGCGACGGCGTCGATGAGGGCGCGCGAGCGCATGCTCTCGACCCGGAAATGGGCGTCGGGCCGCGCGTCCATGAAGCCGTAGACGATCTCCGGGATCATCCGCCGCGTGATCGCCGGGAAGCCCGCGACGCAGAGCGCCCCCCAGCTCTGCTCGCGCAGCGCGGTCGCGACCCGGTCGATCTGCGCGACCCCTACCACCATCCGCTGGACCTCAGTGTAGAGCGCCTCGGCCTCCCGCGTCGGTGCGATCTTGCTGCCCTGGCGCTCGAAGAGCTTGAAACCGCAATGGCGTTCAAACTGCGCGATGAGCTGGCTGACCGCAGGCTGGGAGATGCTGAGACGCTCCCCGGCGCGCGTGACGCTGCCCGTCGACATGACGGCCTGGAATGCTTCGATCTGCCGAACGTTCAACGCGCGATCCTCATAAGATCTGCTTATCTTGAACCGAGGATAATCTATTTGAAAATTATATTGTAGGGGTCATGCTGCTCAGACGTTGCGGCCGAACAAGCCCGCAGTTGCAAACGGCAATCCAGACAAGGGGACCAAGATGTCTTTGCAGACCCACAAGAATTTCGCGCGGGTGAGATCGGCATTCAAAGCGTCCGTCGCGAAGGCGATGAGCACGGTTGCGCTGGCGGCGGTCGCCGGGGCCGCCTTCACGTTCGCGGCGCCCGCCGCCCACGCCGACCAGCTCGAGCGCGTCAAGGATCGCGGCCGGCTGATCGTCGGCATCCGCAACGACTACGTGCCGTTCGGCTACATCGACGACGCGGGCGCGAATGTCGGCTTCGAGGTCGACATCGCCAAGGCCGTGGCGAAGGAGATGCTCGGCTCGGAAGACGCGATCGAGTATGTGCCGGTCGTCGCCTCCAACCGTATCGAGTTCCTCAATGCCGGCCGCATCGACGTCATCTTCGCCACGCTCGGCGTGACGGAGGAGCGCGGCAAGGTGATCGACTTCACCGACTATTATTACATGATGGCCGGCATGGTCCTGCTCGCGCCGAAGGATGCGGAATATTCGAGCTGGGAGGACATCCGCGGCAAGAAGATCTGCGGCAGCCAGGGCAACCTCTACAACCGCATGCTGACCGAGAAGTTCGAGGCCGATCTCGTGCTCTTCACCGGCACGGCCGAGATCTACAACGCCTTCGAGACCGGCCGTTGCGATGCCATCGCCTACGATGGGCCGAACCTCAACATGAAGGTCACCGAGCCCGGCTGGAAGGACAAGTACAAGATCGCGCTCGACACCATCGACTACGTGCCGATCGCCGGCGGCGTGCGCAAGAACGAGCCGGAATTCCTCGCCGCTGTGAACAAGGGGATCGAGAAGGCCGAGGCCGCGGACCTCCTCGTCGAAGGCGAGGAGAAGTACAGCCTCGGCAAGAGCGAGTACGTCGCCAAGCGGGCGGAAGAGGCGCGGGAGAAGCTCGGCCAATAAGAGCGGTTGGCGGGGCCTCGTCGCACGAAGCCCGCCGGATAAATCGATGTACACCCAGACGATCAAGCCCCCTGCGCGCAAGGATCTGGCGCGCAGGGTCGCCAACCTCGCCGAGTTTGAACAGAAGGCGAGCCGTGTCCTGCCCCCGGCGCTCTATCACTACGTCGCGGGCGCCTCCGAAGACGAAGTGGTTCACCAGCGGAACCTTGCGGCGCTCCGGCGGGAGGCCTTCCACCCGAGGGTCCTCGTCGACGTCTCGAACCGCTCCAGCGAGGCGACGCTGATGGGGCGCCGATACCCAGTGCCCTTCGGCATCGCCCCGATGGGCTTCAGCCGGATGATCGCCCGCGACGGCGACATCGTCCTGGCCGAGGCGGCCAGGAATGCCGGCATCCCCTTCATCCTCAGCGGCGCGTCGCTGACCCCGATGGAAGAGGTGGCTCGGGCCGCGCCGTCGAGCTGGTTCCAGGCCTACCTCCCCGGCGAGGACGCGCGCATCAACGGTCTCGTCGACCGGGCGGAGGCGGCGGGCTTCGGCACCCTCGTCCTCACCGCCGACACCGCCGTCCATCCGCTCCACGAGCGGGCCGCGCGCCACGGCTTCGTCTCGCCCGTGCGCAAGGGCGACCTCACGCTCCTGTGGCAGGGGATCACGCACCCGGCCTGGCTCTGGAACGTCTTCCTGCGCAACCGGATGGCGGCCCTTCGCTACCGGTTCGAGAACATGGACGCGGTCGCAGGCCCGCCCGCGCTCTCCTCGACCCTCGTGCGCGATATCGGCCGCAGGGACGCCTTCTCGTGGCGCCATGTCGACCTCGTGCGCAAGCGCTGGCGCGGAAAGCTCGTGATCAAGGGCGTGATGAACGCTGAGGATGCCGCGACGGCCGAGCAGGCCGGGGTCGACGGGGTCATCGTCTCCAACCATGGCGGGCGGCAGATCGATTGCGCGGTCGACGGGCTGACCTCGCTGAAGGCGGTCGCCGCGAAGGGGCTCGGACTGGCGGTCATGTATGATGGCGGCATCCGGCGCGGGTCGGATGTCCTCAAGGCTCTGAAGTGCGGGGCGGACTTCGTCTTCGTCGGCCGTCCGATGCTGCTCGCCGCGGCACTTGCGGGACCGGCCGGCGCGGCGCACGCCATTGAGCTTCTGTCCCGGGAAGTGAGCATGAACCTCGCCCTCCTCGGTCTCAACAGTCTGGCTGAACTCGACCTCGTCGAGATGACCGCAGGCCAATAAGGAGCCGCGAATGACACTCGACTTCGAGTGGCTCGCCGACCCCCTCTATCAGCAATGGCTGCTGACGGGCATCGGCACGACCTTGCTCATGAGCCTGCTCGGGATCGTGCTCATGCTCGCCATCGGCATCGTCGGGGCGATGGTGCTGCATTTCCGCATCCCCGTCCTCGACAGCGTCACCACGGTGGTCGTGGAGCTCTTCCGCAACACGCCGCCGCTGGTGCAGCTCTTCTTCCTCTATTTCATGCTGTCAAGCGTCGGCCTCTCGCTGACGGATCCGGCAACCGGCCGCAGCGTTCCGATCTTCTCCGGCTTCACCTGCGCCGTCCTCTCACTGGGGCTCTATAACGGCGCGATCGCCGTGGAGATCATCCGCTCCGGCCTCCTCGCGGTGCCGACGCAGACGGTGGAGGGCGCCCGTGCGCTCGGCTACACGCGCGTGCAGACCTTCTGGCATGTCGAGCTGCCGCTCGGGATGCGGCTGTCGCTGCCGGCGCAGACCAACAACGTCGTCAGCCTGATCAAGACGTCCTCGCAGGCCGCCCTCGTCGCCGTCGCCGACATCATGTACGGCGCGACGCAGATCATGGTCGAGACCTTCCGGAACATGGAAGTGATGATCCTGATCTGGGTCCTCTACGTACTGATCGCGAGCATCGCCGTCTGGCTGATCCGGCGTCTGTCGGTCTTCCTGCATGTCCCCGGCTACGGGGTGAAACGGTCATGAGCCCGGATCTTCGCACCTTCCTCCTCGGCATCATCGGGGTGCCGCTGTGCCTCCTCGGCCTCCTCGTCCTCATCTACGACGACGGCACGCTCGCGATGCTGACGCTCCTCGCGGAGCGCACCCCGACCATGCTCACCGGCTCGCCGAACCTGTCGAAGATCGACGGCGGCTTCGCGATGAACATCATGATGAGCGTCGTCGCCATGATGATCGCGTCCGTCCTCGGGGTGGTTCTCGGCATCGGCCTCATCGCCGACTTCGCCCCGATCCGGTACGCCTCGACCTTCGTGATGAACATCCTGCGCAACTCGCCGTGGCTCGTGGTGCTCTACGCGATGCTCTACCTGCTGCCGTTCGAGATCCGGATCTTCGGCACCTACGTGACGATCTCGCCGGTGATCAAATCGATCATCGGCCTGTCACTGCCGGTGCTCGCCAACATCGCGGAAATCTTCCGGGGCGGGATCGAGTCGATCCCGAGCGGGCAATGGGAATCGGCCCGCTCGCTCGGCTACCGGCGGCTCCAGATCCTGCGGCACATCGTACTGCCGCAGGCGCTTCCGCTGATGATCCCGAACCTCATGACGATCTACGCGATGCTGTTCATCGGCACGAGCCTCGTCGTCGTGACGGGTGCATCCGACATCCTGTTCGTGACGCGGACAGTCATCGCAACAACAGGCAGCGAAACCGCGTCGGGGTTCTACATCTACATCCTGTTCTGGTTCTTCCTCTTCGCCTTTCCAATCGCAATTCTGACGCGCTGGCTCGAAAGGCGCATAGGATCGGTAGCGCTATGACTTTGCCCGGCTCCAAACCGCTGATCGAGATGCGGGACGTGCGCAAATCGTTCGGCTCCTTCGAGGTTCTGAAGGGCATCTCCCTGTCGGTGAAGGATGGCGGCGTCGTCTGCATCATCGGACCGTCGGGCTCGGGAAAGTCCACGATCCTGCGCTGCATCAACGGGCTGACGCCGATCGACAGCGGCACCATCCGCGTCGGCGATTTCAGGGTCGAGACGCTGAAATCGGACAGGGCGCTGATCCCGCTGCGCCATCAGGTCTCGATGGTGTTCCAGCAGTACAATCTCTTCCCGCACCGGACGGTCATGCAGAATCTGACCATGGCGCCGGTGCAGGTGCTGAAGGAAGACCCGCGAGAGGTGCACGAGCGGGCCGCCGCGCTCCTCGCCAAGGTGCGCCTCACCGGCAAGGAGAAGGCCTATCCCGGCGAATTGTCCGGTGGCCAGCAGCAGCGCGTCGCGATCGCCCGTGCGCTCGCGATGGAGCCGCGCGTCATCCTCTTCGACGAGATCACCGCCGCGCTCGATCCGGAGATGGTCAGCGAGGTCCTGAACGTCGTGCGCGACCTCGCCGCCGAAGGCATGACCTGTGTGCTCGTCACCCACGAGATGCGCTTCGCCGAGGAAGTCGCCGACGAGGTCTACTTCACCGATCACGGCGTCATCTACGAGCATGGCCCGCCGGCCAAGCTCTTCAAGTCTCCGTCGGACCCTCGTCTCAAGGACTTCCTCGACAAGGTCCTCTGACCCCCTGCCAATACAGCTGAAAAGACGAAAATGTCCTTCAAAGTCCTGGTTCCCGACGCCCATTTGCGCGATCTCGATGTCGAGAAGGGCGTCTCCGGCGATACCATCGAGTATCTCGTCTATGACGAGACCGATCCGGCGGCGATCCCCGACGCGGTCTGGGCCGCGTGCGATGCCGTCCTCATCTGGCACCGGATGCGCCTAAGCGAGGATGTGGTGGCCAAGCTGAAGGCGTGCCGCTTCATCGTGCGCGTCGGTGTCGGCTTCGACAATGTCGACACGCTCGCCTGCTCTGCGCGGGGCATTCCGGTCGCCAACGTGCCGAACTACGGCACCACCGAGGTCGCCGACCACGCGCTCGCGATGCTGCTACACCTGACGCGCGGCCTCGGCACCTATGAGGCGCGGCTGAAGAGCGATCCAGTCGCCGGCTTCGTCGCCGAGAATGTTCCGGTCGTGCGGCGCCTGCGCAAGAGCGTGTTCGGCGCCATCGGCATGGGGCGCATCGGGACCGCCGTCTCGCGCCGGGCGGCGGCGTTCGACATGCACGTCGTCTATTTCGATCCGTACCTGCCCGACGGGCACGAGCTCGGCCTCGGCTTCGAGCGCGTGCGCAGCCTCGACGCGCTGCTCGGCAAGGCGGATGTCGTGAGCCTCCACGTCCCGCTGTCGGCGCGGACGCGGAAGATGATGGCCGCCGAGCAGTTCGCGGCGATGAAGCCCGGCGCCATCTTCATCAACATCGCCCGTGGCGGCCTCTACGACATTGACGCCCTCCACGACGCGCTCCGAAGCGGCCACGTCGCCGCCGCCGGTCTCGATGTCCTGCCCGAGGAGCCGCCGGTCTCCAATCCGAAGCTGATCGAGGCCTGGCACGCGAACGCGGACTGGCTCGCGGGGCGTCTTCTCGTCACGCCGCACGCGGCGTTCTATTCGGACGCCGCCTATGAGGACATGCGCACATTCTCGGCGGAAATACTGATGGACTACCTCGTCTCCGGAAATCTGCGCAACAACGTCAACCCCGGCTGGGACTCAAAGGCCGTATAAGGACAGAAGATTAGAGCCATGGCACTCGAACGACATGTGGCGGACTACCGGGTCCTGACCTCGGAAGAACTGGCGGCATGGCGGATGATCCCGCCCGCCGTCGCGTCGGACTGCATGAACCGTACCCAGGTCATGAAGTCCTCGATCAAGCCGATCTCCCCCAACACGCCGATCTGCGGCCAGGCGCGCACCGTCACGACCATGGTCGGCGACTGCTGGCCGATCTGCGTGATGATCGCGAGCGCGCGTGAGGGCGAGATCGTGGTCGTCGACGCGGGCGGGGTCGCGGAGGTCGCCGTCTGGGGCGGGGTGATGGCGGAGGACGCGGTCCGCTGCAGGCTCGGCGGCGCGATCGTCGACGGCGCGGTGCGCGACGTGGCGGACATGCGCGAGGCGGGCCTTGCGATGTACTGCGCCGCGGCGACGCCGAAGGGACCGCACGAGGGTTTTGGCGGCGTGCTCGACGCGCCGGCCTCGGTCGGCGGCGTCGCGGTGCGCTCAGGCGACATCGTGCTCGCGAACGAAGACGGCGTCGTCGTCGTCCCGCTGGAGCGCGCCGACGCGGTGCTCGCCGCCGCGCAGGCCCACCTCCTGAAGGAGGCCTCGTGGATCCGCGAGATCCGGGGCGGCACGTCGATCCCGGACCTCTTCGGCATGCAGACCGCGTAGCCGCCCACCGTCGCACATCCTCGCGCGGCGCTCCGACGCGGGGTCGCCACGCGAGGAGGCGCGGATATTGCAGCCGCGCGGGATGCTGGCGGCCGGACCGCCGGCCGTCCCCGCGCGGGGTCCGGATATTCCATCGACACCACAGAAGGCCGCACAATGGGCGCAGTGCCGAACTCGATCCTCTGGCGCGACAGTTCCACGGAGCGCGTGGCGGCCCCGCCGCTGTCGCGCGATCTGGAGGTGGAACTCCTCGTCGTCGGTGGCGGCTTCACCGGTTCGGCGGCCGCGCTGGAGGCGGCCGGGCGCGGCGCGCGCGTGTGCGTGCTCGAGGCCGAGATCGTCGGGCACGGCGGCTCGGGCCGCAATGTCGGCCTCGTCAATGCGGGGCTGTGGCTGCCGCCGGATGCGGTGATCGACGCGCTCGGCGAGGCGGCGGGCAGGCGGCTCAACGATGCGCTCGGCCGGGGGCCGGGCGAGGTCTTCGCCATCATCGCGCGCGAGGGGATCGGCTGCGAGGCGACGCGGAACGGGACGCTCCACCTCGCCCACTCTCCCCAAGGGCTGAAGGATCTGGAGGACCGGCATCGTCAGGGCAACCGCCACGGCGCGCCGCTCCGTCTGCTCGACGCCGCCGAGACCCGACGCCGGACCGGCACCGACGCCTTCCACGGCGCGCTCCTCGACCCGCGGGCCGGCACCATCCAGCCGCTCGACTATTGCCGCGGCCTCGCCCGCGCCGCGATCGGGAAGGGCGCGATCGTGTGCGAACGCTCCCCCGTCACCGCGCTCCGCCGCGAGGGCGAGATCTGGCACGCGGAGGCGAACGGCCACACGGTGCGCGCCCGCAATCTCCTCATCGCGACGAACGCCTATCAGGCCGGGATCGAGTCGCCCTTCAAGGCGGCCTACACCCGCGTCAGCTACTGCCAGTTCGCGACGAGGCCGCTCCCCGAGGATGTCCGGTCGACGATCCTGCCGGGCGGCGAGGGCTGCTGGGACACGGCGACGGTGATGTCGTCGGTGCGGACCGACAAGGCGGGCCGGCTGATCGTCGGCGGCATGGGGAGCCTCGAAGATCCCGGCCGCGGCTTTCACGAGGGCTGGGCCCGGCGCAAGCTCGGCAAGCTGTTCCCCGACCTCGCCGACATCCCCTTCGATCACGGCTGGAGCGGCCGCATCGCGATGACCGCCGACCACATCCCGAAGATCGTCGCCTTCGCCCCGAACGCCTACGCCTCGTTCGGCTATTCCGGCCGCGGCATCTCGCCGGGGACGGTGTTCGGCACGGCGGCCGCCGCCGCGCTCCTCGACGACGCGCCGGATGCGCTGCCGATCGCGCCTGTGGAGCGCTATTCGGAGCGATTCCCGCGGGCGAAGGCGGCCTACTACGAGTTCGGCGCCACCCTCGTCCACGGGCTTTCCGCGCACTGAAAGCGGGGCCCGTCAGCCCCGCACGTCGAGCGCCGCGCAGGCCTCCGCGATGCGCGTGAGGGCCGTCTCCAGCACCGCGTCGGAGGTCGCGTAGGAGACGCGGAAATAGCCCGGCAGCCCGAACGCCGTGCCCGGCACCACCGCGACCCCCGCCGCATCGAGGAGATACGAGCAGAACGCCCGGTCGTCCGCGATCGCCCGCCCCTCCCCCGTCCGCGCGCCGATGAGCCCGCCGCAACCGGCGAAGGCGTAGAAGGCCCCTTCCGGGGTGCGGCAGGTGAGGCCGGGGATCGCGGCGAGGCGGCCGACGACGAGGTCGCGCCGGCGGCGGAAGCTCTCGCAACGCTCCGGCAGGAAATCCTGCGGCCCTTCCAGCGCGGCGATGGCGGCGGCCTGGCTCACCGAGGACGGGCACGAGGTCGACTGGCTCTGGATCACGCTCATCGCCGCGATGAGATCGGCCGGGCCGCAACCATAGCCGAGCCGCCAGCCCGTCATCGCGTAGGCCTTGCTGACGCCGTTCACCGTCAGCGTGCGCGCCGCGATGGCCGGATCGAGCGCGGCCGGCGTCGCGTGGGGCGCGTCGCCATAGCGGATGTGCTCGTAGATGTCGTCGGCGAGGAGCCAGACGTGCGGCGCCTCGTGGAGCACGGCGATGAGGGCCGAGAGCTCGGCCGCCGAATAGGCCGCGCCCGATGGGTTCGACGGCGAGTTCAGCATCAGCCAGCGCGTGCGCGGCGTGATCGCGGCGCGCAGCCGGGAGGGCGAGAGGCGGAACCCCTCCCCCTCCTCGCACGGCACCAGCACCGGCACGCCACCGGCGAGGGCGACGATGTCCGCGTAGGTGACCCATGACGGGGCGGGGATGATGACCTCGTCGCCGGGGTCGAGCGTCGCCATCATCGCGTTGTAGAGGACCTGCTTCGCCCCGGTGCAGGCGATGATCTCGTCCACGCCGCACTCGATGCCGTTCTCGCGCGCGAATTTCGCGGCGATCGCGGCCTTCAAGGCGGGCGAGCCGGTGAGCGCTGTGTAGGTCGTCTCGCCCCGGTCGATCGCTGCCTTGGCCGCCGCCTTCACGTGATCGGGCGTCGGAAAGTCCGGCTCGCCGGCGCCGAGCGTGATGATGTCCCGCCCCGCGGCGCGCATGGACGCGGCGCGGGCACCGATCGCGAGGATCTCCGACACGCCGATCGCGGCGATGCGCGCGGCGGGCCGGAACGGAGTGTGGGTCCTCGTCTGCATGGCTCAGCCGATGTCGAAGACGACGCCCTGGGCGAGGGGCAGCGCGCTCGAATAGTTGATCGTGTTGGTCGCCCGCCGCATGTAGGCGCGCCATGCGTCCGACCCGCTCTCGCGGCCGCCGCCGGTCTCCTTCTCGCCCCCAAACGCGCCGCCGATCTCGGCCCCCGAGGTGCCGATATTGACGTTGGCGATGCCGCAATCGGAGCCGCGGGCGGAGAGGAAGGTCTCCATCTCGCGCATGTCTGTGGTGAAGATCGAGGACGAGAGGCCCCCGCCGACCGCGTTGTGCGCCTCGATCGCGGCGTCGAGGTCGGTGTACTTCATCACGTAGAGGATGGGCGCGAAGGTCTCGCGCAGGACCGGCCCTTCCTGCGCCGGCATCTCGACCAGCGCCGGATGCACATAATAGGCGGACGCGCCGCCGACTTCGGCCCGCGCCCCGCCATGGACTGTGCCGCCCAGCGACCGCGCCTCCTCGAGCGCCTCGCCCATCGACTCGTAGGCCCGCCCGTCGATCAGCGGACCGACCAGCGCGTCGGTCTCCAGCGGGTTGCCGACGGTGACGGAGGCGTAGGCCTTCTTCAGCGCCGGGACGACCGTGTCGTAGACCGAGGCGTGGACGAAGAGGCGGCGCATCGTGGTGCAGCGCTGGCCGGCGGTGCCCATCGCGCCGAACGCGATCGCGCGCAACGCCATGTCGAGGTCGGCCGAGGGGCAGACGATGCCGGCATTGTTGCCGCCGAGCTCCAGGATGCACTTGCCGAAGCGCGCGGCGACGCGGGGGCCGACGATCCGGCCCATGCGCGTCGAGCCGGTCGCCGAGATCAGCGCCACCTTCGGGCTGTCGACGAGCGCCTCGCCGACCTCCGGCCCGCCGACCAGCACCTGCGAGAGCCCGGCCGGGGCGTCGCTGCCGAAGCGGGCGATGGCGCGGTCGAGCACGGCCTGGCACGCGAGCGCCGTCAGCGGCGTCTTCTCCGACGGCTTCCACACCACCGGATCGCCGCACACCAGCGCCAGCGCCGCGTTCCAGCACCACGGCGCGCAGGGGAAGTTGAACGCGGTGATGAGCCCGACGACGCCGAGCGGATGCCACGTCTCCATCATCCGGTGGCCGGGACGCTCGCTCGCGATGGTGAGGCCGTAGAGCTGGCGCGACAGGCCGACCGCGAAGTCGCAGATGTCGATCATCTCCTGGACCTCGCCGAGGCCCTCGGAGGGCGACTTGCCGGCCTCGATGGAGACCATCCGCCCGAGATCCTCCTTCGCCGCGCGCAGCTCCTCGGCGAAGAGGCGCACGAGCTCGCCGCGGCGCGGCGGCGGCACCATCCGCCAGGCGCGGAAGGCCTCCGCCGCGACGTCGATCGCGGCGTCCACCTCAGCCGGGGTGTGGGTGCGGAGCGTTGCGACGGCCTCGCCGCTCACCGGGGAGACGACCGCCATTCCGCCGGCGACGGAGAGGTCCACCGCGGCGCCGACGGCGGCCATCGTGGCGCGCGTGACGTCGGGAAGGGCGGCGCCGCGCGGGTTCGTGGGGGAAGACGTCTGTTGCTGCATCGGTCCGATCCTTCGTGAGTTCGTGGACAATCAGGCAATGGCCGCGTCGCGGGCGAGCGCCAAGCGGGCGCGGGCGAGCGAGGCGGCCTCGATCTCGGCATAGGCCTGGTGGAGGTCGTGCACCGGCGCGCCGAGATCGGCCTCGAAGCGCGCGCGGCTCGGATTGGCGCGAAAGTCCTGCGCGGCGTCGTCGCCGAGATTGGACTGGAAGATACCAGCCGCGCTGACGGGCAGGAAATCCTCGTAGACGATGGGCTCGGCCGTCAGGAGGCCTGCGGCGACGAGGGCGTCCGCGTCGAGGGCGATGTCCCCCTCGCGCGCAGGGCGGCCGGTGGCGGCGTAGCGGAAATAGCCGAGCCCTTCGCGGCGCAGCGTGTCGAGATCGTCGGGGAAGGCGGCGAAGACCTCCCGGAGCCGGGCGATGTACTCGGCGGCGTTGGAGCCGTCCGCGGCCGGGCGGATCTCGGCGCGGGTCGCCGCGAGGAGGCGGTCATAGAGCGCCTGGCCCTTCGGCGTCAGCGCGAGACCGCGCTCCTCGATCTCGCCGAAGCGCGCGGTGTGGGAGCCTGCGACGGTCGTCGTGCCGTCGGTGTAGGTGACGGGCTCCTCCAGCGCCTTGAAGGAGGTCTGGCGCAGGAGGATCGGCACCTTGCGCGCCGGCGGCCCCTCGATCACCGCCTTCGGCACGATGCCGCGCGCCGGCATCTGGCGCTGGACGGCCTCGATGTCGAGCGTGCGCGGCGTCAAATGGTTGATGTGCGGCCCCTTGAACGCGACGACGTCGGCGACGAGCCGGTGCGCGCCGTGAAGGCGGCGATAGAGGGCGTGGGAGACGTTCGCCACCGGATGCCAGCGGAAGGTCTCGATCGCCTCGGCAACGAACCGCTCCCCCTCGGCGGGCGCGAGGCCGCCGCGGGTCTCGGCCGCCGCGATCAGCGCGAGGCAGGCGTCGGTGAAGATTGTCCGGCGCGACAGCACCGACTCCGCCTCGTCCCGCAGATCCGGGTCGGCGATGAGGTCCAGCCGCAGCAGCGAGGTGAAGACGCGGAACGGGTTCGCCGCGAGCGCCGCCTCGCCGAGCGGGCGGAAGGCGGTCGCGTGCACCGGCACACCGGCGGCGCTGAGGTCGTAATAGCCGACCGGCGCCATGCCCATCACCGCGAAGAGGCGGCGCATCGTGGCGAGCTCCGCGGCCGTGCCGAGACGGATCGCGCCGTGGCGCTCCTCCGAGATGCGGCCGAGCGCGCCGCCCGCCGCGAGGCGATCGCGCGCGACAGGATCTTCGGCGAGGACGCCCGCATTCACCGCACGCACGAGGTCGACGAGCGTGCCATAGGCCGGAACCTCGTCGCGATACATGCGCGACATCGCGCGGGAGAACATCGTGCGGATCTCGTCCGGCGACAGCAGCGTCTCAGGCACGGCTTGAAATTCCCTCGCATCGGCCTTTGGGTCGGGCCAAGCTAAGGGCCGCGCGCGCCCCCGCCCAACGCGTGTTTCGGCTGCCCCCATTCCGGATACGCATGAGGGCGGGGCGGCGCCGGGGACGGCAGCGGCGCGGACGGGAAAGGGACGGGAATGATCATGCGACGGCGGCTCCTGCCGGACATGCGCGTCCTCATGACCTTCGAATGCGCCGCGCGGCACGGCAACTTCACCAAGGCGGCGGAGGAGCTCGCGATGACGCAGAGCGCCGTCAGCCGCCAGATGCGCGAGCTGGAGGAGCAGATCGGCAAGGATCTGTTCGAGCGGCTGCCGGGCCGCGTCGTCCCGAACCGCGCGGGGCGCGAGCTGCTGCCGGAGGTGCAGCGGCTCCTGCGCATGGCCGAGAGCACCATGCGGCACGCGGCGGCGGGTGCGGCGGGAGAGACGGTGCTCGCCGTCAACGCGCTGCCGACCTTCGCGACGCGCTGGCTGATGCCGCGCCTGCCCGCCTATCTCGCGCGGCGGCCCGATATCAGCGTGGACCTCACCACTTCCGGCGAGGTGTTCGATCTCGACGAGCGGCAGTGCGATGTCGCGATCCATTTCGGCCAGCCGATCTGGCCGGGCGGCACCGCGACCTATCTGTGCAGCGAGATCATCGTGCCCGTCGTCGGCGGCGCGCTGCGCGAGCGGGCGATCGACGGCCCGGAGGCGCTCGCCGACGTGCCGCGCCTCCACCTCAGCGAACGGCCGTGGCTGTGGAGCGACTGGTTCGCCCGGCTGGAGCTTGAGCCGGGCCCCATCGGCGCCGGTCACTGGTTCGACCAGTTCGCCCTCATCATCGAGGCGGTGCGCGGCGGGCTCGGCTGCGCCCTCCTCCCGCGCTATCTGATCGAGCGCGAGCTCGCGTCGGGGGAGCTGAAGGTCGCCCTCGACATCCCCTACTCCACCGACATGGCCTACTACATCATCGTCCCGGAAGGGCGCGCGGGCGACGCGGCGGACTTCCGCGACTGGCTGGTCGGCGAAGTCTCGTTCCGCCCGCTCGCCGGCTGAAACGCGGCGCTCAGGCCGCCGCCTCGCGGCTGAGCGAGGCGCGCAACGCCTCGAACCGGTCGATCGCCGCCATCGTGTCGGCGACCGCGAAACCGCCCGAGATCGCGGCGTCGTAGCGGGCGAGCGCCTCGCGCGTCTTGCCGGTGAAGATGACATCGTCCCCCTCCACCACCATGCCCCCGTTCGCCTCGTAGGCGGCGTTGAAGGCGACGGCCTCGGCCTCGGTCACGCCGTCCGGCAGGTCGAGGACGAGCGCCCCGCCCTCCAGCCGGACCGGATAGCCGCCCGGCAGCCCGTTCGGCCCCGGCACGTGCCCCGTCCAGGCCTTCCCCGCCGCGAGCGCCAGGAGGAGCGGCACGCCGGACGCGCCGGACAATTCGATCGCCGGCTCGCGCGTCAGCTGGACGTCGCGATAGCGCGCGTAGACGTCCGCCACCTCGGCGCCGTCGACGAAGACGCGCGGGGTCGACCCCGAGCGTTCGGCCGGGGCCTGCCGGAAGGTCGCGAGGTTCTGATAGTGGGCGAGCATCTTGAGCCGGTCGCTCGCGATCCCCTCGTGCCCCGCGAAGGCGTTCGACAGGATCGCGATGTTACCGAAGCCCGAGACGATCCCGTGCCCGAGCGCGCGGATCAGGCCGTTGACGACATCGGGGAAGCCGCAATTGAAGAAGGAAATGGCGCGCCCGGACCGGGTGATCGCCTCGGCGACGCGGATCGACAGGAGCGCCTGGCTCGGCGCCGTGATCGCAAGGCCGCCATCGGCGACGAGGCGCGCCCACCGGCTCTCCCGGCTCGCGATCACCTGCGAGGTCTGCACCGAGGCGGCCTGGGCGACGATCTTCGGCGCCAGCGCCGCGATCATCGCGTCCGGCACGCCGTCGGCGAGAAGGTCGGCCTCATAGGCGGCGAAGCGGGCGGGCGTGCCGAAGAGGGCCGCGCGGCCGTTCCCCGCCGTCACCAGCCAGCGCAGCCGGTCACGATTGCGCCCGGCGACGGTGACATGCACCGGCTCCTTCGCCGTCGCCGCGATGTCGAAGGCGATGCGGCCGGCGAACCCGCCGGTGCCGGTCAAGAGGATGTCGGTCGTCATGCGCTCTTCTCCCTTTGGGCGAGCCGATCCCAGCCATCGTCGAGACGGGTCGACAGGCGGTGCTTCATGATGCGCTGGCTCGCGGTCCGCTCGAAGCCGTCGACGACGACGACGTAGCGGGGAATCTGGTAGGGGGCGAGGCGCGCGGCGAGCCATTGAACGAGCAGCGGCGGGCTGACCGTCTGGCCCTCCTTCGGCTGGACGAAGAGCTTGATGTCCTGCTCGCCGACTTCGGCCGCGACGCCGATCATCGCGCAATCCTCGACGTCCGGATACTGGGCGGCGACATTCTCCACCTCGAAGGCGGAGACGTTCTCGCCCCGGCAGCGCACGCTGTCGGTGAGGCGGCCGTGGAAATAGAGGCGCCCGTCGGCATCGAACGAGCCGCCATCGCCGGTATAGAAACGCCCGTCGCGCAGCGCCTTCGCCGTCGCCTCCGGGTTGTCATAATAGCCCGGCGTCAATGCACCCGGCATGCGCGGAAACACGACGATCTCGCCGCGCTCGCCTTCCGGCACGGGCTTGCCCTCGGGGTCGACGATCGCGACCTCGTGCCAGGGGAGCGCCCGGCCGACCGAGCCGGGCGTCCCGTCGGTCTCCACCGTCGTCATGCTGGAGGCCTCGGTCATGCCGTAGCATTCGCGCACCGGCATCCCGAAGCGCTCGGTGAAGGCCTTGCCCGTCGCCGCCGGGCAGCCGCCGCCCCAGGCGACGCGAACGCCATGGTCGCGGTCCCGCGCCGTTTCGGGCTGTTTGAGGAGGATCTGCAGGATCCCGCCGAGATAGTGGATGTGGCTCGCCCCCTCGGCGCGCACCTGGTCCCAGAACCCGCTCGCCGAGAAGCGTGGCACCATCGCGAGCACGATGTCGTACTCCAGCGGCAACGACAGGAGCTGCGCGCCGCCGATATGGAAGAGCGGCTCCCACAGGAAGAGGACGTCGCCGTCCCTGATGTCGGCGACGAGCGCGGAGGCGCGGGCGGCATAGTTCAGCATCGAGTGGGTGACGATCACCCCCTTCGGCCGCCCCGTCGTCCCCGACGTGTACATGATCGCGAACCAGTCGGACGCTTCGGGGGCGGGCCCGGCATAGAGCCGGTCGCCCGCGAACATAGCCGAGAGGCCGCCCGCCGCGGGGTCGTGGACGATGCGCGGCGGCATCCGCTCGACGCGGGCGGCCGCCTCGTCGATCACGTCGCCGAACTCCGCGTCATGGACGAGGAGCACCGGGCGCGGGTGCTGCAACAGGTAGGAGAGGCCCTCTCCGCGCTGCTGCGCGTTGACCGGCACCCAGACGAAGCCGGCCCGCGCGAGGGCGAAGATCACCTTCAGCGCGGCGACCGAGTTGCGCATCATGACGGCGACGTGCTCGCCGCGCTTCAGGCCGCGATCGACGAGGCCTTGCGCGAAGGCGGCCGAGTCGCGGTCGAGTTCGCCGACAGTGAGGGGCGTTCCGTCGAAGCGCGCATAGAGGCGCCCCGGATCCTCGGCCGCCCGGTCGGCAAGCCGCGATACAAGGGTCGCTGGCGGAGTTGTCATTGAGGATCTCTATCGGGTTCTGGGCGTCTGAGGATCAATCGGTCCGTCGGAACCGCTCCGCGATGAGCAGGAGTGCGGTCACGATCACGAAGACGACGACGGAAACGGCCGCCAGCGTCGGATTGAGCTGAAGGAGCATGTCGTCCCACATCTGCTTCGGCAGCGTGGTCTTGATCCCGCCCGAGACGAAGATGGCGATCGTCAGCTCGTCGAACGAGGTGATGAAGGCGAGGAGGAAGGCCGCCACGAGGCCGCCGCTGATCAGCGGGATCGTGACGTGGGTGAGCGTTTTCAACGGGTTCGCGCCGAGCGTCGCCGCCGCCTGGTCGAGCCGCGTGTCGTAGGTCTTCAGGATCGCCGACACCGCGATGAGGGTGAACGGGATCGCGAGCACGGTGTGGCCGATGACGAGGCCGAGGTCCGTCCCGACGAGGCCGATCTGGGCATAGAGGTAGAAGATGCCCACCGCGATGACGATGCGCGGCACGATCATCGGCGCGAGGAAGAAGGCGAAGAGCGCCGGGCTCCACCGCGAGCGCATCCGGAAGAGGCCGAGAGCGGCGAACCCGCCGATCGCCGTCGCCGCGATGGCGGTCGCGAAGCCGACGCCGAAGGAGCGGATCGTCGCCGTCGTCCAGAGCGGCGACTCGATGAAGGTCTGGTACCATTGGAGCGACCATCCCGGCGGCGGGAAGGACAGGAAGGACGAGCTCGTGAAGCTGAGCGGGAAGATGAGGAGCGTCGGCACGACGAGGAAGGCGATGACGAACCAGGACACGCTCGCGAGCGAATAGGCGCTGGCGCGGGCGCCGACCACCGCGCGCGTGCCACGGCCGATGAACGCGCACACGTCCGCGACGCCGCAGAGGGCCCAGTTCGCGAGCGCCCTGCTCCAGCCGCTGCCCGACCGCCCAGACCCGCCCGTGACGGTGGAGATGCCGAAGAGGCGGTCATAGACGAAGCAGGTGACGAGCGCGGCGACCAGCATCAGCGTCGCGAGCGCGCCCGCGAACTGCCAGTTCAGGAGCTCCTGGATCTGGGTGATGACGAGCTGGGCGAGCATCTGGTTGCGCGAGCCGCCGAGGAAGGCCGGCACGATGAAGAAGCCGAGCGAGAAGATGAAGACCAGCAGCCCCGCCGCCGTGACGCCCGGCAGCGAGAGGCGGAAGAAGATCAGCCAGAAGGCGTGCGCCGGCGTCGCGCCGAGCGTCATCGCCGCGTTGCCGAGGCGGCGGTCGATGTTCGCCATGATCGGCAGCATGGTGATGACGGCGAGCGGCACCATCGCGTGGACCATGCCGATCATGATGCCGAGCTGGTTGTACATGAGCGAGACGGGCCGCTCGACAAGGCCGCTGCCGGTGAGGATGTCGTTGATGACGCCGGTGCGCCCGAGAAGGATCATCCAGGCGAACGTCTTGACGAGATAGCTCGTCCAGAACGGCACCATGACGAACATGAGGAGCTTGCCGCGCCAGATCGATGGCTGCCGGTTCAGCCAGTAGGCGACCGGATAGCCGACGAGGAGCGAGACGGCGGCCGTCATCAGCGCGATGCGGAAGGTGATCCCGAGGACGCGCACATAGAGGTCGGTCTGCGCGATGCGCTCGTAATTTTCCAGGCTGAACGCGCCGGTCTGGTCGGTCAGGCTGAGGAGGAGCAGGCGCGCGACCGGCCAGGCGAAGAAGTAGACGAGGAAGAGGACGCCCGGCAGCACGAGCCAGAGCGCCGAGGGCCTCGCGAAGCGCCAGCGCGGGCGGGGCGCGCCGGCCTCGGTGTCGTCGAGCGCGGTCACGCTCATGGCACCATCGTCGCGATGTCGGGATTCCAGGAGGCCGAGATCCGCTCGCCGAGCGTCGGGATGGGGCTGCCGGGCAGAAGGCGCAGGATGAACTCGTCCGCCCCCTCGCCCCCTGCCGCGCCGCCGGCGTCGAGCCGCGTGATGATCCGCGTCTCCGAGCCGGCATAGACGACCTCGCGCACGGTGCCGCACACGCGATTCTCGCACGCCTCGCCGAGGGTGAGCTGCTCCGGGCGCACGACGATCGCGGCGCCGGTGCCGGGCGCGTCCGCCGGCACCGTGAACGCGCCGTGCGGGGTGACGAGGCGGCCGTCGCTGCGCTCGCCGCGGAAGATGTTGGAGAGGCCGATGAAGTTCGCGGCGAACTCGGTCCGCGGCCGGCTGTAGATCTCGTGGGGCGTGCCGATCTGCTCGACCTTCGCGTGGTTCATCACGCAGATCCGGTCGGACATGGCGAGCGCCTCTTCCTGATCGTGCGTGACGTAGATGATCGTCGCCCCCGTCTCGCGATGGAGGCGCTTGATCTCGATCTGCATCTCGTCGCGCAGCTTCTTGTCGAGCGCGCCGAGCGGCTCGTCCATCAGGATGATGGACGGCTCGTAGACGAAGCAGCGGGCGAGCGCGACGCGCTGCTGCTGTCCGCCGGAGAGTTCGCGCGGGAAGCGGTGCCCGAGATGGCCGAGATGGACCATCTCGAGCGCCGCCTTCACCTTGGCCTTCGCCTCGGCCCCCGCGATGCCGCGCATCTTCAGCGGAAAGGCGACATTCTCGCCCACCGTGAGGTGCGGGAAGAGGGCGTAGTGCTGGAAAACGAGGCCGATATCGCGCTGATAGACCGGGACGCCGGTCTGGTCCTTACCGTCGATGAGGACGGTGCCGCCCGCGGGCTCCAGGAGCCCGCAGACGAGTTGCAACAGCGTCGACTTGCCCGAGCCCGACGGGCCGAGCAGCGTCAGGAACTCGCCGACGGCCACGGTGATGTCGGTCGGCTCGAGCGCGACGAGGAGGCCGAAGCGCATCTCCAGGCCTTGCGTCACGAGCTTCGCGGCTCCGCCCGAAGCCGGGGGGACGAGTTCCGTCATGTCATGCTGTCCTTCTGAGCGAGTCTGGTCAGGCGATCCGGATCAGGACAGGAGCCAGGTGTTGAAGCGCTCGGACACCTCGGCCCGGTTCTCGGCCCACCAGTCGGAGTTGGCGATCACCATCTTCGACAGGTTGTTCGGCGAGGTCGGGAGGATCTTCGCCCGCTCCGCGTCGATGTGTTCATAGGCCTTGAGGTTGGTCGGGCCGTAGGAGAGGACGCTCGTATAGGCGGCCTGACGTTCCGGATCGGAGCAGAAGCGGACGAACTCGCGGGCGAGATCGGCGCGCGGGCCACCCTTCGGCAGGCCCCAGCCCTCGATGCTGTAGAGGCCCTCGGTCCAGTCGAGCGCCACCGGGGCGCCGCCGTCGATCGCGGCCTGGAGGCGCGCGTTCCAGCCGGGGATCATGTCGACTTCACCGCTCTGGATGAGCTGCGTCGACTGCGCGCCCGACGACCACCACACGGCGATGTGCTTCTTGATCTTGTCGAGGCTCGCGAAGGCGCGGTCGACGTCGAGCGGGTAGAGGTCGGCCGGGGCGACGCCGTCGGCCATCAGCGCCTGCTCGAGCGTGTCGATCGGGTTCTGACGCAGCGAGCGCACGCCCGGGAACGCCTCGACGTCCCAGAACTCGGCCCAGGTGGAGGGCCCCTTGTCGAGGATGTCGGTGCGGAAGGCCTTGATGGTGGAGTAGACGTCCGTGCCCATCCAGAATTCGTTGATGGCCTCCGGCATCAGATCCGGCACGTCGTCGTGGCTGAAGCCGATCGGATCGAGGAGGTCCTGCGCGGCGAGGATGTCGCGCGCGGAGATGGTCAGCGTGCACACGTCCCAGGTGTAGCTGCCGGTCTCGACGATAGCCTTGAACTGGGCGGTCGGCTCCGCGTCGCGCGCGACGTTGATGACCGTGTTCCCCGTCGCCTCTTCGAACGGGCGATAGAAGGCCGTCGAGAAGGCTTCACGGAACGGGCCGCCGGGATCGGCGACGGTGATCGAGCCGGCGGCGCGCGCGCGGCCGATGAGGGCCGGCGAAGCTAGGCCGACGGCGGCAGCGCCAGCCGTCAGCTGCAGGACGCGGCGGCGATGAGGTGCGAACTTCTGCATTGTCACTCCTTCCTGGTTCGGTCGTCCGGTTTCTTCTGTTACGCCGCCCCGCGTGCGGCCTTGCGGGCGGCGCGCTCGGCGAGGAACTGTTCCATCATCCGCCCCGGCTCGCCGGTGGCGTAGGCTTCGCGCTGGATGCGCACGCCGGCCGCGAGCGTGTCGCGGAAGAGCGGCTCGGTGACCTCGCGGAAGCGCTGGCGGGTGAGGCGCATTGCGTTCGGCGGCATCTTGGCGAGCTCGTTCGCGAGCGCGATCGTCTCCTCCATCAGCTTGTCCTTGGGGACGAGACGGCTGAGGACACCGACCGCCATGCACTCCTGTGCGTCCATCATCCGCCCGGTGAGGGTGAGGTCGATGGTGCGGGCAAGGCCGATATGCTCGCGCATGATCCAGGGGCCGGTGACCGAGGCGATGCCCGACTTCAGCTCGGGCTGGCCCATGGTCGTGCCCTCGTGGCCGACGCGCAGGTCGCACAGGAGCGCGACCTGGAAGGCCGAGCCGGCCGCGACGCCGTTGAGGGCGGCGACGATCGGCTTCGAGAGGCCGCGAATCGTGGAATAGAGCGCGTCCCACTCCGCCATCCACGCCTCGGCGCGGTCGGCGTCGAACGTCTTCGTCTCGTTGAGGTCCTGCCCGGCGCCGAATGCGCGGTCGCCGGCACCGGTGAGGACGATGGCGCGGATCGCGTCGTCGGCGTCCATCGCCTGGAGGGTCGCGACGAGGTCCGTGCGCATCGGCGCGTTCCACGCGTTCAGCACCTCGGGCCGGTTGAGGGTGATGATCCCGACCGGGCCGACGATTTCTTTGAGGATGAACTCGGCCATTGCGTCACTCGCCTTTTATTGCAATGCGATAGTTGTTATTAAATGGTCACGCGATCGTCAGGTCGTGTCAATCCGGTTTTTTCGGCAGAGGGGTCAGATGGCGGGCAAGGGATCTACGAAGGGCGCGAAGGATGGCGGCGCGCCGGCCCGCGACCCGCTCGCGGTGCAGTCCGTCGAAAAGGCGTTCCGCGTCCTCGAGGCGTTCGAGGGGACCCATTCGGTGATGAGCCTCTCTGAGGTGGCGGTCGCGACGGGGCTCGATGTGAGCGCCGCCCAGCGCTTCACCCACACGCTGACGCGCCTCGGCTACCTCGTGAAGGACGGCAAGACCAAGCGCTTCAAGCTGACCTCCAAGGCCATGCGCCTCGGCTACAACTTCCTGTCCGGGGAACGTATTGTGGCAACGGCGATGCCCTACCTCATGCACATCAGCAAGGAGACGGAAGAAACCGTCAACCTGACGATGCTCGAGGGGGCCAACGTCCTCTTCCTCGCCCGCCTCGTCAGCCGCAACGTGCTGAGCACGGACGTGATCGTCGGCTCGCGAATGCCGGCCTATTGCTCCGCCCCCGGGATCGCGATGCTTTCGCGCCTGCCGGAGGATGAGGCGGTCGACATCCTCGACCGCAGCGACATCGTCGCCCACACGCCCTACACGACGGTCGATCGCGACGCGCTGATCGACAAGATCCGCCTCTCCGCCCAGCAAGGCTACGCGACCTCCTTCGAGGAGCTTTACCGCGGCGACGCCTCGATCGCGGTCCCCATCCTCGACGAGAAGAGGCGGCCGGAAGGGGCGATCAACATCGCCGTCTCCTACTCGCGATACCGACCCGACCAGATCGTCCCGAAGTTCGCGACGATGCTGCTCGACGCCGCCCGCGCCATCTCGCGGACCTGATCGCGCCACCGGAGGCGATTGACAGCGGGACGACAGAAGCGCACGCTTCAATAAGGAATATTGCATTGCAATAAACATGGAGCGGGGATTGGCTCAGTTTGTTCGGGTGGCGTCGCGCCCTGGGCGGACCGTGACCATCACCGTCGACGGGTCGCCGGTTGAGGCGCGCGAGGGCGACAGCCTGCTCGCGGCGATGCTGACCGTCGCACCCGACCTGCGCCGCCTCGAATTCGGGGGCGCCCCGCGCGCCGGCTTCTGCCTGATGGGCGCCTGCCACGACTGCATGGTCTCGACCGAGGACGGGGCGCGCCTTCGCGCCTGCACAACCCTCGTGCGCGACGGGCTCATGGTGCGCCGCACGCCCGCCTCCCTCCACGGCCACGCGCCCCTCGCCGTTCCCCGCCCCTTCGCAGAGGACGAGGCATGAGCGTCGTCGTCGTCGGGGCCGGCCCCGCCGGGATCCGCGCGGCCGAGACCCTCGCCGCGCATGGCGTGCGCCCGGTCCTTCTCGACGAGAGCCGCCGCCCCGGCGGGCAGGGCCACCGCGAGATCATGCCGGGCCTCGACCCCGCCGCCCTCATGGGCACGGAAGCGGCGGCCTATGCCCGCCTCCACGCCGATTTCGCCGCCCTCGCCCCGGCGATCGACTACCGCCCCGAGACCCTCGTCTGGGCCGCCGACGGCCGCCGCCTCCATCTCCTGTCGGCAGGACGCGCGGTGGCGCTCGACGCCGAGGCGATCATCCTCGCGACCGGGGCCATGGACCGCGTGATGCCGCTTCCGGGCTGGACGCTCCCCGGCGTCTACACGCTCGGCGGCGCGCAGGTCGCGCTGAAGGGAGAGGGGTGCCTCATCGGCCGGCGCGTCGCCTTCGTGGGCTCCTCCCCCCTCCTCACCCTCGCCGCCCTCCAATATGCCGAGGCCGGGGCAGAGATCGCCGGCATCTTCGACACGACCCCCTTTGCCGCAAAGCTCGCCGCCGGGCCGGGGATGTTCGCCGCCTCGCCGCGCACCACATGGCGCGGGCTCAAATATCTCTCCGCCCTCTCCCGCCGCGGCGTCCCGCTCGCCTTCGGCGTCCGGCCCGTCCGAGTCGCGGGGACGGGCCATGTCGAGGCGATCGAGATCGCGCGTGGCGGCCGGGTCCAGCGGATCGAATGCGACGCCGTGGCGCTCGGCTACGGGCTGAAGCCCGAGACGCAGCTCGCCGAACTCCTCGGCGCGAACCTGGCGTTCGACCCGGCGACGCGCCTCCACCTCCCCGTCACCGATCAAGACGGGCGCGCGGGACCGGGCCTCTACCTCGCCGGCGACGGCGCGGCGATCGGCGGCGCGGACGCGGCGGAGGCGAGCGGCCGGCTCGCCGCTCTCGCCCTCCTCGCCGATCGCGGCACGGAAACGGGCGAGGCGGCCGCGCCGCTCCGCCGCCGCGTCGCGCGCCTGCGCCGCTTCCAGAAGAGCCTCGGCCGCGCCTTCGCCTGGCCGGTGGCCGAGGCCGCCGCGCTCGACGGCGACACGGTCCTCTGCCGCTGCGAGAACGTCACCGTCGGCGCGGTGCGGGAGGCGATGTCCGCCGAGCTCGGCCCGCTCGACCTCAACCGCGTCAAGGCGATCACCCGCACGGGGATGGGGCGCTGCCAGGGCCGCGTCTGCGGCCCTGCCTTCGCGGAGGTCGTCGCGGCTCACGCCGGGTGCCCGATCGCGGCGGTCGGGCGGCTGCGCGGCCAGGCGCCGGTGAAACCGATCCCGCTCAGCGCCGCGACACCCGCGCCGCGCGCGGACATCGCCGCGTGAGCGGGACGTTCGACGTCGTGGTCGTCGGCGGCGGCCTTATCGGCGCATGGACCGCGCTGGAGCTCACCCGCCGCTCGCGCCGCGTCGCGCTCATCGAGAAGGGCGTCGTCGGCGCCCAGTCGAGCGGGGTGAATTTCGGCAGCCTGCGCCTCCAGGGCCGCTACCCCGCCCAATACCCGCTCTCGATGCGCGCGCAGGAGATGTGGGAGCGCTTCAACGAACTGATCGGCGAGGGCTGCGAGTACGACCGCTCCGGCCACCTCTATTGCGCCGTCACGCAGGAGGAGGCCGAGGGCCTCCACCACTATGCCGACATCTCCCGCGAGAACGGTCTCGCGGTCGAGATCCTGGAAGGCGACGCCCTCTTCACCCGCTTCCCGTGGCTCTCGCGCGAGATCCGCGTCGCGAGCCATTCGGCGCGCGACGCCAACGCCAACCCGCGCCTCGCGACGCCCGCCGTCGCGCGCGCCGCCCGCGCCGCCGGCGTCACCGTGATGGAGCGCACCGAGGTCCGCGCGATCGATCCGGCGGGGGACGGCTTCGAGGTGCGGCTCGACACCGGCACATTGAGCGCCGGCCATGTCGTCAACGCAGCCGGGGCCTGGAGCGTCGCCTTCGCCGAGCGCTTCGGGGAGAGCGTCCCCGTCCTCCCCGCCGGGCCGCCACAGTTTGTCACCGAGCCGCTCCCCTACACGATCCGCCCGACCGTGCAGCGGATCGACGGCTCGGTGATCGCGCGGCAGATCCCGCGCGGCAACGTGGTCGTCGCCGGTTATCCGCGCACCCAGGCCGACCCTGTCGCCAACCGCGCGCCCGTGCCGCCGTGGAAGACCCTTGCCACCATGGCCGCCCTCGCCGGGTGCATCCCGATCCTCTCCGACGCCCAGATCATCCGCGTGTGGTCCGGCATCGAGGCCTACATCCCCGACATGATCCCCGTCATCGGCGAGAGTCTCACGCAGCCGGGCCTGATCCACGCCTTCGGCTTCTGCGGCCACGGCTTCCAGATCGCGCCGGGCGTCGCGGCATGCATCGCGGACCTCGTCATCGACGGCGCCACGGCGACGCCGCTCGCCGCCTTCTCGATCGGCCGCTTCGCGGGTGAGCGGGTGATCAGCGAGAAATTCCGCCGCGAGTTCGACGCCGAGGCGGTCGGCGGCTGACAGAAGCTGGAGAGAGAATGCCCACAGTCGCCGTGATCGGCGCCGGTATCATCGGCGCCTGGACCGCGCTGGAATGCCTGGATGCCGGGTTCGACGTCGTCCTGATCGACCCCGGCGCGCCGGGCGGGCGGCAGGCGGCGAGCTACGGCAATGGCGGCTGGGTGCTGGAGGCGAGCCTCCTGCCGGTCGCGACGCCGGGGCTCTGGAAGAAGCTTCCCGGCATGCTCGCCGACCGGCGCGGCGCGCTGACGGTGCGCTGGCGTCACCTGCCGCGCCTCGCCCCCTGGCTCTTCGCGTTCGTCGCCTCCGGCGCGACCGAGGAACGCATCGCCCGCATCGCCGCCGCGCGGCACGTCCTCATCGCCGGCGCGGCCGACCGCTACCGGGCCTTGGTGGGCCCCGCGGGCGTCGGCGACATCCTCCTCGATGTCGGCCACACCTACGTCTATCGCGACGAGGCGGACTATCGTGGCGACGCTCTCTCCTGGCGGATGCGGGCGGAGTATGGCTACCCGCACGAGACGCTCACCGGCGCGGCGCTCAGCGCGCACGAGCCGGGGCTCGGCCCCGACTACCGCTTCGGCGCCCACATCCCGGGCGGCCTCTATACGGGCGAGCCGGGGACGGTCGTCGCGCGTTTCTGCGACCTCGCCGAGGCGCGGGGCGCGCGCCGGGTCGAGGCGACCGCCACAGGCTTCGTGTTCGAGGGGGACCGCCTCGCCGCCGTGAAGACCGACGCCGGCGACGTCGCGGCCGACCGGGCCGTGGTCGCGAGCGGCATCGCCTCGAAGGCGCTCGCCCGCGCGGCCGGCGACCGCGTGCCGCTCGAAAGCGAGCGGGGCTACCACGTCGTCGTGCGCGATCCGGAATACATGCCGCGCCATCCGGTGATGCCGGGCGACGGCAAGATGGCACTGACGCCGACCGCGGAGGGCCTTCGCGTCGCCGGGCAGGTGGAGCTCGCGAGCGTCGCCGCCCCGCCCGACTGGCGGCGGGTCGACGTGCTCCTCGACAATCTCCACCGCGCCTACCCCGCGATCCCGCGCCGCCCGGACCCCGACCGGCTCGACCGCTGGATGGGGCACCGCCCCTCCACCCCGGACGGCCTGCCGATCATCGACCGCTCCACCCGCTCCGGCGACGTCCTCTACGCGTTCGGCCACGGGCACAGCGGGCTCAGCCTCGCGCCCGGCACCGCGCGGATCGTGGCCGGCCTCCTCGGCGACCGCCCGCCGAACCACGATCTCGCCCCCTACAGCCTCGCCCGTTTCGGCCCCAGGAGATCGCGATGATCCACCTCGACGACGCCGCCATCGCGCGCCTCGCGATCGACCCGGCCGACATGCGCCGCACGGTGGCCGAGGCCTTCCGCCTCTGGCACGCGGGCGCGGTGGTGGCGGAGCCGAAGACCTCGCTCGAGATCACGCCGACGCACCGCTTCCAGTCGATGTGCGCGGCCTCGGAGGCGCTCGGGATCGCCGTCGTCAAATGGGTCGGCGTGACGCCCGCCCCGCCGGGATCGACCGGCGCGGGGATCCACGCCGTCCTCGTCGTCAACGACTTCACGAGCGGCCGCCCCCTCGCGCTGATGGCCGGCAACGTGCTGACGGGGCTTCGGACCGCGGCGATGTCGGCGGCGGCGGCCGATCGCCTCGCCGACCGCACCGCGCCCCACACGCTCGGCTTCGTCGGCTGCGGCCTCCAGGCGCGCCACCACCTCGCCGCCTTCCTCCCCCTCTTCCCGAACGTGACGCGCATCCTCGCGACGAGCCGCGGCGGGAGCCGCGATGCGTTCGCGGCATGGGCGCGCGAGACGCACGGCGTCGACATCGCGGTGACGGCGGACCCGGACGAGGTGGTGGCGGCCTCCTCGCTCCTCGTCACCACCGTCCCCTCCGGCGTGCCGCCCTTCCTGTCGGCCGAGGCGCTGCCGGCGGGCGCGTTCGTCGCCGCAGCCGATCTCGGGCGGGCCTTCATCCCCGCGACGCTCGGCGCGATCGACGCCTTCTACACGGACGATCTCGCGCAGGAGGCGGCGCACCCGATCGTCCCGCCCCCGTGGACGGTCACGGCCGATCTCGGCGCGATCGTGACCGACGGCGTCCCGGCCGCCCGGCCCGGCGAACGCCGCATGTTCGTCTTCCGCGGCCACGGCGTCGGCGACCTTGCCGGCGCGAGCCTCGTGCGCGAGCGCGCCGCGGCAGAGGGCGCCGGCATCCATCTCGCCGACCCCGCCTGAGCCCCGGCGCGGCCGACGCCGCGTCCTCCGCCTTGCCCATCCGCCCCGCGCCGCCTCCGCGCGCCGGGCCGACCCTCCTCCCCGATCGGCAGCATGAAAGGCAACTTGGTGAAACACTTGCGACTTCTGGCAATCCTGCCGATCGCGACCGGCCCGGCGCTCGCCGATCCGCTCGACATCTTCGTCGGACCCGTTCTGGAGCGCCAGGCCGACGACCTCGTTACCAACGGGCTCGGCATCGCGGGCCTCGCGGCCGACGCCGACCTCGACCCCACCGACCCCGAGGACCTTCAGACGATGCTTCTGAAATCCTCCGGGCGGGCGGAGGTCGGCTATGGGCGCACCTACGGCCCCAACATCGACCCCGCGACGGAGGCGGAGCGTGACGCGGTCCTGCCGGCGGGCCGCGAGTTCCGCGCACTGGTGCGTACCGGCCCCGGCGTGTCGGTCGCGCTCCTTCAGGTGCCCGACAGTTTCGACCCGGCAGCGCCCTGCATGGTCGGCATTTCGACCGCCGGCACCTCGGACCCGCTGGTCGAGATGAATGGGCACGGCTTCTGGGGCTTCATGCACGGATGCGCGGTCGTCTGGTCCGACAAGGGCGCGGGCTCGGGCGCGTTCGACCTCGCCTCCGGCCGCGCCGTCGCGCTCGACGGGACATCGGTCGACGCGGCGGGGAACGCCCCGGTGAAATTCACCCTCGCCGCGGACGAGATCGCGGCGGCGCGCGAGGCGGGCCTCGGCGATCGCGTCGCCTACAAGTGGGCGAACGCGGGCTGGAGCAACGAGGAATATGCCGGCGACGCGCTCCTCAACGCGCTCCATTTCGGCTTCGAGACCCTCGACCGGCTCTACGACGCGCCGATCAATCCCGGCAACACGGTGGTGATCGCCACGGGCCATTCGGGCGGCGGCGGGGGCGCGATCCAGGCGGCCGAGCGCGACATTGACGGGCTGATCGACGGCGTCGTCGCGCGCGCCCCGCAGACGCAGACCTTCCCGAGCGAGCGGATCGCGATCACCGCCGGCGGCGAGACGAAACGCGCCACCGCGCGCAACCTCGCGGACTATTTCGCCGTCGCCGACCTCTACCGGATCTGCGCCCTCGGCGCGCTGCCGGACGACCCGGCCCACGGCTGGATCGCCAACGTCGCCGACCGCTGCACGGGCCTTGCCGAAAAGGGCCTCGTCTCCGGCGAGACGACCGAGGCGCAGGCCGCCGACGCACTCGCGAAGCTCACGGAATACGGCTTCTCCGACGCGATCGAGCCCTTCCTCGGCGCGACCGCGCTCTTTGAGCTCTACACCTACGGGCTCGTCTCCCAATATGGCGGCTTCACCCTCGCCGAGCACCTTTGCAACTACTCGATCGGCGCCGTCAGCGAGGGCAAGTCCGTCGCGACCCCGCCGGAAACCGCCGCGCAGCTCGGCTTCATCGCCCGCTCCGGCAAGCCCGACCGCAAGGCCGTCGACCTCCTGAACGATGCCGACCCGTCCGGCCCGCATTCGAGCCGGGGATCCACCTCGGCGAGCACCGGGCGCGCGGACTACAATCTCGACGGCGCGCTGTGCCTCCTCGACGCCGCCCGCTCGCCGCGCGTGGTGAACACGGTGGCGCGGCTCCTGATGGACGGCGACCTCCACGGCAAGCCGACCATCATCGTCCAGGGCGCGGGCGACGAGGTGCTGCCCGCCGACATGGTCGCCCGCCCCTATGTGGGCCTCAATTCCATCGTGGAGGGTGAGGCGAGCCGGCTTCGCTATATCGACCTGCCGAACGCCATGCACGGGGACCCGTACCTGAAATTCGGCGAGACGATGGTGCCCTGGGGCCTCTACCACATCCGCGCGCTGGAGCTGATGTGGAACACCCTCACCGAGGACGCTCCGCTCCCGCCGCACCAGGTGGTGCGCGCCCGCGTCGAGAACGGCGAGGCGGTGCTGCCGCCGATCGCGATGGACCCGGCCCCGGCCGACCGCATCATCGTGGAGAACGGACACCTCACGATCCCGCAATAGCGAGGCGGCGCGGCCGAAAATCCGTCACCGGAGCGCCAACTCCCCGCTCCGGTGATCCCGCAAAGGGCGGCGCCGCGAGGCGCGGCCATCTTCCGCCGCCGGAGCGCGCGGCGGGAGACGCGATCGGCTGCCCGCACGCCAGGGCTCGCACGCACCACGGGCCATGCACGACGCCGAAGAAGACTCGTCGCGAGCCGCTTGACAGGGGAAACTGAACGTCGAAAAATAATTACGGCAATTGAATAGCAATCAGTCGATCCTTGGCCACTCAGATTTCCCGGGCCTAAAAATTCCGTGGCTGGGCGTCGTTCCAACGAGGAAAAGACCATGAGACCGTGGAGCCGGAACTCTCTCCTGTCTGCGATGTCCGCGACGGCGCTATTGGTTGCGCTGCCCGCCAGCGCAGAAGAGCTCACCATCGGCATGTCGGCCGACGTGACGTCGATGGACCCGCACTTCTACAATGCGACCCCGAACAAGGAGATCTCGTTTCACGTCTTCGACACGCTGACCTTCCTCGGCGCGGACGGGTCGGTGGAGCCGTGGCTCGCGACCTCGTGGACGCCGGTCGGCGACAACGAGTGGACGGTGAAGCTGCGTGAGGGCGTGACCTTCCACGACGGCTCGACCTTCGGCGCGGAAGACGTCGTCTACAGCCTCAACCGGCTCGACAACGTGCCGGGCGCGGTCGGCGGCTTCTCGAGCCTCATCAGCGCCGTCTCTGAGGTGACCGCGGTCGACGACACCACCGTCAAGATCACCACCTCCGCGCCGAGCCCGAACCTGCCGATCTCCTTCACCGCCATCGCGATGGTGCCCTCCGAGAACGAGGGGAAGGGGCCGGACAGGTACAATGCCGGCGAGGCCATGATCGGCACCGGTCCTTACAAGTTCGTGAGCTTCACCCCAGGTGAATCGATTAAGCTGACCGCGAACACCGATTGGTGGGGCGGCGAGGTGCCGTGGTCCGAGGTCGAGTTCCGCATCCTTTCGAACGTCGCGGCCCGCACCACCTCGCTCCTGTCGGGCGATGTCGACGTGGTCGAGATGCCGGCGGCGACCGACCTCGAGCGGCTGAAGAACGATCCGAAGGTCAACGTCGTCACCGCCCCGGCGCTGCGCCTCGCCTTCATCAACCCGATCCAGGCGATCGATCCGGCCGGCATCCAGGTCACCGGGCCGGACGGCGCGCCGATCGAGCCGACGCCCCTCACCGACATCCGCGTGCGTCAGGCGATGTCGCTCGCCATCAACCGCGAGGGCCTTGCCGACCGCATCATGCAGGGCACCGGCTCGGTGACCGGCCAGATGATGCCCGAGGGGATCTACTCCTTCGTGCCCGGCTACAAGATCCCCGAATACGACCCGGAGAAGGCGCGTGCGCTGATGGCGGAGGCCGGCTTCGGCGACGGCTTCTCGCTGACGCTGATGGCCGCCAACGACCGCGTCCCCTACAATGTCGAGGTCGCGCAGGCGATCGCCCAGCTCTGGAGCCGCATCGGGATCAAGACCACGGTGAACGGCGTTCCGACCAGCGTCTATTCGCGTGAGGCCGGCGGCCAGCTCATCCCGGTCTATCTCGGCAGCTGGGGCAACTCGTCCATGGAGGTCGGCACCAGCCTCACCGGGCTCCTGCGCACCTCCGACCCGGAGCATTCGCTCGGCACCTACAACTGGGGCAAGTACTCGAACCCCGCCTTCGACGCCAAGCTCGACGAAGCCATCGCGACGATGGACGGCGCTGCGCGCGAGAAGCTCCTCCAGGAAGCGACGGTCATGGCGCTGGACGACTACGCCATCCTGCCGCTCTATCACCTGACGAACCTGTGGGCGATGCGCTCGGACCTCACCTATCCGCCGCGCCCGGACGCGATGACGTTCGCCTGGCTGGTGAAGCCCGCGGCGAAGTAGAGCCCTCGCACGGGCCGAGGCCCGGCCCGGCGCGAGCGGCAGCGTTGAGGGGGACGGCGGGCACCCGCACCGGCGTCCCCCGCGGCGAGCGGGGTGTCGATGCCTGACGCAATGAAAGGACACTCACTATGACCGTGTGGATCGCGCGCCGCATCGTGCAGGCCGTCGCCATCCTGTTCGCGATGACGGTGATCATCTTCCTCGCCGTCAACGTGATCGGCGACCCGGTCGCCACCCTGGTCAGCCAGGAGGCGAACCAGGAAGAGCGCCTCCGCGTCATGCGCGATTTCGGCCTCGATCGGTCGCTGCCGATCCAATATTTCAACTTCCTCGGCGGGCTCCTGAACGGCGATTTCGGGCGGAGCTTCGTCTACGGCGAGAACGCCATCAGCGTGATCCTGAAGCGGATGCCGGCGACGCTGGAGCTCGCCTTCTGCACCATGATCGTGTCTATCCTGATCGGCGTGCCGCTCGGCCTCTATGCCGGCCTTCGCCCGCAGAGCCTCGGCGCGCGGGCGCTGATGAGCGGGAGCATCCTCGGCTTCTCCCTCCCCTCCTTCTGGGTCGGGCTCCTCCTCATCATGGTCTTCTCGGTGGAGCTCGGCTGGTTCCCCGCGACCGGGCGCGGCGACACGGTGGAGGTCTTCGGCATCGAGTGGTCGTTCCTCACCGCGGACGGGCTCGCCCATCTCGCTCTGCCGGTCGCGACGCTCAGCATCTACATGACGACGTTCATCATGCGCCTCACGCGCGCGGGCGTCGAAGAGGTTCTGCCGCTCGAATATGTCCAGTTCGCCCGCTCGAAGGGGCTGCGCGAGCGGCGGATCATCTTCGTCCACGTCCTGCGCAACATCATGATCACGCTCGTCACGGTGATCGGGCTCGAATTCGCGACCCTCATCGCTTTCACCGTGGTCACGGAGACGATCTTCTCCTGGCCCGGCATGGGACGCCTGATCATCGAAAGCATCGACAAGCTCGATCGGCCCGTGATCGTCGCCTACCTCATGATCGTCGTCGTCATGTTCGTCACGGTCAACCTGATCGTGGACCTCCTTTACACGGTGCTGGACCCGCGGATCCGCATCAACAGCCAAGGATGACCCGGCGATGAGCATGACCGTCGATCCGGTGCGCACGGTACGCAGGCCCGCCTCCAGCCGGAGGCTCTCCCGCTTCGCCCGCCAATTCTTCGCCAAGACCTCCGCGCGCATCTCCGTCGCGTGCCTCACCCTCCTCGTCCTCGTCACCCTCGCCGGGCCCTGGATCACGCCGCAGAACCCCTACGACCTCACCTCCATCGACTTCCTCGACGGACGGCTGCCGCCGGGCTCGGAGTCGGCGACCGGCATGATCTACCATCTCGGCACCGACAATCAGGGCCGCGACATGCTCTCGGCCATCATCTACGGGCTGAAGATCTCGCTCGGCGTCGGGGTGCTCTCCGCGCTCGCGGCAGCCGCGATCGGCGGCTCGATCGGCCTCTTCGTCGCCTACAAAGGCGGGCGGATCGAGGGTCTCGTGATGCGCCTCGTCGACCTCCAGCTCTCGTTCCCGACGATCCTGGTCGCGCTGATGATCCTCGCCTTCCTCGGCGAGGGGATCTTCAATGTCGTGCTCGCGATCATCCTCGTCGAATGGGCGACCTACGCGCGCATGGCGCGGGGGGCGACGCTCGTGGAGAAGAAGAAGGAATATGTGGAGGCGGCCGAGTGCCTCGCGGTGCCGACCCGGCGCATCATCTTCCGCCACATGCTGCCGAACGTCGTGCCGGCGCTCATCGTCATCGCGACGCTGCAGGTGGCGCGGGCGATCAGCCTTGAGGCGACGCTCTCCTTCCTCGGCCTCGGCGTGCCGGTGACGGAGCCGAGCCTCGGCCTCCTCATCGCCAACGGCTACCAGTACATGCTGTCCGGCCAGTACTGGATCTCGTTCTATCCGGGCGTCGCGCTCGTCCTCACCGTCGTCCTCATCAACCTCGTCGGCGATCGCCTGCGCGAGGTGCTGAACCCCAAGGGCGCCAAGTGAACGGCGCCCCGCTCCTCAGGATCGACCGGCTGAGGACGAGCTTCGAGACCGCGCACGGGCGGCTCGTCGCCGTCAACGACGTCTCGGTCGACGTCCATCGCGGACAGACGCTGGGCCTCGTCGGCGAGAGCGGGTCCGGCAAATCGATGCTCGGCTTCTCGATCATGAACCAGCTCCCTTTTCCCGGCCGGATCGAGGCGGGCTCGATCCATCTCGCGGGCACCGAGCTGACGACGCTGACCCAGGCGCAGATGCGCGACATCCGGGGCCGGCGGATCGCGATGATCTACCAGGACCCGATGATGACGCTGAACCCGGTCCTGCGCATCGAGACGCAGATGACCGAGGCGATCCACGCCCACGCCAAGACCGGCCGGGCCGAGGCGAGGGCGCGCGCCCGCGACATGCTCGGCCTCGTCGGCATCCCCTCGCCGGACGAGCGACTGAGGGCCTATCCGCACGAATTCTCAGGCGGAATGCGCCAGCGCGTCGCGATCGCCATCGCCCTCCTCAACAGCCCCGAGCTGATCATCGCGGACGAGCCGACCACCGCGCTCGACGTCACGATCCAGACCCAGATCATCGGGCAGATCCAGAAGCTGATGCGCGAGCGCCATATCGCCATGATCTGGATCAGCCACGACCTCTCCGTGGTCTCGCGCCTCGCCGACCGGATCGCGATCATGTACGCCGGCCGCATAGTGGAGACGGGCGCGGTGCGCGACGTCGTCCACAACCCGCGCCACCCCTACACGCGCGGGCTGATCGACTCGGTGCCGAGCCAGAATGCCCGCGGCGCGCGCCTCCATCAGATCCCCGGCACGCCGCCCAACATGCTCGCCCTTCCCGAAGGCTGCGCCTTCTCCCCGCGCTGCGCGCGCCGGGACGAGGCGTGCGCGGCCGACCCGGGCGCGACCATCGAGGGCGATCGCGCCTTCCGCTGCCACCATCCGATCGCCGCCAAGGCCGCGCTGGAGGTCGCCCCATGAGCGCCGGCCGTCCCGCCCACGCCCTCGCCCCGGCGCCGGACAAGGCCGCGCCGCCGATCGCGGAGGCGCAGGGCGTCACCCGCATCTTCGGCGTGAAGCCCGACATCACCGCCCGCGTGATGCATCGCGTCGGCCTCGCGCGGCCGGAGCCGACTGTGCAGGCGGTCAACGACGTGTCGCTGTCGATCCGGCGGGGCGAGGTCGTCGGCCTCGTCGGGGAATCGGGCTGCGGCAAGTCCACCCTCGGCCGCGTCGTCTCCGGCCTCCTGCCGCCGACGCGCGGACGGATGATGTGGAACGGGCGCGACAGCCAGGCGCTGCGCGGGGCGGAGCGGCTGAAGGCCAAGCTCGCCGTGCAGATGATCTTCCAGAACCCGATGGCCTCCCTCAACCCGCGCATCACCGTGCGCGACATCATCGCCGAGGCGCCGCGCCTCCACGGGCTTATCGAGGGATCGGTCGACGACTATGTCGACGCGCAGATGCTGCGCGTCGGCCTCGACCCGGCGATGAAGGACCGCCTGCCGCACGAATTCTCCGGCGGCCAGCGCCAGCGCGTCGGCATCGCCCGCGCGCTCGCGGTCGGGCCGGACCTCCTCGTCTGCGACGAGGCGATCGCCGCGCTCGACGTCTCCATCCAGGCGCAGGTCATCAACCTCTTCGTGGACCTCCACGAGGCGCTCGGCCTCACCTACCTCTTCATCAGCCACGATCTCGGCGTCGTGCGGCACATCTCGGATCGCGTGGTGATCATGTATCTCGGCCGCGTGGTGGAGGATGCCGCGACCGAGGAGATCTTCTCGCGCGCCAACCACCCCTACACGCAGAGCCTCCTGCGCGAGGTGCCTGTGATCGACACCGAGCGGCGCGAGTTCGAGACCATCGCCGGCGAATTGCCGAGCCCGCTCGCCCCGCCGCCCGGCTGCCACTTCCACCCGCGCTGCCCGTTCGCGACCGAGCGGTGCCGGACCGAGGTGCCGGTCCTCAAGGAGATCGCGCCGGGCCACCGCAGCGCCTGCCATCTGAACGACGGGATGGGCGCGTGAACGTGCACACCACCGGGTTCACCGAGCCGCCGCCGGCCGAGGCCGCCTTCATCGACCACATCGCGACCCTGCGCTTCGATGCGATCCCGCCGGGCGTCGTCGCCGAGGCGCGCCGCCTCCTCCTCGACCAGGCCGCCTGCATCGTCGCTGCACGCGCCACCGAGGCTGGGCCCGTCATCGCCGCCGCGGCCGCCCTCTTCGGCGACGGACCGGCCGCGCGCGCCTACCTCTATGCCCGCCTCGGCGATGTCATGGACTATGATGATGGCTGCATCGGCGCCCATTTCGGCTGCGGCGCCGTCGCGGCCGCCCTCGCGCTCGCGCCATCGGTGAACGCGAGCGGCGAGGACCTTCTGGCCGCGATCGTCGCCGGGTTCGAGGCCGGCGCGCGCATCGCCCTCGCAAGCGGCCCCTACATGCACCTCGTCGACGGGGAGGAGATGTTCGACCCGGTGTGGGGCATCACCGCGCCGGTGGTGTTCGCGGCGGCGGGCGCCGCGGCGAACCTCCTGCGCCTCCCCGAACGGGTCGCCGCCGAGGGGTTCGCCCTCGCCGCCGGGTCGACACCCGTGCCCGTCGGCGCCAAATGGTCGGACGCCATCGACCTGCCCCACACCAAGTATGGCGACACCGGCTGGGCCGCGCTCGCGGGCGTCTCCGGCGTGCTGATGGCCGCCTCGGGGTCGACCGGCCTCACCGCCATCCTCGACCGCGACCGCGGCCTCTTCACGATGCTCGGCCGGCCCGAGGGCGACCCCGCGCGGCTCGGCGAGGGGCTCGGCACTGAGTGGTTCCTGCCGCGCGTCCTCTACAAGGCGTGGCCGTGCTGCGGGATGCTGTTCGGGGCGATCAACGCCCTCGGCGCGATCCGCGCCGACCACCCCATCTCCGCCGCCGACGTGGTGTCCATCGACGCCCGCCTCCCCGCCAACACGCGGCTGCCGCGCTTTGCGAACCCCGCGCCGCGCACCTTCGTCGCGCGCCAGTTCAGCCTGCCGCACATCCTGTCGGTCGTCCTCCTCGACGTGCCGCCCGGCCCGGCCTGGCTCGCCCCCGAATGGGCGGCCGACCCCGCCGCCCGGCGCCTGCGCCACACGGTCACGCTGTCGCCGCTCACGGCCGAGGACCGCGCGCGAGGGTCCGTCGCCGCCCTCACCCTTCGCACCGCCGACGGCGCCGTCCACCACGCCGCCGCCGCCCGGCCCACCGAGCGCCGCGCCCCGTCGGACGATGCCGGCATCGCGGCCAAGGTGCGCGCCCAGATCGCCACCCCCGACGCCGACGCGCTCCTCGCCGCCGTCGCGGCGCTCGGCAGCGAACCTGCCGGCGCGCTCTGCCACCTCTTCGAAACCGCCCGAGCCCGATGACCGCCATGGATCGACCCGCCGAGACGGGGCCGCACGACCTCGCCCCGCTCGCCCGCCGCCTCGCCGAGATCTGCGACGCGCAGCCCTTCGAGACCAGCTTCGAGATGCTGGAGAACGCCACCGGCGCCCGCATCGGGCGTGAGGCGACTCGGCCGACCCCGTCGGCAAGCACGCGCAAGATCCTCTTCATGGCCGCCGCCCTCGCCGCCGTGAAGGAGGGCCGGCTCGACCTCATGCAGCCCATGACGATGACGGCCGAGCACCAGGGGGGCCCCGTCTCCGGCCTCTGCGCCTTCCTCACGCCGGGCCTCACGATGCCGCTGCGTGATGCGATCGTCCTCATGATCGTCATCAGCGACAATGTGGGCACGAGCCTCGTCGGCGAGGCGACCGGGCTCGACGCGATCAACGCCTACGCACGCCGGATCGGCATGGAGGGGACCACGATCCGCGGCATCGTCCAGCCGCGCGACATGCCCGAATGGTCCGACTTCGACTTCGTGGCCGAGACCACCGCCGCCGACCAGGTCCACCTCCTCGCCGCGCTTCTCGACGGCTGCGACAGCGAGGCGGCGGCCGCGCGCATCGGCCTCGACCCGGCGCTCTGCCGCCTCGCGATCGACATCCTCGGCTGGCAGCGGCTGCGCGAGCGGATCCCCGGCCTCCTCCCCACCGGCACACGCGTCGCCAACAAGACCGGGACCGGCACCTACGGCGTGATGGACGCCGGCATCGTCTTCGACGGCGGCCGGCCGCTCTACACCCTCGCCGTCTTCACCCGCGCCATCCCCTGGGAGAGGCCGGACGGCCTGCCGGGGCACGCGATGGCGAACCGGGCGGTCGCCGAACTCTCACGCGCCTGCTGGGACCATCTGCGCGACGGGGACGGCCGCGATGTCCGCTGACCCGTTCCTCCCGTCCTTGCTTGCCGAACTCGCCCGTCTCGGCGAAGGCGCGGCCGGCGACCTCGCCGTCGCCGCCCTCCACTTCGCCTCGGGCCGCCGCGTCCTGATGAACGAGGCGGGGCATTTTCCGCCCGGCAGCGCGATCAAGCTCCCGATCGCGCTCCGCGTGCTCGAGCGCGTCGACCGGGGCGAGATCACCCTCGACACGCTGGTGGAGGTGAGGCCCGCGGAGATGAACCCGATGGGGCCGGGCGGGCTCGGCGAGCTTTTTCGCGCGCCCGGTATCGCGCTCTCCGTGCGCAATCACCTCGAAGGCATGATCACCCGCAGCTGCAACACCTCGACCGACGTCCTCATCCGCGTCGCGGGCGGGATGGCGGGGGTCGCCGACTGGGTCGCGCGCGCGGGCATCGGCGATTTCGCCTGCACCCTCACGATGCGCGAGGCGCTGTGCATCATGCACGACATCCCGCCGCCCGAGCCGACCGTCTCGATGGTCGACTATCTCGCCCAGATGCCGGACGAGGTGATCGACGCGCGCAATCGGACCGACGCCCGCTTCCGCCACGACGAGCGGGACCTGTGCGAGCCCCGCGCGATGCTGGAGCTTCTGCGCCGCCTCCACGCGCGCGACGGCGTGAGCCCGGCCGCCGCATCCGTCCTCACCGACACCATGACGCGCACGGTCGGCACGCGCGACCGGATCGGCGCGCGCCTCCCCGAGGGCGTCGCGACCGCCACGAAGACCGGCAGCGGTGCGGGGACGGCGGTGGATGTCGGCTTCGTGGAACTCCCCGCCGGACGCGGCACGCTGGCGCTCGCCATCTTCGTGATGGGCTCGCGGCGGGACATGGCGACGCGCAACCGGGCGATCGCGGATGTCGCACGCCTGGTGGTCGACTATTTCATCATCACCGAGGCCCCCCGCCCATGAGCGCGCCCCAGCCCGTCCTCCCCGACGACGCGGCGGAAGACGGCCCAGACCCGCGCCTCTTCGTCTCCACGGTCGACCGCGTCATGCGCGTGCTGGAGGCGTTCGGCGGGAGCCGCGAGCGGCTGACGATCGCCGACATCGCGAAGCGCACCGGGCTCGGACGCAGCGCGGCGCAGCGGCTCGTCTACACGCTCGACCATCTCGGCTATCTCGACCGGGACGCCACCGGCCGCCTCTATGGCGTCTCCACCAGGCTCGCCCATCTGTCGGGCGAGCTCTTCGGCCGCGACAGCCTGCCGGACCGCGTGGCGCCCGCGCTCGAATGCCTCAACGCCGCGACGGGGGAGACCGTCACCTGGGTCGAGCGCCGCGACGACGAGATCATCGTCCTCAAGGTGCTGCCGAGCCGCCACTTCACCCACGTCGCCCTCAGCGTCGGCCAGCGCTTCCCGATGCTGCCGTCCTCCTCCGGCCAGGCGATCCTCGCGCACCTGCCGATGGAGACGGCGACGGCGCTCCACGCCCGCGCCGATGCGCGCATCCTCGCGCGGCTGAGCTGGCGCACGCGTGATGAGATGGTCGCCCATTTCGCGGGGATCCGCGCGGCCGGCTACGCGCAGACCGAGAAGAGCGAGGACATTTTCAGCGTGTCGCTGTCCGCCCCGATCCTCGGGCCCGGCGGGGTGCCGCTTGGGGCGGTCAACGTGTCGGCGCTGCGGGCGCGCTATCCGGATCCTGGCGCGGAGGACCTCGCGCGGCAGCTCCTGGAGGCGACGGCGCTCATCCGCTGCTGAGCCGCACGCCCCCGGTCAGCCGAGCGCGAAGCTGCTCGCCGTCTCGCCGAGCGCGGTGAGGCGCGGCAGGACCTCGCTGCGGATCTTCTCCACGGGCGTCCGTTCCCTCAGAACCGAGACGTTGATCCCGGCGGTGACGCGCCCCCGAAGATCGAGCACCGGCACGGAGACGGAGAGCGAGCTGACATCGACCTCCTTCTCCGTCAGCGAATAGCCGGCCTCCCGCCGCGCGAGGACGTGCGCGTAGTAGGTGTCGAAATCCATCCCGCCGAGCCGGGCACGGGTCTTCGGCGCCGCCGCGTCGAACATCCGCCGCACCCTCTCGCGCGGCAGGTCCGCCAGGAAGAGATGGCCGGTGGAGGCGGTCAGCGCCGGAAAGCGGGAGCCGACGGGGAGCGTGATCGCGGTCCTGTTCGGGCTCGGCACGCCGTGGATCACCACCACCTCGTCCCCGTCGAGCTCGACCCAGCTCACCGTCTCCCCGGTGAACTCGGCGAGCTGCGCGAGCAGCGGGAGCGAGCGGGACAGGGCGACGTTGGTCGCGACGATGCACTGGACGAAGCGGAAGGCGCGATTGGACAGCATGTATTCGCGCGTCTGCGGCGTGCGGGTGAGGTAGCCGATCTTCTCGAGCGTATAGACGAAGCGCTGCGCCGCGCTGCGGCCGAGCCCGGTGCGGCTCGCGACCTCGGCGATCGACATGGTGCGATGGTCGCGGTCGAACGCCTCCAGCACGCGCATGGCCTTCTGCACCGACCCGACGAAGAGGCGCGGATCGATGGCCGAATCGTCCTGCTCCGGCTCACTGCGGACGTTGCCGCCCAGCGTCGTCTGGTCCACGTGCCCACCTTTCGCGCGGCGCGGCCATCCGCGACGGCCCGCCAGAGCTCAGGCGAAGTGGGCCTGCAACATCTCCTGGAGCTCGCGCTTCTTGACCTTGCCGAGAGCGTTGCGCGGAAGTCGCTCCACGATCTCCCAATGCTTGGGCACCTTATACCCAGCGAGCGAAGCGCGGAGCAAGTTGCGCGCCGCCTCCGCCGAGAAGCCCGCGCCGTGCCCGTCGAGCTCGATCACCGCGACGACGGCCTCGCCATAATCGGCATGGGGCACGCCGATGACGGCGCTTTCGAGGACGCCGGGCATCGCGTTGATCGCGAGCTCGACCTCCTTCGGATAGACGTTGAGCCCCCCGGTGATGATGAGCTCGAACCCGCGCCCGAGGACGGTCAGCCGCCCCCGCTCGTCGAGGTGCCCGAAGTCGCCGGTGATCAGCCAGCCGTCCTCGGTGAACGCCTCGGCCGTCTTCTCGGGGTGGTTCAGATAGCCGATGAACGGGGCGGGCTGGCGCACCTCGATCCCGCCCACGGCCGTCGCCGGCAGCGTCCGCCCCTCGCCGTCGCGGATGCGGATCTGGCTGTCGGGCAGCGCGTAGCCGCTGTTGCCGGGCGCGCGCGCCTCGTCGACCCGGTTCGAGCTGATGAGCAGCGCCTCGGTCATCCCGTATCGGTCGAGCAGCTCATGCCCCGTCCGCTCGCGGAAGGCGTTGAAGAGATCCTCGCGCATCGGCGCGGAGCCGGTGATGAAGAGGCGCATCGACCGGCAGGCCGCCCGGTCGAACCGCGCCTCGCGCAGGAGCCGGTGATAGACGGTCGGCACGCTCGCCATCATCGTGACGCGCGGCAGGTTCGCGAGGATGGTGTCGATCGCGGAGTCGGCCACGAGTCGGATGGCCCCGCCCGCCGCCAGGACCGGCAGCATCGTCGCGAAGATGCCGTAGGCCATGAGGTTGAGGTGGAGGAGCACGTCGCCGGGGCCGATCTTCCACGTCGTGCTGATCGCGGTGACGTTCCAGACGACCTGCTCCACCCCGATGATCGCCCCCTTGGGCCGCCCCGTCGTGCCCGAGGTGTAGACGATCGCATTCCAGGCATCGGCCGGAAGGTCGACGCTGTCGCGGACGGGCTCGGCCCCGTCGAACGCCGCGCGGAAGGTGCCCTCGGCCTTCGCATCGAGCGTGAGCACCGGCGCGATACCGCCCACCGCCTCAGCGAAGGCGGGATCGCAGACGATGAGGGACGGCGCGGCATCGCTCAGGATGAGGTCGATCTCCGCGCGCGAAAGGCCCACATGCACCGGCAGCGCAACCGCCCCGATCCGCGAGATCGCGAGATAGAGCATCAGCGCCTCGGCCGATTTCTCCACCAGGAGCGCGACGACGTCGCCGACCCCGACCCCGGCCGCACGCAATGTCCCGCCCTGCCGCGCCGTGATCTCGTGCATCGCGGCGTAGGTGATGTCCGGTGCGTCGTCGCGCAGGATGAACGGGCGCTGCCGATCCTCCACCGCTCCGGCCAGGGCGTCGAACACGTTCGGCATGTCGGTTGGTCTCGCTTGCAACGGAACTGGCGGCCCGATGGCTGGGCCGCGTCGATGCCGGCCGGGCGATGACGCCCGGCGGCGCTGGCGGTCGGCTCAGGCGCCGGTGAAGACCGGGGGGCGCTTCTCCACGAAGGCGCGCACGCCCTCGCGATAATCCTCGCTGTTGTCGGCAAGGTCGGACAGGGCGGCGACGGCCTCGGCTATCTCGGCATGGCGGCCCGCCGCGATCCCGTCGCAGGCGAGCTTCGCGGCGCGCACGGAAATCGGCGCGCTGCGGGACAATTCATCGGCGAGCGCGAGGGCCCGTTCCAGCGGGTCGCCGGAGGAACCCGGAGGCATCGCGAGCCCGGTCTCGATCGCCTGGCCGGCCGCGACCACCGCCCCGGTATAGAGCATGTACTTCGCAAGCCCCGTCCCCACCGCGTCGACGAGGAGCGCGGTGCTGTCGGCCGGATAGACGAGGCCGAGCTTGGCGGGCGGGACCGCGAACGTCGCCCGCGCCCCGGCGATACGGAAGTCGGCGCGCAGCGCGATCGTGCAGCCGCCGCCGAAGCACGGCCCGTCCACCGCCGCGATCACCGGCTTGCCGGTCCCGCTGACCGCCGCATAGCAGCGCATGATGGTGTTCCAATAGCGCAGCCGCGCCGGCGGATCGTCCCGCACCGCCGCGAACGCGCGGATATCGTCGCCCGCGCAGAACGAGCCGTCCGTTCCCGCCAGCACGATGGCACGCACCTCGGGATCGGCGCCCAGCGTCTCGAACGCCGTGCCGAGATCGCGCCAGGCCGCCTCGTCGAGCGCGTTCCGCCGTTCCGGGCGCGCGATCGTCACCTGCGCGCACCGCGGCGAGGGGTGGGAAATGTGGATGTGCGTCATCGTCGAACTGCCGTTCCGGTCCGGCACGCAAGGGCTTGGGCCGAATTATTAATTGCAATGCAATTTTGATAATTGTATATGGAGAGAGCCGTGTCAACTCGCCGGCGACCCGTCGGCCTCGCCGTTTCGACGGCCCCGGCCAATCGCCGATCGCGTATGAATATGCCCCAGACAGAGATGAAACGCGCCGCCGAGCTGGACCTTCCGGGCCTCGACGCGCAGTCCGTCGCCCGCACCATCGCGCGGCACTGGCGCCATCGGGCCGAGACCGATCCGGCGCACGTCTACTGCACCTTCGCCGGGCGCGCGTGGACGATCGACGCGATGGACCGCCACTCGAACCGGATCGCGAACGGCCTCGCCGCGCGCCTCGACGCCGGCCCCGGCACGCGCGTCGCGCTGATGCTGCCGAACGACCCCGACCATGTCGGCGCGATCTTCGGCCTCGCCAAGGCGGGGATGGTGCGCATCCCTGTGAACGTCAATCTGCGCGGACCGGCGCTCGCTTTCCTCTTCGACCGCTTCGCGCCGCGCGCACTGATCGCCGACATCGCCTATCGCGAGGCGCTCGCCCCGGTGCTCGCCGAGCACCCCGAGGTCGACATCGTCTGGCGCGACGGCACCGCCGCCTGCCCCTTCGCCGCGCTCCTCGCCGCCGCGCCCGACAGCGCGCCTGAGGTCGAGGTCGCGCCCGACGACATCATCGCGATCACGCCGAGCTCGGGCACCACGGGCGAGCCGAAGGGCGTCCTCAAGACCGATCTCAGCCTGAGGGCAGGCCCCCTCGGCATCTTCGCTCTGACGGACGCCGACCGCGGCGACGTGCTCCTCCACTGGGAGCCGCTCTATCATGGCGCGGGCGTCGCGGTGTTGATCGCGGCCGCAATGCGCCCGCTGACGCTCGCGATGGTCCCACAGTTCAGCGCGTCCCGCTTCTGGTCCGACGTGCGCGAGAATGGCGTGACGCTGATCCACTATCTGGGCGGCGTGCTGCCGATCGTGCTCTCGCGCCCGCCGAGCCCGGCCGAGCGGGACCACAAGGTGCGCATGGCCTGGGGAGGCGGCTGCTCGCAGGCGGTCGCGGAGGAATTCACCGCCCGCACCGGCGTCCCGATGCGGGAGGGCTACGGCCTTTCCGAGATGACCACCTTCGTGACGGTGAGCGACGGCGCGACGCCGACCGGCTCGTGCGGCCGGCCCCTTCCCTTCTACGAGACGCGCCTCCGCCCCGTTTCCGACGACGCCCCCGAGCCGCCCGATCTCGGCGAGCTCCTCGTGCACCCGCTCCACCCGCTCCTCGCCTTCCGCGGCTATGACGGCCGCCCCAACTCGGTCGAGGAGATGGTGACGGACGGCTGGTTCTCAACGGGCGACCTGATGCGGCGCGACGCGGCCGGGAACCTCACCTATGCGGGCCGCCTGAAGGACAGCGTGCGCCGGCGCGGGGTGAACATCTCCGCCTGGGAGGTGGAGCGCGTCTTCCAGCAGCTCCCCGAGGTGGAGGAGTGCGCGCTCATCGGCGTCGAGAGCGCGTTCGGGGACGACGACCTCAAGATGTTCGTCAAGCCGGCCGAGGGCGTCACCATCGACCCGGCGGCGCTGATCGAGCGCGTCAGCGCGGATCTGCCCTACTTCCAGGTCCCCCGCTACCTCGCCGTGATCGCCGACTTCGACAAGACCCCGACCCAGCGCATCATCAAGGCCGGCCTCTCCCGCGCCACCGACGACTGCTTCGACTACGAGCGCGAGATCGGCCGCCTCGCGAAGGGGTAGGCCGCGCACCGGGCGGGCGGTATCGCCGCTCGCCCGCCGGCGACGCCCGGCCCACCGAAATCATCCTGCGACCCGGTTTTATCTCCGCATTGCACCGCCGCGCGGGACCCATGATATAGTTGCACCATACAACAACCTGGACCCCCACCCCATGACCACTCCCCTCCCGCCCGACGGGGTCGACGCGATCCGGTCCGCCTCGCGGCGGCTCGTGCGTGAGCTTGGTTTCATGGGTGGGCGGTTTGCGGGGACGGACCTGTCCCCGTCCGCCGTCCATGCGCTGATCGAGATCGAGGGGGGTGGGCTTACGGCGCGGGCGCTTGCGGGGCGGCTGCGGCTCGACAAGTCGAGCGTCAGCCGGATGCTGCGAAAGCTCGTCGTCTCGGGCGATGTCGCCGAGAGCGCGGACGCCGGGGACGGACGGATCAAGATGCTGGCGCTGACGGCTGACGGCCGGCGCCGCGTCGCGGCGATCCACGCCTTCGCCCGCGCGCAGGTGACGGGCGCGCTCGACCGCCTGCCGCCCGGTGTCGCCGGCACGGTCCTCGACGGCATCAGCCTCTATGCCGAGGCGCTCGCCGCGGATGGCGGCCCGCCCGACGCCGAGATCGAGATCGTGAACGGCTACCGGACCGGGCTCATCGCGCGGGTGACGGAGATGCATGCGCTTTATTATGCGCGCGCATCGGGGTTCGGCCGGCGCTTCGAGGCGGTCGTCGCCGGGGGGCTCGCGGGGTTCTGCGAGCGGCTCGACCATCCGCGCAACGCGATCTGGAGCGCGTGGCGTGGCGGGGAGATGGTCGGCTCGATCGCGATCGACGGGGAGGATCTCGGCGCCGGGACGGCGCATCTGCGCTGGTTCATCGTCGACGACAGTGCCCGCGGCACGGGGCTCGGGCGACGGCTGCTTGCGACCGCCCTCGCCCTCGCCGACGCAGAAGGCTTCGACGAGACGCACCTTTGGACCTTCGACGGCCTCGCTGCCGCCCGCCACCTCTACGAGGCACACGGCTTCACCTGCGTCGAGGAGCGCCCCGGCGACCAATGGGGCACCGAGGTGCTCGAACAGCGCTTCGTGCGGGCGCGCCTCACCGCGGGCCCGCAATCCGCCGCCTCTCAGCGGCGGACTTAAATCGTTTCAACGCACGCGCCGGGCGGGCGCTATTCAGTCCACGTAGCGGACCGGGGCGTCCACGGCGATCTGGGCCATCGCGGCGGGCTTGGGGCCGCCGGCGGAGATCGCGGCGAACATCGCGTCCTCCTTCTGGCGGACGGCCTCGAGGGCGGCGGCGGTCGATTCCACGAGATAGTCCGGGATCACCACCACGCCGTCCTCGTCGCCGACAATGATGTCGCCGCTCATCACCGGGACGCCGCCCATCGAGACCGGGACGCCGACCTCGCCGGGGCCGTTCTTGAAGGAGGAGTTCGGCGTCACGCCCAGGGCGAAGACCGGGATGCCGATCGAATCGTAGTTGCGCACGTCGCGCGCCATCCCGTCGACCACGATCGCGACGGCGCCCTTGTTGCGCGCCATCCCGAGATATTTCTCCCCGATCACCGAGGCCTGGGTGAAGCCGCCCGAGGCCATCATCAGGACGTCGCCGGGCTCGATGAGGTCGAGCGCGAAATGGGCCGCGAGGTTGTCCCACGGGCGCACGCGGACCGTGAGGGCGCGCCCGGCGAAAGAGACCGCCTTCGTCACCGCCTTGATGCGCGGGTCCATCGCGCCGGAGCGGCCGCGCGCGTCGACGACGAAGCCGGTGCGCGCGCCTACGAACTTCGCGAGCGTCTCGTCGGAGACGCGCGGGCGGGTGCGGCGGACGATGATTTCATTGGCCATGATCGATCCTTCTCGTCTCTCAGGCGGCCTGTTCGCGGGCGCGCAGCGCCTCGGTGGCGGCCCTGTCGATCGTCACCCCGTCCGCGCCGACGATGGCGGCGTAGTGCTCGCGCACATAGGCGGGCGACAGCTTCTCGTTGCGCAGGTCGATCTCGATCTCGTCGAGCGGCCGCTCCAGCGGGGAGCCGTAGCCGCCCCCGCCCCCGGTCCGGTGACGGTAGACGTCGCCGGCCTTGATCTGGGTGGTGATCTTGGAGGGCAGGCCGCCGGGGCTCACCTCCGGATTGATGAAGTTCGCCGACGGCGTCCCCTCCTCGCCGCCGAGGAGGCCCCAGGGGCGGATCGTGTTGCGGTCGGAGCGGACCTGGAGGATCGCCTCGCCGCGCAGGAGCTTGAGGTCGCGCACGATCGAGAGGCCGCCGCGCGAGCGCCCCGCCCCGCCCGTGTCGGGCACATAGCCATATTGCTCGCAGCGCAGCGGATATTGCGCCTCGATGATCTCGATCGGGATGTTGGTGCAGTTCGACGGGACGATCGGCATCGCGTCGCCGTGCGAGCGGTAGCGCGAGCCGCCCCAGGCGCCGAATATCATGTCGCAATGGACGAAGGAGCCCTCGACCGCGTCGTAGCCGCCGATGGAGACGAACGTGTTGCCCCCCTCCGGCGCCGCCATCACGCGGTCCGGCACGGCCTTCGCGAGCGCGCCGAGGACGAGGTCGGTCTGACGGAAGCCGGTGAGGCCGCGCGCCGCGCACGCGCCGGGGTGGCGCACGTTGAAGATGGTGCCCGCCGGGGCGATCACGCGGATCGGCCGGAAGAAGCCGCTATTGTTCGGGAGGTCACCCTTGAAGACGCAGCGCAGCGCCAGATAGGTGTTCGCCTTGGTGAAGGACTCGGTGCCGTTGAGGGCCCCCCGCACCTGCGGCGAGGAGCCGGTATAGTCGGCGATGACCTCGTCGCCCTTGATCGTCAGCGCGACGCGCAGCGTGATGCGGTCCTCACTGATGCCGTCATTGTCGAGGTAGTCCTCGAACTCGTAGGTGCCCTGCGGAAGCTGGCGGATCTCCTCGCGCGTGAGGCGCTCGGTGTAGTCGAGATAGTCCGTCAGCAGCGTCTCGAGGCCGTCCGGCGTGTAGCGCTCGACGAGCTTCAGATATTCGCGCTCGCCATAGTGGCAGGCGGCGAGCGTGGCGCGCAGGTCCCCGAGAACCATGTCCGGCACGCGCACATTGGCGGCGAGGATGTCGAGCACCGCCTGGTTCGGCACGCCCGCGTCATAGAGCTTGATGACGGGAAAGCGGATGCCTTCCTGGTAGATCTCGGTCGAGTCGCTGGCGTTGGAGCCCGGCACGCGCCCGCCGACATCGGTATGGTGGGCGATCGCGCAGGCGAAGGCGATGACCTTCGTCTGGTCCGACGGCAGGAAGACCGGCTTGAAGACGAAGATGTCCTGCAGGTGCATCGCCCCGTCGAAGGGGTTGTTCTGGATGAGGATGTCGCCCGGCTTCAGCCCTTCGGGATAGTGGCGCAGCACCGCGAGCAGCGCGTCCGGGATCGAGCCGAGATGCTGCGGGATGGTGAGCCCCTGGATGAGGAGCTCGCCCGTCGGCCCGCACAGCGCCGTCGAGAAGTCGGCGCCGTCCTTGATGATCGGGGAATGGGCGGTTCTGAGGATGGTGAGCGCCATCTCGTCGGCGACCGACGTCAGCGCGTTCTTCAGAATTTCGATCTGGATGGGGTCGGACATGGGTTTCTGGCTTCTCATGCGTCGAGGACGGCGACGTTGATGATGATGTTGCCGAAGCGGTCGAGCTCGGCCGTGCAGTCCGGCGGGACGATCGCGGTGGAATCGTAGCCCTCGATGATGGCGGGGCCCGCGAGCGGGGCGTCGGTGAGGCCGGAGCGGGTCATCACCGGCGTGTCGCGCCATCCCCACTTGCCGCCGAAATAGGCCATGCGGGTGGTCGGCGGGGCGGCGTGGTCGATCTCGGTCCCGGCGGCGGCGGTGAGCCACTTGTCGGAGGCGGCCGCGGCGCCGCGCGCGACGAGCTTCAGACTCTCCACCTCGAGCTTCTCGCCCGGCGATTCGAAGCCGTAGGTGCGGCTATATTCCTGGAGGTGGCGGGCCGGGAGGCGGGCGATCTCGGCCTCGGTGATCGGCCCTTCCGGCAGGTCGACCGCGAAGCCGAAGCTCTGGCCGACGAAGCGCAGGACGACGCTGCGCTGGAGGCTGTATTCGCCGAGCGGATATTCGGGGTCGGAGGCGCCGATGCGGGCCTGCTCCTCCATGTCGGCGAAGCGGGCGGCGAAGGCCTCCGCGTTCATCGCCTCGAGCGGCTGGCGCACGCTCTTGATGTAGTGGTGCTCGACGTCGGCAAGCAGCAGGCCGAAGGCGCTGAAGATGCCGGGGCACGGCGGCACGATGACCTGCTTGATGCCGAGCTCACGCGCGATGTGCGGCCCGTGGATCGGCCCGTTGCCGCCGAAGGCGCACATGGCGAAGTCGGACGGATCGCGCCCGCGCTCGATGGTGACGGAGCGCAGCGCGCGGATCATCGAGGCGTTGGCGATCGTGTGGACGCCGAGCGCCGCGTCGCCGAGCTCGGCGCCGATCACCGCGCCGACCCGCGCGGCGATCGCCTCGCGCGAGGCGTCGGCATCGATCTTGAGGCTCCCGCCCGCAAGGCCGCCCGGGCTCACATAGCCGAGCGTGACGTTGGCGTCGGTGACGGTTGGCTGGGTGTTGCCGTTGCCGTAGCAGACCGGGCCCGGATAGGAGCCGGCGCTCTCGGGGCCGACCTTGAGGCCGCCCGCCGCGTCGAAGCTGACGAGGCTGCCCCCGCCCGCGCCGACCTCGGCGATGTCGATCGAGGGCACGCGGATGACATAGCCGCCGCCGCGATTGAGCCGCGAGCCGACCGACACGCCGCCGCCGACTTCATATTCGCCGGACTCCTGGAGCCGCCCCTCTTCCAGCAGCGAGGCCTTGGCGGTGGTGCCGCCCATGTCGAAGCAGATGAGGTTCTGGTAGCCGCAGAGGCGCGCGATCTCTCGCGAGGCGATCACCCCCGCCGCGGGGCCGGATTCGATGATGCGCACCGGCATCGCGCCCGCGCCGCGGCTCGAGATCAGGCCGCCATTCGACTGCATGATGAGGAGCGGCGAGACGACGCCCGCGTCGTTGAGGCTCGCGCGCAGATTGGTGAGATAGCGCCGCACGGTCGGCTGCACGTAGGCGTTCACCGCCGCCGTGCTCGTGCGCTCATATTCCTGGATCTCCGGCAGGATCGCCGAGGAGAGCGACACCGGCAGGTCCGGATAGGCCTCGGCGATGATCTTGCCGACCTCGATCTCGTGCGCGGGGTTCGCATAGGAGTTGATGAAGGCGACGGCGATGGATTCGGCGCCCCGCTCCAGGAGGCTCGCGGTGACGGCGAGCACCTCCTCGCGTGCGAGCGGGGTGACGACGGAGCCGTCGGCCGCGATCCGCTCCGTCACCTCGGCGCGCATCTGCCGCTCGATCAGCTCAGCCGGCTTGTTCCAGTCGAGCCGGTAGAGCTGGGGCATGCGCAGGCGACGCAGCTCGAGGATATCGCGGAAGCCGCGCGTCGCGATGAGGCCGCAGCGGGCGCCCTTATATTCGAGGATGGCGTTGGTCGCGACGGTCGTGCCGTGCAGGACCTCCTTCACGATGCTGGCCTCTCCGCCGGTCTCGCCGAGCGCGTCCCGGAGCCCCTCCACGATCCCGCGCGAATAGTCGTCTGTCGTCGAGGCGACCTTGCGGCGGACGATCGTGCCGTCTTCGGCGAGGAGCACGAGGTCGGTGAAGGTCCCGCCAATGTCGGCGCCGACGCGACATGGTGAGGCGAGGATGTCCATTGATAACTCCATGAAGCTTGTCCGCGAGGCGCTCAGAAGCCGAGCGCTCTCGGGAGGAACAGGACGATGCCGGGGAAGAGGACCAGGATCACGACGCTGAGGAGGAGCGGCACCAGCCAGGGCAGGAAGCCGATCACGACGTCCGCGTAGCGCGCGCCGGCGATGCGCTGCATCGCGAAGAGCCCCACCCCGAAGGGCGGCGTGAACATCCCGATCGAAACCGTGATGATGAGGACGACGCCGACCTGCAGCGGGTCGACGCCTGCCGCCAGAAGCGGCGGCAGGATGATGGGCGGCAGCAGGAGGAGGAGAACCGTCACCTCCATGAAGCACCCGAGGACGAGCGCGAGCGCCACCACCAGGAGAAGGAGCACCGTCGCATCGCCCGAGACGCTCACCATGAAGGCGGCGATGTCCTGCGGCACGCGCTCGACGGTGAGGATCCAGCCGAACACGATGCCGACCGCCACCACGAGGAGGAGCGAGGCGACCTCGCGCGAGGATTCCACGAGGCACGGCCAGATCTCGCCGATGCGCAGCGCGCGATAGACGACGAGGCCGAGGAAGAGCGAATAGAGCACGGCGACGGCCGCGGCCTCGGTCGGGCTGAAGATGCCAGCCGTCATGCCGCCGATGAGGAGCGCGGGCGTCACCATCGCGGGAAGGGCCGAGAGGAAGTCGCGCCAGACCTGCCGCAGCGGGCGCAGTTCGTGCCGCGGGAAGTTGCCGCGGATCGCGCAGATCGACACGAACAGCATCATCATGAGGCCGAGAAAGAGGCCGGGCACGATCGAGGCGAGGAAGAGGCCCGCGACCGAGACCTTCGCGTTGATGGCGTAGACGATCGCCGCGATGCTCGGCGGGATCACCGGGCCGAGGCTCGACGAGGCGAGCGTCACCCCCATCGAGAAGGGGAGCGGGTAGCCGGCCTCGCGCATCGCCTTCACCTCGATGCGGCCGAGCGAGCCGAGATCGGCGAGCGCCGAGCCGGACATCCCGGCGAAGATCAGGCTGCACATCACGTTGACGTGGCCGAGCCCGCCCGGAATCGCGGCGACGAGGCTGTTGCAGAAGCGGAAGATGCGCTCCGTCACGCCGCTGCGGTTCATCAGGTTGCCGGCGAGCACGAAGAGCGGGATCGCGAGCAGCGAGAAGATGTCGATCGAATAGAAGAAGCGGGCGGCGACGGTGGCGAGGCTGTAATTGTTCGTCAGGAAGTAGATCGCGCAGCCTGATCCGATGGCGATGAAGACCGGGACGCGGATCAGCAGGAAGATCAGGATAACAAGGCAGATGAGATAGACGCTCATGCGTCGCCCCGCGACGCGGAGGGGGTGCGGCCACGCCACGCCGTCACGATGAGGGCCACGAGGTCCCGCACATAGACGAGGGCATGGAGCGCGCACGCCACCGCCACGATGGTGAAGATGTTGGAGACCTGGATTTGCAGCGCCGGCAGGCGGATGCCGCCCATCGAGCCGGTGACCTGGTAGCCGCTATAGGCGAGGATCCCGAGGAAGGCCGCGCCGAGCGCATAGTGGATGAAATCGAGGACGAGCTGCGCGCGCGGCGGGAGGAGGTCGTAGGTGAACTCCACCGCCATGTGCTCGCGCAGATGCGGCAGCGCGATGCCGCCGCAATAAGCGAGGAGGATGAGGAGCACGCGGCTCAACTCCTCCGTCGCGATGATCGGCGTGCCGAGGAAATAGCGGTAGAAGATGGCCACGGCCGTGACGGCGACGATGGCGGCGAGGATGAGCCCCGCCGCGATGCGGCTCGCCGCCGCGATGAGATTGACCACGACCATCATGAACCCCCTCCCCTGTGGGCGATCGATCAGTCGGCGAGCGCCTGGACGCGGTCCATCAGGCCTTCGGGCCAGTTGGCCGAGATCTTCGGCAGCGCCTTCTCACGCACGCGGGTGCGGAACGCCTCTACATCGAGCCCGTCTTCCGGACCGACGATCGTCATGCCGCTCGCCTCGAGCGCCGCCAGCATCTCCTCCTGCTGCTTGCCCGCGACCTCGTTGCCATAGATGCCGGCTTCCTTGCCGGCCTCGATGAGGATCGCCTGCTGTTCGGGCGTGAGACGCGAGAAGGCCCCCTCGTTCATCATGACGGTGACGACGCCGAAGATGTGGCTGGTCATCATGAGGTGGGACTGCACCTCGTTGAAGCGCGCGGTGTAGATCGAGGCCGGCGGGTTCTCCTGCCCGTCGATCACGCCGGACATCAGGCCCTGATAGACCTCGGTGAAGTCCATCGGGGTCGGCGTGCCGCCCATCGCCTCGATGGTGGCGATGAAGGTCGGCAGCGTGACGGCGCGGATCTTCATGCCCGCGAGGTCTTCCGGCTTCAGGATCGGCTTGTTGGCGGTGAGCTGGCGCGAGCCGAACGTCTCCATCGACAGGAGCCGCACGCCGGCCTTCTCGGCGAGCTCGGCGGCGATCTCCTGGCCGATCTCACCCGTCCACACCTTCTCGAAATGGTCGACGCCGGTGAACATGTACGGCGCGTCGAAGATCGAGACGGAGGGGACGAGGTCGACGGCGACGGTCGCCGGGAGGGAGCCCGCGATGTCGATGGTGCCGATCTTCACGCCGGCCCACAGGTCGTTGAGGCCGCCGAGCTGGGCGGACGGGTAGACCTCGACCTTGACCTCGCCATTGGTGCGCTCGTCCACGAGCTCGGCGAATTTCAGCGCCGAGAGGTGGAGCGAGTGGTCGGGCCCGTTCTGGTGCCCGAAGCGCAGGACGGTCTGAGCGTCCGCCTGCGTGGTGACTGCGAGGCCGACGATCAAAGCGCCGGCGAGAGAAGCTGAGATGCGCACGGGATTATTCCCCCAGTTGTTGGAGTGACGGAGTGGGTTCACGGCCGTCGGGCAGGTAACGGCCTTCGATGTCCCTCGCCTCGCGAAGGCCGACGATCTCATCGCGCGCGCCGAAGGCGACCATGGCATCGAAGCCGACGGTCGTCCCGGTCGCGTCGAGATGCGCGAGGATGGATTGCATGGCGTGGATGGCGGCGAGTTGGAGGTCCGCCGGCAGGGTCAGGATCTTGAAGCCCATCGCGGCGAGATCGGCGGCGGGCGGCGTGTCGCCGAGCCCCTTGTTGAGGCTGACGAGCTTGGGCGCGGCGACGCGGCGGGCGACCGCCTCCATCTCCGAGAGCGTCTTCATGTGCTCGACATAGATGACATCGGCCCCGGCGTCCGCGTAGCGGTTCGCCCGGTCGATCGCCTCGTCGAGGCCGAGAAGCGGCGCGACGTCGGTGCGCGCGATGACGACGAAATCGCCGTCCGGACGGCTGTCGAGCGCGGCGCGGATGCGGCCGGTCATCTCGGCGGCGGAAAGGATGTTGTCGGCGTCGTTGCGGAAGCGGCGCGGGACTTCGCGATCCTCGAGGTGGATCGCGGCGGCGCCGGCCTCGGCCATCGCGGGCACCGCCCGGCGGATCATCGCGACGCCGCCATGACCGGCGTCGAGGTCGGCGATGAGGGGGCGCGTCGTGACGGCGGCGATGGAGGCGACACGGTCGACCACCTCGGCGATGGTGGTGGCACCATTGTCGGGCCGGCCGAAGCTGCGGGCGATGCCGCCGCCGGTGAGGTAGATCGCGGGAAAGCCGGCGCGCTCGACAAGCCGGGCCGACAGGCCGTCATACGCGCCGGGGGCGACGAGCAGACCGTCCCTGTCCAGAAGCTGACGCATTTGCTTGCATCTGCCCAGCATAAATGCCCTTTTTCTAGCCGAACTTTAACGTTACAAACTGCGTCGGCATTTGTCACTTTAACGATACAATCCATGCAGGTTCCTGTTGTGAAGTCAATTCCCCTTCCCTCGTTATTCGACAGGGACAATCGGTGGTGGAGCTTTACCCTTTGAGCCCAAGTAAAGTTGGCCGCTCCGGCAGCCTTGTCCTCGTTCTCATCGCCGGGCTGTTCTGGAGCCTCGGCGGCGTGCTCGTCCGCCTCATCGAGGGCGCGTCGGGCTGGCAGATCATCTTCTACCGCTCGCTGACGCAGACCGTCGTCCTCCTCATCGCCATGCAGATGCTCGGCGGGGGCGGCTCGCTCGCGTCGCGCATCGTCGGGATCGGACGCTATGGGAGCGCGGCGAGCCTCTTCCTCGCCGCGGCCTTCATCGCGTTCGTGTTCTCCATCATCAACACCAACGTCGCGAACACGCTCCTCATCCTCGCCGCGGTGCCCTTCATCGCGGCCTTCCTCGCCTTCCTCGTGCTGCGCGAATCCCCGTCCCGTGCAACCTTCCTCGGTGCGATCGCGGCGGCGTGCGGCATCGCCATCATGGTCGGCGCAGACTTCTCCGGCCCCTTCCTGCGTGGCAACCTCATCGCCATCGTCGGGGCATGCTGCTTTGCGAGCTACATCGTGTGCATGCGCGGGGGGCGGTCGGGCGACATGCTGCCCGCGAACGCGGTGGCGGGCATCCTCTCGGCCATCGTCGCCGGGTTCATGCTCGACGATTTCGCGATCTCCGCGCACGACCTCGCCATGTGCATCGCGCTCGGAATCTTCCAGACCGGTCTCGGTCTCGTCGCCTTTACGCTTGGGTCGAAAGAGTTGAAAGCGTCGGAGCTCGCGTTGCTGTCTCTGATCCATGTGATACTTGGGCCGATTTGGGTCCTCCTCCTCGTCGGCGAAGTGCCCACCATTCATGTTCTCATCGGAGGAGGCGTGGTCCTGTCCGCGATCGTCGTCCCGGCTGTGCTGGATCTGAGGCGCGTGCGCGCATGACCCGGCCCCCGCCAAAATCCGGCAAGAAGGCGCCGCGCGCGCCCGCCCCGCGTCCCACCATGCGCAAGGTCGCGATCGCGGCCGGCGTCTCGGTGATGTCGGTCTCCAATGTCGTGAACGGCCGCTTCGACCTCCTGCGGCCCGACACGCGCCAGCGGATCGAGGAGGCGATCGCCAAGGTCGGCTACCGCCCTCATGCCGGGGCGCGGAACCTGCGCCGCTCGCGGGCGATGACGGTCGGCCTTCTCATCATCGACCAGTCGGGCACCTTCCTCGGCGAGCCGTTCATCGCGCAGATCGCGGGCGGCCTCAGCGCCACGCTCGGCGACTACAATTACGGGATGCTCCTCCAGGCCTCCCCGACGCTCGATGTCGAGGATTCGCTCGTCTTCGAGCACGGCCGCACCGATGCGGTCTGCGTCTTCCTCGAAGGGTCGGACGGCTACCGCGCCAAGCTGATCGAGCGTCTCTCCAAGCTCGACCAGCCGATCATCGCCTTCCAGGAGGTGGGCCTGCGCAACGACCTGCCCAATGTCTGCGTGATCCGACAGCACGATCTCGTAGGCGGCCAGCTCATTGCGCAGCATGTTCGCGACCTCGGCGCGAAGCGCTTCGCCGTCCTCACGCCCGGCATCATGCGGCCCGGCGCCTCGCAGCGCCTCATCGGGATCCGCGAGGGGCTCGGCCGCGATTCGGGGGAGAAGACGTGCGCGATCATCCCCTGCGGCGACATGAGCTTCGCCTCCACGCAAGCCGCCCTCCTCGCCTTCCTCGCCGACAATCCGTGCCCCGACGCGTTCCTGTCGCTCAACGACCACATGGGCATCGCGACGGTGAAGCTGATGAAGGCGCAAGGGCTGCGCGTGCCGCAGGACGTGATGGTGACGGGCTTCAACAACATGGAGTTCCGCCAGTATGCGGACCCGCTGCTGACGACCATCACCTCCCACGCCTACGAGATGGGCGCGGTCGCCGCGAAGGCGATCCTCTACCGGCTGGAGCATGGCCGGTTCGAGGAGACGGAGATCGTCCTGCCCGTCGACCTCGTCGTCGGCGGCTCCACCGTGACGGACTGACGGGGCTCAGGCCCCCTTCAGCTTCGCGCGGACCGCCTCGCACGCCTCCACCCAGGCCGCATCGATCTCGTGCGCTTGAAGGCGCTGGAGGCCGGCCTCGGTGATCCCGCCGGGGGTCGTGAGGGCGGCGAGGAGGGCGTCGACGGGCGCGGTCTCGCCCTCGATGTTGCGGCCGGCGGCGACGAGCGTCGCGGCGGCGAGGCGGCGGGCGGTCGCGGGATCGAGCCCGGCCGCGGCCTGCCAGTCGATCCAGCCGGCAGCGATCGCCTGGAGCCAGCCATAGGCGGCGGCGCTCACCGTCGCGACCTCGAACTCCGCCTCCGCCGCGAGGGGGATGACCGGGCCGACATGGGCGAGGAGCGCGTGGGCGTCCGGGTGGTCGGGATAGAGGACGGTGGGGCTCGCGCCGAACGCCGCCGCCGTCAGCGGCATCACGCGGCAGATCCCGGCCGGGGCCGCCGCCTCGGCGAGCGCGTCGATCGCCACCCCGGCGCAGGTCGAGATCAGAAGCTGCCCCTCCCCCCAGGGAAGGCCGGAGACCGCCGCGACCGCATCCTTGGGACGGACCGCGAGGATGATCGTCCCGCACTCCTCGACGAGGGCCGCATTGTCGGCCGCCAGCGGGAGACCGAGCGTGCGCGACAGGGCCGGGCCGTGGCCGCGCGGGGCGAGGACGAGCCGGTCCGCCGCGATCCCGCCGCGCAGGAAGCCGCGCACCAGCGCCTCGGCGAGATGGCCGACGCCGAGGATGCCGATCCGCCCGTCCGCGTCGTGCGGGCCGGTCATGCCGGCGCCCTCCCCGCGCGCGCCCTTGCCGCGAGCGCGCCGATGAGGTCCTCGACGCTCGCGCAGGGCGTGATCCCGAGCTGGCGGATCTCGTTGTCGACCGCCACCGGCAGCGGCGAGTGCGTGTCGTCCATGATCTCGTTGAGCCGCCCACCGATGAAGACCGGCGGCGCGACGCCCCGGCGCGAAAGTTCGCCCTTGAGGGCGCGGGCGAAGCTCAGCGCGACGCCGTTATAGGTGGAGATCGCGATCGCGGCGTCGCCCCCCGCCGCCACCGCGAAGTCGGCGAGCGCGTCGGGATCGACGGAGACGCCCGCGTCGATCGCCTCGATCCCAAGGCGGGCGAGGACGATCCCGAGGAGGCGCTTGCCGTAGAAATGGACGTCGGTCGTCGCGATCACCACGCGCCCGCCCGCCTCGGCGAGGAGGCGACGGTCCTCATCCGCCACCCCCGCGACGATGTCCGACGCGAGCGCGTCGATCTCCGAGACGAAGGGGCTCGTCACCGGCGCGCCCGCCGACGGGCCGCCGAAGCGCGCTTCGAGGGCGAGCGGGCCGATCCGGCGCAGCGCCAGCATCACCGCCGCCGGGTCGCCGAGATCGTAACCGAGATCGTCGAGCCCCTCGCGGACGCGGTCGTGGAAGGCGCGGCCGGTCGCGAGCATGTCCGCCGCCATCGCCTCCACCCGGCCGGTGTCGATCAGGGGGCGGAGCGCCGCCGCCCGCTCCACTACGCGGCGCGCGGCGAGATGGGCCTCCACGATCTCCTCCACCGCCGGGATGCGCTGCGCCTCGGTGACGGGAATCGGCGTCAGCGCGTGCCCCGTCGGGCGCAGCATCAGGGAGAGCGCGTCGACGGTCATGTAGCTCGCGAGCGCGCCCCAGTTTGCGGCGGGGACTGCCCCGTAAAGAGTGGTGTTGCCGTAGATCATGGAGCCCGGCGTCGGATTGATCTCGGAAAGGGCGAAGTGGAAGGCCATCCGCTTCACCGGGTCGGTGAAGGTGTGGCCGTAGCAGTGGGCGAGCGGCGTGCCGACGAGCTCCTCCACCAGCCAGCGCTCGATCATCGCGAAGCCGATCGTGGTGCCCATGTTCTCGAACCAGGCGGCGTACCCGTCGTCGAGATTGGAGTGGACGAGGATCGGCACGCTCTGCCCGGCGATGAGGCCGAGCGCCTCCACCGTCGCCCGCGTGGTGGCGACATCGTCGGCCCAGTGCGGCAGGCGGAAGGTGAAATATTGGGCCATGTTGCCGATCGCCGTCGCCCCGGCCTGCAACGCGGCGGCCGTGTTCTCCAACGCGGCCGGCATCCCGAGCACGAAGTCGCCGAAATGGGGCGCGACCGGCGCCATCCCCGTCAGGCGGCGGAAATCGGCCGCATCGTCCATGATGAGGCCGGTGCCGCGCGGCCGGCCGGCGCGGTCGGCGGCCGGATAGCCCATGCTCCAGTCGAGGCAGATGCCGTAGCGGTCGGGCGCGGCGCCGTGCTCGGCGAGGCGGTCGTGGATCTCGGCCCAGGCGCGGGCGCTGATGTCGAGGCCGCGATAGCCGATCTGGGCGTGGAAGGTGACGCGCCCCGCCGCGCGCGCCGCCTCCTTGAGGTCGCGCTCGCACGCGACGCCCGCCGCGCTCAGCCATGGCGATGGGCCGAGGCGCACGGTCTCGGCGCAGCGCCGGCCGGCCGCGAGCCACGCGCGCCCGTCGATCGCCTCCGGCAGGACCGTGCGGCGCACCATGTCCGTCCCCTCGATCACCCGCATCGGCCCTCTCCATCGCGCCCCGCGCCTGCCATCCCTATGGATCGCGCGGGGCCCCTTCAATCCCGGCTCGCCACTCGCGCGCCCGCGCCGCGACATCATCGCGTGCGCCGCGCCCCCGCCGGCGGCACGCAAGCGCTTGCGCTCCGGGACGCGGTCTCCATGATTGGACCGCCGGCTCCGCGCCGGCGCCTCACCCGGAACGGACCAGCTTGTCCCTCAACCCGAAACAGATCGCGGCCTTCGTCCACGTGGCAGAGCTCCAGAGCTTCCGCCGCGCAGCCGAACGGCTCAACACGACGCAGCCGAACATCTCGAGCCGCGTCGCCGCGCTGGAGGAGCGGCTCGGCGTCACGCTGATGGAGCGGGACGCGGGCTCGGTGCGGCTCACCGCGCGGGGCGAGGCACTGCTGCCCCACGCCCGACGCGTCCTCGCCGCGATGCAGGATTTCCTCGCCGCCGTCGGCGACAACGCGCTCTTCGAGGGGACGATCCGCCTCGGCGTCACCGACATGATCGTCCACACCTGGCTCGCCGCCTACCTGACGGCGCTGAAGACGCGCTACCCGAACGTCATCGTGGAGCTGACGGTGGACCTTTCGGCGAAGCTCACCACGATGCTGCGCAGCCGCTCGATCGACCTTGCGATCCAGACCGGCCCGTTCGACACGGCGACCTCCGGCGAGGTGGATCTCGGCCGCTATCCGATGGTGTGGACGGCGGCCCCCGGCCTCGGCCTGCCCGCCGGGAGCCTCACCGCCGCCGACATCGCAGCGCACCCGATCCTCACCCATGCGCGCGGCACGAAGCCCTTCCAGGAGATCGCCGCCCACTTCCACGGCGCGGGCGTCCACGCGCGGATCATGCCGTCGATGAACATGAGCCCCTGCCTGCAGATGACGAAGGACGGGCTCGGCATCGCCTGCATGCCCCAGGCGATGGTCGCGGGCGAGATCGAAGCCGGCCACCTCGTCGCGCTCGACTATGGCTGGGCGCCCGAGGCGCTCACCTTCGCGGCCCGCTACAATTCCGACACCACCGAGCCGACCGTCGCCGAGGCCGCACGCATCGCCTTGTCGTTATCGCAACAGTGCATCGAGGATAACGAAAACCCATCATGAGGATGGAATTTCCCAATTCGCCCGGTTGGCCGGCCGGCATTAAACAGGCAATTTCCGAGGGTTGGAGCGCGATTCATGGCGTTGGCTGCGAATAGACTGGGCGTCGATATCGGGGGCACCTTCACGGACGTCGTCCTGGAGACGCCGTCGGGCACCCATTCGACGAAGGTGCTGACGACGTACGCCGCGCCCGAAGACGCCATCGTCGAGGGCCTGCACCAGGTCTGCGCCAAGGCCGGCCTCGCCCCCTCCGCCATCGGCCAGATCATCCACGGCACGACGCTCGCGACCAACGCGCTGATTGAGCGGCGCGGCGCGAAGACGGCGCTCGTCACGACCAAGGGCTTCCGCGACGTCATCGAGATGCGGACCGAGAGCCGTTTCGAGCAGTACGATCTCGACCTGACGCTCCCCGCCCCGCTCCTGCCGCGCAACCGCCGCTATGTCGTCGACGAGCGCGTCGACGCGACCGGCGCGGTGCTCGCCCCGCTCGACATGGACGAGGTTGAGGCGCTCGCAGAAACGCTGAGGGCGGGCGCCTATGAGAGCGTCGCGATCGGCCTCCTCCACGCCTACGTCAACGACGCGCACGAGAAGGCGATCGCGGCGGTGCTGCGCCGGGCGCTGCCGGGCGTCTCGCTGTCGCTGTCGAGCGAGGTCTCGCCGCAGATGCGCGAGTATGAGCGCTTCAACACGACGATCGCGAACGCCTACATCAAGCCGCTGATGGCGAGCTATCTCGGCCGCCTGCGCGCCCGCTTCGCGGCCGAGGGCGTCGCATGCCCGGTCTTCCTGATGCATTCGGGCGGCGGCATCATCTCGCTGGAGACGGCCGCGGAATTCCCGGTCCGCCTCGTGGAGTCGGGCCCGGCCGGGGGCGCGGTGTTCGCCGCGAACATCGCCGCGCGCCACGGGCTCGACAAGGTCCTCTCCTTCGACATGGGCGGGACGACGGCCAAGATCTGCCTCATCCGCAACCAGACGCCGAAGACCGCCCGCGTCTTCGAGGTCGCCCGCTCCTACCGCTTCAAGAAGGGGTCGGGGATGCCGATCTCGATCCCCGTCATCGACATGGTCGAGATCGGGGCGGGCGGCGGCTCGCTCGCCCATGTGGACGTGATGCGCCAGATCCGCGTCGGGCCGGAGAGCGCGGGGTCGGAGCCGGGACCGGCCTGCTATGGGCGCGGGGGCACGCGCCCGGCCGTCACCGACGCCGACCTCGTCCTCGGCAAGCTCGACCCCGACAATTTCGCCGGCGGCTCCATCGCCCTCCATCCCGACCGGTCCGAGGCCGCGCTCGCCGACGTGCTCGGCGGCCCCCTCGACATGGACACGATGGAGGCCGCCTACGGCCTCGCCGAGGTGGTGGACGAGAACATGGCGAACGCCGCCCGCGTCCACGCGGTGGAGAATGGCGAGGACCTCTCCCAGTACACGATGATCGCCTTCGGCGGCGCCGCCCCGCTCCACGCGGCGCGACTGTGCGAGAAGCTCGGTATCGACCGCTGCCTCGTCCCGATCGGGGCGGGCGTCGGCTCGGCGATCGGGTTCCTGCGCGCCCCCTTCGCCTTCGAGGCGAACCGCACGATGCTGACGCGCCTCTCCCGCTTCGACGCGGCAGCCGTCGCCGCCCTCTTCGCCGAGATGGGCGCCGAGGCCACCGCCTTCGTCCGCTCGTGCGACGCGGACGCGCCGATCCTTGCCGAGCACAAGGTCTATATGCGCTATCGCGGCCAGGGCTGGGAGATCCCGGTCCCCCTTTCGCCGCAGGACGCGAAGGCCCCGGACGCGGCCCACATCCTCGCCCTCTTCGAGCGCGAATATGAGACGATCTTCGGCCGCTCCGTCGAGGGGCTTGAGGCCGAGATCACCGTCTTCTCCGTCAACGCGGCGACCCCGTCCCAGACCGTGAAGCCGAGCCGCGCGGTGAGCGCGAGCCGCCCGGCCGAACCCGCCGGCACCCGCGCCCTCTTCGACGCGGCGCGCGGGGCCGTCGGCGAAGCGGCGGTCTGCGCGCGCGACGCCTTTGCCCCCGGCACCTTCGTCGACGGGCCCGCCCTCGTCACCGAGAACGAAACCACCGTCGTCGTCCCCGGCAGCCGGCGCGCCGTCGCCCTCGCGGACGGGTCGATCGACATCGTCACCAAGGAGGCCTGAGATGAACGGACCCAAGGTTTCCAACAAGGTGTCGAAGGTCGCCAATCAGGTGATCTGGAACCGCCTCATCTCGGTCGTCGAGGAGCAGGCGCAGGCGCTGGTGCGCACCGCCTTCTCGCCCTCCGTGCGCGAGGCGGGGGACCTGTCGGCCGGCATCTACAACGTCCACGGCGACATGCTCGCCCAGGCCGTCACCGGCACGCCCGGCCACGTCAACGCGATGGCCGACGCCGTCGCCCACTTCATCCGCCGCATCGGCCGCCAGGCGATGTTCGAGGGTGACGTCTACATCACCAACGACCCGTGGGAAGGCACCGGCCACCTCCACGACATCACCGTCGTCACGCCCTCCTTCTATCAAGGCCGCCTCGTCGGCTTCTTCGCCTGCACAGCGCACGTCGTCGATATCGGCGGGCGCGGCTTCGGCGCGGACGCGAACTCGGTCTACGAGGAAGGGCTCTACCTCCCGATCATGAAGTTCGCCGAGCGGGGCGAGGTCGACCGGACGCTTCTCAAGATCATTCGCGGCAATGTGCGCGAGCCGGACCAGCTCGTCGGCGACATCTACGCGCTCGCCACCTGCAACGAGATCGGCCACCGCCGCCTCGTCGACACGCTGAAGGAGTTCGCGCTCGAGGATCTGGAGGACATCTCGGCCTTCATCCTGGAGAACTCCCGCCGCGCGACCCTGGAGCGGATCGCGGCGCTGCCGCACGGGAGCGCCACCGGCCGGATGCAGATCGACGGCTATGACCGGCCGATCGACATCGTGGTGAAGGTGAGCTTCGAGGGCGACCGCATCACGTGCGACTTCACCGGCACGTCGGGTGTCGACAAGAAGGGCATCAACGTCCCCCTCGTCTACACCAAGGCCTATTCCTGCTACGCGCTGAAGTGCGTGATCGCGCCCGAAATCCCGAACAACGCGGCCTCCCTCGCCCCGTTCGAGATCTCGGCCCCGGAGAACACGATCGTCAACGCCAAGCACCCGGCCCCGGTCGCGTTGCGCCACATCATCGGCCACATGATCCCCGACGCGATCTTTGGCGCGCTCGACCAGCTCCTGCCGCAGACGGTGCCGGCGGAGGGCGCGGGGTGCCTGTGCAACTTCCAGATCTCGCTGCGCCCGCGCACCGACGCCCCCGCCCCGCCCGACGCGATCCGCGCCGAGGTGCTGACCTTCAATTCGGGCGGCTCCGGCGCGCGCATGGCGCAGGACGGGATGAGCGCCACCGCCTTCCCCTCCGGCGTGATGACCATGCCGGTGGAGGCGACCGAGCAGGCCGGCCCGGTGATCATCTGGCGCAAGGAGCTGCGGCCGGATTCGGGCGGCGCCGGCGCCTTCCGCGGCGGCCTCGGCCAGTACATGGAGGTCGGCGCGCGCGAGGGGCAGGAGTTCGACATCTCGGCGATGCTCGACCGGCTCGACCATCCCGCGCGCGGACGGCGCGGCGGCGGCAACGGCGCGCCCACCACCATCGGCCTCGATGACGGCACGCCGCTGCGCGGCAAGGGCAAGCAATTCGTCCCGCACGGTCGCCGCGTCGAGATGGCCTTCCCCGGCGGCGGCGGCTCGGGCGACCCGAAGGCGCGCGATCCGGCGCTCGTGCGGCGCGACCTCGCGCTCGGCTACATCTCCGCCGAGACCGCGCGCGACACCTACGGCATGGCCGACTCCGAGATCGCGACGATCCAGGACGCGGCGGCGCGCGGAGACATCTTCTGATGGCCCGCCCCGGCTTTTCCGACCGGCCGAGCCGGTCAAGCTACGATGTCGTCATCGTCGGCGGCGCGATGCAGGGCTCGGCGACGGCTTGGTTCCTCACCGAGAACCCGGACTTCACCGGCTCCGTCCTCGTGGTGGAGCGCGACCCGACCTACGAGAAGGCGGCGACGAGCCTCTCCAACAGCTGCATCCGCCAGCAATATTCCGACGCCATCAACGTGCGCTGCTCGCAGTTCGGCGCGGAGGTGGTGAAGAATTTCCGCGCGATGATGGGCGGGAGCGACCTCTTCCCGGAGCTCTCGATCCACTGCTTCGGCTACCTTTACCTCGCCGCGACCGAGACCTTCGCCGACGCGCTGCGCGCCAACCACCGCATCCAGGTCGAGGCCGGCGCGCACACCCGCCTCATGACGGCGGACGAGATCAAGGCCGCCTACCCCTTCTACCGGGTCGACGACATCGTCCTCGGCAGCCACAACACCGTCGACGAGGGCTATTTTGACGGCACCGCGGTGTTCGACGGGTTCCGCCGCTCGGCGATCAGGCGCGGTGTCGAATATGTCGGCGACGAGGTGGTCGCGATCGGCCTCAACGCGGCCGGTGACCGAGTCGAGACGGTGACACTGCGCTCCGGCGCGGTCGTCGCCTGCGGGCAGGTGGTGAACGCCTCCGGCACCCGCGCGGCGAAGACGGCCGCGATGGTCGGCGTCGCGGTCCCGGTGGAGCCGCGCAAGCGTTATAGCTGGGTCTTCACCGCAGAGCGGCCGCTCGACCGCGCGCTCCCCCTCACCATCGACCCGACCGGCATTCACATGCGCCAGGAGGCGGGCGAGGCCTATCTCGCCGGCTGCACCCCGGTCGTCGACCCCGCCGTCGACCCCGACGATTTCACGATGGATCCGGACGTGTGGGAGGATCGCGTGTGGCCGATCCTCGCCGACCGCATCCCCCAGTTCGAATCGATCCGCGTCGTCTCCGAATGGGCCGGCCACTACGAGTATAACGCGTTCGACCACAACGCGATCGTCGGCCCGCACACGCGGATCGCGAACTTCCACTTCCAGTGCGGCTTCTCCGGCCACGGCCTCCAGCACGGGCCGGCGATGGGGCGGGGCATGGCCGAGATGCTCACCTATGGCGAGTTCCGCGCGCTCGACCTCTCCTGCTTCAGTTTCGGGCGGATCGCGCGCGGCGAGCCGTTCATCGAGAACGCGGTGATATGAGCGACCGCACCGTCCAACCCGTCCCGGAGATCGCATGAAACTCGTCCTCACCGGCGCCGCCGGCCGCCTCGGCTCCTACCTGCGCGAGCCGCTCGCCAAGCTCGCCGACACGCTCGTCTCCTCCGACATCGTGGAGGACATCGGCACGCTCTATCCGGGCGAGACCTATGTGCGCGCCGACCTCGCCGACGCCGACGCGATCCACGCCCTCGTGGAGGGGGCGGACATGGTGGTCCATTTCGGCGCGATCGGCGATGAGCGCCCGTTCGAGACGATCCTCGGCCCCAACATCATCGGCTGCTACAACATCTGGGAGGCCGCCTACCGGCACGGCGTGCGCCGCGTCGTCTATGCGAGCTCGATCCACGCCGTCGGCATGTATCCGAAGAACGAGCGGATCGGCATCGACGTGCCGCACCGGCCGGACACCTTCTATGGCCTCGCCAAGTGCTTCGCGGAGGACCTTGCCCGCCTCTATTGGGAGAAACGGCAGGTGGAGGCGGTGTGCATGCGGATCCTCTCCTGCGCGAAGGTCACGAACGCGCGCGCGCTCGGCTCCTGGCTCTCCTATGACGACCTCGTCCTCCTCGTGACGCGCGCGATCGACACCCCCGTCACCGGCTTCTCGATCGTCTACGGCGTGTCGAACAACGACCGCGCCCCGGTGGACAACACGGCCGCCCATTTCCTCGGCTTCCAGCCGAAGGACAATGCGGAGGTGTTCGCGGCCGAGATCCTCGCCGCCGCCCCGCCCGCCGACCCGACCGATGCCGGTCAGTTCTGCCAGGGCGGCCCGTTCGCCTCGGTCCCGCTCGGCGAGAGCGGGACGGCGACGATGGGCATCGTCGACGACCGCAAGCGCTGACCGCAGGCGCCCGTCCCGCCGCGCCGGGCGCGTGGTGGATGGCTGGGTTGCCTTGCGGCATCCTACAAGCGGGACGCCAACTTCGCTAAGTGTGACCTTGCGCGCCTTCCCGGCGCGCGAGCGAGACCCGGAGGCGAGGATGGCGGACAGGACGAAGACCGGCCGATCCGGCCCCGGCGCGCAGACGCGGCGCGCCGCGATGCGCTGCGCCGTCCGCCGCGCGGACCGTCCCGCGTGAACGCCATCGATCATCCCGCCGACGCCGCCCGCGCCCGCGCCGTTGCAACGCCGATCCCGTCGGCCGGCGCCATCGTCTTCGCGAGTTCCATCGCGATGGCAGTCGCGATGGGCATCGGCCGCTTCGCCTTCACACCGATCATGCCGATGATGATCGGCGAAGGCGCGCTCGACCTCGATTTCGCGGGCACCCTCGCGGCCATCAATTATGGCGGCTATCTCCTCGGCGCGCTCCTGTGCATGGCGCTGCCGGCGGTGTGGTCGAGCGTGACGCTCGTGCGCTGCGGCCTCATCGCGACCGTGCTCCTCACCCTCGCCATGATGATCCCGAGCCAGACGGCGTGGATCGTGCTGCGCTTCGTCATCGGGATCTTCAGCGCCATCACCTTCGTGCACACGGCGCGCTGGTGCCTCACCCTCGTCGCCGAGCAGGGGAAGGCCGCGCTCGGCGCGATGATGTTCGTGGGCGTCGGCGTCGGCATCGCCCTCCTCGGCGTCGCGACGTGGGTGATGATCGGCCTCGGCCTCACCTCCCGCGACGGGTGGCTCTGCTTCGCGATCATGGGGGCGGGGCTCGTCGCCATGATCTGGCGCACCCTGCGCGGCGCGCCGGCGATGGAACCCGTCGTCCCGCGGGCGGCAACCGGCCCGGCCCCCGCGCGCGACAATGCCGGCGAGATGACCCTCTTCGCCTTCGCCTACGGCCTTGCCGGGTTCGGCTACATCATCACCGCGACCTTCCTGCCGGTGATCGCCCGCGCCTCGCTGCCGCCGACCCTGTGGGTCGACCTCTTCTGGCCGATCCTCGGCATCTGCGCCGCGATCGGCTCGATCCTCTCGACGCGGGTCCACATGGTGTCGGACCCGCGCACCGCGCTGACGGCGTGCTACTTCATCCAGGCGGCGGGCATCGGGCTGACGGTCCTGGTGCCGACGGTGCCGGGCTTCATCATCGGCAGCGCCCTCACCGGCCTTCCCTTCCTCGGTATCAACTATTTCGCGATGCAGGAGGTGCGGCGCCTCCGCCCCCACCAGGCGGCCCGCTATATGGGTCTCCTCACCGCCCTCTTCGGGATCGGGCAGATCGTCGGGCCGCCCCTCGTCACGGTGATCCAGCGCTTCAGCGCCACCGAGCGGGCCGGGTTCGACCAGTCGCTGGAGATCGCGGCGGGCGCCCTCGTCCTCGGCGGGATCCTCTACATCCTCATGGAATGGGTGTGGCCGGGCCGTCCCGCCCGTCGCCGCTGAAGACGGGGACGCGTTCGACACCCCCGGCGGGCGCGTGACTCCACCGCTCGCCGATTTGCCCGACCGGGCTTCCTGCGACCACCTCATGGGCCGGCACGCCGCACTCCCCCGCGACGGCGTGCGTCACGGGATCGGCCCGCTCGGCATCATGCATCCGCCGCTCGCCGATCGGCCGTGCGGGGTTGCCTGCGACCACGGTGTGAGCCGCGACGTCGCGCACGACGACGGCCCGCGCGCCGACCACTGCCATCGGCCCCACCCGCACGCCCGGGCCGAGATAGGCGTCGGCGCAGATCCAGGCCCCGCTCCCGACCGTGACGGGCGCCTTCACCAGCGGGAAGGTGGGATCACGATGGTCGTGCGTGCCGCCGCAAAGGTGCGCGCCCTGGCTGATCGTCGCCGTCGGCCCGATGCGGATGGGGCCGAGCGCGTAGAGCATCACGTTCGCCCCGACCGTCGCCTCCGCGCCGATCTCGACATGCCAGGGGATCATCACCCGCACCGACGGGAGGATCCGCACCCCCGGCCCGATGCGCGCGCCGAAGAGGCGCAGAAGACCACGGCGGAAGCCCCACATGAGACGCGGCGAGAGGCGGAAGAGCGGGACGGCGAGCGCCCACAGGACCCGCCCCGCGAGCGCCCGGCGGGACCACTTCACCGCCCGCCTGTTGGCCGCGACGTCCATCACGAGCGGCGGCCGGGCCGCCCCCGAGACCACGAGATGCACCGGATCTCCCTCGACCGTCGACATCGCCATAACCGACCCCTCCGCTGGATCGGAAACCTAACATCAACCTTTAATTGCGTCTATAACCTTTAATTGCAATCGGCGGACCACGCCCCCTGTCCTCTCGGACAATCGACCGCGCCCCCAACCGCGCCTATCTCTACACGGCCGGCGGATCGTGGGATTGCGCTGACGGCGGCAACGCCCGATCTTTCGGCAAACCCGCGCCGCAAGGCACCCATCCTCGCCCATCGACTTGCCGACGCCTTCGCGACCCCTGTCCCGGCGCCCCGCCGCGCCCGCGCCCGCCACGCGCAACCGGGCGGCGCGCACCGGTGAGCCGCGCCAGCACCACCCGAACCGGAGGAGACCCGCCATGACCGAGCCCCTCTACCCCGCCTCCGAGACCCGCTTCGCCCAGCGTTTCCCGACACTGGAGCCGGAGGAGGCCGAGCGCCTCGTCCGCTTCGGCACCCCCGCCCATTTCGCGACCGACGAGATCATCGTGCGCACCGGCGAGCCCGGCCACGGCCTCGTCCTCATCCTCGACGGAGGGGTCGAGGTGACGCGGCGCGGCGAGCATTCCGGCGCGCCCCTCATCACGCACCGCAAGGGCAACTTCATGGGTGAGCTCGCCCAGCTCAGCGGTCGCCCCGCCCTCTTCGACGCCCGCGCCGTGGAGGAGACCGACGCGATCGTCATCCCGCCCGACCGCCTGCGCGCGCTCCTGATCGCCGAGGCGGAGATCGGCGAGCGCATCATGCGCGCACTGATCCTTCGCCGCGTGAGCCTCATCGAGACCGGGCTCGGCGGTCCCATCATCGTCGGCAACCCGAACAGTGCCGACGTCCTGCGCCTTGCGGGATTCCTGCGCCGCAACGGCCACCCCCACCAGCAGCTCGACCCCGTATCCGACAGCTGCGCCGGGACGATGCTCGCGCGCTTCGACATCCAGCCCGGCGAACTCCCGATCGTGCTCTGTCCGGGCGGCCAGCTCCTGCGCAACCCGACCGAGATCGAGCTCGCCCGCTGCATCGGCCTCGTCTCCCCCGTCGACGCGGACCGCGTCTATGACGTCGCGATCATCGGGGCGGGGCCGGCCGGGCTCGCCGCCGCCGTCTATGCGGGCTCGGAGGGCCTCGCGGTGATCGTTCTCGACGGGCGCGCCTTCGGCGGTCAGGCCGGCGCGTCGGCGCGGATCGAGAATTATCTCGGCTTCCCGACCGGGATCAGCGGCCTCGCCCTCACCGCGCGCGCCTTCAACCAGGCGCAGAAATTCGGCGTCGAGTTCGCGATCCCCGAGGAGGTCGTCGGCCTCGACCGCGTCGGCCCACACCAGCGCCTGACCCTTGCGAGCGGGGGCGCGGTGCGCGCGCGCACCGTCGTCATCGCGAACGGGGTCGACTATCGCCGCCTCTCCGTCGCGCGGATCGGCGAGTTCGAGGGGGCGGGCGTCCACTATTGGGCCTCCCCGCTGGAGGCGAAGCTCTGCCAGGCGCAGGAGGTCGTCCTCGTCGGCGCGGGGAATTCCGCCGGACAGGCCGTCGTCTATCTCGCGAGCAAGGCGGCGCGCGTGCGCCTCATCGCCCGCGGCGCCGACCTCGGGGCGAGCATGTCGCGCTATCTCGTCGACCGGATCGAGGGGCTCGACAATGTCGATGTCCTCACCGGGACCGAGATCACCGCGGTCGACGGCAGCGACGGTGTGCTCTCGGCGGTGCGCTGGCGCACGCACGGCGCGGGCGATGGCGGGACGGACACGCACCACCTCTTCCTCTTCATCGGCGCCGAGCCGCGCACCGGTTGGCTCGAAGGGGCGGACGTGCACCTCGACCCAAAAGGGTTCGTGCTGACCGGCCAGAATGGCCAGACGGGATTGCGTGCGCTCGCGACGAGCCGCGACGGCGTCTTCGCGATCGGCGACGTGCGCGCCGGCTCAATCAAGCGCATCTCGGCGGCGGTCGGCGAAGGGGCGCAGGTCGTCGCCGCGATCCACGAGCATCTGCGCCTTGCCGAGACCGAACCGCTCGCCCGCGCATCATGACCGAGGAGCCGTTTCCCGATGGCCGATGACGACCCGATCCCCGAGACGAAGCTCACCCGCACGAAGCAGAAATGGGCCGACGAGCGGCGCTTCCTGACCGGCCGCCACACGCGGCCCGAAGCGGAGCGGCTGCCGCCCGGCCAGCACCTCGTCCAGAACTGGCCGGTGCTCGATCTCGGCCTCACCCCGGAGATCGCGCCGGGGCGCTGGCGGCTCGAGATCGGCGGCGCGGTCGAGAACCCTGTGCTGTGGAGCTGGGCCGACCTCCTCGAGGCGCCGCAGACCGAGGACGTCTCCGACATCCACTGCGTCACCACATGGTCGCGCTACGACAATCGTTGGACCGGGATCGCGACCGCCCACATCGCCGACCTCGTGCGGCCGAAGGCGGACGCGGACTTCGTCCTCTTCCACGCGCACGACGGCTACACGACCAACGTGACGCTCACCGATTTCCTGCGCGAGGGCTCCCTTCTCGTGCACGCCTGGGAGGGCCGGCCGCTCGCGCCGGAGCATGGCGGCCCGGCCCGCCTCGTGATCCCGCACCTCTATTTCTGGAAGAGCGCGAAGTGGATCCAGCGGATCGAGTTCCGCACGCGCGATGCCGAGGGCTACTGGGAGCAGCGCGGCTACCACAATCGCGGCGACCCGTGGAACGAGGAGCGCTATTCCTGAGGCGGGTTCATGTAGGAGACGTGCGCCGAGACGATGCGCCAGCCCTCCGGTCCGCGCACCCAGGTCTGGCTCTGCCGCCCGAGCCGCGCCTCGCCCTCGTTGCGATACTCGCAATTGGCGATCCCGCAATCCGGCCCGTAGGTCGAGATCTCGACCTTCAGGAGCGTGCGCGGACGCGGGGCGGAGGGGCGCGCCGCCCGGAAGGCGGCGATCGCGCGGGCGCCGTAGAGGTTCTCCTTCTCGCCGTAGCGGATCGTGCGGGGGCTGTCGAAGAACAGCGCGTCGATCGCGGGGAGATCGTTCGCGACGAGCGCCGCCTCGTAGGCGTAGAAGGCGGCCTCCACCGCGGCGCGGGTCGTCTCGCGGTCGATATCGTCGAGCGCGCTCATCAATCGGCGCCCTGGTTCAGCCAGTGGATGTGCCGGTCGATCGAGGCTTTTACCGCCGCCTCGGCGCCGGTCGGGATCGAACGCTCCCAGAACGCGCCGTAGATCGCGTCATAGCGGAAGGGCGCGACGCGCTCGCCGATCGCCCGCACCGCCGCCTCGCCGAGCGGGATGAAGTTCGGATAGCTGCGCATGAAGCCGAGATGCTTCCGGTCCGCGACGACCTGGAGGATGTCGCCGGAGAGGAGCGCGCCGCGCCCCTCGGCCGCCGAGGCGACGTGGAGCACCGTGCCGCCCGTATAGTGGCCGCCGGCGCGGATCAGCGTCAGGCCGGGCAGGATCTCGTGCGTCTCGCCCATCCAGTGGGTGATGCAATGGTCCGGGCGCATCACCCATTCGGCGTCGGCGGCGTGGAGATAGACCGGAATGTCGCCGAAGGCGCGGCTCCATTCGACGAGGGTCGTGTAGTAGTGCGGATGGGAGATCGCGATTGCCTGGATGCCGCCGAGCCCGTTGATGATCTCCACCATCGCCGGGTTGATGAGGCTGATGCAGTCCCAGAGGATGTTGCCCTCGGGCGTCCTCACGAGGAGCGCGCGCTGGTTGATGCCGAAGGCCGGCGCGTTGCCGATCGACAGGAATTCGTACTCGGGGTGGAAGATCGCCTTGTGGGTGATGTTCAGCCGCTCGAGCGTCGTCCACGCCTGCCCGGTCGGCTGGAGGTACTGGCGCTCCTCCTCGCAGATGATGCATTCGCCGGGCGGCGTCTCCGTCGGCGCGTACTGGGTGCCGCAGGTCGTGCAGATAAAGGCTGGCATCGCAATATTTCCCCGTCCTAGCGCATGTTCGGCGCGGTGCGCGTCGATCGAGCGGTCCTCATTCGGCCCATATCAGGTCTGATGCACGGTGTCCGCCGCCCCGCCCGCCGGTTGGGGCGCGACGAGCGGCACGGTGCAGGCGTCGTACTGGAAGAGCCAGTCCGGATCGGTCGGCCCGCGCAGCCAGGTGTTGGCGAGCGAGATCTCGCGCACCTTGCCGACGCGCGGCATCCGGTTCGCCTCGTACCAGGCGGTGACGTCCGCGACCTCCCCGTCGATCTCGGCGAAGCAGCGCGCGAGGACGGCCGCGTCCTCGATCGCCATCGCGGCGCCGGAGGCCATGTAGGGGAGCAGCGGATGACAGGCGTCGCCGAGGAGGATCAGCGGCCCCTTGCTCCAATGCGGGAGCGGATCGCGGTCGAAGACCGGCCATAGCGTCACGTCGGGCGCGGCGGCGACCACCTGGCGCAGCTCCGGGTGGAAGCCGTCAAAATCGGCGATGAAGGCGTCGCGGTCGCCGGGGAGGACGCTCGCCCCTTCCGGCCACTCGGGCGCCGGCACGCTGGAGACGACGTACACCTCCTCGCGCGCCTGGGTCATGTAGTAGACGAGGATGTGCCGGTCGGGCCCCCACCATTTGGTGCAGGCGCGGATCGGCAGGCCCTCAAGGCGCGCCGCCGGGAAGACCGCCCGATGGGCGACGTGGCCGCTGAAGCGCGGGCCGCCCGTCCGCGCGACCGCCTCGCGCACGCGCGAGCGCACCCCGTCGGCTCCGATGGCGATGTCCGCCTCCGCCGTGTGGCCGTTCTCGAAGGTGAGGCGCACGCCCGCCCCGTCGCTCTCAAGCGCGGCGAGGCGGTGGCCGAAGGCGATCGTCCCGTGGTCGAGCGCCGATTCGAGGACGGCGTGGAGGTCGCCGCGATGGACGTTCACATAGGGGCCGCCATAGTGCGCCTCGCTCGCCGGGTCGAAGGGCAGCTCGAACAGCACCTCCCCGGTGTCCCACTTGCGGCTGACGAAGGCGTCGGGGTGGAGGCCGATCTCGACGAGCCGGTCCTCGATCCCGAGGCGGCGCATGATCTTCGTGACGTTGCTGCTGAGGTGGATGCCCGCCCCGATCCGCGAGAAGGCGTCGGCCTGCTCGTAGACCGTGACAGCGAATCCGGCCCGCTGCAGGAGGCCCGCGACCGTCATCCCGCCGAGGCCCGCGCCGATGATGGCGATCTCGATATCGCGTCGCATGAAGCCTCTCCTCAGGACTGGAGCGCGTCGGCGGCGATGCCGAGGGCGGCCTCGGCGTTGCCGGCGCGGATCGCCTGACGGTCGCTCTCGGAAAGGACGGCGCTCGCGGCGATCCGCTCGAGCCCGTGCGCGTCGAGCATCTCGAAGGGCGTGTCGGTGCCGTAGACGAGACGGTCGGCCCCGACCCGGCCGATGAGATAGTCGAGCGCGGCCGCGTCGTGGGTGATCGTGTCGAAATAGAAGGCGCGCAGAAGGTCGGACGGCTTGCGGTGAAGCTTCGCGCTGCACGCGGGGTGGGCTTCGAAGCCGCGATCCATCCGCCCGATCTGGTAGGGCAGGAAGCCGCCGCCGTGGACGAGGCAGACCTTGAGGCTCGGATAGCGCGACATCACCCCGCCGAAGATGAGGCGCGCCCCAGCGATCGTCGTGTCGGTGGTGAAGCCGATGAGATTGTTGAGGAAATAGTCCCCCGTCCGGTCGCTCCCCACGGGATGGGCCGGCGGGTGGAGCATGACGAAGATGCCGAGATCGGCGATGCGGCGCCAGAGCGGGTCGAGCGACTCGTGGTCGAGCTCGACCCCGTTCGCGTGCGTGCCGATCTGGACCGAGCGCACGCCGACCGAAGCGAGACGCTCGAGCTCGGCGATGGCGGAGGGGGCGTGCTGCATCGGCAGCGTGCCCATCGCCTCGAAGAGGCCCGGATATTCGCTGGCCGCCTCGATCAGCGTGTCGTTCTGGAGGCGCGCCCAGCGCACCCCCTCGCGCACGGGGAGGTCATCGCCGGCGATGTCGGTCCAGGTGGAGATGAGCTGAAGGGCGATGCCGTCCGCCTCCATCTGCGGCAGGCGCAGCGTGAGGTCGGTGAGGGCCGGGAAAAGCGGGCGCGGATAGAGCGGCCGGTCGAGGAAGCCGAGGCGGGGATGGCCGTCGGCGCCCGGCTCGGTGCGCACACCGTAGGCGGCCGGGTTGCGGGCGAGCTCCTCGATCAGCGCGGGGGCGACGAGATGGGCGTGGATATCGATCGTGGGCGACATCGTCATGCCGAGCGGACCTGACGGAGGGGGCGAGCGGGTCGCAAACGCATTCAGCACCACATGGGTCGGTGGGAATAGTAAGGTCACTGATAATTCGATATCGAACTAAAATGACGATACGACCCACCCTGGGGGCCGGTCAACCGGCTATTTGTCCGCCGCCTTCCCCTCCATCGCCTCCAGCGCCCTGGTGAGACGGCGCAGGAGATCGACAAGCGTCTCCGTCTCCTCCAGCCCCACCTCGGAGACGAGCTGCCACTGCGCGGCGACGATGTCGGGGATGATCTTGTCGATCAGCGTGACGCCCTTGCGGGTGAGCTGGACCTTGAGGCTGCGCCTGTCGGTCGGCTCGGGCATCCGGGCGATGAGATTCTGCGCCTCCAGCCGGTCGAGCCGGCTCGTCATGCCCGCCCCGCTCAGCATAAGGGAATCGGCGAGCTGCTTGGGCGTCAGGCTGAACGGCGGGCCGGCGCGGCGCAGCGCCGAGAGCACGTCGAAGGAGCGCCGGGTGAGCCCGTGCTCGGCGACCAGGCGGTCGATGAAGGGTGTCGTCATCGAGTGGGCGCGCGCGAGGATACCGAGGAGGCGCATCGGCCCGGGATCGATGTCCGGCCGCTCCCGCTGCCATTGCTGGACGATCGCGTTCTCGTCGTGCGGGATCGGCATGTCCGCCGCCTCCCCCTTCGCGGCCCGCTTCACAGCGGGCTTGCGCCCGGCCTTGCGCGGTTTGGCGTCCGCCGCTGCGGCACGACCTTCCGGATCGCGACTGATCATTTTTTCCTCTTATCGTTCGATCCCGAAGTGAATCGGCACTCAACCAACCCATCGCGGCCCCGCCAATCCACGGCGACGGGCGCGACCGCCACCCTCTTTCTACCCGCCAACCCGGCCCGATAGCAATCCGGAAGGCGACGGATACGCTAGCGAATTAATCAGAATGATCATCGATTTGTCGCCTCGCACAATATTGCAGCGCCCCATCCTCCAGTGTGCCTGAAATTTGGCGCGTCCGGCGAATTGACAGGGTCATGACCCCCTCATAATTTCATAACCGTTCGATATCGAACTATTGGATATCGAATTTACCGACCTGGTTCCCGCGTTACCTGACGGCCTGTCGAGGACCTCTATGCCGATTGCGTCGGTCACCGCCTATCCACTCGCCGTCCCCCAGCCGAAAGGCTCGGGGCGGCAGGGCTCGGTGTCGACCCTCGTCGTCGAAGTGGCGACGCGGGACGGCCGTTCGGGCTTCGGCGAGGCGCTGTCGCCGACGACCGCGCGCGCCGCCGCCGCCGTCGTGGAGGACGTCTTCGCCCCGCGCCTCGTCGGCGAGAACGAGGCGAACATCGCCACCCTCGCCGCCAAGATGCGCACCGCCTTCCCGACCCCCGTCGGCGGCGTGATCGCCGAAGCCATCTCCGCGATCGACATCGCGCTGTGGGACCTCGCCGGACAGGCGGCGGGCCTCCCGATCCGCGATCTCCTCGCCGGCCACGGCCGCAACGCCCTCCCCGCCTACGCCTCCTTCATCGCATGGGTCGACGATGCGGGGGCTGAGGCCCAGGCGGAGGCCGCCGTCGCCCTCGGCTTCCGCGCCCTCAAGGTGAAGCTCCAGGGCCCCGTCACGGCGGCCATCGCCCGGTCACGCCGGGTGCGCGAGACGGTCGGCGACGGGATCGGCCTCTGCGCCGACCCGAACGCCGCCTTCACCTATCGCGACGCGCTCCGCCTCGCCGAGGCGCTCGCCGATCTCGACTATCTCTGGCTCGAGGAGCCAGTCGACCCGACGGACTATGCCGCCCTCGCGCGCCTGCGCGCCAAGGACCTCCTCCCCATCGCAGCGGGCGAGAACGAGTTCACCGCCAAGGGTGCGGCCGGCCTCCTCGCCGCCGGCGCGGTCGACCTTCTCCAGCCCGATATTGGCCGCACCTGCGGCATCTCCGGCTTCCGCGACGCGATCGGCGCGGCCGCGCTCCACGCGATTCCCTTCGCCCCGCACCATTCGGGCGGCGCCATCAAGGCGGCCGCATCCCTCCACCTCGCCGCCGCTCTCCCCGGCTTCGAGATCATGGAGTGCAGCCTCCACCGCACGGCGCTGCACGACAGGCTGACGCGCGAGCCGGTGTCCCATCCGGACCTTCTCGACGCGCAGGGACGCCTTCCGGTCCCCACCGGCCCCGGCCTCGGGATCGAGGTGGACCGATCGACACTCGCAGAACTTTCAATTCGCTAGGCCCCGCTGACGGGCGGCGACCAGACATCATGGAGGGTGCAATGACCTACACGATCGGACGCAGAGGCCTTCTCAAGGGTGCCGGCAAGGCCGCCATCGGCCTCACCGCATTCAACCTCGCCGGCGGCTCCATCGCCGCGCGGGCGCAGACGTCGAGCATCGTCGTCACCCATTTTGGCGGCCCCTACGAGATCCTCGGCACCATCGTCGGCGCGCCCTTCAAGGAGGCCTCCGGCATCGACGTCAGCTACGAGGTCGAGATCTCGCCGAGCGCGTTCGCCAAGATCCAGACGCAGAAGGACGACCCGCCCTTCGACCTCGTGATGGTCTCGCGCGCCTGGGGCCTGCGGGCGCTGAAGACCGGCCTCCTCGCGCCCGTCTCCGCCGCCGACTTCTCCGAAGCGCCGAACCTCGTCGAGGGCGCGATCCCGGCCGAGGGCTGGGGCGCCGCGACGATGCTCGACACCTTCGACCTCATGGTCGACACCAACCAGATTACCGATCCCGTCACCTCCTGGCTGGACCTGTGGCGCGAGGACATGAAGGGCAAGATCATGCTCCCCAGCGCCGTCAACGGCGCGAGCGCCCTCAACTTCCTCGTCTGCCTCGCCCGCGCGATCAGCGGCGACACGGTCGACGACGCCTCGATCGACGAGGCCTTCAAGCGCCTCATCGCGCTGAAGCCGGACGTGCGCGCCTACTATCAGGACGGCGCCCAGCCCAACATGCTGATCGAGCGCGGCGATATCGGCATCTGCCCGCAATTCGGCATCCGCATCGCCAACACCAGCCGCGCGACCCCCAACGTCGTGAAGGCCTCGCCGAAAGAGGGCGTCCTCGCCGCACCGTATGATCTGTGCATGCCCGCGAACGGCAAGAATCCGGACGCGGCGAAGGAATACATCAACTTCACGCTGACCCTCCCCGTCCAGAAGGCGATGACGGAGGAGCTTCTCGCGACGCCCGTGCGCGCCGACGTCGAGGTCTCTCCGGAGGTCGCCCCGCTCGTCACCACCGATCCGAGCCTTCTGTGGTTCCTCGACCAGGAGATGGCGGCCGCCAAGCAGCGCGCCTGGCTCGACCGCTACACCCGCGAGGTCCAGAGCTGACAATGGCAGCGGCCCCGGAGGTGTCCGTCGGAACGGGTGAGCCGAGCGAGCTCGTTCTCGACGATGTCCGCAAGGCGTTCCAAGGGCACCTCGCCGTGGACCGCTGCAGCCTGTCCCTCAAGCGCGGGGAAATCCTCGCGCTCCTCGGTGCGAGCGGCTGTGGCAAGTCCACGCTGCTCAACCTCATCGCCGGCTTCGAGACGCCGGATTTCGGCACGATCACCCTGCGCGGGGGGCTCCTCAACAACGTGCCGCCCTACCGGCGCAACATCGCGATGGTGTTCCAGCACTACGCGATGTTCCCGCACCTGACGGTCGCGCAGAACATCGTCTACGGCCTCACCGCGCGCCGCATGGCGAAGGAGGAGATGGCGGCCCGTCTCGACGAGATGCTCGCCCTCCTGCACCTGACCGGCCTTCAGCACCGCTATCCGGCGCAGCTCAGCGGCGGCCAGCGCCAGCGCGTCGCCGTCGCCCGCGCCCTCGCCGTGCGGCCCGACATGCTCCTTCTCGACGAGGCCTTCAGCGCGCTCGACCGCAATCTGCGCGAGGAGATGCAGCTCGAGATGTCGCTGCTCCTGCGCCGCCTCGAGGTGACGACCATCCTCGTCACCCACGACCAGCGCGAGGCGTTCGCCCTCGCCGATCGGATCGCGGTGATGGAGAGCGGGCGCATCTCGCAGATCGGCACGCCGCGCGAGGTCTATCGCGCGCCCGAGAACAGCTACGTGCTGCGCTTCCTCGGCACGGCAAACCGCTTCGCGGGCGCGGTCACGCGCGCCGGCGACACGGCCACCATCGTCGCCGAGCCCGGCATCGTCTTCACCGTCGCCGCCGACGCGCTGGAGCGCGGCGACTATCGCGACGCCGTCGTCGACGTGCGCGCCGAGGACATCGCGATCTCCGCGAACCCCACCGCGATGCACCACCACACCCCCGCCCGCGTCTCGCTCCAGACCTTCCTCGGCTCGCAGGAGCGGATCGTTGCCGAACTCGGACCGCAGCAGGTCGTCATCGAGCGCCCCGCCTTCTCCGACGCGGTCGAGGTCAATGTCGGCAGCGAGATCTATCTCAGCTTCGATCCGGGCCGGTGCCGGGTGAGCGAGGCCGCGCGCCCATGATGCGCCGACGGATCGCGCCGTGGCTCTGGCTCCTCCCGGCCGGCGCCCTCCTCATCCCCTTCTTCCTGATCCCGATCCTGATGACGGCGCGCAACAGCGTCTTCACGGACGATCCCTACGGCAACCTCGTCCCCGACTTCACGTTCGCGAACTATGTGCGCGTCCTCACCGATCCCTATTATCTCGGCGTCTTCGCCAACACGCTGATCGCGGCGGTGGTGGTGTGCCTCATCACGCTGATCATCGCCTATCCGCTCTCCTGGGCGATGACGCGGGCGCACGGGCGCACGCGCGCGCTGCTCCTGTGGGCGATCTACATCCCGATCTATGTCAGCGTGATCATGCGCGTCTTCGGCTGGATGGTGCTGATCGCCGACAGCGGCGTCATCAACAGCGCCCTCTTGGGGCTCGGCCTCATCACCACCCCGATCCGCATGATGAACGAGGTGGAGGGCATGGTGATCGGCCTCGTCCACCGCTACCTGCCGCTGATGATCGTCCCGCTGCTGACGGCGATGCAGAAGGTGAATTCGGAGATGCTCCTCGCCTCGGCCAATCTCGGCGGCGGGCGCTGGTTCACCTGGCGCCGCGTCGTCCTGCCGATCTCGCTTCCGGGCGCGATCGCGGGCATCCAGCTCGTCTTCGCCGGCGTCCTCAGCGACTATGTCATCCCCTCGCTGATGGGCACGACGCGCTTCCAGATGCTCGCCCCGGCGATCTACTACGAGTCCTCCATCAACGCGAGCTGGGCGCTGTCCGGCGCGATGGCGACGGTCGTGCTCGTCGCGGTGGCCGCCTTCCTCCTCATCGCCAACGCCATTCTGCGCCGCATCGCGCCCTGGGCGGGGATCTGAGCATGGACCGCGAACAACCCTCCATCGGCCTTCCCGGACGCTTCTACGCGGCGCTCGTGATCCTCTTCCTCCTCGGCCCCATCGCCATCGCGATGGTGGTCGCCTTCAACAGCGGCGAGCGGCTTCAATTCCCCATCGAGGGCGTGAGCCTGCGGTGGTTCGCCTACGCGCTCCAGAAGCCGCAATTCATCGAAGGCCTCCTCATCAGCATCATCATCGGGCTCGGCAACGCCGTGCTCGCGACGATCGCCGGCACGGGCGCGGCCCTTGCGATCAACCACTACCGCTTCCGCGGCCGCGCCTTTGTGCGCACCGCCGTGATGATGCCGATCGCGATGCCGGGCATCGTCCTCGGCCTCGCGATGCTGTTCACCCTCTCGACCTACGATCTGCGCCCCGGCCTTCTCGCCGCAACGCTCGGCCATGCGGTGATGGGCCTCCCCTACGTCGTCGCGATGGTGACGGCCTCGCTCGCCAATTACGACCAGTCTCTGGAGCGCGCCTCAATGAATCTCGGCGTCGGCCCCATCGGCACCTTCTTCCGCGTGACGCTGCCGATGATCCGGGGCGGTGTCATCGCGGGCGCGGTGACGGCCTTCCTCATCTCGTTCGACAATTTCTCGCTCTCGCTCTTCATCACGCGCGGCGACACGCTGCCGTTGCGCCTGATGCAGCAGCTCCAGTCCTACGCGGACCCAAGCGTCGCGGCGATGTCGACCCTCCTCCTGGTCGCCTCCTTCGCCGGCATCCTCCTGCTCCTGCCGGTCCTCTTCCGCAGCGGTCCCCGCACCAAGAGCGCCGCCGACGAGGCGTGAGGCACGCTTGGCGCGCGGGCGTCCCGCTCACCCCTTGCGGGCGAGGATGAAGGGGCGGTGATCCGCCTTCCCGCTGCCGTGCCGCTCGACGGCGAGGATTTCGAACCCCGCCGCCTCGATCATCCAGGCGAGCGCGTCCGCCCGGAATGAGGTGACATGCGGCGCCTTCCCGACCGCCTGCATCACCGGCACGGCGATCCCCCGGATCAGGGGGTTCATGTCGCCGAGGCACGGCGTCTTCGTGACGAGATGCCCGCCCGGCCGCAAGACCGTGCGGATCGCCGCAAGCGTCCCCGCGACGTCCCGCACCATGTGGAGATAGTTGAAGGCGAGGACCGCATCAAACCGCCCCGCCTCCGCCGCCATGTCCTCGGCCGTCGCGACCCGGAAGGCGAGCCCCGGCACCGGCGCCTCGGCGAGCTTCTCGTTCGCGATGCCGATCATCCCCGCCGAAATGTCCGTCGCCACATAGGACGCGACGCCCCCGCCGAGCCGCAGCGCCGTCGACCCCGTCCCGCACCCGAGCTCCAGGACATGGTCGCCCGGCCGAAGCACCGCCCTGGTGCGCACCAGGGTCCGCTCATACCCGGCCGGATCCCCGATCGTCGCCCGTGCATATTTCCGGGACGCCTTGTCCCAGAAGCGGGCGTCGCGCGCGATGCTCATGCTCGTCTCTCCGTTGCGGGGTGGAGATAGGCATATGCACAAACTTTGAAAATTGCCGAAATTTGCAGAATCTATATACATTATCGCATGAACCGCATGGACTGGAACCACATCCGCGCCTTCCACGCGACCGCGACGGCCGGCTCGCTCTCGGCCGCCGCACGCACGCTCGGCCTCACCCAGCCGACCCTGTCGCGCCAGATCCAGGCGTTCGAGGCCGAGCTCGGGCTCACCCTCTTCGAGCGGATCGGCCGCAAGCTCGTCCTCACCGACACCGGTGCCGCGCTCCTCGCCCACGTCAACCCGATGCGCGAGGCGGCCGACGCCATCGCCCTCGCGGCGAGTGGCGAGGCGCAGACGATCGGCGGCCGCGTCACCCTCTCCGCGACCGACGCGCTGTCGGCCTACATCCTGCCCGAGATCGTCGCCCAGATCCGCGCAGAGGCGCCGAACATCACCGTCGCGATCCTCGCCTCCAACGCCCTCAGCGACCTCCACCGGCGCGAGGCCGACATCGCGCTGCGCCACGTCCCGCCCGACCGCGCCGGCCTCACCGGCCGCCATATCCTCGACACGGAGGCGGGCTTCTACGCCTCCCGCGACTGGGTGCGCCGCCACGGCCACCCGAAGACGCCGGCCGACCTCGCCAGCGCCGGCCTTATAGGGTTCGAGGACCCGGTCAGCTTCGCCACCCACCTCCAGTCGACCGGCATCCCCATGGAGCCCGCCAACTTCCGCCTCTTGTCGGACTCGTCGATCACCGTCTGGGAGATGGCGAGGCGCGGGATGGGGGTCGCCGCGATGCTGACGCCGATCGCCGAGCGCACGGACGGGATGGTCCGCCTCGTCCCCGAGATGGACCCGATCCGCGTGCCGCTCTGGCTGATCACCCACCAGGCGCTCGCACCGAGCCCCCGCATCCGCCTCGTGCAGCAGATCCTCGCCGAGGAGCTCTCCCGCCTCTGATGGGCCGCGCCGGCGCGCAGCGCCCGCCTCCGGCGACGAACGCTAGAGGCGCCGCAGGAACACCACGGTGTCGAGGACGCTCGCCCTCTCGCCCTCCGGCCCCGTCATCTCCCGCTCCAGCGAGCCGACATGGACCGGCCGCCACGCCCCCTCCTCCAGCGCAAGCGCCTCCACGGTCTCCGCGGCGACCGGAAAGCGCCAGTCGTCGGGCGCGGTCGACCAGGGCGGGCGCGAGCCGTGCTCGATGATGAGGAGATGCCCGCCCGGCGCGACGGATCCGGCCGCGCGCCGCAGCACCTCTTCGCGTGGGAAAGCAGCGAGGAAGCTCGCCACCACCAGATCGAACGTGCCGTCCGGAAAGGCGCGCGACAGGTCGTGCTGCTCGAAGCGGATGCGGTCCGCCACCCCGGCCCGCGCCGCGTTCGCCGCCGCAAGTTCAATCGCCGCCGCCGCGATCTCGACCGCCACGACCGACCAGCCCGCCCCCGCGAGCCACACCGCATCGTCGCCCTTGCCGCAGCCGAGCTCCAGCGCGCGCCCAGCCGCGAGCGGCTCGACGAAGCGGCGGAGCGCTGTGCCGGGCCGCCCGCTGGAGTGCGGCGACCCGGTTTTGTAGCGCCTCTCCCAGTAGCCTTGGGGATCGGCGCGCATCTCGTCGAAATTCGTCTTCATGTCGCGTCTCCCTCGCCGAAGATCATCGAATGGTGGGCGGCGACCCCCGCCATCACGCCGGCCGCGGTGGCAAGCGTCGCGTTGGGCATCGCGCTCGCCGCGTCGCCGGCCGCGAAGACGCCCGGCACCGAGGTCGCCTGCATCGCGTCCGTCGCGACGATCGGCCCCGTCGGCCCGTCCTTGAAGGCGCAGCCGAGGCGCGCCGCGAGGTCGCTCGCCGGCACCGTCGGCGGCGCGATGAAAAGCCCTGCGAGCGCGATCTCCCGCCCATCGACGAGCCGCACCCCCGCGAGCGCCGGGCTCGGCCCGAAGTGCGCCGCGACCGCCGCCTGCTCGATCGCGACCCCGCGCGCTTCGAGCGCCGCCGCCTCGTCGGGCGCGGGATCGATCCCTTGCGTGAAGAGGGTCGTCGGCCCCCAATCCGGCACGACCATCGCCTGCTTCGCCCCGAGAGGACCCGTCGCGAGCACCCCGAGAGGCGCCTCGTCCAGCTCATACCCATGACAATAGGGACAATTGAGGACGCTGACGCCCCAGCGCTCCGCAAGCCCCGGCAGATCCGGCAGCACGTCGCGCACACCCGTCGCGAGGATCAGCCGGCGCGCCGACACCGCCCCGCCCTCCGCCAGCGTGACGGTGAAGCCCGCCCCCGCGACGGCGGCGTCGACCGCCTCGTCCCGTCGCTGCTCGACCGTGCGATAGCGCGCGAGCTGCGCCGCGGCGCGCGCCATGATCGCCGCCGGGGCCTCTCCGTCCTGCCCGAGGAAGCCGTGCGAGGTCCGCGCGAAGCGGTTGCGCGGCGCCCCGGCATCGACCAGCAACACCCGCCGCCGCGCCCGCCCGAGCTGCAAAGCCGCCGCCTGCCCGGCGAAACTCCCGCCGACGATGACGATGTCGAAATCCACGATCCGACGCCCTCCGTTTTTACGCACCTCATTGAGTTACGTAAAAACCCGACGACGGTCAACTCAGAAACCTTATATTGTTACGTGAGTGAGACCGCGAACGGGCACCCACCCGGAAAGGACCGATCCGAATGCCGCGCGACAGCCGCATGTCCCGCATGCTCCACGTTCTCATCCACATGGACCGGCACGTGAAGCGAGCAACGTCGGAGGACATCGCCAGGATGCTGGGGACGAACGCCGTCGTCGTGCGGCGGATGATGGCCGGCCTGCGCGACAAGGGGTTCGTGGCGTCGGAGAAGGGTCATGGCGGCGGCTGGGAGCTGAAGCGCGGGCTCGACGCCATCACGCTTCTCGACGTCTACACCGCGATCGGAAAGCCGCCGCTCTTCAATATCGGCCCGCACGTCGACGACCCCGACTGCCTCGTGGAGAAGGCGGTGGACGCGCGGATGGAGGCGACCCTCGGCGAGGCCGAGGCGCTGCTGATGAAGCGCTTCGCGACGATCACTGTCGCAGCGCTGGCCGAGGATTTCGAGCAAGCCCTCGCCGCGCACGAGGCGCACCCGGAGGCCCACTGCGCGACGGCATCGCCGGACTGACTCCGCCCAGCGGCCGAAGCCGCCACCCGCCCGGCTAGAACGCCGGGCTCACTCCCACTCGATCGTCCCCGGCGGCTTCGACGTCACGTCATAGACCACGCGGTTCACCCCCCTCACCTCGTTCACGATGCGCGAGGCGACGCGGCCGAGGAAGGCGGGGTCGAAGGGATAGATGTCGGCCGTCATGCCGTCGGTGGAGGTCACCGCGCGCAGCGCCAGCACGCGCTCATAGGTGCGCGCGTCGCCCATCACGCCGACCGTCTGCACCGGCAGGAGCACGGCGAAGGCCTGCCAGATCACGTCGTAGAGCCCGGCCGCGCGGATCTCCTCGATATAGATCGCGTCGGCGCGGCGCAGCACCGCGAGCCCCTCGCGCGTCACCGGCCCCGGATGGCGGATCGCAAGGCCCGGCCCCGGGAAGGGATGGCGGCCGACGAAGGTCTCGGAGAGGCCGAGCTCGCGGCCGAGCGCGCGCACCTCGTCCTTGAAGAGGAGGCGCAGCGGCTCGACGAGCTTCAGCCCCATGCGCTCCGGCAGCCCGCCCACATTGTGGTGCGACTTGATCGTGACGGACGGCCCGCCGGTCGCCGACACGCTCTCGATCACGTCCGGATAGAGGGTGCCCTGGGCGAGGAAGTCGCCGCCGATGGACTTCGCCTCCTTCTCGAACACCTCGACGAAGAGGCGCCCGATCGTCTTGCGCTTCGCCTCGGGGTCGGTGACGCCCTCGAGCGCGTCGAGGAAGAGGCCGCTCGCGTCGACCTTGTTGAAGACGACGTCGTTGCGCCCGGCGAACATCGCCTCGACGTCGCGCGCCTCGTTCTCGCGCAGGAGGCCGTGGTCGACGAAGATGCAGGTGAGCCGGTCGCCGATCGCCTCGGCGAGGAGGACGGCGGTCACGGTGGAATCGACGCCGCCCGAGAGGCCGCAGATGACGCGTCCGTCGCCGACCTTGTCGCGGATCGACTGCACCGCCTCGGCGCGGAAGGCCGCCATCGACCAGTCGCCCTTCGCCCCGGCGATCCGGCGCACGAAGGCCTCGATGATGCGCGCCCCGTCCGGGGTGTGCACGACCTCGGGATGGAACATCAGCCCGTAGGCGCGGCGCTCCTCGTTGGCGATGATGGCGAAGGGGGCGCCGTGCGAGCGCGCGATGACGCGGAAGCCCGGCGGCGGCACCTCGACCCGGTCGCCATGGCTCATCCAGACGGTGTGCGTCTCGCCCTTCGACCAGATCCCGTCGAGGAGCGGGCTGTCGGAGACGACCTCCACCTCGGCCCGGCCGAACTCGCGGTGATCGGCCGGCTCGGCGCGGCCGCCGAGCTGGGTCGTCATCACCATCTGGCCGTAGCAGATGCCGAGGATCGGGATTGCGGCATCGAAGATGGCCTGCGGCGCGCGGGGCGAGCCGGCGGCGTGGGTGGAATCGGGCCCGCCGGAGAAGATGACGCCCTTCGGCTTCACCTCCTGGAAGGCGCGCTCGGCTTCGGTGAACGGCACCACGACGCTGAAGACGCCCGCCTCGCGGACACGCCGCGCGATGAGCTGCGTCACCTGGCTGCCGAAATCGACGATGAGGATGGTGTCGTGCTTCATCGCGAACTGATGCCACAGGGTCTCGCATCTCGCGAGCAAGAATTGACGCCCCACCCCCTCATCCACTGCATTGCTGCCGCCCGCGCCCCGACACGCCGGCCAGCGGAACGAGGCATCCCCCCCCCCCCCCCATCATTCCTTTGGAGAGTCAGGCCCTGTCATTCCTCCGGAGCCGTCATGCCACGGGCATGGCGTGGCGATGGGGCGGGGGTCACCCGGAGGGCCGGAACGCAGTGGAGGACGGCGCAACCGTTGACGCCCGCCCCATCGCCGCGCCACGCTTGCCGAGACCGACGGCGGCCCCGCGCGGCACGGCACCCCCAACAGCGGCACCACGATCCACGCCGCCGCGACGTCACAAGGCATCCCCACCCGCCCCCCCATCATTCCTCTGGAGAGTCGGGCCCTGTCATTCCTCCGGAGCCGTCATGCCACGGGCATGGCGTGGCGATGGGGCGGGGGTCACCCGGAGGGCCGGAACGCAGTGGAGGACGGCGCAGCCGTTGACGCCCGCCCCATCGCCGCGCCACGCTTGCCGAGGCCGACGGCGGCCCCGCGGCACGGCCCGAGGGCGACGCCGCCGGCATGACCCGAGCCTCAGGACGAGACGCGTTCCATCACCGCGAGGAAGAAGCCGTCCGTCCCCGTCGCCGCCGGCGTCATGGTGAGGCTCATCCCGTTGGCGCTCCAGGGTTTCGGGCCGCCGACGCCGAAGAGTTCCTCCCACGCCTCGCCCGCCGAGACCTCCTCGAAGTCGGGGGAGCGGGAGAGGAAGGCGTCGACCTGGGCCTCGTTCTCCTGCGGGAGCATCGAGCAGGTGACGTAGACGAGATAGCCGCCCGGCCGCACATAGTCGCGCGCCTTGTCGAGGACGCCTTCCTGCTCGTCGAGGCGGCGCTCGAGCGCCTCGGGGCTGAGGCGCCACTTCGTCTCCGGCCGCCGCCGCCAGGTGCCGCTGCCCGAGCACGGGGCGTCGACGAGGACGCGGTCCATCCGCCGCTCCAGCGCCGAGAGGTCGCTGCCGGCGGCGTGGACCTGGACATTGCGCGCGCCCGCCCGCTTCAGCCGCTCATAGATCGGGGCGAGCTGGTTGGGGTCGGCGTCGGTCGCGTGGATCTGGCCGCGATTGTCCATGTGCGCCGAGAGGGCGAGCGTCTTGCCGCCCGCGCCGGCGCACAGGTCGAGAACCTGCTCGCCCGGCCGCGCGAAGACGAGGAGCGCGGCAGCCTGGCTCGCCTCGTCCTGCACCTCGACATGGCCGCGCTGGTAGATCTCCTCGCGCACGATGTTAGGCGAGCGCTCCCACCCGGCGCGCGGCGGCAGGCGCACGCCGACCGGGCTGATCGGCGTCGCCTTCGCGCCGTGGCGCGACAGCGCGGAGAGGATCTTCCCCCGTTCCGCCTTCAGCGTGTTGACGCGCAGGTCGAGCGGAGCGCGCGCGGCGAGCGCCGTCGCCTCCTCCAGCCAGTCCTCGGCGAAATTCTCCTCGAAGGCCGGGACGAGCCATTCGGGAATGTCGGCCTGGATGTCGAGGGGGGCGACCGAGAGGCGGTCGGTCTCGAAGGCGGCGCGCTCGGCCTCGGTGAGCGTGCCCGGACCGAACTGCTCCTCGGCGAGCGTTCCGAGGTCGGCAAGGCCGACGCCCCAGCGGAAGCGCAGCGTCGCCAGCACGATCGCGCGCGGCGTCTCCTCCCCGGCGCGGAAGGCCGAGGAGCGGCGCCAGCGCAGCGCGTCGTAGACGAGATTGCCGATGGCGGCCCGGTCACCGGAGCCCGCGAAGCGGTGCGACAGGCCCCAATCCTTCAGCGCGTCGGCGACCGGCCGATGACGGGCATCGATTTCGGCGAGAACCTCGATGGCGCCCGCGATGCGCCCGGCCGGGCGCATCTAGCGCCCCTCCGGGCAGCGACGGCCGGCCCGAGCCGGCCGCATGCAGAGGATGGACGTCACGGCCATCCGGTCAGCGGCCGGCCGGATAGTTCGGGCTCTCACGCACGATCGCGACGTCGTGGACGTGGCTCTCGGCAAGGCCCGCGTTCGTGATGCGCACGAAGCGCGCCTTCTCGCGTAGCTCGGCGAGGTCGCGCGCGCCGACATAGCCCATCGCGGCGCGCAGGCCGCCGGTGAGCTGATGAAGGACATTCGCGACCGGCCCGCGGAACGGCACCTGCCCCTCGATGCCTTCCGGCACGAGCTTCATGGTGTCGCGCACCTCGGACTGGAAGTAGCGGTCGGCGGAGCCGCGCGCCATCGCACCGATCGAGCCCATGCCGCGATAGGCTTTGTAGGACCGGCCCTGGTGGAGATAGACCTCGCCCGGCGCCTCGGTGGTGCCGGCCAGCAGCGAGCCGACCATCGCGCAGGACGCGCCGGCGGCGAGCGCCTTCGCGAGATCGCCGGAGAACTTGATGCCGCCATCGGCGACGACCGGCGTGTCGCTGCCGGAGGCGGCGGCGGCCGCTTCCATGACGGCGGTGAGCTGGGGCATGCCGACGCCCGCGACGACGCGCGTCGTGCAGATCGAGCCCGGCCCGATGCCGATCTTCACGGCGTCCGCGCCGGCATCGATGAGGGCCTTGGTCCCGTCGGCGGTCGCGACATTGCCGGCGAGGACCTGGACGTGGTTGGAGATCGCCTTCACGCGCGTGACGGTGGAGAGAACGCGCGAGGAGTGGCCGTGCGCGGTGTCGACGACGACGAGGTCGACGCCCGCATCGATGAGCCGTTCCACCCGGTCGAAGCCGGCATCGTCGACGGTGGTCGCCGCGCCGACGCGAAGGCGGCCCTGCGGGTCCTTCACCGCGTTCGGATAGGCCCGCGCCTTCTCCATGTCCTTGACGGTGATGAGGCCGGTGCAGTTGCCGGCATCGTCGATGACGAGGAGCTTCTCGATGCGGTTCTGGTGGAGGAGGCGCTTCGCCTCGTCCTGGTCCACCCCGTCCTGCACGGTGACGAGGCCCTTCGCGGTCATCAGCTCGCGCACCGGCGTCGTCGGGTCGGAGGCGAAGCGGACATCGCGGTTGGTGAGGATGCCGACGAGGCGGCCCTTGGTGTGCCCGCCGGTGCCGCCATTCTCGACCACCGGAATACCGGATATGCCGTTCCGCTCCATCAGCGACAGCGCGTCGAACAGCGTCGCGTCGGGTCCGATCACGAGCGGATCGACGATCATGCCGCTCTCGAACTTCTTGACCTTGCGGACCGCGGCGGCCTGCTCGTCGGGCGTCATGTTGCGGTGGATGATGCCGATGCCGCCGGCCTGGGCCATCGCGATCGCGAGGTTGGCGTCGGTCACGGTGTCCATCGCGGCCGACAAAATCGGAATGTTCAGCGGCAGTTCGCGCGTGACGAACGAGGCGAGCGACGTCTGCGCGGGCAGTACTTCCGAGTGGCCGGGCGTCAACAGGACGTCGTCGAAAGTGAGAGCTTCTCCGGTCGCGAGGCTCACGAACTCAGCCATTCTTCCCCCTTACCCGCCCCCATGGCGGGGCCGGCGGGTCGGTCCGCCGTTGCGCCTCATATCTCAGGCAGACCCGAAACTTCAACGGTCCGCGGCAGGGATGCACGGGTTCCGTCAGTGCATGGCTGCCGCGCGAGCGTTGCGCCAGTGGGTATACAGTCCGGCGGCGGTTGCTCTATGTAATGGTCAGCCGGACGACTGAATGGATATTTCCCCTTCCCTCTCCGCGCCCCTTCTGTCGGAACGGACGACGGATTCACGCCGCCCTTTTCCCCTGTCATTACCGCCCAGCGGTGCCCGATTCCGCCGAGAGGCGGCCACAAATACTGCCAGTGAGGCGTCGTGACTCGTCCGCAAACGACCGCCCTGATCATCGCTTCGGCGCTGTTCATGGAAAACCTCGATTCGACCATCATCGCGACCGCCCTGCCGACGATCGCCGCCGACATCGGGACCGACCCGATCCGGCTGAAGCTCGCGCTGACCTCCTATCTCCTCAGCCTCGCGACCTTCATCCCGATCTCCGGCTGGGCCGCCGACCGATTCGGTGCCCGCGTGGTCTTCCGCGCCGCGATCGGCGTCTTCATCCTCGGCTCCATCCTGTGCTCGATGGCCGATTCGCTGCCCCAGTTCGTGCTCGCGCGGATCGTGCAGGGCGCGGGCGGGGCGATGATGACCCCGGTCGGTCGCCTCGTCCTCCTGCGCTCGACGCCGAAGAACGAGCTTTTGAGCGCGATGGCTTGGCTCACCGTCCCGGCGCTGATCGGCCCGATCCTCGGCCCGCCCGTCGGCGGCTTCATCTCCACCTATTTCGACTGGCGCTGGATCTTCTGGATCAACGTGCCGGTGGGGCTCGTCGGCATCCTCCTCGTCAGCCTCTTCATCGACGGGGTGAAGAGCGAGGTACGGCGCCCGCTCGACGCGGTCGGCTTCATCCTCTCCGGCGTCGGCCTGTCAGGCCTCGTCTTCGGCCTCTCCGTCCTCGGCCAGAACATGCTGCCGCTGCCGGTCGCGATCGCGATGGTGGTGACGGGGGCGCTCTCGCTCCTCCTCTATCTGCGTCACGCGGCGAAGACGCCGACGCCCCTCCTCGACCTCTCCCTCTTCCGCCTGCCGACCTTCTTCACGAGCACGGTCGGCGGCTTCTTCTTCCGCATCGGGATCGGCTCGATCCCCTTCCTCCTGCCGCTGACGCTCCAGCTCGGGCTCGGCATGAACGCGTTCGAGGCGGGGACCTACGTCTTCTTCTCCTCGATCGGCGCCCTCCTCATGAAGATGACGGCGCTGCCGATCGTCCACCGCTTCGGCTTCCGCACGACGCTCCTGTGGAACGGGGTGATCTCGTCGGCGGCGATCCTCGGCATGGCGCTCTTCACCTTCAACCCGCCGGCGATCCTGATCGTGTCGGTGCTCCTCGCGGGCGGCTTCTTCCGCTCGCTCCAGTTCACCTGCCTCAACTCGCTCGCCTATGCCGAGGTGGAGCCGGCGCGCATGAGCCTTGCGACGAGCCTCTACAGCGTCGGCCAGCAGATCTCGCTCGCGACAGGCGTCGCGGTGGCGGCGGGCGTCGTTGAGATGCAGCGCGCCTTCCGCGCCGACCATGTGCTGCTCCTCAGCGACTTCATGGCCGCCTTCCTCACGGTGACGGCCTTCTCGCTGGTCGCGATCGTCTTCTATCTCCGCCTCCCGCCCGATGCGGGCGAGGAGATGGCGAACCGCTCTCAGCCGCCGCTGGCGCCGCGGAAGCCGGTCGCGAGCACGTAGGTCTCGGGCGACTGGGAGCGGGAGGCCGGCGGCTTCACGTGCCGCACGGTGGTGAAGTCCTTGCGCAGCGCCGCGAGGATCGAGCCCTCCGTCCCGCCCTGGAACACCTTGGCGAGGAAGGTGCCGCCGGGCGCCAGCGTCTCGCGCGCGAACTCGTGGGCGAGTTCCACAAGGTGGACGATCCGCAGATGGTCGGTCGCGCGGTGGCCGGTCGTGCCGGGCGCAAGGTCGCTCAGCACCACGTTGGGCCGCCGTCCGCCGAGCGCTTCAAGCAGCGCCGCCGGCGCGTCGTCCGCGGCGAAATCCTGGGTGAGGATCGTGACCCCGTCGAGCGGGTCCATCGGCAGGATGTCGATCGCGACGACGGGCGCGGCCTCCGTCGCACCGATCCGCTGCGCCGCGACCTGGCTCCACCCGCCCGGCGCCGCGCCGAGATCGACGACGGTCTGGCCTCGCTTCAGGAAGGGATAGCGCTCATCGATCTCGATCAGCTTGTAGGCCGCGCGGGAGCGGTAGCCCTCGGCTCTGGCCTTTCGCACATAGGGATCGTTGAGCTGGCGCTCGATCCAGAGCGTGGAGGAGAGCTTGCGGCCCTTCGCGGTCTTCACGCGCTTCGTCAGGCCGCGATCACCGCCGCCGAGCGCAGACTTCTTGGAACCACCCGACCCGCCGCCGGAGCTGCCGGCGCGGCCACCACCCTGCTTGCCTTTGGGCATGGGTCAGACGAGCGACGGCGCGGGGGCGGCACTCGCCTCGGCAAAGCGCATGCGACGGCTGCGCTGAATCGCGAGCCGGTCGTCTTCGATGAGCTCCATCAACATTCCTTCGCGCAGGCCACGGTCGGCGACGCGCAGGCGCTGGCAGGGCCAGCGGCGGCGGATCGCTTCCAATATGGCGCATCCGGCGAGCACCAGATCCGCGCGGTCGGCGCCGATGCAAGGGTTCGCAACGCGCTCTTCAAAGCCCATTCCGAGGAGTTGCGCAATCAGCGTGTCGACCTCGCGCTGTTCGAGCCAGGTGCCGTCCACCTGACGCCGGTCATAGCGCTTGAGGCCGAGGAAGACTCCCGCGAGCGTCGTCACCGTGCCGGAGGTGCCCAGAAGATGGACCTTGCCGCGGGCGACGGCCTCGGAGAGGACGCCGCGCTGGTCGATCTTGGCGAGCATCGCCGACACGTCGTCCACCATCGCGGCGAAGACGCCGGCATCGACCTCCGTCCCGCCATGCCGCTCGGCGAGCGTCACGACGCCGACGGGGAGCGAGGTCCACGCCCGGATGCAGCGCACGAGGGCCGTGCCCTCCAGGTGGTAGCGGCTCGTGAGGTCGAGCCAGACGATCTCCGACGAGCCGCCGCCGATATCGAAGAGAAGCACGCCCTCCGCCCCGTCATCGACGAGGGGGGAGCAGCCGGCGACGGCGAGGCGCGCCTCGGTCTCACGGTCGACGATCTCGAGGTCGAGCCCGGTCTCGGTTGCAACGCGGCCGGTGAAGTCGCCGCAGTTGGTGGCGGCACGACATGCCTCCGTCGCGATCAGTCGCGAGCGGGAGACACCGGCGGCGGAGAGCTTCGTTGCACAAATTTTAAGCGCATCGATGGCCCGCCCCATCGCCTCGTCCGACAGGACCCCGTCGCGCGAGAGGCGCTCGCCGAGGCGGACGATGCGCGAGAAGCCGTCGACCACGCGGAATCCCGATCCGCGTGATTCGGCGATCAACAGGCGGCAATTGTTGGTGCCGAGGTCGAGCGCGGCGTAGCGGCGGGTGGCGAAGGCGGTACGCGGGCGCGAATAGGTCCGGCTGTGGGTGCGGTGCGAGCACTTTGGCGAGGCCTCGCGCTTGAACGGCTGCGCGCCGGTCTCACACTCCTTCCCATCGCCGCGGACACTCATTTCCCTGCACCTCTCGGAACCAAAATAGTGCTGGTCGCGCCGCCGGTTATCGGCCCTTACCTCCCAAGACCATCAACCGGTTAGCCACGACGAACTTGTTCGCCGCCTTCGTTCCGAAAGACTAACAAGATCTACGCCAATTACAAATGGACAACGTTAGGTCCCGGTTGAGGACCCTCGCTGCGGTCAGCTCATACGCACGATCGAGAGGTTCTCCCCGAGCGCCGCCCTGGCGACGTCGGCGACGTGCGAATGGTGGGTGAAATAGATGACCTGCCGCCCCTCAGCGAGCCCGGCGAGAAGGCGGAAACCAGCCGCGGTGCGGGTCTCGTCGGCGTTCACGAACAGGTCGTCGGCGAGGAAAGGCAGCGCACAATCCACAGCCGCCGCGAGGCGCACGGCGACGACGAGCTGGTCGCGCGTTCCGGCCGACATCTGCGTCACGTCCACAAGTTGATCATCGGCCGGGCGATGGGCGCGCAGGAAGCCGCCGTCCGGCCCGTCATCGATCACGAGCCTGTCGTAGGCGCCGCCGGTGAAAAGGGTGAAATTCTCGGCGGCGCGCTCCAGGACCGGTGATTGATTCTCGGCGGCGAAGGCGTCGCGCGCGGCGCGCAGCACCGCGACCTCCAGGCGGCGGGCGATCGCCTCGGCGGCGACATCGGCCATCGCGATCGCGATCGTGTTGCGCTCGAAGGCGGCCTCGGCGGCGGTGCCGCTCGCGCTGTCGGCCTCGGCGCGGTGGAGGCGCTCGCGCGCGGAGCCGACCGCGACCCCCGCCTCCGCAATGTCCGCCTTCAGCGCGGCGAGGCGGTCGGCGAGCGCAGCGCGTGAGGCGCTGCGGTCGGCCTCGCTCTCATCGGCGAGCGCGGCGACGATCTCGTCCCACGCGAATCCCTTCGCCGCGATCTCCGCGAGGATCTCGGCGAGGCTCGTCTCCATCTGGTGGCGCTCGTCCGAGGCGCGGGCGGCCTGCTGGAGGGCAGCAAGCGGGGCGTCCGCCGGGAGGCCCGCGGCGTCGAGATCGGCGAGGATCGCGGCCCGCACGCTCTCGTGCGCTTCGGCGGCGGCGCGGACCGCCCTCTCTGCCGTCTCACGCTCGCGATGCCGCTCGGCCCGGCGCGCGGCGTCCTGCTCGGCCCGGCGCAGGCGCTCCACAAGGCGGCGGGCCAGGATCCGCGGTCCCCCGACCTCCGCCTCGCCGAGGAGCCCGGCGAGGCGCTGCGTCTCGGCGCCGAAGGCCGCGAGATCGCGGTCCGTGTCCCTGACGCGGGCGGCGGCGCGGCCGGCCTCGTCAAGCGCGTCCTCGATCGCCTCCATCCCCTCGAAGAGGGCGTCGAGCCGTTCGGCGTCGATGTCGGCGTCGATCCCCGCGGCGGCGAGATCGCGCCGCCACAGGGCCGTCCACGCGGCAAGATCGGATTCCGCCTTGGCGAGCGCCTTCTCGCGCGCGGGCCGGTCGCGCTCGGCCTTCTCGTAGGCGTCGCGCGCGGCCTTCGCCTCGGCATTCGCGGAACGGAGGGCGTCCTGCCGCGCCTCCAGGAGGGTGATCGCGTCCTCGATGGCGGGCACGAGGTCGGCCCCGTCCGACGCACCGGAGGGCGGCCGCCCGAGCGCCGCCTCGGCGGCCTCCAGCACCTGCACGAACCGGGCGCGGAGGCGCTGGAGCCGCCCCTGCGCCTCATCGAGCGCCGCCGCCGCGTCCCGCTGCGCCTTGCGCCGCGCGAACCACGCGGCGTAGTCCGCCGGCACCCGCGCGAGCCCCGCCTCCTCGAGCCGCGCCTGCCAGACGCGCCGCGCCTCGTCACGCGCGGCCCGCAACTGGTCCCGCCGCTCGACGCGCGACGCGTGCAGCGCCTCCGCCTCGGCGAGCGCGGTCGCGGCGCGCTTTTCGTCGGTCAGCGCCTCGGCGTGGGCGAAGCGGTCGTCGGACGCGCGATCGGCCGCCCCGACGCGCGCCTCATACTCGTCGCCCGCCGTCTCGGCCGGACGACCCGCGCGAATCTCGCCCCACAGCGCATCGCGGGCCGCGCGGAGCGCGGCGAGGCGCTCTTCGGTCGGCAGGTCCGCCTGGCGTTTGGCGGTCAGGATCTCGCGGGCGCGCGCCACATCCTCCGCGCTCACGGCAACGCGCTCCTCCTGCCGCTCCAGCCCGTTCTCGGCGTCTACGATGCGCTTCTCGGCGGCGCGCCCGTCCTCGACCGGAGGCGGGGCCGCGTCGGTCGCGGGATCGCCGGCCGCCGCCTCGTCCGCTGCGGCCGAAGCGGTGCGCGCGTCGCGGCACGCGCTGACCTCGTTCGCCCAGCGCGTGCGGATCTCGCCGAGCGCGCGCGCCTGGGCAAGCGCCGCCTCGACCGCCTCGTCGGGCTGCCCCTGCTCCTCGGGCAGTTCGACCACGCCGGACTCCAGCAACTCGCGTGCATGGACGACGGCGCGTTCGAGCCCGTCGCGCGAGGCGAGGTGGCGGCGCAGCGCCGCGCGCGCAATCGACGGGACGAGCGCGGCCGTCAGCGCCGCCGCATCCCCCGTGCCAACCGCGAGGCCGAGCCCGCGCGCCGTCCGCGCGGCGGCGGCGAGCGCCCCCTCCTCCGCGCTCACCATGCGGCCCCGCTCCTCCTCGGCTGCGGAAAGGCGGATCGACCGCGCCTCGACCGCCTCGATCTCCGGGGCGAGCGTCAGCACCGCCTCGTCCGGCACGAGCGCCGCCAGCGCCTCGTCGATCGCCCCGCGCCGCGCCTCGGCCTGGCGCAGCTGTTCGCGCAGCGTCGGCTCGTCCTCTGCCGCGCGCAGCCGCTCCACAGCGTTCGGCGCGAGACGCGGGACGCCGTCGTCGGCGAGCGCGTCCTTCAGCGCCTCGGCACGGGCGACGCGCGGCGATAGCTCGATCAGCCGCGCGAGCCGGTCGAGGGCGATCTCCGCCTCCTTCTCATCGCGTCTGAGGGTGTGGAGGCGCGTCTCGGCGTCGCTCAGATTGCGGCGCAGATCCGCGTGTTTCACGGCCGACAATTCGTGCGCGTCGTAGCGCGCCTGCGCCTCCTGCCAGGCCTTCTCGAGCTTCATATATTCGCTCGACCGGTTCTTGCGCCGGTCGAAGAGATTGCCCGCTTCCTTCTCCAGCGCGTCGAGGGCGGAGACGGCGTGGGCGAGGCCGCCCGCATCGCGCATCAGGAGGTCGCGCAGGTCGCCCTTCGAAGTGTGGAGCGCATCGGAATCGACGCGCATCTCGTGATGGGAGAAGGCCTGCGTCCTCAGATAAATGTCCCGGTCCATGTCGCCGAGCGCCTCGGCGAGGACTGCCCCCTCCTCCACCGGCGAGAGGCTCGCCCGCCCGGTCGTGCGCTGGAGCGAGAAGGCGCGGCCCGCGCGCTCCAGCCCCGCCTCCAGCAGGATCTGCCGGCGGTCGTAGCGGAAGGCGTAGGGCGGGCTCCGCGATGGCACGCCGAAGAGGAAATCCACGAGGGCGTGCTTCAGCGTCGTCTTGCCGGCCTCGTTCGGGCCGACGACGAGGTGGAGATCGGCCGGGCCGGTCTTCGCGAAGGCGAAGTCCGCCTCCTCGAACTGGCCGTAGCGGCTGAGGCGGATCGAGGCGATGCGCATCAGGAGCCCGCGATCCGCGCGGCCGTGCGGCGCGCCGCCTCCGCGAGAAGGCCGGAGAGGTCGCCCGTCGCGTCAAAGGGAAGAAGGTCGGGATTGCGCTCCAGGAGCTGGCGCCGCACCGGGCCGGGCAGAAGCGAGAGAACCTCCGTCACCGCCTCCGCCGCCGCCGCCGCGACCGCGGGATCGGCCGCCGCCCGCGCGAGCATCGCCTCGAAATGCTGCGGCAGCCGCGCCATCCCCCCATCCTCGGGCGGGGTCGTCGCGAGCACGACCTCCTCGATCATGACGCGCCGCGCATCGACGGCGCTCGCGATGAAGCGCGCATCCCCATCGAGGCTGCGCAGGCTGTTCGCGAGGCGGAAATGCTGCGCCGTGCGGCCGGTGACGCGCACGCGCAGGACGACGACATCGCAGGCCGCCGGCGCGCCCGCGACCGCCGCCTCGATCGCCGCGCGCATCGCCTCCTCGGCGTCGGCCTCGGTGACATCGGCCTCGGCGAGGAACCAGCCGACATGGTGAAGGTCGACCGCCTCTAGGCGCACCCCGTCGGCATCGATCACCCCGTACCAGGCGCCCTTCTGCCCCGTCTCGCGCGCGTGCCGCCCCTGGAGGACGCCGCAGAAGGCCGCCCAACCCCCGTCCGCCCGCCCATTGCGCTGGAGGATCTGGCGCGTGTGGACGTGTCCGAGCGCCCAATAATCATATTGGCGGGCGGAGAGGTCGGCGAGCGTGCACGGGGCGTAGTTGCCGTGGCCGAGCGAGCCGTCGAGCGCGGTGTGGAGGAGGCCGATATTGATCCGCCCCGGCACCGCCTCCGGATAGCGCGCGGCGAGGTTGTCGTGGACGGCGGGCGTCGCGAAGCTCTGGCCGTGGATCACCGCCTCGCCGCATTCGACGGAGGTCGCCCGGTCGCTCGCAAAAATGTGAAGCCCGTCGAGATTGCGGATCCGGTCCGTCACCTGGCTCTGCGCGTCGTGGTTGCCGAGGATCGCGAAGCTCATGATCCCCGCGCGGCCGAGCCGGGCGATCTCGCCCTGCACGAAGAGGCCGGCGGAGAGGTCGCGCCAGTCCCCGTCCCACAGATCGCCGGCGATGAGGAAGGCGTCGACTTCGCGCCGGATCGCCTCGTCCACGAGGTCGACGAAGGCGGCGCGGGCGGCGCCGGCGACGCGCTTCGCCTTCTGCGCGTCGGCGCCTTCGTGGGCGCCGAGCCCGGTCAGCGGGCTGTCGAGGTGCAGGTCGCCAGTATGAATGAATCGAAAGGGCATCGCAGTTCGCACGAATGGAAGCGCGACACCTTCCATTATTCGGTCGCGTCCGGAAACCCTTGATTTTTATGCAAAAGATCCACGCAAGAAACCGATTGTTTCAAACGTGGATTTGTCGCCGACGTGTCTCAAACTTGACAACTTTGAGGCGGGCATGACCGCAACTTGGCAATCGAATTGCATGGCCTCCCCCGAGTTGCTCGGCGTCACGACGCACTCTGTAGAGGAGAGGACAATGCATCAAAAGAAAACCCTCGGCGCCCTTATGATCACGGCCGGCGCTGCCGCGATCGGCTTCGCGAGCCCGGCCGCCGCCCAACAGGCATGCCCCATCAAGGTCGGCATCCTGCACTCCCTTTCCGGCACCATGGCGATCTCGGAGACCACTCTGAAGGACACCATGCTGATGCTCATCGATCAGCAGAACGAGAAGGGCGGTCTCCTCGGCTGCCAGCTCGAGGCGGTCGTCGTCGACCCCGCGTCCGACTGGCCGCTCTTCGCCGAAAAGGCGCGCGAGCTCCTCACCGTGCACGACGTGGACGTGATCTTCGGCAACTGGACGTCGGTGAGCCGCAAGTCGGTGCTCCCGGTGATCGAGGAGCTGAACGGCCTCCTCTTCTACCCGGTGCAGTATGAGGGCGAGGAAAGCTCCAAGAACGTCTTCTACACCGGCGCCGCGCCGAACCAGCAGGCGATCCCGGCGGTCGACTATTTCCTCGACGAGCTCGGCGTTGAGAAGTTCGCCCTCCTCGGCACGGACTATGTCTACCCGCGCACGACGAACAAGATCCTCGAGCAGTACCTGAAGGACAAGGGCATCGCCGCCGAGGACATCTTCGTCAACTACACCCCGTTCGGTCACTCCGACTGGTCGAAGATCGTCTCCGACGTCGTCGCGCTCGGCGCCGACGGCAAGAAGGTCGGCGTGATCTCCACCATCAACGGCGACGCGAATGTCGGCTTCTACAAGGAGCTCGCGGCCTCGGGCGTCTCCGCCGACGACATCCCCGTCGTCGCCTTCTCGGTGGGTGAGGAAGAGCTCTCCGGCCTCGACACCTCCAACCTCGTCGGCCACCTCGCCGCGTGGAACTACTTCCAGTCCGCCGACACCCCGGCGAACGAGGAGTTCGTCGCCGCGTGGAAGGCGCGCATGGGCGAGAACCGCGTGACCAACGACCCGATGGAAGCCCACTATATCGGCTTCAACATGTGGGTCCAGGCCGTCGAGCAGGCCGGCACGACCGACGTCGACGCCGTCTCCGACGCGATGATCGGCCAGGAGTTCCCGAACCTCACGGGCGGCACCGCCAAGATGCTCCCGAACCATCACCTGTCGAAGCCGGTCCTCATCGGCGAGATCCAGGCCGACGGTCAGTTCGACATCATCAGCGAGACCGAAGAGGTCGATGGCGATGCCTGGACGGACTTCCTGCCGGAATCCGCTGTCCTCACTTCGGACTGGAAGGACCTGAAGTGCGGCATGTACAACACCGAAACCAAGACCTGCGTTCAGATCAAGTCGAACTACTAATCCCCGCCCACTAACGCAGGGAACGGAGGGGCCTCAAAACCCCTCCGTTATCATCGAATGCTTCGCCCGTTTCGACTGCTCCTCGCCGGACTTCTCGTCTGCCTCGCCACGGCCAGCGCCATCGCTCAGCCCGCCCCGACGCCGATCGAGGAGCTCCTTCTCCAGAATTCCGAGCTCATCGACAAAAGCTCCCGCCGCACGATCGAGCCGGCGATCGAGGCCCTGCGCGACAGCGACCTGCCAGGGGCCGAGACCGTCCTCACGCGCTGGCGCGACCGCGAGCTCTGGCGCAGGAAATCGGACGGGCGCTTCTTCCTCGTTGCCCCCGGCGCGGACCGTGACACCTACGTCCTGCGCCATGTGGTGACGGACGAGGAGCTCGGCACCGCAGGCCGCCGCGACGTCGACCAGATCAAGCCGAACAGCGGCATCCAGGGCCTCATCAACAGCGCCCTCGTCCAGTTCCAGCTCACCAACCCGGACCCGGCGGCCCGCCGCGCGAGCCTCGACGCGATCTCGCGCAATCCCTCTGCCGACCAGCTCCCCATCCTGCGCGAAGCGCTTCAGGAGGAGGCCGAGCCCGGCATCAAGGCGACGATGACGCGCCTCGAACGCCTCCTCACCATCCGCTTCGACGAGGACATCGCGACGCGCGTCAGCGCCATCGAGAGCCTCGCCGGCGATCTCAGCGTCGAGGCGCGCGCCACGCTGAACCCGCTCCTGTCGACGACCCGCAAAGCCTCGCGCGAAGAGCTCGAGGACGCGAACGTCGCGCGCGAGCTCAGCCCCGGCAGCGACGAATTCAGCTACGACGCGGCCTACGATTTCCTCGTCGGCGAGAACCTCGCCCCGAAGACGATCAACGCGGCGGCGAAGGATGCCGCCCTGACCGCCAACATCGCGGACGGTTCGGTCGCGGGCATCCCGATCACGACCCTCAACACGCGCGAGGCGCGCGACGCGGCCTACGTCAAGCTCGCCGCCGACGGCGCCGTCTCCCCCGCCCTCACCGAGGCGGAGCGGACCGCCCTCGTCGACGAGTTCAATTTCTACGACGTCTATGCCGAGAACCCGGCCGTCACCGAGGCCGTCCTCGGGACGATCGGCGCGATCAATTTCCGCGTCCACCTCAACGAGTTCGCCGACCTCGCGCTCGACGCGCTGAGCCTCGCCTCGATCTACTTCCTCGCCGCGATCGGCCTCGCCATCACCTTCGGCGTGATGGGCGTCATCAACATGGCGCACGGCGAGTTCATCATGATGGGCGCCTATACGGGCTACGTCGTCCAGCAATTCGTGCCGGACCGTACGCTCTCGATCGTCGTCGCCCTGCCGCTCGCCTTCATCATCACCTTCGCGGCCGGCGTCCTCCTGGAGCGCCTCGTCATCCGCTGGCTCTATCATCGGCCGCTCGAGACGCTGCTCGCCACCTTCGGCGTGTCGATCGCCCTCCAGCAGCTCGCCAAGAACATCTTCGGCACCCAGGCCCGCCCGCTGACCGCCCCCGGCTGGCTCGACGGCGCCCTCGTCTTCAACGACGTCGTCGCGATCTCCTATATCCGCATCGCGATCTTCGTCCTCGCGGTCGTCTTCTTCCTGCTCCTGCTCTTCGTCCTCAACCGGACGCGGCTCGGGCTCGAAGTGCGCGCGGTGCGGCAGAACCCGCGCATGGCCTCCTCGATGGGCATCGACCGCGAGCGCGTGAACATGCTCACCTTCGGCCTCGGCTCCGGCATCGCCGGGATCGCGGGCGTCGCCATCGGCCTCTTCGCGCAGGTCACCTCCGAGATCGGCCAGGCCTACATCGTCCAGAGCTTCATGACGGTCGTCGTCGGCGGCGTCGGCAATGTGTGGGGCACGCTCGCGGGCGCCACGCTGATCGGCTTCCTCCAGAAGGGGATCGAGTGGTTCAACCCGTCCAACACGCTGGCGGCGCAGACCTACATGATCGTCTTCATCATCATCTTCATCCAGTTCCGGCCCCGAGGGATCGTCGCCCTCAAAGGCCGCGCCGCGGAGGCATGATGCGCACGCGTTCCGTCATCTATCAGCCGCACGTCATCGTGGTCCTGAGCCTCCTCGCGATCTTCACGGTGACGGTCGTCTCCTTCTCCGAGGTGAGCGGCGGCTTCCTGTCGACGAGCCTCGTGAAGACGCTCGGCATGACGCTGTGCCTGTGCCTCGTCGCCATCGCGATGGACCTCATCTGGGGCTACACGGGCATCCTCTCGCTCGGCCATTTCGCCTTCTTCGGGCTCGGCGGCTACATGATCGGCATGTGGCTGATGTACGCCCGCACCGAGGCGATCGTGGTGGAGGCCGCGGCCGGCGCCGCCCTCCCCCCGACCCCGCAGGAGATCCAGGACGCCATCGGCACGCAGATCTTCGGCGTCGTCGGCGGCAGCGACATCCCGGCCATCTGGATGTTCGCCTGGAGCCTGCCGATCCAGCTCCTCCTCGTGGTGCTGGTGCCGGGCGTCCTCGCGCTCGTCTTCGGCTGGCTCGCCTTCCGCAGCCGCGTCACGGGCGTCTATCTCTCGATCCTCACCCAGGCGCTCACCCTCGCCCTCTCGCTCTACCTCTTCCAGAACGAGAACGGCCTGCGCGGCAATAACGGCCTCTCCGGCCTGCAGATCATTCCGGGCGCGGAGAACGTGCCGCAGGCGGAGATCTCGATCTATTTCTTCGTCGCCTCGGCGGTGGCGCTCGGCCTCGGCTACGTGCTCGCGGCCTGGCTCGTGTCGGGCAAATTCGGCTCCATCATCCGCGGCATCCGGGACGACGAGGCGCGCGTGCGCTTCCTCGGCTACTCGGTCGAGCACTACAAGCTCTTCGTCTTCACCCTGACGGCGGTGATCGCGGGCGTCGCGGGCGCCCTCTATTATCCGCAGGCCGGCATCATCAACCCGGCCGAAATGGCCCCGATCGCCTCGATCTATCTCGCGGTCTGGGTCGCGATCGGCGGGCGTGGGCGGCTCTACGGGGCGGTGATCGGCGCGGCCTTCGTCTCGCTCCTGTCCACCTGGTTCACCGGCGGACGCGCGCCCGACATCAATCTCGGCTTCTACACGATCCAGTGGGTCGACTGGTGGCAGGTCCTCCTCGGCCTCTCCTTCGTCATCGTCACCGTCTACGCCCCGCGCGGCATCGCCGGGATCTTCGACGTGTTCAAGCGGCGCCCCGCCAAGGCGAAGGCCAAGCCCAAACCGGTCGTCGCGGCCGAGGCCAGCACAGGAAGTGTCGATTGATGAGCGCGCTCCTCGAAGTCTCCGCCGTCTCGGTCTCCTTCGACGGCTTCAAGGCGATCAACAATCTCTCCTTCGAGATCGAGGAGGGGGAGCTGCGCGCCATCATCGGCCCGAACGGCGCCGGCAAGACGACCTTCATGGACATCGTCACCGGCAAGACGCGGCCAAATTCGGGCAAGGTCACCTGGGGCGAGAACAACATCTCGCTCCTGCGAAAATCCGAGGCGCAGATCGCCCGGCTCGGGATCGGCCGCAAGTTCCAGCGCCCGACCGTGTTCGAGGACCAGAGCGTCTTCGACAACCTCATCATGGCGCTGAAGAAGGATCGCGACCCGATCACGACCCTCCTCTATCGCCGCAGCGAGGATGACGTCGACCGCGTCCATGCCCTTGCCAAGGAGATCAACCTGTCCGACCAGCTCGCCCGCAAGTCCGGCGAGCTCTCGCACGGCCAGAAGCAATGGCTCGAGATCGGGATGCTGCTCGCCCAGGACCCCCGCCTCCTCCTCGTCGACGAGCCGGCGGCGGGCATGACGGTCGCCGAGCGGCGCCACACGACCGAGATCCTGCGCGAGGCGGCGACCACGCGCGCCGTCATCGTCGTCGAGCACGACATGGATTTCGTGCGCCAGCTCGACTGCCGCGTCACCGTGCTCCACGAGGGGTCGGTGCTCGCCGAAGGCTCGCTCGACCACGTCACCAACGATCCGCGCGTGATCGAAGTCTATCTGGGACGCTGACCATGCCGATGCTCTCGATGCACGATGTCTGCCTGCATTATGGGCAGTCGCAAATCCTCTACGACGTCGCGATCAACGCGGAGGTCGGCAAGGTCACCTGCGTGATGGGCACCAACGGGGTCGGCAAGACGAGCCTCCTCAAGACCATCGCCGGGACGCATCACCGCTCCTCCGGCACCTATATGCTGGACGGCGAGGAGATCGGCACGCCGCCGCCCCACATCCTCGCCCACAAGGGCGTCGCGGTGGTGCCGCAGGGGCGCGACGTCTTCCCCCTCCTCACGGTCAAGGAGAACATGGAGACCGCCTATGCCTGCCTTCCGGGCAGGGAGCACAGGATCCCGGACGAGATCTACGAACTCTTCCCGGTCCTGAAGCAGATGCTGCAGCGGCGCGGCGGCGACCTCTCGGGCGGCCAGCAGCAGCAGCTCGCGATCGCCCGCGCCCTCATCACCAAGCCGAAGCTCCTCCTGATGGACGAGCCGACCGAGGGCATCCAGCCGAACATCATCAAGCAGATCGGCGAGGTCATCAAATATCTGCGCGACCAGGGGACGATGGCGATCATCCTCGTCGAGCAATATTTCAGCTTCGCCTACGACCTCGCCGACGAGTTCGTGGTTCTGGAGCGCGGCGCGGTGACGCTGACCGGCGACAAGTCGACGATCAGCGAGGAGACTCTCCTCGAATCGGTCTCGGTCTAACCCGCCCCGCCCTCACCCCACCAGGCCGCCCGCAAGGCGGCCCGGCAAAAGCACGCCCGCCCCACGGCCGCCCTTCACCCTTCCCTTGGAGAGACGAAGCCCGACCTTCCCCCGGAGCCGACTGGCACCGCGCTCGCCCGGCGAGGGTCGAGGGTCAACCCCGAAGAGCGCCAGCGGGGGTTGAGGCTCGACCCTCGCCGGGCGACACTCGCGCCTCGGCGGGAGCGGCAAGGCATGGCCCCCCGCGGCCGCGCCGCCGCCGAGACTTTCCCGCCGGCCCCCTCCCTGCTACCCCACGCCCGGACCAGGTGAAGGAGCGGGGACATGGCCGAGACCAAGGTGGCGCTGGTGAGCGCGGGCGGCAGCGGGATGGGCGCGGGCGCGGCGCGGCGGCTCGCGGCGGACGGGTTCGGGGTCGCGATACTCTCCTCCTCCGGCAAGGGCGAGGCGCTCGCGGGCGAGCTCGGGGGGGTCGGCATCACCGGCTCCAACCTCGAGACGGCCGACCTGCAGCGCCTCGTGGACGCGGCGATGGACCGGTGGGGACGGATCGACGTCCTCGTCAACTCGGCCGGGCACGGGCCGAAGGGCGACCTCCTCGCGATCCCCGACGAGGACTGGCACAAGGGGCTCGACTATTATCTCCTCAACGTCGTGCGGGCGACGCGGCTCGTCGCGCCCCTGATGGCGGCGCAGCGCGCGGGCGCGATCATCAACATCTCGACCTTCGCCGTCTTCGAGCCGGACCCGCTCTTTCCGACCTCGGGCGTCTTCCGGGCCGGGCTCGCCGCCTTCACCAAGCTCTTCGCCGACAAATATGCGGCCGAGAATGTGCGCATGAACAACATCCTCCCCGGCTTCATCGACAGCCTGCCGGAGAAGGAGGACCGCCGCGCCCGCATCCCGATGGGCCGGTATGGCACGACCGACGAGGTGAGCGCGCTCGTCTCGTATCTCGCCTCGGACGCGGCCGCCTACATGACGGGGCAGAATCTGCGCATCGACGGCGGCCTCACGCGCTCGGTCTGAACCTATCCCTGGGGCGGGCGGGGGTTCAGCCCCGCGTCCACCCGATGTACACCTTTTGGTCCGACGGTGGACGCCCCGCCGCCGCCCGTCATCGCCGAGGAAGCACGACAGAATGGCCCGTCCCGAACTCTCCGCCGAGCAGGACGCCGCCCTCAAGGCGGTGGACCGCTGGCTGAAGGATCCGGACGCGCGCCAGTGGTTCTACCTCGCGGGCTATGCCGGCGTCGGCAAGACCTTCCTCGCCCGCCGCTTCGCCGAGAGCGTCTCCGGCCGCGTCCTCTACGGCGCCTTCACCGGCAAGGCGGCGCAGGTCATGCGCGCGATGGGCTGCGTCGGGGCGACGACGCTCCACGCCCTCATCTACAGCGCGCGCGACGAGGACGGGATCACGAGCTTCGTCCTCAACAATGAGAGCCCGGTGCGCGGGGCCGCGCTCGTCATCATCGACGAGGTGTCGATGGTGGGCGAGGAGCTCGCGCGCGACCTCCTCTCCTTCGGCGCGCGCATCCTGGTGCTCGGCGATCCGGCCCAGCTCCCGCCGGTCCAGGGCACGGCCTATTTCACCTCCGGCGAGCCGGACGTGATGCTGACCGAGATCCACCGTCAGGCCGCCGAGAACCCGATCATCCGCCTCTCGATGGACGTCAGGGAGGGGCGCGGCCTCACCCACGGCACCTATGGGGAGAGCAAGGTCGTCCCGCGCCGCGATTTCGACGGCGAGGAGGCGCGCACGGCCGACCAGATCCTCGTCGGCCTCAACCGCACGCGCACCCGCTTCAACGCCCGCATGCGCGAGATCCTCGGCTTCACCAACCCAATGCCGGAGGTCGGGGACCGGCTCGTGTGCCTGCGCAACCGGCACGCGAAGGGGCTCTATAATGGGAGCCTCTGGTCGGTCCACGCGGTGAAGCGGGAGCTGCGCTCCGGCATCAAGCTCCACGTGCGCTCGGCCGACACCGATGCGAAGGACGTGCGCATCGCCGTCAACGCCCACCGCCTCCCCTTCGAGGGCCGGGCGAACGAGATCCCCGTCTTCGAGCGCAGCGACTACGACCAGTTCGATTACGGTTATGCGCTTACCGTGCATAAGGCGCAGGGCTCGCAGTGGGACAATGTGTGCCTCTTCGACGAGTCGTTCGCCTTTCGCGACGATCGCGCCCGCCACCTCTACACCGCGATCACGCGGGCGGCCGAGCGGATCACGGTCGTCGCGGGCTAGAGCACGGGGTGCGACGCGGTCGCACAAAAATCGCGCGACACGCTAAACGAGATTGTTTCGGAGGGGCCTCCCCTCTTGCTAAGAATGGTGTGGACGCTTGCCGAAGGGGCGGCCCGCCTTAGCTACGTGCGAAGCCGTGGGAGAAGCCCCGTCGCGAGTGGCGATGCTCGCAAACCCTGTTTGAGGCGGACCGAACCGATTTGAGACCCGAACCGACCTCATCACCAGTCGAGGCGCCGCATTGTCCGCCTCCCGGGCCGCGCCGCCCGCCGACCACGCCGCAGAATTGACCAGGGCCGCTCCGTTGCACCACTCCGATCTCGTCAAGACCCCGCTCCAGCCCGCCGACCTCAGGGGCCTTCTGCGCGAGGCGACGACCGCCGCGCACGACGCGCTCGACCGCCATTTCGAGACCATGATCGACGAGCCGGCGCTCGCCACCTATCGCGCCTTCCTGCGCATGAACCACGCCTGCCACGCGGCGCTGGAGGCCTGGATCGTGCCCGCGATCCCGGCCGACATCGCTGCTGACAGGCCCGTCTTCACCGACGCGCTCGCGGCCGACCTCGCGGCGATGGAGATCCCCGCCCTTCCCGCGCCGCACCCGTTCGAGGGCGAGACCGCGGACCTCGCGGCCGCCGCCGGCATCCTCTACGTGCTCGACGGGTCTCGCCTCGGGGCGCGGGTGCTCGTGCGCCCGCTCGCGGCAAGACGCGCCGCGCGCGAGGAGGCGATCGCCCTCACCTATCTGACGGCCGCCGCCGCGCCCGGCCCGGTCTTCGCCGCCTTCAACGCGGTCTCGGCGAGGCTCGAGGACGACGATGTCGCCCGCGTCCTCGACACGGCCCGCAAAACCTTCGACTATTTCGGCTCGACCGCAGCGCGGGCGGCCACGGCAATCTGATGAACGACACGCCAGAGAATTTCCCCGTCGATCTGACGAACTGCGATCGTGAACCGATCCACCTCCTCGGCCGCATCCAGTCCTTCGGCTATCTCATCGCCGTCTCCATGGACTGGATGGTCCAGCACGTCTCGGCCAACATCGCCGACATCACCGGCATCGCACCCGAAGAGTGCCTCGGCCTGCCGATCTCGGAGGTGATCTCGACGGTCGCGATCCACGAGGTGCGCGACCGCCTGCAGGGCCTCGCCCCCGGCGACGGGTCGGAGCGGATCTTCGGCGTGGACCTTGCCGGCACCGGCGCCCGCTTCGACATCGCGGTCCACATCTCCAACCGCACGATCGTGATCGAGGCCGAGCCGGTCCACACCTCGGTCAACAATTCGGGCACCCTCATCAAGAGCATGATCCGCCGGATCGAGCGGTGCGCCGACCTTGCCTCGCTCTACAACGAGGCGGTCCGGCAGCTGCGCGCCGTCACCGGCTTCGACCGCGTGATGCTCTACCGCTTCGCCCCCGACGGATCCGGCGCGGTGCTCGCGGAGGCGGCGCGGCGGGACATCGAATCCTTCCTCGGCCTCAACTATCCGGCGACCGACATTCCGAGCCAGGCCCGCCGCCTCTACATCAAGAACCCGACCCGCATCATCGCCGATGTCGGCGACCCGACGGTGCCGATCATCCCCGGCGTCGATCCGGACGGGACGACGCTCGACCTCTCCCTCTCGGTCACGCGCGCCGTGTCGCCGATCCACATCGAATATCTGACCAACATGGGGGTCGGCGCCTCCTTCTCGATCTCCATCGTGATCGGCGGGCAGCTCTGGGGCCTCTTCGCGCTCCACCACTACGCCCCGCGCCGCACGTCGATGGAGCTGCGCTCGACGCTGGAGCTCTTCGGCCAGATCATCGCCCTCGTTATCGAGGGACGCCTCTCCAAGCAGATGCGCGAAAGCGAGGAGGCCGCCCGCAACATCCACGACAAGGTGCTCGGCCGCCTCGTCTCCTCCACGCCGAAGCTCGACGATCTCATCGAGTTCGCATCCGATTTCCGCGACATGATCCCGGCCGACGGCTTCGCCGTGTGGGCCGGCGGAAAGGCGCGCACGGTCGGGATCTGCCCTTTCCCGGACGACATTCCGGCCCTCGCGCGCTTCCTCAACCGGGCGACCGCGAGCCGCGTCTACGCGACGGAGGAGCTTGCGAGCGTCTATCCGAACGCCGCCGATTTCGCCGACCGCGTGACCGGCCTCCTCGCGATCCCGATCTCCCGCTCCCCGCGCGACTATCTGATGTTCTTCCGCCGCGAGATCGTCCAGACCGTGACCTGGGCGGGCGATCCGAAGCACAAGGAGGCGATCTACGGCCCGAACGGCCCCCGCCTCACCCCGCGCAAGAGCTTCGAGGCGTGGCAGGAGACGGTGCGTGGCAAGAGCGCGGCCTGGAGCACGCTCGAGAAGAAGTCCGCCGAGGCGCTGCGCGTCGCGATCCTCGAAGTGCTGCTGCGCTTCAAGGAGGAGAATGAACGCGTCCAGACCGAGGCCTCGCAGCGGCAGGAATTGCTGATCGCGGAGCTGAACCACCGCGTCCGGAACATCCTCGGCCTCGTGCGCGCGATCATGCTGCAGAGCCGCGGCAGCGCCACCTCGATCGACGATTTCGCCGGCATCATCGCCGGGCGCATCCAGGCGCTCGCCCGCGCCCACGACCAGATCACCGACCACAGCTACGCCGCGCAGGACCTCTCCCACCTCATCGAGACCGAGGCGGAGGCCTATGTCGGCGACAAGGCGACGCGCATCCATACCGAGGGCCCGCCGATCCTCGTCGACGCGCAGGCCTTCTCCACCCTCGCCCTCGTCTTCCACGAGATGGTGACGAACTCGGCCAAATACGGCGCGCTGTCCGATTCGCGCGGGTCGGTCAGCGTCAACTGGCGCATCGACGACAATGGCTGCTGCTCGATCGACTGGCGCGAGAGCGGCGGCCCGTCGGTGCAGCCGCCGCAGCGGCGCGGGTTCGGCTCCACGATCATCGAGCGCTCGATCCCGCACGAGCTCGGCGGAGAGGCGACGCTCAACTGGCGCCTCCAGGGGCTGGAGGCGAACTTCGTCCTTCCGCCGCGCATCTTCTCGCTGGAGAGCAAGAGCGAGCCGGTGGCGCAGGAGCGGCGTGTCGAACAGGTCGCGCCGCCGCACGCGCTCGTCGGCCTCACCGCCCTCCTCGTGGAGGACAACATGATCATGGCGCTCGACGCCGAGCAGCTTCTCCTCGAGAAGGGTCTCGCCGGCGTCTTCACCGCCATGAGCCTCACCGACGCGCACCGCATCGTCTCGAACGAGACGATCGATGTCGCGATGCTCGACGTCAATCTCGGCCGCGAGACGAGCTTCTCGCTCGTCGCCCCGCTGAACGCGAAGGGCATCCCCTACATCTTCGTGACGGGCTATGGCGAGACGATCGAGCTTCCGGCGAACGTCGCGCCGGGCACGCGGGCGATCAAGAAGCCCTATGTCGCCGAAGACGTCGTCGCCGCGCTCGCTGCTGCATTGCAGCGCAAACAGGCGGCCGACGGGGATTCATAAGCGTCCAACCGGCGGAGTCCAGTGTTCCCCAAGCAACCCGCCGCCTGCCTGAAGAACAGCCTGAAATTCGTTCAGCCTGAACAAATTTTGAGCTTTGATGCAGGCTGATTCACCGCTAATCATCTAGCGTCCGCAATGTAGCGGTCTCCCGACATTGCCCTTCGAGGGCATGCAGCAACGGCGCTGCTCACTCCGTTCTGGCTTCTCAGCCTTTCGGAGCGCGGTGCCGTATTCGCGCTCCGGTGTTTTCCAACAACCCCAGGAGCGCGTGCCCATGGCAACGACCAAGCTTGTCATCGTTGGAAACGGAATGGCCCCCGGGCGGATGCTGGAGCATCTGTTCGAGGCGGCGCCGGGCGCGTTCGACGTGACGATCTTCAACGCCGAACCGCGGGTCAACTATGACCGGATCATGCTCTCGCCGGTCCTCTCCGGCGAGAAGACGTACGAGGCGATCGTCATCCATGACGATGACTGGTACGCCCGCCACAATGTGACCCTCCACAAGGGTCACCGCGTCACCGAAATCGACCGCGCCGCGAAGACCGTCACGTCCGACAAGGGCGTGAGCGCCTCCTATGACGCGCTCGTCATCGCGACGGGTTCCTCCCCCTTCATCATCCCGGTCCCCGGCCACGATCTTGCCGGCGTCAGCGCCTATCGCGACCTCGACGATGTCGACGCGATGCTGGCGGCGGCTGAGAAGGGCGGGCGCGCGGTCGTCATCGGCGGCGGCCTCCTCGGCCTCGAGGCCGCGGCCGGCCTCAAGGCGCGCGGCATGGAGGTCACCGTCCTCCACCTGATGCCAACGCTGATGGAGCGCCAGCTCGACCCCGCCGCCGGCTACCTCCTCGAAAAGACGCTCGCCGAGCGCGGCATCGAGATCCGCTGCGGCGCCGACACGAAGGCCATCCTCGGCGACACCCACGTCACGGGCGTGGAGCTGAAGGACGGCACCGTCCTCGACGCCTCGCTGGTGGTGATGGCCGTCGGCATCCGCCCGAGCACCGCGCTCGCCAAGGAGGCGGGGCTGGAGGTCGCTCGCGGCATCGTCGTCGACGAGGGCATGCGCACCTCAGACCCTTCGATCTTCTCCATCGGCGAATGCGCCGAGGTCGGCGGGCGCGTCTACGGCCTCGTCGCCCCGCTCTATGACATGGCCCGCGTCGCAGCCGACCGCCTCACCGACGGCACGAAGGCCTTCATCCACGCCGACACCCCGACCAAGCTGAAGGTGACGGGCGTCGACCTCTACTCGGTCGGCGACTTCGCCGACGGCGAGGGGCGCGAGGAGATTGTCCTGCGCGACGCGACGCGCGGCATCTACAAGCGCCTCGTCCTCCAGAACGAGCGGATCATCGGCGCCGTCCTCTATGGCGAGACGAAGGACGGGGCCTGGTTCAACGATCTCCTGAAGAAGGGAACGGACATCTCGCAGATGCGCGACACGCTTGTCTTCGGCCAGGCGCACCAGGGCGGGGGCGCCTTCGACCCGGTCGCCGCCGTCGCGGCGCTGCCCGACGACGCGGAGATCTGCGGCTGCAACGGCGTCTGCAAGGGCAAGATCGTCGGCACCATCAAGGAGAAGGGGCTCGCGAACCTCGACGATGTGCGCGCCCACACCAAGGCGTCCGCCTCGTGCGGCTCGTGCACCGGGCTCGTCGAGAACCTCATGTCCGCAACGCTCGGCGACGCCTTCAACGCCAACGCCGTCAAGGCAATGTGCGGCTGCACCGCGTTCGGCCACGCCGACGTGCGCCGCCTCATCAAGGCGAAGGGGCTGAAGTCGATCCCGGCCGTGATGCAGGAGCTCGAATGGAAGACCTCGGGCGGCTGCGCGAAGTGCCGGCCCGCGCTCAACTACTATCTCGTCGCCGACTGGCCGGGCGAATATGAGGACGATTCCCAGTCGCGCTTCATCAACGAGCGGGTCCACGCCAACATCCAGAAGGACGGCACCTATTCGGTGGTCCCGCGGATGTGGGGCGGCCTCACCTCCTCGCAGGAGCTGCGCGCGATCGCGGACGTCGTCGACAAGTTCGCGATTCCGACCGTGAAGGTCACCGGCGGCCAGCGCATCGACATGTTGGGCATCCGCAAGGAAGACCTGCCGGCGGTGTGGGAGGATCTCGGCAAGGCCGGGTTCGTCTCGGGCCACGCCTACGCCAAGGGGCTGCGCACGGTGAAGACCTGCGTCGGCTCGCAATGGTGCCGCTTCGGCACGCAGGACTCCACCGGCCTCGGCGTGAAGCTCGAACGCTTCCTGTGGGGCTCCTGGACACCGGCCAAGGTGAAGCTCGCCGTCTCCGGCTGCCCGCGCAACTGCGCCGAGGCCACCTGCAAGGATGTCGGCGTCGTGTGCGTCGACAGCGGCTACGAGGTCCACTTCGCCGGCGCCGCCGGTCTCGACATCAAGGGGACGGAAGTGCTCGGCCTCGTGAAGGACGAGGCGGAGACGATCGAGGTGATCGCCGCCCTCATCCAGATGTACCGCGAGCAGGGCTTCTATCTGGAGCGGATCTACAAGTGGGCCAAGCGCGTCGGCTACGACGAGGTCCGCCGCCAGATCCTCGAGAACACAGAGAAGCGGCGCGAATATTATGACCGCTTCGTCCACTCCCAGGCCTTCGCCCAGACCGATCCGTGGTCGGAGCGCGTCTCCGGCAAGGACAAGCACGAGTTCAAGCCGCTCGCCATCCTCCAGCCGGAGCTCGCATGATGAACGCGATCACCCTGAACCGCGCCGCCTATGCCGTCGTCGGCACCATCGACGACATCCCGCCCCAGGGCGCCCGCTGCGTGGAACTCGGCGAGACGACCGTCGCCGTGTTCCGCACCGCGAACGACGAGATCTTCGCGGTGGAGGACCGCTGCCCCCATCGCGGCGGCCCCCTCTCACAGGGGATCGTCCACGACGGGTGCGTCACCTGCCCGCTCCACAACTGGGTGATCTCGCTGCGTGACGGCCGCGCCCAGGGCGCCGACGACGGCGCCATCCGCACATTCGATGTCCGCCTCGACGGGCGGACGATCCACCTCGCCCTCCGGGCGAACGCCTGACTCCTCCCTCCCACGCCAATCGCTGAAGGAACGCTGAAATGTCGTACGTCCAGCCCTCGGAGTTCGCGTCGAAGATGGTCGACGTGGGCGAACAGAAGATCTTCATGTCCACCAAGGACACCCTGATCCGCGCCTACATGGCGGGCGCGATCCTGGCCCTCGCCGCGGCCTTCGCGGTGACGGTCGCCGTCAACACCGGCAACTTCCTCATCGGCGCCCTCCTCTTCCCGGTGGGCTTCTGCACGCTCTACCTTCTCGGCTTCGACCTTCTCACCGGCGTCTTCACGCTCTGTCCGCTCGCCCTCCTCGACCGGCGCCCCGGCGTCACCGTGCGCGGCGTCCTGCGCAACTGGGGCCTCGTCTTCGTCGGCAACTTCGCCGGCGCGATGACGGTCGCGGTCTTCATGGCGATCATCTTCACCACCGGCTTCAGCGAAGCGCCGAACGCGGTCGGCCAGAAGATCGGCCATATCGGCGAGGCGCGCACGCTCGGCTACGCCGCGGCGGGCTGGTCCGGGATGCTGACGCTCTTCGTCCGCGCCGTGATGTGCAACTGGATGGTGTCGACCGGCGTCGTCGCCGCGATGATGTCGACCTCCGTCTCGGGCAAGGTCATCGCCATGTGGATGCCGATCCTGGTGTTCTTCTATCTCGGATTCGAGCACTCGATCGTGAACATGTTCCTGTTCCCGTCCGGCCTTCTTCTCGGCGCGAACTTCACCTGGGGCGACTACTTCCTCTGGAACGAGATCCCGACCGTGATCGGCAACCTCGTCGGCGGCCTCACCTTCGTCGGCGCCATGATCTACGGGACGCACTACAAGACGTCCGCCCCCCGCCGCCCGTCCGAGGCGAGCGAGGCGCGCGGCCTCACGATGGTCGCCGCCGAATAGGCCCGGCATCCCGTCCGGGACACAGAAGCCCCCGCCCAGCCCGGCGGGGGCTTTTCTTTGCCTGCTGGGCCCTCAGGCCGGGCGCGCGAGGGCCGGAGCGAGATCGGCCGGGAGGTCGAACTCCTCCGCCATCCGCTGCCGCGCCTCGCGCGACATCTTCCGCGCCGTTTTCGACAGAATGCGCTTCAGGTCCTCGTCCGAATGTTTCGGCATGAAGTCCGCCAGATAGTGGCGCACGAAGACGAAGCAGATCACGTCCTCCAGCGTCTGCATGTCGGGGTTCGACTTGATGTTCTCCTTGCGCAGGAGCGTCGCCGCCGCCTCGCATTCCGCCGCATCGTAGCCCGCCGCCTCCATGAGCGCCGTCACCTGGCCGGCGTGGAATTTCGCAAGGTCGGTGCGCCAGGCGAGATAGCCCTCCCGCCCCTCAGGATAGGACTCGCGCGGGCTCTTCCACCGCTCGATGTGCTGCCCGCGCGCGGCGATCTTCAGCGCCTCGGACGCGTCGGGGGCGAGGCGGTCGAGCTCCTGCGACATGCGCTGCCCGTAGAGAAGCGCGGCGGGCTCGCCCGTCGCGGCGTCGCGCGAGGGATCGGCGGCGTTGGCGGCGTCGATCCCCGCAATCACCGCCTCGAAGCGCGCGCTCATGGCTGGGCTCCGGCCGGCCGGTGGCGCGCCCGGTCCGATCGGGACGGTTCGAAGATCATGTTGGGCACCTCGCCTCCTTGCGTTGCATCCCCGATCTGCAAGGCGCGTACCGCTCCGCCGGCCCCGCGGGCAAAGCTTCGGTGCGGCCGGGATCGCGGTCGCCTGCCGCGCGCCGCGAGAAATACCAGAATTGCCGGGCCCGGCGTGGTAGGATTTCGCATTCGTTGAAGAGGAGGCTCTCCGATGAATCTCGATGCGTCGGTGGCGAACCATTATACGAGCGGACGGCTGATGGAGCGCATCCTCGCCGCGCTCCAAACGATGGGCATCGAGGAGAACGCCGTCACGGCCGAGGATCTGAAGACGGTCGACGAGTTCCATATTGGCGGGGTCGCGGCGACGCAAAACCTTCTGCACAAGCTCAACGTCTCGCAGGAGACGCGGGTGCTCGACATCGGCTCGGGCATCGGCGGCACGGCCCGCTTCATCGCGGGCGAAACCGGGGCGATGGTGACGGGGGTCGACCTCACGCCCGAGTTCGTCGACACCGCGCGCGCCCTCTCCGCCCTCGTCGGCCTCGCCGACCGCACGCGCTACGAGGTCGGGAGCGCGACGGAGCTCCCCTTCAACGACGAGACGTTCGATCTCGCCCTCCTCCTCCATGTCGGCATGAACATCCCCGACAAGGAGGCCGTCATGGCCGAGGCCGCGCGCGTCTTGAAGCCGGGCGGCATCTTCGCCGTCTACGACGTGATGAAGACCGGGCCGGACCCCATCGAATTCCCGGTCCCCTGGGCCGAGACGCCCGACACCTCCTTCCTCGCGCCCCTCGAGGAGTATCGCGCGGCGGCGAAGCATGCGGGCCTTCGCGAATTGTCCAGCGAGGACCGCACCCCCATCGCACTCGACTTCTTCGCCGAGCAGCGCGCGCGGATGGAGGCGCAGGGCGCACCGGTCCTCGGCACCCATCTCCTCATCGGCGAGACGGGGCCGCAGAAATTGAAGAACATGGTGGCGAACATCACCGCCGGGCGTGTTGCCCCGACCGAGCTGATCCTGCAGGCCCCGTGATCCGCCCCGCAAGCCCGAACTGAGCCCCCATGCCTCATGACACAGCGGCGCTGGCCGGCCGCCTCGACGCGACGCTCGCGATCCTCGGATCAGGCGCGCTCGGCGGCGCCATCGCAAGGCGCCTCCTCTCCTGCGCCGTCCTCCCGCCCGAGCGCCTCGTCCTCGCCAACCGTAGCGGCCGTGCCGAGGGCGTGCCCGCCGACGCCGGCGTCCGGGTCACGACCGACCTCGCCGCCGCGGCCGCGATGGCGGACGCGGTCCTCTTCGCGCTGCCGCCCGCCGCGACGGCGGGGCTCCGCGTGCCGGCGGCGGACAGGCTCGTCCTCTCGGTGATGGCGGGCGTCTCCGTGGAACGCCTCGCCGAGATCACCGGAGCCGCGCGGGTGATCCGCGCGATGTCGAGCCCTGCCGCCGAGATCGGCCTCGCCTACTCCCCCTTCTTCGCCGCCCCCGCGCGACCGCCGCCGACATTGCCCTCGCGCGCACCCTCTTCGAGGCGATCGGCACGACCGAAATCCTCCCGGACGAGGCGCAGATCGACGTCTTCACCGCGATGACCGGCCCGGTGCCGGGCTTCGTCGCCTACTTCGCCGAATGCATGGCCGCCTATGCGCGGCGGGAGGGGGTCGCGCCGGATGTCGCCGAGCGGGCCGTGCGCCAGCTCTTCCGCGGGAGCGGCGCGCTCCTCGCGACGACGCCGGAGAGCCCCGCCGAGTATGTCGAGGCGATGATCCGATATGCCGGCACCACGGCGGCCGGCCTCCTCGCGATGCGCGCCTCGCCGATCGAGGCGGCGGTCGCCGAGGGCCTCGACGCCGCGACGCAGAAGGCACGGGCGATCGCGCCCGGCGCGTGAGGCGGCTCAGGCGACGGGCTTCAACTCGCCGAGGATGGTCGGGATCAGCTCCGACACGGTCGGATGGATGAAGACGGTGCGCGCGAGGCCCCTCGCGTCGAGCCCTCCCGCCATCGCGGCGAGGATCGCGTGGACCGCCTCGTCCGCGCCAACGCCGAGGAGCGCCGCGCCGAGGATCCGCCCGCTGTCGGCATCGACGACGACCTTCATGAAGCCGGCCGTCTCCCCCTTCTCCACCGCGCGCGCGACGCGCGTCATCGGCCGCTCGCCGACGAGGACGCGATGCCCCGCCGCCTTCGCCTCGGCGACCGAGAGGCCGACGCGGCCGAGCGGCGGGTCGGTGTAGAGCGCATAGGCGGGGATCCGGTCGCTCACCTTGCGGTCGTCGCCCGAAAGGAGATTGTCGGTGAGGATCTCGCCGTCATTGTAGGCGGTGTGGGTGAAGGCGCCGCGCCCGTTGCAGTCACCGAGCGCATAGATGCCGGGGACGTTGGTCTGGAGGCGGTCGTCGACGGTGATGAAGCCGCGCGCGTCGGTCGCGACACCCGCCGCCGGGAGGCCGAGATCGTCCGTGTTCGGCACCCGCCCGACCGCGAGGAGGACGTGGCTGCCCACCACCTCCGGCGCGCCCTCCGTACAGGAGACGTGGACGTTGACCCCGTCCGGATGGGGTGCGAGGGCGATGCAGTCGGCCCCGGTGCGCACCGTGATGCCTTCTTCCCGCAGGATCGCGGCGAGCGCTTCCGAGGTCGCCTCGTCCTCGCGCGCAACGAGGCGCGGGGCGCGCTCCACGATGGTGACCGCTGCGCCGAAGCGGCGGAACATCTGCGCGAATTCCAGCCCGACATAGCTCCCACCGACCACCACCAGATGCCGGGGCAGCGTCGAGAGGTCGAGGATCGTCGAGGAGTTCAGCGACGCGACGTCGGCGACGCCCGGAAAATCCGGCATGGAGGGACGGCCGCCGACATTGAGGACGATGAGCGGCGCCTCGATCCGCTCGCCCGCGACCTCCACCGCATCCGCCGCCACGAAGCGGGCGTGGCCGCGCTTCAGGGTAAGCCCCTCGGTCGCGCCGAGCCAGTCTTCGAGCCCGTCGCGCGAGCGGGCGACCACCCGATCCTTGCGTGCGACGACGGCCGCGAGGTCGACGCCGACCGGCCCGGCGCTCACCCCGAAATCGGCGGCGCGGCGGGCGAGATGGGCCGCGTAGGCGCTCGCCACCATCGCTTTCGTGGGCGTGCAGCCGGTGTTGACGCAGGTGCCCCCGAGCGCCGCGCGCTCGATGAGGACGACACGCTTGCCGGCCCCGGCGAGACGGGCGGCGACGGTGGGCCCCGCCTGCCCCGCGCCGATGACGATCGCGTCCACCTTCACAACGCGAGAACCGCGAGGGCCGCCAGCGCGATCGCCACCGCGTCCTCGATGAACGCGGCGGGGCGGTCGCGGCCGAAATGGCGCGCCATCGCCGCACGGGCCGCCGCGCCGCCATAGGTCCCGGCGACGGCGCCGACGACGCCCGCAACCGCTCCGGCGATCCACCCGCCCGACGGCAGCGTGACCGCCGCGCCGACGAGCGCGCCGACCACGATGCGCGTGCCGAACTGCATCGGCACCTTGCGGCTCGGCGTGAAGGGGAGCTGGTCGGTGACGAGCTCGGCGAGGGCGAGGAGCGAGGTGATCCAAGGCGTCACCGCCGCACCCAGAAACTGCAGTGAGGTGCCGGCGAGAGCGAGCTGCCCCGTCGCCGCCGCCCAGCTGACGGCCGCGAGCGGGGTCATCGCCCGCAAGCCGGCCACGATGCCCAGAAGAAGCGCGATCACGATCGTCATCGATGTCTGCCCGCTGGAGTGCGACGGGCCAATAGGGCGCGCAATTGTCGAAAAACGAAAGATTTGATGCGCGGCTTACGCGAAAAAATTGCAGAAAAATCAGAGCGATCGCGATGCCGCCCCGCCGATCGCGACGAATCCCGACATTTTTGGTGCTGTCGCGGCGGGATCACGCGGGGTATCCATCGTCCTGTCATCGGCATGCGGAGACGGTCGCGATGAAGAATGCTGCTGAGGTGCTGGTCGTCGGTGCGGGGCCGGTCGGCCTTTTCCTCGCGACAGAGCTGACGCGCGCCGGCATCGACACGATGATCGTCGACCAGATGGGCGAGCGTGCCTTCTTCAGCAAGGCGCTCGGGATCACCGCGCGCACGCTGGAGATCTTCGAGGATCTCGGCATCGCCCACGAGGCGATCGACCACGGCATCTGGCTGCGCGGGCTCAACAATTTCGACGACCTCACGGAGACGATGTCGTTCGACATCCCGCCCGGCCTCCCCTTCGGCAGCCTCGCGCTCGCCCAGTTCGAGACCGAGCGCATCCTGGAGAACTGCCTCCACACCCACGGCGGCCGCGTCCAATACGGGACGGCGCTCGACACCTTCACCGAGACGGCGGACGGGATCGAGGCGACGCTCATCGGTCCCGACGGCGCGCGGCACACCGTCGGATGCCGCTACATCGTCGGGTGCGACGGGGCGCACAGCAAGGTGCGTTCGACCCTCGGCATCGCCTTCGAGGGCGAGAAATATCCGCAGACCTTCGTGCTCGGCGACCTGGAGGTCGACTGGGATCTCACCCGCGGCCGCTTCTACCGCTTCGGCGACAGCGCGACGGGGGTGACGCTCGCCGCCGTCCCGGTCGCGGGCTCTCCGAAGCGCTACCGCCTGTCCTCGACCCTTCCGGCGGGCGCGGAGCCCCCCTCGGGCGACCCGCCGCCGACGCTCGAGGAACTGAAGGCGATGCTCCTCCCGTACCTGCCGAAAGGGACGGGCCTCTCCAACCTCCACTGGTCGTCCGTCTACCATGTGAGCCACCGCATCGTGCCCGAATATGGGCGCGGGCGGGCCTTCATCGCGGGGGACGCCGCGCACATCCACCCGCCGGTCGGCGGTCTCGGCATGAACACCGGCCTCCAGGACGCGCACAATCTCGCCTGGAAGCTCGCCCTCGCCTTGAAGGGCGTCGCCGCGCCCGGTCTCCTCGCGAGCTACTCGGCGGAGCGGCAAGCGGTCGGGCTCGATGTCGTGGAGAGCACGAGCCGGGCGCTGAGCGCCGTCTTCGCCCGCAAGGCGCCGACGCCGGGGATGCGCGAGACGCAGCTGCTCGTCGGCTATCGCGACAGCCCCATCGTGGCGGACGACCGGGCGGACGCCGCCGAGGCGGAACTCGCCGCCGGCGACCGCGCCCCGAACGCGGGCGGACTGACGCGCGAATATGTGCAGCGCCCCTTCCGCCTTCACGAACGCTTCGGCCGCGGACGCCACGTCCTCCTCGGCGCAATCGGCGCGGATGCGGGCGGGGTCGACAGGCTCGCCGCGATGGCCGCGCACCTGCGCGACCGGCTCGGCACGGCGGCGGCCGCCTACGCGATCGCCCCGGCCGAATGCGCGCTCATGGGCAACGACCCGCTGCCGATCCTCGCCGACAGCGCGGGCGAGTTCGGGGAAGCCTACGCCGCCCGCCCCGGCATGGCCTGGCTCGTGCGGCCGGACGGCTATCTCGGCTGGGTGAGCGGGGACGCCTCGCCGGAAGGGCTGTCAGCCGCGCTCGACCGCGTCGCAGCGCCGCTCTGAGCGGCCTCACTCCTCCTTGAGGGGCCGGGCGAGGAGCGCGGCCCCCGCCTCCTCCACCGAGACCTCGCCGCGCGTCACCGCCACCACCATCGCGGTGAGCGGCATCGGAACGCCGCGCTTGGCCGCGAGCCGGGCCACCGCCTGCGCGGTCGCGATCCCCTCGATCGTCTTGCCGGCCGGTACCGGCTCGCCGCGGCCGAGGGCGAGGCCGGTCGTGTAGTTGCGCGACTTCTCAGAGGTCGCCGTCAGCGTCAGGTCGCCGAACCCCGAGAGCCCGCGCAACGTGTCCGGATCGGCCGCCGTCGTCTCTGCAAAGCGCAGCATCTCGGCGAAGCCGCGCGTGATGATCGCCGCGCGCGCGCTCTCGCCGAAACCCGCACCCATCGTGATCCCCGCCGCGAGCGCCACGACATTCTTCAGCGCCCCGCCGAGCTCTGCCCCGGCGGTGTCGCGGCTGAGATAGAGGCGCAGGACGGAGGTGGACAGGCTGTGCTGGAGGCGCGTGCCGACGGTGGCGTCGGCGCAGGCGAGCGTCAGCGCGGTCGGCAGGCGATGGGCGATGTCGCTCGCAAAGCTCGGCCCCGTGAGGACGGCCGCGACCGCGCCCGGCGCCGCCGCCGCGATCACCCCCGTCGGCCCGAGCCCGGTCGAAAGGTCCACCCCCTTGCAGCACGCGACGAGCGCCGTCCCGTCCGCGGGGCGGACCGTGGCGAGGAGGCCGCCCAGCGCCTGCATCGGCACCGCGAGGAGGAGCGTCTCGGCCGCGACAGCCTCGTTGAGATCGTCCGTCACGGCGAGCGTGTCGGGAAAGGGCGCGTCCGGCAGGCGGCGCGCGTTCACGCGCTCGGCCGCCATCGCCTCTGCGACCGCACCGTCTCGCGCCCAGAGGCGCACGCGGTTGCCGTGGTGCGAGAGGGCGATCGCGAGGGCCGTGCCGAACGCCCCTGCGCCGAGGACCGAGATATCGTTCATCCGAACTCCCCTCACCGCCGCCACCGCGGCCACCCAACGAATTGAGGAACCCCGCCCGGCGATTGCCAGCGCGCGCGGCCCTATGGCGCAGCCGCCCCCGCTTCGGTCAACCGGTCGATGAAGGCTTCCGCGAGCGCATCCTCGGCCGCGTCATCAGCCCGCGCGTGGGACAATTCGACGATCGTCGGCATGTCGTCCAGCGGGCGGAAGACGAGGCCGGTGCCCGCGACATTGCGCGTCCAGCGCGGCATGATGGCAATGCCCATCCCGGCGATCACCAGGGTGAGGGTCGCGGCGACGCTGGTGGTCTGCGCGACGAAATTCGGCGCGAAGCCGTTGAGGCGGCAGCTGATCGCCACCTGCTCTGGAAAGCTGTCATTCTCGGAGGAGCGGAAATAGACGAAGCGCTCGTCGGCGAAATCGCGCACGGTCAGCCGCTTCGCATCGACCTTCGGATGGTCCGGGCGCAGCACCGCCGCGAACCCCTCGCGCGCGATCGTGCCGATCCTGAGGCCGCGCGTGTTGATCGGCGGGCGGATCAGGCCGAGATCGAGCCGGCCCGCGATGAGCCCCGCAGCGATCTCGGTCGAGGACATGTGGATGAGGTCGAGATCCACGTCGGGATGATCGCGCCGCATCGAGGCGATGGCGGCCGGGAGGCGGCCATACATCGCGGGCTGGATGAAGCCGATCCGCAGTCGCCCGGTGCCGCCGCGTGCGAAGATGCGCGCAAGGTCGGCCGCGCGGCCCGACTCGTTCGCCGCCCGCTCCGCGTGGAGCAGGAAGGCCTGGCCGGAGGGGGTCAGCTCCACATTGCGCGTCGTGCGCGTGAAGAGCTCGGTGCCGACATCCTCCTCAAGCCGCCGGATGATCTGGCTGAGACCCGGCTGCGCCATGCCGAGCTCGGCCGCCGCGCGCCCGAAATGCAGGTGCCGCGCGAGCGCCAGAAAGCAGCGGATCTGCGAAGAGACGAGCCGGTCTTTGATATCGTTTTTCATATAAATAGCGTGACACTTTTTTATTGGACTTATCAACCAGCGATCGCTTGGATACCGCGATGAGCCTCAGCAAAAAGGTGTGTCGGATGTCGAACCACAGGGTGCGTGCGCGGCGCGCCTCGCTTCTCCGCGCGACGATCATGGGCGTCGGCTTCGCCGCCGCGCTCGTTGGCCCGACCATGGCGCAGGACAAGACGGACGATCTCGTGATCGTCACGTGGGGCGGCAGCCTCGCCGACCAGATGCGCCAGGTCTTCTTCGCCCCGTTCGCCGAGGCCGCGGGCGTCACCGTACGCGAGGACACCGGGCCCGACATCCAGCGCTCGCGCGCCGAGGTGGAATCGGGCTCCCCCGCCTACGACATGACCGCGACCAACCTCGCCTTCTACCTCATCGGCGAGGGCCAGAACCTGTGGGCGCCGATCGACTATTCGGTGTTCGATCAGGACGCGCTCGCCAAGATCCCGGACGAGATGAAGCTCGAGCACGGCCTTGCCGCCTACGTCTACGCGCACGGCATGAGCTTCTCGACCGCCGCCTTCCCCGAGGGGGGCCCGCAGCCCCAGTCCTGGGCCGATTTCTGGGACTTCGAGAAATTTCCGGGCCTGCGCGCGATCGCGGCCTGCGGCTCGGCCTCGCGCCCGGTGCCGGAGGCCGCCCTCCTCGCCGACGGCGTGGCGATGGACGCGCTCTACCCGCTCGACATCGACCGCGCGGCGGAAAAGCTGAAGGAACTCGCGCCGAACGTCGTGTGGTGGACGAACGCCAGCCAGCCCGGCCAGATGCTCGCCTCGGGCGAGGTGGTGATGGCGATGGCGCCGACCAACCGCATCCAGACGCTGAAGGACGAGGGCGCCCCGGTCGAGATCGTCTGGAATGGCGGCCAGTGGACTTACGACGCCTGGTACATCCTGAAGAACGCGCCGAACCTTGCCAACGCGATGGATTTCGTCGCCTCGACGATCGCACCGGAGAAGCAGGCCGCGTTCGCCAAGGCCTCCGCGATGGCGCCGACCAACCCGGACGCCTTCGCCCTCCTCGACGAGGAGACGGCCGCCAAGATGCCGACGAACCCCGACCACATGGCGCAGATGTATCGCAAGGACGAGGCGTGGTGGACCGAGAACCGCGACGCCTGGTCCGAGGCCTGCCTCGGCGCGACGCTCCAATAGTCCTCACCCATCGCAAGGCCGGGAGGATGCGAGCCATCCCTCCCGGTCCGGCAACCGGCGCATGATGAACCTCTCCCGCCCCCGCTTCGGCCCGGCCCTCCTCATCCTGCCGGTGCTCGTCTTCATCATCGCGATCTACGTCCTGCCGCTCGCCGACGTGCTGCGCCTCAGCGTGACCGAGCCCGAGCCGACGCTGTCGCACTATCTGCGCCTCGCGAGCACGCCGCTCTATCTGCGCGTCCTCCTCAACACCTTCGAGATAGCCTTCACGATCAGCGTCATCGCGCTCATTCTCGGCTATCCGCTCGCCTATCTCCTCGCCTTGGTGCCGCCCCGGCTCGCCGGGATCCTGATGATCCTGGTGCTCGTGCCCTTCTTCACCGGCGTCCTCGTGCGGAACTATGCGTGGATCTTCATGCTGGGGAACAACGGCGTCGTGAACGTGACGCTGCGCGCGCTCGGCCTCACTGACGCGCCGGTCCGCCTCATCTACAACCGGACGGGCGTGATCATCGCCTCCGTGCACGTCCTCCTGCCGTACATGGTGCTGATCCTCTTCAACACGATGCGCGCGCTCGACCCGCGCCTGATGGTGGCGGCGGGCTCGCTGCGCGCGGCCCGCTTCTCCGCCTTCCGCCGCGTCTTCCTGCCCCTCACCTATCCGGCGATCGGCTCGGCCTTCATCCTCGTCTTCGTCACCGCGCTCGCCTTCTTCATCACCCCCGCGATGCTCGGCTCGGCGCGCGAGACGATGATCGCCATGCTGATCGAGCAGCAGGTCGGCCTCCTCAACTGGGGCTTCGCCTCGGCGCTCGCGGCGGTGCTCCTCGCCACCTCCTTCGCGCTCCTCTTCTTCATGCAGCGCGCCTTCGGCGGCTTCTCGATGGTCGCGGAGAAGTCCACCGGGATCGTGCGCACGCATAAGGTCCGCGACTGGCGCATCACCGCGATCCTCGACCGGGTGATGGAGCCCTTCTGGCCGGCGCTCCCCTATCTCATCGGCGCGCTGACGCTCGTCTTTCTGGCGCTGCCCATCCTCATCGTGCTGCCGCTCTCGCTGAACGGCACCTCCTTCCTCCAATTCCCGCCGAAGGCGCTCTCCTTCCGCTGGTACGCGGCGATCCTGTCGGACCCCAGCTGGATGGAGGCCTTCCGCAACAGCCTCATCGTCGGGCTGATGACGGTGGTCTTCACGATGGCGCTCGCGATCCCCGCCGCGCTCGCGATCACGCGCTCCTCGGCGCGCTGGGTGAGCGCCGTCTACGCGGTGATCATGTCGCCGCTGGTGCTGCCCTCGATCATCATCGCGATCAGCGTCTTCTTCCTCCTCTCGCGCATCGGCATGAACGGCACCTATGTGGGCCTCGCGCTCGGCCACACGATCGGGGCGCTGCCGATCGCGCTCGTCGTCCTCATCGCGGCGCTGCGCGGGTTCGACGCCAATCTCGACCGGGCGGGCGCGAGCCTCAGAGCCGGGCCCCTCGCGCGGCTGCGCCGCGTGACGCTGCCGATCATCGCGCCGTCCGCCATCACCGCCGCCTTCTTCGCCTTCCTCCACTCCTTCGACGAGGTCATGATCACGATCTTCGTGGCGGGCATCGACACGCGCACCTTGCCCAAGCGCATGTGGGACAGCGTCCAGGAGATCAGCCCGATCATCCCGGCCGTCTCCTCCCTTCTCGTCCTCCTCTCCGTCGCGGTCGTGCTCGTGCCGTTCATCCTCGGACAGCGCGCCAAGCGGGGGCCGACGCGATGAGCGACACCCTCCTGCGCCTCGACAATGTCTGGAAGCGCTTCGGCCCGGTCAGCGCCGTCGCCGACGCCTCCTTCGAACTCGCGCGCGGCGAACTCCTGACGCTCCTCGGCCCCTCGGGCTCGGGCAAGAGCACGATCCTGTCCATGATCGCAGGGTTCGAGACCGTCAGCAGCGGCGAGATCTATATCGAGGGCAAGCCGCAATCGCGCGTGCCGGCCCACCGGCGCGATATCGGCGTCGTCTTCCAGTCCTACGCGCTCTTCCCCCATCTCAGCGTCGCGGAGAACGTCGCCTTCGCGCTTCGTTCGTTGCGCTGGCCGCGGGCGGAGATCGACGCGCGGGTCGCGGAGATGCTTGCGATGGTGCGCCTCGACGGGATGGCCGCCCGCAGCACCGCGCAGCTCTCCGGCGGACAGCAGCAGCGCGTCGCGCTCGCCCGCGCACTCGCCCCGCGTCCGGCCCTCCTCCTCCTCGACGAGCCGCTCTCCGCGCTCGACCGGCATCTGCGCGGCGAGATGCTCGCCGAATTCCAGCGCATCCACCGCGAGCTCGGCACGACGATGCTCTTCGTCACCCACGACCAGGACGAGGCGCTCGCCATCTCCGACCGCGTCGCCGTGCTCAACCGGGGCAAGATCGTCCAGATCGCGGCGCCGGACGTCCTCTATCGCGACCCGGCGACGGAGTTCGTCGCGAGCTTCATCGGCGAGGCCAATCTGTGGCCGGCCGAGATCGCGCCGGACGGGCGCGTGCGCCTCGCGAGCGGCCAGATGCTCGATGTCCCGCACGATTTTTCGCCGGGCGCGCCCTGCCTCGTGATGGTTCGGCCCGAGCATCTCGCGCCGAGCGAGGCGGCCAACGCGCAGCCGATGGTCGTCACCCAGCGCATCTACTTCGGCAACGCCACGAAATACCTCCTCGACGCGCCGTCGGGCTCCGCGATCATGCGGCTCCCCGATGCGCCCGGAACGCCGCGCTACGCCCCCGGCGAGAGCGTCAATGTCGGATGGCAGGCCGAGACCTGCCGCATCATAGGGAAGGAAACAGCACAGTGATCGGGTTCGTCTTCAAGGGTCTTCCGGACAATGTGGAGGACTGGCGGCGCGAGTTGTTGGCGCGCATCCCCGAACTCGACATGCGCGTGTGGCCCGAGATCGGCGACCCCGACACGGTCGACGTCGCCCTCATGTGGCGCGCCCCGCACGGCGAGTTCGGCCGCTATCCGAACCTCAAGGCGATCCTCAATCTCGGTGTCGGCGTGGACACGCTCTTCCACGATCCGGACCTGCCGCGCGACATCCCGATCGCGCGCATGGTCGACCCGACCCTCAACCAGCTGATGGCGACCTACGTCCTCCATGCGGTGATCGGCTACCATCGCGGCTTCGCGACCTTCGCCGAACGGCAGAAGACGCGCGAGTGGATCTATCAGCGCCCGCCGCTGAACGCGCGCTGCCGCGTCGGCATCATGGGGCTCGGCGTGATCGGCACCGACATCGCCCGCACGCTCCTCTCGCTCGGCTTCACCGTCTCCGGCTGGAGCCGGCGGCCGAAAGAGGTCGAGGGCGTCACCACCTTCGCCGGTGCCGACGAGATGAAGGCCTTCCTTGGCCAGAGCGACATCCTCGTCTGCATCCTGCCGCTCACCGAGGCGACGCGCGGGATGCTCGACGCCGAGGCCTTCGCCGCGCTGCCGCGGGGGGCGAAGATCGTCAACATCGCCCGCGGGGCGGTCGTCGACGAGGCCGCCCTCCTCGATGCGCTCGACAGCGGCCAGGTGGGCGGGGCGACGCTCGACGTCTTCGCGACCGAGCCGCTGCCGCAGGACAGCCGCTTCTGGACACACCCGAGCGTGACGGTGACGCCCCACATCGCCGCGAGCACCACCCCCGCGACGGCGGCCGACCAGGTCGCCGAGAACATCCGCCGCGCCTGCGCGGGCAAGCCGCTCCTCAACCAGGTGGACCTTGCGAGTGGCTACTGAGATCCAGCGGCGGGACGGGCCCGGCCCCTCCCTCCTCTTCAGCGAGGCGGAGTTCCGCGACCGCCTCGCCCGCGTGAGGGCGGCGATGGCGGCGGCGAGCCTCGACCTCGTCATCATCGACGACACCGAGAGCCTCCACTACCTCACCGGCTACACGATCTCGCAGAATGTCTGGCGCGGCTGCCTCGTCCCCATCACCGGCGACCCGGTGATGGTGGTGCGCCGGCTCGACGCGGACCCGTTCCTGGAGCGGAGCTGGCTCAGCGACTGGGTGCCGACCGTCGACTGGGAGGACCAGATCGCGGCGGCCGCGGCCGCGATCCGCGCGATGGGCCACGACCGGGGCGCGATCGGCATCGACCACGATTCCCATTCGATGACGCTCGCCCTCTTCGCGCGGCTTCAGGCCGCCCTGCCCGAGGCGCGCTTTTCCCCCTTCACCGGGGTCGTGCGCACGCTGCGGCTCAACAAGTCGTCGGCCGAGATCGGCTACCTGGAGCGCGCCGCCGCGGTGTGCGACAACGCCATGGCCGACACGCTCGGCGCCTTCCGCACCGGGATGAGCGAGCGCGACATCGCCGGAATCGCGAGCGCGGCCTTCCTGCGGCACGGCGCCGACCATGGCCGCGTCGGCCCGGTGACGCGCTCCGGCAATGGCTGGGGCTTCCTTCACGGCCACATGCACGAGGACGGGCTCGGCCCCGGCGACATGCTCCACCTTGAGTTCGTGCCGACGGTGATGGGCTACGGCGCGCGCATCATGCGGCCGGCGATCATCGGCCCCGCCCCGGAGGCACTGCAGGACAACGCGCGCACCATCGTGGCGCTGCAGGACCGGCAGATCGCGGCGATGGTGCCGGGGGCGCGCGGGGCCGACGTGGACGCCATCGTGCGCGAGGGGCTGATCGCGGCGGGCCTCAGGACCGACTACGTGAACCCCACCGGCTACACGCTCGGCTTCTTCCACTTCTCCTCCATCCGCACCTCCGACTTCACGCGGGTGCTGACGCCCGCGGCCGACTGGCCGATGGAGCCCGGCATGGTCTTCCACATCTACTGCTCGGCCGGCGGTCTCGCCTTTTCCGAGACCGTGCTCGTGGAGGAGAGCGGGCCGCGCCGCCTCACCCTCTATCCGAGGACCCTCACCGAATGCTGAGCCTGCCCGACATCGACGAGGCGCGCTGCCTCGACTTCCTGAGCGCGATGGTGCGTCAGCCGAGCCATTCGGAGACCGAGGGCGAGGCACGCCTCGTGTGCTCCATGGTCGACGCGCTCGCCGAAATCGGCATCGAGGCCGAGCACCAGGCGTTCGACGACGGCAAGGGCGGCGCGCGCCACAACGCGATCGGGCGCTGGCGCGGGACGGGCGGAGGCAAGAGCCTCCTCTTCAACGGCCATCTCGACACCAACCCGGTGACGACCGGCTGGACCGTCGACCCCTATCGCGGGCTCGTGACGCCGGAGTTCATCTACGGCATCGGCGTCTCGAACATGAAGGCCGGGGACGCGGCCTATTTCTGCGCCGTCCGCACCCTCATCGAGGCCGGCATTCGGCTGAAAGGGGACGTGATCCTCACCTTTGTCGTCGGCGAATTGCAGGGCGGGATCGGCACCTGGAACGCCATCAAGGCGGGCGTGCGGGCGGACTATTTCGTCAACTCCGAGCCGACCGACCTCGCCGCCCTCACGATGCACGGCGAGGGCTACCAGTTCACGATCGAACTGAAGGGCCGCACGCGGCACCTGTCGAAGCGCGAGGAGGCGGTCGACGCGATCGCGGCCGCGTGCGACCTCATCCCCCGCCTCAACGCGATGACCTTCTCCGGCGCCCGCTCGCCGACCCATGAGAGCATCAACCGCGTCAATGTCGGCGTGATCCAGGGCGGGCTCGGGCCGCAGATGGAGGGCTGGCGCCCGCCGCAGGTCGCCGACGTCGTGGTGCTGAAGGGGGCGGGGCGGTTCGCGCCGGGCCAGACGCTCGCCGGCGCGACGGCCGACATCCGCGCCGAGCTCGACGGACTCGCGACGCGCTTTCCGGGCCTCGAATACACCCTCACCCCGCGCCAGCGCGGCGACGCACCGGCGATGCCCGCCTTCGAGGTCTCCCCCGACAGTCCGATCGTGAAGGCGGTGAACCGGGCGTATGAGGCGGTGCGCGGCGCGCCGCAGCCGACCGGCGCCGTCGGCCCCGCCCGCTTCTACGGCACGGACGCCGGCCACTTCTATGCCGAGCTCGGCATGGAAGGCGTCGTGTGCGGCCCCGGCGGTCGCTACAACACGATGCCGGACGAGCGGGTGGACGTCGCCGACTATCTCGACATGATCCGCATCTATATGCGCGTCATCCTGGAGATCTGCGAAGCCGCCTAGAGCCGCGCTCTATCGAGCACGGGATGATCTGGATTAGCGATCATCTTGTCCGCGCTCTATCGAGCGCGGGATGATCTAGAATCGCACGGCGGGGGTCGGCCGGCCGGCGACGTCGCCGTGGACGGCGATGAGCTGGCCCGCGCTCGGCGCCTGCGCCGAGAGACCATGTGGCATCCGGATCCAGGTGCTCGTCACGAACAGCGTCTTGAGGTCCGGCCCGCCGAAGGCGCAATTCATCGGCATCGGGATCGGCAGGACGATCTCGGCCACCATCGTCCCGTCGGGCGCGAAGCGCCGCACGCACCACCCGCCGAGGAAGGTCACCCAGACATGGTCCTCGGCGTCGATCGCGATGCCGCCGGGCTGGCTGGACGCGTCGCCCACCACGAAAGGCCGCCGCGCGCCGAGCTCGCCGCGCGCGAGGTCGAACTCGTAGACGAACACGGTCCGCTCGGCGGTGTCGGCGAAATACATGTGCCGGCTCGCCGCGTCGAAGGCCACATTCTTCGGCATCCCCACCCGGTCGAGGCGGCGCTTGGCGACGAGCCCCGCCTCGATCGACCAGAGGCTTCCCTTCCCCACCTCGTGGTTGACGGCCATCGTGCCCGCCCAGATCCGCCCCATGGGGTCGACCGAGGCGATGTTGAAGCGGTTGTCCTTGCGGTCCGCCTCCGGGTCGAGGATCGTCGAGAGCCGCCCCTCCTCCGGATCGAGGACGCACACACCCCTTTCGCCGAGCGCGATGAGGCGGTCGTCCGTGTCGAAGGCGAGGCCGGCCGTGATGTGGCTGAGCTCGACCCGGCCGACCGCCCGCGTCGCCGGCTCCCACCAGCGCAGCGCCGGGGCGAGCACGTCGACCCAGTAGAGCCGCCCGCTCCTCGCGTGCCAGATCGGATTGTCGCCGACGAAGTCGCGCCCGGTCGGCAGCACCTCGAGATCGTAGGCGGGCGCGGCCGGGGTCTCGGGGCGCGGCAGGATCGTCGGCGTCGCGAACCCGATGCGGACCTGGCCGGAGGCGCGGCGCGCGCCCTCCGCGATGGTGCGGCCGATCTCGTGCAGCTCCTCCGATGAGGCGTTCGCGTCGAGCTGGCAGGAGAGCGCGGCGATCGGGTAGCCCGTGGTGTCGACGATCGCGGCCGCCGCGCTCGCCTTCCCCGACCCCGGCTCGTGCGCCATCACCGAGTAGCCGAGGGCCTTCGCAATGCTGAGGTCGCCCCAGATGCGCTCCATGTCCGGGCTGTCCTCCGCGCGGCGCAGGAGCTGCTCGCACTTGTCGCGCGGGATCGCGGCGAGCATCGCCCGCCCCGCCGCCGTCTCGATCGCGTTGGAGCGCGGCCAGGCGCGCACAAGGCGGGCGAAGGAGAGGTCGTAATCCTCGAAATCGAGGACGAACACGTCCGCCCCGTCGAGCACCTGCACCAGGATGGTGCGCTTCAGGTGGCGCGCGAGGCGGCCGATCTCGGGCTTGGTGGTGCGGATGATGCCGCTGGTGTCGAGCGTGCGGCGGGACAGCTCCAGGACGCGCATCCCGACCGAGTAGGTCTTCGCCCGCTCGTCATAGCGCAGGAGCCCCCGGCTCGTGAGCGCCGCGACGAGGCGGTGCAGCGTCGCGCGCGGGATGTTGATGGCGGTCTCGAGATCGCGAAAGCGGAGCGGCTGCGGCGACATGCCGATGAACAGGAGGATGTCGAGGCCGCGCAGCAGGGTCTGTGCGCCCTGCACCTCGCGTCCGCCGTCGACCGCCTCGGAATCCAGTTGCGTCGTCACTGCCTGCCACCCACTGCGTCACAGTCCATTCATATGAGATCTGAGTTGACAACACAAACTTTTGTCTCACTATGTGGGACATAACGATACATACGGGCCGCGTGACTCACAAATTGAGCCCGTCGTGGAGGAAATTTTGGCTACTCAGAACAAGGTGATCATCACCTGCGCGGTGACGGGCGCGATCCACACGCCGTCCATGTCGCCGCATTTGCCGGTCACGCCGGAAGAGATCGTCGACGCCGCCGTGGGTGCGGCCGAGGCCGGCGCGTCGATCATCCATCTCCACGCGCGCAACCCGGAGACGGGCGAGCCCGACCAGACGCCGGAGGCGTTCGGGCGCTTCCTCCCGCAGATCAAGCAGGCGACGAGCGCCGTCATCAACCTGACGACCGGCGGCGGTCCGGGCATGACGAAGGAGGAGCGCGCGAAGCCGGCCGCGGTCTTCAAGCCCGAGGTCGCCTCGCTCAACATGGGCTCGATGAACTTCGCGCTGCACCGGATGCTGGAGCGCTACAAGGACTTCAAGCACGATTGGGAGCGTCCGGCGCTGGAGCGCTCGAAGGATTCGGTCTTCCGCAACTCCTTCGCCGATATCGAATACGTGCTCACCATGTGCGGCGGCAACGACACGCGCTTCGAGTTCGAGTGCTACGACATCGCGCACCTTTATAATCTGAAGTATTTCCTCGACGCCGGCCTCGTGAAACCGCCGCTCTTCATCCAGTCCGTATTCGGTATTCTCGGCGGCATCGGCACGCATCCCGAAGACGTCATGATGATGAAGCGCACCGCCGACCGCCTCTTCGGCGACCAGTATCGCTGGTCCGTCCTCGGCGCGGGCTCCAACCAGATGCGCATCGCGACGATGGCGCTGACGCTCGGCGGCAACGTGCGCGTCGGCATGGAAGACAGCCTGTGGGCCGGTCCCGGCCGCCTCGCGAAAACGAACGCCGAGCAGGTCGGCATCATCCGCAACGTCATCGAGTCGCTCGGCATGAGCGTCGCCTCCCCCGACGAGGCGCGCGAGCTGCTGTCGCTGAAGGGCGCCGACCGGACCGAAATCCACTAAAGCCCGCGCCGGCCCCGCGCCGGCGCATGACGGCACGTTCCGACGACACGGCACGCGCGACGACCCGCTCGTCGCGCGCGCCACGAAGCTTCGAGCGCGCCCCGCGCGCACGATCGAGCTCAATCGCGAAGTGGCCCCACAGAACGAAGACCACTCGCGCCACATGGGGAGAAAACGATGTTCAAGCTTGGAAAGGCGACGCGCCGGGCGGTCCTCGGCGTCGTCACCGCCGCGGTCGCTTCGGCGACCTTCGCACCGGCCGCCATCTCGGGCGCGCTGGAGGAGATCAAGGAGCGCGGCACGATCCGCGTCGGCGTCCTCGGCGGTGAGCCGCCCTGGGGCTTCACCAACGCCAAGGGCGAGCCGGTCGGCGTCGACATCGACGTCGCGGAGCTGCTCGCGGCCGATCTCGGCGTGAAGCCGGAATATGAGCGCGTCATCGTGACGAGCCGCATTCCGACGCTGATGACGAACAAGGTCGACCTTCTCATCGCCTCGATGGGCATGTTCCCGGACCGGGCGAAGGTCGTGCAGTTCACCCGCCCCTACGTCGCGAACGTGAACCTCGTCGTCGCCGGCAAGGACAAGAACATCTCCGACTATGCCGATCTCGCCGGGATGCGCGTCGCGGTGAACCGCGGCAACGTGATCGACATCGCGGTGACGGAGAACGCGCCGTCCGACACGACGGTCCTGCGCTTCGACGACGACGCCTCGGCCGTCCAGGCCGTCCTCTCCGGCCAGGCGGACGCCGTCGGCCTCGCCATCTTCCCGCTCAAGATGCTCGACCAGTCGAACCCCGGCCACAATCTCGAGAAGAAGATCGTCGTCAACAACCAGTGGACCGGCATCGCCACGCGCAAGGGCGACAAGGAGTTCAACGAGTATCTCAACGACTTCCTCAATCGGATCGAGGAAAGCGGCCAGTTGAACGAGATCAGCCAGCGCTGGCTCGGCACCGATCATCCGGAATTCCCGACCTCTCTGCCGGAAATTCCGTTCACCACGGAACAGTGATCGGCACGAGCGACCGGTGCGGGCTGCCGCGGATCCAATCCGCGGCCGCCCGCCTTGACTGAGGGGCCCGCGCGATCGTGGCTTACGAATTCGACTTCAGCGTCGTCTGGGACAATTACGGGCTGCTCCTCGACGGCGCGCTGATGACGCTGCGCCTCTCGGCGCTGTCGATGATCGCCGCGACCATCATCGCCCTCCTGACCCTGCAGGCGCGCTCCTCGCGCGTGGCGCTGCTGCGCTGGATCGCGATCGGCTACATCGAGATCATCCGCAACACGCCCTTTCTGCTGCAGCTCTATTTCTTCTTCTTCGGCCTGCCGAGCCTCGGCGTGCGCATGAGCCCCAACACGGCGGCCCTCGTCGCCCTCGCCCTGAATGGCGGGGCGTACGCCGCGGAGATCATGCGCGGCGGCGTCGCCTCGATCGCCAAGGGGCAGTGGGAGGCCGGCTTCGCGCTCGGCCTGCGCCCCCTCCAGATCTTCCGCTACGTGATCCTCACCCCCGCGATGCGCGCGATCTACCCGGCGCTGACGAGCCAGTTCATCCTGCTCCTCCTCACCTCGAGCATCGCCTCGGCGATCTCCGCGAGCGAGCTGACGGCGGTCGCGCAGCGCCTCGACTCGGTGACCTTCCGCAGCTTCGAGATCTACTTCGCCGCGACGGCGCTCTACCTGATCATGTCGAGCGTCTTCACGAGGATCTTCAACGTCCTCGACCGCATCCTCTTCTCTTACCCGACGCGGTGACGCCCATGGTCAGGACATTCGGGCTCGACGACTTCATCCTCCTCCTGATCGGCCTCCAGTGGACGCTCGCGATCGCCGCGGTCGCGTTCGTGGGGGGCATCATCGGGGGCCTCGTCGTGGCGCTCTGCCGCGTCTCGCCGAAGCGCCTCGTGCGGCTGCCGGCGCAATATCTGATCGAGGTGTTCCAGGGCACACCGCTCCTGATGCAGCTCTTCCTCGTCTATTTCGGGATCGGCATTCTCGGCATCAATGTGAGCCCGTGGACGGCGATCTGCGTCGCCTACACCTGCCACGCGAGCGCCTTCCTCGGCGAGATCTGGCGCGGGTGCATCCAGGCCGTGCCGCGCGGCCAGTCCGAGGCGGCCTTCGCGCTCAGCCTCTCCTACGCCTCGCGCATGCGCTATGTGGTGCTGCCGCAGGCGCTCAGGATCTCGCTGCCGGCGACGATCGGCTTCCTCGTCCAGCTCATCAAGGGCACCTCCCTCGCCTCGATCGTCGGCTTCACCGAGCTGATGCGCAGCGGGCAATACATCAACAACGCCACCTACCAGCCGATGATCGTCTACGGCGTCGTCGGCCTCATGTACTTCGCCGTGTGCTGGCCGCTCTCCTTCTGGAGCATGCGCCTCGAGCACCGGCTCGCCGCGTCGACGCGATAGGAGCCCCCGTGAACGCCACCACGTCCCAGGAACGGCGCCGGATCGAAGCGGGCGAGACGCTCGTCTCGATGAACGGCGTGTCCAAATATTACGGCTCGTTCCGCGCGCTGAAGGACATCAACCTCGACGTCCATCTCGGCGAGCGGATCGTGATCTGCGGCCCGTCGGGCTCCGGCAAATCGACCCTCATCCGCTGCATCAACATGATCGAGCCGATCGAGAATGGCGACGTCGTCGTCGAGGGCGTGACGCTCGGCGCGGACCGCAAGGCGACCGAGCTCGTGCGGCGCGACATCGGCATGGTGTTCCAGCAGTTCAATCTCTTCCCGCACATGACGGTGCTGGAGAATTGCGTGCTTGCGCCGATGAAGGTGCGCGGGGTGCGGCGCGCCGAGGCCGAAACCATCGCGATGACCTATCTGGAGCGCGTGCGCATCGCCGACCAGGCGAAGAAATATCCGGCGCAGCTCTCCGGCGGCCAGCAGCAGCGCGTCGCGATCGCGCGTGCGCTCTGCATGTCGCCGAAGCTGATGCTGTTCGACGAGCCGACCTCCGCCCTCGACCCCGAAATGGTGAAAGAGGTGCTCGACACGATGATCTGGCTCGCCGAGGAGGGGATGACGATGATCTGCGTGACCCACGAGATGGGCTTCGCGCAGGCCGTCGCCCACCGCGTGATCTTCATGGCCGACGGCGAGATCGTGGAGCGTGCGGAGCCCGAGGCCTTCTTCACCAACCCGCAGCATGCGCGCACGAAGGCTTTTCTCGCGCAGATCCTGTAGCCCGATGCGAGGCGGGCGGTTGCCCCCGCGCCGCCGACCCGCCATCACTCGCGCGCGGCCGGGGCGGCCGCCTCACCGCGCGAGGGGACATGACACGCTGCCTGATGCTCGATGTCGACGGGGTGCTCGTGAACGGACGGCCGCAGGACGGCCGCTCCTGGGCGCACGACATCGAGCGCGATCTCGGCATCGCGCCCGCCGCCCTCCAGGCCCAGTTCTTCGCCCCGCACTGGCGCGCGATCGTGACGGGCCGCAAGGCGCTCCTCGACACGCTGGAGACGTGCCTGCCGGCGATCGCCCCGAACCTCGCCCCTTCCGACTTCCTCGCCTACTGGTTCGCCAATGACAGCGCGCTCGACACCGCCCTCCTCGCCGAGTGCGACGCGATGCGGGCAGAGGGGCTGCGCATCCTCCTCGCGACCAACCAGGAGCACATGCGCGCGGCGCACCTGATGGAGACGCTCGCCCTCGCGGACCATGTCGACGGGATCGTCTATTCGGCCGCCATCGGTGCGTGCAAACCCGACCCCGCCTTCTTCGCGGCGGCCGAGCGCGCGGCGGGCACGGGGGGCGCGAACCTCACCCTCGTCGACGATACGGCGGCGAATGTCGAGGCGGCGCGCGCGGCCGGCTGGTCCGCCGTGCATTGGCGCACGGGCGACAGCCTTGCGGCGCGCCTCGCCGCGTGAGGCGCTTGGCTCAGAGCTTCTCGCCGGGGAGCGCGCTTGCCTGCCTCACCCAGTCGCGGATCTGCGCCTCGTCGAACGGGTCGTCCTCGCGGATGTCGAGATAGCGCACCTCCGGCGTCTTGGAGGTGCCGGGCGGCACGGGGGTGAGCGAGGTGCCGCGGAAGAAGGTGACCTTCACGTATTTCGTGAAGCAATGGTAGCTGAGGAACCACCCCTCGCCCGGCACGCCGTAAAAGGGCGAGTTCCACTTCACCGCCTTCGCGACATCCGGGACGACCGCCACGACCAGCGCGTCGAGCTTGCGGCCGATCTCCTGCTTCCATCCCGGCATCGCCGCGATATAGGCCTGGACCGGACCGTCACCCTCCCCTTTCGGGATCTGCGGATTGCCGCCGGACAACAGGACAGGCGCGCTCCCCTTCTTGGCGGGCGGCGTCTTGCTGGCGGCGTCCGTCGTGCGCGTCTTCTTGGTCACCGAGGCCCCTCGCGGTCCGGTTGCGCTCTGCGCAAAGCATTGCACAACGGCAATCGCGAGGGAAAGCCCCTGCGGTATGCGCCTACTCGACGCGGCTAACCTCGCTGATCCGCCAGCTCTTGTCGAAGAAGGGCTCCAGCGGGCTGTAGAGGCGCAGGATCACGAACCACCCCTTGCCGGGCGTCGTCTGGATCCAGTTCCCGTCCGCAACGCCCTCAGGCTTCTCCGGCCCGAAATAGACCGTCGTGGCCCCGTCCGCGTCCGCCTCCGCCGCCGGCGTCGGGTAGGACTGGCTGCCCGCCCGCGGGAAGCGCTGGGGCGTGTCGAGCATCGAGCGGGTCATGTTGTCGTAGACCGTGAGCGACCAGAAATTCGCCTGCGGAATCCCCTTCGGCAGCGTCACCTTGTAGGTCGCCGCCCCGTCGAAGACCTTCTTGTCCGCGTCGCGCATCGCGAGGAGATATTGCGAGCCGATGCCGGTGAGGCGCATCGCCATCGCCGGGGTGATGCCGGTGACGCCGTAGAAGAAGCTCGTGCGCGCATCCATCGTGCGATAGCCGGTCGGCGGGAAAGGCTTCGCCCCCTCGCGCGTGATCTCCGGGATCGGCGTCTCGAACTGGTAGCCCGTCTCGAAGAGGAAATTGTACCAGGACGAGTCCGGGTAGAAGAACCAGGCCGGATCGCGCGGGTTGAGGAAGACGTTGCGCGAGGCGGCATTCGCGACGGCAAGCGCGTCGGTCATGATCCTTTTCATCCGCGCGTCCGGCGCGAACGGCTTGCCCTTCACGATGCCGAGCGCCGCGATCGGGCCCATCAGCTCCGCGTCGAGCGAGGTCGCTGGCTCGGCCTGGACGATCTCGTTCAGCATCTCGAAATAGGACCAGTCGTTCGGCGGCACCGTGTTCATCACCTTGCCGCTGCCCTCGTGGAAGACGGTCGGGCCCGGCTCCTCGATCGGCCCGAGCATCGCCTTGCCGGCAAGGAAGGCGGCGATCGGGGTGCCGACGCCGCCGGGCTTGAACGGATAGATCCGCGTCGCGCCGCGGATCGTCTCCACGACCGGCTTCGGATCGCTGCCCTTGTCGAGGAAGGAGCGGCCGAACCAGACGATGCCCGTCGTCTTCGCATGGGCGATGAAATAGCCGCCCTCCGGCAGCGTCCCCTCATAGCCCGGCGGGACGATCAGATATTTGCCGCCGAGCCCCCGGTCCGGCCCCGGCAGGCCGAGATCGATGACCCAGCCGAACCACGCATCCTGCACCGCGCCGAGGAATTTGGGCGGCGTCTCCAGCACCACCGGCCCGTCGCTGAGATCGAGCCATCCCATGACGTAGATCGTGTCGGCATTTGCGGTGAGGAACAGCGATTTCGCGTCCATCAGCTCGGAGAAGACGAGCACCTCGTTCTTCTTGACGCCGATATCCAGGAGCCCCTTGCGCAGCGCGCGGATGCTGACCCCGCGCATCGTGTCGGTGAAGGCGCGGTAGGCGTAGGTGAAATCGAGCTGGTCGAAGAGGGCTGCCGCGCTCGCCTCCGTCGGCACCCCCTCGTGGAACTCGAACGTGCCCTGCGAGGTCTCGACCCTGTCGGGCGTCACGAGCGATCGCGGGACCGCCCCGTCGGCCCATGCGGCCGGCGCCGCGAGGGCCGCCAACAGCGCGGCGACAAGCATTCGTTTCGGCATGACGTCCACTCCACCTTCTGTCGTTCTTGTTCTGAGGCTCACGACGTCCCGCCCTGCGGCGCCCCGCGCCACGGGCGGACTTGTCACAAAACACTACCTGCCTTTGTGATTGTTATGAATGTGAATCTCCGTGAGATCTTTTTGGGAAGAGGCTTTGGCAATGACTATGAAGATGGCGGGCGAACAGTAGCGATGAGCTATCCGGATACGAAGATGCGTTTCGCTCAGCTTTGCGGACCTGCCTCGGCGGGTAGCCCTCCCCGACCGGGTGAAGCGCGCGGGAGGGGCGGTTGCTGAAAGAGATATTCCATACGATCTCGGCCGGGATCGAGCTTCTCGGCGTGATCGCGATCATCGTCGGGGTCGTGTCGGGGGTGTGGATCGTCGCGGGCCGGAAGCGCGAGCCCGGGGGCTGGGAGGCGGTCTACCAGCGCTACCGGATGAGCCTCGGGCGCGGCATCCTCTTCGGCCTCGAATTGCTGGTCGCGGCCGACATCATCGGCACGGTCCTCATCGAGCCGACGGTCTCGAACCTTGCCGTCCTCGCCCTCATCGTCCTCATCCGCACCTTCCTCAGCTTCGCCCTCCAGATCGAATTGGAGGGCCGCCTGCCGTGGCGCGGGAGTGGGACGCCCGCCCTTCGGCGCCGGCAAAGCGGCGCGGACGAGGCGGACGCGGATCGCCCGATGGGCTGATGGGCTGATGGGCTGATGGCGCGCGTCAGCAAACGCCAGCTCCTTGTCATCAGGCCCGGAGCGGCCCTCACTCACCACCCCGCAAAATATCCGTCGCCCTGTGACCCGCCTCCGTGCCCTCGACGATCGCCACGAGCCCCTCGCTGCTCCCTGTGCGCAGCGGCAGGAGCGCCTGGTAGGCCTCGCTCGCGTACCAGGCGGCGGCGTCGCGGGCGGAGGGGAAGGCGATCACGATGAGATCGGCCTCCCACCACCCCTCCAGCGGCGTCACCGGGCCGCCGTGGATGAGGAAGCGGCCGCCATGGGGAGCGAGCGTCGCGTCGATGCCGCGGAGATAGGCGGCGATGTCCGGCCCCATCCGCACGTTCCGGAGCCAGCCGACGGCGTAGGCCGGCGGCCCGTCCGCCGGCGCGGCCGACGGCGCCGGCACCCCCTGCCCGGCCGTCACGATGCCGCCCCGATCCGCGCGGCAGGCGCCATGAGCCTCGCCTCGGCCGTCGCAAGCAGCGCCACCGCCCCCGCCTGGAGAAGCACGAACGCCACGCCGAGGCCCGTCAGCGGGACGAGGGCGAGAAGGGCGAGGCTTGCCGCGACCCAGAGCGCGTTGCCCGCGACCACCAGCCCCGTGCTGGCGCGGGACGGCGGGCGGCCGCGCCCCACCGCCGCCATGAAGAGAGCCGACGGGACGAGGGCGAGGCCCGCGCCGAGGACGAGGCCGGGGGGCAGGCCCGTTGCCGCGGAGAGAGGCGTGCGGGCGGCGAGGCAGAGGAGCGCCATCGCCGCGCAGGTCGCGGCGTCGAGGTAGAGGATGCGGCGCAAAATGGTGCGATCGTCTTGCATGAGGTTCTCCCGATGGCCGGCCCCACGCGGGCCGGGTCGAGGGACCGTGCCCTCGGCCGCGCGGCATCGCGATTACCTCCGAGGTCGTAGACGGGCCGCGGCGGGCGCCCTACGAAGGGGGCATGAGCGAGGCTCCCCAATCCGTCGGCGTGTTGTTGAAGGGCTGGCGCCAGCGGCGGCGGGTGAGCCAGCTCGTGCTCGCGGCCGATGCGGAGGTCTCGCAGCGGCATCTCAGCTTCGTGGAGACCGGGCGGGCGACGCCGAGCCGCGCGATGCTGCTCCGCCTCGCCGAGCGGCTCGACGTGCCGCTGCGCGCGCAGAACGCCCTCCTCCTCGCCGCCGGCTACGCCCCGACCTTCCGTGACGAGGCGCTCGAGGGGGCCGCGCTGGACCTCACGGCCCAGGTGCAGGCGATCCTCGACGGTCACGCCCCGAACCCCGCCATCGCCGTCGACCGGCACTGGACGCTGACCGCGCACAATGCCGTCGCGGCTCGCCTCTTCGCGAGCGCGGATCCCTCCCTCCTCACCCCGCCGGTCAACGTCCTGCGCCTCTCCCTCGCCCCCGGCGGGATCGGCACGCACATCGCCAATTATCGCGAGTGGCGCGCCCATCTCGTCCATCGCGTGGCGCGGGAGGTGGAGCGGGCCGCCGATCCGGTGCTCGCCACGCTCCTTGCCGAGTTGCGGACCTACCCCGTCCCGCCCGGCGCGCGCCCCTATCGCGCCAACGCGGAGGAGGAGAAGCGCGCCCTCACCGTCCCCCTCGAGCTTGCGACGGCGCACGGCACGCTGCGCCTCATCAGCACGACCACCGTGTTCGGCACAGCCACCGACGTGACGCTGTCCGAGCTCGCGCTCGAATGCTTCTATCCGATGGACCGCGAGAGCGGCGCGATCCTGCGCACCCTCGCCGAGGCGAGCGCGGGGCCGCCAGCCGCCGGCTGAGGCGCGGCCCGCAGACGCGCGGAGGGCACATGCGCACGATCGACGATCGCCTTGTCGACGCCATCCGGCCGCTCGCGCGCGCCCACCGGCCGCCGGCCCCCGACGATCCACGCTTCGCAGCCTATGTCGCCGTAACGGCAGGGCTCGATCCCGGCCGGGCCGAGGCCCTGATCCGCTGGGCGATCGCCGAGGCCCTCCGCCGGCCCCGGCGGTTCTGGGGTATCATGCTGCCGACGCGGTCGTCGCCTCTCGTGCCGTGGCTCGATCTCGTGAACGGGGACGGCTATCGCCGGGAACGGGCACTCGAGACGATCGAGTGGTCGGCGCCCAGCATGGTGCTCGCGGCGATGCTGATCCGCCGCCTCAATGACTGGGTGCCGCAGGTGCAGGTGGCGGCGCAGGCGGCGGTGCCGCGGGTGGCGGCGGCCAGCCCGCCCGAGACCATCGTCGCCGCCCTCATGGCGCTGCTGCCGCACCGCGCCGCCTGGGGGCGGATCACGCAGGAGAGCCAGGGCGCGCTCGACCGAGCGATCGGCATCCCGAGTGTCACGGGAGTGCTGACCGAGAGGCTCCTCGCGGCGACGACCGGGCCCGCCGCGCTGATCCTGACGCAGGCCGCCCGTCGCCCGTCCCTCGATGCGGCGCTCCCCCGCCTCGCCCGAGACGCCCGGCAGCCGCAGCTCCGGGCGGAGGCGACCCGCATCCTCCTCGCGGGAGAAGTGCGATGGCGCGTCGGGCATGGGTGGGAATGGATCGACAAGGTCTACAACGAGCGCCGACGGGTCCCGCGCTTCGCGACGCGCCCCCTTGCGAACCCGCCGGATCGCCTCGCCCTTCTGGGGGAAGCCGCGGCCGACCGGGCGGTGGCGGTGCGGCGCGTCGCGGCCGACACCCTCATCACCCATCGCCACGCCTTGGGCGATGCCGGGACCGCGCTCGCCACGCGCCTTGCGGCCGATCCGAGCCGGCCGGTCGCCGAACGCGGGCGCTTCGTCCTCGATCGGCGCGGCGGCTGAGGCCGTCAGGGGTCGAGGGACAGGATCGCGTTCGCGGTCAGCTCGTCGGTGATGAGGACATTGCAATTGCCGCGCCCGACGTAGGAGGTGGAGGCTCGCCGTCGGCCCTGGCGCGAGGTTGTCGCGAAGGGGCAGTTCCTCGCCGCGCATGTCGAGGCGGGGCGGGCAGCGCTCGCGGCCGGCCCCCGCCTCCCCGTCCCCGCCCTCTTGCGGGTGGCGGACGGAACGGCGATCGAGATCGGCATCCGGCCGGACGACCTCTCCGTCGCCTCCGGCCCGTCCGACGACACGCTCCCCGGCCGCGTCGACGTTGTCCAGGAGCTCGGCACGAGCCGCCTCGTCCATGTGGAGACGGCGGCGGGGCTCCTCCGCCTCGTCCAGCCCGCCTCCGACGCCCGGCCCGATGGCGCGGTCCATGTCCGCCTCGACGCCGCGCGGGCGATGGCCTTCGGCGAGACCGGGGCGCGCCTCACCTGAGGCCCGGCGGCGGGCACCTGCCCGGATTGCCCGAGCGGTCGTGCCGCGGGTCTATTTCGCGTTGATCCGCTCGATCGTCGCGACGATGGCGTCGACCTCGGCGTCCGAGAAGGTGGCGTATTCCTTGAGGCGCATCCGCTCGCCGCTCTGCCGGTCGTCGAACTGCCGGATGTCCTCGCCGAGGAGGTCGGAGATCCAGCCGACCTCCGTCTCGACCCGTTCGGCCGCCGCCTCCTCCACCTCCAGCGGCACCTGGAATTTCGGGCCGGGGATCGCGAGGATCCGGGACAGGAATTTCTGCGGATAGCGGGTGAAGGGTTTTTCGCTCGCGAACGCCTCCTCGAAGAACGCGCCGCTGAAGCCGCGCCCCAATTCGTCCGCGATCCGCCCCGGCAGCTTGGCGAAGGAGCGCCGCGCCTGCCCCTCGTTCAGGAGGACGAGGAGCTTCGCGCTGGTGAGGCTCATCGATTCGTTCACGCGCGGCGCGCGGGCGGAGGCGAGCGCGCTCCGGTCCCCGTCCATCATCGTCAGGAGGGTCTGGAGGATGCAGCCTTCGACGAGCTTCGAGCGATGGAAGATCTTGAGGCGGACATTGTCGCCGAAGACCGCGAGGTGCTGGCCGAAGCGGCGGCTATAGACGGGGACGCGCGGCGTCTGGACGTGGCTCTCGAAGCCCACCCCGTCCTTCAGGCTCTGCTGGACCATGCTGCGGTTCCAGGCGTGTGGCGGGCGCGCGAAGCCGAGCACCACGAAGCGGTCGAACATCGGCAGACTGTCGCGCAGCGCGACGAGCTCCTTCGCGAGCATCTCGCTGAGATTCTCCGCCGAGAGCAGCCCGTCGAGCCCCTCGTCCACCGCCCCCTGCATCTCGGCGATGAAAGCGGCGCGCGATTCCTCCCGCTCCGCCAGCATGTGCGACGCGCCGAGCCGCGCGAGGCGCTGCGCCACGTTGGGCCGCGCGTAGGAATATTGGGAATCGAGAAACCTGCCGTGGTTCACCCCGGCGACGGACGAGTACATCAGCCCCGCCGTCTTCGCCCGCGCCCGCTGGCGGTGGAAGAAATTCTGGATCGCGGTCGATCCGGTCTTCGGCATCCCGATATGGAGGTAGATGGTAGACAATGGCGGGCCTCAAAGCGTGTGACGCATTGTGGCATAGCGAGGTTGGTCATCCTAGGAGCCATCGCCGCCGCTCCGACCCTATATCTTCGAACGGGTGAGGTCGCGGGAGGGGCGCATGGGTGGCCGGCTTGAGGCGTTCGACACGTTCCGCAACTTCGCCGACGTGACCCATTCCGACATCTACCGCCCGCTGCCGGACGGCTGGGTCCTCGGCGTCACCGACGTCGTCCGCTCCACGGACGAGATCGCGCGGGGGCGTCAGAAGGCCGTCAACATCGCCGGCGCGGCGGCGATCTCGGGCCTCATGAACCGCCTCGCGACGCGCGACTTCCCCTTCACCTTCGGCGGCGACGGATGCGCCTTCGCCGTCCCCGCCGAAGACGCCGCGGCGCTCGGCGAGACGCTGTCGGCGACGGCGGCCTGGGTCCGCGACGCGCTCGGCATGACGCTGCGCGCCGCGCTCACCCCCGTCGAAACCGTGCGCGCGGCCGGCCACGATGTGCGCATCGCGATCTTCCGCCCGACGCCGCATGTCGGCTACGCGGTCTTCGCGGGGGGCGGGCTCGCCTGGGTCGAGGCGCGGATGAAGGCCGGCGACTTCGCCGTCCCCGCCGGACCGCCGGGCGCGCGCCCCGACCTTGAGGGCCTCTCCTGCCGATGGCGGCCGATCGGGGCGGAGAACGGGCGGATGCTGTCCCTCGTCGTGCAGCCGGGCGGCGCGGGCGAGCCGGCCTTCATCGCCGCCCTCGACACGCTCTTCGCCCTCATCGATGCTGCACCCGACGCGCACCCGGTCCCCACCGACGGCCCGTCCCTCGCGATGCTTTCCCCGTCCGCGCTGCGGCTCGAAGCGCGGGCGGCGGGCGGCGGGCCGCTCCGCGTGGTGCGCACCGCCGCCCATGCGCTGATGGGCTGGTTCCTGTTCGCGACGGGGATGCGGGTCGGCTCTTTCGATCCGGCCGCCTATCGCGCGCTCCTGCGGCTCAACGCCGACTATCGCAAGTACGGCGACGCCCTCCAGCTCACCCTCGACGCGGACGCGACGCTGGAGACGGCGCTGCGCGATCACCTGAAGGCGGCGGAGGCGGACGAGGCCCTCCATTACGGCCTCTTCAGCCAGGACGCCGCGCTGATGACCTGCATCGTCCCGGCCTATACCGACAGCCGCCACTTCCATTTCATCGACGGATCGGGCGGCGGCTACACCGCGGCGATGAACGATCTGCGCGCCAAGCACGGCCGCCACTGAGGGGGCCCGCCCCCTTCAGCTTGCGGACGGCAGGTAGGTCGCGTTCGTCTTGTTGATGGCGCGGTTCATCGCGCGTTCGGCCTCGTGGGGCTCGCGGTTCGCGATCGCGTCCACCACCGCGCGCAGGTGCCGGACCATCTCCGCGCCGATGAGCGCCGCCGCCTCCTGGACCGGGATGCCCCGATAGATCGCATAGAGCGCGTGGAGGAGGATCGGGACCATGCCGTGGATCACCCGGTTGCCGCTCGCCTTCAGGATCCCGGCGTGGAAATAGATCCCGGCCGTGAGGTCGCGGTGCTCGCCCGCGACGAGCCCCTCGACCCCCTCCAGCGCACGATAGAGGCACGCGATCTCATCCATGCTCGCCCGTTCGGCGGCGCGGGCCGCGGCGAACGGCTCGATCATGCGGCGCACCTCGGCGAGATCCTCCACGATCTCGGCGATGTGGCCGGTCTGGCTGTGCCAGCGCAGCACCTTGGCATCGAGGAGGTTCCACGCCGCGGCATCCATGACGACGACGCCCTTGCGCTGGACCGCCCGCACGAGCCCGTGCATCGCGAGAAGCTGCATCGCCTCGCGCCAGATCGGCCGGCTGACATCCCCGATGGCGTGCGGGAGCATGTCCGGCGTCAGGAGCGCACCCGCGCCGAGCGCCCGGCTGACGATCAGCCGGCCGCACTCGTCCTCCACCCGTTCGACGAGATAGCGCGGGCGGGTGGATTCGAAGATGGTTCGCGCCTCGGTGTCGCCGAGAAGCTGGATCGCCTGCTCATAATATTCGTCGGGCGGGGCCGAGGGTAGGCGGCCGCCCTTCGGCAGGACGATGCTGGTCTGTTTCGCGCGGACCGCCGCCCCACCCATCCGCCTTCCCCCTCTCGGCCACGGCCTCCACCGACCGGCGGAACGTGAGAGGCGAATTTTGAAGGCAACTTTTTCCGCCTATCAAGATTTTTTATTACTATTACCAAAAAGAATTCTCCACGCGGGATCCGTCCATACAGAACCTCGCCAATGCGGAGATCTTCACTCTACGAACGCGAGCAAAGCATTTCGGCAGAATTTGAGCGGGATGAGCTTTTCTTGCAGCAAAAAATCCCACGAAAAACGTGAGATCCGTTTCGTGATTCCGCTTGCAGAATCCGAAGTTCGGTCGCACGTTTCCAAAAAATTCCAGGGAGGCGGGCGTGTCGCTGGCAGTCATCGGCGCTGGGTTGGGCCGAACCGGAACGTACTCGCTGCGTCTTGCTCTCGAAGCGCTCGGCTTCGGCCCCTGCTTCCACATGGAAGAGGTCGCCAAGCACATGCCGGTGCAGCTTCCGCTCTGGAACAAGGCGCTCGACGGCGATCCGGACTGGGACGCCATCTATGCGGGCTACAACAGCGCGGTCGACTGGCCGACGGCCCGCTTCTATCGCGAGCTGAACGCCGCCTATCCCGACGCGAAGTTCATCCTCGGCGTGCGCGATCCGCGAGCCTGGGCCGAAAGCTTCCACGCCACCATCCACAAGCTCACTTTCCGCACGGACGATCCGCCCGAGATCTTCCGCGAATGGATCGCGATGGTGCGCCGGATGATCCTCCAGAACGGGATCCCGGCCGACGGCGGCGTCGACGAGATGGAGGCCGCCTTCATCGCGCACAACGAGGCGGTTAAGGCCGCGATTCCCGCCGATCGCCTCCTCGTCACGAACGTGAAGGACGGGTGGGGGCCGATCTGCTCCTTCCTCGGCGTCGACCCGCCGGAAGAGCCCTTCCCCCGCACGAACAACCGCAACGAATTCTGGGACCTCATCGACAGCTTGCGCTAGATTTCCGCGATGGCGCCGGGCAAGTGCCACACCAAAGGGCACTGCGGGGAACCACGTGGCTGAAAAACGGAAGCTTGCGGCAATTCTCGTCGCCGACGTCGTCGGCTTCAGCCGCCTCGCGAGCCTCGACGAGGACGACACGCTCGCCCGCTTCCGCACCGTCCAGACCGACGTGATCATCCCGTCCGTCCGCCAGCATTCGGGACGGATCGTGAAGTGGATGGGCGATGGTGCGCTCGTGGAATTCGGCAGCGTCGTGGAGGCGGTCCGCTGCGCGGTCGAGATCCAGGATTCGGTGAAGGAGCGGAACGCGGACGTCGACGATGCGCGGCGGATGGTGTTCCGCATCGGCGTCCATCTCGGCGACGTCATCGAGGAGGAGGACGGCGACATCATGGGCGACGGGGTGAACGTCGCCGCGCGGCTGGAAGCGCTCGCCGCGCCCGGCGCGATCTGCCTCTCGGACGACGCCTACCGCTTCGTGCGCTCGCGCCTGGAGGTCGCCGTCACCGATCTCGGCGAGGCGCAGCTGAAGAACATCGCCGAGCCGATGAAGGTCTATTCGATCGAGGTCGGCGCACCGTCCCGCCCGCGCGAGGTCAACCCCACCACGGCAAAGCCGGACGAGGCGGCCCGGCCGGACAAGCCCTCGATCGCCGTCCTCCCCTTCACCAACATGTCGGGCGACGCCGAGCAGGAATATTTCGTCGACGGCATGGTGGAGGACATCATCACCGCCCTCTCGCGCTTCGACGAGCTCTTCGTCGTCGCCCGCAACTCGACCTTCATCTACAAGGGCCGCGCCGTCGACGTGCGGCGGGTCGGGCGCGAGCTCGGGGTGCGCTACGTTCTGGAAGGCAGCGTGCGCAAGGCGGGCGAGCGGGTGCGCATCACCGGCCAGCTCATCGACGCGGAGACCGGCGCGCACCTGTGGGCCGACAAGTATGACGGCCGGCTCGACGACGTGTTCGCCCTGCAGGACGAGATCACCGCCTCCGTCGTCGGCATCCTGGAGCCGACGGTGCGCAAGGCCGAGATCGAGCGTGCGCGGCGCAAGCCCGCCGGCCATATCGGCGCGTACGACCTCTACCTCCAGGCTCTGCCGCACCTCTATACGATCCAGCCCGACGAGAACACGATCGCCCTCGACCTTCTGGAGCAGTCGATCGCCCTCGACCCCAATTACGGACCGGCGCTCGCCCACGCGGCCTGGGGCCTCGTCCAGCGCGTCACGCGCGCGTGGCCGCCCCGCGGCGCCGACGATGTCGCGCAGAGCGTCGCCTGGGCCCGCCGCGCCCTCGCCGCCGGGGGCGACGACGCGAAGACCGTGGTGCTCGGCGGCTTCGCCCTCGTGATGCTGCGCCAGGATTATGTGGTCGGCATGGAGGCGCTCCACCGGGCGACGGAGATCAATCCGGGGTCCGGCTTCGTGACCTTCATCGCCGGCTGCGGGCTGATGTTCGGCGACGAGACCGAGGCGGGCACTACCCTCATCGAGCGCGGCATCGCGCTTTGCCCGAAGGACCCGAACCTCTTCGTGTTCCTGGCGACGGCGGCCTGCGGCCACCTCTTCGCAGGGGAACCGGAGGCGGCGCTGGCGCTGGCCCAGCGCTCGCTGGCGCTGAACGACCGGACCGACACGATCGCCTGGGTGCTGATCGCGATCTACGACACGCTCGGCCGGTTCGACGATGCGAAGGCGATGGCGCGCACGCTCCTCTCGGTCGCCCCCGGCGTCACCGCCTCCCACTATGAGCGGGTCCTCCCGATGCGGAACCCGCGCTCGCGCGCGATGGTGATCGATGCGCTGCGACGCGCGGGCGTCCCGGACTGAGCCCGCCGGAGCGCCGCCCGCCCGTCAGGCGGGCTGGCGCGCCTCGGTCGGCTGTAGGCGGATCATGGAGCGCGCCTCGCTGACATCGAGCTGAAGCCAGGGGGCCGCGCGGATCATGTGCGGCACGTAGGAGCGGCGCAGGATGCGGCCCGCGATCTGGCCGATCTGGCGCGCGACGGGCGCGTATTGCTCGTCGGTCGCCACCACCGAGAGCGTGCGGCGGAATTGCGGGCCCGGCACCGGGACGAGCTGGACGCGGCCGAGCACCGGGATGAGGTCGAAGACGGACAGCGGCGTCATCACCGCCCAGCCGAGGTCGGCCGCGACCATGCCAAGGATCGTGCGGGCCGATTCGAACTCGTATTGGCGGCGGAGGTCCAGCCGCAGCCGGCGGAAATGGCGGTCGATGTCCGCCCCCATCGACGAGCGCGCGCTCCAGCGGATGAAGGGGCGCGTCGCGACGAGGGCGGCGAGATCGAGCGCGCCCGCGTCGAACGCCTCGGGAAGGACGAGGAAATAGGGCTCGGTAAAGATCGGGATGTGCACGCCCTCGGGCAGATCCTCGATCGGGTCGTTCGTGATGATGAGGTCGATGCTTCGCTCGATCAGCCCATAGCGCAGGGTGCGCGCGAGGCCGGAGGTGATCGAGAGATAGTAGACCGAGGGCGAGAGCTGCTTGACCATCTCCGGCACGAACGGATCCGAGAGCGAATCCACGAGCCCGACCCGGAGGCGCAGCGCCTGCCCCTCCCCGAACTGGCGGATCGTGAGCGCGATCTGCGCCGCATCGCCGAGGATCTGCGTCGCGGTGCGCTGGAGCCACTCCCCCGCCGCCGAGAGGACCAGCGGACGGCGCGAGCGATCGAGGAGCTGGACGCCGAGCTTCTCCTCCAGATTGCGTACGGCCTGAGAGACGGCGGGCTGGGTCATGCCGAGGCGCTGGGCGGCCTGCGTCATGGAGCGAAGGTCGGCGACGGCGGCGAACACCTCCAGCGCTCTTAGATCGTAGCCCCCGCTCATCGCGGCCTATCCTTGCAATCCATCATAAGCACAGCGAATGAAGCACAAAATAACCGCCTATTGTAGGGGCGGCTAATATCGCGGCACTTGCCGCCTCCCGGTCAGGCGGTCATAGAGAATAACCTCGTTTTATCAGAGAGATAATGCACAGACTTGCGCCATCCGCGGTGGCGTGAGGGTTGGCGAACGCCGGCCAGGGCGCGACTGCATCCCTGCACGCTGGATTGCCCCTAAGATCACGAGCATCAATGATTGCCCTACCCCAGGCGGCGAAAGGCGAGCGATGACTGCAGAGCCACCCATGATCAGCGTGCGTCACCTCTCGAAGTCGTTCGGGACGCTCCCCGTCCTGACGGACATCTCGGTCGACATCGACCGGGGCACGGTGACGACGCTCCTGGGGGCGAGCGGATCGGGCAAGAGCACGCTCCTGCGCTGCCTCAATTATCTCGAGGAGCCGACGGCGGGCGAAGTCTATATCGACGGCGAGCCGATCGGCGCGACCGTCGGCCCGAACGGGCGCCGCATTGCGGCGAGCGCGGCGAGCATCGCCGCGATGCGCGCCAAGCTCGGCATGGTCTTCCAGCAATTCAATCTGTGGCCCCACAAGACGGTGCTCGGTAACGTCATCGAGGCGCCGATCCGCGTGCGCAACATGTCCCGCAAGGATGCGACGGAGATCGCGCGCGGCTTCCTCGCCAAGGTCGGGCTCTCGGAGAAGGAGAACGCCTACCCCGCGCAGCTCTCCGGCGGCCAGCAGCAGCGCGTCGCGATCGCCCGCGCGCTCGCCATGCAGCCGAAGGTGATGCTCTTCGACGAGCCGACCTCCGCCCTCGACCCGGAGCTGACGCTGGAGGTCCTCGACGTGATGCGCCGCCTCGCCGCCGAGGGCACGACGATGATCGTCGTCACCCACGAGATGCAGTTCGCCCGCGATGTCGCCGACCGCGTCCTCTTCCTCCACCAGGGACGGATCGAGGAGGACGCCCCGCCGCAGGCGGTCTTCGGCGGACAGGCGAAGAGCGAGACCTGCCGGCGCTTCGTCGCGCACATGTCGAGCTGACCGATGCTGGATCAACTCAACCAATCGCTCGACCTCACGCTCTTCTGGGAATATCGGCGCGCGCTCCTGAGCGGCTTCGCCAACAACATCCTGATCTTCGCGGTCGCCGGCATCCTCGCGACGGTGCTCGCCTTCATCATCGGCAGCGCGCGGCTGAGCCGGATCCGGATCCTGCGCTTCGGCGCGCTCGGCTACACCGAATTCTTCCGCAATACGCCGGAATATATCCTGCTCGTCTGGGTCTATTACATCCTCCCCGTCCTCCTGACGAAGCTGCTCCAGACCCGGTTCGACTTCAGCCCCTTCATCGCGGCGGTGCTGGCGCTCGGCGTCGCCTATAGCGGCTTCCTTGCCGAGACGGTGCGCGCGGGACTGCGCTCCGTGCCGTCGGGTCAGGTCGAGGCGGCGCTGTCGCTCGGCATGTCGCGGCGCGACATCACCTGGCGCATCGTCGTTCCCCAGGCGGTCCGGCGGATGCTGCCGGAGGCCCTCAACCAGTACATCTCCCTCTTCAAGGCGACGTCGATCGTCTCCCTCATCGCCGTCGAAGACATCATGTACCGCGTCTCGATGATCAACATCGAGGAGATGCGCCCCCTGCCCCTCTATACCGGCGCGGCGCTCGTCTACTGCCTGATCATCATCACCGCGTCGCAGCTCGTCCAAAGGCTGACGAACGGCTGGCGCCGGCGGGGCTGGGCCTGAGCCATGATCAGCAACTTCAACCGCTTCGTCCTCGCGAACATCGACACCCTCCTCCAGGGGCTCTGGGTCACGGTGTCGGTCTGCTTCCTCGCCTTCCTGCTCGCGATCGTGCTCGGCCTCACCGCGTGCCTCATCCGCCTCTACGTGCCGGTCGTGCGCTATCTCGCCATCGGCTACATCGAGTTCTGCCGGGCGACGCCGATCTTCGTGCAGCTTCTCTGGGTCAACTATGTCTGGCCCGAACTCTTCGGCTTCCCGCGCAGCGTCTTCACGGCGGGCGTGATCGCCCTCGCGCTCCAGTCGAGCGGCTATCTCGCGGAGACGTTCCGGTCCGGCATCGAGGGGCTCGCACGCGGTCAGATCGAATCCGGCCTCGCCGTCGGCATGCGCTACCGGCAGGTGTTCGCGCATATCGTGATGCCGCAAGTTCTTCTGGTGATGGCGCCCTCGCTCATCAACCAGATCGCAGTCGTCATCAAATCGTCAACGCTCGTCTCCGTCATCGCCATTCCCGACCTGATGTACGAGGCGATGCGCATCGTCAATCAGTGGTTCGAACCGATCGAAATTCTGACGTCCGTCGCACTGATGTATTTCATCGTGATCTTTCTCATCTCGATGTTGGCAAACTATTTCGTCGCCCACTTCAACCGAAAACTCGGAATGAGATCTGCCTGATCGGATTCTTTCTCGTACACACAAAGGGAGCTTCCACCATGAACGACAAGTCCGAGACCCCCCGTCACACCGGTGTCGACCGCCGTTCTCTCCTCACGGGCGCCGCTGTCGCTGGCGTCGCCGGTGTCGCGCTCGCGGCAACCTCCGTCCGGGAGGTCAAGGCCCAGCTTCTCGACAGCGGCATCCCCGAGGATTCGGTGCTGAACAGCATCCGCGCCGGCGGTGCGCTGCGCGTCGGCTACGCCCAGACCCCGCTCTGGTTCTACAAGGACGCCAAGTCCGGTGAGCTGCGCGGCGTCTACAAGGAGCTCGTCGAGCGCCTCGCCACCGACCTCGAGATGACGGTCGACTGGCAGGAGGTCACCTTCGCCAACGCCACGGTCGGCCTGCGCAAGAACGATTTCGACCTCTTCGGCTCCTCGGCGGTCTACACGATCCCGCGCGCGCTCGCCTGCAACTATGTCGGCCCGCTCTGGTCGAAGGGGAGCAGCGTCATCGTCCACAAGGACGACGCCGAGCGCTTCAAGACGATCGAGGACCTCAACAGCGCGGACGTGACCTTCTCCGTCAGCGCCGGCTCCAGCGAGGAGCAGCGCCTGCCCGGCCTCTTCCCCGAGGCGAAGTTCATGGCGATCTCGGGCCAGCAGGTGATGGCGGCCGAGCCCGTGCGCACCAAGCGCGCCACCGCGTACGTGGTGGGCGACAGCGACGCGCTGGCGCTCGTGAAGCGCAACGGCGCGTGGGCCCACATCGTCGACGTCGACAACCCCTTCGACAAGCGCCCGAACACCTGGCTCATCCGCCATGGCGACCCGGCCTGGAAGTTCTTCCTCGATACCTGGGCGAACTTCGTCATCACCAACGGCCAGGTGCAGCGCCTCTACGACCAGTACCTGTCCGAACTCGCCTAAGCCGCCAAACCGGGGACGGGCCGGCTTCACGGCCGGCCCGCCCGACCGCCATTCAACGAGGACCCGATGATCATCGATTGCCACGCCCACGTCTTCCAGCACTGGGCCGGAGCCTGCGGCCACCCGTCGAGCGAGATCCACCGCAAGTACATGCAGAAGGTCCAGACGCGCACGTCCGCCTCTGTCTTCCGCGCGCGTGACGGAAAGGAAATGTCCGGCGCGGCGCTGTTCCGGGCCGGCGACAATTCATGGGCGGGACTGACGGATGTGGGCTTCCGGGTCGGCAATTATGGCCGGCTCGACTTCACCATCGACGGTGAGGACTACCATTCCCAATATATGCCCGTCGGGATGCAGCAGATCGTGGCGCCGCCCGAGCTGATGCTCGCCCAGATGACCTATGCCGGCGTCGACCACACCATCCTGCAGGCCGGGTGGGGCTATGGCGCGATGAACGACTACAACGCCTTCGCGCAGAACCAGTACCCCGACAAGTTCACCGCCCTCCTCAATGTCGACGAGCCGCGCGCCTACACCGACGAGACGCTCGCCGAGTTCGACCGCGCGATCGGGCTCGGCCTCAAGGGCGTCTATTTCGCCCTCGACGCCTACGCGCGCAACGGCTTCGACATCCATTTCGACGACCCGCGATACGCGACCTTCTGGTCGAAGGTCGACGCCAAGGGGCTGCCCGTTTTCTTCGAGATCACCGCGATCCCGGACTATAGCCGCGACAGCTACATCGCGAACCTGAAACGCCTGCACGGGCTGATGGACCGCTATCCGAATATCCGCTGGGTGCTCGTGATGGGCCCGCCGGTCGGCTTCTTCGCGTCCGAGGGCAAATGGGACTTCCCGGCCGAGGTGCTCGCCGCCTACCACCACGAGAACCTTCTGATCGAGATCATGTTTCCGATCACCTGGGGCGGGAAATGGGACTATCCCTACCCGGAGGCGCAAGGTCTCATCGCGCAGATGCGTGACCTTTTCGGCGCGCACAAGCTCATCTGGGGCTCGGATATGCCGAACGTGGAACGCTTCTGCACCTATCGCCAGAGCCTCGACTATGTGCGCCGCTATTGCACCTTCCTCAGCGCTGAGGAAAAGAAGGCGGTGCTCGGCGCGAATGTCGCGGCGATCTTCGCCAATCTCCAGCCGGCGCGGGCCGCCGCCTGACGGCTGGCCGCACGAGCCAAAAAACCAGCGGCGCCCGGCGCCCGCCCGATCCGAGGACACGACATGGACACCTTCTCCCCCTTCGCCACCATCGCCGGCGTTCCGGATACGCTGCCGCCGGAGAGCGTGGCGACGCCCGCCTTCGTCATCGACGAGGCGCGCGTGCGGCACAATCTCGCCCGCACCCTCGAGGCGGCGGGCGGGGCAGATCGGCTGATGCCGCACCTCAAGACCCACCGCGCGCCCTGGATCGTCAAGCTGCTGATCGAGGCGGGGATCAAGACCTTCAAGGCCGCGACCGTCGCCGAGGTCGAGATGTCGGTCGGCGCCGGGGCGAAGAGCGTCCTGTGGGCCTATCCCTCGGCCAACAAGGCGAACATCGAGCGCCTCATCGCCGTGGCGCGCGCCAACCCGGGCGTCACGCTCGAAGCGCTCGTCGACAGCCCGTTCGCGCTGGCGCTCTGGAAGGAGCGGCTCAAGCCCGACGACAAGATCGGGCTGCGGGTGGACCTCGATCCCGGCCTCGGCCGCACGGGCCTGCCCATCGGGGACGAGGCGCTCGCCTTCGCCCGCACGGTCGCCGAGACCGGCCGCTTCAAGGGCTGGCACGTCTATGACGGACACATCAAGGGCACCGTCGCGGAGCGGCAGGAGGCGGTCGACGCGCTCGCGGCCAAGGTGCGCACCCTCACCGCCGCGCTGGCGGCCGAGGGGATCGCGGCCGACACGATCGCGGGCGGCAGCTACACCTTCGACCTGTGGCCGGCCGACGTCGCGGTCGGCGTCTGCCCCGGCAGCTGGACCTATTCGAGCGCGCAGCACGACCTGGAGCTCCCCCATCTCGGCTGGCTCCCCGCCGCCTTCGTCCTCGCGACAGTGATCTCGGCGCATGGCGACACGATCACCCTCGACGCCGGGGCTAAGGCGATCTCCCCCGACAAGCCGCTCGCCGAGCGTTTCCGCTGGAACGGCAAGATCCGCCTCATGAACGAGGAGCACACGATCGTGGACGGCGACCTCGCGCCCGGCACCCGCGTCCTCCTGATGCCGCAGCACGCCTGCACCACGGCCTATCTCTACGACCGCGCCTGGGTCCACCGCCCCGACGGCGGCTGGGAGGAGCGCCCCCAGCTGGGCAGCGCGCGCTAACATCGTCCCCCCGAGGCGCGCGCCGACGACGGCGCGCGCCACAGCCTGTCTGCCTGAAGGCCGTGCCCCCGCGCCTTTGCCCTCGCCTGCCGGCCGCGTCCCACGCTCCATTCCTGAACGCCGCGACGCGCGAGCCCCGGTTCGGCGAATCCGTCCCGCGACGGCCGTCCGCCTGGGTCTACCGGCGCAATTCCTCCCAGAGATCTTCCCCGTTCGGCGCACACTCAGTGGGCGTGGCGTAATCGCGTTGCAACGCCAAGTGACACAAGTTTGCCGTATCTTGGGCGGAAGATTTTGTGTCTGAATTCCAGAACAAACTGGGTGGGAGGCGGCACAGCCTCCGGGGGGAACGCGCCATGAAATCTGTTCGGATTCTCATCGCCATCGCACTCGGCGCCGTCGCGGCGCCACCGGCCTTCGCGCAGGCTCCGCTAGCGCCGGACCGGACGGCCCTGCCGATGCCGCTCCCGCCCTTCGGCGGCACGATCGGGCGCACCTACCAGGAATCGACCGGGGAATGGCCGGCCTTGCCGACGCCGCCCGAGGGCGCGCCGAACGTCGTCATCATCCTCCTCGACGATGTCGGCTACGGGCAGACCTCCACCTTCGGCGGGCCCGTGCCGACGCCCGCGCTCGACGCGCTCGCCGAGGAGGGGCTGAAATTCACCCGCTTCCACACGACGGCGATCTGCGGCCCGTCGCGCGCGGCCCTCATCACCGGGCGCAACCACCACAATGCGGGCTCCGGCTTCCTCGCCGAGTGGGCGACCGGCTTCCCGAGCTACAACAACATGATCCCGCGCAGCACCGCGACGATCGGGGCCATCCTCAAGCACAACGGCTACGCCACCTCGTGGTTCGGCAAGAACCACAACACGCCCGACTGGGAGAGCAGCGTCGCCGGCCCGTTCGACCGTTGGCCGACCGGCATGGGCTTCGACTATTTCTACGGATTCATCGGCGGCGAGACGCACCAATATTATCCGGTGATCTTCGAGAACACGACGCCGGTCGAGCCGGACCAGAGCCCCGAAGAGGGCTACCACTTCATGTCGGACATGACGGACAAGGCCATCGACTGGATGCGCTACACGAAGTCCATCGCGCCGCAGAAGCCGTTCCTCATGTATTTCGCGCCCGGCGCCGCGCACGCCCCGCACCACGCGCCGACCGAGTGGCGCGACCGCTTCGCAGGCGCCTTCGACGACGGCTGGGACGCGATCCGCGACCACACCTTCGCCCGTCAGAAGGAGATCGGCGTCATCCCGCCCGACGCCGACCTCACGGACCGGCCGGAATGGGCGCGCCATTGGGACAGCCTCAACGAGCAGCAGCGGCACGTCTATGCCAAGCTGATGGAGAATTTCGCGGGCTATCTCGCCTTCACCGATCACGAGGTCGGCCGGCTGATCGAGGCCATCCGCGCGCTTCCCGACGCCGACAACACGATGGTCATCTACATCGTGGGCGACAACGGGGCGAGCTCGGAGGGCGGGTTCGACGGCACGATCAACGAGGTGAAGAGCCTCAGCGGTTTCCCGACCGACCTCGACGAGGTGGAGGAGCGGCTCGACGCGCTCGGCGGCCCCGACACCGAGCCGCACTACCCGGTGGAGTGGGCCTGGGCCGGCAACGCGCCCTTCCAGTGGGTGAAGCAGGTCGCCTCCCATCTCGGCGGGGCGCGCAACCCGATGGTGATCACCTGGCCCGCCCGCATCAGCGACAAAGGCGGCGTGCGGACCCAGTTCACCCACCTCATCGACGTGCTGCCGACGATCCTCGACGCCGCGCACATCCCCGCGCCCGACACCGTCGACGGGATCGCGCAGAAGCCGATGGACGGGGCCTCCTTCCTCAACGTGCTCGACGCGGCGGATACGCCGGAGGTGCGCACGCGGCAATATTTCGAGGTCTTCTCCAACCGCTCGATCTATGACGACGGCTGGAAGGCGAATGCCCAGCACACCCTGCCCTGGCGCCAGGATGTCGCGCCCGGCAACTGGGAGAACGACAAGTGGGAACTCTACCATTTGTCGGAGGACTATTCCGAGGCGCACGATCTCGCGGCCGAGATGCCGGACAAGCTCGCCGCGATGAAGGCGATCTTCGACGAGGAGGCCGAGAAGAACCACGTCTACCCGCTCGACGATCGCGGCACGGCGCGGCTCGCGGTGCCGAAGCCCACCCCCTCCGATCCGAACCGCACCCACTTCGTGTTCTATCCGGGCGCGACGCGGCTGCCGGAGACGGCCTCGCCCAACACCAAGAACCGCTCGCATACGATCGCGGCCAAGATCGAGATGCCCGAGGGCGGCGGCGAAGGGGTGATCGTCGCGGCGGGCGGAAGCTCGGCGGGGTTCGCGCTCTACGTGAAGGACGGCAATCTCGTCTATCACTACAACTGGTTCGACGAGTATCGCCCGCAAATCGTTTCGTCGAAGCCGGTGCCGGCGGGTGAATCGGAGGTGCGGATGGCGTTCGACTATGCCGGGGCCGAGGGCGAACTCGGCAAGGGCGGAACGGCGACGCTCTTCATCGACGGCGAGGCTGTGGGATCCGTCGAGATCGACCGCACGGTCGCGGCGCGCTTCGGCATCGACACGTTCGGCGTCGGCGAGGACAGCGGCGCGCCGGTCTCGACCGAGTACGCGCCGCCCTTCGCCTTCACCGGCCGCATCAAGGAGCTGGTGATCGACCTCCAATGACCCGGCCCGACCGCCGCGCCGCGTCCGGCATGGCGGTCGGCGGTGGCGCCCGCGGCGGACCGTGGGCGCCCTTCCTTCCGAAACTCAGCCCGTCATGAACCCATGACGGGCTGACGTGCGTCCGATCCTCCCGCGCTCCACCGAATGCGGGAGGATCTCGTCTTCGACGTCGAGCGGCTTGTTCGTGCTCTAATCCTGCTTGGCCTTCTTGATGGCCCCGGCCGTCGCGCCGACGGCGGCGCCCGTGCCGGCCCCGACGCCCGTGACGGCGCCGACCGCGGCACCGGTGGCGGCGCCCTTCACGGCCCCGCCTTCCCGGTCCTCGTCGCCCGCCGCACCCATCGCGGCGCCGACGGCGGCCCCCTTCCCGGCGCCGACGCCGGTGATCGCACCGACAGCCGCCCCCTTCGTGGCGCCCTTCAACAGGTTCGGATCGTCGTCAGCCGTCGCGGCCGCCGTGAAGGCCGCGGCGAAGAGAATGGCGGCGCCGAGACGCCAGACTTGCGCGTAGCGTGGCTTTGTCATGGAACACGTTCCCTCTCCGATGGACATTTTCTTGTCGTCTCGAAGGCGTCCGGGCTCGCAGTTCGGTACCGGTTCGCAAGTCCGGCCGCCGCTTTCTCCCTTAGCGGGCGTCGGGCGACATCATCTTTTCGACGATCCCGGCCGTGCTGGGCGAGAAGCTCGCCTGACGCGCGGGGAATTCCTCGAACGACTCGACGAAGCGCGTGACGACGCCGAGCGCCGGCGAGATCGCCCAAGAGCGATTCTCCTGCCACTCGTCGAAGCCCCGCGCCTCCTGGAAGCGCTCGAAGGGGTCGAGGTCCAGGCGCACGATCACCGGCGAGGTGAGCTCCTCCTGGACGCCGTTGAACCACTTGTCCTGCTTGGTGAAGAGGAATTTCCACTCCCCGTAGCGGACCCCGTGGAAGGTGGTCTCGGTGAAGAAGAAGAACTCCTTGCGGTTGCTCGGACCCGACTTGGTGAGGATCGAGGTCTGGTCGTACCCGTCGAGGTGGACGCGGTAGCGCGTGCCGCCGATCTCGCGCCCCTCGAGCAGCTCTTCCTTGAGGTTCGGCTGGCCGAGCTGGGCCATGATGGTCGGGATCCAGTCCTCCATCGTCATCAGCTCGCCGGTCGTGGTGCCGGCGGGGATGAGGCCCGGCCATTTCACCACCATCGGCACCTTGTAGCCGCCCTCGTAGCCGCCGAGGCCCTTCTCGCCGCGGAAGGGCTGGTTGCCGCCATCGGGCCAGCTGTTCGAGGCGGCGCCGTTGTCGGTCGAGAACATGACGACCGTGTTGTCGGCGATGCCGAGCTCGTCGATGAGGTCGAGCAGCGCGCCGACATCGTCGTCCATCTCGGTCATGCCGTCGGCATAGACGTTCCCGGTGCCGGTGATGCCGTCATAATGGTCGTTGAGGTTGGTGCGGTAGTGCATCCGCGTCGTGTTGTGCCAGACGAAGAAGGGTTCGTCCGCTGCGACCGCGTCGCGGATGAAGCGGGTGGATTCCTCCAGGACTTCCTGGTCCAGATTGCGCTGCCGCTCGGCGCCGAAGCCGCCGAGATCCTCGATCTCCTGGCCGCCCCCCTCCGTCGCGCGCGCATGGATGATGCCGCGCTGGGCGAGCCCCGCGGCCTCCACCGCGGCCAGCGGGTAGTCGACCTGCTCGACATATTCGCCGGCATTGAGGTGATAGAGGATGCCGAAGAACTCGTCGAAGCCGTGGGCGGTGGGAAGGTGCTCGTCCCGGTCGCCGAGGTGGTTCTTGCCGAACTGGCCGGTGCGATAGCCGAGCGGCTTCAGCATCTCGGCGAGCGTCGGGTCCTCCTTCTGGAGGCCGATGGGGGAGCCCGGCAGGCCGACGGTGCTGAGGCCGACGCGCAGCGGATACTGGCCGGTGATGAAGGCCGCGCGCCCTGCCGTGCAGGAGGCCTGCGCGTAGTGATCCATGAACAGCATGCCGTCATTGGCGATCCTGTCGATGTTCGGCGTCTCGCAGCACATCATCCCGCGGTGATAGGCGCTGATATTCCACATCCCGACATCGTCGCCCCAGAAGATGAGAATGTTGGGGCGTGGGGCGTCCTGGGCCGCGACTGGCATTGTTCCAAGCGCCATGGCGCCGAGCGCGCCGACCATCTGAAAGATTTTCAGCATCCTTGGCTCCCCGTCTCTTCTCATCTTTCTTTGGAGACGTATGGGGTATATGCCGTCAGGGTGCGTCAGATTGCGTGAAAACGACCAATTCAGACAGAAGTCGCCGTATAGGGCACGGGCCCTGATAAGCTTTTGGAAAATTTCCGCGTGGATCGTGAAGTCACCACGTCAGGATTTGCTGCATATGCGGATAGGATGCCGACCGATCGACGAAAACCAGCCAATGACAATTGAACGATAGTCTCTTGTTGTGAGATTTAATTTACTTCTGCGTAACGAGATGGCTTGCGGATCGGACGCCGAAGCCGGCCCCTCCGATCGGACCCCGCACGGGAGGGGACTGTGCGAGACCTAGAGCGCGCGCGCGACTTTCTGCGTCAGAATTCCTGGTCCGCGGGGATCCCCGAACCGCTGCGGGAGGCGTTCCTGCAGGAGGGGATGCTGCGCCAGTTCGAGCGGGACGTCGCGGTCTACCGGCAGGGCGATCCGACCAACGGGCTCTATGGCGTCGTCGAGGGCGGGATCGCCTTCCAGATCGCGCCCTACGAGAAGGGGCCGAACTTCGCCCACTATATCCGGCCCGGCTTCTGGTTCGGCGAGATGGAGATCCTCGGCGACTGCCCGCGCCACTACACGCTCGTGACGACGCGGCCGACCTCGTGCCTCTTCCTCCCCCTCCACGCGATCGACAGCCTCGCGGCGGCCCATCCGACGCTGTGGAAGTGTCTCGGCCGCCTCAGCGTCGAGCACATCGCGCTCAGCATCGGCGCGGTGGACGACCTCATGATCCGCGACTCGACCGAGCGGATCGCCGCCATCCTCCTGCGCCTCATCGATGCGCGCATCCGTGACAACACGGTCGAGGCGGTCCCAGAGATCGACGCGACGCAGGACGACATCGCCGCGATGGCCAATATGGGCCGCTCCGCCGTGGTGAAGTGCCTCGGCGCGTTCGAGGCGGCGGGGCTGATCCGGCGCAAATACAGGCGCATCGAAGTGCTCAACCAGTCGGAGCTGCGCTGTCTCCTGTCTCAATAGTGGCGGTGACGCTGCTTTCGGCGATCGAGGCGAGTAGCAACCAAGCAACACCTGCGAGGTTTGCGATCCGATTGGCCGTTTCCAGCCAATCTGTTCACGAAAGCGCCCCAATCCTCAACCGAGAGTAGCTTACGCGCCGTCCGGACGGCCAGCCGCCGACGGTGCGATCGAATGGAGGTCGGCATGCGCTTCATCACACGAGCCATCGGCGCGCTCTTCACGATCCCGCTCATCCTGTCGCCCGCGGCGCACGCGGAGGAAGGGGGATCGGGCCACTATGTCCCCGGCACGGCGGCCACCCTTATCGACGTGCCGCCGACGGACCCCGGCCTCCTCCTCGAGACGATCTATCTCGGCTTCACCGGGAGCGTCGGCGCCCGCGCGCAGCTTCCGGTCGGCGGCAACATCACCGCCGGGCTCGACGCCACCGCGAACGCCGTGACCGTCGCCGGGATCTACACGCTGGAGGACCGCATCCTCGGCGCCTTCTATTCGGCCGGTGTCTTCATCCCGCTGATCGACGAGCAGGTGTCGGCGCAGGTGACGGGGCCTCTCGGCAACACGACGCGGCGCAGCGACCGCGCGACCGGCCTCGGCGACATCACGATCGTCCCCGCCCTGATGGCGTGGAAGCACGAGAGTTATCAGTTCAGCCTCGCCCTCCCGATCTACGCCCCGACCGGCAGCTACAAGGCCGGCCACCTCGCGAACCCCGGCCTCAATTACTGGACCGCGGATCCCACCGTCTCCGTCGCCTATGCCGGGCCGAAAGGCTTCAACGCCGCCGCCTTCGCGGGCGTCACGATCAACTCGGAGAACCCCGCGACCGATTATCGGAGCGGCTCGGCCGTCCACATCGAGGGGAGCGTCCAGCAGCTCTTCCCGCTCGGAAAAGGGTTCATCGGCGTCGGCGCGAACGCCTTCTTCTACGCCCAGATCACCGACGATAGCGGCGCGGGCGCAAACCTCGGCGGCTTCCGCGGCCGGTCGGTCGGCATCGGGCCGGTGCTCGACTATATCGTCCCGATCGGCAGCTCCACCGCCCTCATCGAGGCGCGCTGGCTGCCCGAGATCGACACCAAGAACCGCGTGAAGGGCGACTTCTTCTGGGTGAAGGGCGTCTGGCAGTTCTAGCCGCCCCTCCTCGGCGCTCTCAGCCGGGGGCGCAATAGTCGACCGTCGGCGCCTTGGTGCCGAGGCCCGAGATGAAGCGGGCGAGATCGTCGCTCGCGCTGCGCGTCACGTCCACCGGCGCCGCCGACCACACCTTCCCCGCCGCCGTCGTGCAGATCGAGGCGTCGCACCCGGCGACGAACGTGTTCCAGGTCGAGCCGGCCGGATTGACCGGGCAATAGCAGATCGCGGTGTCGGAGCTGCCGTCCCAGAAGCAGGGCTGGTCGAGGCAGTTGGCGAAATGCGCGGTCGTGCCGCCCGTCCCAGCCGGCGGGCACACCTGCATCTTCGCGCCCGAGAGGGTGCCGAACTCGGCGTTCGGGACCGCATCTCCCAGCGAATATTGCGAGTAGATGAGCTGAGTGTCCCTGCCGGGCGGGGAGACGAGGAAGGGCGGCATCGCGACGGGCGTGCGCGCGGCGCAGGCCGTGTTCCCGATGTTGGCGTTGTAGAGCGCGTCCTTGCTCTGCCGGACCACCGGACACTCGCAGGAGGACCACACCGTCTCCCCGCCGCCATCCTTGCCGGTCGGGCAGTCGGTCGGCTGGCCGTCGGCGTCGCGGCAGGTGCAGAGCGCGTGCGAGCAGAGCGCGTAGGTGTTCGCGGCGCACAGGGTGTTGTCCTGCGCGAGCGCCACAGCCGGCCACAGCGCGGCGAGGACCAGGGGGACGAGGGCCATGGCGCGGCGGACAATCATGGAGATCTCCTCGAATGCGCGGCGGTGGGTCGGCTCCGGATCAACCCTACGTGTTTTCCGGCCGGTCTCCCAACCGCTCGCTCGCGGACGCCCTCACCCGCCGAGGAAATAGTGCGGATGCTCGCGGCGGATGGTGTCGATCCGCTCGATCGTGCCGGAGAGGTGGCGGCGCATCGCATCGCTGGCGGCCGCCGGGTCGCCCGCATCGATCGCCGCGAGGATCTCCATGTGCGCCTTGAAGACGGCGTGCATCTTCCCGTCGCTCGGCAGGTCCAGCGTGCGCACGCGGGCGAGCTGGCCCGAGCGTGAGCGGATGTGGCGGTGGAGGCCGATAAGCCCGACATCGCGGAAGAAGCTCTCGTGGAAGGCGTCGTCCTGCTGGCGGAACATCTCGATCTGGGTGACGTCGCCGACGAGGGCCTCCTGCGTGCGCAAGAGCCCGCGAGCGGTGTTGAGCGCCGAAGGGTCGGCCCGCAGCGCGAGGCGGCGCACCACCTCGCATTCCACCGCGACGCGGTGGAAATGCTCCTCGGCGATGCGCGCGGGGTCGATGCGCGTGACGACCGTGCGCGACTGCGGATAGGAGCGGACGAGGCCGTCCTGCTCCAGGTTGCGGATCGCCTCGCGGATCGGGCCGGGGCTCACGTCATATTGGGCGGCGAGGTCGGAGCGGTCGAGCGTCGTGTCGGGCGGCAGCGTCATGTCGATGATGCGCCGCCGCACGTCCTCATAGATGCCGGTCGAGGCACGGCCTCCTTCGGCGCGGAGACCCACATTCATGCTGCGCGTGCCTTGCCCATCGCCCGCCCCATCACATCAACGCCCGCGGCAGGACGAGCGACAGCCACGGCATCGCGGCGAGTAGCACGAGGAAGACGAGCATCGCCACAAAGAAGGGCACCGACGCGCGCGTGAAGGCGCCCGTGCGCACGTCGAGGATGCCGCAAACCGTGAACATGATCACCCCCACCGGCGGCGTCAGCCCACCGAAATTGATGAGGAGGACGATCAGGATCCCCATGTGGACCGGGTCGTAGCCCGCGTTCACGAGCACCGGCAGCACGATGGGCGTGACGAGGAGGATGTTCGCCGCCCCTTCGAGGAACATGCCGGTGACGATGAGGAGGATGACGACGAGGACGAGGATCATGCGCGGATCGTCCGTCAGCGAGGTCACCCACTCGGTGATCTCCTGCGGCGCCCGCTCGATCGTGACGGCATAACCGAGGACGGCCGCCATCATGATGAGGAGCATGATCATCCCGATGTCCGACACCGATTCGGCGAGCGCCGCACCGAGCTTCCTCCAGGTGAGGTCGCGATAGATCACCGTGCCGATGAAGAGCGCGTAGAAGACGAGGAAGACGCCCGCCTCGGTCGCGGTGAAGAAGCCGAAGCGGAAGCCGACGATGAGGATCACCGGGAAGGCGAGCGCCCAGATGGATTCGACGAACGCGTCCCAGAGCGCGCGCGTCGACGGCACCTCGGTGTCCGCCCGCCAGCCCCGCCCGCGCGCGACGAGTGCGAGCGTCCCCATCAGGACGAGCGTCAGGAGGATGCCGGGGATCAGGCCGCCGAGGAAAAGCTGGCCGATCGAGACCTCGTTGATGAAGCCGAACAGGATGAGGCCGATCGAGGGCGGGATCGTCGCGGTGATGATCGACCCGAACGCCAGGATCGCCGCCGTCGAGGCCTTCGAGTAGCCCTGCGCGATCATGCTCGGCCCGAGGATGCGCGCCTCCATCGACGCGTCCGCCACGGCCGAGCCCGAGATGCCGCCCATCATGAAGGAGAGGACGATCGACACCTGGCCGAGCCCGCCGGCGAGCCAGCCCGTCAGGAGCCGCGCGAAGCGCACGAGCCGGTCGGTGATGCCGGTCGCGTTCATCAGGTTGCCGGCGAGGATGAAGAAGGGCACCGCCAGCAGCGGAAAGCTCTGCGTCGCCGTCACCATCTTCTGGAGCGCGACGGTCGGCGGCATCGTGCCGGTCGCGACGAAGACGGGGATCGCGGCGAGCGCCAGCGCGAAGGCGACCGGCAGGCCGATGAGAAGGAAGAGGGCGAAGAGCCCGGTGATGAGGAGAAGCATCAGGCCGCCCCCGCCCGCACGCGCTGGAAGAGCTGAAAGGCGAGCGTGCGCAGCCACAGGCAGAAGCCGACCAGCAGCGCGGCGTGATAGTAGGAACCGTGCAGGCGCATCGCCCCGACCCGCCGCGGATGCATCAGCTCCACGTTCTTGTACGCGTAGGAGAGAAGGAAGATGAGAAGCCCCGCGATGATGAGGATGTTGAGGATGTCCGCCGCCTGACGCGCGCGCGGCGGCAGGCGGTCGAGGAGCATGGAGAGGCCGAAATGGCGCCCCTGCTGGAACGCGATGTCGGCCGCGAGCACCACGAGCCAGACGAACATCAGCTGGGCGACCTCGATCGACCAGATGATCGGCGAACCGGCCGACCGCGACACGGCCGCGATGCCCACGAGGAGGACGATCGCGACCAGCAGCGCGGCGGCGCACGCCGTCTCGATGCGTTGATACATGAGGGTGCGCCTCGACGATCAGCGTGAGGTCAGCGCGACAGCACGTCCTCCACGATCGCCTTCTCCTTCTCGAGCCCGAGCGTCGCGTAGACCGGCGCGACGGCCTCCTTGAACGGGGTGAGGTCGACCTCGTTCACCGCGACGCCCTTGGCGGCGACGTCCTCGAGCGCCTTCTCGCCGAGCTCGATGGTGAGCTGGGAGGCGTAGCGCCCGTTCTCGACCGCGAGCTCGCGCACGATCTTCTGGTTCTCCGCCGAGATCTGGCTCCAGGTGTCGGCGCCGATCACGAGGGCGGTGACGAGCTGGATGTGGCCCGTCTTGTTCACGTCCTTGATGACCTCATAGAGCTTCGCGCCCCAGATGGCGGTGGGCTGTGCCTCGGCGGCGTCGAGCGTGCCGAGCTGCAGCGCGGAGTAGACCTCGCCCCAGGGCATCGGGGTCGGCTCGGCGCCCATCGCGCGGATGGTCTCGATCCACACCGGCGCGCCGATGGTGCGCATCTTCACGCCCGACAGGTCCGCCGGCGACGCGATCGGCTTCTGCGTCAGCGCATGGCGGGCGCCCTGGTACCAGTTGGAGGCGAGCATCACGATGCCGGCCTTCTCGGTCAGCTCGTCGCCCCAGCCGAGATATTCGGGCGAGCCGGCGAACTTGTCGGCGTCGTCATAGGTGTCGAACAGGAAGGGGGCCGACATGATGGCGAGCGAGGGCACGAAGTCGGACAAGCGCGCGACGTCGGTCACGGTGCCGACATTGGCGCCGGCGCGGGCCTGGTCGAGCATCTCGGTCGTGTCACCGAGCTGCGAGGAGTGGAACACCTCGACGACGACCTCGCCCTTGGTGGCCTCCTTGACCTCCTTGGCGAACTTTTCGAGCCCCTGCCCCATCGGGTCGCTGGGCGCGAGCACCGTGCCGATGCGCAGCGTCGTCTCCGCCTGCGCCGCTCCGGCGAACCCCGCCACCGCCACCGCGAGCGCACCCGCGAGAATCTGCACCTTGAACTGCATCGCTCGTCCTCCCTGTCCCGCCGGTTCATGCCGACTAGAATTCTAGTTACATTAGGATCCTAAACGAATGCGGACGGCAACGGAAGCCCGTTCGGAGTGTCTTGCGCTTCACTTTGGAGAGGGAGACCGGGGGTGGCGCACGGCGGCGCAACGGGCCCATCGCCGCGACGGCGCGCGCTATCGCGGCGGTCGGACCGCTTCGCTTTGGCCTTATGGGGTGGCGCGTCCGCAGGGCGGAACGCGTCAGGACGCGCTCGTGTCGTGCTTCTCTGAGGCGCGCGCTCGATGAGCCGCACTGTCGACGGTGCGCGCTTCAGCCGGTGACGGGGACGTATCGGGGGAATCGATCGCCGTCGCGAGATGCGGAGGCCACCGCGCCGGGGATGCGCACGTGCGGACGCTGGACCCGGTGCAGATCCAGTGGGCGAAATCGATTGGGAAAATTTTGGGAAGGCGTGGTCGGAGTGGCAGGATTCGAACCTGCGACCCCCTCGTCCCGAACGAGGTGCGCTACCAGACTGCGCTACACTCCGCCGACCGCCCCCGCCACATAGCCAATGACGGGGACGACCTCAAGCCTTAAACGCGCTCGATTCGAAGAGCCTGGGCACCTTGCCACAGGGTTCTCACACCAAGGTCGTGCAAATTCTCGAGGCCTTCGGTGATCGTGAGGAAGTGATTGCCGGCGAGCTGGCCCATTTTGCTGGCAAAATGAACGCCGCCATAGGCGAGCAGGATCTCCGTCTCGGAGATGCCGCCCGGATAGAGGATCATCTGGCCCGGCGCGGGATAGCTCGTGTGGTTCTCATAGGTCACACCGAAATCGCGCTCGCCGAGCGGGACCCAGACCCCCTCGCCCGACCAGCGGACGTGGACGACCTGGCTTTCGAAAGGCATCGCGGCCAGGATCGCGGCGCACGTCTTCGGCGCCTTCTCGTCTTCAAGCACGGCACCGAATGTATACGGCCCCGCCGTAACCCGCACCTTGATCATATTTGCTCCTCATTGCGCGCCTAATCTTGACCCAGCGCGACAGGCGGTTGATCATCCATGGTTCACAGACACGGAACCTGAAGGATCTCGCGGAGGCAAGTCGGCATCAAATGAGGCGCAATTGTGTCATAGCGCAGGCAAACTTGTTGTCACGCTCTGATTTTTGCGCATCGCGGACAGTTTCTTCGCCTTGGACCGGCGTGGAGCATCCGCGATCACCGTTCGACGGCTCATTGGATTTTGGTGATGCCAGCCCTGTCCAACCGCAGCGTGAGTGGGAGGTGAAACGCGATGTTTGACCTGCGCAAACCCCGATACGCCCCGTGGGGCCGGCCGGGACGCGGCACGGCGGAATGCGCCGTGCCCGCGCCGATCTTCCCGAACATCGTCGGCCCGGTCCTCCCCTTCGGCGCCGGCAACTCCTATGGCGACAGCTGCATGGTCGAGGGCGGGCGCCTGATCGACAGCCGCCCCGGCGCGATGATCCGCCAGTTCGACCCCCACAATGGCCGCCTCGTCGCCGATGCCGGCGTCACGCTCGGCGCGGTCCTGCGCCTCATCGGCCCGCGCTACACGCTCCACGCCCTCCCCGGCACGTGCCACGTCACCCTCGGCGGCGCGGTCGCGAACGACATTCACGGCCGCAACCATCACCGCCGCGGCTCCTTCGGCGCGGCGGTCGAGGCGCTCACGCTGCGCCGCTCGGACCAGCCGGGCCGGCTGCGCGTGCGCCCCGGCGACCCGCTCTTCGACGCCACCATCGGCGGCATGGGGATGACCGGCCTCATCGAGACGGTGACGCTCAGATGCATGCGGGTGCCGTCCACCGACATCACTCAGTCCACCATCCCCTTCACCGGCCTTGAAGACGGGCTCGCCCTCGTGGAGGAGGCGGCGCAGTGCCATGAATATGTGCTCGCCTGGGTCGACGCGCTGTCGAACGGCGCGCAATTCGGCCGCGGCAAACTCATCATCGGCGACCATGCCCCGCCGACGCGGGAGCTGGCCCACCGCATAGGCCGGGCGATGAGCGTCCCCTTCACCCCGCCGATCCCGGTGGTGAGCGCCCTCACCGTGCGCGCCTACAACGCCCTCCAGCATCGCGGCCTCCCGCCCGACGGCACGACCGAGCGGATGACGCAGGAGGCCTTCACCTTCCCGTTCGACCGGTTCGGCGAGTGGAACCGCCTTTTCGGCCCGCGCGGCCTCCACCAGCACCAGACGGTCATTCCGTTCGCGAACGCGCGCAAGGCGATCGCGGAGATGATCGCCGAGACGCACGGCCGCCGCGAATATTCCTCCCACGCCGCCATCCGCGTCTTCGGCAAGAGCCAGTCGCCCGGCCTCATGAGCTTCGCGCGCCGCGGCATCAGCCTGACGCTCGACTTCCCGAACCACGGCAAGTCGACCGAGGCGATGCTCGACCGGCTCGACGCGATCGCGCTCTCGGCCGGCGGCGCGGTCAATCCCTCGCAGGACCGGCGGATGAGCGCGGAGACCTTCGCCCGCTCGATGCCCGACTGGCACCTCGTCGACGCGGTGCGCGATCCGCTGATCGTCTCCGATTTCTGGCGGCGGACGGCGATGCATCTCGACGTCCCGACCTCGTTCGGCCGCGCCGCCTGACGCCGATCGGCCGATCCCGAACCGCCATCGGGTCGTGACGGGATCTTCTTGCCGGCTTATGGCATTCTTGAAGTGCCTCGATCCGGGGGCGCCAAGAGACGCCAAGGAGCTGACGTGCTAGCCCGAATTGCCGCGATTTTGCTGCTGCCGCTCGCCCTCGCGGGTTGCGGCATCAACCAGATCCCCACGCTCGAGGAGCAGGCGAAGGCCGACTGGAGCCAGGTGCAGAACCAGTATCAGCGCCGCGCCGACCTCATCCCGAACCTCGTCGAGACCGTGCGCGGCTATGCCGACCACGAGCGCGAGGTGCTGAACGAGGTGGTCGAGGCGCGCGCGAGCGCCTCGAAGATCGAACTGAATGTCGACGACCTGACCAACCCCGCCCTCGTCGAGCAGTTCAACGCCGCGCAGGAGCGGCTGTCAGGCGCGCTCGGCCGCCTCCTCGTGACCGTGGAGCGCTATCCCGACCTCAAGGCGAACCAGAACTTCCTGCAGCTCCAGTCGCAGCTCGAAGGGACGGAGAACCGCATCGCCGTGGCGCGGCGGGACTATATCGAGGCCGTGCGCCTCTACAACACGGAGCTGAAGACCTTCCCCGGCCGCCTCTGGGCCGCGACGCTCTATTCGAGCTACGAGCCGATGGCGACCTTCGAGGTGCCGCAGGCGACCTTCTCCCCGCCGCAGGTGGACTTCTCGCGCGGCTCCTCGTCGAACAGCCAGCCCGCGCCGGCGCCCAATGCGAACTGACCATCGCGCGGTGCGCCTCGCGGCGTCCGCGCTCCTTCTCCTCGTCCTGCTGAGCGCAGAGGCCGCGCTCGCGCAGACCTTCCCGACGCTCTCCGGGCGCGTCGTCGACCAGGCCGACATCCTGCCGCCCGACGTCGAGAAGACACTGAGCGATCGTCTAGCGGCGCACGAGACGAAGACGTCCACCCAGGTCGTTGTCGTCACCCTGCCCGACCTCCAGGGCTACGACATCGCCGACTATGGCTACCGCCTCGGCCGGGAATGGAAGATCGGGACAGAGGCGGACAACGGCGTCCTCCTCATCGTCGCGCCGAACGACCGGCGCGTGCGCATCGAGGTCGGCTATGGCCTCGAAGGCACGCTGACGGACGCGCAGTCGCGCGCCATCATCGATTCGGCGATCCTGCCCGCCTTCCGCGACGGGGACCTCCCCCGCGGCGTCGAGGCGGGGACGGCGGCGATCCTCACCGTGCTCGACGGCGACCCGATCGAGCTGCCGGTCGCGGCCGACACGGCGGACGACATCGAGGGGATCTTCGTCGTCGTCGCGAACATCCTGATCTTCGTCTTCATCATGTATCTCGTCAGCCGCAACAATGGCGGCGGCGGCGGCATCCGCCGCGGCTCCGGCGGGCGGCCGATCATCCTCTATCCGGGCCGCTCGGGCGGCAGCTCGCGCGGGCGCTCCAGCGGCGGCTTTTCCGGCCGCGGCGGCTCGTTCGGCGGCGGGGGCGCGTCCGGCTCATGGTGACGATCAGCGAAGGGCAGCACCGCGCCGTCGCCGCCGCGATCCGCGCGGCGGAGGCGAAGACGACGGGCGAGATCTTCTGCGTCGCCGCCGAGCAGAGCGACGACTATCGCCTCTACCCGGCGATCTGGGCGCTGCTCACGGCGCTGACCGTTCCCTCGGTGCTCCTCATCTTCGGGGCGACGAGCGCGCCGCTCCTCGTGATGATCCAGCTCGGGACCGGCATCGCCCTCCTCGCCCTCTCCCAATGGACGCCGCTTCGCGTCCATCTCGTGCCGCGGGCGGTCCGGCGCGAGCGCGCCCACCTCAAGGCGGTCGACATGTTCCTCGCCCACAACATCCACGCGACGCCCGACCGCACGGGCATCCTCATCTTCGTGTCGATGGCCGAGCATCACGCCGAGGTGGTCGCCGATCGCGGCATCTTCGAGGTCGTGCCGCAGGAGACGTGGGTCGCGATGATCGACCAGCTCATCGTGCGCATAAAAGCGGGGGCGCTCACCGAGGGGCTCGTGGAGGCGATCGGGACCGCAGGCGAGATCCTCGCCGCGCATATGCCGGCCGAGGAGACGCCCAAGGTCGACTATCTGCCGAACTCGCTCGTCGTCATCTGACCGGAACCGGGCGCGCGCCGGGGCGATGCAAGCTTGGAGCAAGCTTGCGATAACGGCTATGACTGGTCGCGAGGCAAGCGTGCCGCATCTTCCCGGACGCGGCACGGCCCCTCCAACCGACCTTGCCGGGAGAAACGCATGAACCAAGACACCGCCCACCGCCTCGCCGACCTCATCATCACCGCGCGCAAGTCGCGCACGCCCGCCCCCCTCAGCGCCGCCGCCCCCTTCGCCGACATCGATCGCCCGACGATCGACGCGGTGCAGCAGCGCGTCGCCGAGGCGTGCGGTCCGGTGGACGCGTGGAAGGCGGGTCCGAAGGTGGACGAGAAGCGCCCGCTCGCGGCCCCCGTCCTCGACGGCCTGCGCGAGAACGGCGCCACCTTCAGCAGCGACGACCTCTACAAGTGCGGGATCGAGCTCGAGATCGCCTTCCGCCTCGACAAGCCCCTCCCCCCGGTGGACGCGCCGAACTTCGCGCTCGCCGCGCGCGAGTGCGTGACCCCGGTCGCCGCGATCGAGGTGGTTGACGGCCGCTTCGAGGATTTCACCAAGCTCCCCGACACGGTGAAGATGGCGGACAACCAGCTGAACGGCGCGCTCGTGTGGGCGCAGCCCGAGACGCCGGGCGCGGCGGTGGACTTCTCCACCCCCGAGGTGCGCCTCGCCTTCAACGGCAAGGTGGTCACGTCCGGACGCCAGAAGGTGCCGGGCGGCGACGCCTACGCGACCTTCATCGCCTTCGCGCAGAATGTCGGCGCGCACTGCGGCGGCTTCCAGGTCGGCCAGATCATCACGACGGGATCGCTGAGCGGGATGCTCTTCGTCGATCCCGGCACGAAGGTCGAGGGCTGGGTCGAAGGGCTCGGCGCGGTGGACCTCACCTTCGCCTGAGCCCTCGCGCCGAAACGCCGATCAGGCCCGACCTGATCGGCGTGGACGCGCTCAGACGCCGGCGATCCGCGGCCAGCGATCGGCCCAGGGCGCGGCCTCCTCGTAGGCCTCGGCGAGGGCCAGGAGCAGCCGCTCCGAGCCGAGATCCCCGATGAGCTGGTAGCCGATCGGCATCTCGCCGGGCCCAACCTCGCAGGGAAGCGCGATGGCGGGATGCCCGGCCGCGTTCACCCATCCGGTGTAGACCGCATGGCCGCGCGGACCGACCGGGACGCCGTCGATCTCGGTCGGGAACGGCACGTCGGCCGCCCACGGCATCGCCGCGCAGCTCGGCATCAGGACGAGGTCGACGCTGCCGAAGAGCTCCGACACCTCGCGCCGCGCCTTCGCCACCGTCTCCAGGATGCCGAGAAGGTCGCTCGCCGGGATGGAAGCCCCGCGCTCGGCCATCGCCACATATTTCTCCGCCGCGAGCGCCCGCATGTCGGGCTCGGTCGCGAGCACGCGCGAGAGGCCGATATCGGCGATCATCGGCCACACGTCGGCGAGCGCCTTGGTGTTCACCGGCAGTTCGCCGTCCATCACCGTGTGCCCCATCCGGCCGAACACGTCGGCGGCCTTGCGCACCGCGGAGAGGATCGAGGCGTCGCACGCGTTCCCGTCGAGCCGCTCGACATAGAGGATCTTCAGTGGGCCGATCTCGTCGTCGCCCGACTTGATGCGGCGCGAAGTTGGGTCGGCCCGGTCGGGCCCCGCGAGCACGCGGTCGAGGAGCACGGCGTCGCGCACGGTGCGCGCGAAGGTGCCGATCACCTCGAAATCGAGGAGGATCTGCGGCAGCCCGTCCGCGCGGGCGATGTGGCCGTTGCCGGGCTTCATGCCGACGAGGCCTGCATAGGCGGCGGGGCGGCGCGTGGAGCCGCCCCCGTCGGTGCCGATGGCGACGGGGACGAGGCCGGCCGCGACCGCCGCGACCGAGCCCCCGCTCGACCCGCCGGGGGTCAGCTCAGGGTTCCACGGGTTGCGGGTGACGCCGAAGAGGGCGTTGTTCGTGTAGCCCTCCACCGCGAACTCGGGCGTGTTGGTCTTCCCGACCACGACCGCCCCGGCATCGCGCAGCCGCTTCAGCGGCAGTTCGTCGACGGTCGGGACGTTCCGCTCATAGAGCCCGCTGCCGAAGGTCGCCGGCATCCCCGCGACGGCGATGTTGTCCTTCACCGCGATCGGCACGCCGTCGAGCGGGCCGACGGGCATGCTCTGGCGCCAGCGCTCGGCGGAGGCTGCGGCCTCGTCCCGCGCGGTCGGCGACAAGCAGACGAAGGCGTTCAGCTGCGGGTCGATGCGCTCGATCCGCGCCAGAACCATGTCGAAAACACGTAAGGGGTCCAGCGTCCCCGCCGCATAGGCGACGAGGAGCGCCGAGGCGTCGAGTTCCCAGGCCTTCTCAGGATCAATCGGTGTCACAAGGTCAGCTCATGTTGCGCGGGAGCCAGAGAACGATCTCCGGGAAGAAGATGAGGAGGATCGTAAACAGGATCATGATCACCGCATACGGAATCGCACCATAGACGACGTCCATGAACGGCCCGCCGTCCGTACGAACGCCCTGCACGACATAAAGGTTCATGCCGACGGGCGGGGTGATCATCCCGAGTTCGCACATGAGAACGACGAAGATGCCGAACCAGATCGGGTCGATGCCGGCGGCCGTCACCACGGGAAGCGCGATCGGGATCGTCAGCACCTGCATGGAGAGGACGTCCATGAACATGCCGAGGATCAGATAGAAGACGATCAGGATCATCAGGAGCCCGGTCGCCGAGAAACCGAAGGAGGCGACCCATTGGGTCATTGCCTGCGCCGCCCCGCCGAGCGCCAGCGTCACGTTCAGCATGAAGGCGGCGGTGATGATGAGGAGGATCATGCCCGTCGTCTTCGCCGACTGGCGGAAGCACGTGTCGAGCAGGCGCCAGGAGAGTCGGCCCTCGAACACGATGAAGACGAGGGCGACCACCACCGCGAGCGCGGCCGATTCGGTCGGCGTCGCGATGCCGAGATAGATCGAGCCCATCACGACGAGGAAGATCACCAGCGGCGGGATGAGGTGGCGCATCAGCGCGAAGCGCTCGCGCAGCGGCAGGAGCGCGTCCGCCTCCCCGTCCGAGGCCCCGCCATCGACGATGCTCTGGAGCGCGATGAAGGCCATGAAGGTGAATGTGAGGAGGAGGCCCGGAATGATGCCGGCGATGAAGAGCTGGCCGATCGAGGTCTCGGCGAGCGAGCCGTAGATCAGGAGATTGACGCTCGGCGGGATGAGGATGCCGAGCGTGCCGCCGGCGGCGAGCGAGCCCAGCGACCGGCTCGGCTTGTAGCCCCGGCGCTCGAGGTTCGGGAGCGACACGGTGCCGATGGTCGCCGCCGTCGCGACGGAGGAGCCGGAGGTCGCCGCGAACAGCGCGCTCGCGCCGATATTGGTGTGGAGGAGCCCGCCCGGCAGCTTCACGAACCAGACCGCGAGGGCGGTGTACATCTTGTCGGCGAGGCCGCTGCGCAGGAGTAGCTCGCCGAGCAGGATGAAGAGCGGGATCGCGGTCAGCACGTTCTCGTTCTGCACGCCCCACGCGACGGGGCCCATCGAGAGCACGAGCGGCCAGCCGAACACGAGGAGGCCGCCGACCACCCCGGTCGTGACCATGATGACGGCGACGGGGAAGCTCGCGAGAAGCATCGCGAGCATGGCGGCGAAGCCGATGAGGACGGCGGTGGCGCTCATAGGGCGGTTCTTTCGTCGATCGTTGCCATCACCGCGCCTCGACCTCCTCGAGTTCCTCGCGCAGCTCTTCCTCCGCGCCCTTCGGGTCGAAGGCGGCGGAGATGTCGCTGAAGCGGCCGCGCACCAGGAGCCAGGTCGCGTAGAGCGCGTAGCCGACGGCGACGACCGCGAAGAGGACGTAGCCCGCGTACCAGCCGGCCTGCGGGTAGATCATGGGCGTCGCCCAGGGAGTGGGCGCGACGCTGCCATAGGTGATCGTGTCGACGATCACGGCGTAGCCGACATAGACGAGGAAGCCACCGAATGCGGCCAGAGAGAGGACGGCGAGCCAGTCGAGCACGGCGCGCGCCTTCAGCGGCAGGCGGCCGTGGACGAAGTCGATGCGCACATGGGCGCGCTCCACGAGGGCGACCGTGAAGGCGAGCGAGGAGCCGATCGCAAGCACGTAGCCGCCGAGCTCGTCGGCCCCCTCGAAGGAGAAGTTGAAGAGCTTGCGCGACACCGTCTCGGCCGCGACGAAGAAGGAAAGGGCGACGAGGGAGATCCCGAACAGCCAGCTCGCCACCCTGGCAAACACATGCATGGCCAACCTCTTTGGAGACGGTCGGCGGGGAGGCGTCGACCCGAGAAAAGGGCCGGCGGGGCCGGTGGGCCCCGCCGGTTGGGTGTGTTGCTTATTCGAAGCCGAGAGCGGCGCCGACGGTCTTCTTCCAGTCTTCCGAGCAGGTCGGGTTGACCTTGTCGCAGATCTCGGACCAGGCCGGGAACGAGATGTTCTTCAGCGCGCCCTGGATCGTCTCTTTGTCCTTCTCGGAAATCGGGACGAGCTTCAGGTCATACTTCTTGACCGTCTCGCACGGATCTTCGCCGACATTGCAGCGAACCGCGTCGTTGAAGATCTCCTCGGAGTAGGTCCAGATGTCGGCGACCAGCTTGTCGAAGGCGGCCTGGAGCTTTTCCTGCTCTTCCGGGGAGAACTTGTTCCAGGTGTCGAGGTTGATGCCGTAGCCCTGGACCGCGATCTGGAAGGCGATCGGGAGCATGTAGCTCGTCTCTTCCGGCCAGCCGGCGGTGTTGGCCGAGCTCGGGCCGGTGATCGCGCAGTCGATCACGCCGCGCGCCAGCGACTGGTGCACTTCGGCGAAGCCGATCGGCACCGGCGTGCCGCCGACCGAGGAGACGAAGTTCGCAAGGCTCTGGTCGTAGACGCGGACCTTGTGGCCCTTGAGGTCGGCAAGCTCGGAGATCTCGGGCTCGCAGAAGAGGACCTGCGGGCCGAACGGCCACACGCCGAGAAGCTTCGTGTTGAACTTCTCCTGGAGCTGCTTGTCGACGATCGGGAGGAAGGCGTCGATCGTCTTCTTGCCCGTCGCGTAGTCCGGGTTCTGGCCGACGAGGTCGAGGCCGAGAATGGTCGGCTCGTCACGCGAAACCTGGGACAGGCGCAGCGCGATGATGTCGAACAGGCCGCTCTTCATGATGCGAAGCTGCTCGGTCTCCTTCACGCCGGTGACATCGACGGGCGTGTAGGTCACGTCGAGGTCGAGACCGGTGGTCTCGGCGAGGTTCTCGAAGAAGGGCTGCTCGAAATTCTTCTGGATGAGACCGGTCGCGCCCGGCTGGCCCATCACCTTGATGCTCGTCTGCGCCATCGCCGGGGCGGCGACGAGCCCCACCAGCGCAGCGGCCAGCGCCACGTTCAAAGCCTTCATGTTCGATTCTCCTGCTGTCCCGGCGGCCGCCGGCGGTTGGTCAGAGTTGAGGCATTCATGGGTGAACGGATGCCGTGTCTGGCGAGAGGGCGGCGGCGAGGCGGAAGCCGCATGGCGACGTTCGGATCGTTCTCACCGACAGCAAATCTCAAGCTTTCGCCACAACACCGAAGCAACGGCGCACGATCTGTGATCGATCACGCGCCGCACTTGCACAATTTATCAGCCATCTACTCGGCATCGATCTAATGGAATGCCGAAATTAATGTAAACCCCCGCGCCTGGGCATATAGTAGACACGGAATGACCAATTTTTCAGCAGATTTGATCTCAATAGACTTTGCAAACTGGCAATGGTCCGGACGAATTACAGTGACAATCGCGTGCCAACGAAGCCGCCGCCGATCACCGGCGCGCCGACCTCGCTCGCGATCGAGCGCGAGACGATCTTGCCGCGCCGCACCACCGCACGCCGCGGCAGGCGCAGGCGCACCGCCTCGATCGTGTCGGTCGCCTCGTGGAGGACGAGGTCGGCATACGAGCCGGGGGCGAGGCCGTAGCCTTCGAGACCCATGATCTCGGCCGGCATCTCGCTGACGCAGGCGAAGGTCTGCGGGATCGCGCTGCGGCTCGACATATGGGAGGCGTGGACGGCCATGAAGGCGACGTCCAGCATGTCGCCGCGCCCAAGCGGATACCAGGGGTCGAGCACGCTGTCGTGGCCCATCGCGACGAGGCAGCCCGCGGCGAGAAGCTCGGGAATGCGGGTGAGGCCACGCCGCTTCGGGTAGGTGTCGAAGCGCCCTTGCAGGAACATGTTCGCGAGCGGATTGGCGGCGACGTGCATCTCCGCCTTTGCCATCATCGTGATTAAACGGCTCGCATAGAAATTGTCCATCGAGTGCATCGAGGTGAGGTGCGAGCCGGTCACGCGGCGCTGCAGGCCGAGCCGCTTCGTCTCGTACGCGAGCATCTCCACATGGCGGGAGAGCGGATCGTCGTTCTCGTCGCAATGAAGGTCGACCATCAGGCCACGCTCGGCCGCGATCCGGCACAGCACCTGGACCGATTCCTGGCCGAGCTCGTAGGTCGGCTCCAGATGTGGAATGCCACCCACAACGTTGCAGCCCATGTCGAGCGCGCGGTTCAGATTGTCGGCCATCTGGGGCGAGGAGAAGTAGCCCATCTGCGGGAAGGCGACGAGCTGCAGGTCGATATGGGGCGCCATCTCCTTCTGCACCTCGAGGAGCACCTCGACGCCGAGGAGGTTGACCGGGGTCACGTCGACATGTGTGCGGATCGCGAGGAGGCCCTGGCTGATCGCGAGGTGGCAATACTCGACCGCGCGGCGCTTGAAGTTCTCGGCCGAGAGGTGCGGCCGGATCTCGTCCCACAGGGCGATGCCCTCGGCGAGGGTGCCGGACTCGTTGTACTTGCCGTCGGTGCCGAGGGCGAGCGTCGCGTCGAGGTGGAAGTGCGCGTCGACGAGCGGCGGCGACACGAGGCGCCCGCCCGCGTCGATCGTCTCGATCACGTCGCCCGCGGGGACCGCCGGGCCGACATAGACGATGCGCTCCCCCTCCACCGCGATCGTCTGCCCGGTGGACCCGTCCGGCAGCGTGGCGTTGGTGATGATGAGGTCGAAGGCCATGGTCGGATTTCCTCTGGCAGCTCAGGCGAAGGCGGAAGGGATGATGGTGGCGAAATCGTCGAGCAGGCTGTCGACGACGACCCGCCCCTTCTCCGCGGTCGCCGCGCGCGCCGACGAAAGCGCGCCGCAGGACGGGATCGGGCGGGGATCGAGGGGGAAGGTCTCGTAGGGCGGGAAGACGGCCATCGGCTCGTCGGGGATCTTGTCGAGGCGCACGAGGCCGGGTTCGAGGTGCATCATCACGGAGGTTTCCATCACCGCGGCGTGCTCGAGGTCCCAGTTCACGGGCCCTGTCGGGAAGAGAACGTCCTGCACGGATTGCGAGATCGTCGTCCAGTAGCCGAGGCGGATGACGCGCATGTCGGTGATCCCGTCACGCCGCAGCTCGATGAGCGCGCGCTCGATCCCCTCCACGAGGAAGTGCTGGTTCTCCGAGTGCCCGTCGAGGATGACGAGCTTCTTGACCCCGTGCCGCCCGAAGGCCTGCACCACGTCGGAGAGCATCAGCGCGTAGGTCGAGCCCCAGAGGCTGGTCGTGCCGCAGAAATGCTCCCCGCCGCCCGATTTCGGCTGCGAGCGCACGCCATAGGTGAAGGCCGGCGCGATCAGCCCGTTGATGCGCGGCGCCGCCATCTCGGCGAGCCGGGTCGGAATGATCGCGTCGGTCGCGAGCGGCAGATGCGGGCCGTGCTGCTCCAGCGCGCCGGCGGGAATGACGACGACCGGGTCGGTTTCCCGCAGCCGCGCCTCGTACTCCACGAAGGTCATTTCGGCGATGCGCATGGCTCAGTCCGGCAGGAGGAGCGTGTTGTCGACCGACCAGGAGAGGCGCACTTCCGCCCCGCGGTCGAGGTTCAGCCGCTCCAGTTCGTGCTGCTGCTTCTGGACGAAGACCTGGCTCCCGTCCGACAGCTCGATGAAGAGGGTGACGACCGCGCCCGTGAAGTCCTCGGTCAGGAGGCGGCCGGAGACGCTCGTCCCCTCCCCGCCCTCGCCCGCCCCCTGGGCAACCTCGATCCAGTCGGCAGCGACCACGAAGGCCGCGGACTGGCCCTTCGTGCGCGCCCGCCCCTCGTTGCGCGCGCGGTAGCGCCCCGTCCCGTTCTCGATCACGACGAGCCCGTCGGTGCTCTCCACCACGGTGCCGGCGAAGACGTTCGAGGCGCCGATGAAGTCGGCCACGAAGCGGTTCGCGGGCGCGCGATAGATCTCCTTCGGCGTCGCGACCTGCTGCACCTTGCCCTCGCTCATGATCACGACGCGATCGGCGAGCGCGAAGGCCTCCGACTGGGCGTGCGTGACGTAGACGAAGGTGATGCCGAGCTCGTCGTGAAGGCGGGCGAGCTCGCCCTGCATCCGGATGCGCAGGTGCGCGTCGAGCGCGGAGAGCGGCTCGTCGAGAAGCAGCACCTCAGGCTCCATGACGAGCGCGCGGGCGAGCGCGACGCGCTGGCGCTGTCCGCCCGACAGCATCTCCACATTGCGTGACGCAAGGTGCGCGATCCCGAGCCGGTCGAGCCACTCCATCGCCTTCTTCCGCCGCTCGCCCGACGCCATCTTGCGTCGCTGCTTCAGGCCGAATTCCACATTGCGCCGCACGTCGAGAAAGGGGAAGAGCGCGTAATTCTGCCAGACGAGCGGCGTGTCGCGCTCCCAGGGCGGCAGGTCGTTGATGGGGGTGTCCCACATCTTCACGACCCCCGCCGTCGGCGCCTCGAGGCCGGCGAGGATGCGCAGCGTCGTCGTCTTGCCGCAGCCCGACGGGCCCATCAGCACGACGAACTCGCGCTTCTCGATCTGAAGGTCGATCCGCTCCACCGCGACGTGGTCGCCATAGCGCTTCTGGACCCCTTCGAGGCTCATGATGGGATGCACCATGGCGCTAGCCTTTCGCTTTCCTGCGCGTGCGCCGGAAGGAGAAGACGGCGATCTGCGCGAGCACCACGAGGGTGATTGTGACGATGAAGACGAGGCTGCCGACCGCGTTGATGCGCGGCGACACTTGGCCCTGAAGCATGGCGAGGATGCGCACCGGCAGCGTCTCGTTGATGCCGGAGACGAACCAGGCGATCATGAACTCGTCGAACGAAACGGCGGCGGTGATCGCCATCGCCGAGAAGATCGCGGGGCGGCAGAAAGGCACCACCACCTGCCGCACGGTCGCGCCACGCGGCGCGCCGAGATTCCACGCCGCCCGCTCGATGTCGGGGTCGAGATCGGCAAGGCGGATGCGGATCAGCGCCATCGCGAACGGCGCGCAATAGACGATATGGCCGAGGATCACCGCCTGGAGCGTCCCGGCAAGGCCGACCTGCGCCATGAAGGTGAGGTCCGCGATGCCGAGGATGACGACCGGCACGGTGGGCGGCATCGCCGCCAGCGCGACGAAGGCGGTCTTGCCGAAGAAGTTGAAGCGATAATCGGCATAGGCGACGAGGAAGCCGAGCGTCGTCGACACCACGCACACCACCGCCGAGGTGATGAGGCTGTTGCGGAAGCCGGACGCGATCGTCGCGTCCGTCAGCACCGCGCGGTACCATTCGAGGCTGAACCCGCTCCACGGCAGCGAGGGGAAGCGGTCGGCGTTGAAGGAGAAGACGATCAGCGTGACGATCGGCGCGAGCACGAACGCGAAGAGCGCCAGCACGTAGAGGCGCAGGAGGATCGTCGACCAGTTGCGCCTCTTCCCCGCGCTCATCGCTTGCCCTTCCGCGCATAGGCGAGCAGCGTCATCAGGAGGAGGACGGTGACGAGCGTGCCCACCATCACCACCGCCACCACCGAGGCGCGCGGCCAGTGGTTGCCCGACTTCACCTGGTCCGCGATCAGGATCGAGAGGGTCGGCGGCTTCGACCCGCCGAGGAAGAGCGGGCTCACATAGTCGCCGAAGGAGAGGAGGAAGCCGAACGTGCCGGCCATGATGAGGCCGACCCGCGCCGACGGCAGCACGACTTTCCACACGACCGTCAGCGGCGGGCAGCCGAGATTCTCCGCCGCCTCCATCAGCCGCGTGTCGACATTCGAGAGGGCGAGGAGCTGGACGAGCGTCACGAGCGGCAGCGTCAGCGTCAGATATCCGAGGATGGTGCCGAACGAGTTGCCGAGCATCGTGATGGGGCCGAGCCCCGCCCCGCCGAGCACGTAATTGATGATGCCCTGTTCGGCGAGGATGATCTGCAGCGAGTAGACGCGCACGAGATAGCTCGTGAAGAACGGCGTCACCAGGAGCACGATCGCCACCTGCCGCGTGAAAGGCTTGGCGCGGAAGGCGAGGAAATAGGCCGCCGGGAAGGCGATCAGGCTCGCAAGGAGCGCGTTCGCCGTGGCGAGCGTGAAGGTGTGGACATAGGCGTCGTAGAAGAAGCTCTGCGAGAAGACGCGCGTCCAGTTGTCGGTCACGAAGTCCCGCACGAGGCGGAAATTCTGCACCTTCCAGAACGTCATCCACACGAGGACGATGAGGGGCGCGACGAAGAACGCGACCTGCCACAGGATGGGCGGCGCGATGAAGATCGCCGGAAAGCCGTCGCGGCGGCGCCGTGCGGGCGGCGCGCTGGGTTCGTTATCGGCCGCTTTGTCGGACATCAGGCTCAATCAACACAAGTCTTTCCGCCGTGGCGGCGTGCGCGTCGCGAGGCGCGCGGAAGCGGGCGGAGAACATACCCCGCCCGCCAACGATCTTACATCGCCTTGAATTCGCTCCAGGCATCGTTCCAGGTTTCGATGTCCTGCTGAACGGGCGTCTTGCGGATGTGGATCTTCCCGTCCGCGTACTCGTCCATGACGTTGCGGTTGTCGAACGTCATGCGCAGGCGCACCGCCTCCTCGGGCAGTTCCTCGTTGAGGAGCGTCCAGCCCGCCTTCGACGGGATCGAGGCGTTGTAGGCCGGCATCACCGCCGAGCGCTTCTGCCCCTCGGCCGACGTCATGTACTGGATGAACTTCTTGGCGAGGTCCTTCTTGGTGGACGCGGCCATGACGGACATCGATTCGGTCCACTGCACGCCACCCTCCTTCGGGACGACCGCGTCGACCGGCACGCCGTCCTTCGACAGGAGGAGCGTGATCCAGTCGCCGATGCCCGGAATGCACTTCGCCGCGCCGCTCGTCAGCGAGGAGAAGGTGTCGGCCATCGAGTAGAAGCCGGTGCCCTGCGGGGCGAGGGAGAAAAGCGTGTCCTTCAGCTTGCCGAAGGCGGCATCGTCGATGTCGTAGGGCGCCTTGTTGCCGTCATAGAGCGACAGGCAGCCCATGGTCGGCAGGTACCAGTCGAAGAAGCCGACGCCCCCCTTCAGCTTCTCGTCCCACATCACCGAATAGGACTGGACCTCTTCGGGGGTGAGGACGTCCGTCCGGTAGGCAAGGCCGAGATAACCGAACCGGATGATCATCGAATAGAGCTTGTCGTCGAGCCAGTGACCCGGGAACTTCTGGAAGTCCGGCCAGAAGTCGGCGAACGGATAGTCCGCCGGGTCCATCTCCTCGATGAAGCCGCCATCGCGCAGCATGACGACATATTCGGCGTCCGAGAGGACGACGTCGAACGTGCCCGGAGGGGACTGGTTGACGAGGGCAAGCATGTTCTCGCCGCCGACATATTCCTTGGCGATGACCTTCACGCCGTACTCTTCCTCGAACGGCGCGACGACCGCCGGATCGGCGTGGCCCGGCCAGGAGAGGAGGTTCAGCGTCTCTTCCGCGCGTGCGCCGTTCGGCAGGAGCAGGCCGCCCGAGGCAGCCGTCGCACCGAGCGCGGTCGCGCCCTGCAGGAACTGTCGCCGCCCGATGCCGCGCGACAGGAAGGCGAACGGATCGACTCTTTGGATCATCAGGTGTTCCTCGGTTTGGGAAGCGGAAGGCGAAAGGGACAGGCGGGTCAGAAGCGGGAGGCGGCCGGATCCTTGGCCCAGTCGTCGAGCACGGCGACGGCCTCCTCGCGCATCAGCGGGACATAGGGGACGGCGCGGTCGTCCGGGTCGGCGCGCACCAGGGTGCGCAGCGTCGCGCAATCGAAGCCGAGCGCCTCGGCGTCGCTGAGGTGCGCGGCGTAGTAGACGCGCTCGATCCGCGCCCAGTACATCGCGGCGACGCACAATTCGCACGGCTCGCAGGAGGTGTAGAGCTCGCACCCTTCGAGGTTCCAGGTGCCGAGCTTGCGACACGCGTCCCGGATCGCCTCGACCTCGCCGTGCGAGGTGGGGTCGGAGGTGGAGACGACGCGGTTCACCCCCTCCCCGACGATGATGCCGTCCTTGACGACGACGGCCCCGAACGGGGCGGCATCGTCGGATGCGACGGCCGCGCGGCTGATCTCGATGGCCCGCGCCATGAAGGGGTTCGGCGATGTCGACATGGCGGCGGACTGTCCCAATCGTTGATTGGAATGCCAAAGCAACCCGCGTGCCACGCGTCCCATTCTGTCGCACCCCCGCGGGGCTCGAATGATTGAGCAGTAAAATAATCGGGGCGCTTTAGAGATGCGGCCGCCGGTGCGCCCAAAGACGCGAATCCGCCGCCGATCTGCGCATGTGGCGCACGCGAGCGCTCAACAGATAGCCAGAATGCCTTGTGTTGAGGCAATTGCAGCCGCGCTCGCCGGGCGGCGGGCAAAAGAAAAGGGGCGCCGGGTGGCGCCCCTTTTTCGCCGGGCGCCGGCCTCGCGGCCGGCGCGCTGGCGGTCGTTGGATCAGGCCTTCGCCTCTTCCTTGGCCGCGGCCTTCGCGGCGCGCACGACCTTCTCGGCCTTGTCCGCGATGGTCTCGCTGCCGTCCTTCGGCAGGAGGCCCTCTTCCTTCGCGGTCGCCTCGGCTTCGGCGAAGGCGTGCTCGGCGGCGCGGCTCGCGCGGTCCACCTGGTCGGCCGCGTAGTCGTACGCGTCGTCGCGCAGGCGGTCGCGATAGGGGCCGACCCACTCGTCCTCGCGACGGGTCGAGGGGAGCGCCGCGCCGATGGCCGCGCCGATCGCGACACCGATCGCGGCGGCGATGAGCGGCTCTTCCTTCACGAAATCCACCACACCGCGACGCGCGCGGCGGCTGGCGTAACGGGCGGAGTGGGCCGCGTCGACCGCGTGATCGTAGGCGTAGCTCGCCGCATCGCCGACGGCGTAGGCCCCGGCCTTCAGCTGCTCGGTGGCGTAGGCAAGGCCGTGCCGCGCTTCGTCGGCGGCGAACATCGCCTGGTCATAGAGCATGTCGAAGGTGGCGCCGGCCCGGTCCTGCACCGCGTAGGCGCCGGCCATCAGCTGGTCCACCGCATAACGCGCGCCGTGGGTCGCCTCGTCCGCCGCGAACTTCGCCCGGTCATAGACCGCGCGCGCCTTGGAGGACGCGAACATCGCATAGGCGCCCGACTTCAGCTGCTCGGCGGCATAGTCGAGGCCGTGCTTGGCCTCGTCGGCCGCGAACTTCGCCTGGTCGTAGGCCGCGCTCGCCGCGCTGGAGCCGTACTCGGACGCGGTGTAGGCGCCCGACTTCAGACGCTCGGCGGCATAGCGAAGGCCGTGCTTGGCCTCGTCCGCCGCGAACTTCGCCTGATCATACGCGGCTTCCGCCGCGCTCGACGCCGTCTCCTGCATCGAGTAGGCGCCCGACTTCAGCTTCTGCGCGGCATAGTCGGCGCCGAGCTTCGCCTCATCGGCGGCGAACTTCGCCTGATCGTAGGCAGTCGCGGCGGCCGCGGCGCCGGTCGCCGAGGCGGCGTGCGCGCCGGCCTTCAGCTGCTCCGTCGCGTAGCGGATGCCGTAGCGGGCCTCGTCGGCCGCGAACTTCGCCTGGTCATAGGCCTTCGCCGCCGCGTCCTTCGCCGTCGCCGACACGCGATAGGCGCCGGTCTTCAGCTGGTGCGAGGCATAGTCGAGCCCATAGCGCGCCTCGTCGGCGGCGAAGCGGGCCCGGTCATAGGCCTCCCCGGCCGCCGAAAGGCCGGTGTGCTTGACCGCATACGCGCCGGCCTTCAGCTGGCCGATCGCGTATTGCGCGCCGTGACGGGCCTCGTCGGCCGCGTACTTGGCGCGGTCGTAGGCGGCGACACCCGGACCGCGACGGCCCGAGGGCGGCAGGGGCGTGGGCGAATAACCGCCGCCGCCCCCGTTGGAGGACGCGTTCTTCCCCTGGCGCATCAACAGCCAGGCGAGACCGATGCCCGTGAGGGCGATCGGAATCGGGTTCTCTTTGACCTGACGGCCAAGATTGCTGAAGAACTCGTTTCCTTCGCGGCCCGCGCCCATCAGCGAACGGGACACGCTGTCGATGATCTGTCCGGTGGACAGTTTCGAGCGAAGAGCTTCCAAAGTCTCCTCCACCTCATAACGTTGCGCTTCGACCTCACGTTCGATTTGTGTCGTCGTGCGGGTCATCGGAATTGCTCCTTCGCCATCTCGGCATCCCGCCGCACCTGCAGCATCGTCCGATCCGGCGCCATGTTCTCCACCTTCAGGTCGGTGGTCCCGCTGCGGATCAGAAACGCGCCGATCGCCGCGAAGACACCGCCCACGATGAGGGCGGCCCAGCCCGTGTTGTTCTGGGAGGCAGGAACCGATCCGATGATCTCCGCGACGGCAATAACCAACGCGTCTGCCAGTACGATCAACGCAACGAGGATCGTAATGGCTCCCGCGGCAATTTTACCGACGCCGATCTGAAGCTGATTGATCTTGTCGTGCAGCTCGGAACGGATGAGCTCCCCTTCCTTGCGGAAGAGGTCCGTCACATCGCGCACGAGCTTCGTCAGAAGCTCGGGGATCGAGCGGGAGTGGGCCATCGATTGCGCCAGCGGGCTCGGCCCTTCCGAGCGGTTCGGGTCATAGGTCATCGGGTGCGCCTCACTGGCTGATGGAGCTGGCCGGCCCCACAACCGGACGCTTGGGGGTCGTCGGCTGGCGGGTCTCGTGCGGCATGGGCTCCATCGGCTCGGCCATCGACGCGCGGTCCGACGTCGCCTTGGCGAAGCGGCCGATCGCGACGCCGGCGAGGATCGTGCCGAACACGAAGGCGCTCGGATTGCGCCGCGCGAACCGCTCTACCGACACCACCATCTCGTCGACGCTCGTGCCCGAGATCGACTTGGCGACCTGTTCCAGCCCGTCGGCGGCCTGTGTCACCACGCGCGCCGCGACGCCCTGGTCGCGCTCGGCAAGCTCGTTGCTCGCCCGGCGGACCGCCGTCGCGAAATCGGTGATGTGCGACGCGGCGTAGGCCTTGCCATCCTCGGCGTAGGACGCGGCGGCACCTTTCAGATCGGAACCGACGTTTTCCGCCGCGTCGCGGACAACGTCGGCCGCCTCGTTGGCCTTTTCCTTGGCCGACTTGACTTCCCGATCGATGTTATCCTTCGTCGACATGTTGTGTGCTCCTCATCATCACAATCTATTCTTCAGTCGTCTGAACCGACGGCCGGACTACGCGAGGCCAAGGAGACTGAGAACGAAAAGAACCACCACGACGAGGCCGACGAGATAGATCAAACTGTGCATCGGCTTTCTCCTTCGGATAAAATTCGCCGTCTGTTATCTTTTGAACGTGCGGCATAGGAGCGAGTTCCGCTGCCGGGGCCGTGACTGCGAAAGAATTGTTCGGACCCTCAACATAAGGCGTCACGAACGATCCGCACCATCCTGATAGGCGCGACTTAGCGTTCCGGCACGCCGGACGGCTCAAAAATTTCGCTGAGTTGGTTAGAGCGGTCCGCGCCCCAGGGCGGGCGCGGGGCGGCGCGTCAGGCCGTCTCGTCCCAGAAGGCGTGGAAGTGATGCACCGGCCCATGGCCCTTGCCGATCTTCAGCCGATCCGCCGCAGCGATCGCGCTGGAGATATAGGTCTTGCCGGCCCGCACCGCATCGGCGAGCGTCGCCCCCTTGGCAAGGTTCGCCGCGATCGCGCTCGACAGCGTGCAGCCGGTGCCGTGCGTGTTGCGCGTCGCGATGCGCGGTGAGCGCAGCACCTCGACATCGCCGTCGACGAAGAGGTCGACGCTCTCCTCCCCGCCCTCGAGGTGTCCCCCTTTGAGGAGCACGGCCGGGCCGAAGGCGGCGAGACGGGCGGCCTGCGCCTCCATCTCTGCGAGCGTCTCCGCCTCCGCCTCGCCCAGGATCACCGCCGCCTCGGGGAGGTTCGGCGTGATGATCGTGGCGCGCGCGAAGAGGCGGTCGCGCAGCGCCGCGACCGTGTCCTCGGTGACGAGGCGGTGGCCGGAGGCCGCGACCATCACCGGGTCGAGCACGACCGGAATGCCGATCCCGTCGAGCCGCTCGACGAGGAGGTCGATGACGGCGATGTCGGCGAGCATCCCGATCTTGATCGCCTTCACGTCGAGATCGCTCATCACCGCGTCGAACTGCGCGGCGACCATCTCGACGGGGATCGCGTGTACGCCCGTCACGCCGAGCGTGTTCTGCGCGGTGATCGCGGTGATGACGCTCGCGCCGTAAACGCCGAGCGCGGAGAAGGTCTTGATGTCGGCCTGGATGCCGGCGCCGCCGCCCGAATCCGAGCCCGCGATGGTGAGCGCGATCATGCCCGCCCCTCCGCGAGCGCACGGCGGAGCGCAGCCGCCGCCGCGGCAGGGTCCGCCGCCTTGGTGATCGCGCTCATGACCGCGACGCCGTCCGCCCCGGCCGCCGCGAGGTCGCGCGCGCGTTCCGGCGTGATCCCGGCGATGGCGCAGACCGGCATGGCGCGGTCGCGCCGCAACCGCGCGGCGATGGCGGCGAACCCGTCGATCCCGATCGGCGGCTGCGGGTTGTGCTTGCTCGTCGTCTCGTACACCCCGCCGACCGAGGCATAGTCGATCGGCGCCCCGTCGGCGGCCGCAGCCTCCTCCAGCGAGTGGATCGTGACGCCGACGATCGCCTTGTCGCCGACGATCAGCCGCGCCTCCGCCGGTGTGAGGTCGCCGTGGCCGACATGGACGCCGGCCGCGCCCGCCGCGACCGCGACATCGGCGCGGTCGTTCACGAGCACCGGCACGCTGGTCGCGGCGACGAGGCGGCGCACGGCCGCGACCTGATCGGCCGTCGAGGCGGACTTGTCGCGCCACTGGATGAGCGACACGCCGCCCGCGGCCGCGCGCGTCACGAGGGAGACCGGGTCCGCGACGTCGGGGCCGAGGACGAGATAGACGGAAAGATCCAGCATCAGATTTCGAGCTTCAGGCGCGTGAGGAGGGTTTCGCCGTCGGTGGCGGCGAGGCTGTCGAGAAGGCCGACGGCGAAGGAGCCCGGCCCGCGTGCGTCGACCGCCGCGATCTCGGCCGCGACGCTCATCAGCGCGAGCGCCGCGAGGGCGGCGACGAAGGGGTCCTCCTCCACCGCCACCATCGCGGCCGAGAGGGCGCCCGCCGCGCAGCCGGTGGCGATCACCCGGTCGAGGAGCGGCGTGCCGTTGTGGAGGCGCGCGGTGCGGCCGGCGGCGGCGACGGTGTCGGTGGGGCCGGTGGTGACCGCGACGACGCCCGCCGGCATCGCGCCGAGCGCCGCCATCTCCCCCCGGTTCCCCTTCACGAGGACGGGCCCCTTGGCGACGAGGTCGCGGGCGAAGTCGAGGCGGGCGGGCGAGCGGTCGACCTTCACCGGGTCGAGGACGAACGGGCGGCCCGTCGCGACCGCCGCAAGCGCCCCCTCCCGCCGCGCCCGGTCCATCATCCCGAGATTGACGAGGAGCGCGTCGGAGCGGGCGACCATCGGGCCGATCTCCTCGGCGTCGACCGTCATCGAGATGTCGATCCCGACCGCGGTCGCCACATTGGCGACGAAGGGCTGCGCGACCGGGGCGACCAGCGCGTGAACGCGCGGGCGCGCCGCCGCGAGGCGGTCGACCGCCGCCGCGATCCGGGCGGCGAGCCGATCGCGCGTCTCGTCGCCGGCGCGATCCCCAACTGATTCGGTGAAGGCGGGCGCGTGTGCGCCCCGTGTCATCTCATCCATCCAATCCCTCCGCCGGCATGACCCGGATCAGGTTCTTGGGGTCGGCAACCGCCTCTCAGCCCGCAGGCACCCCCTTGGAACGCCTCAATGTAGTGGCCGCGCGCGCAAAGGGAAATGCGGCGTCTTCACGATCCCCTGTGCGACGGGATGGACCAACCTCGCTCTATGGGCTTGTGGGGCGCGGCGCTTTGCGCTTCTAGTGGCGGGAGGAGGACCGCATGACGCCATTTTTCGTACTGATCAAAGCGCAGCTCGGCCGCGCTTACGAGGTGGCGAACGCCCTCGCCGATGCTGAGATCGCGTCGGAGATCTACTCGACCGCCGGCGACTATGACCTGCTCGTGAAATTCTATGTCGATCGCGACAGCGATATCGGCCATTTCGTGAACGAGAAGGTCCACGCCGTCCCCGGCATCCTCGACACCAAGACCATCATCACCTTCAAGGCCTTCTGACGGGGCGAGCGCCCCGCCGGACGAGGCCGAGGCTCAGGGAAGCGGGATCGCGCGCACCGGCGCGGGACCGGTGGCAGGCTGTGCCGCCGCGCCCGCCGGCAGCGGGAAGGCGCCCGACTGCGGCCGCGTGGCGAAGCGCGTCGTCGCCGGCTGATAGGCGGCGGTCGCCGCACGGCTCGGCACGCCGCGCGCCACCTGCGGGTTCGGCGGCGACAGGAACTGGATCGCGTTGATCGCTTGTTCCCCGTCACGGCAGGAGATGGAGAGACGGATCAGCGCCCCCTCCTTCTCGGCCTGCAGGAGGCGGCCGGTCTGGTAGAACCATTTCGGCTCGTCGCGCGGGAAGAGATAATTGTTCGAGGGGCAGGCGCTCGCCGCCACCTGGTCGAGCACGGCGATGGTGGCGGTCTGGTCGACGGCGACGTCCACGACGCGCGCGTCCACGAAAAAGCGCTCGGTGTCGGACGTCATCGGATCGGCCGGCGGCAGGTTCTCGCTCTGCGCGAGCGCACCGGTCGCGGTGAAGCCGATAGCAAGACACGTCAGCCCCAGCCCACGGGCGGCGCGGATCCAGCGCGAGTTCGTCGTCATCCTCGTTCCCCAAACGCGACACACATCGTGGCTCTCTACCATTATCGCCACAAACGGCGCGAGCGCTATGCAAGATTCGCGACAGGCGTCAATCATTTCGCGCGACGGTTAACTGATTTTTTCCCGAACCCGCCGGGGCTCAGAGGCCGAGCGTCTCGGCGACGCGGCGGCGCAGGTCCGGGACGAGCTCGGCGTCGAACCACGGATTGCGGTTCAGCCACGCATTGTTGCGCCAGGATGGGTGCGGCAGGACGATGCGCGAGTGCGGCGCCGTCTCAGCCGCGATCGCGCGCCAGTCCCGCACGATCTCGGTCATCGGCACGCTTCTCAGAGCCGGGAGGTGATAGGCGATGGAGTGGCGGCCGATGCACAGATAGAGGCGGATCTGCGGCAGCGTCGGGAACAGCCGATCATGCCAGGTGGCGGCGCATTCCTTGCGCGGCGGCAGGTCGCCGCCATTCTTGTCATAGCCCGGAAAGCAGAAGCCCATCGGGATGATGGCGACGCGGGAGGCGTCGTAGAAGACGTCCTCGTTGAGGCCGAGCCATGACCGGAGGCGCACGCCCGACGGGTCGTGGAATGGCACGCCCGCGATATGGGCGCGGTTGCCGGGCGCCTGGCTGCAGATCGCGAGCCGCGCGGTCGCCGAGATCTGGAAGATCGGCAGCGGCTCGTGCGGCAGCGTGACCCCGCGCGGCGTGTCGCGGCAGATGCGGCACGCGCGGATCGCCGCGACTTCCCGCGCGAGCGCCGGGTTGCCGTCGAACGCCTCGGTCGCTCGCCCCCGCGCGGGTCGGCTCACACCGGTCCGTCGACGCCCGCCTCCGCGAACGTTCCCATGCCGCTGTGGCAGGCCGCCGCCGCGCGCACGATGGAGATGGCGAGCGCCGCGCCCGTCCCCTCCCCGAGCCGCATCCCGAGATCGAGGAGCGGATCGGCGCCGAGCGCATCGAGCGCGCGGGCGTGCGCGGCCTCGGCCGAGCGGTGGGCGTAGATGCAGTGGGCCGTCGCGCCGGGCGCCATCTTGTGGACGATCGCGGCCGCCGAGGTCGCGACGAACCCGTCGACGATCACCGGCACCTTCTGGCTGCGCGCGGCGAGGATCGCCCCCGCCATCGCCGCGATCTCACGCCCGCCGGCGCGCTGCAGGATGACGAGCGGATCGCGCTCCCCGTCGAGGCGCGCGAGCACGCGGTCGACGACGCCGATCTTGCGGTTCAGCGCTTCGCCCGAGACGCCCGTCCCCGCGCCGCACCAGTCCGCGCCGGTGCCGCCGAAGAGGGCGGCGAAGATCGCGGCGGCGACGGTGGTGTTGCCGATCCCCATCTCGCCGAGCGCCAGGAGGTCGACGCCGTTCGCGATCGCTTCGAGGCCGAAGGCCATCGTCGCCGCGGTCGCGCGGTCCGACTGGAAGGCGTCCTCCACCGCGATGTTGCCGGTGGGCACCTCCACCGCGAGGTCGAAGGCGGAAAGGCCGATGCCGGCCGCCGCGCAGATCTGGTTGATCGCCGCCGTCCCGTCGCGGAAGCCCTTCAGCATCTGCGCGTTGACGCTCGACGGGAAGGCCGAGACCCCCTCGTCGGTGACGCCGTGGCTCGCCGCGAAGACGACGACGCGCGGCCGGTCCACCTTCGGCGGGGCCTGGCCGGTCACGGCCGTCAGCCACTCGGCGATCGCTTCGAGGCGGCCGAGCGAGCCCGCCGGCTTGGTGAGGACGGCCTCGCGCGCCCGCGTCCGGGCGAGCGCCGACGCGTGGTCGGGCGACGCATCGTTCGCGAGCCTGCGGAAATCGTCGAACGGCGAGACGTCGCTCGCCGTGGAAGAGGAAGAGGTCATGGATTGAGAACCAGACGGTCGCGTCGCACCTCGTAACCATCGAGGCGATTGAGGAAGGTCATGCCCAGGAGGCTGTGATCGAGATCGCCGGGCTTTGCAACCGCCGCGCGGACATTGCCGACCCGAATGTCGCCCACCTGGATCTCGTCGAGGCGCACGGGGGCGACCTCGGTCATGCCCGCCGCCGTCATCACCGGAAGGCGATAATCGAGCGAGGCCGGGTCGAATCCGGCCCGCTCCGCGTCGGCGGCGGTGAGGACGACGCTGCTCGCCCCGGTGTCGAAGAGGAAACTCACCGGCGCGCCGTCGACGGCCCCGTCGATCACGAAATGGCCGCCGAAGGAGCGGCGCACGATCACCTGGTCGCCCGACATGACCGCCGTCCCCGGCACGAGGACCGCCATCATCTCACGCCCCATCATCTCGATCGGGCCGCGATAGGAGTAGGCCGCGACGAGGGCGAGGAGGGCGAGGAGCCAGATGCCGGCCGAGCGGATCATCTCGGGCACGCGCACCCGGCGCATCCCGATGAGGACGACCACGAAGACGATGAGGAGGATGACGAGCTTCACCGCCTGCGGGGCGGTGTTGTCGATCTCGATCGGTGGGACGGACTGGGCGGCGGCGGCGAGCGTCCCGGCGAAAAGCACCGCGAGCGCGAGGGCAAGCTTCGCGGCGAATGTAGGGGCCGCATGTGTCGCCGCCGACGGTTCGTGACGCATCAGTCTCGTCTGCTCCGAATGAAGACCTACTCTCCCAGCCAGATAATGATCGTGGCGAGATATGCCAGTTCGCCGGCGACCACTGCGGCACCGATGACATCGCCGGTGTGGCCGCCGATCTTGCGTTCGGCAAGACGCGCGACGCCGATCGCGCTCGCCGCCGCGACGATGCCGGCGAAGAGGAAGCCGAAGATCGTCTGCCAGATGACGAGGAGCGCGGTGACGGCGATGCCGAGGATCAGCGCGCGGCGGAAGGCGCCGCCGTGCGGGCGGCCGACGGCGACCGCGACCCCGTCCTCGCGTGCGTTCGGGAGCCCCACCCACGGGTATATCGCGACCGTGCGCCCCGCGACGGCGGCGGCCAGCAGAAGGCACATCGCCGCCCCCGTGCCGTGGGCGAGCGAAGCCTCCACGAGCGCGACCTTCGCGAGGATCGCCATCACGAGGGCGAGCACGCCATAGGCGCCGATACGGCTGTCGCGCATGATCTCCAGCCGGCGTGGGCGCGTGACGCCGCCCCAGAAGCCGTCCACGCAATCGGCCAGCCCGTCCTCGTGAAGAGCGCCGGTGGTGACGAGCATGACCCCGACCGCGAAGATCGCGGTGAAGAGAGGCGGCGCGCCGAGGATCGCGGCGAGGCCGAGCGCCAGCGCGCCGGGCGCGGCGATCACGAGGCTCGCGACCGGGATCAGCCAGATCGCCTCGGCAAGGCTCAGCCCGTGGCGCGACGGCGGGACAGGCAGACGCGAATAGAAACCGACGACCGCCGACAGGTCGTCTCCCCACGCTCTCATGCGGCCACGCTGTCTCCCATCAGCGCCTCGCGCCGCATTCTGGCGCGCTCCGCCTCCGCCTCGATGGCGTCGATCGCGCGCGACAGGACCGAGGCGTCGGCCGCGCCGAGCGCATCGACCGTCAGCGTGCGGCGGAAGGCGCGCGCCCCCGGCTCGCCGTGGAAGAGGCCGAGCATGTGGCGCGTCACCGAGGCGAGGCGGCCGCCGGACGCGATATGCGTGTCGGCATAGGGCACCATCGTGCGGGCGACGGCGATCCGGTGCGCCCAGTCGGCCTCCCCTTCGAGGCCGGCGAGCGCCACGAGGATGCCGGGGCGCTGGTAGGCGGCGCGCCCGATCATCACTCCGTCGACCCTCTCGCGCTGGGCCTCCACGGCCTCCAGCGTCGCGATCCCGCCATTGATGCCGACGAACGTGCCGAGCCGCGCCTTGAGGCGGTGGACGCGCGGATAGTCGAGCGGGGGAATGTCGCGGTTCTGCGCGGGCGACAGGCCTTCGAGCCACGCCTTGCGCGCATGGACCCAGATCGCGGCGACGCCGGCGGCGACCGCCGCATCGGCGACCGCGTCGAGCGCGGTCTCGGTGTCCTGGTCGTCGACCCCGAGGCGGCACTTCAGGGAGACCGGGATGCCGCCCTCCCCCATCGCCGAGAGGCATTCGCCGACGAGCGCGGGCTCGCGCATCAGGCAGGCGCCGAACGCGCCGCCCTGCACGCGGTCGGACGGACAGCCGACATTGAGGTTGACCTCGTCATAGCCCCATTCGGCCGCGATGCGGCTCGCTGTGGCGAGCTCGGACGGGTCGTTGCCACCGAGCTGGAGGACAAGCGGATGCTCCTCCGCGTCGAAGCCGAGGAGACGGTCGCGGTCGCCATGAATCACCGCCTTCGCCGTCACCATCTCGGTGAAGAGGCGCAGCGAAGGGTTGAGCCTGCGATGGAAGACCCGGCAGTGCCGGTCGGTCCAGTCCATCATCGGCGCAATGGCGATGGGCGGCGTGCGGTTCATGGTGGCGCAAATGGCCACGCCCTGCGCCTCTCCGCAACCCTTTTGGCGACATGGCTGGGGATTGGCGCGGGGCTTTGTGGCGGAAGGGCCGCGCCCGGACGGGCCGGCCCTCCCCGTCTTGGTCAGCGCGGCTCGGTGAGGAGCCCCTTCACGATGGCGTAGCACGCGAGCAGGAGAACGATCGCGAACGGGAAGCCCGTCGACACCGCCATCGCCTGGAGCGCCCCGAGTCCGCCGCCGAGGAGGAGGACGATTGCGACGAGCCCCTCGAACGTGCACCAGAAGACGCGCTGGCTCACCGGAGCGTTCACCTTGCCGCCGGCGGTGATCGTGTCGATCACCAGCGAGCCGGAATCCGACGAGGTGACGAAGAAGACGATCACGAGGATCACGCCGACGAGCGAGGTGATCGTCGACAGCGGCAGCCCCTCCAGCATGACGAAGAGCTTCAGCTCCAGCGCCGCGTCCGCGATCTCGGTGAGGCCGGCCGAGTTGATAAGCGTGATCGCCGTGCCGCCGAACACCGTCATCCACAGCACCGAGACAATCGATGGGATGACGAGAACGGCGATGATGAACTCGCGCACCGTCCGCCCACGGCTGACGCGCGCGATGAACATGCCGACGAAGGGCGACCAGGAGATCCACCACGCCCAGTAGAACGAGGTCCAGCCCTGGCGGAAATTGTCGTCCGCCCGGCCGAACGGGTTCGAGAGCGGGATGAGCTCCTGCGCATAGGAGGCGAGGTTCGCGCCGAACCCGGTCAGGATGCTGAGCGTCGGCCCGACGAGGAGGACGAAGAGGAGGAGAAGCGCGGCGAGCGCCATGTTCACCTCCGACAGCACCTTCACGCCGCCATCGAGGCCGCGCAGCACCGAGAAGGTGGCGACGCCCGTGATCGCGATGATGAGGATGATCTGCGTGTCCGTCCCGCCCGGCAGCCCCAGCACATAATGGAGGCCGGCCGAGGCCTGCTGCGCGCCATAGCCGAGCGAGGTCGCAAGGCCGAAGAGCGTCGCGAGAACGGCGAGGATGTCGATGATGTGGCCGGGCCAGCCCCACACCTTCTCCCCGAAGATCGGGTAGAACATGGAGCGGATCGTCAGCGGCAGGCCCTTGTTGAAGGTGAAGAGCGCGAGCGCGAGCGCGACGATCGCGTAGATCGCCCAGGGGTGGAGGCCCCAGTGGAAGATCGTCGCCGCCATGCCGAGACGGCGCGCCGCCTCCGCGTCGCCGACGGCCGCGCCGAGCGGGGCCCAGTCGGTGCGCACGCCCTCCGCCACGCTCACCCCGTCGAAGGAGGAGGTGAAATGGGAGATCGGCTCCGACACGCCGAAGAACATGAGGCCGATGCCCATGCCGGCGGCGAAGAGCATCGAGAACCAGCCGATATAGTTGTAGTCGGGAGTCGCGTCCTTGCCGCCGAGCCGCACCGAGCCGAGCGGCGTCACGATGAGGACGAGGCACAGGACGACGAAGATGTTGCCGGCGATCAGGAAGAACCAGTCGAAGTTCGACGTCAGCGCGCCGCGCAGCCCCTCGAAAAAGGGTCCGGCCGCGTCGCGGAAGATCAGCGTCAGCAGCACGAAGGCGACGATGAGCAGCCCCGACACCATGAAGACCGGATTGTGGATGTCGAGCCCGAACGGGCCGACCTTCGGCTGGATGTTGTCCTGTCCGATCGTGTAGTCGGTCTCGATCAGTGCGACATCGCCCTCGGGCGGCGGGATCAGCTCCTCAACGTCGGTCTCAACTGACATATTGTCTTCCTTACGTTCGAATTTTCTTGGCGTGAGCCGTGCTCCGCGACGGGACCTCGATGCGGCGGGTGATCAGCGCACGAGAAAGATCGAGGCGGACGTGTGGGCCGCGAGATGTTCGCCGTGCGTCGGCCAGAGCTGGTCGATGAAGCCGGGAACATGCGAGGCCATGACGACGAGATCGCCCCCGACCTCCTCGATCGCGCGCGGCAGATAATCGTCGAGATCGATGCTCGGATCGTGGCTCGTGTAGGCCTTCGCGGTCGCGGTGATGCCGTTGCGTGCGGCCTCGGACGCCGTGAACGCGCGCAGCTTGGCGACGAACTCGGCCGGCGTGCGGGCCACCTCGGTCGGAACGTTGGCGGTGACCGCCACGTAAAAGACTTCCGCCCCGTACAGTTTCGCCAGTTTACTCGAAACATCTATGGCTTTTGAGAGCTTATCGAGATGAGCCAAATCAACCGGCACGACTATTTTCTTATACAAGTGGATCACCTTGCAAGTGAGGTGGTGATTGAACCCGAATCACCGAAGTGGTGAATTCAGGACAACGACGCGCGAGTGCAGCAACACCCGATTTGGTGAAGCCGCACAATCATCCCATCGGGAATTGGCATAGTTGAAGGATAGCACGAATTACTCGTGCGTGTAGACCCCGCCCCGGGAATTAAATTCCCCGAAGGTCTGATATGCAGCCGGAACCGGGATGATCAGCCGCGTCCCGCCTGAGTTTCGGGCGACGCGGCGCGCAGTTCCATCGGTGGACGGGCGCTGGGGCGCGGCGGAGATCGGCGCGTCGTCGACAACTTTGAGACGATGCGCCGGACGGACCGCCCGGCGCGCAAATGACTATTCTGGCTCGATTGATGGCGCGACGCTCTTCGCCCAGGTTGATCCAACCTGGGCGGCAGGCGCGCTAGCCGGCGAAACGCTCAGTCGGGACGCCGCCGACGGGAAGGCCCGTGACCGCGAAGAGGCTGCCGGCCTGCGGCTGGTCGGTGCCGGGGGTGGTGTCGATCCCGATCGAGGTGACGTAGAGCGTGTCGAGCCCCTTGCCGCCGAACATCGGCTTCGACGGCCGCTCCACCGGCATGTCGACGATCATGTCGACCTCGCCGGCCGGCGTGAGGCGCACGAGCTGCCAGCCGCCGACGCCCGCCATCCAGTAGCACCCGTCCGCGTCGACCGTGCCGCCGTCCGGCCGGCCGTCGACCGCGCGCGTGTCGAAGAAGGGGCGCCGGTCGGTCGGCATCCCGGTGTCGGTGTCGTAGCCGCAGGCCCAGATCGTGCGCACCTCGGGAAAGGAGTCGGACAGGTACATCGTCTTGCCGTCGGGGGAGAAGGCGAGACCGTTGGTGGTGTAGACCCCGTCGAGCCAGAGGTGCGTGGTGTGGTCGGGATCGAAGCGCCAGAAGGCCCCCTCGGCCCGCTGCGGCTTCATCATCCCGACGGAGCCGATCCACCAGCGGCCCTGCCGGTCGGTCGCCGCGTCGTTGAAGCGGTTCTCGGGCCGGTCGGCCTCGGGATCGGCGATCTTCACCCGCGCCTTGGTGTCGAAATCATAGGTGTAGATGCCGGATTCGGTGCTGATCACGATCCCGCCGGCCTTGCGCACCGCGATGCCGCCGACCTTCTCGCCGATCTCGTGCGGTGTCAGCCCCTTGCCCGCCGCCGGATCGAACCGGTGCAGGATGCCGGCGTTGATGTCGACCCAGTAGAGCAGCCCGTCCTCGACGTCCCAGACCGCGCTCTCGCCGAGCAGCGAGCGCGTGTCGTCGACACATTCGACTTTTATCATTTTGTTTGTCTCAAGCCCTGTTCGCGACCGTTTCCACCCCAAGCGCCGCGAGCGCCGTCGCCACGATGCCCGTGGCGTCGAGCCCGGCGGCCTTGTACATCGCCTCCGGCTTGTCCTGGTCGACGAAGGCGTCGGGCAAGGTCAGCGGGCGCACCTTGATGCCGCGATCGAGCGCGCCCTCGCGGGCGAGCAGCGTCAGGACGTGGCTGCCGAAGCCGCCAATCGACCCTTCCTCGACCGTGATGAGAACCTCATGCTCGCGCGCGAGGCGCAGGATGAGGTCCCGGTCGAGCGGCTTTGCGAAGCGCGCATCGGCGACGGTGGCCGAGAGGCCCTTCCCCGCGAGGATCTCCGCCGCCTCGAGCGCCGCGCCGAGCCGGCCGCCGAAGGAGAGGATCGCGATGGAATTGCCTTCGCGCACGATGCGGCCCTTGCCGATCTCGAGCGGGACGCCCCGCTCCGGCATCTCGACGCCCATCCCCTCCCCGCGCGGGTAGCGGAAGGCGATCGGCCCCTCGTCATGGCGGGCGGCGGTGGCGACCATGTGGACGAGCTCCGCCTCGTCGCCCGCCGCCATCACGACCATGTTGGGCAGGCACGCGAGATAGGCGACGTCGAACGAGCCGGCATGGGTCGACCCGTCGGCGCCGACGAAGCCGGCCCGGTCGATCGCGAAGCGCACCGGCAGCTTCTGGATCGTCACGTCATGGACGACCTGGTCGTAGCCGCGCTGGAGGAAGGTGGAATAGATCGCGCAGAACGGGCGCATCCCGCTCGCGGCAAGGCCCGCCGCGAACGTGACCGCGTGCTGCTCGGCGATGCCGACATCGAAGGTGCGCTCGGGGAAGACCCTCTCGAAGAGGTCGATGCCGGTGCCGGACGGCATCGCCGCCGTGATGCCGACGATCTTGTCGTCCCGCCGCGCCTCGTCGACGAGGCTCGACCCGAACACGCTCGTATAGCTCGGCGCGTTCGACTGCCCCTTCGCCTGCTTGCCGGTGAAGACGTCGAACTTCGAGACGCCGTGATATTTGTCAGCCGAGTTCTCCGCCGGCGGATATCCTTTGCCCTTCTGCGTTACGACATGGACGAGGACGGGCTTGTTGTCCGCCTCGCGCACATTGCGCAGGACCGGCAGCAGATGGTCGAGATTGTGACCGTCGATCGGGCCGACATAATAGAAGCCGAGCTCCTCGAAGAGCGTGCCGCCCATCGTGATGCCCTTGGCGAACTCCTCCGCCCGCGCCGCCCCGCGCTCCACGAAGCGCGGCAGGCGCCGCACGAGGCCCTTCATCGCCTCGCGCAGCGTCGTGTAGGGCTCGCCCGAGGCGAGGCGCGCGAGATAGGCGCTCATCGCGCCGACCGGCGGCGCGATCGACATGTCGTTGTCGTTGAGGATGACGATCAGCCGCGCGTCCGTTGCGCCGGCATTGTTCATCGCCTCATAGGCCATGCCGGCCGACATCGCGCCGTCGCCGATGACGGCGATCACCTCGTTGTCGCCGCCCTGGAGGTCGCGCGCCGTCGCGAAGCCGAGGCCGGCCGAGATCGAGGTCGAGGAATGGGCCGCGCCGAACGGGTCGTAGATGCTCTCGGAGCGCTTGGTGAAGCCGGAAAGGCCGCCGCCCTGGCGCAGCGTCGTCATCTGCTCGCGCCGGCCGGTCAGGATCTTGTGCGGATAGCACTGGTGGCCGACGTCCCAGATCAGCGTGTCGCGCGGGGTGTCGAACACATAGTGCAGCGCCACCGTCAGCTCGACGACGCCGAGCGCGGAGCCGAGATGGCCGCCGGTGACGGAGACGACGTCGATCAGCTCCTCGCGCAGCTGGTCGGCGAGCAGGCGCAGCTCCTTCTCCGGCAGCAGCCGCAGATCCCTAGGGGATTTCACCCGGTCCAGAAGCTCGCGCACGTTTGGCCCTTCGTTCTCGTCATCAGACGCAGATTAGAATCCGCGACGGTCACTTCAACCACGAGGCGTATGCCCACACGCGGAAAAGATGTCGCTGGACGCTGCGCCGTCCAGTGCCACGTTTAAAACGAATGAAAGCCGCGGCGAAAGGGCCGCGGCTCTCATCACGCATCACGGACGGTGTACGTCCGTATCAAGCGCGCGCTCAGTGAGCCGTCAGCGCCTTCTCGATCTCACTCACAGGGTGGTTCGTCAATTCCTTGGGAACGTCGAACAGAATCCGCTCCGAGACCTCCTTGTGGAGGGCCTTGCGCAATTCGCCGAGCACCGTCGGCGGGGCCGCGACGATGAGCTGCTCGAACGCGCCGCGGTGGGCGGCCTTGTAGAGCCGCTCGGCGATGCCCTTGGCGAAACGCTCCTTCTCGAGGCGATGCCAGTCGCTCTGCTCGACGGCGCTCGAGTGCGGGCCCGGCCCGTCTTTCAGGCGGCCCGGCGCGTCGGTGCCCTGCTCGCGGGTGGACGGATTGTCCTGCTCCATCGTGCGGATCACGACGAGGTTCGGGGCGACGGTCGTCCCCTTGTTCTTCAGGAAGAGCGCTTTCTCGCCGTCACCCACCATCACCCAGGCGTCGGCCGGAATCTTGCTCATGAGACCCTCCCAATTGGTGTCGTGGGGTCAACCGCCCGGCGAAGCGGCCGTTCCGCTCGGCTCTGCGGCGATTCGCTGCGTGCGCCCGATGACGTCGAGCCAGTTGCGATAGGTGATCGCGTCGATGAGGTCCTCGCCATAGCCCGCCATCGCCATCGCGGCGACGAGGTTCGGCAGGCCCGATGCGTCGGTGATCGCGGCCGGGACCAGCGCACCGTCGAAATCCGACCCCAGCGCGACGCCGCGCGGGCCGAGCTTCTCGAGGAGGTGGTCGAGGTGGCGCGTCATCACGGAGAGTGGCGTCTCGGCCGCGCGCTGCCCGTCCTCGCGCAGGAAGAAGGTTGCGAAATTGAGGCCGACGAGGCCCTCGGTGTCACGGATCGCGTCCATCTGCGCATCGGTGAGGTTGCGCGAGACGGGGCAGATCACGTGCGCGTTCGAGTGGGTCGCGACGATCGGCGCATCCGAGACGCGCACCACATCCCAGAAGCCCTTCTCGTTGAGATGGCTGACATCGACCATGATGCCGAGCCCGTTGCACGCCTTCACGAGCGCGACGCCGCGCTCGGTGAGGCCGTCGCCGATATCGGGGGTCGAGGGGAAGCGGAAGGGGACGCCGTGGCCGAAGATCGTCGGCCGGCTCCACACGATGCCGAGCGAGCGCACGCCCGCGGCGTAGAGAACCTCCAGCTCGTCGAGCTCGGGGCCGATCGCCTCCGCCCCCTCGAGGTGGAGCATCATCGCGAAGGCGCCGGCGGCGTTCGCGGCGGCGACCTCGGCGGGGGTTCGGCAGATCCGCACCTCGCCGCCCGAAGTGCGCTCGACGCGGAAGGCGACGGCGAGCTGGGCGAGCGTCACGTCGAGCGCGCGCTCGCGGCTCAGCGATCCGTGCAGCGGCGCATCGACCGGACCGTTGGTGCCGCCCGGTCGCCGCTCCGGCGGCGCGCGCGGCGGATCGGGCACGAAGGTGGCGAAGATGCCGCCCTTCAGGCCGCCGCGTCGGGCGCGCAGAAGGTCGACATGCCCTTCGTCGCCCCCTTCCAGGAACCGTTTTCCGGTTCGATCACGTTGCCAGAGGCGGAGGAGCACATCGTTGTGCCCGTCAAAAACACGCTGGGTCACGGCGTTCCAATCAGGCAGGGTCCGACACAAGAATTGGCCGCCCGCCCCCTCATCGTCAACGTTTTGCCGTCAACGTGATGCGCGAATGGCCTCCAGGATGGCGAGCGCCTCAGGATCGTTCATCTCGGCAACATAGTCATCGACGAACGGCGCAACGGCCTCACGCCACAGATTCGGGTCGACCTCGACCGCCCGCGCGCCCTTCTCGATCGCCCGCGCGAGGGCCGTATCCTGCTCGGCCGCGGCGAGTTCGTTGAAGTGCGCGGCCCCCTCCTTGGCGGCCCGGTCGAAGAGCGCGCGCTCCTCGTCGTCGAGGCTCTGCCAGAAATTCACGTCGAAATAGACGACGCCCACCGCCCAGATGTGCGCGGTCTCGGTGAGGACGGGCGCGACCTCGTAGAGCTTCAGCGCCTCGTAGCCGGACTTCGTCATGTCCATCGCGTCGACGACGCCGTTCGAAAGGGCGGTGTAGGCCTCGGTGATCGGCAGCGCGGTGGGGTTCGCGCCGAGGTGGCGCCAGAGGGCGACGTGGAGATCGCTCTGGAGCGAGCGGACGGTGAGGCCCTTCAGATCATCGGGCGTCGGCAGCGGCCGGTCCGACAGGAGATGGCGCGCGCCGAAGATGATGAAGGCCGGCACCTCGAACCCCTCCGCGCGATAGGCCTCGCGCAGCGCCTCGCCGGCGGGGCCGGAGAGGACGCGCTCGATCTCCTCGGGGCCGGAGAAGAGGAAGGGCAGGTCCAGCACCGCCCCCTCGGGCACCCAGGTGGTGAGGTTCGCGATCGTCGATTCGGCGCCGGTGATCGCACCGAGGCGGATCGCCTCCGCCTCCTCCTTCTCGCCGCCGAGCGCACCCGACACCGTGATGGTGATGTCGTAGGCGCCGGGGCGTTCGGCTTCGAGGATTTCGGCAAATCGCTTCCATAGAAGCGTCTGCGGCTTGTCCGGTCCGTATTGCGAGGTGAGCGTCAGCTTCTCTTGAGCGGCCGCGGATCCGGCCGAGATCATCAGGAGAAGGGCGAGCGCGGTGCGGAACATGACCTATCCAATCGTTGCAGAAACATCGTCGGCGCCGTCCCCCATCTAGAGGAGTCGGACGAGGCCGACCGTCAAGGGCGGCATCCAAAGAATGACGGCGAGCGCGGCAATGAGCGCGGCGAGATACGGCACCACCGCGAGATAAACGCCGCTTGTGCCGGTGATGTCCTTCACGACAAGGACGAGCACGCCGACGGGCGGGGTGAGCCCGCCGAGAAGAAGCGCGACGGTGAGGACGAGCGTCGCGTGGATGGGGTCGAATCCGGCCGCCACCGCAGCCGGGAGGAGGACCGGGAGCATCAGCAGGATCGCCGCCCCGACATCGAGCACCGTCCCGATGGCGAGGCAGAGCCCGACGGCGGCGATGAGGACGAGGATCCCCGGCCCGCCCGGCAGGAAGTCGGAGGCGCTGAGGCCGCTCGTCGCGAAGAGGAAGCCGACAGGAGCCGCCGCGCCGATGAGGAGGGAGACACGTCCGGTCTGGATCGCGGCCTCCATCAGCGCCGCCGGCAGCGCCGCGAGCCCGCGCATCGCGCACGCGATCCCCGCGGCGAGGAAGACGGCGAGGAGCCCCGCCTCCACCGCCGTCACGAGGCCGAGCCGCAGCCCGCCGAGGACGACGACGCCGATGAGGAATGGCGGGAGGAGGCCGGCGAGGACGGCGCGGCCGCCCTTCGTGGGCGCGTCGGGGACCGCGACGGGGGCCTTGGGCGGCGTGAGGCGCACGGCGCACCAGAGCGCGAACGTCAGGGTCAGCCCCGCGCCGACGCCCGCGAGCCAGAGCGCACCGACGGACTGGTCGGTCGCCGCCGCGGCGAGGAGGAGGCCGATCGACGGCGGCAGCACGTTGGGCAGGATCGCGGACGAGGCGGTGATCGCGGCAGCGCGCGAGGGACTGTAACCCGCCGCCACCATGCCGGGTGCGATGAGGCGCGCACCGAGCGCGGCGTCTGCGATGCTCGACCCGGAGACCCCACCGAAGAGGAGGCTCGTCAAGACGTTCGCCTCGCCGAGCGCGCTCGACCGGCGCCGCGCCATCCAGCGCGCGGCGTCGACGATGCGCTCCCCGACCCCGCCCGCGATCATCAGCGCGGCGGCGAGCACGAAGAGCGGCACGGCGAGGAGGACATAGGGCGAGAGGCCCCGCATCACGCTCTGCGTCATCGCGGCGTCCGAGAGCGGCCCCGGCGCGAGCACGACCGCGGCGATGAGGGCGAGCGCGACCGGCACCTCCAGCGCGAGGGCGATCCCGAAGACGGCGACCGCCGCCACCATCGGCATCTGCGGCAGGGGGAGGAGCGCGACCGCCGCGCCGAGGAGCCCCGCCGCGCCGGCCGCCCGCCCCTGCGACAGCGCCGCGAGGAGGCCGATCGCCGCGAAGACGGCCGAGGCCCAGTAGCGCCAGGCGGTCGGGATCCCGAGCACGGGCTCGGTGCCGCCGACACGCTCGGCGGCGGCGATCATCCCGGCCAGCAGCGAGGCGATCGCGAAGCCGACGAGGGCCTGGCGCGGCAGCGCACGCCAGCCCCCGCCGGGGGCGGCGAACGAGGCGAGCGCGGCGAAGGCGAGCACCGGCAGCGCCCATTGGGCGACGAGGCTCGCCCCCACCACCGGCAGGGCGAAGGTGCGCGCGACGACGTTCACCGTCAGCGCGAGGACGATGAGGGCGAGGAGCGCGGCCGAGGCGACCGCGGCTGTCCGGGTGAGGATGGCGTCGAGGCGCGCCATGTCAGGCGCGGCTGAGTCTCGCGATCCCGCCGGGCTCCGCGATGAGCACGTCGCTCGCCATGCCGATGAAGAGGCCGTGCTCCACGACGCCCGGTAGGCGCGACAGCGCGTCGGCGACGGCCGGCGCGTCGGCGATCTCGCCGAATGGGCAGTCGAGGATGTAGTTCGCGTTGTCGGTGACGAGCGGCGCACCGTCCTTCATCCGCAGCTTCGGCGTCACGCCGAGGCCGCTCGCGATCGCCGCCGCCGTCGCCGCCCAGCCGAATGGCACCGTCTCGACGGGGAGCGGATAGCGGCCGAGCCGCGCCACGCGCTTGGAGCCGTCCACGATGATGATGAAGCGCGCCGCGAGGGAGGCCGCGATCTTCTCGCGCAGCAGCGAGGCACCGCCGCCCTTGATGGCGCTGAGGTCGGGGTCGACCTCGTCCGCCCCGTCGACGGCAAGGTCGAGCCGGGTCGGCGCGTCGGCCGCAAACATGTCGACGATCTCGATGCCGGCGGCGCGGGCGGTCGCCTCGGTCTCGTTGGAGGTGGCGACCGCGGGGGGCAGCGCGAGCCCGTCGCGCACGCGCCGGCCGATCGCCTCGACGAACAGGAGCGAAGTCGATCCGGAGCCCAAACCCAGGTGCATGCCCGGTTCCACCAGGGCCGCCGCCGCCTCGGCGACTTGCCGCTTCGCCTCGCTCATCGTCTTCCCCCCATGCGCGCCATTGGTTGCATCATCGCGGCGCGTCCCCTAATGCGCCTTCGGCGCGTCTTTCCCCATAGCCCGAACGTCGCGTCGAGCTTAAGTCTGTCGGATGCAAGGCTGTCGTGCATAGAGTGGCCGGCCGCCGCATGGAGGACGCGTGATTTTGGCGGCATATTCCACCAGTTCGCGGCTCTCCGGCCGGCACCACCGGCCTCGCGTTCTGCCCCACTGTTTCTCCAACGCCTCTGAAGATTGCGATTGATGCGGCTGATTCTCCACATCGGATCCACAAAAACCGGAAGCTCCGCCCTGCAGGCGACGCTCTACGCCAAGCGCGACGCGCTGGCGGATGCGGGCGTGCTCTACAGCCGCCACGGCGTCGCCGCGGGCGCGCATCACCTGCTGGCCGCCTCGATCCATCCGGGCGCCTGGCAGATGCACAAGGACGATCTGCCGGAAGACCGCGCAGCCTATTTCGAGGAGATGGTCGCCGCGATCAAGGACGAGGCCGCCTCCACCGGCGCCCACACGATCGTCATCTCGAGTGAGTATTTCTGGGGCTCCCTCCCCCCGCACGTCTACAAGACGTTCGCCGCGGCCTTCGCGCCGGCCTCCTACGAGCTCGTCGCCTTCATCCGCCGGCAGGACGAGTGGGCGATGTCCTCCTACCTCCAGGCGGTGAAGAACGGCGAGGCGCGGCCTTTCGAGGAGTGGTTCGAGAAGGCGCTGCGGCGGCTGAACAGCGGGCTCGACTATTTCCGCGTGATCAGCCGCTGGGCCTATTTCCTGAAGGCCGATCCCGTGCACGTCATCCGCTACGGGGATGCGAAGGCGAACGTCTTCGCGGCCTTCTGTCGCGCCGTCGGGATCGATGTCGAGACGAACATCCCCGTCGCGCGCGTGAACCCGTCACCCTCGTCGGAGGGGCTCGCCCTCCTCCTGGAGGTGAACCGCTCCGAGGCGGACGACGCGGAGAAGGGCCGCCAGCGCAAGGCGATCATGAACGCCCACCGGGCCAGCGGCTCGATGTCCCACCTCATGAGCGAGGCGGAACGTCAGCACATCTTCAAAGAGGCAGAGCCATCGGACCGGCTGATTCTGCGCGAGTTTCTGCGCTCGCCGGGGCCGCTATTCTCTCATGAGACGGTGACGGCGTCTCCTCCGGCGCCGGCAGAGCCATCTTCGCCCTGAAATAGTCCGAGAGGGTGCCGTCGACGGGGAAGTCCACCGCCGCCGGCGCCGACCACAAGGGATCGAGGTCGAGCGCGAGGAGCGCGTCGTTGATCGCGACGGGATCCTCCATCAGCCGCTCCGGCAGGACGTGGCCGCGCGCATAGGCCTTCAGCCGCTCCGCCTGCGCGCCGAGATCGAAGGCGACGGTCGGCAGGTGGAGCGCCATCACGACCGAGAGCGTGAAGAGGTAGGTCTCCGGCCAGATCGAGGCGAAGAGGCAGAGGTCCGGCTGGATCGTGCGGATGCGCGCGATCGCGTCCGCGTCGCCATGATATTTGCCGTGAACCGTGCAGTTCGGCCCGTTCGCGATCTCGCGCAGCGCGGTGTAGCCCACGATGTCGAGATGGAGCGGCAGCTTGCGGCGCTCGATGTCCTGAAGCATCGCGTGGATGAGGTAGGCGCCCTTGTGCGGCCCGATCGCGCCGAGGATCAGGATGTGGCGCTTGCCGTCCTCGGCCGTGCCACGCTCCAGCGGCTCGATGTCGGCAAGGTGGGGCTCGGCGTGGGGGTGGACCTCCACCTTCGCGACGTCGGCGAGACGGCGGGCGCGCAGCGCCGCGGCCTCGCTCGGCGCGCTCACCATCGCGGCCTGTGAGAGATATTTGCGGAAGCGCTCGCGCCAATCCTCGATCCGCACCCACTCGAACGAGGTGCTCGTCGCCGCGAGGCAGGCGGTGCAGCGCGTCGCGTCCGTCTCGCCGCAATAGCGGTCCTCGGCGTCGAGGAAGGTGAGGCGCGGGCAGAGCGGCTGGTGGTCGTGCCAGACGTGCCAGTAGGGCCGGCCGGACGACATTAGCGCCTCCATCAGCCGTGCGATGGACGGCACGGAGAGGCCGGCGAAGGAGTTCATGTGGACGAGCTCGGGATCGAGGAGCTCGATCAGCGGCGACAGGAGATCCTTGTGCCGCTCGAGGTTCAGCCCCTCGAGGTTCGGCAGATAGGGCAGCGGCTTGCGGCCGAACGGGCCGATCTTCACGAAGCCCTGGACCTGCGTCTGCACCACGATCGCGCGGCGCGCGACGTCGCGCAGGCCATTGTCGATCAGCGTCTTCGCGGTGTTTTCGAGATACGTCTCGATCCCGCCGCCGCGCGTGTGGCTGAAGAAGAGGACCGAGACCGGCCCCATCGCCGCCTCGAGGCGCGCGACGTCGAGGAGGATGCGCGAGGGGAGCACGGGGTCGGCCGCGATGTGGCGCGCGATCCGCCCGGCATAGTCGGGGTGCTTGGCGGCAAGCAGCGCCTGCGCCTTCTCCGAACGCGCAAGCTGGCTCGGGCCGAACGACATCGAGCCGAAATGGCGCACATAGACGCCGGTCGCGAGCACGTTGCGCCATCCGCCCTTGATGGCGCGCATGCAGAAATCGCACTCCTCGCCATAGCCGAGGCCGAACGTCTCGGCGTCGAAGAGGCCGATCTCGTCGAGTGCGGCGCGGCGGATCGCCATCGCGAAGCCGACGCCCGTCGGCACGTCGACGACGGTCGCCCCGTTCGCCTTGGCCGCGAGGCGGTCGATCGTCGCGGAATCGACCTCAAGCTCGAAGGCGTTGTCGACGGCGGTGTTCGGATAGCTCGCGATCGTCGCGTTGTTGGAGAGCGGCGTGACCGTCGCGATCTCCGGATCGTCCCGCAGCGGGCGCATCAGGCGGTCGAGCCAGCCGTCGTGGACGACGGTGTCGGCGTTGAGGAGGACGACGTCGCGGTGGGTGTTGTGCGCCATCCCGACATTGACGCTCGTGACGAAGCCCTTGTTGGTCTCGTTCACGATGAGGCGGATGTGGCCGCTGGCGCCGAGCTTGGCGAGGAGCGCGCTCACCTCGGGCTCCGGCGAGCAGTCGTCGATGACGAGGCACTCGAACGGGACCTCGCACTCGGCGACGAGGACGCTGTAGATCGTCGCCGCGACGTGCTGGAGGCTCTTATAGACCGGGATCACCACGTTGACCGCCGGGGCCGTCTCCGGGTCGACGACGCGCTTGGGCGCAGCGGCCCATTCCGCCTCGGTCGGGATCGGCGGCACCTTCAGCGCCTCGACGGGCCGGTGGAGGTTGCGCCGGCGCGCGTTCGAGATGGTGGCGATGCGCCCCTCCTCCCGCCCGTAGGCGAGGAAGTGGAAGAAGGGGTTCATCTTCTGGCCTGCGACATCGTGGTACATGTCGAGATAGGCGCGGGTGGAGAAGAGCTCGGAGGGGTCCTTCCCCTCCTTCCAGCCGACGAGGATGTAGTGCCGCAGCGGCCCGATGCGCATCCGGCGGACCTCGGGATAGGTCCGCATGTAGTAGGCGTCGTCGAATTCCTTGCGCAGGACCTGGCGGATGCGGTTGTGCTGCCGCGCCTTCATGTGCCAGCGCAGGTGGAGCCAAGCCGACCGCGGATGCCCGAGGAACGGCAGAATCTGGCGAATGGACCGGATAAAATTCACGCTTGGTCCTAGTCGAGAAGGTCGAGCAGGTAGCGACCGTATCCGCTCTTTTCCTGGAGTGTACCGATTTCGGCAAGGCCCTCGTCGCTGAGCCAGCCGCGCCGCCAGGCGATCTCCTCCGGGCAGCAGATGCGCAGGCCCTGGCGCTGCTCCAGCGCGCGGATGAACATCGCGGCGTCGAGGAGGGAGTCGTGCGTGCCGGTGTCGAACCAGGCATAGCCCCGGCCCATGGTCTCGGCGTGGAGTTCGCCCTTGTCGAGATAGGCCTGGTTCACGTCGGTGATCTCGAGCTCGCCGCGCGGGGACGGCTTGATCGCGGCGGCGATGTCGAGAACCTGGTTGTCGTAGAAATAGAGGCCGGTGACGGCATAGTTCGACGGGGGATCCTGCGGCTTTTCGAGGATGCGGGACGGCTTGCCCGTCTCGTCGAAGGCGATGACGCCGTAGCGCTCCGGATCCTTCACATAATAGGCGAAGACGCTGGCCCCGACCTCGCGCTGCGCGGCGGCGGCGAGGCGATCCTCGAGACCGTGCCCATAATAGATGTTGTCGCCGAGGACGAGGGCGACGCGGTCGTTGCCGACGAACTCGCGTCCGATGATGAAGGCCTGGGCGAGGCCTTCCGGCTTCGGCTGGACGGCGTAGCTGATCGAGATGCCCCAGTCCGACCCGTCGTTCAGGAGGCGGTGGAAGAGCGGGGCGTCCTCCGGGGTGGTGATGATCAGGATGTCACGGATCCCGGCAAGCATCAGCACACCGAGCGGGTAGTAGATCATCGGCTTGTCGTACACGGGCAAGAGCTGCTTCGAGATCACGTTGGTGATCGGTCGCAGCCGCGTGCCGGCACCGCCTGCCAGCACGATCCCTTTGACATTCGACACGTTCAGCGACTCCGGTAGACTTGCGCTGGCTTACGGTCCCTCTCGGGCGCGATCAACCCTCCCGCGAAGGTTCGCCGGCTGGTGCGCCGTTCGCGTCACGCTTCACGCCGCGTGGTCGAACGAGCCGGCGCGCGCCTCGTCCGCACAGGGGGTGTAGGGCTCCTGCGCCGGGCGCTGGGCCGGGCGGTCGCTATAGCGCTCCGCCCCCGGCCAGCCGCGCCCGCTCGTGAAATTGCGCACGAGCTTCTTCAGCTCCTGGATCACGGCGCGGGTGGATTGCGAGACCGGCCGCTGCGACGACGTCGCGAGGAGCAGCGTGCGTTGCAGGGCGGGATCGGAGACCGGACGCACCGCGAGGCCCTCCTCGTCCGCCACGGCGCCGTGCGGCATGATGCTGTCGCCGCGCCCCTCGCGCACCATCGCCTTGATCGCCATCGCGCAGTCGAGCTCGCCTGCGACGTTGAGCTGCAGGCGCATGTTGGCGGCGACGCGCTCCACGTAGAGGCGCAATCCGTGCACTCGGCGTGGCAGCACCAGGGGCCGCGCGATGGCATCTCGGAAGGCGATCGGTCCCGTCTCCCCCTTCGTGTCCGCGGTCACGAAGACGAGCGCCTCGCACATCAGCGGCTCGGTGAGGAAATGCTGGGTGCGCGTCGCGTCGTGGAGGATCGCAACGTCGAGGAGCCCGTTCGAGAGCCATTCGTTGACGTAGCCGGACATCCCCTCGGTGAATTCTAGGTCGAGGTCCGGGAACGCCTTCTGCACGTTGAGGAGGAGCGGCGGGGCGAGATAGCGCACGACCGTCGGCATCGAGCCGATGAGGATCGTGCCGCGCGCGATCCCCATCGTGTCGCGCACATTCTGCTCGGCCTGGCGCACCGCCTCCAGGATGTCGTTGGCGTGGGAGTAGAGCTGCTCGCCGGCGTCGGTCAGCTTCACTCCACGCCCGTTGCGGAAGAAGAGCGGCGTGCCGAGCGCTTCCTCCAGATTGGCGATCTGGCGGCTGACGGCGGGCTGCGCCACGGAGAGCGCCGCTGCGGCGCGCGAGACGCTCCCCGCATCCGCAACACGCTTGAAATAGCGCAACTGCTTGATCTCCATGGCTCTCCTCGCGTTGGTTTCGGCCGCGCGCGGGTCACGCGCGGCGCACTCGGTCTGTCTCCTCGGGATGGGATCCGCGCGGCGCGCCACGGGTGCGGCCGATGGACGGCCGGGGCACGCGCATCCGCCCGCCGCAAGCGTGCGGCGCCGGAGGTGGCTTCGCGGGGATCTCGTCATGTCAGACCGGGTGCCCGAACTCATGGCAGCCGGGGCCGCGCGAGAGGCGGCCGCGGGGCGGGCGTCGAACGCGTGATCGTCCGCCCCTTATGACGTCTCTAGCGGATATAGCGGCCGGCGCTTGCGCGGGGATGGCGGGCGGGCCGCCGCGGCCGTGGCGCGTCCCGTCAGTGGGACGCCGGGCTGAGGGGCTGGAAGTAGCCGGTGAACTGGTAGCGGTCGCCGGGGTGGGTGATCTCCACATAGGTCACCGTCCGCCCGCCCTGCCAGGTCTGGCGGGAGAGGAGCAGGCACGGCGCGCCCTTCGCCATGTCGAGCGCGCGGGCGATGGCGGCGTCGGCGGGGATCGCGGTGATCACGTGCTTGGCGGCCGACCAGGGCACCTGCTCCAGGAGCCAGCTTCCGGGCGGCTTGGCGTCGAACCCCTCGAAGCGGGCGCGCGGCACCGCGTCGAGCATGATCATGCGGTCCTCCACCGCGTGGGGCCTGCCGTCGACGAGGTGGAGGCAGGTGATGCGCCGCACCTCCGGCTTGCCGTCGACGCCGAGGCGGGCGGCGTCGGCCTCGCCGAGGCGCTCGATCCGGCTCGACTGGATCTCGTAGGCATAGTCGTGCCCGGCAAGCTGCGCCGCCGCGCCGATGTCCTGGATCTCCATGACGGTGCGGTCGATCTGGGGCTGGGCGACGAAGGAGCCGGCGCGGCGCTTGCGGATGATCATGCCGCGATCGGCAAGCGCGGTGAGCGCCTTGTTCACCGTCATGCGCGAGCAGCCATACTCCTCTTCAAGCTCGTACTCGTAGGGGATCCGCTGCCCCGGCTGCCAGCGCCCGTCCATGATCTTGCCTTCGATGTCGTCGAAGATCTGCTGGTGGATGGGTTTCAACGCGGCCTCTCCCCCTGCGGCAGCCATAATGTCTAGACATATCGAGAATCGCGCTCGCCGCGGTGGCGGGCGCTCTCTCGGCGGACGGCCCCGCCCCTCAGTTGCCGAGAATGCCCGGCAGGCGGAGGCCCTTCTCCTTGGCGCACTCGATCGCCGTCTCGTAGCCGGCGTCGGCGTGGCGCATCACGCCCGTCGCGGGGTCGTTCCACAGGACGCGGCCGATGCGGCGGTCGGCGTCCTCGGTGCCGTCGCAGCAGATCACCATCCCGGAGTGCTGGGAGAAGCCCATGCCGACGCCGCCGCCATGGTGGAGCGAGACCCAGGTCGCGCCGGAGGCGGTGTTGAGGAGCGCGTTGAGGAGCGGCCAGTCGGACACCGCGTCGGAGCCGTCCTTCATCGCCTCGGTCTCGCGGTTCGGCGAGGCGACAGAGCCGGAATCGAGATGGTCGCGCCCGATCACGATCGGCGCCTTCAATTCGCCCGTGCGCACCATCTCGTTGAAGGCGAGGCCGAGGCGGTGCCGCTCGCCGAGCCCGACCCAGCAGATGCGCGCCGGCAGGCCCTGGAAGGCGATCCGCTCGCGCGCCATGTCGAGCCAGTTGTGAAGGTGCGCGTCGTCGGGCAGCAGCTCCTTCACCTTGGCGTCGGTGCGGTAGATGTCCTCCGGATCGCCGGAGAGGGCGGCCCAGCGGAACGGGCCGACGCCGCGGCAGAAGAGCGGGCGGATATAGGCCGGCACGAAACCGGGGAAGGCGAAGGCGTTCTCAAGCCCCTCCTCCTTCGCGACCTGGCGGATGTTGTTGCCATAGTCGAGCGTCGGCACACCCATGTTCCAGAAATCGACCATCGCGGCGACGTGCTGCTTCATCGAGGCGCGCGCGGCGGCCTCGACCGCCTTCGGGTCGCTCTCCTGCTTGGCGCGCCAGTCGGCGACGGTCCAGCCGAGCGGGAGATAGCCGTGGATCGGGTCGTGGGCCGAGGTCTGGTCGGTGACCATGTCCGGCTTCACGCCGCGACGGACGAGCTCGGGGAAGATCTCGGCCGCGTTGCCGATGAGGCCGACGGACTTCGCCTCCCCCGCCTTCGTCCACGTCCCGATCATGGCGAGCGCCTCGTCGAGGGTGTGGGCCTTGGCGTCGAGATAGCGGGTGCGCAGGCGGAAATCGACGCGGGTCTCGTCGCACTCGACGGCGAGGCAGCAGGCGCCCGCCATCACCGCGGCGAGCGGCTGCGCGCCGCCCATCCCGCCGAGCCCGCCGGTGAGGATCCAGCGCCCCTTGAGGTCGCCGCCATAATGCTGACGGCCGGCCTCGGCGAAGGTCTCGTAGGTGCCCTGAACGATGCCCTGCGTGCCGATATAGATCCACGAGCCCGCGGTCATCTGGCCGTACATGGCCAGGCCCTTCTTATCGAGCTCGTTGAAATGGTCCCACGTCGCCCAGTGGGGGACGAGGTTGGAGTTGGCGATGAGGACGCGCGGCGCGTCCTTGTGGGTGCGGAAGACGCCGACCGGCTTGCCGGACTGGACGAGCAGCGTCTCGTCCTCCTCGAGCGACTTCAGCGAGGCGACGATGCGGTCGAAATCGTCCCACGTGCGGGCCGCGCGGCCGATGCCGCCATAGACGACGAGCTCGTGCGGGCGCTCGGCGACGTCCGGATCGAGGTTGTTCATCATCATGCGCAGCGGCGCTTCGGTCATCCAGCTCTTGGCGTTGAGCGCGTTGCCGCGCGGCGCCCGCACGTCACGCATATTGCGACGAGGATCGTCCATCGTCAGTTCCTCTCGGTGCAATGCGGGACGCGGCGTCTGGCCTGCGTCCCAGGATGAAATGTCCGGTTCGTGTCGGGGTCGAGGGGGCGCGCCACCTCAACCCTCCAAGGTGACGAGCAGCGCGCCGGAAACGCTCGCGACGAGGCGCCCTTCCGAGACCAGCGCGGCGGCGGCGGCAAGGTCCGGCGCCATGTAGCGGTCCTCGTCGAGGCGCGAGACGACCGCGCGCAGCGAGGCGAGCGCCTTCTGCAATTCCGGGCTCGTGGTGAGGGGCGCGCGGAACTCGATCCCGCGCGCCGCCGTCAGCGCCTCGATCCCGATGATCGTGTAGAGATTCTGCGTCATCTGCAGGAGACGGCGCGCCCCGTGGCAGGCCATCGACACGTGATCCTCCTGGTTGGCGGAGGTCGGCGTCGAGTCCACTGAGGCCGGGTGCGACATCTGCTTGTTCTCGCTCATGAGGGCCGCCGACGTGACCTCGGCAATCATGAGGCCCGAATTCAGCCCCGGCGACTTCGCGAGGAAGGCGGGGAGACCGTAGGAGAGCGCCGGGTCGACGAGGAGCGCGATGCGCCGCTGCGAGATCGCGCCGATCTCGCACACGGCGAGCGCGATCTGGTCGGCCGCGAAGGCGACCGGCTCGGCGTGGAAATTGCCGCCCGAGACGACGCTGTCGTCGGAGAGGACGAGCGGGTTGTCGGTGACGGCGTTCGCCTCGATCTCCAGCGTGCGCGCGGCCATGCGCAGGAGGTCGAGACACGCCCCGTCGACCTGCGGCTGACAGCGGATGCAGTAGGGATCCTGCACGCGCTCGTCCCCGTCGAGGTGGCTCTGGCGGATCGGCGAGCCTTCGAGGAGGCCGCGCAGCGCCGCCGCTGTGTCGATCTGCCCCTTGTGGCCGCGCAGGAGATGGATGTCCTCCACGAAGGGGGCCGACGAGCCCATCGCCGCGTCGGTCGACATCGCGCCCGTGATCAGCGCCGACTGCGCCGCACGGTGCGCGCGGAGGAGCCCGGCGAGGGCGAGCGCGGTGGAGGTCTGGGTGCCGTTGATGAGGGCGAGCCCCTCCTTCGCGGCGAGCACCACCGGGGTGAGCCCCGCCTTCTCCAGCGCCTCGCGGCCCGGCAGGCGCTTGCCCTCGAAGACGGCTTCCGCCTCCCCCATCATCACCGCCGCGAGGTGGGCGAGCGGGGCAAGGTCGCCCGACGCGCCGACCGACCCCTGCTCGGGGATCACGGGCGTCACGCGGCGCGCCAGCATGTCCTCGATGAGGCGCACCAGCGCGAGCCGAACGCCCGACGCGCCGCGGCCGAGCGAGATGAGCTTCAGGACCATGATGAGGCGCACGATCCCCTCCGGCAGCGGCGCGCCGACGCCGCAACAATGGGAGAGGATGAGGTTGCGCTGGAGCGTCTCCGTGTCGGCCGCGTCGATCTTGATCGAGGCGAGCTTCCCGAAGCCGGTGTTGACGCCGTAGACCGGCTCGTTGCCGGCCGCGATCGCGGCGATCCGGGCGGCCGCCTTCTGGATCCCCGCGTCGAATTCGGGGTCGAGGCGGGCGTCGGCGGAGGTCCAGTAGATCGTGGCGAGGTCGGCGAGCGGCACCGCGCCCGGACGCAGAATGATCGTCATCATCGTTCTCCGAGGCCAGCGCCGCGGCGGCCTTTCCAGACCCGCGCGTGCAGCGGATTGAAACCCATACGGTAGACGAGCTCGGCCGGTTCGCCGACATCCCAGAGCGCGAAGTCGGCCGACTTGCCGGCCTCCAGCGTGCCGATCTCGCCGAGACGGCCGAGGGCGCGGGCCGCCTCGCGCGTGACGCCGGCAACGCATTCCTCGACGGTGAGGCCGAACAGCGTCGCCCCCATGTTCATGGTGAGGAGGAGCGAGGTCAGCGGCGAGGTGCCGGGATTGTTGTCGGTCGCGAGCGCGATCGCGACGCCTTGCTCGCGCAGGCGCGCCACCGGCGGCGCGGTCTTCTCGCGCAGGAAATAGTAGGCGCCCGGCAGGAGCACCGCGACGGTGCCGGCCGCCCCCATCGCGGCCGCCCCCGCGGCGTCGAGATATTCGAGGTGATCGGCCGAGAGCGCGCCATAGCGCGCGGCGAGCGCGCCGCCGGAGAGGTTGGAGAGCTGGTCGGCGTGGAGCTTCACCGGGAGGCCGAGCGCCGACGCGGCGTCGAACACGCGGGCGATCTCCTCCGGCGAGAAGGCGATCCCCTCGCAGAAGCCGTCCACCGCGTCGGCAAGGCCGTCCGCGTGCGCGGCGGCGAGGCCGGGCAGGACGATCTCGTCGAGGAAATCGCCGTTGCGGCCGCGATACTCGGCCGGGACGGCGTGCGCGCCGAGATAGGTGGTCGTGACGCTGACCGGGCGCACCTCGCCGAGGCGGCGGGCCGCGCGCAGCATCTTCGCCTCGTCGGCGACCGTGAGGCCGTAGCCGGACTTGATCTCGATGGTGGTGACGCCCTCGCCGATCAGCGCGTCGAGGCGGGGCAGGCTCTCGCGCACGAGGTCGTCCTCGCTCGCGGCGCGCACGTTGGCGACGGAGGAGACGATGCCGCCCCCCGCCTTCGCGATCTCCTCATAGGTCGCGCCGGAAAGGCGCATCCGGAACTCGGCCGCGCGGTTGCCGGCGTGGACGAGATGGGTGTGGCAGTCGACGAGGCCGGGGGTGATCAAGCGGCCGCCGCAATCGATGCTCTCGGCGCCGGCGGCGAGCGCGGCCGGCAGGTCGGCGCGGAGGCCGGCGAAAAGGATGCGGCCGTCGCGGACCGCGAGCGCGCCGTCCTCCACCGTGCCGAGGCCCGGCAGGCGCGGGTCGAGCGTCGCCAGCCGCGCGTTGGTCCAGATCGAAATCCCGTCCGCCACCCGATGCCCCGCTCTTCGTCGCCGCTTGCCTGCGTCGCTATTATGTATATACTTATTATCGAGACGGGCAAGCCGAAATTCGTTATCCTGCCCCGCAAGGAGATTCCGATGGCCGCCATCCACGCCGAGAACGCGCTCCTGCCGGGCGGCCTCGCCCGAGACGTGCGGGTCACCTTGAGTGACGGGACGATCGGCGGCGTGGAGACCGGCGTCGCGCCGGTGGCGGGCGACGAGCGGGTTGAGTTCCTCCTCCCCGCCGTCTCGAACGTCCACAGCCACGCCTTCCAGCGCGCGATGGCGGGCCTTGCCGAGACGCGCGGCCCGGCGGACGACAATTTCTGGAGCTGGCGGACGCAGATGTACCGGTTCGGCCTCTCGATGGGGCCGGAGCATGTCGAGGCGGTCGCCGCGCAGCTCTACATGGAGATGCTGGAGGCGGGCTTCTCGCGCATCGGCGAGTTCCACTATCTCCACCACGACAAGGACGGCGCGCCCTATGTGAACCCCGCCGAGATGAGCGAGCGGATCGCCGCGGCGAGCGTGGAGTCCGGGATCGCCCTCACCCTCCTCCCCGTCTTCTACGCCCACTCCGATTTCGGCGGCCTGCCGCCGATCGACGGCCAGCGCCGCTTCATCCACGACCTCGACGCCTTCGCCCGCCTCATGGAGCGCGCGGCAGGGCTCGTCGCGGACCTTCCGGGCGGTGTCCTCGGCGTCGCGCCGCACAGCCTGCGGGCGGTGACGGGCGAGGAGCTCGCCGCCGTCCAGCCGCTCGCCAACGGCGGCCCGATCCACATGCACATCGCCGAGCAGACGGGCGAGGTCGACGCGTGCCTTTCCGCGAACGGCATCCGGCCCGTGGAGTGGCTTCTGGAGAACGCCCCGGTCGACGAGCGCTGGTGCCTCATCCACGCGACTCACATGACCGAGGACGAGGCGAAGGGCGTCGCGGAAAGCGGCGCGGTGGTGGGGCTCTGCCCGATCACCGAGGCCAATCTCGGCGACGGGATCTTCCGCGCCTCGACCGTGCTCGGCAATGGCGGCCGCTTCGGCGTCGGCTCCGACTCCAACATCGAGATCACGCTGTCGGGCGAATTGCGGCAGGTGGAGTACGCGCAGCGCCTCTCGAAGCGGCTGCGCAACGTCATCGCGCCGACCGGTGGCTCCACCGGCCGCCACCTCTTCGAGCACGCGCTTGCCGGGGGAGCGGCCGCGGTCGGCGGCGCGCGGGGGATCGCGCCGGGCGAGGCCGCCGATCTCCTCGCGCTCGACCACTCGGCGGTGCCGTGGGTGCCGGCCGACAAGGCGATCGACCACTGGATCTTCGCGGAAGGGACGCGGGTCGCGACCGTCTGGTCGGGCGGGCGCCGCCTCGTGGAGAACGGCCGCCACATCCGCCGCGACGCCATCGCCGCCCGCTTCCGCGCCGCGATGCTCGACCTCGCGGGCGCCTGAGACGGCCGATCTAGAGCCCGTGCCGCTCCCAGAGGCGGTCGGCGCGGACGGCGCCGATCATCGCCTCGGCGGAGAGGTCCGCCGACAGGCCGAGGCTCTTGCGCCAGAAGGACTGGCGCGCGGCCGAGATCGGCTTCAGCACCACCTTCGCGCCATAGCGGTTGCGCAGGACGGTGCGCAGATCCCCGATCCCGTCGATGAGGCCATGGCCGAGCGCGCTCGTCCCCGACCAGAAGCGGCCGGTGAAAAGGTCCGGGTCGCTGCTCAGCTTCTCGCCACGCCGCGCCTTCACCACCGCCACGAAGGCGTCCTGGATGTCCTGCTGGACGGCGCGCAGGATCGCGATGTCCTGCTCGCGCTCCGGCTTGAAGGGATCGAGGATCGCCTTGTTTTCGCCGATCGTATAGATGCGCCGCTCCACCCCCAGCTTCTCCAGAAGCTCGGTGAAGCCGAACGTCGCGGTGACGACGCCGATCGAGCCGAGGATCGAGGTCGCGTCGGCATAGATCTCGTCACCCGCGACCGCGAGCCAGTAGCCGCCCGAGGCCGCGACGTCCTCCACGAACACGAAGACGCGCTTCTCCTTCTCCTCGGCGAGCTTGCGCACGCGCGTGAAGATCAGCGAGGACTGCGCCGGCGACCCGCCCGGCGAATTGATGACGAGGGCGACGGCCGGGCTCTTCATCGCGAAGGCCTTGTCGATCGCGCTCGCGACGCCCGCCATCGACAGGCCCGGCCGCAGCGGCGAGCCCATGCCGATCGTCCCCTGGAGCCGGACGACCGGCACCGTCACCTTCCGCGATCGCCAGAACCGCATCGCTCCCCCTCGTCTCCGATTGCGCCGCGCGTCTCAGTGGACGGGCGGCAGACCGTGCTCGGCCTCGAGGCGGCGCCGGATGGCCATGAGGTCCCACCAGACGCGCCGCTTCTCCGCCGGCGTCCGTAGGAGATAGGCCGGATGGAAGGTTGCAACAGCGTCGATCGCGTCCTCGGGCGCGGCCGGGTCGATCGCGTAGCGCACCCAACGGCCGCGCTGGCGCACGATTCCGGCGTCCACCTGCAACAATGTCTTGGCCGCGGCGCCCCCGAGCGGCACCAGGACCTTTGGCCGCACCAGACGGATTTCCTGCCGCACGAACACCTCGCACGTCGCCGTCTCGATCGGGCTCGGCGTGCGGTTGAGGGGCGGGCGCCAGGGGATGACGTTGGAAATATAGACGTCGGCGCGCGTGAGCCCGATTGCCGTGAGCATCTTCTCGAGGAGCTGGCCGGAGCGGCCGACGAAGGGGCGCCCGGCCTCGTCCTCGTCCCGCCCCGGCGCTTCGCCGACGAACATGATCGCGGCCCCGACCGGCCCCTCGCCGAAGCACGTCGAGCGCGCGGTCTCTTTCAGCGGACAGCCCTCGAACCCTTCGAGCGCGGCGCGCAGCGCGTCGAGCGTCGCCGCCTGACGTGCGACCTCGCGCGCGGCGTGGACCGCGGCGCGCGCCTCCGCGCTCGCCTGGGGCGGCGCGGCCTCGGCCGGCGGCTCCCATTGAGGGGCGACGGGCTGGCGCGGATGCGCCTTCGGGAGCGCGGCCGGCTGGTGCGGCGCGATCGGCACGGGCGGCAGCTCGGCGAAGCGATTCTGCGGACTTTCCTCGACCTCGGCGGTCACGCCGCTCGCGCGCAGGAAGTCCCGGATGGGGTCGCGCGGGAAATGTGCCTCTTCCATATCCGCCTACCTTCAACGTAGACAAACGTAAGAGCCGCGACGCCCGACTGTCGAGGGCGCGGCCGAACACGAACGGGGACGAGGAGACCGATGACCATCGAGCGCGAGCGCATGGACTATGACGTCGTTGTGGTCGGAGCGGGTCCTGCAGGGCTTGCCACCGCCATTCGCCTCAAGCAGCTCGCGGCCGAACGGGAGGAGGAGATCTCCGTCGTCGTCGTGGAAAAGGGCTCCGAAGTCGGCGCGCACATCCTGTCGGGCGCGGTGATCGACCCGTCCGGCCTCGACGCGCTGGTCCCTGAATGGCGCACCAGCGAGGACTGCCCGCTGAAGACGGCGGTGACGCGCGACGTGTTCCGCTTCCTCGGCCCGGCCGGCGACGTCGCGCTCCCGAATGTCCTGATGCCGGGGCTGATGTCGAACCACGGCAACTATGTCGGCTCGCTCGGCAATCTGTGCCGCTGGCTCGGCGAAGTGGCCGAAGGGCTCGGCGTCGAGATCTATCCGGGCTTCCCCGCCGCCGACCTCATCCGCGGCGAGAACGGCACGATCGAGGGCATCGTCACCGGCGATCTCGGCGTCGGGCGCGACGGTGAGCCGAAGGATTCCTTCACCCCCGGCATGGAGCTCGGCGGCAAATATGTCGTCCTCGCCGAGGGCGTGCGCGGCTCGCTGACGAAGCGGATCATCGCCGAACACGGCCTCGACAAGGGGCGCGAGCCACAGAAATACGGGATCGGCCTCAAGGAGGTCTGGCGCGTCAGCGACGCCGTGTTCGAGCCAGGCCTCGTGATGCACACGATGGGCTGGCCGCTCGACAATTCCACCGGCGGCGGCTCGTTCCTCTACCATTATGGCGAGAACCTCATGGCGCTGGGGTTCGTCGTCCATCTCAACTATGCGAACCCGCACCTCGATCCTTTCCAGGAGCTTCAGCGCCTGAAGGACCACCCGGCGATCGCCCCGATGCTCGAAGGGGCGACGCGCGAGGCCTACGGCGCGCGCGCAATCGCGGAAGGCGGCTATCAGTCGGTGCCGAAGCTCGTCTTCCCCGGCGGCTGTCTCGTCGGCTGCGCGGCGGGGTTCGTCAACGTGCCCCGAATCAAGGGCAGCCACAACGCCATCCACTCCGGGATGCTCGCGGCGGAGCATCTCTTCGCCGCGCTTGCCGCGGGGCGGGCCAACGATTCCCTGGATTCCTACGAGGCCGCCTGGCGCTCCTCCACCATCGGGCGCGACCTCTACCCGGTGCGCAACGTGAAGCCGCTCTGGTCGAAGTTCGGCACGCTTGCCGGGCTCGCGGCCGGTGGGCTCGACATGTGGACGAACTCGCTCTTCGGCTTCTCCCTGTTCGGGACGCTCTCACATGGCGGGCCGGACTTCGCCAAGCTGAAGCCGGCGGGCAAGACGAAGCCGATCGCCTACCCGAAGCCCAACGGGGTGACGCGCTTCGACCGCCCCTCCTCGGTCTACCTGTCGAACACCAATCACGAAGAAGACCAGCCGATCCACCTCAAGGTGCTGGACCCGGCCTTGCAAAAGTCGTCTGAACTCGGCGTCTTCGACGGTCCGTCGGCGCGCTATTGCCCGGCCGGCGTCTATGAATGGCACCGTGAGGACGGCGAGCCGCGCTATGTGATCAACGCGCAGAATTGCGTTCACTGCAAAACCTGCGACATCAAGGACCCCAACCAGAACATCAACTGGGTGCCGCCCGAGGGTGGCGGGGGCCCGAACTATCTGGGCATGTGAGCCGGGCCCGCGATATCGGACCGGCCGGAATGGAGAAACATCATGGCTGAGGGGTCGACCCCGCTCTTCCACAACACGCCCGGTGTTCGCCGGGTGCGTATCGGCGCGCGCGAATTCATGTGCATGGGCGCGCTCGCGCCCTTCGACCATCCGCACGAGTTCCTCGACATGGGCGGGGACAGCGAGGCGATCTGCCCCTACTGCTCCACGGTCTATGTCTACGACCCGGCGCTGAAGCACCACGAGGCCGACCCGTCCGAGTGCGTCGCCTCCGCGACCGCCACCCACGGCGCCGTCTGAGCACGACACGCGGCGCGACCCCGCGCCGCCGGAAGGGAATGAACGGCGCATGATCATCGTCGTCGGCGCCGGGATCGCGGGGCTCTCGGCCGCGCTCGCCCTCAGCGATGCCAACCGGGTGCTCGTCCTGGAGCGCCGCGCCGCGATCGCGGCCAATGCCGGCGCGGGCATCCAGCTCTCCCCGAACGCCGTGAAGGCGCTGCGGGCGATCGGGGCCGAGGCGCGGGTCGACGCGATCGCCGCCCGGCCCAACGCGCTCGCCGTCTATGGCGCGGGCGAGCGGCGCGCGATCACGCGCCTTCCCTACGATGCGCGTTTCGAGGCGCGCTTCGGCGCCCCCTATCTCACCGCCTCGCGCGCCGCGCTCCACACCGCCCTCCTCACCGAGGCGGAGGCGCGGCCGTCGATCGAGATCCGCTATGATTGCGAGGTCGAACGCGTCGCCGAGGACGGCAGCGCGGTGCGGCTCGCGGGGGAGGAGATCGCCGCGACCCTCGTCATTGCAGCCGACGGAGTGAACTCGCGCATCCGCCAGCGGCTGGTCGGCGACAGCGCGGCGGACACCGGGTGGATCGCGTGGCGTGGCAAGGGGCGCACGTCGCCCGGCGGCGGGACCGAGCTCGTCCTCGGCGACGGCCACCATGTGGTCCGCTACGCGCTGACGGACGAGGACGAGAATTGCGTGCTCGTCGCGCCCGAGGCGCAGCGCACGCCCGAGGCGCTCGCCACCACCAGCACCGGCCCGACCATCGCCGACGTCGCGGACTGGGCGCCCTGGCCGATGCGGGTGCGGCCCCGCCACATCTATGAGAGCGGCGGCGTCGCCTTCGTGGGGGATGCCGCGCACGCGATGCTGCCCTTCCTCGCCCAGGGCGGCGCGATGGCGATCGAGGATGCGGCCGTGCTCGGCGCGATGGTGCGCCTTCATGGGGTGGGCCCCGCGGCCCTCGGCGCGTACGCGGCGGCGCGGCGGCCGCGCACCCAGCGCCTCGCGCGCCAGACGGTACAGCAGGGGCGGATCTACCATATGCCCGCCCCCCTCACCCTCGCGCGCGATTTCGCGATGCGCCAGCTCGGCGCGAAGGGGATCCTGGCTCGGGTGGACTGGATCTATCGCTGGGCCCCGCCAGCCGGCGAATGACGCCGGCGCGTGGCGCCGCGATCAGGTCGTCGCGGCGAGGCGCGTGGCGTCGTGGCGGATGCGCTTCACCATGGAGGCGAGGCCGTTGGAGCGCTGCGGCGTCAGGTGCTCGTCGAGATGGAGCGTGCGCAGGAAGGCCTCGACATCGAGCGTCGGCACCGCCTCGACCGGCCGGCCCGTATAGTAGGCGATGAGGATCGCCACGAGCCCGCGCACGATCATCGCGTCGCTGTCGCCCTTCACGACGAGACGGTCGTCGTCGACGCCGGTGAGGAGCCACACCTTCGAGACGCAGCCCTCGACCTTGGTCGCATCGGTCTTCAGCGCGTCCGGAAAGTCGGGCAGCTCCTTGCCGAGCTCGATCACGTAGCGATAGCGCTCTTCCCAGTCGTCGATGAGCTCGAAGGCTTCGGCAATCTCGTCAGCGTCGGTCATGGCACTCCCTTTTGAAGAGGAGATAGTGCGCTTTCCGGCCCGGCGTAAACGGCCGGGCCGAAGATTCCGCTTCGCCGGCCGATCAGGCGCGCGGGCGGTAGTCGGCCGCGCCCCACTGGATGATGCCGCGCGCCGCCCCGCCCGAAGCGAGATCGCCGATCCCGTAGTGATTGGCGAGGCGGTCGAGCGCGAGGCGCAGCACCACCTTGCCCGAGCGGGCCGGCCAGCGCAGGCGCTTCTCCACCGCCTCGAGCCCCATCTCCTCGCAACAGACGAGGACCAGGATCTCGGCGAGTCCCGCCCCGACCGTATCGAGCGCCTGCACCACGCGGCGCCGCGCCTCCATCGCCCCCTCCGAGACCGAGAGGCCGTCGCGCCGCGCCTCCGAGCGCACGCCCGACGCGTCCCAGCTCTGCGTCACCCGCGCCTCGCCGCGTGCGCGGCTGTGGTCGCGGTGGAGGCGGCGGCCGGCGCGGTATTGCGCCTCGGTGATCAGCGGGGCCCCGTCGCGGTCCTTGCGCGTCGCGAGCCAGGCGAGCGGGCTCTCGGCGGCGTTCACCGCCACGCGCGTCCCGCCGGCGACCTCACGCTCGGCCGGGGCCTGGTGCTGGGCGGCGAAGGCCCCCTCCCCGGCGGAGAGCGCGCGTCTCAGATGCGCCCGTCCGGCGGTGGTGCGGGCAAGCGCGCCCTGCCGCCGCTCCAGGAGCCCCTCGCTCAGCATCGTGCGGACGAGGTCGCGGTCGAGGACGATCTCCCCCTCCTCGGCCTTGAGGCGGACGGCACGGTCATCCCCTTCGCGCACCTCGCGTTCGCCGAGAAGGCGCAGGGCCCGTGTCACGAGAGCGCTCACTCGGCGCCCCGCGGCGACAGCGTCCGGCAATTCTCGATGGTGGTGAGCCACGCCGACAGGACATCCTCCACGATCTGGATGATCGCGTCGATCCGCTCGTCATCGCGGCGATCCTCCACAACGCGGCAGGCATGCGAGGCGGTGGTGCGGTCGCGGTCGAAGATCTCGCCCGCCTCGGTTAGCGACCAGCCGAAGGTGACGTGCGCGCAATACATCGCGATTTGCCTGGCGAAGGCCACCGGCGCGGTGCGTCTTGTCTTCGCGGCGAGCTCGTCGACCGGAAGATCGAGCGCGGCGGCGACCGTCAGCTCGATCATGCGTCTCACCGTGCGCCGATCTATCGACTTCCACGGGTCGTAGGACGGCATGGCATCCAGAGCCGCGAACTGGTGTGTTTGCATTTTTCGCCTTCCCCTGCAGGCGGGCAGTTCCGCGTGTCAGCAAACACAATTTAAAGTTGGATTGGAAAGCGGGGATAAGTTCAGAGAATTACAATTTAACGTTTGACAGTCAATTTTAGTGAATCGCTAGGGAAATTGCCCCAACCACACGGGTTGTCCCCGCCTCGCTGCAGAAAACTATCCTGCGGCTTAGTGCATCATAGGGGACGCCATCATGGCCCGCTGCAACACGCCAACAAGTTCTATACAATCGTTAATTGCAAATCCGGGCGAGGCTGTGGATGGTCCGCCGCGCGCGCAACCGGCGGCGCCGGCGGCGGGGGAGTCGCGGGAGATCCGCCGTCTGCGCGCGGCGCTGCGGCGCGAGCGGGCACGTGGGCGGTGCGGGCACTGGTCCTACGACCTGACGCGCCATCTGGCGCTCTCGCAGGCGCTGAAGCGCGCCGAGACCGCCGCGCGCGCCGGGGCTGGAGCCGCGGTCGCGGCCGGGGCGAGCGCACCAAACACAAACGCACGCCAAGCCGATCTCTGAGGACCGGCCGACGTGCGTTTTGTCATCCCGACCGCCCTCGGAGCGAAGGCGGCCTCTCTCGTCCCTCCCCGCGCGGTCAGAGCGCGGCCGGCGCGGGTGGCGCCGGGGCCGGACGGGTCTTCCTTAGTTCGCGGCCGCCTTGGCGCGGGACACGCGGGCCGGCTTCTTGCGCTGCTGGCCGAGGCCCATGCGCTTCGCAAGCTCGGAGCGAGCGGCGGCATAGTTCGGCGCAACCATCGGATAGTCGGCCGGAAGGCTCCAGCGCTCGCGATATTCCTCGGGGGAGAGGTTGTAGTGCGTGCGCAGGTGGCGCTTCAGCGACTTGAACTTCTTCCCGTCTTCCAAGCAGATCAGATAGTCCGGGGTGATCGACTTCTTCACCGAGACGGCAGGCTTCAGGGGCTCGGGCTCAGGCTCGGGCTCGCCACCATTGGTCTTCTGGAGCGCCGCGTAGACGTCCGAAATCAGGTTAGGAAGATCGTGGGACGCCACCGAATTGTTGCTGACGTATGCAGAAACAATCTCCGCCGCCAGGTCGATAAGGTTTGAATCTTGTAGGGGTTCCGACATTTGTCACTCATTCTTTGTATTAGGATACCGCCTATAGTCACAAGCGGCGACGGTACGGCATCCCCATGCAGACGACCTATCATCTATTCCAGCGACAAGAGGTCTGCAAGATCACCGGCTGCGTTTTTCAGACCGCGGCCGGTAAATTCACAATCAAGCAACAGAAGCAGCCCGCCCCACTGCTCTCCTAATCGTTAATCCCTTAAAGATGCTGCTGAGGTTGCGACAACAGGGCACTGAAGAGGAACCGCCAACTATGCATCTCAGCATTGCTGTCGTGCTGAGATGCATGGTCTCGCCAAGCAGTCAAATCAATCACTTGCGCGATTCGAAAGGGCGTCGTGCTTCGTCAACTCACAAGGACGATAACCTACGGTATAGGCAGCACGCGCCAACAAATGTGCGGAAACAGGCGTCGTCAACAGAAAGAAGGCGACGCCGGCCAGAGCCCGCAAGACGACTTCGCTTTGCTGCGAATACACAGCCAGCGAGATCAACAGAAGCCCGGATCCAAGCGTTCCGGATTTGCTGGCGGCATGCATGCGCATGTACAGATCGTTAAACCGAAGCACGCCAATAGCGGCCACCAGCACGAAGAACGATCCGAGGACGCAGAGCGCGCCCGCCGTGTAAAGCGCCCACTCAGGCATCGTTTGCGTCCTCTTTCACGGTGCCGTCTTCGAGCGACAATTCCCCGCGACGCAGCACGAAACGCGCCAGCGCGATGGTCGACAGGAACCCGACAATGCCGAGCGCGATCGCGATATCGACGTAGATGGAAAAGCCGGTCCGAATGCCGAATGCGGCAATGTAACTCACAGCAACGGACACCAGAAGGTCCAATGCGAGGATCCGGTCCGGCAAGGTCGGCCCGCGAACGATGCGCACGATGCACAGCACGAACGCCGCCGACAACATCGCGAACGACAGAATCAGACAGGCGGTGAGGAAGTCAGCGCCGCTCATGGATTGAAGACCTTCAAAATAAGCTGCTCGAAACCGCTCTTGATGTCGGCGATGACGGCATTCGGATCCGGCGCGTCGATCGCGTGGACGTAAAGCGTGGTGCGATCGTCCGAAACATCGACGGACAACGTGCCCGGCGTCAGCGTGATCATGTTCGCGAGCAGCGTGATCTCCGCATCGCTCTCAACCGTCAGCGGATAGGCGATGATCGCCGGCTCCAGCGTGCGCCAGGGCGAGAGCACGAGTTTCGCCACGTGAACCGACGATTTGATCAGCTCGATGATGAAGATCACCCCGAGCTTCAAGACGTTCCACGCCCCGCGGAAGTGTCGGACGCCGCCCACCTGCTCGCGAATCAGCCAAAGCGCGAAGCCGCCGAGGACGAAACCGAAGAGGAGATGGACGAAGGAGAAGGATCCGCTCACGGCCGCCCATGCGACCGCCAGCATGATGTTGATGAGGATGATGGCCATCGTCGCGCTCACTCCACCTCAAGAACGCGTTCCAGATACGCGCTCGGATCGAGAAGACCTGCCGCCCCCTGCCGCGCCGCCTCGATGAGCGGGCTCGGCACCAGGCCGATCCCGACGACGATGAGCGCGAGGAGGACGAGTGAGAAGGCGAACGGGCGCGGCGAGGCGCCGGCCGCCAGCGTCGGCGCCGGATCGGGCACGCCGTCGTCCTGCGGCGGGCGCAGGTAGACGAGGACCCAGGTGCGGCCGACCGCGATCGTCGTGAGCAGGCCGCTGAGGATCACGCCGACGACGCCCGCGATGCCGAGCGTGCCTCCGGTCTGGAAGCCCGCCTCGATCAGCATCAGCTTCGGCCAGAAGCCCGAGAAGGGCGGGAGGCCGGCCGCGGCAAAGCCGAAGATCAGGAACAGCGTCGCGGCGAGCCCGTGGACGGCGTAGAGGTCCGTCCCGGTCGTCAGGTGCGTGACGCCCGCGAGGCGCTGGGCGTAGCCGAGCACCAGGAACATCGCCGTCATCACGATGATCGAGTGGACGGCATAGACGATCGCGCCGGTGAGGCCCGCCTCCGTGCCGTAGCCGAAGCCGATCAGCATGATGCCGACGCCGGAGATCACCAGGAAGGCGGCCATGCGCTTGAGGTCCACCTGCGCGAGCGCGCCGACCGCGCCGAGAAGCGCGGTGACGACGCCGAGCCAGCCGATCATCGGCACGAAGAGCGCGCCCTTCGCGGCGAAAAGCATGATCATCACGCGCATCAGCGAGTAGATGCCGACCTTCGTCAGAAGTCCCGCGAACAACGCCGACACGATGACTTTGGGCGTGTGGTAGGACGCCGGCAGCCAGAAGTGCAGCGGGATCGCGGCGGCCTTCATGGCGAACGCCATCACGAACATTGCCCCGACGGTCACCACCGGCGCGGTCTCGAGATCCGCGATCACGAGGCGTATGTCGGCCATGTTGAGCGTGCCGGTGAAGCCGTAGAGCACGCCCACCGCGATCAGGAAGATCGTCGTCGCGATGAGGTTGAGGACGCCATACTTCACCGCGCCGTCGAACTGGATGCGGCGGCCGCCGAGCACGATGAGGCCGAAGGATGACACCAGGAAGACTTCGAACCAGACATAGAGGTTGAAGATATCCCCGGTGGAGAAGGCCCCGGTCACGCCGGCGATGAGCAGGCAATAGAAGGTGTAGAAGCCGAACTGGGTGCCTGCCTCGTCGACGTCGCCCCGGGCATAAGCGAGCCCGATGAGGCCGACGAGCGAGGTCACGAGCACCAGGAGCGCGCCGAACGGGTCCACCGCCATCACGATGCCGAAGGGCGGGAGCCAGTTGCCTGCCACCATCATGAGCGGCCCGTTCGCCGAGACCTGCGCGAAGAGCGCAGCCGAGCAGATCGCGGCGAGGAACATCGCGCCGAGCGCCACGCGGTACTGCAGGCCGAGACGGTTGCGCAGCGTCAGCGTGAGGCCCGCCCCGATGATCGGGAAGAGGATCGGCAGGACGACGAGCCAGGGGATGATGCCGGTGAGGCCGGTCAGCATCGCGCCGTGGGTGGTCGCGCCGCCGTCGGACGGGCCGGCGGCGAGGGCTGCGGTCGGAAGAAGAAACGCCAGAACAACCGGCAAGAGACGATGCGGCATTCTGATCCTCAGTACCCGAGCGGCGGCACGGTGGGCGTCGGTTCCGCGAGGCGCATGTCGTCGACATTGTCGGTTTCGAGCGACTGGTAGGCGCGGAAGGTCAGCACCAGCAAGAAGGCGAAGATGGAGAAGGAGATCACGATCGCGGTCAGGATGAGAGCCTGGGGCAGCGGGTTGGCGGTCGCCGAGAGCGCGGCCTCCATCACCGCATGGGCGGCGTCGGCCGTCGCGTCGGCGGCGCCCTGAACGGCGGCCCCGGCGGCGTCAGCGGCGCCGTGCGCGGCCTCGCTCCCCTCGATGATCGCGGCGCTCGCGGCCTCGGAGACGCCCGGCACCTCGGCCCCCTCGGCCGTCAGCGCCGTCGGCGGGCCGTGTTCGGACAGGACCGGCGGCACCGCCGCCGTCAGCCGGCCGGAGGTGAAGATCAGGAGATTGACCGCGTTGCCGAAGATCGAGACGCCGAGAAGGATGCGGACCATGTGGGGCGACAGCATCAGATAGATGCTGGCTGCGAAGAACAGCCCCACGACGATACAGAGGATGGTTTCCATCAGTCGCTCTCCTCAAGCGCCAATGCGATCGACGACAGGGATCCGACGACGACGAAATAGACGCCGACGTCGAACACGAGGACCGTCGAGAGCGGGATCTCGACGCCGAAGATGACAGGCACGTACCAGATGCCCGTCAAAAGCGGCTTGCCCGCGAGGATGGCCGCGAGGCCGTCGATGGCGGCCATGAAGAGGCCGAAGCCGGCGAGGGCGTTCGGGTCGACCCACAGCGCCCGGCGCACCACGTCCACCCCATAGGCGATGCCGTAGATCGCGAGCGCCGAGGCGGCGATCAGACCGCCGATGAAGCCGCCGCCCGGCTCGTTGTGCCCGCGCAGGAGCACGAAGACGGAGAACAGCACCATCAGCGCCGACAGATACGGCGCGATGGTTCGGAAGATCAGAGTGCTCATGACGACCTCGACGGGGCGACGGCGGCGCCGTCGGCGTTCGCGCTGATGCTCGGGCCCGCCTTCTCGGCGGGCGGGCCGACAATGGCGCTGCGGATCGCCGGCCCCATCCGGATGAGGACCAGGATCGCGAGGCCGGCCGCCATGACGACCGAGATCTCGCCGAGCGTATCGAGCGCACGATAGTCCACCAGGATCACGTTCACGACGTTGCGGCCGTGCGCGACCTCGTAGGCGTGCTTCAGGAAGAACTGGGACAGGCGGTCATCGAAGGGCTGCTGCACCGTGTTGTAGAGCACCAGCGCGAAGCCGAGACCGCAGGCGAGCGCGATCACCCCGTCCTTCGCCGCGTCGAAGGGCAGGCGATGATCGGTCGTCTTGAGATCGAGCCGCGTCATCACGAGGGCGAGGATCACGACCGACAGCGTCTCCACCATGAACTGGGTGAAGGAGAGGTCCGGCGCGCCATAGAGCATGAAGATCAGCGCGACCATCACGCCCTGGACGCCGAGGGAGACGATCGCGACGAGGCGCGACCGCGAGACGATGACCACCCAGATGCCGACGACCGCGAGGGCGAGGATCGCAAGGTCGAAGGGCTGCTCGATCTCACCGACGAAGCGCCACTCCGGCAGCCCGTCCACCGCGATCGGCACGAGGAGCACGGCCGCGAGCAGGATGAAGGTGATCGTCACATATTGCTGCATGTTCCCCGGCTGGAGAACGCGCGTCACCGCGAAGGAGCCCTGGACGAGCCCGCGCAGCACCTGGTCGAACCCGATGTCCGGCCCCCACCCGATCGCCTCGAGCGCCCGCGCGATCGCGCCGCGCAGCGTCTTGAAGAAGAGGAAGAAGACGATGCCGAGCCCGATGGTGATGAGCGTCAGGATCACCGGCGGATAGAGCCCCGTCGGGATGAGGTGGAGGTGAAGCTCCACCGCGGCCCCGGCGACGGCCGAGGTCATCGGCCCGATCACCGCGTGCGTCGTCCCCTCCAGGAAGAGGGCCCCGACGAGCGCGAGGATGCCGAGCGTCAGCGGCCCCACCCAGAGCGAGGGCGGCGCCTCGTGCGCCTTCTTCGGCAGCGCGCCGGGCTTGGCGAAGAAGGGGATGAGGACCGCGGCCGCTATCGCGAACATCAGCGCGTTGCCGATGAGCGCGGTGATCGTCACCGCCGAGAGGCCGCCAGCCTCCCACACGCCGTCATAGAGCACTTCCTTCGCGACGAAGCCGATGAGGGGCGGCAGGCCCGCCATCGAGACGCAGCCGAGGATGGCCGCGACGAAGGTGATCGGCATCTTCGTAAGGAGGCCGCCGAGGATCGTGATGTCGCGCGTGCCGGTCTCATGGTCGATCGCGCCCGCGACCATGAAGAGCGCGCCTTTGAAGAGCGCGTGGGCGACGAGATAGAGGACCGCGCCGGCGATCGCATATTCGGTCCCGACGCCGGTCAGCATCACGAGGAGGCCGAGCGAGGCGACCGTGGTGTAGGCGAGGATCTGCTTGAGGTCGGTCTGCCGGACGCCGAGGATCACGCCCGTCAGAAAGGTCGCGCCGCCGAAGAGGGGCAGCACCGTCTCCCAAAGGCTCGTCCCCCCCATCACCGGCGAGAAGCGCATCAGGATGAAGACGCCCGCCTTCACCATGGTCGCGGAGTGGAGATAGGCCGAGACCGGGGTCGGCGCTTCCATCGCGTTCGGAAGCCAGGAGTGGAACGGCATCTGCGCCGATTTCGTGAACGCGCCGAGCGCGACGAGGACGAAGATCGCCGGATAGAGCGCGGAGTCGCGCAGGACCTCAGGATTGGCGAAGAGGGTCGACACGCTCGTCTCGCCCGAGGCGACGCGGATCAGGACGAAGCCGGCGAAGAGGGCGAGGCCGCCGCTCCCCGTCACGATCAGCGCCTGGAGCGCCGCGCGCCGCGCCGGGCCGCGCGTGTGGTCGAAGCCGATCAGCAGGAACGAGGTGATCGAGGTCAGCTCGTAGAAGACGAACATCGAGATGAGGTCGTCCGCGATCACGAGCCCCAGCATCGCGCCCATGAAGAGGAGCAGGAAGGAGAGGAAGCGGCCCTGCTGATGGTGTCCGCTCAGATAGCCGCCGGCATAGATGACGATGAAGGTGCCGATGCCGGTGACGAGCAGCGCGAAGGTCAGCGACAAGCCGTCGATCAGATGACTATATGAGACACCATAGGACGGCGCCCATTCCACACCGTAGGTGATCCTCGCACCCTCGGCCACGTCGGGCACCATGGATGCGAACATGAGGAACAGGGCCGCGGGCACGATGGCCAGCACCCATCCGGCGGTCCCGCCCAGCCTCGCGACGAGCGCTGGTGCGAACAGCGCCGCCACGAATGGGGCCAAGGCGAGCCACAGCATGAGGTCCGGTTGAAGCGACAAGAGGAACTCCGATCGATGAACGGGGAGTGAGCGAAGACGCTGGCACGAAGAGGTACCCCGCGCCACCCACTAGAAGAACATCTAAGTCGGCGCATATGCCGGATGATGAACAGGATGCACAAGTATGCCGACGCGAGACGCACGCGAGAAAGTTGAGAAGAGCGAAAAGGAATGGCGCTCCGAGCTGACGCCAGAACAGTTTCGCGTGACCCGCAAGCACGGCACTGAGCGGGCATTCACGAGCCCGCTCAACTACGAGAAGAGGACCGGCACGTTCAATTGTGTGTGCTGTGGAGAGCCGCTTTTCCGCTCCGAGTCCAAGTTCGAATCGGGCACCGGTTGGCCGAGCTTCAATGCCCCGGTCGACGAGGACGCCGTCACTGCACACGAAGACCGCTCGCTTTTCATGCGCCGGACCGAGACACGCTGCGCCCGCTGCGACGCGCACCTCGGTCATGTCTTTCCCGATGGCCCCGCGCCGACCGGATTGCGCTATTGCATGAACGGTATCGCCCTTTCCTTCCAGCCAGACCACAGCGCTTCGGATCAATGAGCCTCGACAAGAATGCTGCGCGGTCGCCCCGCGCGACCCAGCGTCCCACCGCCGTCACTCACCACGGCATCACGGTTGAAGACCCCTACTCCTGGTTGCGCGCGGCCAATTGGCGCGAGGTGATGGCGGACCCGTCCGTCCTCGCCCCGGAGATCCGCGACTATTTGGAAGCGGAAAACGCCTATACCGACGCCGTGCTCGACCCGCTGAAGGGGCTGCAGGAGCGCCTCGTCGCCGAGCTGCGCGGCCGAATCGCGGAGGACGACTGGTCCGTCCCCCTCCCCGACGGCCATTTCGGCTACGGCTCGGCCTACATTCACGGCGCCGAGCATCCGCGCCTCATCCGCATGCCGCGCCACATCGCCGAAGCGGTCGGGCCGGACAATCCGCCCACCGCGCCGGACGTCCTCCTCGATGCGAACCGCGAGGCCGAGGGCACCGGCTATTTCCGCCTCGGCTCGGCGAGCCACTCGCCCGACCACAAGCGCCTCGCCTGGACGGCGGACCGCACCGGCGGCGAGCTTTTCACCCTCTTCGTGCGCGATCTCGAGAGCGGCGAGGACGTGACCCTCTTCGAGCGCGTCACCCCCGCCCACACCTTCGCCTCCGACGCCGAAACCGTCGTCGCGGTGGAGCTCGACGAGAACCACCGCCCGGCGCGCGTCTACGCCCGCAAGAGCGGCGAGCCGCCGATGCTGATCTACGAGGAGGAGGATCCGGGCTTCTTCGTCTCGGTGAGCCGCTCCCTCTCGGGCCGCTTCATCGTCGTCGACGCGCACGACCACCAGACCTCGGAGGTCCGCCTTTTCGACGCGCTCGACCCATCGACCGAGCCGCGCCTCGTCGCCGAGCGGATCGAGGGCGAGGAGTATGACGTCGCCCACAACGAGGACACGCTCTTCATCCGCACCAACCGCGACGCGCGCGACTTCCGCATCGTGCGCGCCCCGGTCGACGATCCGGCGCGGGAGAACTGGGAGGACATCGTCCCCCACCGCCCCGGCATCCTGATCGTCGATATGATCGTGTTCGCCGACTATCTCGTCTGGCTGGAGCGCGAGAACGCGCTGCCGCGCATCGTGATCCGCCGCCTCGCCGACGGGGACGAGCACCAGATCGCGTTCGACGAGGAGGCCTACGCGCTCGGCCTCGGCGAGGGGTACGAGTTCCAGACCAACTCGCTGCGCTTCTCCTACTCGTCGATGACGACCCCGACCGAGGTCTGGGACTACGACATGGCGACGCGCGAGCGGCGGCTGCGCAAGCGCCAGGTGATCCCGAGCGGGCACGACGCGAGCCGCTACGTGACGCGCCGCCTGATGGCGACCGCGCCCGACGGCGAGACCGTCCCCGTCAGCCTGATGCACCATGTCGACACGCCGATCGACGGCAGCGCGCCCTGCCTCCTCTACGGCTACGGCGCCTACGGCATCACGATCCCGGCGAGCTTCAGCGCCAACGCGCTCAGCCTCGTCGATCGCGGCTTCGTCTACGCCATCGCCCACATTCGCGGCGGCATGGACAAGGGGTTCGACTGGTACGACAAGGGCCGGCGCGAGCATAAACCGAACACCTTCTCCGACTTCGTCGCCGCCGCCGACCATCTGATCGCCGAGAAATACACCCATCGCGGCGGCATCGCCGCGCAGGGCGGCTCGGCGGGCGGGCTCCTGATGGGAGCGGTCGCGAACGCCGCGCCCGACCGGTTCGGCTGCATCGTCGCCGAAGTGCCCTTCGTCGACGTGCTCACGACGATGCTCGACGACACGCTCCCCCTCACCCCGCCCGAGTGGCCCGAATGGGGCGACCCGATCCGCGACGAGGCCGCCTTCCGGCGCATCCACGCCTACTCGCCGGTCGACAATGTGAGCGCGCAGGCCTACCCGGCGATGCTGGTGCTCGCCGGCGTCTCGGACCCGCGCGTCACCTACTGGGAGCCGGCCAAATGGGTGGCGCGCCTGCGCGACACCGCCACCAACGACCCGCTCATCCTCCTCAAGACCAACATGGAGGCCGGGCACGGCGGCGCATCCGGCCGCTTCAAGCGGCTGGAGGAGATCGCCCTCGTTCAGTCGTTCGTGATTGCGGTCCTCGGCCGCGACACGGCAGCATGAGCCGACGGGCAACGGCCCGACCAAGGACGTGGGGCCGCCGAGGCGGCCCCTCCCCCGACCACGCCACCTTCGCCCCGGGAGCCCCGATGACGATGAAAGCCCTCCTCCCCGCCGCGCTCCTCGCCGCCGCCCTTCTCGCGCCTCACGGCGATGCGGTGGCGCAGGGCGTCGAGACCCAGTTCTTCATCGCCCGCGTCGACGCCGTGACGCCGCGCTGCCGCGACCATCCGGACGCGCCCGTCGTCGGCCGCGTCTCCGGCATCATGGGCGGCTCGCCCGCCCGCGGCGTCTCCTTCACCGGCTGCTTTGCGAGCATCGCGGCGTGCGAGAACTGGCGCCGCCCCCTCTCCGGCCACATCGACGGCCGGCTGATCCAGAACAGCTGCCGCTACCGGCAGTAGCCACCCGATCCGGCCGGCGCGCCCGGCCGGATCGCCCCGCCGGATCGTCCCACGGCGACGATTTTCCGCCCCGCGACGTGACCCCCGTCACAGCTTGGGCGCTTGGCCCGGCCCGCCGCCTTCCGTGGTCATCCGGCCCGCACATATCGGTCCCATCGCCGCAACGAAGCGGCCACCAGAGAGGGACCAGGACAATGAAATTCTTCAGCAACGCCATGTTCGCCACCGCCGTCGCCGCCTCCGGCTTCGCGGCCGTCGCCGCCGCCACTCCGGCCGCCGCGCAAGGCGTCAACACCGCCTTCATGATCTCGGAGGTGAACTCCTACACCCCGCAGTGTCGCGACTATCCGGAGTTCGAGATCGTCGGGCGCGTGTCGGGGATCGTCGGGGGGAGCCCGTCGCGGGGCGTGACCTTCACAGGCTGCTTCCCCTCCTTCGGGGCCTGCGAATCCTGGAAGGGCCCGGTGTCGGGCAAGATCTCGGGACGGCTGATCCAGTCCCAATGCAGCTATCGCTACTGAAAACAGATGCGGCGGGACCGTCTCCGGTCCCGCCGCATGTTCGTCCTGACGGTGCTTAGAGCGCCTCAGGCCTTGGAATAGAGCTCGGCCACGTATTCCCAGTTCACGAGGTTGTCGAACCAGGCTTCCAGATACTTCGGACGGGCGTTGCGATAGTCGATGTAGTAGGAGTGCTCCCACACGTCGACGCCGAGGATCGGGGTCCCGCCATGGACAAGCGGGTTCTCGCCGTTCGGGGTCTTCATGATCTCGAGCTTGCCGTCCTTCACCGCGATCCAGGCCCAGCCCGAACCGAACTGACCGGCGCCGGCCGCAAGGAAGTCGGAACGCGCCTTGTCGTAGCCGCCGAGGTCGGAATCGATCTTCGAGGCGATCTCGGAGGGCATCGTGCCCTTGCCGCCATTCGGGGTCATCCACTTCCAGAAATGGATGTGGTTGTAGTGCTGGCCGGCATTGTTGAAGAGACCGGCATTCGTGCCGAAGCTCTTCTTCACGATCTCCTCGAGGGACGCGCCTTCGAGGCCCGAACCTTCGAGCAGCTTCGAACCGTTCGACACGTAAGCCTGGTGGTGCTTGTCGTGATGATATTCGAGCGTCTCGGCCGACATGTAAGGCGCCAGCGCATCATAGGCATAAGGCAGGTCGGGAAGTTGGAACGACATCTGCGTCCTCCATTGTCGCGCGGCAATCCCCGCGCGGTTTCGTTGCAGCGCGAATTAGGCCGGGCGAGGCCGCCTTCAAGCGCGAATCGCCCGAACCCAATGCGTGCCCAGCTTTAAGCGTGAGCGTATTCCCAATAAAGGGTCCGCGCCGCCTGCGATACGGGTCCTGGCTGCAGAACCCGGTCTTCAATCTTCGTAATGGGCGTCACCTTGCTGTAGTTCCCCGTCGCGAAGATCTCGTCCGCGTTGAGGAAATCGGCGACGGTGAGGGTCGTCGCCTCGACGCGATAGCCCGCGGCCGAGAGCAGCGACATGACGCGCCCGCGCGTGATGCCGGCGAGAAAGGTCCGGTTCTCGCGCGGCGTCAGCACCACCCCGTCCTTCACCATGAAGACGTTGGAGGTGGCGAGCTCGGCCACATTGCCGAGCATGTCGAGCACCAGAGCGTTGTCGAAGCCCTTGTCGCGCGCCCGCGTCAGCGCCCGCGCATTGTTCGGATAGAGGCAGCCGGCCTTCGCGTTGGTCGGCATCGTCTCGATCGTCGGCCGGCGGAAGGGCGACACGGTGATGGAGGCGCCCTTCGGCTCCGGCATTGGGGTCTCGTAGAGGCAGAGGAGGAAGCGCGTCGATTCGGTGTTCGGCGCGACCGCGCTCGGCCCGCCATCCTCGGCCCAGTACATCGGTCGGATGTAAAGCGGGGTGCCGGCGGGAAATTTCGTCAGCCCTTCGGCGACGATCTCCGTCATCTCGCCGACGTTCATCGTCGCCTTCAGCATCAGCGCCTCGGCCGAGCGGTTGACGCGTTCCAGATGCAGGTCGAGGTCCGGCGTCACCCCCTCGAACGCGCGCGCGCCGTCGAACACCGACGAGCCGAGCCAGAAGGCATGGGTGCGCGGGCCAATGACCGCCTGATTGCCGGAGAACCAGTCCCCTTCCATCCACGTCCACGTTGCCGACCAGTTCACCATGTTCTTCAATCCTTCGCTTGGGGGCGGACGCCGCGATCGAGCCGCGTCCATTCCCTCGCCCACGCGCCCGAAAGAGGCGGCGGGGGATATGCTGGTGTAGGACGAGAGCGAGAGAGGGAAAAGGCCATGCACGCGGTCTACGTCTTCGACGCCTATGGAACGCTGTTCGACGTCCACTCGGCGGTGAGCCGGCACGCGGTCGATCTCGGCCCCGACGCGGACCGCCTGTCGGCGCTCTGGCGGGCGAAACAGCTCGAATATAGCTGGGTGCGCAGCCTCGCCGGGCGCTATCGAGACTTCTGGGACCTCACGGTCGACGCGCTCGACTTCGCCTTCGCGAAGATCTCGTCCGCCCCCGTGGCGATGCGCGAGACGCTGCTCGAGGCCTATCACACGCTCGACGCCTATCCGGAGGTGATGGACGTCCTCGCCGCCTTGAAGCAGGGCGGCGCGCAGACGGCGATCCTGTCCAATGGCTCGCCGAAGATGCTGGAGGCCGCCGTCACCGGCGCGCGCATCGCCGACCTCCTCGACGCGGTGATTTCCGTGGACTCGCTCGCGATCTACAAGCCCGACCCGCGCGTCTACGAGCTCGTGACGAACCGCTTCCGCCTCTTCCCCGCCTCGATCTCGTTCCAATCCTCGAACCGGTGGGACATTGCGGGCGCGAGCGCCTTCGGCTTCCGCACGGTCTGGATCAACCGCGCGCAGGAGGCCGACGAATATGCCGACATGTCCCCCGCGGTGACGCTGCACTCCCTCGCGGGCCTTCCCGCGGCCTGAGCCGGGCACAAAAAAAATGCGGGGCCGAGGCCCCGCATCCGATCTTCGCCAGCAAGGCGAACGCCTTGGAGGAATCTGCGACGCGCCTCAGGCCGTCGCGGCCGTGCCCGAGTGGCCGGACAGGAAGTTCGACGCCTTGCGCGCGGCGAGCGACAGGCCGATCAGCGACGCGCCGTGGACGATGAATTCGAGCGCCACGAAGAGGCCGATCACCCAGCCCCATTCGCGGAACCAGCCCACCGCGCCTTCCACGGTGGCGAGCGTCTCCGCCTCGGGGAAGTCGACGATCGAGTAGATCATCACGCCGAGGAGGATCGACACGATGCCCGAGAGGCCCATGAACAGGCGGAAGCCGCCGGCCCCGTTCATCTGGAAGGCCTGGATGAGGCGCATGATGCCGGTCACGAAGAACATCGCGCCGATGAAGAGCGTCAGCCACCAGGCCGACTGCACCGGCATCGTGATGAGGACGATACCCGCGCCGAGATAGAGAAGGCCGAGGATCACGTGCGCCGCGACCGACTTCCAACCCTTGCATTTGAACGCGTCGATCAGCTGCGCGATGCCGCCGACGACGGAGAGCACGCCGAACCACATGACGGAGAGGATCGTCAGGCCATAGGTGAGACCGAGGCCGATGACGCCCAGAACCGTCATCAGGATGCCCAGCGCGAGCATCCACTTCCAGTTGATCGTCAGTTCGCCGTATAGCGGATCAGACGCGGTTGCCATTCCAGTGTTGCTCATGAAATTCCCCCAATCGAGTTGTCGAGCTACGACACTTATACAGACACTGTTGTAATTTTTGTTACGTAGATATTGCGCTTCGCAACAGTTACAATGTCGAAAGTTTCACGATCGAACGCGGATCACAGCGCGGCAAGCACGCGGGCCCAGGAGCGGATCCCTTTGTGGAAGCACTTGAGGTCGAATTTCTCGTTGGGAGAATGCACGTTGTCATCCTCCAGCGCAAAGCCGATCATGAGCGTGTCCATGCCGAGCTTGTGCTTGAAATCGTGGACGATCGGGATCGAGCCGCCCATGCCGACCATCGCGGTCTCCGTGCCCCACTCCGCGGCGAGCGCGGCGGCGCCCTTCTTCAGCATCGGCCATTCCTCGTCGACGCGCAGCGCCGGGCCGTTGCCGTGCGCCTTGAACGTGACCGAGCAGTCCGCCGGCACGCGCGCCTTCACGAACTCGCGGAAATTCTTGCGCAGCTTGTCCGGATCCTGGTCTCCGACGAGACGGAAGGAGATCTTCGCGCTCGCCTCGCCCGGGATCACCGTCTTGAAGCCGCGGCCGGTGTAGCCGCCGATCATCCCGTTCACCTCGCATGTCGGGCGTGACCAGACCATCTCCAGCACCGTCCGCCCCTCTTCCCCGGCCGGCTGCGACAGCCCGATCGGGCTGAGGAACCGCTCCGGGCTCATCCCGAGACCGTCCCAGTTCGCGAGCGTCGCCGGTGCCGGCTCGCCCACCCCGTCATAGAAGCCGGGGATCATCACCTTGCCGGTGTCGTCATGCAGATCGGCGAGGATTTTTGCAAGGACATGATTGGGATTGCGCGCCGCACCGCCGAAGACGCCGGAGTGGAGGTCGCGGTCGGCCGCGCGGATGAAGATCTCGTCCCCGACGAGGCCGCGCAGCGACAGCGCGATCGCGGGCGTCTTCGCGTCCCACATGCTGGTGTCGCACACGAGGGCGGCGTCGGCGCGGATCTCGGACGCGGACTTGGCGAGGAAGCCCGGCAGGCTCGGCGAGCCCGATTCCTCCTCCCCCTCGATCAGCACCGTCACCGGAACCGGCAGGCGACCCTCGACGGCGAGGATCGCCCGCATCGCCTCGATGAAGGTCATCAGCTGGCCTTTGTCGTCGCACGCGCCGCGCGCCACGATCATCTGCGAGCCGTCCTCGCGCGAGACGAGGCGCGGCTCGAACGGGTCCGCGTCCCAGAGGTCGAGCGGATCGACCGGCTGCACGTCATAGTGGCCGTAGAAGAGGACGTGCGGCTTGTCGTTCGCCGCCACCTCGTTCGGGAAGCCAAGCACCATCGGCTTGCCCTCGGTGTCGCGGACCTCGGCGAGAAATCCGAGCGCGGCGAGATCCTCGCGCAGCCAGTGCGCGGCGTTGCGGCAGGCCTCGTCATAGGCGGGATCCGTGGAGATCGACGGGATCTTCAGGAGCGCGAACAGCCGCGCGACACTCTCGTCGAGGTGGTCGTCGATCCGCTTCAGGATAGCGTCGATATCCATGGCATGGTCCTTCGTGTTGCCTTCCGCCGTTCCTTGACCATACTCCAGCCTGGAGGAACAGATATGGTCGATACGGTGACAGCCGGTCTGCACGAGGCGTGGCGCCCGTTGGTGGAAAAAGCCTTGAAGGGCGCTCCCTTCGACACGCTGACCACCCACACGGCCGACGGTGCGGTGCTCCAACCCCTCTATTCGCCCGCCGAGGCGATCTATTCCGGGCGAGAGGACCACCGCGCGTGGGACGTGGTGCAGCGGGTCGACGATGATTCGATCGCCGCCGCCCAGGCCCGCGAGGATCTCGAGAACGGCGCGACGGGTCTTTCCCTCGTCTTCGCGGGGGCGCCGGGTGCGTTCGGGCGCGGCCTCACCGTCAACTCCGTCGCAGAGCTCGACGCGCGGCTAGACGGGGTCCTCCTCGACCTCGTGCCGATCTCGGTCGAGGCCGGCGGGCGGGCCGTCGAGGCGTTGACCCTCCTCCTCGCGCTCGCCGAGACGCGGGCGACCGCACCCCAGCTCATCCACGCCGGGATCGACCCGATCGGCGCCTTCGCGGCGAGCGGCACGATGCCGCGTCCGGAGACGGTGTTCCCCCGCCTCGCCCGCGCCTTCACCGCCATCGCCGACCTCGTGCCGAGCGGAACGATCCTGTGCGCCGACGGCCGGATCGTCGCCGAGGCCGGAGCCACGCCGGCCGAGGAGCTCGCCTTCGCGCTCGCCTCCGCCGCCGCCACCATGCGCGCGCTCGACGCGGAGGGCGTCGGCCCCGAGCGGACGCTCCCCCGCTTCCAGGTCGCGCTGACGGCGACGGTCGACCAGTTCGCCACCATGGCGAAGCTGCGCGCGGCACGGCGCCTCTTCGCCCTCCTCGGCGAGGCGTGCGGCGTCGCGGCCCGCGTCCATCTCCACGCCACCACCGCCGCGCGGATGCTCTCCATGAGCGATCCGCAGACCAATCTCCTGCGCCTCACCATCGCTGCCTTCGCGGCCGGCACCGGCGGCGCCGACAGCGTGACCGTGCTTCCGTTCGACGGGGTCGGCTCGCCCTTCGCCCGGCGCATGTCGCGCAACATCCAGTCCCTCCTCCTCGAAGAGTCGCACGTCGCGGCGATCGCCGATCCCGGTGCGGGATCGGGCGCGATCGAGGCCTACACCGACGCGATCGGCGAGGAGGCTTGGGCGCTTTTCCAGGCGCACGAGAAGGCGGGCCTCATCGAGGAGATCGCAAGCGGTGCGCTCGCCGAGCGCGTCGTCCAATCGGCGGCGGCGGCACAGGACGCGCTGAAGGCGGGCAAGGCGACGATCATCGGCGTCACCCGCCATCCGCCGGCCGACCCCACGCCGATCCCCGACGCGACGCCCGTCGCCCCGCCCGAAGGGAGCGTGCTGCGCCCGTTCGGGCCGGAATTCGGCGACCTCCTCGCCTCGGCGATGGCGGGCTCGACGCTCGCCGACCTCGTCGGCGCCGGCGCCACGGACGCGCCGCTCTCAGCGCCGCCCATCACTCCTTCGCGCGCCGCCGCGCCATTCGAGGGCTGACACGATGGTCCCAGATTTCTCCGCCATCCCCTACAAGGCCCGTCCCCTCGCGGCCTACAGCGCCGCGCCGCCATGGACGAGCCCGGAAGGCATCGTCATCCACCCGCATTCGAGCGCGGCCGATATCGGCACCTTCCCGACCGACACCGCCCCCGGCCTCGCCCCCTTCATCCGCGGGCCCTATCCGACGATGTACGTCCAGAAGCCCTGGACGATCCGCCAATATGCCGGCTTCTCGACGGCCGAGGAGTCGAACGCCTTCTACTGCCGCAACCTCGCGGCGGGGCAGAAGGGCCTCTCGGTCGCCTTCGATCTCGCGACCCACCGGGGCTACGATTCGGATCACCCGCGCGTTGCGGGCGATGTCGGTATGGCCGGCGTCGCGATCGATTCCATCCTCGACATGCGGACCCTCTTCGACGGCATCCCGCTCGGCGAGATGACCGTCTCCATGACGATGAACGGCGCGGTGCTCCCGGTCCTCGCGCTCTATATCGTCGCCGCCGAAGAACAGGGCGTGCCGCAGAAGGACCTCAAGGGCACCATTCAGAACGATATTCTGAAGGAGTTCATGGTCCGCAACACGTTCATCTATCCGCCTCGCCCGTCGATGCGGATCGTGTCGGACATCTTCGCCTACACGGCGGAGAACATGCCGAAATACAACTCGATCTCGATCTCCGGCTACCACATGCAGGAGGCCGGGGCGACGGCGGACCTCGAGCTCGCCTACACCATCGCGGACGGTCTCGAATATGTCCGCACCGGCATCGCCGCCGGCCTCGACGTCGACGCCTTCGCCCCGCGCCTCTCCTTCTTCTGGGCGATCGGGATGCACTTCTTCATGGAAGTCGCGAAGATGCGCGCCGCGCGCTATCTCTGGTCGACGCTGATGGAGAAGAATTTCGCGCCGAAGGATCCGCGCTCCCTGTCGCTGCGCGCCCACTGCCAGACCTCCGGCTGGTCGCTCACCGCGCAGGACGTCTACAACAATGTCGGCCGCACCATGATCGAGGCGATGGCCGCGACGCAGGGCGGCACCCAGTCCCTCCACACCAACGCGCTCGACGAGGCGATCGCGCTGCCGACGGACTTCTCCGCCCGCATCGCCCGCAACACCCAGCTCGTCATCGCCGCGGAGAGCGGCACCACGCGCTTCATCGACCCGTGGGGCGGCGCGCCGGCGATCGAGCGGCTGACCAACGATCTCATCACCCGCGCGATGGAACACATCGAGGAGGTCGAGGCGCTCGGCGGCATGGCGAAGGCCATCGAGGCCGGGACGCCGAAGCTGCGCATCGAGGAGGCCGCGGCGAAGACGCAGGCGCGCATCGATTCGGGCGAGCAGACCGTCGTCGGCGTGAACCGCTACAAGGCGCGGATGGAGGAGGAGATCGAGGTTCTGAGGGTCGACAATGCCGACGTGCGGCGCCGCCAGATCGAGAAACTCGCCAAGCTGCGCGCCGAGCGCGACGAGGAAAAGACGCGCGCCGCCCTCACCGCCCTCACCGAGGGCGCGCGCGGCAACGCCAACCTCCTCGCCCTCGCGATCGAGGCGGCGCGGGCAAAGGCGACCGTCGGCGAGATGAGCGACGCGATGGAGGCGGCCTTCCAGCGCCACACGGCCGAGCTGCGCTCCATCACCGGCGTCTACAAGCGGGAGGCAGGCAGCATGGGTGCCAGGATCGAAGAGGTGCGGCGCCAGGCCGACGCCTTCGCCGAGGCCGACGGGCGCCGCCCGCGCATCCTCGTCGCCAAGATGGGCCAGGACGGGCACGATCGCGGCCAGAAGGTCATCGCCTCCGCCTTCGCCGATCTCGGCTTCGACGTCGATATCGGCCCGCTCTTCGCGACGCCCGAGGAGTGCGCGCGCCAGGCCGTCGACAACGACGTCCACATCGTCGGCGTCTCCTCCCTCGCCGGCTCGCACCTGACGCTCCTGCCGGAGCTTCGAAAGGCGCTCGCGGCGGAAGGGCGCGAGGACATCCTCATCACCATCGGCGGCGTGATCCCACCCGCCGACGTGCCGATCCTGCACGAGATGGGGGCCGCCGCCGTCTTCCCGCCCGGCACCGTCGTCGCGGACGCCGCCCAATCCCTCCTCAAGACGCTCAACGAGCGACTCGGTCATTCCTCGCGTGCCGCCGCAGAATAGTCCGGAGGTGGCGGCCCTCCTCGCGGCCGCCGGCGCCGCCGCCGACAACGCCTACGCGCCCTACTCGAAGTTCAACGTGGGCGCCGCGGTGCGCGCGGCGGACGGGCGCCTCTTCGCGTCCTCCAACGTGGAGAACGCCTCCTACGGCCTCAGCCTCTGCGCCGAGGCGAACGCCATCGCGGCCGCCGCTGTCGCGGGCGTGCGCGAGATCACCCACATCGCCGTCATCGGCTACCCGGCCGCCCTGCCGCCGGACGACACCATCGCCGCCCCGTGCGGGCGCTGCCGCCAGATGATCGCTGAATTTGCGGTGGAAGGGGCCGAGATCATCCTCGCCAATCGCGCGCAGACCATCGTCACCCATCACACGATCGAAGAGCTTCTCCCCCTCGCCTTCGGCCGCGCGGTGCTTTCGGGAACGCCAACGACAGAAGCGTGATGGGCATCACAGAACGCTGAGCCGGGTTCGGGCAAGGTCTCCTCATCGAAGGGAAGAACAAGTCTTCCCCAACAGGAGGAAACGACGATGACCTTCACCAACCGTGGCAACAAGCCCCGCCGCCCCGAGGCGACCCTGGTCGGCGGCGCCCGCTTTTCCCAGTCGACGGCGCATTCCCTGCCCCGCCACCTGCACGTCGCCTCGCTGCATTTCGACGGGGACGGCAACTTCATGGCCCCCATCGCCCCCGCCGATTCGGCCGACGAGGAGGGCCATCAGTTCAGCCGAATGTGAGCGGGAAATCGGAGATTTCCGGGGCGTTTCATCGATCGAGAGGATTGCATCGACCGGCTTGGCGAAGCATTGAGGATGGGTCGCACTCGTCACTGACAGTGCGATCCACTCCTGCTAGGGCACGGGCATGGTCCGCTCACTTTCCCTACTTGCACTCATCCTGATGCTGCCGGGTTGCGTGGCGACGCCCGCCGAGCCCGTCACCGAGGCCACCGTGTCTTCGAGCACGTGGCTCACGATCACGGACGACGGGGTCGGCACGATCCATCGCGGGACGCCCTTCCAGGAGAAGGTCCTCGCCTCCGTCGCCCCGGGCGCAGAAATCCGCCCGATCCAGACCGCCAAGGAAGACACCACCGTCTGGACCCAGGCCGCCTTCGTGGGCGACGTCCAGGCCGTCCAGTTCTTCAAGGGCCCCGGCAACACCGTCGGCGAGGTCCACGGCGTCGCCCAGCATCTCGCCGGTCCCAACGGCGAGCGCATCGGGATGACGCTCGCCCAGGCCCGCGTCAATCGCGGCGACTGCCGGGCCGGCAAGTCGCTCTGGGTCGGCATGGCCATCTGCAAGGCGCGCGGCGCGAGCCATGTGGAGCTGGTCTTCTCCATCCCCGACTTCGACGGCCCCTTCGACCGTCTGCCCTCCGCCGAGATCCTGAACAAGGCGGAGCTCCAGCGCATCGTGTGGCGGGCGCAGGCCTGAACGACCTCGCCGCGCGCGTCGCCGCCGGCGAACGCGCGGCGCTCGCGCGGGCGATCACCCTCGTCGAATCGCGCCGGGCCGACCATCGCGCCGAGGCGAGCGCGCTGATCCAGGCGCTCCTCGACCGCACCGGCAAGGCGATCCGCGTCGGCATCACCGGCGTTCCGGGCGTCGGCAAATCCACCCTCATCGATGCGCTCGGGATGCGGCTCGTCGCCGCCGGCCACCGCGTCGCCGTGCTCGCGATCGACCCCTCCTCCACCCGCACCGGCGGCGCGATCCTCGGCGACAAGACGCGCATGACGCGCCTTTCGGCCGAGCGGAACGCCTTCATCCGCCCCTCTCCCTCCGCCGGCTCGCTCGGCGGCGTCGCCGCCAAGACGCGCGAGGCGATGCTGATCGTGGAGGCGGCGGGCTTCGATATCGTGATCGTGGAGACGGTGGGGGTCGGCCAGTCCGAGCTCGCGGTCGCCGAGATGGTCGACACCTTCGTCGCCCTCATGCTGCCGGGCGCGGGGGACGAGCTTCAGGGCATCAAGAAGGGGCTTCTGGAGCGCGCCGACATCATCGCCGTCAACAAGGCGGACGGGGACGCGCTCCATCCGGCGCGCCGGGCGGCGGCGGAGTTGCTGAGCGCGGTCAAGATCCTCGCCTCCGAGGATCCGCCGCGCGTCCTCACCCTCTCGGCCGCGACCGGCGACCGGCTCGACGATCTGTGGCAGGCCGTCCTCGACCATCGCGCCCGCCTCGCCGCGGACGGACGGCTCGCGACGCGGCGGCGCGAGCAGGGTGTCGTGTGGATGCGTGATATGATCCGCGACGGGCTCGACGCCTACCTCGCCAAGCACGCCGGCGCCGCGCGCGCCGAGGCGGAAGCGGCGGTGCGCGAGGGAACCCTCGCCCCGAGCGCGGCCGCCACCGACATCCTGGGACGCCTGCCATGAAGAAGCGCACGCTCGTGACCGGCTTCGGCCCCTTCCCCGGCATGCCCGACAACCCGACGAGCCACCTCGTGCGCGCCATCGCCGCCGCGCCGCCCGCAGGCATCGACACGCTGCTGCTCGCGACCGAATGGGACGTGTGCGGCACGCTCGCCGCGGTCGCGGCGGACTATGAGAGGGTGCTGATGTTCGGCGTCGCGGGCCGCGCGCACCGGATCCGCTACGAGCGGGTCTCCCTCCCCGACGCCTCGCGCTCGCTGGACGCGGCCGGCCGCAAGGCGCTCGCCCCGCCGCCCCGCTCGCACCGCACCCGCTTCGATGTCGACCGCCTCGCCGCGCGCGCCCGCGCCGCGGGCTTCCCGGTCGTGCCGAGCTCCAGCGCCGGGACCTATATCTGCAATGCGAGCTACGGCGCGGCGCTCGGGGTCAACCCGCGAACGCTTTTCGTCCACGTCCCCCTCGCCCACCGCCGCGGCCCGCTCTCCCTTTCGGGCCTGGAACGGCACGCGGCGTGGCTTCTTCGCGAGATCGCAGGCTAGGCGGTCAGGACGGGGTGCGCGGCTGGTACGGCTCGTCCTCGCGCCAGCGCTTCATCATGTCGACGAAGTCGCGCGGGAGGTCGCGCGGCAGGTCGATCTGCAGCGTGACGAGGAGGTCGCCCTTCCCCCCGCTCTTCGTCGGCAGGCCAAGGCCGCGCAGGCGCAGCGTCTTGCCGCCGGAGGAGCCGGCCGGGATCGTGATGTTGACCGAGCCCGTCAGCGTCGGCGCCCGCACCTTCGCGCCGAGGACGGCGTCGTAGAGGGTGATCGGCAGGTCGAGGATGAGGTTCGACCCGTCGCGGATGAACTCAGGGTGGGAGGCGATGCGCAGCGTCAGGATCGCGTCGCCCGGCTGGCCGCCGGTCGGGCTTTCGTGGCCGAGGCCGCGCAGGCGGATCTGCTGGTCCTGCTCGGCGCCCGCCGGAATCTTGACGTCGACAGTGCGCCCGGTCGGCAGCGAGACGCGGAGCTTCTCGTCGCTCGCGAGATCCTCGAGCGTCACCGTCACCACGACTTCGAGGTCCTGGCCGCGCTGGGGCGGGGCGCTGCCGAAGCCGGACTGGCGCTCGGCGCCGCCGCGGCTCGCCCCGCTCATGAACTCGCGCAGGATCTCGTCGACGCCGGAGGTGCCGTCGGTCGAAAAGCGGAAGCGGCTGCTGCCGCCCCCGGCGCCGCCGCCCGCGCCGGCCGCGCCCGTATAGCGCGAGCCGCCCGAGAAACCGCCGAATCCGGCGAAGGGATCGCCACCGCCCGCGCCTCCGCCGCCGCCGAACCCATGGTAGCGCGGCTGGCCGGCCCCATCGATCTCGCCGCGATCGAACTGGCGGCGCTTCTCCTTGTCGCCCACGATCTCGTAGGCGGTGTTCACTTCGGAAAATTGCTCTTGCGCGTTCGGGTCGTTGGCGTTCGTGTCAGGGTGATAGCGCTTGGCGAGCCGACGGTAAGCGGACTTGATCTCGCTTTCCGAAGCGGACTTCGATACCCCAAGAACAGTGTATGGATCGCGCGCCATCCTTGTCCAATCTAGCGAATGTGAGGGCGGGGCAAGGTGGCTCGCCCCGTCATCCCCAACCACGGTCTGATCATGAAGACATCACTATGTAGTGTGAGCGCAGCATGAGCGCGACCCTCAACGATACCTCCGTGCTGTCCGGACAAGCCCCGGACCCGTACGAAATTTTCGAAACCTGGTTTGCCGAAGCGAACGCGGCGGAGATCAATGATCCGAACGCCATGGCCCTTGCGACCGTGGACGCAAGCGGCATGCCGAACGTGCGCACCGTACTCCTGAAAGGCCACGACCGCGACGGGTTCGTTTTCTATACCAACACCACGAGTGTCAAAGGCAACGAACTCGATGGCGCGGCGAAGGCGGCGCTGCTTTTCCACTGGAAGAGCCTGCGCCGGCAGGTCCGCGTCCGCGGGACCGTGACGCCGGTGACGCCAGCCGAAGCCGATGCCTATTTCGCGAGCCGCCCGCGCGGTAGCCAGGTCGGTGCATGGGCCTCGGACCAGTCGCGTCCGGCGAAGGACCGTGCCGAGCTCGAGCGCCGCGTCGCCGAGCGTGACGCCGAATTCCCCGGCGACGTGCCGCGCCCGCCGCACTGGTCGGGCTACCGCATCACACCGGTCGAGATCGAGTTCTGGCAGAATGGCGACTACCGCCTCCACGACCGCTTCCGCTTCGTGCCGAGCGGGTCGGGGTGGACGATCACGCGCCTCTTCCCCTGAGCGCTTCATCGCGCGGCGCAATCGCTGCCGCGCGATCAAATCGGAGTTGCACGGCAGCCGAACCCGTCCCATTTTTGGTTGCATAAATGGGATGGCCGGGGTGAACGATGCGCGGCTCCATGCAGGACTGGCCACTGCTGGTCCACAAAATCATCGATCACGCGGGCGTCTTTCACCCGACGCGCAAGGTCGTCACGCGCCGGCCCGACGGCGAGATCACCCGGACCGACTATGCCGGGATCCGGCATGAGGCCAGGCGCATCGTCGCCCGCCTCGTCGCCGACGGGATCCGCCCCGGCGAGCGGATCGCGGCGCTCGCCTGGAACACGGACCGGCACCTCGCCCTCTGGTACGGGGTGATGGGGGCGGGCGCGGTCCACCACACCGTCAATCCGCGCCTCTTCCACGAACAGATCGCCTTCATCATCAACGACGCAGCCGACCGTATCCTCTTCGCGGACGCAACCTTCCTGCCGATGATCGAGACGATCGCCCCGCAATTGAAGAGCGTCGAGCGGATCGTGATCTTCGCCCCGCGCGCCGGCCTGCCGCCCTCCCCGCTGCCGATCGAATCGTTCGACGAGTGGCTCGGCGACATCGAGCCCGCCGAGTGGGTGGAGGTCGACGAGAGGGCCGCGTGCGGCATGTGCTACACCTCCGGCACGACGGGGCTGCCGAAGGGCGTCGTCTACTCGCACCGCTCCAACGTGATCCACGCGCTCGCGATGTCCGCGCCCGACATGCTCGGCCCCTCCTGCCATGACGTGATCATGCCGGTTGTGCCGATGTTCCACGCCAACTCCTGGGCCCTCCCCTTCGCCGCCCCGATGCAGGGGGCGGCGATGGTGATGCCGGGCTCCGCGCTCGACGGCGCCTCCCTCTACGAGCTGATGGAGACCGAGGGCGTCACCTGCACCGCGGGCGTGCCGACCGTCTGGCTCGGCCTCCTCAACCATATGGACGCCACCAACAGCCCCCTCTCCACCGTGCGGCGCATCATCATCGGCGGCAGCGCGTGCCCGCGCGCGATGACGGAGCGGTTCGAGAAGGATTACGGGATCGAGGTGATCCACGCCTGGGGGATGACCGAGATGAGTCCGCTCGGCACCATGGCGACGCTGATGCCCGAGCACGACGCGCTCGACCTCGACGGCCGCCTTCGCGTGAAGGAATCGCAGGGCCGCCCGCCCTTCACGGTGGAGCTGAAGGTGGTGGACGATGAGGGCCGGACGATGCCGCGCGACGGGCGGACCTTCGGCCGCCTGATGGTGCGCGGCCCCGCCGTCACCGCGCACTATCATGGCGGCGCGGCGGACGAGCATTTCGACGGCGAGGGCTGGTTCGACACCGGCGACGTCGCGACGCTGAACGCGCTCGGCTTCATGCGCATCACCGACCGCTCGAAGGACGTCATCAAGTCGGGCGGCGAATGGATCTCCTCGATCGACCTCGAGAATCTCGCGATGTCCCACCCCGCGGTCGCCGAGGCGGCCGTCGTCGGCGTGCCGCACCCCAAATGGACCGAGCGGCCGATCCTCATCGTGGTGAAGAAGCCGGGCGCCGCGCTGGAGGGCGCGGAAATCCTTGCCCACATGCGCCCGCACGTCGCGCGCTGGTGGCTGCCCGACAGCGTCGTCTTCGTCGACGAGATCCCGCACACCGCGACGGGCAAGATCCAGAAGACGACGCTGCGGGAGGACTATCGCGACGCCTATCAGGACGCGGAATGAAGCCTCAGGCCGGCGTCCACACCGCGTCGGTGCCGAAGCCTTCGGCGTGCACCTTGCGGTCCAGCTCCAGCTTTTCGAGATGGGCGAGCACGGAGAGCGCCGCCCCCTTCTTGAGGCGCGGGTCGAGCCCGACATAGAGCGCGTCGACGAGCTCGGCGATCGTGCGGTCGCCCTTGCTGAGGCGGTCCGCGATCGCCCGCTCGCGCATCAGGCGATGCGACTTCATCGCCGCGACCGCGCGCTGCGGCTCGACGATGAGATCCCCATGGCCCGGAAAATAGCGCTTGTGCGGTCGCGCCATCAGGCGGTCGAGCGAGCTCATATAGTCCTTCATCGACCCGTCCGGCGGGGCGATCACCGTCGTCGACCAGCCCATCACATGGTCACCGCTGAGGAGGTCGTCGCCGATCGTGAAGGCGAGATGGTTCGCGGTGTGGCCGGGGGTCGCGATGGCCGTCACCGTCACGTCCGAGTTCGACACCTGGTCCCCGTCGCCGACGAGGTGCTCGGGGTGGAAGCCGGTGTCGGACGCGCTCGCGAACGGGTTCACCTCGCCGGGCTTCAGCGGGCGGGCGTCGCGATACGGCCCCTCGCCCACCGTCTCGCCGCCGACGGCCCGCTGCAGCGCGCCGAGCCCGTCGACATGGTCGCGGTGGGTGTGGGTGACGAGGATGTGGGTGACGCGCCGGCCGCCGACCGCGTTGACGAGCGCCTCCAGGTGGGCCGGATCGCTCGGCCCCGGATCGACGATCATCAGCTCGGTCTCGCCGAGCAAATAGGTGTTGGTGCCGGTCCCGGTGAACGGGCCCGTGTTCGGCGCGGTCACCCGCGCGATCCCGCTCGCGACGTGGACGGCCTCACCGTGCCGTGGATCAAAATCGCTCACCCGATACCCTCCACGCACGGGGCGGACGCGCGTCCGTGCGTTGCCCATATAAATTCCCCACAGCCGCACGTCCCGTGCCAACACGGATTTTTGGCCCGGCGATCCTCGCCGCTCACGCGTGGTAGCGCTCCCCGGGGATCGCTCCTCGTACACGGTGTTCTTTTGCGTGCCAAATGATCCGGCCCGGCGCGCCCGATCCGGCCGTGCGTCGAAGCCCCATGGCACGCGCGCCGAACAATCCCGAAAATTGGATATAGAGCGCCAACGCTAAGCGGCACATCCATCTTAGAAATTTCGGAATTCTCACAATCTTTTAAACCACCTTGACGTGTGGCGTGTCGGCGCGGCCTCGCAAGGCGAGGTCGACGAAAATGGCAACAATTGCCCAAATACAACCTCAGCGTTTTGTCAGTTGCCAACTGACGGCGTGTTGTGGTCTCGTTCCCGGCAGCCGGCGCAGCCTAAAGGCGAAATCAGAACAATCCGGCGGGGGGATACGCGCGACATGACCGAGCCCTTGCGCCCGAACAGCCGGCAAACGTTTCACAATATGTCTGAGGGAGGAAACTCATGAATAGGCGTGTTGCCACGCTGGTTCTTGCCGGCGCCGCGACCCTTGCGTTCACTCTGGGCGCCCACGCGACCGACCGCATCCGCTGGAAGGTGCCGAACGCCTTCCCGTCGCACCTGCCCGCGATCGGCGAGAACGCGAAGATCGTCGCCGATCTCCTCAACGGGGTCTCGGCGGGCGAGATCCAGTTCCGCATCTTCGAGCCAGGCAACCTCGTGCCGCCGCTCGAATTGACCGACGCGGTGCAGAACGGCTCGATCGAGGCGGGATACACCTGGGTCGGCTACGACGCCGGCAAGATCCCCTCCTCCCCGCTCTTCGCGGCGCGCCCGTTCGGCATGGAGCCCTGGGAGTTCACCGCCTGGTGGTATGATGGCGGCGGCAAGGCCCTCGGCGAGGAGGTCTACGGCAAGCGGAACGTCCACCCGATCCTGTGCGGCATCAACGGTCCGGAGACGGCCGGCTGGTTCAACAAGGAGATCAACACGCTCGCCGACCTCCAGGGCCTCAAGATCCGCTTCGCGGGCCTCGGCGGCCAGGTCCTCCAGAAGGCCGGCGCCTCGGTGACGCTCATTCCCGGCGGCGAGATCTTCCAGGCGCTCGAAAAGGGCGCGATCGACGCGTCCGAGTTCTCGATGCCCGCCGTCGACCAGACGCTCGGCTTCGACAAGGTCGCGAAGATCAACTACTTCCCCGGCTGGCACCAGACCTACACGGCCTTCCACCTCATCATCAACAAGGACGTCTGGAACGGTCTCGACGACCAGACCAAGGCGATGATGGACACCGCGTGCGCGGCGACGACCATGCTCAGCCTGTCGCGCGGCGAGGCGATCCAGGGCGAGGTCATCCGCGGCTTCAAGGAGCGCGGCGTGCAGGCGACCAAGGTGAACGAGGACCTCCTGCACGACCTGAAGAAGCTGAGCGGCGAAGTGCTGGCCGAGCAGGCCGCCGCGGACGAGGACTTCAAGAAGGTTCTGGATAGCCAGGAAGCCTTCATGAAGGGCTACAAGACCTGGAAGGACCTCGCCTACCTCCCGCGCGACTTCGACGACGCCGAAGGCCAATAACCCCCCGTGCGCGGGCTGAGACCCGCGCGCGAGCCCCCGAGCGCCGCTCCGCCGCCTGGCGGGGGCCGCGTCGGGCCGAGACGATGCCCCGGGCGCGGCCGCCCACGCCGCGCCCGCAACGCGCCCGCCCCGGAGGATGGATGACCACGCCCGACCGCAACCCACCCGGCATCTCTTCGACGGAGCCGGACGACCTCAACTACATCGTCCATCACGCGGCGTTGCCGGAGACCGGCTTCTCGCGCGCGATCGACGGGGCGATCAAGCGCTTCGGCTCGTTCATGAGCTGGTTCTGGGTCGCGCTCCTCGCCGTCATCTGCGTCAACGTCTTCATGAAGAACGCGCTCGGCCAGGGCAGCGTGCAGTTCGAGGAGATCCAGTGGCACATCTATGCCGCCCTCTTCCTCATCGGCCTCTCCTACACGATGGCCTATGACGACCATGTGCGGGTCGACATCCTCTACGAGAATTTCAGCCTCAAGGCGAAGGCGTGGGTCGACACGCTCGGGATCATCTTCTTCCTGATCCCCTTCCTCCTCCTGATGATCTACTATTCCTGGCCGTTCGTCCTGAAGGCGTACACCGATCATGAGCGGTCGAGCTCGCCCGCGGGCCTCTCCAACTACTGGATCATCAAGAGCGTGCTGATCCTGGGGCTCAGCCTCCTCCTCCTCACCGCGATCGCGCGTCTCCACCGCTGCGTCGCATTCCTGCGCGGCGCGACGAGCGTCGAGAATGGCGGGGCGCGCTGATGGAATTCTATGAGATCATGTGCATCGGGATGTTCGTTTCGTTCGTCCTGATCCTCTTCGCCGGCTTCCCCGTCGCCTGGGTGCTCGGCGGCGTCGCGCTCGCGAGCGCGGTCCTCGCCGCGACCGTATTTGAGCCGCAGCTCTCCGACGGCTTCTACAGCGTCACGATCCAGCAGCTCTCCATCATCGTCCAGCGCATCTGGGCGATCATGACGAACTGGGTGCTCGTCGCCTTGCCCATGTTCGTCTTCATGGGGCTGATGCTCGACCGCTCGGGCGTCGCGGCCGAGCTGATGGAGAATTTCGTCAAGATGTTTGGCCGCGTGCCGGGCGGCCTCGCGATCACCGTCGCGCTGATCGGCATCCTGCTCGCGGCCTCCACCGGCATCATCGGCGCCTCGGTGGTGCTGCTTGCCCTCCTCGGCCTGCCGATCATGCTCAGAAGCGGCTACAGTCCCGTCTTCGCGTCGGGGACGATCTCGGCCGTCGGCACGCTCGGCATCCTGATACCGCCATCGATCATGCTGGTCCTGATGGCCGACCGGACGCCCGGCGTCGACGCGGGCGGCCTCTTCATGGGCGCGCTGATTCCGGGCGTCCTCCTCGGCATCCTCTACATCGTCTACATGATCGTCTTCGCCGCGATCTTCCCGAAATCGGCCCCGGTGCCGGCCGATGCCGAGCCGATGCGCCTGTCGGACGCGTTCGGCGTCATCAAGTCGGTGCTGCCGCCGGCGATCCTCATCATCGCGGTGCTGGGCTCGATCTTCGCGGGCGTCGCGACGCCGACGGAGGCGGCCGGCATCGGCGCCTTCGGCGCGACGCTCCTGGCGCTCGCCCACGGCAAGCTCTCCCCGCGCGTCATGCGCGAGGTGTGCGAGCAGACGACGAAGACGACCGCCTTCATCTTCGCGATCTTCCTCGGCGCGACGGCCTTCTCCTTCGTGTTCCAGTCGCTCGGCGGCGAGGAGTTCATCGACCACACGCTGACCTCCCTCCCCTTCTCGCAGGACGGGATCCTGATCTCGGTCCTCATCCTGATCTTCCTGCTCGGCTTCGTGCTCGACTGGATCGAGATCACGCTGATCGTCCTGCCGTTCGTGGCGCCGGTGATCGCGGGGCTCGATGTCGGCCCCGACGATCCGGGCGCGCGGATGATCTGGTTCGTGGTGCTGGTGGCGGTGTGCCTGCAGACCTCGTTCCTGACGCCCCCGGTGGGCTTCGCGCTCTTCTATCTGAAGGGCGTCGCGCCGCCGGAGGTGACGGTGCGCCACATCTATCGCGGCGTGGTCCCGTTCATCCTCGTCCAGCTCCTGGGCCTCGCGCTGGTCTACATCTTCCCGGCGCTGGCGACGTGGCTGCCTAGGGTGGCGTACGGGCCATGAGTGTCTAGTAGTATCGGATCGCCTTACCGATCCGATACCTCGTAAATACCTCTTCCCACCTCCTCAAACGCTTGCCGCAGCTCTAAGCGGCTCAGTTGCGAGGTGCTGTGCCTTGGTCGCCGCGGCGTCCGAGGCACCGGCATTGAATCTGCTTGATAAATAAGCAGCGCAGATGCACTCTCTTTGAAACAATCAAAAATAAATTTCGGGGATGGAGAAATTTTGTGAGCCTAGAAGATACAATCCGCATCATCTCTGATCGAGTAAATAAGCACGCCGATGCGATGATGACTGAAGAGGCTGTAAAGACGTCCGTCGTACTACCCTTCCTGCATTCGCTGGGATATGACGTCTTCAACCCGCACGAAGTTATTCCTGAATTCACCGCTGATGCCGTTGGAAAGAAGGGAGAAAAAGTTGATTACGCAATAAAACAGGATGGAGAAGTTAGAATACTTGTTGAATGCAAACCAATAACCTCAGATTTAAGCAAAACACATTTAGCACAATTATTCAGGTATTTTACTGTAACCCCAGCAAAATTTGCAATATTAACAAATGGAAGATATTTCCATTTTCATACAGATATTGAAGAACCAAATAAGTTAGATATTAGGCCATTCCTTGTATTCGACATATCCGATCCACAAGCGAATTTACTATCTGAGATTCGAAAATTTCATAAAGATAATTTTGACGTCGTCGGAATTGTTGAATCAGCAGAGAGACTTAAATATACATCCGCAATAAAGTATCAATTGACTCAATTGATGGATGAGCCGACAGATGAGTTTGTTCGGCTCATATGCGGACCAATTCATGATGGTCACTTCACAAAAGCCGTTCGAGAACGTTTCACCCCTCTGGTTAGGTCTGCTTTTAGGGATCTATTGCGAGAATCGGTCCAGGCAAGACTTTCCAGCGCCCTAGCCAGCACTGAAACGTATCCAGACGAAAATGTCGATACGCCGGCTTCGGTCCCTGAGGAAGAAATTGTCACCACTCAGGACGAGCTAGAAGCATTCATGATAGTAAAAGCGATTGTAAGAGACGTAATTGCCGTAAATCGAGTTTTTATTAGAGATCAGAAATCGTATTGCGGAATTATCGTCGATGACAACAATCGAAAACCTCTTACGAGGTTACATTTCAACGGCAAAACAAAATCGATCAGCTTCTTCGACGGAGAGAAGGAAGAGAGGGCGAAAATAGAATCGCTCGACCAAATATACGATCATTCAGAACGGCTTCGAGCCACCGCGCATAGATATGTAGAAAATTCTGCACCAAACTAGCGTTGCAGCCGCGTCCAAGATCGCTAGCGACCTATCAAACGGTTGGGATATGGTCAGAGTGGCGAGCTCAAGCCAAATGCCTAGCTGCAGCTACGCTCAGCAGTTGCGCAAAGTGCCGATTGTTGAAGAGGTCCTAGAGGGGATGGTGGGCGCGACAGGGATTGAACCTGTGACCCCCTCGGTGTGAACGAGGTGCTCTCCCGCTGAGCTACGCGCCCTCAGGGCGGGTCACATACGACGCCTCGGCCGGGGTGGCAAGGGGGTCGTGATGCTTCCGTGCCGCCTGTGGACGGATTGGGGCACGGGCGGCGCCGCCCGGGGCCCCTCAGGCGACGTCCCGCGCCTCCCCGCGCGCGATCGAGCGAAGCACGTCGTGGCGGATCTTGCCGAGGGCCGTGCGGGGGAAGTCGTCCACGATGCGGATGTCGCGCGCGACCTTGTAGGAGGCGATGTGGGCCTTCATGTGCGCGATCAGCGCCTCCGGGTCCACCGGGCCGGTGCAGCGCACGAAGGCGACCGGCACCTCCTGCCAGCGCGGGTCCGGCCGGCCGACCACCGCGCACTCCACCACCGCCGCGTGGGCCGCAAGAACCCGCTCCACCTCGGCCGGATAGATGTTCTCCCCGCCCGAGACGATCATGTTCTTCTTGCGGTCGTGGACCGTCAGCGTCCCGTCCGGGGCGAGGCTGCCGATGTCGCCCGTCAGCACGTAGCCGTCGCGGTAGGCCTCTCGCGTCGCCGCCGCGTTGCCGAGATAGCCGGAGAAGATCGCCCCCTTCACCCCGATCTCGCCGTGCGCGCCGGCGGGGAGGACCCTGCCGCGATCGTCGAAGATCACGAGGTCGGTAAAGAGCCCCGCCTGCCCCGTGCCGCCCTTGCGGCGGGGAAGGCCGAGCCGGTCATAGGCTGCGATCGGGCACGTCTCGGTCGCGCCGTAGACGGAGAGGACGGGGACGCCGCGCGCCTCGAACGCCTCCATCAGCGCCTCGGGCACGATGGTCGACCCGGTCGAGAGGGCGCGCAGCGAGGAGAGGTCCGCCGCCGCGAAGCCCGGCTGGGCGAGGACGGCCTGCATCGTCGTCGGCACCAGGAGGGTGAGGCTCGGCCGCTCCGCCTCGATCGCCCGCAGCGTCGCCTCGGGCTCGAAGCGGGCGTGGATCGTGACCGTCGCGCCCGCCATCAACGCCGGCGTCGTCTGGATATTGAGCCCGCCCACATGGAACATCGGCAGCACGGTGAGGACGTGGTCCGCCGCGCTCATCTGGTGCATGTGCTGGGACTGGATGGCGTTGCCGCGCAGCGCGCCTTGCGAGATCAGCGCGCCCTTCGGCCGCCCCGTGGTGCCGGAGGTGTAGACGAGGAGGCACTCGGCGCCGGGGGAGCCGAGCCGCGGCGGCGCACCGTCGGGCGCGGTGGCGAGGTCCCTGCCCGGCCCCATCGCGCGCAGCGCGAAGGCCCCCTTCGCCTCCGCCGCCAGCGCCTCGGCGCGGTCCTGATAGCCCGGTCCGTAGGCGAGGATTTTCGGCGCGCAGTCGACGAGGGCGAAGGCGAGCTCGGCGTCGGCGAGACGCCAGTTGAGCGGGGCCATGATCGCGCCGATGCGCGCCGCGGCGTAGAGGATGGCGAGAATGTCGGGGTGGTTCTCGGAGAGGACCCCGATCCGGTCCCCCGGCCCGACACCCGCCGCGACGAACCCCTCCGCGATCGCGCGCACGCGGGCGGCGAGCGCGGCATAGGTCGTCTCATCCCCCTCGAAGCGGATCGCGACCTTGTCGGGGTCGAACGCGGCGTGCCGCTCGATGGGGGCGAAGAGGTCGATCAATCGTCGCCCTCGCCGTCTTCATAGAGGGTCGCCTTGCCGAGCCGGTCGAGGCAGAGCTCGGCCGTCCAGGGCAGCATCAGCGCGCCGCAGCGGCTGTCGCGATAGATCCGCTCCAGCGGGAGCGACTTCAGCATCGACTGGCCGCCGCAGGTGCGGATCGCGAGGCGGGCAAGGTCGTTGGCGTATTCCATCACGGTGTATTGGGCGGCCCAGGCGCGCATCACCTGGTCCTTGCTCGGCCGCGGCCGCGCCTCGGTGATCGCCTGGAACCAGAGCGCCTTCGCCTGCTCGAGCTTGATCTTCATCTCGGCGACGGCGAGCTGCTTCGTCGGATACTGGCGCCGCTTGACCGGCGGCGTGCCCGGCATCTCGCCGCGCAGATAGGTGACGACGAAATCGTAGGCCGCCTGTGCGAGGCCCATGTAGGTGGGCGAGAGCGTCATGAACATGTGCGGCCAGTTGGAGGCGGCCTGGAAGTAGACCCCCGGCGGCATCAGCGCCTCGTCGGCCGCGACGAACACGTCGTTGAAGAGGAGCGTGCGCGAGACGGTGCCGCGCATCCCGAGCGGATCCCAGTCGCCGACGACCGAGACGCCGTCCGCATCGGCGGGCACCGCGAGATAGAGCGTGTTGCGCCGGCTCTTCTTGCCCGATCCGTCGGTCTCCGTGCAGAGCACGCCATAATAGTCGGCGTTGCCGGAGAGGGAGGCGAAGATCTTCTTGCCGCGTACGATCCAGCCGCCTTCCACGGGCTCGGCCTCGGTCGAGAAGGCGACGGCGCCGGCGGCCGCCGCGCCGCCTTCGGAGAAGGGCTGGGCGTAGACCGCGCCATCCTCGACGATGCGGGCATAGTGCTTGGCGCGGCGTTCCTCGTGGGCGGCGCGCGTCGCCTCGTCCATGTCGAGATCGTCGGCGAGCGGACCGGACCAGAGCGTCGAGCAGACGTGCATGTTCCAGGTCAGCGCCGTCGCGCCGCAATAGCGGCCGATCTCGGCGGCGACGAGCGAGTAGGCGCGATAGTCCGCCCCCTGCCCGCCGAAGCGCTCCGGCACGCAGATGCCGAGGAGGCCTGCCTCGCGCAGATCCTGGTAGTTCTCGGTCGGGAAGCGGGCGTCGCGGTCGATCTCGAAGGCGCGGGCGGCGAAGGTCGGCCCCAGCGCGCGGGCCTTGGCGGTCCAGGCCGCCTCGAACTCGGTGAGGCCGAAGGCGGAAGGCTCGAACATCGGCGCGTCGAGCGTCGCCGCGGCTTCCTCTTTCGTCGCAATGTTCACCGGCGTCTCTCCCCTGCCACGCAACCCATCACTGTTATTCCACTTCCTCCGCGGGGAGGATCCACGTCTCACGCAGCGCGGCCTCCTTCCAGCGCAGGAAGCTCGCTTCCGTCTCGACCGCGTCGGCGTAGGCGCGCGTCGTGTCCGCCAGCGGCCAGCCATAGCTCGTGAGGCGCGTCACCACCGGGGCGTACATCGCGTCCGCCGCGCACCAGGGGCCGAACAGGAACGGCCCGCCCGAGATCGCGATGCGCTCCGCGACCATCGCCTCGAAGCGCGCAACGTCGGCCTCCGCCGCCGCACCGCGCGGGCGAAAAGGTCGGCGCGCCTTGAGGTTCATCGGGCAGGCCTGGCGCAGCCCCATGAAGCCGGCGTGCATCTCGGAGGCGAGCGTGCGGGCGATCGCGCGCTCGCGGGCCGCGCGCGGCCAGATCCCCGCCTCCGGCTTCAGCTCGGCGCAATATTCGATGATCGAGAGGCTCTCCCACACCGCGAGCTGGCCGTCGATCAGCACCGGCACGCGCCCGGCCGGCGACTCGTCGAGGAGGCGGGCCTTCGTGTCCGGCTGGTCGAGCACGATGAGGCGCTCGTGGAAGGTGAAGCCGAAATGGTCGAGCACCAGCCAGGCCCGCAGCGACCAGGATGAGTAGTTCTTGTTGCCGATGACGAGGGTCAAAGCCATGGGGCGCTCGCGGGACGACGGGACAAGGATCGTCCCGCTCCATACGACACGGGCCGGCGCGATGCCAGCGCGCGTGCCGCGCCGGCGTCCCTCACCGCGGGTCGCCCTCGAGGGCGGGCAGGAGCGCGTCCGTGCGCCCGAGCACCCGGTAGAGGATGATCGCCATATATTCGCGCGCCGCGTCGTCGACCTTCTTGAGGTTCGCGCCGACCGAGCCGCCGATGTCCTTCCAGAGCGGCCGCCCGTCGTCGAGGCTCGCGACCGGCCAGGGGATGAGGACGGGCCAGCCGGCGGTGCGGAAGGTCGCGAGCGCGCGCGGCATGTGCGACGCGCTCGTGACGAGGACGTAGCGCTCGCCGGGCTTCGGCTGCACGAGATCGTAGGAGAAACGCGCATTCTCCCAGGTGGAGGTCGACTGGGATTCCACCACGAAGCGCTTGGTGTCGATGCCGAGTTCGCGCAGCTTGGCGGCGGCGAGCTCCGCCCCCGACGGCCCGTCCGGCCGCACGCGCCCGTCGGTCAGGATGATCCTCGCGTCCGGAAAGCGCACGGCGAGCCCGGCCCCCTCGGTGAAGCGGGAGCCGTTCTCGTTGAGGACCACGTGGTGCTGTGCGGCCGAGCGCTCCGGCATCACGTAGCCGCCGAGGATGATGATCCCGTCGGGCGGTTCCACGATCCCGGCGAAGGGGATGCGGCTTTCGAGAGGAAGGAGCGCGGCGCGGCCGACCGGCAGGATGCCGAGCGCCGCATAGAGGCCGATCGCGATGCCGAGCAGGGTGAGCCCGGCGCGGCGGTGGCGCAGCGCCACCGCGAAGCCGACGAGGAAGAGGATGAGGAGCGTGTTCGACGGCTGGAGCGCGGCGAACAGAAGCTCCGCGCCGCTCACGCGGCGGCCGTGTCCCACTCCGGCGCGAAGGCCGGGCTGATGACGCGGCCCTCAGGGCTCGCGAGCGCGTCGATCGCCGCACGGTCCTCGGCCGAAAGGGTGAGGCTCTCCGCCTTGAGGTTCTCGGCGAGACGCTCGGGCGAGCCGCTCTTCGGGATGGCGAGCACGCTGTCCTGGCCGATGAGCCAGGCGAGCGTGACGACAGCCGGGGTGACGCCCAGCTTCTCGGCGATCCCGGCGATCACCGGATTGTCGAGCACGCGGCCGCGGGCGAGCGGGCAGTAGGCCGTCAGCCCCATGCCGTGCTTGCGCAGCGCGTTCAGCACCTTCGTCTGGTCGAGGAAGGGGTGATACTCGACCTGGTTGACGGCGAGCGGCACCGTGGCGGCGGCGACCGCCTCCTCGATGAGCTTCACCGGGAAGTTCGAGATGCCGACGAGGCGCGTGAGGCCGCGCTCCTGGAGGCGGCAGATCGCGCGCACCGCATCCGCGACGGGCACGTCCGGGCTCGGCCAGTGGATGAGGTAGAGGTCCAGCCGGTCGAAGCCGAGCCGCTCGAGCGAGGCTTCGGCAGCGGCCGTCATCATCGTGTCCTCGAGATGGTCGTGCCAGACCTTCGAGGTCAGGAAGACCTCGTCGCGCGGGAGGCCGGAGGCGCGGATGCCCTCGCCCACCGCGTGCTCGTTCTGATAGCGCTCGGCGGTGTCGACGTGCCGATAGCCGGCCTGGAGGCCGGACGACACCGCGCGAATGCAGGCCTCGTCATGGAGCTCGAAGGTGCCAATGCCGAGCTTCGGAATCGAAACACCGGCCACGTCGAAGGTTGCCGCCACGCGATCATCCTCTCTCTGGTCAACATTCTGGGGCCCGCGCGGCGCCGGGTCGGACGCCGCGCCGGCCAACGGCGCTGTTAGGAAAGGTCCGTCGCGCGCGACACGACCTTGCCGACGAGACCATAGGCGACGGCCTCCTCGGCCCCCATCCAATAGTCGCGATCGGTGTCCTTCTCGATCCGCTCGATCGGCTGGCCGGTCGCCTTGGCGAAAAGGATGTTGAGACGCTCGCGCATCTTCAGGATCTCACGCGCCTGGATCTCGATGTCCGAGGCCGCGCCGCCGGCGCCACCGGACGGTTGGTGAAGCAGGAAGCGCGTGTTGGGTGTGCAGTAGCGCTGCTCCTTCGGCACGGAGATGTAGATCAGCGCACCGGCCGAAGCGACCCAGCCCATGCCGAGGATGTTCACCTTCGGGCTGATCATTCCGATCGTGTCGTGGATCATGTCGCCCGATTCCACGTGCCCGCCCGGCGAGGAGACGATCACGGTGATCGGGTCGTTGGAGACATGCGCGAGAGCAAGCAGGCGCTGGCAGACGTCGCGGGCGAGATCCATGGAGATCTGGCCGACGATCATGACCTGCCGGGCCTCGAAGAGGTGCTTGTCGACCGGAATCGACTGCTGCGACTTCAGCTTCTCGTCTTCTTCGTCTTCGTCGTCAAAACGGGGGAGAATCGGCATCGCGTCCTGTCCTAGTCCTGAGGTCGCTATCTATGAAGGTGTGGCACGAAACGCAAACGGGATCCTCCTGCGCGCCCGCACGTTCCGTCCCTGTCGCGAGAGGGATGGGTCATGGCAAGCGCCTTGGAGCAGGTGAACACGCGCAAGCTGTTCGAGCGGTTCGCGATCGAGATGGGGCCCGCCCTCGTCTTCGTGTTGGCATTGGTGATCGTGGGGCTCAACCCGGCAACCGTGCTTTTCGTCGTCGCGACGGGCATCGCGGCGGGCTATTCCTGGTATGAGAAACGGCACTTCCCCTACATTCCGGCCGGCATGTTGCTGATGACGGCGGTCTTCGGCGGGCTGACCATCGTCCTCGACAATGCCTCCTATATCCAGTTTCGCGCCACCCTGGTGAACGCGGGCGGCGCGCTGGCGATCACCATCGGCCTGATGAGCGGACACCTCGTCCTCAAGAAGGCCCTGCAAGATGGGTTCCGCCTGACGGACGCGGCCTGGTGGACCCTGTCGATCCGCATGGCGCTCTATCTCGCTGTGATGGCCACCCTCAACGAAATCATCCGCCGGGCATTCTCGACCGAGATCTGGGCCTGGTTCAAGGCCGGGTCGCCGCTTCTCAATGTCGCCTTCCTGGCGGCGAACTGGCCGCTCATCCGCGCCCACCTCCAGCCGGAAAGCGGGGCGGACGCGAGAGGCGGAAAGCCGAATGCCAAAAAACTTTCGGGATCTTTCGCGTAGCCGGAATCGACTGCACGGATACGTAAAGCACCATTGATTTAAATCAAATCAACTGTGGAATTCCCTTTGATGCCATGACGTATAGGGATCGCCTTTTATCGGAAGGAGATCTCTATCGTTAAAGTAAACCGGTTTTCTTTGAAAGAGGCGTCACTGTTTATCGGTTTTGCGTCACCGAAAACAATCGTATTCGCGGATTGAGAAGCATAGTGCAGAGCGTTGCGAAAAGTTGTTGCACTTTTAGGCACGCGCGGCGTTAAATACGCCTAGATTGTAATTTTCTCCGCGTCTAACGGCTCAGGAAACCGGGCATGGCGCGGCGTCTAACCTCGTGCCAGCTATGATTTCATCCCAGGTTGTGACGGACACTCAGGCCGATGTCATCTGCGAACTGTATGATGGCATTTTTGATCCTCTCGCGTGGGATCGGTCGATCAGCACCATCGCGCAGACCATCCCCGAGCTCCGTCCGACGCTCGCGATCGAGCGGTGGCACCCGGCGCGCAACGTCATCGTGCGCTACGCCAACATCGATCACCAGTTGATCCACGACTACATGACCGAATATTCGGCCATGAACGCCTTCCGCGTCGCGACCGAACGCGCCAAGCCCCACGATGTCTTCCTGACGACGGACCACGTCCCCCAGGAGGAGCTGGTCAAGACCGCCTTCTGGGCCGATTTCCTGACGAAGCTCGACGATGTGCGCGCCGTCTCGGGCAGCTTCCTCGCCCGTTCGCAGAGCCATTTCGCCTGCCTCGCCTTCCACTATGCCTACAAGGAACAGAATTTCAGCATTCCGCCGGGGATGCAGCTCCACCGCGCCATCGCTCCCCACGCACGCCGTGCTTTCCAGCTCGCGATCCGCGGGGCGGTCGTCATGGACCATCAGCGGATCGAGGGGGCGCTGCTCAATCTGGAGATCCCGGCGGTGGTGTTCGACCCGGACGGCAAGATCATCCGCACCAACACGGCGGCGGAGGCGATGCTGGCGACGAGCACCGCGATGCGGCTCGGCGCGGGCGGGACGGTGACCTCAGCCTGCCAGGCGAGCGCCAGCGCAATCGAGGCAGCGATCCTCGCCACCCTGCGCGAGCGCCGCACCACGACGATCGACCTCATCGGCAGCGACGGTAAATCGATCCAGGCCCACTTCCTGCCGATGCAGCGGCGGGAGGTGACGAACGAGCTCGTCACCGAGTTCATCGACAATTACGAGCCGGCCGCCGTCATGTACCTCTCCGGCCCCGGCGCGGAGCGCCGCTGAGCCCACAAAGCCGCGGGGCGCCGCTGAGCCGGCACAGGCGCGGAGCGGCGCCGGCGCCGCCCCGCAATGGGCGGCCCGCCGGAGCAGGCCGCCGGATGCCTAGGCTCAGCGCATCACCGGCATCACGAACTCGGCCCCTTCCTTCACGCCGCCCGGCCAGCGCGTCGTGACCGTCTTGGTGCGGGTGTAGAAGCGGATCGAGTCCGGGCCGTGCTGGTTGAGGTCGCCGAAGCCGGACCGCTTCCAGCCGCCGAACGTGTGGTAGGCGAGCGGCACGGGGATCGGCACGTTGACGCCGACCATGCCGACCTCGACGCGGGAGACGAAGTCGCGCGCGGTGTCGCCGTCGCGCGTGAAGATCGCGACGCCGTTGCCGTACTCGTGCTCGGTCGGCAGGCGCACCGCCTCCGCATAGTCCTTCGCGCGCACGACCGAGAGGACCGGGCCGAAGATCTCTTCCTTGTAGATCGCCATCTCCGGGGTGACGTGGTCGAAGAGGCAGCCACCCATGTAGAAGCCGTTCTCGTAGCCCTGCATCTTGAAGCCGCGCCCGTCGACGACGAGCTCGGCCCCCTCCTCCACGCCGCGGTCGACATAGCGGCGCACGCGGTCGAGGGCGGCGCGCGTCACGAGCGGGCCGAAATCGGCGTCCGCATCGTGCGAGGGGCCGATCTTCAGCGCCTCCACCTTCGGGACGAGCTTCTCCATCAGCGCGTCGGCGGCCTTGTCGCCGACGGGGACCGCGACGGAGACGGCCATGCAGCGCTCACCGGCCGAGCCGTAGCCCGCGCCGATCAGCGCGTTCGCGGCCTGCTCCATGTCGGCGTCCGGCATCACGATCATGTGGTTCTTCGCGCCGCCGAAGCACTGGACGCGCTTCCCGTGCGCGGCCGCCGTCGAATAGACATATTGCGCGATGTCGGACGAGCCGACGAAGCCGACCGCCATGATGCGCGGGTCGGTGAGGATCGTGTCGACCGCCACCTTGTCGCCGTGGACGACGTTGAGGATGCCGGCCGGCAGGCCCGCCTCGATCATCAGCTCTGCGAGGCGCACCGGCACGGACGGGTCGCGCTCGGACGGCTTCAGCACGAAGGCGTTGCCGCACGCGATTGCCGGGCAGAACTTCCACATCGGGATCATGGCGGGGAAGTTGAAAGGGGTGATGCCCGCGACGACGCCGAGCGGCTGGCGCATCGAATACATGTCGATGCCGGGGCCGGCGCTCTCGGAGAACTCGCCCTTCATGAGGTGGGGGATGCCGATCGCGAACTCGGCGACCTCGAGGCCGCGCTGGATGTCGCCCTTGGCGTCCGGCACAGTCTTGCCGTGCTCGGCGGCGAGAAGCTCGGCGAGCTCGTCCATGTTCTCGTTGAGGAGAGCGACGAAGCGCATCATCACGCGCGCGCGGCGCTGCGGGTTGGTCGCCGCCCAGGCCGGCTGGGCCTCCGCCGCGTTGGCGATGGCGGCGCGGACCTCGTCCGCCGAGGCGAGCGGGACGCGGGCCTGAACCTCACCCGTCGCGGGACGGAAGACGTCCGCTTCACGGCCCGAAGCGCCCGCCACCACCTTGCCGCCGATAAAGTGTCCGATCTGGCGCATACCGCCCTCCATCTACCGTTTCTGTCTCACTACAAGCGTTTGGGCGCGCGACGGAAGAGGCACGGCGCCACCCTGCCATTCACCCCGTGCAAAAGCGCCGCTCCCAATGTGGGCCGCGCGGCGCGCGTTGAGAAGACGGGCGCGCCTGCCCAGCCTTTGCGCTTTTCGCGACCGCCTCCTCGCGCGTAGTCTGCGGGCGGAATTTCGGAGGCGGCATGGCGACCAATCTGCAAATCGACAAGGAACGGCTGTGGTCCAGCCTGATGGAGACGGCCAAGATCGGCGGGACGGCGAAGGGCGGGATCCGCCGCCTGACCCTCTCCGACGAGGACAAAGAGGTGCGTGACTGGTTCAAGGCCGCCTGCGAGGCGGAGGGCCTCACGGTCGCGATCGACGCGCTCGGCAACATGTTCGCGACGCGCCCCGGCACGGACCCCGACGCCGCCCCCATCGCCTTCGGCTCCCACCTCGACACCCAGCCCGCCGGCGGCAAGTTCGACGGGATTCTCGGCGTCCTCGCCGGGCTCGAGGCGATCCGCACCATGAACGCGGCCGGCTACCAGACCCGCGCCCCCATCACGCTGATCAACTGGACGAACGAGGAAGGTGCCCGCTTCGCCCCGGCGATGATGTGCTCCGGCGTCTTCTCCGGCGAGATCCCCATGGAGCAGGCCCTCGCCACGAAGGACAATGATGGCCGCGTCTTCGGCGAGGAGCTGGAGCGGATCGGCTATCGCGGCCCGGAGACCGTCGGCGCGCGCAGCTTCGCCGCCTTCGTGGAGCTTCACATCGAGCAGGGGCCGATCCTGGAGGCGGAGGAGAAGACCATCGGCATCGTGACCGACGGCCAGGGCATCCTCTGGTTCGACGGCACCATCGTCGGCCAGGACTGCCATGCCGGCACGACGCCGATGCCGATGCGGCGCGACGCGCTCGTGGCGCTCGCCGAGATGATCCTCGCGATCGAGGCGATCGCGCTCGATCACGCGCCCTCCGGCCACGCGACCGTCGGCGAGGTGTTCGCCCTCCCCGGCTCGCGCAACACGATCCCCGGCACGACCCACTTCAAGGCCGACTTCCGCCACCCGGACCGGGACGCCCTCACCCACATGGAGGAGGACCTCCACGCCCGCGTCGCCGCGATCGCGCAGAAGCGCAACGTCACGATCGACATCCGCCGCGTCTGGCGCAAGGACCCGATCGCCTTCGACCCGATGGTGGTCGAGGCCGTCGCGGCGTCCGCGCAGAAGAACGGCTTCAGCGCGCGCCGCATCATCTCCGGCGCCGGGCACGACGCCTTCTTCATGGCCTCCACCTGCCCGACCGGGATGATCTTCGTCCCCTGCGCGGGCGGCATCAGCCACAACGAGGAAGAGAGCGCCACCGAGGATGATTGCGGCGCGGGCGCCCAGGTCCTCCTCGACACGATCCTGCGCCTCGACGAGGCGCTCTCCGGCGCCTGACGCGATGGCTGCGCCGGGCCCCGCGCCCGCCGCCCGGTGCAGCCCCGTTTCCCATCCGGCGCAAAGGGTTCTAGAGACGCACCCATGATCGACGTCGCCATCAAGACCCTTCCCCACGGGGACGGCCTCACCCCGGCCTACGCGACCGACGGCGCCGCGGGGCTCGACCTCGCCGCGGCCATCGACGCCGCCTCCCCCCTCACCCTCGCCCCCTGGCAGCGGATGATGGTGCCGACCGGCATCGCGCTCGCCCTTCCGGCCGGGTACGAGGCGCAGATCCGCCCCCGCTCCGGCCTTGCCGCACGCAACGGGGTGACGGTGCTGAACACCCCCGGCACCATCGACGCCGACTATCGCGGCGAGGTGAAAGTGATCCTCGTGAACCTCTCCGACGAGCCGTTCGTGATCGAGCGCGGCGCCCGCATCGCGCAGATGGTGATCGCCCCCGTCACCCGCGCGAACCTCATCCCCGCCGAGACGCTCGACGACACGGCGCGCGGCAGCGGCGGCTTCGGGTCCACCGGCCGATGAGCTTCTCCAGCGAGGAGGTGGAGCGCTACGCCCGCCATCTCGTCCTCAACGAGGTCGGCGGGCCGGGCCAGGCGAAGCTGAAAGCCGCGCGTGTGCTGGTGATCGGCGCCGGCGGGCTCGGCACCCCGGTGATCCAATATCTCGCCGCGGCCGGGGTCGGCACGCTCATCGTCGTCGACGAGGATGTCGTCTCGCTCTCGAACCTCCAGCGGCAGATCCTCTACGGCACCGGCGATGTGGGCGCGCCGAAGGTCGCGCGGGCCGCGGACGCCGTCGCCCGCCTCAACCCCCACGTCACGGTCATCACCCACCAGGCGCGCCTTACGGAGGCGAACGCCGCCGCGCTTCTCGCCGACTGCGACATCGCGGTCGACGGCACGGACAACGCTGCGACGCGCTACATCCTCTCCGACGCCGCCTATCACGCGCGCGTCCCCCTCGTCAGCGGCGCTGTGACGGGGTTCGACGGGCATGTGACGACACTTGCCCCCCACCTCACCGGGGCGGACGGGCTGCCGCTCCCGACCTATCGCTGCCTCTTTCCCGAGCCGCCGCCCGATCCGCTCGTCGATTCGTGCGTCGCGAACGGCATCCTCGGCGTCGTGACCGGCATCATCGGCACGCTGGAGGCGAACGAGGTCTTGAAGCTGATCCTCGGGATCGGCGCGCCGCTCTACGGGCAGCTTCTCCTCTTCGACGCGCGCCTCACACGCTTCGAGACGATCGCCTATGCCTGGGACGAGGCCAATCCGCTGACCGGCACGAACCGCTGCTCGGCGAACACTTCCAGCGGGGCGGAGACGCCGTCGAGCGCGTAGCGGCCGCAGCTTCGCCAGCGCGCGGGGTCCGTCGCCGCGATCGGCGCGGTGACCAGAAGCGGCACGTGGAGCGTCTTCGTCAGCCGCTCGATGCGGGTGATGCGGTTCACGGTGGAGCCGATCACCGAGAAGGTGAGCCGCGTCGGGATGCCGATATTGCCGTACATCACCGTGCCGACATCGATCGCGATCCCGGCGACGTCCGAGATGTCGGCCCGCCCCGGAAGGTCCGCCCGCCGCCGCTCCAGGAAGGCGGCGAGCGAGGTCTCGACCTCCGCCGTCGCCGCCACGGCGCGCGCGACCTCGTCCTCCCCCTTCGGGAAGATCGCGAGCACCGCGTCGCCGACGAAATCGAGCACCTCGCCGCCGGCGTCCGCCACGGGTCCCGCGGTCGCGGCGAAATAGTCGTTCAGGAAGTCGACATAGCGCTCCATGCCGAGCGTCTCGCAGAGCGCCGTGGAGCCGCGGAGGTCACAATACCAGATCACCCCGTCGACGACCGCGCCGTCCCCGCGCCGGATCGCCCCGCCGAGGACGCTGCGCCCGGCGGTGGAGGCGAGATAGGTCGTCACCACCTGCTCGGCCGCCTCGCGCTGCATCTGCGTGCGCGCGGCGAGCGCCAGCATGAATTTCAGCCGCTGGAAGAGCGCGATCTCCGCGTCCGTGAAGCCGTTCGGCGCATCGGAGGAGGTCCCGAGGATGATCCCCGCGCCCGGCATGTCGAGCTCCTCGCCCATCCCGAAGCCGACGAGCATCAGCACATAGTCCGTGATCCCGATCTCGGCGAACTCGTCGAGGACGGGGAAGTCGCGCGGCGCCTCGGTCTCGCACAGGCGCCGGCGGAAGAAGGAGATGTCGTGGTCGATGACGTATTTCAGTGGGGACAGCAAATAGGATTGCGGCCGCCCGCTCGGGTCGTGGCGGAAGCGCTCGATCGCCATCGGCTCGCCGGAGAGCCACACGATATTCTGGCTGAAATAGATCGGGTCGAGGAGGCGCCAGGCGATGCTGGCGCGCTTTAGCGAGACGCCGCCCGCGCGGACCCGCTCGCAGAACTCGCTGAAAACCGCGTCGAATGAGCGGTCGGACAGCGCGCTGAGCGCGAGGAATTCTTCAAGCTCGGGGATGAGGGTCGGATTGGTCGCGAGTGCATTCATGCTATCGCCCGTGTCCGCCCTTGCCGACGATCTCGGTTCCGAACCGTCACCGGGAGGCGGGTCGCCGCCCGGTCTCGCGCAAATTTGCCCGGCCCGGCCGCCGCGTCAACGGCGACCGGCCGGGAGGCACCCGATCAGGCCGAGCGGCCGTGGCAGTGCTTGTACTTCTTGCCTGAGCCGCAGGGGCAAGCCTCGTTGCGGCTCACCTTGCCCCACGTCTTCGGGTCGTTCGGGTCGCGCTGGCCATTGGCCGAGGCGCGCGCCTGCGCGGGCGCGGCCGCCGTGCGCGTGTCCGGCGCGAGCGCCACGTCGCCGTCTTCGTCGACAGGCTCGGGGCGGGACTCGGTGTAGTCGGCCGCGTCGAACTCGTCCTCGCCGGTCATCGGGTCGATGTGGTGGCCCTGGAACTCCTCGTCGGAGGGCTCGGCCGGGCGCTGCGGCGCGTTCGGCGCGATCTGGATCTCGATCCGCATCAGCTGCGCCGTCACCGCCATGCGCAGTTCCTGCAGCATGGCATCGAACAGCTCGAACGCCTCGGTCTTGTACTCGTTCAGCGGGTCGCGCTGGGCGTAGCCGCGGAAGCCGATGACCGACCGCAGATGGTCGAGCGCGGCGATGTGCTCGCGCCAGAGGTGATCGAGCGTCTGCAGGAGGACGGACTTCTCGACCTGGCGCCACATGTCGGAGCCGTACTTGGCCACCTTGCGCGCCGCCGCCTCGTCGCCCGACTTCTTTAGGCGCTCGCGGATCTCCTCGTCGGCGATCCCCTCCTCGTGCGCCCAGTCGACGACCGGGACGTCGAGCGCGAGGACGCGCTGCACCTCGTCATGCAGGCCCTTGGTGTCCCACTGCTCGGGATAGGCCTTCTCCGGGATGTGCTTGGCGACGATCGTGTCGACGACGTCGTGGCGCATCTCGTTGATCGTGTCGCGGACGCTCTCGTCCTGCATCAGGTCGCGACGCTGCTCGAAGATCACCTTGCGCTGATCGTTCATCACGTCGTCGTACTTGAGGACGTTCTTGCGCTGGTCGAAGTTGCGCGCCTCGACCTTCTGCTGCGCCTTGGCGAGCGCGCGGTTGATCCAGGGATGGACGATCGCCTCGCCCTCCTCGAGGCCGAGCCGCTGGAGCATGCCGTCCATCCGCTCGGAGCCGAAGATGCGCATCAGATCGTCCTGGAGGGACAGGTAGAAGCGCGAGCGGCCGGGGTCGCCCTGACGGCCGGAACGGCCGCGGAGCTGGTTGTCGATGCGCCGGCTCTCGTGCCGCTCGGTCGCGATGACGAAGAGACCGCCGGCGGCGAGCGCCTTCTCCTTCAGCTCCGCGACGCGGGCGGTGATCTCCGCCTCCTTCTTCGCGCGCTCCGGATCGTCCCCCTCGCCGACCGGGCCGAGCTCCTCGGCGATCAGCATCTCGGCGTTGCCGCCGAGCTGGATGTCGGTGCCGCGGCCGGCCATGTTGGTCGCGATGGTGATCGCGCCGGGGACACCCGCCTGGGCGATGATCTTCGCTTCCTGCTCGTGATAGCGCGCGTTGAGGACCTGGAAGGCGGGCTTGCCGCCCTTGCCGGTCTCGCCGATGCGCACCGCCGCACCCGGCGCGGTCACGTCGCGCTGGCGGAAGCCGTCCTTCTTCAGCCGCTCGGCGAGCTGCTCGGACTTCTCGATCGAAGTGGTGCCGACGAGGATCGGCTGGTTGCGGGCGTGCGCCTCGCGGATGATCTCCAGGATCGCCGCGTACTTCTCGTCCTGCGTGCGGTAGACCTGATCGTCCTCGTCGACGCGGGCGACCGACACGTTGGTCGGGATCGAGACGACCTCAAGCCCGTAGATGTCCATGAACTCTTCCGCCTCGGTCTCGGCGGTGCCCGTCATGCCGGCGAGCTTGTCGTACATGCGGAAATAGTTCTGGAAGGTGATGGAGGCGACCGTCTGGTTCTCCGGCTGGATCGGCTGCTTTTCCTTCGCCTCCAGCGCCTGGTGCAGGCCCTCGCCATAGCGGCGGCCCGGCATCATGCGGCCGGTGAACTCGTCGATGATGATCACCTCGCCATTCTTGACGATGTAATCACGGTCGCGCTGGAACAGCTTGTGCGCCTTCAGCGCCTGCTGGAGGTGGTGGACGACCGAGACGTTCTCGACGTCGTAGAGCGAGTCGCCCTTCATGAGGTTCGCTTCGCGCAGCACGACCTCGAGCTTCTCGTTGCCGACCTCGGTGAAGTGCGCGGTGCGCATCTTCTCGTCGACCTCATAATCCTCCGGCACGAGGTTCGGCACGAAGGTGTCGATCGTGTTGTAGAACTCGGACCGGTCCTCGAGGGGGCCGGAGATGATCAGCGGCGTGCGCGCCTCGTCGACCAGGATCGAGTCCACCTCGTCGACGATCGCGAACGCGTGCTCGCGCTGCGTCATCGCGCGGATATCGTATTTCAGATTGTCGCGCAGATAGTCGAAGCCGAACTCGTTGTTCGTGCCGTAGGTGATGTCGGCACCGTAGGCGGCGCGGCGCTCCTGGTCGGTCTTGCCGTGCACGATGATGCCGGTCTCGAGGCCGAGGAAGCCGTAGATCCGCCCCATCCAGCCCGCGTCGCGGTGGGCGAGATAGTCGTTCACGGTGACGACGTGGACGCCGCGGCCCGAGAGCGCGTTGAGGTAGACCGGGAGCGTCGCGACGAGGGTCTTGCCCTCGCCGGTCTTCATTTCGGCGATCCCGCCCTCATGGAGGACCATGCCACCAATGAGCTGGACGTCGAAATGACGCTGGCCGAGGACACGCTTTGCCGCCTCGCGGACGGTGGCGAAAGCGGGGACGAGAAGATCGTCCAGCGTCGCACCTGCGGCGAGCTTGTCCTTGAACTCCTGCGTTTTTGCCCTCAGCTCAGCGTCGGATAGACGCTGGAATTCGGGTTCCGCGGCGTTGATCGCATCAACGCGGCTGCGGTAGCCCTTCAGCCGGCGGTCGTTCGCCGAGCCAAAAAGGCGTTTGGTCAAGGTGCCGAGCATCCAATGTCCTTCGTCGAAGCGGGCGGCGCGCGGCAACGAAACCAGCGCGGGGCGGCGAAAATGCTGTCTAGCGCGCGCGATCCGACATATGTTTGGCCGGAGGGCATGTCAAACAAGCGCTCCTCGGCCCACCCAAAGGGACCTTACCCATGTTTAAGCGTATTCTCGGAACTGTGGCCATTGCCGCAGGCTTTGCCACGACTCCGGTCATGGCGCAGGATGACCAAGTGCTCGCCACCGTCAATGGTGCACCGATCACGGCATCCGATTTTGCGATCGCCACCCAGACGCTTGGCGACTCGCTGAACAACGTCCCCGAAGGCCAGCGCGACGAAATGGTCCTCAATCTCCTCATCGACATGGAGATCCTCGCCACCGCCGCCGAGAAGGACGGCTTCGCCGACGATCCGGTGTTCAAGCAGCGGATGGATTATCTGCGCGCCCAGGCGCTGCGCGAAATCTACATGGAGCGCAAGATCGGCGACGCGGTGAGCGACGAGGCCGTGAAGGCCCGCTATGACGAGGAAGTCGCCAAGCTCGGCCCGCAGGAGGAGGTGAGCGCCCGCCACATCCTCGTGGAGGACGAGGACACCGCCAAGAAGCTCATCGAGGAGCTGAACAACGGCGCCGACTTCGCCAAGCTCGCCGAGGAGAACAGCACCGACCCCGGCTCCAAGACGCGCGGCGGCGCGCTCGGATTTTTCCGCGCGGGTCAGATGGTCCCGGCCTTTGAAGAGGCCGCTTTCGCCCTAGAACCCGGTCAGATGACCGAGGCGCCCGTGCAGTCCCGCTTCGGTTGGCACATTATCAAGGTCGAAGAGAAGCGCCCGATCGCGGTGCCCACCTTCGAGGAGGTCGCCGACCAGATCCGCCAGGTGCTGATCCGCGAGGCCTACGTCTCCGAACTCGACAAGCTCAAGCAAACCGCCACGATCGAACGCGCGACACAAGAATGAAGCTTTCACCTTTCGCCCCCACCACGACCGACGAGCCGCCCGTCATCGGCGGCGTCCGCATCGCCACGGCGATGGCCGGCATCAAGACCAAGGGGCGAACGGACGTGCTCCTTATGGCGTTCGATGAAGGCACCAGCGTTGCTGGTGTCTTCACGACGTCGCGCTGCCCGTCGGCCCCTGTCGACTGGTGCAAGGCCAATCTCGGCGCCGGCATCGCCCGCGCCCTCCTCGTCAACTCGGGCAACGCCAACGCCTTCACCGGCATGAAGGGGCGCGCCTCGACCCGCCGCTCGGCCGAGCTCGCGGGCGAAGGGCTCTCCATCGCGCCCGAATCCGTGATGCTCGCCTCTACCGGCGTCATCGGCGAGCCGCTCTCGGCCGACAAGTTCGGCGCCGTGATGGGCGACCTCGTCGGCTCGCTGAAGAGCGAGGGCTGGGCCGCCGCCGCCAAGGCGATCATGACGACCGACACCTTCCCGAAGGTCGCGACGCGCACCGTCACGCTCGACGGCAGCTCGGTCACGATCAACGGGATCGCCAAGGGCGCCGGCATGATCGCCCCCAACATGGCGACGATGCTCTCCTTCATCGCGACGGACGCGAAGATGCCGGCCTCCGTGCTTCAGCAGGCGCTGAGCGCGGCCGTCGACAAGAGCTTCAACAAGATCACGATCGATTCCGACACGTCGACGTCGGACACGGTCCTCGCCTTCGCGACCGGCGCGAGCGGCGTCGCGATCACCGACCTCTCCGCCCCCGACGGGGCCGCCTTCGCCGAAGCGCTCGCGAGCCTCGCCCTGGAGCTCGCCCACCTCGTCGCGAAGGATGGCGAGGGGCTCACCAAGTTCGTGGCGGTCAATGTGGAGGGCGCCGAGAGCGACGCTTCCGCCGCCAAGATCGCCCGCTCCATCGCCGACTCGCCGCTCGTGAAGACGGCGATCGCCGGCGAGGACGCGAACTGGGGCCGCGTGGTGATGGCCGTCGGGAAGGCGGGCGAGCCGGCCGACCGTGACAAGCTTGCCATCTGGTTCGGCGACGTGCGCGTCGCACTCGACGGGGAGCGCGACCCGGAGTATTCGGAAGCGGCAGCGTCTGCGGTCATGCGCCAGCCCGAGATTTCCATTCGCGTGGACCTCGGCCTCGGCGACGGGCGGGACACTGTGTGGACCTGCGACCTAACCAAGGAATATGTCGCCATCAACGGCGACTACCGCACCTGAAAGCCCGCCGATGCGGCTCCTTCTCGTCGTCGCCGCCGCCTTGATCGACAAGGGCGGCCGCATCCTGATCACGCAGAGGCCGGCCGGGAAGGCCATGGCCGGCCTTTGGGAATTTCCGGGCGGGAAGGTCGAGGCGGACGAAACGCCGGAAGCCGCCCTCATCCGCGAGCTGCGCGAAGAGATCGGCGTCGAGGTTCCCCTCGACGCCCTCGTCCCCATGACCTTCGCGAGCCACACCTACGACACATTCCACCTCCTGATGCCCCTTTATGAGGTGCGGACCTGGGCGGGCACGCCGGTCGCGCGGGAGGTTGCAGACCTGCAATTCGTCGCACCGGAAAAGCTGAGCGATTTTGCGATGCCGGCCGCCGATGGGCCCCTCGTCGCTGCAATTCAGCAACGGTTCACGCATGCCCCCTTCCCGTAGCTGTGCACTGCATCATAACCCTGCCATGGACGGGAACCGGGATGCCATTCGCGCGTCATGGAACTGACCCATTCCGTTTCTAGGACCACGAGAGAGCGACTGAAGATGAGGAGAAGGCCGGATGCCCGTTGACCGACGGCACCTCTTCAAGGGTGCAGCTGCCGGCGCTTGCGTCGCAGCGATCGGTTCATCGCCTCTCGCGCTTGCGACGCTGGCTCAGGCCCAAGCCTTTGGGGAGACCGTTCCCTTCTCGCGCGACAAGATGATCGTCGCGGCAAGGGCTCTCGCCGCCAAGCCCTTCGTCGACCGCCGGGAGGAGATCCCAGAGGCGCTGCGCACGATGGACCACCAGGCCTACGCCGCGATGCGCGCGAGCGACCCATGGCCCGTGCCCCTCTCCTCCGAGAACCGCTTCTTCTTCGAGGCGCTGCTCGCCGGCTTCGTGTTCAACCAGCCGGTGGATCTGTGGCTCGTGACCGGCGACCAGGCGCAGCGCGTCCTCTTCGACCGCTCGACCTTCACCTTCAATCCGCCGGCCGACGAGATCGCGCCGGAGGAGAACATCCCCTTCTCCGGCTTCCGCCTCAGCACCCACATCAACAGCCCGGACAAGCTCGACGAGTTCGCCGTCTTCCAGGGTGCGAGCTATTTTCGCGCCGTCGGGGCCGCCGAAAATTACGGCCTGTCGGCCCGCGGCCTCGCGATCGACACCGGCCAGCCGACCGGCGAGGAGTTCCCCGTCTTCCGCTCCTTCTGGATCGAGCGGCCGCAGGAGGGGGCCAAGGCGGTCGTGGTCAACGCGATCCTGGATTCGCCCTCAACCACAGGGGCTTATCGCATCACGGTGCGACCAGGTGACGCAACTGTCACGGACGTCGAACTGACATTATTTCCACGTCGGGACATCACGACCATCGGCTTCGCGCCGTTCTCGTCGATGTTCCTCTTCGGCTCCGTGAACCGGAGCGACTTCGACGACTACCGCAACGCGGTCCACGATTCCGACGGCCTGTCCATCTACACGGGCGCCGGGGAATGGCTGTGGCGCCCGCTGAGCAATCCGTCCCGCCTCCAGGTGTCGGCCTTCGTGGACACGACGCCCCGCGGTTTCGGCCTCGTTCAGCGCAAGCGCAAATACCGCGACTATGAGGACGTCGGCGCCCGGTTCGAGCTGCGGCCCACAGCCTGGGTCGAGCCGATCGGCGACTGGCAGTCCGGCGCGGTGGTCCTGTTCGAGATCCCGAGCCGTCGCGAATATAATGATAATATCGTCGTCTACTGGCAGCCGAACGCGCCAGTGAAGGCCGGCGAACCGTTCGAATTGACGTATCGCATCCACTGGAATGCCGACGCCCCTACGGTCGCGTCCGGCCCGAGGGTGATAAATACGCGCATCGGGCGGAACGAATTCGACACTCGGGAACTCTTTGTTATCGACTACGCGATGCGAGGGCACTCAGTTGATGATGTCGAAGTGAGCGTCCAGTCCTCGGCGGGCAAGATCGTCAACCTGGCGAGCTACCCGACCCCGGATCAGGACACCCTCCGCGTAAGCTTCGAGCTCGATCCCGACGGCGAAAGCCTGATCGAACTAAGGGTTCAACTCAAAGTGGCTGACGATCAGCCAGCGGAGCAGTGGCTCTATCGATGGACAACGTAACGTTTACTCCTCCCCCGTCGCCCATGCTCATGCCCGAGCAGAATCTCGACTGGGCAGGGCATCTTCCATCGGCCCATCTCGCTGGCTTCGGCTGGCCCGGCTGGCGCACCGCCGCCGCCAGGACGACCGTCGCTGTCATCACCCTCGCCGTGACCATCTTCGCGGTGGGCGAGATGTACGCGGCGGCGAGCGTCGGCGGCATGGCGAGCCTCGAGTGGCTGCTCATCGCCGTCTTCGCGGTCACGACCCTGTGGATCGGCTTCAGCGCCGGCACCGCCATCGCGGGCGCCTTCTTCGCCCGGCGGCACCCGCGGCGCCTTCGCGGCGCGCGCCCGCAGGCCGAGGGCGGCCTCACCGCGCTGGTGATGCCCGTCTATAACGAGGACCCGCGCGAGGTGTTCAGCGCCCTCGCCGCGATGGTCGACGACCTGCCGAAGGCGGTTCGCCCGCATTTCGAGGTCTTCATCCTGTCCGACACCACGAACGCCGAGACGTGGATCGCCGAGGAGCAGGCGCTCACCAACCTGCGCCGCCTCGCCGGCGGCACGCGCGTCTGGTATCGCCGCCGCCGTCACAACACGCACCGCAAGGCCGGCAACGTCGCCGATTTCGTGCGGCGCTGGGGCGGCCGCTACGCGCACATGGTCGTGCTCGACGCCGACAGCCTGATGACCGGCAAGTGCCTCGCGGACCTGCGCCAGGCGATGATAGACGACCCGCGCTCCGGAATCATCCAGACCTCGCCGATGCTGATCGGTGCGACGACCCCGTTCGCGCGCGCCCAGCAGTTCGCGAACACCGTCACGGGGCCGATCGTGTCGGAAGGCGTCTCCGCCTGGCAGGGCGAGGACGGCAATTATTGGGGCCACAACGCCATCATCCGCATGGAGGCGTTCGCGAGCGCGGCGGGCCTGCCCCAGCTCCCCGGCAAGCCCCCCTTCGGCGGCACGATCCTCAGCCACGACTTCGTCGAGGCGGCGCTCATCCGCCGCGCCGGCTGGAACGTGACGCTGCGCAACGACATCTCGGGCTCCTACGAAGGCGCGCCGACGGATCTCTTCGGCATCATCACGCGTGACCGGCGCTGGGCGCAGGGCAACCTCCAGCACGGCCGCATCGTCGGCGCGGCGGGCCTGCGCGCGACGAGCCGTGTCCACTTCCTGATCGGCATCTTCGCCTACCTGATGAGCCCAATCTGGCTCCTCCTGATCCTCGTCGGCATGGCGCTCGCCGTGCAGGCGACGTTCATCCGCCCCGAATATTTCCCGAACGGCTTCGCCCTCTTCCCGACCTGGCCGGCCTTCGACGTCGAACGGCTGATCCAGCTCTTCGTCCTCTCCGTGGTCATCCTCCTCCTGCCGAAGGCGATGGGCCTCGTGCGGGCGATGATGCACGGGCCGACGCGGCGGGCGGCGGGCGGCTCCGGCTTCCTGATGGCGGGCGCCCTCCTCGAACTCGTCATCTCGACGCTGATCGCGCCGATCATGATGCTCGCGCAGACGCAGATCGTGTTCTCGATCCTGCTCGGCCGGGCCGTCGGGTGGACCCCGCAGGCGCGCCAGGGGTCGAGTGTGCCGTGGGCGATCGTGGCGCGCTACCACATGATGCACGTCATCGTCGGCGTGGGTCTCGCGGCGATCGCGCTCTTCCACTCGCCCGAGCTCGCGGCCTGGATGTCGCCGACCCTCGTCGCGCTCATCCTCGCGGTTCCGATCTCCAAGGCGGCCGGTTCCCCGTGGCTCGGCCGCAAGCTGCGCCGCGCCTACCTGATGATCACCCCGCAGGAATCCGAGCCGCCGGAGATCGTGCGCACCGCGAACCGCCTCGCGCACTATTTCCCGGCGAAGCTGCCGGGCAACGCGCTGATCACGCTCGCCGACGATCAGGACCTCTTCTGGGCCCACCGCCTCTCGCTGGAGCCCGGCGAGCGCGGCCGGGGCAAGTTCGACGCGGCGACGGCCCTCGCCACCGCCAAGCTCGGCGAGGCGGAGAGCCTTGAGGAGCTTGCCGACTGGCTGGAGCCGCAGGAGCGGCTGAGCCTCCTGTCGGACACGACGCTCCTCGATCGCGCGCTGGCGCTGCGCAACAAGAAGAAGATCCAGGCCGCCTGATTCCGGCGGCACCGACACGAAAAGCCCCGCCCGACCGGCGGGGCTTTTTTCATGCCCGCGCGAGGCCGCCGTCGTTCGCCATCTGCCGTTCGGGGAGCGCGAGGGCCGGAAGGCCGAGCACGTGCCCGGCCCGCGCGAGGTGCGCCGCCACGAAGAGCGCGCGCGAGGCCGGGACGTAGATCTCGCACCCGTCCTCCTGCCGCCACAGCGTCGCCGGGACGCGCGCGAGCGGCGCGGCCGCAACATCGCCGGGCCGGAAGGCGCGCAGGTCGAGCGTCGAGACGCGCGACAGCACCGGCTCCACTGTCCCCGACAGGATCAGCGTCGCCGTCGCGTGCGTCACGTCGACGAGCTGGTGCTCCGTCGCCGCCAGCGCGGAGGCGATCTCCGCCGCGATCGCATCGGCGTGGCCGATCGCGGCCTTGATGAGGTAGCGCTCCCCCGCCGCGAGGACGGCGAGCGTGTTCCCCCGGATCGGCCCGTGCGCGGGCTCTTCCACATGGGCGACGCCCATGCGCGGCAGCATGACACCGATCGCCTGCGTCACCGCCGCGCGCTCCGCCTCGCCGACACGCAGGAGGAGAAGGCTCGACGGCGGCCCCTCCTCGAGGCCGAGCGTGCGGTCCGCGTTGTGGAGGCTCAGCCCGCCGAGCGGCGCGTTCCAGGCGAGGTGCATCAGGCGTCGACCTCCATGAGGCGCGGCGAGACCACCTGCACCTTGATCGGCCGCCCCGCCGCGCGCGCGACGCTGAGGGTCGACCCGGCAAGCGTGCGTCCCCCCTCGACGAGGGCGAGCGCGACGCGCCGCTTCAGGATCGGCGAGGGGCAGCTCGCGACGACGATGCCGACGGGCGCACCCGCGCGCCCCGTCACCCGGTCGCCGATCGCGGGCGCATGGCGTCCCTGCGGCAGTAGGCCGACGAGGGCGCGCGCCGCGCCGTTCGCCGCCGGCATCGGCGCATAGCCCGCCCCGATCTCGCTCGGGTCGATCACCATGCCGGGCGGAATGTCGAAGAGCCCGTCCTCCACGCGCAGGATGCGCATCGCCTCGGCGCCGAAGACGGTGGCGCCGATCTCCTCGGCCTCCTCCACCATCCGCTCCCACACCGTGGCGCCGAAGCGCGCAGGCAGCACGATCTCGACCCCGCTCCGCCCCACGACCGCGCCGCGCGCGAGACGCACCGCGCCGCCATCGAAGCGCAGCCACGCGACGGTCTGCCGCGCGAGATGGGGCACCGGCTCGCGCACGATCCGGGCAAGGAGGCGGTCATGGTCGGGCCCGCAGAGGGCAACGGCGAAGACGGTGTCGGAGAGGTCGGCGACGGCGACGCCTTCCTCCGCGCCGAGCCGGTCCATCAGGCCCGTCTCGCCCGGCGGGCAGGCGATCTCGAACTGGTCCGGCCCCATCGCGAGGACGCGCACGGGGGCGGCGAGCCGGCCCGCCTCGTCGACGGCGAAGGTGTTGATGACGGCGCCGGTGGCAAGGTTGGTGGCGTCGGCGAGCGTCCAGCGGTCGAGGCAGGCGGCGGCCGCCCCGCCCTTCAGCTCGAACCGCTCGCCGGCGGAGATGTCCGAGATGCCGCCGATCTCGCGCACGATCGTGGCTTCGCGCAGCGCCGCCACCTCGGCCCGCTCCCCCGCGCGCGGATAGGCGGACGGGACGAGCCAGTCGCCCGCCCGCTCGAAGATGGCGCGGCGGCGGTGCCAGTCGTCCGCGGGGCCGATGCGGAAGGGCGTCGCGAGCGCCCCCGTGAACGGCCCCTCCGCGACCCCCACCGGCACGGGCGCCGAGAGAGCCGGGACCGGCTCGGCGAGAAGCGTGGGGCCTTCGGAGTCGGGAAGGCAGGCCATCGCCCGCGCCTCGGCCATGAAGCCGATCGCACCGGCGGCCTCCGCCCCCACCTCCGCACCGGAGGAGAGCGCAGCGCCGACGCTTGCCGCCCCCGCCGCCGCCCCGGCAAGCCGCCAGGGCGTGGCGCCGGGCGCCGCATAGGGCGCGGCAGGCGCGTCGATGACCACAAGGTCGCGCTCGCGCCCGCCGCGCGCCGTCCCGGCGAGCGCGGCGTCTTCGATGAGATTGATCTCGACCCCCGCCGCGCGCAGCGCCTCGGCGGCGTCTCGCCCCACCGGGCCGGCGGCGACGACGGAGGCCCGCGCGCCGGGGGCGAGGCCGTAGCGGCGGGTGGCGGCGAGCGCCGCGCGCGCCGTCATCACGCCGGGGATCTCCGCCGCCGCGTCCGGGAGGATGTCGGCGGCGCCGGTCGCCAGGATGCGCTCGGCGGCGTGGACGCGGATGAGGTCGCCCCCGCTCCCCGCGCGGCGGTAGAGGGTGAGGGTCTCGCCGTCATCCTCGACCGCGAGGGTCGCGGTGAGAATGACGGCGTCGAGCTGGTCGAGCGCGGAGCGGATGCGGGTGAGGAGTTCGTCGGCAGGCCGCCCATCCACCAGCGTCTCCGGCGGGAGGGTGCGCAGCGCGCCGCCGATCTCGGGGCTCGCCTCGGCAAGGACGACGCGCGCGCCCGCCCGCGCCGCCGTCAGCGCTGCGGCGAGCCCGGCCGCACCCGCGCCAAGGACGACGATGTCGGCATGGAGGGTGACGTGGTCGGAGGGCTCCGGCGCCGGCGGGGCAACCACCGGAGCAGGCTTCGGCGCACGGCCGAAGAGGCGGGCGAACCAGTTGCGCCGCGTCACGAGGCGCGGCGAGGCCGGACGGTCCTGCGTGAGGCGGATCCCGGCGACGAGCGGCACGTCGACCTGGAGGGGGAGACCGTCCGCATAGAGGAGCGCACCGGGGGCGTCGGGTCCGAGGAGGGAGACGCCCGCGATCTCGGCGATGCCGTTCGCGAGGAGCGCGGAGGCGATGGTGTCGCCCGCAAGGCCCGAGAGCGGCCGGCCTTCGAGCGTGAACGCGATCGGATGCTGCCGATCGATGTCCGCCCCGCCTGTCGCCGCGCGCGCGCTCGTCACGCTCATCTCAACGCCGTCACGGCGACCGTGCTCCCATTTTTATCGGCGTCCGCCGGGCCGGGTGGCGGACGCGCACGTTTATTTCGCTCCGGCAGACATAACCAACATGATCAGGCCAGACTATGAAAGCCCCGTGATCCTCCCATCGACGACGTCGATGTGCTCCGCGGCCGGGTGACGCGGGAGGCCCGGCATCGTCATCACCTCGCCCGTGAGGGCCACGACGAAGCCCGCGCCGGCCGAAAGGCGCACCTCGCGGATCGGCAGCGAGAAGCCTTTCGGCGCGCCGAGCTTGGTCGGATCGGCAGAGAAGGAGGATTGCGTCTTCGCCATGCAGATCGGCAGATCGCGGAAGCCCGCCTCCTCCCACTGCGAGAGCCGCTCGCGCACGCCGGGCGCGGCGACGATCTCGCCGGCGCGATAGATCGAGCGGGCGACCGTCTCGATCTTGTCCCAGAGGGGCATGCGGTCGGGGTAGAGGACGGAGAATTCGCTTGGCTCGGCGGCGAGCGCGATCACCGCCTCGGCGAGCGCCGTCGCGCCCTTGCCGCCCTTCGCCCAGTGCTCGCACAGGATCGCCTCGACGCCGAGCGCCTCGACGCATTCGGCGACGGTGGCAAGCTCCGCCTCGGTGTCGGCGGTGAAGCGGTTGATCGCGACGACCACAGGCACGCCGAACCCTTTGACGTTCTCCACATGGCGCACGAGGTTCGCGGCCCCCGCCTTCACCGCGGCGACATTCTCGGCCTGGAGTTCGCCCCGCGGGATGCCGCCGTGCATCTTCAAGGCCCGCACCGTCGCGACCACCACGGCAGCGGACGGGGCGAGCCCGGCCTTGCGGCACTTGATGTCGAAGAATTTCTCCGCGCCGAGATCGGCCCCGAAGCCCGCCTCGGTCACCACATAGTCGGCAAGGCCGAGCGCCGCCTTGGTGGCGATCACGCTGTTGCAGCCATGGGCGATGTTGGCGAACGGGCCGCCATGGATCAGCACGGGCGTGCCTTCGAGCGTCTGGACGAGGTTCGGCAGCACCGCGTCGTTGAGGAGCGCGGCCATCGCCCCCGGCGCGCCGATCTCCTCCGCCTTCACGAGCGAGCCGTCGGCCCGCGCGCCGACGCGGATCTCGCTGAGGCGCGCGTGGAGGTCGGCCTTGTCGCGGGCAAGGCACAGGATCGCCATCACCTCGGAGGCGACGGTAATGTCGAAGCCCGTCTCGCGCGTAACCCCGTTCGCCCGCCCGCCGAGGCCGACGACGGTGTTGCGCAGCGCGCGGTCGTTCATGTCGAGCACGCGGCGCCAGGTGATCCGCCCCGGATCGATCCCGGCCGCGTTCCCCCAGTGGATGTGATTGTCGAGCATCGCGGACAGGAGATTGTGCGCGGAAGTGATGGCGTGGAAGTCGCCGGTGAAGTGGAGGTTGATGTCCTCCATCGGGATCACCTGCGCATAGCCGCCGCCGGTCGCCCCGCCCTTCACGCCGAAGCAGGGGCCGAGCGAGGGCTCGCGCAGGCACGCGACAGCGTTGGCGCCGACCTCGCGCAGCGCGTCGGTGAGGCCGACGGTGGTGGTGGTCTTCCCCTCCCCCGCCGGCGTCGGGCTGATCGCGGTCACGAGGATCAGCTTGCCATCGCCCCCCGAGGGCGGGTTCGCGAGCTTCGCCTTGCCCCGGCCATAGGGGATGATGTCGTCATCCGTGAGCCCCAGGCGGGCCGCGATCTCTCCGATCGGACGCAGCGTCGCGCGCTGGGCAATGGCAAGGTCAGTCGTCATGTCGTCTCCGCATTCCTGTCGCCGCGCACGATCACAGCCCTTCGGACCGGTTTCAACCGAACGCGCCGGAATTCCCTGACGAAGTATTCTCAGGAATTTCCATCATCCAATTCGCATCAAGGGCCTCAGAGAAACTCGGAACATTTTCCCTGATACTAAGCGCCTTCCGCCCCGACGGTCTCAACATCGGGTAGAGACGCTTCACCAAAGTCGAGGCTGCCGAGAATTTCAGCCCGCGTCGCGCCGATGCCGGCTGGCGGCACCGTCTCGCATGATCGGCGGTGGGGACGGGCGGGAGGAGCATCAGCGACTTCATCACCGCGCGCGCGGTGTTCTCAGGTTGGCCTCATCGGTCGGTCTCGTCGACGCACCGCCGGGGGCGGGCGCGATCGCACTCACACGTTTGTTAACAAGGCTTGGAAGCCGCCGCCAGTGGCCGACGGCGCCGCGATCCACCGCCGGTCGCGCGCGCGGACGCGGCGGCCCGGCCCGGCGCCGGCCGCACGGCCCCGCCGGCTGCCCGGCACAGGACACAAAGCCGCGCAGAATCCCACACGCGCCGGGCTCAGACGCATTCACCAAGCCGGGCGGCGATACAGGTCGCAGAAATTATCCACACAACGAACAAACTTTCAGTTGAATTTTTGCTCAGGATTTGGTTCTTATGGGGCTGACATTGCAGACCAACTCCGCGCTCGCCCTCGTGGCGAGCGTTTTCTTGTCCGCCACCCGCTTCGCGCGCCGGACGCGATCGTCGGCAAGGCCTCCCCACAATACATCAGCCGTAAAATTGCACGACGCCTGTAATTTCGGCGATCTTTATTTACACCCTCGTCAATTTATCTATTAACACATCTGTTAGGCAGAGATCGAAGCTTCGAAGATAAGTCTGATATACAGAGAGACGCGCCGAAATCGGTCCGCTTTTTCGACGAGATCCGCGTTTCCACCATGAGTTTGCGTGGTGGAGTTGTGTATCATGGTCTTCAAGGCATTCGGTCGGACCTCATTTCTGGCAATCCTCGCGGGGGTTATTTCAACGGTCATCGCCCCTGCCCCGTCGACGGCCAGCTCCCTCGGGGCCCCGGCGGTCGCGACAACCATCGGCGCTGCCGAGTGGCGCGCCTACGCCGCGAACTTCATCGACAGGTCCGGTCGCGTGATCGATCGCGAGAAGGGCGGCGTGTCGCACAGCGAGGGCCAGGGCTACGGCCTTCTCCTCTCCGTCTATGCCGACGACCGGGCGACGTTCGAGCGCATTCTCGGCTTCACGATGGCGCGGATGCGGCGCGGCGACGGGCTGATCTCTTGGCTCTACGATCCGCGCCAATATCCGGCGATCGCCGACACGAACAATGCGACGGACGGGGACATCCTCATCGCCTACGCGCTGTCGGTCGCTGCGGTGAAGTGGAACGACGCGCGCTTTCTGAAGACCGCGATGCCGCTGATCGACGCGATCGGCCGGCACCTGCTCGATGACCGGAATGGCGTGGTGCGCGTGCGCCCGGCGATGTTCGGCTTCGAGGCGCCCCATCATGTCGACGGGCCGGTCGTGAACCTCTCCTACTATGTCTACGGCGCGTTCCTGCTGTTCGATTCCATCGACGATCGCCACCCCTGGGGTGAGGCGTGGCAGAGCGGGCTGCAGATGACGCTCGCCGCCCTCACCGGGCGCGAGGGGCTTGCCCCGGACTGGATCACGCTGCGCCGCGACCGCTTCATGGCCCCGGCCTCCGCCATGCCGCGCAAGTCCTCCTACGACGCGGTGCGGATCCCGCTCTACATGGCGCTCGGCGGGCGCGTGCCGGGTCAGTATTTCGCGCCCTTCGACAATGCGTGGAACGTGCGCGGCAACCGTGCGCCGAAGGACTATGACCTCGCCGCCGACCGCGCGGTGATGGACATGAACGACACCGGCTACCGGGCGATCGCGGCGCTCGCGGCCTGCGCGGCGCGGGGCCGGCCCGTCCCGACGGCGCTCCGCCGCTACCGCACGACGACCTACTTCGCCTCTTCGCTCCACCTCCTGACGCTCGCGACGCTGCGCAGCACCTACCCGGACTGCATGCGCAACGAGGGCCAGCAGCTGAGCGCCGCCCGCCTCCCCCGCTGAGGCGGGACGCCCATACGAAAACGGCCCCGGCGCGGGTGCGCCGGGGCCGTTTCGCTGCTGCCGCGCGGGGCGGTCAGAGCGACTTCACGATCTCTTCGACCATCTTCTTGGCGTCGCCGAAGAGCATCATGTTGTTGTCCTTGTAGAACAACGTGTTGTCGATGCCGGCATAGCCCGACCCCAGCGAGCGCTTCACGAAGAGGACCGTCTTCGACTTGTCGACGTCGAGGATGGGCATCCCGTAGATCGGCGAGGACGGGTCGTCGCGCGCGGCCGGGTTCGTCACGTCGTTGGCGCCGATGACGAAGGCGACGTCGGTCTGCGCGAACTCGGAGTTGATGTCCTCAAGCTCGAAGACCTCCTCGTAGGGGACCTGCGCCTCGGCGAGGAGGACGTTCATGTGGCCGGGCATGCGGCCCGCGACCGGGTGGATCGCGTACTTCACTTCCACGCCCTCGGCCTTCAGCGTGTCGGCCATTTCGCGCAGCGCGTGCTGGGCCTGGGCGACCGCCATGCCGTAGCCGGGGACGATGATGACCGAGCCGGCATTCTTCATGATGAAGGCCGCGTCCTCGGCCGAGCCCTGCTTCACGGTGCGATCGCCGAGATCGCCGGCCGGGCCCGCGCTCTCGCCGCCGAAGCCGCCGAGGATCACCGAGATGAAGGACCGGTTCATGCCCTTACACATGATGTAGGACAGGATTGCACCCGAGGAGCCGACGAGCGCGCCCGTGATGATGAGCGCGGTGTTGCCGAGCGTGAAGCCGATGCCGGCCGCCGCCCACCCCGAATAGGAGTTCAGCATCGACACGACGACGGGCATGTCCGCGCCGCCGATCGGGATGATGATGAGGCCGCCGAGGATCAGGGCGAGAATGGTGATCGCCCAGAAGAAGCCGCGCTGGCCGAGCACCGAGTCGGTCTGCACGAAGAGCACGACCATCACGATGAGGCCGATGAAGATCGCCGCGTTCAGGATGTGCCGGCCCGGCAGCATGATCGGCTTGCCCGACATGCGCCCGTCGAGCTTGGCGAAGGCGATGACCGATCCGGTGAAGGTCAGCGCGCCGACCGCGACGCCGATCGACATCTCGATGAGCGAGGCGCCGTGGATGTGGCCGGGGAGGCCGATGCCGAAGGCTTCGGGCGCGTAGAGCGCGCCGGCGGCGACGAACACGGCGGCAAGGCCGACCAGCGAGTGGAAGGCGGCGACGAGCTGCGGCATCGCCGTCATCGGGATGCGGCGGGCGATCACCGCGCCGATGCCGCCGCCGACCGCGATGCCGGCGATGATCAGCACCCATCCGGTGATGTCGGGCAGGCCGAGGGCAAGCGTCGTCACGACGGCGATGCCCATGCCGATCATGCCGAAATAGTTGCCCTGGCGGGAGGTCTCCGGATGCGAGAGCCCCCGAAGCGCCAGAATGAAGAGAACCCCCGAGACGAGGTAGAGGATGGCGGCGAGGTTGGCGGTCATCGCGCTGTGACTTCCTTGGCCTGGAGTGCGATCGCAGGGCTAACGGCGCGGCCCGTCATGGCGCGGGCCGCGGTCGGGTTGGTCCGCTCGCTCATTTCTTCTTCTTGTACATCGCCAGCATGCGCTGGGTGACGAGGAAGCCGCCAAAGATGTTGACGCTCGCCAGGACCAGCGCGAGGAAGCCGAAGATCTTCGCCCAGATCGCGCCTTCGGCGTCGGCGAAGGAGACGCCGGTCGCGAGCAGCGCGCCGACCACGATCACCGAGGAGATCGCGTTGGTGACGCTCATCAGCGGCGTGTGGAGGGCCGGCGTCACCGACCAGACCACGTAATAGCCGACGAAGATCGCGAGGACGAAGATGGAGAGGCGGAAGATCGTCGGATCGATCGCCCCGCCCGTCGCGGCGGACACGGCCTCGGCCGCGACATCGGCCGCGTGGGCTGCGGTGTCGGCGGTGGCGGCCGCTTCTTGTGCGTACGCTTTCATGGCAGGTCCTTGTCAGGCAGCGCTCTGGGGCGCGGCGCCACCGAAGCGTTCATGGACGAGCGCGCCGTCCTTGGTGAGGAGCGTCGCGGTGAGCAGCTCGTCGCTCCATTTCGGCGCGAACGACTTCGTCTCCTTGTCGACCAGCACGGTGTCCACGAAGGTGAAGAGGTTCTTCGCGTAGAGGAGCGAGGCCGTGGTCGGGATGCGGCCCGGCACGTTGAGGTGTCCGACGATCGTGGTCGGGCCGACGGTGACGACCTCGCCCGCGACCGCGCCCTCGACATTGCCGCCGCGCTCGACCGCGAGGTCGACGATCACGGAGCCCGGCTGCATCGAGGCGACCATCGCCGCCGAGATCAGCTTCGGCGCCGGACGGCCCGGAATGAGCGCGGTCGTGATGACGATGTCCTGCTTGGCGATGTGGGAGGCGACGAGCTCGGCCTGCTGGCGCTTGTAGTCGTCGCTCATCTCCTTGGCGTAGCCGCCGGCGGTCTCGGCCTGCTTGAACTCGTCGTTCTCGACGGCGACGAACTTCGCGCCGAGCGAGGCGACCTGCTCCTTGGCGGCCGGGCGCACGTCCGTCGCGCTGACGGCGGCGCCGAGGCGGCGCGCGGTCGCGATCGCCTGGAGGCCGGCGACGCCCGCACCCATGACGAAGACCTTCGCGGCCGGAACCGTGCCGGCGGCGGTCATCATCATCGGGAAGGCGCGGTCGAACACGGACGCGGCCTCGATCACGGCCTGGTAGCCGGCGAGGTTCGCCTGGCTCGACAGGATGTCCATCGACTGGGCGCGCGTGATGCGCGGCATCAGCTCCATCGCGACGGCGGCGACGCCCGCGTCGGCCATCGCCTTCAGCCCGTCGGCGTCGCCATAGGGATCGAGCGCGCCGATGACCATCGCCCCGCGCTTCATCGCGCCGAGGAGGATCGGGGTCGGGCGGCGTACGGTGAGCACGATGTCGGCGCCGGAGACGGCGTCGGCGCCGGTGGCGGCGATCGTCGCGCCGGCATCCTGGAAGGCCTGGTCGGTGACGCGCGCGGTCGCGCCGGCGCCGGTCTCGATCACGACCTCGGCGCCGGCATTCACATAGCGCTTCACCACATCGGGCGTCGCGGCGACGCGCGTATCGTCCGCTTCAGCGGCTACGGCGATCTTCAAATTGGCCCCCAATCATTGGAGAGAGTCGTTAGTGGGCAGGTCGTCAGACGAGGAAGAACAACATGCCAAAGAGCAGGATCGCGACGAGAATGATCGTCCACTTCGCGCCGTTGAGGAACGCCTCATACGTGCGCTCGTGCTCCGCGAAGTCGATCTGCGGGATCTCGCCGCTCGCGTTCGGGTCGATGTCGTGAGTGTGCTGAACTGCCGCCGACACGCCAATTCTCCTCTGGCCTGAATTCAGGGTGGGTTCTAGTCGTAAGGTGCGGAGGTGGCAACAAACTCCGGGCCACTTCCCATAGAGTTTCGACATTCCACAATCGTTCGCATAGATTTTCGGATGCATCGCGGCCGATATGTTGCGTCGCGTCAAATGTTGCGGCGCAACTTGTCACATATTGGACTGCCGAAACGAGCCGCACGGCGATGTTCGCAGGCTGAGCGGGCGCCGGGCTGGCCCGGTCACGATGGGCCCATACACAATGTGGGCACCGAGGGCCGACGCGCTTGCCTTCTCGGCGCCGCCGCGTCAGCCTCGCACCAACGATAAGGGAGGCCACGATGTCCGGACTGGCGATGCCGGCCCTCAACCAGGCGACGCTCGCCCGCCGCGCCGAGATCGTCGCCGCCTTGCGCGCGATCATCCCCGGCGAGGGCACGGTGGACGATGAGACCGGCATGCGGGCCTACGAGACCGACGGGCTCACCGCCTACCGGCAGATGCCCTTCGTCGTCGTCCTGCCCGAGACGGTCGAGCAGGTCGCAGCGGTGCTGCGCTATTGTCATGAGAACGAGATTCGCGTCGTCCCGCGCGGGGCCGGCACCTCGCTCTCCGGCGGCGCGCTCCCCCTCGGCGACGCGGTGCTGATGTCCATGATGCGCTTCAACCGCATCCTCGACATCGACTACGCGAACCGCAGCGCGACGGTGCAGCCGGGCGTCACCAACCTTGCCATCACCCAGGCCGTCTCGCACGAGGGCTTCTACTACGCGCCCGACCCCTCTTCGCAGATCGCCTGCTCCATCGGCGGCAATGTCGCGGAGAATTCGGGCGGCGTGCACTGCCTGAAATACGGCCTCACGACCAACAACATTCTCGGCCTCGAGGTGGTGACCATCGAGGGCGAGGTCATCCGCATCGGCGGCAAGCATCTCGACCAGGAAGGCTATGACTGGCTCGCCTTCATGGTCGGCTCGGAGGGGCTCCTCGGCGTCGTCACCGAGGTGACGGTGCGCATCCTGCGCGCGCCGGAGACCGCGCGCGCCGTCCTCGTCGGCTTCCCCGACACCGAGGATGCGGGCGCCTGCGTCGCCGCCATCATCGCCGCCGGCATCATTCCGGGCGGCATGGAGATGATGGACAAGCCCGCGATCCACGCGGCGGAGGATTTCGTCCACGCCGGCTATCCGCGCGACGTCGAGGCCCTCCTCATCGTCGAGCTCGACGGGCCGAAGGTCGAGGTCGACCATCTCCTGGAGCGGGTCGAGGGGATCGCCCGCAAGTTCGGCGCGAGCCACGTGCGCGTCTCGCAGTCGGAGGCGGAGCGGGCGACCTTCTGGGCCGGGCGCAAGGCCGCCTTCCCCGCCGTCGGCCGCATCTCGCCGGACTATATGTGCATGGACGGGACGATCCCGCGCCGCGAGCTGCCGCGCGTCCTGAACGGCATGGCCGAGCTCTCCAAGAAGCACGGGCTGCGCGTCGCGAACGTCTTCCACGCCGGCGACGGCAACCTCCATCCGCTCATCCTCTTCGACGCCAACGCCCCCGGCGAATTGGAGCGGGCGGAGGCGTTCGGCGCGGATATCCTGAAATTGTGCGTCGAGGTCGGCGGCTGCCTCACCGGCGAGCACGGGGTCGGCGTCGAGAAGCGGGACCTGATGCCGGAGATGTTCACCGAGGACGATCTCAAGCAGCAGCAGCGCGTGAAGTGCGCGTTCGACCCGAACCACCTCCTCAACCCCGGCAAGGTGTTCCCGACGCTCCACCGCTGCGCCGAGCTCGGCCGGATGCACGTCCATCACGGGAAGCTCCCCTTCCCCGACATTCCCCGCTTCTAGCGGCATGGCGCGCGCCCCGTTCGATCGGCGCGCCCCTTTATCCACGCCGGGATCGGCCCCGCTGCCCCGAAGAACAAGGCGCGGGCCCGCGAATCCGATAAGAGCGAAGATGTGCGTTGAGGAGACTGAGGGTTGGGCGGAACGCTGACGCCACGCACCTCCGAGGAGGTGAAGGAGGCCATCAACTGGGCGATCAGCGCCCAAGAGCCGCTCGAGATCGTCGGCAACGGGACGAAGCGCGCCATCGCGCCGCCGCGCCAGACCGCCTACACGCTCGACGTCTCCGGTCACGCGGGCATCGTCGCCTACGAGCCGGAGGAGCTCGTCCTCACCCTCCATCCCGGCACCACGATGCGCGAGCTCGCCGAGGCGATGGAGGCGAAGGGCCAGATGTTCGCCTTCGAGCCGCCCGACCTCTCCCCCCTCCTCGGCGTCGATGGCGGCGCCACCTTCGGCGGCACCTTCGCGACCAATTTCGCCGGCCCCCGCCGCCTCACCGCCGGCGCCGTGCGCGACCACATGCTGGGCGTCCACGCGGTCTCCGGCCGTGGCGAGACCTTCAAGGCGGGCGGGCGCGTCGTGAAGAACGTCACCGGCTACGATCTCGCCCGCGCGCTCTGCGGCTCGTGGGGGACGCTCGCCGTCGCGACGGAGCTGACCGTCAAGGTTCTCCCGCGCCCCGAGACCGAGATCACCCTCCTCCTCACGGGGCTTGACCCCGAGCGCGCGGTCGCGGCGATGGCGCGCGCGATGGGCTCCTCCGGCGACGTCTCGGGCGCGGCGCACCTGCCGGCCGACGTTGCGCCGGACGGGATCGACGGTCCGGTGACGGCGCTGCGCCTCGAGGGTTTCGGCCCCTCCGTCGCCGCGCGGCGCGACCATCTCTCCAAGCTCCTCGCAGAGCACAGCCTGTCGGTGCTGGAGGTCGACGCCTCCCGCGCCCTCTGGCGCGCGGTGCGGGACGTCACCCCCTTCGTCGGCACGCCGCACGTCGTCTGGCGCGTCTCGGTCGCACCGACGGCGGGGCCGGAGGTCGCCGCCGCCGCCCCGCCCGGAAGCCGCATCCTCTTCGACTGGGCTGGCGGGCTCCTCTGGATCGAGACGCCCGCCGTCGGTGACGGTGGCGAGGCCGCGATCCGGGCGACGGTGATGGCCTCGGGCGGCGGTCACGCAACCTTGATCCGCGCCCCCGCCTCGCTGCGCAGCGCCGTTCCGACCTTCCAGCCGACGGCGCCGGCGCTCGAGGCGCTCAGCGAACGGATGCGCAACGCCTTCGACCCACAAACTATTTTGAACCCTGGCCGCATGGCACGTTAAGGTGGATGACGCGATGCTTCGACGTCGACGCAACGCTAACACGGCCACGATCATTGTTCCGGCGATGAACGAGCACACACCGCGCCGCCCGAGGTCAGGGTCCAGCGTGCCGAGCGTCGGTGCGCGCGGCGACGCGCGCGATGAGGCACCGTCGACGCCGCCCGCGCGCCGGAGCGCGACCCCCGCCGCCGGCCGCGCGGGTCACGCCGACGCCGCCTCCGTCCCGGCCGAAACGCCCCCCGCCATCGACACGACCCCCTCCGTCGAGGCCGCAACCCCGCGCAAGGGTGCGAAGGCCAAGGCGGGCGCGAAGGATGCCGGCGCGACGAACGGGAAGAGCGCGGGCGGCGAGACGGGCGGCAAGCGCGCGGCGTGGGACCTCTTCCGCGTCCGGCCGAGCGTCGTGAACGTGAAGCTGATCTACTCGGCCTATCTCGCGAGCCTCGCCCTGCCGCTGGTCGCGATCATCGGCGTCCTCTACGCGCACCAGGCGCTGCGGGCGAACCCGTCCGCCTGGCTCGCCTCGCACTACACCTACCAGGTCCGGACCTTCTGGATCGGGTTCGCCGCGAATGTCGTGGCGCTCATCCTCTCCTTCGTCGGGATCGGCCTCCTCCTCTACCCGCTGATCGCGGTCTGGGTGGTGGCGCGGTCGGTGAAGGGGCTCATCAATGTCGCCCAACGCGTCGAGATCGAAGACCCGAACGGATTCTTCATCTAAGCTATGTCCAACGCGGAACGCGAAACTGGAACAACAATAAATTCCGCAATAGCTTGAGCGCATGCAGACTCATTTCACGGCCGAGCAGCTCGCCGATCCGCACATCCAATCCTGCGACAAGGTCCTGCGAGCCTGCGTTCATTGCGGGTTCTGCACGGCCACCTGTCCGACCTTCGTCCTCCTCGGCGACGAGAGGGACAGCCCGCGCGGGCGGATCTATCTGATCAAGGACATGCTGGAGAAGGACCGGCCGGCGACCGAGGCGGACGTGCGCCATGTCGACCGCTGCCTCTCCTGCCTCGCGTGCATGACGACCTGCCCCTCGGGCGTCCACTACATGCACCTCGTCGACCACGCCCGCACGCACATCGAGAACACCTACAAGCGCCCGCTCGGCGACCGGTTGATCCGCGAGATCCTGGCGTTCGTCCTGCCCTATCCGCGCCGCTTCCGTGCCGCCCTCTCGATGGCGCGCCTCGCCCGCCCCTTCGCGCGCCTCGCCCTCCCCGACCCGAACCGGCCCGCGACGCGCCCGGTCGGCTCGAGCCGGGCGGGGAACGAGAACCGCGCCCTCGCCGGCCTCGCCGCGCCCGCCACCTGCAACACGCAGCGCACGGTCGCGCCGGTGCCGAACCTCATGACGCGCCTCGCCGCGATGCTCTCCCTCGCGCCCGGCGGCCTGCCGCCCGCGCCGGTCGCGACCGCCGGCAGCTACCCCGCCAAGGGGCCGCGCCGCCAGCGCGTCGCCCTCCTCACCGGTTGCGCGCAGAGCGTGCTCGCCCCCTCGATCAACGCGGCGACGATCCGCCTCCTCAACCGCGCCGGGGTCGAGGTGGTGCTGCCGAAGGGCGAAGGGTGCTGCGGCGCGCTCGTCCACCACATGGGGCGCGAGCACGACGCGCTCGACGCCGCGCGCCGCAATGTCGACGCCTGGTGGGCCGAGCGGGAGAGCCGCGGGCTCGACGCGATCGTGATCACCGCGTCCGGCTGCGGCACGACCGTGAAGGATTACGGCTTCATGCTGCGCACCGACCCGCTCTACGCGGAGAAGGCGGCGACGCTGTCGGCCATCACGAAGGACATCACCGAGCTTCTCGGCGGGCTCGATCTCGGCGCGCCGAGCCGCGCGACGCCGATCTCCATCGCCTATCACAGCGCCTGCTCGATGCAGCACGGGCAGAAGATCACGCGCCTGCCGAAGGCCCTCCTCGCCGCCGCCGGCTTCGACGTAAAGGACGTGCCGGAGGGGCACCTGTGCTGCGGCTCGGCCGGCACCTACAACATCATGCAGCCGGCGATCGCGGCGCGCCTGCGCGAACGCAAGCTCGCCAACATCGACACGACGCGGGCCGAGCTGATCGCGACCGGCAATATCGGCTGCATCACCCAGCTCGGCAGCGACACGCGGCCGGCCGTCCACACGATCGAGCTCCTCGACTGGGCCTATGGCGGCCCGATGCCCCCTACGGCCGACGGCGTCCTCATAGAAACCCCGCGCGCGAACGCCTGATCCGGGCCCGATAGGCGCCCGCGCGGGCGCACAAGGGGCCACGTCCCTGTGTACAGCCCGTTCGGGCTTGCTCTAAGGAGGAGTCCCAATCTTCAGGGGGTTTCTCCGCGTGACCGACCTTTCACCCGACCGCGCCGCCGATCTTGCCGCCGCGCCGCTCGCCCGCGCCTATCTCACGGGCGATGCCGACCCCGTCGCCGTGACCGAGGTTCTCCTCGATCGCATCGCGGCGGCACAAGGCTCGGCCGTCTTCCTCGCCGTCACCGCCGAGCGGGCCCGGCGCGAGGCCGCGGCGTCACGTGCGCGCTACAAGGACGGTCGTCCCGCCTCCCCGCTCGACGGCGTGCCCGTCGCCTGGAAGGACCTCTTCGACATGGAAGGCGAGGTCACGACGGCGGGCTCGGCGCTTCTGCGTCACGCCGCCCCCGCCGAGAAGGACGCGCCGGTCGTCGCCCTCCTCGCCGCCGCCGGCATGGTCGCGCTCGGCAAGACGAACCTCACCGAGTTCGCCTTCTCCGGCCTCGGCCTCAACCCGCACTACGGCACCTGCGCCAACCCGCACGACGAGAACACGCCGCGCGTTCCGGGCGGCTCGTCCTCCGGCTCCGCCGTCGCCGTCGCGGCCGGGCTCGCGACGACCGCCATCGGCTCCGACACCGGCGGCTCGGTGCGCGTGCCCGCCGCGCTCAACGGCATCGTCGGCGCGAAATCCTCCGAAGGGCGGATCAGCAAGGACGGGGTCATCCCCCTCTCCTACTCGCTCGACACCGTCGGCGGCCTTGCCCGCAGCGTTGAGGATTGCGTCCTCCTCGACGCGGCGATGCGCGGCGCGCGCCCGACCGTCACGCGGGCGGAGATCAGCCGCCTCCACCTCGTCGTGTGCGAGACGCTCTTCCTCGACGATTGCGAGCCGGCGGTGATCGACGCCTTCGAGGCGGCCATCAAGCGGCTCGAAAAGGCGGGCGCGACCGTCTCCACCCGCCAGGTGCCGGAAGTCGGCGAGGCGGCGCGCATCATGGCCGACAACGGCACGCTGACGGCGGTCGAGGCGTACGACTATCACCGCGACCGGGTCGACGGGTCGGACGTCGAGGAGATGGACGGCCGCGTCGTCGCCCGCATCCTGCGCGGCAAGTCGATGACGGCGCACGACCTCCTCACCGTGATCCGCGCCCGCAAGCACCTCGCCGCGACGCTGAAGGCCTCGCTCGACGGCGCCTACCTCGTCGGCCCGACCGTGCCGCACGTCGCGCCCGAGATCGGCCCGCTCGATGAGGACCCCAACCTCTTCAACACGGTGAACCTCAAGACGCTGCGCAACACGATGGTCGGCAACTTCCTCGACCTGCCGGGCGTCGCGATGCCGATGTCGAGCCGTTCGCCGCTGCCGGTCTCCTTCCTCATCTCGGCGAATGCCGGCGAGGACGAGGCCGTCCTCGGCGCCGCGCTCGCCGTCGAGGAAACCGTCCGCAGCGAATAAAAGAAAAGGGCGGGATTGCTCCCGCCCTTTCCAACTCCTGGCCTGATCGGCGCTCCTACTCGACGAAGGCCTGCTCGTCCTCTTCATCGAGGCCGGCGATCTCGTCGTCGGTCGAGAGCAGCGGCGTGATGCGACGGATCGCGACGCGCCGGTTGACCTGGCTCGGGCCGTCCGTCTGCTCCTTCAGATACTGCTCGCCAAAGCCCTGCGAGACGAGGTTCTCCGGCGGAATCTCGAAATACTCGGTCAGGATCGTCGCCACGGACTCGGCGCGACGGTCGCTGAGTTCGAGATTGTAGATGTCCGAACCCACCGCGTCGGTGTGACCCTCGATGAGGAACACTTCCTGCGGGTTGTCGGCCACCGCCTCCTCGATCGCCGCGCCGATCACCTCGAGCGTGTCGATCTGGTCGGTGGGCACCTCGGCCGAACCGGTCTCGAAGGTGATCGTGTCGATGTCGACGCGGGGCATGTAGTCACGCAGCGACTGATTGAAGAGCACCTGGTTGAGCGTATAGGTCCGGTCGAGTTCGGCGACGGGCTCGGCTGTGACGGCCTGGTAGACCTGCTCCACCGGGGCGCGCGACGGCTCCACGATGTACTGCGTCTGCGGGATGTTCACCGTCACCGGCCGCACGTCGACGATCACGTCACGGTCGCCGCCCCACCATTCCGGCATGTTGTTGAACAGCGTGTAGGTCGTGCCGTTCGGCAGCTCGCGATAGCGGCGGATCGGCACGCCATAGCGGTCGCTGATCGTCACGATGCGGACGTCGTTGCGCACGATGACCGTCTGGGTCCAGCCATTGTTGTAGCCGTAGATGTCGTACGCGTCGGCGCGCCAGCGGAAGCGGTTCGGGTGCGCGTTGACGACGAACGGACGACCCCAGGGCTCGTAGACCACGCGGTCACGGCCGCGGTGGATCACATCACCCCGATCGAAGAAGGGGCGGTCCCAGTAGTCGTAGCGGCGGTCGTCGCGGCGGCGCTCGGCCACCTGACGGCGCTCCCACTCCCGCACGCGGGCATCCCGCTCGCGGTCGCGCTCACGACGGCGGTCGGCCACCTGCTGGTCGCGGCGGAACTCCTGGCGCAGCTCCTGGCGGCGGTCACGCAGCTCCGCGGCGCGACGATCGGCGCGGCGGTTCTCCTCGCGCAGATCCTCCGCACGGGCACGCTGGACCTCGCGGCGACGCTCGAGACGACGGTCCTCCTGGCGCTGCTCGCGACGTTCTTCCTGACGCGCGGCCTCGCGGCGCTCCTGGCGCTGGTCACGGCGCTGCTCCTCGCGGGTAGCCTCGCGACGCTCGTCACGGCGCTGTTCACGACGCTGCTCCTCACGGGCAGCCTCGCGACGCTCGTCACGGCGCTGCTCACGACGCTCTTCCTGACCGGCCTGGCGGCGGCGCTCCTCGCGAAGCTCGTCGAGGCGGCCTTCGCGCGTGCCCTGCTGACGGTTGCCGTTGCGCTCTTCGTTGCGATTGGCCTGACGCGGCTCGGTGAGCGGGGTCGGGACCGGGTTGCGGTTGCGCTCGATCTCGGCCTGACGCTCGCGCTGGCGGCGGCGCAGCTCCTCTTCGGTCACATTCTGGCGCTCGCGCTGGTTCGCATCGCGCGTCGCCTCGTTGCGCTCGCGCTGGCGGTCGGCCTGGCGCTGGCGCTGCTGCTCGGCCTCACGCTGCTGCTGCTGGTCAGCCTGACGCTGACGCTGGCGCTCGGCCTGACGCTCACGCTGCTGGTCGGCCTGGCGCTGCTGCTGCTGCTCGTTGCGACGCTGCTGCTGCTGTTCGGCCTGGCGGGCACGCTGCTGCTCGGCCTGACGCTCACGCTGCTGCTCGGCGCGACGCTGCTGCTGCTGCTCGGCCTGGCGGGCACGCTGCTGCTCGGCCTGACGCTCGCGCTGCTGCTCGGCGCGACGCTGCTGCTGCTGCTCGGCCTGACGGGCACGCTGCTGCTCAGCCTGACGCTGGCGCTGCTGTTCGGCCTGCCGCTGCTTCTGCTGGTCGGCCTGACGCTGCTGCTGTTGCTGTTGTTCGGCGCGGCGCTGCTGGCGCTGCTGATCGGCCTGGCGCTGCTGACGCTGCTCCTGGCGTTGATCACGCGTTTCCTGTCGCTGCTTCTGGCGGTCCTGCGCGCGATCCTGGCGCTGCTGACGCTCTTGCTGCTTGCGGCGCTTCTGCTCTTCCTGCGATTCCTGGCCCTGTGCCAGAATCACATCGGAACTCGCGACGTTCGCAAGGTCCGGTCCGGCCAAGCGGGCCGAAGCCGGGACACTTGTCGCGGCTAGCCCTGCGGCCAAGGCCCATGTCAACACATGTCGCATCTGCCCATCCTTTCGCATTGCGCTGATGCCAATTTAGGCAGCGCGGATGTATGCACTCTGAATACGGCGCTCATCTTCGCTTCATCCCCGAGGGCCGGATCGCCGCGTTCCATGGAATTCGGCGGCGGAGCCCGAGACGGATGACGGGCCGGTCGGAAGTGGTGGGCGTCGTCTCCAGATGCACAGAGTGGCGGCAACGGCTGAAACAACCAATCGTTCCGCTGGTTGTACAAATGCTTACGGCCACGGGGGCTCTCCGCCCCCGTGGCCGTAACGATGATCAACCCGCCGCAACCGGCGGATGGACTTGGAAAGCGGGATCAGTTCCCGGTCAGCGGCGTCGGCACCGGGCGACGGTTCGCCTCGAGCTGCTGCTGGGCCTCGGACTGACGGCGCAGAAGCTCCTGGCGGGCCTGCTCCTGGCGGGCGGCCTGGTTGCGGTCACGCTGGGCTTCGCGGGCCTGCTGGTTGCGCTGGGCTTCGGCCTGACGCTTGCGGCGCGCCTTGTCCGGGTCCTGCGCCTGGGCGACGACGATGCTGGCCTCAGCCTGCGCGCTCTCCCCAGGAGCCGGCTTCTTGTCGGACCCGCAATCGGCGTACACGGGAGCCGACAGAAGCGTCGCCAGCGTGACAGCGAGGCCGAGTTTGAACGTCTTGCGCATGGTCAGATCCTTTCGTTTCTCCACCCGTCCTAGTTCGCCCGAATGTATGGCGCCTGAACGTGGCAGACGGATGGCACCCTGCGCTCAGATATGGATCGCACGTCCGTACGCGTCGAGCACCGACTCGTGCATCATTTCCGAAAGGGTCGGATGCGGGAAGACGGCGTGCATCAGATCCTCCTCGGTCGTCTCGAGGTTCATGGCGATGACGAAGCCCTGGATCAGCTCCGTGACCTCGGCCCCGGCCATGTGCGCGCCAAGAAGCTCGCCCGTTTCCGCGTCGAACACCGTCTTCACGATGCCCTCCGGCTCGCCGAGCGCGATCGCCTTGCCGTTGCCGATGAACGGGAAGCGGCCGACCTTCACCTTGCGCCCGCCCTCCTTGGCCTTCGCCTCGGTGAGACCAACGGACGCAACCTGCGGCTGGCAGTAGGTGCAGCCGGGGATCTTCAGCTTGTCGAGCGGGTGCGGGTGGAGGCCGGCGATCGCCTCGACACAGACGACCCCCTCGTGCTCGGCCTTGTGGGCGAGCATCGGCGGGCCCGCGACGTCGCCGATCGCGTAGATCCCCTCGACGTTCGTGCGCCCGTACCCGTCGATCACGATGCAGCCGCGATCGGTCTTCACGCCGAGCGCCTCGAGGTTGAGGTTCTCGATGTTGCCGACGACGCCGACCGCCGAGATGATCTTGTCGCACTCGCGCGTCTCGGTCTTGCCGCCGGACTCGATGGTGGCCTTCAGCGTCTTGCCCTTGTTGACCTTGGTCACCTTCGCGCCGGTGAGGATCTCGATCCCCTGCTTCTCCAGGCGCTTGCGCACGTGGGCGGCGATCTCGGCATCCTCGACCGGCAGGATCTGGTCGAGCACCTCCACGATGGTCACCTTCGCGCCCATCGAGTTGAAGAAGCTCGCGAACTCCACTCCGATCGCGCCCGAGCCGACGACGAGGAGCGTCTTCGGCATCTCCTTCGGGACCATCGCCTCGAAATAGGTCCAGATCTGCTCCTTGTCGGGCTCGAGGCCCGGCAGGACGCGCGGCCGCGCGCCGGTCGCGACGATGATGTGCTTGGCGGTGTAGGTGCCGCCCTTCAGCGCCCCCTTCGGCGGCTCGGGCGCATCGGCGACGCTGACGGTGCCGGCCTTCTCGATCTTCGCCGTCCCCCAGATCACGTCGACCTTGTTCTTCTTGAGAAGGAAGCCGACGCCGGTGTTCAGCTGCTTCGACACGCCGCGCGAGCGCTCCACGACCTTGGCGAGGTCGAAGGCGATGTCCTTCGCGGCGAGGCCGAATTCCTTGGCGTGCTTGAAGTGGTCGTAGATCTCGGCCGAGCGCAGCAGCGCCTTCGTCGGGATGCAACCCCAGTTGAGGCAGATCCCACCGAGATGCTTGTTCTCGACGATGGCCGTCTTCAGCCCGAGCTGCGCGGAGCGGATCGCGGTCACGTAGCCGCCGGGACCCGACCCGATGATGATGACGTCGTAGCCGGCGCCGTTGTCAGCCATGATTGTCCTCCGAAGGGTCGTCCGAAGACGGGTGGATTAGCCGGAGATGGCGGAGAAATCCGCCACTTGGAGTGCCGTTTCGCGCAGGGCAGCCAGAAGGCGGAGGCGGTTGAGGCGCAGCGCCGGATCCTCGGCGTTGACGAGGACGGTGTCGAAGAAGGTGTCGACCGGGCCGCGCAGCGCCGCGAGGGCCTCCATCGCGGCGGCGTAGTCCTCCCGCGCGACGGCGGCGGCGACGGTCTCCTTCGCGCCCGCGACCGCCTCGGCGAGCGCGATCTCCTGCGGCTCGACGAGGACCCCCGTCTCGAGCGCGCCCTCGACCGGCCCGTCCTTCTTCTCCTCGGCGCGCAGGATGTTGGTGGCGCGGCGATAGCCGGCCATCAGCGTCGCCCCATCCTCGGTAGCGAGGAAGTCGGAGAGGGCCGCGATGCGGTTCACGATGTCGACGAGGTCGATCGTGCGCAGGACCGGGATGATCGCGCGCACCGTGTCGGCCGAGACGCCGCTGTCGCGCTGCTGCACGATGAAGCGGTCGAGCAGGAAGTCGACGATGAAGGGTGCGGCGGCGATGTCGCGGCCCGCCCCGCCGGCGTCGCCGGTCAGTTCGGCCGCCATCGCCTCGTAGGTGTCGAGCGCGCGAAGCTGCGCCCAGGCCTTGCCGAGGATGGTCTCCCCGTCGGCGGCGAGCGGCAGGCGCAGGCCATTCGCAAGGATGAGGCGGATGATGCCGAGCGCGGCGCGGCGCAGGCCGAACGCGTCGCCCGAGCCGGTCGGCTTCTCGCCTGCGGCCCAGAGCGACACCAGCGAATCGATCTTGTCCGCGAGCGCGACCGCGACCGACACGCGCCCCTCGGGCACGGCGTCGTTGGGGCCGAGCGGGGCGTAGTGCTCCTCGATCGCGGCGGCGATCTCGGCCGGGCGCCCTTCGGCCTCGGCATAGCGGCGGCCCATATAGCCCTGAAGCTCGGGGAATTCGCCGACCATGCCGGTCGTGAGGTCGGCCTTCGCGAGGCGCGCCGCGGTCTCGGCCGTGTCGGGATCGGCGCCGACCGCGGGGGCGATCTCGCGTGCGAGCGCGGCGATGCGGTTCACCCGCGCCGCCTGGCTGCCGAGCTTCTCGTGGAAGGTCACGGCGGCAAGCTTCTTCGCGTGGTCGGCGAGCGGGGTCTTGCGGTCCTGCTCCCAGAAGAAGCGCGCGTCCGAGAGGCGGGCCTTCACCACGCGCTCGTTGCCCGCGACGATCGCCGCCCCGTCGTCCGGCGCGACGAGGTTGGAGGTCAGCACGAAGGCGTTGGCGAGCGCGCCCGTCGCGGCGTCGCGCGTGACGAAGCACTTCTGGTTCTCGCGGATCGTGAGGCGGATCACCTCGTCCGGCAGCTCCAGCGCCTTCTCCTCGAAGCGCCCGATCAGCACCACCGGCCACTCGACGAGGCCCGCGACCTCCTCGAGGAGCCCGTCATCCTCGACGAGGTCGAGGCCGAGCGCGTGGCAGGCGTTGCGCGCGTCGTGGACGATCTGGTCGCGCCGCCGGTCGAGGTCGACGACGACGAACGCCTTCTCCAGCGCGGACTTGTAGTCGTCGAGCCGGCGCACGCGGATCTTGCCGGGCGCGAGGAAGCGATGGCCGACCGTGGTGTCGCCGACCGGGACGCCCGGCAGGTCCACCGGCACGATGTCCGGATCCTCGTTCTCCGGCCCGAAGGTCGCGATGATGGAGGTGAGCGGGCGCACCCAGCGCAACGAGCCGGGATCGGCGGATTCGGCGCCCCAGCGCATCGAGACCGGCCAGGGGAAGCGGCGCACCGTGTCGGCGATTACCTCCGCCGCGATCGCGACCGTGTCGCGCCCCGCGATGGTGGTGCGGGCGACGTAGAAATCACCCTTCTTCGGATCACTCTCGACCGAAGCCTCCTCGATCGAAGACAAGCCGGCCGCGCGCAAAAACCCTTCGAGCGCCTTCTCGGGCGCGCCGACGCGCGGACCCTTGCGCTCTTCCTGCCGGTCGGGCGAGCGCGGCGGCAGGCCCGTGACGGCGAGCACCAGGCGACGCGGCGTCGCCGTCGCATACGCGCCCTCATAGGTGAGGCCGGCATCGACCAGCGCGCCGGTGACGAGGCGCGTCAGATCATTGGCCGCGCGGCGTTGCATCCGCGCAGGAATTTCCTCGCTCAGGAGTTCCAAGAAGAGTTCGGGCATCGTCTCGCCGGTGTGGATCGCTCTGCGGTCGGTAGCACCGGAGCGGGCAGCGTGAAACCCCCACCACCGCGCAGGAGATGCCCGTCGATCGGAATTCGCGCGGGCGAAGGCGGCCCGCCTCAGCGGCAGGCGGCGGCCGCCCCCTCCGGTAGGCGCGCGGCGATGGAGGTCTCGGGCGCGGACATCGAAATCACCCCCACCGCCTCCCCGGCCGCGTTCAGCACCGGCCCGCCGGAGGTGCCGGGGTCGAGCGGACAGTCGAGGAGCAGGAACTCCGGATCCTGGGCGGTGATCTTGCAGGAGGTCACCGTCTGCACGTGCGGCCGACGCCGCGCGTAGCCGACGACGGAGACCGTGTCGCCCTCCGCCACCGGCTTCGAGGGACCGGGCAGCGTCGCCGGCGCGTCCTTCGGCAGGCAGAGCGCCACGACGTCGCGCGCGATCTCGGCGAAACGGTCCGGGCTCTCGTGGAGCGCCCACTCCATCCGGTCGTAGCCGAAGAGGAGCTGCAGCGCGGCCGGGTCGATCTTGTAGAGACAATGCTCGGCCGTGATCGCGACGCGCGGGCCGACGGCGAACATCGTGCAATGGCGTGTGCGGTCGTAGCTCGCATGATTGGCGCGGCCGATGGCAAGGTTCGGGTCCGCCGCGGCGGACGGGGTCGCGAGCGCGCAAAGGGCCGCGAGGCAGATCGCGCGCGAGACGGCGGTGACGGTCAAGGGCGGGTCTCAGTCGAAGATGTGAAAGTCGATCGGCGGCTCATAGCATACGCCATTGACGGGGCATTTGGGCGTGTCGGACGTCGGCGCATATTCCGGCTTCGTCCACTGCCAGGGATCGCAGAAGCGCCGGTCGGCGACGAATCGGCGGAAGGTGTACTGGCCGGTGGTCATCACCACCGCGCCGTTGCGCTGGATCAGCGCGTTGACCTGGCGGCAGGTCATGCGGCGCGTGTCGGGCCGCGCGGCGTCGGCGATCTGCGGGGCGAGGACGACCGCGCCCATCAAGGTTGCGAGGATGATCCGGCACGCGCGTTGCATAGCGATCGCCTCCTTCTCACGGGTGAACGCACAGGCCTTTCTTCGCGTTCACTTGACGGCGCTGTTGACCGGGCGGCAAGTCAAACTTCCATGCATCGTCCCATCCTTTTTCTCGACATCAGCCGTCTTGTGCGCCGTTACGAACATTTCGGCGGGCCGACGGGGATCGACCGCATCGAGCTGATGTACGCGCGCTGGGCACAGACCGAGGCGCAGGCCGGCTTCACCGTGCGCGCCGTCTCGCGCTGGGGGCGCCGCCTCGTGATGCTGCGCCCCGAGGCGCTCGACCATGTCGTCGCCGTGCTGTCGGAGCGGTGGGCCGACGGCAGTCCGCCCCAGTACGGGCGCGGCGGCCGCTCGCGCGTCGCCTTCGCCTCCGAGCGCGTCGCCGGCCGCACGCGGCTCTGGGCGCTGGTGCGCGGGGCGAAGGCGCTCGACGCGGGCGAGGCGCCCAACGTGACGCTGAATGTCGGCCATGACGGGCTCGACGAACCGACGCGCTTCGCCTCCCTCCCCGGCCCGCTCGCCGTCCTCCTCCACGACCTCATCCCGATCACCCATCCGGAGTACGAGACGCCGCGCGCGACCGTCCTCCACGAGCGGCGCCTCCACACCATCGCGCTCCACGCCGACCACGTCTTCACCGTGTCGAAGGCGACCGAATCGGTGCTGCGCGCCCTCTATCCGCAGGAGCGCTTCACCTCCTCCGTCGTCCACGTCGCGCCCGGCCTCTCGCCGCCCGACGCGCCGATCGCGACCGACCGCCCGACTTTCGTGCATCTCTCCAGCATCGAGCGGCGGAAGAATCTGGCGATGCTGCTCCAGGTCTGGCGCGACATCGCCGAGAAGGAGCCGGATGCGCCGCGCCTCACCATCATCGGCAAGCGCGGCGGGGACGGGACGGCGCTTGACCTCATCGCGCGCTGCGACGCGCTCGCCCCGCTCGTGACTGCGACGGGCGGCATCAGCGACACGGAGGCGGCCCGCCACCTCGCGGGCGCGCGTGCGCTTCTCACCCCGTCCTTCACGGAAGGGTTCGGCCTGCCGATCGTGGAGGCCCATGCGATGGGGGTGCCGGTGATCGCGTCCGACATCGCGCCGCACCGCGAGATCGGAGGCGCGTCGACGCTCTATCTCTCCCCGATCGACGGGGCGGGATGGCGCAAGGCGATCCTCGATTATGCGCGCGATCCCGCCCTCGCGGCGCGCAAGGCCGCCGAGATCACGCCGCCGGAGGGGTGGGACAAGCACTTCACCGCGGTCGGCGAGACGCTGCACGCGCTCGCCCAGCGCGGAAAGACGCGCGACTAGGCTTGAGGCCGGCCGCGGGCGGGGCCCGCGGCGGGCGCCTCAGACGAAGAGGCGCATCGGGTTTTCGATCAGCCCCTTGAAGGCCTGCAGCGTCTCGGCGCCGAGCGCGCCGTCGACGACGCGGTGGTCGACCGAGAGCGTCACCGTCATCACCGTCGCGATCGCAATCGCCCCGTCCTTCACCACCGGCCGCTGCGCGCCCTCGCCCACCGCGAGGATCGAGCCGTGCGGCGGGTTGATGACGGCCGCGAACTCGCGGATCCCGAACATGCCGAGATTGGAGACCGCCGTGGAGCCGCCCTGATATTCGGACGGCTGGAGCTTCTTGTCCCGCGCGCGCTTGGCGAGGTCCTTCATCTCGTTGGAGATGGTGGAGAGCGTCTTCTGGTCGGCCTTGCGCACCACCGGGGTGATGAGCCCGTCCGGGATCGCGACGGCGACGCCGACATCGACGCCTTCATGCACAAGGCGCGCGGTGGAGGTGTAGGTCGCATTCGCGAGCGGCACGGACTTCAGCGCGAGCGCGAGCGCCTTGATCACGAAATCGTTGACCGAGAGCTTGTAGGCCGCCTTCCCGTCCTTGTCGGTCGGGGCGCCGTTGTTGATCTCGGTCCGCACCTTCAGGAGCGCGTCGAGCTCGCAATCGACGCTGAGATAGAAGTGGGGGATCGTCTGCTTGGATTCGGTGAGGCGGCGCGCGATCGTCTTGCGCATCCCGTCGTGCGGGATCTCGCGATAGGTGCCGGGCTCGAACATCGCGCGGATCTGGTCGTCGGACATGCCGACGGGGGCCGCTGCGGCGGGCGCCTTCGCTGCGGCGGCGGCCGGAGCAATGGCGGGTGCGGGTGCGGCGGCCGGGGCGGGCTTCGCGGCGCCGGGCTTCGCCTCCTCCACGTCGCGCTTCACGATGCGCCCGTGCGGGCCGGTGCCGGCGACGGCGGAAAGGTCGATCCCCTTCTCGGCGGCGAGGCGCTTTGCGAGCGGGGAGGCGAACACGCGCTCGCCCTCAGCCGCAGGGGCCGGCGCGGCGGCGCCATTCGTCGCGGGCCGCGGCGCTTCGGCGCTGCTCTCGGTCGTTGCGGGCGCGGCCTTCTCCGGTGCGGGGGCGGGCGCCGGCTCGGCCTTCGCCTCGGGCTTCGCGGCGGCGGCGGCCGGGGCGGCGCCGAGATCCTTCGCGTCCTCGCCCTCGCCGAGCAGCATCGCGATCGGCTCGTTCACGGGGACGTCGGCCGTCCCCTCGCCGACGAGGATCTTGCCGATGATTCCCTCGTCGACGGCCTCGACTTCCATCGTCGCCTTGTCGGTCTCGATCTCGGCGATGACGTCGCCCGAGGAGACCGTGTCGCCTTCCTTCACGAGCCACTTGGCCAGCGTCCCAACCTCCATGGTCGGAGACAGAGCGGGCATGAGAATCGGGGTAGGCATGGACGTCCTCGTCGTCTGTGTCCCAGGGTGCGAGACCGCGCATGGCTCGGGGGTCGTGCGCCGCCTGGACTGTCTTCGATGGCGCAAGTGATTGCAAGATGGCGTAACCGCCGTGCTCTTATGCATCGACGCCGTCTTCGATTCGGCCCCGCCGCGACGCACCACCCCATCGAGAGGTCCGCCCTCATGCGCATCCTGTTCCTGCACAACAACTTTCCTGGCCAATATCGCCGGATCGCACAGCACCTACACGGGGTGGAGGGGATCGAGCTCGTCGCCGGCACGCTGAAGACGAATGCTCAGCAATTCGGCATCCGCCGCGTCGACTACGCCCCGCACCGGGAGGTGACGAAGACGATCCACCCGGTCCTCGTCGTGACCGAGCGGGCCGTCATCAACGGCCAGGCCGCCTTCCAGGCCCTCTACCCGTTGAAGCAGAGCGGCTGGGAGCCCGACCTCGTGTGCGCCCACTCCGGCTGGGGCCCGGCCTTCCTCATCAAGGAGCTGTGGCCGAAGACGAAGATGCTCAGCCTCTTCGAGTGGTATTATAATGCCCGCGGCAGCGACACCGACTTCCTCGCCCCGGTGAACCACGACATCGCCGCCCGCGCCCACTTCAAGAACATCCCCGTCCTCCTCGACCTTGCGACGATGGATTGGGGCTATTCGCCGACGCGGTGGCAGTTCAGCCAGTTCCCGAAGCACCTGACGCACAATATCAGCGTCCTCCACGAGGGGGTCGACTGCACCTTCTTCTCGCCCGGCGAGGCGCAGGTGACGGTCGGCGACCGCGTCTTCACCGCGAAGGACGAGGTGATCACCTACGTCGCGCGCGGCATGGAGCCCTATCGCGGCTTCCCGCAATTCATGGAGGCGGTGTCGAAGCTCCAGAAGCGCCGGCCGAACCTCCACGTCCTCGTCGCCGGGCAGGACCGCACCGCGTACGGACGCACCCGCGAGGACGGGAAGACCCACCGCGAGCACGCGCTGGAGACGCTCGACCTCGACACCTCGCGCATCCACTTCCTCGGCCTCGTGCCGCTCGAGACGCTGCGCGACATGTTCCGAATCACGCGCGCGCACGTCTACCTCACGGTCCCCTTCGTCCTCTCCTGGTCGATGCTGGAGGCGATGGCGACGGGGGCGCTCGTGGTCGGCTCGGCCACGGCCCCGGTGCAGGAGCTGATCACCGACGGCGAGAACGGCCTCCTCGCCGACTTTTTTAATGTGGATCAGATCGCCGATCGAATTGATGAGATCTTGCGCGGCGACGTCGACTGCACAAGCCTAAAGCAAGCGTCGCGGCGCACGATTGCTGAGTCTTACGACCTGTCGACCATCCTGCCCCGCCAGTGGGCGATGATGCAGGCCGTTGCGAACGGGGAGCGGCCGCCAGAATAGCCGGCCCCCGCCTAACAAGACCGGGAGGCTCCCGTCGGCGAGTTCGGCTCGCCTGCGGACCGAGCGCAATGACATTCACGGCAGCGGATGGGCGAGTCATCTCGACTTATCCCCGCGCCCTGGAGCGCAATTTAAAGTTTAAATGTGATGACTGACAGATGACACACCAGATCCGTTAGGCGGCTCTCACCGGCTCTGACAGCCGCCAGCGAAGGAAGGGATGCCGCTATGCGGAAGACTGCTCTGTTCGCTTGCCTCACCACAGCCACACTGCTCGCCGCGCCCTCGCTGCCGGCCAGCGCCGGCCAGGCCGTCTGCAAGGACCGCAACGAGATCATCGAGATCCTCGCCCGCAAGTTCGGCGAGACGCAGCGCTCGTTCGGATTGCAAAACAACAAGCGCGTTTTGGAACTTTACGCGTCGCCGAGCGGGACGTGGACCGCGCTCGTCACGCTGCCCTCCGGCCGCTCGTGCGTCGTCGGCGCCGGTGAGGCCTGGACCATCGTCCCCGCTCCTCCCGTCGGCGAGCCCGCCTGACCCCTGCGCAAAGCTGCGGCAGACGTTGATCTGCCGCAGCGAAGCGCCTAACCCACTGCGTCAGAATCAAATCGGAGGACGCACTGGTGGGTGTTGAAGGGAAAGTTATTCTGGTGACTGGCGCGAGCCAGGGTATCGGCCGGTCTTGCGCGCTGACGCTCGCGCGCAATGGGGCCAAGGTGGTGATCGCCGCCCGCAACAAGGAAAAGCTCGAGGCGGTCGCCGCCGAGGCCGAGGGCGACGTGATGCCCTGCGCCTGCGACGCGACGGATCCGGCTTCGGTCGACGCGATGTTCGAGGCGATCAAGTCCCGTCACGGCCGGCTCGACGTCCTCTTCAACAACGCCGGCAACAACCTGCCGAGCACCAATTTCGGCGACCTCGAATACGACCAGTGGCGCTTCGTCGTCTCCGTCGACCTCGACGGCGCCTTCCTGATGGCGAACCGTGCCTATCGAATGATGCGCGACCAGTCCCCGCAGGGCGGCCGCATCATCAACAACGGCTCGATCTCGGCCCACGCCCCGCGTCCGGGTTCGGCCCCCTACACCGCGTCCAAGCACGGCATCACCGGCCTCACCAAGTCGATCAGCCTCGACGGGCGCCGCTTCGACATCGCCTGCAGCCAGATCGACATCGGCAACGCGATGACCGAGATGGCCGCCCGCATGGCGACCGGCGTGCCGCAGGCGGACGGTGAGATCCGCGTCGAGCCGCTGATCGACGTGCAGGTGGTGGCCGACACCGTCCTCTACATGGCAGGGCTCGAGCTGAACGCGAACGCCCAGTTCCTGACCATCATGGCGACGAAGATGCCCTTCGTTGGCCGCGGCTAAGACCCGAACGGCGGCAGGGGCTCCGGCCCCTGCGCCACTCTGGCCTCTGGCGCGCCCCGCGCCCCCTCAGGCCATCTCGATCCGGTTGCGCCCCGCCCGCTTCGCGCCATAGAGCGCGGCATCGGCCCGCGCGATCAGCCGGTCGAGCGTCTCCCCGCCGACATGGTCGACGTGGGCGACACCGATGCTCACCGTGAAGCGAAGCGTGCCCCCGTCGGGGAGAGGACAGCCGTCCGCCTCCACCGCGCAGCGCACGCGCGCCGCGATCGCTTCCGCGTTCGTCCGCCCCGTCCCGGCGAGCACCACCGCGAACTCCTCGCCCCCGATGCGGCCGAAGAGGTCGCTCTCGCGCAGCGATCGGGCGACGATCCCGGCGAACCGCGCCAGCGCCTGGTCGCCGACCCTGTGGCCGTGATCGTCGTTGATCCGCTTGAAGTGGTCGATGTCGAGGAGCACCACCGCGAGCGGCCCCTTCCCCGCCGCAAGCACCGCCTCCGCCTGGTCGGTGAAGGCGGAGCGGGTGAGCGCGCCGGTCAGCGTGTCGTAGGTCGCGAGCCGGGCGAGCCTGTCCGTCGCCTCCACCCTCGCCGCGTTGACGCACGCGACGGTGAGCGGCCCAAGCGCCAGGAGCATGATGCTCAGCCGGTCGGTCATCGTCGTCGCGTCGATCTCGATCGCGGGCGCCCCGGCCCATCCGAGCGAGACGGCGATCAGCTGCCAGATGCTGACGAGCATCGTCGCGAGCACGGTGGCGAAGGTCGGATAGGCGAGCGCGCACAGGAGCAGCGCCGGCGAGGGAAAGGCGAGAAGCCCCATCCCGCCGACCCAGTAGCCGAGCACGAGCGCGGCCAGGAGAAGCGCAAGCGGCGCAATCCTCAGGAGACGCGCCCTCCCTCCGCCCGCGAGAAGGCAGGAAAGCGGCGGGATGGGCCGTGCGGACAAGATGACGGGCAGGACGACGATCCCGTTCACGAGCTCCGTCGTGAACCAGAAGGCGAGCCCCGACCAGAGCGGCCGGTCGAAATAGACCGGGGCGATGCCCGCCCCCACGAGGGCGCACACCCCGGCCGCGGCGGCGAGGATCGCGAAGAGGACGAGAACCGAGAGCGGCCGCCCGAGCGCACGATCCTCCGCGCGCGCCCGGCGGAAGAGCGCGACGCCGGTCGCGACCCCGGCAAGGTTCGCGGCGGTTAGCCAGAGGGACAGCGCCGGCGCGCCGCCGGTCGCGAGGTCCGCCATGGCATAGCCCGCGAGCGCCGCCGCCCAGCCGCGCCAAGAGGCGAGGGCCGGGAAGCGGACGAAGAGGCCGAGGAGCAGCGCGTTCGCCGGCCAGAACGCGGCGAGGAAGCCGACGGGCCGGGTGAGGATGCCGGCAAGGCTCGCCGCCAGCACCACGGCGAAGACGAGAGCGGCGCCGAGAAGCGAGCGCCGGCTCATGCCGGAAACGTCGATTGCCATGGGATCCCCGCCGGCGAGTCGCCAGTCTGCCGCGGCAATCTTGGCGTGTTCGGGCCCCTCTTACCACCGATCGCGCGGCTGACGCCCCCGCCTCGGGCGGGTCTGCCTTGCGCCGGACGCGTCAGCGGCGGCGCATGAAGAGCTCGAAGGTCGCGAGAAGCAGGAGGGCGAGGACGACGATCGAGACGCCGATCACCGGGAGCCCGAAATTGCGGGCGAGCACGCCGACGAACGCCGTCAGCCCCGCCCCGCCGAGGCCGGCCGCCGCGATCTGGAAGCCGATCGCGCTGTCGGCATGGTCGAGGCCGACGCGGTTCGGCGTCAGGCTGATCAGCGAGGCGAAGATCGGCGCGAGCAGGAAGCCCATCACCATCAGCCCGGTCAGCGCCAGCCACTGAGTCGGCTCCAGCCAGAAGAGCAGCGCGCCGGCGATGGTGCCGAGAATGGCGATGCGCAGCGTCGCGACGAGCGGCACGCGGTTCGCGACGAAGCCGAACGCGACGCGCCCCACCATCAGGCTCGCCCAGTAGAGCGTCACGAAGAGGCCGGAGACCGTCTCGCTCACCCCGCGCCCGAGGGTCAGCAGCGAATAGCTCCATTGGGCCGTCGCGACTTCCAGCCCGCAATAGACGAAGAAGAGCGCCATCCCGAGCCACACGAGCGGACGCCGCAGCGTCGCCAACATCGGCGCGGCGCGATGCTCGACCGGCCGTTCGGCGAGGTCCTCCTCGCCCCAGAGGCCACGCGTCAGGAGGAACACGATGGCGAGCGCGAGCTGGGCGCTCCCCGCGATAGTGTAGGCCCATTGCCAGGCGAAACCCGCGCTCAGGATCGTCGTCACCAGGAGCGGGCCGAGCGTCGCGCCGAGGCCGTAGAAGGCGTGCATCCAGTTGAGCGCGCGCGCATCGAAATGGCGTGCCCCGTAGGCGTTGAGGCCGGCATCGATCGCGCCGCCGCCAAGCCCCGCGATCAGCGCGAAGACGAGCAGCGCCGGCCAGAAGGGGACGAAGGCGAAGCCCAGCAGCGCCGTCGCGGCGGCCGCGGTCGACAAAGCGAGGAGGCTCCCGATCCGCAGGACGCGCAGCACCGCGCCGCACAGGAAGCTCGACACCAGATAGCCGGTCGTCGTCAGGAGCACGACGAGGCCGAGACTGTCGAGCGGCTGGCCGAAGCTGGCCCGGATCGAGGGCCAGGAGACCCCCAGAAGTCCGTCCGGAAGGCCGAGGCTGACGAAGGCGATGAAGGCGAGGAGCGCCAGGAGACGGCGACGGGTCACGGGGGGCGGCGCCTTGTTGGCTGGAGGCAGACGGGCGCCCCTATAGCACGGCGCGCGCGCCCCACCATGACGCCCGCCCCGCGGCCGAATGCGGCGAAATCCGGCGCGCGGCGGATCGAATGCGACCCCGCCACGTTGGTTCACCACACGACGCGTGACGCCTTGCCGCGGACGCTTCGGCCAACCGCCGGAGCGCGAGGTGCCGCGCGTCCCCCGCATCGCGCTGACGGAGAGGCGACATGGCACTCGCAAGCGATTCCGGCGGCAAGACCGCCTCGCTCTATCGCATGGTGATGGACAAGCACGTCTGTCCCTACGGGTTGAAGGCGAAGGCGCTCCTGGAACGGCACGGCTTCACGGTCGATGATCACTGGCTGAAGACCTCCGAAGAGACGAAGGCCTTCCAGCGCGCCGAGCACGTCGAGACGACGCCGCAGATCTACATCGATGGCGAGCGCGTCGGCGGCTATGACGACCTGCGCGAACATTTCGGCGAACACGTCGCCGAGAAGGGCGAGACAAGCTATCGGCCCGTGATCGCGATCTTCGCCGTCGCCTTCCTGATGGCGCTCGCCGTCGCGTGGTCGGCGACGGGCACCCTCCTCACCGTGCGCACGATCGAGTGGTTCGTCGCCATCGCGATGTGCATCCTCGGGATCCAGAAGCTGCAGGACGTGGAGAGCTTCTCCACGATGTTCCTGAACTACGACCTCCTCGCGCGGCGGTGGGTGCGCTACGCCTATCTCTACCCGTTCGGCGAGGTGCTCGCGGGCGTCCTGATGATCGCGGGGGTTCTCGTCTGGGTCGCCGCCCCGATCGCGCTCTTCATCGGCACGGTCGGCGCGGTGTCGGTCTTCAAGGCGGTCTATGTCGACCGGCGGGAGCTGAAATGCGCGTGCGTCGGCGGCGGCAGCAACGTGCCGCTCGGCTTCATCTCGCTGACCGAAAATCTGATTATGATGGCGATGGCGATCTGGATGCCGCTGCGGATGTGGCTCGGCTGACGTGGCAGGGCGAGATTGTATCCAATTGCCACCTCAGCGTGAAACACACGCACTGCCCACAGCCCGCCGGAGCGGGGAAATCGTCAGGAATTGCGCCATGTTTTGGCGCATCGACGAACCCACCTCGGGCGACGGGCCTTTACCAAAGGATCCATTGGGGTTAAACAAGATTACCGAGGCCCGTTCGGGCGTCGTGGCGAGCAACTCGCTCATCACATCGCAATTGCCGCAAGTGACGCGTCACGCTGGTTGAGCCGGCAAAGCAAAGCAATGGTCCATCCGCCTCTCGCCACCCGGCGAGACGGACCGCAATGGAGCTGATGAAGGACGCGCAACGCATCACCGCCGACGTTCGACTGTGCGAGCCCCGCGCTCGCGATGTCGACATCGCCGCACATCGCACGCGACGCCGCCGGGGCTCCGTCCCGCGCCGTCCGCTGCGGCCGGTGAGCGTCCCGCGCCCGCGTCGCGCCCCGCCCTCCCGCGTCCACGCCGAAGGCCACTCCGCCCACCAGCGCCACGGCCATCGCTCGCCGATCCTGCGGCCCCGCTTCGACGCACAGAAGACGGCCTGAGCGCCCCGCGCGTCGCCCCGGCGGCGTGCGCCGACGCGCGTCCTCGCGCGTCCATTCCACACTTCAGATCATCGCCATACGGAGACACACGACGCATGACGACACTTTCCCGCCGCCGCACTTGGCGGCTTTGTTCCGCCACCACGCTTGCCGCCGCCGCCCTCGCCATGACCGCCCCGGCCGAGGCGCAGGACAGCGTGAAGATCGGGTTCGTCTACTTTCTTTCCGGCGCCGGTGCCGCCTACGGCACGCCCGCCCGTGACAGCGCCGCGATGATGGTCGACGCACTCAATGAAGGGTCCGTCCCCGCCCCCTACGACACCGTCGGCATCAACGGCGTCACCATCGAGCCGATCTTCATCGACGAGGCCGGCGGCACCCGCAAGCAGATCGCCGAGTATCGCCGCCTCGTCGAGCGCGAAGGCGTCGACATGGTGATCGGCTACAATTCCAGCGGCAATTGCAACGCGCTCGCCCCGATCGTGGAAGAGCTCGAGACGCTGACGAACTTCTTCCATTGCGGCAATCCCGGCCTCTTCGAGGACGTCGTCACCGACCCGCATTATGTCGTGCGCTCCGCGCCGATGGGGACGATGGATCAGGTCGCCCTCGCCCGCTATGTCACCGAGAATTTCCCCGAGATCTCCACCGTCTCCGGCGTCAACCAGGACTATTCCTGGGGCCAGGACAACTGGGTCGAGTTCAAGGCCGCGATGACGGCGCTGAAGCCGGAGACGACGTTCAAGAACGCCCTCTTCCCGGCCCTCGGCGCGGGTGACTATGGCAGCGAGATCAGCTCCCTCGCGACCGATCCGGCCGACATCACCTTCGTCAGCTTCTGGGGCGGCGACGCCGACGCGCTGATGCTCCAGGCCGCCGCGCGCGGCCTCGGCGGCAGCACCGACCTCGCCTTCACCCTCGGCACCGGCGTGATCGACGGGCTTGGCGAGAATACGATCGAGGGCACCATCGTCGGCGCGCGCGGTCCGAACTCCTACCTCGCGAAGTCCACCCCGCTGTCGGACTGGTTCGCCGCCTCCTACGAGGACACCTACGACCGCTACCCGCCGCTCGGCGCCTATGTCGCCGCGCAGGGCATCCTCGCGATCAAGGCCGCCGCCGAGAAGGCCGCCGCCGAGACCGGGACGCTGCCGGACACCGACGCGATCATCGAGGCGCTCGAAGGGCTGACCTTCGACACCGTGAACGGCTACCCGATCTCCATGGCCCTTCATGGCGGCCACCAGGGCGTCTCCGACACCGCCTACGGCGTCTACACCGGCTGGGACTCCGAGACCGACATGCCGATCATCGAGGACGTCACCGTCTACCCCGCCGACTGCGTGAACCCGCCCGAGGGCACCAACGCGGTCGAGTGGATCGAATCGGGCTTCGAAGGCGCGACCTGCTGAACGCCTTCCGGGAGCGGCCGGCCCGCCGCTCCCCCTCCCGCCCCGTCCGCGCCCTCGCTGAGGCGCGCGGGCCGGGCAGAAGTCCGCCCGCCCTGACGGACGCCGACGCGCGCCGTCCGGGCACCCCGAACCCAGCAGAGTGTCCATGAACCTTGCTCTGATCGTCCTCGTCGACGGGATCTCCTACGCGGGTTGGCTGTTCCTCGTCGGGATCGGCCTCACCCTCGTCTTCGGCGTCCTGCGCCTCCTCAACATCGCCCATGGCGGCTTCTACGCGATCGGCGCCTACGTCGCGGCCTACGCCATCGGCGTGTGCGCCTCGAACGGGTTCGGCACCGCGCCGCAGCTCCTCTTCGCCTTCGCGGGCGCGGCGATCGTCGGCGGCCTCCTCGGCCTTCTCGTCGAGCGGACCATTCTCGTCCGCCTCTACGATCACCCCGAAGTCCTGACGCTCTTTGCGACCTACGCCCTCTTCCTCATCCTGGAAGACGTGACGAAGCTCGTCTTCGGCGGTCAGTCGCTCTACGCCTTCCAGCCGCGCAACGCCTTCGGCACCGTCGCGATCGGCACGCTCAACTATCCCGTCTACGACGTCCTCACCGTGGTCGTCGCAATCCTCGTCGCGGCCGGCACCTGGTATGTGCTGAACCGCACGCGCACGGGGCGCTGCGTCACCGCCGTCGTCCACGACCGCGAGATGAGCGCCTCGATGGGCGTCAATGTCGCCGCGATCATGACCGGCACCTTCATCGTCGGCTCAATGCTGGGCGCCTTCGCGGGCGCCGTCACCGCGCCGAAGATCGCGGTCAATCCGGGCATCGGGGTCGAGGTCATCGTGCTCGCCTTCGCCGTCATCGTGATCGGCGGGCTCGGGAGCATCGGCGGCGCCGTCGTCGGCGCGCTCGTCGTCGGCCTCGCGCGGGCGGCCGCCACCCACCTCGCGCCGGACCTTGCCGTCTTCTCGGTCTACGCCGTGATGGCGATCGTCCTCGCAATCCGCCCCTACGGGCTCTTCGCTCGACCGATGGCCCGCAAGATATGAGACATTTTCTCGATCCGACCGTCCTCGTCGTCCTCGCCGGGGCGGTCGTCCTCTCCTTCGCCGAGCCGCTGATGCCGGGCTGGGTGGTCTATCTCCTGCAGATCGCCATCGCCGCCTCGCTCCCCGCGCTCGGCTGCATGATCATGCTGCGCAGCGGCCTCCTCTCCTTCGGCCAGGGCCTCTATTATTTCCTCGGCGCCTACGGCGTCGCGCTGATGCACGAGCATCTGGGCATCAGCGACGCGATCCTCGCGATCATCGCAGGCGCCATCGTCTCGGCCGCGATCGCCGCCCTCGTCGGCGTCTTCCTCGCGCGCTATCGCGGCATCTTCTTCGCGATGCTGACCCTTGCCCTGTCGATGGTCGTCTACGGGATCGCGGTGAAGATGGATCTCTTCGGCCGCAGCGACGGGCTGAATGTCGGCCGCCTCACCTATTTCGGCCTCACCCCGTCCCGCGCCTGGTCGCAGACGGCGCTCTTCCTCCTGTGCGTCTGGGTCTGGGCGCTGCTCGGCATCGCGACGCACCTTTATCTGCGCTCGCGCTTCGGCAAGCTCCTCTCCGCGATCGAGGACAACGAGACGCGCGTCGAATATCTCGGCTGGTCGGTGCGCCGGGCGGTCCACATCAACTACGTGATCGCCGCCGTGCTCGGCAGCGCCGGCGGGGCGCTCGCGGCCGCCGCGGCGCGCTATGCGGACCCGAGCCTTGCCTACTGGACCACCTCTGGCGAGTTCGTCTTCATCGTCCTCATCAGCGGCCAGGCGAACGTGCTGAGCCCCCTCTTCGGCTCCGTCTTCCTGGAGACGATGCGCACCTACGCATCCGCCTTCTTCCCCGACGAGTGGCAACTCGTGCTGGGCGCGGTGATGCTGATCATCATCCTCTTCCTGCCGCGCGGGCTCGGCCACCTCTTCGTTCTCGTCCATCGCCTCTTCACCCGTCGGCCGGCGCCGCGCCCGGACATCGACACGCAAGGACGTCAGCCATGACCACGCCCATCCTCGAATGCCAGGACATCGCGAAGACCTTCGGCGGCTTCGCGGCGGCGAACGCCATCGACATGCGCGTCGACGAGGGCGAGATCGTCGGCATCATCGGCTCGAACGGGGCCGGGAAGACGACGCTCCTCAACATCGTCTCGGGCCACCTCGCGCCGACCACCGGGCGGGTGATGTTCCGCGGGGAGGACGTGACGGGCGTCCCCGCGCGGGTCCTTGCCCGGAAGGGGATCGCGCGCTCCTTCCAGGTGCCGCAGCTCTTCGGCACCTCGACCGCGCTCGAGAACATGATGCTCGCGACGAGCCTCCTCGCCGCGCCGCGCCGGGCCATTGTCTCCCGCTTCGATGACGAGGGCCTCGCCGAGAGCGCGCACGAGGCGCTCGCCCATTATGGCATCGCCGAGCACGGCGACAGCCTCGTCGGCGAGCTGCCCCAGGGCGTGCGCAAGCTACTCGACATCGCGATGGCGACCTCGGCCGACCCCGACCTCGTCCTCCTCGACGAGCCGACGAGCGGGGTCAGCAGCGACGAGAAGAACGACGTGATGCAGCGCCTCGCCGACCGCTTCATCGCCGACGAGAAGACCGTCGTCTTCATCGAGCACGACATGGACATCGTGCGCCGCTACGCGACCCGCGTCGTCGCCCTCACCGACGGGGCCGTCATCGCCGATGGCACGCCGGAGGCGGTGTTCGCCGACAGCGCCGTCGCCGAGCAGATCGTCGGCATGGCGCACCCGGCCGGGACGGCCTGATGCTGCGTCTCCACGATGTCTCCGTCTCGATCGGCGGCGCCGAGATCCTGCGCGACGTGTCGATGGAGGTCGGGCCGAACGCTTTCGTCGCCCTCGTCGGCCGCAACGGGGCCGGCAAGACGACGCTGATGCGCTCGGTCATGAACCTGTTGCCGGTCGACGGCGGCACCATCGAGATCGCCGGGCGCGACACCACCCGCGCCTCGCCCCATACCCACGCCCGCGAGGGCGTCGGCTACATGCCTGAGGACCGCCGCCTCGTGCCGGACTGGACGGTGGAGGAGAACATCCTCCTGCCCGTCTGGGCCGCCCACACCGACGATGGCCCCGCCCGGCTCGCCCGCATCTACGGCCTCATCCCGGAGGTCGAGAAGGTCGCCGGGCGGCGCGCGATGCAGCTCAGCGGTGGCCAGCAGAAGCTCGTCGCTCTCGCCCGTGCCTTCATGGCCGGCACGCGCCTCATGATCCTCGACGAACCGTTCGAGGGGGTCGCCCCCGCCCTCGTCCAGCGCCTCGTCGAGATCCTGTCGACGCTGCGCCAGGAGGGCGACCACAGCGTGCTCATCTCGGAGTCGGATGCGATCTACAGCACCGCACTCGTCGATCATATCTACGCAATCGAGCGGGGCCGGGCGAGCGCCGGCACGGCTTGACCGGCGGGGCGGCCGCGGTCGAAAGCGGAGCGGGTGAAAGCGGCGCGCGGCTTGCAACGCGCTGAACAAGCCCGATGTGGGAGTGTGCGGGCGCCTGGCCGTGCGGCGCCCACGAACGGTGACAAGGACCACGACGCGTCATGATGCTGACCCCGGAGCTGGTTGCGCTGAGCCTCAGGAACGAGCCCGATATCGGCCCGGAGCCCGGCTGGATCCTCATGACCGACGAGGAGCTCGACGCGGTGGCCCGCCGGATCATCGAGGAGAGTGCCGGCCAGCCGATCTGGGTCTTCGCCTACGGCTCGCTGATCTGGAAGCCGGGCTTCGACGCGGTGGGCGAAATGCGCGCCACCGCCTATGGCTGGCACCGCTCCTTCTGCCTCAAGATGAACCGCTGGCGCGGCTCGCCCGACCAGCCCGGCCTGATGATGGCGCTGGAACGCGGCGGCCGGTGCGACGGGCTGATCTATCGCCTCCCCGACGACCGGCTGGAGGAAGAGGTGCGCCGCGCGCTCGTGCGCGAGGTCCGCTTCAAGCACAACAAGGACATGGTGCGCTGGATCCCGGTCCACACGCCGGAGGGGCGCAAGCAGGTGCTCGTCTTCTGGGCGGGGCCGAAGGGGGAGCGCGTCGCCGCCGACCTCGAGCACGAGGAGGTCGCGTGGATCCTGGCGCGCGCGTGCGGCAGCGTCGGATCGGGCGCCGAATATCTCTACAACACCGTCGCCCATCTCGCCGAATACGGCATCAGGGACCGCAATCTGTGGCGCCTCCAGCACCTCGTCGCCGAGGAGCTGAAGACGCTTCACGCCATCTGAGCGTCGGTCCGCGCCCTCAGTGGGCGGTGTCGGCGCGCGGAGCGGTGCGGGGGAGACGCTCAGGCGCGAAACGCAGGAGCGGCACGCCGTGCGGGTCGCGCTGGGCCGAGCAGGCGTAGAAGCCATCCTCGAAGCGCGCCTCGCTGCCGTCCACATCCTCAGAGACCGTCCATGTCCCGTCTTCGGGATGGACCGGCTCGTCCGCGACGGGGCGGTGGTGGATGTAGCGCCAGCCGTACGGCTTCATCACGCGCCCGACGATGCGGAAGCCGCGCTTGGTGAGGTTGCGCATCGAGGGCACGTTGCGCGGCGCCGCCTTCGCGATCACCGAACTCGCCCCCTCCTCGCCCGCCCGCACGATGCGCGCGTCGATGATGGTGCGCTGGAGGCCGTGCGCCCAGAAGTCCGGCCGCACCGCCGACCCGTCGAGGACGCGCATCACTGCGTCCGGCGCGACGAGCCCGTCGAGGCCGACCCTGTCATGCTCGCGCGCGAGCTCGGGCCGCAGCACCCCGTAGGCGACGAGGTCCCCGTCGCAGCGCAGCCCCAGGATCTCGCCCCCGACCGCGAACATGTCCTCGAAGAAGGACGGCTCGTCGGCCCGCACGGCGGCCGGGTCCGGCACCGCCGCGAGCGCGCGGCGGTAGAGTTCGTAGACGACGGGTATGTCCGCCGGGGAGAGGTTCACCACATCGAATGTGAGCGGCGAGAGCGTGGTCGCGACGTTCATGGCCACCCTAGTCGGTGAGGATGTTGGCGTAGTTCAACATGGCGAGCGGTGGGTACATCTTGAGCTCCCGCGCCAGCGGCATGTTGATGATGAGGGCGAAGCGCTTCAGCGTTTCGATCGGGATGTCCTCCGGCGGCACGCCGCGCGTGAGGATCTGCTCGGCCTTGTAGCCGGTGAGCTGGCCGAGCGAGTAGTAGCGGCTGATGAGGCTGATCAGCGCGTCGCGATGGAGGAGCTCGGTCGCCGAGAAGCCGGGGAGCCCCAGCGAGGTCGCGACCGGGGCCACCTTGCTGATGTTCGTCGAGAGGAAGGTGTCGGGGAGGTAGTAGAGCCACTCCGCCCCCGCGTCCGCGAGCTGGGTGACGAGCTCAGCCGCATTGTCCGTCGTCGGCCGGCCCGCCGCGTCGAGCGGGAAGGTCCGCTCCTCGAGCGCGAAGCCGAGCTCGGCGGTGAGGTCGCGCAGCGCGTTCACGATCGCGAGCGAGTTCTGCTCGATCGAGGTGTAGAGCACGCCGAGCCGCTTGAACGGGCGGTAGGCCTCCATCGCCCGCAATTGCGGCTCGGGCGGGACGACGTGCGAGGTGCCGGTGATGTTGCGGCCGGACGAGTCCCGCGTCGGCACGACGCCCGAGCTTTCGGGCGAGGCGACCATCGTGAAGACGCCCGGAATGTCGGTGATGAAGCGGGCGGGGTCGGCATCGCTCGCGCGGCCGAAGGTGCCGAGCGTCACCGGCGTGCCCCAGGTGTAGACGAGGTCCGGCTTGATCTGGCGGATCTCCTCCACGAAGCCCGGAACGCGGCTCGGGTCGAGGTCGGCGCTGCGCTCGATGATGGTCACCGGGATGCCGCGCTGTTCCAGATAGTCGCGGAAGCCGCGCTCGACGTCGGTCGGGCCGCGATAGGTGATCTGGTAGATCGTGTAGGGCTTGTCGGTCGCCGCGCGCGCGATGGCGGGCATCGCGACGAGGCCGGCGGCGAGCTTCAGCGTGGAGCGGCGGGTGATCAAGGCGGCCACTCCTATTCGCCCGCGGCCGGCAGCGGGCGGGCGCCCGCGCTCATCGAGGCGATCCCGAATAGGAGCGCGCCGACGATCAGGAGGCCGCCCATCGCCATCATCGCGACATCGCCCGAGAAGCTGCCCCATACGGCCGCGACCGCGGCGGGTCCTACGGCCGTCCCCATGCGTTCGATGAGCCGAAACACGCCGTAAAGCCCTCCCTCGGACAGATCCGGTAGATAACGACGGCCAAGCTCGCCCACCAGCGCGGATTGGGGTGTGGTGGAGATCCCCTGCGCGATCCCGACCTGGAGGACGAGGAGCGCCGCGCCCCATGGCGCGGGCCAGATGAAGAGGTGGACGACGGAGAGCCCCGAGAGGATGCCGCCGAGGACCACGTAAGGCACGCGCCGGCTCTTCTCGTCCGACAGGCGCGAGACGGCCGGCACCACGATCAGCATCGCAAGCCCGTAAAGCATCAGGACGCGGCCGATGACCGCCGGCTCGAACGAGTTCGCGAGCGTCAGCGGCAGGTAGTACATGCACACGCCGATGAGGATCATCTTGGCGGTGAACGCGCACCCGACGAGGAGCAGGAAGAGCGCCGGCTGGCGCAGCACGGTGACGACGTCGGAGACGCGCACCCCGCGCGCCCGCGTCTCGCCGGTGGCGGGATCGCGCGGCAGGGCGACGAGGGCGCACAGATAGGCGATCAGCGCCATCGCGGCCGACATCACGAACGCCGCGTTGGGGCCGAGCCGGTCCGCGACGATGCCGCCGATCGGCGGGCCGCACAGCATCGCGGCCATGATCGCGGAGACGAAGAGGCCGATGCCGCGCGCCCGGTTGGTCGCGCCCGTGCGGTCGACGATGAAGCCCTGGGCCGAGACGAACACCGTCGCGAAGCCGAACGCGGTGACGGTGCGGAAGAGGATCAGCTCCATCATCGTCGTCGACCAGGCGGTGCCGAGATAGCCGACGATCGCGACCATCGCGCCGGCACGAAGCGACCGGCTGCGCCCGATCCGCTCCGTCACCCCGTTCAGCGTCGGCTGCATGAAGGCGACGATCGCCATGAAGAGGATGATCGGCAGCGCGATCACGAACTCGATCGAGAGGCCGGCGATCGGTTGGGCGAGCGACTTGATGTAGCTCGGCAGGAAGGGCCGCGTCAGCTCCTCGGCGAAGAAGAAGAGGAAGACCGGCGCGCGCACCGCAATGAGGCTCACCGGCGGCTGGTGGCGCGTGCCGAGGAGGCGGAATTTCTGGTCGAGCGCGTCGAGGGCGGCGAGCGCCTCCTTGTCCCCCGCCGCGCGCGCTTTCTCGCGCAGCTCGAGGTCGGTCGCGCGGGCGCGGGCGATCTCCCCGTCCACCGCCTCGATCTCCTCGGCGAGGATGCCGCGGCCGGGGAGCGGCAGGTGCGGGCGGAAGTCGCCGCGCGAGATCGCGTCGAGCCGCTGGGCGAGGCCGCGCAACAGGACTGCGGACGGGATGGAGAAGGCGAAGGCGACGAGCTCCAGCGCGACGAGCACCGCGACCATCAGGAGGACGGCGACGTCGAGCCACAATTCGCGCAGGATCGTCTGCGCGACCGCGTTCGGTGTGCCGACGACGACGGCGCCGACGCGGCTCCCCTCCGCCTCGATCGGCGCGGTGACGGTGTTCATCTCGCTCGGCTGCGCGCCTTCCGCGCGCGTCGCGGCCGAGATGGTCGTCCCGTCCGCGTCGGTGATCGAGACGAAGGCGAAATCGTCATTCTCGTTGAGCGCCGCACGCAGCACCTCGTCCGCGCCGACGATTTCGCGCAGGCCGATGCCGTACCCGACCGCCTCGCTGACGAGGCCCGCGAGCGAACGGGCCACCGTGTCGGCCTTCTGGTCGAGGGCGGGAAGGAGCAGCGCCTGCGCGCCGCGAACCGTCTGCCACGAGATCGCCGCGAGCCCCGCGATCAGGATCGCGGTGACGAAGCCGACGATGATGCCATCAAAGCGACGCATGAGACCCCGCCGACTTCGCCCCCTTGGCGAGGCGCTCCGCGATGCTGCGATGGGCGGCGTCGACCGCGTCGATGACCTCCAGCATTTCGGCAGGGACGGCGCGACCGGCCGAGGTCCGCCGCCGGTCCATCAGGCGGCCATAGAGCGTGCGCACCGCGACGGTGACGACCAGCGCGACGGCGAGCGCGCTCGCGATCGTCGCGATCACCACCGTGATGAGGATCTGCCGCCCGAGCCGGTTCAGCGCGCCGTCGATCGCCTCGCGCGAGGCGCGCACGACGACGGTGCCGTCCACTGTCTCGAAAGGGGAGACGATGTCGGCCGTGCGCCGCTCGGCGAGCGAGACGTCGGGGACGTCCTGATTGCCCTTGCGGCTCGGATCGCTGGAGAAGAGGACGAGGCCGGTGTTGGAGACGACGTCGACCGAAGCGAGGTCCGAATCGGCGTCACGCTCGCGTACCAATGTGCGCTCCAGCGCGTCCTGTCCGCCGAGCGGCATACCCATGGACAATGCAATCTGCGCGTCGCCCGCGATGCGGTGGGCCACCGTTTCGAGCCGCTCGCCGACCATCTCGAGATAGGAATTGCGCACGCTCGCGTAGTTCAGATACCCGCCGAGGCCGAGCGAAGCGGCGACGAGCGGCAGGAGAACCATGAGCAATGTCAGTCCAAGCCGTTGCATGGAACCTCCCTTTGCCGCGTCCGTCCACTCATCGCCCGTACCAAGTTGTTGTTGATGGGTATTTTGTTTACAGACAAACGCCACGCGACAAATCTCACCAAAACCCTTACCACACCGTGGCGAAGCTGTGGCGATTTCGGCACAAAGATCGCGTGAATTCGCCTCTAGAGTGAGCGGATGGGACGAACCGGCGGCCTTGTTCTCGTCACGATTGTGATCTTCGCGGCGCTGATTGCGTTCGTGGCGGTCGCGGCGCGTACCGTGGAGCAGGGCGATGCGGCGCTCGGCGCGGCCGAGCTCGACTTCGTGCTGAGCGAAACCGAGCAGACGATCGAGCGAAATCTCCAGCTCGGCCTGCCGCTTGGCGAATTGCAGCAGGTGGAGCCGCTGCTTGAGCGCGCCCTCGCCCGCACCCCCAGCATCATCGCGGCGGACGTCTTCTCGCAGAACGGCATCACCGTCTTCTCCACCGATCGCGGCGCGGTCGGCGAGCCGGTGCCGCCGGCTTGGATGAGTGCAATCAGCGACCAGCGCGTCCGCCTGCGCTGGCAGGCCGACGAGCCGCAGACGATCACCATCGGCCGCACGCTCGCGAACGACTTCAACCAGACCGAGGGGTGGGTCGCGCTGATCGTCGACCGCGCCGCGCTCGCCGCCCCGCTCTCGCTCCTGACGCCCCTCCTCTCCGCGCAGGCCCCGCTCATCGGCCTCATCGCGCTCGCGGTGCTCGTCCTCGGCCTCGTCGTCCTGCCACGCCATGACCGGCCGATCGAGGCTGCCCACGCGGCGCTGAGGGCCAAGGAGCCGATCGCCGGTACGGACGAGCCGGTCGGCGCGTCCGTCGATGCGGCGATCCGGCGCACCGAGGAGGCGCGGCGCGTCCTCGACACCGCATCCGACGAATTGCAGCGGCTCGATGAACAGGTCTGACCGCGCGAAATTGAGCGGTCACCTCGCCTCCACGCGGCGGGCGACCATCGCCGCGCTCTGCGTCGCGGCGATCGTCCTCGCGAGCGCGCTCGTCGTGCTCCTGCCGCGCTTCGAGAGCGCCTTCTCGGCCCTTGATTCCAGCTCCGACTATGTCGCCGCCGCGATCTCCGAATCGGTCGCCGGCGACTTCCAGCGCGCCATCGATCTCGGCATCCCGCTGCGCGAGATGCGCGGGGTCGGGCCCTATCTCGACACGATCCTGGAAGCGAACCCCAGCGTCGCCTCGATCTCCATCCTCGACCCCAACGAGCGCGTCCTCTTCGCCGCCGGCGAGACGGGCGGCGTCTATGGCGACGAACGCCAGGTCCGCTCCGCGATCGCGCAAGGGCGCGCCGTGGAGGGCGCGGTCGTCGTCGTCCCCTCGCGGCTGATGCTGGAGCGGGTGCGCGGGCACATCATCCAGTCGGCCATCGCGGTCGCGATCGCCGCCAGCCTCTTCGTCGGCATCCTCCTGCGCCTCCTCCTCCTCGAACGGCGCGACCTACCGCAGGCCCGGTTCGTGGCTGGCGGACGGGCCGTCGCGCACGGCGTCTTCGCCGACTTCACCTCCCCCCGGCCCGGCCCCTTCCAGCCCCTCGGCCAGTCCGCGGCCCGCCTCACGGTGACGCTGCGCCGCGCGCACCGGCGCCTCCAGGTGGTCGTCGACGAGGTGCGCGCGCTCGACATCACCCGCGCCCTCCACGAGCGGATCGACGCCGCGCTCGCCCCCCTCGCCGCCTTCCGCTTCGACCGCCCCTTCCCCCACCGCCAGGATGACGGCCTCCTGTGGTGGCCGCTCGCCGCACTCTCCGCTGCGATGGCGGTGCGCCCGCTCGTCGCGAACTTCGCGGGCGACCGCATCGGGGACGACCCGATCGTCGCCCTCGTCGTCGGCGGGTCGGTCGGCGCGATGGCGGCCGGCGGCCTCCTCGGCCTCGCCTTGGCCTGGCTCGTCGGCGGGCGCTATTCCAAGCTCGCGACCACGATCGGCACGCTGATCGGCGCCGGCGCGATCGGCTCCATCTACCTTATCCGCGACTATGATTATTTCATCGGCGCGCTCGCCATCGCGGGCTTCGGCCTGTGGTTCGCCGCCTTCACCGTGCTCCTCGCGGACGGCAATTTCATGCGCCGGCCGTGGCACGCCGCGCTCGTCCTCCTCGCCGCCGCCGCGATCGGGCCGACCGTCGGCGCCCTCCTCGCCGAGGCCGTGGGACGGCGCCTCGCCTTCCTGTCGATCGGCGGCATCCTCGTCGTGATCGCGCTCGCCTCCACCGCGGGCGCACCGCGCCGGGTGCGGCCGGTGCGCCTCGCCTTCGCCCTCACGGCGAGCGAGACGCTGGCGCTCGCGGCGGCGACCACCGCCCTCTTCACCTGGACCGACATCTTCATCGCCGGCACGGCCCTCACCGAGAATTACGCCACGATGGCGATGCACTTCGCGATCATCGGCGCGGCGGCCTACGTGCCGTTCGCGACCGACACGCGCACCGCGGCCGCGACCGGCGCGGCCCTCGCCGCCGCGGGCGTCGCCGCCGCCCTCCTCCTCGACTTCCCCCCGGTCGCGGCGAGCGGCACGATCGGGCTCGGCTTCGGGCTGACGCTGATGCGCCTCGGCGCGCGCGGGTTCGGCGGGAGCGCGGCGATCGTCCTCCTCGTCGGCATCCTCATCGCCGCGGGCGCGAAGGCGGCGACCTATGTCGTCGACATCTCCCCGCTCGGCACGAGCGCCGTCGGGGCGTCGGCCCTCACCCTCCTCGCGATCCTCGCGGCCGGCATCGGCGGCGCGCGGCGCGGCGGCGGCGGGAGGCGCTGAGGATGCTCCTGCGCACGCGCATCACGCTCCTCCTCTCGATCGCGCTGATCCTCGTCATCGTCGCGCTCGTCGGCCTCGGCACGATCCGCTCCGGCCTCGAACAGGAGCGCCTCGCCGACATCGCGATCGACAGCCAGAAATCGCTCTGGAGCAGCCTCGTCCGTGACAAGGCGGACGATCTCAACACTGATGCGTCCGAGCTCGCCGCGCGGATCTCCGTCGCCGCCGCCGACCTCGCTCCGTCCGACGTCGTGCGCGTGCTTCAGGATTCGCCCGACCTCGTGCCCCACAACATCACCGTCCAGGTGCTCGGGCTCGACGGCGAGGTGATCGCCTCCAACGACCCGCTCTTCCGCTCCCGCCCCCTCCTCGGCACGCCCGCGATCGATCTGCTGACGACCGGCGTCGCCTCCCTCCAGGGCCTGCGCCAGGAGCGGCCCGATCGTTATGTCGTCGCCGCCGCGCGCGCGATCTCGGTGCGCGGCGAGCCGAAGGCCGTGCTCAGCCTCGCGATCGACGCGCAGACGGTGATCGAGAGCCTCAGCGAGCTGACCGGCGGCCCCGCCTATCTCGTCTCGCTGCGCGGGCGCGTGATCGCGGGGACGGACTCGGCCCTGTGGGAACTCGCCCGCCCGATGCTCCCCCGCCGCAGCGCCGGGGCGGAGTTCCTGTCGGCCGGCGAGAAGCTCTATTTCGCGGCGGGCTCGCCCGTCGACGATCTCACCGGCGGCATCGCCGGCACGCTCGTCACGCTGCGCGACGCGACCGACAGCGTCACCGCCACGCGGCGCCTCGAACAGCGCGGCCTCATCCTCATCGTGACCGTCAGCCTCCTGATGATCGCGGGGCTCTACGTCTTCCTGCGCCAGGCCTTCAATCCGCTGGAAGCGGCGATCGCGACGCTCGGCTCCCTCTCCCAGGGCGACCTCTCCTCCCACCCGGAGCCCGGCGGCGCGGGCGAGATCCGCCGCATCGGCGAGGCGCTCGTCATCTTCCGCCGCAACGCGCTGCGCCTCCTCGAACAGGAAGAGGGCATCACCCGCCAGCGCCGGCGCCAAGAGCGGGTGATCCGCCGCCAGCTCGAACGCCTCGCCGAGACGCTCGACCCGGAAGGGCGCGCCGACGTTCTCGCCGACCTCAAGGCCATCATGTCCGAGCCGGGCCGTGAGGGTCAGGCACAGCACCGGCCGAACGAGGAGCTCGCGATCCTCGCCGAGGTGCTGCAGCGCATGTCCCAGCGCATCACCGACCAGCACCACCGCCTCACCGAGCTCATCAAGGAGCTGCAGGGGGCGATCATCACCCGCGCCCGCCTCGCGGCGCTTGAGCAGGAGCTCGACATCGCGCGCGAGCTGCAGCTCTCCTTCCTGCCGCGCCCCCTCCCGCCCCATCCGCGCTTCGCGATCAGCGGCGTGATGGAGACGGCGAAGGAAGTCGGCGGCGACTTCTTCGACTATTTCATGATCGACGAGAACCGCCTCGGCATCGTCGTCGCGGACGTGTCGGGCAAGGGCGTCCCGGCGGCGCTGTTCATGGCGATCAGCCGGACCCTCATCAAGGCGACCTCGCTGCGCGCGGTCTCACCGGCCGCGACCATCACCGAGGTGAACGACTTCCTCGCCGTCGACAACGAGCAGATGATGTTCGTGACGGTCTTCCACGGCGTCCTCGACCTCACGACCGGCCGCCTCGTCTACGTGAATGCCGGCCACAATCCGCCGCTCGTCACGGGCCCGCACGGGCCGGTGCAGGTGCTCGCGCGCACCGGCGACCCCGCCCTCGCCATCATGGAAGGGCTCGAATATGCCGAGCGCGAGATCGTCATGGCGCCCGGCGACCTCCTCTTCATGTACACCGACGGCGCGACCGAGGCCTTCAACATCGAGGGCGAGGCGTTCGGCGAGACGCGCATCGAGACCGAGGTGGACGGCTCGCGCAACGAGACTGTCGACACGGTGGCCGAGACCGTGCGCGACGCCGTGCTCGAGTTCGAGCGCGGCGCCGATCGTGCCGACGACCTGACTTGCGTGGCGCTTCGCTATTTCAGCGGCGGGTGATTGATCATGGCCCGCTGCGCGCGGCGCCAGACCCCGTCCCAGCTCGCCGGCGGCGGGTCCGCCTCGAACGCGTCGACGCGCTCCAGCATCATCGCGGCCGGCACGTCGACCGGGTCGATCTCCAGGCACGCATTGAAGGCCTTGCGCGCCTTGTCCCATTCGCGCGCACGGATCGCCGCGAGGCCCGACTGGTAGGTGTCGACAAGCTCCAGCACGGCGGGGTCCACGTCTTCGGGCGTGCCGAGCAGGGCGAAGACGGTGACGGGCCGCTGCGAGCCGCGCACGGTGAGGCGGTCGATCTCGCGGAAGACGAAGCCCTCGCCCGCACGCTTCGCCGTCTCCTCCGCGACGAGGATCTTCTGCCCGTAGGCCTTCGCCGCCTCCTGGAGGCGGGCGGCGATGTTCACGGCGTTGCCGATGACGGTGAAGTTGCGGCTCGATGGCGGGCCGATATCGCCGGAGAGGACGTCGCCGGTCGCAACGCCCACCACCGCGTCGAGATTCTCCGCGTGCTCCACCCCGTTCGCGACGAGCGCGGTGCGCAACTCCGGCAGCGCGTTGATCTGGCCGAGCGCGGCGCGGCAGGCGTCGCGCGCCTGCGTCGCGTCCTCGGTGAAGGGCGCGCCCCAGCAGGCCATCGCCGAGTCGCCGATATATTTGTCGGTGATGCCGCCGGCCGCGCTGATCGGCTCGGTCATCGCGGCGAGGAAGCGGTTGAGGAGGTCGACGAGCGCGTCGGTGTCGAGCCGCTCGGACCAGCCGGTGAAGTCGCGCATGTCGACGAAGGAGATCGTCATGTCGCCGCGCCGGTTGCGGGCGGCCTCCGTGCTCGACAGGATCCGGTCGACGATCCGCGGGTCGACATATTCGCCGAAGAGCCGCTTGATCTTGCGGCGCTTGCGCTCCTCCGTCATGTCGGAGAAGACCACGACGACGCCGAAGCGCTGCTCCTCCCCGTCATCCCCGTCGAAGGTGAGGAAGGAGGAGGCGACGAGGAGGTCCGTGCGCTTGCCTTCGACCTGAAGCGCGACTTCGACCGAATGCATGGTCGTCGCCTCGTAGACCGCCTTGAAGACGACCTCGTTGAAGTCGTCGAAGCTCTCCTCGGCGAGGAATTCCTCCGCGAAGGAGTGGCCGAGAACCTCCGTCGGGTCCTTGCCGAGGATGCGGCCGGCCGCGCCGTTGAAGGTGATGATCCGTCCCGTCAGGTCGATAGTAATGACGCCGTCGCGCATCGATTCCAGGATGCGCTCGGAGATCCGCGCGTCGCGGTGCTCGACGTCGCTCATGCGGCCCCGACGGTGCGCGCCGGGCGACGCGCTGTGCTGCACGCCTCTGTTCGCGGCATGGCTTGCCCCTCCTCGGCTGTTACCGTCCTGACATCGGGAGCGCACAGAGGCAAGCGCGGCGCGGCCACGCCACACGAAATTCGCATCGGCCGCTAGCCCGGCGCGGCGCCGAGGCGGCCGGCCGTCGTCGCCGCCTCCTCGCCGATCCAGCGGCAGAAGATCTCCGCCTTGCGCTGCCGGCCCGCCCGGCGCATCGCGAGATAGCGCCGGCCGCTCGCGACGAATCCGAACGGGGCGATGAGACGGCCCGCGGCGAGATCGTCGAGGACGAGGATCTCTGGCGCGATCGCGACGCCGAGGCCGCCCGTCGCCCCCTCCAGCATGAAGTAGAAATGGTCGAACGTCGCGCCGGCGCCGGCACTCTGGGTCTCGGCGCCCGTGCGCCCGGTCGCCTCCAGCCATTCCGGCCACGCGCTGCGGCGCGTCTCGGTGTGGAGGCGGGGAAGGGCGAGGATGTCGCCGCCCGCGCGCGCCGCGAGCGCGGGTGAGACCACCGGGCCGACCCGCTCGACGAAGAGCTCCGTCACGACGACCCCCTCCGGCGCCGGCCCGCGCACGACGCGCACCGCGACCTCGGACCGCTCGCGCGCGATGTCGACCGGGGCGTCGGACTGGGTGAGCCGCACTTCGATCGAGGGATGGGCCCGTGCGAAGCGGTCGAGCCGGGGGATCAGCCAGCGCAGCGACAGCGTGCCGAGGCAGGAGACGTCGAGCGTCCCCTCCCCCTCGTCGCGCACGAGGCGAACCCCGGTCTCGATCCGATCGAACGCCTCGGTGAGGTGGGTGAGGAGGAGGCGGCCCGCCTCGGTGAGGACGAGCGCGTTGCGCGGCCCGTCGAAGAGGCGCACGCCGAGCGCGGCCTCGAGCCCGCGCACATGGCGGCTGATCGCGCTGTGGGTGACGCCAAGCTCGTCGCCTGCGTCCTTCATGCGGCCCTGCCGCGCCGTCGCCTCGAAGGCGCGCAGCGCGACGAGGGATGGGAGGGCGCGGCGCATGGACGATCCTAGGCTCCGGCCCCAATCAGGGCTGGACCTGCGCGCCGCCTCGGCTTGTCGTGGCAAGGCGCGTCGTCACAAGAAACCTGGCCGGTTTTCAAGGCCGCGCAACGCCGCGACGGCAAGCCGGGGTGCCGCCCGAAGGGTTGGCCGGAACCGGCCGATCTGCGGGCGGAAGCCTCGTCGAATATGCCTGGCATGTCCCGCCTCGCCTTCCGCAGCGCATTTCGACCGGGTCTGACCCCAACTGAGGCCCTGTCCTGGTTGGGGCCGGAGCCTAGCAAGCGGCGTCGGGGCGAGCCAGCTCCTTCGTGCGTAAAACTCACGAACTAGCTTCGATATATTCGGTTGGCTGGCGGTCCTTCGTGCCGCATGTGAGCGGAATGGACACAGCCCCATCCCTCGACACACTCACCTTCCTCGCGATCCTCGCCGCCGCCCTGATGCACGCGAGCTGGAATGCGGTCGTGAAGGTCGGGCTCGACCGCTTCTCCGCGATCCTGATGCTGTCGATCGCGCAGGGCGTGATCGCGCTCGTCCTCCTCGCCGTCTTTCCGTTCCCGGCGCGAGAGGCGTGGCCGTGGCTCGTCCTCTCCGGTCTCCTCCACACCGGCTACAAGCTCTTCCTCATCCGCGCCTACGCGCACGGCGATCTCGCGCAGGTCTACCCCCTCGCACGCGGCGCAGCGTCCATGATGGTCGCGATCGTCGGCGCGCTCTTCCTCGGCGAGGATCTCAGCCTCACCGGCGGCATCGCCGTCCTCACCATCGCGCTCGGGGTGATCACCATGTCGCTGCGCGGCGGAGCGGCGCGCGGGCGCACGCCCCCGAAGGCGATCGCCTATGCTCTCGCCACCGCGTGCTTCACCGCGAGCTACACGCTGGCGGACGCGGTTGGCGCGCGCCTTTCGGAGACGGCGTCCGGCTTCACGATGGCGCTCTTCGTGCTCGACAGCCTCTTCATCAGCACCTTCGCGGCGGCGACGCGCGGGTGGGTCGCCTTCACGCGTCTTTCGACCGCGTGGCGGCCCGGCATTCTCGCGGGCGCGCTCTCGCTCGGCTCCTACTGGGTGGCGATCTGGGCGTTCACGCGCGCGCCGGTCGCGCTGGTGGCGGCGCTGCGGGAATCCAGCGTCCTCTTCGCCCTCCTCATCGGCGTCCTCATCCTCGGCGAGAGCGCCGGGCGGTGGCGCTGGACCGCCGCGACGCTGATCCTCGGCGGCATGGTGCTGATGCGGGTCTGAGCCTCAGCGCGTCGCCTCGCCGGCGAAGCGCGCCTCGACCCAGTCGGCGGCCATCCCGGCCCACTCGGCGTCCGGCGGGGTGTGGCCGCCCGGCCAAAGGGCGAGTTCCAGGTCGCCCGCGGTGCACGAGGTCCAGCGGCGGCGCCAGTAGCGCCCCTCCGTCTCGAATTGGTCGGCCCGCAGGAGGTCGCAGCCATTGACCTCGCGCCAGCGCGCGAGCCCCTCGAAGATGTCGCCCTGGTAGATCGCCCCATCGCGCAGCGGCCGTCCTTCCAGCGGCACCGTCTGGTCGCGCCAGCCGTGGGTGTGGAGCATCCGGATCGGGCCGTCGCAGGTGGTGGGGATCGGCCGCCAGAAGCCGCCCGCATAGGGCGTGTAGAGCGCGGCGAGGTCCGCGTCGCGGCAGGCGAGATACCAGACGAGCGAGCCGCCGATCGAATAGCCGGTCAAGATGATGCGTGACCGGTCCACCCCGTGGCGGGCGACCGCGTCGTCGATGATCTCGCGCGTGAAGGCGAGCTCATCCCGGAGGCCCGGGCTCTCCGGACGGAAGAACCAGCCGGGGCCGAAGCGGCTGTCCGGCCGCTGGAGCCCGTTCGGCGCGATCACGACATAACCGCGCGCGACGAGGGCCGCGGCGAAATCGGCGTCGAAGATCGTCGCGCCGCTGCCGCCCGCGCCGTGGAAGTAGATGAAGGTCGGACGTGGTGCGCCGCCCGTCCCGGCGGGGGCCATCACATGATAGGTGCCGAGCGGCGTCTCGCAGGCCTCCTCACGGGCGCCACAGGCGGCGGCGGGTGCGGCCGCCGCGATCGCGACGAGCCACACGGCGACAAGCGCGGCCGCGGCGAACCGCGCCGGCATCGGGGACAGGGAGGACAGGACCCGCGCGCCTCAGTCGTGCCGGCCGGTGTGCGTCGGCGGCGGCAGCGGATCGCTGGCCGGGAAGGATTCGTCCAACGCCTCGTCGAGTTCCTCGTCCGTCAGCACCGGATCCTCCGGCACGGGCGGGGCGTCCTTCGCGGGCGTCGACGGCTCGGGTGCGTCCTTCTTCGGGCGTCGATCGTCGTCGACCATCTCAATCTCCTTGAGCGCCTCTTTCCCTAACATGGCGCAATCGGCGCCCGCCCCCAATGGCTCCTAAATCAAAAGACGCGTGACGACGCCGGCACCGCGCAACAGCGTGTCGCGCGCGAGGCGCGCCGCCGGCGACGTGGACGACAGGAGGCGATAGGCCCGGTCGGTGCCGCCGACGATGCGCCGCGCATGGCGCGGGCGGGCGGCGAAATAAGGCGCGAGGTCACCCTCGTCCGCGGCGTCGGCGAAGGAGAACGCGTCGGCGATACCGAGATTCATCCCTTGCCCGCCGACCGGCGAATGGGTGTGCGCGGCGTCCCCGGCGATCGCGATCCGCCCCCGCCCCATCGCCGCCGCGACGCGCAGATTGACGGTGAACGGGTTCGCCCAATGGACCTCGCGCACATTCATCATGCCGCGCGCGACGCCAAGCACGTCCGGATGGTTGCCGATCGCGCGGAAGCGCCCGTTGCCGAGCGTGATGAAGAAGTTGATCTCGCCCCTCTCGCCGAGAACCGCGCACGCGTCCTCCTCGTAGGGCCAGTCGCAGGTGATGTCGGCGAGGCTCCAATCGTTCGGGAGGACGCGCCCCTCGAAGGCGATGCCGAGGGCGGTGCGCGTCGCGCTGTGAGAGCCCTCTGCGCCGAGCGCGAAATCGGCCTCCACCGCGCTGGTCTCGCCCGTCTCGCGGTCGGCAAGGGTGGCAGAGACGCCGCGATCGGACTGGGTGATCGTCTTCAGCTCCGTGTTCCAGCGGACGGAGCCGCCGATCCGCGCCAGCACCTCCGCCATGATGCCCTCGGTCGCGCTCTGGGGCAGCGCCACCATCGTCGGCCAGCGCCGGTCCTGGCCGGGCACCTTGATGCGCGACAGCACCGCCCCGTCGCGCATGATCCGCACGCGCCGCACGCGCTGCCCGGTCTCCAGGATGCGCTGGGCGGCGCCGGATGGGGCAAGCAGGGTCAGCGAGTTGTGGTTCACCGCGACGGCGCGCGACTCGTCGGTGATGCCGGGGTCGCGGTCCGCGATCGTCACACGATGGCCACGACCGATGAGCGCGATCGCGGCGCTCAGACCGACCGGCCCCGCACCGGCGATGAACACGTGCATGACGACCTCCCGAGGCTGCCGAGATGCAAGAGATATGGGGCTTTGCCGAACTGTCAAAGAACAGTCATCGGCCCGTCAATGGCAGCCGCTACCGGCATCGGCACCAATCACGCAATGGAGAGTTTCCATGCTTCGTCACACCGGTCTCGCGGTGGCGCTTTCGGCGCTGATGCTGGCTCCTGCCCTCGCGCAGGACGAAACCGTGTTCCCGGCGACCCTCGCCGGCCACGCCTACATCCCGGCCCTGTCGCTGATCACGCCCCCGGCCGATGCGCCGGCCGACGCCTGGATCAGCGGCAAGTTCGCCGGCGGCGACAACCGCATCGACGCCCCGATGAGCGTCGAGGGCGATGTCGGCGCCTTCCACGGCAAGCGCGGCACGGGCCTCTTCTTCCCCTTCATCGGCCAGCCCCTCCAGGGTTTCTCCGGCTTCGCGATGGAGCGCGCCGAGGACGGCTCGATCTACGCGCTGACCGACAACGGCTTCGGCTCCAAGGCCAACAGCCCCGACACGCTCCTCTTCTTCCACAAGCTGACGCCGGACCTCGAGAACGGTGCCATCTCGGTGAAGGAGACCATCTTCCTGAAGGACCCGAACAAGGTCGTCCCCTTCCGCATCGCCTATGAAGGCACGAAGGAGCGCTACCTCACCGGCTCCGATTTCGACACCGAGAGCCTCCAGATCGTCGGCGACGAGATCTTCATCGGCGACGAGTTCGGCCCCTACATCATCCGCGCGACCAAGGACGGCGTCGTCACCGGCGTCTACCCGACGATCCTCGACGGCGCGGTCCTCAAGGGCCCGGACAACCCGTCCGTGCGCGTCCCGGCCGTCGCCGGCAAGGATTTCCGCGTCGCCCGCTCCGGTGGCTATGAGGGCATGGCGCTCCAGCCGGGCACCGGCCTCCTCTGGGCGATGCTCGAGAAGCCGCTCATGGACGAGACGGGCGCGGCCGGCGAGCCGGTCCTCACCGTCATGGCCTTCGACCCGAAGACCACCGAGTGGACGGGCGAGGTCATCAAGTTCCCGCTCGCCGACGGCGCCACCGCGATCGGCGACTTCAACTTCATCGACGAGACCCGCGCCCTCGTCATCGAGCGTGACAATGGCGAAGGCGACCCGAGCCTGAAGTGCGAAGGCGAGGCGACGCCGGACTGCTTCCCGAACCCGGCGATGATCAAGCGCATCGTCCTCATCGACACCGCCGACGTCCACGAGGACGGCACCGTGCGCCGCATCGGCCACATCGACCTCATGAACATCGACGATCCGAACGGCCTCGCCCTCCTCGACACGGCCGCCGACCGCGACATGAGCGGGACCTACACCGTGCCGTTCTTCACGATCGAGGACGTCATGAAGATCGACGACACGCACATCCTCGTCGGCACCGACAACAACCTGCCCTTCTCCTCGGGCCGCCAGCTCGACGAGGCGATGAACAACGAGTTCTTCCTCCTCTCCGTGCCGGAATTCCTCGCGGCGAAGTGAGCCGCAGGACGCGCGGCGGCGCGCTTCGGCGCGCCGCTACATCACCTCCTTGATGCCGGCCTTCAGGAGGAACCAGTTGGCGGGGTAGCTCGTGGCGAGCCCCGCCAGCATCGCGACCTGCATGAAGAACCAGAATTCCGGCATGGACGCCTCGAGCGGCACGCCGAAGACCGCGCCGAACAGCCAGAAGTGCGCGATCCCCATCACGCCGTACATGCCGACCTGCCACGCCGTCAGCGACAGCGCGTCCGCCTTCAGCGCCGCGACGATCCCCTCGACGAAGCCGAGCCCGCGCATCGGCACGATCGCGAGATACTGGAAGACGATGCCAAAGCCGAAGGCGAGGATGAAGTCGAACACCCAGACGGCGAAGATCCGCTCCGAAAAGAGCGACTGGTAGCCGAACGCCAGCGCGATCGACGGCACCAGGAACATCAGGATCTCGGCGAGGATGTCGCCGACCGTGCAGCCGGCCCCGCAATGGAGCGCCCCCTTGGCGACGGAGACCGGAAACGGCGTCGGCGCCTGCGCCGCCATCGGCCGGCCGCCGCCCATCGGCGCGCCCTCGCCCATCCCTGCGTGGCTCATCCCGGCATGGCTCATCCCGGCGTGGGCCATCCCGGCATGGGCCATCCCCGCGTCCGCCATGGCGTGCTCGGGCGGCGCCGCGCGGCCATAACGCCAGTAGAACCAGATGCCGGGCAGGATGAGGAAGAGCATCACCACCGGCCACACGACGTTCATGATCCCCATGTGCTGGGGACGACGCACGACATCGACGGCGACCACGGCCGCGCACACGACCGCGATCACCAGCGAGGCGATGGAAATAAAGTGAAGACTTGCGGGGACCATCGATCCCTCCTTGCGGGTGCTGTCCTTTAGACAATCACCCTAGCAAGAAGGTTGGTTCCGATGCCGCCCCGCAAGCGGGTCCGGCGGACTACTCCGCCGGGTCGACCGTCATCCGCTCCGTCTCGCCCGCGAGGGTCGAGACGGTGGCGATGCCGCCGCCGCGTTCGGTGAGGATGCGGCGCGCCATCTCGACGGCCTCTTCGCGATGCTCGAACACGTCGCTCGAGAGGCCCTCAGCGCCGTCATTGACGACGAAGCCCTCGAACACCTCGACGACGTCGATGCGCTGGTCGGACCGGGTCGCGCCGCGCTGGGCCTCCAGCGCACGCTTGAGGTCCGGGGCCATCGCCTCGTAGGCGAGCTCGGCCACGATCTCGTCGAGCGGCACCGTCTTCGAATCGCGCGAGCCGAGGCGGCGCACGTTCACCGTCCCCTCCTCCGCCTCGCGATGGCCGACGACGAGGATCACCGGCACCTTCGCCGTCGAATGCTCGCGGACCTTGTAGTTGATCTTCTCGTTGCGCAGGTCCGTCTCCGCGACGAGGCCGGCGGCGTGGAGCGCGGCCGCGACCTCGCGCGCATAGTCGTCGACGTCGGAGACGATCGTCGCGACCTTCACCGGCATCGGCGAGAGCCACAGCGGCAGGTGGCCGGCGAAGTTCTCGATCAGGATGCCGAGGAAGCGCTCCAGCGAGCCGAAGAGCGCGCGGTGGAGCATCACCGGCACGTGCTTCTCGCCGTCCGGGCCGATATAGAACGCGCCGAGACGGCCCGGCATGTTGAAGTCGACCTGGAGCGTGCCGCACTGCCACTCGCGGCCGATCGCGTCACGCAGCGTGTATTCGAGCTTCGGCCCGTAGAACGCGCCCTCGCCCTTGTTGAGGCCCCACGGACGGCCGGTCGAGTCCAGCACCTTCTTCAGCGAGGCCTCGGCCTGGTCCCACACCTCGTCCGTGCCGACGCGCTTTTCGGGGCGGTCGGAGAACTTGATGTCGATATTGTCGAAGCCGAAGTCGGAGTAGATCGAGAGGATGAGGTCGTTGACCTTCAGGCACTCCTCGGTGATCTGCTCCTCGGTGCAGAAGATGTGCGCGTCGTCCTGCGTGAAGGCGCGCACGCGCATCAGGCCGTGGAGCGCGCCCGACGGCTCGTAGCGGTGCACCTTGCCGAACTCGGCGACCTTCTCCGGCAGATCGCGATAGCTCTTCAACCCGTTCTTGAAGACCTGCACGTGGCCAGGGCAGTTCATCGGCTTGATGGCGAAGATCTTCTCGTCCTTCGGGTCGGTCAGGTACATGCCGTCGCCGAACTTCTCGAGATGGCCGGACAGGCGCCACAGCTCCTGGTCCATCAGCTCCGGCGTGTTGATCTCCTCATAGCCCGCCACGTTCTGGCGGCGGCGCATGTAGTTGATCATCGTCTGGAACAGGCGCCAGCCATTCTGGTGCCAGAACACGGCGCCGGGCGCCTCCTCCTGGAAGTGGAAGAGGTTCATCTCGCGGCCGAGGCGGCGATGGTCGCGCTTCTCGGCCTCCTCCAGCATCGTGACGTAGGCGTCGAGCTGCTTCTTTTCGGCCCAGGCGGTGCCGTAGATGCGCGTCAGCACCTCGCGGTTGGAATCACCGCGCCAATAGGAGCCCGCGACCTTCGTCAGCTTGAACGCGTCGCCCACCTGGCCGGTCGAGACCATGTGCGGCCCGCGACAGAGGTCGAACCAGTCGCCCTGCTTGTAGATCTTGACGTCCTGGTCCTCGGGGATCGCGTCCACGAGCTCGACCTTGAAGCCCTCGCCCATCGCGGCGAACGTGTCGCGCGCCTTGTCGCGCGGCCACACTTCCTTGGTGAAGGGCCGGTTCGCCGCGATGATCTCGCGCATCTTCGCCTCGATCTTCGGCAGATCGTCGGTGGTGAAGGGAGTGTCGCGGTAGAAGTCGTAATAGAAACCGTCGCGGATCACGGGGCCGATCGTCACCTGCGTGCCGGGCCAGAGTGCCTGCACGGCCTCGGCCATGACGTGCGCCGCATCGTGACGGATGAGGCCGAGCGCCTCGTCGTCCGCCCGCGTGACGAAGCGGAGCGCAACGTCGCGGTCGATCGGATCGGCGAGATCCGCGAGCTCGCCGTCGACGGTCATCGCGATCGTCTTCTTGGCCAGCGACTTGGAGATGGAAGCGGCGATATCCGCGCCGGAAATGCCAGATTCGTACTGGCGGGACGCCCCGTCGGGGAAGGTCACGTTGATCATGGTCTCTCGCCCACTCGCTGCCTACGGATGCAGGTAGGTGGGCTCTATCTAACGGGTCGGGCGGCCAATGCAATCGGGTTCAGAGGTCGAGCCGCGTCGCCGGGTCGATATGGGCCGCGCTCCAGCGCGCATGACGCCAGGGGCGGCGCCAGGCGTCGGGCGGCAGGTCGGGCACGGGGTCGAAGCCCGACGCGCCGAACGGATTGCACCGCAGGATCCGCGCCAGGGTGAGCCACGCGCCGACCCACGCGCCATAGCGCTTGATCGCCTCGTCACCATACTGGGAGCAGGTGGGAAGGTATCGGCATTGCCGTCCGAGGAGCGGCGACAGGATGACGCGATAGATGTAGATGAGGCCGCGCAGCAGCGCGGCGACCGGCCTCACGCCGCCTCGGCGACCTGGGCGGCCTTGCGCGCCGCTTCGAGCGTCGCCCCGAAGGTGAGAAGCGTCGAGGCGTGGCGGGATTTGTGCTCGCGCACCGGCTCCAGATAGGCGAGATCGGCCCAGCGGCCGGTCGGCGGGGGGCCGTTCTCCTTCAGCATCGCGGTCATCTCGCGCTCGACCTCTTCGAGCTCGGGGATGGTCGCGCCGATGACATGGCTCGCCATGATCGAGGACGAGGCCTGGCCGAGCGCGCACGCCTTCACGTCGTGCGCGAAGTCGATGACGACGCCGTCCTTCATCTTCACGTCCACCGTCACCTGGCTGCCGCACAGGCGCGAACGATGGGTCGCCGACCCGTCCGGATCATCCAGACGGCCGAGGCGCGGGATGTTGGCGGCAAAGCCGAGTATCTTGTCGTTATAAAGGTCGCTGAGCATAACGATCCTCCGCTTTCCCCATATAGGACAGCGCCAACGCCACCGAAAGACGAAGGGTTCACGCCGTGCGCGACTTCCCCGCCCCCTCCCCCGACAAGGCCGTTCAGGAGCTGGGCGACACGCTCTCCCCCAAATTCGGACCCGACGGGCTCGTCACCGCGCTGGCGGTGGACGCGGCATCCGGCGAGGTGCTGATGCTCGCTCATATGGACCGCGCCGCCCTCGCCGCAACGATCGAGACCGGGATCGCGCATTATTATAGCCGCTCGCGCAAAAGCCTGTGGAAGAAGGGCGAGACGTCCGGCCAGATCCAGACGGTGGTGGAGATGCGCGTCGATTGCGACCAGGACGCGATCCTGCTGCGCGTCTCGGTGGGGGGCGATGGCGGGGCCTGCCACACCGGCGCCCGCTCCTGCTTCTATCGCGCGGTCGGCCCGGACGGGGCGCTGACGCGGGTCGGCTGAGGCTGAGCCCGCCCGCCCGCCCGCCGCGCCTCAGGGCGCGTCCGTCTCGCGGCGCCGGCCGGGGACGAGGGCGAGCACGATCGCGATGAGGAGGCCCGCCCCGATCGTCGTCCCCTGGTCGCCGAGCTGGATCGTCGCGCCGTAGACGAGGGCGTAGCCGAAGGCGATCAGCCAGCCGGGCAGCCCGATATCGCGGGCGCGCTTGGCGACGATGTTGAGGTTGGCGAAGAGGTAACCGGCGACGATCACCGCCATCGCGATGAGGAGCGGCACCGGCGCCATGTCGATGAAGAGGGGCTGCCCCGGATCGCCGCCCATGCGGGCCATCGCCGTGCCGAGGAGGCCGAAGGCGAGGAGCGCGGCGAAGAGGACGAGGACCAGCACGATCCCCGAGATGAGCCAGAGGAGGATGAACCGGCCGCGGCCGAGCCGCCCATCGGCGACATCCCCCAGATAGTCGCGGAACATCGATCGCCCTTTGCGCTCACTCTGTCGCGTTCACGGGTGATCGACGCCCGCCGCCGCGTCAAGGTGCGAGGGCCACGGCCCCCGCCCCGGCGCGGTTTCTCTCGGATCAGACCGAGTGGATGTAGGCCTGCATGTCGTCGCGCTCGCGCTCGGCCTCCTCGATCCGCTCCTTCACGACGTCGCCGATCGAGATCACGCCGACGAGGCGCCCGTCCTCCACCACCGGCATGTGGCGGAAGCGGCTCGCGGTCATGCGGCTCATCACGTCATGGATCGAATCGTCGATCGTGCAGGTCTCGACCTTCGCGGTCATCGCGGAGGATGCGGGCGAGGAAAGCACGCCCGGCCCCTCGCGGGCGATGACGCGCACGAGGTCGCGTTCGGACAGGATGCCGGCGAGATGGCCGCCTTCCATGATGAGGAGGGCGCCGATGCGCCGCTTCGCCAATTCCTCGGCAACCGTTTGAAGCGTGGCGTGGGGCGGCATTGTGAACAGGTCGCCACCCTTCCCCCGAAGGATCGTCTTTACACTCATTACGGGACCTCCCCATCGGTTCTTGGTTGTATGAGGATGCTCCCACAATTTGGCGAAATTGCCTACTGCCTCACCGGATCAAACAATCGGAACGCGAAGAGGCCCACCAGAAACCCGCCGAGGTGGGCTTCCCAGGCGATCGAGACGCCGCCGCCGGCGACCGAGCCGCCGAGCCCGATCAGGATATTCATGCCGAAGAACAGCACGATGAAGACGAGCGCGGTCTTGTTCTGGAAGATGCCGCTCAGCGAGCGCGCCGGGCGGCGATAGGACGCATCGTCCCCGCCCCGCCCGAGGCCGAGCGGGCCGCGCCCCTCGAAGACGAAGCGCGCGGCGGCCGCCATCTGCCCCGCGATCGCCGCGGACGCGCCGACGACGGGCACCGCCTCCCCCATGTGGAAGACGAGGTGGAGCGCCGCACCGCCCGCCGCCGCGGCGGCCGAGAAGAGCCAGAAGCGCAGCGGGCCGAAACGGCGCGCGACGGCGGTGCCGAAGATCAGGAGCCAGACCGCGTTGGTGATGATGTGCGCCCACGAGCCGTGGAGCAGCGCGTAGGTGAAGAAGGTCCACACGTCCGCCGCGACGCCGCCGGGGAAGCCGACAAGGTCGCCGCCATAGCGGGCCGGGACGAAGGCGAAGAGGGCGAGGACGTTGAGATCCTCGCGAAAGCTCAGCGTCGCGCGCACGAGGTGGACGATGATCATCAGCCCGATCATCGCCACCACCGCGCCCGGCATCATGAAGAGCGGCTCGCGCGGGGGGCGCGGAGGCGGCCCGTCGTCCGTGTGGGAGGGCGGGTGGCCGGGCGGAAGGTCCGCGGGGGGTGCGGCCGAATCGTCCCGCTTGATCTGGGGAATGTGGGGCATCAGCTGGCCGGACGAAGGCGGGTGGGCGGAACGGTCCGTCGCGCTGGCATGAGGGTCGGGCCGCCTTGCGTGTGTCGGAGGGCGCGCCTTGCGGCGCCGGTGGGGATCATGCCGACCACATTGGGCGGATCAGAGCGGTTCGCAAGCGGTGGAATAGCGCACGGCGTTGTCGATGTACCAGCGCGTGCCGCCCGCGATCCGCGCGATCTCGGCCTCGGTGAGGTCGCGCACGACGCGCGCCGGCGCCCCGACCGCGAGCGTGCCGGGCGGGATGATCTTCCCTTCCGGCACCAGCGCGTTGGCGCCGATCAGCGCCTTCTCGCCAATGACGGCGTGGTTGAGAACGGTCGCCCCCATGCCGATCAGCGCGCCCTGCCCGATCGTGCAGCCGTGCAGGATCGCGCGATGGCCGACGGTGACGTGCGGCCCGATCGTGAGGGGCACGCCGATATCGGTATGGCAGACCGAGTTGTCCTGGACGTTGGCGCCCTCGCCGAGCTCGATCCAGTCCGCGTCGCCGCGCAGGACCGCACCCCACCACACCGAAGCGGTGGGGCCGAGCCGGACACGCCCGATCACGGCCGCGGTCGGGGCCACCCACGACCGCGGGTCACATTCGGGCGCGATCCCCTCGAGGCGATAGAGCACCGAAGGGGCGCCGGTCAGGCGCCTTCGAGATCGACTTCCAGGATCGCCATCGTGAAGTTCCACGACAGCTCCCCCTCGTCCTCGTCGCGATAGAGGACGCCGATGAATTCTTCGCCGAGATAGACTTCTGCGGAATCGTCCTTGCGCGGACGGGCGCGCACGGACAGCGTGTCGTTGGCGAAGGTGCGCCGCATATACGCTTGCAGTTTCTCAAGCTCTGCCTTTTTCACCCTCGACTCCAATCTCTCTGATTTACACTGGTCCCGCGCGGCCACGGCCGCGCTGTCGAGCGGCACGCTGCCCGATGCCGCCGCGGCGATCAACCGTTGGAACGGCCTTTTGCAGACGCGCGGTCGAGACAACCACGCACCGCGCGCCTTTTCCACGCGAACTTTCGCAAATTCACAACCAATGATTGGCGCGGACCGGGCCGCGCCGGCGGCTCAGCGCTCGTCGGCGAAGTCGGCGAGGATCTGGTCCATCGTGCGCGAGGGCTCGCTGCAGCCGGCCGCGCCGACGATGCGCGCGGGCACGCCCGCCACCGTCACGTTGGGCGGGACGGCCGAGAGGACCACGGAGCCCGCCGCGACGCGCGAGCACGCGCCGATCTCGAAATTGCCGAGGATCTTCGCCCCCGCCCCGACGAGGACGCCGGAGGAGATCTTCGGATGGCGGTCGCCCCGCTCCTTGCCGGTGCCGCCGAGCGTCACGCCCTGGAGGAGCGAGACGTCGTTGCCGAGACGGGCCGTCGCGCCGATCACCACCCCGGTCGCGTGGTCGATGAAGATGCCGCGCCCCATCGGCACCGCCGGATGGATGTCCACCTGGAACTCGGCCGAGGAGCGGCTCTGCATCATCAGCGCGAAGTCGCGCTGGCCGCGGGTCCACAGCGAGTGGGCGACGCGGTGGGCGGCGAGCGCCTGGAAGCCCTTGAAATAGAGAATGGGCTCGATCGTCCGCTCGCACGCCGCGTCGCGGTCGAACACGGCGAGGATGTCGGCGCGGAAGATGTCGGCGAGGTCCGGATCGTCCTCCAGCGCCTCGCGGAAGGCGTTGCGGATGTGGGTCGAATGGAGGTGCGGGTCCTGAAGGCGGTTCGCCACGCGCTCGGCGATGGCGTCTTCCAGCGTCGGCTGGTCGAGCACCGTGCCGTAGACGAAGCCCGCCAGCGCCGGTTCATGCTTGGCGATCGCCTCGGCCTCCGTGCGGACGCGGCGCCACACGGGATCATGCGAAAGGATGATAGCGGGTTCGCTCATGACAACTTCTCCAGCCGGGCCCGCAAGGACATAAGCAAGCGGGCCGGTCACGGCAAATCACAAGCGGGCGGCATCCAGGAATGCGACGACCTCGCTCTTGTGGAGCTTGTCGCCCACCGCGCTCATATGGTCCCGGCCGGGGAGTGTGAGCGCCTTCGCGCCCGGGATCAACGCCGCGAGTTCGTCCGCCGATCCGGCGATATCGTCGTTCTCGCCGGCGACGACAAGGGTCGGCACGCGGATGGAGGCCGCGCTCTCCGCGCTGAAGGCCTGGCGCGAGGCGCGGATGCAGGCGGCGAGCGCCTGCCGGTCGCCCCCCGTCTGCCCGGCGAAGACGCGGAAGGCGCGCGCCGCCTCGTCCGGAATGTCCTCGACGGAAGGGGCCTCGAGCGCCTCGGCGATCGACTCGCTGCCGCCGATCCCGGCGATGAGATTGCTCGCAAGGCCCGCGATCACGAGCGCCCAGAGCCGGTCGGGCGCCGCGACGGCCGCGAAGGCTGCGATGCGCGCGCCCATCGAGTAGCCGAAGAGCGCCGCCTTCTCGACGCCCGCCCCGTCGAGGACGGCGATCGCGTCCGCCGCCATCATCTCGGCGCGATATCGGGCCGGGTCGTAGAGCTTCTCGGACTTGCCGTGGCCGCGATTGTCGAGCGCGAGCACGCGATAGCCGGCGCGCTTCAGCTGGCTCGTCCAGGACGTGTTGACCCAGTTCACCATCCGGTTCGACGCGAAGCCGTGGATCAGGAGGACCGCCGGGCCCTCGCCCTCGTCGAGATAGTCGATGGTCACGCCATCGGAGACGACGCTCGGCATCAGGCGACGCCCAGCTTCTTCTGCAGCTTGGTTGAACTCGTGGTGTACTGGAACACGATCCGCTCCTCGGGCGAGACGATGCGCTTCGCCGCCTGGGCCATCAGCGCCGCTTCGTGGAACCCGGACAGGATCAGCTTCAGCTTGCCGGGATAGGTGTTGATGTCGCCGATGGCGAAGATGCCGGGCTCCGAGGTCTGGAACGTCTCGGTGCTGACCGGGATGAGATTTTCCTCAAGGTTCAGACCCCAGTCCGCGATCGGGCCGAGCTTCATGGTGAGGCCGAAGAAGGGGAGGACGCGGGTCGCGGGGATCGTCACCTCGCCGTCCCCCGTCGCGACGGTCAGCGTCTGGAGCGCGCCGTCCGCACCGCCGATGGCGCTCACCTGGCCGATCAGGAAGTCCATCGCCCCGTCCGCGACGAGCGCGCGCATCTTGTTCACGCTGTCGGGCGCGGCGCGGAACTGGTCGCGCCGGTGGACGATCGTCACCCGCTCGGCGACGGGCTGGAGGTTCAGCGCCCAGTCGATGGCGGAGTCGCCGCCGCCCACGATCACGAGGCGCTCGCCGGCGAAATCGTCCATCCGCCGCACGGAATAGAAGACACTCGTCCCCTCATAATCCTCGATCGTCGGGATGTGGGGGCGCTTGGGCTGGAACGAGCCGCCGCCGGCCGCGATCACGACCACCTTGGCGAGGAAGTGCGTGCCGGCGTCGGTCTCCACGAGGAAGGCGCCGTCCTCGCGCCGGGTCAGCGCGGTGACCATCTGGCCGAAATGGAACTGGGGGTCGAAGGGCGCGATCTGCGCCATGAGCTGATCGACGAGGCCCTGGGCGGAGATCACCGGGTAGGCCGGAATGTCGTATATCGGCTTTTCGGGATAAAGCTCGGCGCACTGGCCGCCGGGCTTGTCGAGGATGTCGACGAGATGGGCCCGCATGTCCATCAGGCCGAGCTCGAACACCGCGAACAGACCGACCGGCCCGGCCCCGACAATCAGAATGTCGGTTTCGATCGGGGGGTTGATCGCGGTCCCGCTCATCAGGCCTGACGCTCGGGAACCTTGACCACGAGCCCGTCGAGGGCGTCGGTGATCTTGATCTGGCAGGACAGGCGCGAGCCCTCATTCACCTCGAACGCGAAATCCAGCATATCCTCCTCCATCGGCGACGGCCCGCCGACTGTATCGCGCCAGGCCTCGTCGACATAGACGTGGCACGTCGCGCACGCGCAGGCGCCCCCGCACTCGGCGTCGATCCCCGGAACCATGGATCGCACCGCCGCTTCCATGACGGTCGATCCGGTGTCGGCCTCGACCTTATGGGTTTCGCCGTCGTGGGTGATATAGGTGATGGTGGGCATGGGTCCTCGCAGCGCTTGCGAGCGACATAACCATTCGGCCGGATGCGTCAAGCGGATCGGCGGGGTGCGGCACCGTCACCCCTCCCCCGGAGCACTCCCGATTTCCACAGACGGCGCCAAAGGTTAACAGCATTAACCTTAACATCCAGCAAGGGGTCGGCTTCCTTGTTCGCCCTGTGCGAGTATGGCATTAGCAATTCATTAACGGCTGACCGAGGCGGCATCTTTGCACCGCCGAACTTCCGTGGCCCAACAGGGACCACGACAAGCGTGTCGGACGTCGTGTCCGATACCAGCGTAGCGTACGATCGAGGCGACGATCCATGGCGATAGACCCGCACCGTTCAACTGATGCGTCCGGCTCGGACCCGACCGATGCCGCGCTCTCGGCTGTCGAGGAGGCGCTGAAGTTCGATCTCGATGCGACGGACGAAGAGCCCGTCGACCTCGTGGCCGGCTTCGAAAGCTCCCTCAGCCGATCGGACGCGCGCGCAGAGGCGGACGCGGCGAGCGAGGCGGAAGCCTTCGCGCCCGCGAACGACGCGCCCGACGGCGACCTCGCGACCAAGCCGAGACGGCGCCGCCACCGGGCGCTCGCCAAACAGCAGGCCGCCGCCAACGATGACCGCAACCGCTTCGAGACCGCCGCCCGGACCGGGCGGCGTCGCGGTATGACGGCCATGGGCATCGGCCTCGTCACCTCCCTCATCTGGGCCGCCGGCGGCGCGCTGATCGCGATCCGCCTCGCCGCCGCCGAAGGCATCGGCACGTTCCTCTCCCAGCCCGAGGCCTTCGCCGTCCTCGGCGGGACGATCGCGCCGATCCTCCTCTTCCTGATGGTCGCCCAGCTCGTGCGCCGGTCGGAGGAGCTGCGCGCCACGGCCGAGGCCGTGAGCGACATCGCCGCCCGCCTCACCGAGCCCGAGATCAACGCGACCGAGGGCGTCGCCAATATCGGCCAGGCGATCCGCCGCGAGGTCGCGGGCATGAGCGCCGGCATCGAGCAGGCGCTCGAGCGCGCGAGCGAGCTCGAAGTCCTCGTCCACCGCGAGGTCGCCGCGCTCGAACGCTCCTATGGCGACCACGAGGCCAAGATCCGCGCCCTCTTCGAGGAGCTCGTCGCCGAGCGCGAAATGCTGATGGCGAACTCCGACAAGGTCCGCGACGAGCTGACCGACGCGAAGTCCGGCCTCGCCGATCTCGTCGGCAGCCTGCAGGAGACGCTGACCGCCCGCCTCGGCGACACGACCGGCCAGATCGCCTCCACCTTCCACGCCGAGACCGACCGCCTCGTCGAGGAGCTGCGCTCCTCCGGCGATCATCTCGTCACGACCTTCACGACCTCCGGCGACTCCTATGTCTCCAAGCTCGTCGATCGGTCGAACGAGCTGGAGATGAACCTCACGAGCACCGGCGAGTCCGTCGTCGCCCGCCTGGAGGACACCTCGAACTCGCAGACCGAGTCGGTCCGCAACTTCGTCGAGGCACTGATCACGGCGCTGAACGACCAGTCCGAGGCGACCATCGCCGCGGTGAAGACGGCCTCCGAAGCCCTCGTCGGCAGCCTCCACTCGGAGACCGGCCAGACGGTCGAGACGATCCGCTCCACCACCGAATATCTCGTCGGCAGCCTCCAGGCCGAGGCGGGGGCGGCGACCGAGACGATCCGCTCGACCTCCGAGATCCTCATCGATTCCATCGCCGGCCAGTCCAAGGAGATCACCGACGAGTTCGGCCGCGTCGGCCAGGAGCTCGTCGACACGCTCGCCGACCGCACCGTCGCGATGACCGAGAGCTTCGCGAGCACCGGCTCGACGATGGCCGACACGGTGCTGGAACGCGCCGAGGAAGTCACCAAGATCCTGATGTCGACCGGCGACAAGGTCACCGGCGCCATCATGGACGTGAACGGCACCCTCACGAACACGCTGGAATCGAACCTCGAGCAGGTCCGCGTCACCGTCACGGACGCGAGCCAGTCCTTCGACATGACGATCACCGAGCGCCTCAGCGCCCTCGACGCGGCCGTCGCGATGTCGGCCGAGCGGCTGTCCAACACGGTGGACGACCGCATGAACGCGATCGACACCACCATCTCCTTCGCCACCGAGCGCTTCACCGGCATGGTCGAGGAGCGGCTCGAGTCGCTCGAGAACATCGTCACCGGCTCGTCGGAGACATTCGCGAGCCTCGTCGACACCTCGATGCAGGGGATCGACGGCACGCTGGAACGCGCCTCGCGCGAGCTCATCGGCACGGTGGAAGGACGCCTCGGCGAGGTCGACGGCGCGATGACGCGCACCGCCACCTACCTCACCACGAACCTCTCCGAGCGCGCCGAGGCCGTCACCCTCGAGATGACGCGCGCGAACGAGACGCTGACCGCGACCTTCGACACCCAGATCGCGAGCATCGACGCCACCCTGTCGCGCACCTCCGAGGAGGTCGTCACCCTCGTCGACGAGCGCCTCGCGACAATCGAATCCACCCTCGTCACCGCCTCTCAGATGCTGGAGAGCCAGGTCGGCGAGCGGCTCGACGTCGTCACCACGCGCATGTCGGAGGCCGGCGATCGCCTGTCCGAGGTCGTGGGCGGCTCGCTCGGCCATCTCGACACGACCCTGTCCGACGCGGCCCAGCGCATCGGCGGCATGATCGAAGGCCGCCTCGGCGAGATCGACGAGCGCGTCGAGGCCGCCTCCACGCACATCGTCACCACGATGGCCGAGCGCATGACGCTCATGGAGCGCGACGTCACCGACACGGCCGAGCGCGCGGTCGAGACCGTCACCCTCCGCTCCACCCTCGTCGACGAGCGCCTCACCGAGACCGCGACGCGCCTCGTCGCCGCGATCGAGAGCAAGATGGGCGAGCTCGACGCCACGATCGCGCAGGGCGGCGCCATGGCCGCGAGCTCGATCCACGCAGCGACCGAGGAGCTGTCGAACCAGCTCCTCAACCAGGTCGACCAGGTGTCCTCGACGCTCGGCGTCCTCGGCGACCGCCTCACGGACGCGGTGACGAGCTCCTCCTCCACCATGAGCGAGACGCTGATCACCCACGCCGAGGCGCTGGAGGTCACGCTCAACACGCTCGGCGACCGCGTCAGCGACGTCGTCTCCGGCGCGTCGAGCGACTTCACCGAATCCGTCAGCCGTCAGGTCGACGACATGGAGGCGCGCCTGCGCGTCCTCTCCGACCAGCTCTCCGGCACGGTCCAGTCCACGACGACGGCGATGCTCGACTCGTTCGGCGACCGCATCCACGAGGTCGAAGGCCGCCTCACCCATCTCGGCGACCGCATGACGGAGACCATCTCCGGCGCCTCGACCCAGATGCACGACGCGGTGTTCGCTCAGATCGACCAGATCGAATCCTCGATCAACGTCCTCGGCGACCGCCTCACCGACTCCGTCGCCTCCACCTCGACTTCCCTCTCCGAGACGCTGCTCGCCCAGGCCGACCGGTCCGAGTCGCTGCTCAAGGAGCGCCAGGTCCTGCTGGAACAGAACTTCCTCAACCACGCCGAGGAGTTCCAGGCCTCCCTCACCCGCTTCGGCGAGGCGCTGGAGCGCACCTTCGCGGAAGGCACCGACCACGCCGGCAACGCCCTTGCCGAGCGGACCGACCTCATCGTCGAGCGCATCACCGGCGAGGTGGACCGCGTCGCCGACGTCATCGCCGGCTCCGGCTCCTCGCTGGTGGAGGACATCGCTGTCCGCACCGAGGCCTTCTCCGAGCGCCTCGAGACGCTCCATGTCGGCCTCACCCAGACCATCACCCAGTCGGGCGGCGAGCTTGCCGGCCGGATCGAGGGGACGGCGGAGCGGATCGAGATCGCGATCACCAAGGAAGGCACGCAGCTCGACCTGACGCTGCGCCAGTCGACCGAGGCCTTCCAGGAGAACATGAAGGGCCACACCGAGATCGTGCGCGACAATCTCGCCGACGCGGTGCAGAGCGTGTCGACCGCGATGCGCCAGCACACCGGCGAGCTCGCCGAGACGCTCGCCCAGGCCGGCGTCGAGATCGCCCACGCCGTCACCGAGAAGGGCGCCAGCGCGGCCGAGGAGATCAGCCGCTCCGCGACCCGCATCGCCGAGATCATCTCCGAGCGCGGCGACGAGATCCGCGTCAGCCTCGAAGGCTCGCTCGACCGCTATTCTGAGGTCATCCAGGAGCGCAATCGCGAGGTGTCCGAGACGATCGAGGGGCAGATCCTCTCCTTCGACAAGGCGCTCGCCGAGCGTGGCGACCGCGTCGCGAGCGCCATCGCCGACCGTGCGATCCGCCTCGAGACCCTCCTCGGCGACACCGCCGACAGCTACGAGCGCACCCTCTCGGAGCGCATGGACGGCCTCTCGGCCGCCTTCGACACCGAGGCGAATGCGTTCGCGAGCCGGATGGATCTCCTGCGCGAGGGCATCACGTCGGACGTGACGCGCCTCTCCACCCTCATCGACGAGCGCGCGACCCCGCTCTCGCAGGAGCTCGCCGAGGCGATCAGCCGCTATGACGAGCTCGTCAACGAACGCTCGACCGCTGTCGTGACCGCCCTCACCACCCACGCGACGGACATCGCGAGCGTGCTCACCGAGCGCCTGGAGGCGATGGAGGACGCGCTCGACGGCCGCGTCGAGAAGGTCTCCGACGCGCTGGTGGAGCGGGCCCGCGCCATCTCCGACGCGCTCACCGACGGCCAGACGGCGATCAACGACGCCTTCGCCGCGCGCCTCGAGGAGGTCACCTCCCTCTCCCGCGAGGCGACCGACACAATCGCCGACGGGCTCGCCTCGGAAGGCACCCGCGCCCAGGAAGCGCTCCGCAGCGTCGTCGACGCCGCCCGCCGCGACATTCTGGAGCCGATGCAGGACATCTCCGGCCAGCTCAGCGAGGAGACCACCGCCGTCAACCGGATGCTGTCGGAGACGATGGCCTCCATGTCCGGCGAGGTCGCCTCCGGCGGCAAGATGATGCGCGACGCGATGGTGGAGGCGCTCGACCAGCTCCTCCAGATGATCGAGGAGCGCACCGAGACGACCCGCAGCGCGATCGCCGAGACGATGGCGAGCGCCCACCACGCCCTCGCTCAGGAAGGCGACCGCACCGCCGAGGCGATGCAGTCGGTGGCGCGCGACGCCGCCGCCTCCCTCGCCGACCTGCGCACCGTCATCGACGAGCACGGCGACCAGTTCCTCAACGCCCTCGCCGAGCGCGGCGCCGGCGCGATCTCGGAGCTGCGCGACACCCACCGCGCCCTCATCGAGGAGCTCGGCGGCACGCTCGAACGCGTCCACGCTACGAACACGGCCCTCCACGACATGCTGGGCTCCGTGGGCGCGACGCTCGCCGACATGGAGAACAATCTCTCCACCCGCGGCGAAGCCCTGCGCGACGTCGTCCAGGGCGCGCTCGAGGACACGAACCGGACCGGCGAGGAGATGTCCCGCCAGGCCTCCGCGCTGCGCGACACCGCCGACGCGGCGCTCGCCGACCTCTCCACCATCGCCGAGCGGATCGAGCGCGACGGCCGCTTCCTCGCCACGACCGTGGAGCGGTTCGAGGGCGATGCCGCGGCCTTCGACAGCCGCATGGACGAGCGCCGCACCGCGCTGGAGGATCTCTCCTCCAGCCTGATGCTGAAGTCCGAGCAGGTCGACACGCTGATGCGCTCCTTCACGGAACGCGTCGACGACCAGCTGCGCGCCACCGAGGAGCGGGTCCACGACGCGCGCCTCCTCCTGGAGCGCACGCTCGACGAGGCTTCGCGCGCCGTCGCCCCGCAGCTGGAGCAGCTCCACGAGAACGCCAACAGCGAGGCCGAGCGCGTCCGCGAAAACCTGCGCATCTCCTATGAGGGGATGGCGGCCGAGATGGTCGAGGCCCTGCAGTCGGTCGCCCAGCGCTTCGAGGCGGCGACCGGCGAGATGCGCCAGTCGGCCCGCGCGGTGAAGGACGAGTTCGAATCGACCCGCACCGCTCTCGAGCGCTCCGTCATGGAGCTGCCCGAGGAGACCGTGCAGAACGCCGAGGCGCTCCGCCGCGCGGTGACCGAGCAGCTCGACGCCGTGCGTGAGCTCGGCGCCATCGTGGCGCGCCATGCGAGCCAGGGCGAGACCGTGCGCGCCGCCGCCACCGCCGAGGATGGCGGGCGCGACACCTACCGCCGGGCCGAGCGCCGTGCGGCCGAGCCGCGCCGCGCGGCCCTGCCTGAGCGCGAGCCGACCAACGGCCGCGCCCGTCCGTCGGAGCAGAATGGCGGCTGGATGGGCGGCCTCCTGCGCCGCGCCGATGGGCCGGAAGAGGGCGATGCGGGCCTCTCGGGCCTTGCCAAGCCCGCCGCACGCGCGATCGAGGACGGCACCTATCGCGAGCTGTGGACGCGCTTCAATCGCGGCGAGCGGCAGGTCTTCAACCGTCAGCTCTACACGCTCGACGGCCAGCAGACCTTCGAGGACGTGCGCCGCCGCTACCAGCGCGACCGCGACTTCCGCGGCGAGGTCGACCGCTTCGTCGACGAGTTCGAGGAGCAGATCGGCGTCGCGGCCCGGTCCGACACCTCGGGCCGCCGCACCCGCGAGGCGCTGATGTCGGACGACGGCAAGCTCTACACCCTCCTCGCCCACGCCTCCGGCCGCCTCAACTGACCGGACGGCGCGGCCCCCGCGCCCTCCCCCCGACGCAAAGAGCCGGTGCCCCGCACCGGCTCTTTTTCTTTGCGCGCTCGCCGGCCGCCGTGCGCCGTCGCCGGACAGCACTGACAGACTTCGCAGCGCGGCCCGGCCTAGCCGCCCACGGCGGTGTCACGCGGCCACGTGCCCCAGAAGCCGGACCGCACCCTCGTCCCCCTCCGGTCCCCTTCCGCGCAAGCCGTGGCGACAGTCGGACAGGCCACCGGACCAGAGCCGTCCTACAGCCGCCTCAGAGCATGAAGTCGGACCGTCCCGGCTGTGAGGGGGCGCCAAGGCCGTGAGGTGCTCCAGGCACCGTCTGTCCGTCGCGTCGCGCTCCCCCCGTGTCGCTTCGCCGGACTCGCAGAATTCTGGCCGCAGACCGCCTACGCGCACGCCTCCGGACCCGGTCGAATCACAATGCCTCTTTGCAAATTCGGCGGCGATCCATGCGGAAAGAACGAGGGTTGCGGCCGACCTCGAAGCGCGGCTTTCGAGCCTCGCTCGCACCCTTTCGGCGTCCCCGGAACGAAGAGTCGCACCCTCGGGTCGCGCTTGGTGCGGGCTCGCTCCGCCCTTCGGCCCGTCATCGGCGATATCAATCCGCTCGTCGGGCTTGCCGCGCCGTGCTCTTCATCGCGCTCGGGCTCAGCGATCACGGCGGTCTTCTGGAAAAGTTCGCGACGCGTTCCGATCGCCCGTCTTCATGTGAACGGACGGCTCGGGTGCTCCCGGCAGCGCGGACGGCCGCCGAGCGGATGGAGACGGAAGAAGGAGCGAGGCAGAGCCCTCGGGGATGCTTCGGGCGGAGGTGCTACCGGGCGTCCCAGCCGCTGGACCCATCGGACATTGCCGTCGTGGGAGAACGGTCCCCCACCGCCGCCCCGCAACGAAAAAGGCCGAGCCACGGGGCTCGGCCTTCGATCGGGGCGGGGTGGGGCCGGCGGGCGGCCCCGGTCGCCGGGATCAGGTGCGCTGCACGATCGGCGTGTAGTCGCGGCGCTGGGCGCCCGTGTAGAGCTGGCGGGGACGGCCGATCTTCTGGTTCGGATCCTCGACCATTTCCTTCCACTGCGCGATCCAGCCGACGGTGCGGGCGAGCGCGAAGAGCACCGTGAACATCGTCGTCGGGAAGCCGAGCGCGCGCAGGGTGATGCCCGAGTAGAAGTCGATGTTCGGATAGAGCTTCTTGTCGACGAAATACTCGTCGTTGAGCGCGATCTTCTCCAGCTCGATGGCGACCTCGAGGAGCGGGTCGTCTTTGATGCCGAGCTCGCCGAGAACCTCGTGGCAGGTCTTCTGCATGATGCGGGCGCGCGGGTCGTAGTTCTTGTAGACCCGGTGGCCGAAGCCCATCAGGCGGAACGGATCGTCCTTGTCCTTCGCGCGGGCGATGTACTCGGAGATGCGGTCGACCGAGCCGATCTGCTCCAGCATGTTGAGCGCGGCTTCGTTCGCGCCGCCGTGGGACGGGCCCCACAGGCAGGCGATGCCGGCGGCGATGCAGGCGAACGGGTTGGCGCCCGAGGAGCCGGCGAGGCGCACGGTCGAGGTCGACGCGTTCTGCTCGTGGTCGGCATGGAGGATGAAGATACGGTCCATCGCACGCGACAGGACCGGGTTCACTTCATACTCTTCGCACGGCACGGAGAAGCACATGCGCAGGAAGTTCGCGGAATAGTCGAGGTCGTTCCGCGGATACACGAACGGCTGGCCGATCGAATACTTGTAGGCCCAGGCCGCGATCGTCGGCATCTTGGCGATCATGCGGATGGAAGCGATCATCCGCTGGGTCGGGTCATGGATGTCGGTCGAGTCGTGGTAGAACGCCGACAGGGCGCCGACGCAGCCGACCATGATCGCCATCGGATGCGCGTCACGCCGGAAGCCGGCATAGAAGCGGTTCATCTGCTCGTGGATCATGGTGTGGTTGGTCACACGGCCCACGAACTCGGCCTTCTCGGCGGGGGTCGGAAGCTCGCCGTACAGAAGGAGGTAGCACGTCTCGAGGAAGTCGCCGTGCTCGGCAAGCTGCTCGATCGGGTAGCCGCGGTACAGGAGGACGCCCTTGTCGCCGTCGATATAGGTGATTTTCGATTCGCACGAAGCGGTGGAGGTGAAACCGGGGTCGTAGGTGAACATCCCGGTATCTTTGTAGAACGAAGCGATGTTGATGACGCTCGGGCCTTCAGTCCCGTGCATCACGTCGTAATCCACCGTCTCGGCACCGACGGCAAACTGCGCGCTGTGGTCTGTGGTCATCGTCGGCCCCACTCTTCCCTTGTATGGATGACGCGCCGTGTCTGTAGGCAACCGGAGGGGATGCCGCTCACGTTGCGTTCAGATTCTGTCCATCGCGAATTATCCGAAGCGCCCTTCCCCTTCAAGTCTCCTGACCTCCGCCGGTCCCTCGTTCGGGCCGACCCGGCCCGTTCCGGACGGCTCCCGCGCCATGCGTCCGGACCTTTCACGCCGAAATGATAACGGCCGAACAGCCCGGAAAGCGTTGGAAAAATTCATCCCGCGGGGGTGATTCCACGCGGAAGGAAAGCGCGCTATGGAAAGCGCATGCGTTGGAGCTTCTATCGCCAGAACGCGTGGTGGCTCACGACCGGAGCCCTCCTCACGTTCGGCTCAGCATTTGGGCAGACCTACTTCATCTCACTCTTCTCCGGCGGCATCCGACGCGAGTTCGGGCTGTCGGACGGAGAGTGGGGCGGCATCTACACGTTCGCGACATTCGCCTCGGCCGCCTGCCTCTTCCAGCTCGGCGGCCTTGCCGACACGCGCCCCCTCGCACGCCTCACCGTCGCCGTCCTCCTCCTCTACGCGCTCGCGGCGACGATCATGCTGACCGCGACCGGGCCGATCATGCTGACGCTCGCTGTCTTCGGGCTGCGCTTCTGCGGCCAGGGGATGATGTCCCACATCTCCATGACCGCGATGGCCCGCTGGTTCCGCGCCAATCGCGGCCGCGCCGCCTCCATCGCGATCGTCGGCTATCCGCTCGGCGAGGCCTTCTTCCCGCTCGTCACGGTCGGCATCATCGCCGCCCTCGGCTGGCGTCTCAGCTGGGCGGTGGCGATCGCGATCATCCTCCTAGTCTTCCTGCCCCTCCTCTTCGTCCTGATGCGGCACGGGCGCGTGCCGCAGGGCGAGGGCGGGGGCGAGGAGGCGGTCGGCATGGAGGACCGGCACTGGACGCGCGCCGAGGTGCTGCGCCACTGGTCCGTCTGGGCGCTGCTCCCGGCGGTCCTCGCGCCCCCCTTCATCGGGACCTGCGTGATCTTCCACCAGGTCCACATCTCCGTCGTGCGCGGCTTCGACCTCGCGACGATGGCCCTCGCCTTCCCCGTTTACGCCGCCATCTCCCTCTGCACGACGCTCGTCGCGGGGACCGCGATCGACCGCTTCGGGCCGACACGCCTCCTCCCCTTCTTCCTGGTGCCGACGGCGCTCGGTGTCGCGATGCTCGCCGTGCCGGGGGGTGTCGGCCTCTGGTTCGCCGTGCTCGCCGGGATCGCGATGAGCCAGGGTGTCGCCGCCACGCTCCTCGCGGCCCTGTGGCCGACCCTCTACGGGACGCGCCATATCGGCAGCATCAAGGCGCTGGTGACCTCCGCGATGGTGTTCTCCACCGCGCTCGGGCCGGGCGTCACCGGGTGGCTGATCGATCTCGGGGTGACGATCCCCGAGCAGGCGCTCTTCATGTCGGCCTATTGCGCGGCGACGACGGTGCTCCTCACCATCGTCGCCACGCGGCTGACGGGGGCGCTGCCCGCGCCCGTGCGTCAGACGGCCTGATCGCGGATCCGCGCGATCGACTCCTCACGCCCGAGGGCGGCGAGAACGTCGAAGATGCCGGGCGAGGTGCTCGACCCGGTGAGCGCGGCGCGCAGCGGCTGGGCGACCTTGCCGAGCTTCAGCCCCGCATCCTCGGCATATTGACGCACCGCCCCCTCGGTGGCCGCCGCGGACCATTCGGGGAGCGCGGCGAAGCGGTCAGAGAGCGCGCCGAGATGGTTGCGCGCGTCGCCCTCGAGGAGCTTGCCGGCCTTCTCGTCGACGCTGAGCGGACGCTCGGCCCAGAGGAAGCGGGCGTTGTCGAGGAGTTCCTTCAGCGTCTTCGCCCGCTCGGCGAGGGACGGGAGCGCGATCGCGAGGCGCTCGCGCCCGCCGGCATCGAGCGCGGCCTCGATCGCGGCCGCGTCCTCCTGCGCCGCGATGACCGGCCCCAGCGCCGCCATCAGCGCCTCGGGCGAGGCCTCGCGCATGTAGTGGCCGTTCATGTTCTCGAGCTTCGCGAAATCGAAGCGGGCCGGCGAGCGGCCGACGCTGTCGAGGCCGAAGAGCTCGATCATCTCCGCGGTGGAGAAGAACTCGTCATCCCCGTGCGACCAGCCGAGGCGCACGAGATAGTTGCGCAGCGCCTCCGGCAGGTAGCCCATCGCGCGATAGGCGTCGACGCCGAGCGCGCCGTGGCGCTTGGAGAGCTTCGCCCCGTCCGGCCCGTGGATCAGCGGGATATGCGCCATCTCCGGCACGTCCCAGCCGAGCGCCTGGTAGATCAGCGTCTGCCGCGCGGCGTTGGTGAGGTGGTCGTCGCCGCGGATGATGTGGGTGACGCCCATGTCGTGGTCGTCCACCACGACGGCGAGCATGTAGGTGGGCGTGCCGTCCGAGCGCAGGACGACGAGATCGTCGAGATCCTTGTTGGCGAAGCGGACCTCGCCCTGGACGTGGTCGGCGATCACCGTCTCCCCGTCGATCGGGGCCTTGAGGCGGATGACGGGGTCGATACCCGGAGGCGCCTCGTGGGGAAGGCGGTCGCGCCAGCGCCCGTCATAGCGCGGCGGGCGGCCCTCGGCGGCGGCCTTCTCGCGCATTTCGGCCAGCTCCTCCGCGCTCGTATAGCAGCGATAGGCGGCGCCCCTGGCGAGCAGCTCCTCGGCGACCTCGCGGTGACGCGCGGCGCGCTCGGACTGGTAGAGCGTCTCCCCGTCCCCCTCGATGCCGAGCCAGGTCAGCCCGTCGAGGATCGCGTCGATCGCCTCGGTCGTGGAGCGGGCGCGGTCGGTGTCCTCGATGCGCAGCTTCATCTCGCCGCCATGGTGGCGGGCATAGAGCCAGTTGAACAGCGCCGTGCGCGCCCCGCCGATGTGCAGATAGCCGGTGGGCGACGGGGCGAAGCGCGTTACCACCTTGGGTTTCATTGTCATCCGATACACGCTAGTGTGAGTCTGTTCCGGCAGGTGTAGCGAACACGCGGCCTGTCCGTCGACCCTTCGCGCCCCTTCCGGGCCGAAGAATGCGGACGCGGGTTAAGTACGCGGGTGCCCGGCCCGCGCAAGGGGAATTCGCCGATGACCCTCGTCCTCAGCGGGGCAGACCTGCCGCAGCGCGCGGTCTGGTGGCCCGCGCGGGCGATCGCGCAGGAGACCGCGTTCGGCCGCGGCGCGCTCTGGCTGCCGGTGCTGATGGCGGCCGGGATCGCGATCGCGCTCGCCCTTCCCTTCGACCCGCCGCCGGCCGCGCTCGGCGGCGTCCTCGTCGTCCTCGCGGCGCTGCGTTGGTGGGCGGCGCGCGGGGCGATGGCCGCCCTCTCCCCGCTCCTCCTCGCCGCGGCCGCGCTCCTCTTCGGCGCCTTCCTCCTCGCCCTCCAGGCCGAATGGCGGGGGACGGCGACGCTCCGCGCCCCGCTGTCGCTCGTGGTGACGGGACGGGTGGTGGCGGTCGACACGGCGGAGGACGGGCGGCAGAGCGTCGTCCTCACCGGCCTTTCGGGCGAGTTCTCCGGGCCGGTGCCGCGGCGCGTCCGCCTCTCGGTGCGCGGCGGCGCGCCTCTCGCCGTCGGCGAGAGGGTGACGGGCCGCGCCCGCCTCGTCCCCCTCGCCGGCCCCGCGCTCCCCGGCGGCTACGACCCGGCGCGACGCCTCTATTTCGACGGGGTCGGCGCGACGGGGTTCGCCTACGGCCCGCTCGAGGTCATCGGCCCCGCGCCACGCTGGAGCGTCTCGGCGCGGATCGACGCGATGCGCAGCGCGATCGCGGCGCGCCTGTCGGCCGTGCTCGCCCCGCGCGAGGCGGCGTTCGCGGCGGCGCTCCTCGTCGGCCGGCGCGGGGCGATCCCGGCGGCGGACCAGGAGGCGATGCGCGTCTCGGGCCTCGGCCACGTCCTCGCGATCTCGGGGCTCCACATGGCGCTCGTCGCCGGCACGGTGTTCGCGCTCGTGCGCCGCGGGCTCGCCCTCGTCCCCGCCCTCGCGCTCCGCGCACCGATCCGAAAGTGGGCGGCGGTCGCGGGGCTCGCGGCGGGGGCGTTCTATCTCGCCCTTTCCGGCGGGTCGGTCTCGACGCTGCGCGCCTTCGTCATGCTCGCCTTCGCGCTCCTCGCCATCCTCGCCGACCGGCCGGCGCTCACGATGCGCACGGTCGCGATGGCCGCGCTCGTCATCATGCTGATCGACCCGGTGAGCGTCGCCGAGCCCGGCTTCCAGATGTCCTTCCTCGCCGTCATCGCCCTCGTCGGCGCGTATGAATGGTGGGCGCGGCGGCCGGGCGGAGCGTGGACCGGCCCGTTGCGGCCGGTGGTCCTCTTCATCGCGGGGCTCGCGATGACATCGCTGATCGCGGGCTTCGCGACGACGCCCGCCTCCGTCTTCCATTTCCACCGCCTCGCCCCGCTCGGCCTTCTCGGAAACCTTGCCGCGATGCCGGTGCTGACGCTCTTCGCGATGCCCGCCGGCGTCCTCGCCCTCGCCCTGATGCCGTTCGGCGGGGAGGCGTGGCCGCTGCTCGCGATGGGATGGGGTCTCGACGCGATCCTCGCCATCGCCCACGCGGTCACGCGGTGGACGGGGGACATGGGCACCGTCGGCACGATCCCGGCCGCCACGGCGCTCCTGTCGGCCTTCGGCATCCTATGGCTCGCCCTCTTCGTCTCCCCGTTGCGCCTCGCCGGGATCGTCCCGCTGGCGCTCGGCCTCGCGATCGCCCCGCTCGCCCCCCGCCACGACCTTCTCGTGACCGCAGAGGGGGCGACGGTGGGCGTGCGCGAGCGGAGCGGCCACATCGCCCTCCACGGCCGGCAGAGCGACTATGTGGGCGACGTCTGGCACCGCGCCGACGGGGACCCCGCGCCCGCGACCCGCGCCGAGGCCCACTGCGACACGCTCGGATGCACGCTGGAGACCCGCGCCGGCCCCGTCGCCGCGCCCGCCTCCCCGCGCGCCCTCGCCGAGGATTGCCGGCGCGCCGAGGCGGTCGTGACGCTCGACCGCGCGCGGGGCTGCGCCGCCCCCCTCCTCATCGACCGGTCGATGCTATGGCGGCACGGGAGCCTCGCCGCACGGCGGACGGCCGGCGGGTGGGTCGTCGACAAGGCGCGCCCCTACGGCCACGTGCGCCACTGGCACGTCCCGCCGGACATCGTGCGTCGTTAGGTGAGGCCAGCGGGTGGCGCATAGCCGCGCCGGCCCCGTCGCCGCGCGCCCTCGCCGAGGATTGCCGGCGCGCCGAGGCGGTCGTGACGCTCGACCGCGCGCGGGGCTGCGCCGCCCCCCTCCTCATCGACCGGTCGATGCTGTGGCGGCACGGGAGCCTCGCCGCGCGGTGGACGGCCGGCGGGTGGGTCGTCGACAAGGCACGCCCCTACGGCCACGTGCGCCACTGGCACGTCCCGCCGGACATCGTGCGTCGTTAGGTGGGGCGAGCGGGTGGCTCGTACCCGCGCCCGCCTCCCCGCGCGCCCTCGCCGAGGATTGCCGTCGCGCCGAGGCGGTCGTGACGCTCGACCGCGCGCGGGGCTGCGCCGCGCCCCCTCCTCCTCCACCGGTCGATGCTGTGGCGGCACGGGAGCCTCGCCGCGCGGCGGACGGCCGGCGGGTGGGTCGTCGACAAGGCACGCCCCTACGGCCACGTGCGCCACTGGCACGTCCCGCCGGACATCGTGCGTCGGTAGGTGGGGCCAGCGGGTGGCTCGTGCCCGCGTCGGCCCATCGCCGCGCCCGCCTCCCCGCGCGCCCTCGCCGAGGATTGCCGGCGCGCCGAGGTGGTCGTGACGCTCGACCGCCCGCGGGGTTGCGCCGCCCCCCTCCTCATCGACCGGTCGATGCTGTGGCGTCACGGCAGCCTCGCCGCGCGGCGGACGGCCGGCGGGTGGGTCGTCGACAAGGCGCGCCCCTACGGCCACGTGCGCCACTGGCACGTCCCGCCGGACATCGTGCGTCGTTAGGTGACGCTAGCGGGTGGCGCGGGTCGCGAGGAGGTCGAGGACGGCGTCGGCGGCCTGCTCGGAGGGGGAGGTCGCGACGCGCATCGCCGCGTCGAATTCGTCGAAGGCGGTGGCCTGGTCGTCCCGCTCCGGCGTTCCGGGGCGCAGGAGCGGCTCGAGTGCGCCGGCGATCGCCTCGGGCGTCGCCTCGTCCTCGAGGAATGCGGGGATCGCGTTGCGGCCGATGACGATGTTGGCGAGCACCATCGAGGTGGCGGTCACGATCGGAATGAAACGATGCAACCGCTTCACCTGCCGGTAGGTGAAGTCGAGCTTGTAGGCGACCACCATCGGGACGCGCGCCGCGGCGAGCTCCAGCGTCACCGTGCCGGAGGCCGCCAAAGCCGCGCGGGCCGTCGCGAACGCGGTCCGCTTGCCCTCCGCCCCGGTCAGGATCTCCGGCTTCACCGTCCAGTCTGCGACATAGGCCTCGATCCGCTCGCGGTGGCGGGGCACGGCGAGGAGGCGGACCGGCACCTCTGGCGCAAGGCGCGCCAGCGCCTCGCCGAAGAGGGGCATCAGGCGGTCGATCTCACCGCGCCGGCTCCCCGGCAGCACGAGAAGCGCCTCGCCCACCGACCCGTCGCGGCCCGCCCGCAGCGCCTCGTAGAGGGGGTGGCCGACATAGACGCATTTCGGTCCCCCGAGGCGCGCGTGCGCCGCCGGCTCGAACGGGAAGAGGGCGAGGATGAGGTCCACATAGGGCCGCATCGCCTTCGCCCGCCCCGGCCGCCAGGCCCACACGGTCGGGCTCACATAGTTGACGATCGGCACGTCCGGCAGCGCGCGGCGCAGGCGCTTCGCGACGCGGTGGTTGAACTCCGGCGCGTCGATGACGATGAGGACGTCCGGCTTGAAGGCCGCGACCGCCTTCGCGGTCTCCGCGATGCGCGCCAGAAGCTGCGGCAGGCGGCGCACGATCGCGTCGAACCCGTTGACGGCGATCTCCTCCAGCGGAAAGAGCGGATCGAGCCCGGCCGCCACCATGTCGTCCCCGCCGACGCCGAACCAGGTGATGTCGCGCCGCGCCGACAGCGCGCTCATCAACGCGCCGCCGAGCCGGTCGCCCGATTCCTCCCCGGCGATGATCGCGATGCGGGTGGGGCTCATCGCGCCACCACGAAGACGCGCGCCTTGTCGGCCGCGGCGACCATCGCCTCGCGCTCGGCGATGATCGTGCGGCCCGCCTCGACGGCAATCCCACCGAGCCCGGCATCGATCACCTTCGCGAGCGTGCCCGCCCCCACCACCGGAATGTCGGAGCGCATGTCCTGGCCGACCTTCGCGCGCTTCACGAGGACGCCCGACCCGCGCGGCGCCCGGAAGCGCTTCACCTCGCGCAGCTTCACGCATCGCTCCAGCATCGCGTCCGTCCCCTCCGCGGCCTCCACCGCCACGATGCGGCCCTCGGCCACCACCACCGACTGGCCGATATCGAAGTCGGAGGCGGCGTCGAGGAAGCGCGCGCCGAGGGCGATGTCCGCCTCGTGCCGCGCCTCCGGGGCGAAGCGGCCGAACGTGCCCACCTCGGCCAGAAGCTCCGGCACCGCCTCGGGCACCGAGACGACGCGGAACCCTTCCGCCTCGACGAGCTTCATGACGTTGCGCACGACGCTGTCGTCGCCGCCGACGACGGCGCGCACGATCTTCGGAACGAGCTTGAGGGTCTGGACGTCGCCGAGGATGCGGCGATAGTCCGGCCGCGCGCGGATCGCGCCGAGGAACATCACGTCGGCGCACCCGTTCTCACGCATCAGCTTGAAGATGCGGCCGATCTGGCCGTAGCCGACCGCGTGGGTCTCGATCCCGGGCGGGGCCGGATCCGCCTCGCCGATGAGGGCGAAGACGATGACCCTGCGGCGCGGCGCGATGCGCTTCGCCGCCTCCCAGGGCAGCGCGCCCGCCCCGGCAACGATCGCAATCGGGGCGCTCACACGCCCGCTTCGAGAAGGTCCGTCTCCGTCGAGGGGTCGAGGCCCGCGCGCGACAGCGGATGGAGGAGCGGACGGTTCTTCCCCTCCGCGATGAAGTCGAGGATCCGGCGCACGAGCGGGTCACTCCCCATCTCGTTGGTGAGCCGGTCGAGACGCTCGCGGAAGAGGCCCTCTTCGGCGAAGAGGATCTCGTAGGCCGCAAGGAGGGTGCGGATCGCCTCGCGGTTGAAGCCGCGCCGCTTCAGCCCGACGAGGTTCAGGCTGTCGAGCCGGCCGCGATGGCCGATCACATAGGCGTAGGGGATCACGTCCTTGGTGACGCCGGAGAGGCCGCTGATGAAGGCGTAGGCCCCGATCCGCACGCGCTGGACGATCGCCGCGCCGCCGCCGATCAGGACGAAGTCGCCGAGATGGGCGTGGCCCGCGAGGAGGACATTGTTGGACAGGATGACGCCGTTGCCGACGATGCAGTCGTGCCCGATATGGGCGCCGGCCATGAAGAAGCAGTCGTCGCCGACGACGGTGCGGCCGCGCCCGCGCGCGGTGCCGGCATGGACCGTCACGTGCTCGCGCAGGACATTGCGCGCGCCGATCACGACCTCGGTCGGCTCGCCCTTGTAGGAGAGGTCCTGCGGTGGTTCGCCGATGACGACGCCGGGGAAGAGGCGCGTGCCCTCCCCGATCGTGGTGTGGCCGGTGATGACGACATTGGCGCCGACCACGACGCCGTCGCCGAGAGTCACGTCCGCATCGACAACCGCGTGCGGACCGAGGGCGACGCCCTCCCCGAGGCGGGCGCCCGACGCGACGATAGCCGTCGGATGTATGGTCACAAGCGTTCCATCAATCCCGCACGATCATGGCGCTGACATCGGCTTGCGCGACCACCTGGTCGCGCACGATGGCCTCGCCATGGAAACGCCAGATATTTCCGCGCTGGCGCTCTTTGGTCATGTGGTAGGCGACGACGTCGCCGGGGACGACCGGCTTGCGGAACTTCGCCTTGTCGATCGTCATGAAGTAGACGAGCTTCGGCGCCTCGACCTGGCCCTGCGCGACGACGCACAGGACGCCCGCGGTCTGCGCCATGCCTTCGATGAGGAGGACACCCGGCATCACCGGCTCCGAGGGGAAATGGCCCTGGAACTGCGGTTCGTTGATCGTGACGTTCTTGATCCCGATCCCGAAATTGTCGCGGTTGATGTCGATGACGCGATCAATCATCAGGAACGGATAGCGGTGAGGCAGGTATCGCAGGATATCCCGGATCTCAGCGCTCTCCACGGTGATCTTCGCCTCGGTCAGGCCGCTTCCTCCGTCCATCTTGCCGTCGTCCGTCCCATTTCACGGTCAGGCGCCAACATAAGTGGCGCGTCTAAGATTTTGAAGCGTCCCTATCGCGCCGGATCATGCGCGTGATCGCCCGGCGCTCCGCCAAGTATGACAAGGCAGGGGCCGCCGGATATCCCGCGTAACTCGCTCCGGCCGGAATGTCATCCCCAACCGCAGCCTTCCCGGCGATTGATGCACCACTTCCGATCGTGATCCCGTCGCGCAGGCCGACATGGCCGCCGATCGTCACATAATCGCCCATGGTCACCGATCCGGCGATCCCGGTGCAGCCGGCGATCACGCAGTGGCATCCCATCACGACGTTGTGGCCGATCTGGACGAGATTGTCGATCTTCGTGCCCTTCCCGATCACCGTATCGCGGCGCGAGCCGCGGTCGATCGTGGAGTTGGAACCGATCTCGACATCGTCCTGGATGACCACCGCGCCGACCTGGGGAACCTTGCGGTAACCGTCCGGGGTGCGGGCGAGGCCGAACCCGTCCTGCCCGATGCGCACGCCAGGGTGGATGATGACGCGGTCGCCGATATGGGCGCACTGGATGGTGGTGTTGGCGCCGATCACCGTGTTGCGGCCGATCGTGCAGTTGGGGCCGATCACGACATTGGGGCCGATGACGGTGCCGCGCCCGATCTCCACGCCGCGCGCGATGACGGCATAGGCCTCGACGATGACGTTCGCCTCGAGACCCTCGTGGTCCTCGATGATGGCGGTCGCGGCGATCTCGCCGCCCTGGCGGGCGGTGAGCGGGCGCGGGCGCATCGCGGAGGGGTGGAAGAGGCCGGCGGCGAGACCGAAGGCGTTCGCGGCGTGCGGGGTCAGGAGGGCGACGGTCCCCTCCGGCACGCTCGAGGCGAAGCGGGGGTGGCAGAAGACGGCGCCGGCGCGGGTCGCCTCCAGCGCGGCGACGTGCTTGGCCCCGCGCAGGAAGCTCACATGGTCCGGCTCGGCGCTTTCGAGCGGCATCACGTCGGACATGATCCGGTCACGCGCGGCATCGTCCATCTTGGCGCCGACCGCGTCGGCGATGCTGCCGAGCGTATGGGGCTCTGCGGGCGAGAAGAAGGGGCTCGTCATAGGCTCGCGATCCATTCGGCGTCGTCTAGGGCTCCAATCCTTTTGCGTCTAGCGCGCTTTACCGCTGATGAAAATCAAAGGCTGTACGGGTTTTCGCCGGCGTTGCCGCGGGGGCACATGATTTCGCCGCCGCGGCGGGCCCCGAAAATGAAAACGCCGCCGAAATCGGCGGCGTCTTCAAGCGATGGTGCGTTCGATCAGAACTGGGTGCCGCCGGAGAGGCGGAAGACCTGCGTCTGGTCGGCGTCGTTCTCGATGAACGGAACCGCGAAGTCGGCGCGGATCGGTCCGAAGGGCGACTTCCACAGGATGCCGAGACCGCCCGAGGCACGCAGGTCGAAGTCGTTCGACACGATGGTCGAGCTGCCGCCGTTGCGCGAGACGATGTCCGGATCGACGCCCCAGAGCGAGCCCGCGTCGGCGAAGACCGCGCCGGAGAGGCCCACCTCAGGCGGCAGGAACGGGATCGGGAAGGTCGCTTCGGCCGTGCCGACCACATAGTAGCGGCCGCCGAGAGCGTCGCCCGAGGCCCGGTCGCGCGGACCGATACCGGAGGACTTGAAGCCGCGGATCTTGCTGCCACCCACGAAGAACTGGTCCTGGATGCGCAGGTCGTCGTTGAGGGCCTGCATCAAGCCGCCTTCGAGGGAGAGCATGCCGACGACGCCGTAGGAGGGGAGCACTTCCTTGTAGGCGCGGGCACGGGCCGTGTTGCGCCAGAAGTAGGTGTCGCCACCGAGACCGGCGAACTCGACCGTCGCCTTCGCGTAGATGCCTTCGCTCGGATTGTACTGGTCGTCGAGCGAGTTGTAGATCAGCGACGTGCCGAGCAGCGAGGTCAGACGGTCGCCGTCCGATTCGCAGATGGCGCGCGGCAGTTCCGGGTTCGGCCCGCGGCAGTCCGCCTGGCTCACCGACACGCTGCGCTGGAACAGGTTGTAGAACACCTGCACCGACGTCTCTTCGGTGATCGGCAGGCCGAGGCGCAGCGAACCGCCGGTCTCGGTCATGTCGTAGGCCTGGGTGTCGCTGTCTTCCGAGATGCGGGTGTAGAGGTCGAAACCACCCGAGATCCGGCGGCCGAAGAGGTACGGCTCGGTGAAGGAGAACTCCGCATTCTGCGTGTTCTTGCCGCCACCGATCGACGCCTTCACGTACTGGCCGCGACCGAGGAAGTTGCGCTCTTCGATCGACAGATCGCCGATGACGCCGTCCGAGGTCGAGTAGCCGATACCGAAGGAGACCTTACCGGTCGCCTGCTCGACGACGTAGACCGTCACGACCACGCGGTCGGGCTCGGAGCCCTGGGTCGTCGCGATCCGCACGCTCTCGAAGAAGCCGAGGGCGCGCAGGCGGCGCTCGGCCCGGTCGAGGAGGACGCGGTTGTAGGCGTCGCCTTCCGCGATGTCGAACTCGCGGCGGATGACGTAGTCGCGCGTCGTCGTGTTGCCGATGATGTCGATCCGCTCGATGTAGGCCTGGGTGCCCTGGTCCACACGGTAGACGACGTCGATCTTGTTGGTCTCGAAGTTGCGGTCGCCGGTCGGCACCACCTGGGCGAAGGGATAGCCCTGGCGGTTCGCGGCAAGCGTCAGGTCCTCGAGCGACTTCTCGACGGCCTCGGCCGAGTAGCGGCGGCCCGGCCGCGAGGCGACGCGGCGCTGGAGCTGCGCAGGGTCGAGGTCGGCGAGCGTCGTGTCGACGCGCACTTCACCGAACTCGTACTGCTCGCCCTCGTCGAGGGTGAAGGTGATGAAGAAGGCGTTGCGCTCGCGGTCATAGTCCGCCGTCGCCGACAGGATGCGGAAGTCGGCGAAGCCGCGGTCGAAATAGAAGCGCTTCAGCAGCTCCTGGTCCTGGTTCAGACGGTCCGGATCGTAGGTGTCCGTCGTGCGCAGGAAGCCGAGGAGACCGGTCTCCTTCGTGCGGACCACGTCACGCAGACGCGCGTCCGAGAAGGAGCGGTTGCCGATGAAGGTGATCCGGTCGACCGTCGTCTTCTTGCCTTCGCTGATGTTGAAGATCAGGTCGACGCGGTTCTGGCCGCGATCGATGATCTGCGGCTCGACGGTGGCGAGATAGTTGCCGCGGCGGCGGTACACCTCGAGGATCCGCTGCACGTCGGACTGGACGCGGCTGCGGCTGTAGATGGCCCGCGACCGGCTGTCGACGGTGCCTTCGAGGATTTCATCGGAGACGCGGCGGTTGCCCTCGAAAGAGACGAGGTTGATGACCGAGTTTTCCCGGACCCGCACGACGAGCGTTCCGCCCTGCTGGGTGACCGAGACGTCCTCGAACAATCCCGTTGCGTAAAGCGTCTCGATGCTTTCGCTGACTTCGCGTGGGCCATAACTGACCCCAGGTTTGATCGTGACGTAGGCGCGGACGGTGTCGGCATCGACCCGCTCATTGCCTTCAACCACGATGCGACTGGCGACAGCGGCATAAGCCGGCGCAACGACGGTGACGACGCACGTGCCCAACAGGGCAACGAGCGCGAGCGCTCTGAGAAGATTACGCATCATGGGGCCCGGACAAAGGAACATGGTCGGGACGGTGCCTCGCTTTCAACGTGAGCCACCAAAAGCGTTGGTGACCCACGACAGCTATGCTCGTCCCAGCCTGTCAGAACAAGGCGCTAAGCCCGGATTCGCGCCTCTTTGGGAGCCGACCGTTGCTCCAGAGCAACGCCTTACTAAGACGTAAGGTGAACAATATCATTAAAGGTCGCAAAACCCATTAACAGCAGGACCAGGGCGAGGCCGATCCGGAACCCCACGTCCTGCGCGCGCTCCGACAGTGGACGCCCCCTCACCCCCTCGATTGCATAGAAAAGCAAGTGTCCGCCATCGAGCATGGGGATGGGCAGAAGGTTGATGAGCCCGATCGAGACCGAGAGCATCGCCGCGAGGCTGAAGAGGGCCGCGATTCCGAGCCCCGCGACCTCGCCGGAGACCTGCGCGACGCGGATCGGCCCGCCGAGCTGGCTCGCCGACTGGGTGCCGGTGATGATCCCGGCGACCACCTCGACGGTCCGCGTCGTGATGTACCAGGTCTCCCCCACCCCGGCGACGACCGCCTGGATGGGCCCCAGCGTCTCGCGCGGGATCCCCTCCGCGCCGACCTCGCGCCGCACGCCGAGGACGCCGGACGAGTAGGGATTGCCGAACGGGTCGGTCATCTCCCGCATTTCGGGCGTCGCGGTGAGCTGGACGATGTCGCCGCCACGGTCGACGGTGAACTGGAGGGGAACCCCCGCCGCGCTCGCGACGCGGCGCTGGACGACGGAGAAATCCCGCACCGTGCTCCCGTCGATCGACAGGATGACGTCGCCGGGCTCGAACCCGGCAGCCGCCGCCGGGCTCTCCGGCTCGACGGACGAGACGACCGCGTCGGCCATCGGCCGGCCGTCCACCATGAAGAAGATGGCGAAGATCGCGATGGCGAGGAGGAAGTTCGCGAACGGCCCCGCCGCGACGATCGCCGCGCGCTGCCAGAGCGGCTTCAGATAGAAGCTCGACCGCCGCTCCGCCTCGCTCATCTGCGCGATGGCCTCACGGTCGGGGACGCTCGCCGCGTTCTCGTCGCCGGCGAACTTGACATAGCCGCCGAGCGGGATCGCCGAGAGGCGCCAGCGCGTGCCGTGCCTGTCGACCTTGCCGAAAATCTCGGGACCGAACCCGATGGAGAAGGCATCGACGGCGACACCACACCACCGCGCCACGAGAAAGTGCCCCATCTCGTGGATGAAGATGATGATGCCCAGCACGAACAGGAACGGCACGATGTAGCCGACCGCGTTCGTCGCAAGACCCGAAATCCATTCCATCGCACAACCTATTGTTCTGTCGCGCCGACCGTCGCAGATTCGACGGGGCGTATGTCGTCACATGTGGATGGGACGGCAATCCGTCCACCACGTTCCGGCCGCAAAGGTCTCAGGTCGTGGCCGGAGCCGCCGTTGCCAACTGCGCAAGGCGTCGCGCCTCGCGATCCGTGTCTTCCACCGCCGCCAGCGTGCCGACATCGAGCCGCATCCCGGCGATGGCCGACAATGTTTCCTCCACGGTCCGCGCAATGTCGAGGAAACCGATCCGTTCTTCCAGGAACGCCGCGACCGCGACCTCGTTCGCCGCATTCAGCGCATTGGTCGCGACGCCGCCCGAGAGGAGCGCCTCGCGGGTGAGGCGGAGCGCCGGAAAGCGCGTCTCGTCCGGCGCCTCGAAGGTCAGCGTGCCGCAAGCCACGAGGTCGAGCGGGTCGACGGGCGCCGCCCCCCGCTTCGGATAATGGAGGCAGTGGGCGATGGGCGTCACCATCGACGGGTTGGAGAGGTGCGCGAGGCACGACCCGTCCGCATAGGCGACCATCCCGTGAACGATCGATTGCGGGTGGACGACGACGCCGATCCGATCCGGCCCGACGGGGAAGAGGTGGTGCGCCTCGATCACCTCGAGGCCCTTGTTCATCATCGTCGCCGAATCGATCGTGATCTTCGCGCCCATCGACCAGTTCGGGTGCTTCAGCGCCTCGCGGGGCGTCGCGCGGGCCATCGCCTCGTGCGGTGCGGTGCGGAAGGGGCCGCCGGACGCGGTGAGGACGATGCGGGTGATCGCGGCCTCGGACTGCGGCTCGAACACCTGGAAGATCGCGTTGTGCTCGGAATCCACCGGCAGAACGGTCGCCCCGGTCGCGCGCGCCCGCGCCATCACGATGTCGCCGGCCGCGACGAGGCATTCCTTGTTGGCAAGGCAGATGATTCGCCCCGCCTCCACCGCCGCGAGCGCCGGCCGCAGCGCGGCGAAGCCCGGAATGGCGATGATGATTCGGTCGGCCTCCATCGCGGCGAGCGCCACCAGCGCATCCGCCCCGGCGTCGGTCGCAAGGCCGAGCGGCGAAAGGCGGCGCGCGAGCTCGATCCCGGCGTCCGGGTCGCACACGACGGTCATCTCCGGACGGTGCCGCTCCGCGATCGCAGCGAGCGCCTCGACGTCGCGGTTGGCGGCGACGCCGACGAGCTGGAACGGCCCGGCCTCGATCGCCTCGAGCGCGGAGGTACCGACCGACCCCGTCGCGCCGAGGAGGATGACGCGTGTCACAGAGGTCGTCCGAGGAGGGCGAGAAGGCCGCTCGCCGGCATTTCGCCCGAGACGCTGCTGCCGAGGAGGACGGTGACGAGGACGGCGGCGATGACCCCGTCGACGCGGTCCATCACGCCGCCATGGCCGGGGATCAGCGTCCCCGCATCCTTCACGGCGAAGCGCCGCTTGGCGGCCGATTCCAGAAGATCGCCCCCCTCCGCCGCGACGGCGATGAGGGCCGAGGCGAGGATGGTCGCAAGCCCCAGCGGGACGTTGAGGAAGGCGGCGACGATCGCGCCGAAAATGACGCCTGCGACGAGACCGCCGATCGCGCCCGACCAGGTCTTGCTCGGCGACACGCGCCGCCACAGGCGCGGCCCCCCGATCTTGCGGCCGACGAAGAAGGCGAAGATGTCGGTCGCCCAGGCAATGAGGAGCACGAACACGACCGCGCCGAACCCGTCATCGCCCTTCCGGAGCTCGATCGGCGCGATCACGGCGATGCCGGTATAGATCATGCCGATCATCACCCAGCGAACGGCGATATCGAAGCGGTGGCGCGAGGCGACGGCCATCGCGGCGAGCGTCGCGGCCGCGAGCGTCGCCGCAGAGACGAGCACGGAGCCGACGAGCGCGGCGACCGATACGGCCGCGATCCCCGCATAGCCGACGCCGGTGAGGAGCTTCAGCCGCCCCGCCCCGATCATGCGGAACCACTCGAACATGACGAGGAGGCCGGCGAGGAGGACGAGGGCGGCGAACGTCACCTCGTCGAACCAGGTGCACAGGATCACCACAGGGATCAGCACCACCGCCGAGATGAGGCGCAGGCGCAGCTCCCGCTGGAAGACGAAGCGCTCGCGCAGCCGCTTCACCCGCTCGCGAATGCGCGATGGCGGGCGGCGCGGGACGGACTCGTTCGCGTTGGCCGTCGCTTTGACGGAGCGGCGGCGGGGAATCATGGCTTCGCGATCGGTTCCGCGACGGTGCCGAAGCGCCGTTCGCGCGTGGCATATTCGGCGAGCGCCTTGTCGAACGCCCCTTCGTCGAAATCGGGCCACAGGACCGACGGAAAGACATATTCGGCGTAGGCCGACTGCCACAGGAGGAAGTTCGACACCCGCTGCTCGCCGCTGGTGCGGATCACGAGGTCGGGATCGGCCCAGCCCGCGGTGTCGAGATATTGGGAGAAGCGCGTCTCGTCGATGTCGGACGGGGACAGCTCGCCGGCGGCGACGGCCGCGGCGATGCGCTGCGTCGCGCGCACGATCTCGTCCCGCCCGCCATAATTGAAGGCGAGGACGAGACGCAGGCGCGAATTGGCGGCCGTACGCGTCTCGGCGTCCTCGATCACGTGGAGGAGGTCCGCTTCGAGACTGTGACGTTCACCGATCACGCGCACATTCACACCTGCCCTGACGAGCTCATCGAGATCACTGCGGATGAAACGCCGCAGGATCGACATGAGTTCACTCACCTCGGAGGGCGGGCGGCCCCAATTCTCGCGCGAGAAGGCGAAGAGGGTCAGCGTCTCGATGGAGCGCTCGCCCGCGTGCCGCACGATGCGGCGCACCGACTCGACGCCTCTGTGATGACCATAGGTCCGCGGCATCCCGCGCTGGCCGGCCCACCGCCCGTTGCCATCCATGATGATGGCAACGTGCCGAGGCAGACCCGCGGGAGGCTCAGCGCGCTTCAGAACCGCGATCGGCTCGGACGCGAGGGGGTCATGGCTCACTGTCAGATCTGCGAAATCTCTTGCTCTTTGGCGGCCACGACTTGGTCGATCTCGGCGACCTTCTGGTCCGTCAATTTCTGCACTCTATCAGACAAGGCGCGCATTTCGTCCTGTCCCAGTCCATCTTTTTCGGCCTTCTTCACCTCTTCCATCCCGTCGCGGCGGACGTGACGGACGGCGACGCGGGCGGCCTCGGCATATTTATGCGCCACCTTCACGAGCTCCTGGCGCCGCTCGGCGTTCAGCTCGGGGATGGGGATGCGCATGAGCTGGCCTTCGACGACCGGGTTGAGGCCGAGGCTCGACTCGCGGATCGCCTTCTCCACGGCCTGCGCCATGGACCGGTCCCACACTTGCACGGAAATGAGCCGCGCCTCGGGAACGGAGACGGTCGCCACCTGGTTCAGCGGCATCGTCGCGCCGTAGGCGTTGACGGTGATCGGTTCCAGCATCGACGCGCTGGCGCGGCCGGTGCGCAGGCCGGACAGTTCGTGCTTCAGAACCTGGATCGCGCCATCCATCCGCCGCGTAAGGTCATCAAGATCAACCGCGTCCATTTCCGTCTTCCTTCCGCATCGTTCTTATCGGGTCACCCGAACTGGCCGCCTTCGTATCAAGAGGGAGCGGCATCGGGCAATGTGGGAGTTGTCGCCATCGTGGATGGGGGCCGGCTCGGCGGCCCGGCGCCGGCCCGTCCGGGCGAGCGAGGCGGGCGTCCGCGCATTGCGCGAGCGCCGCACCCTGGCGCGTCGGAGGCGCCGAAGCGATCGGCCTTCGCGGCCGATCGCGGGCCTCAGTCGCAGACGACCGTGCAAACCCCCTCGCCGCGCGCGACACGCGGGAGAGCGCCGACCTCCTGGATGGAGAAGACGACGATGGGCAGACCATTGTCGCGCGCGAGCGCGATGGCCGCCGCGTCCATCACGCCGAGATTCTTCGACAGCGCTTCCTGGTGGGTGAGCGTGTCGTAGCGCGTGGCGGTCGGGTCGCGGTTGGGGTCGGCGGTGTAGACGCCATCGACCTGCGTCCCCTTCAGGAGGGCATCGCAGCCCATCTCGACGGCGCGCAGCGCAGCCGCGGTGTCCGTCGTGAAGAAGGGATGGCCGGTGCCGGCGGCGAACAGGATGACGCGCCCCTCCGACATGTGCTTCAGCGCACCGCGGTGGGTGAAGCGATCGCAGATGATCGGCACGTCGATCGCCGACAGGATGACGGCCTCGGTCCCGAGCGCGCGCAGCTGGGCGGCGACGGCGACCGCGTTCATGACGGTCGCGAGCATGCCCATCTGGTCGCCCGCGACGCGGTCCACGGCGGTAAGCGCGTTGTTCGCGCCGCGCAGGAAGTTGCCGCCGCCGATGACGAGGCCGACTTCCCGGCCCTGCCGCACGACTTCGACAACCTCACCGCAGATGCGCTGCAGCGTCGGCTGCGAGATGCCGTGGGAGCCATCCCCCATCAGCGCCTCGCCCGACACCTTGATCAGAAGCCGGCGCCACTCGGACGCCGGCTTGGCTTGCGATTGCGCCACGGCGCTCAGACGCCGGCCGCGGCCGCGACTTCCGCCGCGAAGTCACTCTCCTCGCGCTCGATCCCCTCACCGAGGGCGAAGCGCACGAAGCCGGTCATGGTGATCGGCGCGCCGACATCGCTCTCGGCGTCCTTGATCGCCTGCTCGATCGTCAGGTCCGGGTTCACGACGAAGCTCTGCTTCAGGAGGACGACCTCCTCGTAGAACTTGCGCATGCGACCCTCGACCATCTTCTCGATGATCTGCTCCGGCTTGCCGGACGCGCGCGCCTGATCGGCGTAGACCGCGCGCTCACGCTCCACGGCCTCGGCCGGCAGCGCGTCGACATTGAGCGCCAGCGGGTTCACCGCGGCGACGTGCATCGCGATCTTGCGGCCGAGCTCGGTGAGCTTCGCCGCGTCGCCGGCCGACTTCAGCGCCACGAGAACGCCGAGCTTGCCGAGATTCGGCGCCACGGCGTTGTGGATGTAGGTCGCCACCGCGCCCTCATCGACGCTCAGCTCCGCGGTGCGGCGCAGCGAGAGATTCTCGCCGATCGTCGCGACGGACTCGGTGACTTCCTCGCCGACGGTGCGGCCGGTGCCGGGGAACGGCTTCGCCTTCAGCGCGTCGACGTCGCCGGCCGTGCCGAGCGCTTCCTTGGCGATCTTCGTCACGAGCGCCTGGAAGGTGTCGTTGCGGGCGACGAAGTCGGTCTCGGAGTTGACCTCGACGAGGGCTGCGCTGGTGCCATTGTCGACGGCACCGATCAGCCCTTCGGCCGCGATGCGATCCGCCTTCTTGGCGGCCTTCGACAGGCCCTTCTTGCGCAGCCAATCGACGGCTGCTTCCATGTCGCCGCCCGTCTCGTTCAGCGCCGTCTTGCAGTCCATCATGCCGACGCCGGTTTTCTCGCGGAGCGCCTTTACCTGCTGCGCCGTAATCGTCATTGTCGTGTTGTCCCGGGTGCTTGGAATGTCGCTAGAAAGCCGCCCTCTCTTCGTCGATTGAGCGGCCCATGTCGAGCCCCGCGCAGCACTTTGCGACGCCAGGCGTGCGGCCGGGCGCCGCATCGAGGTGCGGAGGCTTTGGGCTCACATATGGGAAGACGCGACGAATTTAAACCTTTGTGTCGCGCAATCCTGGGTTTCCCGCCCGAAGGCCGCCGATCCTGCGGCCGGGCGCGCGCGCCTCAGCGGCGCTGATCGCTCATCACGTCCTCATGGGTGACGAGCTCGCGCAGGATCCCGTCCTTCAGCCCATAGACGCAGCCGTGGATGCTGAGCGCCTGCCCGCGCGCCCACGCGTTCCTCACGATCGTCGTGTTGGTGATGTTGCGCACCTGCTCGATGACGTTGAGCTCGCACAGCCGGTCGACCGCCTCCTCCCCGTCGAGCCCGGCCATCTCCTCCCTGTGGAGGCGGTGGACGAGGCGCAGATGGTTCAGCCAGTTGTCGATGAGGCCGTGATCCTCGTCCGACAGCGAGGCGCGCACGCCGCCGCAGCCATAGTGGCCGGTGATGAGGATGTGCTTCACCTGCAGCACCTCCACCGCGAACTGCAGCACCGACAGCATGTTGAGGTCGGACGGCACGATCACGTTCGCGATGTTGCGGTGGACGAAAACCTCGCCCGGCGGCAGGTCCATGATCTGGTTGGCCGGGACGCGGCTGTCGGAGCAGCCGATCCAGAGATAGTCCGGCGCCTGCTGCTGCGAGAGGTTCAGGAAATAGTCCGGCGTCACTTCCTTGATGCGGTCGGCCCATTTCCGGTTGCGCTCAAAAATTTCGTCGATCTGGCACATTCTGGAAGAACCTCGGGCCGCGGGGGCCGGCTGTGGGGATGCGAGCACGTCTTCGCGGGAGGCGAAGCTGTGGCGCGCGCATGTGTGATGGTCGAATTTAGGTAGAACGGGCGGCGGGGCCATTCAATCGGGCGCGGCGCCGCGCCCCCGCAACGCTGCCCTGCAGCCCCTCGCCCATGCCGCCGGCCAGCGCCGCGCCAGGCTCCGGACCGCATTTCCAGCGACTGACGGTCCGGGCGGTCAGGCGTGAGCCTAGCAGAACGTGAGATGGCTGTAGATTTCCTCGCTCAGAGAGCGCCAGGGCGAGATGAAGGCGCTGTCGTCGAACGCGTAGCCTTCCAGGATATATTCTACGATCTGGGACGGCGCCTGGTATCCGGAGATGATCCTCCAGGTCGCAGCGTCGTCGACGGGCGAGACCCCAAGATCGTTGCATGCGCCGAAGTCGTCGAAGTCGGACCAGCCGCCCGCGTGCGCCCTGTCGCCGTCGCCGCGGATCGGGTCGTCCGTCCCGAACCAGGAGGGAATGCCGCGCCGGACTGCGCCGGTCGACGCGTCGTCGCCCAGGCGGTCCCCGCCGGCGCCGAGATGATTGAACGTCGCCACGGCGTTATCGAAACCACCAGACATGCTTGCCACCCGGATTGGCCTCTACCGGCATCCACCGTTCGGCTCATGCGCGCAGGGTAGCGACAGGGCGACCGGCAGGCGAGCCAAAAAGTCGGCATGGCCTTGGGCTCTCTACTAAATTTCCAGTAACCAACCGTCGCGGCGCGGCAGACGTCGGTGGGGGAGCCGGTGGGGTGACGGCCCTCGCCCGCTGCGACCCGGTGGACGGCCGCAAGGCGCAAGTCCGGCCCTAATAGAGGACGCCGTTCACCGGCTGGAGCTGCTGGGGGACATTCGGCTCGTCGAGCATCTGGAGGAGGTCGATCTCGATCGTGCGCGTCAGCGCCGAGATCGGCACGTCGGTGGTGCCCCACTCGAACGGGTCCTCGCAGCTCTCGCTGACCTTCTCCACGATGAAGAAGAGCCATGAGATCAACACGCTGAAGGGCACCATCGTGAACATGTATTCGTGCGCCGTGACGATCGTCCACTCGCGGCCGACAACGGTGCGCGCGAACGTGTCCACCAGCGCGAGCGGCATCATCGCCATGAAGAGGTAGGTGAAGATCAGCCCGAAATGGGTGATCTGGCGCGGAAAGGGCGCGTTCTTGATGCGCTCGCAGGCGCCCTGGCTGTCATAGAAGCGGCCGAGGACCTCGGCCATCTGGACGATGCGGTTGTTGTCGAGCGCGCCTTCGCGCAGGAGCGCCTGGAGGTGCGCGCCCTGCTTGCGGATGATGTGGACGGCCGGATTGGCGTAGCGCGTCAGATCCTCCGCCTCCTCCGGCGAGAGGTAGCGGCGGTAGCACTCGCGCGTCGCCGTGTCGAAGGCGCTGATATCCTCGAGGCGCCGGTCGAAGATGTGCTGCTTTGCGGCCGGCTTCAGGCGTGAATTCTTGCGCAGCTGGAAGGCGAGCGCGTTCACCCAGGCGAGATGGCGGTAGATCAGCGTGCGCTGCGCCTCGCGGTCGGCGGTGACGAGGGTCAGCGAATGGTTCGCCCAGACCCGGCTGTCATTGACGATCGAGCCCCAGATTTTCCGCGCCTCCCACCAGCGATTGTAGGCGGAGTTGCTCTTGAAGCCGAGATAGAGCGAGACGACGATGCCGACCGTCGTCACCGGCGCGATCGGGATGCCGATGAATCGCGCGCCGAGGATCTCGTAGAGCACCACGACGAGCGAGGCCCACAGCGCCGAGACGACGATGACCGCCCACGAATCGCGGAAGATGTGACGGGGGTTGATCCCCTCGCGAACGTACACGCGGCGAGCCCCCTACGCGTCCGTGCTGCCGTCCCGGGTGATGAGTTCGCGCAGGATCCCGTCCTTCAGCCCGTAGACGACACCGTGGACGCTGAGCGGCTGGCCCCGCTTCCAGGCGTTGCGCACGATGGTCGTGCTCGTCACGTTGCGGACCTGCTCGATGACGTTGAGCTCGCACAGCCGGTCGACCTGCTCGTCCTCGGACAGCGCGTCGAGTTCCGCGGCATAGAGGCGGCGCACAAGACGGATGTGGTTCAGCCAGTTGTCGATGAGGCCATGGTCTTCGTCCGACAATGCGGCCCGGATGCCGCCACAGCCGAAGTGTCCGCATAGGAGAATGTGCCTGACCTTCAGCACCTCGACGGCGTATTGCATCACCGAGAGGCAGTTGAGGTCCGACGGCACCACCACGTTGGCGATGTTGCGGTGAACGAACACTTCTCCCGGCGGCAGATCGATGATCTGGTTGGCGGGAACGCGACTGTCGGCACAACCGATCCAGAGATAAGCCGGCGCTTGTTGCTGGGACAAGCGCTCGAAATAATCCGGATTTATTTCCTTTATATGGTCGGACCAGTATTTGTTGCGTTGGAAGAGACGGTCGATCTGGCTCATTGGGCGTGTCGGCTCATACAGTTCCAGCGCAAATGAATTCCTGCGCCGCAACATGGAGGTTATCGGCCGCATCGGTCCCGCGCAATTCATAAGTCCGACATGACTTGTGGGCAGCGGGCCGCGGCCGCGGGACCTGTGGATAGTGGCGCGGACACCAGCGGTTGCGCATCGTGCGCGGCTGACGTATATGCCCGCCCATCTCACACGCGAGCGACGGACTTCCGGTGCCCCGAACGGGGCAAGGCTCGCGGAGGATCAACCGGACAGGTACAGTACAATGGCACTTCCCGATTTCACCATGCGTCAGCTGCTGGAAGCTGGCGTCCACTTCGGTCACCAGACGCACCGCTGGAACCCGAAGATGGAAGAATACATCTTCGGCGCGCGCAACAACGTCCACATCCTGGACCTCGCGCAGACCGTTCCCCTTCTCCACCAGGCGCTGAAGGCGGTGTCCGACACCGTCGCCAAGGGTGGCCGTCTCCTCATCGTCGGCACCAAGCGTCAGGCCCAGGAGGCCGTCGCCCAGTCCGCGACCGAGTGCGCCCAGTATTATGTGAACTCCCGCTGGCTCGGCGGCATGCTCACCAACTGGAAGACGATCTCCAACTCCATCCGCCGCCTCAACAATCTCGAGGACATGATGGAGGGCGAGGCCCACGGCCTCACCAAGAAGGAGCGTCTCAACCTCGACCGCGAGCGTGAGAAGCTCGAGCGCAACCTCGGCGGCATCAAGTCGATGGGCGGCGTGCCGGACATCGTGTTCGTGATCGACACCAACCGCGAGTCGATCGCGGTGCAGGAGGCCCGTCGCCTCGGCATCCCCATCGTCGCGATCCTCGACACGAATTGCGATCCGGAAGGCATCACCTTCCCGGTGCCGGGCAACGACGACGCGGCCCGCGCGATCACCCTTTATTGCGACCTCATCTCCCGCGCCGCGCTCGACGGCCTGCTCCGCTCGCAGGGCGATTCCGGCTACGATATCGGCGAGTCCGAGGCCCCGATCGAGACCGCGCTTGAGGACGAAGGCGAGACCGCGGAAACCGCCGAGACCGGCGAAGGCGCGTCGGTCGAAGACCTGATGCAGCCGGCCGCCGGCGACGTCGACGGCGACCAGGCCCGCGCCTGATCCCTTCGGGTGCCCCGGCCTCGCGGCTGAGACGGCACCCCATGACGCGGCGGCTCCAGCCGCTGCGCTCCTCCTGAAGGCGCCCTCCGGGGCGCCTTTCTTCTTTTCGGAGCGCCGTGTCCGGGTCCCCTCCTCCTTCCGGGACGCCTACCCGGCCATCCGCGACAGGTGGCCGACGCGCCGCGCGAGGTCGCGATAGCGCGTGACGTCCATCTTGCGCATCGCCGTCTCCAGCGCGACGGCGGCCTCGAAATGGGAGAGGCCGAGGCGCGCGGCCGCATCCTCCCGCTTCATCCCGCGATAGATCGCGTAGGCGAGGCCCGCCTCCACCGAGGAGAGGTCGAAGAGCACGACGAGGCGGCGCGTAACGTCGATCTCCCGCTGCCGCTCCGTCGCGAGATAGACGATCGCGGACGGCGCATCGTCGTCCGGCAACAGCGCCCAGGCGCGCGCGAACGGCTTTTCCGGGACCATCGGCACCGCGGTGAGGAAGATGTCCCCGTCGGCTCCATAGTCGCGCAGGCGGATCGTCGCTGTGCGCGGCCGCGCCCCGAGCGCCTCCGACAGAAGATATTGGAGCATCGATTCGGCGAAGGGCGTCTTGCCGTGCACGCGGCGCGTGCGGTCGAGATAGAGGAAGCCGCGGCCGAAGAGCGCCTCCGCCGCGTCGTTGGCGTTGACGACGTGGCCGAGCCGGTCGATCGCGATCGCCCCCACCGACATCGTGCCGATCACCGCCCCGATCGCCCCCGAGGCGCTCTCGGTGACGACGCGCTGGGCAAGCTCCGTCGCCTGCCACAGCGACGCGCTGAGGCGGGCGAGTAGCGGCTCGATCCGCTTCGGCGCGATCTCCATGCCCCGGTCGTCGAGATCGAAGGCGAGCGCCAGCACGCTCTGCGCATTGCGCGCCACATTGAGGAGGAGGCCCCCGCCCCCCGGCACGATCGGATGGCGCCACTCATTGTAGAAGGCCGAGCGGCGCACGATCCCCCGATCGATCAGCGCATCGTCATAGGTGATGCGGTTGTCGGGCGCGGAGGTGACGAGGGCATTGTAGGGGTTGATCGCCGAATAGTGGCTGAGATAGGCGCCGAGCGCGGTCTCGTCGACGCCGGTGAGCCCCACGATCCGCTCGTGCGAGCCGTCCGCCCCGAAGACGCGCATGGAGACGATCGCCGGCCCCTCGCACATGCGCGCGAGACGGTCCGCGACGGCGCTCCAGGCCGAAGGATCGAGCACCGCGCGAAAGGCTTCGGCGGCGATCGCCTGCGCTTCCGCGTCAAGATCCACGATATCCACTCATATGCGAACAGTAACACAACGAAACAAACAAGAAAGGTATGAATGAATGAGGCGGGCGATCTGGCCTGAACGCGTTTTGCCGACAGTTGAACCTAAGGATTTGAATGGTCTGGACTTATCAACCCGGCGCTGTGATCGGCGCTCCATTTCCCAAATGCGACGACAACGGCTATTGCAGCAATTCCCGGTGAGTAAATCCTTTGCGTCGCAGGCGAATGCGCGATCTTGGCGCTTTCCCGCCGATCGGCGCGGCGGCAAACTCCCCCGATGGTGACACTTCCTTTCGGTCCGCTCGTCGAAGGCGTCTGGGTCCGGCGCGTGAAGCGCTTCATGCTCGAGACCGTGCTCGCGGACGGCCGCGCCATCACCGCGCACTGCCCGAACACCGGGGCGATGACGGGGGTCGACCGGCCGGGCGCCCGCGTCCTCCTTTCCCTCTCCGACAACCCGAAGCGGCGCTACGCCCACACGCTGGAGGCCGTCGAGGCGGACGGGGTCTGGGTCGGCGTCAACACGCAGAACCCGAACCGGATCGCCGCCGCCCTCGCCCGCGCCCACGCGCCCCCCTTCCCCATTGGCCTCGTGCGACCCGAAGTGCGCTACGGGAAGGCGGAGCGGATCGACCTCCTCGTGACCGCCGAGGACGGAACGCGCACCTTCGTCGAGATCAAGAACGTGCACCTTTGCGAGGCGCCGGGCCTCGCCGCCTTCCCGGACTGCGTGACGGCGCGCGGCGCGAAGCACCTCGACGCGCTCGCCGAAGTCGTCTCGGCGGGCGAGCGCGCGCTCATGGTCTTCCTCATCCAGCGGCACGATGTGGACGCGCTCGCGCTCGCCCGCCACATCGACCCCGCTTATGGCGCGGCGTTCGACCGGGCCGTCGCGGCGGGGGTCGACATGGCGGCGCTGCGCTGCCGAGTCGGGCCGGACGGGATCAGCGCCGACGGCCTCGTCCCGATCCTCGACTTGTCCGAGGATCGGCCCTTTGCGCACCGACGCCTTGTCACGGGCGGCAATTTCCACGACATAGGATAGGTACAGAGTGCGGTGGATCCCCCATGATTGAATTCATCGACGCGGACGCGGCACCCGCGCGCAACACCGGTCAGGTGCGCCTCTACGGCCCCGAAGGATTTGCCGGCATGCGGGCGGCGGGCGGCCTCGCCGCGGCCTGTCTCGACGAGCTGGAGGACATGATCGTCCCCGGCATCACGACGCAGGAGATCGACGATCACGTCCTCCAGTTCGCCGAGCGGCACAATGTCGTGCCGGCGACGCTGTTCTATCGCGGCTATCGCAAGGCGAGCTGCACGTCGGTGAACCATGTCGTGTGCCACGGGATCCCGGCGCACAAGGCGCTGAAGGACGGCGACATCGTCAACGTGGACGTCACCTACATCCTCGACGGATGGCACGGGGATTCGAGCCGCATGTATCGCGTGGGCGAGGTGCGCCGCGCCGCCGACCGCCTCCTCAACGTGACCTTGAAGGCGCTCGAAATCGGCGTCGCCCAGGTGAAGCCGGGCAACACGACGGGCGACATCGGCGCCGCGATCCAGACCTATGTCGAGGGCGAGCGCTGCTCCGTCGTGCGCGAGTTCTGCGGCCACGGCGTCGGCCTTCTCTTCCACGACATGCCGAACATCCTCCACTATGGCCGCCCCGGCGACGGGGTGCGCCTGCAGCCCGGCATGATCTTCACGATCGAGCCGATGGTGAACATCGGCCGCCCCCACGTCAAAGTCCTCTCCGACGGCTGGACCGCCGTTACCCGAGACCGCTCCCTCTCCGCCCAGTACGAGCACTCCGTGGGCGTGACGGAGGACGGGTGCGAGATTTTCACGGCCTCGCCGTACATGGTGTCACGCTAAGGGCGCTGCGGGTTTTGGCCGGGCGGGTGGCCGGAGCGGCCTCTTGCAGACCGCTGATCGATCCGTACCGATGGCGATCGACCCTCCTGGCGGGGGCGGGCCCATTGCGACCGGCATCCCCAAGGTCTGCGCCGAGAACGGTCCGCGGCGACTGTGCCAGACCGAAACGCAATGTGGACCGCCTCACCGCACGGGGTGACTCGCGAAGAGGCTGCCGACTTCCGCCCGATGCGGGGACAGGCGATGCCTGCTGCGATCGCTGATCGGAGTGGAACGACCGCGATCTGTAGCAAGAGCGGTTCTAGCGTCTCCGCCCGGATCGTCATCCACGCGGGTCGTCCTGAGATCGCACCGCCCTGCGCCCAAAACGTTCCGTGTCGATGAGGGTCTGAGCCGAAGGCGGGCCAAGGCCACGATCGTAAACGGCAACACGATGTCGACCGCCCTCCCATCCATGTCGTCACGCTCAGGCGCCGGATTTTCGCGGGGCTCGGGGCTCGGGCCTCGGATGGGCCGCCCCGGACCGCTTGTCGATTGGCGGAGGTCGATGTTCAGCGCGCAAGGCGGTGCGATCTCATGAAGAACCGCGTGCACGAAGATCCGGGCGGAGATTGGGCTGCAATGACGGTGTCAGCCCTCAGCACCAAGTCGACCGCCTCGCCCTCGATGTTGCCCCGTGGAGAGCGGTGACGCCTTGTTCCGGCAGGGCATAGGCTCGAGCGGGATCGCAGCGCTGTACGCCCGTCGCGATGGGCCAATAAAATGCCACCGCAGCTGGCCGGACCAAGTCCGGAAAACAATCGAGCAATTCACAGTCCGCCAACGGGCCCACCCCGCCACCGGGCCAATCGCCTCTGCTCGGTCCAACGCCCCGACCGGTCGCGTCGCGGCGTTCCGCCATCCGCCCGCCTCAGGTTGGGCCGCGAGGGAAGCGGGGGCCTGTCCCCGGCGCGGCCGTCGGGCCGAAGAGGATGGCGTGGCGGTGAGGGCTGTCACTCGCCTCGAACCAGGTGTCAGCAGGGATGACCGGGCCTGAAAGGCCGCGCGGGCGGCGCGGCGCCTTCCGGCCGGCCCGGTCCGTGGAAATCACCCTCACCGCCAACCTCCTCTGCGAGACTTTCACACCCCGTATACATCTTTAGATTGCTCCTCACAACCAAAACATGTATACGGGAAGTGCGGGCCCGGTCATCAGCCGGGCGTCGGCCAGCGGAACCAGCAACTTGGACGATGACAGCTTCATCCTGAACCTGCTCCGGCAGGCCATCGCGGAACGCGGTCCGGGCGACGACACGCCGGCCGTCGCGCCGCGGAGGGAGACGGCCGCCGTTCCGCCCGGCGAAGCGGAGAGCGTCGGTGCGAAGCGCGGCAAACCGCAGACCGGCCGGCGAACGGCCGCGGCGCCCGCCGCACGGGACCGTCGGACAGCGCTGGATGATCTCATCCCGAACCGCGCCGCAGAGGCGGCTCCCGGGCAGCTTGCCCTCTTCGAGGGCGCCGCAGGCCTCGCGGCAGAGCGGGTCGAGGCATCGGCCGTGCTGACGGCCCCTGCCCCCGCCTCCACCCCCGCCGGGATCGCCGGGGCCACCGAGCGGCGAGCGGATACCCCTCGTGGCAACGGGCCGCCCGCGCTCCCAAATCGCACGGTCGCCGCCGCCCCCCGCGCCGGCCCGACGGAGAATGTCGCGGCGGGCCATCGCGACCGGCTGCGGGCACGGTTCGACCGGGGTGAGGCCCTCCCCGACTATGAGCTCCTGGAGCTCCTCCTCTTCCGCTCGCTCCCGCGGCGCGACACGAAGCCGATCGCGCGGGCGATGATGAAGGATTTCGGCTCGTTCGCCGCGGCCCTCGCGGCGCCGGCGATGCGGCTGCGCCAGATCGACGGCGTCGGCGACAAGGTCGTCCACGATTTCAGGATGATCCGCGTCGCGGCGGAGCGTTTCGCCCGCGCGGCGCTCGAGAAGAAGATCACGATCGGCTCGACCGAGGCGGTGGTCGACTATTATCGCACCCAGTTGCGGCTCGCCGAGCGGGAGGAGTTCCACATTCTCTTCCTCGACAAGCGCAACGGCGTGCTGGCGAGTGAGCGGGCGCAAGTCGGCACGGTCGACCACACACCGGTCTATCCGCGCGAGGTCCTGAAGCGTGCGATCGAGCTCGGCGCCTCCGCGATCGTCCTCGTCCACAACCACCCCTCGGGCGACCCGACCCCCTCCCGCGCCGACATCAAGATGACGAAGACGATCGTCGACGCGCTCGCCCCCGTCGGCATCACCGTCCACGACCACCTCATCATCGGCGGCGACCGCTTCACCTCACTGCGCGCGGAGGGGCTGATGTAAGGGGGATGATGACGGGTGAGTGCGCGGTGGGGCTGACGGGGCCTTGCGCCGTGCGGGGAATTGTCAACGGCGATCCAAATCTGGCCCACTTTCGGCGGTCGCGCCGATCGTCATCCGATCCCCCCTCGTGTTCAGGCCTCCCTCTTTCGGGGCGGTCGTGGCCGATGAGGCCGGCCTTGCGTTGGCCCTTCAGACGGCCGCTCTCACCCTGGATCGCGGTGTGGTGCCGAGAAGGACTTTCGGCCGTCGCGCCGGCCGTCGTCCGATCCACCCTCGTGTTCAGCCCCCCCTCTTCGCGGCTGTCGTGGCGATGAGGCCGGCCTTGCGTTGGCCTTTCAGGCGGAGGCTCTCACCCTGGATCGCGGTGTGGTGCCGAGAAGGACTTTCGGCGGTCGCGCCGTTCGTCGTCCGATCCACCCTCGTGTTCAGGCCTCCCTCTTCGGGGCTGTCACGGCGATGAGGCCGGCCTTGCGTTGGCCCTTCAGACGGTCGCTCTCACCCTGGATCGCGGTGTGGTGCCGAGAAGGACGTTCGGCGGTCGCGCCGATCGTCGTCCGATCCAGCCTCGTGTTCAGGCCTCCCTCTTCGGGACTGTCGTGGCGATGAGGCCGGCCTTGCATTGGTCCTTCAGACGGCCGCTCTCACCCTGGATCGCAGTGTGGTGCCGAGAAGGACTTTCGGCCGTCGCGCTGGCCGTCGTCCGATCCGCCCTCGTGTTCAGGCCTCCCTCTTCGGGGCTGTCACGGCGATGAGGCCGGCCTTGCGTTGGCCCTTCAGACGGTCGTTCTCACCCTGGATCGCGGTGTGGTGCCGAGAAGGACGCTCGGCGGTCGCGCCGTTCGCCGTCCGATCCGCCCTCGTGTTCAGGCCTCCCTCTTCGGGGCTGTCACGGCGATGAGGCCGGCCTTGCATTGGCCCTTCAGACGGTGGCTCTCACGCTGGATCCAGACGACCGCGCGTGGAGCTGGGTGCGCTGCGGTGTGGTGCCGAGAAGGAGGACAGGCGACGCGATGACGTCGGTCTCCGGTGCAGGCCGACCCGCCGCGTTTGAGTGGGAACCGATGATGGGCCCTCGCGCCGATGATGGCGTGTCCGATGCGCGAGAGACGATGGCGGGGTTCCAGGAGGCGTCCCCCCTTCTCGGCGGGTTTCCAGAACCCGGCCTGCTCGACAGGTGCCGCATCGGAGGATTCGCAGGCGTCGCGTCGCATACACCAGAGGTGACGTGGGCGGGGGCGCTCGCTGCATCGGGGGATCTCGCCGCGGTTGCGAGGCGCTCCCCATTGCAGCCCTCACCGCCTCGCGATGCATTCTCATCCTCGTCGCCTCGCGCAACCGGATGCGCGAAAAGCGAGGCTCCCAGGATCATGCTTCTTGCCTTCGTCTGCCAGCGTCTCGTCTTCCTCAACGCGATGCCCGCCATGGCGGACCACTCGCGGCATGCGTCGACAACGCGGTTGCCCCTCGTCCGAGGTCTGCTTCACCGCGCGCATCCGGTGAGCGCGGTGCTGACGCGTGGGTGATGCTGTGGGGGATTGGGAGAACCGTTGGCCGCCAGGGCGAGCATGTCTCGCACAGCCGCCGCGATGACGTGATCGCGGACGTCGCAGCAGGAGGTGCGGCGGAGGTGTGGCCCGCTCGGCCTGTGTGTCTCCCGTTGCACGACGGGAGCAAGGCGGGCCGCCCTCTCTTCGCGCGCGGCGATCCTGCACATTTTTCGCGGTGACGGTCTCGCTTTGACGGCCCCTCGCAGCGGCTTTGCCGAGCACTCGTTGAGAAGCGGCACGTGCCAAGGCGCCTCTCTCCTCGCGCCCAAGCGCCCTCGCCGGCATCAATGTGCGCGCAAGGGCGGGAACCCGCCACCGATCGTGGAGAGGACACCACATCGTGGAGAGGACACCGCGGCGAGCCATTCGGCAGTGGGCCGTGCGCGGGCGCGCGATCGACGCACAGTTTTGCTGCGGGACCCACTTCGGGGCGGCGTCGAGACGGCCGGGTGGCTTCGCACAAGGCTCATCCGGATGCGCCCTCGGAATCAAGCACATGGCTGTGGTATGGGCTGCCGGGTTCTGTTCACCACCGATCTCCCCTCCGCAACGTTGGAGGGCCCGGTGGTGGGCAATAGACGTTCGGGTCCCGGCGCGTCGGATCTCGCGCGGATGGCCGGCTCAGGTGCAGTTTGGGCTTTGCGGGCCAGAGCGCCCTTGACGGGGCGGCCTACTCGGGTCGGCGGCGGGCTCGTCGTGGTCCGGCCACCCGACCGCGGGGGTTACACCGCGTCGAGGTGGCGGCGCAGGGCGATATTCACGAAATCGATAATTCGCTCGACACCGGCGATGCCGCAGCTTGCGATCTTATACTCGATTGCCGCTTCCAACTCGCGATCGATCTCGATATCGCCGTCGATCACAGAGCCGATCAGGTCGTCCGGTAGCCAGTCTTTGCAGTCGCCATCGTTCTCTAGCATCGCCACTAAGTCCACTTCAGGATCCAATCGAAAATAGCATATCTCCGCCTTACAACCCATGATAACATCGTTCGTGAACGGCCCGCAACTTTAAAGATTTTCATGCATAAGCATTACAACTTTCGAAATTAAGGCGGCTTTGAGGCGGGATCAGGCGGGATTTTGGACCTAATTCAGGATTTCCCTCGATCTCATGCCGATTTCGAATGGATTTCTCTATATTGACGCTCTTCGACATTCTTCCTTCGACACAATCTTCAATTGCCTCGTTGTCAATTTACGCGGGTCAATCGCCCGGATATGTGAGGTGCACGGCGCGCTCGCGGGCACCGGTTCGGTGCTCCACCAGGTAGAGCGCCTGCCATGTGCCGAGGCGCGGCGCGCCCCCCTCCACCGGCAGCATCACCGACGTGTCGCTCAGCATCGCCTTGATGTGGCCGGGCATGTCGTCCGGCCCCTCGAAATGGTGGCGGTAGGGCGCGTTTTCGGGGGCGAGGCGGGCAAGGCTCGTCAAGAGATCGCGCTGGACGTCGTCGTCGGCATTCTCCTGGACGCAGAGCGAGGCGGTGGTGTGGGCGACGAACGCGCAGACCGCGCCGCTCCCCGCCCCGATGTCGCCGAGCCAGGCGCGGAGCGCCGGGGTGAGGTCGTGGAAGGCCGGCCCGCCTGTCCTGAGAGTGAGGCGGCCATGCACCACGCGGGTGACGGCAGCCTCGCTCAAGGTCTCCCGTCGGATCACTCGACCTCGTCGTCGGTGAGGACGTTGTAGAGGTCGCGGAAGCGGCGGACGGCATAACCGGTGACCTCCACCGCCTCGTCGATCCCGCGCCGGGCGCGCGACTGGAGGAGGTCGCTCGAGGCGCGCGCTTCGGCGGCGGCCTCCCCTTCCACCTCGGCCCCCTCGACGAGCGCGCCGATCATCGCGAGGCGCTTCTCGAGCGCGGTGACGCGTGCCTTCAGCGCCGCGTTCTCTGCGGCAAGCGAGCCGTCCGCCCCGTCGGCGCGCGCGGTGGAGGCGGCGACCACGATCTCGCACGTCCACGCGCTGGTGCCCTCGGCGCAGAACTCGACCCCGCCGGTGGCGCGGTCGAGCCGCAGGACGCCGCCCTCCACGGGCTCGATCTGGAAACGCCCCTCGGCCGGCTGCGCGAACGCGCCGGACGTGAGGGCGAGCGACAACACCGCTGCCGCGGCGAGGCTTCGCATGATCATCCTGTCCTCCAACATTGGGCGCCGGCGCGCCGCCATGGAGGCGGGGCCCGGCGCGGCGGCGCTCACGGCGCCGCCATCCCGCATCGGCCGTGACGCGCGGCGAAGGCCGGAATCAGTCCTCGATGCGAAGGGCGGTGAAGCGGAGCTCGCCATCCTTGTTCGACAGCGTGAGGAGCGCCGTCTTGCGGCTCTCGCTGCGCAGCACCTCGATCTGGTCGAGCACCTCCTGCGGCGTCGTCACGACGCGCTGGCCGACCTCGAGGATCACGTCCCCGGCCGTCACGCGCTTCTCCGCGGCGATGCTGTCGTCCTCGACCGTCACGACGATGACGCCGTTGACGTCCGCCCCGATATCGAAGGCCTCGCGCCGCGCATCGTCGAGCATCGCGAGCTCCATGCCGAACACGGTCTTGGTCGGAACGCTGGCCGTCGCGGTCTCGCCCTCGCCTTCGACCGGCACTTCGATGGGGGCCGCGGCGGCGCGCGCCTCGACCTCCTCGAGCTGGCCGAGATCGACCGCGACGGTGACCTCAGACCCCTCGCGCACGACGACGACGTCCACGTGCTTGCCGATCGGCGTCTCGGCGACGATGCGCGGCAGCTCGCGCATCGAGGGTACTTCGCGCCCGTCGAAGCGGACGACCACGTCGCCGGCCTTGATGCCGCCCTTGGCGGCCGGACCGTCTTCCGTCACGCCCGCGATCATCGCGCCGTGGGCGCTGTCCATGCCGAGGCTCTCGGCGACGTCTTCGGTGACCTGCTGAATGCGCACGCCGAGCCAACCGCGCCGCGTCTCGCCATACTCCATGAGCTGGCCGATGACCGAGGTCGCGATCTCGGATGGGATCGCGAAGCCGATGCCGATGGAGCCGCCGCTCGGCGAGATGATCGCCGTGTTGATGCCGATCACGTTGCCTTCCATGTCGAACAACGGACCGCCCGAGTTGCCGCGGTTGATCGCGGCGTCGGTCTGGATGAAGTCGTCATAGGGGCCGGACTGGAGGTTGCGGTTCCGGGCCGAGATGATGCCGACCGTGACCGTGCCGCCGAGGCCGAACGGATTGCCGATCGCCATCACCCAGTCGCCGACGCGAAGACGCGCCGAGGGGGCGAATTTCAAGGGCTCGAGCGGCTCGTCCGGCGTGATCTTCAGGACCGCGAGGTCGGTCTTCGGGTCGTGGCCGACGATCTCGGCCGGATATTGCCGCCCGTCGGCGAAATTCACCGTGACCTCGTCGGCGTCCTTGATGACGTGGTTGTTGGTGATGACGACGCCGTCGGCGGAGATGACGAAGCCGGACCCCAGCGACTGGACGCGGCGGGGATCGGGCGCGCCTTCGTCACGCTCGAAGAAATCGTCGAAGAATTCCTGGAAGGGGGTGTCGCCCTCGGGCGTGCCGCCTTCCGGCGGGGTCGGAACGGCGGGCCGGTCCGCTTCGACGCGCTGCGAGGTCGAGATGTTCACGACCGAGCCGAGGAGCCCTTCCGCGAGATCGGCGACAGAGCGGGGGCCCGTCTCCTGGGCGAGCGATTGTGTCGGGGCGAGCGTCCCGACAGCGGGGGTGAACGCCAGTAGAGCGCCGGCGACGACGGCACCGAGGTGGCGGGGGATCGCGGTCATCAGGTCCTCCACTGCGCTGCGTCAGGCAGCGCGTACCAACCAAACCAGCCCTACCCCGACCACCGCAGCGCCGAGCCCAGCCTTGCGCAACGTGTCGGTCGGGGTCGCGAGGACTTGCCTCATCATGGCACGCATCGTCTCGGGCGCCAGAGCGTAGAGCGCGCCCTCGATGACGAGCACCAGCCCCAAGGCAGCTCCGAGATCGCTCACTGGGTCGTCTGGCCGGGCCTCACGATCGTCACGGAACCCGCCTGGTTTTCCTCGACGGCCGGCGCTTCGGAGGTGTCCGTATCGCCGTTCGTCGCGGTTTCCGCCGTGCTTTCAGGCGATCCGGCGCTCTGCGCCACATCGTCGCCGCCGGTCGCGGCGGCGGTGTCCGTCGCGGGCGCGGCGGTGTCGGCCGGCGTGGTCACGTCCGCGTTACCGTCCGGCGCGGCGGGCGTCTCGGCCGGGGCGGCGGCGGCGGCCGCCTCCTCCTGCTCGGCTTCGACCGCGGCGTCCGCCTCGGCGACGGCCGCGTCGCTCTCGGCGGAGTCCTCGACCTCGGCTGCGATTGTACCGTCGGTCGCGAGCGCGGCGGCGTCGGCCGCAGCCTCGGTGGGCGCAGGGGCCTCGAGGGCCGCCTGCTCGTCGGTCTCGGCCGGGGCGGCGTCCTCACCCGCCGGCAGGGCGGCCGGGGCCGGGGCCGCGGCCGGAGCGCCCGACATCGGGTCGACGCCGAACGGGTTCGCGAAGTAGCGGAAGAACTCCGAATCCGGCGACAGCACGAGGCGCGTGTCCTGCGAGCGGAGCGATTCCTCGTAGGCCTGCATCGCGCGATAGAAGGCGAAGAACTGCTCGTCCTGGGTGTAGGCGTTCGCGAAGATCGCGCTTCGCTGGGCGTCACCCGTACCGCGGATCTGCTCGGCCTCGCGCTGGGCTTCGGCGCGCAGCACCGTCGCCGTGCGGTCGGCGGCGGCGCGAACGCGCTGGGCCGCTTCCTGACCGCGGGCGCGGATCTCGCGCGCTTCCTGCTGACGCTCGGTCTGCATCCGGCGATAGATCGCCTCGGAGTTGGCCTCCGGCAGGTCCGCGCGGCGCAGCCGCACGTCGACCACCTCGACGCCGATATCGGCGGCGCGGTTGGCGACGTCAGCCCGGATGCGCTGCATCAGCGCCGAGCGGTTGTCGCGCACGATGTCCTCGAAGGTCGCGTCGGCGAGGACGGCGCGCAGCGAGGCCTGAACGAAGGTCGACAGACGCGAGGCGCCTTCGCGGACATTGTTCACGGTCTGATAGAAGCGGACCGGATCGCCGACGCGGTAGCGCATGAACGCGTCCACCACGAGGCGCTTCTGGTCGGCGGCGATGATTTCCTGCGCCGGGACGTTGAGGTCGAGATTGCGCCGGTCGAGGAAGCGGACCTCCTGGACGAGCGGAATCTTGAAGTTGAGGCCCGGCTCCTGGATCGCCTGGCGCACCTGACCGAACTGCAGGACGAGGGCCTGCTGCGTCGGGTTGACGATGAAGAGCGAGTTGAGCGCGACCACCACCACGATGGCGATGATCACGACGATGGCGATGAGGCCGGCGCGCATCAGCGGGCTCCCTGGGCGGTCGGCTGCGTCTGGGCCCGGTCAAGCCGGTCCAGGGGCAGGTAGGGGACGACACCGGACGAGCCGGCGGAGGTCTGGTCGATGATCACCTTGTCGGTGCCGGCGAGAACGCGCTCCATCGTCTCGAGATACATACGCTGGCGCGTGACGTCCGGCGCCTTGCGATACTCCTCGAAGACCGAGAGGAAGCGGTCGGCCTGACCGGTCGCCTCGGCGACGACCTGATCGCGATAGGCGTTCGCCGCTTCGACGATCTGCGCCGCCTGACCGCGGGCCTGCGGCACCACTTCGTTGGCGTAGGCGTCGGCCTCGTTCTGGAAGCGCTCCTGGTCGGCGCGGGCGGCCTGCACGTCGCGGAAGGCGTCGATGACCTCGAGCGGCGGGTCCACCTTCTGCATCTGCACCTGGCTCACCTGCACGCCGGCGCCGTAATCGTTCAGCGTCGCCTGCATCAGCGTCTGCACGTCCTGTTCGACCTGCTGGCGCTCCTGGGTCAGGATCGGCTGGATGTTGCGGCGGCCGACGACTTCGCGCATCGCGCTCTCGGCGACCTGCTTCACGGTCCCTTCCGGATCCTCGATGTTGAAGAGGAAGTTCGCCGGGTCGGAGATGCGCCACTGCACCTTGAAGTCGACGTCGACGATGTTCTCATCGCCCGTCAGCATCAGGCTCTCCTCCGGCACGTCGCCGCCACGGCCCTCGCCGCGCGAGCCGATGTTCACTTCCCGGATGCGCAGGACGTCGGGCGTGTAGACCTCACCGAACGGGTAGGGCCAATTGTAGTTGAGGCCGGGCTGCGTGGTGCCCTGATAGCGGCCGAGCACCAGCTCGACGCCGAGTTCGCCGGGACCGACGCGGTAGAAGCCCGTCAGGCCGTAGAGAATGCCGACGGCCACGAGTGCGAGCGCGATGCCGCGTCCGCCGATGCCCCCGAGCGAGGGGCCGCCGCTGCCGCCACTGCCCCCGCCGCCACCCTTCTTCGGGAAGACGCGCTTCAGCTTGTCCTGGCTGCGACGCAGCAATTCTTCGAGATCGGGGGACCCTTGAGGATCCTGCCCGCGCTGGGGTCCGTTATTGCCCCACGGATTCGGACGATTGGGACCGTTATTGTTGCCCCATGGGCCGTCTCCACCGCCCCAGGGCCCACCGCCCTTGCCGCCCGACTGGTTGTTCCAGGGCATCCCCGCTCCCCTTGCCGCTTCGATGATGGTGCCGGTGATCAAACCGGTTTCGTCCGCAGATAATCATCCGCGGTTGTCGCGCAAACGCGGCGAAACGCGCCACGCGAACTCGCCTTATAGGCTGGAGGTCGGACGCCTTTCAATCAACTGGCGCGTTGGGTGCGAGCATAAGTCTCGAAAGTGAAGGGATATTCGTCCCGCTCACCTTGCACCCCCGCCTCCTCGGCGACCTTCGCGAAGGCCTCGTCGATGGGCGGGAAGTAGATATCGCCGTCGGGCCGGGCGTGGACGCGGGTGATCTCGATCCGGTCGGCGCGCGCCATTCCGTCGCGATAGATGCGCGCCCCGCCGGCGAGGAAAACGGGCGTGTCGGCCATCGCGAGCGCCGCTGCGAGGCTCGGCGCGACCTCCATCCCCTCCACCGGGCGGCTCGACACGACGATGGTCCGTCGTCCCGGCAGGGCCTTGCCGATCGATTCGTGGGTGCGCCGGCCGATCACGATCGTGTTGCCGAGCGTGCGCGCCTTGAAGCGCTTCAGATCACTCGACAGGCGCCACGGCAGGTCGAGCCCGCGGCCGATCACGCCGTTCTCGGCCACCGCGGCGAGGATGGTGACCGGAATCTCGCCCATCGCGGCCTCAGACGGCGACGGGCGCCTTGATCGCCGGATGCGGGTCGTAGCCCTCGATCCGGATATCCTCGGCGGTGATCGCGAAAAGGTCGCGCGGCGCGCCGTCGAGGACGAGGCGGGGAAGCGGTCGCGGCTCGCGTGAGAGCTGCAGCTCGGCCTGCTCCAGGTGGTTGAGATAGAGGTGCGCGTCGCCGAGCGTGTGGACGAGGTCGCCCGCCTCGAGCCCGGTCGCGTGGGCGATCATGTGCGTCATGATCGCGTAGGAGGCGATGTTGAAGGGCACGCCGAGGAAGGCGTCGGCCGAGCGCTGATAGACCTGGCACGAGAGGCGGCCGGCGGCGACGTGGAACTGGAAGAGGAGATGGCAGGGCGGCAGCGCCATCTTGTCGAGGTCGCTGACATTCCAGGCCGAGACGATGTGCCGCCGCGAGGCGGGGTCGCTCTTGATCGCCTCCACCACGCGGGCGAGCTGGTCGACGGGGCCGTTCTCGGTCGGCCAGGCGCGCCACTGGCGGCCATAGATCGGGCCGAGCTCGCCGTCGGCATCGGCCCACTCGTCCCAGATGGTGGCGCCGCGGGCGTTGAGGCTGCGCGCGTTGGTCTCGCCGGCGATGAACCACAGGAGCTCGGCGATCACCGACTTGAGGTGGACGCGCTTGGTCGTGACCACCGGCAGGCCGTCGGCGAGATTGTAGCGCGTCTGATGGCCGAACACGGACAGCGTCCCGACACCGGTCCGGTCGGCTTGGCGCACGCCTTCGTCGAGGATGCGGCGCAGCAGTTCATGATAGGCCTTCATCGGTGCCTCCCGTCATCTGTTGCAGCCGATCTCACGCATGATCGCCACGACCTGGGCGCGCGAGCGGCAGACATTCTCGCAGGGGATACCGTCATCGTCGCGGTCGGCCCCGGATGGCGGCCGGCGCACCAGGCCACCACCGCCTCGCGACACGAGCGATAGTCCGTGCAGCGCGCGGCGTCCGCGGTGTTCGGCACGAAGGCGGCGGCCAGCGCGAGCGCCAGCACGATCCCATCCGTCCGCGTCAGAAACCTCGCCACCCCGGAAATCACCTGCAAACCTTATCCAGGGAGACATACGCGCATGCGCGGGGTCCCGAAATGCGAAGGACACACCTGTCACCGAAATTCTTTTCGGGGCACGCAAAAGGCGGCGCGATGCAAGCATCCCCTTCACGCGAGGGGCAAAGCCTCCTATATTCCGCAGTGCCAGCGACGGTTGGCTACGGCGATAAACGGATTGCGTAATAAGCCATTCGGACCCGGGGGCGGTACCCGGCGCCTCCACCCAAATCCCACGGCTCACGTGGGGTTTCGGCGGGGGCGAAATAGGATCGACGAGGGTGTAAAGGCTCTTCTTTCGCTCGGCATGGTACCACCGTTATCGGACCAAACTTGTAGTTGCGAATGACAACTATGCTGAGGCTCGTCTCGCTGCGTAATGCGGCGTGACACCTCGAATTAAGTCCTCCTACCGCAAGTAGGAGGCGGGGTTGGGAGGCACCTGGCAACAGAAGCCTCCGCTTCTCTCTCCCATTCCCCCAATACCGTCCGTCGCACCGCCTCATCCTGGCGCTGGCGAAATCGCGCGCGACTGTCCACATTGGTACGCGACCTGCAGCCCGATCGCATGAAAGCTGATTTTCGGGCCGGCAGTCGCGGCTCGGGCCGCCCGTTTTGGGTGCTCTGCGGCAAACTCCGGATCGAGAAGCGTCAATACCGCATTGGATTGGCACGCCCGACGCGCTAAATCCGGCGGGGCATTGGAGGCTGATGGTGGCAGACGACCTCATCCGTTACGACGTTTTGGTCCAGGATGCGCTGCGCGGCGTGGTCCGCAAGGTGATGCGCGAAGTGGCCGATGGGGGCCTACCGGGCGAACATCATTTCTATGTCGCGTTCGACACGACCGCGCCCGGCGTGCGCATGTCCTCGCGCCTGCGCCAGCAGCACCCGCAGGAGATGACCATCGTCCTGCAGCATCAGTTCTGGGACCTCGCGGTCTCCGAGCATGGCTTCGAGGTCGGCCTCTCCTTCGGCGGCGTGCCGGAGCGGCTCCTCGTCCCCTTCGCCGCGGTGAAGGGCTTCTTCGACCCGTCCGTCCAGTTCGGCCTGCAATTCGACCCGGCGAACAACGCCCAGTCGACACCGGTCGACCTCGCCGGCGACCAGGGGGCCGTGCCGGCCCTCCCCATCCGCGCCGAGGACGAGGCGGACGAGGCCACCGACGGCGCCGAGCCGGAGAAGGACGACGAGCCGCGCCCGGAAGGGGCCGAGGTCGTCTCCCTCGACGCGTTCCGCAAGAAGCCCTGACAGGCCGCGGCCCACGCGGCCGCGCCCTCCCCGCCCGCGGACGCACACCGTCCCGCCAGCGACACAACGTCTCGATGCAAGACCCCGCTGTGGCCGGGTCCTGCCGGGAAATCTGGCGAAATCGGCGGTTGCCTCACTCCTGGGCAGCGCACTTCCAGCCTTTGTGAAGCGACAAATCGCGAAGCGGCGGTATCGTCGTCCCCTGGTTGGCGCGAACCATGGGAGAAGCGTATGGCCGGCGATCGGCGACGTGGGTTCACCGGACGGGCTTGGCTGCTTCTTCTCGCCGCCGCATCACTTGCCATGGGAGCGGCGCCCGCCGCGGCGCAGATGGCCTCCAACTGCCAGGCCATCGCCAACGCGATCCCCGAGGCGACCTTCATCCGCGCCTCGTTCACCCCGGTCCAGGCGAGCGACGCCTACGCGGTGACGATCCGCTATGTCGGCCACTCCACCTTCCGCATCACCGCGCCGGACGGGACCGTCATCGCGACGGACTATAACGGCAATGCCGGCTCGGGCGGGACGCCGGACGTGGTGACGATGAACCACGCCCATTCGAGCCACTACACGAACTACCCCTCCCCCGACATTGCGAACGTCCTGCGCGGCTGGAACCCGGAGGGCGGCAAGGCGGAGCACTTCCTCACCGTCGGCGACGTGCTGATCCGCAACGTCGCGACCGACATCCGCAGCTACGGGATGGTCGAGGAGAGCGGCAACTCGATCTTCATCTTCGAGACGGCGGGCCTCTGCATCGGCCATCTCGGCCACCTGCACCAGATGCTGTCCGACGCGCAGATCGCCGAGATCGGCCGGCTCGACGTGGTGTTCGTCCCGATCGACGGCACCTACACGATGAACCATGCCGGCATGATGACCGTGGTCGAGCGCCTGCGCACCTCCATCGTCATCCCGATGCATTGGTTCACCCAGTACACCCTCGCCCAGTTCGTCACCGAGACGCGCGCGGCCGGGCTCGACATCATGATGCTCGGCGAGGATACCCTCACCGTCTCCCTCAACACGCTGCCGGAAATGCCGACCCTCGTCGTCATGCCGCGCGAGGTCGCCTTCTAGATCGCGTCACCAACGCGATCGGCAGCCAACGTCTAGGCCGACGCCTCGCCGATCGCGGGAGCGCCGATTCCGGCCCCCTGCTCCGCCGTCCGCCGTACCCCGCCCGGCCCCATCGCGTTCTCGCCGGGGCGCAGGGTGAGGACGGAGACGCCCGTCTCGGTGACGGCGACGGTGTGCTCGAACTGGGCCGAGAGCGAGCCGTCGCGCGTGACGACGGTCCACCCGTCAGCCTCCGTGCGCACGTTCCGCCGGCCGCGGTTGAGCATCGGCTCGATGGTGAAGACCATCCCTTCGCGCAGCCGCATCCCCGTGCCCGGCCGCCCGAAATGGACGATCTGCGGCTCCTCGTGCATCTCGCGCCCGATGCCGTGGCCGCAATATTCGCGCACCACCGAATAGCCGTTGCGCTTGGCGTGGCGCTCGATCGCCCATCCGATATCGCCGAGCCGGGCGCCAGGACGAACCGCGCGGATCCCCATCCACAGCGCCTCATAGGTCACGTTGACGAGACGCGCCGCGGCGGGCTGCACATTGCCGACGAGGTAGGTCTTGCTGGAATCGGCGATGTAGCCGTCCTTCTCCAGCGTGATGTCGAAATTGACGATGTCCCCGTCCCGCAGCACGGCCGTCTCGGACGGGATGCCGTGGCACACGACGTCGTTCACCGAGGAATTCAGCGCGAACGCGTAACCGTACTGGCCCTTGCTGGCGGGACGGGCCTTCAAGTCGTCGACGATGAAGCGCTCGACCATGTCGTTGACGGCGAGCGTCGACAGGCCGACGAGCGGGGTCTCGTCGAGAAGGCCGAAGACGGATCCGAGCAGGCGGCCGGACTGCGCCATCAGCGCCAGCTCCTGCGGCGTCTTCGTCATGCCTCGTTGGCGGCGAGCGGGCGCGCGGCAACGCCGGCGTCGCTGAACTCGCGCGCGATGATCTCGGCGAAGCTCAGCGAGGGGTTGGTCTCGCACAGCATCCCGACCTTGATCCAGTAGGCGGCCTGCGCGTTGATCGAGCGGCAGGACACCTTGCTCGCGCGGCGCAACTGGTCGTGCAGATCGTCGTCGATGCTCACAATGCCCATCCGGGCCTCCATACAATGCGTATGGACCGTATATGCTTCGTATATGCGCGTGCCAAGCGCGTCGACGACGGCGGCAAGAATTGAACAGCGCGAACGAGGCATCGCGCCGGCGCGAAAAGTCTGTTAGGTCGTCGGCCGGGCGCCGCTCGTTTTCGACGGGGCGTGCGCCAAAACGCGCCGTATCGCTGGCGGCGCGGCGGGTCGCCCCTCCCGTGCGGCATTCGGTCGTCCGCCAACGGGGACCGCTACGCCTATCTACGGGGCGTCAGAGGCGGGCCCTCTAACGGCGAAATCGACGGAAAGTTCCGGCCGGTGCCGTTGACACTCAAAACCGACCCGCCTATCTCCGCCTCAACCGTTAGCACTCCCCACTTGCGAGTGCTAGCAGGCTCAGATCGACGATGACCTTACGAGGACAGACATGAAATTCCGTCCGTTGCACGACCGCGTCGTCGTGCGCCGCATTGAGTCCGAAGAGAAGACCAAGGGCGGCATCATCATTCCCGACACCGCCAAGGAAAAGCCGCAGGAAGGCGAAGTTGTCGCCGTCGGTCCGGGCGCCCGCAATGAGCAGGGCCAGGTCACGCCGCTCGACGTCAAGGCTGGCGACCGCGTCCTTTTCGGCAAGTGGTCCGGCACCGAAGTCAAGCTCGATGGTGAAGACCTCCTCATCATGAAGGAGAGCGACATCATGGGCGTGGTCGAAGGCGTCCCCGCGACGGCCGCGTAAGTTTCGCGCACGTACCCGAAAAAGCTTAGTTTTAGGAGCCAACGATGGCAGCCAAAGAAGTCAAGTTTTCGTCTGACGCGCGCGACAAGATGCTCCGCGGTGTCGACATCCTCGCCAACGCCGTCAAGGTGACGCTCGGCCCGAAGGGTCGCAACGTCGTGATCGAGAAGTCCTTCGGTGCTCCGCGCATCACGAAGGACGGTGTGACGGTGGCCAAGGAAATCGAGCTTGAGGACAAGTTCGAGAACATGGGCGCCCAGATGGTCCGCGAGGTCGCCTCGAAGACCAACGATCTCGCCGGTGACGGCACGACCTCCGCGACCGTTCTCGCCCAGGCGATCGTCCGCGAAGGCGCCAAGGCGGTTGCCGCCGGCATGAACCCGATGGACCTGAAGCGCGGCATCGACCTCGCCGTGATCGAGGCCATCAAGGATCTGACCGCCCGTTCGCGCAAGATCTCGACCTCCGATGAGGTCGCGCAGGTTGGCACCATCTCCGCCAACGGCGACAAGGAAGTCGGCCAGATGATCGCCGACGCCATGCAGAAGGTCGGCAACGAGGGTGTCATCACCGTCGAAGAGGCCAAGTCGCTCGAGACCGAACTCGAAGTCGTCGAGGGCATGCAGTTCGATCGCGGCTACATCTCGCCGTACTTCGTGACGAACGCCGAGAAGATGACCGTCGAGCTCGACGATCCCTACATTCTCATCTTCGAGAAGAAGCTCTCCAACCTCCAGGCGATGCTTCCGATCCTCGAGGCTGTCGTTCAGTCCAGCCGTCCGCTCCTCATCATCGCCGAGGACGTCGAAGGCGAGGCTCTGGCCACGCTCGTCGTCAACAAGCTCCGCGGTGGCCTGAAGGTCGCGGCCGTGAAGGCGCCGGGCTTCGGCGACCGCCGCAAGGCCATGCTGCAGGACATCGCGATCCTGACCGCCGGCCAGGTCATCTCCGAAGACCTCGGCATCAAGCTCGAGTCCGTGTCGATCGACATGCTTGGCCGCGCCAAGAAGGTCACGATCAACAAGGACGAGACCACGATCGTCGACGGCGCCGGTGAAGCCGAGGACATCAAGGGCCGCGTCGCTCAGATCAAGCAGCAGATCGAAGAGACCACCTCCGACTACGATCGCGAGAAGCTCCAGGAGCGTCTGGCGAAGCTCGCTGGCGGCGTCGCGGTGATCCGCGTCGGCGGCGCGACGGAAGTCGAAGTGAAGGAGAAGAAGGACCGCGTCGACGACGCGCTCAACGCCACCCGCGCTGCGGTGGAAGAGGGCATCGTCCCGGGCGGCGGTGTGGCTCTGCTCCGCGCCAAGGCGGCCGTCTCCAAGCTCTCCTCCGACAACGCTGACGTCCAGGCCGGCATCAAGACCGTCCTGCGCGCGCTCGAGGCTCCGGTTCGTCAGATCGTTGAGAACGCCGGTGTCGAAGGCTCGATCGTGGTCGGTAAGATCCTCGAGAACGCGACGGCCGACTTCGGCTTCGACGCGCAGAACGAGGAATATGGCGACATGATCCAGAAGGGCATCATCGACCCGACCAAGGTCGTGCGTCACGCCCTCCAGGACGCCGCGTCGATCGCTTCCCTTCTCGTGACGACCGAGGCCATGGTTGCCGAGGCGCCGAAGAAGGACTCGGCTCCCGCGATGCCGGGTGGCGGCATGGGCGGCATGGGCGGCATGGACTTCTAAGTCCATCCGACCTCTCCCATCGGATTGGAGTGAGCCGCGCCTTGTGCGCGGCTCATTTCGTTTCGGCCCCGCGCTGGGGGCCGCAGGAGTAGCAAAAAGGCAATCGGGCTTGAGGCCGGATCGCCTTCTCCTCTAAATCACAGCGCCCGGCGCAGGCGCGCCGACACCCCCCACTCCCAGGTCCAGCACGCACCCATGGTCACCCGAGCCTTCTGCACCCTCGGCGTCGGAGACGCCTTCCAGAAGCCCGCGCTCGCGGCGCTCACGACGCTCGACGCGCTCGTCGACGAAGGGGAGCCGATCGTCTCCGTCTACCGCTCCGAGCAAGACGGCCCCTGGTTAATTGATGTGCTGTTTCAGGAGGCTGACGAATCCGCGCAAACCCGCTTTCTCGAGGCGGCAAGGTCGCTTTTGCCGGATCTGCCCCCCTTCGAGTTCGATTCGCTCGCCGAGCGCGACTGGGTGGCCGAGAGCCAGCGCCAGCTGCACCCGGTCGATGCCGGGCGATTCGTCATCTACGGCTCGCATGACAGCGCGAAGCTGCCGCCCTCGCGCTGGCGCATCGAGATCGACGCCGGCCGCGCCTTCGGAACGGCGCACCACGCCTCGACCAAGGGCTGCCTGATCGCGCTCGAACGGGTCGCCAATCGCGGCCCGCTCGGATCGATGATGGATGTGGGGACGGGGTCCGGCGTTCTCGCGATCGCCGCGGATCGCCTGGGCGCCAGCGCGGTCAAGGCCGGCGATATCGACCCCATCGCGGTGCGCGTCGCGCAGAGGAATGTCGAGGCGAACCGCTGCCGTCTGCCGATTCGCGTCGTCGTGGCGGCGGGACCGTTCGCCGAAGCGGACACGGTCGTGGCGAACATTCTCGCCCGTCCGTTGATCGCGATGGCGCCGCGGCTCGCGGCCTCGGCGCGTCGCAATCTGATCCTGTCGGGGTTGCGCACCACGGACGCGCGTCGCGTGCGTGCGGCCTATCTCAATCGCGGTTTCCGCCTCGTCGGGCGGGTGCTGATCGAGGATTGGGTGACGCTCATCCTGGAGCGTCGGGCGAGCCCCGTCACAGCGATGCGGGGCCTGCAGGCGGAGAGCTTGCGCACTCCGTTCGTCACGGAAGACTAGGCTTTCCGCGGGGTCCCGGTCATCAGCCGCCCCGCAGGGCGGCTGATCGAACCCGGTATTATCCCCGTCAGAACAGGGACTTAGTAGAAGGGATAGCCGGCCGGCTGACGGCGCTCGACTTCGGCGCGGTCATAACCGAGACGGGCGAGGGTCTCGTCGTCGAGGCTGAGAAGATAAGCGGCGACGGCGCGGTCAGCCTGACGCTTGCGCGAGGCAACGATGCCAGCGCCGAGACGGCTGAAGAAACCACGCTCCTTGTCGGAGCCGGTGAGGACGTAGTCGCGAGCGGTAACAGTCGACATTGCAGCGTAACTCCAGATTTGTGCGCCGCAGCAACCCTTGGGTCAGGTTCGGTCCGCAGCGGGGATGAGCCATACCTAACGATTGGGACCGCTCCCACAACGCACCTCACTGCATGGCTGCCTCCGCATATTGCAACGCAACAAAAGTGGGCATCTGATGCCCATCAAATGACAAGCTCGGTTTGCCTGCCCGAATGGCTTGCGCGGGGGCTCGCGGTGATCTTTGGCTTGCCGAGCGTCCACCTTCAGGCAAATGTCAGCCATGCCATTTCAGACCTTCGCCTCCCCCTCCGTCGCCGCCGACGAATTGCGTGAGCGAGTGGCGCGCCTGCGCCATCTGTTCGATGCGCTCGGCGTGGACGGGTTCGTCGTCCCCCATGAGGATGAATATCAATCCGAGTATCTCCCGGCCTCGGATGAGCGGCTCGCCTATATCTGCGGGTTCACCGGCTCGGCGGGCCGGGCGATCATCCTGAAGGACAAGGCGCTGTTCCTGACGGACGGGCGCTACACCCTCCAGGCCGAGACGCAGGTTCCGGGCGACGTCTACGCCCGGCTCAGCGAGCCGGACGACGTGCGCGCCTGGATGAAAGAGCATCTCGCGGGAATCCGCCTCGGCGTCGACCCGAAGCTCCACAGCCGGTCCGACCTTGAGGGGCTCGCCGCGCGCGCGAAGGACCTCACCCTCGTGCGCCTCGAGCGCAACCCGGTGGACGAGATCTGGACCGACCGCCCCCTCCCCCCGCGCGGCGCGGTGACGGCCCATCCGCTGCCGCTCGCCGGCAGGACGCCGGAGGAGAAGATCGCCACCATCCGCGACGCGATGAAGGGCGACGCCGTCCTCGTCGCGGCGAGCGACGCGGTGAGCTGGCTCCTCAACTGGCGCGGGGCCGACGTCGCCCACACGCCCCTCGTCCTCTCCCGCGCCTTCATCCCGCGGGAGGGGAAGATCACCGTCTTCGTCGATCCCGAGAAGGTGCCGGACGCGGTCGCCGAGGCCGTCGCCCCGATCGCGACGCTCGTCGCGCCCGATTCCTATCTCGCGACCCTCGCCGCGCTGTCGAAGGGACTCACCGTCGAGGCGGACCCGGCGCGCACCTCCGATGCGGCGCTGACGGCGATCGAGACGGACGGCAAGCTGAAAAGCGCGACCGATCCGACGCTGCGCCCGAAGGCCATCAAGAACGAGGCCGAGATCGCCGGGATGCGCGCCGCCCACTGGCGCGACGGGCTCGCCCTCACCCGCTTCCTCGCCTGGGCGGACGAGAACGCGGCCGGCCGCACCGAGATCGACCTCGTCGAGGCGCTCGAAGGCTTCCGCCGGGAGGTCGGGGCCGTGGACATCTCGTTCGACACCATCTCCGGCTCGGGCCCCAACGGGGCGATCGTCCACTACCGGGTCGACACCGCCTCGAACCGCACGATCGCGGCGGACGAGCCGATCCTCATCGATTCCGGCGCCCAATATCCGGACGGGACGACGGACGTCACGCGCACCATCTGCGCCGGCACCCCGACGGACGATTTCCGCATCCAGTTCACCCGCGTCCTGAAGGGCATGATCGCGATCTCGCTCGCCCGCTTCCCCGAGGGGACCATGGGCTCCGAGCTCGACCCCCTCGCCCGCATCGCCCTCTGGCGCGCCGGGCTCGACTTCAAGCACGGCACCGGGCACGGCATTGGCGCCTATCTGTCGGTCCACGAGGGGCCGCAGGGCATCTCCAAGCGCAGCCGCGTGCCGCTCGCGGCGGGCATGGTGATCTCGAACGAGCCCGGTTACTACCGCACCGGCGCCTACGGCATCCGGATCGAGAATCTCGTCCTCGTGCGCGAGCCGTCCGTCCCGCCGGGCGGCGAGATCCCGATGCACCGCTTCGAGACGCTGACGCTCGCCCCGATCGACACGCGCCTCATCGCCCCGCACATCCTCTCGCCGGAGGAGGCGGGCTGGCTCGACTGCTATCACGCGCGGGTGCGGGGCGCCCTCTCCGGCGACCTCAACGCCAAGGAGCGGGCCTGGCTCGAAGCGCGCACGCGGCCGATCGCGCCCGAGATCTGAGGCGCGGCGCCGCCCGGATCAGCGGTGCTCCTCCTCGCTGGTCTCGACGAGCTGGCGGTTGTAGGCGCGCAGCGCCTGGACGTGGCTGACCGTGCCCACCACCAGCGCGCGGTCGCGCGGGTCCACCACCAAGAGCAAGTCGGCGCCCGACTCGTTGAAGTGGCGCAGCGCCGTCTCCAGCGTGTCGTTGGAGCGGATCTTCGGCCGGTCGGTCTCCTCCGTCAGCGTCTCCGGCTCCTCGGCGGGCGTCATGAAGGTCGCGACGGTGATCGTCTTCAGGAAATAGCGGTGCGGCCCGCTCGCGAGCACGACGCCGCGCGTCTCGAGCTGATAGTGGAAGAAGGAGCGGCCGTGGACGGCGAGGTGCAGCCCGGTCGCGATCGAGACGGTGAGGAGGAGCGCGATCGACAGCGCGTAGCCGCCCGTCAGCTCGAACACGATGACCGTCGTCGAGATCGGCGCGCCGAGGAGCGCCGAGGCGACCGCGCCCATGCCGAGGATCGCGTAGAGCCCGTGGTCGGAGGCCAGGTCCGGGAAGGCCATCGCGGCGATGATGCCGAACGAGCCGCCGGTCATCGCACCGAGATAGAGCGAGGGTGAGAAGATCCCGCCGCCGAAGCGCGAGGCGAGCGTGACCGCCGTCGCGAGGATCTTCAGCACCACGAGCAGCATCATCGTCCACAGCAGGAAGCCGCCATGGAGCGCGGTGTCGGTCGCCTCGTAGCCGACGCCGAGGATCTCGGGCGCGAAGGCGCCGATCACGCCCACCACGAGGCCGCCGATGATCGGCCGCGCCCAGGCCGGCATGATGATCGCGCGGGCCGTCTGGTCGAACACGATGAGGGCGAACTGGAAGGTGACCGCGACGCCCGCCGCGACGACGCCGAGAAGGGCGAAGGCCGGCATCTCCCAATAGGAGCCGATCGCGTAGGTCGGAATCTGGAAGGCAGCGACGTTGCCGATGAAGAGGAGCCGCGCGACGAGCGTCCCCGACACCGAGGCGATCACGATCGGCACGAACGCGCTGACGGCGTAGTGGCGCAGGATCACCTCGTGGGCGAAGAGGACGCCCGCGATCGGCGCGTTGAACGAGGCGGAGATCGCGCTCGCCGCGCCGCACGCGAGGATCACCCGGCCCGACTGGGGCGGGAGCTGCGCGATCCGCGTGAGGCCGGCCGCGAGCGTCGCGCCGAGATGGACGACCGGCCCTTCGCGGCCGGCCGACGCGCCCGCGCCGAGCGAGATGACGGTCGCACAGGCCGACCAGAGGCCGTTCACCGCCGAGACGCCGCGCCCGCCCCGCGCCGAGGCTTCGATCACGTCCGCGACGGCGCCGGGGCGGCGCCCATCGAGGATCAAGGCGTTGAAGAGGCCGACGATCGCGCCGCCGACCGTCGTCGCCGCGACGATGACCCACCAGGGCTGCGCGGAGATGGCGTCGAGCGTGTATTCGCTCATCTCGCCGAGCCAGAGCCACTGGACAGCCCCGATGCCGAGGCGGAAGACGACCGCCGCCGCCCCGACCGCCGCGCCGATCATCAGCGCGAGCAGCCACATGGCGGGGGTGCGGTTGGCGATGAAGGCGAGGATGTTCTCCATCGTCCGCGAATAGGTGTCGCGGACCCAGGAGCGGCCGTCCCCCATCTTGGCGAGGACCGCGGCGAGGCGGCGTCGCTCCTCTCCGGGCGCGTCGCCCGCGGCGTCGCTTGGCTGGCCGCTCTCCTGCGCGCCTGCCTCGCCGGCCGCGCCGCCCGATGGCGACGTGCTGCCGGCCTGCGACGCCTCGTCCCCGCCCTCGCCCATCAGGAGAGCGAAGAGATGCGCCGGCCCGCCATCGGGGGATCCCCCGCGGCCCTGTGCGCCTCGATCATCGCATCGGCGGCCGCGGCCGCCGCTTCCGGGATCGCCGCCGAGCGGCGCTCGTCGAGATCGACGTGGACGAACAGGCTCTCCGATGTCGCGGCGAGCTCGTCGTCCCCGTCCACGATCATCGTCTGGAAGCAGTGGAGGCGCTTCTGGTCCCGGCCGAGGAGCTGGAAGCTCACCCGCACGAGGTCGTGGGCCTGCACCTCGCGGCGATAGACCACATGAGTTTCGACGTTGAAGACGCTCGCATTGTGCGCGTCGCGGTACGAATCGCCGAGCCCGATCATCTCGAGCGCGATGTCCACGGTGCGATCGAACATCACATGATAGTAGGCCATGTTCAGATGGCCATTGGCGTCCAACCAGCCGAGCTCGATGGAATACGGCTCGGACCAGACGAGCGGAGCGGTGGCTCCGGAAGTGTTCAGCATGGCTCCCTTTCCTGCGATCCTGTTGTGATCATGGCGCATTTTGCTAGGGTGTTGCAAAAGCCTCACAACGATGGAACCGGGAAAATGGCGCTGCCATTGAGACAACCCACGCGCAACGACAACGGTATCGCGCTGGCAGTGCCCATCCTCAAGCAGCGTTTCGGCGACCGTTGCGACACGGGCCTCGCCATGCGCCGGCAGCATGGCCACACCACCACCTGGCTGCCGGTCGAAGCGCCGGACGCGGTCGTCTTCGTCGAGAAGGCCGAGGAGGTGGTCGACATCGTCGACATCTGCCGCACGCATGGCGTGCCGATCATCCCGTTTGGGGTCGGCACCTCGCTGGAAGGCCATGTGAACGCGCCGGCGGGGGGCATCTCGATCGACTTCTCGCGCATGAACCGGATCCTCGACGTGTTCGAGGAGGATCTCGCCTGCGTCGTCGAGCCCGGCGTCACGCGCAAGCAGCTCAACGAATATCTGCGCGATCGCGGCCTCTTTTTCCCCATCGATCCGGGCGCGGACGCGACCATCGGCGGCATGGCGGCGACCCGCGCCTCCGGCACCAACGCGGTGCGCTACGGCACGATGCGCGACAATGTGATCTCGCTGGAGGCGGTGCTCGCGAGCGGTGAGCTGATCCGCACCGCGAGCCGGGCGAAGAAATCCTCCGCCGGCTACGACATCACGCGCCTCCTCATCGGCTCGGAGGGCACGCTCGGCCTCATCACCAAGATCACGCTGAAGCTCTCCGGCATCCCGGAGGCGATCTCGGCCGCGGTCTGCCCCTTCCCCACCGTCGAGGCCGCGTGCAACGCCACCATCATGACGATCCAGTCCGGTATCCCGGTCGCGCGGATCGAGCTTCTCGACGAGCTCCAGATCCGCGCCGTCAACGCCTACTCCAAGCTGACCCTGCCCGAGCAGCCGACCCTCTTCCTCGAATTCCACGGCTCGCAGGCCGGCGTCGAGGAGCAGTCGGAGGCCGTGGCGGCGATCGCGGAGGAGTTCGGCGGCGGCCCGTTCGAGTTCTCGACCCGCGCCGAGGACCGCTCCAAGCTCTGGCAGGCACGCCACGACGCCTACTGGGCCTCGCTCGGCCTGCGCCCCGGCGCCGCCGGCATCTCCACCGACGTGTGCGTGCCGATCTCGCGCCTCTCCGAGTGTGTCGAGGAGACGCGGGCCGACCTTGAAGAGCTCAACCTCATCGCGCCGATCGTCGGCCATGTGGGGGACGGCAACTTCCACACCCTCCTCCTCGTCGACAACGACAATGCGGACGAGCGGGCGCGGGCGGCGACCTACATGGAACGGCTCGCCGAGCGCGCCGTGCGCATGGACGGCACCTGCACCGGCGAGCACGGGGTAGGCCAGGGCAAGATGAAATATCTACGCCGGGAGCTCGGCGGAACGGTCGACGTGATGCGCGCCATCAAGACGACGCTCGATCCGCACGACATCCTCAATCCGGGCAAGATCTTCTGATCCAGTGTGACGCGTCATTCCGGCCGGTTGCCAACCGAAAGGGGTACGGGGGAGCATAGAGCGCGCGACGTGCTGATCCTGCCCCACGCGATGGTGCATCGAGTATAGGGAAGCGGCGTGAATTGGATCGTCATCACGATTGGGACTGCCCTCGTTCTGGCTCTCACGGCGGCGCTGGTCGGTCCCTATTTCGTTGACTGGACGCTCTACCGGGCAACGATCGAGGCGAACGCGGAGCGCGTGCTCGGCACCGACGTCGCGATCGAGGGCGAGGCGGACGTGCGCCTTCTGCCCCGACCGCATCTGCGCCTCACCAACGTGCGCCTCGGCGATGCGGACGCGCCGCTGATGGAGGCGGCGCGGGTCGAGTTCGACGTCGACCTCGCCCCCCTCTTCAGCGGCCAGCTCAGCATCCGCACGCTCCAGCTCGACCAGCCGACCGTCTATGTCCGCGTCAATCATGATGGCGGGCTGGAGCTGCCGGACATCACCCGCGAGCGCCGCTTCGGCTCGCTCTTCGACGCCAGCGACACGAAGGTCGAAGAGGTCGCGGTGACGGACACGCGCCTCGTCCTGCGCGACGCGCGCTCCGGCACCACGCGCACGCTGGAGAATGTGAGCCTCACCGGCAACGCGCGCTCGCTCCGCGGACCCTTCACCGTGAACGGCACGATCACCGCGGGCGGCGGCGCGCAGGAATTCCGCATCGCCGGCGGCGCGATGGACGCGAGCGGAGCGATGCCGATCTCGGCGCGCGCCGCCCTCCCCGCGCTCGGCGCGAGCGTGGCGCTGGACGCGACGCTCTCGCCCGCTCCCGCCGCACCCTCCCTCGCCGGACGCCTGACGCTGACCGGATCGGGCCCTCTCGCCTGGTCGATCGGCGGCGACCTGATGCTCGACCCGGCCCGCGTGGCGCTCGCGCGCGCCCAGCTCAGCTACGGCCCCGCCGACTCCCCGCTCGAACTCTCCGGCCGCGCCGAATACAATCTGACGCAGAACGAGCCGCTCTGGGTCACGCTGGAATCGCGCCAGATCGACCTCGACCGGATCGACCGAACCCTCGCCGGATCGGCGGGCGCGACGCCGGCCGACCCGGCCGCGAGCGCGGGCACCGCGCCCCAGGCCCCGCCGCGCGAGGCCGTCGCCCGCCTCCTCGCCCATCTCGGCCCGGCCTTTTCCGGCCTCTCCGCCGTCTCGGGCGGCGGCCTCCCCGTCTCGGCGCAGCTCGATATCGGCGCGATCGTCGCGGGGGGCGCGCTCGTGCGCGACGTGTCGGTCGAGGCGCGCACCGGGCTCAACGGGCTCACCATCGAGCGGGCGGAGGCGCTGCTGCCGGGCGAGGCGCTCATCGACACCAACGGCGTCGTCCGCGACGGGACCTATCAGGGGTCGCTCCGGATGCGCGCGGCGCAGCCCGCGAGCCTCGTGCGGTGGTGGACCGGCGAGGCGTCGGCGGCCGGCCTCATCGCGCCGATCCTCGTCGAGACCGACATCGACGTCTCGGGCGGCGGCATGATCGCGCAGCGCCTCAGCGTGCGCGTCGGAGACAGCACCGCGAACGGGCGCGCCCAATATCACCCCTCGCCGGACGCCGCGACGCCCTCCGTCATCGACGTCTCGCTCTCGGCCCCGCTCCTCAACCTCACCGACGTCGTCTCCGGCGCGCAGATCCTCGCGCTCGCGGATCTCTCCACCCAGGGCGGCACCGACCTCCTCCTCGACCTCGCGGTGGATCGGCTGCGGCTCGGCTCGATCGAGGGCTCAGCCCTCAATATCGACGCCGATTATCGCGACGGAACGCTCACCATCGACGCCTTCGTCGCCGACGACATCGCGGGCGCCGAGGTGTTCGCCTCCGGCACCATCTCCGACCTCACCGGCGCGCCCGTCGGTGCGATCGACGGGACGCTCCTCCTCTCCGACGGGAACGCGCTGGCGGCGGGCCTTGCCGAGGTCTTCCCGGCGAGCGAGACCGCCCGGCGCCTCGCCGCGATCGTCCCCGCCCTCGCGCCGGGGGACGTGCGCTTCTCGCTCGTCGGCCGGCCGGGCGAGCGGCGGCAGGACCTCTCCCTCAGCCTCTCGGGCGCGCTCGGCGGCACGCAGCTTTCCGTCGCGGCGAGCGGCGTTCCGTTCGAGGGCGAGTGGCTGACGCGGCCGCTCTCGCTGGAGATCACCGCGAGCAACCCCGATGCCGCCGCGCTGATGCGCCAGGTCGGGCTGCCCGCGGCCGACCTCGACCAGCCCTCCCCCGGCGAGTTCCGCTTCACCGCCTCCGGCGAGGCGGTCTCCGGGATCGACATCGACGCCTCGCTCGCCGCCGCCGGCGCGCATGTGGGGCTCGACGGCACGGCCCGCTTCGACGGGGCGCTGCGCTGGGAAGGGCGGCTCGAATCCTCCGCCGCGCGCCTTCCGGCCGTCGGCACGCTCCTCGGCCGCGCGCTCCCGGACGTGGGGCCGGTGCGCCTCTCGGGCCGTCTCGGCACCGACGCGGACGCCGGCCTCGCCCTCGACGACATTCGCGCGAGCGTCGACGGGGTGCGCGTCTCCGGCCGCCTCACGGCCGCTTCGGACGGCATCGGCGGGGCCCTCTCGACCGACACTGTGAACCTCCTCGCCCTCGCCGGCCTCATCCTCGGACCGGACGCGTTCGCCGCCAGCCCCGACACGCCCTGGCCGACCGCGGCGTTCGGGCCCGCCACCCTTCCGGACGTGCCGGTCTCGGTCGCGATCACCGCGAACCGGATGACGATCGGCGCGACGACACTCCAGGACGCCCGGTTCGACCTCGCCCTCGCGCCGGACCGTCTCGCGATCGACGAGCTCAGCGGCACCATCGGCGGCGGCGCGGCGTCCGGCGGCGTCTCCCTCACCCGCGACGCGCTGAGCGCCTCGCTCGCGGGCCGCCTCGCGCTCGACGGCGTTTCGCTGGCGAACCTCGTGTGGCAGCGGGACGGGCGGCCTGTCGCGACGGGGCGGCTCGACCTCTCGGCCGAGGCGGCGGCGACGGGCCACTCGGTCGCGGGCCTCGTCGCAGGCCTCTCCGGCGACGGGACGCTGTCGGTCGCGGACGGGCGCTTCATCGGCCTCAACCCCGCCCCCTTCCCGCTCCCGGCGGACGCAGGCGAGGCGGTGACGCCGGCCGAGGTGATCGCCCATCTCGACGCTTCCGACCTCACCTTCGGCACGCTCACGGGCGCGTTCGACATCAATGGCGGAACGGTGCGCCTGAAGGATTTCGCGCTCGACCGCGAGAGCGCCGTCGCGCTCGCCGACGCCTCCTTCGATCTCGGCACCTGGGACCTCGCCAGCGCCTTCGCGCTCGCCGTCCGCTCCGATGCGCCGGACGCGGCGCGGATCGGGGTGCGGATCGCGGGGCCAATGGAGAGCCCGGCGCGCAGCGTGGACGTCGCCTCGCTCGCCACGTGGCTCAGCCTGCGCGCCCTGGAGCAGCAGGTGCAGGCGGTGGAAGAGCAGAACCAGGAGCTCGCCGCCGAGGCAGACGCACGCGACGCCTCCCTCCCCGGCACGCCGCCGGCCGAGGCCCCGGCCCCAGCCGATGCCGCGGCCCCGGCCGCGACGCCGGGCGCGACGCCGGGCGCGAGCGGGCCGCAGGAGCCCTTCCGCCTCCAATCCACGCCGACGGAGGCAGCGCCGGCCGACCCGCAGCGCGGCGCCGCGCTCGACGATCCGGCCGGCGACGAGATCGAATCCCTCCTCGGCGAGCTGTCAGATACCGCGAGCGCCTACGAGGCGAGGCGCGGCACGCGAGAGCGCGTCTCGGACGAGTTGCGCCGCCGCGAGGGCGTCTCCTCGGCGGCCTCCGCCGCCTCTGGCGCGAGCCCGCTGCGGCCGCAGCCCTTCCGCGTCCTGCCGCGCGACCTTGAGCCCGCGCCCGCGAACTGACGAAAAAGGGGCCCGTGGGCCCCTCATCATCCGCATCCTTGCTGGTATCGACCCTGCCGCCGAGAGGCGACGGGTGTGGCGCGCTATTCTTTCGGCGTCGCCGTGAACGCCCAGCGCAGCACCGCGACGCGCAGCGCGGAGGCGAGCGAGCCGCCCTCGCGCCGCCGGTCGATGGACGCGATCAGCGCCGCCGTCGACAGCCCCTCGTCCCCGGCCCAGCGCTGCAGCGCCTCCCAGAAGGCAGGCTCCAGAGCAACGCTCGTCGCATGACCATGCAGGACGACCGAGCGTTTACTCAGGCCGGTCGATGCGGTGCGCTTCGAGTTTGGCATCGGCGTTCGAGGCGTTGGCGTCGTCGCGCTCCTTCTCATGGCGGGGGCGTCCGAACTTGGCGCGGTTCTGCGCAGCGGTCGCCTTTTCGGCGTCCCGCTGACGCTCTTTTCGCACGCGGCGCAGATTGATGACAGGACCCATCCGTCACTTAGGCCCGATCATCAGCTCGGGCCGCACGACTCGGTCGAAGGTCTCCTCGGTCACGAAGCCGCCGCCGACGGCCTCTTCGCGCAGCGTCGTCCCGTTCTTGTGGGCGAGCTTGGCGATCTTGGTGGCATTGTCGTAGCCGATCTCGGGCGCGAGCGCGGTCACGAGCATCAGCGAGCGCTCCATCAGGTCCTGGATCCGCTCGCGGTTCGCCTCGATGCCGACGACGCAATGGTCGGCGAAGCTCATCGCGCTGTCGGCGAGGAGGCGCACCGACTGCAGGAACGCGTCGATCATCACCGGCTTGTAGACGTTGAGCTCGAAGTGGCCCTGGCTGCCGGCGACGGTGATGGTGGTCTGGTTGCCGAACACGCGGCAGGAGACCATCGTCATCGCCTCGCACTGGGTGGGGTTCACCTTGCCCGGCATGATCGAGGAACCCGGCTCGTTCTCCGGCAGCGAGATCTCGGCAAGGCCCGAGCGCGGCCCGGAGGCGAGCAGGCGAATGTCGTTCGCGATCTTGAAGAGCGCGGTCGCGGCCGTGTTCAGCGTGCCGTGCGCGGCGACGAGCGCGTCGTGGGCGGCGAGCGCGGCGAACTTGTTCGGCGCGGTGACGAAGGGGAGCCCGGTGATCTCGGCGACCTTCGCGGCGAACGCCTCGGCAAAGCCCGGCTTGGCGTTGAGGCCGGTGCCGACGGCGGTGCCGCCCTGCGCGAGCGGGAGGAGCCCGGCGATCGAGCCCTCGACCTGCTCGATCGCATAGTCGAGCTGGGCGACATAGCCGGAGAATTCCTGCTCCAGCGTCAGCGGCGTCGCGTCCTGGGTGTGGGTGCGGCCGATCTTGATGATGCCGGCGAAGGACTTGCCCTTCGCGTCCATCGCCTCGCGCAGGTGCTTCAGCGCCGGCAGCAGGCTGTGCGTCACCTCCTCCACCGCCGCGATGTGCATCGCCGTCGGGAAGGTGTCGTTGGAAGACTGGGAGCGGTTGACGTGGTCGTTCGGGTGGATCGGGTCCTTGGAGCCGATCGTGCCGCCGAGCGCCTCGATCGCGAGGTTCGAGATGACCTCGTTGGCGTTCATGTTGGACTGGGTGCCGGAGCCGGTCTGGTAGATGACGAGCGGGAAGTTGTCGTCCATCTCGCCGGAGATGACCTTGTCGGCCGCGCCGGAGATCGCCTCGGCGAGCTTCGGCTCGAGATTGCCGAGTTCCTTGTTGGTGAGCGCGGCGGCCTTCTTGACCACGCCGAGGGCCCGGATCATCGCCGGCGGCATCTTGTCGGTGCCGATCTTGAAGTTGATCAGGCTCCGGGCCGTCTGCGCGCCCCAATAGCGCTCATTGGGGACCTCGAGCGGTCCAAAGGAGTCGGTTTCGGTTCTCGTGCTCATCCGCGGGCCTCGTGTGTCTCACGCGCCAGATAGCAGTGAACCGCGGGCCCTTCCAACGCCTTTCGGGCACAAAGTTCGGCCAATCGTGCCGAGTGCGCGCGCTGTGATGCGCGCAGCACCCCGGTGCGGCGGTCTTGCGACCGACGCGCGGGGGCGCAGCAGGGGGAGACCGATTTACGCGGTCTCGTCGGGGCGCGTGCTCGCGGCCGTCTCGGCGATCGCCTCGATGATGCCGATCGCCTTCTGCTTCAGGTGCGGGTCACCGATATTGGCGAAGGCCCGCACGAGGCGGACGGTCGCCGGATCGCTGAGCGCCTGGGCGAGCGGGGAGGCATCGCTGTTGCGCGGCAGCGCGGTGTCCGACGCGCCTTCGAAGAAGTAGGTGATCGGCGCCTGGAGCACGAGAGCGATCTGGTGCAGCCGGCTGGCACCGATGCGGTTCGTTCCGCGCTCGTACTTTTGAACTTGTTGAAATGTAATTCCGAGTTGATCGGCGAGCTTTTCTTGACTTAGTCCAAGTTCAAGCCGCCGCAGGCGAACGCGGGATCCAACATGACTGTCAACCGAGTTGGCAGAGCGCTGGTTCGGTACGTTTTCGGGTCGCGACTCCGGCATAGTGTTCCGCTCAGTCGACGTGTTGGTCATTCTCGATTATCCTCACTGGCTCCATCTCGAACCTCTTTCGTCGAACAGAAAGTTCGAAGGAATTGGATGTGACGGATTCACTCTCGCACACACGAACTCATCGCAGATTCTATCGAAGCCAATTAAAGCAACCAAGCGTTACTTTGGCATTGGGTGCGCACAATGTCGAGTTAACCGACTCAGGCTGCCGAAACAAACCAAAGCCGTTTTGCGCCTCGAACACCCGCATCCCAACAAGGGCTCCGTCATACCAAATGTGTTCTATTTGGTATATGCAATTAAACTCCACGTCGTAGTTGCGCAACGCAAATGCGACATTGGTCCGCATTTTTCCGCAGCGCCGAGCCGATGCGTGCACCGCACACACGTTCATCCCAGGCCAAAAATGCGACCGGCCGTCATCCGATCATAAGGCACGGGATCGCACAACGCGAACGTTTGTGCGCTTAGTGATATGCCCCCATTCGCCTGGGAACGCTACCCCCAGCTACCAAAAGGCGCAGGCTAAGTTCTCCACAGCGCCAAACTCATCCCGAAAGAATGTGGACGGACGGGAAAAGCGATGCTATGCCCCCTCGCGTTGCCGCAGTAGCTCAGTGGTAGAGCGCACCCTTGGTAACGAAGATTGCCTCCCCCGCGGGAAACCGTGGGGTGCAAACCGCCCAAATTCGGGGAAAGCTTCCGGCTCCGGCCGTTGCCAATCCCGAGCCAAGCCCGCCACGCGGGACGGTGTAGAGACTAGACGGGCGGCGTCCCCCCTCCTTCGGGAGCGGACGAAGGGATAGTCCAGACCACGAACGCGCCAGCCGGCGCGGCGGCGAAAGCCGAGGTGGTAAGAAGGGTGAGGTCGGGAGTTCAATCCTCCCCTGCGGCACCATCTCCAGCCCCATGTCCGATGACGCGATGCCGCAACGCGGCAAAGTCACGCCGTGTGTCGCGCGCATGCACACGTTGCATCACAGATATGCAAAAATCCAATAAATTGACGCCTCAGCGCGTCTGAGAGCGGCCTATCGCGCTTTTCTGCAGCACTTTCGCGGAAGATCTCGGCAACCGATGTTCATCCGAACAAAGTTGTAAGACTTGTTGCCGGCAATACTACGCGCGAACCGCGAAACTTTTACAACTTCTCGCGGGCACCTCGGCAGGATCCCGACCGCGCCCCGGACACGAAAAGAGCGCCACGCGGAACCCGCGGGCGCTCTCGTTGCGCGTTCGCCTCGTGCGACGCGGACGCCGCGCGGCGTGTCAGATGCGGCGGGCCGCCGCCACGGCGAGCAGGAGCCAACCGATGATGAGGAGGCCCCCGCCCACCGGTGTCACGTAGGCGAGCTCCGGCGCCGCGCCGAGGGTCATCGCGAAGAGCGACCCGGAGAAGAGGAAGACGCCGAGACCGAAGGCCCAGGAGGCCGCCCCCAGAAGGATCGGCAGAACATGGGATTTCAGCGCGCCCATCGCGACCATCACGGCCGCGTGGATCGCCGTATAGAAGACCGCCGTCCTCAGCAGCTCGTTGCTCTCAACGGGCACGGCCCCGTCGAGGACGTGCGATCCGACAGCGCCCAATCCCACAGCAATGGCGCCATACAGCGCTCCGACCACCACAACCCGCATTGAGTAACCTCGTCTTTTTAGAGCCTCATCCGACGCCGGCACCGAGCCATGGGACGTATCCCTCGCGCCCACTTGCCGTCCGGCGTAGCAAGATCCGTGCGCATTGTCCGCCGAAGCGGCGATTCGCGGTAGAGGAACGTGGGGACAACGCCACAATTGCGATTTCCCGCCCCCCACGCTTGCGGCGGGCACGCAGATGGCGGGCACAAAAAAAGGTGGGCGCCAGGCCCACCTTCTTTCGTGTCGCCGCGTGAGCCGGCCCCGACATCATCGGGGCGCGGCCAGCGGGATCAGTTCGGCACGCCAGCGCTCGGGTCCGGCGGGAACACCTTGTTGACCTTGATGCCGCGCAGCAGCTCGAGGGCGTACTGGAGCTGCTCGTCCTGGTCACGCTCGCGCGGGACGTAGGCGAAGGAGCCGGCCCGCTCGCCCTCGGCCCCATCCTCGGAGGAGAGGTGGCCGCGGAGCGAAGCCTCGCCGCGCGCTTCGACCTTGCCGCGGAGCTCTTCCGGCAGCGGCTGTGCGACTTCGACGTCCGGGTCGATGCCCTTGGCCTGGATCGAGCGGCCTGCAGGGGTGTAGTAGCGCGCGGTCGTGAGGCGGATGGCGCCGTTGGAGCCGAGCGGGATGATCGTCTGCACGGAGCCCTTGCCGAAGGACTGGGTGCCGACAATGGTCGCGCGGCGGTGATCCTGCAGAGCACCCGCAACGATCTCCGACGCGGAGGCCGAGCCGCCATTGATCAGCACGATGACCGGCTTGCCGTTCGTGAGGTCGCCGGCGCGGGCGCTGTAGCGCTGCGTCTCGGCTTCTTCACGCCCGCGGGTCGAGACGATCTCGCCACGGTCGAGGAAGGCGTCGGACACCGAGATCGCCTGATCGAGCAGGCCGCCCGGATTGTTGCGCAGGTCGACCACGTAGCCCTTCACGGCATCTTCGCTGATGTCGTTCTGGATTTCGCGGAGCGCCTTGCGCAGGCCGTCGAACGTGCGCTCGTTGAACTGCGAGATGCGGATGTAGCCGACATCGTCGCCGATCTCTTCCCACTTCACCGACTGGATGCGGACGATGTCGCGGGTGATCGTGATGTCGATCGGCTCGGTGGAGCCTTCGCGCTGGACGGTGATCACGATGTCGGTGTTCACCGGGCCGCGCATCTTCTCGACCGCCTCGGCCAGCGAGAGGCCGGCGACCTCCTCGCCATCGAGGTGGGTGATGAGGTCGCCCGCGAGCACACCCGCCTCGAAGGCCGGGGTGTCGTCGATCGGGGTCACGACCTTGATATATTCGCCCTCCATCGTGACCTCGATGCCGAGGCCGCCGAATTCGCCGCGCGTCTGCACCTGCATGTCGCGGAAATCATCGGGGGGCATGTAGCTCGAGTGCGGGTCGAGCGAGGACAGCATCCCATTGATCGCGTTCGCGATCAGGTCTTTCTCATCAGGCGCCTCGACATAGTCGCCCTTCACTCGCTCGAACACATCGCCAAAGAGGTTCAACTGGCGATAGGTGTCCGACGATGAGGCCGCGTTCGCACTCATCGGAAGCAATGCGCCCGGGTCTGCGAAAGCGATCACCGTGGCCGCACCAAACGCCGCGCCGGTCAACACCAAACCAATCCGACGGATCATCCACCTGTCCTTCCAACTTCGACTGCCGTCTCTTCGCGCCACCAGCCGTGACTATCGATCGCCGAGCCGTCTTTGCGCAACTCAACATATAGTGCGGGTCTTGCTTGAAGAAGTGCCGACCCCTTGGCACCGGCCGACGCAATTGTTGACCGGCGGCTCGATCGCCCCATTCGCCCGACGGGAGCCCCCGTTTCGACGAGGTCTCCTGGTGCGACCGCTGCTTCTTCCAGCCCTGCCAACACCATATGGTAGCCGTCCCCAGCGTCCATGATCAAGACGTGGCCGTAGCCACGAAATGGTGAAGAAAAGAGCACAGTCGCCGGCATCGGCGAGAAAACTGTGGACTGCGGGAGCGCGGCGATCGTGACGCCCTCCGACAGCGCTCCGCTCTGGGTTGGTTCGCCATATCGGGAAACGATTCGTCCCGCAACAGGGGTCGCGAGACTCCCCCGCCGGGTCGAGAAGCCCTCGCGCGGTGGCGCGCTTTTGGGCGCCCCCTCCTCCGTGAGGCGGGCGAGGAGCCCGGACACGCTCCCCTCCTCCTCGGCAAGCCGCGTGAGGTCCGCGGCGGCCCGGTCGCGCTCATAAAGAGAGATCGCGCGGCGCCGCTCCAGCTCCTCGCCGAGCTCGACGAGACGCTGGCGCTCCTCCTCGACGGTCGAGAGGTCGCGGCGCAGCTCCGCCCAGCGGTCGCGCTCATCGTCGGCAAGGCGCGCCGCCTCCGAAAGCGTCTCGGCGAGGGCGCGCGCGTCGGCGTCAAGCGAGGGCAGCACCTCGTTCAGCAAAATCGCCCCGCGCACCGTGGGGATCGGCCCGCCCGTGTCGCCGAAAAGAGCCGGGGGCGGGCGCCGTCCGATGCGCTGGAGGGCCATCAGAATGGTCGCGAGCTCGGCCCGCTTCTGCGCGAGCTCATGGCGGATCGAGGCCTGGCGGTCGGTCAGCGCCTCGAGCGCCTCCTCCTCCCCCGCGATCCGCTGCTCGAGCGTCGCGACGCGGCCCCCGACCTCCTCCTGGCGCTGGCGCAGCTTCGCCTCGTCGCCGGCAAGGTCGACGAGCGCATCGCCCAGCGACTTCGCCCGCGCCTCGGTCGCGCTCGTCTGCTCGCGCAGCCGGTCGAGCCGGTTCAGAAGCTGCTGGCGCTCGCGCGCGATGGCGCTCGCCTCGCTCTCGCCCGCCGCCTGCGCGGCCGGGACCGCGGGAGCGGTCTGGGCGACGGCCGGCATCGACGCCGCGACCGCCGTCGCGGCGAGGAAAGCTCCGCACAAGGAATGGCGCCGGATGGCCCGCATCGCTTCAGCCCACAAACCGGTCAGGCACGATGGTACGGATGACCGAGACGGATCGTCACAGCCCGGTAGATCTGCTCCAGCAGGATGGCGCGCGCGAGGAGATGGGGCAAGGTGATCGCGCCGAGCGAGACGAGATGATCTGCCGCAGCCCGCACCGGGTCCGACAGCCCGTCGGCACCGCCGATCGCGAACGTGATCGTCGGCTCGCCCCGGTCGAGCCATCCCTGGAGGCGGTCGGCGAACGCCATGCTCGACCAGCCCGCACCCGTCTCGTCGAGGGCGACGAGACGCCCGGCCGGTCGCTGGCCGAGGATCCGCTCCCCCTCGATGGCGGCGCGCGTCGGCCCTTGCGCGTCCGGCAGCTCCCTCACCTCGACGGAAGAGAGGCCGATCGGCCGGCCGGATTTCGACGCGCGCTCCAGATAGCGCGCGCACAGCTCACGTTCCGGCCCCTTCGACGCCTTGCCGACGGCAAGGACGAGGATGTTCAGACGACGAGCTCCACGTGGGAGGAGCTTTCCATCTGCCACATCTTCTCCAGATTGTAGAAGGAGCGGACTTCCGGCCGAAAGACGTGGATAATCACGTCCCCGGTGTCGATGAGGACCCAATCGCAGCTATTGAGGCCCTCGACCCGCACGGATTTGGCTCCGCCGGATTTCAGGTCACGCAACAGGTGTTCTGCGATAGAGCCCACGTGGCGGTGCGATCGGCCCGAGGCGACCACCATATGGTCGGCGATCGGCGTCTTGCCGGTCACATCAATGGCGACGATGTCCTCCGCCTTTGAATCTTCGAGGCTTTCGAGGACGACGGCGAGGGGCACGGCGTCGTCGCCGTTCACCTCACTGTGAGACGTCTGAACCGTCCCATCGGACGTCAATGCCATGTGTGCGCGGGTTCCTTTCATAGACTGCGCTCAGGCGAACCCCGTCGAATCGGAGGCCGCCTAATCAAAAAGATAAGTTCCTGTCCATGTCGCTTTCAAGACTTGGCGCATCAATGCGCACTTTTCGCCCGTAAAAGCGTCGATGAATTGGGGTCGAGGGGGACATGGAGATAGACCCATGCCGGCGGCTTTGCGCGGGCCAGCGCCCGCGCACGTGACTCAGGAATGCGCGCGTACGCGTAGGCGGACGGCGCGGGAGCGGCGAGGACCGAGGGCGAGGCGCCCGGCCGGTCGACCACCGCGACGGGCACCTGGCGCACGATGTCGCGCCATTTCAGCCAGCGGTTCAGCTGGGCGAGGTTGTCGGCCCCCATCAGCCAGATGAAGTGGACCGCCGGATAGCGGCGCTTGAGGTACGCGATGGCGTCGGCCGTGTAGCGCGTGCCGATCGTCGCCTCGCAGGCGGTGACGACCATGCGCGGATGGTCGGCGAAGCGCCGCGTCGCGGCGATCCGCTCCGCCAAGGGGGCGAGATTGTCGTTCGCCTTCAGCGGATTGCCGGGCGTGACCATCCACCAGACCTGGTCGACGCCGAGCCGCGTGAGGCCCGCGAGCGCGACATTGCGGTGCCCGCTGTGCGGCGGGTTGAAGGAGCCGCCGAAGAGCGCGATCGACTGGCCAGGCGCGGCCGGGGGCACGCGCAGATCGCTGGGGTCAAGGACGAAGCGCGGGAAGGCGCCCGGATGGCAATCGTTCACGGCCGTGTCTGACCTTGTCCGTGCACGCAATATTTGAACGTCGTGAGCTGCTCGAGCCCCACGGGTCCGCGTGCGTGGAAGCGGCCCGTCGCGATGCCGATCTCGGCGCCCATGCCGAACTCGCCGCCATCGGCGAACTGTGTCGAGGCGTTGTGGAGCACGATGGCCGAATCCACCTCGTCGAGGAAGCGCATCGCGGTCGGCTCGTCATTGGTGACGATCGCCTCGGTGTGATGCGAGGAGTAGCGCGCGATATGGTCGAGCGCGCCCTCGATCCCGTCCACCACCGCGACCGAGAGGATCGGCGCGAGATATTCGGTGGCGAAGTCGGTCTCGGTCGCCGGATGCATCGGGGTGATCACCCGCGCCTCCGCGTCGCCGCGCAATTCGCAGCCCGCATCCGCGAGCGCGGTCGCGATGGCCGGGAGGTGGCTGTCGGCGATCGCCGCGTCGATGAGGAGCGTCTCGGCCGCGCCGCAGATCCCGGTGCGCCGCATCTTGGCGTTCAGCACCACCGCGACGGCCATCGCCCGGTCGGCGTGGCGGTCGACATAGACGTGGCAGAGCCCTTCGAGGTGCGCGAAGACCGGCACGCGCGCCTCCTTCTCCACCCGCTCCACCAGGCTGCGCCCGCCGCGCGGGACGATCACGTCGATCCCGCCCGAGGCGCCGGCGAGCATCGCGCCCACCGCGCCCCGGTCCTGGGTCGGGACGAGCTGGATCGCGTCGACCGGGAGGTCCACGCTTGCGAGCCCTTGGCGCAGCGCGTCGGCGATCGCGGTCGCGGTGCGGGCCGTGTCGGACCCGGAGCGCAGGATGATCGCGTTCCCGGACATCAGCGCGAGCGAGGAGGCGTCGGCGGTGACGTTGGGCCGGCTCTCATAGATGACGCCGATGACGCCGAGCGGTGTCGCGACGCGCTCGATGAGGAGGCCGTTCGGCCGCTCCCACGAGGCGAGCACCCGGCCGACGGGGTCGGGAAGCGCGGCGACGGCCTCGACCGCGGCGGCGACCCCTTCGAGCCGGTCGGCATCGAGCCTGGCGCGGTCATAGAAGGCGCTGCCCGGCTCCATCGCGGCGAGGTCGGCCTCGTTCGCCGCCATGATCTCGGCCGACGACGCGCGGATGGCGGCGGCCATCGCGGTCAATCCGGCCCGCTTCGCCTCCGTCGACGCGCGCGCGAGGGCGCGCTGTGCGAGGCGCGCGCGGCGGCCGAGCTCGGCGACCACGGCGACGGGATCGTCCGTCGGTCCGCGGGAAAGGGGCAAGATGGCGCTCACAAAGCCTCCGGTGGCGCGATGTTCAGCGCCATGTCGTCACGATGGACCATCGTGGCACGCGCCCGCGCGCCGATCCTTTCGGCAATAGTTTTCGTTTTCTGCCCAGCAATCAAGCGGGCGTCGGCCGCATCGTAGGCAACAAGGCCGCGCCCGACCTCCTGCCCCTCCGGACCGACGAGGCGCACGGCGTCGCCGCGCGCAAACTCGCCGTCGACACGGGTCACGCCCGCCGGCAAAAGGCTGCGCCCACCGACGACGGCCGCCACCGCCCCGGCATCGAGCCACAGCGCGCCGGTGACCTGGAGCGAGCCGGAGATCCAGATCTTGCGCGCCGTTTCGGGATCGCTGCGCGGGTGGAACCAGGTCGCCCGGCCGCCCTCGTCGATCGCCTTCAGCGGGTGGTCGACGTGCCCGGAGGCGATCGCCATTGCGACGCCCGCAGAGGTCGCGATCCGCGCCGCGTCGATCTTCGTCTTCATGCCGCCGCGCGACAGCGCCGACCCGGCATCGCCCGCCATTGCCCAAATCTCGGGCGTGAGGTGGGTGACCTCGGGGATGAAGGTCGCGTTCGGGTCCTGCGCCGGCGGCGCGGTGTAGAGGCCGTCGACGTCGGAGAGGAGGACGAGGCAGTCGGCCGAGATCATCGCCGCGACGCGCGCAGCGAGCCGGTCATTGTCGCCGTAGCGGATCTCGGAGGTCGCGATCGTGTCGTTCTCGTTGATGACGGGGACGACGCGGGCGCGCAGAAGCTCGGCGATGGTGGAGCGGGCGTTGAGGTAGGCGCGCCGCTCCTCGGTGTCGCGCAGCGTGAGGAGGACCTGCGCGGCGCGCACATTCTCCGCGCCGAGCGCCGCCGACCATTCCGCCGCGAGCGCGATCTGCCCGACCGCGGCCGCGGCCTGGCTCTCTTCGAGCCGCAACGGCCGCCGGCCATAGCCGATCGGCGTGCGGCCGAGCGCGATCGCGCCGGAGGAGACGACGACCACGTCGGCGTTGGCGTGGAGCTTCGCAAGGTCGGCGCACAGCGTCGCGAGCCAGCGGCGCCGCACCTCCCCGTCCCGCCCCACGATCAGCGCCGAGCCGAGCTTGACGACGATCCGCCGCGCCGACGACACGCGACCCGTGGTCGCGTGGGCGGCGGCCTCGCTCAGGGTTGCCATGGTTTTTCCTTGGTGGCGGCGGCCGCCTCTCCAGCGCGGTTGGCGCGCACATAGTCGGCGATGATGCGCAGGATCTCGGTCATGCCGCGTCCGGTCGCAGCGGAGATGGTGTGGACCTGTCGGCCGGTCGCCTCGGCGAGCATGGCCTTCTTCTCCTCGACCTCGTCCGCATCGGGCACGGCGTCGATCTTGGAGAGGGCGAGGATGCGCGGCTTCTCGTCGAGACCCTCGCCATAAAGGGCGAGCTCGGTGTCGACCGTCACATAGTCGTTGACGACGTCATCGCTCGTCGCATCGACGAGGTGAAGGAGGACAGCGCAGCGCTCGATATGGCCGAGGAAGCGGTCGCCGATGCCGACGCCCTCGCTCGCGCCTTCGATGAGGCCCGGAATGTCGGCGATCACGAGGCGCCGCGTGTCGATTTCGGCGATCCCCAGATGGGGGTGCAGCGTCGTGAACGGGTAGTCGGCGACCTTCGGCTTCGCGGCGGAGACGGCAGAGAGGAACGTGCTCTTGCCGGCATTTGGCAGCCCCACGAGCCCTGCGTCCGCGATCAGCTTCAGGCGGAGCCAGATGCCCAACTCTTCGCCCTTCTGGCCGGGATTGGCGTGGCGCGGTGCCTGGTTGATCGACGACTTGAAGCGCAGATTGCCGAAGCCGCCATTGCCGCCCTTCAGAAGCCGCACGCGCTGGCCGGCCGCCGTGAGGTCGGCGATCTCGCGGTCCTTCTCCTCGGACAGGACGACGGTGCCGACGGGCACCTTGAGGACGACATCGTCCCCGCTCGCCCCGGTCTTGTTGCGCCCGGCGCCGCCGATGCCGTGCCCGGCGCGGAAATGCTGCTGGTAGCGGAAGTCGATGAGCGTGTTCAGCCCCTCGACGGCCTCGACCCACACGTCGCCGCCACGGCCGCCATCGCCGCCGTCCGGTCCACCCTGCTCGATGAACTTCTCGCGCCGGAACGAGACGGCGCCTGGCCCGCCATTGCCCGAGCGGACATAGACCTTAGCCTGGTCGAGGAATTTCATGGCCGACGCCTCACGACTTCGCCGCTCCGCAGGTGGCCGCCGCCGTGTCCGCGCGCGGCGCGGCCGATGCGCTCCGGAACGCTGCCGGTCATAACCGAAAGGCCCCGGTAGCGGAACGCCACCGAGGCTCGGTCGCCACGAATTCCGGCACGCCGCAACGCCGAACGGAGGACCGTGCGGCCGGCGCGATCACCGGCGGAGCCGAAGCACCGATAAGAAAAAATATGGAAAGGGCTCGTCACCCCGGCCGCACGGCGGCCGCCGGGGGCGTTCGCACGGTCCGCGACCGTGGCTTCGAGCCGTCGTCCGGCGCTGGCCCTGACGGGTGCGCCGGAAATCGCGTGCGCTGTCGCGCTTACTCCGCCGCCATCGGCAACGGGTCGCTCTCCGGGGTCGCCGGATTGACCGTCACGTAGGTGCGGCCGAGCTTCTTGCGGAACGCCACGTGGCCGGGGACGAGCGCGAACAGGGTGTGATCCTTGCCCATGCCCACATTGTCGCCGGGGTGCCAACGCGTGCCGCGCTGACGCACGATGATGTTGCCGGCCTCGACAGCCTCGCCACCGAACTTCTTGAAGCCGAGACGACGACCAGCGGTATCGCGACCGTTGCGGGAGGAACCGCCTGCCTTTTTATGTGCCATGCTCTCTACTCCTCCGTCAGTGTCACGCGGACGCTTCGATGCCGGTGATGCGGACCAGCGTCAGGGGCTGACGGTGGCCGTTGCGACGCCGCGAATTCTGCCGGCGGCGCTTCTTGAAAATGATGACCTTCTTGGCGCGGACCTGATCGACGATCTCGGCCTTCACGGTGGCGCCGGCCACGGTGGGGGTCCCGATCGTCGCCGAGTCACCCTCGCCGACCATCAACACGTCTTCAAACACAATGGCGTCGCCCGCCGCACCCGCGACGGTCTCCACCTTCAATTCATCGCCGGCGGCAACCTTGTACTGCTTGCCACCCGTCTTGATTACCGCGAACATCCTCGCCTCGTCGTCGCATGCGCCTGCCTCTCAACGTCGATGCGAATCACGTGTCACCACGCTTGTTGCAACGACAAGCGCGCCGGCCGTGCCGACGCGCTTCGGGCAGCGGTTCTTAATCCTGAGCGCTGGGAGTTACGAGCGCGGACCCCGGAAGTCAAGCACCATCCGACAAAACGTCCGCTTTCGGGCGAAGGCCAGGCTTGCGCGCGGCGCGACGCTTGCATAGGGCCCCCGAACCGTGAAGATGCCAACTGGAAGAGCAGGAGAGGAGTGGTTCCATGAACCGCATCATTATCGCAGCAGCGCTGGCTATCGTGACGATGCTGCCCGCCCATGCGCAGGAAAAGATGAAGCTTCGCATCGGGACGGAGGGAGCCTATCCCCCGTTCAACTATTTCGACTCGGCGGGCAATCTCGTCGGGTTCGATATCGATATCGCGAATGCGCTCTGCGAAGAGATGAACGCCGAATGCACGTTTGTGACGCAGGATTGGGATGGCATCATCCCCGCGCTCCTCGCCAACAAGTTCGACGCGATCATCGCGTCCATGTCGATGACGCCCGCTCGCGACGAGATCGTCGACTTCACCAACAAGTACTACAACACCCCGCCGGCCATCGCCGTGCCGAAGGATTCTCCTCTCACCGACGCCTCGCCTGAATCGATGGCCGACATCATCCTCGGCGCCCAGTCGTCCACAACGCACGCGAACTACGCCGAGAAGATCTACCCGGACACCGAGCTGCGCCGCTACGGCACGCCCGAAGAGTACAAGCTCGACCTGAAGTCGGGCCGCATCGACGCGGCGATCGACGATTCGGTCGTGCTCTCCTCCTGGATCGATTCGGAGGACGGGGCCTGCTGCAAGATCCTCGCGACCCTCAAGAATGACGACGAGATCCACGGCCCCGGCGCCGGCATCGCCGTGCGCGAGGAGGACACCGAGCTGAAGGAAAAGCTCAACGCCGCCATCGCCGCCATCCGCGCGAACGGCAAGTACAAAGAGATCAACGACAAGCACTTCGCGTTCGACGTCTACGGCGATTGATGCGCTTGCGCGGGGCGGACGATGAGACCGCCCCGCGATCCCACTTCCTTTCCTGACCTCTCCACGCGAAAGCCCGCTCATGGATGACAGCCTGATCGGACTGCTCCGCTTCGGGCCGGACGGATGGGGCGACGAGCTCGCCGCGGGGCTCCGCATCACCCTCCTCCTGGCCTTCACCACGGCGCCGGTCGCCCTCCTCGCCGGCTTCACCCTCGCGCTGATGCGCCGCTCCGGCGACCGGCGCTTCAAGATCCCGGCGACCGTGTTCGCCACGATCTTCAAGGGCCTGCCCGAGCTCATCACGCTCTTCATCGTCTATTACGGCCTGTCGATGGCGATCTCCTGGGTCCTCTCCTTCGTGACCGAGGTCCACATCGAGATCTCCGCCTTCCTCGCGGGCGTCATGGCGCTCGGCGCAGTCCAGGCCTCGTTCGCCTCCGAAGTGTTCATGGGCGCGCTGAACGGCATCAACAAAGGGCAGGTGGAGGCGGCGGAGGCGCTGGGGCTCGGCCGCTGGGCGATCCTGCGCAAGATCCTGATCCCGCAGGTGCTGCGCCTCGCCCTCCCCGGCCTCGGCAATCTCTGGCTCGTCCTCCTGAAGGACACCGCTCTCGTCTCGGTGATCGCGCTGCCCGACCTCCTGCGCCGCACCTTCATCGCCGTCGGCAGCACGAAGGAGCCGTTCTTCTTCTTCGCCGTGGCGATCGGGATCTACTTTGTCATCTCGATGATCTCGATGGCCGTCCTGGCGCTCCTCGAAGCGCGCTACAGCCGAGGATACGCCCGATGATCACGGACTATTTGCCGCCCCTCCTCGCCCGCTATGGCGACGACCTCCTCGACGGCTTCTTCGTCACGCTGCAGCTCGTCTTCTGGTCGGTCGGGCTCGGCATCATCGTCGGCAGCCTGATCTGCTGGGCGCGGATGTCGAAGAGCTGGGGGCTGCGCTCCTTCGCGTGGTTCTACATCGCCCTCTTCCGCGGCACGCCGCTCCTCGCCCAGCTCTTCCTCATCTATTACGGTCTCGGCCAGTTCGCGAGCTTCTGGCGCGCGCTCGGCCTCTGGTCCTTCCTGCGCGACCCGTTCAATTGCTGCCTCCTCGCCTTCACGCTGAACACCGCGGCCTATCAGGCGGAGATCTTCCGCGGCGCGGTCCAGGCGATCCCGAAGGGGCAGTGGGAGGGGGCGGCGGCGCTCGGCATCGGCAAGCGCATCGCCTTCTATCGCGTCGTGCTGCCGCAGGCGGCGCTCCTCGCGCTGCGCCCCTTCGGCAACGAGATCATCCTCATGATCAAGGGCTCGGCCGTCGCCTCGGTCGTGACCGTCTACGACCTCCTCGGCGAGACCCGCCTCGCCTATTCCGACACCTTCCGTTTCGACGTCTATTTCTATGCGGCCGCGCTTTACCTTATGCTGGTGGAGACGCTGCGCCGGGTCTGGGACGTGCTCGAACGGCGCCTCACGCGTCATCTCGATCCGAAACGCAAGGAAAAGGCGCCCGACCCCGCGGGTCAGCCCGTCATGAGCACATGAGCAACTGGCAGCGTGCCACGATCGCGGCCCAGGCCGCCGGACAGTCGAACCCTGAGACCGGCGGCATCGTCGGCCCGATCGACCTGTCGACCACATTCGCCCGCGACGCGAACTACGCGCTGCCGACCACCGACCTCTACCGGCGCGACCACAACGCGACGGTGCGCGAGGCCGAGGCGGTCATCGCCGCGCTCGAGGGCGGCGGCGACGCGACCGCGCGCCTCTACGCCTCGGGCATCGCCGCGCTCGCGGCGCTGATGCGCGGGGCGAAGGGGCCGATCGTCGTCCAGCGCGGCACCTATTACGGCACCGGCTCGCTCGCGACGCGCCTTGCCGGCGAGGGCATTCCCGTCGGCTGGTTCGATCCGAACGATTTGGCGAGCCTCGAGACCGCGTGCGCCACCTGCCGCCCCCGCCTCGTCATCATCGAGACGCCGTCGAACCCGTGGCTCGACGTCGTGCCGATCGCGGACGCGGCGGCGATCGCCCACCGGGCCGGCGCCGTCCTCGCGGTCGATTCCACCGCGGCGACGCCGATCCTGACCCGCCCGCTGGAGCATGGCGCCGACATCGTCGTCCACTCCGCCACCAAGGGGCTGAACGGCCATTCGGATGTTCTGGCCGGCGTCCTCGTCGGCGGCGGCGAGCGGAGGGAGGTGTTCGAGATGGCGGCCGCGGCGCGCTCGGCCGAAGGCGCGACGCTCAGCCCCTTCGACGCCTATCTCCTGACGCGCGGGATGCGCACGCTGCACCTGCGCGTCGCCGCCCAGTGCCGCTCGGCCCTCCACATCGCCCACGTCCTCGCCGCGCACCCGAAGATCACCCGCGTGCGCTATCCGGGCCTTCCCGATCATCCCGGCCACAACGTCGCCGCCGCGCAGATGGACGGCGGCTTCGGCGGCCTCCTCTCCTTCGAGGTGAAGGGCGGCGCGGAGGAGGCGCTGCGCGTCGCGGGCTGGCTGACGCTCGTGAAGCGCGCGACCTCGCTCGGCGGGGTGGAGACGCTCATCGAGCACCGCCATTCGATCGAGCCGCCCTCGACCGGGATGCCCCCCGCCCTCCTGCGCCTCTCGGTCGGCATTGAGGCGGTGGAGGACATCGTCGCCGACCTCGAGCAGGCGCTCGCCGCCCTCCCCTAAAGGCGCCCCCGCGCGCCATCCCCCGCATCCTTCGCCGCGACCGCCTGACAAGCGCGCTCTGGCGGGCTAACACGTCCCCACAATGAGAGGAGCAGACGATGGCAAACGTCGCATTTCTGGGTCTTGGCGTCATGGGCTACCCGATGGCCGGCCACCTCAAGAAGGGCGGGCACACGGTGACCGTCTTCAACCGCACCGCGGCCAAGGCCGAGAAGTGGGCCGCCGAGCACGGCGGGTCCTTCAAGGCGACCCCGCGCGAGGCCGCCGAGGGCCAGGACTTCGTGTTCTGCTGCGTCGGCAATGACGACGACCTGCGCGAGGTCACGATCGGCGAGACGGGCGCGTTCAAGGGCATGAAGCCGGGCGCGGTGTTCGTCGACAACACGACCGCGTCGGCCGAGGTCGCGCGCGAGCTCGGCGCGGCGGCCGCCGCGGCCGGCTTCGAGTTTCTGGACGCCCCGGTCTCCGGCGGCCAGGCCGGCGCCGAGAACGGGCAGCTCACCGTCATGGTCGGCGGCAAGTCGGACGTCTTCGACCGCGCCAAGCCCGTCATCGACTGCTACGCCAAGATGGTCGGCCTCATGGGTGAGACGGGCGCGGGCCAGCTCACCAAGATGGCGAACCAGACCTGCATCGCCGGCCTCGTCCAGGGCCTCGCCGAGGCGATCCATTTCTGCAAGTCGGCCGGGCTCGACGTCGAGAAGGTGATCAGCGTGATCTCCAAGGGCGCCGCGCAGTCCTGGCAGATGGAGAACCGCTGGAAGACGATGGACGCGGACGAGTACGCGTTCGGCTTCGCGGTGGACTGGATGCGCAAGGACCTCGCGATCGTCCTCGCCGAGGCGCGGCGCAACGGCTCGCGGATGCCCGTCACCGCCCTCGTCGACCAGTTCTATGGCGACGTGCAGAAGATGGGCGGCGGACGCTACGACACGTCGAGCCTCCTGATGCGCCTGCAGGACAAGTAAGGCCTCACGCCAAATGCAAAACGCCGCCCACGGGGCGGCGTTTTCGTTTCTGCGGAGGGCTTCGGCGGTTACTTGCCGAGATATTGCTCGTCGGTCACCGGCTCCAGCCAGGTGACGTGGTCGCTGCCTTCGCGCTCGTGGATCGCGATGTGGGACATCATCACCGTGTCCGTCGCGCCGTGCCAGTGCTTCTCTCCGGGCGGGATCCAGATCGTGTCGCCGGGGCGGATCTCGATCTTCTCCTGGCCCTCGGTCTGGAACCAGCCGAGCCCGCTCGTGACGAGCAGCGTCTGGCCGAGCGGGTGATGGTGCCAATTGGTGCGCGCGCCGGGCAGGAACGTCACCATCGCGGCGCCGACGCGGGCCGGATCCTCGGCCCGGATGATCGGGATCTGCCAGACGGTGCCGGTGAAACTCTGGGGCGACGCCTTGACGGACGGGACTTCGCCGCTGCGGACAATCTTCATGATGGCACGTCTCCTCGTGTTGGCCCTCTCTGCGCGCCTCCGGGCGGAGGCGTGGCGCGGGGCCGAAGTCGAGCCGTCCGCCGGATCAGGCGCCGATGGCGCGGCCGGCGGCGGCGCGCGTCTCTATTCGGGTGACCAGGCGTCGTAGCCGGCGGAGATCTTCGCCTCGGGATCGGGGCGCAGGATCGAGCCGAGCGGGCGGTGGGCCTGCGGGGTGCCGGTCAGGTTCGGCTGGTGCGGCTTCTGCCATTCTTTCGGGCGGTAGGTGTCGTTCACCGGCGCCACGTCGCGCAGGTGATGCATCCACCCGTACCAGCCGGGCGGGATCATGGTGGAATCGGCCACGCCCTTGTAGATGACCCAGCGCCTCTCGAACCCGAGGACGGGGTCGATCTTGCCGTCTTTGCTGCGGAAATAGCGGTTGCCGTACTCGTCTTCCCCGACGAATTCACCGCGCAGCCACGTGGTGAACGACGTCCCGAAGGTGGTGCCCTGCCACCACGAGAAGACCTGGATGAAGCGGTCGCGGAAAGTCTGTGCCATGGCCAAAACCCGTAGTCACTCGGCCATCGGAAGTAAAGCAATTCGGCCCGCTCGGCCATGCCCATGGACAGCGCGATTTCAGCCCGGCGCCGGCGATCCCCAGCGGCGCGCCGCAGCCGCCCCAAAATGCGCAAATCCGCGCGAAACAGGCGGGAAAAGTCGGCCTTCGGCTTGCCTTTCGCGAGCATCCCCCGATTCTCGGGGGCGCCTGACCGACAGACGCGAAGGACCAGGATGCCATGTCGACGACACCCCCGCCGGAGAAGCGGAGCTGGCTGCGGCCGCTGATCGCGATCATCCGGCCGATGATCACCGGCCTCCTCGCCGTCCTGCCGATCATCCTGACCTTCATGCTGATCGGCTGGGTCGCGGACTATGTGCGCTACTATCTCGGCCCCGACAGCACGATCGGCGCCCTCCTCGCGAGCGTCGGCGCCGTCCTCAACGAAAATTTCGCCTACGTCATCGGCGCGGCGATCGCCCTTGCCGGCCTCTACGTGATCGGCCTCGTCGTCCAGTCGCGCCTCCGGAACATCTGGAACACATTCTTCAACGAGACGGTGGGGCGCATCCCCCTCGTCGGCACGATCTACAAGACGATCACCCGTTTCGTGCAGCTCCTGGAGCGGCGCGACGATGTGGACGTGAAATCGATGAGCCCGGTCTGGTGCTTCTTCTCGGACGAGCGGCGCACCGCCGTCCTCGGCCTGATGCCCTCAGACGAGCCGGTGGAGATCGAGGGGCACGTCTATCGCATCGTGATGGTGCCGACGGCGCCCGTCCCCTTCGGCGGCGGCCTCTTCTTCCTGCCGCAGGAGTGGGTGCGCCCGGCCGCCTTCGGCGTCGAGGGGCTCACCAACATCTATGTCTCAATGGGGGTGACGGCACCGGACTATATGGGCGCCATCCGCAAGGCCAAGAAGGGACCGGCCCAGGTGATCCAGCCGGAGGGCAAGCCGCCTGTGCTCGTCCCCCCGATCGCCGACCACGACGTCCCCTGACGGATCAGATGTAGGACAGCGGTCCGGAGGCGACGAGCGGGCCGGTCGGCGCGCCCGTCGGCGAGCCGCCCACCGGCTCCAGCGTGATGCGCAGCTCCGACCCCGGCGCGAACTGCAGGTCGGCCTCGCGGGTGAGGTGCATCTCGCCGGACGCTTCCTCCGGCATCAGCCCCAGCGACAGCGGCGGGCCGCCGGCCGGCACGATCCACAATTCCTGGCTCCCGTTGCCGGTGAGCGGGCGCGCCGCCTCCGCGACGAGCGTCCCGTCCTCGCGCAGTCGCGCGAGCGTGACCGAGCCGTTCTCGTAGATGATCGCGGCGACCCATTGGGGCTGCGGCTCGACCACCAGCTCCGGCCGCAGCGCGATGGTGGCGATCGCGCCAAGCGCGATGAGAGCCACGACGCTCGCGAGGGAGAAGGAGCGGCGCCAGAAGCTGATGGCGCGCTTGTCGGCCCGGCGCTCCTCGACCTCCTTGCCGAAGATCCGCCGCTCCACCTCGCGCAGGACGCGCGGCCCGAGCGGGCGCGGCTTCACCGCCTCGGCGAGCGGGAGGAGCTGATCCTCCCAGGCCCAGACCTTGGTGGCCAGCTCGCGATCGTCGAGAAGCGCGGCCTCGAACGCGCGGCGGGCGTCTTCGTCGAGAAGGCCGAGCGCATATTCGAGCGCCTGGATGTCGTCGCTGTCCTCAGCCATGCTCATTGGGAAAGACATCCTCGCAACATCGAGAGCGCCCGTCTCATTCGACTTTTCACCGTGCCGAGGGGCGTGCCGTCCCTCTCCGCCAATGCGGCGTAGGTCACGCCGCCAAAATACGCGATGCGCACGAGCCGCGCATCCTGATCCTCGAGCGACTTGATGCAGGCGATCAGCCGCTTCGCCTCGGACGAGGCCATCGCCCGCTCGTCGGGCCGCATCGCGTTGTCGGCGACCTTCTCGGCAAGCTCCAGCGCGGCGACGGGGGTCTTCCTGGCGCGCAATTTGTCGATCGCGAGATTGCGCGCGATGGCGATCATCCAGGTCATCGCGCGGGCGCGAGATGCCGAAAAACGCTCCGCGTAGCGCCAGATTTTGACATAGGCGTCCTGCACGACGTCCTCGGCCTCGGCCCGGTCATGGAGGATGCGCACGCACACCGCGAAGAGCCGCCCGCTCGATCGCTCATAGAGGCGGCGGAAGGCGCGGCGGTCGCCGAGCGCCGTCTTGGCGAGGAGGTCTTCGAGGTCGGCCTCGGCCATCAATGTCTCCGCCCGTCAGCGTTCGCGCGTCGGCATGGATAGCGGCGCGTGATGCGTGAGACAATTGCACGGGGCCCATTCACGGAAAAAAGTCGTGCGGTGGGCGGGGATTGACGCTGCGAGGAAGGTCGCCCGAGGTGTCGCGAACGTCCCGCGCGCGGGGAACGTGGGCGCGGGGCCCGGCGTGAGGGCAGCGGGCAATAGGAACCGCGTCTCAACAGGCGGCACACTGCGGTCCGGCACGCCCGCGCGCATCACGACGGCGGGGCGGTGCGTCTCAGGCGACGCGACGGCCCCGCATGGCGGAGACCAGCAGCTTCACGACCGCCTCCTGCTCGCTCGCCCCGGCATGGCGGAAGAGATCCGCGATGGCGCCGGGATGGGCGCGCCAGTCATTCGGGGCGGGCCGCGCGGGGCGGTCGCACGGTGTTTCGCGCACCAGGTCCTCGAGCGCGACGTCGAGGGCATCGGCGATCGCCTTCAGGCGGACGATCGAGATGTTGCCCTTCCCGTATTCGAGCTCGGCGAGGAAACGCTCGGATATTCCGCTGCGCTCCGACAGCACCCGCCGGGAGATGCGGTTCATGTTGCGGCGCTGGCGCACGCGTTGCCCGACCGTCGCCAGGAACGCGTCGGCCGGCTCATGGGATGTCTCGAAAGTGGCCGAATGTGTCATAGCGGCTTACGACAATCTGTTTGCTGCCAGCGGCATTTAGGCATCTCGGCTTCGCGAGATAAACCTGCCCTCTTCCAATCCGACGAGCACCGATCCATCGAATCGGTCACGGCGAAGAGACCGCCAGCGACGTTGCACATCAGCGCTTCGGCCCCGCACACGGCGGAACGAGAGGCCGCAAGAGGGCCCGAGGCGTCGTTAAGCGACAAAATGTCGCATCTCGGTCGGCCAACGCAGGATGTCCGGATCGTGTTCAAAATCCGGCGAGGCCGCGGCAGATCTGCCGTTCAGCGCCAAAAGTGCGGCGGAAAGAAGCTCAGAGCACAATCCCTCGCCTGCCCGCTCGGCTTCGGAGCGCGCATACGCGATGAGGCGGCCGAGGACTTCTCGGTCGCCCATATCAAGGGATTCCATCCTAATGAAACGCAGGTCGGCAATCGGGGCCGTCATATATTCCTCGATCCGTGCGGGAACGATGAGTGACAGCCCAGCAATAATGTGTCAGCGTGATTTCATCGTGAAATGTAGACCTGATGTAGGATCGCGGGCCACACTCAACTCGGCCAATGCGCCCTCACGCTACAACCACGCGTAAATTTCTATCCCGTTGACGGCAGAATATGCGAAAGAGAGTTTGACCACGTCACGGAGTGGAGGGTGCCTTGTGACGACCGGCCGCAATGATCTGCAGGTCAAGCTGCTTGGTGCGCCATGCATTATGGTGAACGGGCGGGGCCTGGAGTTCCCGACGCGTAAGGCGGCAGCGTTGTGCATTTTTCTGGCGGCTCATGCGAACCGCCGGATCGAGCGCGCGCGCCTGAGCGGCTTGCTCTGGAGCAATTCGGAGACAGAACTTGCGCGCGCGTCGCTGCGCAAGGCTTTGTCCATGCTCACGGCGATGTCGACCGCCAAGCCCCTTCTGGGCAAGGACCGGGCGCACGTCTGGTTCGCGGGCGATCCCGCCCAGTCGGACCTCGCCCTCTTCAATCACTGCCTCAACACCGGCACCGAACGCGCCTATCGCGAGGCGCTCGCCCTTTGGCGCGGCGACCCGCTGCACGGGCTCGAGCTCGGCGATCCGTCCTTCGACGAATGGGTCTCCACTTTCCGTTCCGACATGGTCGGCGTCACCCACCGCCACCTGTCCGACCGGTTGAAGGACATGCGCGGCAAGGACGTGCCGCCCGGATTGGTCATCGCGCTCTGCGAACTCATCGTGCGCATCGAGCCGACCGATACCGAGGCGAACGAGACGCTCGTGCGCACGCTCGCCGTCCATGGCGACACCGCCGCCGCGACGAAGCGCTTCCGCAACTATGGCGCGGCGCTCGCCGAGCTCGACGTGAACGTGCCGCGCGCTCTCGCCGATTTCGTGAGCTCGCTCAGCGCGTCCCAGCCGGCGCCCACTCCGCAATCGTTCCCCCTCGCGCCAACGCTCCAGGCCCAGCCGCCGCAGCGCTCCGCCTGGGACGGTCCGCGCGACGTCTCCATCGAAGCGCATCGCGAACGGCCGACCGTCGCTCTCGTCCGCCCCAACGGCATGCGGCCGACGCCGGACCTCTTCTCGTTCGCCCACTCCGAGGTCATGTTCCAGCTCGCGCGCTTCCGCTCGATGCGCTGCTTCGAGCGCGACAAGGAGCCCGAGGCGGAGACGAGCGCGAGCCTCATCAGCCGGGTGAAGCTGAGCGACGCCGTCGACCACGATTATCGCCTGCTCCTGTGGGACGAGCCGGCGGCGAAGTCGATTTATCTGCGCTGCGTGAATGCGCGGCGGCAGGACACGGTCTCGTGCGTGCGTCTCGACTATGAGGCGCTCGCCGACCGCAACCAGGCCGAGGTCATGATCGCGTCCGCGGTCAACAGCCTCGAGCAGGACATCCTGAACGACAAGGGGGCGACGCGCGGGTCGGTCTTCGGCCGCTGGCTCGAAGCCTACAAGCTCCTCACCCAGTGGACCCACTCCTCCGACCGGCAGGCGCTCGCAATCCTCGAGGATCTCGCCGGCGACGAGCAGGGACGGCAGCTCAGCCTCGTCCACTCCTCGATCAGCTCGATCCTGATGATCCAGCGGCTCATGGTTCCGATCGGGACGACGAATGCGAACACCGGGCTCGACCGCGCGCGCGACTGCATCGATCACGCCCTTCGACTGGACGATCTCGAGCCGTTCAACCACGTGATTCTCGGCTGGCTGCGCGTTCAATCCAACGACCATGACCGTGCGCTGCTCGCGTTCGACGACGCGCTGGCGCTGAATCCCTATTCGAGTCGCACGCTCATCGCCGCCGCAGAGGCCAACGCCTATTGCGGTCAGATCGAGCGCGCACGGAGCCTCTCCAACCAGGCGCTGAACCTGGCCGGCCGCTACATTCCGCCTTGGTTCCACGGGTACCTGGCGAATATCGCGTACCTCGCGGGCGACCTCGAGCAATGCGTGACCCATCTTCGCCGTGCGCCGGAGAACGTCCACTCGTCCCTGCTCGCCATCGCGGCGCATCAGGAGCGCGGGGACCTGGTCTCCGCCTCAACCGCCCGAGTCTCGTTCGAGCGCGAAGTGCGCCGCAATCAACCGTTTGCGACGGTCGACGGTGACGCGCTTTCGCGCTGGATCGTCTGGTCGAACATGACGCGGGATCAGGCGACCCGACGGCGTCTGTTCAACTCTCTCGAGCTTGCCGGCGTCCAGGTGGGCAGCCCAACCGTCCAGGTGGGTGGCCCGACCGTCCAGGTGGGCGGCCCGACCATCTAGGTCCGGCCGCGCCACCAGGGGCTGATCGCGGGTCGGCTTAGCTCAGCGGGCGGTGGCAGCCGAGAACCGCCATCGTGCCCAGCATCTTCAGGTATTCGTGGTCGTTCGCGCGCAGACGCCCGGCGTCCACGACCTGCGGCAGAACCACATGCACCGTGTTGTCGTCGTCCTCGTGCAGGACGATGTTGAGGCCTTCGAGCTCGTCGGCGGACACGCCGGCGGACTGCAGGTAGGCGATCGGGTCATTGCGGAAGGCTTCGCGCTTCGCGGGGTCGTTGGCGGCTTCGCCGAACGCTTTGCCGATCTGCGGGATCGCCGAACGCTTCACACCGATACGAGCCATCTGCTTGCCCCTCAAATCGCGCTTAACCAAACCTTCAAGATGTTCAGACACATCAAAGGCATCGCAGTCGATCTTAGCTTCGTAGAACATGATCAAAGCCCCGCTTTATTCAATCGACGTCCGGATCTCGCCCGGCGGTGACGTAGAAGTACCACTGCATTTGGACGATGGGAAAGAGCTCCACTTGCGAATACTTCAAACTGTTATCCACAACTGCCCTGCCTACTTCTTCATCGCTTTTGCGGCGAATCAACCCGAAGACCCGGTCTGGATGACCGCATGGCGTGCGGCGGCGGGACGAGGCGTTTCCGGACAGGCGGCAAAATTTTCGGCCGTTTGCGAGGCGATTGAGCGCGCGAGTCTCTTCACGTCAGGGGACGAAGACACCCGCTTGACGCGAAATTATCCCGCGGTGGAGGACGCGGTGACACCTGAAGATCTCTGGCAATATAGTGCAGAACAGCTGCGCGAAATTCGTGCAAACATGCGGTTTACTGCACGTTATAATTGTGGAAAAGGAGTGGATGAGTTGTGGGTTAAAGCCCACCACCTCACCCGCGGCACCGCGGCCAGGCTGCCTGCAAGCAGCGTTTTGCTGGGGGAAGACGAGCGACTCGGCCTTCCCCCCATCTTTTCGTCATCGAGCGGCGCGGCTGTCCGCGATACGTTCGCAGGCGCCACGTCCCACGCCGTCCTCGAACTCGTGGAGCGGGACGCAGTTGCCATCTGGTGGTACAATCGGCTCACGCCGCCGCGGATCTCAGAGGCGGCGGTGAACAACGCACTCCCACAACCTCTCGCGCTTTGGTTGCGCCAACGCAAGCGTGTTGCGTGGCATCTCAGCATTGCAACCGACCTGCCGATACCCGCAATCGTCTGTCTGTCGGCTGAACCGGACGGTTCGGGACCCGCAATCGGGGCCGCCGCCGCGCTCGACCCGGCCGACGCGATCCGCTCCGCAACGCTCGAGATGCTCCAGGGCGAAATCGCTCTTGCCCAAATGGCTGCCGCGCAAGACTGGGACGAGCCACCGCCGATACCCTCCCTTCTCCAATGGTCGGCGGAGACGAATGCTCTGGCTAGTGGTTTTCTTTCCGGTGATGGAACTGCCGCGTTGGGTCCCGCCATCTCATTTGATGCGCTGAAGACCTTCTTCGACCGGGCCGGGATCGACATTTATATTGCGAACGTCACCCGGCCGGAACTGGGCGTGCCGGCGGCGAAGGCTGTCTCGCCTCACCTTCGCGACTGGCTCCCACGCTTCGGACCGGGCCGCCTCTATGACGTGCCGGTCGCACTCGGAATGCGCGAAATGGCGACTCCGGAGGCCGATCTCAACCCGGTCCCGTTCGTGATCTGACACGCGCGGGCGGCTCAGCACGCGCGATGCCGGGTCGCGCTGTTCAGGCGTCGCCGCCGGTGGTAGCGACACGCGTCCGGACGCGGGCCGGCCGCCGGCCGCGCACAAATCCAATCCGGCGCGGGCGCGCCGGCCCGACCCGTGCGGGCGCATATAGGAGAGTTGGATGACCCGACACATCATGCGCCTCGCAAGCGCCGCGATGGGTCTCGCCGCGACGATGCTCGTCGCCGCCTGCACCGGAGGCGACGATGGCGGCCCGCCGAGCCTCGTCGCCGCCAGCGGGTGCCGCACCGCCGCCGACCTCGGCGACCGGGACGACTCGCTCGCCGCTTTCGCAGGCACCTGCGCGCGCGAGACCACCTTCATCGAAGGCGGCGAGAGCTGGACCATCCAGACCTTCGACAGCGGCCGCTCCGGCCCCCTCTTCGTCCTCCCGCACGACGACGAGAACGCCGCGCTCCAGACCGCCGCCTACGCGCTCGGCCGCTATGGCGGGGCGGTGAGCGTGGTGGAGACCGGTGGGCGGCGCTTCAACGGACGCATCGACCCCAACCGCAATTTCGACGCCGGGTCGCTGAACTGCGGCAAGCCCGGCCGCAGCCCGCAATTCGTGAAGGCGATGCTCGCGCCCGGCGGCCGCCCCGTGATCGCCCTCCACACCAACGCGCGCGGCTCGGCCAAAAGCGGCGGGTCGGGCTCGATCTCGATCCGCGCGCCCTATGCCGGCGCCACCGCCTTCCCGGCGCCGAACGCCTCCGGCGGCCTTGCGAGCGAGGACGCGATGGTGATCCTCGCGAGCCGGGGCGGGCCGAATGACGGGCGCACCCGCCGCCTCACCGAGGCGCTGAACGCGGCCGGCGTCAACGTGCTCGTCGAGACAGTGGACCTTTCGAACACCGACTGCTCGCTCTCCCACTACGCCGTCGCGAACGGCCTCGCTTATGCCAATGTCGAGGCCGCGCACGGCGACGCGGCGACGCAAAAGGCGATCCTCGACATCCTCATCCCGAAGCTCTGACCCTCGCGGACGGGCCCGTCGTCCAATATCTAGCGTTGACAGCCCCGGCCCACCGCGCCAGCGTCCCCGAAATCTCGGGGTCGCGGCATGATTGGCCGGACCGCGAGCGCAACGACGGACCCGGCATGAGCACACAATCATTCGAAACCGCAGGGGGCGTTCACGTCACCCGCACCGATCGCGGCATCGATTATGAAGGTGCCCTGTCGCGCTGGATCGACCGGCTGGATCGCGAGCGCGGCTGCGTCTTCTCGTCGAGCTATGAGTTTCCGGGCCGCTACACCCGCTGGGATTTCGCCCTCGCCGACCCGCCGCTGGCGCTGGAGGCGCGCGGGCGCGTCGTGACCGTGCGCGCCCTCAACGCGCGCGGCGCACCGCTGCTCGCCGCCGCGAAGGCCGCGTTCGAGGGGGCGGGCCTCTCCGTGCGCCACGAGGGCGAGGCGATCGTCACCGAGGTGCCGGAGCCCGACGACAGCCTCCTCACCGAGGAGGACCGCAGCCGCCGGCCCTCCGCCTTCACCGCTCTCCGCGTCATGCGCGACTTTTTCGCCAGCGAGGCGGACGGCCAGCTCGGCCTCGCCGGCGCGTTCGGCTACGACCTCGCCTTCCAGTTCGACCCGATCGAACTGCACCTCGAACGGCCCGAAAGCCAGCGCGACCTCGTCCTCTATCTTCCGGACGAGATCCTCGCCGTCGACCACTATTCCAAGCGCGCGACCGTCGCCTCCTACGAGTTCGCCTTCGCCGGCGAGACCAGCGAGGGGATCGCCCGCGTGCCGCAGCCGGCGCCGATGCCGGTCGCCCGCAACCACGCGAGCGACGACCACGAGCCCGGCGAATATGCAGAGACGGTGCGCAAGGCCTTCCCGCATTTCGCGCGGGGCGACCTCTTCGAGGTTGTGCCGAGCCAGACCTTCCGCGACCCGCTGAGCGGGACGCCGTCGCAGATCATGCGCCGCCTCTCTGCGATCAACCCGTCCCCCTACGGCTTCTTCATCAATCTCGGACAGTGCGAATATCTCGTCGGCGCGTCGCCGGAGATGTTCGTGCGCGTCACCGGCCGGCGCGTCGAGACGTGCCCGATCTCCGGCACCATCGCCCGCGGTCGCGACGCGATCGAGGACGAGGCGCAGGTGCGCAAGCTCCTCAACTCCAAGAAGGACGAGACGGAGCTGACGATGTGCTCCGACGTCGACCGCAACGACAAGAGCCGCGTGTGCGAGCCGGCGTCGGTGCGCGTGCTCGGCCGGCGGCAGATCGAGATGTACTCGCGCCTGATCCACACGGTGGACCATATCGAGGGCACGCTCCTCGACGGGCGCGATGCGCTGGACGCCTTCCTCTCCCACGCCTGGGCCGTCACCGTGACGGGCGCGCCGAAGCGCCGGGCGATGGCCTTCATCGAGGCGCATGAGAGGAGCCCCCGCGCCTGGTATGGCGGCGCGGTCGGCCTCGTCCATTTCAACGGCGACCTCAACACCGGGCTGACGCTGCGCACGGTCCACATCCGCGACGGCGTCGCCGAGGTGCGGGCGGGCGCGACCGTGCTCGCCGATTCCGACGCTGCCGAGGAGGAGCGCGAGACCGTCCTCAAGGCGTCCGCGATGCGGGCCGCGATCCGCGGCGCCGGCAAGGCGGACGTCGCGACGGTGAAGCCGCCGCTGCCGGGCGCCGGCAAGCGCGCCCTCCTCGTCGACCATGACGACAGCTTCGTCCACACGCTCGGCGGCTATCTGCGCCGGGCCGGGCTCGAGATCACCACCGTGCGCGCGCCGCTGACGCGGGCGATGCTCGACCGCTTCGGGCCGGACCTCATCGTCCTCTCCCCCGGCCCCGGCACCCCGTCCGACTTCGACTGCACCGGCTCGATCCGCCTCGCCGAGGCGGCCGGGCTCCCGATCTTCGGCGTCTGCCTCGGCCTGCAGGCGATGGTGGAGGCGGCCGGCGGGCGTCTCTCCCAGCTCGACATCCCGATGCACGGCAAGCCCTCCCCCCTCACGGTGGAGAAGAACTCCAAGCTCTTCGCGGGGCATGACGGGCCGTTCGTCGTCGGCCGCTACCACTCGCTGGTCGCCGACCCCGCGCACCTCCCCGCCGCCTTCCGCGTCACCGCGCGCAGCGACGACGGCGCGATCATGGCGATCGAGCATCGCCACGCCCCGATGCTCGCCGTCCAGTTCCACCCCGAGAGCATCATGTCGCTCGGCGGCAATGTCGGCATCCACATCATCGAGAATGCGGTCGGCGCGCTTCTCGCGCCCCCGGCGTCCAGCGAGGCGGCAGCATGAGGCGAGGCGTCAAGCCGGCCGGGCCCGGCGAGATCACCTATTCGAGCTATCTGGCGCTCGACGAGATCCTCGGCGCGCAGCGGCCGGAGAGCGCGCGCCTCGGCGTCGACGCGCACGACGAACTCCTCTTCATCATCGTCCACCAGACCTACGAGCTCTGGTTCAAGCAGATCCTGCACGAGCTCGACCGCGTGCAGGCCGACTTCGCCGAGAGCCCGGTCGACGACTGGCGCCTCGGCCGGATGGTCCATGCGCTGCGCCGGATCACGCAGATCCTGAAGCTCGGCGTCCAGCAGATCGACGTCCTCGAGACGATGACCCCGCAGGACTTCCTCGACTTCCGGGGGCTCCTCTCCACCTCCTCCGGCTTCCAGTCGCTCCAGTTCCGCCTCGTCGAGACGCGGCTCGGCCTCGGCAGCGCGCGGCGGCTTCTCTATGAGGGGAAGACCGTCGACGCCGACATGAGCGAGGCCGAGCGCACCGCCTACCACGCCGCCGAGGCGGCCCCGACGCTGCGCGACCAGCTCGAAGCCTGGCTCGTGCGCACGCCCTTCGTGACCGGCGAGCGCTACGCCTTCCGCAGCGCCTATCGCGAGGCGGTGATGGCGATGCTGCGGCGCGAGCGCGACTTCGCCGACAATGTCGACCAGGTCGACGAGGCGGCCGCGATCGAACGGGCCGCGAAGGCGTTCGAGGCGATCTTCGAGCCCGATCCCAAGGCCGGATGGACGATGTCGGGCAAGGCCGTGGAGGCCGCGCTTTTCATCACCGTCTATCGCGACAAGCCGGCCCTCCACATGCCGGCCTCCCTCCTCTCCTCGCTGATGGACATCGACGAGGCGATGGCGCTCTGGCGCACGCGCCACGCGCTGATGGTGGAGCGGATGATCGGGATGCGGTCCGGGACGGGCGGTTCGTCGGGACACGAATATCTCGCCCGCACGGCGCGCGAGCACCGCGTCTTCGCCGACCTTTTCCGCCTGTCGACCTACCTCATCCCGCGCGACTCGCTGCCGCCGATCCCGCCCGAGATCGAGCGGCGCATGGGCTTCGTCTACGCGACGCCCGAGAGCGCCTGAGGCGCGCCCCCGTCGGCTCTAGCTGACCGGGCAGCCTTCCTGCTCGGTGCGCCAGATCGGGATATTCTGGGACATGTCGCAGCGCGCCATCACCTCGCGCGGGCCGATCTTGAGGCAGGCCCGCTCGCCGAGTTCCACGCGCTGGCCGCCGCTGTCCCGGCAATAGCAGTCCGGATAGGAGTAGCCGCTCTTCGGCGCGGGCGGTACGAAGCGGCCGGCGACGATCTGGCCGGGTTCGGCGACGGCCGAGGCCGTGGCACCAGCGAAGACCAGCACCGCCGCGACAACGTGGATGACACAGCAACGCCCCATCGAGACCTCCCGTCATCATCTGACGCGGGAAGGTTAGCCCGAGACCGGGTGCGGCGCAAAATGTCGCGGGTGGGGCGGACGCGCCGCCCTTCCGTCAGCCGAGCTTCGGGAGCGGGGCGACCGCGAGCGCATCGGCATATTCGGCGCGGAAATCCTCCCAGTCGCCTTCGGAATGCCGGTCCGGCCGCAGCGGGGTGATGGTGATCTTGTTCTCCAGGAGCTGGCCGTAATCGCACTCGCGATCCTCGACGACCTCCTTCGCGCGGCGGAACTGGAGCCAATAGTAGGAGCCGCCACGCACATCGACCCGCTCGGTGACGTTGACGCCCTCGATGAGGCCGTGCCCCGGCCGGCAGATCGAGACGCCCGTCACCTCTTCCGGCGGGCAGGCCGGGAAGTTGATGTTGGGGGCCACCGGGCGCGGCCACTCGATCGCGAGGAGACGCTCGATGAGCGGCTTTGCGAAGGTGCGCGCGGTTTCCCAGTGGATGTCGACGCCGCGGAACATCTGGCTGAGCGCAATCGCCGGCACGCCCACCGCGAGCGCCGTCATCGCCGCGCCGACGGTGCCCGAATAGGCGATCGAGTCGGCCATGTTGCCGCCGCGATTGACGCCGGAGAGGACGAGGTCTGGCTTCCTGTCCATCAGGTGCTCGACCGCGAGGACGACGCAATCGGCCGGCGTGCCCTTCACGAAATAGCGCTTCTCGCCGGCCTGATGGACGCGCAGCGGCTCGTGCAGGCTGATCGCGTGGCTGACGCCGGACTGGTCGAACTCGGGCGCCACGACCCACACATCGTCGGTGAAGCTGAGCGCGATCTCCTCGAGGAGTTTGATCCCGTCGGCGCGCGCGCCATCGTCATTGGTGATGAGAATTCGCATGGCGACCTGATTGAGGTGGGTGCGCCGGACGGGCGCGGATCGAAGCGGGAGGCGCGTTCGGCGCCTCCCCCCGCTCTACCCCGAGCCCGGACGGGGGACAAGCCGCCGGGGTCGCTCAGGCGGGCTCGCGCACCCGCTCGGCGACGCTCGCCCCATGCGGGCGGCCGGGCGCGGGCGTCTGCGCCTCAACCGGCGGGGCGTGGCGCGCGGCCGGCGGAGGGGCGCGCCAGGGCTGCTTCTTGAACCAGGCGACGAGGTAGGCGACCGCGACCAGCAACGCGAAGCCGGTGAGGTTCACGAGCGAGACCGTCAGCGTCGTGCGCCCGGTGAGGTCGAGCACCATTCCGAAGAACTGGGCGAGCACCATGCTCGACAGGAACACGGCGAGCGACTGCTGGCCGACCTTGCGCACGATGTGGACGAAACGGCCCCACACCCCCGCCCCCGCGAGGCGACGCCCCCCGTCGCCCACCAGCGCGTAGGCGAGATAGGCGAGCGCCAGGAAGTGGACGTAGCGCATCAGGCCGAAATCGGTCTTCTCGAAGAGCTTCCAGGTCACGTCGCGCAACGGGATCACCCAGGAGAGATTGTCCCACCCGAAGCGCGAGGCGACGACGACGTTGAGCGCGAGCACGGCGATCGCGAGGAGGACGAGCCCGGCCTTGATCGGCGGCGCCTTCAGCCAGCCCATCATGAACGCGAAGCCGGTGAAGAAGACGAGCTGCCAGCCGAACGGGTTGAAGAACCACTCGCGCTCCTCGTCCGGCCGCACCTCGGCGCTGAACTGGAGGATGTCGAACTGCGCGAGGAACCAGATGAGGCCGATCGCGGCGAAGGCGAGCCACCGGTTGCGCAGGCCGAGATAGGCGATGAACGGCATCATCACCAGGATGACCATGTACATCGGCAGGATGTCGAAATAGTTCGGGACGTATTGGAGCGTCATCAGGCCGAGTATGTGGTCGCCCGTCATTTCGAAGAACGGCCGCACATAGAGGCGGTTGGTGTAATAATTCTCCGGCGTCCACTGGTCGAACCAGGCGAGCATCGCCACCGTGACCATGAAGAGCGCGATGTGCGCCCAGTAGACCTGCCACACGCGATGGGCCGTGCGCGCGGCGCCGAGCCAGAAGGAGCGGTCGCGGAAGATCGCACCGAAGGCGATCGCCGAGGCCATGCCGGAGCAGAAGACGAAGATCTCCGTCGCGTCCGACGCGCCGAAACGCGCCGGGATCCAGTCGTTCCAGTAGTTGAACGGAACGTGCGCGATGAAGATGATGAACATCCCGAGCCCACGGAAGAAATCGAGCCGCAGATCCCGTGGGCGGCGGGCGGGAGCTTGAACGTTCATGCCCCGATGATCGCTCGAATTTTCTGAAACGGCATCTTATCCTCCGAACAGGCCGCGCATAGCCTGATCGTCCATGAAAGGCGAGACGGCGGGCGCGATTTCGACAGCCGACGCAGACGGCGCCCGGCTCGTCGCAAAGGCTGGCCCGCGTTCCATGAACCAACGCACAACCGCCCGCCCGTCCCGCGTTCTTGCGACCATGTGCCGTAGCGCTCCGTCTCAGAAGGCCGGGGCGATCGCGGGCGGACCGTCAATATGCCGCGCCCCGCACCGCACGAGCCGCTCCAGGCCGAACCGGTCCCAAGCGCCGCGCCGCTCGGCCCGCTCCTCGATGAGCGCGCGGGCCTGCTCGGCCCGCCCCGCCCGGAGCGCCGCCTCGATCGTCAGCCGCTCGAAGACGTCGCGCTGGGCGTGGCTGCCGCCGATCCGCTTCAGCATGGCGCGCGCGCCGAGAAGGCCGCGCAGCGCCTCGTCATGGCGGCCGCGCGCGAGCGCGGCGAGCCCGCCCGCCGTCGGCCGCCCCGCCTCCACCGCGACCGCGCCGAACTCCGATCCGTCGCCGGAATGGGCGAGGCGTTCGATCAGACGGTCGGCCGCCGCGTGACGGCCGGTGCTGAGGAGTGCCAGGAGATAATGGAGGTCGGCAAAGACGATGCAGGCATCGTCGATCCGCCGCTCGGCGTGGACGGACAACTCGTCCCAGCGCGGGCCGACATCGATCCCGTCCGCCTCGAGCCGGGCGAGGAGCGAGACGGCGTTCGCGATGTCGCGATAATCGTCGGTCTGCTCGCGCCGGATCTCGGCGTCATAGAGGGCGAGGACGCGCTCGATATTGCCGAGCTCCAGCTCGAACAGCGCGTAGTGCCACCAGACATGGTTCCGGAAATTGTTGCACCCGGCGAAGACCGCGCCGCGATCCGCGAGCCACTGACGGCCCTTCTCGGCGTGGCCGCGCATCTCGTGGACATGGGCGACCGCGTGGAGCGCCCACGCGTCGTCGGGGGCGAGCTCGAGCGCGCGGCGGCCGGCCGCCTCCGCGCCCGCATAGTCGCCGAACTCTTCCGAGGCAAAGGCGAAGCAGCCGGAGGCGTAGCCGGCGTGGGGATGGTCGCTCCCGAACGCGCCGATCGCCGAAGCGGCCGAGCGGAGCATCCCCTGGCTGTCGCCGTAGAGGAAGCGGATGGCCTGGGCCATCTTCATCGCGAACCCGTCGGCCGGGTAGTGCTCCAGGATCGCGTCGCACGCGGCGGCGGCCTGTGAGGGCCGCCCCGCCACCCATTCGCGCAGCGCCGTCACGAGGAGACGCTCGTGCGGGTCGGACGGGTCGAGCGCGGCATCGGCCGCCCGCGACAGCGCGCGGGCATCCTCAGCCGCCTCGCGCCGGCCGAGGAGGAGGAAGACGAGCCCCTTCGCCGCCATCACCGAGGCGGAGGCGGGCGCGGCGACGCTCAACGCCTTCACCCGCTCGGGGATCGTGGCGGAGTGGGCCATGAAGGCCGACACGAATTCGCACCAGGCGGTGTCGGCATGGGCGAGGGAACTCGGGACGGGCGGATCTGACCGGAAATACATCCAACAACTCTCCGTCGATTGCACGCATCGCCCGTTCGGGCGAAAAGCGCGACAGCGCCAGCTAATGAAGTGCGCCTCGGCCGCGAGCTTGTCAGCTGACGCTTTCTCACAGGCGCTTGATGATGGGCGGAGCGGAAACAACCCCACATGAACGCCCCACCCCTTGGAGTTCGCGCCATGCCTTCCACCGGCGACACACCCCAGATACGTCTCGCCATCGCCGCCGGATGTGTCCTCCTCCTGATCGCCATCCTGTCGGCGGTGACGGAGGAACCGAAGCTCGGCCTCGCGACGCTCGTCGGCGGTCTCGCGGGGGTCGCGCTCTATCACGCCTCCTTCGGCTTCACGGCCGGCTGGCGCCGCTTCATTCGTGAGCGGCGCAGCGGCGGCCTCCGGATGCAGCTCGTCCTCGTCGCGATGACGACGGTGTTCGCGATCCCGATCATCCAATATGGCAGCGCGGTCGGCATCGCGGCGGGCGGGTTCGTGTTTCCCTTCGGCCTCGCGGTGATCGCCGGCTCCTTCATCTTCGGCTTCGGGATGCAGCTCGGCGGCGGCTGCGGGTCGGGCACGCTCTTCACCGTCGGCGGCGGGTCGACGCGGATGCTGATCACCCTCGCATTCTTCATCGCGGGCGGCCTCGCGGCGACCTACAACTGGGACTTCTGGCAGTCCCTCCCGGCGCTGCCCCCGGTCGGCTTCGCCTCCACCCCGCTCGGGCCCATCGGGGCGATCGCGCTCACCCTCGCGGCCCTCGCGATCCTCTATGTCGTGATCGCCCGTATCGAGCGCGAGCGTCATGGCGACCTCGACAACGGCAAGGCGATGGGCTCGGTCCTCTACGGGCCGTGGTCGCTGACGGCGGGGGCGATCGGGCTCACCATCGTCGGCGTCCTCACCCTCATCATCCTCGGCCGGCCCTGGGGGATCACCTCCGGCCTCACGCTGTGGGGCGCGCAGATTGCGAACGCCGTCGGTGTGCCGATCGTCGACTGGCCCTACTGGACCTACGCGATGGGCCAGGTCGAGGCCTCGATCCTCGCGAGCGGCACGTCGGTCATGAATCTCGGCCTCATCGTCGGCGCCTGCCTCGCGGCGGCGCTCGCGGGCCGCTTCGCGCCGAAGCTGAACCTCTCGGCCCGCGACGTCGTGACGGCCATCATCGGCGGCTTCCTGATGGGCTACGGCGCGCGCATCGCGTTCGGCTGCAATATCGGCGCGCTCCTCTCCGGGATCGCCTCGGGGAGCCTCCACGGCTGGGGCTGGTTCCTGTTCGCCTTCCTCGGCAGCATCGTCGGCGTGCGCGTGCGCGAGGCGATCGGCATGGACCCGCCGCGCGCACCCGTCCCCGCCACGCGCGCCGCCCTCGGCACGCAATCGTGAGATGAGGTGAGGCCGGACGCGGTGGTCCGGCCCGCCCGCCGCGCGTTAGCCTTCCGAGCCTAACGGACAGGAGCGCGCGCCATGCGAACCCTCATCGCCCTTCTCCTCAGCCTCAGCCTCACCCTCGCCCTCTCCCTCGCCCCGGCGATCGCGTCGGCCGACACCGTGCTCGGCGCGCCGGACGGGTGGCGCGTCGTGGAGACGGAGAAGCCGTACGCGACCCTCCTCGCCGACCTCAAGGCGGCGGTGGCGGGTCAGAAGATGGGCATCGTCACAGAGGCGGGACCGACCGAGATGGCGGCCTCGCGCGGGGAGACCATTCCGGGCAACCGCGTCGTCGGCGTCTTCCGCAACGACTTCGCCGTCACGATCATCCGCGCCGCGCCGGCGGCGATGATCGAGGCCCCGATCCGCTTCATGGTGATGGAGGAGGCGGACGGCACCGCCACCCTCGCCTACAAGCTGCCGAGCGCCGTCTTCGCGCCCTATGCCGCAGAGGGCGGCGAGTCGCTCAAGACCGCCGCCGGCCAGCTCGACACGATCTTCGCCGCGATCGCGGACGCGGCGACAGCGCCCTGACGGGCGGCCTCAGAACTTCCCGTCATAGGCGCGGCGGCCGATCCGGGCGCACAGCAGCGTGAAGGTCGGCCGCTCGAGCGCGGCCTCCGCCTCGGCCCGCAGCGTCGCCTCGTCGTCGATCCACACCCCGTGACCGCCGAGCGCGGCGGCGACGGCCGGAAAGTCGGTCCCGGCGAAATCGACGCCGAGATTGCCGAGCTGCTGGCCGCGCTGCTTCAACTCGATCAGCGAGAGGCTCTCGTCGATCAGCACCACGATCGGCAGCGACAGGTCGAGATCGCGGATCGTCGCGAGATCGCCGAGCGTCATCTCGAGCCCCGCATCGCCGACGAAGGCGACCGAGGGCACCTCGGGCTTGGCGAGCTTGTGCCCGGCCGCGAGCGGCACGGCGCAGCCCATCGTGCAGAGCGCGGAGGATTGCAGCATCGTGCGCGGGGTGAAGCAGCGCCAGACCTGGCTGAGGAGAATGCGGTGCGCGCCGCTGTCGGCCGTGACCACCGCCTCGCGCGGGAGCACGTCGCGCATCGTGTGGAAGACGGTCGACGGCCCCCACCCCTCCGCCTCGGGCGCGAACATCTCCCGCATCTTCGCCTTCAGGCGCTGCGGCTCGTTGCCGGGCCACGTCGGCGGCGTGTGGACCCCGTCGACGAGATCCTCCAGCGTCGCCGCCACTCCGCCGAACAGCGTCACCGCGACATCGTGCATCCCGTGCGTGCGCACGACCGGCGTGATGTCGATGACCCGCGCGTCGGCCGGCCAGGGATTGCGCCAGTTGATGCGCATCTCGATCGGGTCGTAGCCGGCGAGAATGATGCAGTCGGCCTCCGCGAGGAGCGGCAGGAGCTCGCGGTCGGCGCGCGGCGAGAGACCCGCCCCGCCGAGGGAGAGCTTGTCGTCCTCGTTGAGGAGGCCCTTCGCCTTGTAGGTCGTGATCAGCGAGGCACCGGCACGCAGGACGAATTTCTGGATCGCCGCCGCCGCGTCGTCGTTCACCGCGTCGACCCCGGCGATCACGAGCGGGCGCTCCGCCTCCGCGATCCAGCGGCGGGCGCGCTGCATCTCCGGCCCGTTCACGGGGCGAAAGCCGGCGCCGATCGGGGCGGGCGCCGTGACCTCCACCGTTGCCGCCGCCTCCGCCACCGCGATCGGCACGTCGATGTGGACGGGCCCCGGCTGGCCGGTGGTGGCGAGCATCAGCGCCTTGTCCATCACCTGGTTGAGGCTGCCGCCGTTCGCCTTGAACGTGCCCTTCACGATGGTCGAGAGCAGCGCCCCGTGGTCGAACACCTGATGGGTGTAGGTGTCGGCGTCCGCATCATCCACGCAGCCGGTCAACACGATCAGCGGCACGCGGTCCTGGTAGGCGTTGGCGATCACGTTCACCGCGTTCGCGACACCCGGTCCGATGGTCGCGACGAGGATGCCGGGCGCGCCGGTCGCGTGCCACGTCCCCTCGGCCATGAAGCCGGCGACATTCTCGTGCTTCGTCAGCGTGAAGCGGATGCCGGCCCGCGCGAGCGCGTCCATCAGCGTCAGGACCTCGCCGCCCGGCAGGCCGAAGGCGTGGGAGGCGCCCGTCGCGGCGAGCTTCTGGGCGATGATGTCGGCGTTGCGCAGGCTCACGCCACCGCCTCGCGCTCGCTGCGGCCGAGATCCACGGCGCCGCTCTCGGCGAGCGCGTCGATGCGCGCATCGTCGAAGCCGAGGATCTCGCGCAGCACCTCGCGCGAATGCTGGCCGACCATCGGCGGCGGCCGGCGGTAGGTCACCTGCGTGTCGGAGAATTTGATCGGGTTGCCGATCGTCTCGACCGTGCCGGTCGCCGAGATCGGGTGCGGCTGGCTGACCCGCGCCCCGCGCGCCGCGGCCTGCGGCTCGGCGAAGGCCTGCGCGATGTTGTTGATCGGCCCGGTCGGGACCGCGAGCGGGTCGAGGATCGCCGACCATTCGGCCGAGGTCTTCAGCCGCGTCAGCCGGTTGACGTTCTCCTCCACCGCGTCGCGGTTTCTCACCCGCGCCGAGTTGGTGGCGAAGCGCGGGTCGGCGGCGAGTTCCGGCTCGCCCGCCGCGGCGCAGAATTTCGCGAACTGGCTGTCATTGCCGATCGCGAGGATGAACATCCCGTCCTTCGCCTCGAAGGCGTTGTAGGGGACGATCGTCGGGTGGCCGTTGCCGAGGCGGGTCGGAACCTCGCCGGTCATGAGGTGGGTCGTGCCTTGATTCACGAGCCAGGCGAGCTGGCTGTCGAACAGCGACACGTCGATATATTGGCCGCGCCCGGTGATGTGGCGCGCCTGGAGCGCGGCGAGCATCGCGACCGTCGCGTACATGCCCGTCATCACGTCCGCGATGCCGACGCCGACCTTCTGCGGCGTGCCGCCCTTGTCGTCCCGCTCGCCGGTCACGCTCATGATGCCGCCGCGGCCCTGCGCCATGAAATCATAGCCGGCGCGGCTCGCGAGCGGGCCCGTCTGCCCGAAGCCGGTGATGGAGGCGTAGATGATGCGCGGATTGATCGCCGACAGCGCCGGATAGTCGAGCCCGAGGCGCGCAGCCCCGCCGACCTTGAAATTCTCGATCGCGAAATCCGCCTTCGCCGCGATCAGGCGGCAGATCTCCTGTCCCTCGGGCTTGGCGAGGTCGAGCGCAAGGGAACGCTTGTTGCGATTGGCGGCGACGTAGTACGCACTTTCGGCGGTGTCCTTGCCCTCTGCGTCCTTCAGGAAGGGCGGGCCCCAGCGGCGCGTGTCATCGCCGACCCCGGACCGCTCGATCTTGACGATCTCGGCGCCGAGATCGCCAAGGAGCTGCGTCGCCGTGGGTCCGGCGAGGATGCGGGACATGTCGAGCACGAGGAGACCGGCGAGCGGCCCCGTGGACGGAGAAGGGGCGGAGGTGACGTTGTCCAAGGGGAACTCCAGCACGTCGGAGGCACGGATGATAATGGCTCCGCCCGGCCCGGCAAGGGCGCGCGCGGGGCTGTCATGTCCTACTCGGCTTGCCTCGCCGCGATTTGAAGGCCATGTCAAGTGGGCTCAACCGTCCGCCAACGGGCGACCACGCATCTTCGGCGCTGAGCCCCACGGCAGAACCATGAGCAAGCGGATCGAGACCCCGAGAAAGAATTTCAGACCATGCCGACCCACAGCGTCCACGATTGCGGCCATCACGGCGCCGGGTCCGTCTCCCCTCTCGGAGGCGGCGCCATGGTGAGCGAGGCGGTGGTCGACGCTGTGGCGAGCGCGGGTTTCATTGCCGCACACCGCTGTGTCGGCGAAATCGGAGCCGGGCGTCCGGTCGTGCTCGTCGACGGTGACCGTCAGATCCTCGTCTCCCCGCTCGATGGCGGGCCGATCGTCGGCGACACGCTCGCCCTCTCGGCCGCACGCGCCACCTTCGTCGGCATCGCCGACGGGCCGGCCTTCGTGCGCGTGACCGGCGCGGACCCCGCGACGCTGACCTTGATCGCCACCGCCTGCACGCCCGACCTCTCGATCGCCGAGGTGATCGAGGGCGGCGATCTCGCGAACGCGGCGACCGAGCTTGCCAAGCTCGCCGAGCGCCTGCCCGCGATGACCGTGGGCGACGCCGCGAGCGCGCCGGCCGGGACGCTCTCCGTCGCCGCCGCCGATGTCCTCTCCTTCCGCCGCACCCTCGCCGCGACCTATGTGCCCGTCGCGAGCGCGCCGGTGCCGCTCGCGGCCGGTGCCACCGCCAACGTCACCGCCTTCCGCAACGCGATCGGCGGGTGCGTCAGCGCGGTCGCGGTCGGTGATGCGCGGCCGGGCACGCTGGTGCGCGTCCACTCCTCCTGCGTCACCGGAGACATCTTCGGCTCGCTGAAATGCGATTGCGGCGCCCAGCTCCGCCTCGCGCTGGAGCGGATCGCGAGCGACGGCGGCGTCCTCCTCTACACGGCCCAGGAGGGGCGCGGGATCGGCCTCGTCAACAAGCTGCGCGCCTACTCGCTTCAGGATTCCGGGCTCGACACCGTCGATGCCAACATCGCCCTCGGCTACCATGACGACGAGCGCGACTACGCGGCGGCGGCGGTCGTCCTGTCGCATCTCGGCCTCGGCAAGGTGCGGCTGATGACGAACAACCCGGCGAAGGCGGCCGGGCTCGAATCGTTCGGCGTCTCGGTGACGCCGGTGCCGCTCATCGGTCCGGTCACGCCGCAGAACGCCAACTATCTCGCGACGAAGCGCCACCGCAGCGGCCACCGCCTTTGAGCTCGGCCGCCCGTTCCGGCCCGAGAATGGCGGATCGGGCGGGGAATAAGTCGATAACTGTGAAGCCTCGCGGTCGCGGCGTTGCGGCGGCTTGCACGCCCTCGCCGCGTTTGCGCACAGTTTCGCGCATGCGCGAGCGAGGAAAAAGGTGAAGGCAGCGTCATTCGAGTATCGGGCTCCGGGCTCGATCGACGAGGCCGTGCGCCTCCTCGCGGAACACGGAGACGAGGCGCGCCTTCTTGCCGGGGGGCAAAGCCTCGTGCCGGCGATCGTCTCGCGCCTCGCGCGACCGGCGATCCTCATCGACCTCAACCGCCTGCCGCAAGCCGGCAAGGCCGGCTTCTCTGCCGGGCGCCTGCGCATCCCCCCGCTGATGCGCCACGCCGATTTCGCCCGGATCGAGACCGGCGGCGCCCTCGGCCCCCTCCTCGCCGAACTCGCGGGCCATGTCGGCCCGCTGCCCATCCAGCTTCGCGGCACCTTCTGCGGCGCCCTCGCCCACGCGGACCCCGCCGCCGAGTGGTGCCTCGCGACCGTCGTCCTCGGGGCCGAGATGCTCGTCCGGTCCGACCGGCGCGGCGTGCGCAACATCACCGCCGCGAGCTTCTTCGACAGCATGCTGTCGACGACGATCGCCGACGACGAGATGCTCGTCGAGGTGCAGATCCCCCTCCTCACCCCCACGACGCGCCACGGCTTCGCCGAGGTGAGCCGGCGCACCGGCGACTACGCGCTCGCCTCCTGCCTCGTCGTCTATGACCGAGACGAGGACGAGATGACGAAGGTCCGGCTCGGCGTCGGCGGGGTCGAGGCGACGCCGCGCCGCTTCGAGAAGGCCGAGCGCGCGCTCGAGGATTGCGCCCCCTCGCGCAGCGTCTTCCGCGATATCGCCGACTCCATCGCCGAGAGCGTCGACCCGATCAGCGACATCCACGCCGACGCCGACTATCGGCGCGAGCTGACCCGCGCCGTCGTCTTCCGCGCGCTCGAAAGCTCCCTCAAATGAGCCGCCGCCCGGCCCGGCGCGGCACGCGCGCTGCATGACGACGACGATGGACATCACCCTCGAGATCAACGGCGAGGACCGCACGCTCACGGTCGAGCCGCGCACCACGCTGGTCGACGCGCTGCGCGAGGCCTGCCAGCTCACCGGCACCCATGTGGACTGCGGCGAAGGCGCGTGCGGGGCGTGCACCATCCTCCTCGACGGCGCGCCGGTGCGCGCCTGCCTGATGTTCGCGGTGCAGGCGTCCGGCGCGCGGATCACGACGATCGAGGGCCTCGCGGACGGCGAGCGGCTCCACCCGCTCCAGCAGGCGCTGATCGACCATCACGCGACCGGCTGCGGCTACTGCACGCCCGGCCTCCTGATGCTCGCCGCCGGCGCCCTCACGCGCGATCCGGACATGGACGAGGACGCGCTCGTGCGCCTCCTCGGCGCCAATGTCTGCCGCTGCACCGGCTATCATGGCGTGGTGCGGGCGATGAAGGCGGCGCAGGCCTCCATGCGGTCGAAGCCGTCATGAAGCATACCGGACGCTCGCTCGCGCGGCTCGACGAACTCGCGCGTGTCACAGGGCGGGGGCGGTTCGCCGCCGACATCGCGCTCTCCGGTCAGCTCCACATGCGCGTCGTGCGCGCGCCGGTGGCGCTCGGGCGGCTGCGTCAGGTCGACACCGGCGCCGCCCACGCCGTGCCGGGCGTGCGCGCCATCTGGACGGCGGAGGATCTCGCCGGCATCGCGCCGGCCGGCACCCGCACCCTCCCCTCGACGCTCGTCCCCTATCTCCAGCCGATCCTCGCGCGCGAGACGGTCCGCTTTGTGGGCGAGCCGGTTGCCGCCGTGTTCGCCGACAGCGCGGGCGCGGCCGACGACGCGGCCGAGCTCATCGTCCTCGACATCGAGGCGATGGAGCCCTCGCTCGCGATCTCGGCCCCCGCCGCCGGCCTCACCGACCAGCTCCGCTCCAGCGAGGCGGCGACGGTGCGCAAGGCCTTCGGCGACCTCGGCAGCGCCTTCCAGAGCGCAGCGCACGTCGTGAACATCAACATCGAGCTCGCCCGCGACGGCGCCGTCCCGATCGAGCCGCGCAGCATCGTCGCCGCCTGGGATCCGGCGCGCGACGTGCTCGACGTGTGGGTCGCGGCGAAGGTCCCGGCCGCCTACCGCGACGCGCTCGCCGACGCGCTCGGCCGGACCCGCGCCGCCGTCGCGGTCCACGTGCCGAGCGCCGCCGGCAATGGCGGCCGCGACGCGCCGTCGGTGGAGGACATCCTCGTCGCCCGCGCCGCGCACGCCCTCCAGCGCCCGGTCCACTGGGTCGAGGACCGGCGCGAGAACCTCCTCGCCGCCGACCAGGGGCGCGGCATCAGCGCCAAGGCGCGCGCCGCCGTCGCCGCGAACGGCACCCTCGTCGGCCTCGATGTCGACCTCTTTCTCGACCAGGGCGCCTATGTCCGCCCGTGCGGGACGCTGCCCGCCGAATTGCTGACCGCGATGCTGCCCGGCCCCTACCGGATGAAGGCGCTGCGCGCGATCGCGCACATGCGCATCACCAACCGCCCGCCCGCCGGCCCGATGCGCGCGGCCGGGCGCATGGAGGCCGCCTTCATCCGCGAGCGGCTGATGGACGCCATCGCCGCCAGCACCGGCATCGACCCGCTGGAACTGCGCCGCCGCAACATGCTGGAGCGCACCGAGATGCCGGCCGACCGGCACCTCACCATCGCCGGCCAGCCGGTGATCTACGATTCTGGCAACTATCGCGACCTCGTCGACCAGGCGGGCCGCCAGGTCTCGCTCGACCTCATCCGCCGCCGCGCCGAGGATCGACGCGACAAGGGCGAGCTCGTCGGCGTCGGCACGGCCGTCTTCGTCGACGTCGCGGGCGGGACGGCGAGCGAGCACGTCACGCTCACCGTCGACCGGACCGGCGCGATCGAGGCGGTCACCGCCGCCGCCGACCTCAATGGCGGCCTCCGGACCGTCCTCGCCCAGATCATCGCCGACATCGTCGGCGTCGACTACGAGACGGTGCGCGTCACGGCGGGGGAGACGAGCCGCATCGTCCACCCGGTGTCCGGCCCCCTCGTCCCGTCCGACGAGACCGTCATCACCGCGACCCAGTTCGCGGCCGAACAGCTGCGCGACACGATCCTCGAAGCCGCGCAGGCGCTGCTCGAAGACCCCGGCGACCGGCTGACGATCCAGTCCGGCCGCATCCGCTATGCCGACCGCCATTTCGGGAACGCTCTCAGCCTCGGCGACGTCGCCGCCGCGCTGGAGCCGGGCGGCGAGCTCGGCGGGCGCGCCGGGCGCGGGCTCGTCGCCGAAGGGTGGGCCGAGGGCGTCGGCTTCACCTTCCCCTACGGCCTTCATGTCGCGGTGGTGGAGATCGACCGGCAGACCGGGATGATCCGCGTTCCGCGCGCCTTCGTGGCGGTCGAGGTCGGGAACGCCATCAATCCGGCGCTCATGGAGAGCGAGATCGCGGCCGGCGCGGCGGAGGGCATCGCCAACGCCCTCTATACCGGGTTCGAGGTCACCGAGACCGGCGATCCGAAGCGGATCAGCCTCGGCGACTATCTGATGCCGGGCGTCGCCGACCTGCCGGAGATCGAGATCATGCTGAGCGAGAGCGCGCCGAGCCCGCTCAACCCGCTCGGCATCAAGGGCGCGGCCGATTGCGGGATGACGGGCATGGGCGCCGCCATCGCCGCTGCCGTTGACGAAGCGCTCGGCGCACCGGGCTTCGTCACCGCCCTGCCGATCTCCCCCGCGAAAGTGATGGCCCACATCCGCAAGGCCGGCAAAGCGCGCTAGAATTTCCCCCGCTCCATCGAGCGGGGGTGATCGCTTTCTGAGCCTCAGACGAGGCCGACGATCCCCGTCGCCGTCGTGTCCGTCGCGAGCACGCGCGAGACGCCGCACGGCAGCACCGCACCGCCCGAAACGCCGGAGAAGAGCACCGTGGTGCCGCCGAGCGTCACGACATTGAGGTCGCCCGCGCCGCCGACATAGAGCGCGCGCGCCGCGATCGTGAGGTCGGCCCCGTCATTCGGCGTCACCGCAAACGCGTCGATCGCCGGAGATGAGGTGCTCCGCTGGTGATATTTAAAAGGATCTTCCGCTGGCATCGTCTGTCCCCGCCTGCCCATCTGAACCGCGCAAACGCTACCATCGCGGCCCAGGCCGGGGATAAGTCGCCGCCTTCAGCCGGGAACGCCCTCGGCAAGGGCGAGGATCGCCGCGACGGTCTTCATGTTGCGCGCGGTGGTCGGTACGCCGAGCGCGCGCTCCGCCTTCGCGGCGAGCTTCGAGCGGCCGATCCCGCCCGGCGCATGCAGGAAGAACACCCGGTCGGTCAGCGTGAACGCCTCGTCCCCCGCCGCGAGCGCCGCCAGCGCCGCAAGGTCCGGGTTTTTGGGTTTCTCGGCGAGGAAGAAGGCGTGGACGCGGCCGGGATCCGTCTCGCCATAGGGGTTTGCCGCCGCCGCCTTCGCGAACGCGCCGAGCTCCATCGCGATCACATCGGGCCGGAACCCGTGCGCGGCCTCGATCGCCTCGCCCACCGCGCGCTCGACGGCCGCCGCCTTCCCCTTCGCGGCGAAGACGGCGTTGCCGCTCTGGATGTAGGTCGCGACGCCCTCATAGGAGAGGCCTTCGAGGAGGGCGCGGAAATCCTTCATCGCCAGCGTCCCGCGCCCGCCGACATTGATGCCGCGCAGAAGGACGATGAAGGTCGCCATCGCTAGCGGAAGCGCCGGTCGACGCGATAGGGCGAGGGGTCGGTGTAGGTCGCCTCGCCGGTGATCATTTCGGCCAGAAGCCGCCCCGTCGCCGGGCCGAGCGTGAAGCCGAGATGGTGGTGGCCGAAATTCGCCCAGAGGCCCGGCAGGCGCGGCACCTTGCCGATCATCGGCAACAGGTCCGGCAAGGACGGGCGCGCCCCCATCCAGGGCGTCGGCTGCAGGCGGTCGCCGAGGGGGAAGAGCGCCCGCGCCTTCGGCTCCGCCCGCTCAAGCTGCACCGGGGTCGGCGGGGCGTCGCGCGAGGTGAATTCCGCGCCCGTCGTCAGGCGATAGCCGCGCTTGTTCGGCGTCAGCACGAAGCCGTTCGCCTCGTCGACGAAAAGGTGGTTGAGGACGGCATTGCCCATCACGCTGTAGTGCATGTGATAGCCGCGCTTGACGCCGAGCGGGACGTGGACGCCGAACGCGTCGAGGAGATCGCCCGACCACGGGCCGAGCGCCACGACGACGTCCTTCGCCGCCACCGGCCCGTCCGCACCCGTGACGCGCCAGCCCGTGCCGTCCTGGACGAGGGTCATCGCATCGCCCTTGATGAAGCGCCCGCCCTCGCTCTGGAAGAGCGCGGCGTAGGCCTTCCCGACCTCGGACGGGTCGTCGACGCTCATCGGCTCGGTCATGTGAATCGCGCCGGCGAGCGAGTTCGACAGGAACGGCTCTTCCTTGCGCAGGCGATCCCGGTCCCAGACCTCGAACGGCACGCCGTAGCGCTCGCGCACCATCTCGTCGACCTTGATGGTGTGCTCCATCTCCGCGCCGGTGCGATAGATGCGGATATAGCCGCCGCCGCGCAGATGGTCGGTCGCGTCCGCCCGCTCCAGCAGCGATTTGTGCTCGGGAAGCGCGCGCCGCACGAGCGGCACGTTCGCCGCCGCCGTGCGCGCGATCGCGCCCTTGGTCGACTGGCGGGCATAGGCGATGAGCCACGGCGCGATCTTCGGCAGCGCCTTCCAATGCATGCGCGCGGCGGTGCTGGTGTCGGTGAGAACGCCGAGAATCGCCTTGATGTCGTGCGGCAGCGCGTAGGGGATGACGGCCTCGGACTGGATCAGCCCGGCATTGCCGTAGGAGGTCTCCTCCGCCGGCTCCCGGCGGTCGATGAGGGCGACGGAACGGCCTCGGTCGAGAAGATGAAGCGCGGTGGAGATACCCACCATTCCCGCGCCAAGAACGATTACGTCAACATCGGTCATGAAGAGACCCCAATAGCCCACCGGAGCGCCACGTCGAGCGGATGCATGCATTCTGCGCGCCGAAAGGAATTCGGCGACCGCCACAGGTCCGTGCCTTGCATCCCCGGCTCGAGTGGCGTCACATTCGAGCCCTATTCGAAGCGTCGGAGAAAGTCATGCGCGTGTTCCCTTCCACCGCCTCAGTCGAAAAGGCGCACCCGTGACGACCGACACCGCGATCAGCACGCACCAAGCCGTCGAAGACGCCCGCAACGCCGACCTCAAGCTCTACGTGAACGGCCGAATTGTCCCCAAGGCAGAAGCGGTCGTGTCGATCTATGATTCCGGCTTCATGCTCGGCGACGGTATCTGGGAGGGCGTGCGCCTCCACAATGGCGTGTGGGCCTTTCTCGATGCGCATCTCGACCGCCTGTTCGAGGCCTCGCTCGCCCTCGATCTCGACATCGGCAAGACGCGCGAGGAGCTGACGCAGGCGCTCGCCGACACCGCCGCCGCGAACGGGATGACCACCGACTGCCACGCCCGGCTGATGGTGACGCGGGGCGTGAAGGTGAAACCTTTCCAGCACCCCGCCTTCTCCCAGTCCGGCCCCACGATCGCGATCATCATGGAGCACTCGAAGCCCTCGATCCCGCGCCCGATCCGCCTTGCGAGCGTCGCGCACCATCGCGGGCTCCCGCTCACGCAGGACGCCAAGCTTAACTCCCACTCCAAGCTGAACTGCATCCTCGCCTGCATCGCCGCCGAGAAGGCCGGCGCGGACGAGGCACTGATGTTCGACCCGTTCGGCTTCGTGAACACCACGAACGCCTGCAACTTCTTCATCGTGCGCAAGGGCGAGGTTTGGACCTCCACCGGCGACTATTGCATGAACGGCATCACGCGCGGCCACGTCATCTCGCTCTGCCGCGAGAACGACATCCCGGTGTTCGAGCGCAACTATTCCCTCGTCGACACCTACGGCGCGGACGAGGCCTTCATGACGGGCTCGTTCGGCGGACTCACCCCGGTCGGCACGATCGATCACCGTCCCCTGAAGAACGCGCCGGGGCCGATGACGCAGCGCATCAGCGCCCTCTATCGCGACCTGATCGCCCGCCACTGCGCGGGAACCTGACCGCACCGGCAGCCCAAAAGCCCACGAGGAGACGACCCATGTTGAGACCCATTCTCGCCGCAGCCGCAGCGCTCGGCCTGACGCTTGCGCCGGCGCTCGCCGCCGACCCCGGTCCGACCGTGAAGCAGATCATGGATCGCGGGTCGCTCCTGTGCACCGGGCACAACGGCTCCTATCTCGGCTTCGCCGAGGTCGACGATCAGGGCCGCTGGTCCGGCTTCGACATCGAGTTCTGCAAGGCGCTCGCGACCGCGATCCTCGGCTCGCCGGACGCGGTGCAGGTGATCCCCGTCTCCTTCGCGCAGCGCTTCCCGGCGCTCCAGTCGGGCGATGTCGACGTCATCATCAAGGTGACGGGCTGGACGATGAGCCGCGACACCGAGCTCGGCCTCCAGTTCGCGCGGCCCTACTTCATCGGCCCGACGCTGATCCTGACGCGCAAGGAGCTCGGCGCGGAGACGGTGGCCGATCTCGAGGGCGGCGTCTTCTGCATCAATGCCGGCTCCTCGATCGAGCGCATCGTCGCCGACTATATGGGCGCCAGGGGCATCTCCTATGAGAGCCTCACCTTCGAGAAGGGCGAGGAGCTCCGCGCGGCCCTCTATGCCGGCCGGTGCGACGTGCTCGCCGGGTTCGGCCCCTTCCTCGCCGCGACGCGCTTCAACGCCCCCAACCCCGACGAATGGGTGATCCTCGAGGAGGTGCTGACGCTGGAGCCCGAATCCATCGCCGCGCGCCAGGGCGACGACAACTTCATCGACGTCATCAACTGGATGGTGAACTCGCTCCTCTTCGCCGAGGAGAACGGCATCACCCAGGCGAACGTGGACGAGGTGCGCGCCAATCCGCCCTCTCCGTCGGTGGAGCGCTTCCTCGGCGTGTCGCCGGGCTATGGCGAGCGCCTCGGCCTCTCCGACGACTGGGCCTACAACGTGATCAAGGCGGTCGGGAACTACGCCGAGATCTACGAGCGCACCGTCGGCGAGGGCTCACCCTACAAGCTGCCGCGCGGCAAGAACAAGCTCTGGTTTGACGGGGGCCTCCTCTACACCCTCGTGCTCGACTGAGGACGGGCGCCAGGCGCACCGTGCGGCTCCTCCGACATCGCAAGACCAGGGGACGGCTGATCCAGGCGGTCGCCCTCCTCGCCACCATCGTCATCGTCCTGACGGTGGTGCTGACGGGCCGCGCCAACCTCCTCAACCAGGGCATCGCGACGGGCTTCGGCTTCCTGGAGCGGTCGACCGGGTGGCCGATCAACTTCGCGCTGATCGACGTGACCGACCGGTCGACCTATGCGCAGATGCTGCTCGCCGGCTTCCTCAACACGCTCCTCGTCGGCGTGCTCGGCATCCTCGGCGCGACGGTGGTGGGGGTGCTCGTCGGCCTTGCCCGCATCTCCTCGAACTTCATGCTGAACCTCATCGGCACGGTCTTCGTGGAGACCTTCCGCAACGTGCCGCTGATCCTGCAGGTGGTGTTCTGGTACGCGCTCCTCACGCACCTGCCCTCGCCGCGCGAGGCGATCGATCTCGGCGGCGTCGTCTACCTCACCAATCGCGGCCTGATCCTGCCCGCCTTCGACCTCTCGCCGGCCGATCTCGCGATCCTCATCGTGGGCGCGGTGGGTGTGTTCATGGCCGCGGTGCGGATCGCGGACCATGCCGGGCCCCTGAAGGCCGCGGCGGGCGCGCTCGCGCTCTATCTCATCCTCTTCCTCGCCTGCCTCCTCACCTTCCGCACGCCCGGAATGCCCACCTTCTCGCTGCCGGAATTGAAGGGCCTGCGCTTCGTCGGCGGGTTCGACATCAAGCCCGAATTCACCGCGCTCCTTTTCGGCCTCATCGTCTTCGGCGGGGCCTATGTGGGCGAGATCGTGCGCGCCGGCTTCCTCGCGATCGACCCCGGCCGGATCGAGGCGGCCGAGGCGCTCGGCCTCAAGTCCGGCCAGGTGAACCGCTTCGTGCGGATCCCGCTCGCGGTCCGCGCCATCCTCCCGGCGCTGTCGAACCAGTATATCTGGCTGATGAAAGCGACGACGCTCGGCATCGCGATCGGCTTCCCGGACTATTTCATGGTCGTCTCAACGTCGATCAACCAGAGTGGCCAGACGATCGAATTGCTTCTTCTCCTCATGGCCGGCTTTCTCCTCATCAACACGGTCATGGGGACGGCGCTCAACGTCCTCAATGCCCGCATCGCGCTCAAGGGCCGCACCTGATGACGGGCCGGGATGGGACCGCATTGTGGTATGATCGCGGCTCTTCCAGTCCGAAGTGCGAGGAGCCGCGATGCCACGCGTTGAAGAGGCCACCTTCGCCGATGCCAGCGCGGTCGCGCGGGTCCTGCGCGACTCGATCAGTGACCTCTGCGCGGCGGACCATCACGACAACAGCGACCTCATCGCCCGCTGGGCCGGCGGCAAGACGCACGACCAGGCCCTCTCCTGGATCGCCAACCCCAAGACGACCGTCTTCGTCTCGCGCGAGGGGGACGAGGTCGCCGGCGTCGGCGCCTGCGGCGAGGGGCGGATCTATCTCAACTATGTCGCCCCCGAATACCGGTTCAAAGGCCACAGCAAGGCACTGCTGCGCCGCATGGAAGAGGCGCTGCGCCAGAAAGGGACGACGTGCGCACGGTTGACGAGCACCGTCACCGCGCACCGCTTCTACTCGGCCGCCGGCTGGCACGACGAGGGGCAGCCGCAGGTGATGGAGGATTCCCTCATCGGCTACCCGATGGCGAAGGACCTCGACGCCTGAGACGAGGCGCGCCATGACGATGGCGCACCCCCTCCCCGACCTCGCCCCGCCGCCGAAGCCCGGCCCGATCGACTGGGCGCGCCGGCGCCTCTTCGCGAGCGTCCTCGACACGATCATCACCCTCGCCGCGCTCGCCTTCACGTTCTGGCTCGTCGTCACCCTCTTCGACTGGGCGATCCTGCGCGCGGTCTGGCGCACCGCCGACGGCGCGCTCTGCCAGGGCGCGGAGGGGGCGTGCTGGGCGGTGATCGACGCGCGCGGGCGGCTGATCCTCTTCGGCCTCTACCCGTTCGAGGAGCAGTGGCGCTCCGCGCTCGCCTGCCTCGTCATCGTCGCGACGATGATCCTCTCCTGCATCCCGCGCTTCTGGGGCGTGAAGACGCTCCCGGCCCTCTGGCTCGGCGGCTTCGCGCTCTTCGTCCTCCTGATGCGCGGCGGCGTCTTCGGCCTCCCCCTCGTCACCACCGAGAAGTGGGGCGGCCTCTCCCTCACCGTGTTCATCTTCGCCGCGGTGTTCGTGATCGGGATGCCGCTCGCGGTCGGGTTGGCGCTCGCCCGGCGCTCGGACCTCCCGGTCGTGCGCTTCCTTACCGCCCTCCTCATCGATACGGTCCGCTCGCTCCCCCTCCTCACGATCCTCTTCACGGCGGCCGTCGTCGCGCCCTTCGTCGTCCCCGACTGGGCCGAAGGCGACAAGCTGAGCCGCGTGATCGTCGCCTTCGCGCTCTTCTATGCCTGCTACCAGGCCGAGATCATCCGCGCCGGCATCCAGGCGCTGCCGACCGGCCAGGAGGAGGCGGCCGCCGCGCTCGGGATGCGCTACCGCTCGCGCGTCTTCGACATCGTGCTCCCGCAGGCCTTCCGCGCGAGCCTGCCGGCGACGATCAACCAGGTGGTGATCACCTTCAAGGAGACCTCGATCGTCACCATCATCGGCTTCTTCGAGATCACCGCCTCGGCGAGCGCCGCCGTCGGGCGGGGCGAGTGGGCCGCCTATTATGTCGAGGTCTACGTCTTCGTCGCCCTCGTCTATTTCGTCTTCGTCTTCGGCCTCTCGCGCTATGGCGCGTATCTGGAGCGGCGCGCGAGGCTCACCCGTGGCTGAGGCGATCCGCATGGAGCGCGTCTCCAAATCGTTCGGCGGCTTCAAGGCGCTGAAGGACGTCTCGCTCACCGTCGCCGAGGGCGAGGTGGTGGTCGTGTGCGGGCCGTCCGGCTCCGGCAAGTCGACCCTCATCCGCTGCATCAACGGGCTCGATACCCACGATGGCGGCCGCATCTTCGTTGAGGGGGTGGAGCTCAGCGACGATATCGACGCGATCGACGAGGTGCGGCGCGAGGTCGGGATGGTGTTCCAGTCCTTCAACCTCTTCGCCCATATGAACGTCCTGCGGAACTGCGCGATCGCGCCGATGCGCGTGCGCGGCCTAGACCGGGCGGAGGCCGAGCGCCTCGCGCGCGAACAGCTCGTGCGCCTCCACATGGAGGATCACGCGCAGAAATATCCGGACGAGCTCTCCGGCGGCCAGCGCCAGCGCGTCGCCATCGCGCGCGCGCTCACGATGGCCCCGCGCATCATGCTGTTCGACGAGCCGACCTCCGCCCTCGATCCGGAGATGATCGGCGAGGTGCTCGACGCGATGCGCGCCCTCGCGCGGGAGGGGATGACGATGGTGTGCGTCACCCACGAGATGGGCTTCGCGCGCCAGGTGGCGGACCGGATCGTGTTCATGAGCGAGGGCCGCATCGTCGAGACAGCCCCGCCGGACACCTTCTTCGACGCGCCCGCGACGCCGGAAAGCCGCCAGTTCCTGGCGAAGATCCTCTGAGCCGCCGCCCCGCTACGCCTTCGGCCCCGTCCGCCCGGCGATGAAGACGCCGATGGCGACCATCGTCACGAAGAGGCCCGCGAGGGTGGTGACGCCGGTGAAGCCCGCCACGGCGAAGACTTCGCCCATCAGGATCGGGCCGACGAAGACGGCCGAGTAGGCGATCGCGCTGTTCAGGCCCATCACCGCCCCGCGCGCGTGCGCGGCCCGCAGGTTTAGCGAGACGAGGAGCGTGTTGAGGCCGAACTGGTTCATGAAGCCCCACGCGGTCGAGGCGACGAGCGCCGCCGGCACCGCCTCCAGCGCGAAGCGCCAGGCGAAATAGGCCGTCGCGATCGCCCCGAACACCGCGACCATGTAGAGGCGCGAGATGCGCACCGAGAGGCGGCCGATCACGAGCCCGGCCCCGCCGAAGCCGATCCCGTAGGCGAGGACGAAGAGGCCCGTCCCCTTCGCCGACAGGTCGAAGGCGCGGCGCATGCCTTCGCCGAAAAAGGAGAAGGTGCCGTAGAAGGCGGTCATGAAGACGAAGACGATCGCGAGCAGGAACGCGACGCCCGGAATGCGCAGAACGTGGAGCGGGTTGGTGCGCACCGCAGCGCCGACCGAGCCGCCCGGCATCACGCGCCACAGCCCCGCCGCGACCAGCGCCGAGATGGCGGCCAGCGCCGCAAAGACGACGCGCCAGCCGAAATAGTCCGTGACGAGCGCCGCCGCCGGCACCGCGAGGACGAGCGAGATCGCCCACCCCGTCAGCACGAAGCCGAGCCGCGCAGCCTCGCGGCCCGTCGGCGCCGTCGCGGCCGTCGTCGCGTACGCGCCCGGCAGGAGGACGCCGACCGAGATGCCGGCGAGCGCCTGTGCGCCGGCAAGGCTCATCCAGTTCCAGCTCGCGGCGCTGACGAGCTGGGCGAATGCCAGAAGCAGCGCCGCAGCGGTCAGCGAGACGCGCGCCCCCGTCCGGTCGACGAGGAAGGACAGGAAGAGCGAGGAGAGCGCCGTCGCCGCGCCGAATGACGAGATCGACCAGGCGATGCGGTGCGGCTCGGTCGCGAGGCTCCCCGCCACCTCGGACAGGATCGGACTGAGGATGAAGGCGTTCGCCCCGACGACGAGGACGGCGGCGAAGAGCGCCATCGTCTGGGCGCGTTGAAGTGAGTGCGGCATGGAGGTCGACAAAGGACAGCGAAGTGAGAGAGTTGGCAGGAGCGCGGGCGCACATCAACCGAAACCGACCGCGAATTTGTCCGGACCACCGGATTCGACCCGCGGCGCCCCAGCCGTCGGTTGACCGGCGCGCCGGGCGTGACCTCAAGGTGGCAGGGCCACCGGCGGCAGCGGGAGTGAGCGATGCGCGCGCAAAAGACGATCCACGTGGTGAGCTGCCACGCGGAGGGCGAGGTCGGGGACGTCATCGTCGGCGGCGTCGCGCCGCCGCCCGGCGACACGCTGTGGGCCCAGCGCGACTTCATCGCCCGTGACGGGACGTTGCGCGATTTCGTCCTCAACGAGCCGCGCGGCGGCGTCTTCCGCCATGTGAACCTCCTCGTGCCGCCGAAGGACCCGCGCGCGGCGATGGGGTTCATCATCATGGAGCCCGAGGACACGCCGCCGATGTCGGGCTCGAACACGATCTGCGTCGCGACAGTCCTCCTCGACACCGGCATCGTCGCGATGGAGGAGCCGCAGACCCGGCTGACGCTGGAAGCGCCGGGCGGCCTCGTCGAGATCGTCGCCGAGTGCCGCGAGGGGAAGGCCGAGCGCATCACCCTCACCAACGTGCCCTCCTTCGCCGACCGCCTCGGCGCCACGCTGGAGGTGGCGGGGCTCGGCACGCTTCAGGTCGACACCGCCTATGGCGGGGACAGCTTCGTGATGGTCGACGCGGCCCCGCTCGGCTTCACGCTCGGCGCCGACGAGGCGCGCGACCTCGCCGAGACGGGCGTGCGCATCACCGCCGCCGCGACCGAGCAGCTCGGCTTCCACCACCCGGACAATCCGGCCTGGCGCCACATCTCCTTCTGCGCGCTGACCGGCCCCATCGGCCGCGCCGAAGACGGCGCCTTTACCCTCACCAACGCGATCGCGATCCGCCCCGGCAAGATCGACCGTTCGCCGACCGGCACCGCCCTCTCGGCCCACATGGCCCGCCTTCACGCGCGCGGCACGATGGCCGCCGGCGATCGCCTCGTCACGACATCGATCATCGGCTCCACCTTCGAGGGGCGCATCGCGGCCGAGACGCGCGTCGGCGACCGCCCCGCGATCCGCCCGACGGTCTCCGGGCGCGGTTGGATCACCGGGATCCACCAGCACATGCTCGACCCGTCGGACCCCTGGCCGCGCGGCTACCGCCTCACCGACACATGGCCCGCGATGCCGCGATGAGCGGCGGCGTGTGCCCGCGGCGACCGGGTCCATCATGCGGCGAGGCTGGGCCGCGAGACCCGCACCGTCAAGGGCTGCGCCCTCCTCCACTCTCGTTCCGGCCCTTCGGGTGACGGCGCGGGCCTCGCGGCCCGTCGCGGTCGCATGACGGCTCCGGTGGAACGACCCGGAGAACATGACAGGGCCCGACTCTCCAGTGGAACGGGAGGGGAGCGGGCGGAAGGGGTTGCGGCGACGCGGCCCCCTCGGCTATCGGCAACCCCTCGAATTCAGTAAGACATTCAACAAGCCGCCGAGACGGCATGACAGGACATTCAGGGAGGAGACCATGATCGCAAGCTCCAAGCGGGCGATGCTGAAGGCCGTGGGTGCGGGCGCCGTCGCGCTCGCCCTCGTCGCGGGCGGCGCCACCGGGGCCCTCGCGGCCGACAAGGTCAAGGTCGGCATCCTCAGCCTCACCTCGCACTCCCCCTCCATCATCGCGGCCGGCAAGAACTATTTCGCCGACCAGGATATCGACGTCGAATTCGTGAGCTTCCAGGCCGCGCAGCCGATGGCGGTGGCGATCGCCTCCGGCGACATCGATTTCGGCATGACGGCGATCTCCGGCGGCCTCGTCAGCCTCGCCCAGAAGGGCGCGGTGAAGGTGATCGGCGGCGCACTGATGGAGACCGACGACGTCGAGGGGCAGAAGATCATCGTCTCCAAGGCCGCCCATGACGCCGGTGTGACCGAGCCGAAGGCGCTCGCCGGCCGCCGCTTCGGGGTGACGACCGCAGGCTCCTCCTTCCACTACATGGCCCACAAGATCGCCGACGGGGCGGGCTTCGACCGTGCCTCGCTCCACATCGTGCCGCTCCAGAAGGTGCCGGCCGTGATCGCGGCGCTGAAGTCGGGCCAGATCGACGCCTGGTCGATCGTGCCGAACATCGCCGATGCGCTGACGCGCGGGCCCGAAGTCGTCGAGATCGGCAAGGTCGCCGACTACATCCCCGGCTACCAGGTGACGACGGTGTTCACTTCGACGCGCAATGTCGAGGAGAAGCGCGACCTCGTGGAGCGCTTCCTCGCCGGCCTCTCCAAGGGGATCGATGACTACAATGCCGCCCTCGTCGACAAGACGATGAGCGAGGCGGACACGGCCGCGATCGTCGCGATGATCCACCAATATGTCTACAACGATCAGCCGCTCGAGAAGGCCGATCCGCGTATCCGCGCCGGCGCGATGCGCATCAATCCGGGGGCGAGCCTCAACGTCGCGAGCGTCGAGGACCAGCTCGCCTGGTTCAAGTCGGAGAAGCTCGTTCCGGCTGACGCCACGATGGAACAGCTCGTCGACACCAGCTTCGTCGAGACCGACTGAGCGATGAAGCTGATCGCCGAGCGCATCTCGCACCATTATGGGGCGACGGAGGTGATGTCGGACATCGACATCACCATCGGCTCGGGCGAGATCGTGACGGTGATCGGCCCGTCGGGCTGCGGCAAGTCCACATTGCTGCGCTTCCTCGGCGGGCTGGAGCGCCCCACCTCCGGGGCGGTGATGATCGAGGGGGAGGCGCCGGAAGGCTCGCTGAACCCCCTCACCTATGTGTTCCAGGATTTCGCGCTCCTGCCGTGGCGCTCGGTCGAGGGGAATGTGCGCCTCGTCCTCGAGGACCATGCGCTCGGCGCGACGCTGACGCGGGAGATCGTCGACGACGTCCTCGCCCGCACCAAGCTCACCGAATTCCGCACCGCCTGGCCGCGCCAGCTCTCCGGCGGGATGAAGCAGCGCGTTGCGATCGCGCGCGCGCTCGCGGTGCGCCCGGCGGTGATGCTGATGGACGAGCCGTTGTCGGCCCTCGACAGCCAGACGCGCGAGCTCCTGATGGACGATCTCGTCGAGCTATGGAGCCGGGAGCGCTTCTCGGCCTGCTACGTGACGCACAATCTTGCCGAGGCCGTGCGGCTCGGCCACCGCATCGTCGTCCTGTCGCGCCGGCCGGGGCGGATCCGCGAGGTGGTCGAGATCGACATGCCGCTCGCCGAGCGCCCGGGGCGGCTCGCCGAGCTCGAGACCACGCAGCGCCATCTGTGGCAGCTGATGCGCGACGAGGCGCGCGCCGCCGACCGGGAGCTCGTCCGTGCTGACTGACGCCGACAGGGGCGCACGCGTCCGCGACGACGCGCGCGAGGCGGACGGGCGCCGGCCCGTCCCCTTCCGCGGCGGCGGCTTCCGCCACAAGCCGATCTGGTATGTCGGCCCGCTGGTCTTCCTGACGCTGATCCTCCTGTGGGAGCTCGGCTCGCGCTCCGGCTTCATCAGCCCGATCGCGCTCCCCGCTCCGTCGGAGGCAATCGGGGCGCTCGGCGATCTCGTCGAAACCGGGATGCTCTGGCGCCACCTCTCCGCCTCCCTCTACCGCCTCGTCCTCGGCTGGACGTTCGGCACGCTTCTCGGGGTCACCGTCGGTCTCGCAATCGGCCTCTTCTCGGTCGCCCGCGCCGGCCTCTCCCCCCTCGTCTCCGCCTTCTTCCCGATCCCGAAGATCGCGCTCCTGCCGCTCTTCATCATCTGGTTCGGGATCGGCGAGGGCTCGAAGGTCGCGACCCTTCTCTTTGGCACCTTCTTCCCCACCGTCATCGCCACCTATAGCGGGGTCGACAATGTCGACCGGGGCCTCATCCGCATGGGCCAGTCCTTCGGCCTCTCCTGGTGGTCGATCGTGCGCAAGATCATCCTGCCGGGGGCGCTGCCGGCGATCCTGTCGGGGGCGCGCATCTCGGCCTCGATCGCGATCATCCTCCTCATCGCGGCGGAGATGATCGGCGCGGAATACGGGCTCGGCGCCTATATCCTGATGGCCGGCTCCCTCTTCGCCCTCGACCAGCTCGTCGCGGGCGTCGCGATGCTGTCGGTGATCGGCCTCCTCGTCGGCTGGCTGATCGGACGGGCCGAGCGCAAGCTCCTCGACTGGCGCACCTGAGGCCCCGCGCGGGGACGATCGGCGCGGGGGCAATTCTCACCGGCGCCGATCTGGTCTAGAGCGTGTCCCGTCCCCGGTGCGGCGCGCGGCACGTCGCGCACCGCCACCATCCCCGCGCCCTCTCAGACCCAGATCACACCGTGCCCGAACTCGTCCTCACCCTTTCCTGCATCGACCGCAAAGGCATCGTCGGCGCGGTCGGCTCCTCGATGGCCGCGCAGGACTGCAACATCCTGGAGAGCGCGCAATATTACGACCGCGCCTCCGGCCGCTTCTTCATGCGCGTCCACTTCCAGGCCCCCGACGGCATGACACCGGACCGCTTCCGCACCGGCTTCCGCCCGACCCTCCTCGCCTACGACATGGACGCGGAGATCACCGACCTTGCGACGCGCCCGCGCGTCCTCGTGATGGTCTCCAAGACCGGGCACTGCCTCAACGACCTCCTCTATCGCTGGCGGATCGGGCAGCTTCCGATGGCCCTCGTCGGCGTCGCCTCCAACCATGAGGACTGGCGCACGCGGGTGGAGAGCGAGGGGATCCCCTTCCACCACCTGCCGATCACCCCCGAGACGAAGGCAGAGCAGGAGGCGGCGATGCTCGACCTCGTGGAGCGCGAGGGGGTCGAGCTCATCATCCTCGCCCGCTACATGCAGATCCTGTCGGACCAGCTCTCCAAGCGCCTCGAAGGGCGCGTCATCAACATCCACCACTCCTTCCTGCCGAGCTTCAAGGGCGCGATGCCCTACCACCAGGCGCACGCGCGCGGGGTAAAGCTCATCGGTGCGACGGCGCACTATGTGACGCCCGACCTCGATGAGGGGCCGATCATCGAGCAGGACACCGAGCGGGTGGACCACACCATGACGCCGGACGACCTCGTCGCCGCCGGCCGGGACATCGAGAGCCGCGTCCTCGCGCGCGCCGTGCGCTACCACCTCGAGCGGCGCATCCTGTTGAACGGAGATCGGACCATTGTCTTCAAGTGAACACGCCGGCCCCACGCTGATCGACGGCAAGGCGGAGGCGGCGAAGATCACCGAGGCGATCGGCGCCGAAGTCGCGGCGGCATCGTTCGTGCCGGGCCTTGCCGTGGTCCTCGTTGGCGACGATCCGGCGAGCGCGGTCTATGTGCGCAACAAGTCGCGCACGGCCGAGCGCTGCGGCTTCCACTCCGTCCAGCACACGCTGCCGGCCGACACCAGCATGGAGGCGCTCCTCGCCCTCGTCGCGGCGCTGAACGCCGATCCCGCGATCCACGGCATTCTCGTCCAGCTCCCCCTTCCGCGCCATCTCGACCCCGCCGCGGTGATCGCCGCGATCGACCCCGACAAGGACGTCGACGGGCTTCATGTCGTGAACGCCGGGCGCCTCGCGGTGGGGGATCCGGCCGCGATCGTGCCCTGCACGCCGCTCGGCTCGATGCACCTCATCGGCACGGTGCGCGGGACGGACCTGTCGGGGCTGAACGCGGTGGTCGTCGGCCGCTCGCGCCTCGTCGGCCTGCCGCTCGCGCTCCTCCTCACCCAGGCGAACGCGACGGTGACGATCGCCCACAGCCGCACGAAGGACCTCGACGCGGTGTGCCGGGGGGCGGACATCCTCGCGGCGGCGGTCGGCCGGCCGCAGATGCTGAAGGGGGGCGCGATCAAGCCGGGCGCGACGGTGATCGATATCGGCATCAACCGCATCCCGGACGCGACGAAGGCGTCGGGCTCGCGCCTCGTCGGCGACGTGGCCTTCGACGAGGCCGGCCATGCCGGCGCGATCACCCCGGTTCCGGGCGGCGTCGGGCCGATGACGATCGCGATGCTGATGCGGAACACTCTCGACGCGGCGCGACGCGCTGCGCAAAAAATTTGACAGAATCCAGGCCGGATTGAAATATAACGACACACTTCGTTCGCATAGAGGATTCCTTCAACACGCGAACAGCCTTCCATTTCGACCCCGGCCCGCGCGCAAAAGCCGGGGCATTTCCAGTCTCGGCTGTTCGGAAAGCTCGATCGCAATAAAGTATGATATTTGAGAAGCAGTAGTCTTTGGAACTATTCTTCTCAAAAACGCAGATTAGAAACCTGTCCGGACTTGTCCAAAATAGTTCTTGGACAAATGCTCTTTAAGCGATATGTACATCGAGTTGAGGTGGTATCGACGCTTGGCGCGTATGCTGTGACCGTCGCGTCGAATTGTTTTGAGACTCTACCGCCTCGCGAAGCCTGGTGATCCATTGCTTAATAAACTCCGTGGCTTCCGTCCGACTGTGCTTCTGATCTGCGCCGCGATGGGCGGTTTTCTTGCGCATCAGGTCGCAAGCCTTCTCCTTCTGCAGCGCGATCAGCGGGCGATGCAGGCGACGCTGCACCAGGCTGCGCAGGGGACCTTCGACCACCTCTCCAATGCGCTGCGCACCCTCTCCCTCGCCGCGAACTCGCAGTCGACGCCCTGCTCGGCGGACGATCTCACCTATCTGCGGCGGCTGGTCTTCGATTCCAGCGAGGTGAAGAGCATCGGGCGCCTTGAGGACGGGCACCTCCAGTGCGCGACGCTGACCGGGGCGCTGTCGCGGCCCGTGCCGGTGAGCGCACCCGACTACACGGACGATTTCGGTATCCGCTGGTACATCGATTCCCCGCTCTCGATCTCCGGGCGGGACGGCGCGCTGATCCTCGCGACCGAGCGCACCAGCATCATCCTCGACCAGCGTCGCTTCACCGAATTGATGCACGGGGTCTACAAGTCGACGCTCCTTTTCGTCGGCCAGAAGGACGATCAGATCCTTTTCGCAAGCGAGACGTCGGGCCCCTTCACGGCGGACCGGCTCGGCACCCTCATTCGTGAGCCGACCGACATGGTGCGCGCGGGCGACTGGTTCCTCGCCAAGGAATGCGACCCGATGTCGGTCCTGTGCCCGGTCTACGCGATCTCGGCGCCGGTCCTTCTCGACGGCGAGCGGCCCCTCCTCGTGATCATCACCCTCTTCGGGGCGATCGGGTCGGGCCTTATCTTCGTCGCGGTCGACGCGCGCGGCCGCCAGCTCAAGGTGCGCCTGCGCAAGGCGATCCGGCGCGACGAACTGAAGGTCCACTATCAGCCGCAGGTGAACTTCGTGGAAGGCACCGTCATCGGCTGCGAGGCGCTGCTGCGCTGGAACGATCACGGCGTCCCCCAATCCCCGCAGGTCGCGGTGGAGGCGGCGGAGGCCAACGGCTTCATCGGTGAGCTGACGCGGCTCGTCGTGCGGCATGTCATCGACGAGCTCGGCGAAATCCTGCACCAGCGCGACGGGTTCCGCGTCTCGATCAACTTCTCCGCGACGGACCTCTCGCGCGAGACCTTTCTCGACGAGCTCCACGCCCAGCTCGGCGCCGCCGGCATCGCGCCCCGCCAGGTCACGATCGAACTGACCGAGCACACGGCGGGCGACAACACCGCCCTCACGCGCACGCTGACCCGCGCCCGCGCCGCCGGCCACAAGGTGGCGATCGACGATTTCGGCATCGGCTATTCCAATCTCGGCTATCTGCGCGACCATCCGGTCGACTATCTGAAGATCGACAAGAGCTTCACGGAGATGATCGGCACCGGGTCGGTGCGCAGCATCATCGTCACCCAGATCATCGACCTCGCGAAGGTGCTGGGGCTCGACGTGATCGTCGAGGGGCTCGAGACGGAGGAGCAGATCGCCTACGTCGTGCGCCACGGCGCCCAGTGCGGACAGGGATGGGTGTTCGCCGACGCGATGCCGGCGCAGGGCCTCGCCGACTGGCTCGCCACCAGCGACTGGGGCCGGGGCGTCGCGGTGGAGCGCACGGCGGCGCTGGATTTGTCGCACGCCGGCTGACCGCTCCGATATTCGCGGGCCGTTGACGACCTCCTGCGATTGTGTGCCTCCTTAGCCCGACAGGACGAGGATACCGGGACCGAGGCCGCCTGCTATTCGCGATGTGTGTCAAGCACTTAGGCGCGTAACCCGCTCTCCCCGCCCGCGCGGCTTCAAGGAGGGATTGGCGATGGGCCACTCGCGAATGATGACGGATGTGCGGACGACGCTTCTCGCAGGCGCCTTGATTTTGGCAACGGCCGGCACGGCCTTCGCGCAGACGACCTATGTGCGCGGCAATGACGGCGATCCCGAGACGCTCGACCAGCACAAGACGTCGACCGTCGTGGAAGCCCGCATCCTGCGCGACCTCTATGAGGGCCTCGTCATCGACGATGCGAGCGCGAAGGTCGCCCCCGGCGTCGCCGAGAGCTGGACGCTCTCCGACGACGGCACCGTCTACACCTTCAACTTCCGCGACGACGCGAAATGGTCGAACGGGGAGCCCGTGACGGCGGAGGATTTCGTCTACTCCCTGCGCCGCATCATGAACCCGGAGACCGGCGCGAAATACGCCAACATCCTCTATCCGATCCTCAACGCCGAGGCGATCAACAAGGGCGAGATGCAGCCCGACGCGCTCGGCGTGAAGGCGGTCGACGACAAGACGCTCGAGATCACGCTCGCCTCCCCCACCCCATATTTCCTGGAGTTGCTGACGCACCAGACCGCGCTGCCGGTCTATCCGCCGGCGGTGGAGGAATTCGGCGCCGCCTTCGTCTCGCCGCAGAACATCGTGTCGAACGGCCCCTACAGGCTCGTCTCCTTCACCCCGAACGACAAGCTCGTCGCCGAAAAGAGCCCGACCTTCCACGATGCCGACAGCGTCGCGATCGACCGCGTCGAATTCCTGCCGATCGAGGAGCGGGCGACGTGCGTGCGCCGCTTCGAGGCCGGCGAGGTCCACTCCTGCCACGACCTGCCAAGCGAGCAGATCGCCTCGCTGCGCGAACGGCTCGGCGACCAGGTCCACGTCGTGCCCTATCTCGGCGTCTACTATTATGCGCTGAACACCACCCATCCCCCGCTCGACAATGTGAACGTGCGCCAGGCGCTGTCGATGGCGATCGACCGCGAGTTCCTCGCCGAGGAGATCTTCGCCGGCACCATGCTGCCCGCCTACGCGCTCGTCCCGCCGGGCATCTCGAACTATGTCGAGGAAGGGCCGACGCTGCCCTATGCCAACGATTCCATGCTCGACCGCGAGGACAAGGCGATCGAGCTCATGACCGAGGCGGGCTTCGGGCCGGACAACCCGATCGAGCTCGAGATCTCCTACAACAACTCGGAGAACCACCGGAACGCGGCGACGGCGATCGCGGACATGTGGAAGCCGCTCGGCGTCAACGCGACCTTCAACGCGCGTGACCTGCCGGCCCACTATGCGATGCTGCGGGACGAGAAGACCCACGACGTCGCCCGCGCGGGATGGATCGGCGACTATTCCGACCCGCAGAACTTCCTCTTCCTCAACATCTCCGACAATGACGGCTTCAACTACGGGATCTACAAGAGCCCCGAATATGACGCGCTGATGGAGAAGGCGGCGGCGGAGAAGGACCTCGCCGCCCGCGCGCAAATCCTCGCCGAGGCGGAGGCGCTCTTCCTGCGCGACCTGCCGCAGGTGCCGCTCCTCTTCTACTCCTCCACCGCCCTCGTCTCGCCGAAGGTCCGGGGCTGGGTGGACAATGTGCGCCACGTCCACCCGACGCGCTTCCTCAGCCTCTCTGAGTGAGAGGATGGCTGCGGGCCAGCCCGCCCGCAGCCTTCGGCCCCGCCCCGATGCTCGCCTACGCCCTCCGGCGCCTCCTCGGCGCGATCCCGACGATCTTCGTCATCATCACGCTCGCCTTCTTCCTGATGCGCATCGCGCCGGGGGGGCCGTTCGACCGCGAGCGGGTGCTGGAGCCGACGGTGATGGCGAACATCAGCAAGGCCTTCCACCTCGACCGGCCGGTCTACGAGCAATACGTGATCTATCTCGGCAATCTCATGCGCGGCGATCTCGGGCCGAGCTTCGTCTATCGTGACTTCACCGTCGGCGAATTGTTGGCGGCGGGACTACCGATCTCGATGCTCCTCGGCGGGTGCGCCCTCCTCCTCGCCCTTCTCGTCGGCGGCACGCTCGGCATCATCGCGGCGCTGAAGCAGAATTCGCCGATCGACTATCTCGTCGTCGCGGTCGCGACCTTCGGCATCACCATCCCGAACTTCGTCGTCGCGCCCGTGCTCTCGCTCGCCTTCGGCGTCTGGCTGAACCTCCTGCCGGCGGGCGGTTGGGACGGGGCGAGCCCGGCGCACATGATCCTGCCGGTCATCACGCTTGCCCTGCCGCAGATCGCCGTCATCGCGCGCCTCATCCGCGGCGCGATGCTGGAGGCGCTGCGGTCCGACCATGTGCGCACGGCGCGCGCCTACGGACTGCCGGCGCGGCTCGTCGTGATCGTCCATTCGCTGCGCGGCGCCTCGCTGCCGGTCGTCTCCTATCTGGGACCGGCGGCGGCCGCCCTCCTCACCGGGTCGGTGGTGGTGGAGACGATCTTCGGCATCCCAGGTGTCGGCCGCTATTTCGTCCAGGGCGCGCTCAACCGCGACTACACGCTGGTGATGGGGACGGTCGTCATCATCGCGGTCTTCGTGGTGGTCTTTAATCTCGTGGTCGACCTCCTCTATGCCGCGATCGACCCGCGCGTGCGCTATGACTGACGCGACCACAATCCCCGTCGCGCGCCGCTCGCTCTGGGCGATGGCGCTCAGGCGCCTGCGCCGCAACCGCGCGGCGATGGCGAGCCTCGTCGTCCTCGTCCTCTACATCCTCGCCGGCATCTTCGGCCCGATGGTGTGGCCGCACGACTATGCGACCGTCTATTCGAACTACGTGAAGGTGCCAGCGAGCCTCACCCCCTACCCGCGCGCCGACACCATCGTCCCCGGCATCGAGCGCGCGCTCGCCCGCGCACGCGTCACCGTGGAGGACGCGCGCGTCGAGGGCGGGACCGTCTTCGTCGACATCGCCTCCACCCGCGCGATCGATCCGCGCATCACCCGCTATCTCGACCGCTCGGATCTGTTCTCCAACGCCCGTCTCGCCAATATCGGCGCAGACGAGCTCACCGCCACCATCGAGGCGGACGTCACGCGGCTGCGCTTCATCTTCGGCACGGACTCCAACGGGCGCGACCTCGCCGCCCGCATCCTCGTCTCGATCCGCATCTCGCTCCTCATCGGCGCGCTCGCTACGGGGGTCGCGCTCGTCATCGGGCTCCTCTACGGGGCGACGGCCGGCTTCATCGGCGGCCGTGTCGACAGCATGATGATGCGCGTCGTCGACATCCTCTATTCGCTCCCCTTCATCTTCTTCGTGATCCTGCTCGTCGTCTTCTTCGGGCGGAACGTGGTCTTGATGTTCATCGCGGTCGGCGCGGTCGAGTGGCTCGACATGGCGCGCATCGTGCGCGGGCAGACCCTGTCGCTGCGCCGGCGCGAGTTCGTGCGCGCGGCCGAGGGGCTCGGCGTGCGCCCCGCCGCGATCGTGCGTCGACACATCATCCCGAACGTGATGGGGCCGGTGATCATCTTCATGACGCTGCTCGTCCCGAAGGTGATCCTCCTCGAGAGCTTCCTCTCCTTCCTCGGGCTCGGCGTGCAGGAGCCGCTGACGAGCCTCGGCGTCCTCATCTCGGAAGGGGCGCGCAACATGCGCAACGCCCCCTCGATGCTCCTCTACCCCTCGCTCGCCCTCACCATCCTGCTCTTCGCCCTCAACTTCCTCGGCGACGGGCTGCGCGACGCGCTCGACCCTAAAGACCGATGAGCGCGGCCCCGATCCTCTCCGCCCGTGGCCTCCGGGTCACCTTCGACACGCCGGACGGCGCGGTGAAGGCGGTGCGCGGCGTCGATTTCGACGTATTCGCCGGAGAGAGCCTCGCGATTGTCGGCGAGTCGGGATCGGGCAAGAGCCAGATCATGATGGCGACGATGGGTCTCCTCGCCGCGAACGGGACGGCCGGCGGGTCGGTCGCCTATCGCGGCACGGAGCTGATCGGGATGCCGCGCCGCACCCTCAACGCGATCCGCGGCGACAAGATCTCGATGATCTTCCAGGAGCCGATGACGTCCCTCGACCCGCTCTATCCGATCGGCCGCCAGATCGCCGAGCCGCTGATGGTCCATCGCGGCCTCTCGGCGCGGGCGGCGAAGGCGCGGGTCGTCGAGCTCCTTCGTCTCGTCCAGCTTCCCGACCCGGAGCGGCGCGCGGGGGCCTACCCGCACGAACTCTCCGGCGGCCAGCGCCAGCGCGTGATGATCGCGATGGCGCTCGCGAACGAGCCGGAGATCCTCATCGCCGACGAGCCGACCACCGCGCTCGACGTCACCATCCAGGCCGACATCCTCGCCCTCCTCGCCTCCCTCCAGGCGCGGCTCGGCATGGCGATCCTCTTCATCACCCACGATCTCGGCATCGTGCGCGCCATCGCCGACCGCGTCATCGTCATGCGCGAGGGCGCGATCGTGGAGACGGGGCCGACGCGCGCGATCTTCGAGGCCCCGCGCGAGGCCTACACGAAGATGCTCCTCGCCGCCGAGCCGAGCGGCACCAAGGCGCCGGCCGCCCCGAAGCCGCCGCTCCTGACGGCCGAGAATGTCGGCGTGACCTATCGCGTCGCGGGCGGGCTCCTGGGGCGCGGCGGCTACGCGATCGAGGCCGTGCGCGACGTCTCGCTGGCGCTGCGGCCGGGCGAGACGCTCGGGATCGTCGGGGAGTCGGGATCGGGGAAGTCGACCCTCGGCCGCGCCCTCGTCGGGCTGGAGCACGCGCGCGGGCGCATCCTTTTCCGCGGGTCCGACATCGCGACGCTGTCCCCGGCTGCGATCCGCCCGCTCCGCCGCGATCTCCAGATCGTCTTCCAGGATCCCTACGGCTCGCTGAGCCCGCGCATGACCGTCGGCGAGATCGTGACCGAGGGCCTCCTCGTCCACGAGAAGGGCCTCTCGGCGCGCGAACGCGCCCGCCGCGCCGACGCCGCGCTCACCGAAGTCGGGCTCGACCCCGCCGTGAAGAACCGCTTCCCGCACGAATTCTCCGGTGGGCAGCGCCAGCGCATCGCGATCGCCCGCGCGCTCATCCTGAAACCGGAGATCATCGTCCTCGACGAGCCGACCTCCGCGCTCGACCGGTCGGTGCAGAAGCAGATCATCGAGCTCCTGCGCACCGTCCAGCGCGAGCACGACCTCGCCTTCGTCTTCATCAGCCACGACCTCGCGGTCGTCCACGCCCTCGCCGACCATGTGATAGTGATGAAGGACGGGGCGGTGGTGGAGGAAGGCCCCACCTCCGCGATCTTCGAGACGCCACGCTCGGACTACACGAAGCGCCTGATGCGCGCGGCCTTCGACCTCGACGCGATCCTCGAGGCGCGCGCGGCGTCGGCCTGACCTACTCGGCCGCCGAGCGCTGAAGGCCGCCCTCCGACATCACCTCCGCCGCGATCTCGAACGAATGGAGGCGCGCGGCGTGGTCGTGGATCTGGCCGGTGAGGATCACCTCGTCCGGCGTGTAGCGGTCGATGAGCGCCTTGAGGTCGCGCCGCACGCTGTCGGGCGAGCCCACCGCCGTCACCGACAGAGCCGCGTCGACGTGTGGCATGTAGGCCGGGTCGATCACCGAGGCGAGGTCCTTCACCGGGCGCGGCAGGGGACCCGCCCGCCCCGTGCGGTTCTTGAAGAAGGCCTGCTGCATCGAGGTGCGCAGGAAGTGCCCCTCCTCGTCGGTGTCGGCGGCGAAGACGTTGATGGCGAGCATGAAGTAGGGCTTCGTCCCCCATTGCGAGGGCTTGAAGGTGCGGCGGTAGATCTCCAGCGCCTCCTCCAGCGAATCGGGCGCGAAGTGGGAGGCGAAGGCGTAGGGTAGGCCGAGATGGGCGGCGAGCTGCGCGCCGAACGTGCTCGACCCCAGCATCCAGACCGGCACCTCCGTCCCTGCGCCTGGGATCGCGCGGACCGGCCCGTCATTCCCCTCGGGGCCGAGATAGAAGAGGAGCTCCATCACGTCCTGCGGGAAGTTGTCGGAATTCTCCAGACTCCGGCGCAGCGCCCGCGCGGTGTTCATGTCCGTCCCCGGCGCGCGGCCGAGACCGAGATCGATGCGGCCCGGATAGAGGGTCGCGAGCGTGCCGAACTGCTCGGCGATCACCAGCGGGGCGTGGTTCGGCAGCATGATGCCGCCCGAGCCGACGCGGATCCGCGAGGTGCCGCCGGCGATGTAGCCGATCAGCACGGAGGTCGCCGCGCTCGCGATCCCGGCCATGTTGTGGTGCTCGGCGAGCCAGTAGCGGTTGTAGCCCCACGCCTCGGCATGGCGGGCGAGGTCGAGCGAGTTGCGGAGCGCATCGGCGGCGCTCGCCCCCTCGGGAATGGGCGAGAGGTCGAGAAGGGAATATGGGATCATCGGCCGAACTCCTGCAGATACCCGATTGCTTGCCACTACACATAGCCCATTTTCCCGCCATCGCGAGGGGCGGGACGCGAGACAATCGATCGCCCCCCGCCCCGACCCGGCCGCTCAGCGGGGGATGAAGGGGGTGAGGCTCAGGAGCTCGAACAGCATCTGCGCCCCGGCATGGGCGGTGTTCGTGGTCGCGTCATATTGCGGCGCGACCTCCACCACGTCGCCGCCCACCATGTTGATCCCGGCGAGGCTGCGCAGGATGGCGAGCGCCTCGCGCGTGGTGAGGCCGCCGATCTCCGGCGTGCCGGTGCCGGGCGCGAAGGCGGGGTCGAGCGAGTCGATGTCGAACGAGACATAGGTCGGCCCCGTCCCGATGACGGCGCGGATCCTGGCGGCGATGGCCTCGATCCCGAGATCGGAGATCTCCTCGGCGTGGATCACGCTCATCCCGCTCTCATAGGAGAATTCCCAGAGATATTCGGACGAGCCGCGGATGCCGATCTGGATCGTGCGGGTCGGGTCGAGGACGCCGTCGAGCACGGCCTGGCGGAACGGGCCGCCATGGTGGAACTTGCAATTGTCGAACGGTCCGCTGGTGTCGCAATGGGCGTCGATATGGACCATGCCGACGGGCCGGTCCGCCCCCACCGCGCGCAGGATCGGCAGCGTGATCGAATGGTCGCCGCCGACGAAGAGCGGGATCACCCCGCCCTTCACGAGCGCGGCCGCCCCCGCCTCGATGTCGGCGTGGCAGGTCGCGAGCTCGAAGCGGCTGCGGAAGGGGATGTCGCCGACATCGGCCGCAGCGACATCGGACTGCGGCATCGTCTTCAGGACATGATTGTAGGGCCCGACGCGCTCGATCGTGCGCACCGCGCGCGGCCCGAAGCGGCTGCCATTGCGGTTGGTGACGCCGAGATCCATCGGCACCCCCGCGATCGCCACGTCGAGGCCGGAGAGGTCCGGCGCGCGCCAGTCGATCTTGCGGTAGGGGAGGTCGAGAAAGGTCGACACGCCGGCGAAGGGGGCGACACGCGTGCCAGCGGGGTCGAACAGCTTGTCCGCCACGGCGGAGAAGCCCGGATCGTAGATGCGACGCTCGTTCTCGCCGCCGAAGCGGGCGCGCAAGGCGTCGAGTTTGGCCTTGTCCATTCTCGTCTCGTGGGTGGTGGGGCGGCGCCCCGTTGCCTCTCGGACCCGCGGGCCCGCCCCCAGTCGTGCCCGCCGCGGCCCGCGGTGTCAAAGTGACGCCCGCGCGCGCCGGAACGAACGCCGCCCTTTCCGGTTGCCTCCCCATGACTGGAACGATGCCCCCGTCCGCGCCCGCCGCCCCCTCCCCCGCCTGGACGGGCCAGATCGAGGCCTGCGCCGCGAGCCCGGACAAGGGCGCGCTGACGTGCATCCTCGACGATCTCGCCGCGAGCGCCCGCGCCGCGCGCAAGGTGACGGTCGACGACCTCGCCGGCGCCTTCGGCCACCGCGGCTTCGGCCCGTTCCTCATCCTTCCCGCGCTCGTCGAATTGTCGCCGGTCGGCGCGATTCCGGGCGTGCCGACGCTCCTGGCCGCGATCATCGCGCTCTTCGCGGTGCAGATCGTGCTCGGCTGCCGCGAGATCTGGCTCCCGCGTTTTCTCGACTGCCGGACGCTGCCGGCGCGGCGCCTCCGGCAGACGGCGGAGGCCGCGCGGCCGGTGGCGCACCGGCTCGACCGTCTCTTCAGTCCGCGCCTGCCGCGCCTGGCGGGTCGTGCGGCGACTCGAGCGGCGGCCGCGGCCTGTCTCGTCCTGTGTCTGACCGTGCCGCCGCTCGAGCTTCTGCCCTTCGCCTCGAGCGCCCCGATGCTCGCGATCGCGACACTGGGCCTCGCGATGATGGTGAAGGACGGCCTCCTGATGGCGATCGGCTTCGCCCTCACCGCGATCGCGGCGGCGGTCGGCATCGGCCTCCTGGTGTTCTAGGCTCTGGCCGGATGGGGAGTGCCGCGCAAACCCTTGTCGCGGCCCCCGCGATCGGCTACTGACCGGGGAGGCATCCGCACCCGTAGCTCAGCTGGATAGAGCGCTGCCCTCCGAAGGCAGAGGTCACAGGTTCGAATCCTGTCGGGTGCGCCATCTCATCCTTCTGATGTTCTGACAGCAACCGTCCCCGGACCGGAACGAGATCCGCCGGACGGGCCGCTCCAGCACCTATCCCTTGTACGCGACGAGGATTGCCCCGGCGGCGATGAGCCCCACGCCCAGCCAGTTGGGGAGGGAAAGCTGTTCGCCGAGAAAGGCGACGCCGAAGATGGCCACCAGCACCACGCTCATCTTGTCGATGGGGGCAACCCGCGCCGCATCCCCGACCTTCAGCGCGCGGAAGTAGCAGATCCATGACGCGCCGGTGGCAAGCCCCGACAGAACGAGGAAGATGCCTGAGCGCGACGAAATCGTGCTGAGGCTCTGCCACCCGCCTGTTGCTGTCAGAATGAGGGCCAAAGCCAGAAGTATGACGATGGTGCGGATGAAGGTTGCGAAGTCGGAGCCGATATTCTCAATACCAATCTTTGCGAAGATCGCCGTGAGAGCGGCAAAGAATGCTGCCGAGATGGCCCAGAACTGCCAGGTTGCGAATAAGACCTTCATCATCCCCTCCGATGCCAAGTGACGAATGGGCAGCGATCCGAACAGAGCGCCGCGATCGATGCGAACCGAAGGAAGGGTGTAGAGGATCCGAGCGCACTGCGCACCGCGCTCTGTCTGCAGCACCTTTGCTAGGGAGGACGGGGAAACGGTCGTGAAGCGGCCCGTTGGGTTTGCTTCCGGCGTGGGTCGGGTCGATGGCGGCGTCCTCGGCGTCTGACGTTTCCGTCTCCAAGAACACCGGTGCCGGGGAAGGCGAGAGGCACGACGTTCAGGATGACGCCGCCACTCAAGTTCGGCGTCAGCGCACGTCTAGTCCCACCAGCCCCATTTATTCATCCAAATGTTTATCATCCGGAAATTCAGACGAAACACTGAATTCGACCCTGCGCTCCAAGCGCTCCTCTCGACGCCTCTGAGCAACCGCCCCCTTCATCGGCCGATTTCCACACGCCCCTCACCAGTAACCCCACCGTGTTTGGCCCCCCGCCGCGGTTGTGATACTTATGTAACGCGACATTAAAGTCGTATCGAGCTTCCAAGCGTTTGCGGCCGGGGCCTGTCCTGATGCGCGCCTGCGATCCTCGTCCATCCTTTCATCCAATCGTGTCGGCGGTGACGTCGGTCGCGGTGGTGCTCGTCGGCCTCCTCGGACCCACCGTCCCAGCGGCCGCGCAGGGTGCGCAGGGTGCGCAGGAGCGCTACCTCACCGTCAGCTACGACGCCGCACGTCCCATCCGCGACGTCGCCGCCGAATATCTCGACGACCCCAATCTGTGGCCGGACATCCTCGCCACCACCGGCGTCTCGGCCGTGTCCGATCTGAGGCCCGGCGACGCGCTGCGCATCCCCGCTAACGCCATCTCGCTCGCCAACTACGCGCTCAACGAGGCGCTCACCACCACCCAGGCCGCGAACAAGGCCGGCGCGCAGATCTTCGCCCCCGCCGAGATCGGCGCCGCGCTCGAGGCCTATGCCGACGCGCTGCGCCACCGCACCGCCAAGAATTGGGCGATCACCAAAACGCGCGCCGACGTCTCCACCACCCACGCGCTGAAAGCCTACGAGGCCGCGATCCACGCGCGCGACCAGGCCGGGGAAGCCGTCCTCAGCGACCGGCAGGGCGGCGTCGAGGGGCGCAAGAACGACGATTATGGCTGGCAGAACCGCGCCCTGGGCGACCTCCTGGAACAGCAGGAGCGCGTGCGCACGCTGTCGGCCTCCACCGCGCAGATCACCTTCCGCGACGCGAGCCGCCTGCGCCTCCAGCCCAACTCCTACGCCGTGATCGAGCACATGCGCGTCGACCCGCTGACGCGGCGCGAGCAGTCGAAGGTCAGCCTCGTGGAGGGGAATTTCTACGCCCTCCTCGCCGCCGAGAGCGAGCGGCGCGAGTTCGAGGTAGACCTTCCGAATGTCGGGACCACCATCGATTCGGGAAGCTTCTGGGTCAGCAACGAGGCCGAGGAGGCGAAGTTCGCCAACTATGATGCAGGCGAGCTGACCCTCACCACCGAGGGCGAGATCGTCACGCTCGGCCGCAACGAGGGTGCGGTCGTGCGCCAGCACCAGGAGGTCGGCACGCTGACGGTGCTGGGGCCGCCCGCCCTCCACGCCCCCGCCGACGAGGCGCGGCTGACGACGAGTCCCGTCGACTTCACCTGGACCCCGCCCGAGGGCGCCGGCGGATCGTGGATCGAGATCGCGTCCGACCCCGCCTTCCAGCGCATGGTGGAGAGCCATTTCGGCCTGCAGGACCCCGCCTTCCAGGCGACGAGCCTGACGCCGGGCGTCTATTATTGGCGCGCGGCTGTGCTCGATGCGTTCGGCATCCCCGGCGAGCGCAGCCCCACCTGGCGCTTCGAGCTCGCGGGCGACACCGCCCCGCCCTTCCTGCGGATCGACCGGCCGGAGGAGGAGGCGATCGTGCGCGAGGCGAGCGTCGAGGTCGCGGGCGAGGTGGAGCCCGGCGCGATCCTCACCGTCGGCGCGGCGAGTGTCTTGCCGCAAGGCAATCGTTTCATCACGCGCGTTCCGCTCGCCGACGGGCCGAACGCGATCGAGGTTGCGGCGACGGATGCGGCCGGCAACGTCACCGAGCGGGTGCGGCGCGTGACCTATCAGCCCGACACCCGCGCCCGCGTCGCCTTCGGGGACTGGATCCCCCGGATGCGCGACGGGACGCTCCTCACCGCGACGAGCACGCTTGCGCTCGGCGGCCGCACCGTGCCGGGCACGCGACTCGAGGTGCGCGACAGGCTGGGCGCCGTCCGCGCCGCGACACGCTCGGAGGCGGACGGGAGCTTCACCGTCTCGGTGCCCCTGAAGGGGCCGGCCGAGGTGCTCGTCTGCGTGGTGATCGCGGCCTCCGGCTTCGAGACCGGCACCACCTTCCGCGCCGCGACCGACCGCGCGGCCCCGGCGCTCGCCCTCGGCAGCCCGCTGCCGAAGCTGACCTCCCGCTCCCTACTCGAGATCTACGGCACCACCGATGCCGACGCCACGGTCGCGCTGAACGGCGAGGCGCTGCGGCTCGATCCGGGCGCAGGCTTCTCGCGCGTCGTCAGCCTCTCACCCGGCCCCAACCATTTCGAGCTGACCGCGACGGACGCGGTCGGCAACGTGACGGTGCTGAACGCAACCGTCACGCACGACCGGACCCCGCCGAAGGTGGCGGACTACAGCCTCAGCGTGGTCGGCGACGGTCACGCCCGGCGCCTCGTCGTGGAGGTGATGGTGGATGACGAAAGCGGCGTCGCAGCGGCGGCCCGCGCCCGCGTCTCGGTCGGCGCGGAAGAGTTCGAGGCGTTCGTCCGATACAACGAGGCATCGAAGCGATACCAGGGGGTTGTCGCTTTGATGAACGCGCCTCACGGAAAACCTGCCCTCATCGAGGTAAACATTGAAGACAATGCAGGAAATCTTATCGTCTTCAAGCCGAGCTGACTTCGGCCGGCGCGCCACTCCTCGTTGCCTTCACAGCACGTGGCGGCCCGAACACACGCGCTCCCGCAAATTTGTGCTTGCCGGCCTCGCCGCGTTGCTGACAATCACCGGATGGAGCGTCGGCGCGGCGGCGCAGGACACGCCCCTCCTCGTCACCTACGGTGCCGGCGCCCCTACCCGCGAGGGCGACCCCGACTTTCACCAGTCCGTCTATTTCAGCCTCCCGGCCGACTTTCAGGACCGCCTCTATCTCCGCCTCTTCGACGCCGATTCCGGCGGCGCGCACGACCTCGAAGGCCGCGGCCCGTCCCGCTTCCGCTACGCACTCTATGGCGGCGAGGCGGCCGCAGCCGCGCTCACCGCCCCCGTCGGCGAGGACGGCCTGTCCGAGGCGCCGGCAGGGACGGGACGCCTCCTCTACGAGGAGATCGTCGGCGAGGACGCGGCCTCGGACGATCGCTGGCGCACTGTCGCGGTCGTGAACCCCGTCGACGGCGCGCTCGTCGACGGTCGGCGCATCTTCCGCTTCGACGCGGTGGGCCTCGATGGAAACGCCGGCAACGTCTACGACGTGCGGCTCAGCCTGCGCGACCGGCGCAATCTTGCGCCGGAGGGTGTGCGCACCTTCTCGCTGATGCCGACGGTACGCGTCCTCAATTCCGCACGCACCACCGAGCTGCGCTTCCGCGTCCCTGAGGACGCCGCCGCCCTCACCGTCGCGAACTTCGACACGGCCCACGCCCGCCTCGTGATGCGCACCGCCTTCAGCGACGTGCCGCTGACCGCCTCGGGCCAGGACGAGTGGGAGCGCGACATCGTCATGATCGACCGCCCGCTCGCGACCGATCTCGCCGGGATCACCATCACCGGCGGGACGGAGACGCCGAACGACGTCACCCTCCTCATCACCGACCACAATGCCGTCCCCGTCCCGATCGACCTCCCCCCGCGCGACCTCGTCCTCAACCAGCGCCCGACCCCCTCGGTCGACATCGCCTCGCTCGCCAACTGCGTCGCCTTCGTCTTCGACGCGAGCGCCTCCACCGATCAGGACGGCGACCGCCTCTCCTATGCGTGGGAGTTCGACGACGGGACGCGGAAGACCGGCAAGTCCGTCCTCCAGGAGTTCGCGACGAGCGGCCACCACAATGGCCGTCTCCTGCTCACCGACTCCTCGGGCCAGATCGGCGACGGCGCCTCGCTCACCTTCTCCGTCTTCTCCAAGCCGCGCCCGACCGCGGTGATCGCATCCCCCGCGATGGTGGCCGTCGGCGAGGAGGTGACGCTCGACGCGACCGCCTCCGAGGCCGGCGACTGGCGCCTCCAGCGTTTCGAGTGGCTCTTCAATGACGGCGTGGTGATGGAAGGGCCGAAGGTGATGCGCACCTTCCAGCAGCCGGGCAGCTATCTCGTGACGCTGCGGGCGACGGACGATTCCGGCCACGCGTGCGAGACCGGCACGGCGCAGGCGACGCTGCGCGTCAACGCCCCGCCCGTGGCGGTCGCCGGGCGCGACCAGAAGCTCCATCTCGGCGACGAGCTCGTCGTCGACGGCAGTGCGAGCTATGACCGGGACGGGCGGATCGTGTCCCACCGCTGGGCGCTCGGCGACGGGACGCTCAGCGACGGTCCCGTCGCCCGGCACACCTTCAAGGACCCCGGCACCTATGTCGTGACGCTGACCGTCACCGACGATTCCGGTGCCCCCAACGGGGTCGACGAGGACACGATGCGCGTCGTCGTCAATGCCCCGCCGGTCGCAGCCGCCGGGTCCGACCGGAGCGCGGCCGTCGGCGAGGTGATCGCCTTCGACGGCACCGGCTCCCACGACCCGGACGGCATGATCTCGCGCTTCGCCTGGGCCTTCGCCGACGGCAGCGTCGCGGCCGGACCGGTTTCCGACTACGCATTTGCCAAGAGCGGGACCTACGATGTCAGCCTGACGGTGTCGGACGATTCGGGCTTTGCCCAATCCCAGTCCGTCGACACGGTGCGCATCACCGTCAACGATCCGCCGGTCGCCGAGGCCGGGCCGGACCAGTCGCTGACCCGCAGCCTCGTCCAGTTCGACGGCCGCGCCTCCTCCGACGCGGACGGCGCGATCATCCGCTATGACTGGGATTTCGGCGACGGCGAGCGGGGGATCGGCAGCGCCCCCGCCCACGTCTATCGCCGGCCGGGCCGCTATCCCGTCCGCCTCACCGTCACCGACGACAGCGACACGATCCGCAACACTGCGGAGGACACGATGGTCGTCCTCGTCAACGCCGCGCCGATCGCGGACGCGGGGCGGAACCAGATCGCCGCCCCCAACGAGACCGTCACCATCCAGGGCGACCGCTCGATCGACCCGGACGGCGACATCGTCGCGCACGAATGGACGCTCGGCGACGGCGCGACCGCGACCGGACCGATCCTCACCCACACCTATGGCGCGCCCGGCACCTACCTGGTGACGCTCACGGTGCGCGACGATTCCGGCCACCCCGAGGCGTTCGACATCGACGAGGCGGAGATCGTGGTGAACGCCGCGCCGACCGCCGTCGCGGGGCCGGACCTGCGCGTCGCGCCCGGTGACCCCGTGGTGTTCGACGCCGGCGGCTCGTTCGACACGGACGGCGCGATCGCCCTCACGCGATGGGATTTCAGCGACCGCGCCGACCCCGACTATGCCCCGCGCGTGGAGCGGGACTTCGGCGCGCCGGGCACCTACACGGCCCACCTCACCGTCACAGATGACAGCGGCGCGCTGAACGGCCAGGCCGAGGACGACATGACGATCCTCGTCAACGCGCGCCCCGCCGCGAGCGCCGGGGCCGACATCGTCCAGGCGAGCACCACCGTCGCCTTCGACGCGGGCGCGAGCGTCGATCCGGACGGTGACGCCCTCACCTACACATGGTCCTTCGGCGACGGGGCGAGCGGCTCCGGCGCGCGCGCGGTCCACACCTTTGCCGAGGGCGGCACCTACCCGGTCCTCCTCACCGTGGACGACGGGACGGGCCTTTCCAACGCCGCCGACACGGACGAGATGACCGTCACCATCAACCGCGCCCCCATCGCCGTCGCGGGCGAGAACCGGCGCGTGTGCACCGACGACGTGATCGCCTTCGACGGCTCGGCCTCGCTCGACCCGGACGGCGGGGTCCTGAGCCATGCCTGGGATTTCGGCGACGGCACCGCGTCCGACGTCGTCAACCCGACGAAGGCCTATCGCGAGGGCGGCACCTACGCCGTGATCCTCACCGTGCGCGACGAGTCGGGCCTTGCCAACAGCGGCGGCACGAACCGCATCGCGGTGGAGGTGGACCAGGGGCCCATCGCCCGCGCGGGTCCGGACATCAGCGCCTGCGTCAACACCGAGGTCCATTTCGACGGCTCGAACTCGTGGGACATCGACGGCGTCGTCAACTCCTATGGCTGGGATTTCGGCGATGGCGGACAGAGCGGCGGCGAGCGGCCCTTCCACATCTACACGCGGCCCGGCACGTACCGCGCCCAGCTCACCATCGTCGGCGAGGTCGTCGGCCAGTGCGACCGCGTCGCCTCGGACGAGATCCTGGTGACGATCCTCGAAGGCCCGCACCCGGTGATCGACGCGCCCGCGGCCGTGGCGGTCGCCGAGGAGGCCGTCTTCGACGCGCGCGCCTCCACGATGACGGACGGCGCGATCCTCGACTATCGCTGGGATTTCGGCGACGGCAGCACCGCCACCGGAGAGACCGTGCGCCACACGTTCCAGGCGCCCGGCGACCACCGGGTGAGCCTCACCCTCGTCACCAACTCGCCCCACCCGACGTGCCAGAGCGTCTCCGCCACCAAGGTGGTGACGGCGAACGCCGCGCCCGTCGCCGACGCGGGGCCCGACCGCGAGGTCGGCGTCCTCGAAAGCGTCACCTTCGACGGCACCGGCTCGGCCGACGCAGACGGCGGCATCCTCACCTACGCATGGGATTTCGGCGACGGCACCAAGGGCGAGCGCAGCACCGTGCGCCACCGCTACGCCAATCCCGGCACCTACATCGTCCGCCTCGCCATCACCGACAATGCGGGCGTCTCGAACTCGACGGTGGTCGACACGGCGCGCGTGGTGGTCGCACCGGCCCCGGCGGTCGCGATCGCGGCGCCGTCGGCAAGCTGCGTCGGCGAGGCCGTGGAAATGACACTCGACGGCCTCTCCGGCGAGAGCGCCGCCGCGCGCTGGCGCTTCGGCGACGGCACGGAGGCGGAGGGCACGGCCGTCCGCCACCTCTACGAACGGCCGGGGCGTTACGAAGTGGTCGCGATGGTCGACAACGGCCTCGGCCACGACAACAGCGCCCGCCAGACGACCCACGCCCTCCAGATCGACCGACCGCCCCAGGCCTTCGCGGGGCCGGACCGCACCGTCTGCCCCGGCGAGCCGGTGACGTTCGACGCCACGCGCTCGGGCGATATCGACGACCCCGCCATCGCCTTCCGCTGGGAGTTCGGCGACGGGGCGAGCGGCGGCGGCCCCGTCACGCAGCACACCTTCGCGACCCCCGGCCGCTACCGCGTCCGCCTCACCGCCACCGACCCCGCCGGCGCGTCCTGCAGCGCGGCGACCGACGACGCGTTCATCACGGTCAACGCACCGCCCATCGCCGACGCGGGACCCGACCGGGACGGCTTCACCGGCGGCGCGCACGATGGGATCCTCCTCGACGCGAGCGGCTCGCGCGATCCGGACGGCCCGTCCCTGCGCTACACCTGGACGATCCCGTCCGAGGGGGTGACGCTCTCCGGCCAGCGGGTGAGGCACCAGTTCATCCAGCCGGGCGAGGTCGCGGTTGGCCTCACCGTGTCGGACCATACGGGTCTCCAATGCGGCGTCGCGCACGACGAGGTGCTGGTGCGCATCCGCGCCCACGACGCCCCGTCCGCGCCACCTGACGCCCCGGCGACCGTCGCCGCGCGATGAGGTGGCCGCGCCTGCACATGAAGCTGCGCGACAAGCTGCTCGCGTTCGCGATCGTCATCGCGGTCGTGCCGCTGCTGACGGCCGGGCAGTCGCTGATCCGCATCGCGCGGGACGAGCTGAAGAGCTCGGCCAATGCCGAGCTGCTCGCGACGGTGCGGCAGGTGGCGCAGGAGATCGACGGGGTCTACACCCAGGTCTGGCTCGCGCCGCTGCGCGTCATCCGCAACGCGATCGACGACCAAGAGCTCGGCGTGCGCGAGAAGATCGCCCTCCTCCAGGAGGGCATCTCGGAGCTGCCGGACCTCGTCGCGCTCCAGATCACGGTGAAGGAGGCCGCCCTCCCCCTCCTCATCACCCAGAACACCTTCAACGAGCGCCTCGCGCGCGCCTCGCTGGTGCCGAAGGCGGTGCTGACGGCGCCGGGCGACCCGTTCCAGTCCGTCTCGCGCTCCGACATCTGGGGCGCGCCCGCCCGCCTCTCCCGCGTCGACCACATCGCCGAGACCGACGACTGGCTCGCCACCATCGCGCTTCCCCTCCTCAACGGCGTCTCCGGCCAGGAGGCGGTGCTGACGGCGCGCTTCAACCTCACCCGCCTGCGCAAGGCCGTGGAGGGGCATTCGATCAACGCGACGGGCCGCATCTTCATCGTGGATTCGGAGGGCCAGAGCGTACTCACGACCCGGTCACGCGATCTGCGCGAAAACCCTGTCGTCGCTCAGGCGATGGAGCTTCTGCGCAGCCAGACCCGCGTCGCCTCGGTCGGGCCGTTCACGCTGCCCGGCGGCGAGCAGGTCCTCGCCGCCTACGCCTTCCCCCAACCCTTCGGATGGGCGGTCATCGCCGACAAGAGCGAGACGATCGCCTATTTCGCCGTGCGCCAGATGATCCAGAGCCTCGGCTGGTGGCTGGCGCTCGGCCTCCTCGCGGCCGGCGGCGGCGCCTATCTCGTCGCCTCGCGCATGAGCCGACCGGTCGTCGCGATGGCGAAGACGGTGAACGCGGTCGGCGACGGCGACTTCACCGCGCGCGTCGAGGGCACCGGCACCCACTCGCGCGACGAGATCGGCGACCTCGCCCGGCACATCAACGAAATGATCGTGCAGATCAGCGAGCGGTTCCAGCTCGCCAAGTTCGTCTCCGGCGGCACGCTGGAGGCGATCCAGCGCTCCGACCAGGGCGGGGTCCGCCTCGGCGGCGAGCGGCGCCAGGCCGCGATCCTCTTCTCCGACATTCGCGGCTACACCGCCTTCGCCGAGTCGCGCGATCCCTCGGTCGTCGTCGACGTCCTGAACCTCTTCTTCCGCAACCAGACGGACATCGTGCTGCGCCATGGCGGGGACGTCGACAAGTTCGTCGGCGACCAGATCATGGCGGTTTTCCTGCGTGAGGAGATGGCCGCGGACGCGGTCGCCTGCGCGCTGGAGATCCAGGACGACATGCAGCGCGTCATCGACGAGCATCCCGACCTCGACCTCAAGGTCGGAATCGGGGTCGATGTCGGCGACGTCGTGATGGGCGCGATGGGCTCGCGCACGCGCATGGACTTCACCGTGCTCGGCGACCGCGTGAACATCGCGGCGCGCCTCTGCTCGGCCGCCCCGCCCGGCGAGACCTTCGTCAGCACCGACGCCGCGACCGCCGCCGCCCGCCGCCCCGGCTTCCGCTTCACCCCGATGGAGCCGCTGCACCTCAAGGGAAAAGGCCTGCCGGTCGCGGTCTTCAAGGCCGAACTCGATCCCGCGTCGGACCCCGCCCCCGAGATCGGCACGGCCCGTCCAATGATAAGCGATCCGAGCCCCGGTTGATCTGGCGCCCCTAGCATCGATGCAAGACCCGATGGCTATATCCCGCGACGCGACTGATATACCGCGCGCTTTAATTGCCCTTCCACGACAACACTGCACCCGATGCAGCGAAATATCTCCGACATTTGCTCGAACTCTCGAACGCTTTTAGGATCGAGATCTGCGAGAACGAAAAGAACGTCGGGGGAAATCATGGATGGAGAGGACGCGGCCCAGCTCGCCGGCCCTCCGCTGACGACGATCGCGCCCGTGGCGGACCTTCTCGCGGCGGGCCTCGCCACCCGTCCGGAGGCCGACGCCGTCGTCTCCCGCGACATCCGGTGGACGTTCCGCGCGCTCGACACCGCGAGCGACCGCCTCGCCGCCGCCTACGCCGCGCTCGGCCTGCGGCCCGGCGACCGGATCGCCTCGCTGATGCCCAATCGCGGCGCGGTCCTCGTCCACTATCTCGCGTGCCTCAAGGGGCGCTTCGTCGCCGTCCCGCTCAACTATCGCTACACGGCGGCCGAGATCGACCATGCGCTGGAGCGGTGCGGCGCCGCCGCGATCCTCCACCACATCGAGCGTGAGGACGACATGCGCGCCTCTGCGACCGCGATGGCCCTCCCGCTCGGCCACATCCTCTACGGCTACGAGGAGGGCGTCACCGGCCCGCGCTTCGAGGAGATGATCGAGACGGCGCGCGACTGGACCCCGCCGCCACACAGGGAGGACGACCCCGCCTTCATCCTCTTCACCTCCGGCAGCACGGGACCCGCCAAGGGCGTCACCCACACCTACGCCTCCATGAGCGCGATGTGCGCGAGCACAGCGGCGGGGTTCGAGCTCACCGCCGACGACATCATGCTCCCCGCCTCCTCGCTGTCCCATCTCGGCGCGCTGCTCTTCTCGCTGGCGGCGCTCTCAGTGGGTGCGCGCGTCGTCGTCGCCCGCCATTTCGCCGCGCGCGAGATCCTCACCATGCTGCGGCGCGAGCGGCCGACGGTCCTGTGCATCCTGCCGGTCGCCCTCTTCGGCGTCGTGCGCGACCCGGACGTGCGGGCGGACGATTTCACCTCGCTGCGCCTCCTGCGCTCCGGCAGCGACAAGGTGCCCAAAGAGCTCGGCCTCGCGGTCGCGGACCTGGCCGGCCTCGCGATCGACGAGGGGCTCGGGTGCAGCGAGATCGGCAACGTCACCCTCAACCCGCCATCGGGGCGGATCGTGATGGGCTCGATCGGGACGCCGGTTCCAGGCGTGACCGTGCGCGTCGCGGGCGCGGACGGGATCGCGCCCCCACCCGGCGAGGACGGCCAGCTCCTCGTGCGCGCCCCCGGCCTGATGCGCGGCTACTGGGGCGATCCCGCCGCCACCGCGACGGTCGTGCGCGGGGGCTGGTTCGAGACCGGCGACCTCGTGCGCTACGATTCCGACGGCTATCTCTGGTTCCGCGGCCGCAAGAAGCAGATCATCGTCCACGACGGGTCGAACATCTTCCCGCAGGAGGTGGAGGAGGCGCTCCTTGCCCATCCCGCGGTCGAGAGCGCCGGTGTCATCGGCGTCCACGACGTGCTGCACGGGGAGAATGTGCGGGCCTACATCGTCATCCGGCGCGGCGCGAATGCGAGCGCGGACGACCTCATCGCGTTCGCCTATGAGCGGGTCGGCTACAAGGCGCCGGAGGAGATCGCGTTCCTTGAGGCGATGCCCCTCAACCCGACCGGCAAGGTCGACCGCACCGCCCTCAAGGCGCTAGCGGCGGCCCGGCACGTGGCCGAGACCGGCGAGCGCCTGCCGACCGGCCGGTGACAGGTCCGCGTCGGGCCGGTGGAAGAGCGCGATGACGAGGACGGCCGAGAGGCCGAGCCCCGCCATCAGCCAGAACCCCGCCTCGAACGAGCCCGTCAGCGTGCGCAGCCAGCCGACGGCGGACGGGGCGACGAAGCCCGCCCCCGCGAGACAGGCGGTGAAGATCCCGTGCGAGAGCGCGGCGCGGTGGGGCATCAGGTCCACGTTGATCGCGACGAGCGGGGCCGTCGCCGCCATCAGCGTCGCGATCGCGATCGTGAGGCAGGCATAGGCGAGTGCGAGGCTTCCCCCACCCGCGAGCGGAATGACCGCGACGGTGGCGACGAGGATCGCGAGCGCGATCGGCAGGCTGCGCGCGCGCCGCAGCCGCCCCGTCGCCGCGAAGATCCGGTCCGAGAGGCGGCCGACGGCCCACAGGGCGAGCGTCGCGAGGCCCCAGGCGACAAAGGAGAAGCTGCCGACCGCCTTGAGGTCCACCCCGTGTGCGGCCTTCAGGTAGCCGGGGAGCCAGCTCATGAAGAAGAAGAGGTAGAAGGACCACACAAACACGGCCCAATTGTTCGCGAGAATCGTGCGGTTCGTGAGGATTTCGCGGAGGCCGCCAACCCCGTCGCCCGCCCGTTCGCCCTGCCGCAATCTCGGGGTCCGGCCCGCCACGAGCCGCGCCTCGGCCGCGTTGACGAAGCGGGATCGGCCCGGATCGTCGCGGAAGAAGACCCACCAGAGGGCGACCCATGGCAAGGTGCTCGCGGCGAGGATCGCGTAGGTCGCCCGCCAGCCGAACCCGGCGACGAGGGCGGAGAGCAGCGGCCCGCCGATCGCGAGCGAGAGCGGCACCGCGGCAAGCGCCAGCGAGAATGCGCTCCCCCGCCGCTCCGGCGGCAGCCAGCGCGTCACCACGCCCGACATCGCCGGGAAGCTGCCCCCTTCGGCAAGGCCGAGGAGGACGCGCGCCGCCGCGAGGCCGGCCACCGTGTGGGCGAGCGCCGTCGCGCCCATCGAGGCCGCCCAGAGAAGGATCGTGACGGTGAGGATGGCGCGCACGCCGCGACGGTCGATGAGCGCGCCGCAGACCGGGTTCGACAGGAAATAGCCGATCCCGAACGCCCCCATCATCAGGCCGAGCGCGGTGGCGTCGAGCCCCAGCTCCCGCTCGATCTCGGGGGCGGCGAAGCCGATCGCGGCGCGGTCGAGATAGTTGACGAGCGTGATGATGGCGAGGAGGCCGACGACCACCCAGCGAAACCGCGTAGGCGCTTCCTCCCCCGCGAAGGTCCGTGCCGCCGGCTCTCGCGCAGTCGTCACGTCATTCCCGCCCCGAGCGCTCGCGGCGCCGCTCCTCCGGTTCGTGTACCGGGAAGCTTACACAAGGAGAGGGTGCAAGGCGAACTGCCGGGCGGCCCGCCTCACCCGATTTACGGAGCGGTGCGGCTCAGGACACGACTTCGTCGGCGGTCGCCGGCAGCAGGGCCTCGATGACGCTGTCGCGGGAGACGACGTCGCCGTACTTGGCGTTGATGTCGAAGAGGTTCGCCTCGTGCGGGGCCGGGTGGCGATCGCCGACGCATTCGCGCGGCACCACCACCTTGAAGCCGTATTGCACCCCGTCGACCGCCGTCGCCCGCACGCAGCCGCTCGTCGAGCAGCCCGCGATGATGAGCGTGTCGCAGCGCTTCGCCGTCAGCGTCGCGGCGAGCGAGGTGCCGAAGAAGCACGAGGTGTAGTTCTTGATGATGACGAGCTCGCTCGGAAGCGGCGTCAGCTGGTCCACGATCTCGCCGAGCGGCTCGCCTTCCACGAGGGTGCGCAGAACCGGCACCTTTTCCACGAAGCGCCCGCCATCGATGCCGGACGGGTGGTAGAGGACGCGGGTGAAGATCACCGGGATCCCCGCCTTGCGCGCCGCGTCGAGGAGCGGGCCCGTCGCCTTCACCGCCTCCACCACGCCCGGCGCGTAGAGCGGCGCGTCCGGCACGGTGTAGGCGTTGATGAAGTCGATGATGATCAGCGCCGGGGATTCACCGAGGCCGATCGGCGTACCGAAGACGGCGGAATAGTTCGTCGCGAGATCGTCGGATGGGGGGCTCATCGCAGTCCGTGATGTGTGAGGGGCGGGTCGGGGGACGACGGGCGGGGCCGGCAGGTCAGGCGCCCACCGGGACCTCCGGAACGGCCGTCCCGATCATGCAGTCGCGCGAGACGATGGCCTCCAGCGCCGGGAGGTCCCACCCCTCCGTCCCCGCCGGCCGCATCGGCAGGACGAGGTAGCGCATGTCGGCGGTGCTGTCGTGGACGCGCACCTCGGTCCCGGCGTCGAGGGTGAGGCCGAATTCGGCGAGCACGGCGCGCGGCTCGCGCACCACGCGGGAGCGATATTCCGGCGCCTTGTACCAGGCGGGCGGGATGCCGAGGAGCATGCGCGGGTAGCAGGAGCACAGCGTGCACACGACGACATTGTGGAGCCCCGGCCCGTTCTCGACGACGGACAGCTCGGGCATCCCCGAGACGAACATCGTCTTGCCGGTTTCCTTCTCGATCGTGTGGAGCGGATCGGCGACGAGGGCGGCGCGGAAGGCCGGGTCGACCCAGGCGCGGGCGATGATGTGCGCGCCGAGCGCCGGGTTGCGGCTGTCCATGTTGTCGATCTGGCGGCTGATCATCTCCGCCGTCACGACGCCCTTCTCGATGAGAAGCTCGCGCAGCGCCTGCTCCAGGATGCGCGAGTCGCGCGGCGCGGGCGGATCGTCCGACGCCGGCGCGTGCGGGTCGTGATCGTGGCCGTGATGATGATCGTGGTCGTGCGGGTGGTCGTGATCGTCGTGCATGGTCAGGCCTGTCCCGGTTTGTGGGCGGCGTCCGGCAGGAGCCAGTGCTCGTAGAGGTCGGCGTAGAGGGTGTCGCCCGGCGTCGGATAGTCGGGCCACAGCGAGGCCTGGTCGAAGCGGACGCGATAGAGGCGGCGCTTCGGAAGGCCCGGCTTGTGGTAGGCGAGGCGCGAGGGATCGGCGTAGGTGCCGATCTCGCGATCGACGATGCCGGTCTTGCCGCGCAGATAATGCGGCGTGCGGCAGTGCGGCTCGGGCGGGCCGCCGACCACGCGCACCGCGACGCCGGGCCCCAAGGCGGGCGCGTCACTCACCGAAGCGGCCTCCGGCTTCCGCCGCCGCGATCGTGGCGATCCGCGCGTCGAGCTCGTCGCGGTCGATCACCTCCTGCTCGATGAGGAGTTCGGAGAGCGCGTTCAGCCATTTCACGTAATAGTCGAGCGTGGTGTAGGCCTCGGCGCTGTTCGCCTCCACGGCGCGGCGCAGCGCGTCGACGCGGAAGGCGCCGATCGAAGGGCTCACCATCAGCATCACCAGCGCGTCGACCCGCTTCTCGAAGAAGGAGACGCCGTGTTCGTCGCGATCCACCGGGCCGGCCGTGAGGCCGCCGAGATCGTTCACCCGCTGCTCGGGCACACTGTCAGCACAGACGCTCATCGCTTCCTTTCCTCGAACCGGTCGCGGGCGGGGCCGATCGGCCGCTCACCGCGCATGGGGGAAGACCAGGACATCGGTCTTGGCGAATTCGGCCCACACTTCGGCCCCCGCTTCAATGCCCCCGCCGCCGAATGCGTCGGTCGGCATCGCGACGCGGAAGGCCTCGCCCGCATGCTTCACGTAAAGCTCGGCCGCCCCGCCCTTGAAGACGCTCTGGACGACCGTGCCCTTCAGGACGTTGTCGCCCTCTCTGGGGGCCGTCGTCAGCGTGATCCGCTCCGGCCGCACGCCGATATGGACCTTCGCCCCTTCCGCGAGCCCCGCCCCGGTGCCGACGAGTTCGGCCCCGCCGGTGGTGACGAGACGCGCCTCGCCGCCGGAGACCGCCGCGACCTCTCCCTCGAAGATCGAGCTCGCGCCCAGAAAGTCCATGGCACGCGCGGATTTCGGCCGGTGATAGAGCTCGGCGGGCGGGCCGATCTCGGCGATGTCGCCGTCGAACATCAGCGCGACGCGCTGGGCGAGCGACAGCGCCTCCTCCTGGTCGTGCGTCACGATGATTGAGGTGAGGCCGAGCCGGTTCTGCAGCGTCTTCAGTTCGAACTGCATCTCGTCGCGCAGCTTGCGGTCGAGCGCGCCGAGCGGCTCGTCGAGGAGGAGAATGTCCGGCTTCACCACGATCGCGCGGGCGAGCGCGACGCGCTGGCGCTGGCCGCCCGACATCTGCGCCGGATAGCGTTCGCCGAACGTGTCGAGCCGCACGAGGCGCAGCGCGTCGTCGACCCGCGTCGCGATCTCGGCCTTCGGCACGCGGCGGCGGATGAGGCCGTAGGCGACATTTTCCGCGACATTCATGTGCGGGAAGAGCGCGTAGTCCTGGAAGACGAGGCCGACATTGCGCTTGTGCGCCGGGCGGCCGAGCACGTTGGTGCCGCCGATCCGGATCTGGCCGCGATCGGGCCGCACGAAGCCGGCGATGGAGCGCAGCGTCGTCGTCTTGCCGCAGCCGGAGGGGCCGAGCAACGCGACGCACTCCCCCTCCCCCACCTTGAGGCTGAGGTCGGGCAGGATCGTGTTCGCGCCGTAGGAGACCCGGAGATTCTCGATTTCGAGGCTGGCCATCGATGGCTCCCAAACTACCGCGGCAGAGCCAGCGAGACGATACGATAGCGCTTCTCGGCGATCGCGATGAGGATCGTCAGGACCACGATGTAGACGGTCGAGAAGGCCGCCGGCGTCGGGTCGAAGCTCTGGTTGATGTAGTTGAACACCTCGATCGGCATGGTCGTCAGCGAGCCGCGCACGAGGAACAGGCTGATCGGATAATTGTCGAACGAGATGAGGAAGGCGAAGAGGAAGCCCGAGACGACGCCGGGCGCGATCTGGGCGAGCGTCACCGTGCGGAAGACGGTGACGGGCGTCGCGCCGAGCGAGGCCGCCGCCTCCTCCTGCGAGCGTTCCGCGAGCAGCAGCGACGAGATGATCGTGCGCAGCGGATAGGCGATCACGAGCACCATGTGGCCGACGACGAGGCTCCACCAGGTGAAGGCGACGCCGATCGCGATGAAGAATTGCACGAGCGCCATGCCGATCGCGATCATGGGCAGCGAGATCGGCGAGGCGAGCACCGTCGCGATCGCCCCGCCGAGGGGGACCTTGCCGCGCACCAGCGCCAGGGCGGCGAGGCCGGCGAGCGTCGTCGCGAGCGCGGCCGAGGCGATCGCGACCTGAAGGCTCGTCAGCGTCGCCTCCACGATACGGTTGATGGAGCCGATCTCGCCATACCAGCGCAGCGACCAGCCGGTCGGCGGGAAGGCGATGAAGCTCGACTTCTCGAACGAGGCCACCACCGTCACCAGCACCGGAAAGGCGAGGAAGGCGATGCCGAGCGCGGCGAGCGTGCCGATGATGAGCTTGAAGCCTCTATCCTCGAACATGGGTCTTTCCGATCCGGCGCACGGCGAGCGCGTAGAGCCCGATGACGGCGAAGGTGCACAGCGTCAGGAGCACGATCACGGCCGAGCCGCGCGGGAAGTTGAGCTGGACGAGGAGCTCGTCCGCGGCGACCTGCGAGGCGAACGCCGTCGCGGGAGAGCCGAGCATCAGGGGCGTGACATAGGCGCTGGCGGCGATCGCGAAGGAGAGCGTCACCCCGCCGAAGACGCCCGGCATCGAGAGCGGTAGCACGACGCTGCGCAGCACCGTCCAGGGCGAGGCGCCGAGCGACTGGGCCGCCTCCCACACCGAAGGCTGGAGCCGCACGAGAGCGCCATAGATCGGCAGGATCATGAAGGGCATCGCATAGTGGACGAGCGCCACCAGCACCGCGCCCTCGCTATAGACGAGCCGCACCGGCCACTCGACGATGCCGAGCGCGACGAGCACCGAGTTCACCGGGCCGCCGTCGGCGAGCACGACGAGCCAGCCATAGTTGCGCACGATGATGCTCGCGGCGAGCGAGGCGAAGGTGAAGACGAGGATCGACGTGCGCAGCCAGGGGCGCGCACCAATGAGGAAGAGCGCGATCGGATAGGCGATCAGGAAGGTGATGAGCGTCGAAAGCGCCGAGAGACGGATCGTGCGCTCGAGGCTCGCCATCATGCGCCGGCTGTCGAAGACCTCCGCATAATGCTGGGCGGTGATGCCGGCCGCGCCCTCCGGCGGCTGGACGCTCGTCTCGAGCATCATCAGCACCGGGTGGATGTAGAAGACCACCATGAAGGCGACGGCCGGCAGGAGCAGCAGGCCGACGCGCCCCGGCCAGGCGAGGCGCGACCACCAGGGTCGCGCGCGCGCCATGCCGAGCGGCGCACCGGCCGCGGCGAGGCTCTTCTCAGCCAAAGTGCTCGTTCCAGGCGTCGGTCAGCGCCTTGCGCTCACGCGACAGGAAGCCCCAGTCGGCATAGAGGGTCTTGTCCGGATCGCCGATCCGCGCGGCCGTCTCGGCCGACGGTGTGACGTCCTTGTGGCCGCAGCGCGTCTTGAGGACGCTGTCGATCTTCTCCTCGAACTCCTTCGAGAGGGAGATGTTCACGTAGACCTCGGCAAGCTCCACGTTCGGCGCGTTCAAGGCCATGTTGAGGCCGACGATCTCGCCGTGCGCGCCCTCCTCCAGCGCCGTCGCGGGCGCGACGGGAGCCCCTTCATCGATCACCGGGTTGATGAACGGGCCATAGAAGGGGACGAGCGGAATCTGGCCACTCTGGACCATCTGGATCGCCTGCGGCGCGCCCGTATAGACGACGACGCCGTTGTCTTTCAGCTTGGCGAGATATTCGAGGCCGGCCGCCAGCTCATACTGCGCTTCGGCGAAGGGCTTGCCGGTCGCGATCTGCGCCGCGGTCGTAACCATGCGCACGCCGTTATTCCAGGTGATCGGCGGGATCGCGATGCGGCCCGAATAGGCCGGATCCCACAGCGCCTGCCAGGAGGTCGGCGCCTCCTTGATGCGCTGCGTGTTGTAGTGGAGCGTGTGGTAGGCGTCGAAGCCGCCGGCCGAATAGCCGTCCGCCATGTCGAACGCCGGGATCAGGTTCGCGAAGTTCGGGATGTTCTTCACGTTGTGCTGGCGCAGGAGACCCTGGTCGCGCGCGAGGAAGACGCCGGCCTCGGAGAACTGAAGGAGGTCGGGCGGATTGTCCTTCTGCGTCTCGAGCATCGCCAGCATGTTGCTGGTGACCGACTGCTGGACGTTGAGCTTCGCGCCGGTCTCCTTCTCGAAGATCGGGTTCACCTCGTCGATCCAGAGCTTGGCGGGCAGGCCCTGGTTGAGGACGACGGTGAGCTCGCCCGCGGCACGCGCGGCGGTGGTGACCCAGGGGGCGGCGAGCCCGGCCGCGGCGGTCGCGGCGGCGCCCTTCAGGACGCGGCGGCGCGTCGGCGCGGCAGACGGCTTGGCGGAACGGGTGGGCGGAGACTGGCTCATCGGTGGGATCCTTTGGCTCTGCGAGCTCGAATGGGGTGGTCCTGGGTCGTCGCGGCGGTCGCGATCGGCAGCATCGGCAGCGTCGCGAAGGGGTCGGGTGGGCCGTCGTGCGGGGCCTCGATCTCGTCGGGCGGCAGCATGCGGTCGCGCGCGGCCCAGATGTGCTCGCGCATCGCGGCGGCGGCGCGGTCCCCGTCGCCATCGAGGATGGCGCGCAGGATCGTGCGGTGGGCGCGGTTGCTGTCGGAGAGCTGCTCGGGCGAGAAGCGGAAATAGTGGCGGATCGCGCTCGGAATGGTCGTGACCTGGGCGATCAGGCGCTGGAGCTCCTGGTTGCCGCAGCGCGCGTAGATCGCCTCGTGGAATTCGTGATTGAGGTGGGCGAGCGCCTCGCGCGCCTCCTCGTCGCAGCCTCCGGCGATGAGGCCGTCAATTGTATCCAATATCTCAGCCAGCCGGGCGGCGGTCTCGGCCTCCAGCGGGGCGCGGGCGGCGAGCCGCGTCGCCTCGCTCTCCAGGATCGCCCGGCAGCTATAGATCTCGGCGACACGCGCAGCGGTGTAGACCGCGACGAAATGGCCGCGATTGGGGACGAAGGTCGCGAACCCCTCCGCCGTGAGGCGCGACAGGGCCTCCCGCACGGGCGTGCGTGACGAGTTCAGCGCGCGGGCGAGCTGCACCACGTTCAGGCGCGCGCCCATCGGCAGAACGCCGGTGAGAACCCACGCCCGCAGAGTTTCGTGGGCTTCAGAGACCAGATCATGGGCATTGATCGCGGAGACCATAGAAAAAATGATATACAATCCGGGGAACACCGCAATAGCGATATTTTAATCGGCGTTTATTCAGTCATCTGCCGAGTCTCGCGGCAGATCACGCTTGAAACCGCGCCATTGCACGGATCAAAACGCAACTTCTTCGTGAGCAGGTGCAGCAAACCCTGATCAGTGGTCGATAAAACTGGCTTCCGCGAAAAACGCGGGGCGTGTCAGGCCCGCGGCGCGGGCCCCGCTTGCCTACATGTCGAAGCTGAGGCGCAGCGTCGTCTCGGACCCGCGCGTGATGGTCATCGAGCGGTCGACGAACACCTGCAGGCCGACATTCTGGAGACCGATCAAGACCGGCGTCTCCTCGGTCGTCTCGGCGACCTCGGCGGAGAGGTCCGGCAGGTAGAGCGGCAGGCCTTTGTAGCGCAGCTCGATCTCCAGCGAACCGTCCCGCTCCGCCGCGCCGATCGCGACCGGCTCGCGCATGAGCTGCCCTTCCTTCAACGCCTCGATCGCCTTCTCCGTGTTCACGAGCGCCCGCTCGACCACCTCCTTCGTGAGCCCCCACGCCTTGCTGTTGACCTTCAGCGCCACGGCCAGCTCGGCGAGGGCATCGGCGGAGCGCTTCCACAGGATCTCCTGGTGGCGCCCGGATGCGATGCGGAAGAGGAGGAGGAGACCGATCCCCGCCGTGAGGCCGAGCGCGAGCCCGCTATTGGTGACGATCCCGAGCCAGCCCGGCAGCGCGTCGAAATATTGGATGGAGACCAGCCGGGTGAGCGGCAGCAGGATGCCGAGCCCGATGACGAAGGTGAAGCGGATGTCGAGCGTGCGCGCCAGCATCAGCTGGAGCCCGCTCGCGAGCATGATGGACGCGGTGAACACCAGCAGCGCCCCCGCCACCGCGAGCGGGAGCTGGAGGAACACGTCGGCGACCTTCGGCATGAAGGCGAGCGCGACGAGGACGGTGGCGGCCGCGTAGGCGACGAAGCGCGAGGTGACGCCCGTCGCGATCGAGACGCCGACGAGGCTCGGCCCGATATTCATCCCCGGCGCGCCGACGAGCCCGGCGATGGTGCAGCCGATCCCGTCGGCGAGGATGCCCTTGCGGATGTTCGTGAAGTTCGGCCGGTTCCAGGACGCGTCGTTCGCGCGCTGACAGGTCGTCACCACGCCGACGGTGCGGATCGCGGCCGCGACGCCCGCCGCGATGAACGCGGGCAGCAGGCCGGGGTCCCACTCGAAGCCGATATAGGAGGGGTTCGGGAGCGCGAGCCAGGGCGCCGCCGCGATCTCGGCGAGGCCATCCGCGTCGAAGAGGCCGAACGCGAAGGCGGCTGAGACGCCCGCCACCATGCCGAGCAGCGAGCAGACGAGCCGCCACACCCCCCGCCCCCAGACGGTGAAGGCGACCGCGACGGCGAAGGTGAGACCCGCCACCGCGACATGGGTCGCAAGGTGCGGCGCCGTCTCCTTGCCGATGCCGAGCGAATGCTGGAGCCCCACGATGCCGAGCTCCATCGCGATGATGCAGATGGTGAGGCCGGTGATCGCCGGCTGCATGATGATGCGCAGGCGATGGAGGTAGCGCGCGATCACGATCTCGGTGAGGCCAGCGCACACCGTCATGCAGGCAAGGCCCGGAAGCCCGCCCGCCTTCACCGCGAGGATCGAGGGTCCGAGATAGATCGCGGAAAAGACCGGCGGGGCGAGGTAGCCGGAGCCGACCGGCCCGCGATGAAGCGCCTGCAGGACAGTGCCGACCGCCGAGGCGAGCATCGCCATCGAGACGAGGCTGCGCGCCTCCTCTTTGCTCGCCCCCGCCGCGTGAACCACGATCACCACGATGACGAGATAGACGCACAGCAGGAAAGCGTACTGCATCCCGAGGAGCAGAAGCTGGAGGGCGGGCGGCCGATCGTCGACGCCGATGACGATGTTGGCAGGTGGCTTCGGCATCAGCCGCGCGGCCCTTGCGTCAGGACGGGCCGGATCCCGCAGGCGGGCATGGCCCGGCCGGACCGTTCATCGCCCCGACCTTGATCTTGGCAATCCGACCGAGAATGGCCTGTGCGCGCTCTGCGCTCCTTCAAAATACAATTCCCCACGTGCAACATTATCCAAACAACTCGTACTTTATATCCACATTTGCGACGGTGTCAGCGCCACCCGATTCGAACAATGACGGTGCCCCGGAGACGAATTCTGCGTGAAATGACGACCGCCTCAGGCGAGACCGAAGCACCAAGATATGCTAAAGTCGTCGCTGGCTTGCTCTTTCTTGCAACACCACTTTGCGCGAATGTGCGGCAGCCCCCATGAGTTGCCATGTTGGCGAGGATGCCGCTCCAACTCATGGAGGAATGGTCGCATGTGTTCGATTCGAGCTCTTTTGACCGGGATCGCGGTATCTTTGGTCGGGACCGGCCTTGCCTTGGCACAAACGCCGGAGCGTCCCAACATCCTCGTTATCTGGGGCGACGATATCGGGTGGCAGAACGTGTCGGCCTACGGCCTTGGCACGATGGGCTATACGACCCCGAACATCGACCGGATCGCCGAGGAGGGCATCCGCTTCACCGACCACTATGCTCAGCCGAGTTGCACCGCAGGACGCGCGGCCTTCATCACCGGTCAATATCCGATCCGGTCCGGAATGACGACGGTGGGACAACCTGGATCCCCTCTAGGCCTTCAGGCCGCGTCACCGACACTCGCGGAACAGCTCAAGCAGATCGGCTATCGCACCGGCCACTTCGGCAAGAATCATCTCGGTGACCGAAATGAGCATCTGCCGACAGTCCATGGCTTCGACGAGTTTTTCGGCAATCTATATCATCTCAATACGCAGGAAGAAGCTGAACAACGCGACTATCAGCGATTTGGCGAAGAATTTTCTGGAAGCCTCGAGGCCTACGAAGAGCAATTCGGAACCCGGGGTGTCATCCACAGCTTCGCATCTGAGACTTTTGATGACACAGACCAGCCTCGATTTGGTGTCGTTGGCAATCAGACCATCGAAGACACCGGTCCTCTGACACAAGAAAGAATGAAAGGATTCGATGAAGGCGAAGTGATCCCTCTTGCAGAGGAATTCATGAAGAACGCCCAGAATGCAGGAGAGCCGTTCTTCGTCTGGCTAAACACCAGCCGCATGCATCTTTATACGCGCCTGAATGACGAGTGGCGCTACGCGGCCGAGACCTTCACCACCGAGGCCGACTTTCACGGCTCAGGTATGCTCCAGCACGATCACGATATCGGGCTGGTCCTCGATTGGCTCGATGCGCAGGGCCTCGCCGACAATACGATCGTCTGGTACTCGACCGACAATGGGCCAGAGCATGCCTCATGGCCGCACGGCGCTACGACCCCATTCCGCGGCGAGAAGATGACCACCTATGAAGGCGGCGTTCGAGTCGTCTCGATGGTCCGTTGGCCGAATGTGCTCGAGCCTGGAAAGGTGCTCAACGGGATCCAGGCGCATCAGGATATGTTCACCACCCTTGCGGCCGCGGCCGGAATAGAGGACGTGAACGCCGAAGTCATGAGTGAGAAGCAGCAATACATTGATGGCGTCAATAACCTACCGTACTGGAAGGGCGAGCAGGCTAGGTCAAACCGCACTCATATCTTTCACTATTATGAAAGCATTTTGACAGCGGTGCGGATGGGGCCCTGGAAGTTTCACTTCTCAACAAAAGAAGACTACTACGCCAACCTCACCCCACGGACGGTTCCTTTGGTGTTCAACATCAGGGCAGACCCGTTCGAGAGCTACGACTCGACCGACGGTTATGGTCATCTCATGCAGAAAGTATCATGGCTGATCCAGCCAATGGGCGTTCTGATGCAACAACACCTGCAAACGCTCGCCGACTACCCCCCTGTGCAGGGTGGAACGTCGTTCAACATGTCCAATATCGTCGAAGACTTCATGAGCAAAGGCATGCAGTAACCTGCGCCCTTAGTTGCGGGTGCAGGTTTCCTGCACCCCTGCCGAATAGCGAACGGCGGCGGTCAAGCGGATGGCAAGCGACCGATTGCGTCGCCCCCTGCAAGGCGCAGCGCGTCAGCGCGGCAGGGGCATCGTGAAGGTGAACCGCGTCTCCTGCGCCGTCGACAGGACGTCGATCCGCCCGCCGTGCGCCTTGGCGATCTCGGCCGAGATGTGAAGTCCGAGGCCAAGCCCCGCCTGCCCCTCCTTCGCGCCGCCCCGGAAGAAGGGCTGGAAGAGGCGTGGCATCGTCTCGGACGCGATCGGGGTGCCTTCGTTCGCGATGGCGATCGTGAGGGTGTTGCGGTCCGCGGTCGCGGCGAGGCGGACCGGGGCGCCCGGCTCGCCGTGCAGGATGGCGTTGCCGAGGAGGTTGGAGACGAGCTGGCCGATGCGCGAGGGATCGCAGCGCACCGGCCCCGAGAGGTCGACCTCCATCTCGACCGCGCGCCCCGGCGCGACGAGGCGAATCTCCTCGACGACATGGTTGAGGAGCGGCTCCAGCTCCACGCTCCCCCGCTCCAGCGTGATCCCGCCGCCGAGACGGCCGCGCGCGAAGTCGAGCACATTGTCGATGAGACCCGACATACGGAGCACGCTCCCGGCCATGAGGCCGAGAAGATATTTCGATTTATCGCTCTGCGGCTCCTTCTGGAGCAGGCGGACGCCGCCGTCGATGGAGGCGAGCGGGTTGCGCAGATCATGGCCGAGGACGGCGATGAACTGCTCGCGCAGCGCCGCCGTCGCGCGCTCGTCGAAAAGGCTCGCCTCCGCCTGGCGCGTGCGCCGCGCCGCGCCGAGCTGGGCGCCGATGATCTCGGCGAACATCTCGAACATCTCGATCGTCTCCGGCGTCTTCAGCCTGCGCGGCTCGGGATCGATGGCGCAGAGCGTGCCGAAGAAGGCGCCGTCCGGCAGCAGGATCGGCATCGAGATGTAGCTCTTGAGGCCGTAGAAGGCCGGCGTGTGGTGGTGGCAGTAGGTCTCGTCCGCGCCGACATCGTCGATGATGATCGCCTCGCCGCTCTGGCGGATCTCGTGGCAGAGCGTCGTCTCCACCTTCAATTCGCCGCCGGGGCGCAGGCCGAAGGCGATGTCGTCCCGCACGCTCAGCGCGATCCAGCGCGTCTCGGTCACGCGCGCGACCGCGGCGAAGCGCATGCCCGTGAGGCGGCACACGATGTCGAGGATGGTCGGGATCGCCTTCACGTTGGCGACGTCTTCAAGGTCCTGCTCGAACGGGTCGAGCGCGGCGGGCTCCGGCGAACGGGCGGCCTTCGGATCCTCGGCGTCCTGTTCGATCGTGCCGCTGGCGGAATGGATGGAATAGCGGTGCGACATCCGGCGATCGGGCTCTTGCGCTTCGTTGGGGGATGCGGGGCGGCTCTACAACCGCCCTACCACATCCGTCAATCGAAGATTGGAGCCCTTCAGACGAGAATCACGCTGATATCATCGAGCGAGGCGCCCGCGGCCTCGAAAGTCTGCGTGAAGCGGCCGTCGGTGACGCTGAAGATGCCGTCCGAGACTTCGCTCACGGTGAGGGCACGGTCATCGGCGATCGTGATCCGGTCGCCCTCGCCCGCGTCGAAATCGACGATGATGTCGCCCTCGATGTCGCCGAAGCGCAGGAGGAAGAGGTCTTCCCCCTCCCCGCCCGCCATGCGGTCGGCGTCGAGCCCGCCCGTCAGCGTGTCGTCCCCGGCGCCGCCAAAAAGCACATCCTCGCCCGCCCCGCCGAGGAGCCGGTCGTCCCCGTCCATGCCGCGCAGCACGTCCTCGCCATTCTGGCCGAGGATCTCGTCGTCGCCGCTGCCGCCGGTGAGCGTGTCGGCCGAGCCGCCGCCATGGAGGGTGTCGTCTCCCGCGCCGCCGCGGCCGATATCGGCCCCCGCGCCGAGGTGCACATAGTCCGCCCCGCCGCCGGCGTGGGCGCTGTCGGCGCCGCGCCCGCCTTCGAGCCGGTCGCTGCCTGCCCCGCCGAGGAGCGAGTCCCTGCCGTTGCCGCCGATGAGGAGGTCGTTCCCCTGCCGACCGATGAGCTCGTCGTCGCCGTCGTTGCCGTGGAGCGCGTCGTCGCCGCCGCGCCCGTCGAACTGGTCGTCGTCGCCCCCGCCCACGATGCCGTCGTCACGGCGCGAGCCGACCGCCGTTCCGCTCGCCGCCGACGCGAAGATGAAGTTGGAGGCGGTCAGCGGGAGATTATTGTCGTTGAGGAGGGCGCGCAGCTGCTGATTGGTCGTGGGATCGGTGTACTCGAATGCGAACCCATCGATGATTTGCAGCTGTCCGAACGAAGTCGCGCCGATTTTCCGCAGGTCGATGATGTCGTCCTGCCCGAAATCGGGGATCTCCACCATCGAGACAGTGTTGTTCGGATCGAAGAAGAGGCCGAACGTGTCGGTGCCGCCGAGGCCGTACATCGTGGTCCCGCTCGCCACGATATAGAGGGAATCGTTCTCCTCCGAGCCGGTGAGGCTCGAGACGTTGTAGGTCGAGCCGGTCATCATGTTGACGAGCACGTCGCCCGTCGCGTCCCCGCCCTTCAGCTCCAGAAGGCCCTGCTGCAGGACGGCCGTCACCCCCTTGGCCGAGGTCTGGTAGGTGAGCCCCATGTCGCCGGCGCCGATATCGAGATAGTCCGGCCCCGCCCCGCCGCCGATCGTCGTGCCGTTCGACCCGCGCACCCAGTCGTTGAGGGGGCCGCCGATGAAGGTCTCGAAATTCGTCACCGAGTAGGTGTTGAGCGCGGTGGTGAAGGGCGGGGTCGTGCTGTCCGGCGCCACATTCGTACTGCCGGTCGGCACCGCGTCGATGATGATCGGGGTCGTGGCGGTGAGGTCAATCACCACCTGATAGGCCTTGGCCGGGGTCTTCGAGCTATCGATCTGCTCGCCGTAGAAGAAGATCAGCGTGTCGCCGCCGTCGCCGCCATCGAAGGTGCCGCCGCTCGCCCCGGTATAGACCGTGTCGGCCCCGCGCCCGCCCGTCACCGTCTCCGGGACGAGCTCGCCATTCTCGATGTCGGCCATGAAGGTGTAGATGACGTCGTTGTCGTCGCCGCCCGCGAGGGTGTCGGAATGGGTCGTGCCGAAGATGAGGTCGTTGCCGGCATAGCCCTGGATGAGGGTCGGCAGGGGGCCGCTGTCGGAGAGGGTGAAGTCGGCCGGATTCACGAAGTGCGGGTTGCTGGTCAGCGCGTCGGAATATTGGGTGCCGAAATTGATCGTCCCGGCGTCGCCGATGCCCGCGACGCTGCCGTCCGCCACGATCGGGCCGATCGCACCCCACGCGGCGAGCTTGGTGCCGGCCGGCACCACGGGCGTGTTCGACGGCGCGCTATAGCCGCCGCCCGGCAGAAGGCTCAGCACGTTCTGCGAGGTGAGCGAGTCGAAGCCGCCATCCGATTCGATCACGGTGGAGCGCGACAGGACGCTTTGGAGGAGGGCCTGCGCGGTGTTCGATTGCTCCTGCGACACGCCGACGGATTTGAGGAAGTCCTCGCTCAGCATCACCTCCGCATAGGTGTTGCTGTCATTGTCGGAGAACTTGATCCCCCAGCCGTTGACCCCCGCGGCATTCTGGAAGAACTCGACCGAGTTGTTGAGCGTCACGTTCTGCGCGACGGGGACGAAGATGACGTCCTCGCTCGGGTCGAAATCGGTGACGACAAGCACGTCGGGACCGCTGCTCGGCGTGGGGCTCGCCTCGAGTGCGATGAGGAAGTCGACGAAGGATTCGACGCTCGCCCCGAGGATCTGGCCGAGCCCGCCGAGCGCGATGCCGTCGGCGATGCTCGCGCCCGCGCCGAGGAGATCGGCGACCACGGAGCTGACGACCTGGCCGACCTCGTCGTTGACGAGGTTCTGCGCCCAGATCGACCAGAAGTCCGTGCCGCCGGCGGTCCCGTCCGCGTTGTAGCTGAGGAGGAAATTGTCCGCCCCGGGTCCGCCCGTCACGACATCGGTGTCGCCATAGCCGCGCGGGCCGGCGTCGATCACGTCGTTGCCGGCGCCGCCATGGATGGTGTCGCTGCCGCGATAGCCGAACAGGCTGTCATCGCCCGCGGCCGAATCCGGCGTCGGCAAGGCGAGCTGGTTGTTCTGGACGAGCGTGTTGCTGAAATTGATGGTGTTGTAGGAATCGCCGTGGAGGAAGTCGCTCTGCTTCCCGCCATTGATGAGGTCGCTTTCCGCACCGCCATAGGCGATCAGCGTGATGGTCGTCGCGTTGTTGACGCCGAAATCGGGCACCTTGTTGATCGTATCGTTGCCCGATCCGGCGACCACCGTGATCGTGTAGGACGGCAGCAGCGACGGATCGTCGGGGTCGGCCATCACGGTCGGGAAGTTGATCGTGTCGTCCCCCGCCCCCGTCGCCGCGTAGGCGACATTGGCGTTGAGATTGAACGTCCCGGGCAACGTATAATCCTCGTTGAGGGGGACGTAGGCGACGAAGGTGTAGATCTCGTCGAGCGTGTCGAGCGCGAGGTTCACCGTGTACTCGATGGAAGGGTTCGCCTGCCACCAGCGATAGTCGCTGTCGTTGGTCGATGGGGTGAAATCGTTGAAGCCGACCGTCGCCAAATCCGTGCCCTCCCGGAGAGGCGGGCACCGTGGTCAGGTCACACCGTGACACATCGACCGAAGAGCCGCCGTTTTGCTTCGACTTTTTGTTTTCGTCGATGTGCTTTTGCACTTTTATCACTTCGTTATTGCGGCTCAAGTGAACAAACGGACGGATAACGCAATCTTGCCATGTTTCGCCGCGCCCGGCCCGCCGTCGTTACCGCCCTGTCATGGGCGATCGGCTAGGCTCCGGCTCTCTGCGCCGAACTGAAAAGCCACCGATGCCCGACACCTCGCCCCGCCCGGACCCGCCGACCCCGTTCGACCCGATCGAGACCATCACCCGGCTCGACATCGTCCGCGCCGCTCCCGAAACGCCGTGCGGAGAGGTCGCCGCGCGCCTCGCCGCGGCGTCGCAGGAGGTGGGCGACGTCGCCTGCATCACCGACGCCGATGGCCGCCTCCTCGGCATCGCGACGCTGCGTGACTGTCTGCGGGCCGACCCCGCCGCCCCGGTCGCGGGGATCCAGCGCACCGCGACGCCCGCGGAGCCCGACTGGACGGCCGAGGAGGCCGCGCACGAATTGGTGGACGAGGCCCTCCCCGCGCTCCCGGTCGTCGCGGCGGACGGGACGGTGCGAGGCCTCGTCCCGGCGCTCGCGGCCCACCGCTACCTCATCGAGAAGGTGGAGGACGACACGAACAAGGCCGTCGGCATCGTCGGCGAGCAGAAGGACGACTACCTCGACCTCTCGGTCTGGGCCGACTTCTGGCGGCGCGTCCCGTGGGTGCTGAGCCTTGCCGTCGCGGGGCTCGCGGCGGGCTATGTCGTCCACGTCTACGAGGACGCGCTCGACGCGCTCGTGATCCTCGCCCTCTACATGCCGATGGTGGCCGACACCGGCGGCAATGTCGGCACCCAGTCGGCGAGCCTCGTGACGCGGGCGATCAGCTTCGGCGACGTCACCGCCCGCGACGCGGCGCGGATCCTGTGGCGCGAGACCCGCGTCTCCCTCCTGATGGCGGGGACGCTTTTCCTGTTCGCCTACCTCAAGGTTCTCCTGATCTCGAACGGCGCGGACGTGCCGGAGGGGCTGACGCTGAACGCGATCGGTCTCGCCATCGCGATCGCCCTCGCCGCGCAGGTGGTGAGCGCGACGCTGATCGGCGCGGTGCTCCCCGTCGCCGCCGTCGCGGCGCGCCAGGACCCCGCCGTCGTCTCCGGCCCCGCCCTCACCACGATCGTCGACCTCACGGGCCTCCTCCTCTATTTCGGCATCGTCACCCACGTCCTCGATCTCAGCCTCGTCGCAGCCACCTAGTGGTGGCATTCGGCGCTTTGCCCGCGCCCCGGCGTGGCGCATAAGCGCACTGGCGGCCGGATGGTTGATCCGTGTACATCCGCTTGACCGATACTTGACGAGACCTGAGGGAGGAGCGCGGATGCGACCGAAATACGAGAAACAACGGTACATCTTCAGATATGGCGCGGCGCTGGGACTGAGCGTCCTCCTCGGCGGTGCCGCCCTCGCGGACGAGGCGGCGGACGCGCGGATCACCTCCGCCGTCGACGCGCTCGACGGGATCGTCACGCGCATCATGGAACGCTCGCACGTTCCCGGCATCGCCGTCGCGGTCGTCCATGACGGGACGATGATCTACGCGAAGGGCTTCGGCGTGCGCGAGCTCGGCAAGGACGGCGCGGTCGGGGCGGACACCGTCTTCCAGATCGCCTCGCTCTCGAAGTCGCTCGCGAGCAGCGTCGTCGCGCGCCAGGTGAGCGAGGGCAAGGTCTCCTGGACGACACCGGTGAAGACGCTGCTCCCCACCTTCGACCTCGCGGATCCCTGGGTCGGCGCGCACGTCACGGTCGGCGACCTCTTCTCGCACCGCTCGGGCCTGCCCGACCATGCGGGCGACGATCTCGAGGATATCGGCTTCGACCGCGCGACCATCATCGAGCGGCTGCGCACCTTCCCCCTCGACCCTTTCCGCATCAGCTACGCCTACACGAATTACGGGCTCACCACCGGGGCCGAGGCCGTCGCCGAAGCCGTCGGCACGGAGTGGGAGACGCTGTCGGACGAGGCCCTCTACAAGCCCCTCGGCATGACTTCCACGAGTTCACGCCTTGCGGACTTCCTCGCCCACGAGGACCGCGCGGTCGGCCATGTGCGCGTCGATGGCGCCTTCGCCGCGCTCGCCCAGCGCGCGCCCGATCCGCAGTCGCCCGCGGGCGGCGTCAGCTCCACCGTGGAGGATTTCTCGCGCTGGATGATCATGGTGTTGGCGAACGGCAAGCTCGACGGCGAGGCGTTCATCAAGGAGAAGGCGCTCCTGCCGGCGGTGACCCCGCAATCGGTCTCGCGCGCCTCGGACTCGATGGCGGCGCTCCCATCCTTCTACGGCTACGGGATCGGCGTCGGGACGCACGGGCCGGGCCCGGTCGTGCTCAGCCACTCGGGCGCGTTCCAACTCGGCACCGGCACCAACTACATGATGCTCCCGTCCCAAAATCTCGGCATCGTGACCTTCTCCAACGGCGCCCCGGTCGGCGCGGTGGAGGCGATCGGCGCGGAGTTCATGGACCTAGCGATCGACGGCGAAACGACGAACGACTGGCTCGCCATCATCGGCCCGCACCTCACCCCGATGCTGGAGCCGATCGGCTCGCTCGTCGGCAAGACCGCGCCCGCCGACGCCGCCCCGGCCGCTCCCCTCACCGACTATGCCGGCGACTTCACGAACGACTATTTCGGCCCCGCCAAGGTCGCCGACACCGACGGCGCGCTCGTCCTGACGCTGGGCCCCGCCGGACAGACCTACGACCTCACGCACTGGTCGGGCGACGTCTTCTCCTTCCCGGTCTTCAACGAGTCGATGCCGAAAGGGTCGATCTCCGCCCTCACCTTCAAGCGGGACGGCGACGCGGTCTCCGCGTTGACGGTGGAGTTCCTCGACGCGGACGGCACCGCCACCTTCCAGCGCGCCGCCAACTGAGCCGCGCACGCAAGGGCGCCCCGCGCCCTTGCACAAATGCCGCGAGGGTGTGAGGCTGGCTTCGGTCGGCCTCCTCGACCGCTTTCGCTGCAACGAAGCCTCAATTGAATATGACTGCTCCTATCCTCGTCCGCGTGGAAGCGGGCCACTATGTCCGCGTGCTGCGCGAGACCTATCCCGTGTTCGACGCGCGCGAGGGGGTCGACACCGTCGATCCCGAGGCACGCGCCGCCGCCGAGATCGTCATCACCTCCGGCTCGCAAGGGTTCACCGCCGCCGAGATGGACGCCCTGCCGAAGCTCGGGATGATCTCCTGCGTCGGCACCGGCTACGAGAATGTCGATATCGCGACCGCCGCCGCGCGCGGCGTGCGCGTGACCCACGCGGCCGGGACGAACGCGAAGACCGTCGCCGACCACGCGATGGGCCTCCTCCTCGCCGCCGTGCGCCAGATCCCGGCCTACGACGCGAGCGCGCGCGCCGGGGAATGGCGCGGTGTGCTCGGAACGCGGCCGATGATCGGCGGCAAGACGGTCGGCATCGTCGGCATGGGCGGGATCGGCCGCGCTCTCGCGAAGCGATGCGAGGGGTTCGAGATGGAAGTGTTCTACACCGCGACCGGCCCCAAGCCCGACCTTCCCTGGACGTATGTGGCCGATATCGGCGCGCTCGCCGAACGCGTGGACATTCTCCTGATCGCGGCGCCCGGCGGCCCATCGACCTTCCACATGGTCGACGCGGGGGTCCTCGCCCGGCTCGGTCCGGCGGGCTATCTCGTCAATGTCGGGCGTGGCAGCATCGTCGACACCGCCGCCCTCGTCGACGCGCTCCGCGAGGGGACGATCGCCGGCGCGGGGCTCGACGTGTTCGAGAACGAGCCCGGAATCCCGCCCGCGCTCGCCGCGCTCCCGAACGTCGTCCTTACCCCGCACATCGGCGGGCTCGCCCACGAGGCGCAGCAAGCAACGGCGACGTTGCTGGTCAACAACATCAGCGCTTACTTCGACGGTGAAGCAATTCCGAACCTCATCCCTGAGATGAGGTGAGACGCGGCCTCGAATACTCAATCTGAAGTAGCGGATATTCGACCACCGCTCACCGTCAAATGGCAATTTGAGCTTATTTGTGGCGACTCAATGCGTGTAGCGCCACATTTAGGGAATAACTTGATTTCAATTGATTTCCGAATCGTGTCTGTGCAGCTCAAAGCTGCTTCCAAAATTAAATCAAGACTGATATAATTTGTCTAAACAATTTTATTGACCCCGCCTCGGAGCGCGATTTCATGGAACCACTGCCTGGCCTTGGCACCGAACTTTATTTGTTCGTGCCGATCACCAATGAAGGAATTCCGACGAACTCGTTCATCCCCCTGACTCCTGAAGGTGAAGAAGGGTTTGGAAACGAGCAGAACAAGTACACTTGGTCGTCGTCCTTGTTCGACGGCGATGGCGACGGCACTCCGGAACTCTACGTCGGTACGCTGAATTCGCAAACGGATTTTGACGGCGCCATTGCGCTGCAAGTCTATATCGGCGGCAAGTCTTCCGTCGGCATCCCGAACTTCTTCAATGACGAACTCCTGCGCGATCCCGAAGCGCTCCAGGAATTCCTGGAACAGGACCTCGCGAACCTCATCCACTCCGACGGTGGCGAGATCTGGCGCTACGATTTCGTGGACCAGGAATGGACGCAGGTCTTCAGCGTCGACATGTCGAACGGCGAGCTTGACGACGGCGACATCGGCTTCCGGGACATGGTCACCTTCAATGACCATATTTACGCCTCCACCTCGACTTCGCTGATCTACAACGTCGCGAATGGCGGCGACAACGAAGCCAAGATCTTCCGCTCGTCCGACGGCACCGACTGGAGCCTCATGGAAGGTGGCCCGCTCGACGTCGAGGGCACCCGCTCGATCCGCGCCCTCACCTCGGTCGACATCAACGGCGTCCCCGGCCTCCTCGTTGGCACCGAGAATCTCACCGATGGCGCGCAGGTCTGGCTCTACACGGAAGAAGGCGGCGTTCCGGAGTGGACGCTCCTCACTACCTTCGACGGCACCACGGCCGATTATGTCTCGGTGATCTCCGAGATCGACATCTTCACCGACCCCGACACGGGTGAGGAGACGATCTTCTTCGGCGGCTGGTTCCCCTACAAGCTCTACGCCGTCACCCCGGACGATATCGAAGACGTCTATGACGGCACGACGAGCGGCCTCATCCCGATCGACGCCACCCCGATCCCGGAAAATTTCGACAACTCGCAGGACCCCATCAACGACGATGGCGTCATGCAGATCATCCAATATGGCGACTGGTTCTACGTCGGCAGCGTGAACTACGGCTTCGACGAGCAGCAGGGCCAGCAGCGCGGCGCGAGCCTCTACCGCACCCAGACCCCGCTCGATCGGGACTCCTGGGAAGAGGTCACCGACACCGGCTTCGAGGATGAAGGCCTCCATCCGCGCAACGGCGCCACCTACACCTGGCAGATGGATGTGGTGGACGGCGTCCTCTACGTCTCCGAATTCTACCAGTCCTTCGGTGGCGGCGGCGGCACGCGTCTCGTCGCGATCGAGCACATCGGCGACGGCGAGACCTACGATATCGGCTTCGTCGGCGAGAACGGGATCGTCGACTCCGAAGCGGACAACCCCCTCGTCGGCGGCGCACCCTGGGCCTACGGCTTCCGTAAGACAGTCCCGATCGAGGTCTACTACGACACGCAGTTAGGGGCATACGTGCCCGTCCCCGAGAGCGGCGTTATCCCGGAAGGCGCAACGATCGTCCAAGGCCTCATCCTTGGCACGGCCGATCCCTTCCAGCAGCAGACTAGCGACTTCGCCGAGACCTTCATCCGCCCGCTCGGCGAGATCCTCCTCGGCAGTCCGTTCAGCCGTGACGTGCTGACCGGCACGGACCTCGTCGATGTCATGCTCGGCGGCACGCGCGGCGACATGTTCAACGCCGGCGCGGAAGACGACCTCATCTTCGGCGATTTCTGGGGCCTCACCGTCATCGGCGGCCCGGACACGATCCATGGCGGCGAAGGCGAGGACATCATCCTCGGCAACTCCGGCAACGACAAAATCTACGGCGACGAGGACGAGGACTTCCTCATCGGCGGCGCCGGGCGCGACCGCGTCCATGGCGGCGAAGGCGCGGACCTCGTCATGGGTGACTTCCCGACCGACGGTCCGGTCGGCGACTTCATCCTGCCCCTGATCGAGGCGATGGCGGCGCAGGCCGAGAATCCGGAAGAGGATCTCGGCGAGGACGCCCCCACCATCGAGGAGATCGTCTCCGAGCTCACCGGCGCGTTCATCTCGATCGGCGACGCGCTCGGCCAGTTCAACGACTTCCTCTTCGGCGACGAAGGCAACGACGTCGTCATCGGCGGGCTCGGTCTCGACCGCGTCTGGGGCGGCGAGGGCAACGACGTCCTCTTCGGCCTCGAAGGCAATGACCGCATGTTCGGCGAAGACGGCGACGACGTCATCTTTGGCGGCGAAGGCGACGACCGGATGTTCGGCGGCGCTGGCGACGACGTGATCGTCACCGGCGAAGGCGACGACATGATGTTCGGCAGCTTCGGCGCCGACCGCTTCCTCGTGCGTGGCGTCATCGAGGAAGACGCCTTCATCGACACGGGCGAAGACATCATCTACGGCTTCGAGCATGGCACCGACATCATCGACCTGTCGGCCTTCATCTCGCTGCGCACGACAGGCCGCAACCCGCCGCCGGCCTTCGACTTCACGACGCACCTGCTGCCGGCCCTCAGCGAAGGCGAGAATGGCTGGCTGCTGATCGATGTCTCGCTGATCGACGGCAACGTCGACGGCCTGCTCGGCGATGTCGACGGCGACGGCACGATCCTCGTCCGCGGCCTGCGCTACGACGATGTCGACCTCACGCAGCTCGACCTCAGCGTCTTCAAGGTCGACTCCGATCTCGACGACGGGTTCAATCTCAGCTTCTTCGGCTGATCTGACCCCACTCTCCATTGAAAGGCGGGCAAGCCACTTGCCCGCCTTTTTTCATGCCCGAACGCCAGGGCACCGCGTGCCCACAATCTCCGCATCGGGGTGGGGTGGAAGATTGCGTGCCACTACACTATTTCGCCTGAGGCCGTCGGATCCCGTCCGCCGGCGCGAAGTCGCCCACCATGAAGGAAGTTCTCAATGGCGAAGTCGAAGCTCTTCGAGCCCATCGAGATGGGGCCGAACCGGCTTGCGAACCGGATCGTGATGGCGCCCCTCACGCGCAGCCGCGCCGGCCCCGGTGACGTCCCGACCGACATGCACGTCGAATATTATCGCCAGCGGGCGAGCGCAGGCCTCATCATCAGCGAAGGCAGCCAGATCACCCAGGAGGGCAAGGGCTATGCCTGGACGCCCGGCATCCACTCCCCCGATCAGGTTGAGGGCTGGAAGCGGGTGACAGACGCCGTCCACGAGGCGGGCGGCAAGATCTTCATCCAGCTGTGGCATGTGGGCCGCGTCTCCCATCCCGACCTTCAGCCGGGCGGCGCCCTCCCCGTCGCCCCGTCCGCCGTGAGGCCGAACGGGAAGGCCTTCACTGCCGACGGCTTCAAGGACATCCCGACGCCCCGCGTGCTTGCGGCGAGCGAACTCCCCCGCATCGCCGAGGATTTCGCGAAGGCGGCCGAGAATGCGCGTGCCGCAGGGTTCGACGGCGCGGAGATCCACTCCGCGAACGGCTACCTCCTCCACCAGTTCCTGGCCGACAAGACCAACCTGCGCGAGGATGAATTCGGCGGCTCGATCGAGAACCGGATCCGCTTCCCGCTGGAAGTGGTGGACGCGGTGACGGGCGTCCTGGGTGCCGACCGCGTCGGCATCCGCATCTCGCCGGTGAGCCCGGCGAACGATGTCGCCGACTCCAACCCCGGCCCGGTCTTCACCGCCTACACCGAGGCGCTCTCGGCGCGGGGCCTTGCTTATCTCCACGTCATCGAGGGCGTGACGCGCGGCGACCGCGATCCGGCGCCGTTCAAGCCCTGGACGCTGAAGGAGCACTTCTCCGGGCTCTACATGGGCAACAACAGCTACACGCGCGATCTCGCGATCGAGCGTGTGGAGGACGGCCTCGCCGACCTCGTCTGCTTCGGGCGGCTCTTCATCTCCAACCCGGATCTCGTGGAGCGTCTCGCGATCGACGCCCCGCTCGCCGAGTGGGACCAGTCGACCTTCTATGGCGGCGACGCGCGCGGCTATGTCGACTACCCGGCCCTCACCGAGGCCGAGCGGGCACGCTACGCGAAGGCGGCCTGACGATCGATCGCGAAGTCCCGCCGCACACGCGGCGGGGCTTCACATCGCGCGCCCGACGCGCGCCAGGCCTCAGACGCTGAGGGCCGGCGCGTCGAGCGGGCGGACCTTCACCTTCGAGTTCACCGGAACCCGATTGTAGAGGTCGATGATGTCCTGGTTGAGAAGACGCACGCAGCCGGACGACACGGCGCGGCCGATCGAGAAGGCCTCTTGCGTCCCGTGCAGGCGATAGAGCGTGTCCCGGTTGCCCTCGAACAGGTAGAGGGCGCGGGCGCCGAGCGGGTTGTGCACCCCCGGCTCCATGCCGTCCCGATACTTCTCAAGCTCGGGCTGACGGTCGACCATCTCCGGCGGCGGGGTCCAGGTCGGCCATTCGCGCTTCATCTTGATGGTCGCGTCACCCGCCCAGTCGAAGCCCTGCCGGCCGATGCCGATACCGTAGCGCATCGCCATGCCCCGCTCCTGCACGAGGTAGAGATAGCGGCTCGGCGTGTCGACGACGAGAGTGCCCGGCTTCTCGCCGGTCGGGTCGCGCACCTGGCGGCGATAGAATTTCGGATCGATCTTGGAGAGGTTGACCGCAGGGATCGGATAAGGCTCGTCACGAACCGGCCCATACATCAGCGCGTACTGGGTCGGGCTCGTTTCCTCGACCACATACGGCCCCTGATCGGCCATCGTGCAGCCGCTCACCGCGAGGGCACTGGCGCCGATCAGGAGATGCCGGCGAGAGACGCCCCCGCTCACTTCATAGCCCTTAAAGGAGACGCGGGCCGGCCGCGCTCCGCTCGTTTGGTCGAACACATAAACACCGACAAAATTCCCCCGGAAGAGACGAAACGAAAAGCTGCGAGCGGCGACAATTCACCGCCTTGCGCGATGGTCACCGGCACCAACGCGAGTATGCCACTAAAGATCCATCGTTCCTGTTAGATTCCGCCCCAAAGTGGCCCGGAGGGCTCACGAGACGGGCCGACCGATGCGTTCGGGTGACGGTCAGGGCCCTTCGACGAGGTAGGTGGCGATCGCGGTGCGGTCGTCGTCGGTCAGAAACTGGGTCGCGCCCTCCACGAAGGCGGCCATCTCGCCGCCGAACGCGTCGCCCGACGGCATCACCCCGCTCTTCAGCGCGTAGGCGAGGCTCGCGACCGTCCATCCGTCCTCGCCGAGGCGCGCGGCCGTGATCGACGGGGCGACGCCGCCGCCGGGCAGCATGTCGCTGCCGCCGAACGCCTCGCTCTCCTCCAGGCCGCCGACGATGTTGCGCGGGGTGTGGCACGCGCCGCAATGGACGACCGAGGTGACGAGGTGGCGCCCGCGCTGCCAGGCTTCGCTCTTTCCGCCGGGCGCAGCCTCGGCGGACGGGTCGGCGGCGAAGAGCGCGCGCCAGAGCTTCAGTGTCGGGCGCTGGTTGAAGGGGAAGCCGAGTTCGTGCGGGGGCGCGGGCGTCGCGACCGCCGGCACCGTCTTGAAGGCGGCGTAGAGGTCGGCGACCTCCTGGTCGCTGAGGCCCGCATAGAACTCGTAGGGGAAGACCGGATAGTAGGGCTCGCCGTCCGGCGAGACGCCCTCGCGCACCGCCGTCGCGAAGTCGGCGAGCGACCAGCCGCCGATGCCGGCCGCCGTGTCGCTGGTGAGGTTCGGGGCGTGGAAGACGCCGAAAGGCGTGTCGAGCGCCGGCCCGCCCGCGAGCGGCGCGCCGCCCTTGGCGAAGTCGCTGTGGCAGCTGATGCAGCCGCCCGTGCGCGCGAGATAGGCACCGCGCTGGGCGTCGCCTTCAAGGCTGGCGTCGATCGACGTCGTGCCGCCGATCGGCCACATCACGAGCGCTCCAAAGCCGATCGCCGCACCAATCAGTGCGGCGATGACCAGGGAGAGAAGCGTTCGCATCAGGAGCGTTTCTCGCGGAACTGGGAGTGGCAGGAGCCGCACGTGTCCCCCACCATCTTGAACACTTCGGCGGCCGGCTTCTCGCCGAGCGCCTCGGCCGTGAGGGCGGCGTCCGGGGCCGGCGCGGGGGCGGCCCCCATCAGCGCGCCCATCGACGCGCCGCCGCTCGGGGCGGCCGCCTCGGTGTTGTCGGCTGCGAGGGCGAGGCCCTTCGCCACGACGCCGAGCTTGTTCGCGAGCGCCTCGAACTCGGCCCAATTCTCCCAGATCGCCGGGAGCGCGGCCGAATCCGGGTTGCGGCTCCCCTCCGGGAACAGCGCGATGAGGGGGGCGCCAGCGTGCTCGGCGACGATGTCGGCCGACGCGCGCACGGTCGCAGGATCATAGGTCGCCTCGCCGCTGAACATCGGGCGCAGCGGCTTCATCGCGTCGCCGATCGCGCTCATGGAATCCTGACGGGCTTCCACAACATCCTGAGCGAGGGCACCCGCCGCGAGCCCAACGGCGAGCAACGCTGCGACGCCCATCGAGGGGATCCAAGAGTTCATGGCAAATCTCCAATTGCGCGAAGAGGACCGTAGGCAGCCCCAATCGAGGCGGTCTCGTCGGCGTCATGCGGAGGGTGCAAAGACAAAACGGCGAAACCGGCCGAGAAAGGACCGGATCCCGCCAAACAAACAAGGCACGAATGCAATGTTGGTTTGGGCGAAATCTATGGAGAGTCGGTATCGGGCGCCGCTGAGCGATGTCAATCGCGGCAATTCCTCAATCATTGTCACAATGGCGTGTGACAACAATGCTCTAAATTAGACCTGTCAGGTCAGGTTTTCGATCGCCGCCAGCGCCGGCTGGCGCACCGCCGGGGCGCGCCTGATTTTTGATCACGCTGATCCGCTTTCGGCCAATCCGTGCGCCGCGCAGGCGGGCAGCGGCGCGACATCACGGCCCCCCGCCGCATTCCCATCATTTTCCATCTGCCTTCGAAAGGGGCTCGCGACGGGCTTGATTTAATCGGCAGCAGCGGCCACCGTTGCGTGATGAGGCGCGCAAACATGGCTTATGACCCAGCCTTTTGACGAGATGAACGGACGTGGCGACGCAGTTCGCGCCGCCTATGGAATCGTCAAGACTTGGCTCGAAGGGACCACCCCGGAGAACTTGCGCCAGCGGGCGCGCGAGGCCGAGATGCTGTTCCGTCGGATCGGCATCACCTTCGCGGTCTACGGCGACAATCAGGCCGAAGAGCGGATCATCCCCTTCGACATCATCCCCCGCGTCCTGACGGGCAGCGAGTGGCGCACGATGTCCGCCGGGCTCGAGCAGCGCGTGCGGGCGCTGAACCTCTTCCTCGCCGACATTTACGGCCCCGGAGAGATCCTGCGCGCCGGGGTGATCCCGCCCGAGCTCGTCTACCAGAACACCTATTTCCGGCCGGAGATGGTGGGCATCAAGGTGCCGCACGGGATCTATACGCCCGTCTGCGGGATCGACATCGTCCGCGTCGACGCCGACACGTTCTACGTGCTGGAAGACAATCTGCGCACGCCCTCCGGCGTCTCCTACATGCTGGAGAACCGGGAGGTGACGATGCGCCTCTTCCCGGATCTCTTCAGCGAGCACACGATCGAGCCGGTCGAGCAATATCCGAACGAGTTGCTCGCCACGCTCCAGTCGCTCGCCCCGTCCTCCGCGCCGCGTGAGCCGACGGTCGTGCTCCTCTCGCCCGGCCCCTTCAACTCCGCCTTCTACGAGCATTCCTTCCTCGCCGACCGGCTCGGCGTCGAGCTCGTCGAGGGGCGCGACCTCTTCGTCAGCAACGACAAGGTCTACATGCGGACCACCGAGGGGCCGCACCAGGTCGACGTCATCTACCGCCGGCTCGATGACGACTTCCTCGACCCCCTCGCCTTCCGCCCCGACTCGGTGCTCGGCGTTCCCGGCCTTATCTCCGCCTATCGCGCGGGCAACGTCACCGTCGCGAACGCGATGGGCACCGGCGTCGCCGACGACAAGGCCGTCTACACCTACGTGCCCGACATCGTGCGCTTCTATCTCGGCGAGGAGCCGAAGCTGCACAACGTGCCGACCTGGCGCTGCCGCGAGCCCGAATCGCTCGCCTACGTGCTCGACCATCTGCCCGAGCTCGTGGTGAAGATGGTGTCCGGCTCGGGCGGCTACGGGATGCTCGTCGGCCCGACGGCGACGAAGGACGAGATCGAGTCCTTCCGCGCCAAGCTGAAGGCCGACCCCGACGAGTTCATCGCACAACCGACGCTCGCCCTCTCCACCTGCCCGACCTTCGTCGGCGAGGGGATCGCGCCGCGTCACGTCGACCTGCGCCCCTTCGTGCTGGCAGGGTCGACCGGCATCCGCACCGTTCCTGGTGGCCTCACCCGCGTGGCGTTGAAGGAGGGATCGTTGGTCGTGAACTCCAGCCAGGGCGGCGGCACCAAAGACACCTGGGTTTTGGACGACTGATGCTGCTCTCACGCGTCGCCGCTGACCTTTACTGGCTTGCCCGCTACGTTGAGCGGGCCGAAAACACCGCGCGCCTCCTCGACGTCGCGTCCCGCCTCTCGTCCATGCCGACGACCTATGCCGGCCGGACGAACGAGTGGGAGTCGGCGATGACGGCGACCGGCGGAAACTTCCTCTTCGACCAGCGCTACGAGGAGGCGAACCGGCGCAACGTCATCGACTTCCTCGCCTTCAGTCCCGAGAATCCCTCTTCCATCGCCTCGTGCCTCGCGACCGCGCGCCAGTCGGCCCGCTCGGTCCGCACCGCGATCACGCGCGAGATGTGGGAGGTCATCAACGACGCCTGGCTGGAGCTGCGCCGCCACTCGGTCGATTCCATGTCGCCGCGCCAGCTCGCCGAATTCCTCCTCTTCGTGAAGGATTCGTGCCTGCGCCTCGACGGGTTCGCCTACCGCACGATGCTGCGCACCGACGCCCACGCCTTCTACAACATGGGCACCTTCATCGAGCGCGGGGACGCGACCGCCCGCATCCTCGACGTGAAGTATCACGTCCTCCTGCCGGAGCAGGACGGGGTCGGCAGCGGGCTCGACTATTTCCAGTGGGCCTCCATCCTGCGCTCGGCCTCGGCGCTGACGGCCTATCAATGGGTCTTCCGCGACGCGCTGCGGCCCTGGCGGGTCGCGGAGCTGTTGACACTGCGCAAGGAATTGCCACGCTCTATTGTCAATTGCGCCGAAAATACGCTCTGGTTCCTCGACAAGCTTGCGAACGATTATGGACGTCAAGGCCCGGCGCAGCGGGCCGCGCGCGCCTACCACGCGGGCCTCGTGAACAACTCGATCGACGGCATCTACCAGGAAGGGCTCCACGAGTTTCTTCAGCGCGTGATCCGTCAGAACAACGCGCTGGGCGAAGCCATCGAGGCCCAATACCTGCGCTAAACGGGAGCCGTTGATGCGCCTCTCCATCCAACACGAAACGCGATACACCTACGACGTCGCCCCGAACTCGATCATCGAGGTCCTGCGCCTGACCCCCTGCAGCACGGCGATCCAGTCCGTGCGCGACTGGCGGATCGATGTGACGGGCGATGCCGCGCTTCGTCGTTCCCTCGACGCATTCGGCAACGTGACCCACACCTTCACGCTGACCAATCCGGGCCGCGAGCTCGTCATCACCGCGTCGGGCACGGTCGAGACCGAATCGCACAATGGCGTCGTGACCGGCACGCTGGAGCCGCTGCCGATCGGCGTCTTCCTGCGCGACACGGAGCTGACCGAGCCGACCCCCGCGATCCGCGAGCTCGCCGCCGAGGCGCGCCAGGAAAGCGACGGCAGCCCGCTCGACATCGCGCACCGGCTGAACCTCGCCGTCCACGGCGCGATCCGCTTCGAGCCCGGCCGCACACATGTGGCGACCTCGGCGGCCGACGCCTTCGCCGCCGGGCATGGCGTCTGCCAGGACCTCACCCACGTCCTCCTCGCCGCCGCGCGCGCGGAGGGCCTCCCCGCCCGCTACGTCTCCGGATACCAGTATGTCGTCGGGCGCGAGCGGCACGAGCATGAGAGCCACGCCTGGGCCGAGATCCACGTCGCCGAACTCGGCTGGGTGAGCTTCGATCCGACCGGCGCGCAGAGCACGACCGACGCCTATGTGCGCGTCGCGACCGGCATCGATTCGGTCAGCGCCTCCCCGGTGCGCGGCGCGATCTATGGTGGTGCCGGCGAGCGACTCACGGTCGACGTGACGATGGACAAGACGCAATGGCAGTCGCAGTCGAATGAAGGCCAGACACAGACCCAGTTTTCGCAGTAAAGGAGTGCGGTAGAGCGATGGGCGGATGGGGTCACTTCCAGACGACACCCGCGGCCACGTTGGACGGGACCGGACTTTCAATGACTTACTGTGTTGGCCTTCTCCTCAGGTCGGGCCTGGTGATGGTGGGTGACACCCGCACGAACGCGGGCGTCGACAACATCTCCACCTTCCGCAAATTGCAAATCTTCGAGGTGCCGGGCGAGCGCGTCATCGCGTTCGCCACCGCCGGCAACCTTGCCGTGTCTCAAGCGGTCATCAGCCACATGACCGAAGGGTTCACCGACCCGGTCACCGGCGAGACCCACACCATCCACACCATCCCCTCGATGTTCGAGATGGCCCAGTTCACCGGCCGCGTGGTGCGCTATGTCCGCGAGCAGGACGCCGAGGCCCTCGAGAAGGACGGCGGCGCGTTCGACTGCTCGATCCTCGTCGGCGGCCAGATCGGCTCGCGCCGGCTGCGCCTCTTCATGATCTACCGCGCCGGCAACTTCCTCGAGGCGACGGAGGACACGCCCTTCCTCCAGATCGGCGAGCACAAATACGGCAAGCCCATCATCGACCGGTCCGTCACCTTCGACACCCCGCTCGACGAGGCGCTGAAGATCTCGCTGATCTCGATGGATTCCACGATGCGCTCGAACCTCGCGGTCGGGCTGCCGGTGGACATGATGGTCCTGCCGCGCGACGCGCTGCGCACCTCGGTCAACGCGCGCATCGATCAGGACGACAAATATTTCGAATATGTGCGCCACCGCTGGTCGGAGGCGCTGCGCGAGGCGCACCAGTCGATCCCCAACCCGCCCTATGGGGCCGAGACGCGCCAACACGCTGTCAAAGCATAGTTGAAATGAAATCGCCGCCCCGGCGGCGCGCGCCATATTCGCTCACTCATCGGAGGAGTGAGTGTGGCTGCGGTTTTCTATCATCTGGCCCAGACGGCGGGGATCCTGATGCTGGGGGCGGTGCTCCTCGGCCTCGTGTTCGACCATGCGGCCGGGCGGGCGCGTGACCTCCTGGTCGGCGCGACCTGCGGCCTCCTCACCGCCGGGCTGATGGCGATGCCGCTCCCCGCCGAGGGCTACCTCATCGACGGGCGCGGCGTGTTCATGATTGCGGTGGGCTTCTTCGGCGGCCCGCTCGGCGCGCTCGCCGGCATCATCGCGCCGCTCGCGATGCGCGTCGCGACCGGCGGGCCGGCCGTTCTCGTCGGCGTCGCGGCGATTCTCGTCCAGGTCGCGATCGGCACCGCCTTCCACATTGCCCTGAAGCGCGACCGGTCCCTCTTCGAGCGCCGCTCGATCCTGTGGCTCGCGGCCGTCAGCCCCCTTTCGATCCTGACCCTCTACGTCCCGTACCTTGCGCCGGGGGCTGGCGATCCGGCGCGCATCGCGCTCGCCCTCCTCGCCTGGCTGCCGGCCGGCACGCTCCTCTTCGGCCTCGCGACGCTGAACGAACTCTCCCGCAGCAACGTTCTGCGCGACAAGCGGCGGCGCGCGCGGTTCGACCAGTCGACCGCCCTCATCAGCCGCGAGCTCTTCGACGCGCAGCTCCTCCAGGCCTGGCGCCTCCACAACCGCTATGGCAGCGAGTACATCTACATGCTCGTCGCGATCGACGACGTGGCGACGCTGCGCAAGGCCTATCGCGGCGCCGAATGGGAGCGCCTCGTCGAGGAGGTCGCCCGCGCCGTACGCCAGGCGGTCCGCAATTGCGACCTGTGCACCCGCACCGATCTCGACCGCTTCGCCGTCCTCCTGCCGCACGCGACGCTCCCCTTCGCGCACCCGATCGCGGAGCGGATCGCGGCGCGCGTGTGCAAGACCGTGACGCCAAAGAAGACGGCGGCGGGGGCCATCACGGTCTCGATCGGCATCGCCGACGCGGCATCGGCCGAGCTTCCCTACGAGGTCCACGCGCGGGCCGAGGGCGAGCTCTTCCTCGCCAATGCACGGCAGGCGGCGGGGGCGATCGGCCCGGCGCGGCTGCGGCGCACGCCGCTGCGCTCCTTCCCCGGCGCCATCATCACGCTGCCGGACGACGTGGAGGCGCCGCCGCTCCCCCTCCCCTCGCCCGTCAACACCGACATCGCGCCGATGCAGGGCACGGCCCCCGAAGGCAGGGGCCGGCGGACCGGCGAGTGGTCCGCGCGCGGCGGCTCCGCGCCTGCGGCAAAGGAGATGACATTTTAAGGCATAGCCCTTCGGCCACCGGATGATGTAGGTCCCCTCCCAAAGCGCAGAGGGAGACCCTTCATGAAGGACTGGCCGCGACACGGCACCATCACGGGGCCGATCGTGATGATCGGCTTCGGATCCATCGGACGCGGCACGCTGCCGTTGATCGAACGCCACTTCAACTACGACAAGTCCCGCATGGTCGTGATCGACCCGTCGGACGCGGACCGGCGCCTTCTCGACGAGCGCGGCATCAAGTACGAGCAGATCGCGATCACGAAGGAAAACTATCGTGACGTGCTGACCCCGCTGCTGACGGCTGGCGAGGGGCAGGGCTTCTGCGTCAACCTCTCGGTCGACACCTCCTCGCTCGACATCATGCGGCTCTGCCGCGAGCTCGGCGTCCTCTATATCGACACCGTCGTCGAGCCCTGGCCCGGCTTCTATTTCGACAAGTCCGCCTCCAACGCCACGCGCACGAACTATCATCTGCGCGAGACGGTCCGTTCGGAGAAGCGGGCGAACCCCGGCGGCACGACGGCCGTCTCCTGCTGCGGTGCGAACCCCGGCATGGTGTCCTGGTTCGTCAAGCAGGCGCTCGTCGACCTCGCCGAGGAACTCGGCCACAAGGACCCGATGCCGACGACGCGCGAGGGCTGGGCGAAGCTCATGCAGACGCTCGGCGTGAAGGGCGTCCACATCGCCGAGCGCGACACCCAGCGCGCGAAGTCCCCGAAGCCGATGGACGCGTTCTGGAACACGTGGTCGGTCGAGGGCTTCCTCTCCGAGGGCATGCAGCCGGCCGAACTTGGCTGGGGCACGCACGAGAAGTGGATGCCGGACAACATGGAAGTCCAGCCGGAAGGCTCGGGCTGCCGCGCGGCGCGCTACATGCTGCAGCCGGGCGCCAACACGCGCGTGCGCACCTGGTGCCCGACGCCGGGCGCCCAGTACGGCTTCCTCGTCACGCACAATGAGAGCGTCTCGATCGCCGACTACTACACCGTCGGCGAGGGCCTCGACCCCGAGTTCCGGCCGACCTGCCACTACGCCTACCACCCGGCCAACGACGCCGTCCTCTCGCTCCACGAGATGTTCGGCCAGGCCGGCCAGATGCAGTCGGTCCATCACGTCCTCGACGAGCACGAGCTCGTGGACGGCATCGACGAGCTCGGCGTCCTTCTCTACGGCCACGCCAAGAACGCCTACTGGTACGGCTCGCAGCTCTCCGTCGAGGAGACGCGGCGGATCGCGCCCTACCAGAACGCGACTGGCCTCCAGGTGACCTCCGCCGTGCTCGCCGGCATGGTCTGGGCGCTCGAGAACCCGGAATCCGGCATCGTCGAGGCCGACGAGATGGACCACGCGCGCTGCCTCGAGGTGCAGATGCCCTATCTCGGCCCGGTGAAGGGCTACTTCACCGACTGGACGCCGCTCCACGACCGTCCGGGCCTCTTCCCGGAGGACCTCGACGAGAGCGATCCCTGGCAGTTCCGCAACGTCCTCGTGCGCTGAGGATCCGAGGGGCCGGCCGCGCGCCGGCCCCTTTTTTCGCGATCACACCTTCGCGCAATCCGGCGAATTTCACTCGTCTTGCGCCTGTCCCCGTGCTTTGACCGCTCATCGGGGGGACAAATCATGGCCTTTCTGCCGAAAAGCCTGTTCACGCACCTTGGTCTGTCGGACATGCTGACGGCGCGCATGCCCGCCCGTGTCGTCGAACTGGTCGTCGCCGAGGAGGAGCGCTCCGAGCGCCTGATCGGCTGGGTGCAGCTCACCATCGCCGTCACCTTCGCAACCCTCTACGCCGTCGCCCCGCGCCCCACCGACGCGAGCACCATGTTCCAGCCGGTGCCGATCGTGCTCGCGGCCTATATCGCCTTCACGATCCTGCGCCTTGCCGCCGCCTATCGCGGCTTCCTGCCCGGCTGGCTCCTCGTCGCCTCGATGGTCGCCGACATCGCGCTCCTCTACGGGCTGATCTGGAGCTTCCACATCGCCTACCACCAGCCGGCCGCCTTCTATCTGAAGGTGCCGACCTTCGCGTACGTGTTCGTCTTCATCGCCGTGCGGGCGCTGCGCTTCGACCCGCGCTTCGTGGTGAGCCAGGGGATCATCGCGGCCATCGGCTGGGTCATCATGGTGCTCTACGCCATCGAGAATAGCGGCGGCGACGTGATCACCCGCTCCTTTGTCGCCTACCTCACGAGCAATCTCGTGCTGATCGGCGCGGAGTTCGACAAGATCTTCACGATCCTCGTCATGAGCGGCGTCCTCGGCCTTGCCCTCTTCCGCGCGCGCCGCACCCTCCTCACCGCCGCGCGGGACGCGGCGGCGACGCGCGACATGCGCCGCTATTTCGGCGCGGGCGTCGCCGACGCGATCACCTCGCGCGAGACGGAGGCGATGGCGGGCGAGGCGGAGGGGCGGGACGCGGCGATCCTGATGCTGGACCTGCGCAACTTCTCCCACTTCGCCGCGACCCACACCCCGCACGACGTCGTCGCCACCCTCACCGCCTATCACGCCCTCGTCGTGCCGATCATCGAGCGAGAGGGTGGAATCGTCGACAAGTTCCTGGGCGACGGGGTGATGGCGACCTTCGGCGCGGTCTCCCCGTCCGAGACGGCGGCGGCGGACGCGCTGCGGGCGCTCTCCGCGATCATGGCGGGCGCGCCGGCCTGGTCGGCCGCGATGGCGGCCAAGGGGATGCCCGCGCTCGCGATCCAGGGCGCCGCGGTCGCCGGACGCGTCGTCGCAGCGACGCTCGGCAACAAGGAGCGGCTGGAGTTTACCGTCATCGGCTCGGCCGCCAACATCGCCGCCAAGCTGGAGAAGCACAACAAGGTCGCCGGCACCGCCGCCCTCACCACGGAAGAGACGCTCGACCGCGCCAAGGCGCAGGGGTTCGACGGCACGCTCTCTTCGCTCGGCCTGTGCAAGGTGGCGGGGGCGGACGATCCGCTCCATCTCTGGAAATTGTGCTGACGCGCATCAAACGAGGATTGGAGCTTCCATGGGTTATCTGCTGGATGGGCGCTGGCACACCGGCTCGCCCGGTTTTGCGAGCAACTCCGGCGAGTTCGAGCGGAAGGCCTCGTCCTTCCGCAGCTTCGTCACCGCCGACGGATCGCCGGGGCCGACCGGCGAGGGTGGCTTCCGCGCCGAGGCGGGCCGCTATCACCTCTACGTCTCGCTCGCCTGCCCCTGGGCGCACCGCGCGCTCATCATGCGCGCCCGCAAGGGCCTCACCGACATGATCGGCCTCTCCGTGGTCCACTGGTTCATGGGCGAGGACGGGTGGACCTTCGCGGACGGCCAGGGCGTCATCCCCGACACCGTCAACGGCGCGCAATTCCTGCGCGAGGTCTACCAGGCGGCCGACGCCGACTATTCCGGCCGCGTCACCGTGCCGGTCCTCTGGGACAAGGCGCGGGGGACGATCGTCTCCAACGAATCGTCCGAGATCATCCGCATGTTCGACACCGCCTTCGACGGGCTCGGCGCGACCGCCGGCACGCACCGCCCGGCCGGCCTCGAGGCGGAGATCGATGCGATCAATGATCGCGTCTATGCGACCGTGAACAACGGCGTCTACCGCGCAGGGTTCGCGACGCGCCAGTCAGCCTACGAGAAGGCGGTGGGCGAACTCTTCGACAGTCTCGACTGGCTGGAGGCGCTGCTCGACGGCCGCGACACTCTCGTCGGCGACGCGATCAGCGAGGCCGACATCCGCCTCTTCACCACCCTCGTGCGCTTCGACGCCGTCTATCACGGCCATTTCAAGTGCAACGTGAGACGGATCGTCGACTACCCGAACCTTTGGCGCTACCTGAAGGGCCTCTACCGCCAGCCGGGATTCGCCGAGACCACCAACCTCTTCCACATCAAGCACCACTATTATGAGAGCCACCGGTCGATTAACCCGACCGGGATCGTCCCTGCCGGACCGGCGCTCGATTTTGGCGCACCCGTCCGGGGCGTGTGAACAGAGTAACATTGGGTCGGTCGAGGCGGGTGCGGAGCGTGTAGGCTCCGCCCCTCACCTGGTACGAGCAGAAGAGACATGCTGCGCAAACTCTACGACAAGACGCTGTCCCTCGCGGCGGGCCGCCATGCCAAACCGGCGCTTTTCGGCGTCTCGTTCGCGGAAAGCTCGTTCTTCCCGCTGCCCCCCGACCTCCTTCTCATCCCGATGGTGCTCGCCGAGCGGCACAAATGGTTCGTCTTCGCGACGCTCTGCACCATCGCCTCGGTCCTCGGCGGCGTCTTCGGCTACGCGATCGGCCATCTCCTCTTCGAGCAGATCGCCGAGCCGCTGATCGCCTTCTACGGCTACAGCGAGAAGTTCGCCTCCTTCACCGAGCGCTTCCACGAGTACGGGGCCTGGATCGTCTTCTTCGCCGGGATCACGCCGTTCCCCTACAAGGTGATCACCATCGCCTCGGGCGCGGCCGATCTCTCCATGACCGTCTTCATCCTGGCGAGCATCCTCGCGCGCGGCGTCCGCTTCTACGCGGTCGCCGGCCTCCTCTATAAATTCGGCTCGCCGATCCGCGCCTTCATCGAGGAGAGGCTCGCCCTCGTCTTCACGGTCGGCGCGGTCCTGCTGATCGGCGGCTTCCTGTTGGTGAAACTTCTATGAGTTCTCTTCGTCTTCCCCTCGGCGTCCTCGGCACCCTCGTCATGATCGCGGCGATCGCGACCGCATGGGGGTTCGAGCTGATCGGCGGGTTCATCCCCTGCGCCCTCTGCCTCGAGCAGCGCATCCCCTATTATGTGGCGATCCCGGTCGCGCTCATCGGCCTCATCGCCGCGACGCGCACCGACACGCTGGCCCGCTGGCTCCTCGCCATCGCCGGCATCGCGATCCTCGTCTCGGCGGGGCTCGGCGTCTATCACGCCGGCGCGGAGTGGGGCTTCTGGCCGGGGCCGGCGACGTGCGGCGGCGGGGCCGACGTGCGCGACGCCTCCAACATGCTCTCCGTGCTCGAAGAGACGCGCATCGTGAGCTGCACGGACGCCGCGGGCCGCTTCCTCGGCATCAGCTTCGCGGGCTGGAATGTCGTCGCCGCGACCACCGCCGCGATCCTCCTCTTCGCCGCCGCCCTCGCGCCGAGGACCCGCGCGGCGTGATCAGCCTCGACGCCTTCGCCGCGCTCGCAAAGGCGGAATATGACAAGCTCCCGGACTCGTTCCGGGCGCTCACCGGCTCCGTGCAGATCTCCGTCGCCGACGATCCGACCGACGAGATGCTCGACACGATGGACCTCGACGATCCGGACGAGCTCCTCGGCCTCTTCGAGGGGTTCGGCATGGCCGAAGGCCTTGCCGAGTTCACCGGCCAGATGCCGAACCGCATCTGGCTCTTCCGCCGCCCGATCCTCCACTTCCTGGAGGATGGCGAGGGTGAGGACGATATCGAGGCCGTGGTCCGCCACGTCCTCATCCACGAGATCGGCCACCATTTCGGCCTGTCGGACGATGACATGTACGCCATCGACGATTCCGAGGATTGACGAAACGCCCCCGTCCGCCCCGCGTTGTCCCCCCGACAAAAGGGAGGACGAAGGCCGATGTCAGGACCGTCGAACAAGGGCGTCGCGCGCATCTGGCGTGGCCGCACGCGCCGCGAGATCGCCGACGAATATGAACGCTACAATTATGAGGAAGGCATCCGCCCGCTGATCGAGAAGGCGTCGGCCGTGCAGACCTTCCGCCACGACGGCGAGACCGAGACGGAGTTCATGACGATCTCCTACTGGGAGAGCGTCGAGGCGATGGGCGCCTTCACGGGGACCGACCCGACCGCCATCCACCACCTCCCGCGCGACGCCGACTATCTCGTCGAACTGCCGAGCGCGGTCGAGATCCTGGAGCTGAGGGTCTCGGAGGGCCTCTCCCCACCGGCGGCCGGTAGGTAGGGTCAGCCGATCTCCTCTTCCTTGCAGTCGAGCGTCTCGGTCATCCCCGGCGGGGTGAACATCGCGCTGTCCCCCTTCGTCCAGAACTCCGCCGCGCCCTGGCCGCCCTCGATGGCGTAGCGGGCGCCGGAGCCGGAGACGGCCTGCGGCAGGACGATCCAGTTGTCGGCCCAGGCGAGGGAGACGAGCGACTCCTCGGTGTTGATGAACACCGCGCTCACAAACGCATCGAGCCCCTCGCACTGGTAGGCGAAGGGGCCGAGGCTCGGCGTGTCCTCCCCGGCGCGCGCGCCGGCATAGCCCTGGCGCAGCTCATGGATGCGCATCGCGTAGGAGTCGACGATGCAGGCGTCGAGATCGTCCGCCTTCCAGCAATCGTTGCGCCCCTTCACCCAGCCCCGCTGATAGGCCTTCAGCTCGTCGAGCCGGGCCTTGTCGTCGGAGACGGACGCGACGGCGAGCTTGTAGAGGCGCGACAGCTCCACATCGAGCGAGGCGAGCCCGTCCGACTGGCAGATCGCCTCCTCGGCGGCCCCGTCGGCCTTCGCGCAGTCGAAGGCGGGGTCGGCGGCCTTGGCCGCACCGGCGAGGAGCACCAAAGCGGCGGCAGCGGCGAGCAAATGGGACAAGCGGGCCATGATGTCTCCCCTGGGTGTGTGCGGGCGTTTCTTGTGGTGGGCGCGACCGGCCTATTCGACGAGGTCGACGGGATGGCGCGCGCGCTCGGCCGCTTCCTGGATGGCGCGGCGCGCTTCGCTGACATCGCCCCATCCGCTGGTGCGCGGGCGCAGATGCTCCTCGATGTCGCGATAGTGGCAATAGAAGTGCGCGATCTGGCGGAGCTGGCTGCCGGGGAGATCGGTGTAGTTGAGGACCTTGTCGTAGCGCGCGGTGAGGCGCGCGGCGGGGACGGCGAGCACCGTCAGCTCCTCCGCTCCGTCGCCCGTGACGTAGAGGACGCCGATCGGCCGCACGGCGATCACCGTGCCGGGCGCGATCACATGGCTCGTCACGATGAGGGACTGGAGCGGGTCGCCGCTCTCCGACACCGTGTGCGGGACGAAGCCCACATTGCCGGGGCAGCGCATGGTCGTGTGGAAGAGCTGCGTGACCGTCAGCGCGCCCGACACCTCGTCGACGCGCACGGCGAGCGGCTCGGCACCGACGCTCGCGGTGACGACCACGTTGACGTCATTGGGGGGTGACGCGCCGAGCGTCACGCCGTCGAGCCGGATCATGGGGGCGGCAGTTTCAGCGCCGGAGGCGTGAGACGGTCGAACCCGAAGGCGACCTTGCCGATCGGCACGTCGCCGAACATCTCCTCGGAGGTCGCGACGATGCGCCCGCCGAGACGCTCGTAGAACTGGCAGCCGGGCATGTTTTCCGACAGGCACCAGACGATGAGCGAGTCCTGCCCGCGCCGGCCGAGGCGCTGCTGGGCGGAGCGGAAGAGGCGCTTGCCGAAGCCGAGTCCGGCATATTCGGGCTGGATATAGAGCTCGTACACCTCCGTCTGGAACGGGAGGGTGCGCATCCGGCTGGCGCCGAAGGTGATGTAGCCGCGAACCTCGCTCCCCGCATCGAGAACCAGGATCGGAACGCGCCGCCGCACGGCCTTTTCCCACCAGTTCGGGCCGCGCCGGGCGATCATCTGCTCGAGCTCGCGTCCAGGCAGGATTCCCTGATAGGCAAAGCGCCACGACGCGTCATGAACGCGTGCAAGCCCATGCGAGTCGCTCGGCTTGGCGGTGCGTATGGCGAGGGCGGCGGTGCTCATGGCCCGATCGTGATCCTCGTTCGCCCGGACCGCAAGTTTTATTGTGTTCATACCGTTACCGCATGCGGCGAGTTGCAAGCCACGGCCAGCCGTCGCATATCACGCGCGTGACAAACATTAACGCACCCTCTGATCTCGATATCGTCACGTTCGGCTGCCGGCTCAACGCGCTGGAAAGCGAGAACGTGCGCGCGCTCGCGGCCGACGCGGGCGTCACCGACACCGTGGTGGTCAACACCTGCGCGGTGACGGCAGAGGCCGTGCGCCAGGCGCGCCAGACGATCCGCAAGATCCGGCGCGAGCGGCCGAACGCGCGCATCATCGCGACCGGCTGCGCCGCGCAGACCGATCCGGACGGCTTCGCCGCCATGGACGAGATCGACCACGTCGTCGGCAATGCCGAGAAGCTGCAGCCGGCCTTCTGGGCGAACCTGCCGCGCCACGACAAGATCGTCGTCGGCGACATCATGGACCTGCGCGAGACGGCCGCCCACCTCGTCGAGAGCTTCGGTAGCCGCACGCGCGCCTTCGTCGAGGTGCAGAACGGGTGCGACCATCGCTGCACCTTCTGCATCATCCCCTATGGCCGCGGCCCGTCCCGCTCGGTGCCTATGGGGGTGGTCGTCGACCAGGTGAAGCGCCTCGTCGATTCCGGCCACCGCGAGGTCGTGCTGACCGGCGTCGACCTCACGAGCTATGGCGGCGACCTGCCGGGCGCGCCGAAGCTCGGCGACCTCGTCGCGCGGATCCTGCGCCTCGTGCCGGACCTGCCGCGCCTGCGCCTCTCGTCCATCGATTCCATCGAGGTCGACCCCGCCCTCCTCGACGTCATCGGCGGCGAGCCGCGGCTGATGCCGCACCTCCACCTGTCGCTCCAGGCGGGCGACGACATGGTGCTGAAGCGCATGAAGCGCCGGCATCTGCGCGAGGACGCGGTGCGCTTCTGCGCCGAGGCGCGCGCGCGCCGGCCCGATCTCGTTTTCGGCGCCGACCTCATCGCCGGCTTCCCGACCGAAACCGACGCGATGTTCGAGAACACGCTCGCGATCCTCGCCGACTGCGACCTCACCCACGTCCACGTCTTCCCCTTCTCCGCCCGCGTCGGCACGCCGGCGGCGCGGATGCCCCAGGTGGCGCGCCAGGTGGTGAAGGCACGCGCCGCGCGGCTGCGCGAGGCGGCGGAGGCGCGCCTCGCGGGCGCCCTTGCGGGGGCCGACGGGTCGACCGTCGAGCTCCTCGTGGAAGACGGCAATCGCGGACGCACCCCGCATTATCTCCCGGCCCATCTCGTCGGCACGCCGGTACCGGCGGGTGATCTCCTCGCGGGCCGCGTCGTCGGCGCGGAAGGCGGGAGCCTCCTCGTCGAAAGGCTGGCTGCATGAGCGAAGGACGCCGCTCCTTCTGGGGCTTCGGGCGCAAGCGCGCGGCCGAAGAGCCGGCGGCCCCGCCGCCGCCCGCCGAAACCAAGGTCGAGGCCGAGGTCGAGGTCGAGGACCGGGTCGCCGAGACGGCGACGCCCGCGCCCGAAGCGCCGCCCGCGCCCCAAGCGCCCCCCGCACCAGCTCCCGCCGCCCCTCTCCCCGCCGCGAGCGAGCCCGCAGCGGCCGTGCCGGCGGCTGCGCCGGAGGCGGCCAAGGGCGGCTGGTTCTCGCGCCTGCGCCAGGGTCTCTCCCGGTCCTCCAACAGGCTCGGCGACAACGTCTCGGCGCTCTTCACCAAGAAGAAGCTCGACGCGAGCTCGCTGCAGGACCTCGAGGACATCCTCATCGAGGCCGATCTCGGCGTCGACACCGCGATGGCGATCACCGACCGCCTCTCCGAGGGCCGCTACGCCAAGGGGATCGAGGCGGAAGAACTTCAGGAGGTCCTCGCCGAGGAGGTCGAGCGCGTCCTGAAGCCGCTCGCCCGCCCGCTGGAGCTCGACGGGCCCGCGCCCTTCATCGTCCTCGTCGTCGGCGTCAACGGCACCGGCAAGACGACGACGATCGGCAAGATCGCCGCGCAGGAATCGGCGAAGGGCAAGTCGATCGTCCTCGCCGCCGGCGACACCTTCCGCGCCGCCGCCGTCGAGCAGCTCAAGATCTGGGGCGAGCGATCCGGCGCGCGCGTCGTCGCCGGGGCCCCGAAGGCGGACGCCGCCGGCCTCGTCTACGAGGCGCTCGACGCCGCGAAGGGCTCGGACCTTCTCATCATCGACACCGCCGGCCGCCTCCAGAACAAGGCCGAGCTGATGGCCGAGCTCGAGAAGATCGTGCGCGTGATCAAGCGCCGCGTGCCGGACGGCCCCCACGCCGTCCTCCTCACGCTCGACGCCACGACCGGCCAGAACGCGATGAACCAGGTGGACATCTTCCGCCAGACCGTCGGCGTCACCGGCCTCGTGATGACGAAGCTCGACGGCACGGCGCGCGGCGGCATCCTCGTCGCGATCGCGAACAAGCATGCCCTGCCGATCCACTTCATCGGCATCGGGGAAGGCATCGACGACCTCGCCCCCTTCGACGCCCACGATTTCGCGCGGGCGATCGCGGGGCTTTAGGCCGGCCCCGCCGCCGCGAGTTCGGCGACCAGCGTCTCGGTGTCGACCTCGCGGCAGAAGCCCTTGAAGGCGGAGAGCGCGTTCTCGTGCCGCTCCACCGTCTGGGAGGCGCAGGCGTCCGTCACCACCGTGACGAGATAACCGAGGTCGCACGCGCTCTTCACCGTCGCGTCAACGCACTGATCCGTCAGCACGCCCGAGACGATGAGCTGGGCCTTCCCCATGCTGCGCAGCAGATAGTCGATCGCCGTCGAGATAAAGACGTTCGCCGAGGTCTTCGGCAGGACGATCTCGTCCTCCAGCGGGGCGAGTTCGTCGATCGTCTGCCCGTCCCACGAGCCGCGCGGGACGTGGAAGCCGGTGATCTTGTAGTCGAGGCTGCGGTCGCGCCCGTCGCGCGTCAGGCTCTCGATGTTGGTGTACATCACCTCCACCCCCGCCGCCCGCGCCGCCGCCTGGATGCGCTGCATGTTCGGCACGATGTGGGTGCGCAGGTGCGCGATGAACGGCTCATAGACCGCCCGCCGCTTCTCCGGCGCGCACGTGCGCACCTCGGTCCCGTTCGGGTGGCAGCAATAATTCTGCACGTCGATGAAGAGGAGCGCCGCGCGGTCGGGCTGGATCGGGATCTCCCGCGACGTCGTGGACAGAAAGGCGCTCATTCTCGCTCCTCGGTTCGCTCTGGCGCACAAAGTGGCTTGGCACACCCGCCGCGCAAGTGAAAATCTCGGCTTGCCGTACCGGGAAAGGCTTGGTGAAGTGGCCCCCATGACCGAACCCCTGATTGCAACCTGCATCCCCGACATCGCCGGCCAGGTCCGGGGCAAGGCCGTCCCCCTCTCCGCCTTCGGCGAGCTGTTCGAGATCGGGGCCGGGTGGACGCCCGCGAACGTGCAGATCACCTGCTTCGACACAGCCTCCGAAAGCCCCTGGGGCCCGACGGGCGACGTGCGCATGATCCCGGACCGGAACGCCATGGTGGAGGTGCCGCTGCCGGGCGGCGCGACGGAGCGGTTCGTCCTGTGCCGGGTCGTCGAGGGGGACGGCGCGCCCTGGGAATGTTGCCTGCGCACGATCCTCGACAGTGCGATCGCGGCGCTGAAGGCGGAGACCGGCCTCTCGCTGCGCGTCGCCTTCGAGCACGAATTCACCTTCCGCAACGCCGACCACGAGCCGGAGCCGGGCACCGCCTACTCGCTGCGGGGCCTGCGCGGCCGGCGCATCTTCGGCGAGACGCTCGCCGGGGTGCTGCGCGACGCGGGGCTCCCGCCGGACAGCTTCCTGCGCGAATTCGGCCCGCGCCAGTTCGAGATCACGCTGCCGCCCCAGGAGGCGATGCGCGCGGCGGACGAGGCGGTGATGCTGCGCCAGCTCACCTACGCGGTGGCGGAGGATTTCGAGGCGCCCGTCACCTTCTCCCCGCTCGTCAGCGAGCACGGGGTCGGCAACGGCGTCCACATCCACTTCTCCTTCTGGGACGAGAACGGCCATCCGAAGACGCGCGATGCCGCCCGCCCCCACGGCCTCGCGGCGGTGACGGGATCCTTCATCGCCGGCATCCTCGCCCACCTTCCCGCCCTCACCGCGCTCACCGCGCCGAGCGCGCTCTCCCACATCCGCCTCACCCCGCACCGCTGGAGCGCGGCCTTCAACAATCTCGGCGTCCAGGATCGCGAGGCGGCGGTGCGCGTCTGCCCGACCTTCGCCGGGGACGACGAGGCGCGGCGCTCGCGCCAGTTCAACATCGAGTACCGCGCGACCGACGCCTCGGCGACGCCGCACCTGTCGCTCGCCGCGATGATCTTCGCCGGGCTGGAAGGTGTGCGCGCGGGCCTCCCGGCGCCCGAGCCGACGACGGGCGACCTCACCCTCCTCGCCCCCGATGCGCTGGCGGCGAAGGGGCTCGTGCGCCTGCCGGCGACGCTCGCCGACGCGCTCGACGCGCTGGAGGCCGACACCGCCCTCCTCGCCGCCTTCCCCGGCCGCTTCCCGAGCATCTATCTCGCCCACAAGCGCGGCGAACTTGCCGTTCTCGACGGCAAGACGATCGACGAGCGGATCGCCGCCTACTGCCTCGCCTACTGATCGCCCCCGCGCCGCGCGCCGATCTTGGTGGCAAGGCTCGCGGTGATGACCCCGACCGCGACGACGCCGATGAGGATGGTGCTCGCCGCGTTGATCTCGGGCGAGACGCCGAGGCGGACGGCGCTGAAGATGCGCATCGGCAGCGTGGTGGAGCCGGGCCCGCTCGTGAAGCTCGCGATCACGAGATCGTCGAGCGAGAGGGTGAAGGCGAGGAGCCAGCCCGCCGCCACAGCCGGCGCGATCACCGGCAGCGTCACGAGGCAGAAGGCCTTCACCGGCGGGGCGCCGAGATCGCGCGCGGCCTCCTCGAGGCTCATGTCGAAGGCGGTGAGGCGCGACTGGACCACCACCGCGACGAAGCAGAGCGCGAAGGTCGTGTGCGCGATGGTGATCGTCCAGAAGCCCCGGTCGAAGCCGATGGCGACGAAGAGAAGCAGCATCGAGAGGCCGGTGATCACCTCCGGCATCACGAGCGGGGCGTAGGTCATCGCCTGGAAGAGGGAGCGGGCGGGCAGGCGCCGCGCGCGCGTCAGCGCGATCGCGGCGAGCGTGCCGAGCAGCGTCGCGAGCGTCGCGGTGACGAGGCCGACGAGGAGCGAGATCTTCGCCGCCGCGAGCAGCTGCCGGTTCTGGAAGAGCGAGACGTACCACTTGGTGGAGAAGCCACCCCACACCGTCACGAGCTGGGACTCGTTGAACGAGTAGATCACCAGGAGCAGGATCGGGAGGTACAGGAACGCGAAGCCGAACGTCAGCGAGACGGCGTTGAGGGCGGTGAAGCGGGTCATTCGGCCTGACGCGACTGCGCCCTCTGGAAGAGGGTGATCGGCACCACGAGGACCACGAGGAGCACGATCGCCACCGCGCTCGCGAGTGGCCAGTCGTGGTTGAGGAAGAACTCGTCCCACAGCGTCTGGCCGATCATCAGCGTGTTCGACCCGCCAAGGAGGCTCGGGATCACGAACTCGCCGACGGCGGGGATGAAGACGAGGAGCGATCCCGCCACGATCCCGGGCACCGCGAGCCGCACCGTCACCTGCCAGAAGGCGAGCCAGGGCGGGCTGCCGAGATCGGACGCGGCCTCCAGCAGCGCCGGATCCTGCCGCTCCAGCGCGGCATAGAGGGGCAGCACCATGAACGGCAGGTAGCCGTAGACGATGCCGATGAGGACCGCCCCGTTGGTGTTGAGGATGTTCAGCGGCTCAGTGATCGCGCCGATGTCGAGGAGGAGCGCGTTGAGGAGCCCCTCCCGCTTCAGGATGCCGATCCAGGCGTAGATCCGGATCAGGAAGGACGTCCAGAACGGCATGATGACGAGCGCCACGAGGAGCGGGCGCACGCCGCGCGGGGCGCGCGCCATCGCGTGGGCGATCGGGAAGCCGATGAGGAGGGTGATGATCGTCGAGACCGCCGCGAGTTCCAGCGACGAGAGGTAGGCGCGCCAGTAGAGCGAGTCGCTCGCGAGGAACAGGAAGTTGTCGAACGAGAGGGATTTCGCCTTCTCCACCGTCGCCGCGAACCCTTCGGAGAGGTCGAAGCTCGGCTCGTAGGGCGGCTGCCCGTAGAAGGCCGTCGACAGCGAGATCTTGAGGACGATCAGGAACGGGATGAGGAAGAAGACGAGGAGCCAGAGATAAGGGAGGAGACCCGCGAGGCTCGCGTTGGCGAAGCGCCGCCCGCCCTTGTCCGCCCTCAGCGCCTCAGCGCTCGAGGAAAACCGCATCGGCCTCGTCCCACGTGAGCATCACCTGGTCGCCGATCGCGATCGACGCCCCCTCCCGCGTGTTCGACCGGCGGACCTTGAGGAGGTGCCCGGTGTCGAGGCGCACGCGATAGAGCGTGTCCTCGCCCATATAGGCGGCGTCCACCACGACGCCCGAGACCGCGTTCGCGCCGTCGAGCGGCGCGCTCTCGGCCGGCCGCATCACGATCTTCTCCGGCCGCACGGCGACGCACCCGGCCGCGCCTCCGGAGGCGCCTTCGCCCGCCTGGGCCCGCACCCGCGTGCCGAGCGTCTCGACCGCGAGCTCGACCTCGGACGGGGAGACGCGCGCGACCTTCCCCTCCATCAGGTTCGTCTCGCCGATGAAGGTGGCGACGGCCCGGCTCACCGGCGCTTCGTAGATCTCGGACGGGGTGCCGATCTGCTCGATCGCCCCCTCCCGCATCACCGCGATCCGGTCGGCGAGCACCATCGCCTCGTCCTGGTCGTGGGTGACGATGATGAAGGTGATGCCGAGGCGGCGCTGGATCTCGGTCAGCTCGAACTGGGTCTCGGCGCGCAGCTTCTTGTCGAGCGCGGCGAGCGGCTCGTCGAGGAGGAGAACGCGCGGCTCCTTGGCGAGCGAGCGGGCGAGCGCCACACGCTGGCGCTGGCCGCCGGAGAGCTGGTGGGGCTTGCGCCGGGCCTGGGGCGTCAGCTGAACGAGGGTGAGCATCGCCTCGACGCGCGCGGCGATCGTGTCCGCGCCGAGCCCCTCGCGGCGCAGGCCGAACGCGATGTTGTCCCACACGGAGAGGTGCGGAAACAGCGCGTAGGACTGGAACATCATGTTGGTCGGCCGCTTGTGGGCCGGCACGCCGTTGAGGTTCACCCCGTCGAGATAGATGTCCCCGCTGGTCGGCGCCTCGAACCCGGCGAGCATCCGCATCAACGTGGTCTTGCCGCAGCCCGACGGGCCGAGAAGCGCGAAGAACTCGCCCTCGTTGATGTCGAGCGAAAGATCGTCGATCGCAACGAAGCGGCCGAAGGTCTTCCTCACATGGTCGAAGCGGATGAACGGCAGGGTCGGATCGCCGCCGAACGGGGTTCCGCGGAAGCCCGACGGCGAGGCCATCTCGTTCATCGAAGGGGCCGTGACTGGCGCATCATCGGCGGGCTCCGCGTCTCAAGCGTGACGGGCGCGGGCGTTCTCAACACCCGCGTCCCACGATCAGGGGGTCAGCGACCCGTCTTGATGCGCGTCCACTCGCGCGTTGCGACGCGCTGGACGGCGGGCGGCAGCTCGGTCGTCGTGAACAGGGTCTCCTGGACGGCGTCCGGCGGATAGACGGCAGGATCGTCGAGAACGGCCTCATCCACGAACTCCCTCGATGCCGCGTTCGCGTTGGCATAGTTCACGTAGTTGGTCGCCTTCGCAATCACTTCCGGCCGCATCAGGTAGTCGATGAAGGCGAGCGCGTTCTCCTTGTGCGGCGCGTCGGCGGGGATCGCCATCATGTCGAACCACATCGGCGCCCCTTCCTTGGGGATCGAATATTCGACGGTGACGCCATTGTCGGCATCCGCGGCGCGGTCGCGCGCCTGGAGGATGTCGCCCGACCAGCCGACCGCGAGGCAGATGTCACCGTTCGCGAGGCCGTTGATGTACTCGGAGGAATCGAACTTCTGGATCGAGGGGCGGATCTTCGCCATCAGCTCGGCCCCGGCGCGGATATCGTCCGGCTCCTTGGAGTTCGGGTCGAGGCCGAGATAATTCATCGCGATCGGCAGCATGTCCGACTGCGCGTCGAGCACGTAGATGCCGCAATCGGCGAATTTCGACACGACGTCCGGGTCAAACAGCATCGCCCAGGAATCGACCGGCGCGTCCGGCATCCGCTCCAGGATCTTCTCCTTCACGTAGCCGATGCCGGTGGTGCCCCACATGTAGGGGATCGCGTATTCCGCGCCCGGATCGTAGGTCGCCGTCTCCTTCAGGATCTTGTCCCAGAGGTTCGACATGTGCGGCAGCTTCGACTTGTCGAGCGGGGCGAAGATGCCGGCCTTGATCTGCCGCGACAGGAAGTAGGCGGTCGGGACGACGACGTCGTAGCCGCTCTTGCCGGCGAGGAGCTTCGCCTCGACGAACTCGTTGGAATCGAACACGTCATACTGGACGCTAATGCCGGTCTCGGCGGTGAAGTCGGACAGGATCGACTCGTCGATATAGTCCGACCAGTTGTAGACGTTCACGACCTCCTGGGCCGCGGCGGGTCCGGCGACTAGCGCCGAGGCGAGCGCTGCAACGACTGTCCATCTCGTGGCCAAGGGTCCCTCCTCAGGCTGCCAGGTCGATCAGATCCATTCGGCACGTTTGCACGAAACGTGCCGATGGTCCTTGCGCAATCAACCGGACGATAAGTCAAGCCGCCTCAGCCGACTATGCCGCTTTCTTCAACGCCTCCTCGGAAAGAACCATGTCGTCGTCGAGGTCGCGCCTGGGACGCACGCCGCGCTCGGACAGGGCGCCGTGATAGGCTTTCACCGCCTCCCCCGAGGTCAGATTGCGCCCGACCACCTCGCGCATGAGGCGCACGATATCGACCGGCGACTCGGCGAGGTGGATCTTGCGACCGAACAGCGCAACGCGCGCGCCGTGGCGCTCGGCCTGGGACAAAAGCTCGAACGTGTCGCGCGTGGTGCCGGCCGACCCGCCGAGGATGCCGACGATGAGGTGGGTGGGATCGTAGGAGGCGAGCTCCTCCATCGCCTCGGGGCCGTTGTACTGGATCTTCAGGAATTTCGGGAAGTCGATGTCCATCACGCCGGCGAGCGTGCGCACGATGTTGTCGTTGATGAAGGAGCCGATATCGGCCCCGTCCGTCAGGCGGATGTCGAAGGCCGGATTGAAGACCTCCAGGAAGTGCCGCATCCCGTGCTGCCCCGCCTCCTTGCGGAAGGCGCTGTAGGCCTCGGCGTTGATCGCGTCGATGTCGCGCTGGTTCGAGAAGGTGATCGAGTAGAGGCCGAGATTGGTGTGGGCGGCGACCTGATCGAGCCGCGCCGTGCGGTGGTGGCGCGAGGGCTCCTCGCGATAGCGCCCGCCGCGCGCGGACCAGATGTCGGTCGTGTCGTTGAGGCGCATCGCGAGCGTCACGTCCGAGCCCGCGAAGAGCCCCTCCTTCGACAGGCGCTCCCCGGTCGAGGCGGAGACGAGCATGATGTCGACGAGGCCGGTGCGCGTCATCTGACGGATCGCCTCGAGATGGGTTGCGCGCGGCGTGTGGCGGCCCGGCTTCGCGGGATCTGCGACCGGCGCGGCCCGCCCGAAGCCGATATCGCCGTCCTTCGCGTCGGCGATGATGAAGTCCGCGGGCGTGTACCGGCCCGCCTGGATGTTGGCGAGCTTGCGGTCCAGAGCGAGCATGGGTCGATCCCTTTCCTTGGGTCCTTGTGGTGAGTCGGTGCGGGCGGGTCAGGCGACGGCGGAGGGCCGCGCGTCCTCCCGCCATCCCCATCGGTTCGCAAGGTCCAGCGCCTCGCGCCAGGGGAGGATGCCGCCGGTGGTCGTGATGTCGCGCAGCGAGGCGGCGGCGGTGGCGTGGGCGAGCGCCAGCGAGTCGGCGACCGGCCAGCCCTCGTGCCAGCCGTAGAGGAAGCCGGCAGCGAACGCGTCCCCTGCCCCGTTCGCCCCGGCGATCGCCTCCTGCGGGACGCGCACGGAGGGGCGCACGGTGACGCCGCCATCGCGCGTCACCACCACCCCGCCGCGCGGGAAATGGACGGCGACGAGCGCCATCGCGCCACGCTCCATCACCGCGCGGGCGGCGGCAACGCACGCGTCGATATCGGTCTCCCCGCCCGGCACCGTCTCGATCCCGGCGATGCCGCCGATCTCGTGGTCGTTGACGATGAGGAGGTCGAGATGCGGCAGGCACGGGCGCATCAGCGCGTTGATCCGCTCTGCCTCGATGGAGGTGAGCTCCATGTTCGTCGCAAGGCCCGCCCGCCGCGCCTTGTCGAGCGTCGCGGCCCAGCCATTCTCGAACCCGCCCCACGGCCCGTCCATCAGCGCATGGATCCCCGGCAGGCCGAGATGGAGGAGCTTGTGGGTGAGGCCGGAGAAGTCGAAATGGTCAGGTGTCAGAAGGTTCGCAACGCCGAACTGGCTCATGTGCGTGCGCAGGCCCTTGTCGGCCGAGGCGAAGGCGAGCGTGTAGTCGGTCGGTGCCTTGTCGGTCGTCTGCATCCGCGAGTGCTCGATGCCGTAGCGCTCTGCCTCGCCGACGAGGAAGGCCCCGTCCGCGTCCGCGCCGACGAGCGCGATCGTGCCGACCGGCATCGCCGGGTCGAGCGTCTTGATGTTGACGGCCATGTTGTAGCCGGAGCCCCCGCCGCAGGGGATGTTCTCCAGGATGTCGGCGCGGCCGTTCTCCGCCGGCCAGGTGACGACCATGATGTTGCGATCGAGGCACCAGGTGCCGCCGGTCAGGATGCCGCGTCTCATGATGGGTGGCTTTCCTGGCGTTGTGGGTCGGTGCGCACGAGCGGGATCGGCTCGGTCTTCGGCGGGGCCATCGCCCCGGTCATGATCGCGACGGCGTCCGACATCTCGTGGTCGTGCGGGCGGATCACTGCGACGCGCTGGCCGAGGCGGTGGATGTGGATCCGGTCCGCCACCTCGAACACGTGGGGCATGTTGTGGCTGATGAGGATGATCGACATCCCGCGCCGCTTCACGTCGAGCATCAGCTCCAGCACGCGCCGCGATTCCTTGACGCCGAGCGCGGCCGTCGGCTCGTCCATCACCACGACGCGCGTGCCGAAGGCGGTGGCGCGGGCGACGGCGATGCCCTGGCGCTGACCGCCGGACAGCGCCTCCACCGGCAGGTCCACATTCTGGACGGTGAGGATGCCGAGATCGGCGAGCCGCTCCCTCGCCTCGCGCCGCATCCCGCCCCGGTCGAGCGTGCGCAGGAACCGGCCGCGCCAGCCCGGCAACCGCCGCTCGCGGCCAAGAAACATGTTCTCCGCCACCGAGAGGGCCGGCGAGAGGGCGAGGTTCTGGTAGACCGTCTCGATCCCGGCCGAGCGCGCCTCGATCGGCGAGGTGAAGTGGACCGGGCGGCCGTCCATCACGATCTCGCCTGCGTCCGGCAGGATCGCGCCGACGAGCGCCTTGATGAGCGTCGTCTTGCCCGCCCCGTTGTCGCCGATGACGGCGAGGATCTCGCCCGGCATCAGGTCGAAATCGGCCCGGTCGATCGCGACGACGCGGCCGTAGCGCTTGGTGAGGCCACGCGCCTGGAGGATCGGCGTCGGCGTCTTGATGGTGGCGACCGGGCTCACACCGACACCCGCCGGATCCACTGGTCGAGCGCGACCGCGATGATGATAAGCGCGCCGACCGTGAGGTTCTGCCAGTTGTTCTGGAGCCCCGCGAGCGCCAGCCCGTTGCGGAAGACGCCGACGATCAGCGCCCCGAAGAGCGTGCCTATGATCGCGCCGCGCCCGCCGAAGAGGCTCGTCCCGCCGATCACCACGGCGGTGATGGAATCGAGGTTGGCGTTGTAGCCGGCGTTCGGGCTCACCGCCCCGATGCGCCCGATCAGCACCCACCCGGCGATGCCGCAAATGAGCCCCGCGCAGGTGTAGACCTTGATGAGGGTGAGGCGGACATTGATGCCGACGAGGCGCGCGGCCTCTGGATCGTCGCCCGAGGCGTAGACGTGCCGGCCGAATTTCGTGCGCGTCAGCATGTAGGAGACGACGATCGCGACGAAGATCATCAGCACCGAGCCGAAGGTCAGCACCCCGCCCTTCAGGAAGTCGAGGGGGATGATGTCGGTGAGGCGGATCGAGTGGCCGGTGAACTGCAGGAGCGGCGCGGTCGCCTCGACATCCTGCTGCCGGAGCGACTCGTTCTTCGAATAGAGGAAGTTGATGCTCTCGAAGATGCTCCAGGTGCCGAGCGTCACGATGAAGGGCGGCAGGCGGAGCGTCGTGATGAGGAGCCCGTTCGCGAAGCCGCAGGCCGCGCCCGTGAGGAGGCCGAGCGCGAAGGCGAGCTCCACCGGGAGGCCGGTGACGACCGCGAGGCGCCCCATCACCACCGAGGAGAGGACCATGATCGCCCCGACCGACAGGTCGATGCCGGCGACGAGGATCACCATCGTCTGGCCGACCGCGAGGAGCGCGATCACCGTCACCTGCTGGAGGACCAGCGACAGGTTGAAGGGATGGAAGAAGCGGTCGCCGACGATCAGCCCGAAGACCACGAGGCCGAGCGCGAGGACGATGAAGGGCACCGTCGTCGGGTAGAGGTGCAGGAAATATTGAAGGCGGCGAAGCGGCGAGCGCACTTCGCGCCCGGGAAAGACCGCCTCGACCTCAGTATCGCTCGCCATGGGCCGGACTCGTGGTGTGGGCTGTGGATGCGGAAGTCGCCGGGGACGGCGGCCGGGCGCTCGGGCGCGCGGCCGCCGGTGCGGATCAGCCCCAGCAGAGCTTCAGCGCTTCCTCGGACGAGATCGATTCCAGCCCGTCGACCGGCTTGTCGGTGACGAGGGCGACGCCGGTGTCGAAGAAGTCGAGGCCCGGCGTCGGCGCGGGCATCACGCCGTCCTTGGCGAAGGCGACGACGGCTTCGACGCCGAGCGAGGCCATTTTCAGCGGATATTGCTGCGCGGTCGCGCCGATGATGCCTTCCGCGACGTTCTTCACGCCCGGGCAGCCGCCATCGACGGAGACGATGAGGACGCCCGACCCATCCATGCCGGCGGCCTTCAGCGCCTCATAGGCGCCCGCGGCGGTCGGCTCGTTGATGGTGTAGACGACGTTCGTGTCGAAGTCCTTCTGAAGAAGGGTCTCCATGCCGGTGCGCCCGCCGTCCTCGGCGCCGCCCGCCCAATAATGGCCGACGATCCGCGGGTCGTTCTCGTCGAGATAACGCTTCGGGTCGCCGATATCGATGCCGAAGCCTTCCATGAAGCCCTGGTCGCGCGCGACGTCGACGGTGGGCTGGGCCTCGTGCGCGTCGAGGAGCGCGATCTTGGCGTTCTTCGCCCCGTCCTCGCCGAGCGTCTTCGCCGCCCACGCGCCGATCAGGCGGCCGGCCTTGAAATTGTCGGTCGCGAAGGTCGCGTCCGCGGCGTCGGTCGGGTCGAGCGGGGTGTCGAGCGCGATCACCAGGATGCCCGCGTCGCGCGCCTTCTGGATCGCGGGGACGATGCCGACCGTGTCGTTCGGGGTGATGAGGATGCCCTTGGCGCCGGCGGAGATGAGGTTCTCGACCGCGGTCACCTGGGTATCGTTGTCACCGTCGAACTTGCCGGCGAAGCTCTGGAGCGTCACGCCCAGCTCTTCGGCCTTCTGCGAGGCGCCTTCGCGCATCTTCACGAAAAAGGGATTGCTGTCGGTCTTCGTGACGAGGCCGATCAGGATGTCGTCCTGCGCCAATGCGCTGCCGGCCATGAGCGCGCACGCCATCGCGCCGCCGGCCACGAGGCCCGCCAAGGCCCTAGCATTTTTCATCATTCGATTCCTCCCAGAACCGGATCTGTGTCCGCCCGGTCTTTTGCGCCGGGCTGTGCGGCCCGTTCACGGCCATTTCCGACCGCCTGGGTGCCGTCACCCCGAATAAGAGACGGCAACCCTGAGGCTTGTCAACGATCCTCGCAGCGTTCGGTAGAGTTGCACTGCAACATGGACGAAGCAAAAAACTCCGATTGCCAACGGAACCATCCGCCCTTGCTTGGGCGTTTATTGCCTATCGTGTTAATCGGCAGGCACCGGATGGTGGCGTATGCGATCGATTACTTCCGCCCGTCATCCGCCGGTCCGGCGCGCGGCCGCCGCGCGCACGCAATGCGCGACGGACGGTTCGCGCGCGCCCCTCGCCCGCCCCACGGCCGGCACGATCGCGGATTGCGGCAGTCCTGTGACACGCGCGTCCGGAATGCCCGCAATGCGGCACCGGGCATTGCAACCATGCAAAATATGATCAAGGCTGCGTTCGGGCGATCCGGTCGGAGACAGGCGCGGCTGCCGCCGGGGTTCGGCCGGACAACGCCTCGCCCGCGCGGCGCATCAACCAAGCGTGCAATTGACTCTTATGCTATTTGGAAGAAGGACTCATAATGCTAGATTATCAGATCATAAGGCCCTCGACGGCCTTCTGGTCTGGAAGGCTGGGGCGGACGCTTTGCCAAGCCCCTGTCGATCAATCGTTTTCGCTGACCTTCGGCACTGAGTCCGATCTTCTGAACTGCTTTGTAAGAGCGAGTTTTCGTGTCGCCAGGACATCGGCCCGCCGATGGAGGAGTCGGGGCTACGCGCCGTGTCCGTTGGCAAAATAAAAAGCTTTGAGGAAACAATGAGATACTACGCGCATGCACGATCACCGTCGCCGCGATAGGACGAAACTTCCGGCCGGCATCCAGACGTCAGGGCCGGCGACGCTCGCCGACGTCGCGCGCCGTGCCGAAGTCGCGAAGTCCACCGTTTCACGCGCCCTCAGCAACGACCCCAATCTCAACATCCGCGAAGAGACGCGCCTGCGCATTCAGGCAGCCGCCGCGGAGCTGTCCTACATTCCGAACCCCAACGCACGCAGCCTGCGCCTCTCGCGCACCTGGACGATCGCCTTCGTGGTTCCCGAGCTCGGCAGCCCCGTCTTCGGCCAGATCATCGAGGGGGCACACCGCGCCGCGGCGGAGCAGAATTATTCGGTCCTCATCGCCCAGGTCGAGGAAGGCGGTTCCCCGCGCGAGCTCGGGCGGCGCATCGTCCTCGGCAGCCGCGTCGACGGCGTGCTCCTCGGCACCGTCGACGACCAGCGCCTGCTGGACGATTTCACCTCGCTCGGCGCCCGCGTCGTCGCCGTCAATTGCGACACGGGCGATGCCAACGATTACAGCGTCATCGTGGACAACGAGGCCGGCGCGCAGCTCGCGGTCGGCCACCTCGCCGAGCTCGGCCACGCGCGCATCGCCTATCTGTGCGCCGCCGCGCCCACCTATGTGAGCGACCGCCGCCGCTCCGGCTTCATCGCCGGGCTCGAGGCCGCGAACCTGCCGGTCGACCCCCGTCTCCTGCGCGAGATCAATCCAAGCGCGCACGACGCGGAGGCCGCCGCGCTGGACCTCCTCAGCGACATCGACCGCCCCACCGCCTTCGTCGCCTGGAATCTCGCCGTCGCGGCCGGGATCACGCGCGCCGCGCGCAAGTTGAAGCTCTGCGTGCCGGACGCCGTGTCGGTCATCTCGCTGAACGACACGCGGGCGGCGGAGATGATGACGCCGGCCGTCACCGCGGTGCGCCTCCCCCTCTTCCGCCTCGGCTGGAGCGCGGCGACCAACCTCATCGACCTCATCGAGGGACGGCGCGTCGACCCGCACGCGATGATCCTGCGCCCCGACGGGGTCGTCCACCGCGAATCCTCGGGACAGCTGTCGCTCCCCTGATGCGACACACCGCGCGCAAGTTGGCGCATGGGGCGTAACATCCGGGCCGGTTTGGTTTATTCTCTGTCCCGCGACAGGGAGTGACCGATGGCACAAGAACGACACGAGACCGGGGACCGCGCGCGATGAAGGTCGTCCTCTATGGCGGCACCGGGCTCTCCTTCCGCGAGCGCCTCGCCGCGCGCCTGTCGCCGGACTTCACCCTCGTGTCGGCCGATTTCGGCGCCTCGCCCGCGACGCGCGCCGCCTTCGACGGCGCGGAGGCCGTCGTCACCGCGCAATTCAACCGCACGACGCCCGCGAGCGCGGCGCTGCGCCTCATCCAGACGACCGGCGTCGGCTATGACGGGATCGACATCGCCGCCGTCCCCGGCCGAGCGACGCTGTGCAATGTCACCGGCCACGGCGAGGGCGTCGCCGAGTACGTGATCCTCTCCATGCTCCAGGCCTGCCACCGCTTCTGCGAGGCGAATGCGAGCTTCAAGCGGGGGAGCTGGGCGCGCTCCAACAAGCTCGGCGCCGCGCCCCATCGCGAGCTCGCCGGCAGCGTCGTCGGCATCGTTGGGTACGGGCTGATCGGCCGCTCGATCGCGACCCGCCTCGCGCCGTTCGGCGTCACCACGATCGCCGCGAACCGCAGCCCGATCGAGGACGATCCGAACCTTGCCGAGACCTTCACGCTGAAGGACGTCGCTGCGATGGCGGCGAAGGTGGACTTCCTCGTCGTCGCCGTCGCCCTGACCGACCAGACGCGCGGCCTCATCAACCGCGCGGTCCTCTCCGGCATGAAGCGGCGCGCGGTGGTGGTGAATGTCGCGCGCGGGCCGGTCGTGGAGGAGGCCGCCCTCTTCGAGGCGCTGCGCACGCGCACCATCGGCGGCGCGGTGATCGACGTCTGGTACAACTATCCGAAGAATGTGGACGACGAGAACGCGCCGCCCTCGGCCTACGATTTCGCCGCCTTCACCAACGTCTACATGACGCCGCACATCTCGGGCTGGACCGAGGGCACGCTCGACCGGCGAACCGAGATGATCGCCGACAATCTGGAGCGCCTCGCGAGCGGACGCCCGCTCACCCACGTGGTGCGACCCGCGCTCGTCACGAGCTGACGCGACGCCGTCGCCACCCTCAATGGGTGGTGACGGCCTTCTGCGAGCGGCGGGTGAAGAGGCGGCCGAGCGCGCGGCGCGCGAGCGGCATCTGCGAGAACACCGTCAACGCGATCGCCGCGAGGAGGATGAGGCTCACCGGACGGCTGACGAAGCCGGTGAGATCGCCCTGCCCCACCATCAGCGCGCGGCGCAGATTCTCGTCCGCCATCGGGCCGAGGATCACACCGATCACGAGCGGCGCGATCGGGTAGCGCATCTCCGACAGGAGATAGGCGGCGATGCCGACCGCGAGCATCAGGTAGAGGTTCGAGACGTTGAGCCCGAGCGCGTAGGAGCCGAGGACCGAGAGGACCGCGACGATCGGCAGGAAGATCGGGCTCGGCACGCGCAGCACCTTCACCACCTGCCGCGCAAGGACCAGTCCGTTGAGGCACATCGCGGCCGACGCCAGCACCATCACCGCCGCAAGCTCGGCGAGGAAGCTCGGATGCGAGATCGACAGCATGGGGCCGGGCGTCAGGCCATGCAGCATCAGCGCGCCGAGGAGCATCACCGCAGGCGGGCTTCCCGGAATGCCGAGCGTCACGAGCGGGATCAGCGCGCCGCCGATGCAGGCATTGTTCGCCGTCTCGGCCGAGATGAGGCCGGCCGGGTCGCCGGTGCCGAAGGTCTCCGGATGGCGTGAGGTGCTCTTCGCCGCGCCGTAGGAGACCCAGCCCGCGATATCCTCGCCGACGCCGGGCACCGCGCCGATGCCGATGCCCACGAACGCCGAGCGCACGATGTGGCGCATGTTTTTGAGGATCGTGCCGAATTCGGGGACGATCCGCCCCATCACCTGGCGGCTGGCGAGCGGCGCGCCTGTGCGGATGGTGGAGATGATCTGCGGGATCGCGAAGGCGCCGATCAGCACCGGCACCACCTCGAGCCCCGAATCCAGCGCCGGCAGGCCGAACGTGTAGCGCGGATAGAACATCAGCGGGTCGCGCCCGATCACCGAGAGGGCGAGGCCGATAAAGCCCGCGATCCACCCCTTGATGACGAGATCGGGACTCTGGAGCGTCCCGGAGATGATGATGCCGAAGATCGCGAGAAGGCAGAATTCGTAGCTCGTGAAGCCGAGTGCCACCTCCACGATCAGCGGCGACAGGATGACGAGCGCCACCATGCCGAGGATCGTGCCGATGAAGGACGCGGTGGTGGTGAGGCCGAGCGCGCGCCCGCCCTCCCCGCGCGCGGCCATCGGATAGCCGTCCATCGCGGAGGCGGCGGAGGCCGCGGTGCCCGGAATGTTGAGGAGGATCGACGGGTAGGAGCCGCCATAGATCGCCCCGACATACATCGCGATCAGCGCGAGCAGCGCGGTCTGGTAGCCGAAATTGTAGGTGAGCGTCGCGAGGAGGCCGACGCCGAGCGTCGCGGTGAGGCCGGGGAGCGCGCCGAAGACGATGCCGAGGAAGCTCGATCCGAGGAGGATCGCGACCGACCACGGGTCGGTCAGCATCGAGACGATGGCGCCGCCGAAGGCGCCGAGCTGGTCGAGCGGGCTCATCTCAGGCTCCCCACGCGCGGATCGCGCTGCGCACGGCGTCCATCAGCCCGATCGTCCATCCCTCCTTGGGGAGGGGAACGAGGAGGAAATATTTGAACGCGGCGGACAGGAAGAGCGCGGTGACGAGGCTCGTCACCGTCGCCTGCACGGCGCGCCGGCGGAGCGGACCCGACGAGACGGCGATGCCGAAGACGGCCGCGACCGCGGCGAGCGCCCAGACCACGAGGTCGATCGTCTTCTGCCCGTCGGAGCCGACCGGCGGCCACGTCACGAGCGAGACGAGGAAGACCAGGGCCGCGCCGGCCGAGAAGGCGGCGACGAGCCCGTAGCGCTGTCCCTGCGTGGGCAGGAGATAGGCGAACATGAAGACGATGAGGAAGATCGCCGTCGCCGCGACGAAATCGATCCGCGGGACGAGGCCGACAATATAGCCGGTGAGGAGGAGGCCGACGATGATGACGTCCTGTCCCTTGGTCCAGGCCGCGGCGAAGGGGATTGCGAGGATCGAGCCGCCCGACAGGCGCCGATAGTCCGAGACCGCCTTCGCCATCAGCGCCATCGACAGGACGAAGAGGAAGCCGCCGACGATCAGCGGAAAGAGCGCAGGGGAGACGTACCAGGCGTTCTTCACGCCGGCGTAGTTGCCTTCCAGCGGAAAGGTGGTCGCCTTCGCGATCATCAGGATGGCGATGATGGCGAGGACGCCGCTCGTCCACGCATCGGCTTTGCGAAGCGCCGCCTTCGCCTCGGCGGGCTCCTCGCCGGTGACGGCATTGTGCGGGTCGGACGTGTCGCTGATGGCCATGAGGACTTCACATCGTGGGAACGGGACATCGGCCGCAGGCGCGGGTCCCCGAGGGGTCACGGCGCCCGCCGGCGTTCATCGGGTCAGCGCACGGCGGGCCGCGCGCCAGTTCCAGGTCGGGGCGCAGCAGGGCCGCGCGCCGGTTCCGGGTCGAGGCGCGGCATGGCCGCGCGCCGGTTCCAGGTCGAGGCGCGGCATGGCCGCGCGCCGGTTCCAGGTCGGAGCGCGGCGGGGCCGCGCTCCGGTTCCGTCTCAGGGCTTCGGGATGCCGAGCGTTTCCGGGTCGACGGTCGCCGCGTCGAGTTCCCACAGCGTCCAGGCGAAGAGCGATTCGAGGTTGTCGAAGATCTTGGCCGACTCCTCGCCGCTCGCGCCGGAGAGCTTGTAGAAGTTCTTCTGCCCGAACTCCTTGATCGCGTCGGACGCCATCGCGGTGTTGAACGCCTCGGTGATCGTCGCCTTCACGTCGTCCGGCGCGTCCGACTTGATGCCGAAGCCGATGGCCTGGCTGATCGGCAGGTATTGGGAGAGGTCCGGGAAGGTGTCGAAGGCGGACGGGATGTCGCCGACGCCCTCGAACGTGAAGCCGTCCGGGGTGAGCATCGCGAGCGGCTTCAGGCGACCGGCCTGGATGAGCTGCTGCTGCTCGGCGAGCGAGGTCACGACGAGCTCGACCTCGCCGGCGACGGCCGCGTTCTGCGCCGGGGCCGACCCGTCATAGGGGATGTAGTTGAACTTCGCGCCCGACCCGTTCTCCAGCGCGAGGAGGTTGAGGTGGTGGATCGAGCCCGCGGCGCTGGCGCCGGCGCGGATCGAGCCCGGATTCGCCTTCGCCGCCTCGATCAGCGCCTCGAGCGAGTCATAGTCGGAATTCGCGGTGACCGAGATGAGGTCGGGCGACCCGCCGACGATGAAGATGTCCCACACGCCGATCCGCTGGTCCCAGCCGCCCTGGACGGCGGCGGTGACGACCGATTCGGAGAGGCCGACGAGGGTGTAGCCGTCGGACGGCTGGCCGAAGACGTAGGACATGCCGTTGGAGCCACCCACGCCGCCGGTGCGGTTGACCGTGTTAATGGTCGCCCGGTCCATCGCCTTTTCCATCTCGGCCATGATCAGGCGGTTCACGGTGTCGGTGCCGCCGCCGGCGCTCCACACCACGACGTTGGTGATCGGGCGCGTCGGATAGTCCTGCGCGACGGCGGAGCCGGCGGTGATCAGGGCCGCGGTCGCGAGTGTGCCGAGAAGCGTCGTATAGCGTCGTGTCACTGAGTTCCTCCCATCTTGTTTTTGCCGCGCCCACCGCGACGCATGGCGCCCCTTGTCTCGTCGGCGCGGTGTCGGGCGGTTCGTGGTTCAGCGGCAAATGATTGCCGCTAACATCATCGTATGTTTTATTGTATACGTAAAGCCATGAATAGCACCCCGTTCGATCTCGCTTCGCTCCGCCACCACGGCAGCGGCCTCGTCCGCCCCGAATGCGTCCTCGCGCACGCCAGCGGCTACCTTTTCACCGCGGACTGGACCGGGGGCGGCGGCGTCTCCATCCTGGAGCCCGAGAGCGGGGCCGTGCGCCGCCTCCTCGCCCCGCCCGATGCCGGGCTGAAGCCGAACGGCGTGCTCCTCGAGGATGACGGGAGCTTCCTCCTCACCCATCTCGGCGCCGAGACGGGCGGCGTCTTCCGCCTTTCCGCCGACGGCACGGTCACCCCCGTCTTCACCGAGATGGACGGCCGCCCCCTCCCCCCGTCGAATTTCGCCGCGAAGGACGCCGAGGGCCGCCTCTACGTCACGATTTCCACCCGCCACACGCCCCGCCACCTCGCCTCGCGCGGCGACGTGCGCGACGGCTTCATCGTGATGCTCCCGCCCGGCGGAAAGCCGGTGATCGTCGCCGACGATCTCGGCTACACGAACGAGTGCGTCTTCAGCGCGGACGGCGCTTTCCTCACCGTGAACGAGACCTTCACCCGCGAGACGAGCCGCTTCGCGATCCGCGCCGACGGCACGCTCGGCCCGCGCGAAATCATCGCCCGCTACGGCCGCGGAATCTTCCCCGACGGTCTGATCTTCGACGAGGCGGGCGCGCTCTGGATCACCTCGATCGTCTCCAATTCGGTGATCCGCCTCGACCCGGACGGCACCCTCACGACCATTCTCGACGATGCCGATCCGGAGCGGGTCGATGTGGTGGAGCACGCCTATCGCGCCGCCGCCCTCACCCGCAAGGAGCTCGACTGGCCGCATAACGGGCCGCTCAAGAACATCTCGAGCCTCGCCTTCGGCGGCCCGGACCGGCGCACGGCCTATCTCGGCTGCCTCCTCGGCGATTCCATCACGAGCTTCGCCGCGCCCGTCGCCGGCGCCGAGCCCGCCCACTGGAACGCCGACCTCACCCCGCTCGAAGAGGCCGGCCTCCTGCCGGCCAAGGCCGCCTGAAGGACCCCATGCCCGCAACCGCTCCCCTCAAGGTCGTCACCATCGGCGCCGGATATTTCAGCCGCTTCCACCACGACGGCTGGGCGCGCATGGACCGCGTGAACCTCGCGGCCGTCTGCGACGCGGACCGCGCCAAGGCGGAGGCCTACGCCCGCGAATTCGGCGTGCCCGCGGTCTACACCGACCCCGCCGAGATGATCGCCGCCGAAAAGCCCGACCTCGTCGACATCATCACCCCGCCCGCCACCCACAAGGCCCTCATCGAGATGACGGCCGCGGCGGGGATCGACACGATCTGCCAGAAGGCCTTCTGCCGCACGCTCGACGAGGCGCGCGAGGCGGTGGAAATCGCGCGCGCGGCCGGCATCCTCCTCGTCGTCCACGAGAATTTCCGCTTCTCGCCCTGGTTCGTGGAGATCCGCCGCCTGATCGACACCGGCGCGTTCGGCGACATCTTCGGCCTCTCCTTCCGCCTGCGACCCGGCGACGGCCAGGGTCCGCGCGCCTATCTCGACCGCCAGCCTTATTTCCAGACGATGGACCGCTTCCTCATCCACGAGACCGCGATCCACTTCATCGACACGTTCCGCTATCTCCTCGGCGAGCCGCAGTCGGTCTATGCGGACCTGCGCCGTCTCAACCCGGCGATCGTCGGCGAGGATTCGGGGATCTTCGTGATGGACCATGGCGGCGGCGTGCGCGCCCTCTTCGACGGAAACCGCCTCTCCGACCATCCGGCCGACAACCGCCGCCTCACCATGGGCGAGCTCTTCCTCGACGGCTCGAAGATGGCGCTCTGGCTCGACGGGTACGGCAAGCTCTTCACCCGCCCCTTCGGCACCAATGACTGGGTGCCGCACGACTATGAGTGGCAGGAGATCGGCTTCGCGGGCGATGCCGTCCGCGCCACCGAGGCGCACATCGTTGCCCACATCCTCGACGGCGCGCCGCTCCACAACAGCGCCGCCGACTATATCGCCAACCTCGTCATCGAGGACGCGATCTACCGCTCCAGCGCGGAAGGACGGCGCATCGCGCTCGACGGCGGCGGCGATGCGTAGCGCGCCCCCCGCCTCCCTCGACGAGGAGCGTTCGATCGCCCCGGTCGTGCCCTTCGGCGCGCCGCCCCTGACGCGCGCCGACAGCGCCCGCACCCGCGCCGAGACCGCCTATGAGGCGATCAAGCAGCGCGTGCTCGACAACGAGTTCGGCGCGGGCACCTACTTCCTGGAGCAGGAACTCGCCGACCTCCTCAAGATGAGCCGGACCCCGGTGCGCGAGGCGCTGATCCGCCTCGAGAACGAGGGCTTCGTGGAAATCCGTCCCCGCCACGGGATGCGGGTCCTCCCCGTCTCCCCGGAGGACATGCGCGAGATCTACGCGATCCTCACCGTGCTGGAGGCCGAGGTCGCGGCCGAGATCGCGACGCGCGGCCTCACCAAGGACGAGGCGGCGCTTCTGTGGTCCGCCACCAACGAGATGACGGCGGCGCTCGAGGAGGACGACCTCCCGCGCTGGGCGCGCGCCGACGCCGCCTTCCACCGCGACCTCATCATGATGAGCGCCAACCGCCGCCAGCGCCAGGTCGTGCTCCAGTTCTGGGACCAGAGCCACCGGGTGCGGATGCTCACGCTGAAGCTGCGGCCGAAGCCGGTCGATTCCACCGAGGAGCACATCAAGCTCGTCGACGCGATGGTGAAGAAGCAGCCCGAGATCGCCCGCGCGCTCCACCGCGCGCATCGCCAGGAGGCGGGCGCGATGCTCTTGCGCATCCTCGCCGAGCACAACCTCACCCAGCTTTGACGGCGCCGGGCGGCGCACCGGATTGGGGGTGAATGCCACCATCCGTTGCAGCCGTTCCCGGCCTATGCGATGGCCTCGAAGATGAGCGAGCCCGACGACCCGCCCTCCCGCCGCGCGCGCCTCGGCGCCCGACAGATCAGCATGGAAGACGTCGCCCGGAAGGCGGGGGTCTCGGCGATCACCGTCTCGCGCGCGCTCCACCATCCGGACCGGGTGAGCGGCAAGACACGCGCGGCGATCGACGCCGCCATCGCCGAGCTCGGCTACGTGCCGAACCTCCTCGCGGGCGGCCTTGCGAGCGCCACCACGCGCATCGTGTCGATGATCGTCCCCTACGTCACCCACGGCGTCTTCGCCGACGCGATCCAGGGCGCCTCGGACGCGTTCGAGGATGCCGGCTTCTCCGTCCTCCTCGGCAACAGCGGCGGCTCGCCCCAGCGCGAGGAGACGATCGTGCGCAACCTCCTCGGCCACCGCCCGGCGGGCGTGCTGATCCAGGGCGCGAACCACACCGAGACGACGCGGCGCATCCTCCAGAGCGCGGCCGTGCCGGTGGTCGAGATGGGCACGCTCCCGCCCCGCCCGATCGACATGGCCGTCGGCTACTCCAACCACGAGGCGGCGCGCACGATGACGCGCTTCATCGCCGGGCGCGGGCGCAAGCGGATCGGCTTCGTCAGCGTCCCGCCTGCGGAGAATGACCGGGCGAACGAGCGCCTGCGCGGCTTCAAGGCGGCGCTGGAGGACATGGAGCTCGAATTCCACCCAGAGCTGGTGCTCCACACCAATTACGGCATCGCCGAGGGCCGCGCCGCGCTCGCCGCCCTCCTCGACCGACCGGAGCCGCCCGACGCCGTCTTCTGCGCCTCGGACCTGTGGGCCGCGGGCATGATATCGGAGTGCGCCCGGCGCGGCATCCGCGTGCCGGAGGACATCGCGATCACCGGCTTCAACGACCAGGAGATCGCGTCGGAGACGGTGCCGGGCATCACCACCATCCGCGTGCCGCGCTACCAGATCGGGCGCGTCGGCGGCGACCTCATCATGCGCCGCCTGCAGGGGCTCCCGGCCGACAAGATCGTCGATCTCGGCTTCAAGCTGATCGAGCGGGAGAGCGCCTAGCGCGCTTGCCGCTCAGGTTGGATCAACCTGAGCGAAAAGCAATCGCGCCAGACTGATGGAGCGAACACGCTTTTCTCGCTCAATCCGATGCGGATTGAGCGAGACGTGTTCTAGCGCGCTTGCCGCTCGGGTTGGATCAACCTGAGCAAAGAGCAATCGCGCCAGACCAATGGGGCGAACACGCTTTTCTCGCTCAATCCGCTTCGGATCGAGCGAGGCGTGTTCTAGCGCGCTTGCCGCTCAGGTTGGATCAACCTGAGCGAAGAGCAATCGCGCCAGACCAATGGGGCGCCCTCTCCCACACGCGTGGCTTTAGTGGACGGCAGGCTCGCTGATGATGGCGATCAGCTCCTTGGTGACGGCAATCGTCCCCATGTCGCCGCCGAATTCCATCGGGCGCAGGCGGCTGGTATTGAAGCCGAGCTCGATCGCGTCCTCCACGAGGCGCGCGCCGTCGCGCAGCGCCTGCGAGCCGCTCCGGTCGGCAAGATAGTCGAGCATCAGCCCGCCCGACAGGATCGCGGCGAGCGGGTTTGCCTTGTCCTGGCCCATGATGTCCGGCGCGGTGCCGTGGGCGGGCTGGAAGAGGCCGTGCTCGTCGCCGATCTCGGCGCAGGCCGCCATCCCCATGCCGCCGACGAGCCCACCCGCGAGGTCGGACAGGATGTCGCCGAACATGTTCTCCGTGACGAGAACGTCGAACTCCCAGGGCTTGCGGATGAGGTCGAGCGCCTGCGCGTCGATATAGTTCGTGCCGGCCTCGATGTCGGGAAAGTTCTTGGCCCGTTCGAAGAAGATCTTGCGCAGGAAGGCCATCGAGCGGAACACATTGGCCTTGTCGACGCAGGTGACCTTGCCGAGACCGCCCCGCTCCTTGCGCCGGCGGGCGAGGTTGAAGGCGAAATCGTGCAGCTTCTCGGAGGTCGGCCGGGTGATCTGCAGGACGTCCTGCACGACCTCGTCGGTGCAAAGGCCCGGCCGGTTGTGCGTCGCGGCCGAGTAGAAGAGCCCCTCGGTGGATTCGCGCAGGACCACGAGGTCGATCTTCGCCGCGCGCGGGTCGGCGAGGCGGCAAGGCGTGTTCGGGTAGGCCTTCACTGGCCGCACGCCGGCATAGAGCTGGAACCGCTCGCGCAGGCGCAGGTGCGGCGCGATCTCGGTCCCGTCCGGATGGCGGATGTTCGGCATCCCGATCGCGCCCACATAGATCGCATCGAGCTCGCCGACCGCCTTGTCCGCCTCGGGAGAGATGTCCTTGCCGGTCTCTTTGTAATATCCGGCGCCGACCGCGTATTCCTCGAACTCCAGATGGAATCCGCCGATCCTGGTCTCGACCGCGGCAAGAACCGCGATCATCGCGTCCGTCACATCGACACCGATGCCGTCACCCTTCAACGTCGCGATTCGCAAAGCGTTGGCCACGAAAGCTCTCCTCTTGGGCCGAACGCTGCGAAAGGCCGGCCGATTGTTTGCGATGCCTCCGGCCCCGGCGCGAGGCGGGTGGCCGTGGCATCGATGATCTCATGTTAGCGTACATCAAATATGCGCTTGCGCGGAAGGCCCACCCCGCGCCTTTCGTCCGATCCCGTGCGCGGCAAACAGGGGGATTGAAGCGGGCGCCGGGATCGACGCATCCTGACGCCATGCGGCAGCGAGCGCGGCCCGACGGAAGGCGCGCCCCGCGGGTCTCCCCGGCCCCGGCGCGCCGATCGTGCCAGGCCCGATGAGCGACGAGGTGATTTGATGAGAGATCCGGCCAAGATCGTGTTCCTCGATCGTGAGACGATCTCCCCCGAGACGGTGATGCGGGCCCCGAACTTCCCGCACGAGCTGACGACCCACCTCAGCACCGCGCCCGACCTCGCCGCCGAGCGCATCCGCGACGCCGACATCGTCATCAACAACAAGGTCAAGCTCGACCGGGCAGCGATCGAGGGGGCGAAGCACCTGAAGCTGATCGCCATCGCGGCGACGGGCTATGACGCGATCGACCTCGCCGCGTGCAAGGACAATGGCGTCACCGTCGTCAACATCCGCAATTATGCGAAGAACACCGTACCGGAGCACACCTTCGCGCTGCTCCTGGCGCTTCGCCGCAGCATCGTCCCCTACCGCCAGTCCGTCATGGACGGGCGGTGGGAGGAGGCCGCGCAATTCTGCTATTTCGACTACCCGATCGCGGACCTTTCCGGCGCGACGCTCGGCATCATCGGTGACGGGGCGCTCGGCAAGTCCGTCGCCAAGCTCGGCGAGGCGTTCGGGATGAAGGTCCTCTTCTCCACCTACAAGGGTGTGGAGGGGATGGGGCCGCTCTACACGCCCTTCGACGACGTCATGCGGCTGAGCGACGTCATCACGCTGCACTGCCCGCTGATGCCGTCCACGCGCAACCTCATCTCGCACCGCGAGTTCGCGCTGATGGCGCGCAAGCCGCTCCTCATCAACACCGCCCGCGGCGGTCTCGTGGACGAGGAGGCGCTCGCCGACGCGCTCGACAAGGGGCTGATCTCCGGTGCCGGGTTCGACGTGGTGACGACCGAGCCGCCGGGCGCCGGCCACGTCATGCGCCGCATCGCCGACCGGCCCAACGTGATCCTGACCCCGCATGTGGCCTGGGCGAGCCGCGAGGCGATCCAGGGCCTCACCGATCAGCTCATCGACCTCGTCGACGCCTTCTGGGCGGGCACGCCGCGCAACGTCGTCGTCTGACGCCGCGCGCCGGGAGCCGATTGCGGGGGCGGTCCGCCCCCGCAGGGCGTCAGGCCCTGCCCTAGTTGAGGCCCTAGCTCAGGCCGCCGCCGCCTGCTGCGCCTCGCGCAGCTTCTCCTCCGAGGGGAGGAAGACGGTGAGGAGGCCGAGGAGCGGCAGGAAGGAGCACACGTGGTAGACGAAGGCGATGCCCTTCCAGTCCGCCACCGCGCCGAGCGCCGCCGCGCCGATGCCGCCGACGCCGAACGCGAAGCCGAAGAAGAGGCCCGAGATCATCCCGACCCGGCCCGGCACCAGCGTCTGCGCATAGACGAGGATCGCCGAGAAGGCCGAGGCGATGATGATTCCGATGATCACCGTCAGCACGCCCGTCCAGAAGAGGTTCGCGTACGGCAGGGCGAGCGTGAAGGGCAGGATGCCGAGGATCGACACCCAGATCACCATGCGCCGGCCGAAACGGTCCCCGATCGGCCCGCCGACGAAGGTGCCCGCCGCGACCGCGCCGAGGAACACGAAGAGCATGAGCTGGGACTGGCCGACCGTCAGCTCGAACCGCTCGATCAGGTAGAAGGTGTAGTAGCTCGAAAGGCTCGCCAGATAGATGTATTTCGAGAAGATCAGCATCGCGAGGACGGCGATCAGCTTGACGACCGTGCGCTGCGGCAGGCCCGAATGCTCGCGCGGCGCGGTCCGCCCGGCGCTGGCGCGCGCGCGGGCGAGATGGTTCGCCTTCGCCCACGAGCCGACATTCCAGAGCACCACGATCCCGATGAGCGCGAGGACCGAGAACCACGCGATGCTCGACTGACCGAAGGGCAGCACGATCAGCGCCGCGAGCAGCGGGCCCACCGCGCTCCCGACATTGCCGCCGACCTGGAAGAGCGACTGGGCGAAGCCGAACCGGCCGCCCGAGGCCGCCCGCGCGACGCGCGAGGAATCGGGGTGGAAGATCGACGAGCCGATGCCGATGCACATAGCCGCGACGAGGAGTGCCCAATAATGCGTCGCGATCGCGAGGATCACGAGGCCCATGAGGCTCGCCCCCATCCCGACCGAGGCGAGGCGGAAGAGCGGCTTGCGATCGGTGTAGAGCCCCACCGCCGGCTGAAGCAGCGACGCCGTTACCTGGAAGCACAAATGAATGATGCCGATCTGGGTAAAGGTCAGCGCATAGTTCTGCTGGAGAACCGGATAGATGGCCGGAAGCAACGACTGAATGGTGTCGTTGAGGAAATGGCAAAGGCTCAGCGAGACCAGCACGGCGAGCGCCGTCTGGCTCCCGACCGAGGCGGTCGGATTGATGGTGGTGCTGCTCATTGGGTGGCCGCAATCGCTAGTGGGCCTTTCCCGTGTGGCACGGGATGGCCGATGCCGCAAGGCAGGCAACCGTTTGGTTACGACCCCCGCCCCGCCCCCCTGCCCACAATGCGGTCATTGTGCCGCAGGTTTGCTGGACAATCGGGCCACGCACTCACCGCATAGCTGACGGTCATTTTTTGCGCCCCTCCGCCGGGCGGCCGCGCGCGGCGGGAAACCGCGCAGTCTGCGCGCCCGTTCGTGGTAGAACACGCCTCGCTCCGGCCTGAACGAGGATCCTGCGATGGATGACGCCCCCGAGACCCTCCGCGCGCGCCTCGCATCCCTCGAGCGGGGCACCAGCACGGCCGAGGCCCTCGCATTTTATGACAGCCTGCCGGCAACGCCCGTCGAGGCGATGATCGGTGCCTGGCGGGGGCGCGACCTCGAGACCGGCCACCCGTTCGACGGGATGCTGCCGCGCTTCGGCTGGCACGGGAAGCGCTTCGAATCGGCCGAGGACGTGCACCCCCTCGTCTTCGCAAAGCCCGACGGGACACTCTACAGCGTGACCCCCTCCGCCGCGACGCTGAAGGCGCTGAAGGATTATCCGAAGCTCGTGCGGCGGCCGCGGATGCCGAAGATCGTGCGCACCCTCTCCCCGCTCACGGCCACCACGAAGCCGAAGGCGCGGCTGCGGCGACTGGAGTTCCGCGGCGTCCTCACCGCCGCGATGATCTACGACACGCTCCCCATCATCGACGTCTTCCGCAGCGTCGATGCCGACCTCGTGGTCGGCTGCATGGACATGCGCGGCGACGCCGAGCCCTATCTCTTCATCCTGGAGCGGGAGTGAGCGCTCAGGCGACGACGTGGAAGCCGTTGTCGGCGAAGACCACCGAGCCCGTCATCGGCGCCCCCGCCCCGCTCGCGAGGAAGGCCGCGATCCGGCCGATCTCCTCGATCGTGACGAGCTGTCCGGCGGGCGTGCGCTGGCGCACCTCGTCCATCAGCTCGTCGAAGCGGCCGATGCCGGAGGCCGCCCGCGTCATGACCGGCCCCGCCGAGATCGCGTGGGCGCGGATCTTCCGTGGCGCGAGGTCGGCCGCGATATAGCGCACGCTGGACTCCAGCGCCGCCTTCACCGGGCCCATCAGGTTGTAATTCTCCACCACCCGGTCGGCGCCGTAGAAGCTCACCGTCATCAGGCAGCCGCCGTCCGTCATCAGCGGCGCCGCGAGCCGCGCCATGCGGATGAAGGAGTGGCACGAGACATCCATCGCGAGCGCGAACCCCTCCGCCGAGCAGTTGACGACGCTCGTCTGCAGATCCTCGCGCGGGGCGAAGGCGATCGAGTGGAGGAGGAAGTCGAGCTTGCCCCACTTCGCCCCGATCTCCTCGAAAACCGCTTCGAGCTCTCCCGGCACGCGCACGTCGCACGGCGTGATGATCGTGGCCCCGAGCCCCTCGGCGACCGGCCGCACATGGGGCTCGGCCTTGGCGTTGAGGTAGGTCACCGCGAGCTCGGCCCCCGCGTCGCGGAAGGCCGCCGCGCAGCCAGCCGCGATGCTGTGCTCGTTGGCGATGCCCACCACGAGCCCGCGCTTTCCGGATAGATCGACGATCGCGTTCATCGCGTCAGTGTCCCTCTTTGAGCACGGCCACCGCCTCCTCGGCGATCACCGTCTCCTCGTCCGTCTCGATGACATGGACCGCGACGCGGCTCCCGGCGGTGCTGATCGTCTCGGCATTCCGCGCATTGGCGGCGGCGTCGAGCGTCGCGCCGAGGAAGCCGAGGCGCGCAATCACCGCCTCGCGCACCGCCGGCTGGTTCTCGCCGATCCCCGCCGTGAACACGATCGCGTCGAGCCCGCCGAGCGTCGCGGAGAGGCGCGCGATCTCGCCCGCGACGCGCAGCGTGAAGACTTCGATGGCCTCGCGCGCCTCCGGCGCGTCGCTCTCGAGGAGGACGCGGCTGTCCGCGCTGATCCCGCCGGAGAGGCCGATAAGTCCGGACTGGTGGTAGAGGATGTCCTCCACCTCATCGAGCGGCCGCCCCATCGGCCCGAGGAGATGGAGGAGGACGCCGGGGTCGAGCGCGCCGCAGCGCGTCGCCATCGGGATCCCGTCGAGGGTCGAGAAGCCCATGCTGGAATCCTGGCTCCGGCCCGCGTCCATCCCGCACACGCTCGCCCCGCTGCCGAGGTGGGCGGCGACGATCTTGCCGCCCGCGAGCGCCGGAAAGCGCCGCGCCACCGCGCCCGCGATGAACTTGTAGGAGAGGCCGTGGAAGCCGTAGCGCTTGATCCCCTCGTCGCCGAGCGCGCGCGGGATCGCGAAGCGGCGCACGATGTCCGGGTTGGTGCGGTGGAAGGCGGTGTCGAAAGAGGCCGTCTGGATGAGGTCCGGCCGCAGATGCTGCACGGCGCGGATGAGGCGCACGCTCTGCGGCTGGTGGAGCGGGGCGAGATTGGTGAGGCCGTCGATCGCGTCCGTCGTCGCCGCGTCGAGGCGGACCGCGCCGGAGAAGAGATCGCCGCCATGGACGACGCGGTGGCCGGCGACGGCGATGCGGCTCATGTCGACATGCTCGGCGAGCCAGCCGAACGCCTCGTCCATGATCTCGGCGAGCCCTTCGCCGGGCTCGGCCTCCAGCGGCACGTCGAACGTCGCGGGCCCCTCGACCACGTGGAAGCGGACGGGCTTCGCGCGGAAATCGAGGACGCCCTTCGCGATCCGCGCGACGCTGTCGCCGTGCATCTCGAAGAGGCCGACCTTCACCGTGGACGAGCCGGCGTTGAAGGTGAGGAGAAGGTCCGGCGCCATCTCAGATCCCCGCCACCGGCTTCGGCGCGGCGGAGAGCTTGGCGAGCGCGGCCGAACCGATCCGCGCCGTCAGCGGATCGGCCCGGCTCGTGAGCACGATCGGCACGCGCGCGCCGAGCACGAGCCCGGCCGCCGTCGCCCCGGCGAAATAGATGAGCTGCTTGGCGAGCATGTTGCCTGCCTCGAGATCGGGCACGAGGAGGATGTCGGCCTGGCCCGCCACCGGCGACACGATCCCCTTGGTGCGCGCGGCCTCGGCGCTGATCGCGTTGTCGAAGGCGAGCGGGCCGTCGACCTTCGCGCCGGTGATCTGGCCGCGCGCGGCCATCACGGTGAGCGCCGCGGCGTCGAGCGTCGCCGGCATCTTGGGGTTCACCGTCTCGACCGCGGCGAGCACCGCCACCAGCGGTTCTTCCATCCCCAGCGTGTGGAGGAGGTCGACCGCGTTCTGGCAGATGTCGCGCTTGTGCTCGAGCGTCGGCTGGATGTTGATCGCCGCGTCCGTGATGATGATGGGCTTGGCGTAGGCCGGCACGTCCATCGCGTAGACGTGGCTGATCCGCCGCTCGGTCTTGAGGCCGGAGCCGGGCGCGATGACCGCGCCGAGAAGCTCGTCGGTGTGGAGGCTCCCCTTCACGAGGGTCGAGACCTCGCCCGACACCGCCATCGCCACCGCGCGCTCGGCCGCGGCGTGGCTGTGCGGCACGTCGATGATGGTGAAGCCCGCGATCGACACCTTCGCGGCCTCGGCGGCGGCAAGGATCTTCGCCTTCGGCCCGACAAGGATCGGGTCGAGAAGTCCCTCGGCGTGGACCTCCACGGCGCCGAGGATCGCGGCGGCCGAGCAGGGATGGACCACCGCCGCGCGCATCGGCGGGCGCTCCCGCGCCAGTTTCACGAACGCCTCGTAGCGGTCGTGGCGGCGGAGCGAGACGTCGGGCAGCCTCTTGCGCGGCCATTCGATGGTCTTGTCCGGCGCGATCACCGTCGCGACGCCGGTCAGCACCTCCTCGCCTTTCTGGTTCCGGCAGACCGTGTCCAGAAGGACGATGTGCTTCTTGTCCTTCTTCTCCTTGACGGTGACGGTCGCCTCGATCGTGTCGCCGAGCGAGACGGGCTTCATGAAGCGCATCTCCTGGCCGAGATAGATCGTGCCGGGGCCGGGCAGCGCCGTGCCGAGAACGGCCGAGACGAGCGCGCCCGTCCACATGCCGTGCGCGACCACGTGGCCGAACATGTCGGTCTCGGCGAAGACCGGGTCGAGGTGCGCCGGATTGACGTCGCCCGAGACGGCGGCGAAGAGGTCGATATCGTCCCGCCCCACGACGCGCACGATCGATGCGGACTCGCCGAGCTTCAGCTCGTCGAAGGTCCGGTTTTTCATCAGCTTTTCGGTCATCCGATCCTCAGCGCTGGAAGACGTAGGTGCCGGGCGCATCCTCGAGCGGCGGATAGCCCTTGTTCGCCGCGCCGAGCATCGGCGGCCCGACGCGTTCGGCGTCGGAGTGGCTCTTGATCCAGGCGCTCCATTGCGGCCACCAGGACCCCTCATAGACGGGCGCCGCCGCCTCCCACTCGTCGGCGCTGACGCAGGGGTCCGAGAACGCCTTGAAGGCCATGCGGAAATGGCGGTGCTTGTGGCCGGGCTCGGACACGATACCCGCATTGTGCCCGCCGCTCGTCAGCACGAAGGTCACGTCCGTGTCGGTCAGATAGTGGATCTTGTAGACCGAGTGCCACGGCGCGACATGGTCGCGCTCGGTGCCGACGGCGAACATCGGCGCCTTGATGTTCTGCAGCGCCACCGGCCGCCCGTCGATCACGAGACGGCCCGCCGCGAGGTCGTTGTCGAGATAGAGGCGCTGGAGATATTCGGCGTGCATCTTGTAGGGCATGCGCGTGGAATCGGCGTTCCAGGCCATGAGGTCGATCATCGGGGTGCGCTCGCCCATCATGTAGTCGTGGACGAGGCGCGACCAGACGAGGTCGTTCGAGCGCAGGAGCTGGAAGGCGCCGGCCATCTGGTCCGAGGACAGATAGCCCCGGTTCCACATCATGCTCTCGAGGAAGTGCATCTGGCTGGGGTCGATGAAGAGGGCGAGTTCACCGGGCTCGGAGAAGTCGGTCTGCGCGGCGAGCAGCGTCACGCTCGCGAGCCGCTCGTCCCCGGCGCGCGCCATCGATGCCGCCGCGATCGACAGGAGCGTCCCGCCGAGGCAGTAGCCGGTCGCGTGGATCTTGCGGCCGGGCACGATGGCCCCGATCGCGTCGAGCGCATCCATCACCCCCATGCGGCGATAGTCGTCGAGCGACAGGTCGTGGTCGGCCGCGCCCGGATTGCGCCAGGAGATGCAGAAGACGGTGTGCCCCTCGCCGACGAGGTAGCGCACGAACGAATTATCCGGGGAGAGGTCGAGGATATAATATTTCATGATCCAGGCCGGCACGATCAGGATCGGCTCGGCGACCACCTCCGCCGTCGCGGGGCTGTACTGGATCAGCTCGATGAGATGGTTGCGGTAGACCACCTTGCCCGGCGTCACCGCCACCTCGCGGCCGGGGCGGAAATTCTCCGTCCCCACCTCGGGCTGCCCGGTCAGGTGCCGGTTGGCGTCCTCCATCCAGTTGCGGAAGCCCTGGACGAGATTCTGCCCGCTCGTCTCGATCGTCTTGGCGATCACCTCGGGGTTGGTGAACGGGTTGTTCGACGGGGCGAACACGTCGAGGATCTGCCGCATCGTGAAGGAGACGACGTCCTGGTGGTGCGGCTCGACGCCCGGCACCTTGTGGGTGACGCCGTGCCACCATTGCTGGTTCAGGAGGAAGGCCTGCGCCCAAAGTGAATAGGGTGGCGAGGCCCACAATTTGCCGCTGAAGCGGTGGTCACCCGGCAGGGGCTCGATGCAGGGCGGCACGTCCTGGCTCAGCATCGAGGAGCCCATGTAGGTGAGGAGCCGCGCCGCCTTCCGCGCCGCCTTGTTCGCAAGCTCCAGCCGCTTGCCCGGCGCCATCGCGAGGTGGAGCGACCAGTCATAGAAGGCGAGGGAGAGGGCCGCCGGCGAAAGGCCGCCGGTCGCCTGCGCGAGGAACGCCTCGCGCATCCGGTCGATGGCGCGGAACGCCTCGACATCACCCTCGTCGACGTCTTCGAGCGCCGGCCGCGAGGCGGTGCCCTTCGTGTCGAATTTCATCGCATCCATACTCGAGAGCCTCTTCCCGCCGGAACGGCCCGCGCGCACTGCGCTGCCGCATTCGTCCGGCCGCCCTGTCCCGCTCGCCGCCGGTCCGTGCCGTCCGCCGCGGGACGCAGACGACGGGCCGTCATGCGCTCATGCCCCACGCGCGGTGGCTGCCCGCGAACCATTCGCGATCTTGCGCGCCGTAGAACATTCATTTCGGCAAACTATGCCGCACCGCACAATCAATATCCAGTTCGGACCCGGCCGGCCATGCCCACGCCGCCACCGACCCATGTGGACAGTGCATGGCGAGATGTCACGCCGATGACGTGTCGCACTCGGGCCAGGTGAATTTGGGTTTGCGGGAGCGGCGGCTTTTCGAAAGGATCGCCCGGCGAACAAGCAAGGAGGCGCCGCAATGCATCTGGCCCGTTTCCCGCGTTACCGCCTGGCCCATCTGCCGACCCCGCTGGAGCCGATGCCGCGCCTCTCGGCCCATCTCGGCGGGCCGGAGCTGTGGATCAAGCGCGACGATTGCACCGGCCTCGCCTCGGGCGGCAACAAGACGCGCAAGCTCGAATTCCTCATCGCCGAGGCGCTCGCCGCCGGGGCCGAGACCGTGATGACGCACGGGGCCGTCCAGTCAAACCACGCCCGCCAGACGGCGGCCGCCGCCGCCCGCGTCGGCCTCAAATGCCATCTCCTCCTCGAAGAGCGGATCGCGACCAATGATCCGAACTACAATGAGAACGGCAACGTCTTCCTCGACCTCCTCCACGGCGCGACGCTGGAGCACCGCCCGCCCGGCCTCGACATGAACGCCGAGCTTGAGGCGGTCGCGGAGATGCGCCGCGGCGCGGGCGAGAACGTCTTCACCATCCCCGGCGGCGGTTCGAACCCCACCGGCGCGCTCGGCTACGTCAACTGCGCCATGGAGCTTCTCAGTCAGGCGAACGATCGCGGCCTCGTCATCGACCGCATCGTCCACGCGACGGGAAGCGCCGGCACCCAGGCCGGCATGGTCACCGGCCTCAAGATGCTGAACGCCGATATCCCCCTCCTCGGCATCGGCGTACGCGCCCCGAAGGAGGTCCAGGAGGGCAACGTCTTCAAGCTCGCGAGCGCCACCGCCGAGAAGCTCGGCCATCCGGGCATCGTCGCGCGCGAGGACGTGGTCGCGAACACCGATTATGTGGGCGAGGGGTACGGCATCCCGACGCCGGGCACGATCGAGGCGATCGAGCTCTTCGCCCGGATGGAGGGGATCCTTCTCGACCCGGTCTATTCCGGCAAGGGCGCGGCGGGCCTCATCGACCTCATCCGCAAGGGCACGTACAAGGCGGGCGAGCGCATCGTCTTCCTGCACACGGGCGGCTCGGTCGGCCTCTTCGGCTACACCGCGAAGTTCGACTATCATGCGCGCACGGCCTGAGACGGCCGCTGCGGGGCGGATACCGGGAAGGGACCGGCGATGCGTGTGATCGGGATCATCGGCGGGATGGGGCCGGAGGCGACTGTCCTCCTGATGAACCGCATCATCGCCCTCACCCCCGCGCGCGATGATTCCGACCACGTGCCGATGATCGTCGACAACAACACCGCGATCCCCTCCCGCATCGCCCATCTCATCGAGAAGACCGGCATCGATCCCGGCCCGACGATCGCCGGGATGGCGGCGAAGCTCGAACGCCACGGCGCCGATTTTCTCGCGATGCCCTGCAACACCGCCCATTCCTACGCAGAGGCGATCACCGGCGCGGTCACGATCCCCTTCCTCGACATGGTGGCCCTCACGGTGGAGGCGGTGCGGCGCCGCCATCCGGGCGTCGCGCGCGTCGGCCTCCTCGGCTCGCCTGCGATCGAGATCACCGCCATCTTCGACCGCGCCTTCGCCGCCGCCGGCATCGATGTCGTCTATCCGCCCGACCGCGACGCCCTCCTCGGCGCGATCCGCGCGATCAAGCGCGGCGATCAGGGCGCGGCCGCAACCGCTCCCCTCAGGGCCGCCTATGCCGGCCTCGCCGAACAGGGCGCGGGCGTCGCGATCGTCGCGTGCAGCGAGTTCTCGCTCGTCGCCGACACGCTCGCCGGCCCCCTGCCGGTCATCGACACCGTCACCATCCTCGCCGAGGCGTGCGTCGCCGCGGCCGGGCCGGCGACGCGCCCCCTCGCCCACGCCGCCGGCTGACAAGCCGCCCGACCCCGCACCACCCGAGAGAGCGAATGACGAACCAAGCGACCCCGTTTCACCCCGACCGGCTGAAGCGGCTCCTCAATGCGTCCGGCACCATGACGACGCTCGGCGCCTCGCGCGGCGTGCCGCAGGCGATCGCCGCCGCCGCCCTCATGGCCGAGCGCTTCGTCGACATCGCCGACCTGCAGCGCCACGCGAGTCGGGCCATTGCGGCGGCGACTGGGGCGGAGGGCGGCTGCGTCACCGGGTGCAGCGCGGCCGGCCTCTCCCTCGCCGTCGCCGGGGCGATGACCGGCAAGGATCTCGCCCGTATCGAGCGCCTGCCGGACACGGACGGCCTGCGCAACGAGATCGTCGTCCAGGCCGGCCACCTCGTGAACTATGGCGCGCCGATCGACCAGGCGATCCGCCTCACCGGCGCCCGCGTGGTCCCGGCCGGCACCGCCGCGCGCGTCGAGGAGTACAACATCGCCGACGCGATCACCGAGCGCACGGCCGCGGTCGTCTTCGTCATCTCCCACCACGTCGTCCAGGAGGGGCAGACCGCGCTCGTCGACGTCGTTGACCTCGCGCACGCGCGCGGCGTGCCGGTGATCGTCGACGCCGCCGCCGAATACGACCTCGCCGGCCCGATCGCGGCCGGCGCCGACGTCGTGGTCTACAGCGCGCACAAATTCCTCGGCGGGCCGACGGCGGGCATCGTCGCGGGCCGCCTCGATCTCGTCACCGCGACCTATCTGCAAAATCGCGGCCTCGGCCGGCACATGAAGGTCGGCAAGGAGGGGATCGCGGGGACGATCGCGGCCCTCCAGGCATGGTCCGAGCGCGATCACGAGGCGGCGGCCGAGCGCGAGGCCGCGATCCTCTTCGACTGGGAATGCGCGCTGGAGGACGTGCCGGGCCTCACCATCACGCGCCACCGCGACTGGACGCAGAACCCCGTCACCCGCCTCGCGGTGAAGGTGGAATACGAAGCCGGGCTCTATGCCTGGGAGCTCGCCGACCGCCTCGCCGCGCGCGACCCGGCCGTCATCGTGCGCGACGATCTCGTGGAGCACGGCACGATCTATCTCGACCCCTGCAACGTCTCGGAGGCGGAGGCCGCACTCGTCGGGATCGCGCTGCGCGAGGAGGTCGCGCGCGCGACGCGCCGCGGCGACGGACGGGCGATGAGCCTCGGCGCCCGCCGCCGCGCGGCCGCCGCGGCCGCGCTCGCCTGGGGCGACCCGCTTCAACCATGACAGGCGACGGCAGGCTCCCTTGAAAGACCTTTCATGACAGACCTTCCCCTCAAGGGCCGCGTCGCCATCGTCACCGGCGCCGCGCGCGGGATCGGCCTTGCCGCCGCGACCCGCCTCGCCCGTGCCGGCGCCGCCGTCGCGCTGGTCGACATCGACGAGCCCGCCCTCGCCGAGGCCATCGCGCCCCACGCCGGCGACGAACTCGCCCTCTTCCCCTTCCGTGCCGATCTCTCGACGCGCGCGGGCGCGATCGCGGTCGTCGGCGCGATCGAGGCCGCGTTCGGGCGGATCGACATCCTCGTCAACAACGCCGCGATCGTCGACGACACCACGCTCGACGAACTCGAGGAGACGCGCTGGCACACCGTCCTCGCCGTCAATCTCGACAGCGTCCTGTGGATGACGCAGGCCGCCGCCCCCGCGCTTGCGCGGAGCCCCGCAGGGCGCGTCGTGAACCTTGCCTCCACCCAGGGGATCCGCGGCCAGCCGAACGCCCTCGCCTACTCCACCGCGAAGGGCGGCGTCGTGAACCTCACCCGCTCGCTCGCCGTCGACCTCGGCCCGTCGGGCATCAATGTCAACGCCGTCGCCCCCGGCTTCATCGACACGCGCATGGCGCTGATGCCGGACGGCGGCCACGAGCACCGCACCGACTGGTTCCAGGACATCTACGTCAAGCACGGCCGCATGCCGCTGCGCCGCGCCGGCACGCCCGACGACGTCGCCGGTCCGATCCTCTTCCTCGCCGGCGACGACAGCCGCTACGTGACCGGCCAGGTCCTGGTGGTCGACGGCGGCTTCACCGCCACCTACTAGCGGTCGGATGCCAAGCTTTTGTGCAGCGCACCGCACTGCACATTGGGTTGCCATCGGCGAGCCCGCACGACTATGGTGCGGTTCGCGAACAAATAAAGGTTCGACGGAGACGCCGCGCCCATGACGACCGGACGCACGACCCCCGACAGCGCCCAGATCGGCCCGGCGAGGAACGCCGCCCCGCTCCTCGCGCTGAAGGACGTGCGGATGCGCTTCGGCGCCATCGAGGCGCTGCGCGGCGTGAGCTTCTCGGTCGGGGCAGGCGAGGTCGTCGCCCTTCTCGGCGACAATGGCGCCGGCAAGTCCACCCTCGTGAAGATCATCTCGGGCGGCCTCCAGCCGACCGCCGGCGCCGTCCTCTTCGAGGGCGCGGAACGCCACTTCTCCTCCCCCGCCGAAGCGAAGGCGGCCGGCATCGAGACGGTCTATCAGGACCTCTCGCTTTGCACGAATGTCGATGTCGTCGCCAACTTCTTCATGGGGCGCGAGATTACCCGCAAAGTCCTCGGTATCCCGATCCTGTGCGAGAAGGAGATGCAGGCCGAGACCGCGGCGGCGCTGGAGGCGGGCGGCACGCGCATCCCCTCGCTGCGCACCAATGTCGAGCACCTCTCGGGCGGCCAGCGCCAGGCGATCGAGCTCAACCGCTTCGTCCACTGGGGCGGCAAGCTCGTCCTCCTCGACGAGCCGTTCGCCGCGCTCGGCGTCGAGCAGACGCGGCGGGGCCTCGAGATGGTGGACAGGGTGCGCCAGCGCGGCATCGGTGTCATCCTCATCACTCACGTGATGGCCCAGGCCTTCGCCGTCGCGGACCGCATCGTCGTGATGCGCCAGGGCGTCGTCGCGGGCGACGTGCGCACGGCCGACACGAGCCCGGACGAGGTCGTCCACATGATCACCGGCGAGATCGAGACCGTCGGACAACGGACCTGAGAAGCCAACGAGGAGAAGAGCACCATGAGGCAACTTTGGCGTATCTGCGCGGGAGCGGCATTGGCCGCCGCGATTGCGTTCTCTCCGATCTCCCCGGCCTCCGCGCAGGAAGCAAAGGGCAAGATCTATTATCTCGTCCCGACCCTGCTCGATGAGTTCCAGACCGGCTCGGTGAGCGCGATCGAGAAATTCATGGGCGATGTCGGCTACGAAGTCGTCTCGCTCGACGGGCAGAACCGGACCGACCTGCAGCTGAACCAGCTCGACGACGTCCTCAACCTCGACCCCGCCGCCCTCATCATCGCCGCGGTCGATTTCGACGCGATCAAGCCCGGCATCGAGAAGGCGCGCGCGGCCGGCGTCCCGGTCATGATCTTCGACCGCCAGATCACCTCGACCCCGTCCGACCTCACCTCGGTCGCCGGCACCATCGAGATCGGCCAGCTCGCGGCCAAGGAGATCTCCCGCCTCCTCACCGAGAAGAAGGGAAGCCTCTCGGGCAAGGTCCTCCAGATCCTCGGCGACCCGGGCGACCCCTACACGCTCGACATCCAGAAGGGCTTCGAGGATTCGATGGCGGGCTCCGACGTCACCATCCTCACCCAGCCGGCGATGCAGTGGGAGGCCTCGAACGCGGGTTCGATCGCGCAGGACCAGCTCCTCACGAACCCCGACATCGACCTCATCTTCGTCCACGCCGCCCACCTCGCGGTCGCGGTCGCGGCCGTCCTCGAAGCGCAGGGCAAGGCGCCGGGCGAGATCATGCTCGTCTCCTCGAACGGCGCGCCGGTGGGCCTCGACCTCATCCGCAAGGGGTGGGAGCAGGTGGAGGTGGAGCAGCCGCTCTACGCCCAGGCCGCGGCCCTCGCGATGTTCGCCGACAAGGTGATCGCCGGCGAGGAGCTGACACCCGGCGAGTATGACGTCACGGGCCTCCCCTCCGTCCTCACCGTCGAGGCGTGGGGCCCGAACATCAAGATCCCGGGCGCCGTCATCACCGCGGAGAATGTCGACGACCCGAAATTCTGGGGCAACCTCCAGCCCCCCGCCGAACCGGTGACCCCGGTCGAATGATCCCAGGCGGGCGGCCCGCGCCGCCCGCTCCCCCTCTCCCGTCCGATCGCACCCGACCATGAACGCCACGCAACAAGACGCCTCGCGCCTCGGCCCCCGCGCCCGGGCGGTCCTCGGCTTCGTGCTCGACAATCTCGTCTGGCTGATCCTCGTCGTGGTGCTCGTCGCCTTCTCGCTCGCGATCCCGCGCTTCTTCCAGATCGGGATCCTCCTCAACATCCTCGAGCAGTCGACCTTCGTCGGCGTCATCGCGGTCGGCCTGTCGCTGACGCTGATCGCCGGCCACATGGACCTCTCGGTGGAATCGGTGATGGCGTTCGCGGCGATGGCCGTCGCCCTCACCTTCGGCACCGGCGGGGCCGGGGCGGGGCTCGAGCTCACCCCCGCCTTCCTCGCCTTCCCCGTTTCGCTCGCGATGGCGCTCGCCGTCGGTGGCCTCATCGGCCTCTTCAACGGCACCCTCGTCGTGCGCTTCGGCATCAACGCCTTCATCGTGACGCTCGGCTCGTACATCTTCGTGCGCGGCATGGTGGTCGCGCTCTCGGGCGGGCGCTCGGTCTACGGCCTGCCGGACGCGCTGCGCGTCATGGCGGTGGACCGGATCGCCGGCATCCCGCTGATGGCGTGGGTGCTGATCCTCGTCTTCGCCCTCTTCGCCTTCATCCTCGGCAGGACCCCGTTCGGCCGTCACCTCATCATGATCGGCGGCAACCCGATGGCGACCTTCCGCGCGGGCATCGACGTGAAGCGCACCGTCACCATCGCGTTCATCCTGTCGGGCGTCCTTGCCGGGCTCGCGGGCTGGCTCCTCGCCTCGCGCACCGCCGGGGCGACCGCCAATCTCGGCATCGGGATGCTGTTCCAGGCCTTCGCCGCCGTGGTGATCGGCGGCGTCAGCCTCAAGGGCGGCCAGGGCCGCCTCTCCGGCGTCTTCGCGGGCGTCCTCCTCCTCACCTCGATCCAGACCGCGATCAACGTGATGGGGATGCCGCCCCACTTTACCCAGATGATCCAGGGGAGCCTCGTCCTCGCCGCCGTCCTCCTCGACGCCCTCAAGGGCACCGTCAGGCGGCGCTATCTCTAGATCCGGTGAACGGGACACGACGATGACGGGACGGTTGAACGGCAAGAGGGCCCTCGTGATCGGCGCGGCGCGCGGCATCGGCCGCGCCATCGCCGAGCGCTTCGTCGAGGAGGGCGCGCGCGTCACGATCAGCGACGTCTCGGAGGCGGGCGCGGAGACCGCGAAGGCGATCGGCGCCGCCTTCGTCGCGGCCGACATCGCGACCGAGGACGGCGCGAACGCGACCGTCGAAGCCGCGCTCGCGGCCCATGGCGGGCTCGACATCCTCGTCCAGAATGCCGGCATCTATCCCTGGACGCTGATCGAGGACATCAGCCCCGCGGAGTGGGACGCCGTCCTCGGCGTCAACCTGCGCGGCACGTTCCTCGCCGCGAAGGCCGCGCTCGCGCCGATGCGGGCGGCGGGCGGCGGGCGGATGGTCTTCACCTCCTCCATCACCGGCCCGCGCGTGACGAGCCCCGGCCACGGACACTACTCGGCCTCGAAGGCGGGGATCCTCGGCTTCGTGCGCTCCGCCGCGCTCGAATGGGCGCGCTACGGCATCACCGTGAACGCCATCGAGCCCGGCAACATTTTGACGGAGGGCATGGAGCGGGAACGCGGCGAGGCCTTCATTCGCGAGATGTCGGCCTCCGTCCCGGTCGGCCGCCTCGGCACGCCGCGCGAGATCGCCCACGCGACGCTCTTCCTCGCCTCCGACGAGGCCGCTTACATCACCGGCACGACCATCGTCATCGACGGCGGGCAGACCCTCCCCGAAGGCGGCATGATCCACATGCCCGCCCACTGATGTCATCCTGACCCGCCGGCGGCCGGGGCCGCGCCCGCCCGGCACAGCGCCGCCCTCCCCGTTCCGGAGGAGGGACAAGCGACGTTCCGGCGGAGCCGACACCCTCAGGACCGCGCCGAAGGGCGGATGGGTCAAGGGCGAAGAGCGCAGCGTCCCTTGAGGCGTCCGTCCTTCGGCGCGAGCCTCGAATCACGAGGGAGCGCGGGGCACGGCCCCATCAGCCGCGCCCCGCCACGACGCCGCGGGCGGCCCCCGCCGGGCCTTACCCCCCGATCCAGCGCGGCGCGTTCAGCATGTCCGGCACGAGCCCCGCCGGGAAGGTGATGCCGAGCCAACGGGCCAGCATGCAGAAGATCGCCGTCGTCGCGATGCCGATCAGCACCGACCGCACGACCCCGACCGGCGCGTTCACGATGAGGTAGGCCGTAAGGAAGAGGCCCGCCGCGACCGGGAAGCCCACCACATAGCCGACCGCCCACAATCCGAGGAACCACAGGAATTGCAGGCCGAGCGGCTGCTCGCGCGGGGCGGTCGCGGAGGAATCGGCGAGCTCCGGCACGACCCTGCGCGTCAACGCCTGGCGCGCGAGGACGATCGCGATGAGGACGAGCCCGATCGTCGCCACCGACAGCGGGTAGACGCGCGCCATGAAGCCGAAGCCCGACGCGTCCCACACCACGAGGCCGGTGAAGGCGAGGAAGACCAGCGTGAAGGCGATCTGGAGCGGCCGCGTCGAGAGCGCCTCCGCCTCCACCTCCTCCTTCGGGTTCGTGCGCCGCTGGAGGACCGCGAGCACGATCACCCCGATCGTCAGCGCGAGGAGGACGAGGGCGATCGGCCGCTCGAAGATCGAAAGGCCATAGATCTGCGCCGTCTGGTAGACGGACGCCTCGAGCCGGGTCGACAGGACGAAGCCGATGAGGAGGGCCGGGCGCGGCCAGCCGAAGCGCATCATGAGGACGCCGACCGCCCCGAGTGCGGCGAGCGTCGCGACATCGTTCCACGAGCGCGTCGCCTGGAAGGCGGCGAACATCACGATGACGAGGATGAACGGCCCCACCACCGTGTAGGGCACGGTCGTCAGCAGCGCGACGGGGCGGGCAAGCCCCAGGCACATCAGGACGACGAGCACGTTCCCGATCGCGAGCGACCAGATGATGATGAAGGTGAGGTCGAGGTCGTTGCGCAGCATCCCGACGCCCGGCTCCACCCCGACGAGGATGAAGCCGCCGAGGAGGACGGCCATCGCGCCGGACCCCGGAATGCCGAAAAGGAGCGTCGGCACCAGCGCGCCGCCCTCCTTGGCGTTGTTCGCCGATTCGGGCGCGATCACGCCGCGAATGTCGCCCTTTCCGAAATTGTCCCGGTCGCGCGAGGTCTGGACGACGTGGCCGTAGGCGATCCAGTCGACCACAGAGCCGCCGAGGCCCGGAAGCGCGCCGACGAGGCTGCCGATCGCGGCGCAGCGCAGCACGATCCAGCGGTGGCGGATCGCGTCCCGCACGCCCGTCAGCATCCCGAGGCCGAGCTGCTGGTTCTCCACGATCGCCTTCTTGCGCGACAGGAGGTCGAGCACCTCGGGGACCGCGAACATCGCAAGGCCCACGATCACGAGCGGCACGCCGTCGCTGAGATAGGTCGACCCGAACGACATGCGCAGATCGCCCGTCGCGGGCGCCGCCCCGATCGAGCCGATGAGGAGGCCGACGCAGCAGGCCGCGAGCCCCTTGAAGACGCTGCGCCCGGTGAGGACGCCCACCATCGAGAGCCCGAACACCACGAGCATGAACTGCTCGGCGAAGCCGAAATAGAGGATGACCGGCCGCACCCCGAAGATCGCGACCGAGAGGAGGAGCGCGCCGAAGAGGCCGCCGCAGAGCGAGGCCGCGAAGCCCGCCCCGAGCGCGCGCGCCCCCTCGCCCTTTTTCGCGAGCGGAAAGCCGTCGACGACGGTCGCCTGCGACCCGCTCGTCCCCGGAATGCCCATCAGGACGGAGGGGAAGGTGTCGGAGGTGGCGGTCGCCGAGAGCATGCCCACCATCATGGCAAGGGCAAGGCTCGGCTCCATGCCGAACACGTAGGGAAGAAGAAGCGTCAGCCCGGCGATGCCGCCGAGCCCCGGCAGGATGCCGATGATGAGGCCGAAGAAGACGCCGCCAGTGAGGTAGAGGAAGTGCACCGGCTCGAAGAGCTGCGCCCAGGCCGCGAGCATGGTCTCCACGGGACCGTTCATGGGCGGGCCTCCGGACGGGCGGCGAGACGGCGGCGGCCGGCGTCAGCGCCGGCGGCCGCGACCAGACGCAGGCCCCCCCGTCCGAAGACGGGGGAGGCCGCGCCCCACGATGCGAGGGGAGACATCGGCCGTGTTAGCGCGCGACGCCGAACTCTTCGGAGAGCCAGCCATAGAGCCAGTCACGGGCCTCGCCGTCGAACTTCAGCGCGGCCTGCCAGCGGTCGTCCGCCTCCTGCCCGGTGAGGGTCGGATAGCCGCCCGTCAGCTTCTCGGTGGCGGCGATATATTCGGGATCCTCCGCCATCGCCTTGGCCGCCGCCTCGTAGGCCGCGACGATCTCGTCGGGCGTGCCCTCGGGCAGGAGCACCGCCTTGGAGGCCATCACGCGGCTGAAGAACATCGTCTGCCACGCGTCATAGGCGGGGCCGGAGGGCGCCGCGCCGAGCACGGTCTCGGCCGCTTCCGGGAAGCTCGGCAGGTCCGGGAAGGCCGGATCGCGCACGCGCTCGCCCTTGGCGTCGACGAAGCCCATCGCATAAAGCGGCACCGCGACGCCGCTCTCCACCATCGGCACGACATAGGTGTTGTAGGCGAGCGGGTTGTCATAGGAGATCGAGATCTCGCCCCGCTCGAAAGCCTGCTTGGCGTCGGCGCGCTGGAGGCCGAAGATCGGCGTCACGTCGAGGCCAAGAATGTGGAACTCGATGAGCTGCACGAGGTCGGCCGAGGTCGGCGTGTGCGCGCCCGAGCGCAGCGCCGCGTCCTCGCCGAGACCGGCAAGGCCCGCGACGTCCTCGATCCCGAGGCTTTCGTGCGCGTAGACCATCATGCCGAGCGGATTGACCACGACCGGGGTCATCGTCGACAGGTCGTACTTCACGCGCGGGTCTTCGAGGAGCGCGTTCATCAGCGTCGAGGTCGAGGTGACGAGGAGCGTCAGCCCGTCCGGATCGGCGTTCTGCTGGAAATTGTTGGTGCCCGCGATCGCGCCCGCGCCCGGCACGTTGCGCACGATGATCGTCGGGTTGCCCGGCAGGTGCTTGCCGAGCTGGGCGCTGATGAAGCGGCCATAGGCGTCGGCCGCGCCGCCCGGTGAATAGGGGACGATCACCTCGACCTGCTCACCCTCGAGGGTGAAGTCGGCCCGCGCCGCGCCGGTCGTGCCGAGCGTCATCGTCAGGGCAAGGGCGGCGGTGAGCGCCGTCAGGGTCTTCGTTTCAATCGTCATGTCTCGTCTCCTCCCGTCATCTCTTTGTATGTCTGGGGTCGTGATTGGGAACGTCTCGCGGCGCTCAGGTCGCAACGGGCTCCGGTGTGCGGGCCGCGCGCGCCTTGATGCGTGCGTCGATCTCGAGGATGCGGCGGGCGTGGGCGGCCACCGGCGGGTCGATCATCCGCCCGTCGACGCTGACCGCGGCGTCGCCCGCCGCGATCGCCTCGTCGAGCGCGGTCACGATCTTCTGCGCATTGGCGACCTCGTCCTCGGACGGGCTGAACGCCTCGCGCACGATCGCGACCTGGTCGGGGTGGATGCAGGTCGCGCCCCAATATCCGAAGCGGCGCGAGCGCTCGGCGATGGCGCGGAAGCGCTCCTTGTCCTTGTAGCCGGCGAGGCTCCCCATCAACCCGATCGGGGCGACGCCGGCGGTGGCGGCCGCGAAGATCATCTGCTGGCGCGGCCACAGCAGCGTCTCCTCGTCGGAGGCGCCGTGGACGGCGGCGGCAATGTCCTCGCCGCCGAGCGTCATCGCCACCACGCGGTCCGAGGCCGCGGCGATCGCCTTCATGTCCCAGAACGCGTCCAGCGTCTCGATGAGGACGACCATCGCCATCGGCGCGCTGCGCGAGACGTCCCGCTCCAGCGTGTCGAGCAGCTCGGCGAGGAGGCGCACGTGGGACGGCCCGTCCGCCTTCGCGACGGTGATCGCATCGGCGCCGGCCGCAACCGCGGCGCGAACGTCGTCGACGGCGAGCTCCAGCGGGCGGTTGATGCGCACGAGAACGTCGAGGCCCGCCGCATGGAGGGAGGCTGTCGCCGGGCCGAGCGCGGCGCGCGCCTCGGCCTTCGCGCCCGCGGGAACGCTGTCCTCGAGATCGAGGATCACCGCGTCCGCGCCGGACGAGGGCGCCTTCTCGACGAAGCGCGCCTTGTGGGCCGGGACGTAGAGCAGCGCGCGCCAGCGGGCGGCGATGGAGCGGCTCGGATCACGCGGCATCGTGGACCTTTCCTGCGATGACCACGCCCGTCTCGGCGAGGCGATCGATTTCGTCGTCGGCGTAGCCGAGCCCGTCGAGGACGTGGCGGGTGTCGGCGCCGAGCGCGGGCGCGGGGCGCTTCGGCGTCTCCCAGTCCGAGGAGAACCGGTTCGGCATGCGCATGTTGCGGATCGGCCCCTCGACCGGGTGCTCGATCTCGCCGAAGAGGCCGACGGCGTTGAGGTGCTCGTCCTCGAGGAGGCCCTCGAAAGTGCGGTAGGGCAGCGAGGGAACGTCGAGCTTGCCGAGGATCTCGAGCCACTCGGCGGTGGTGCGCTTGGCGAGCGCCTCGCCCCGGACGCTGTGATAGGCCTGGACGTTCTTGAGGCGCGCCCGCACGGAGGAGAAGCGGGGATCGTCCTTCAACTCGGGCTGGCCGATCGCCTCGAACAGCGCGAAGGCCTGCTTGTCGGTGTTGGCGGTCACGCAGATATAGCCGTCCGATGTCGGGATCGGCTGGGCGAGCGGATTGAGGATTCTGAGGTCCCCCGTCGGTCCGTCCGACCCGACGAAGACACGCTGGCCCATGTGCTCGTTGAGCACGAATTCGGCCATGTTCTCCAGCATCGGGACCTCGATCGACTGCCCCTCCCCCGTCCGCTCCCGGTGGAAGAGGGCGAGCATGACGAGCTGCACGGTCACGAGGCCGACGATCCGGTCGCAGATCGTCATCGGCACATAGCGCGGCTCGCCGGTCATCCGCTCGTTGGACGCGGCCATGCCGGACGCGCCCTGGATGATCGAATCGTAGGCCGGCCGGTCCTTGTAGGGGCCGTTCTTGTCGAAACCGACGATCGCGCAATGGATGATGTGCGGCGACTTCGCCCGGATCGATTCGGCGTCGAGGCCGAGCTTGCCGAGCGCCTTCACGCGCATGTTCGTCAACACCACGTCGGACGAGGCGATGAGGCGTTCCATCAGCTCGCGCGCGCCAGGCGCCTTGAGGTCGATGCCGATCGAGCGCTTGTTGCGGTTGAGGTTCAGGAATTTGGGCGAGAATTTCCCGCTCGGCGAGGCGCCGCCGAGCGTGCGCATGAGATCGCCCTCGGGCGGCTCCACCTTGACGACGTCGGCGCCAAAGTCGGCGAAGAAGCGCGTCGCGAGCGGCCCCACCACCACCGAGGTGAGGTCGAGGACGCGGATCCCTTTCAGCGGCAGCGCGCTCACGCGGCGCGGCTCCACAGGAGGTCGGCGGTGGCGGCGATGAAGCCGTCCGCGTCGACCGCGCAGAACTCGCCGGTGATGCCGGCCTCGGTCTCGCCGGTGCGCCGGGCCATTAGCGTGACCTTGCGGTTCACGAAGAGCGGGCGGCGGTTGCGCACCGCGAATTCCAGGAGCGGGGCCGGATGGATCTCGGCGATCAGCTTCAGCCCCATGATCGAGGTGAGGCCGCCATTCACGACGCGATCCGGATAGCCCTCCTCGCCCCGCGCATAGTCGGCATCATAGTGGATGAGGTGGCCGTTGAAGGTGATCGAGGAGTAGCGGAAGAGGAGCGCGGGCGACGGCACCACCTCGCGCGTCCACTCGAAATCCCCCTCCGGGCGGTCCTCGGCGGGCGCGGCCTTCGCGCCGGCCTTCGCCTCCTCGCGATAGACGATTTTCTGCTCCTCGGTGACCGCGACCGCGCCGCTTTCGCCGGTGATGTCGTGGACGACGGTCACGAAGGCGAGGAGGCCGCTGCGACCCATCTTCGGCGTCACCTCGGCGATGCGCGAGACGCGCTTCACCGGTTCACCGATCGTGAGGGGGCCGCGGAAGATCAGCTTGCGCGAGGCGAACATGCGGCGCGGAAGGCCGAGATCGGGCAGGAACTCGCCCTTTTTCGGGTGGCCGTCGGGGCCAAGCTCGGCCGTTGGGGCGAGCGGGGGAAACAGCGTGACATGCCAACCGATCGGGAGCGTCGCACCCGGCACGAATGGGGTCGGATCGAGATCGAGCGTCGCGGCGAGGCGGCGCACCTCGGTGCCCGACACCTCGTCCCTCGCGTGCTCTTCACGGCCGACCCACGTCGAAGCGTCCGCGGAAATGCGGTCGAAGGCATTCACCCTGGCGTCTCCCAATAGCCCTTATCGTTGGCATCGAGACTAAACGCGGGCCGAAGCTGCCTCCAATGCAATTATCGGCATTTTACCTGCGTAGCGTGCAGCAATCGCGACACCACCTCACCGCGCCTTCAGCCGCTTGGTCACGAGGTCGCGCATCAGGCGCGTCGCGCCGGAGAGCGGAACGTCGCTGCGCCGGATGAGGCCGATCGCCCGCTCCACGCGCGGCTCCACGAGCGCGACGGGCACCAGCGGCGGATGCACCATCTCCCCCGCGATCGCCGGCAGGACCGCGACCCCCACCCCTGCCGCCGCGAGGCTGACGGCGGTCGCGAGGTGCTGCACCTCGTAGACCCAGTCGAGGCCGATCGCGTGGGACTGGACGGCCGATTCGATGAGCCGCCGCGTTCCGCTGAGGCGGCCGATCGAGATGAGCCGCTCCCCTTCGAGCGCGCGCCAGGGGATGCACGTCTCCTTCGCGAGCGGCTTGTCGGGCGTGACGAGGGCGACGACCGGCTCGGTGAAGAGCGGCTCGATGATGAGGTCATAGTGGTCGGCGCCGATGAAGCTGATGCCGAAATCGGCCCGCTTGTCGCGCACCCGCTCCAGGATCTCCGTCGCCGAGAGGTCGGTGATCTGCACCCGGTTCGCCGCGTCCTCGGGGAATTCGGCGATGATGCGCGGCAGAAGCTGGGCGGCGATCGTCGGAAGGCACGCGATCCGGACATCGGGCTTGCCGAAGTGGCCCTGGGCCCGCAGGTCGCTCACCGTCGCTTCGAGATTGGACAGGATCTCCTGGGCGCGCGGCAGGAACTCGGCGCCGACGCGCGTCAGCGTCACCTGCCGCGTGGTGCGGCTGATGAGGACGACGCCGACCGATTCCTCCAGCTTCTGCACGCGGCGGCTGACGGCCGTCGCGGAGAGATTGAGCCGGTCCGCCGCGAGGCGGAAGCTCCCATGCTCGGCGACACTGACAAAGGCCTGGAGCCCCAGAATATCAAAGCGTTCCACGCGATCCTCGTTGCGCCAGTCCCGTCACCGCCGAACAATCCGGCACACCCGCCCTATCGATCGTTGCGCGTCGCGGCCGCCCCCGATAAGCCCGTAGCATCCTTGCGAGCGACGAGAAGCGATCCGACTATGGCACGATGGGCTTATCTGTTCTGGAACAGCCTCTCGGGGGTCGGGCTTCTCCTCGGGACGCTGGCCTTCGCGGCGGCGCTCACCCCCTCCCTCATCCCGCGCACGGCGGTCAACCAGGGCGTCCTCGCCGGCGCCGGGTTCGCGATCGGCTATTGCGCGGGCGTCCTCCTGCGCTGGCTCTGGCACTATATGGAGCTGCCGGAGCCGCGGCGGTGGCTGCGCGTGGTCGTGAATGTCGTCCTCGCGCTCGCCTGCATCGCGGTCGCCGCCTACACGCTGCGCGAGGCGGCCGGCTGGCAGAACGACGTGCGCGCGCTGATGGGCATGGAGCCCGTGCGCGACGCGCGGCCCTTCACGGTGTGCGGTATCGCCGTCGCCGTCTTCCTCGTGCTCCTCGCGCTCGCGCGGCTCTTCGCGCTCGTCTTCCGCGCCCTGTCGGACCGGCTCTACCGGGTGCTGCCGCGCAAGGTCGCGAACGTGATCGGCGCGGCGCTCGCCATCCTCCTCTTCTGGAGCGTCGTCGACGGGGCGATCGTGCGCTTCGGCCTCCAGGCGATCGAATCCTCCGCGCAGGAGCTCGACGCGCTGATCGAGGCGGACATTCCGCGTCCCACCTCCCCGCTCCGCTCCGGCGCAGAGGGCTCGCTTGTCGCGTGGGACGATCTCGGCCGCGCCGGCCGCCTCTTCGTCGGCTCCGGGCCGACGTCAGAAGACATTGCCGCCTTCACCGGGCGCAAGGCGAAGGAGCCGCTGCGCATCTATGCGGGCCTGCGCGCCGGCAACACGCCCGAGGAGCGGGCCGACGTCGCGCTGAAGGAGCTGATCCGGGTCGGCGCGTTCGAGCGGTCGAACCTCGTCGTCATCACGCCGACGGGCACGGGCTGGGTCGACCCCTCCGCGATGGAGCCGCTCGAATATCTCCTCGACGGCGACGTCGCGAGCGTCGCCCAGCAATATTCGGTGCTGACGAGCCCGATGTCGCTCCTCGTCGAGCCGGAGCGCGGGGCGGAGGCGGCGCGCGCCCTCTTCGCCGCCGTCTACGGCCACTGGCGCACCCTTCCGCGCGAATCCCGCCCGCGCTTCTATCTCCACGGCCTCAGCCTCGGCGCGCTCAACTCGGCGAAGTCGGCCGAGCTCTTCGAGCTGATCGGCGACCCGATCGACGGGGCCCTGTGGAGCGGCGCGCCGTTCGAGAGCGCGTTCTGGCGCGACATCACCGACCGGCGCAATCCGGACAGCCCCGAGTGGCTGCCGCGCTTTCGTGACGGCGCGTTCGTGCGCTTCATGAACCAGGACGGCGGCAACGTCCCCGAGGGCACGCCCTGGGGGCCGCTGAGGGTGATCTTCCTGCAATATGCGAGCGACCCGATCACCTTCTTCGAATATCGCGGCTTCTTCCGCCGGCCCGACTGGATGGACGAGCCGCGCGGTCCGGACGTGTCGGCGACGCTGCGCTGGGTTCCGATCATCACGATGCTTCAGGTCGCGCTCGACATGGCCGTCTCCACCAGCGCGCCGATGGGGTATGGTCACCTGTTCGCGCCGGAACATTATGCCAGCGGCTGGGTGGAGCTCATGGACATCGACTGGGACGCGGCGGACCTCGCGCGCCTCAACGCACACATGCGCCGCGCGCCGCTTTTCGGCGCCGACAGCGCGGGCGGCTGAGGATGGCGCGCCCATTCCAATCCACCGCCGGACGATCCCGCACTTGCGAACAATTTCCCCGCACCGCAATATCAGGCATCGCGATCTGGCGAGGCGCGCCGGCCGACCGCTGGCCCGATAGCGCGGCCCACCCTCCGGCGCGCATCGATGGAGACGACCCAAGATGAGATATTTCTACCTCGCCATCATCATCATCTTCGCCGGGGCCGTGGTGATCTTCGCGCTCCAGAATTTCACCTCGGTCACCGTGACGATGCTGGGTCTCAGCCTGACGCTGCCGCTCGCCGTGCTCGCGCTCGTCATCTACCTGCTCGGCGCTGTCACCGGCGGCGTCCTCTACCGGCTCCTGCGCTACTCCTACACGAAGTCGAAAGTCACGCACTGAGCCGCCCGTCCCGCGTCCCGTTCCGGATTGGTTGAATGTCACAGTCTGATCTGCCCACCACCGCGTCCGACACGCCGGGCGCGGCCCCCGCGGCCGGCCGCGAGAACGTCCTCATCGACCTCGCCCTCCAGGGCGGCGGCTCGCACGGCGCCTTCACCTGGGGCGTGCTCGACCGGCTCCTCGAAGAGCCGTGGATCACCGTGGAGGCGATCTCCGGCACCTCCGCCGGCGCGATGAACGCCGCCGTCCTCGCCGACGGGTGGACCGATGGCGGCGCGGCGGGCGCACGCGCCGCGCTCGACGCCTTCTGGCAGCGCGTCTCGCGCGCGGCGAAGACGAGCCCGCTCCAGCGCTCCATGCTCGACCGGATGCTCGGCCGCTGGTCGCTCGACACCTCGCCCGGCTACGTCATGATGGACCTCATGACGCGGATGCTGTCGCCCTACGACCTCAACCCGTTCGGCCTCAACCCGCTGCGCCGCGTCCTCGCCGAGAGCGTCGATTTCGACCGGCTCGTGCGCTGCCCGATCAAGCTCTTCATCACCGCGACCAACGTTCACACCGGGCGCGGGCGCATCTTCCGCAACGCCGAGATCACGCCGGACGTGCTCCTCGCCTCGGCCTGCCTGCCGACGATGTTCCAGGCGGTGGAGATCGACGGCGAGCCCTATTGGGACGGCGGCTTCGTCGGCAACCCGACGATCACCCCCCTCGTGCGCGAGAGCAACGCGCAGGACACGATCCTCGTCCAGATCAATCCGCGCGTGCGCAAGGAGACGCCGAAATCGGCGGCGGAGATCCTGAACCGGATCAACGAGATCTCCTTCAACTCCCCGCTCATGAAGGAGCTGCGGATGATCGCGCTGATGCGCCAGGTCGCCGACCCCGGCTCCGGCGAGGGGGCCCGCTGGGCCGCGATGCGCCCGCACCGCATCATGACCGACTCGCTCGCCGAATATGGCGCCTCCTCCAAGCTCAACGCCGAGTGGTCCTTCATCTCGATGCTGAAGCAGGAGGGCTATCGCGTGGCCGACGAATTCCTGTTCGTCCACGGCGAGGATCTCGGCAAGCGTGCCACGAGCGACCTCGACGTGCTCCTCGCGGAGTGCTGACCCCTCGATATCGCGCGTAACGGTCCCATAAAGGGGAGGTGCAACTGTTCCTCCCCGACGGCCCGCCGATCTCAGTCGTGGCGTCTCCAAAGGACATGAAACGCCATGCGCATCCGCGTCGCGACCTACAATATCCGCAAGTGCGTCGGCCTCGACTGGCGACGCGAGCCGAGCCGCATCCTCCACGTCATCAACGAGCTCGACGCGGACGTGATCGCCCTCCAGGAGGCGGACCGCCGCTTCGGCTCGCGCATCACCACCCTCTCCCACACCAAGCTCGTCGAGGACGGGTGGCGCCCGGCCTCGGTCGCGATGCACGAGGGCGGGCTCGGCTGGCACGGCAACGCGATCCTGTTGAGCCCCAAGGTGGAGGTCGAGGACACCCACCGCGTCGACCTGCCGGCCTATGAGCCGCGCGGCGCCGTCCTCGTGGACGCGCGGATCGACGGCACGCCGGTGCGCATCGTGGGCACCCATCTCGGCCTGACGCCCGACCGGCGCGCGGCGCAGGCCCGCTTCATCGCCGAGATGCTCGCCTCGCGGAAGCCGCGCCCGACCGTCCTGATGGGCGACCTCAACGAGTGGCGCTCGAAGGCGGGGTGCATCTCGCTCTTCTCACGCTCGCTCGTCTTCGCCGACCCGGCGCCGACCTATCATGCGAGCCGGCCGATCGCCGCGCTCGACCGGATCGCCACGACACCCGACATCGAGGTCCTGGAGCGCGGCGTTCATCATAGCGACGTCGCGCGCCGCGCGTCCGACCATCTGCCGCTGTGGGCCGACCTCAAGCTGCCGGGAACGAACTGAGCGATGTCGATCGAATCCGTTATCGCGCTCCTCCTGCCGATCGCGCACATCAGCGGCACGATCTGCGCCTTCCACGCGGCCTATCACGCCCACACCACCGAGGGCGGGATCGCCTGGGCGGTCTCGCTGATCGCCTTCCCCTGGCTCGCCCTGCCGGCCTACGCCCTCTTCGGCCCGCCGGCCTCCAACACGCTGACTTTGCAACTCGAGGACGTGCGGCGCCGCGCGCTGCCGCCGATCCGCGCCGAGATCCCGCCCGAGGCGCTCGTCCCCGACGATCACACCGCGCCGCGCTACGATTTTCTCGCCGACCTCGCCCCGACGCCGATCACCATGTCGCCGGTGCCGGAGCTCCTCCATGACGGGCCGACGATCTTCAAGACCTTCTTCGACATCGTGGAGAGCGCGGAGAAGGACCTCTCGGTGCAGTTCTACATCATCCGCGACGACAAGGTCGGCACGCGCTTCCGCGACGCGCTGATCGAGCGGGCGCGGGCGGGGGTGAAGGTGCGCCTCCTGCGCGACAGCATCGGCTCGCGCAACACGCGCGCGGACTATTGGCGCAAGCTGCGCGATGCCGGCGTCGAGGTGCGCAATTTCGACGTGAAGCGCCGCATGTCGCGCATCCTCTACATCAACTTCCGCAACCACCGGAAAATCGTCGCCGCCGACGGGCGCGTCGCGGTGGTCGGCGGGCCGAACATGGCCGACGAATATCTCGGCCCGAGCAAGTGGTTCACGAACTGGCGCGACACCGCGCTGCAGCTGACGGGACCAGCGGCCGCGCTTGCCGAATCGACCTTCGTGGAGGACTGGCTGTGGACGGGCGGCGCGCCGATCACCCCGGCCGAGCATCCCCCGCACACGCACGACCCGTCCGCCCTCTCCCCGATCCTCATCTACCCGACGGGTCCGGCGGACGAGCTTCCGGCCTGCTCGCTCAGCCTCATCCACCTCATCACCGAGGCGGAGAAGCGGGTGTGGATCGCAACGCCCTATTTCGTCCCCGATCTCGACGTCCTCACCGCGCTGCGCGTCGCGGCGCTGCGCGGGGTCGACGTGCGCGTGATCATCCCGCACGTGCCGGACCACAAGGTCGTCTGGTACGCCGCCTTCGCCTATGCCGGGGAGGCGCTGAAGGCGGGCATCAAGATGTACCGCTACAATGACGGCTTCATGCACCAGAAGACGATGCTGGTGGACGACTGGGCCGCCTCCATCGGCACGGTCAATCTCGACAGCCGCTCGCTCCGCCTCAATTTCGAGAACACGGTGTTCGTGTTCGACCCGACCTTCAACGAGCAGGTCGCGGCGATGCTGGAGACCGACATGGAGAATTCCATCGTCTTCGACCAGGCCTTCTTCGACGCACGCAGCAACCGCGTGCGCATCATGGCGCCGGCCGCCCGCCTCCTCGGCCCCCTTCTGTGACCCCGCTCAGGCCGGGCGCTGATATTTGATGAAGGGGGTCAGCGTCCCGATCTGGTCGTAGAGCTTGCGGGCTGTCGCGTTGAAATCCTGCGTCATCCAGTAGACCGAGGGGGACCCCGCCTCGTCCGCCGCCTTGTAGACGGCCTCGATGAGCGCGCGCCCGACGCCCTTCCCCCGCGCCGCCTCGGCCGCGAAGAGATCCTGCAGGTAGCAGACCTTCTCGATCCGCCAGCAATGGGGGTGGAAGAAATAATGGACGAGACCGACGAGCGCGCCCTCGCTCTCGGCCACGAAGCCGCGCGGACCTGCCTCGTCGTCGCTGAGGAGGCGCGCGAAGGTCGTCGCGTAGATCTCCGGCGGCAGGGTCGTCTTGTAGAAGGTGAGATAGCCGCGCCAGAGGTCCTGCCATTGCGGCTCGTCGTCAGGGACCAGGCGGCGGATGGTGAGTGCGGTGTTCATGAAAAGGCCTCTCGCGCGGCCCGGAGAGTCGCGCGAGAGGCCCGTCCTTGTCCATCCCCGAAGGGCGCGCCGCCGCCCGGAAGGCGGCGGCCGTCGCCTCAGCTCTCGGGCAGCGCGTAGGCGATCACGTAGTCGCCGATCGGGGTCTCCATGAAGTGGTGGCCCCCCGGCGCGATCAGCACATATTGCCGCCCGTCGACTTCATAGGTCATCGGGTTGGCCTGGCCGCCCGCCGGCAGCAGGTCCTCCCAGACCGTCTCGCCCGTCTCGATGTCGATCGCGCGGAAGAGATTGTCCGTCGCGGCGGCGATGAAGACGAGCCCGCCCGCCGTCACCACCGAGCCGCCATTGTTCGGCGTCCCGATCTTGAAGGGCAGGAAAGACGGGATCCCGAAGGGGCCGTTGCGGCGCGCGGTGCCGAGCGGCGTGTCCCACAGCGTCTTGCCCGTCTTGAGGTCGATCGCGCGGATCCCGCCATAGGGCGGCCGGGTGCACGGAACGCCCGTATATTCGTCGCGCCAGCCCGCATTCACGTCGATCGCGTAGGGCGCGCCCGCCTGCGGGTCGCCTGCGCCCTCGGCCTTCGAGCCGCCCCCCGCGCCGGCCTCCTGCTCGTTGATCGGCTGAAGGTTGCGCGCATCCGCCTCCTCACGCGTCAGAAGACGGTTGTGGTTGGGGATGTTGTTGTAGTTGGCGATGATGATACCGCGCTCGGTGTCGACCGCGACCGAGCCCCAGTCCGAGCCGCCATTATATCCCGGAAACTGGATCCACGGCTTGTCGGTCGAGGGCGGGGTGAAGAAGCCCGCATAGTTCGCCTGACGGTAGAGGATCCGGCAGTAGAGCTGATCGATCGGGGTGAAGCCCCACATGTCGCTCTCTTTCAGATCCGCATGGCGTAGCGTGTGGTACTCCGACACCGGCTGCTCGGAGGCGAGATAGTCGGGCTCCACGCTGCCCGTCTTCGGCGCTTCGACCGAGCCGACCGGGAAGAGGCTTTCGCCCGTCTCGCGGTTGAGGACGTAGATGTCGCCCTGCTTGGACGGCAGGATGATCGCCGGCACGGTTCCGCCGTCGCTCGGGAAGTCGACGAGGGTCGCCTGGCTGCCGAGGTCGTAATCCCAGACGTCGCGATGGACGGTCTGGAAGGTCCACACCGGGTCGCCGGTCGTCACGTCGATCGCGACGAGCGAGGTGGAATAGTCGTTCTCCGCCTCGGAGCGGTTGCTGCCATAGTAGTCGACCGAGGAGTTGCCGAGCGGGAGATAGACGTAGCCGAGCGCCTCGTCGGCGGTGGCGGCGGTCCACATGTTGGGCGTGCCGCGCGTGTAGACCTCGCCCTCGGGCGGGCCGTTCTTGTTCTCCTCGGGCGCGCCGAGGTCCCAGGCCCAGGCGAGCTCGCCGGTCACGGCGTCGTAGCCGCGCACGACGCCGGAGGGCGCGTCCTCGGCCTGGCCGTCCTTTACCTGCGCGCCCGTCACGACGATGCCGCGCACGATCGCGGGCGGCGCGGTCACGGCGTACCAGCCGGGCACCCGCTCGCCGATCCCGTCCCAGAGATCGACCTCGCCGTTCTCGCCGAAATCGGCACACGGCTCGCCGGTCTTGGTGTCGACCGCGATGAGGCGCGCGTCGAGCGTGCCCTCGATGACCCGCGTCGCGCAGGCGGCGTCGGGGGCGGCGTCCGGGTTGGTGTAGACCGAGACACCCCGGCACGAGGCCGAATAGGGGATGGCGTCGTCACCGACCTTGGGATCGTAGCGCCAGTTCTCCTCGCCCGTCGCGGCGTTGATGGAGATCAGGATGTTCTTCGCCGAGCACATGAGGAGCGCGTCGCCGACCTTCAGCGGCGTCGTCTCAGGCGCATACTTGCCCGCCGCCGCCTCGCTCGGCATGTCGCCGGTGCGGTAGACGAAGGCGCGCTCAAGCTGGCCGACATTGTCGCGCGTGATCTGCGCCAGCGGCGAATAGCGCGTGGCGTCGGCGTCGCCGCCATAGAAGGGCCAGTCGGCGCCGACCTCGGGCTGCGGCGCCGGCGGCTGGCCAATCGCGGCCGTCTCGGTCTCGGCCGTCGCCTCGCTCGCGGCGGTGCCGGTGGCGGGATCGGGGGCGGTGCTGGCGCTCGCGGGCGCTTCGGCGGCCGGATCGCCGGATGGGGTTTCGCTCGCGGCGCTTCCGGTCGCGGCATCGGGCGCCGTCTCTGCGGTCGCGCCGGGCGCAGCCTCCGCGGCGGGCTGCGCCTCGGTCCCGGCCGTGCCGGTCGTAGCCGCGTCGGGGGACGCAGTCTCGGCGGTCGCGGACGGATCGCTCGGCGGCGTCGCGGTCTCAGTCCCGGTCGTCGATGCGGCGGGCGGACTGGCGGTGTCGGACGGCTGGGTGGCGGCCGGCGGGGTCGTGGCGTCGGTGCCCTGTGCGAGGGCCGGTGCGGCGAGGACGAGCGCCATCATCGAGACGGCGCATGTGAAGGTGCGGCCGGTCATGCGTTCACCTCGTGAGTATCGGAAGAGGGGCGGCGGCCGAGGGCCGGCGTCGCCAGAAGGACGAGCACGAGGAGCACGGTCGGGGCAACCACGCGGGGCACCTGCGCCCACCAGTCGAGCCCGGCCTCCCAGTAGGCCCAGCCGAGCGTGCCGATCCAGACGAGAAGGTAGATGTAGAGGGCGGAGATATCGCGGCGCGCGAGAAGCACGGCCGTCGCGATCAATCCAAGTCCGGCAGGCGCGTAGTACCAGCTGCCGCCGAGGGCGATGAGATATGCGCCTCCCGCGGCCAGAACGACGCCGAGCGCGCCGATCACGAGCGCGAGCAGCATCACCACCCAATGACCCACGCCGCGGGTCCTTTGGGTGTCGTGTCGATATGTCATGAAATCCTCGATCTCTTGAGCGGATGCATCCAAGAGGCGACCGGACAAAGCCGACGTCTGAAGGAGGAACGGCCCGAAGCCGGGCATGTTCCGTCCCGGATCGAAGATTGAACGTCCCCGCCGTCGCAGGCGGGGCCGGATGGCGATGGAGCTAGAGGTCGATCGAGGCGTCGACCCAGACGCCGCCCGCGCGGCTCGACTTCACGCACGCCTCGATGAAGGCGAGGCCGCGCGCCCCGTCCTCCACCGTCGGAACGCTGGTCGCGCCGGGATCGGGCGCGCGGCCGTCGCGCTTGGCGGCGATCAGCTCGGCGGCATCGGTGTAGACGTTGGTGAAGCCCTCGATGAAGCCCTCGGGGTGGCGCGTCGGCAGCCGCGTCGACCGGCCCGCCGCCGCTCCGACATCCGGCCCGCCGCGCGTCAGGATCCGCGTCGCCTCGCCGAGCGGGGTGTAGAGGAGGTTGTCATTGTCCTCCCCGTCCCACTGGATGCCGCCCTTCGTGCCGTAGACGCCGAGCGTCAGGCGGTTGAAATTGCCGGTCGCGACCTGCGAGACCCAGAGCGTCCCCGTCGCCCCGCCCTTGAAGCGCATCAGCACGTTGGCATTGTCGTCGAGCTGGCGGCCTGGGACGGTGCTGCGCAGATCCGCGCAGAGCTGTTCGATTTCCAGGCCCGAGACGAAGGCGGCGAGGTTGAAGGCGTGCACGCCGATATCGCCGACCGAGCCGCCCGCCCCCGCGAATTTGGGGTCGGTGCGCCAGGCGGCTTGCTTCTGGCCCTCCTGGTCGATCGCGGTCGCGAGCCAGTCCTGCGCATAATTCGTCTGGAGGACGCGGATGTCGCCGAGCGCGCCTGAGGCCACCATCTCGCGCGCGTGGCGCACCATCGGATAGCCGGTGTAGTTCTGCGTCAGGACGAAGACGAGCCCCGTCTTGCGCACCAGCGCGACGAGCGCCTTCGCCTCCTCCAGCGACACCGTCATCGGCTTGTCGCAGATGACGTGAATACCGGCCTCCAGGAACGCTTTGGCGGGAGCGAAATGCAGGTGGTTCGGGGTCACGATCGAAACGACGTCGATGCCGTCCTCCCGCGCCGCCTCCTTCTCGGCCATCTCCTCATAGGAGGTGTAGGCCCGGTCTTCGGCGATGCCGAGATCGAGGGCGGAGCGGCGCGCATTCTCCGGGTTCGCCGACAGCGCGCCCGCGACGAGTTCGTACCGGTCGTCGAGGCGGGCGGCCATGCGGTGGACGGCCCCGATGAAGGCGCCATGCCCGCCCCCCACCATGCCGAGGCGGAGCTTGCGCGACCCGCCATCATGTCGAGATGATTCAATTGCCATGTCGTTCGGCCTGCTCGTTGCGTTTCTGTGACCCTGATGCGGAAGATGGGCCGGGCGGCGACAATTGCCCGTTTCCGATCCTCAATGCCGCCATGATTGGCGTGGATGGTCCACACCCACAACCTGTTGCCGGAGACTCGGCTATCCCTGGTCGAACCAGCAATCGAATCATGACTCTGGGAGGAGTTCATCCCATCCGCGGCTTCAGATCCCGTGCGAGGTGCTATAGTCACCTCACACAGGACCAAGGCCTGAGGGCTCTTCACGCCAACCAACAGACACTCCGGAAGTTGATGTCATGAAAATTTGCATGATTGGCGGCGGGTACGTCGGTCTCGTATCGGCAGCGTGTTTCTCCGAGTTCGGGTGGTCCGTCACCTGCGTCGAGAAGGACGCTGACAAGCTCGCCACACTGCTGGATGGGCACATCCCCATCTTCGAGCCCGGCCTCGACGCCCTCGTCGACCGCAATCGCGCCGCCGGCCGCATCACCTTCACGGGTGACGTCGCCAACTCGGTGAAGGACGCGGACCTCGTCTTCCTCGCGGTCGGCACCCCGATGCGGCGCGGCAGCGGCCACGCGGACCTGTCCTACATCTACGCGGCGGTGGAGGAGTTCGCCCCGCACCTCACCGGCTTCACCGTCATCACCACGAAGTCGACCGTCCCCGTCGGCACCAGCCGCGAGATCGAGCGGCGGCTGCGCGCGCTGCGGCCCGACGCCGACTTCGCCGTCTGCTCCAACCCCGAATTCCTGCGCGAAGGCTCCGCGATCCAGGACTTCACCCACCCCGACCGCATCCTCGTCGGCTGCGACGACGAGCGGGCGAAGGAGGTGATGAGCCGCCTCTACAAGCCGCTCGCCCTGCGCAACGCGCCGATCATCTTCACCTCGCGTGAATCGGCCGAACTCGCGAAGTACGCCGCGAACGCCTTCCTCGCGATGAAGATCAGCTTCATCAACGAGATCGCGGATCTGTGCGAGGAGGTCGGCGCGGACGTGCAGCAGGTCGCCAACGCGATCGGCTCGGACGGGCGCATCGGCAACAAGTTCCTCCACACCGGCCCCGGCTATGGCGGCTCCTGCTTCCCGAAGGACGTGTCGGCCCTGGTGCGCACCGCGCGCGAGGCCTCCTCGCCCCTCTCCCTCATCGAGCAGGTGCAGATCGTCAACGAAGAGCGCAAGCAGTCGATGGTCACGAAGATCGTGCGCGCCGCCGGCGGCGACGTGCGCGGCAAGACGATCGGCGTCCTCGGCGTCACCTTCAAGCCGAACACCGACGACATGCGCGAATCGCCGAGCCTCGTGATCCTGCCCCGCCTGATGGACAAGGGCGCGACCGTGAAGGTGCACGACCCGCAAGGCCGCCGTCACGCCGAGGCGATGCTGGAAGGCGCCGTCTGGTGCGAGAACGCGGCGAAGGTCGCCGAAGAGGCGGACGTCCTCGTCCTCATGACGGAGTGGAACGAGTATCGCGCGCTCGACCTCTCCGCCGTGCGCAAGACGATGAAGGGCGACGTCCTCATCGACCTGCGCAACGTGTTCAACCCGGCCGACGCCGAGGCCGCGGGCTTCGTCTATCGCGGCCTCGGCCGGCCCGACAGGCTCCTCGAGCCGCCGGTCGCCAAGGTCGTCAAAGCCAACCCATAAGCTCGCGGCGGACCACGTTCTCGATCACGCGCATGCCGTGATCTGAATCGTTGAGACACGGAATGGCGGAGAATTTTTCTCCGCCATTTTCGTAGAAATAGCCGGCATTCTCGACGCCGATCTCCTCGATCGTCTCGAGGCAGTCGGCGACGAAGCCCGGCATCATCACCGCGAGCCGCTTCACCCCCGACTGGGCGAGCGCCTTCACCGTCTCGTCGGTGTAGGGCTTCAGCCACTCCTCGCGCCCGAAGCGGGACTGGAAGGTCACGCGCAGCCGGTCCTCCGGCCAGCCGAGCCGCTCGCGCAGGAGCCGCGTCGTCTTCAGGCACTGGCAGTGATAGGGGTCGCCCTTCAGAAGGTACGATTTCGGCACGCCGTGATAGCTCGTCAGCACCAGCTCCGGCTCGAAATCGAGCGTGGCGAGGTGGTCCTCCATCGAGCGGGCGAGCGCGTCGATATAGACCGGGTCGTCGCACCATTGGGGCGCGGTGCGGATCGCCGGTTGCCAGCGCATCGTCTTCAGCGCGTCGAACGCCTTGTCGTTCACCGTCGCCGTCGTCGCCGCCGCATATTGGGGATAGAGCGGGACGATCAGGATCCGCTCGCAGCCCTTCCTCTGAAGCGCCTCCAGCCGCTCGGCGATCGGCGGGAGGCCGTAGCGCATCGCCCAGTCCACCTCGATCCGCGGATCGGCCGCAAGGCTCGCGGCGAGCCTGTCGGCCTGGCTGCGCGTGATCGTCTTCAGCGGCGACTCGTCGAGTTCCTTGTTCCACACCTGCTCATAGGCCTCGCCCGAGCGCTGCGGCCGGCGCGACAGGATCACGAGGTTGAGGAGCGGCCACCAGATCGCGCGCGGCACCTCGATGACGCGCCGGTCGGACAGGAATTCCTTGAGATAGCGACGCATGGACCAATAGTCGGTCCCCTCGGGCGTGCCGAGATTGACGAGGAGCACGCCGATCCGGCCGAAGCTCACCGTCGGGTGGTCGTCGGGGCGCGGGCCGCCTTCGAGGCCGGCATGCGGGTGTCCCGGCTCCGCGGCCGGTTTCGTGCGATCGATCGTGTCCATGGCGTCCATCTAATGCCGGCGCGGCCCGTTGCGAGACTTTAGAACACGTCTCGTTCAATCCGAGTCGGATTGACCGAGAAAAGCGTGTTCGCTCCATCGATCTGGCGCGATTGCTCTTGGCTCATTGAGCGGCAAGCGCGCCAGCACCGGCCTTGCGACACCGTCGACCGCCCGCCATTGCCCCAGCGACTTGGCGCGAAACATGCCCCTTGTCGACAGACGTCTGCGATGCCGCCTAATCTCCCCCTCGCCGTGCCACGAGACCAAGCCGGCGCATGACAAGGACAGACACGATGCCCACACTGCGCGCCCTTTCCGTCGCCGCCCTTCTGACCGTCGGCGCAACTTCGGCCATGGCCGACACGACGCTGACGGTCTCGAACTGGCTGCCGCCCAGCCATCCGATCGTGCGCGACATCATCATCCCCTGGGGCGAGGCCGTGACCGAGGCGACGGACGGCCGGGTCAAGGTCGAAGTCATGGCCGCGCCGATCGGCAAGCCGCCGGCCCAGTATGACCTCATCCACGACGGCGCGGCCGATATCGGCTTCGGCGTCCACGGCTACACCCCGAACCGCTTCTCGCTGACGACGATCGCGGAAGTGCCCTTCCTCGGCGATTCCTCCGAGGCGCTCTCGGTCGCCTACCAGGAGGTGTTCGAGGAATATCTCGCCGGCGCGAACGAGCACGAAGGGGTGAAGCTCCTCGCCCTGTGGACCCACGGGCCCGGCGAGATCTACATGGTCGCCTCCCCGGTGGAGGACATCGCCGACCTCAAGGGCAAGAAGATGCGCGTCGGCGGCGGCCTCGCGAACATCGTGGCCGAGCGCCTCGGCATCGTGCCGGTATCGGCCCCCTCGCCGCAGGTTTATGAAATTCTCTCCAACGGCGTCGCGGACGGCATCCTTTTCCCGCCCGAATCCGTACCGTTCTTCAAGATCGACACCGTCGTGAAGCACGGCACCGAAGTGCCGGGCGGCCTCTACAACACGTCCTTCTTCATGATCATGAACGAGGACACGTGGAACGGCCTCTCGGACGAGGACAAGGCGGCGATCGATTCGGTCTCCGGCGTGGAACTCGCGCGCCGGGCTGGCAAGGCCTGGGACGCGGCGGACGCGGCCGGGCGCAAGACGATGGAGACCTCGGGCGTCGCGCAGACGGTCGCGAGCGAGGCCTTCGTGGAGGAGATTCGCGGCGCGCTCGACGGGATCGATTCGGTCTTCATCGACGCCGCCGCGGCGAAGGGGATTGACGGCGCGGCCGCGCTGAAGGCGCTGCGCGAGAAGGCCGCCTCCGGCTCCTGAGCCCCCCGTCCCTGCCATTCGGCAGGGACCCCGGTGTCCGCGGCGCCGCCCGGCGCGCGGACACCGCCCTCTTCCCGTCCCCCGAAGGGTGATTCGTGAAACTCCTCCCCCTCACATCGGCCCTGCTCATCGCGATCGCAGGCGTGCTCCTGATGGCCATGATGCTCCTGACGGTCGTCGACGTCGTTGGGCGCTATGTGTTCAATTCCCCGGTTCCCGGCGCGTTCGAGGCGACGGAGATCATGCTCGCCCTCGCGATCTTCGCGGGCCTGCCGATCGTCACCGCGCGGGGCGACCACGTGACCGTGCGCCTCCTCGTCGACCGGATGCCCGACGGGCCGCGCTTCCTGCTCGACCGCCTCGTGGAACTCGTGGTCGCCGTCCTCCTCGCGGGCGCGGCCTATCTCCTCTACCAGCGCGGCGCCGCGCTCTCGCGCTATGGCGACGCGACCGTCCTTCTCCATATCCCGCTCGCGCCCGTCGCCTACGCGCTGATGGCGCTGAGCGCGGCCGCCTCGGTCGTCGCCGCGGCCCGCTTCGTCCTCCAGATCCTCGCGGCGCGCCGCCCGAACGCCGGAGCCGACCGCTGATGTTCGGTCTCGAACCGTGGGTGCCGGGCCTCGTCGCGCTCGTCGCCCTGATCCTCGTCGGCGTGCCGATCGCCTTCGCGATGGGCCTTGTCGGCAGTGCCGGGCTGATCCTCATCATGGGACCGCGCGGGGCGCTCTCCATCACCGGCCAGACGCTCTTCGACACCGGCCTCTCCTACACGCTCTCGGTCGTCCCGCTCTTCATCCTGATGGGCAATTTCGTGACCCGCGCGGGCCTCTCCGACAAGCTCTACGCCGCCTGCTATGCCTGGCTCGGCGCGCGGCGGGGCGGGCTCGCGATGGCGACGGCGGTCGCCTGCGGCGGCTTCTCGGCCGTCTGCGGCTCCTCCCTCGCGACGGCGGCGACCATCGGCAAGGTCGCCCTCCCCTCGATGCGCCGATACGGCACCGCCGACAGCCTCGCCGCCGGCGTCATCGCGGCGGGCGGCACGCTCGGCATCCTCATTCCGCCCTCGGTGATCCTGATCCTCTACGGGGTGACGACGAGCCAGAATATCGGCGCGCTCTTCATCGCCGGCATCGTCCCCGGCCTCCTCGGCATCCTCCTCTACATGGCCGCCGTGCGCGTCACCTGCCTCATCAATCCGGCCGCGGGCCCGCGCGGACCCGAGACGACGATGGCCGAAAAGCTGCGCGCGACGCGCGGGGTCGGCGGCGTCCTCGCCCTCTTCCTTCTCGTGATCGGCGGGATCTATGCGGGGATCTTCACCGCGACGGAGGCGGCGGGCATCGGCGCGTTCGGCGCGTTCCTGATCGCGCTTTTCAGCGGGAAGCTCACGCTGCGCACCTTCGGCGAGGTCCTCGCGGAGACGGCGACCACCACGACGATGATGTTCTCGATCCTCATCGGCGCGCTGATCTTCGCGAATTTCGTGAACGTCGCTGGGCTGCCCGCGGCGATGACCTCCTTCGTCGAGCATCTCGCCTGGCCGCCCTTCGCGATCCTCCTCGTGATCCTCGCGATCTACCTCTTCCTCGGCATGGTGCTGGAGAGCCTCTCGATGGTGCTCCTCACGGTGCCGATCTTCGCCCCGCTCGTCGGCAACCTCGGCTTCGATCTCGTCTGGTTCGGCATCCTCGTCGTCGTGATGACGGAGATCAGCCTCATCACGCCGCCGGTCGGCCTCAACGTCTTCGTCCTGAAGACGGTGCTGCCGGACGTGCCGCTCGGCACGATCTTCCGCGGCGTCGCCCCCTTCATCGCGGCCGACGTCGTGCGCGTGGCGCTGATCCTCCTGATCCCCGGCCTCGCGCTCTGGCTGCCCAGCCTGATGGGGTGAGGCTCAGCCCGCCTCGTCGGCCGGAAACGGGGTGACGCGGCGCATGGTGAGGTTGAGGCGCCCGCCCTCCGGCAGCAGCCGGGAGGAGCCGGCGAGGACGCGGTCGATGCCGTGATACATGAGCCGCGCCGGCCCGCCGAAGACGATCACGTCCCCGGAGGCGAGGCGCAGCGAGCGGGTCGGCCCGCGCCGCGTCGTCCCGCCCATGCGGAAGACGGCGGTGTCGCCGAGCGAGACGGAGACGACGGGGGCCTCGAACGTCTCCTCGTCGCGGTCCTGGTGGAGGCCCATCTTCGCCCCCTCGCCATAGCGGTTGATGAGGCAGGCCTCCGGCACGCCCGGCGCTCCGACGGCGCGCCAGATCTTGAGGAGGCGCTCCGGGATCGGCGGCCAGCGGCGGCCGGTCTCCGGATGGGTCGGCTGGTAGCGGTAGCCCTTGCGGTCGCTCACCCAGCCGAGCGGCCCACAATTCGTCATCTCCACCGAGAAGGGCGCGCCGGTGCGCGGCATCTGGGGCGTGAAGAAGGGAGCCGCGGCGATCACCCGGTGCAGGTCCGCCACGAGCGCCTTCTGCTCCGTCGCCGGCAGCAGGCCCGGATGGTAGGCCACGCCTTCCGCAATCATCCCCGTCATCGTGCGCCCCTTAACGCGTCTCTCCGGCCGCCTCTTGCCACAACATTCGCGGCGTGGGCAGCGAAACTGCTCAGCCCTTATGCTGCGCTGCGTTAGAGTGTCTCAATGCACGCACTTCTCACCGGCTTGTGAGCGGATCGAGCCGCGGCTCGCTTTGTGCCTTTTCACGCAGACCATACATGCCGAAGCCGAACCCGCCTCGTTGTGCGATGCGGTATCAACATCGAATGGAGCTTCCCTCATGCGTTTCGTCTTTGCCGTCGCGGCCACTCTCGGGCTGGCGCTTCCCGCGGCTGCGGAATCGGTGGATGTCCCCTCCGGCACCTACGTGATCGACCCGTCCCACTCCTCGGTGGTGTGGAAGGTCAGCCACATGGGCTTCTCCACCTATACCGGCATGTTCGACCGCAGCGCGATCGACGCGACGATCGAGCTCGACGCGGCCGACGTGACGAAGTCCACGCTGAACGTGACGCTCGGCGGCCAGGACGTCGTGACGCTCCATCCCGGCCCGGATGATTTCGACGCCGAGATCGCCTCGGACATGTTCCTCAACGCGGTCGAGCACCCCGAGATCACCTTCACCACCACCTCGATCGCGGTGACGGGCGAGAACACGGCCGAGATCACGGGCGAACTCACCATGAACGGCACCACGCTGCCGGTGACGCTCGACACGACGCTCGTGCGCGCCGCGAACCACCCGATGAGCGGCAAGCCCCATCTCGGCATCTCCGCGATCGGCACGATCGACCGCACCGCGTTCGGGATCCAGTCCCTCGCCGGTCCGATCGGCACCGACGTGACGGTCGAGATCCAGGCCGAGTTCGGCCTCGACGGCTAAAGGCGACGCGCCGAGCCCGTCCGCCTTCGCGCCGCGCCGGTCCCACCGGTGCGGCGCTTTCGCAAAATGGTCATTTCGTCGCCCGCCAAAACTGCTCTAGAACAGGCGGATGACACGCATTCTGACACGGTTAGCCCTCGCCTCGCTGCTGGCCGCAGCGCTCGCCCTGCCGGCCGCCGCGCAGAGCCTTCCCGCCCACAAGGACCAGCTCTTCGCCTATCCGCCGACGATCTCGACGGAGGCGGGCGGGGCCTATCGCGTCGTTGCCTATGACGAGGTGCGCGACATCAACGGCCGCGACGAGGTGCCGGAGCGGCGCGCCCACGCCCGCTATGTCTCGCTCGGCGTGCGCCGCAACCAGGCCGACCTCACCGTCCAGACCCCCGCCGGGAGCGTGCGCCACGTCGCCGTCGGCCGCCGCGAGGGGGCGCGCCTCATCGTCGTCTATCTCCACGGCCAGGGCGGGAGCCGGAGCCAGGGCGTCAACGACTATTCGTTCGGCGGCAATTTCAACCGGATCAAGAATCTCGTCGCCCAGGCCGGCGGCGTCTATCTCTCGCCCGACTTCTCCGATTTCGGCGCGAAGGGCGCGGCGGAGATCGCGGGGCTGATCAACGCCTATGCCGCCGCCTCGCCGCGCGCGCCGGTCTTCATCGCGTGCGGATCGATGGGGGGCGCGCTCTGCTGGCGCCTCGCGCGCGATCCGTCCGTCGCCCCGCGCCTCGGCGGCCTCCTCCTCCTCGGCTCCATGTGGGACGACCAGTTCACCTCCAGCGAGGCGTTCAAGCGGCGCGTGCCGGTCTTCATCGGCCAGGGAAGCCGCGACAAGGTCTTCCCCGTCGACCGGATGGAGAGCTTCTTCCGTGGCCTCCGCTCCCGCGGCTACCCCGTGAAGATGGTCCGCTTCGAGACGGGCAGCCACGGCACCCCGATCCGGATGACGGACTGGCGCGAGACCATCAACTGGATGCTCTCGGCACGCTGATCGGCGGCGAGGGGCCTCGACGAATGGCGCGCGCAATGCCACATCAGGCCGATGACAAAACCTGACGGTCCCACACGCGATGAGATCCTGCGTTTCGTCGCTGAAAGTCCGGGGCGCGTCGGCAAGCGCGAGATCGCACGGGCCTTCGGCGTCAAGGGCGGCGCGCGCATAGAGCTGAAGAACCTCCTCGCGGAGATGGCGGACGAAGGCCTCCTCGCCAAGTCCGGCAAGCATGTCGGCACGCCCGGACAGCTGCCGCGCGTGACCCTCCTCGCGGTCACCGGCCGCAACGATGATGGCGAGCTCGTCGCCGAGCCCACCCAGTGGGACGAGGACGGGCCGAAGCCGCGCGTCACGCTCGTCGGCAAGGGCCCGGCCCCCGGCATGGGCGACCGCCTCCTCGCCCGCATCTCTCAGGACACCGACGGACGACACCTCGGCCGCGTGATCAAGGTGCTCGAGCGCCGCCCCGCCGCGACGCTCGCCGTCCTGGAGCGGATCGGCGACCGGCCCCAGCTCACCCCCATCACCAAGAAGGAGCGGGACATTTTCTTCGTCGACCCCGCCGAGGTGAAGGACATCGCGAGCAACACGCTCGTGAAGATCGAGGTCGACCGGCGGCGCTCCGCGCGCATCGTCGAGGTGGTCGGCCCGGTCGGGTCCGAGCAGGCGGTCTCGCTCCTCGCGATCCACGCCCACGGCATCCCCGACCAGTTCCCCGACCGCGTGCTCGCCGAGGCGGCGGCGGCGAAGCCCGCCGGGCTCGAGGGCGGGCGCGAGGACTGGCGCCACATCCCGTTCGTGACCATCGACCCGCCCGACGCGAAGGACCACGACGACGCGGTCTACGCCGAGCCCGACCCGCACAATGAAGGCGGGGTCATCGTCACCGTCGCGATCGCCGACGTCGCCCACTACGTGACGTACGGCTCGGCGATGGATTCGGAGGCGCGCCTGCGCGGCAACTCCACCTATTTCCCCGATCGCGTCGTCCCCATGCTGCCGGAGCGGATTTCCAACGATCTCTGCTCGCTGCGCGAGGGCGAGGCGCGCGCCTCGATGGCCGTGCGGATGGTCTTCTCCGCCGACGGGCGCAAGCACCGCCACACCTTCCACCGCGTCCTGATGCGCTCCGCGCGCCGCCTCGCCTACCAGGAGGCGCAGGCGATCGCGGACGGGGCCGAGTCCGACATCGCTCCCCTCATCCAGAATCTCTGGGCCGCCTACGAGGTGCTGAAGCGCGGCCGCGATGCGCGCGAGCCGATGGAGATCGACCTTCCCGAGCGCAAGATCCTCCTCACGTCCGAGGGCGAGGTCGCGCGGGTCGTCGTGCCCCAGCGGCTCGACGCGCACAAGCTCATCGAAGAGTTCATGATCCAGGCGAACGTCTCGGCGTCGGAGACGTGCGAGACGGCGCGCATGGCGCACCTCTACCGCGTCCACGACGCGCCGGGCCTCGAAAAGCTCGACGCGCTGCGCGAGTTCCTCCTGACGCTCGACATCCGCCTTGCCCGCGGCACGCGGATGCGCCCGTCCCACTTCAACGACATCCTGACCCGCGTCGAAGGCACGCCGAACGCCCAGCTCGTCAACGAGGTCGTGCTGCGCTCGCAGAGCCAGGCCGAGTACGCGCCGGACAATCTCGGCCATTTCGGCCTCAACCTGCGCCGCTACGCCCACTTCACCTCGCCGATCCGCCGCTATGCCGACCTCATCGTCCACCGCGCGCTGATCCGCGCGGAGGGCCTCGGCAGCGACGGACTGAGCGATGAGGAGATCGAGGAGCTGCCCGCCATCGGCGAGGCGATCTCGGCGACCGAGCGGCGCTCGATGCTCGCCGAGCGCGACACGATCGACCGCCTCATCGCGGGCTGGCTCGCCGAAAAGATCGGCACCGTGTTCGAGGGGCGGATCACCGGCGTCACGCGCGCCGGCCTCTTCGTGAAACTCGACGATTCGGGCGGCGACGGCTTCATCCCGATCTCGACCCTCTCGGCCGAGTACATGATCCACGACGAGAACGCCCACGCCCTCGTCGGCGAGACGAGCGGCGTCACCTTCCGCCTCGGCGACACGGTGCATGTGCGTCTCGTGGAGGCGGCGCCCCTCTCCGGCGCGCTCCGCTTCGAGATCGTGGAGCACGAGGCGACGGCCGAACCGCGCCGCCGCACCCGTCGCCCGTCGCGTCCGGGTCCGCGGCGCACCGGCGGACGTCCGAAACTGCCGCCGTCCAAGCGAGGTCGCCGATGAGCCGCTCCCTGATCGATGCGATGCTGAACGGAGGCCGCTGCCGCTGCCCCAAATGCGGCAAGGGACGGCTCTTCGGCCGCTTCCTGAAGGTGGAGCCGACCTGCGCCCATTGCGGCGAGGAGCTCCACCACCAGCGCGCCGACGACGCCCCGCCCTACATGGTCATGCTCATCGTCGGCCACGTCGTGGTCGGCCTGATGCTGTCGTTCGAAATCGCCTATCACCCGCCGATGTGGCTGCACGCGGCCATCTTCCTGCCGATGACGGTTGCTCTCTCCTTCATCCTGCTCCAACCGGTGAAGGGCGCGCTCATCGCCATTCAATGGGCGAACGAGATGCACGGATTCGGGATCGACGGGGAGGAACACCACGCATGACGAGCGCCGAAGCGCTGACCGAGCGGCTCACGAAGGCCGAGCGCGACCAGAGCCACCCGCCGATCACCATCCGCGACGCGGCAAGCATCCTGATCCTCGATCGCGACGACCCGAAAGCGCCCAAGGTGCTGATGGGACGGCGCAATTCGCGCCACGCCTTCATGCCGAACCGCTTCGTCTTCCCCGGCGGCCGCGTCGACCCGACCGACGCGCGCGTGCGCCTCGGCGCGGACTATGACGACGTGACGCTCGGCAAGCTGACGGCCCACATGCGCAACAAGACCGGCGCGGCGAGGGCGCGTGCGCTCGGCGTCGCGGCGCTGCGCGAGGCGTACGAGGAGACGGGCGTCATCATCGGCCGGCGCGACGCGGGCGCCCTCCCCGCGGGCGCGGCCTGGGCCCCGTTCGCGGACCGCAACGTGTCGCTCGACCTCGGCGCGCTCCGCTTCGTCCTGCGGGCCATTACCCCGCCGCGCCGCCCGCGCCGCTTCGACACGCGCTTCTTCGTCGTCGACCGCGCCGCCGTCGCCGACATCGACCCGGACTGCGTCGGCGAGGATGCCGAGCTCGAGGAGATCGCCTGGGTGACGATCGACGAGGCGCGCGGCATGGACCTGCCCGCGATCACCGTGACGGTGCTCGACGAGCTGACGAACCGCCTCGCCGACGACCCGGCCCTCACCCCCGGCCGCCCCGTGCCGTTCTATCGCTATGTCCGCGGCCGGTTCGAGCGCGTGACCGTTTAGCCACCAACCGGTCCGCGCGGGCGCGCGCGCGTATTCGGACCGCCATTTCATCGTGATAAGATCTGGCGTGTCGTCGGCTTTTGCGCGACACACAGCCCTGTCGAACTTCGCCGAACTTGCGTTGCCATGGACCAAACGACCCCCTCTCGCCTCGTCGCAGACCGTGCCGAGGTCCATGACGCGCAGTCCGACGCCATGCGTCGGCTGGCGGGAGAGGGCACGCGCGGCATCGACGGGCTGGCGCTGGCGGCGGTGATCAGCGGCATCACGGGGGTCGGCATCGCGCTGAGCCTCAGCCTGCCGCTCCTCTCCGTGGTGCTCTCCCAGCGCGGCGTCTCGCCCATCTGGATCGGCGTCAACACCGCGACGGCGGGCGTCGCCGCGATCAGCATCCTCCCCTTCGTCAGCGAGCTCGCGAAGCGCTTCGGCACCGCACGCATGATGATCACCGCGTTCATCACCATGTCGATCGCGCTGATGGGCTTCTATCTCATCACGCCGTTCGTCTTCTGGTTCCCGCTGCGCTTCATCTTCTCCGCCTCGGTGACGCTGATCTTCGCGCTCACCGAGTTCTGGATCTCCTCCCTCGCCCCCTCCCACCGGCGCGGGCTGATCGTCGGCATCTACACGGCGTTCCTGTCGATCGGGATCACCATCGGCCCGCTGATCCTCGCGATCGTCGGCACGCACGGGATCATGCCCTTCCTGATCGGCTCGCTGTGCCTCCTCGCGGCGGCGATCCCGGTCGCGACGGTGCGGGCGCGCGAGCCGGAGATCCCGACAACGGGCGGGCGCAACCTGTTGCGCTTCGTGCTCCTCGCCCCGCTGCCGCTCTTCGCCGCGCTCGTCTTCGGGGCGGTGGAATCTGGCGGCACCGCGATCCTGCCGCTCTACGGCGTCGCGATCGGCCTCTCGGGCGAGCACGCGGTCATCCTCGTCTCGGCGATCGCGGTCGGGAACGTCCTCTCACAGATCCCGATCGGCTACCTCGCGGACCGGGTGAACCGGCGCCTCCTCCTCATCGTCTCGGCGGCGGTGGGCGCGGTGGGCGGTCTCCTCATCCCCGTCTTCGCCGACCACTACGTCCTTCTCCTCCTCCTCCTCTTCATCACCGGCGGCATCGTGACCGGCCTCTACACGATCGGCCTCACCCAGCTCGCCTCGCGCTATACGGGCGGCGACCTCGCCTCCGCGAACGCGGCGTTCGTGATGATGTACGCCTTCGGGATGCTGATCGGACCGATCTCGCTCGGCGGCGCGCTGGACCTCTTCCCCCCGCATGGCTTCGCAATAGCCATTGCCCTCATTTTCGGCATTTACGTCGTGATGGCGCTGTTGCGGGTGGGGCTGAGGGGGCTGCGCTCTTGACTTCGCGCGCGCCCACCCCCATTGGCACAGTTTGACCTTATCCCCTGAATGAGCGGCCGCGCGCGCGGCGCTGGAGACACCCATGGCCAAGGCTACGACCATCAAGATCAAGCTCGTGTCCACCGCGGACACCGGGTATTTCTACGTGACGACGAAGAACACCCGCACGATGACCGAGAAGATGACCAAGACAAAGTACGACCCGGTCGTTAAGAAGCACGTCGAATTCCGCGAAGCGAAAATTAAGTAATTACCGCTTCGGCAAAAACGACTTCACCGTCGAAATGAAGCGGTCGATGGAGATGGGTTTGGAGAGATAGGCTTCGCAGCCGGCGGCGCGAATTCTCTCCTCATCTCCCTTCATCGCGAAGGCGGTGACGGCAATGACCGGAATCGGCTTCAAGTCCGGATCGGACTTGATCCTCTCGGTGACTTCGAGGCCGGACATTTCGGGGAGCTGAATGTCCATCACGATAAGGTCAGGTCGCTCTCGCTTGGCGACCTCCAGCGCGTCGATCCCGTTGCGTGTTTGCAGGATATCCATACCGCTCGCTTCGAGCAGGTCGTGGAAGAGCTTCATGTTAAGCTCGTTGTCCTCAACGATGAGCACCCGGTGCCCCATGCCGTCATCCACTCCATCGGCGCCCCGTGCGCCGTCTTTGTGTGTGTGAGGAGCGGACGGTGCCGTCAAGAGATCCCGACGAAGTCCCGCAGGCAGAGACGATCGCGATCGCCGCGCTGTCGCACTTTGCGACGACGCCGAAAGTGCTCAACCAGTTCTTCGCGCTGACCGGGCTCGACCCCACCAGCCTGCGCGATGCGGCCGCCTCGCCGAGCTTTGTGGCCGGTGTCCTCGACTTCGTGCTGCAGGACGAGGAGGTCCTCCTCGCCGTCGCCGCGGCGCAAGAAATCACCCCGGACGATATCGTCGCGGCGCGCAAGCGTCTCGACCGCCCCATGGTGGCAGATGACGACTGGCCGCCCCGCATCGCCGACGATTGGGCGTGAGTGCCCATTCGCTCTGCCGTGACTGCACGGCGCTCTTCGCGCCAACCCCCGCCCGACGTTGCCCGAACTGCGGCAGCCCCCGCATCGTCTCCCACGCCGAGCTGACCGCCCTCAATATCGCCCACGTCGACTGCGATGCCTTCTTCGCGGCGGTCGAGAAGCGCGACGACCCGTCTTTGCGCGACGTGCCGGTCATCATCGGCGGCGGACGGCGCGGGGTGGTGTCGACCTGCTGTTATCTCGCGCGCATCCACGGGGTGCGCTCGGCGATGCCGATGTTCAAGGCGCTGAAGGCGTGCCCGGACGCGGTGGTGGTCCGTCCCAACTTCCAGAAATATGTCGCGGTGGGGCGGGAGGTGCGCGAGCGCATGCACGCCCTCACGCCGCTCGTGCAGCCCCTGTCGATCGACGAGGCCTTCCTGGACCTCTCCGGCACCGAACGCGTCCACAAGGCGCCCCCAGCCGTCGTGATGGCCCGTTTCGCCCGTGAGGTGGAGCGGGAGATCGGAATCACCGTCTCCGTCGGCCTCGCCCCCAACAAGTTCCTCGCCAAATACGCCTCGGACGCAGACAAGCCGCGCGGCTTCACGGTCGTCGGCCGGGGCGACGCCATGGCGCAGCTCGCCGGCGAGCCGGTGACGCGGCTTCCGGGCGTCGGCCCCGCCGCCGCCCGCCGCCTCGCGGAAGGCGGCGTCACGCACGTGCGCCAGCTCCAGGAGGCGGACCTGCGCGACCTGATGCGCCGCTTCGGCGAGACCGGCCAGCGCCTGAAGCGCCTCGCCCACGGCGAGGACAGCCGCGTCGTGGACCCCACCAGCGAGCGCAAGAGCGTCAGCGCCGAGACCACCTTCGACGAGGACATCGCCGACCGCCACACCCTCCTCGCCCTCCTGCGCCACCTCTCCGAGAAGGTCTCGACGCGGCTGAAGGCGGCGGAGATCGGCGGGCGGACCGTCACGCTCAAGCTGAAGACGCCGGATTTCCGCTCCATCACCCGCGCCCAGCAGCTCCCCGCCCCGACCGCGATGGCCCATCGCATCTTCGCCGCCGGCAAGTCGCTGCTGGCGGGTGAGGCGGACGGGATCCGCCGCTACCGCCTCATCGGCATCGGCCTCTCCCAGCTCGTCCCGATCGAGACGGCCGACGCGGAGGAGCTCTTCGACCCAAACCGCGGCCGCCTCGGCAAGGCGGAGAAGGCAATGGATTCGCTGCGCTCCCGCTTCGGCGACGACGCGGTGATGTACGGCCTCTCCCTCTCCGAGCCGCGCCGCCAGCGCCCGCCCTCGGGCGAGCCTTCCGCGACCGGACGACGCGGACCCGGGAGCCGTTGACGGAGCCGTTCGTTTACCCACCGAGTGTGGTGCTGCGGAAGGAAGCTGACATGAACCACCTGACCGGACGGCTTGGACTGACCGCGCTCGGCCTCGCGGCGATGCTGATGGCCGCACCGATGACGACATCCCCCGCCCTTGCCCAGACGGGCCTTGCCCAGCCGCTCGGCTGCGACGAGGGCTCGCTCGGCGAAGGCGGGCTCTACACGAACCCGGAGCTTCAGGAAGGCGCGCTTGTGAGCGTGGAGCTCGCCTTCCAGTGCGGCGAGACGCTGGCGGACGGGCGCTATGTGCCGACCGGCTATCGCGTGCGCATCACCCGCACCTGCGGCAACGCCAACGCATGCGAGCTGCCGCTCGCCTTCGCGACGCCGGCGAACGCGCGCGGCGGCCTCTACCAGGCGCACGTCGTCGACGACACCGGGACGCACAATTTCCGCTTCCGGATCAATCGGCGCGGGATCCTGATGGTGACCGAGATCACCCGTCCCGAGGGCGGCGGCGAGCGCGCGCGCCAGCAATATTCGCTGCGGCCGAAATAGGCGGGGCTCCAAAGAAGAAGGGCCGGCACGCGTCAGCGCACCGGCCCCTCACCCACCCTGTCGGCGGCGCGGAGGCACCGCCGTTCGCGTTGACTAGTTGCGCGCCTTGTCGACGAGCGCCTTTTCCTTGATCCACGGCATCATCGCGCGCAGATCCTCGCCCACCTTCTCGATCTGGTGCTCGGAGTGCTTGGCGCGGGTCGCCTTGAACGAGGTCTGGTTGACCTTGTTCTCCAGCATCCAGTTACGCGTGAAGGTGCCGGACTGGATGTCCTGCAGGACCTTCTTCATCTCCGCCTTCGTCTCGTCGGTGATGATGCGCGGGCCCGTCACGTACTCGCCATACTCGGCGGTGTTCGAGATCGAGTAGTTCATGTTGGCGATGCCGCCCTCGTAGATGAGGTCGACGATCAGCTTCACCTCGTGGAGGCACTCGAAATAGGCCATCTCGGGCGCGTAGCCGGCTTCCACCAGCGTCTCGAAGCCGGCGCGGATGAGCTCGACGAGGCCGCCGCAAAGCACGACCTGCTCGCCGAAGAGGTCCGTCTCGCACTCTTCCTTGAAGGTGGTCTCGATGATGCCGGCGCGGCCGCCACCGATGGCGGAGGCGTAGGCGAGGCCGAGATCATGGGCGTTGCCCGAGGAGTCCTGCGCGATCGCGATCAGGCAGGGAACGCCGCCGCCGCGCTGATATTCGGAGCGCACGGTGTGGCCCGGCCCCTTCGGCGCGACCATCAGGACGTCGAGGTCCTTGCGCGGCTCGATGAGGTTGAAGTGGACGTTGAGGCCGTGGGCGAAGAGGAGCGCCGCGCCTTCCTTCATGTTGGGGGCGAGCTGCTCGTTGTAGATGTCGGCCTGAAGCTCGTCCGGCGTCAGCATCATGACGACGTCGGCCCACTTGGCGGCCTCTTCCACGGTCATCACCTTGATGCCCTCGGCTTCGGCCTTCTTGGCGGAGGCCGAACCCGGGCGAAGCGCCACGGCAACGTTCGGGCATCCGGAATCACGCAGGTTCAGCGTATGGGCATGGCCCTGGCTGCCATAGCCAACGACGGCGATGGCCTTGCCTTTGATGAGATTTATATCGGCATCGCGATCGTAGTAGACGCGCATTGTGGCTCCCTCGAGTCTTCTGAAATGTGGGAGCGTGTTCCTCCCGTCGCGCCCCTCATAAACGGTTTGCGACGGGTCTGTGAATGGTCGTTTCGTTACAGAACGCGTTTGATGGCGATCGTGGCACGAAATCTGCTCTGCGCCGCCCGCCTCGACGCGGCGTGACGGGCACGAAAAAGGCCGGCATCGGAGCCGGCCTCCCGACGGATCGAGGGACGCAAGGACCCCGCTCCGGCGGCGATCCGCCGGCTGCGAGGTCTCCGATCGGGGCCGGCTGCCTTAGACGGCGCCGACGTGGGTGCGCAGGACCGCGAGGTGCTCCGGCTTCTGCCGCACCGTCGGCTCCTCGCCGAGGACGCAGGCGGTGATCATCCGAAGCTCGGCAACGCGGACCTTCTTGTCCTTGCGCAGCTTCTCGACGAGCGCCGCGCCATCCTCGCCGGGAGAGACCCCCTCGAAGGCGGCCGCGTATTGCAGGACCACGTCGCCGCGCACACCCATCGGCATGTCGACCGTCGCCGCCCCGTCGAATTCGGCCGGCGCCGCGCTCTCGGCGCGCAGCGGCGCGTCGTGCTCGTGCCGGGGGGCTTCCTTCGCTTCGGCCACCGCCGCGGATTCGACTTCGGCGCGCGCCTCCTCGTCCGGCTCTACGATCGTGCAGCGTTGCGCGCGCTGGCGCAGCCGCTCCTGCTCAATCGCATTGCGCGTCGCCGTCGCCTCCATCGTCGCCATCTTAATGAAGGTCTTGGCGACGCTGTTGGTGTAGCGCTCAAAGAGATCAGCAATGAACCACATACCGCCCGCCATGAATGGTGAAACATCAAGCGGTTCGAGCCCGCCTCGTGCTTCACGATGAGGAGAAATGGTTAAGGAGGGGTTGATCGCACCCTTCCACTTTTTCGCAGTTGCGAGACGGAGGGTATTGCCACCGGCCCGACTTGAGATTCCCCGAATAGTCCCAGGGTGATAGTTAACGCTCCAAACGTGCCGCCAGCCTGTGTATTCGTCAACCCCACAGTCGAGCGAACCGGGAAGACTTCGCCGAATCAGACGGATACGGTGGCGATTCGGCGGACCGAAGCGTTTATCGCAGCGCCGAAATGATGCGCCGGCGCAGGATTTGCGGTCAGGTCCAGATGCCGAGGGCGATCGCCGCGAGGCTCAGCGCGCCGATCCACAGCGCCACCGCGCGCAGCCGCGTCGGGGCGACGGTGGTCGCGATCTGGGACACGGAATTGGGCGACAGCGGCAGCCCGCTCTCCAGCGCGTTCTCAAGATCCTTGGAGAGACGATCGACCCGCTCGGCAAGGTCCGGCGCCTGGAGGGCCGCGCGCACGACCGCGCCGAACGATTCCTGCGCCTTGCGCACGGTGCCGGCGGGGCCGAGCTCGCTCGTCATCCAGTCGCGCACCACCGGCTCGGCCGCGCGCCACATGTCGAGGTGCGGGTCGAGCGAGCGGGCGACGCCCTCCACCACCACCATCGTCTTCTGCAGCATGATGAGCTGGGGCTGCGTCACCATGTGGAAGAGCTCGGTGATCTCGAAGAGCTGGGTGAGGAGGCGCGCCATCGAGATGTCGGCCGCCGTCACGTCGCGGATCGGCTCGCCGACCGCGCGCAGCGCCTGCGCGAAAAGGTCGACGTCCTGGTCCGCCGGAACGTATCCGGCGCGGAAATGGGCGCGCGCGACGCGGTGATAGTCGCGCACGATGAAGCCGTAGAGGATCTCGGCGAGGGCCGCGCGCTCGTTGCGCGGCAGGCGGCCGGTGATGCCGAAATCGACCGCCACCAGCGTCCCGTCCGGCTCAACGAACAGGTTCCCCTGGTGCATGTCGGCGTGGAAGAAGCCGTCGCGCATCGCGTGGCGCAGGAAGGTCTGGATCACGTGCTGGCCGAGCTCGGGCAAGTCGAAGCCCGCCTCGCGCAGCTCCGCGACGCGGCTCATCTTGATGCCCTCGATCCACTCCATGGTGAGGACCGAGCGGGCCGTCCGCGACCACTCCACGCGCGGCACGCGGAAGCGCGGGTCGTCCTTCGTGTTCTCGGCCATCTCCGAGATGGCGGCCGCCTCGAGGCGGAAATCCATCTCGAAGCGCACCGATTCGGCGAGCGTGTCGACCACCGCGATCGGCCGCAGGCGGCGCGCGGGGCGCACATAGCGCTCCAGGAAGCGCGCGGCCGCATAGTAGGCCTCGAGGTCCTTCTCGAAGCGCCGGGCGACGCCGGGGCGCAGCACCTTCACCGCCACGATGCGCTTGCCGTGCGTGTCGTCGATCGTGGCGCGATAGACCTGCGCGATCGAGGCGGCGGCGACGCACGTTCCGAAATCGGCGAAGAGGGCGTCGACCGGCCGGCCGAGCGCGGCCTCCACCTCCGCCCGCGCCGCCTCGTCCGGCACCGGCGGCACCTGATCCTGGAGCTTCGCAAGCTCGTTCGCGACCTCCTCGCCGACGACGTCGGCGCGCGTCGCGAGGAACTGGCCGAGCTTCACGTAGGACGGCCCCAGCCGGTCGAGCGCCAGCGACAGGCGCGCGGCGAGGTCGCGCTTCTGCGCGCTCGGCCGCTCGATCAGGCGCACGACGCGGATCGCGAACCGCGCCGAGGCCGGCGCGTCCTCCACGGGCACGATCGCGAACACCCCCTCACGCGCGAGGACAAAGCCCGCGCGGATGAGCCTGACGAACGGCGCTATCGCCATCAGAGCTTGAACGCCGAGTGGATCGCCGCGATCCCGCCGGTCAGCGGGCGGACGGCGACCTGGGAGAAGCCCGCCCGCTCGATCTCGGCGGCGAAGCGGCCGGGATTGGGGAAGGTGCGGATCGATTCCACGAGATAGCGATAAGGCTCGCCGTCGCCGGCGATGAGGCGCCCCATCGCCGGGATCACGTTGAAGGAGTAGCTGTCATAGATCTTGTCCATGACCGGAAGATCGACGTGGCTGAATTCCAGACACATGAAGCGGCCGCCCCGGCGCAGGACGCGATAGGCCTCCGCGAGGGCGAGCTCGCGCCGCGTCACGTTCCGGATGCCGAAGGCGATCGTGTAGACGTCGCACGATCCGGTCGGCAGCGGCATCGTCTCGGCGTTGGCGGCCACGAACTGGCACGGCGTCGTCGGCCGCAGCCGCTTGGCGTTGCGCGCCGCCCCCACCGCCAGCATCTCGGGGTTGATGTCGCAGACCGTGACGGTGCCGTTCCGCTCGATGCGCTTCGCGATGCGGAAGGCGATGTCACCCGTCCCGCCCGCCACGTCGACGACCCGGTACGGCTCGCGCGGGTGGCGCGGCGGGGCGAGCCAGGCGATCATCGCGTCCTTCCAGACTCGGTGCAGCCCAGCCGACATCGTGTCGTTCATGACGTCATAACGGCTCGCGACTGTGTCGAAGACACTGTTGACGAGACCCTGCTTTTCCTCGACCGGCACCTTCCGGAACCCGAAGGACGCATCGCTCATGACGTCACCTTTCTCTCTCATCGCGGCAACACATAGCGGGCCGGAGCCGGATGGGCCATCGCCTGATCGGTCACAGGCGCGGAGGGACGTGAATGCCTGAGTTGCCGGAGGTGGAAACCGTGCGCCGGGGGCTGGCGCCGGTGATGGAGGGGCAGGTCATCGACGCGGTGCATCTCGCCCGCGCGGACCTGCGTTTCCCCTTCCCCGCCCGCTTCGCCGCGCGCCTCACCGGGCGGCGCGTCGAGACGCTCGGCCGGCGCGCGAAATATCTTGTCGGCACGCTCGATGACGGGTCCGCCCTCGTCGCCCATCTCGGCATGTCCGGCGCCTTCCGCGTCGAAGGCGGGGAGCCGATCGGGTCGATGGTCTTTCCCCGCTCCAAGAAGGCCGCGCACGATCACGTGGTGCTGACGCTCGGGGAGCGGCGGATCATCTACAACGACCCGCGCCGCTTCGGCTTCATGACTCTCGTCGAGCCGGGCGGCATCGACACGCATCCCTACTTCGCCCATCTCGGCATGGAGCCGGTCGCCGGATCGCTGACGGCGAACGCGCTCGCGGCGGCGCTCCACGGCAAGGTGACGCCGCTGAAGGCCGCCCTCCTCGACCAGCGCGTGATCGCGGGGCTCGGCAACATCTATGTGTGCGAGGCGCTGTGGCGGGCGCGCCTCTCCCCGCGCCGCCTCGCCGGCACCATCGTGCGGCGCGACGGGAAGGCGGGGGCGCATCTCGTGCGCCTCACCGCCGCGATCCTGTCGGTCATCGACGAGGCGATCCTCGCCGGCGGCTCCTCCCTGCGCGACTATGTGGCCGCCGACGGCTCGCTCGGCCGCTTCCAGCACAATTTCGCAGTCTACGGGCGGGAGGAGGAGCCGTGCGCACGGCCGACCTGTTCGGGCACCGTGGCGCGGATCGTCCAGTCGGGGCGCTCGACCTTCTTCTGCCCGGTGTGCCAGCGGTAGGCGCATCCAAAATGCGCATTGGATGCGCTTTCGTGGCATCTTGTTTCAGGGCGCGAGGCGGTTCAGCCTTGGCACGAATCGCGCCCACCCCGCGCGCCACGGTGGCGCTCACGCGGCGGCGCGGCCAAGCAAGGAATCCCCCGCGTGGTTGACGATCGCGCCGACCCCACCGACACGACCGAGGCGGCCCCGGCCCCCGCGCCGGACACCGCCGCCGACGAGCCTCCGGCCGCTCCGGAGCCCGTCGCGGACGCGCCGATCGAGGTCGAGCTGAAGCTCCTGGCCGATCGGGGCCGCGTGAAATCCTTCCTCGACGCGCCCGCGATCCGCGCGGCGGCCCGCAACAAGGGCGTCGTGCGGCGGATGGAGGCGACCTATTTCGACACGCCCGACAACGCGCTGGAGGAGGCCGGCTATACGCTGCGGGTGCGCCGGCGCGGGCGCAGCTGCCACATGACGGTGAAGTCGAGCGGGCCGGTCGACGGCAACGCCCTCGCCCGGCGCGAGTGGGAGGTCGCGGTCGACGGCATGGTTCCGGACCTCGCGCGCCTTGCGGAGCTGCCCGAGGCGGTGACGGACGCCGCCGCATCCGGCCCCCTCGCCCCGCTCTACACGACCGCCGTGCGACGCCACACGATGATGCTCGACCTGCCTGACGCGACGGTGGAGCTCGCCGCCGACGAGGGGACCATCGCGGCAGGCGGGCGCACCGTCCCGATCGATGAGATCGAGCTGGAGCTGAAGGACGGGGAGCCCGCCGCCCTCTACCGCCTCGCGCTCGCCCTGTGCGACCACGGCCGCCTCGACCCGAGCCCGCGCAGCAAGTCGGCGCGCGGGGTCGACCTGATGCGCGACGTGCCGCCTTCCTACGCGAAGGCCGGCAAGCTGGGCCTTTCCTCCTCGATCACGCTCGACGAGGCGATCAACGCCATCACGCGCGCCGCCCTCGCCCACCTCCTCGACAACAAGGCGGCTGCGGAGGACGGGCGGCACCCGGAGGGCGTCCACCAGGTGCGCGTCTCGCTGCGGCGGCTGCGCGCGCTCCTGAAGATGCTCGCCGCCCACACCCGCTCCTACGAGCTGGAGCGGCTGCGCCAGGAGGCGAAGTGGCTCGCGAGCAGCCTCGACGACGCGCGCAACTGGGACGTCTTCCTCTCCGAGACACTGCCGATGGTGGAGGCTGCCGTCGCATCGGGTGTCGATTTCGCGCCCCTGCGCGCGGCGGCAGAGGCCGAGCGCGCGGCCGCCTATGAGGGTGTGCGCGCCGCGCTCGGCGACCCGCGCTCCGGCCGCTTCCAGCTGGAACTCGCGCTCTGGATCGAGGAGCGCGGCTGGCGTTCGGCGGTCGACGCGGAGGGGCTCGCCCAGCTCTCGGGCCGCGCGCGCGATTTCGCCGATATCGTCCTCGGCAAGCTGCACAAGAAGGTGCTGAAGCGCGGGCGGGGTTTCGCCGGGCTCGACGCCGAGCACCGCCACCGCGTGCGCCTCGCCATGAAGAGCCTGCGCTACATGGCCGACTTCTTCCTCCCCCTCTTCGGGTCGGGTCGGCGCGTCACGGCCTATGGCAAGTTCCTCAGCCGCTTCCAGGACCAGCTCGGTCACCTCAACGACGTGCGCACCACCGACACGCTCGTCGCGGCGCTGGAGGCACGCCACGGGGCGGAGGCCTTCGCCAAGCCCGTCGGCGCGATCCTCGGCTTCCAGGCGCACCGCATGGTCTCCTCGGAAGGCGACCTCGTGGAGGCCTGGCGCGCCTTCAAGGACGCCGGGCGGCTCTGGAAGCACTGATCGGGCTGGAGGCGCGGCCCCGCCGCGCCTCCAGGTCTCTCCTCAGCTCAGGCCTTCGGCCTCGAAGAGGTGTTTCGCGCGCGACCAGACACCCTCGGCGACGATCTGCGCCTCTGCGATCGCCTCCTTCTCGTCGAGGCGGGTGAAGACCTGGTCCTTCACGATGTGCTCGCCGTCCACGAACACGTCCGTCACGTCCCGCCCGGAGCAGTTGTAGACGAGGTTCGGGATGAGGTTCTGGCTGCGCAACGGATTGACCCACGCCGTGGTGAGGTCGATCAGCTGAATGTCCGCCTTCTTGCCGACCTCCAGCGAGCCGATCTCGTGCGCGAGGTTCAGCGCCGCGGCGGCGTCGATCGTCGCCATGCGCAGGACGTCCCGCGCGTCGCGGATCATCGTGTTCCCGTAGAGCACGCGCGCGATCACGATCGCCGAGCGCATCACGTTGAACATGTCGTTCGACAGCCAGTCGGAGCCGAGCCCGACCTTCATGCCCGCGTTATAGATCTTCTCCATCGGCGGGTAGTAGCCGCGCTTGCCGACGAGGAAGGCGGTGTGGGACATCGCGGCCCCCGTCTCCACCATGATCTCGATGTCCTCGTCGTCCATGTAGACGCAGTGGGCGCCGATGAAGTCGGGGCTCAGCATGTCCAGCTCCTTGAGGAGCGGGATTGACTTCTTGCCCCACAGCTTGACCATGAACTCGGCCTCGCCCGGCACCGCGCACAGGTGTGTGTGGAGGCCGACGCCGTGCTTCTTCGCGAGCGCGCCGAGCTCGCCCATGCTCTCCGGCTTCAGCCGGTCAGGCCCGTCCGGGGCGACGCGGATAGTGATGCGGCCGCCGCCGCGCCCGTTCCAGTTCTCGAAGAGCTCCATCGCCTCGTCGATGCCCTCTTCGAAGAGCTTGCGGTCCCACTCCCGCTCGAACCGGCCGAAGCCGATCTTGGAAGAATCGACCTCGCGGATCTCCGCCGCGACGATGCCGCGCAGGCCCACCGTCTCCACGATCCGCGCCGACTGGGGCTGATGCCACCAGCATTCGTTGATGGTGGTCGTGCCCGTCTTCAGCATCTCGATGCCGTGGACGATGCCGGGCAGATACACCTCGTCGAACTTGATGACGTTCTCGTGCATCCCGAGCGCGATGCGGAACGGGCCGCCGAAGGTCGGCACGTCCTCGGTCAGCGCCTTCGTCAGCGCGCCCGCAAGGTGGGTGTGGGTGTTGACGAAGCCCGGCAGGATCGCCCGGCCTCGGGCGCTGACGACCGTGTCGGCCGTCTCCTTCTCGCGGGCGAGGTCGGCCGCGGCGCCGACGGCCGCGATCCGGTCATTGTCGATCAGAACGGCACCGTCTTCGATGATGGCGCTGCCATCGCCGCTCATGGGGATCAGATATCCGCCTTCGATAAAGGTGCGCATCGTCAGGTCCTGGTTGGCTCTTCGGCTCGTCGGTGGGTGCCCTCGAGGAAGAGGGCATGGAGGTGGTCGTCGTGTACCTCGTCGGTCGCCATTTCGGCGACCACGCGCCCGCCGGCCATCACCACCACGCGGTCGGCGATGGAGAGGCCCTGGGCGATGTTCTGCTCGACGAGGAGGACGGGAATGTCGTGGCTGTCGTGGATCTCGCGGATGGCGGCGAACACCTCGCTGACGAGGGCCGGGGCGAGGTCGCTCGACGGCTCGTCGAGGAGGAGGAGTTTTGGCGCGGCGACCATCGTCAGCGCGATCGACAGCATCCGCCGCTCGCCGCCCGAGAGCGCCCCCGCCTTCGCCCGCAGCCGGCTCTTGAGGCGCGGGAAGAGCTGGAAGAGGGGCGGCAGCCGCGCCTCGAGCTGATCGGCGCACAGATACGCGCCCATCTTGAGATTCTCCCGCACCGTCAGCGACGGGAAGACGTTCGCGACCTGCGGCACATAGCCGATCCCGGCCTCTGCGCGCCGGTGGGAGGGCCAGCGCGTCATGTCGGCCTGGCCGAGATGGATCGAACCGGCGGTGGTGCGGGTGAGGCCCATGATGGTCTTGAGGACCGTCGACTTGCCGGACCCGTTCGCGCCGAGGATCAGGAGCACCTCCCCGCGCCGGAGCGCGAGGGAGACGCCGTTGAGGATCGTCAGCGGGCCGTACCCGGCGCTGAGGCCGGAAAGGGAGAGGACGGTCTCGCTCATGCCGGCGCTTGCCCCAGATAGGAGCGCATCACGCGCGCGTCGCCGCGGATCTCGGCGGGCGTCCCCTCGGCGATGATCTGCCCGGAATCGAGGACGACCACCTGGTCGCAGAGATCGGCCACCATTTCCATGTTGTGCTCGATGAGGATCAGCGTGCGCCCCTCCGCGGCGAGCGATTTCAGCAGTCCGACCTGCTGCTCGATGAGGACGGGGTTCACCCCCGCCGCCGGCTCGTCGAGCAGGATCGTGCGCGCATCGGCCATGATCGCCATCGCGATCGAAAGGAGCTTCTGCTGGCCGCCCGAGAGGCCGCCGGCGGCGTGGTTGGCGAGATGGGTGAGGCCGAGCCGGTCGAGCATCGCGAAGGCGCGGGCGGTGATCTCGCGCTCCGCCGCGCGCGCCTTCGCCGGCGCAAAGAGCAGCGTCGCGAGATTTTCGCCCGGCTGCGACCGGACCCCGGTGATGACGTTCTGGATGACCGTGAGGCGACGTGCGAGGCGCGGCACCTGGAAGGTGCGCGCGACGCCCATCGCGGCGACAGCGTCGGGCTTGCCGGCCGGCAGAGCCGCCCCGTCGAGGAGGACGCGGCCCCGGTTCGGCGCGATGACGCCCGCGACGACGTTGAGGAGCGTCGACTTGCCGGACCCGTTCGGCCCGATGAGGCCGAGGATCCGGCCCGACGGCGCCTCGAACGACACGCCGTCGAGCGCCTTCACGCCCGAGAAGGAGACCGAGATGTCACTGATCGTGAGCACGGGTCACCACCTTGCGCTCGGGGATCAGCCCCTGGCGACGGAAGAGGAATGCGAGCACCAGGAGAAGGCCGAACACGAGAAGACGCAAATTCGCGACGAGATCGTAGGGCAGCCCGCTCCATTGCGCGGCGAAGCGCGTCGCGACGGAGAGGAGCTGGACGAAGCTCATCCCGACGATCGCGCCGAGGATCGAGCCCGGCCCGCCGACGATGACCGCCGTCCAGATCATGAAGGTCTCCGACACCTTGAAGGAATCGGGCGACACATAGCCGACGAAGTGCGCGTAGAGCACGCCCGCCGCGCCCGCCATCGCCCATGAGATGATGGTGACGAGGAGCTGGTAGCGGAACGGGCGGCGGCCGAGGCTCGCGGCGAGCACCTCGTCCTCCCGGATGACGCGCAGGAAGCGGCCGAGCGGCGATCGGTCGATCCGCATCGCGAGGAGGACCGCGACGGCGAGGAGGAGGAGCGAGAGGCCGAGCGCCGTCGTGGCGGGCGTCACGCGGTCCACCCCCGCCCCGTCGACCCCGCCCGCGAGGCCGGCGAAATTGACGAAGGCGAGGCGCACGATCTCGGCCGCGCCGAGCGTGACGAGCGCCCAATAATCCTGCGCGAGGCGCCGCACCGGCACCAGCACCACGACCGCGGCGAGGATCGAAAGCCCGATCCCGAGGCCGATGCCGCCCGCGATGGTGAGGCCGTGCACCTTCGCGATCGCGACGCCGAACGCGCCGAGCGCGAAGGGCAGGATCTGGCCGAAATTCACGAGCCCGGTGAGGCCGAATTGCAGGTTGAGGCTGATCGCGACGACGGACCAGATGGCGACGGTGGTCGCGGCGAAGATGAGGAAGTCGACCATTCCCCGCCCCTACCGCGCGCCACTGATGCCGGCGCGCGGACGCAGCACCAGGACGAGCATCATCGCGCCGACCGCGATCGCGTCGCGGAACTGGGTCGGCAGGAACCAGGAGACATCGCCGAAGAGGCCGCCGAGGTCGACGCCGATCGCGATATTCTGGGCGAAGGAGAGGATCACCGCGCCCGCGACCGCCCCGTAGATCGAGCCGAGCCCGAAGAGGGTGACGCTCGCGAAGACCGGCAGGAGGATGAGGAGGTCCATGTCCGGCTGGAGCCGCGCCTGGAGCGCGAAGAGCGTGCCGCCGAGCGCGGCGAACGCGCCCGCGATGAACCACATCACGGCGACGAGCCGCTCCGACTTCATGCCCCGCGTCTCGGCAAGGTCGCGATTGTCGGCGAGGGCGCGCAGCGCGGTGCCGAGCGTCGTGCGGAAGAGGACGATGTGGAGCACGATCATCGCGACGATGGCGGTGACGATGACCGCGATGTCGAGCGAGGAGATGATGGCGTCGCCGACGACGTAATATTGCGGCTGCACCTCGAAGAAGAGCGAGGCCCCGCCGAACACGGCCGCGATCGTGGAGCGCAGGACGAGCGCGACGCCCCACGAGACGATCATCTTGCCCTCGGGGGCGAGGTCGGCGAGCGGGCGGAAGACGAGCCGGTGGATGCCGATCGCGCCGAAGCCCACCACGATCGCGCTGAGGAGGATCGCGAACGGCAGCCACAGTCCCATCGCGGCGAAGGCGTAGGAGAAGTAGCCGCCGACGATGGCGAACTGGACGTGCGCGAAGTTGGCGAAGCGCAGGATCGAGAAGGTGAGCGCGAGACCCGTCGCGATCACCGCGATCTCCGCCGCATAGATCGCGGCATTGATGAGGAGCTGAAGCAAAAGAAACGCGTCTCGTGGGTGTGCGCCGGCCCCCGCACGGGCGCCGGCGCGCTGTCTCTACTGGTGGTCGACGACCGAGAACGTGCCGTTCTCGAAGCTGACGATGTCCATCGGCGCATCGATGCGCTGGCCCTTCTCGTCCCAGACGATCGCGCCGGTCGCGCCCTCATAGCCCTCGACGACGGTCGGCAGCGTCTCGGCGAGCGCGCCGCCTTTCTTCATCGCCTCGGCGACGACCATCAGGCCGTCATAGCCGTAGAAGACGTGCGGCAGGAGCTCGCCCTGGCCCTCGCCGAACTTCGCCTTGTAGGCTTCGCCGACCTTCTCGGCGACCGGGCCCGAGGTGCCGCCATTGTCGATGCCCTTGAAGCGGCCGCTCATCCACTCCGGGTCATCCATGGAGAGGATGGTCGGATAGGCGGCGTACCAGGTCTGGTCGAGGCCGAGCGCCTTGGCGTTCTTGAAGACGGTGCGCGAGTCGTCGCCATAGCCGGCGGTGACGATGGCTTCCGGCTTCGTGCGCAGGAGCTGCTGGAGGTCGGCGCGATAGTCGGGCTGGCCCTCGGTGTAGGCGATCTTCGCGACCACCTCGCCGCCGCCGGCCGCGAAGGCCGCGGAGATGGATTCCATGAGGCCGGTGCCGAAGGTGTTGTTCGGCACGACGAAGGCGGCGGACTTCACGCCCTGGGCGATCAGATAGTCGCCGAGCGACTTGCCGACGATGTCGTCGAGCGGAAGGATCGAGAAGAGCGTGCCGGCGAAATTGCCGAGCTGGGGCGAGGAGGATGAGGTGTTGATGAGGATTTTCCCCTTCTCCTGCACGATCGGCGCGACGGCGAGCATCAGGCTCGACCCGCCAAACATCAGCGCGACGTCCACATTGTCGACGTCATAGAGCTTGCGGGCGGCGTTGAGGGCTTCCTGCGTTTTGTACTGGGAATCCTCGACGATCAGCGAGATCGGCGCACCGTTGATGCCGCCGGCTGCGTTGATCTCCTCGGCGGCGATCTCGATGCCGCGCACCAGCGACTGGCTCGTCGACACGTCCGTGCCGGTGAGGTTCGCGATCACGCCGATGGAGATCGGGTCCTGCGCGTGGGCGATGCCACCCGTCGTCATTGCGAGGGCGAGCGCCCCGGCAGCCACTCGTTTTGTCCAGTTCATCCGTCTTCCCTTCTCGTCAATGTCGATGGGTGTTCAGCGCGGCGTCGCGGCCGTGCGCGGCTTGCGGTTGGCCTCGCCGGTCCTGCCGCGGGCCTTCTGGGGTGGTCCCTCCTCCCGGCCCTGCGCATCGGAGGCGATCGCCTCGTCCTCCAGGAGCGCGGCGCGAATGATCTTCCAGCTTTCTTTGATGAGCTTCTCGGTGATCCGGCTCGCCGTCGCCGCGTCGTTCTGGCGGATCGCTTCGACGAGGGCACGGTTCGCCTCGATGCCCGCGGTGACGATCTCACGGTCTTTCTGATAGCAATAGTAGCGGTAACGCAGCGCCTGCTTGTCGAGCATCTGGAGCATGCGCTTCAATGTTTCGTTGCCGCAATTGGCGTGAAGAAGATCCGTCAGCTTCACGTTCGCGGCGAAGGCGTCGCTGTTGCGGCCGCGATGGAGCGCCTTCGCCATGTCGCTGACGAGCTTGTCGAGCTGCTTGACGAGGAGCGGCGTCGCGTTCTCGGCGACGCCGGCGGCTGATAGCGCCTCCATCGGCCCGCGGCAGGCGTAGATCTCGTCGAGCCGCGCGAGGCTGAAGGGGGCGACGACCATGCCGCGGCGGGGGCGATAGTCGGCGAGCCCCTCGGCGGCGAGGACCTGGAGCGCCTCGCGCACCGGCGAGCGGCTCACCCCGAAGCGGGCGCAGATATCGTCGGCCACGAGCTTGGTGCCGGGCGGCAGGCGCAGCTCGGTGATCTCCGTCTCGAGCGCCTTCACGAGCTCGGAGGCCAGAATGTCGGGAAGGCCGGCCGATGCAGCGCGCCCGGAACGCCCCGTCACGTGATCGTCAGACTGGGACGGCCGCGATGGCGGCCGAGGCTGGCGAGTGCGCGCATTTTGATGCTCTGAACCCTCTGGACAACGGGCGTTGAAGTCGTTCAATTTTGTATATAATCGACGAACTCGACGGGCTGTCAAGCTGCGGAAAAGCCGCGAAAATCGGCAGAATGCCTAAAGATTGACAGGCATCTTTCCGCAACCGAAGCCAACCAAAGAGGCACGAATGGCTGACACTTCAGCAGCAGACACAAACCGCTTCGTGGCGCAGGACGTGGACGCGCTCCCCGTCATCGATTTGCAGAATTTCGCGTTCGACGAGGCCGGCGCCGACGCCATCGCCAAGGCCCTCGACGACGCCTTCTCCAATGTCGGCTTCTGCTACATCGCGAACACCGGCGTGCCGGTCGAATTGATGGACCGGATCTTCGCCGCGAACGCCGCCTTCCACGCCCAGCCGATGGAGAAGAAGCAGGCGATCGCCATCAACGAATGGCATCGCGGCTACATGGCGCCGAAGACCTCGCTGATCGTCACCTCCTCCGTCGCCAAGGCGACGAAGCCGAACAACAGCGAGTCGCTGATGTTCATGCACGAGGTGGCCGAGACGAGCCCGCGCTTCGGCGCGCCGCTCCAGGGCCCCAACCAGTGGCCGGCCGACATGCCGGAATTCCGCGACGCGGTGAGCGCCTATCTCGTCGCCGTCGACACGCTGGCGCGGCGCTTCACCCGCCTCATCGCCCGCGCGCTCGACATGGCGCCCGAGAGCCTCGACGACCACTTCAAAGAGCCGACGACCTTCCTGCGCCTCCTCCACTATCCACCGAACCCGGACGCGGCGGAGGACGAGTTCGGCTCGGCCCCTCACACCGATTACGGCTTCATCACCATCCTGTTGCAGGACGAGGTGGGCGGCCTCCAGGTGCGCAAGAAGGGCGGCGGCTGGATCAAGGCGCGCCCGGTGCGCGGCACGTTCGTGGTCAATGTCGGCGACATCCTCGCCCGCTGGACCAACGGGCGCTGGCAGTCGACCCCGCATGGCGTGCGCAACACGGCCAATGTCGACCGCTACTCGATCCCCTTCTTCTTCGACCCGGACATGGCCGAGACGATCGAGTGCCTGGAATCGTGCCTGAAGCCCGGCGACGCGCCGCGCTACGAGCCGGTCCTCTATGGCGACTATCTGATGGAGCGGATCGACGCCAACTATGCCTACCGCGCCCGCCCGGCGGGTTGAGCGGCACGGCCTGCGGAGCGTCCCCCCGCAGGCCCCGCCTTGTCCTCAGAGGAGGATGATGTCGGACAGGTCGACCGGTGCGCCGAAGACCTTGGCGACGAGGTCGCCGTCCACGAAGACGTTCGTGACCTTCGCGTTGCCGCCGACGCGCACGTCGTCATAGGTCGCGCGGAAGAAGTCGCTGCCGCGGCTGGTGTCGATCACCACCGCGTCGCCGGGTCGGAAATCCTTCACGATGTCGAAGGCGGAGCGCGAATCCATCACGAACCAGTCGGCCCCCTGGCTGCCGAAGAGGAGGTCGCGCCCCTCCTCGCCGACGAGGAAATCGTCGCCCGGGCCGCCCTTCAGCGTGTCGTTGCCGACATCGCCCGCGAGGAAGTCGCTGCCCGCGAGGCCGTTGATCGCGTCGTTGCCGAAGAAGCCGGCGAGCGCGTCGTTGCCGTTCGAGCCGTTGATCTTGTCATTGCCGGACAGGATCTCGCTGAAGGCGAGCCACGTGTCCTTGGCGTTGAGGACGTCGGCGGCGTCCGCGTTCACGCCGTTGATGACGATCGCCTTCTTGTTCCCGTCGAGGAATTGGATCTTCTTGATGACGCCCTCGACGTCATCCTCGTTCTCGACGGTGAAGCGGCCGCGATAGACGCCGCGATACTCGAACTGGAAATCCTCGATCTCGGTGACGACCTGACGCGACGTTGCGCTCTGAATCTCGCCGACCAAGTTGTCGATAAGCATATCCAGAGGCTTGATGACCTTCATCGAGACCATGGCCGTACCTTCCTCCACTACAACGCCCGATTGGCGATTGCATTACTGCAATATTAACCAAATCAAAGGACGGCGAGCGAACGAAGTCAAGACGAGATGTCGCGGGAAGCCGGGCGGATTGACGGGTGGCAGGCCGCGCCCCTCGCCATGTCTGGTTGACGGTGATACAATCGGTGCCCGCCTGACGGTGACAGCACGAGAGGCTGCAGACCCATGGCACGCTCAGCGACACATCACTTCGACGACGAGGTGGACCTCCATCTCGGCCTGGATCTTATCGGCGAAAGCCTGAAAGACGGGTGGCGCGACTATGTCGCCCGCCCATCGACCGGACTGTTCCTGATCATCGTCTATCCGGTGATCGGCCTCGTCCTCCTGCGCTTCGCCTTCCACCAGGATCTCCTGCCGCTCCTCTTCCCGATGACGACGGGTTTCGCCATCATCGGCCCGCTCACGGCGGTGGGGCTCTACGCCCTCAGCGCCCAGCGCGAGCGCGGCGACGGGAGCGAACTCGACGGGGTCCGCGCGATGGGGGCCCTCACGGGCGGCCCCCTCGGGCCGACCTTCCGCATCGGCCTCGTCCTCGCGGCGATCTATGCCGCGTGGCTCGGCTCGGCGCTGCTCATCTACCGGGCAACGCTCGGCGAGGATGCGCCGACCGACATCGCGACCCTCTTCGACTGGGTGCTCAACCGGCCGGAAGGCTGGGCGCTCCTTGTGATCGGGTGCGCGGTCGGCTTCATCTATGCCCTCCTCGCCCTCATCGTCGGCAGCATGTCGCTTCCGGCGGTGTTCGACCGGCGGATCGGCGCGCGCGCCGCGATCGGCCTGTCGGCGCGCACCTTCTTCCACCATCCGGGCACGATGCTCGCCTGGGGCGCGACGGTGGCGGTGATCCTCGCCATCGCGTGCATCCCGGCCTTCCTCGGCCTCCTCGTCGCGCTCCCGGTGCTCGGGCACGCGTCGTGGCACCTTTATCGCCGCCTCGTCCCGTAGGGGCGGCCGGGTGGCGGCGGTGGCTCAGACCGCCGCCGCCATCACCGCCTTGAGGAGCGCGCCCTTCGTCATCCGCCCGCGCCCGCCGATGCCGTAGACCTTGGCGACGGCGTCGATGTCGGCCTTGCGCACCGATGGGCCGGCCTTGCGCAGATGCGCCGAGATGGCACCGGCGAGCGCCGGCTTCGACTTTGCGCCGACCCCGCCGAGGCCGAGCTGCTTCGCGACCGCGACGAGATCGGCCTTGCGCGGCTCCACCGCCGTCGTGCTCGGCGCGGGCGTCGGGGCCTTCGGCGCGGGCGATGCGGGCTTTTCCGCCTTGGCCTTGGCGGCCTTCGGCTTCGCGGGCTTGGCGGTTTTGGCGGCTTTGGCCGGCGTCGCGGCCTTGGCCGCCGCGGCCGGCTTTGCGGCCGCCTTTTTCGACGCGGCCTTCTTCGGCGCCGCGGCGCGCTTCGCGGCCTTTTTCGGCGCGGCGATCGCGCAGGGCGGGGCGGCCTCGGCAGGCGCCGGTGCGGCGGCCGCCATCGGGGTCGCGCCGTACTGGCCGCCGCGGCGCTTGTATTCGCGCGCCGCGAGCGCGGCCTTGCGGCGGGACCATTCGTTCGGCGCGCCACCGTCGCCGGACCGCATGAACTCGGCCTTCACCGCCTCCCACAAGGAGGGGTCGGTCCGTAGGGCTGTCGCCATCGTGCTGCTCCGTGGTTGATCGCGACCAACCACACAGAAGCAAGCTGGCGCCGGCCTGTGTTCACGGCATCCGGGGCGGAATTTTCAGATATTCGGCCAGATGCTGGCGATCAGGAAGGCGACGGAGATCAGCGTGATCGCGAGACCCGCGACGAGCTGAAGGAGGGGCACCGCGATCCCCACATGGCGCACGCCCGCCGCGAAGAGCGTCGCGCCCCGTGCCGTCGCCGCCGACAGCGCGACGATGCTGATGAACGCCCCCGTGCCGAGCGCCATCGCGAAGGCCGACGCGATGCCGACCCCGATGAGGTTCATCCGCCACGCCGCGACGAGCACGAACACCGCGCCCGTGCAGGGGCGCAGCCCGATGCCGATGATCAGCATCGCCGCGTCGCGCCAGTTGCGGATCGCGTCCACCTCCTCCACCGACGGCGCGTGGCGGTGACCGCAGCCGCACGTCTCGTCGTGGACGTGGTCGTCGTGATCGTGATGATGGTGGTGGTGGTCGTGCGTGGCGGCGGCGGCCGGCGCGGCGAGGCCGAAGCGCGGCGCATGATGGTCCCACGCCGCCTGGAGCCCCTTCACCGCGCGGCGGATCAGGATGAAGCCGATCGCGAGCACCGCGAGATAGCTGATCGGGACGAGGAGATTGTCCGTCACCGCCATCGCCCAGCCGGCGGTGATGTCGAGCAAGGCGAAGCTGCCATAGACGAGGACGACCGCCGTCACCGCCTGCATCATGCTCGCCGCGAGCGAGAGGAGCACGAGGCGCACCGTGCTGATGCGGCTCGACACGCCCGCCCCCGCGATCAGGAACTTGCCGTGGCCGGGGATCGCCGCGTGCAGGAAGCCGTAGGCGAGGCAGGCGCCGATCAGCCCGGCCGATGCGAGCGAGGGGCCCGAATTGTGGCTGAGGAGCGAGCTCACCATCGTGTGAAAGGCGCGCTGCTGCGTCGCCGCCCATCGCGCCATGTCGACAAGGCCGAGGCCGGAGGAGAGCACCGCGGCAAGCACCGCGAACCCGGCGACCGCCATCAGGATCCCCGCGACGAGGCTTCCGATGCGACGCCGTTCGACCCTGACCGTGCGGGATCCGACCGTGGGGACTGAAACCATACTCTCTGCCCTGCCGCGCGCGATTTCGATTGTCAACGCGGCGAGACCCCGCCGCGCCCGCCTGTCCTCAGCGACGCACGGGAGGCGCGTCGCTCATGCTTCGAGATGCCGCGTCCGCGGCCAGTAGCGGGAGGAGAGGCTCCCGACCGGCCCCGCGAGGACGGAGACCGCATAGACGCCGCCGAGCGAGAGGACGATCGCCGGGCCCGACGGCAGGCCGAAATGATAGGAGAGAAGCAGCCCCGCCACGCTCGACGCCATCGCGAAGAGGCACGCCACCGCCATCATCGGGCCGATGCCGCGCGTCCAGAAGCGCGCGCTCGCGGCCGGCAGCACCATCATGCCCACCGCCATCAGCGTGCCGAGCGCGTGGAAGCCGGCGACGAGGTTGAGGACGGCGAGCGCCAGGAAGGCGAAGTGCGCGACCGGCGACATCCGGCTCACCGCCCCGAGGAAAGCCGGGTCGAGGCACTCCATCACCAGCGGCCGGAAGAGCACCGCGAGGGTGAAGAGGGTGATCGTGGAGATGGCGCATAGGAGGATCAGCGCGTCGTCGTTCAGCGCGAGCACGGTGCCGAAGAGGACATGCATCAGGTCGACATTGCTGCCGTGGGTCGACACGATCGCGACGCCGACGGCGAGCGAGATCAGGTAGAAGGCGGCAAGGCTCGCATCCTCCTTCAACACCGTCGAGCGGGTGACGAAGCCGGCCGCGAGCGCCACGGCCATGCCGGCGACGAGGCCGCCCACCGTCATCGCCGGGAGGGAGAGGCCGGCGAAGAGGAAGCCCACCGCCGCGCCCGGCAGGATCGCGTGCGCCATCGCATCGCCGGTGAGGCTCATCCGGCGCAGCATCAGGAAGACGCCGACGGGCGTGGAGCCGAGCGCGATCGCGATGCAGCCGACGAGCGCGCGGCGCATGAAGGCGAACTCGATGAACGGCTGAACGATATGCTCCATTCAGGCCGCCCGGCGGCAGAGCTGGGCGTGATCGTCGAACGCCTCGCCGACCGCGCGGGCGCGGAAGAGGTTTTCGGCCGTCATCACTTCCTCGGTGTCGCCGTGCGCGATCAGCTCGCGCGCGATGAGCATCGTGCGGGGGAAGACGCGGCGGACCTCGTCGATGTCGTGGAGGACGGCGAGCACCGTGCGCCCCTCCTCCTGCCAGCGCCGGATGATGGCGAGGAGGTCGGTGATCGTGCGGCGGTCGACGGCGGCGAACGGCTCGTCGAGGAGGATGAGCGGGGCGTCCTGCAGGAGGAGGCGCGCGAAGAGCACGCGCTGCATCTGGCCGCCGGAGAGGGCACCGATCGCGCGCTTGCCGAACCCGTCGAGCCCGACGGTGTGGAGCGCCGCCGCGATGCGGGCCTCGTGCGCGCGGGTGACGCCGCCGAACGCGCCGATCTCGCGCCAGAGCCCCATCGCGACGACATTCTTGACGTTCAGCGGAAAGGAGCGGTCGACCTCCGCGCTCTGCGGCAGGTACGCGATCGCTTCGCGCGGGTTGGGGGCGATGATGCGGCCGGTGATCGGGCGCAATTCGCCGACGATGCCCTTCAGGAGCGTCGACTTCCCCGCCCCGTTCGGGCCGACGATCGCCGTCAGCGAGCCGGCCGGCACGTCCGTGTCGATGTGGTGGACGGCGGGGTGACGGTCATAGCCGAGCGTCACGTTCTCGAACGTGAGGGCGGCGCTCATCGCACGGCCCACGCGAAGAGGAGCCAGAGCGCGGCCGAGGCGACGGCCGCGAAGGCGAGGCGCTGGCCGACGCTTGCGAGAAGCGGTGCGGAGAACCAGCGCATCAGGCGTGTCCCTGGCAGTCGGCGCACCGGCCGTGCACCTCGATCACGGACTTGGTCGGCGCGAAGCCGCCGCGGCGGGCGGCCGCGCTGATCCCCGCCTCGATGCCGGGATCGGTGAGCTCCACCACCATCCCGCAATCGCGGCAGATGGAGAAGGCGGGGTCGTGGCCACCATGCTCGGCGCAGCAGGCGACATAGGCGTTCATCGATTCCAGCCGGTGGGCGAGGCCGAGCTCGATCAGCTTCGACAGCGCGCGATAGGCCGTCGGCGGGGCCGCGCTCACGTGGCTCGTCCGCAGCACGTCGAGCACCTCGTAGGCGGTCAGCGGGCGGGCGGCGCGCCGCAGCGCGTCGAGCGCCGTCATCTGCGTGGTGTTGAGTGTCGCGACCATGGGGCCCCATCGTTCCAAGCGGCCTTGCGTATATTATACGGTCCGCAATGACAATCGCTTTTTCGGCGGCTTTTTATCGGGGGGGGCGGGAATAAGGGCGCCGCGGGCCCGTTGGTTCAACAGATGGCCACCAGCGGTCATCGCTGAAACCCAAACCCCGAAAGGAAACGACCATGACCCGCACCAAGACCCTCGCCGTCGCGCTCCTCGCCACGCTCGTCGCCGCGCCGACCTTCGCCGTCCTGCCGGCCAACGCCGCCGCCTTCGGGCCGACCGCCGCCCTCTCCGCCAGCGCCAATGACGGCACCGTGGAAGCCGGCCTCTCCTGGCGCTGCGGCAAGAACAACCCCGCCTGGTGGGGCACCTTCGGCAACGGCTGCCTGAAGCAGAAGCGCCAGTACAAGCGCCAGCAGCAGCAGTCCTCGTCCTTCCCGTCCCACACCGCGCCGCGCACGATGAAGACGCGGTCCGCCCGCTGAGCCCTCCCCTCCCCCGCCGTCAACCATGCGGCGGGGGATCGGCCGTCCGGCCTATCCGGCGCTGCGCTTGTTGAGGACGTCGAAGATGACCGCGGCGAGCAGCACCAGCCCCTTGATCATCTGCTGATAGTCGATCCCGATGCCGAGGATCGACATGCCGTTGTTGAGGACGCCCATGATGAAGGCGCCGACGACGGCCCCCACGATCGTCCCCACCCCGCCCGACATCGACGCACCGCCGATGAAGACGGCCGCGATCACGTCGAGCTCGAAGCCCTGGCCGCCCTTCGGCGTCGCGACGTTGAGGCGGGCGACGAAGACGAGCCCCGCGAGCGCGGCGAGCATCCCCATGTTGGCGAAGGTGAGGAAGGTGAGGCGCTCGGTGTTGATGCCGGAGAGCTTCGCCGCCTTCTCGTTGCCGCCGATCGCGTAGATGCGCCGCCCGACCGTCGTCTTCGTGGTGATGAACGAATAGAGCGCGATGAGGAACGCCATGATGATGAGGACGTTCGGCAGCCCGCGGAAATTCGCCATCAACCACGAGAGATAGAGGATCGCGGCCGAGACGAGGATCTGCCGCGCGAGGAAGAAGGCGAACGGCTCGTCCTCGTGATGGCCGCGATGGGCAAGGCGCGTGCGCATTCCGAGCGCGAAGAGCAGGATCGCGATCGCCGCACCGATCATGAAGGAGACGGTGTTGAAGCGCGAGGCGTCGAAGAGGTCGGGCAGGAAGCCGGTGGACAGGAGCCGGAAGCCGGCCGGGAACGGACCGATCGACTGGCCCGCGAGGAGCCACAGCGTCGCCCCCTTGAAGACGAGGAGCCCGGCGAGGGTGACGATGAAGGACGGGATCTTGAAGTAGGCGATCCAGTAGCCCTGCGCGGCCCCGATCATCGCCCCGACGATCAGGCACACGATCGAGGTGATGAGCGGATGGATGCCGAGCTCCACGATCATCACCGCCGCCAGCGCCCCGATGAAGCCGAGCACCGAGCCGACCGACAGGTCGATATGGCCCGAGACGATGACGAGCAGCATCCCGAGCGCCATGATGATGATGTAGGAATTCTGCAGGACGAGGTTGGTCAGGTTGACCGGCTTCAGGAGGATCCCGTCCGTCGCGATCTGGAAGAAGGCCATGATCACGATCAGCGCGATGAGGATCCCGTATTCGCGCAGATGGTTTCGGATGAAGCCGAAGGAGGCGCCGCGCCGTCCCGCGACCTCGTCCCCGGCTCCGCTGATCACCTCTTGCGACATGGGCGCTCCGATCGCTGGTCTCTGGGTCAGGAGTTGGAGAAGGCGAGGCGCAGGCCGATGAAGCCGAACGCCGCCGCGAAGCCGCGCCGCAGCCAGGTGACCACCGCCGGGCGCGACAGGACGTAGGAGCGCGCGAGCGAGGCCGCTGCGCCGTAGGTGACGAACACCGCGAAGGTCATCGCCATGAAGGCGAGGCCGAGCGTCGCCATCGCGGAGGCCGGAGAGGCGACTCCGGCGGGCACGAACTGCGGCAGGAAGGCGAGGAAGAAGAGCGAGAGCTTGGGGTTGAGGACGTTGAGGAGGATGCCGTCCGTCACCGTCTTGAGGAGGCTCTTCGCGCTGCGGTCTTCCGAGACGGCGAGCGCGCCGGTCTCGCGCAGCGTGCGCCAGGCCATGAAGAGGAGGTAGAGGACGCCGAGATATTTCAGCGTCTGGAAGGCGAGCGCCGAGGTGTGGAGGAGCGCGGCGAGGCCGATGCTGCTCGCGACGACGTGGGGGACGATCGCGAGGGTGCAGCCGAACGCGGCAGCCACCGCCGGCACGAAGCCGCGCCCGAGCGCCACGGCGAGCGTGTAGATCACGCCGATCCCCGGCACGAGGCAGACGACCAGGGACGTCAGAAGGAATTCCACACTCATCGCGTCTGTTCTCCGGATAGGCTCATTGGGACCGCAGGATCATACCCATGATCCGCTCCTGGCTCGCCTCGGCGACCGGCATCTCGCCGACGAAGCGGCCCTCGTTCATCACGTAGACCCGGTCGCACACGCCGAGAATCTCCGGCATCTCGGACGAGATGACGACGATCGCTTTCCCCTCCGCGGCGAGCTGATGGATGATCGTGTAGATCTCGAACTTCGCGCCGACATCGATGCCCCGCGTCGGCTCGTCGAGGAAGAGGACGCGCGGCTCGGTGAAGAGCCACTTGGCGAGCACGACCTTCTGCTGGTTGCCGCCCGACAGGTTGATCGCCTCCTGCGCCACCGAGGAGGACTTGATGCGCAGCCGGTCGCGGAAATCGCGCGCGACGGCGATCTCGCGGCTGTCCTGCACGATCCCGCGCGAGGAGACACCCTCGAGGTGGGCGAGCGGGATGTTGCGGCGGATCGATTCCTCCAGGACGAGCCCGTACTGCTTGCGGTCCTCGGTGACGTAGGCAAGGCCCGCCGCCACCGCCCGCGTGACGGACGAGGTGTCGGCCGGCGCGCCCCCGATCAGCACCTCGCCGGAGACGTAGCGGCCGTAGGTGCGGCCGAAGAGGCTCATCGCGAGCTCGGTCCGCCCCGCGCCCATGAGTCCGGAGATGCCGACGATCTCGCCCGCTCGCACGGTGAAGGAGACGTCGTCGACGACGCGCCGGTCGCTCTGGAGCGGGTGGTCGACGCTCCAGTTGCGGACCTCGAGGAGCGGCGGTCCGAGCGGGCGCGCGAGGTCGCGCGGCGGGAAGCGGTCCGACAGGCTGCGCCCCACCATGTCGCGGATCACGCGGTCCTCGGTGATCTCCCCGCCCTTGGCGTCGAGCGTCGAGACAACCTCCCCGTCGCGCAGCACCGTGATGGTGTCGGCGACGCGCGAAACCTCGTTCAGCTTGTGCGAGATGAGAATCGAGGAGATCCCGCGCGCCTTGAAGTCGAGCAGGAGATCGAGGAGCGCGTCGCTGTCGGCCTCGTTGAGGCTCGATGTCGGCTCGTCGAGGATGAGGAGGCGCACCTCCTTGGAGAGCGCCTTCGCGATCTCCACGAGCTGCTGCTTGCCCATGCCGAGATCGCCGACGCGGGTGCGCGGCTTCTCCGACAGGCCGACGCGTTTCAGGAGTTCGGCCGTGCGGGCGTAGGTCCTGCCCCAGTCGATCACCATGTGGCTGGCGCATTCGTTGCCGAGAAAGATGTTCTCGGCGATCGAGAGCAGCGGCACCAGGGCGAGCTCCTGGTGGATGATGATGATCCCGACACGCTCCGAATCCGCGATCGAGCGGAAGGCGACGGGATGGTCCTCGTAGACGATCTCGCCCTCATAGGAGCCGTGCGGGTAGACGCCGGAGAGCACCTTCATCAGCGTCGACTTGCCGGCCCCGTTCTCGCCGACGATCGCGTGGATCTCCCCTTCCTCCACGGAGAAGCTCACGTTCGACAGCGCTGTCACGCCGGTGAAGCGCTTGGTGATCCCGCGCATCTCGAGGATTGTGCCCACGCCGTGCTCCGCAAGGTCGGCCCGCGCCGCGAGGGCGCGGGCGCGCGCCTTATTTCAGCTGGTCTTCGGTGTAGTAGCCGGTATCGACGACCGCCGCCTTGAGGTTGTCCTTCGTCACCGAGACGGGCTCGAGGAGATAGGACGGCACGACCTTGACGCCGTTGTCGTAGGTCTCGGTGTCGTTGATGGTCGGCTCGCGCTCGTTGAGGATGTCGTCGACCAGCGCCACCGTCACGCGGGCAAGCTCGCGCGTGTCCTTGAAGACGGTGGAGGTCTGCTCGCCGGCGAGGATCGCCTTCACCGACGGGATCTCTGCATCCTGGCCGGAGATGATCGGCATCGGCTGGTCGGCCGAGCCATAGCCGACGCCCTTCAGCGAGGAGATGATGCCGATCGAGAGGCCGTCATAGGGCGACAGCACCGCGTCGACCCGGTCGTCGGTGTAGTTGGCGGAGAGGAGGTTATCCATCCGCGCCTGCGCGACCGAACCGTCCCAGCGCAGCGTGCCGACGGTATCCATGCCCATCTGGCCGGACTTCACCTTGAGCTTGCCGCTATCGATCAGCGGCTGAAGCACGCTCATCGCGCCGTTGTAGAAGAAGTAGGCGTTGTTGTCGTCCGGCGACCCGCCGAACAGCTCGATATTGCAGGGATTGCAGGCGTCCATGTCGAGCGCGTCGACGATCGACTGCGCCTGCTGCACGCCGACTTTGAAGTTGTCGAAGGTGGTGTAGTAGTCGACATTCTCCGAGTCGCGGATGAGGCGGTCATAGGCGACCACCGGAATGTCGAGCGCGGCCGCCTGCTCCAGCGCGTTCGTCAGCGTCGTGCCGTCGATCGCGGCGATCACCAGCGCGTCGACCCCGCGCACGATCATGTTCTCGACCTGCGAGAGCTGGGTCGGGATGTCGTCCTCGGCATATTGAAGGATGGTGTCGTAGCCGGCGGCCTTGAACTGCTCAACCATGGAATTCCCGTCGGAAATCCAGCGTGTCGAGGACTTGGTGGGCATCGCGATGCCAACCGTCCCCTTGTCCTGCGCGATGGCCGGCGCCGAGGCGGCCGACGCGGCGAAAAGCGCCGCGGCAAGAAGTGTCTTGGCGTTCATGAATCCTCCCTGGTGATACCCCGCCCGGCCTTGTCCCGACCCTGTTGTGGCGATGGCGGCTGACCCGTTGACGGGCCACCCTCGGCGACCGTAACCACGGGTAGTGGCTGCGAGCAAATGAAAAAATAGTACTAATGGCCGAAGGGGGCGCCGGCCGCCGCCCGGATCGGCCTCGGGAGGCACCATGAAGCTTGGTCTCGTCGGCATCGGGGCGATCGCGCGAAAGCAGCATCTGCCGGTGATCGCCGCACATCCTGCGGTCGAGCTCGTCGCCGCGGCGAGCCATCAGGGCACCGTCGACGGCATCCCCAATTATCCGACGCTGGAGGCGATGCTCGAGGCGGAGCCAGAGGTTGAGGCGGTGACGCTGTGCGTGCCGCCGGCCGCGCGCTACGCGGCCGCGCGCACGGCGATTGCGAACGGGCGCCACGTCTTCCTGGAGAAGCCGCCGGGGACCACCGTCGCCGAGATCACCGACCTCGCCGCGCAGGCCGAGGCGGCCGGCGTCACCCTCTTCGCGAGCTGGCACTCGCGCTACGCCGCCGCCGTCGAGCCGCTGCGCGACGCGCTCGCGGGCGCGCGGATCCGGTCGGTCCACGTCCCCTGGCGCGAGGACGTGCGCGTCTATCATCCCGGCCAGCGTTGGATCTGGGAGGTCGGCGGGTTCGGCGTGTTCGATCCGGGGATCAACGCCTTCTCGATCCTCACCCACGCCCTCCCCCGGCCCTTCCGCCTCACCCGGTCGGTGCTCTCCTACCCCTCCAACTGCGCACAGCCGATCGCGGCTGAGCTGACCTTTCTCAATTCAGAGGATGTGCCGATCACCTGCGACTTCTCCTTCGACCAGCCCGAGCCCGCGACCTGGGAGATCCACGTCGAGACCGACGGGCCACGCTATGTGCTGTCGGGCGGCGGCAAGCGCCTCACCCGCGACGGGAGCGTCCTCGTCGACGCGCCGGACGCCGAATATCGCGCGCTCTACGACATCTTCGTCGACCTCGTCGCGAAGGGTGCGAGCGACGTCGACCTTGCCCCGCTGATGCACGTGGCGGACGCCTTCCTCTATGCCGAGCAGCGCACGGTCGGCCCCTTCAGCGAGTAGGCCCGGCCGCTCGCGGAACGGGCGAACCTTGTGCATACTGGCAGCGGCGGGGGACGCGCCCCGCCGCAAGCGGCACGAGACCGCGCAGGTCCGGGCAACGCCCCGGAGGGGAGGACATTGATGAAGCGGATCCTATTGGCGTTCGCGCTGGCGATGGCGGCCGTGACGGCCCACGCGCAGGACAGCGTCACCTTCAAGCTCGGCCACTATCTGCCGGCCCAGCACCCGATGAGCGCCTATCTCGACAACTGGGCGAAGTCGCTCAACGAGAAGAGCGACGGGCGCATCACGATCGAGATCTTCCCGAGCGGCCAGCTCGCCCCCGTGCCCGAGATCTATGACGCGACGCGGCGCGGCATCATCGATATCGGCTGGATCCTTCACGGCGCGACGTCCGATCGCTTCCCGCTGACCGGCCTCATCGACATTCCCTTCACCGTCGACAGCGCCACCCACGCGACGAAGATCCTGAACGACCCGCAGATGCGCGCGATCCTCGACAAGGAGCATCGCGGGGTGAAGGTGCTCTACCTCTTCACCCACCAGCCGGCGCAGATCCACACCGCCGGCAAGGCCGTCGCCCAGCCGTCCGACCTCAAGGGGATGCGCATCCGCTTCCCGTCGGCGACCGCGAAGGCCTATCTCGACGAGATGGGCGCGGCGAGCGTCGGCCTGCCGCCCACCCAGATCGCCGAGAACCTCCAGAAGACGACCATCGACGGCGTGGTGATCGACTATGGCGGCGCGGGCCTCGCCTTCAAGCTCGGCGGCCTCATCGACTATGTGACCGAGTTCAACGGCTACGTGACGAGCTTCGGCCTCATCATGAACGAGGATGCCTACGCCTCGATCCCCGACGACCTGAAGCCGCTCTTCGACGAGAGCATCACCGGCATCGAGGAGGCCGTCGGCGCGGTGTGGGACAACCAGGACCCGCCTGGCAAGGCCGCGCTCGTGGAAGGCGGGGCGGAGATCATCGTGCCGAGCGAGGAGGCGATGGCGGCCTTCAAGGCGGCGGCGGACACGGTGGGCGCGCGCATCATCGAGGAGCGCGGGCCGCAGGCGGCCGAGGCGCGCGCGCTGATGCTCGAACTCGCCGACAAATATCGCTGACGGGCGGAGCGGCCGCCCGATGCGCCTTGCCTGTCGCGCGGCCGCCGAGGGCCTCGTCGCCCTCGCCGCGATCGGCCTCCTCGCCATCATGGGGGTGACGGTCGCCGACGTGGTGTCGCGCCACCTCTTCAACGCGCCGATCCAGGGCGTCGTCGACATGGTCGAGCTCGCGATGGCGTGGGCGACCTTTCTCGGCATCGCCGCCACCTTCTTCCTCGGCGGCCACATCGTGGTCGACCTCGTGGACACGGTGGCGGGGCCGGGCACGATGCGCCTCGTGCGCATCCTCGCCGGCGTCGCGACGGTGGCGCTGATGGGCGGCCTCACCTGGCTCGCCGTGCGCGAATTCGGCGAGGTCGCGGAGTGGGGCGACACCACCGTCGATCTCGGCATCCCCCTCACCATCTACTGGGCGCCGGTGCTCGCGGGATACGGGCTCGGCGCGCTCTTCGCGCTGATGCGCCTACTTCTGGGCGAGGCCGAATGATGGGGCGCCGCCCGCGATGAGCCCGACCCTGTGGGGCGGCATCGTCCTCCTTCTCCTCTTCGCCCTCGTCGGACTGCGCCTTCCGATCGCCATCGCACTGATGGCGGCAGGCGTCGTCGGCTATGCCGGGCTCGACGGGTTCGGCCGCGCCCTCCTCGTCGCCGGCACGATCCCCGGCGAGATGATCCGCGGCTACTCCTTCTCGGTCGTGCCACTCTTCGTCCTCATGGGCACGATCGCCTCGGCGGCGGGCATGTCGCGCGAGCTCTACGACGCGGCCCGCGCCCTCTCGCGTCCCGGCGCGCGCGGCAGCCTCGCCACGGCGACGATCGGCGCCTGCGCCCTCTTCGGCGCGATCTGCGGCTCTTCCATCGCGACGGCGGCGACGATGACGCGCGTCTCGATCCCCGAAATGCGGCGCGCGGGCTATGCGGACGGCTTCGCGGCGGGCGCGGTCGCGGCGGGCGGCACGCTCGGCATCCTGATCCCACCCTCGGTGATCCTCGTCATCTACGCCCTTCTCGCGGAGGAGAGCGTGCCGGCCCTCTTCGCCGCCGCCTTCATTCCGGGCGCCCTCCTCACCCTCTTCACCATCCTCGTCGCGAAGGGGCTCGCAACGCGCGAGGGCGTCGCCCCGCCGATCGACACGGGCGCACCCTCCCCCCGCCGCGCGCTCCTCTCCACCTGGAAGCTCGGCCTCGTCTTCGCCCTCTCCATCGGCGGCATCTATCTCGGCTGGTTCTCGCCGACCGAGGGGGCAGCGGTCGGCGCGGCCGTCACGATGCTGATCGCCATCGCGACGCGCACGATCTCCGCGAAGGGGCTCTGGCTCGCGCTTCGCGAGGCGGTGATCACCTCGGCCGGGCTCTTCTTCGTCTTCCTCGGCGCGCTGATGTTCGCCCGCTTCATCGCGCTGACGCGCATCCCGGTCTTCCTCGTCGACACCGTGCAGGCGGCCGCCTTGCCGACGCTTGCCGTCCTCGCGATCATCGTCGCGACCTACATCGTGCTCGGCTGCATCCTCGAGACGGTGTCGATGATCCTCATCACCGTGCCGGTCTTCCTGCCGCTCATCGTCAGCCTCGGCTACGATCCAGTCTGGTTCGGGATCCTCGTCGTGATCGTCGCCGAGATGGGGCTCATCACCCCGCCGATCGGGATGAACATCTTCGTCATCCGCTCACAGCTCCCCGACATCCCGCTCGGGACGCTCTTCGCCGGGGTCGCGCCGTTCCTGCTTGCCCATCTCGCGCTGATCCTGACGCTGATCGCGCTGCCGCAGATCACGTCCTTCCTCCCCCGCCTCCTCCTCTGACGCGCGCCCCGTCCGCCGCGACCCGTGGAGCCGCCGGCCGCTTTCGGCTATCAGCGTGCGAGCGCCAACGCCGCGCCGGGACAGCGGCCCTCAGACAAGGTTGACCATGCGACGACTGGGAATCATCGGCTACGGCAACATCGCCGCCATGCTGTGCGACGTGCTCGCCACGGATCCGAACCTCGATCTGGAACTCGTCAGCGTGCTCGCCCGTCCCGGCCGGATCGACCACGCGACCGAGGCGCTGCGCGAGAAGGCGCTGAACATCGCCCCCGAGGTGGACTTCTCCGAGTCGGTGAAGGCCTTCCTCGACGACGCGCCGGACCTCGTCGTCGAATGCGCCACGCACCATGCCGTGCGCGACAGCGTGCCGGCGCTGTTGCGGGCGGGGGTCGAGACCGTGATCGCCTCGATCGGCGCACTCGCCGATGCCGAGATCGAGGCCGAGATCGCCGCGTCCGCGCGCGCCGGCGGAACACGGGCCGTCCTCGTCCCGGGCGCGATCGGCGGGATCGATGCGCTCGCCGCCGCGAAGATCGCCGGGATCGAGAGCGTGACCTACACCTCGCGCAAGCCGCCCGCCGCCTGGCGCGGGACGCCTGCTGAGGACATCCTCGACCTTGCCTCCCTCGCCGAGGAGGCGGAGTTCTTCACCGGCAGCGCGCGCGAGGCGGCGACCGCCTACCCCAAGAACGCCAACGTGGCGGCGACGCTCGCGCTCGCGGGCGCGGGCTTCGACGCGACGCGGGTGCGCCTCATCGCCGACCCCGCCGCTCCCGGCAACATCCACGAATACGAGGTCCGCTCCAACGCGGTGAACTTCACGATGCGGCTCGAAGGGAAGGCCTCGCCCGACAACCCGAAGACCTCGGTCTCAACCGTCTACAGCATCGCCCGCGAGATCCTGAACCGCGCCGCGCCGATCGCGGTCTGAGGCCCCGTCAGTAGGCGATCCGGGGCAGCCACAGGACGAATTGCGGGAAGAGGAAGACGATCCCGAGCCCGATGAGCTGCAGGATCACGAACGGGACGATGCCGCGATAGATCTGCATGGTCGTCGTCCCCGCGGGCGCGGCGTTCTTCACGTAGAAGAGCGCCATACCGACGGGGGGCGTGAGAAACGAGGTCTGCAGGCAGATCGCGATGAGGAGCGCGACCCAGACCGGGTCGAAGCCGAGCGCGACCACCGCCGGGACCGTCAGCGGCGCGACGATCAGCACGATCTCCATCCAGTCGAGCACGAAGCCGAGGAGGAAGATCGCGAGGAGCAGCATCGCGAGGACGCCTTCGGGCGGAAGCGGGATGCCGGTGATCGCACCCTCGATGACCTGATCGCCGCCATAGCCGCGCAGGACCACCGAGAAGCAGCTCGCCCCGAAGATCAGCGCGAAGAGGAAGGCCGTCGTCTTGCCGGTCGCGTCACACACCGCGCGCAGCGTCGACCAGGTGAGACGCCGGTCGAGCGCGGCGAGGATCGTCGCCCCCAGCGCGCCGACGCCCGAGGCCTCGGTCGGCGAGGCGATGCCTAGGAAGATGGAGCCGAGGACGGCGATCATGAGGGCGAGCGGCGGTCCGAGTGCGCGCAGGAGCGCCGCTGTCGATGCGCCCGCCCCGTCCGCCTCCGGCTTCGGTGCGGCGGACGGGCGGAGCGCGGCATAGACGACGATATAGACCGCGTAGAGGAGCGCGAGGAGAAGGCCCGGCAGGATCGCCGCCATGAAGAGGTCGCCGACAGAGAGGCGGAGCTGATCCGCCATCACGATCAGCATGATCGAGGGCGGGATGAGGATGCCGAGCGTGCCGGAGGCGGCGACGGAGCCGAGCGCGAGCGGGGCCGAATAGCGCCCGGCGGCGAGCGCGGGGAGCGCGACGGTCGCGAGGAGCACCACAGAGGCGCCGATGATCCCGGTCGAGGCGGCGAGGACCACGCCGATGAGAACGACCGCGAGGCCGAGCCCGCCGGGCACGCGGCGCAGCGAGGCCGACAGGGCGACGAGGAGCCGGTCCGCGACGCCCGAGCGCTCGAGCATGTAGCCCATGAACACAAACATCGCCATCGGCACGAGGCTGTAGTTCGAGATGGTCGCGAAGATGCGGTCGGCGGCGAAGCCGATGAAGTTCGTCCCGGCGAGGACCTTCACGCCGAAGAAGGGCAGGATCTCGCCGATCACCGCGAACATCACCCCGACGCCGCCGAGCACGAACGCCACGGGGAAGCCGAGGAAGAGGAAGACCGCGAACGCCGAGAACATCAGGACGACGAAGAGTAGGTCCTGGCTCACGCGTTGTCCTTCACGTCGATGGGCGGCAGCGGCCGGCCGCAAAGGGTCAGGATGGAGCGCCCGATCGCAGCAAGCCCCTGGAGGCCGAGGAGCACGAAGCCGGCGAAGAGGACGAACTTGATTATGAAGCGCGCCGGCAGCCCGCTTGGCATCGGCGAGCGCTCCCCGATCGACAGCGAGTAGGCGAAATTGTCCCACGCGAAATAGGCGATGCCGATCACGAAGGGCAGGAGCAGGAGGACGCCGCCGACAAGCTCGACCCATGCCTTGCCGCGCGCGGAGAGGCGGGCGTGGACGACGTCGACCCGGACGTGGCTGTCATCGCGATAGGCGTAGGCGAGGCAGCCCATGACGATCAGCGCGTTGAGGTGCCATTGCAGCTCCTCGAACTCGATCATGCCGATGCCGAAGCCGTAGCGCAGCACGACATTGGCGACGATCACCAGCATCATGATGGGCAGGACCAGCGCCGTGACGCGGCCGACCGCCCGGCTGAGCCCGTCGATCCGTCGCACGAAGACGGGGAGGAATGCGCGCATGTTCGCCGTCCGCGGGGGGCGTGAGGGAGGGCCGCCGGAGCGGCCCGCCCGTCGATCCTATCAGTTGTCGTCGTTCGTCCAAGCCGCGGCGCCGGCTCGATAGGCCTGGAGCGACTCCCAGGTGCGCTTGAAGTCGGCATCCTTCTCAGACTGCTCGGCCATCACCTCGGCGGTGGCTTCCTTGAAGGCGGCGAGCACCTCGGGCGAGAACTGGCGGATCTCGACGCCGTTGGCCTTGAAGGCCTCGACCGCCTCGGCGTTCTCCGTGAGGGTGGAGGTCACGCCCCAGACCATCGTCTCGCGGCAGGCGAGCTCGATCAGGGCGCGCTGGCCCTCGGTCATCGAGTCCCACTTGCGCTGGTTGATGATGAGCTCGTTGATCGCGGCGGGCTGGTGCCAGCCGGGCAGGTAGTAGTTCTTCACCACCTTGTCGAAGCCGATCACCTTGTCGATCGTCGGCATCGAGAACTCGGTCCCGTCGATCACCCCGCGCTCGAGGTTCGGGAAGATGTCGCCGCCCGCGAGGAGGACGACGGACGCGCCCTTCTTCTTCAGGACCTCACCGGCGAGGCCGGCGAAGCGGACCTTCAGGCCCTGGAGGTCCTCGACGGTGTCGATCGGCTTGTTGTACCAGCCGCCGGCCTCCGCCTCCATCAGGCCGCACGGCACGGTGACGACGCCCTGCGCGCCGTAGATCTCGCGCCAGATGTCGAGGCCGCCGCCATTGTAGATCCAGCCGAGATAGCCGAACGCGTCCGGGCCGAAGGGAACGCCGCCGAAGAGCTGCACGGCGGGGAACTTGCCCGCGACATAGAGCGGTGAAGTGTAGCCCGCGTCGAGCGTGCCGTTGCGCACCGCGTCGAAGATCTCGAGCGGCGGCACGAGGCGGCCCGGCGCGTAGAGGTCGACCTCGATCGCGCCGTCGGAGGCCGTGTTCACGACGTCGGCGAAATGCTGCGCGTCGCGGCCCGAGGCCGGCAGCGTGAGCGGCCACGCGCTCTGCACCGTCAGCGAGACCTCCTGGGCGGAGGCGCCGGCCGGCACGCCGGCGACCGCGGCCGCGAGGCCGATCGCGGCGAGGCCGCAGGCCCGCTTCATCCGTTCCACAGATCCGATTTTCGCGTTCTTCTTGGTGGCCATGCCCGCACACTCCCCGTCGCGTGGTTTGACGTCGACCGCAGCCGCCCGCCTGGCCCTCCCGACAAGGCGCAGGACCCCTCTTGGCGGCGATTTGGAAGAGTTTATAACGTAATTTATTGGATGAGAAGCTTGTTGTGTAACGCAAACTCGGTAGATCTTTAGGCGATCGATGAGGAATTAGGCTTCAATGCCGACGCAGTCCGGGCAACGCATCGCACTCATCACGGGGGCCGCACGGGGCATCGGCCTCGCCTGCGCGGCGCGCCTCGCGCACGAGGACTATCGCGTCGTCCTCACCGACCGCGACGCCGAGGCCCTCGTCGCCGCGGCGCGCGAGATCGGCCCCGACGCCCTCGCCCTCCCCCTCGACGTCACCGACGAGGCCGCCATCGGCGCGGCCTTCGACGAGGCCGAGGCGGCGCTCGGCCCGGTCGACGTGCTCGTCACGTCCGCCGGGATCATGGCGGGCGGGACGGCGAGCGTGCCGATCGCGCGGATGGCGCTCGCCGATTGGGAGCACACCTTCCGCGTCAACACCACCGGCACCTTCCTCGCGATGCGCGCGATGCTCGCCCGGCGCGAGGCGCGACCGGTCGAGGCGGGGCGGATCGTGACGATCTCGTCGGCCGCCGCACAGATCGGCGGCTATCGCGGGGACGCGGCCTATGTCGCCTCGAAGGCGGCGGTCCTCGGCCTCACCAAGATCGCGGCGCGGCAGGCGGCGGCGAGCGGGCTCACGGTCAACTCGGTTGCGGCGGGGCCCGTCGACACGCCGATGTTCCAGAGCGCGATGGTCCCGGCCGCGGTGCCGGGGCTTCTCGAAAAGATCCCGCTCGGCCGTGTCGGCACGCCGGAGGAGGTGGCGAGCATGGTCGCCTATCTCGCCGGGCCGGAGGCCGGGTGGATCACCGGCGCGACGTTCGACGTCAATGGCGGCTACAGGATGCAGTAGGAGATGGGCGTGTCAGGGTTGCCGCGTCAGAAGCAGATCGCTCGACTGGTCGTAGAGACCGATCATGACGTGCATCTGCATGATCAGATTGTCGAGCTCGGCCGAGGTCGGCGCCACCTGCATGAAGAGGCGCAGGAGCACCTCGCGCCGGCGCGCGAGGTAGGCCTCGACCAGCGCCCCGCCCGCCTCGGTGACGGCGTAGACCGTCGCCTTGCGCGAGCGGCCCTGCCGCTCGATGAGGCCGAGCTGGGTCAGCTTCTTCAGTCCGTATTGGAGGTTCGCGATATCGTCGCGATGCAGCAGCCGGGCGATCTCCATCAGCCCCTTCGACGTACCCATCATGTGGACGGCGTGCAGGATCGCCGCCTCCGTGCTCGTGAGGTTGGTCTCCGACACGGCGTCGAGACAGTCGCGCCGCCAGCGCGTGAACGCCGCGCCGAGATGCCAGATCGCATACTCGAACTCGGCGAGGCGGCGCTCGTAGAGGGCGGTGTCCCCGGTGTCCTGAAGGTCCCCGGTGTCGTGTGTGTCCTCGCCCGGCGGGGTGGAGCTTGTCATCGAAACCCTGTCAGATCGCGGCGCCCTTCGGCCGCACGTGTCTTCGCATGATGGGGCGGCAAGAAGGCGCAGCGCTCGCCGCGGGTCAACCCGTTCCCGCCGAAGGGACGGTCTACGCCCTCCTCGCGGCGCAGGCCGAACGCTTTGCCGACCATGAGCTCCTGTGCCTGCCGGAGGCGGTGGCGGCGCTCTGGGAGGAGACGCGGCGCGCGATCACCTATGGCGCGGCGCTCGCCGAGGCGGACACACTCGCCGCCACCTATCGCGCGGCCGGGTACGGGCCCGGCCACCGCGTGGCGCTGCTCCTCGAAAACCGGCCGGCCCACTATCTCCACTGGCTCGCCCTCAACAGCCTCGGCGTCTCGATCGTCCCGCTCAACCCGGATTATCGCGAGAGCGAGCTCTCCTATGTCGTCGGCCACAGCGAGGCGGCGCTGATCGTCGCCCTCCCGGCGCGGCACGCGTCGGTCACGCCGGTTGCGGCCGCGCTCGGCGTCCCGCTCGCCGCGCCCGGCGATCCGCTGCCGGCGCCGGGCCGCGCAGCCGGCCCCGCCGCGACGGGGCGCGCCGCCGAATGCGCCCTCCTCTACACCTCCGGCACGACCGGCACGCCGAAAGGGTGTCTCCTCTCCAACGCCTATTTTCTCGGCTGGGGCGACTGGTACATCGCACAACAGGGGCTGATCGCGCTCAGTCCCGGTGAGGAGCGGCTGATGACCCCGCTCCCCACCTTCCACGTCAACGCGATGGGCAACTCCTTCATCGGGATGCTGCGCGCGGGCGGCACGCAGATCATCATCGACCGCTTCCACCCGCGCGACTGGTGGGCGACCGCGATCGAGACGGGCGCGACCTGTTTCCACTATCTCGGCGTGATGCCGGCGATCCTCCTCGCGCTGCCGGAGGCGCCGGAAGAGACGCGGCACGCGCTGCGGTTCGGCATGGGCGGCGGCGTCCACCCGGACCATCACGCCGCGTTCGAGGCGCGCTTCGGCGTCCCCCTCCTCGAAGGCTGGGCGATGACGGAGTGCGGCGGCGCGGGGATCCTGTGCGCGATGGTCGAGCCGCGCCATGTGGGCGAGCGCTGCCTCGGCCGCCCGGACCGGGCCGGCCCGCCGCTGGAGGCGCTGATCGTCGACGACGCGGGCGCGCCGGTCGCAAAGGGCGTGCCCGGCGAATTGCTGATCCGCGCGCGCGGAGACGACCCCCGCGCCCGCTTCTTCTCCGGCTATTTCAAGGATCCCGCCGCGACCGAGGCGATCTGGCAGGGCGGCTATCTCCACACCGGCGACATCATGCGCGAGGGGCCGGACGGCGCCCTCCACTTCGTCGACCGCAAGAAGAACATCATCCGCCGCTCGGGTGAGAACATCGCCGCGATCGAGGTGGAATCGGCGATCGCCGCCCATCCTTCCGTGCGGCAGGTGGCGGTTGTCGCCGTGCTCGACCCGATCCGCGGCGAGGAGGTGCTCGCCGCGATCGTCCTCCAGGACGGGAACGCGCCGGACCGGGCGCTGGCCGAGGCAATCCTCGCCCATAGCGCCCGCTCGCTCGCCTACTACAAGACCCCCGGCTATGTCGCCTTCCTCGACAGCCTGCCGACGACGGCGACGCAGAAGGTGCGCAAGGCCGACCTCGGCGCCCTCACCGAGGATCCGGCCGCCCATCCGGACTGCCATGACCTGCGCGCCGAAAAGCAGGCGCTGCGCGAAGGCGGGCGATGAGACGGCGCCTCGGATATGACGGCATCGTCGTCGCCGTGCCGGTGAGCGTGCCCTACCGGCGCTTCTCGACCCGCACCGCGCACGCCTTTCTCGGCGAATTGCTGCGCACGATGCTCGCGCGCGCGAACCTGCCGAAAGCGCGGATCGACGGGCTGTGCGTGTCGAGCTTCTCCCTCGCGCCCGACACGGCGATCGCCCTCACCGAACATTTCGGGATGAGCGCGCGGTGGGTCGACCACGTGCCCTTCGGCGGGGCGAGCGGCATCGTCGCGCTCCACCGCGCCGCGCGCGCCGTGCAGGCGGGGGACGCGGAGATCGTCGCCTGCCTCGCCGGCGACACCAACGACCCCGACGCCTTCCGCCGCTCCACCGCCGCCTTCAGCCGCTTCGGCCAGGACGCGGCCTACCCCTATGGCGCGTCCGGCACGAACGCGGCCGTCGCCCTCCTCACCGATCATTACATGCGCACGTTCGGGGCGGAGGCGGCCGATCTCGGGCGGATCTGCGTTGCCCAGCGCACCAATGCCGGGGCCTATCCGAACGCGCTCCTGCGCTCGGCGATGACGATGGAGGACTATCTCGCCTCCCGCCCGATCGCCGAGCCGCTGCGCCTCTTCGACTGCGTGATGCCGTGTGCGGGCGCGGAGGGCTTCCTCGTCATGCACCGCGAGACGGCGGAGGCGGAGGGCCTTCCCCACGCGAGCCTCCTCGGCCTCGTCGAGCGGCACAACGCGTACCCCGACGATCCGATCCAGACCCGCGCGGGCTGGGCGGACGGGCGCGAGGACCTCTACGCCCAGGCGGGAATCGGCCCGGACAGGATCGATTTCGCCGAGCTCTATGACGACTATCCGGTCGTCGTCGCCATCCAGCTCGAGGATCTCGGCTTCTGCGAGAAGGGCGAGGCGAAAGCCTTCCTCGCCGCGCACGACCTCACCAACGCCGGCACGTTCCCGATCAACACATGCGGCGGCCAGCTCTCGGGCGGACAGGCGGGCGCCGCCGGCGGCTATCTCGGCGTGGTGGAGGCGGTGCGACAGCTCACCGATGCCGCCGAGGGCGCGCCCGTCGCCCGCGCCGATATCGGCCTCGTCACGGGTTTCGGCATGATCAACTATGACCGCGGCCTCAGCGCCGGCGCAGCGATCCTTTCCCGATGACGCCCCGTCCTCCCCGCCGCAATCCGATCCTCGCGCCGCGCCAGGCGACGCTGCCGCCGGTCTCTCGCAGCCGCGCCGGGACCGAGATGAGCGCCTGGGCCGCCGCCGGGACCTTCGCGCTCCAGACCTGCCGCGATTGCGGGGCGGTGCAATATCCGCCGCGCGACGTGTGCCGCGCGTGCCTCTCGGACCGCCTCGCCTGGCGGCCTGCGGACGGCGCGGGCACCCTCCTCGCGACGACGACGCTCCACTATCCTTACGAGCTCTATTTCCGCGAGCGCGCCCCCTGGCGCACCGGCCTTGTGCGCCTCTCCTGCGGCGTGACGGTCGGTGCCTTCCTCCACCCCGCGCTCGGCGATGCGCCGGCCGAGGTGGAGATCGCCGCCCGGCTCGACCGGGCCGGCCACACCGCCCTCATCGCGCTCCCCAAAGACCACGCTGATTTCGAGGTTTCGCAAATGCGCGAGTTCACCGCTTCCCCCAAGGGCCGCAAGGTGCTCGTCACCGACGCGGCCTCTCCCGCCGGGCTCGCCATGGTGAAGGCCCTCGTCGCGGCGGGCGCGGCGATCGTCTGGGCGGGCCGCGCCGAGCCGTGGGGAATCGTCCCAGGCTTCGAGGAGGCGGTCGCGGCGCCCGAGGTGACCGTCGTCCCGCTCGACGTGACGGACAGCGATTCGGTCATCGACCTTGCCGGCCGGATCGGCGGGCGGACCGACATCGTGATCAACACCGCCGACTATCACCGGCCGGACCGCGCGGTCGGTGGGCTCGGCGTCGAGACGGCGCGGGCGGAGATGGAGACCACCTATCTCGGCCTCCTGCGCCTTGCCCGCGCGTTCGGCCCCGCGCTCGCCGCGCGCGCGGCGGAGGGGCCGAACCACGCCATCGCCTGGGTGAACATCCTGTCGATCTACGCCCTCGTCGCCTCCCCCTCGAAGGCGACCCATTCGGCCGCGGAGGCCGCGGCGCTCGCCTTCGCGCAGGGGATGCGGGCGGACATGCGGGCGAGCGGGCTGCGCGTCGTCAACATCTTCCCCGGCCCCGTCGACGAGGGCTGGCACCAGCTCGACCTGCCGCCGAAGATCGCGCCGGACGCCCTCGCCCGCGCGGCGGTGAAGGCGCTGGAAAGCGGGGTGGAAGACGTCTTCCCCGACCCCGTCTCGCGCCAATGGTACGAGCGCTGGCGCGCCGATCCTGCCGCCTTCTCGCGCGAGCTCGCGGAGGCCGGACAATGAGCGCCCTCCCCCTCCTCATCGCCGAACTCGCGAGCGGCGCGGTCGAGATCGTCGACCTCACCCACACGCTCTCGCCGGACTTCCCGCGCATCACGCTGCCGTCCGAGACGGTCCCCTCCGCGCCCTTCCGCATCGAGGAGATCTCGCACTACGACGCGCGCGGGCCGGCCTGGTACTGGAACAACTTCTCCTGCGGCGAGCACACGGGCACCCATTTCGACGCCCCGGCCCACTGGATCTCCGGCCGGAACCTGCCGCACAACACCACCGACGCGATCCCACCATCCCGCTTCGTCGGCCCCGCCGCGGTGATCGACTGCGTCGCCGCGAGCGAGGCAGACGCCGATTTTCTCCTGACGGTGGACCACATCCTCGCCTTCGAGGCCGCGCACGGGCGGATCGCCGCCGGGACGTGGGTGCTGATGCACACCGGCTGGGCGAGGAAGGCCGGAGACCCGGTCGCCTTCCAGAATTTCGCCGCCGACGGCCAGCACACGCCCGGCCCCGATCCCGAATGCATGCGCTTCCTCGTCGAGGAGCGGGACATTCTGGGCTTCGGCACGGAGACGATCGGCACGGACGCGGGCCAGGCCTCCTACCTCAACCCGCCCTACCCGGCGCACTACACCCTCCACGGCGCGAACCGGTACGGGCTGCAATGCCTCGCCAATCTCGACCTGTTGCCGCCGACGGGCGCGGTCCTCATCGCCGCTCCGCTGAAGATCCGGCGTGGCAGCGGGAGCCCGCTGCGCGTTCTCGCCCTCGTCCCCCGAAATTAGGCCGCCTCGCGCGCCGCTTCGGCGGTGCCCGCAGCCGTGGATCCGCCGGCGTCGGCGAGGCGGCTCTCGCGCATCATGAGGAGCGCGCCGATCAGGAAGCCGAGCGCGCCGGCGAATAGCTGCGCGTTCGACATCGCCGGGATCCAGCCGGGCTCCGCCCCCTTCGGCACGAAGGCGAGGATCGAGGAGATCATGAAGGCGACGCAGCCGATGAGGTTCACGAACACGATCCACCAGGAGAGGTCGCGCGGCTTCCAGCTCCAATAGGCGTGGCCGGTCTCGATGAAAGCGAGAGTGCCGGAGACGAGGAAGAGCACGGAGCCCACCATCCCCGGCGTCCAGATCGCGAGATCCTGCATCCACCACGAAGACGGCGCGTCGATGCTGTCGAACGTGTTGAAATTGAAGGCGATCGTCCCGATGAACTGGGTGATCGTGCTGATCCAGCCGGCGTTTCCCGGATGCCAGCCGATGACGGCGATCCGGCGCGTCGCCGGCGTCTGCGGTTCCGGATCCGGCGTGAATTCGGGCGCGTTCGCTGCCTGAAAGTGCTGGAGATAGCCCGCGATCGTGAACGGCACCGAGCCCGCAAAATAGATCATCGCGATCGCCGCCCCCGAGAGGGTGGCCCCGATGTCCGGCACCAGGGAGAGGCCGGCGCCGAGCATGAAGAGGAGCGCGCCCACCGCAAAAAAGGCGCCGGTGATCCAGTTGTAACGCGCCGCCTGCCAGAAGGGGACGGCCGCGTTCTCCAGCGCACGCGCGGCGCGGCGCAGGCCCTTGCGGTGCTCGCGCGCCCGCCAGGTGATGTGCCGTCCGCGATGGTGGAAGCTGCGGAAGGTGACGAAGGGCCAGGCCCCCGCCGTGTGCATCGGGGCCGGCCCGTGATGCGCCCGCACTCTCATGCGGACGCGCCGTGTCGCGCGCGATCCATGCCGTCCCTCAGTGGTGGAAGCCGGAGGCCTCCTCCTTGGTCATCGGGGCCTGGATCGGGTGGGCCTCGAAGTGGGCGATCGCGGCCTTCATGTCGTCGACCAGCAGCGAGCAGAGGTCGCGGCTGACGCCGTTGCGCACCAGCACGCGCTGGATCACTTGGTCCTCGCGATTGGCCGGCAGCGTGTAGGCCGGCACCTGCCAGCCGCGCACGCGGAGCCGGTCGGCAAGGTCGAAGAGGGTGAAGCCGGGATTTGTGCCGGGCTTCAATGTCCAGGACGCGGCGGGGATGCCGCGCGCCATGTCGCCATCATAGACGACGTCGAACGGGCCCATCGCAGCGATCTCGTCGGCGATGTAGCGGGCGCTGTCGTAGCAGGCGGTGTGGATCTTCCTGTACCCGTCCATGCCGAGGCGCAGGAAGTTGAAATACTGGCAGACGATCTGGCCGCCAGGGCGCGAGAAGTTGAGCGCGATGTCCCGCATGTTGCCGCCGAGATAGTTCACCCAGAACACCATCTCGTCCGGGAGGTCCTTCTCCTCCCGCCACAGGACCCAGCCGACGCCGAGCGGGGCGAGGCCGAACTTGTGGCCGGACGCGTTGATCGAGCGCACGCGCGGCAGGCGGAAATCCCAGGCGAGATCCGGCGCGCAGAACGGCGCGAGGAAGCCCCCGCTCGCCCCGTCGACATGGATCGGAATGTCGAGCCCGGTCTTCGCCTCATAGGCATCGAGCGCGTCGCTCACCGCCTTCACCGGCTCGTATTCGCCCGTAAAGGTCACGCCGAGGGTCGGCACGACGCCGATCGTGTTCTCGTCGCAGCGGGAAATCACCTCCTCGGGCGTCATCAGAAGGCGGCCATTCTCCATCGGGATCTCGCGATGCTCGATGTCCCAATAGCGGGTGAATTTGTGCCAGCAGATCTGCACCGGGCCGGTGATGAGGTTCGGCTTGCCGGTCGGCCTTCCCGCCGCACGCTGCCGCGCCTCCCAGCGCCGCTTCATCGCGAGGCCGCCGAGCATCGCCGCTTCGCTCGACCCGGTCGTGGAGCACCCGGCCGCGTTCTCCGCGTCCGGCGCATGCCACAGATCGCCGAGCATCCGCACGCAGCGCCGCTCGATCTCGGCTGTCTGCGGATACTCGTCCTTGTCGATCATGTTCTTGTCGATGCAGTCGTCCATCAAGCGATGGATTTCCGGCTCCTCGAACGTCTGGCAGAAGGTCGCGAGGTTCTGCCGCGCGTTCCCGTCGAGCATCAGCTCGTCCTTGATGGCGAGGTAGATGCGGCGCGGATCGCGCTCGTCGGCCGGGAAGCCGGACTTGGCGAGCGGCGTGGCGAGATCGCCCGCGCCATAGGTCTCGTCATACGGATTGTCGCGCCAAACGGCGGTGCGATCATCGCCCACGGGTGGCTCCTTCTCGTCGCGAAATCGGGGTCTTGGCTCGGGATGGGGTGGGGGCGTCAGGCCGGGCGCGTCGCAAGGAGCGCCGCGCTGCCGTCGGCGGCAGCGCCCGACACCGCCTGGAGCGGCACGACAAGCGGGCCCTTCGCCTCGCGCAGCGATGCGAGGTCGAACCGCGTGTAGTTCAGCCCCTTGTAGTCGCGCACGAAGAAGAGGCCGCGCGACTGGTCGGCAAGGCTCGTCCAGGAGGTGAACTCGGTCGCGTAGGCTGTCGAGGCGTCCGCCGCGAGGCCCGCGACCTCCAGATGCCCGCCCCCCGCCTCGGGGTAGTCGATGGTCACGCCGCGCGGACGGTCGAAATTGTTCATGATGTGCGCGAGCGTCTGCACGGCGAGGTCGGGGGTCGCCGCCTTCTCGGTGAACTCGGCGTAGAAGGCCGCGCGCACGAAGCGGCCGACCGAGGTGTTGGAGGCCGGGAGGCCGGCCGTCGCAATGCCGGAATCCGGCTGGACCGCGCGATAGGCGCCGAAGGTGGCCGAGGAGCGGTCGACGTTCGACAGGAAGGTGTAGTTGTCGAGATTGGTGAGGTGCCAGTCGAAGGCGGGCCCGTTCGTCATCACGCCGACCGGGTTGTCGTAGACCTTCATCTCGCCGCGCGTGAACTCGATGACGGCCGACGCGCCGGACGCGTCGTGGACGACATAGTGGAAGGGCGATTCCACGCCGCCGAGGATCGCGAGCGGCTGGAGGAGGACGGGCTGCTCCGCGAGCGCCGCCTTCAGCGCATCAACGGTCGCGAACTGGCTGAGCGCCCAGGAGCCGAGATCGGACGCGGAGAGCACGGCCTTCGTCTTCTCGACCGCCTGCCGCGACCCTCCCGCCGCCGGGTAGGACAGGAGGCTGAAGGTGAGGCCCTTCTCGTTCAGCCCCTCCAGCACCTTGAGGTCGGCAAGGCCGATCGGCGCGTCGGCCGTCGGCACGCGGTCGGGCATCGTGATCGACAGGAAGGCGTGTCGGCCGGTGTATTCGAACGGACCGTGCCCCGCCATCGCCGAAGCGAAGGCGACGCCCGCCGGGAGGTAGGCGATCTCGTAGGGCAGCGCGGTCGTGAGCTCGAGCGTGCGCCCGAAATAGGCATTGCCGGCGGTGTCCCGATAGCTGAGCGACGTGCACATCCTGGCAATTCTCTCCTCAAGCGCCGCATCCCGGCCCAATCGGCCTGTCGGAGCGCCCCTATTGCATCGCGGCGATTGCGAATGCGCCGCGTCTCAAGGGTTTGCTTTAGGGCACAATAGAAATGCAAGACCGACGCAGCGATCGACGCGTCCGGCAATCCACGTCTTTCGTTGGCGGGATCGATCCCGCAAGCGGCGATGGAGGCGTTCGGGAAGTGTGACGCGCAACACATCAACTGGCTGATTCAACGAAAGAATTCCGAAAGACGCGCGCTGTGATGAGGGTCACGTGCGCGTTCCGAGGACGTCGCCATCTTCGGTGTGTCGGCGGGAGAGCCGAAGCAAACATCAGAGAGCAGGAGACGACCATGAAGAACCAGATCATCGCCGCCACCACCGCGCTCACGATCGCGATGGCCGCCCTCGTCCCGAACGCCGCCTCCGCGGCCCCCTTCAACGGCCTCGCCAAGGCCGAGATCCAGACCGACGCCACCGGAATCGAGACCGTCGGCAACCGCGGCCGCAACGCGGCGGGCGCCGCCATCATCGGCCTCGGCGCCTTCGCGCTGGGCGCAGCGGTCGCCTCCGGCAACAACAACCGCGGCTACTACGGCGGCCACGGCCACCGTCGCGTCTACCAGCGCGACTGCTACATCGAGAAGGTTCGCGTCTGGAACCCGCGCCGCGGCCACTACGTGATGCGCAAGGAGAAGGTCTGCTACTGAGCCGACCGCACCGAGGAAAAAGCGAGCCGCCCCAACCGGGCGGCTTTCTTCGTTTCAGGAAGGCCGCAGGGCCGAGGCCTTCACGCGGCGCAGCGATCTCGGCGAGCGGATCGAGGCATTGGGTTCGGTCGGGCAAGCTTGTGTCGCCGCGGCCGGGAAATGTGACGGTGAACACATCAAGAGACTGTTTAAGCAGGAGAATTTCCAAACGCGCCCGCTGTGATGGGGGTCACGGGCGGGTTCTGCGGGCGTCGCCATCTTCGGTGTGTCGGCGGGAGAGCCGAAGCAAACATCAGAGAGCAGGAGACGACCATGAAGAACCAGATCATCGCCGCCACCACCGCGCTCACGATCGCGATGGCCGCCCTCGTCCCGAACGCCGCCTCCGCGGCCCCCTTCAACGGCCTCGCCAAGGCCGAGATCCAGACCGACGCGACCGGCATCGAGACGGTCGGCAATCGCGGCCGCAACGCGGCGGGCGCCGCCATCATCGGCCTCGGCGCCTTCGCGCTGGGCGCGGCGGTCGCCTCCGGCAACAACAACCGCGGCTACTACGGCGGCCACGGCCACCGCCGCGTTCGTCAGCGCGACTGCTACATCGAGAAGGTTCGCGTCTGGAACCCGCGCCGCGGCCACTACGTGATGCGCAAGGAGAAGGTCTGCTACTGAGCCGACCGCACCGAGGAGAAAGCGAGCCGCCCACCCGGGCGGCTTTCTTCGTTTCACGCCGGCTGCGGGGCCGAGGCCTTCACGCGGCGCAGCGACACCGACGAGCGGATCGAGGCGATGCCGGGGATCTTCGTGAAGATGCTCGTCAGGAAGTGCTCGTACTCCTTGAGGCCGGGCGCCACGATGCGCAGGAGGTAGTCGTTGTCGCCGGTCATCAGCCAGCAATCGACGATCTCGGGGTGCTTGCGGACCTCCGCCTCGAACCGGCCGAGTTCGGCGTCGACCTGCCGCTCCAGCCGCACCGACATGAAGATCGCGACCGGCAGGCCGAGCTTCTCCTCGTCCACCGAGGCGAAATAGCCGGTGATCACCCCCTCCGCCTCGAGCCGCTTCAGACGGCGCAGGCACGGCGAGGGGCTGAGCCCAACCCGTTCGCTGAGCTCCTGGTTGGTGAGTCGCGCGTTCTCCTGCAAAACGCGCAAGATGTGGCGATCGATCTGGTCGAGCTTGAGTGTTTCCACCCCAATACCCACCTCTTTTGGCTGAATCTGCCACGATGATGCCGTCCGCCACATGATTTCGCAAGGACGTGCCGCGGCGTCTGCGCTATCCTGTCCGTCTCCACACCTTGTCGAGTTCGGACCCGCTATTCGGAGGCGATCATGGCGACACACACCGAAGACACCGCCATTCTGCGCGACCTGGAGCGCAAGGTGCTCTGGCTCGCCTGTCTCCTCATCGATCAGGCGAACCGGCGCGAGAAGGTGGACGGGCTGAAGGTCGGCGGCCACCAGGCGTCGAGCGCCTCGATGGTCTCGATCATGACCGCCCTCTATTTCTCGGTGCTGCGCCCGGAGGATCGCGTCGCGGTGAAGCCGCACGCCTCGCCCGTCTTCCACGCGATCCAATATCTCATGGGCAACCAGAGCCGCGAGAAGCTGGAGAATTTCCGCGGCTACAAGGGCGCCCAGTCCTATCCGAGCCGCACCAAGGACACCGACGATGTCGACTTCTCGACCGGCTCGGTCGGTCTCGGCGTCGGCATCACCCTCTTCGCCTCGATGATCCAGGATTATCTGGCAGCAAAGTCCTGGCCGGGGGCGAGCGGGGCGACGGGCCGGATGATCGCCCTCGTCGGCGACGCCGAGCTCGACGAAGGCAACGTCTACGAGGCCCTGCAGGAGGGCTGGAAGCATGACGTGCGCAACACCTGGTGGATCATCGACTATAACCGCCAGAGCCTCGACGGCGTCGTGCGCGAGGGCCTCTACCAGCGCGTCGAAACCGTCTTCCGCGCGTTCGGCTGGGATGTCGTCACGCTGAAATATGGCGCGCTGCAGCGGGCCGCCTTCGCCGAGCCCGGCGGCGAGAGGCTGCGCGCCTGGATCGACGCGTGCCCCAACCAGCTCTATTCGGCGCTGATGTTCCAGGGGGGCGCGGCCTGGCGCAAGCGGCTGCTGGATGAGATCGGCGACCAGGGTCCCGCGACCGCCCTCATCGAGAAGCGCAGCGATGCCGAGCTCGCCGAGCTGATGGCCAATCTCGGCGGCCACTGCGTCGCGAGTCTCACCGAGACCTTCAGCGCGATCGACCACGACCGGCCGACCGTCTTCATCGCCTACACGGTGAAGGGCTGGGGCACGCCGCTCGCCGGCCACAAGGACAACCACGCCGGCCTGATGACGGCCGCGCAGATGGAGACGCTGCAGCGCGCGATGAAGGTGCGCGAGGGCCACGAGTGGGAGGCGTTCGAGGGGCTCGACAGCGACCCGGCGACCCTCCAAGCCTTCCTCGACGCCGCCCCCTTCTTCCGCCGCGGCCCGCGCCGCTACGACGCCGCCACGATCGACGTGCCGGCGAGCGTTGCCGAGACGCCCGCCCCCGCCGGCAGCGCGATCTCGACCCAGGCCGCCTTCGGCAAAATCCTCGACACGATCGCGAAGTCGGACAGCGACCTCGCCGCGCGCATCGTGACGACCGCGCCGGACGTGACGGTCTCGACCAATCTCGGCCCGTGGGTGAACCGCCGCCAGCTCTTCGCGCGCGAGGAGCTCGCCGACACCTTCAGCCGCCAGCGCATCCCGAGCGCGCAGAAATGGGACTTCTCCCCCGACGGCCAGCACATCGAGCTTGGCATCGCGGAGATGAACCTCTTCCTGATGCTGGGCGCGGCGGGCCTCAGCCACTCCCTCTTCGGCGAGCGGCTTCTCCCGATCGGGACGCTCTACGACCCGTTCGTCTCGCGCGGGCTCGATGCGCTGAACTATGCCTGCTACCAGGACGCCCGCTTCATGGTCGTCGGCACGCCCTCCGGCGTCTCGCTCTCGGCCGAGGGCGGCGCGCACCAGTCGATCGCGCAACCGCTGATCGGCATGAGCCAGGACGGCCTCGCGAGCTTCGAGCCCGCCTTCGCGGACGAGCTCGCCATCATCATGGGCTGGTCGTTCGACTACATGCAGCGCGAGGGCGAGGCGAGCCCCGACCCGCGCACCTGGCTCTGCGACGAAGCGGGCGGCGCGGTCTATCTGCGCCTCTCCACGCGCCAGATCGAGCAGCCGCTGCGCCGCGCGAACCCGCACTTCGCCGAGGAGGTGATCGCGGGCGCGACGTGGCTGAAGGAGCCCGGCCCGAACGCCGACCTCGTCATCGCCTATCAGGGCACGATCGGGACAGAGGCGATCGCCGCCGCGGGGCTCCTCTCCGACAGCCGGCGCGATATCGGCGTCCTCGCCGTCACCTCCGCCGACCGCCTCTACTCGGCCTGGCACAACGCGCAGAAGGCGCGGATCGACGGCAATCCCGCGGCGCAGAGCCATATCGAGCGGATGCTCGCCCCGCTCCCGCCCCACTGCCGGATCGTGACGGTGATCGACGGCCATCCGGCGACGCTCGGCTGGCTCGGCGGCGTCGCCGGGCACAAGACGATCAGCCTCGGCGTCGAGCGGTTCGGGCAGACGGGCACCGTCACGGACCTCTACCGCCACTACGGCATCGACGCCGCCTCGATCGCGGAGGCGGCGACCGGCCTCACCAGCGGCCGCCCGCTCGTGCGCCTCGTCTCGGGCTTCTGAGGCGCGGCACCGCGCGAGCCTGACGCGCGCGCGGGTCCACCCCGCCATGATTCATGGCGGGCCGGCGCGAACTAGAGTTCGGTGAGGCCGACGCGGGCGATGGCGTCGATCAGCTCCTGGCCGGAGCGCTCGCGCTGCTGGCAGTGGCGCTCCACCGCCGCGTCGAACCGGCCGGCGGCCATCAGCTCGGCCACCTCGCTGTGCGCGTCGGTCGACAGGCGCGGCTTGTCGCGCAGGCGCAGCGCCACGCGGTGGGCGCGGCTCACCCGCTCCCAATGGTGGATCCCCTGGCTGACGATGACATCGTTGCCGCTGGAGCGCAGGAGCGCCCGGTGAAACGCCTCGTCGCAGGAGGACCAGCGCGTCATCTCCCCCTCCGCGAGCGCCGCATTCATCCCGGCGCAGGCGGCGAGCATGTCCTCCACCGCGCCGGGGGCCGGGCCGCGCCGGCCTGCGACGCGGATCGCGTAGAGCTCCAGCGCCGTGATCACCTCGTAGATCCGGGTCAGATCGTCGAGGCTGATCGCGAGCACGTTCACCCCCCGGCGCGGGGAGATGATCACGTATCCCTCGTGCTGGAGAAGGTGCAGCGCCTCGCGGACCGGCGTGCGGCTGATCCCCAGCTCGACGGCGATCCGCTGGTCGCTGATCGAGCGCCCGGCCTGCAGCTCATTGGACAAGATCGCCGTCTTGATCGTGCGATAGGCGCGATCAACGGCCGAGGCAGGCTCGGTCTCGGTCATCGTTTTGTCGGTCAGGCTGCTGATGCGTCCTGCTCCACTCGAATGGGCTCGGGGGCCTTCAGACCGTAATTCCCGCCCATGGCCTTCAATTCCTCCAGCACGGCGCTGGTGATGCTGACACCATTGTCGCGCTGCTTCAATTTTAGCCTGTATTCGCGCTCGCCGGGGAGGAAGATTTCATCTGTCCCCGTCGCAAGCGGGACACCCTTGATATCGCGCGCGGCCTTCTCGATGTGCGCGTTATACTCGTCCATCTCGCGGAAGGCCGAGATCGGCAGCACGCCGAAGAGGTGGCCGATATTCTGCGGCCGCTCGAGGTCGTCGTACATGTGCGTCACCTCCGAGCCGAAAGCGCCGCCCGACAGCATCGTGGAGAGGAGCCCGACGGTCAGCGTCAGCGCATAGCCCTTCGGCCCGGCGATCGGCTGGACGAAACCCTGAAGGGCGCGCACGGGGTCGGTGGTGGGGACGCCGTCCGGGCCGACAGCCCAGTCGCCGGGGATGGGCGTCCCGTCCTTCGCCGCGACGATGATCTTGCCGCGCGCCGCCACGCTGCACGCCATGTCGAGGACGATGGGGAAGCCGAGCGGCGTCGGCAGCGCCACCGCGAACGGGTTGTTGCCGAGCATCGCGTCGGCCCCGCCCCACGGGGTCATGTGGTTGATGCCGCCGATGGTGAAGGCGAAGCCGATCGCCCCCTTCGCCGCCGCCATCTCCGCGAAATAGGCCGCGGCGCCGAAATGGTTGCTGTTGTTGACCGCGACGAAGGCGCACTCCTCGCCCGCCGACATGTCGAGCGCGATCTCCATCGCCCGCGCGCTGACGACGTGGCCGAGCCCGTTGTCGCCGTCGAGAACGGCGGTCGTGCGGGTCTGGCGCTCGACCTTCGGCGCGGCGGCCGGGGTGATCGCGTTCGCCGCCAGGCGCTCGATGTAAATCGGCAATCGAACGACGCCGTGCGAGTAGACGCCCCTCAGATCGGCCTCGACGAGACTCGTTGACGCAAGCTCGGCATCGGCCTCCGGAACACCCACCGCGCGGTAGGCCGCGGTGCAGAATGCCTCGAGTTCGCTGGTCTCAACGATGACGTGCCGTCCGTCCTCACCGCTCATGAGGGTCCTCCCATTGTGATTGACAAACTGATATGTCAGAAGAAATACTTGTTGCAATACAAAATTGGTCCGCTGGCAAACGCGGCGGATGGGAGGAATTCGGATGTCGGAAGTGTCCGGTGAGTCGCCCCGCGCGATGCGCTGGTTCGTGCAGTCGATCGCGGGTCTCGCCGCGCTCTGCCTGTTGGTCGCGATCGCCTCGCTCGCGACGCAGGTCGTGGCCCGCTACGGCCTCGGCGGCGCGCTGACCTGGCCCGAGGAGCTCGCGAAGTTCTGCTTCGTCTGGGCGACCTTCCTCGGCGCGGCCGCCGGCGCCGGCCAGCGCGCCCACATCGCGGTCGAACTCGTCGTGAACAAGCTGCCCGAGCGGCTCCACCTCGCGGTGTCGACCCTCACCAACGGCGCGATCTTCCTGCTCCTGGTCGTCCTCGTCCGGCACGGCGTCTCGCTCGTGATCCTCGGCCTCAACTCGCGCCTTCCGGCGATCAACTTCCCCCTCGGCACCCTCTTCCTCGCCGGCACCGTGGGTCTCGGCCTGATGGCGATCATCTTCGCCTACGAGACGGTGCGCACCGCATCCGCCCTCGTCAGCGGCCGCCGCCTCGCGACGCCCGACGTCGACCCCGCCCAAGTGATCGGGTGATCCAGCCATGACCGCTCTCATCGCGCTCGGCGGGCTCTTCGGGCTCGCCCTCGTCGGAATGCCGATCGCCTTCGTGCTGCTGGCCGTCGCGAGCAGCCTCATCTATTCGCTGAACCTGCCGCTGAAGTCGGCCATGCAGACCATGGTCGCCGGCGTCGACAGCTTCATCCTGATCGCCGTGCCGTGCTTCGTGCTCGCCGCGAAGCTCATGAATGCGGGCCAGATCACGGACCGCATCTTCGACCTCGCCGGCGCGTTCGTGCGCCACATCAAGGGCGGCCTCGCGCACGTCAACATCCTCGCGAGCCTCATTTTCTCCGGCATGTCCGGCTCGGCCGTCGCGGACGCGGCGGGCCTCGGCGAGGTCGAGGTGAAGGCGATGCGCAAGGCCGGCTTCGACGCCCCCTTCGCCGCCGCCATCACCGCCGCCTCCTCGGTGATCGGCCCGATCTTCCCGCCGAGCGTGCCGTTCGTCATTTTCGCCGGCCTCGCCTCGGTCTCGCTCGCGAAGCTCTTCCTCGCCGGGGCGATCCCCGCGATCCTGATGGCGCTCTTCCTCGGCGTCGCGGCCTACATCATCTCCGTGCGCCGCAACTATCCGACGGAGCGGCGCGCCACGCTGCGCGAGCTCGGCCGCGCCTTCGCCCGCGCATTCTGGCCGCTTCTGTCGCCCGTCTTCGTCGTCGGCGCGATCGTCTTCGGCATCACGACGCCGACCGAGGCCGCCGTCATCGCGGTGGTCTACAGCCTGATCCTCGGCCTCTCCTACCGGACCATCCGGCTGAAGGATTTGCCGCGCATCCTCACCGAGACGGCGGTGGAATCGGGCGTCCTCCTCTTCATCGTCGCGACCGTCGCGGTGTTCTCCTGGACCATCACCTTCGAGCGGATCCCGCAGACGGTGATCGAGTTCGTGTTCACCTTCGCCGAGTCCCCGGCGGTGGTGCTCGCGCTGATCGTCGCCGTGATGCTGGGGCTCGGCCTCTTCATGAACCCGACGCCGGGCCTCCTCATCGCGACGCCCTTCATGCTCCCGCTCGCGACCGCGATCGGCGTCGACCCGATCCAGCTCGGCGTCATCATGGTCCTCACCCTCGCGATCGGCCTCATCACGCCGCCGATCGGGATCTGCCTCTTCATCGTGTGCCGCGTCGCGCGCGTCGATGTCGGGGCGGTGGTGAAGGAGTGCCTGCCCTTCGTGGTGGCGCTGACGCTGATCGCGCTCCTCGTCGCCTACATCCCCGCCCTCACCCTGTGGCTGCCGAACCTCGTGATGGGGTGAGGCGCCGCACACCACCCCTCGCCCGCCAACAATCAACAAACGGAGGAGACATCATGCTCAAGACTCTGCCGCTCGCCCTCGCCGCCCTCGTCGGCACGGCGGCCCTCGCGCAGGCCCAGGACTACACGATCCGCCTCGGCCACGCGCAGTCGACGACCGACGTGTTCCATCTCGGCGCCGAGAAGTTCAAGGAAGCGCTCGAGGCGGCGACGGACGGGCGCGTCGAGGTGCTCGTCTACCCGTCGAGCCAGCTCGGCAACATCCGCGACATGATCGAGGGCCTGCGCATCGGCACGGTGCAGGTGGTGCTCGACGCGCCGAGCCGGCTCGCGACCTACACCCCGCTCGGCGACCTCTTCAAGACGCCCTACCTGTTCGAGACGCGCGAGGCGGGCGAGGCGATGTGGAACTCGGCCGGTGGCGCCGAGACCATCGACGCGATGGCCGAGGCGTCCGGCATCCGCGTCCTCTCCGTCGCCTGGCGCGGCGCCCGCCACATCACGTCGAGCCGCAAGATCGAGACGCCGGAGGATCTCGCCGGTCTCAAGATCCGCGTCCCGCCGACGGACCTTCCCGTGGCGATGTTCGAGCATCTCGGCGCCAGCCCGACCCCGATGGACTTCAACGAGGTCTACATGGCCCTCCAGCAGGGCATCATCGACGCCCAGGAGAACCCCCTCGGCACGAGCTGGACGAGCAACTTCCAGGAGGTCGTGGAGTATCTGATCCTCACCGGCCACGTGAAAGATTTCGCCGGCTTCATGATGGGCGAGGACTATTTCGAGAGCCTGCCCGAGGACATCCAGCAGGCGACCATCGAGGCGGCGCGCACGGCCTCGGCCTTCATCGGCGACTATGTCGTGGCCGAGGAGGAGAATTTCGTCGAGAAGTTCCGCAATGCGGGCGTGACGGTGATCGAGCCGGACCAGTCCGCCTTCGCCGCGAAGTTCGACGGCTTCATGGAGACCTTCAATCCCGAGCTCGCCGCGCAGATCGAGACCATGAAGAAGTCGGCCGAGACGAACTGACCGTCCCGGCCCAGGACCAGCACGATCGCCCCCGCCCACCGGCGGGGGTTTTCGTTTCAGGCGAGGTAGAGGCGCATCAGGATGTCCTGGTCGTGGTTGCCGAAGCCGCGGCCGAAGATGTTGACCCCTCCGGGCTGGCGCGCCTCCGCGTCGATCCCGACCCTCAGGCGGATCGAGTGGTGCTCGGTGAGGCGCAGATCCGCGATGGTGACGTCCGAGCAGCGCACGTCGTCGACGAAGCTCCCCTCATGGGTGATCCGCCAGGTCGTGAGACGCCCATATTGCGAGCCTTCGAGCTTCCACCATGTGGGCGTGAAGGTGCCGCGCCGGTCGCCGAAATCGCCGGGCGAGACCCAGGTGCCGACGGCGACCCCGTTCACCCAGATCGTGATGTCGGACGGCCAGTTGGCGTTGGTGCCCGGCACCTCGGACGAGAGCTCCATCGAGAACTCGATGGCGGTGATACCCGCCTTCAGGATCTTGGCGTTGTTGGGGAATTTGTAGTCCACATAGCCGCGCCCGAACCACAGGAGTGCGGCCCCCATCCGGCGCGGATCGAGGAAGAGGTCCGGCACGTCGAGGACGCCGATGATCGACTCGCGCGAGCACAGCCCGCACGGTGCGCTCACCATGCAGCTCGTATAGAGGCCGATCGGCATCGCGACGTCGATGACATCGTCCCGCCGCTCCGGCCCGTCCGCGTCGAGGCGGATGACGATCTCGCCATAGCGCGCTGCGCAGATCTTCTGCTGCCCCTTCGAGGCGGCCTTGGTGATCTTGGTCTCGATCAGGCCGGCCTCATCGAGGATCGACACGTTGGTCGCGATCGTCGATTGCGGCAGGGAGAGCCGCTCCGCGATCTCGTTCACGTTGAGCGGCCCGCGCTGCAGGAGGCGCAGGATGCGGATCCGGACCGGCGAGGCGAGGCCCCGGAGAACCTCGAACGCGTTCTCCGGGTAGACGTTGAGGAACGTGCGCTGGGGCTCGTCGGCCCCATTCGCCCGCGCGCCGTTGCGCCCCTGCCGGCGGGGCGCCCCGCTTATGCCTCCGCCAGACGGATGACGTTCCATGAGAGTGGCTTCAGTGTTGCACGCAGCGCGTTGTTGTCGACCGTGACGCCTTCGAGAGAACGGCGCGTCACCCGTTCCGGTTCATCCTTGGAGTTTATCGCCTTCAGATCGCCATCGTGAAGCTCGCTCGCCTCGATGAGCGAGAGTTTCCCGAAGCTGCGCGCATTGAGGTCAAACGTCAGCTCGTCGGTGAGATGGCGATTGAGGGCGAAGATCGTGACGCCGCCGCCTTCATTGGCGACGACCGAGGCCTTGAGATAGGGGACCTCGTTCACCGGATAGTAGAGGTCCTGCGTATTGCGCGGGTCGTAATATTTCGCGTTGTAGGTCGGGGACTTGACCTGCGCGCGCAGGACGCGGCCGCGCCCGTGGGCGCTCATGTCGGCGAACGGGAAGAAGATCGTCTGCCGCCAGGCCGGGCCACCCGTCTCGGTCATGATCGGGGCGATCACGTTGACGAGCTGGGCAAGGCAGGCGCAGCGCACGCGGTCGGCGTGGTTGAGGAGGGAGATGACCGCACCGCCGAAGGCGAGCGCGTCCTCCATGTTGTAGATCTCCTCAAGGATCGGCGGGGCGATCGGCCAGCCTTCCTTGATGCGGTTCGCGCGGCCGCGGCGGGTGCGGTACCACACGTTCCACTCGTCGAAGGAGAGCATGATCCGCTTCTCCGACAGGCGCCGGGCGGCGACCGAGTCGGCGATCGCCACCACCTCCTCGATGAAGTCGTCCATCAGGTCCGCGCTCGCGAGGAAGGCGGCCGTGTCCTCGGCATAGTTGTTGAGGTAGGTGTGGAGGCTGATCCACTCGACATGGTCGAACGTGTGCTCCAGCACCGTGTCCTCCCACGCGCCGAAGGTCGGCATCCGGCGCGAGGAGGAGCCGCACGCGGCAAGCTCGATCGACGGGTCGATCCACCGCATCATCTTGGCCGCCTCGGTGGCGATGCGGCCATACTCGGTCGCCGTCTTCGCCTCCATCTGCCACGGCCCGTCCATCTCGTTGCCGAGGCACCAGAACTTGACGTTATGGGGCTCCGGCCAGCCGTGCTCCGCGCGCAGGTCCGAGAGGTACGTGCCGCCCGGATGGTTGCAATATTCGACGAGGTTGCGCGCCGCGTCGCCCGCCCGCGTGCCGAGATTGACCGCGAGCATCGGCTCGACATCGGCCGCGCGGCACCAGTCGATGAACTCGTTGGTGCCGAACGTGTTGGGCTCGGTCGTCATCCAGGCGAGGTCGAGCCGCTTCGGCCGCTTCTCCACCGGGCCGACCCCGTCCTCCCAATTGTAGCCGGAGACGAAGTTGCCGCCCGGATAGCGCATGATCGTGGGGCCGAGCTCCTTGATCAGCGCCATGACGTCCTTGCGGAAGCCCTTCTCGTCGGCCTCCGCGTGGCCGGGCTCGTAGATGCCGCCATACACGCAGCGGCCGAGATGCTCGATGAAGGCGCCGAACAGACGCGGATCGGTCGTCCCGATCTCGAAGTGCTTGTCGATGAGGATGGACGCGGCAACCATTCTGAAAAATCTCCAGTCAGGGTCGTCACCAGCCGAACCGGGCGGCGGTGTGCAAAAAGGGACGGTGGGTGGCGGGACGGCCTCGGGCCGTCGGGCTCAGCCCGGGGAAAGGGCCGGCGCGGCCCCGTCGGGCGGGGCGCGCGGGGACGTTGCGGTCATGTCGGCTCCATCGCATCCACCGTGTCGAGCGCGGTGCCGTGGATGGCCGCGTCCGGCGAGAGGACGGCGTTCTTGAGTTCGATCGAGTACGGGTGCTGCGGGTTCGCGAGCACGGTGCGCGCGTCGCCCGCCTCCACCACCTCCCCCTTGCGCATGATGATGATGCGGTCGGAGATGTAGTCGGCGGTCGCGAGGTCGTGGGTGATGTAGATGATCGAGACGCCCAGCGTGTCGCGCAGGTCCATGAACAGGTTGACGATGGACGTGCGCAGCGACGCGTCGACCATCGAGACCGGTTCGTCGGCGACGATGAGGGCGGGCTCCGGGATCAGCGCACGCGCGATCGCGATGCGCTGGAGCTGCCCGCCCGACAACTCGTTCGGGAAGCGCCCCTTCACCTCGGCGAGCGAAAGGCCGACCTTCTTCAGCGCGATATCGGCCTGAGCCTCGAGGTCGGCCCGCTTGCGCGCCCCGTTGAAGTGACGCGCGGTCATGTAGAGGTAGCGGTCGACCTTCTTCAGCGGATTGAACGCCTCGAACGGGTTCTGGAAGATCGGCTGGACGCGCTTCATGAAGGCGAGGCGCTCCTTGCGCCCGCGCAGGTGCGTGACGTCCTTGCCCTCGAAGCGGATCGTCCCGCTGGTCGGCGGCGCCTCGGCGAGGATCATCCGCGCGAGCGTCGACTTCCCCGAGCCCGACTCGCCGATGATCGTGAAGATCTCCGGCTTCTCGGTCAGCGTGAAGGACACGTCGTCCACCGCGCGGACCTCGTCGTGCGAGAGGAGCCCGCCCATCACGTACGTCTTGCCGACATGGTCGACTTCGAGCAGCGCGCTCATGCGATCGGCCTCCTCGATTCCCGGTCGGGGATGGTCTCCGGCTCGGCGGCGAAGCAGGCGACGCGGCGCCGAGCCCCGCTCTCCACGAATGGCGGCGCGACCTTGCGGCACACCTCCATCGCGGCCGGGCAGCGCGGGTGGAAGCGGCAGCCGGGGGGCGGGTCGGAAAGGTTGGGCGGGGAGCCCTTCAGCCCCTCGCGCACCGTCCGGTCGCCGATGCGCGGCAGGCTCGCGATGAGGTGCTTCGTGTAGGGGTGCTTCGGCGCAGCGAAGATCTCCCGCGTTGGCCCCTCCTCCACCAGGCGCCCCGCATACATGATGCCGAGCCGGTCGGTGAGGTTGGCGTGGACGCTCATGTCGTGCGTGACGAAGAGGAGCGAGGAGCCGATCTGGCGCTGTACCTCGCGGATGAGACCGAGAACGCGCTTCTGGACGACGACGTCGAGCGCGGTGGTCGGCTCGTCGGCGATGATGAAGTCCGGCCGGCAGACGGTCGCGAGCGCGATCGTCACGCGCTGGCGCATCCCGCCCGACAATTCGTGCGGATAGGCGTTCAGCACCTTCGGCGACAGATGGAGCCGTTCCAGGTGGCCGGACACGATGTCGTTGAACTCGGCACGGGAGCGGCCGATGTGGCGGTAGGCGAAATCCTCGAACGAGCGGCGGATCCGGCGCACCGGATTGAGGACGTTCATGGAGCCCTGCATGATGTAGGACAGGTGCTTCCAGCGCACGGCCGAGAGGTCCACCGGCCCGCCGCCATAGAGCGAGATCGTCTCGCCGGCGAAATTGTAGCGGACCTCACCGCCGACGACGGTGAGCGGCGGGCGCACGGCCCCCGCGACCGCCTTGATGAGGCTCGTCTTGCCCGAGCTCGATTCCCCGGCGATCCCGTAGATCTCGTTCGGCATGATCGCGAAGCTGATGTCGTCTACCGCGCGAACCTCGCGCCGCACGCCGAAGACATTCGTCAGATAGTAGGCGCGCAGCCCCTCCACCGAGAGCGCGGGTCGCCTCTGGTCCGGACGCGCGGCCGGGTCCTCCGGCGGGACGGGGAAGCTGATCGCGTTCATGCCGTCCCCCGCATTCTCTGGAGGCGGCTGCGCGGATCGATGAACTCGTTCATCGAGACGGCGAGCAGGAAGAGGCCGATGAAGGTGATCACCACCAGCACGACCGGGAAGGTGATCCACCACCACACGCCCGCGACGAGGGCGGTGTGCTGGTTCGCCCAGTAGATCATGACGCCGATCGTGGGCGTGTTGATGTTGGTGAAGCCGAGGACCGACAGCGTCACCTCGAGCCCGATCGACCAGTTCATGTTGTTGAGCGTCGTCGAGAAGACGATCGGCAGGACGTAGGGCAGATGCTCCTGCGTCACGATCTGGCGCGTCGTCATGCCGGAGAAGACGCTCTGCTGGGTGAACTCGCGCGTGCGCAGGCTCATCGTGACGGAGCGGATGAGGCGCGCATCATAGGCCCAGCCGAGGCAAGCCATGACGAGCGCGAGGGCGGCCCACGACATGCTGTCGCGCATGACGAAGTAGAAGAGCACGAGGATCGGGAAGAGCGGGATGACGACGAAGGTGTCGTTGATGCTCATCAGCACGCGGTCGACGGTGCCGCCGAGATAGCCGGAGACGAGGCCGATCACGAGCGAGAAGACGCGCGACAGGATCGCGACCGCGAAGCCGAAGAGCAGCGTGTTGCGGATCGCGAAGGTGAGCTGCCAGAAGAGATCCTGACCGCGCGAGGTCGTGCCGAGCCAATGTTCGGCCGAGGGCGGCAGGTCGGGGATCACCACGTAGATCAGCTCCGGATCGTACGGGGAGAAGAAGGACAGGATCGAGAAGCCGACCACGAACCCGACGAGCACGATGCCGGCGGCGAATTCCGCGTTGTGGCGCAGGAGATCGAAGAAGACGCGCATCAGCCGAGCCTCACGCGCGGGTCGAGCAGCGGATAGGCGAGGTCGATGATCAGCACCGCCGCCGCGACCGAGACGATCGAGATCGTGGTGATGCCGAGGACGAGGCTGTAGTCGCCCGCGTGCACCGCATCGATGAGGAGCGCGCCGACGCCCGGATAGCCGAACACCTCCTCAGTGATGACCGCGCCGTTGAAGATGGCGCCGAGGCTCATCGCGAGGCCGGTCAATTGCGGCACGAGCGCGTTGCGCATGACATAGCGCGTCATGACGCGGTTCTGCGGAACACCCGCGAGATCGGCATATTGGACATAGTCCTCGGTCACGATGTTGGAGACCAGCGCCCGCATCCCCATGAACCAGGAGCCGAGGCCGACGACGATGAGCGAGAGGGCCGGCAGGATCGAATGCCAGATCACCGACAGGATGAATTCGAGATTCCATCCAGGCGCGAGGTTCATCCGATAGCCGCCGGAGAGCGGGAAGACCGGCCACAGGAAGGCAAATAGGATGAGGATGACGAAGGCGACGATGTAGTAGGGGATCGGATGGAGGCCCATCGCGATCACGCCGGCGAGGCGCAGGAGGCGGCTCGAGCGGTAGTAGCCCGCGAGCCCGCCGAGGAAATTGCCGAGCACCCAGGCGATCAGCGTCGCCGTCACCAGGAGGCCGATCGTCCAGGGCAGCGCGCGCCCGATCAATTCGGAGACCGGCGTCGGGAAGGCCGAGAGGGACGGGCCGAAATCGCCGACGATGACGCGGCTCCAGAAGCCGACATATTGCTGAACGATGCCGCCCTCGGTGCCATAGAGCTCGCGCAGGGACTCGCGCAGCATCTCGATGGCTTCCGGGCTCGTCGACCCGAACGCCGCGCTCGCCGAGATGGTCGTCTCGACAGGGTCGATGGGCGTCAGATGGGTCACGAAGAAGGTGATCGAGATGCCGATGAAGACGACGAGGACGAACTGCCCCACACGCTTCAGGACGTACGATCCGTAGCCGTGCATGATTTCACCGCTGGGCCGGATTTACAGGAGTGGATGCGCCGGCCGTGAAGCCGGCGCGCCCGTCTCTACTTCTGCGCTGGCTTGAGCTTCACCATCATATACTTGGTGTTCGCCCAGTTCGGCACCGGATTGGTGTACGGATTTTCGGCCGTCGGGTATCCGGTCCAGTACGTCGTGTCCATGACGGTGAACACGTTGTAGGCCATCAGCGGGATGATCGGCATCTCCTCGACCATCAGCTTGGCATACTCACGGCCGAGCTCGATGGAATCTTCGGAGTCGAACGCGACCTTGCGGATCTTCTCGATCAGCGCGTCGAGTTCGGGGCTAGACCATCGCTGCCAGTTGCGCGGCGGCTGCGGCGATCCCGCATCGGCGATGAACTCCGAGTGCCAGGAGTCGAGGAAGAAGGCGAGGTCCGGCAGACCGCCGAGCGTCTCGACCGACCAGGAGATGATCGCGTCGAAATCACCCGTGTTGCGGCGCTGCACGAGGGTGCCTTCGGCAACGCTCGTCTGCGCGTCGATGCCGAACTGCTTCCAGGCCTGCGCGATCATCGTGCCGGCGCGCGTCATCACCGGCCGCTTCTCGCCCTCCACGACGATGCGGATGTGGAAGGGTTCGCCGTCGGGCGTCATCCAGGACCCGCCCTCTTTCTTGAACCCGGCCCGCTCCAGGAGCTCGGTCGCGACCTCCGGGTTGGGCTTCCACCAGCCGAGGCCGAAGGCCGCCCCGATCTGCTCTGGATCCTCCGGGATCGCCTCCCCGAGGGTCGGGCGCAACATGTCCGCGATCTGCTGGCCCATCGACGCGTCGTAGGGCTTGTATTGCTGCTTGCCCGTATCGATCGTGAACTCCTCGAGCCAGGACTCGAGAGGCGCGTGATAGTCCTGCGGGTGCGTGCCCGTCGGCGGCACCGCGATCGCGGAGATCGTCGCCGCCCCGCGATAGGACGCCATCGCCACCGCCTTGATGTCGATGAGGAGCGCCAGCGCCCAGCGGACATCGCGATTCTGGAAGATCTCCTTCTGGTCGTTGAAGATCAGCGCGGGCAGCGTCGGGTCGGGGTGCGCGTAGGGGAAACCGTCGAACCAGGCGACCGACGAGGGCGACTGTTTTGCGAGGGTGAACATCCCCTCCGGCGCGACATCGTGAATGATGTCGAGCTGGTGGTTCATCTGCGCGATGACGCGCTTGTCGGGCGGACCCGGATCCTCATAGGCGACGTAGGTCGGCCCCGGCTCGCCGAAGCGGGCGACGGTGGTGTTCTGCCAGTCATCGCGCTTGGCCCAGATGAACCACTTCCCGTTCGGATCGAACGAGTGGAGCGTATAGGGGCCGAGGCAGACCGGCGGGCTGAACGCGAACTTCAAGGGATCGCCGGCCGGCTCGAAGACGTGCTTCGGCATGATCCACATCGCGTTCCACCGGACCGTGAAGTTCAGGTGGAAGCGCGAGTTCGGCTTCTTCAGCTTGAAGACGACCGTCTGCGGGTCGGTCGCCGTCACCTCCTCCACATTGAGCTGCATCGGCGCGCTCCAGTAGAGCCCGTTCGTATCCATGTGGGTCTGAACGGTGAAGACGACGTCGTCCGCCGTGAAGGGCGTCCCGTCGCTCCAGGTGATGCCGTCGCGAAGCTTCACGGTCATCTCGGTGAAGTCTTCGTTGTAGCTCGGGCGCTCGGAGGCGAGGGAATTGTCCCACGGCCCATCGATCCCGTGATCCGGGTCGACATACCAGAGCGTGTCGAGGCAGAGCTGCTGTAGCCCGGTCGACCGGCCGCCAGCATTCACAGACCAGTAGTTGAACCAACTGGCGTTTTTGATTGTCCCTTCCGGATTCTCGACAATCAAAGTCTCTTCTCTCGGAAGATTAGATATCGATCCTTGAGCAAAAGCCGACGTAGCCACGGCCAGAGTACTGACCGTGAGCGCAATAGTGCGCGCACATCTCATCATCGCCTCCCTAAAGGCATTATGCTTATTTTGTGCGCAGAAAGAATACGCTGGAGGCAAAGCGTATCAACTCTTTTCTTATCCGTATCCGAAAGTCCGGTTCGGACGCTCGTTTCGCAGAGTCATCCCATTGAATTTACGACGGTATTTTCCTTCGCCGAGCGCGCGCGGTTCAAACTCTGATTTCGGATGCGATCACGCAGTGCAGCGAACGAGGATCGCGGCAGACGTCCGAGATCGGTGCAAGCCGGCACGCCGTGGTTGTGCCACCGTCCGGGAGAGACGCGGCCGAGGATGTCCAAAACGGACAACCTAATCGTCTTATTTCAATGCAATTTTAAATGGATTTTTTCGTGAAATCGGCCGCTGCCGGACGCTCCTCGATCTCGCAAATGCAAAAATGAGTGCTATTCTGACGCATCGACGGAAGACTCAAACGGGCTGGTGCATGGGGTGTTCGGACGAATGGTGATCGGCGGAATCCCCAACAAGCTGAAGGCGCTCTTCGAGGGGAGCGACGTTCTCGTCGCCGCCTATGACGGGTTCGACCGCCTTCGCTTCGCGAACAAGGCCTTCCGCGCCGCCTTCTTCGTCGACGAGCACGAGGAGCCGCTCTGGTCCGACCTCATGCGCCGCAACCATCTCGCCGGTCGCGGCACCGTCATCCGCCACAACGATTTCGAGGCCTGGCTCTCCAACACCACCGCCCGGCGCGGCAAGACGGGCTTCCGCGCGTTCGAGACCGACCTTGTCGACGGGCGCTGGCTGTGGATGACCGAGTCGGTCTCCTCCGACGGCTGGATGCTGTGCGTCGCGAGCGAGATCACCAGCCTCAGCGCCAAGAATCGCGAGGTCCGGCAGGAGCGCGACTTCGCCCTCAAGGCCGCCTACACGGACGAGCTGACCGGCACCGCCAACCGCCGCTTCACCATGGCGCGCGTCGGCGAGATGCTGCAGCGCGAGGCGATGCCGTCGGGCACGCTCGGCTGCCTCGCCATCATCGACCTCGACCATTTCAAGCGGATCAACGACCGGTTCGGCCACCACACCGGCGACCTCGTGCTTCGCGACTTCGTAAACCGATTTCAGGGCCATCTAAGGCGATCCGATTGCTTCGGCCGCCTCGGCGGCGAGGAGTTCGGCCTCGTGATGCCGGCGACGCCGATCGAGCAGGCGGAGCTCATCCTGGAGCGGATGCTCGTCATCATCCGGCAGGCGCAGCCGCTCTCCGAGCGGCCGGACCTCACCTACACATTCTCCGCCGGCATCGCCGCCGCGCATCCGGGCGACACCATCACCGACCTCTATGCCCGCAGCGACAACGCGCTCTATTTCGCCAAGAAGGCCGGGCGCAACCAGATCCACCTCGACGGCACGCCGCTCACCCCCGCGAGCGCGTCGAGCGCCTGACCTTCCCACCGGTGCGTGAGACGCGCGGACGCCTTGGAACCTGGCGCGCGCTCGTCCACATTCGCCCCAACAACACAAACGAAAGGGAGCGCGGCCATGCCGTCGACCACAGCCATCGAAGCCATCCCCCTGCAGCGCAATGACGGCTCGCCCGCCACGCTCGGCGACTTCGCCGACACCGTGCGGCTCGTGGTGAACGTCGCCTCCAAGTGCGGGCTCACCGCGCAATATGAGGGGCTCGAAAGCCTCTACCGGGAGAAGAAGGACGATGGCTTCGTGATCCTCGCATTCCCGGCGAACAACTTCAAAGGCCAGGAGCCGGGCACGGACGAGGAGATCGCGCAATTCTGCTCGGTCAACTATGACGTGACGTTCCCGCTCTTCAAGAAGATCAGCGTCATCGGCGAGGACATCCACCCGCTCTACACGGCGCTGACCACGGCCGAGCCCGACGTCATCGGCGAAGGGCCGATGCGCGAGCGCCTGTCAAGCAAGGGCATCCCCGTCGGCGGCCCCGGCGAGGTGCTTTGGAATTTCGAGAAATTCCTCGTCGCGCGCGACGGCAGCGTCGTCGCCCGCTTCGCCCCGGACGTGACGGCCGACGACCCGCGCCTGCGCGAGGCGATCGACGCCGCGATCACGCAGTAAGCGGTCAGCGGCGGCCGCCCACCTCGTCGATATGGTCGAGGAGCTCGCTCGGGTCCTCGTAGACGCGGATGGCGCCTGACTGGCGCAGCTCGTCGACGCCGTAGCCGCCGCTGAGGAGACCGACACCGAGCGCGCGGCAGCGTGTGGCGGCGAGCATGTCCCACACGCTGTCGCCCACGATAACCGAGGTCTCGATCGGCTTCTTCAGCCGATTGGCCGCCTCGACGAAAAGGTCCGGGTCGGGCTTGGCGTACTTCACCTGGTCGCGCGTCACGACCACCGACATCCCCGGGTCGACGCCGAGCGCGGCAAGGTTCACCGCCGCCGTCTCCATCCGCCCGCTCGTCGCGATCGCCCAGGGAATCTCCGCCTCCGTCAACCAGGCGAGAAGCTCGCGCGCGCCGGGCAGCGGGCGGATCTGGCTCGCATATTTGCGGTAGGCGGAGGCGTGGGCGGCGCGCAGCCGGTCCACCCGCTCCGGGCTGATCTCGAGCTCGGTCTCGCGCAGGAGCTGGTTGGTGAAGAGCCCGCCGCTCATGCCGATCTTGCGGTGGATGCGCCAGACGGAAAGGTCGATCCCCTCCGAATCGAGCGCCTCCTTCCAGGCGAGGACGTGCTGATAGACGCTGTCGACGAGCGTTCCATCGAGATCGAAGATGAAGACCGGCTCGATGCGCATCACTGTCTCCTGACGATCGGGGACGGGGCGCGTCCCGTTCCACCTTGCGCCCACCCCGCCCTCTGGATCAACTCCGGCTCAGCCGGCCGCCGCCGCCTCCATCTCGAAGTGGGTGGGGCGAACGCGTGCGCGCCAGACGAGCCCGTCCGGCTTGAACTCCACCTCCACCGCCCCTGCCGCGAAGGTGCGGATGAGGGTCGAGCCGAGCCCCTTGCGCGTCGGCGCCGCGGCAACGGGCGGCCCCCCGCTCTCCTGCCAGCGGATGAGGAGGTCGCCCGTCTCATCCTCGCGCGACCAGACGACCGACACGCGCCCCGCCTCCACCGACAGCGCGCCATACTTGGCCGCGTTCGTCGCGAGCTCGTGGACGATGAGGGCGATCTCGAAGGTGGTGCGGTGGTCGAGGCGCACGGAGGGGCCGTCCGTCGCGAGCTGCTCGGGCCGGGAGCAATAGGGGAGGACGTGCTCGCGCACGAGCGTCTCCAGGAGCCGCGTCTCGTCCCCCTCCTCCGAGAGGGAAAGGTGCGCCTTCACGAGATTGCCGAGGCGCTGGGAGAAGGTCTTGATGAAGGTCTCGAGGTCGGTCGCCCGGCGCGCGCTCAGCGAGAAGAGGGAGTGGAGGACGGACAGGCTGTTGCGCGTGCGATGGCGCAGCTCGCTGAGGAGGAAGGCCTGCCGCGCCTCGGCCTCCTCCAGGCGGTGGAGGAGGTCGCGCGTCTCGAACTGGCGCAGCCGCGCGTCGGCCTGGGCGAGCAGGATCGACGTCAGCCGGTCCGGCCGGACCGGGCGCGCGATGGTGAAAACGGAGGCCGTCTCCCCCGCCTCGATCCGGGCGAGCGCCGGCGGCTTCTTGCGCGGATCGCTGACGAGGAAGAGGACCGGCAGGCGCGACCAGCTCGGTTCGTTGTCGAGGATCCCGGCGATGATCACGCCCGTCGATTCGGTCGCCCCCTCCTGCGCGACGATCACGAGGAGCGGAACCTGCGCGATGAGGGCGGCGGCAAGGTCCGGCTCGTCGGAGCAGGCCTGCGCCGCGAAGCCCGCCGCCTCCACGACCTTCGTCAACGAGGCCGCGTCCGCGCCGAGCGGCGCGTAGATGAGGACCGGATGCGCGCTCGCCACGGCGTCCGTCATCCGGGCCTGGTCATGATCTGGACCTCGACCGCCCCCTCGCGGATGACGAGTTCCTGGATGCCGCGCTCGTGCTGGCTGTAGCGCTTCTTCAGGACCGCGATCGTGCGGCGGACCTCGGTCCCCTCCGCGAACTGGCGCAGGAGTATGATGGCGTCGGCGATGTAGCTCGTGTCGATGTCGGAGCGTGGCGGCTCGCCGAGAAGCCCGTGCTGGGCGAGCGTCACCACCACGAGGATCCCCCGCCGCGACAGGTGCTGGAGCAGCGCGTGGAGGTGGGTGAGAACGTTTGCCCTGTTCGGCAGCGCATTCACATAGCCGCTGAGGCTGTCGATGATGATGACCGACGCCCCCTCCTCCACCGCCCGCACGGCCGCGCGCGAGAACTCGCCCGGCGAGATCTCCGCCGGGTCGAAATGGCGGATGGTGATCGCCCCGTTCGCCTCGAACGGCGCAAGGTCGAGGCCGACGCTCTCGGAGCGCGCGCGGAAGACCTCGGGACGCTCCTCGAAGAGGAAGAGGGCCGTCTTCTCGCCGCCCTCGGCGCCCGCGATCGCGAACACGGTGGAGAGGGTGGACTTCCCCGTCCCCGCCTGCCCGGCGACGAGCGTCGTCGTTCCGAATTCGAGGCCGCCGCCCAGCATGTCCCTAAGCGCCGGCTGGCTCGGGATGAGCTGGCGCCGCGTCGCGGGCTCGGTCAGCGTGTCGGAGGGCACGATGCGCGGATAGACCTCCAGCCCGCCGGTGCGGATGCGGAAGTCGTGAAAGCCCTCGCGGAAGGGCGCGCCGCGCATCTTCACCACGGTGAGGCGGCGGTGGGTGATGCCGATCGTCGGCGTGTCGGCGACGAGGCGGATGACGCCGTGGGCGACGCCTTCCGCGTAGCCCTCCCGGCCCTCGACGTCGAAGTGATCAAGGATGAGCGAGGTCACCTTCGCCTCGCGCAGCTGCCGTCGCAGCGTCAGCAATTCGCGCCGGTAGCTGATCGCCGACCCCGCGAGGAGCTGGAGCTCCAGCATCGAGTCGAAGACGAGGAGGTCGGGGCGCGACGTCTCCAGCGTGCGCGCGATTTCCCGCATCAACGCGACGAGCTGCGCCTCGTCGGTCTCGACCGAGAAGGTCCGCTCCTCCTCCTCGGCGCCGACCTCCGGCGAGACGACCTCGATCGTGGAGAGGTCCATGTCGTGCGAGGCGGCGATCATCGTGAGCTCGCTCGCCGACTGGGCGATGCTGAAGAACAACGCACGCTCGCCGCGCGCCGCGCCCGCGAGGAGGAATTGCAGGCCGAGCGTCGTCTTGCCCGTGCCGGGCGTGCCCTCGACAAGGATCATCCGCCCCGCCGGCACGCCGCCGCCGAGGACCGCGTCGAGACCCGGAATCCCGGAGGGGACTCTGTCGAGTGTCCCGCTCATGCGATGTTCCCCCCTTCCCGGCCTTCGCCGAGCGCGACGCGCCCCCTCGATGACGCGCGCTGTCGGCGCCCGCGCTGCGCGACGACCCTTGCACGGATCGCCGGCAGCGTCTTTGCATTAGGCCAATTGGAAGGCGAGACGGCCGTCAATTTCAAGCCTTTGAAGCGAATCGGTGCGCAACGCCCCTATGGGGCGACCATCTCGATGAGCTGGATGAGGTTGCCGCACGTGTCGTCGAGGATCGCCATGCGCACATTCCCCGCGTCGACAGGCGGCACGGCGAAGCGGACGCCGCGTGCTTCGAGGCGCTGATGCTCGGCCGCGAGGTCGTCGACCTGAAAGGAGGCGGCGGGGACGCCGTCGGCGAAGAGAGCCTCCCTGTAGGGGTTCGCGGCCGGGTGGGCGCTCGGCTCCAGGAGAAGCTCCGTCCCCTCCGGCGCCTCGGCCGGGACGACGGTCAGCCAGCGGTGCGCGCCGAGCGGGATGTCGTGCTTCTTCTGGAAGCCGAGGATGCTTGTATAGAAGTCGAGGGCCTTCGCCTGATCGTCCACGAGGACGCTCGTCACATAGATTCTCACGGGCGGTCGTCTCCACTTTAATGCAGCGTGCAGCCAGCACTCCCCCGCCGCGCAGCCGGACGCAAGGGCCGGCCCGCTAGCTCTTGCGCAGCGTCTTCGTCTGGTCGAACAGCTCCTCGAGCGCCCGCAGCCGCGCGATGCCGCGCTCGCCCGTGCGCGTCTGGAGCGCGGCGATCATCATCTCGACGAGAAGCAGCGTCACCACCGAGGAGTCCCAGGCGGACGGCACCTCGATCCGGGCGTGGAAGGCGTAGGACGCCTCCTTCATCATCGGCGAGCCCCACTGGTCGGTGAAGGCGACGATTGTGACGTCCTTCGAGCGGGCCATCTTGGCGAAGCGCGTGGTGTCCCGCTCATAGCGCCGCACGTCGAAGACGACGAGCACGTCGCCCGGCTTCATCTCCAGCACATAATGCGGCCAGGTGTTGGCGTTCGGGGGGATCAGCGTGACGGCGTCGCGGATGACGTGGAGGTGGGTGAAGAAATAGTCCGCGATCGAACGCGTGATGCGCCCGCCGACGAGATAGACCCGCCGGTTCGGGTCGGCGAGGAGGGCGACCACCGCGTCGAAATCGTCGACCGAGAGGTGGCGCAGCGTGTTGCGCAGATTGTCCATCACCGCGTCGGCGAAGCGGTTCACGATGTGGGTGTCGGGCGCCTCGGCCGCCCAGTGATCGTACTTGTTGATCGGGTTCGAGATGCGCGCCTCGAGCTCGGACCTGAGGTTCGTCTGAAGGTCCGGAAATCCCTCGAAGCCGAGCTTCTTCGCCATCCGCACCACTGTCGGGCTCGACACGCCGGCCGCCGCAGCGACCTCGGTGATGCTCGACAGGCCCAGCACCGGATAGTTGGCGAGCAGCGCGCTCGCGAGCTGGCGCTCGGCCTGCGTCAGCTCCTCGTATCGCGTGCGGATCAACTCGGCGACGGTGAGTTCCTCCTTGGGAACCATGGCTCAACTCCTCGCTTGCGTGCCCGCCCGGCCGCCACCCACCATCCATTTCAGAAACGATATTGACAACCGAATTGTTTCTGAAATCAAATCGACAGAACAGCTTCAGGATGGTTCATGACTTCGACGGCCGCCCCGCACCGTTCATCACCCCATGACGTGGTGGAGGTCATCAACGAAGGTGGCACGGGCGAACTTGTCCTCATCTGCGAGCACGCCTCCCCCTACATTCCCCCCGAATATGGCGATCTCGGCCTCAGCGAGAGCGACCGTCTCGCCCACATCGCGTGGGACCCCGGCGCGTTCGACGTCGCGAAGGCCCTCTCGGCGCGCTTCGACGCCCCGGTCGTCGCCTCGCGCGTCTCTCGGCTCGTGTATGATTGCAACCGCCCGCCGGATGTCCCGAGCGCGATCCCGGCGGTGAGCGAGCGCTTCCGGGTGCCCGGAAACGCCAACCTTTCGGCCAAGGACTGGGCCGAACGCGTCGACAACTACTACCGTCCGTTCCGCGAAACGGTCTCGAACTTGCTAGATTTGCGGCAACGGTCGGGGCGCCCGGCGGTGCTCGTGACCATCCACTCGTTCACGGCGGTCTACTTCGGAGTCCGCCGCGAATTGGACGTTGGGATTATTCATGATGCCGATGCGCGCCTTGCCGACCCTCTCCTGCGGGCCTTCCGCGAGGCGGGGGGCATGATCGTCGAGATGAACGAGCCCTACGGCCCGGAAGACGGCGTCACCCACACCTTGCGCGAGCACGCCCTCTCGCGCAGCCTGCTCAACGCGATGATCGAGATCCGCAACGATCTCATCGACGACGAGGCCGGCGCCGCGCTCTGGGCCGGCCGCCTCGGGGATGCGCTCGCCGAGGCGCTGCCGCGCGCCAGGATGGCCGCATGAGCGTCGCGCAGCCCATGATGCCCGGCGCGATCCGCGCCTATGTCCGCTGGGTCGAGGCGGTCGGCTGGCTCGTCGGCCGCGTCACGATGTTCCTCATCTTCGCGATGATCGCGGTGCTCGTCTGGTCCTCGGTCTCGAAGAGCTTCCTGATCCCGTCCCTGTGGACGCTCGAGATCGCGCAATTCCTGATGGTCGCCTACTTCCTCCTCGGCGGCGCCTACGCGATGCAGCTCGGCGACCACGTGCGGATGGACCTTCTCTACAGCGCCTGGTCGCCCCGCACGAAGGCGTGCGTCGACGCCTTCACGATCCTCTTCCTCATCTTCTACATCGTGATCCTGCTCTTCGGCGGGGTGTCCAGCACCATCTACGCCTTCGAGTATGGCGAGCGCGCCTACTCGGCGTGGCGCCCGTACATGTGGCCGATCAAGGTCATCATGTGCTTCGGCATCTCGCTGATGCTCCTCCAGTCGATCGCGACCTTCTTCCGCGACATCGCCGCCGCCACCGGTCGCAGCCTCGGCGACATCCCCGACCACGACGAGCCAGGGGACGACGTGCCCGGCCATCAGCCCCACCCCCACGGGACGGAGGCGCGGCCATGAGCTACGACATGATCGCCCTCCTCATGTTCTCCTCGATGATGGCGATGCTGATCTCCGGTCAGCGCGTGTTCGGGGCGATCGGCGCCATCGCGGTCATCGCCTCGCTCGCCCTGTGGGGCGATGGCGGCTCGGAGCTCGCGTTCTCCGCCGCGATCAAGCTGATGAAGTGGTACCCGCTGCTGACGCTGCCGCTCTTCATCTACATGGGCTACATCCTGTCCGAGGCGCGCATCGCGGACGATCTCTACCGCGCCTTCCACGTCTGGTTCGGCTCGCTGCGCGGCGGTCTCGCGATCGGCACGATCATGCTGATGGTCGTGATCTCGGCGATGAACGGCCTCTCCGTCGCCGGCATGGCGATCGGCGCGACCATCGCGCTCCCCGAGCTTCTGCGCCGCGGCTACGACAAGGTGATGGTGACCGGCGTCATACAAGCGGGGTCATCGCTCGGCATCCTTGTGCCACCATCGGTCGTGCTCGTGCTCTACGGCATGATCGCGCGCCAGCCGGTCGGCCAGCTCTGGCTCGCGGGCGCCCTCCCCGGCCTCATGATGGCGAGCCTCTTCGTGCTCTACATCGCCGTGCGCTGCCGCCTGCAGCCCTCGCTGGGGCCGGTGCTGCCGCAGGAGGAGCGCGATTCGATGACCCGGCGCGAGAAGTTCGCCCTCGCGCGCGCCGGCGTGATCCCCTTCCTCATCTTCTTCTTCATGACCGGCCTCTTCGTCATGGGCTACACGAGCCTCGTCGAAAGCTCGGCCGTCGGTGCGCTCGGCGCGACGTTCGCCGCGCTCGCGAAGGGCCGGCTCAACTGGAAGGTCATGGAGACGACGCTGCGCAAGACGCTCGGCGTGACCTGCATGTTCATGTGGATCATCCTTGCCGCCCTCGCCTTCGGCGCGGTGTTCGACGGGCTCGGCGCGGTGAAGGCGATCGAGGGCTTCTTCGTCCAGGATCTCGGCCTCGGGCCGTGGGAGATCCTGATCCTGATGCAGCTCTCCTACCTCATCATGGGCACCTTCCTCGACGACACGGCGATGCTCGTCATCGTCGCCCCGCTCTATGTGCCCCTCGTCGGTGCGCTCGGCTTCAACCTCATCTGGTACGGCGTGCTCTACACGATCACCTGCCAGATCGCGTACATGACGCCGCCCTTCGGCTACAATCTGTTCCTGATGCGCGCCATGGCCCCGCCCGAGGTCACGCTCAAGGACATCTACCGCTCCATCATCCCGTTCGTCGGCGTCATGCTGCTCGGCCTCGTGATCGTGATGGTGTTCCCGCAGATCGCCCTTTGGCTGCCGCAGACCCTCTATGCGCGCTAACGGCAGCCCCCCGTCGCGCCCGCCGGCCGACGCCCGTGTCGAGTTCCTTTCGCGCGCAGCCACGAGCAAAGAGGTGAACCATGACGAACAGGCGTAAATTTCTCAAAACCGCTGGCATGGGGAGCGCCGCGGTGCTCGCCGCTCCGGCGGTCGCGCGCGCGCAGGAACCCATCCGCTGGCGCTTCCAGACCTATGCGGGCTCGGCCCTCGGCCAGTTCGTGACGAAGCCGATCATCGACGCCTTCAACGCCGCCGCCAACGGCGAGATGGAGATCGAGCTCTTCTACGCCGATCAGCTCGTGCCGACGGGCGAGCTCTTCCGCGCCCTCCAGCGCGGCACGATCGACGCCGTCCACTCGGACGACGATTCCATGGCGGCGCCGGTCGATATCGCGATCTTCGGCGGCTACTTCCCGTTCGCGACGCACCACTCGCTCGACGTGCCGGTGCTCTTCAAGCAGTACGGCCTCGCCGACATCTGGTCGGAAGCCTATGACGAGGTCGGCGTGAAGTGGCTCTCCGCCGCCGGCCAGGATCCGTGCTGCTTCAACACGGTGAACCCGATCCGCAGCCTCTCCGACCTCCAGGGCCTGCGCCTCTACACCTTCCCGACCGCCGGGCGGTTCCTGTCCCAGTTCGGCCTCGTCCCCGTCTCGATCCCCTACGAGGACGCGGAAGTCGCGGTGCAGACGGGCGAGCTCGACGGCATGGCCTGGTCCGGCATCACCGAGGACTACACGGTCGGCTGGGCAGACGTGACGAACTATTTCTGCACCAACGCCATCTCGGGCGCCTGGATCGGCTCTTTCTACGTGAACGCCGACCGCTGGGCCGAGCTGCCGGACCACCTGAAGTCGCTCCTGATGTCCACCATCGAGGCCGGCCACTTCTACCGGAACCAGTGGTACTGGGGCGGTGAGCAGAAGCTGCGCGTTGAAGGCGACAAGCTGGAGCTGACCTCGATCCCCGACGCCGAGTGGGATCAGGTCGAGAACGCGGCGATCGAGTTCTGGGACGAGGCCGCCGCCATCAGCGAGCGCGCCGCGAAGGTCGTCGACATCTTCCGCAACTTCAATCGGATCCAGCGTTCGGCCGGCCAGCCCTACCGCTGCACGATCTCCACCTGATCGACGCGACGGCCGGCCCGGCGCCGGCCGTCCCACCCCCCCCCCCCTCCTGCGAGACACGGCCGTGCGATGGGCACGGCCGCCTTGTTCGCCCACCGAACGCGAGCGCACCCCATGCCTGGAAATCTGACCTTTGACGAGCTGAAGGCCGCCGTTGCCGACGGCACCATCGACACGGTCCTCGTCGCACTCGTCGACATGCAGGGCCGGCTGGTCGGCAAGCGCTTTCACGCGACATTCTTCGTCGAGGGCGCCTCGGACGAAACGCACGCCTGCGACTATCTCCTCGCCAACGATATCGACATGGAGCCGGTGCCCGGCTACGCGGCGACGAACTGGGCGACGGGCTATGGCGACTTCGTCCTGAAGCCGGACCTGTCGACCCTGCGGCGCGTGCCGTGGCTTGAGGCGACCGCGCTGGTGCTCGCCGACGTGCTCGACCACCACCATCACCCGGTCGCCCACAGCCCGCGCGCCCTCCTGAAGCGCCAGGTCGAGCGCCTCGCCGAACGCGGCTGGTCGATGAATGCGGCGACCGAGCTCGAATTCTACCTCTTCGAGGACACCTATCGCGGCGCCCACGAGAAGAACTATTCCGGCCTCACCCCGGCCGCCTACTATATCGAGGACTACAATATCCTGCAGACGACGAAGGAAGAGCCGGTGATGCGGGCGATCCGCAACGGCCTCGTCGGCGCGGGCATCCCGGTCGAGAACTCCAAGGGCGAGTGGGGACCGGGCCAGGAGGAGCTGAACGTCCGTTATGCCGACGCGCTGGAGACGGCCGACCGCCACGTCATCCTGAAGAACGGCGCGAAGGAGATCGCCTTCCTCCACGGCAAGGCCATCACCTTCATGGCGAAGTGGGACTACCAGCTCGCCGGCTCGTCGAGCCATATCCACATGTCGATCGCCGACAAGAGCGGCGCGCCCGTCTTCCACGATGCCTCGACCGAGCACGGCATGTCGAAGACGATGGAGGCCTTCCTCGCCGGCCAGCTCAAATATTCGGCCGACATCACCTGGCTCCTCGCCCCCTACATCAACTCCTACAAGCGCTTCCAGGCCGGCACCTTCGCGCCCACCAAGGTCGTCTGGTCGCGCGACAACCGCACGGCCGGCTATCGCATCGTCGGCGAGGGGACGAAGGCGGTGCGCATCGAGTGCCGCATCGGCGGGGCGGACCTCAACCCGTATCTGGCGATCGCCGGTCTCATCGCGGCCGGGCTCGCGGGCGTCGACGAGGGGCTGACTCTGGAGCCCGCCTTTGAGGGCGACGCCTATCTGTCGCAGAGCGTGCGGGAGATCCCGAAGACGCTGCGCGAGGCGGCGGCGGCGCTTCGCAACTCCGCGCTCCTGCGCGATGCGTTCGGCCCGGCGGTGGTGGAGCACTACGCCCACACGGCGGACTGGGAACAATTGGAGTATGATCGCCGCGTGACGGACTGGGAGGTCCGCCGCGGCTTCGAACGCGCGTGAGGCCATGACCAAGGTTCAAATCATTTCCCCGGTCGACGGCTCGGTCTATGCCGAGCGGCCGATCGTCTCCGACAGCGGCCTCGCCCGCGCGCTCGCCGACGCGAACGCCGCGCAGAGCGCCTGGCGCACCGTCCCCATCGCGGAGCGGGCGCGCCTGTGCGCCGCCGCGGTCGACGCGATGCTCGCCATGAAGGCGGACATCGTGCCGGAGCTCGCCTGGCAGATGGGCCGTCCGGTCCGCTATGGCGCCGGTGAGCTCGGCGGCTTCGAGGAGCGCGCCCGCCACATGATCGCGATCGCCGAGGCGGCGCTCGCCCCGATCATCCCCGCCCCGAAGGACGGCTTCACCCGCGCGATCAAACGCGAGCCGCTCGGCACCGTGCTCGTCATCGCGCCGTGGAACTATCCCTACCTCACGGCGGTGAACTCGGTGATCCCGGCCCTCATGGCCGGCAACGCCGTCATCCTGAAGTGCGCGGCGCAGACGCTCCTCACCGGCGAGCGCTTCGCGGCGGCCTTCGCGGCGGCGGGCCTGCCTGAGGGGCTCTTCCAGAACCTCGTCATGTCGCACGATCAGGCCGCGCGCGCGATCGCGTCCGGCCTCGTCAACCAGGTGAACTTCACCGGCTCGGTCGGCGGCGGCCAGGCGATCGAGACCGCTGCGGCGCGCCACTTCGTGGGCGTCGGGCTGGAACTCGGCGGCAAGGACCCGGCCTATGTCCGCTCCGACGCGGACCTTGCCCACGCGGTCGAGAATCTCGTCGACGGCGCCTTCTTCAACTCGGGCCAGTCCTGCTGCGGGATCGAGCGGATCTACGTCCACGAGAGCCTCTATGAGGGCTTCGTGGAGGGCGCGGTCGCGCTGACGCGCAACTACGTCCTCGGCTCCCCGCTCCAGGAGGCGACAACGCTCGGCCCCATGGTGAAGGCCGCCTCGGCCGACTTCGTGCGCGGGCAGATCGAGGAGGCGGTCCGCAAGGGTGCGCGCGCCCTCGTCGACCCGTCCCTCTTCCCGCTGGAGGAGGCGGGCTCGGCGTACATGGCGCCGCAGATCGTCGTCGGCGTCGACCACTCGATGTCGCTGATGCGGGACGAGAGCTTCGGCCCCGTCGTCGGCATCATGAAGGTCAAGGACGATGACGAGGCGGTTGCGCTGATGAACGACAGCAGCTTCGGCCTCACCGCCGCGATCTGGACGAAGGACCTCGAGGCGGCCGAGGCGCTCGGCGACAAGCTCGAGACCGGCACCGTCTTCATGAACCGCTGCGACTATCTCGACCCGGCCCTCGCCTGGACGGGCGTCAAGGACACCGGCCGCGGCGCCACCCTCTCGCGTGTCGGCTACGAGACGCTGACGCGCCCGAAATCCTTTCATCTGAGGCACGCCGGCTGACCGGCTGCGCAAGCACCCAAGCAGAGACCATGACCACTGCGAACTGGAGCTACCCCACCGCGATCCGCTTCGGCGCGGGCCGCATCAGCGAGCTCGGCCGCGCGTGCCGCACCGCGGGCATCACGCGCCCGCTCTTCGTCTCCGATCCCGTCGTCGCCGGCCTGCCGATCACCGAGAACGCGCTCGCGATCCTCGCGGCCGAGGGGGTCGAGGCGGCGCTCTTCTCAGGCGTCGCGCCGAACCCGATCGGGGCGAACATCGAGGCCGGCATCGCCGCCTATCGCGAGGGCGCCCATGACGGGGTCGTCGCGTTCGGCGGCGGCTCGGCGCTCGACGCCGGCAAGGCGATCGCCTTCCAGCAGGGCCAGACGCGCCCGCTCTGGGATTTCGAGGACATCGGCGACTGGTGGAAGCGCGCCGACGCGGACACGATCGCCCCGGTGATCGCGGTCCCCACCACCGCCGGCACGGGCTCGGAGGTCGGCCGCGCCGCGGTCGTCACCAACGAGGCGATCCACACCAAGAAGATCATCTTCCACCCGAAGATGCTGCCGGTCATCGTCATCGCCGACCCGGAGCTGACGGTCGGGATGCCGCCGAAGATCACGGCCGGCACCGGGATGGACGCGCTCGCCCACTGCCTCGAAGCCTACAGCGCCCCCTTCTATCACCCGATGTCCGAAGGGATCGCGGTCGAGGGCGTGCGGCTGTGCAGGAACGCCCTCCCCCGCGTCGTGAAGGACGGGACCGACATCGAGGCGCGGGGCGACATGATGAGCGCGGCCGCGATGGGCGCCGTCGCCTTCCAGAAAGGCCTCGGCGCGATCCACTCCCTCTCCCACCCTGTCGGCGCGCTCTACAACACGCATCACGGCCTCACCAACGCGGTGTTCATGCCGTACGTGCTCGTCTTCAACCGCCCGGCGATCGAGGACAAGCTCGACCGGCTCGGCCGCTTCATCGGCGTCGATGGCGGGTTTGACGGGTTCCTCAAGTGGGTGCTCGACCTGCGCGAGGAGATCGGCATCCCGCACGGCCTCAAGGGCCTCGGCATCGACGACGCGAAGGCCGACATGATCGCCGAGATGGCGGCCGTCGACCCGACCGCCGGCGGCAACCCCGTCCCGCTCGACGTCGCGGGCGCTCGGGAGATCTTCCGCCGCGCCTACGAGGAGGACCTTTCCTGACCCTTCGGCTCAGCCGAAGATCAGGTTTGGCACGAAGAGGACGACCCCCGGCAGGAAGATCAGAAGGACGGTGACGAGGCTGACCGCGGCGAAGAGAAGGATCGATTCCCGCGTATAGTCCGTCACCGAGCACTTCAGGATCGAGCAAACCGTGTACATCGCCGCGCCGACCGGCGGCGTGAAGTTGCCGATCGTGGCGGCGATGATGAAGACGATCCCGAAATGGACCGGGTCGCCGCCGAGATTGCGCACCACCGGGAGGAAGATCGGTGTCAGCATGATGATGAGCACGGTCGCGTCGACGAAGAAGCCGATCATCAGGACGAAGAGCGCGATGAGCAGCGTCGCGCCCCAGAGGCTCTCGGTCACGCCGAGGATCGCGCCGGACACGAGCTCCGGCACCCGCTCCAGCACGATGCCGTAGCTGAAGATCGCCGACAGCGCGATCAGGAACATCACCGCCCCGACATCGGCGAGGCTGCTTGACAGCGCGTCGACGAAGTCGCGCCCCTTCATCTTCCTGTAGACGATGACGCCGATGACGATCGCGTAGAGGACGGCGAAGGAGCCGATCTCGGACGGGGTGAAGATGCCGGCGCGCAGGCCGAAGAGGAGGAAGATCGGGAAAAGGATCGCCCAGATCCCGCCCGTCAGCGCGCTGCCGACCTCGCGCGCGGTGGGGCGCGTCGTGCGCTCCGGCTTGTAGCCGCGCCGGCTCGCCGTGACGTAGACGGCGATCGCGAGCCCGATCCACAGGAGGAGCGCCGGCACGAAACCCGCCGCGAAGAGGCGGCCGATCGAGACGTTGCCGATCGTGCCGTAGAGGATCATGCCGATCCCCGGCGGGATGATCGGCGTCAGGAGCGCGCCGAAGGAGAGGACGCCGGCGGTGAAGCCGCGCGTGAAGCCGCGCTCCATCATCGGCGCGCCGAGCATCCGGGCCTGCATCGCGGCGTCCGCGATCGCGGAGCCCGAGACGCCGCCCATCAGCGCCGAGAGCGCGATCGAGACCTGCGCGAGGCCGCCCTTCAGGCGACCCGTCATCACCGCGGCGAGGTGGAGCAGGCGGTCGGTGATGCCGGACTTGTTCATGAAGTTGCCGGCGAGGATGAAGAGCGGCACCGCGAGGAGCGCGAAATTCTGCGTCTGGCTCACCGTCACCTGCACGGGGATGGTGAAGGGCAGCTCCGGGTGCTGGACGAAGAAGAGCGCGCCCGAGATCCCGATCGCGAACGCGACCGGCATTCCCATGAGGAGGAGGACGACGAAGGCGATGGTGACGATCAGCATGGTTGCCGCTTTCCCGCGCTCACGTGCCGTCGCCGACGCCGGCGGGCGCGGTCCGCTCGCCCGGTAGCGGCGCGAGCGGGGCGAGGAGCCCGTCCTCGCCGAGGGCGCGGCGGATCTTGATCAGCGTCGTGATGAGGAGGAGCGCCGCGCCGACCGGCAGGCTCGCCGTCACCCACGAGAAGGAGATGCCCGGCAGGCCCTGGAAGGAGCGCGCGCGGCTCACATAAGCGAGCCAGCCGCCCGCATAGATCACGTAGACGAGGAAGACCGTGATGATCGCGAGGTTCGCGTAGCGGATCACCATGCGCAGCCGCGCCGGTGCCGCCTCGCGGAAGAGGTCGATCGACATCAGCGCGTCGCGCCGCCAGGCGATGTCGGCGCACAGGAACGCGGCCCAGGCGAAGAAGCAGGTCGCGAAGTCGATGGTCCAGATGAGGGGCATCGCCATCATGCGCGCGACGCCCCCCAGGAAGATCAGCCCCACCATGAGGAGCAGGAAGGCGGCGGCGAGGATCGCCTCGAACCGGATGAGTGCCTTGTATGCGGTCCGCACGTCGATCTCCGCCGCCCGCCGGTCAGTTGCCGATCTCGGAGAGGACCTGGTTCTTGGCCTCGGTCAGGCCGAGCACCTCGTAGGCCTTCTCGCCGGCAGCGCGGAATGCCTCGCGGTCGATGTCTTCCACCACCGTCATGCCGCGCTCGATGAGCTTGGCCTTCGCGGCCTCCTCGGCCTCGGCGATGGTCGCCGACGTCGCCTGGCCTGCCGTGCGGCACTCTTCCACGAGGGCGGTCTGGTAGTCGGCGGGCAGCCCGTCGAACCACTCGGAGCTCACCACCTGGAAGTTGACGAGGAGGATGTGGCCGGTCTCGTTCGCGTACTCGACCACTTCGTTGAGGTTCGCGGCGGTGATGTTCGGATAGACGAGCTCGGCCCCGTCGATCGCCCGCTGCTGGAGGCCCGGATAGACGTCACCGAAATTCATCGCCACCGGCGCGGCGCCGAGGGCGCGGATCGATTCCTGCCAGATCGGCGCCGGCGGGGTGCGGATGCGCTGGCCGGCGAGGTCCTCCGGCGAGCGCACCGCCTTGTTGGTGAAGAAGTGGCGCTTGCCCTGCACCCAGTCGAAGCAGACGACCTTGAGGCCGTGATCGCTGGCGAGTTCGTCCATCCAGGCGTTCATCGTGGGCGAGTCGGTCAGCGCGAAGGCCGCTTCCTTGTCGGCGACGAAATAGGGCCCGTTCACCACCGCGATGCCCGGCACATAGTTGCCGAGGCGGGCCGAGTCGGTGTTCTGGCCGATGTTCGCGCCCTGGCGGATCTGCTCGATGATGTCCTCTTCCACGCCGAGTTGGGCGGAGTGGAAGACCTGGATCTCGAGGCCGCCATCCGTCCGCTCCTTCACCGCCTCGGCCCAGGCCTCGAACCCCTTGTGATAGGGCTCGTTGGGGCCGAGGACGTGGTTGAAGCTCAGGGTGAAGTCCTGCGCGCTCGCCGCGCCGCTCGCCAGGCAGAGTGCGCCGATGGCGGCGCCCATGAGGGCGATCCGAGAGTGTCGTGACGTCATGGCAGCTTCCTCCTCCATTGCATTTGGCCGGCGGCGCCGGCGGGTTGGGCGCTAGACGCCTCGCCTGTGGGCGGGCGGCGTCAGGCCATAGGTCGCCGCGAGGCGCGCGAACGCGTCGACGGTGACCGGGTCGATCGGAATGCCCTCGACGACGCGGCGCTCGGCCTCGGCCCATTCCCGGTCGCCAGGGGCCATCACCTTCGCGCCCTCGCGGGTCGTCGAGTTCTGCAGATTGTCGAGATAGCGGTTCATGCCGGCCGAAAAGCTCGCATGGTCGGTGAGCGCGTCGACCTTGAGCGCCATCACGAAGGCGCCCATCTCGCGCGGCGTTTTGAACTCCGGCCCGTTCATGGGCAGGATCTCGGTCGAGAGCCGCATCCCGTTCGCGACGGCCGAGAAGATCTCCGCGAGCCCGCCGAGGCCCGCCCCCTTGAAGCCGAACTCGTTGCCGAGCGGGGCGAGCATCGCCGCCTCCTCCGGCGAGAGCGTGTCGACGCCGTGCTCGTCGGAGGCCGTACCCTCCGGCAGGCTGACGCCGAGGCTGCGATAGAGGAGGACACGATTGTAGGGGATCGCGCTCGTCGCCATGTCGAGAAGCCACGGGCGGCGCCCCTCCACCGGGACCGCCCAGGAGAGCGGGTTCGTCCCGTGGAAGCGGGCGGCGCCGTCATGGAGGCGCACGAAGCTGTCCGAGTTGCAGGTGGCAAAGCCGATATAGCCGGCCTCGGCTGCGGCGAGCGCATAGGCCCCCGCCGGCCCGAAATGGGAGGTGTGGCGGATGCCGACCGCGCCGATGCCGTGCGACTCGGCCATCTCAATGGCGTGGTCCATCGCGCGATAGGCGGCGAGCGCGCCGTGGGCGTTGTCGGCGTCGAGCGAGGCGACCGCGCCGAGCGACTTCACGATCCGCACGTCGGGCGTCTTGTTGAGGCGCCCCTCGTTCATCACCATCACATAGTGGGCGAGGAGGCGGACGCCGTGGCTGTCGACGCCCAGGCGGGAGCCGTGCATCATCGCGCGCGTCGCCGCGTTCGCGCTCGCCTCGTCCGCGCCGGCGGCGAGGAACACGTCGCGGCAGAATGCCTCGAGCTCGGCATCCTCCACACGCACGACGGACCGGTCCGTCTTCGGGGCACTGTCGTTCACAGGGTCTGTCCTCCGTCGATCACAAGGAGCTGGCCTGTCATGAAGGCCGACTCGTCACTGCCGAGATATACGGCAGCGGCGGCCATCTCCTCGATCGTCCCGAGGCGCCCCATCGGCTGGCGCGCGAAAAATTCCGCCCGTGTGGCCGCCGGATCAGCGGAGGCCTCGATCCGCGCCTCCAGCGAGGGGGAAAGGGTCGTGCCGGGGCAGAGCGCGTTGCAGCGCACGCCCGTCTTGATGATGTCGCGCGCGACGGCCTTGGTGAGGCCGACCATCGCCGCCTTGCTCGCCCCGTAGGCGAGGCGGTTGGAGACGCCCGTGATGCTGGAGGCGACGGAGGCGACGTTCACGATCGCCCCCCGCCCCCGCTCGATCATGCCGGGAAGCACGGCGCGGGTCGTGCGGAACGCGGCGGTGGCGTTCACATCGAGGCTAGCGGCCCAGTCCTCCTCGGTGCAGTCGAGGATCGAGCCGTTGAGGACGAGCCCGGCGCAATTGACAAGAATGTCGATCGGACCCGCTTCGGTGAGCACCCGTGACACCGCCGCAGCGTCCGTCACGTCGAGCGCGACGGGCGCGATCGCCGGGTCGGCGGCGAGATCATCCATCTTGGACAAGGTGCGGCTCGCGGCGAAGACGCGCGCGCCCTCTGCCGCATAGGCGAGCGCCATCGCCCGCCCCATGCCCTGCCCGGCCCCGGTCACGAAGGCCGTCTTGTCGGCGAGCCGCCCCGTCATCCATCCTCCCGCGCCGGGGGCGGGAAGCCGCCCTTTCGGCAAAACGTCTTTTGTGTACACTAGCCATCATTTCGCGGGACGATCAACCGCCAATTCGCGGCGCCCGATTGTCACAGCGGAAACGGGAGGGGAACGATGGGTTTCGAGATGAAGAATTTCGCGCTGGAGGGGCGCACGGCGCTGGTGCTCGGCGGGTCGGGCGGGATCGGTCGGGAGATCGCGCTCGGCTACCGCGCGGCCGGGGCGAACGTGCTGATCGCGGCGCGCACGCAGGCGAAGATCGACGCCGTCGTCGCCGAACTCGACCAGGACCTCACCGCGCCGGCGGGCTATGCGGCGGACCTGCGGGACGTCGCGGCCCTCAAGCACCTCGCTGCGACGATCCTGGAGGACCACGGCCCCATCGACATCCTCGTCAACTGCCAGGGCACGCTCTCCCTCGGCCCGGCGCTCGACGTCACCGAGGAGGCCTACGACACGATGCTCGACACCAACCTCAAGAGCGTCTTCTTCGCCTGCACGACCTTCGCCCCGCCGATGATCGAGAAGGGGCGCGGGGCGATCATCAACATCGCCTCCCTCTCGGCCCATACCGGCTGGGCGAACGCCTCCACCTATTGCGCGAGCAAGTGGGGCGTCGTCGGCCTCACCCAGACCTTCGCGGCGGAGTGGGGCGAGAAGGGCGTGCGGGTGAACGCCATCACGCCCGGCTTCTTCCTCACCGACCTCAACCGCGACCGCATGAGCCCGGAGCGCAAGGCCGAGGCGTCCCGCCGCGCCTCGATGAAGCGGCTCGGCGAACTGGAGGAGCTGGTGGGCGCGGCAATTTTTCTCGCCTCCGATGGCGCTCGCTTCGTCTCCGGTGCAACACTGCGTGTCGACGGCGGCTATCTCGCGACCGGAATCTGAACGGGCGATGCCGCCCCCGACGGAGCGAGGACGAGAGGAACAGGCGATGCGCGCGCCCCAGGACGAGCGGGGACAGGGGGAGAGCGCGGCCCAGCGTGGCGCCACGCCGCGCCTCTACCAGCAGGCGAGCGCGATCCTCGCCGACCAGATCCGCGCCGGGATCCTCGCCCCCGGCGCCCGCCTCGGGGAGACCACCGTCGCGAGCCAGTTCGGCATCAGCCGCGCCCCGGCGCGCCAGGCGCTGATCGAGCTCGTCGCGCTCGGCCTCGTGGAGAAGTCGAAGGGGCGCGGCTACCGGGTGCGCCGGGTGGAGGCCCTCCCGATCGAGGCGCCCGTCGCGATGGAGGACATCCGCCTCTCCTCCCTCGCCACCTGGGAGCGCATCTATGCCGAGGTGGAATCGGAGATCACCGCCCGCATCGCCTTCGCCCCCTGGCGCGTGAACGAGGCCGAGCTCGCCCGGTTCTACGCGGTGAGCCGGACCGTCGCGCGCGACGTCGTCGGCCGCCTCCAGCAGCGCGGCATCGTCCAGAAGGACGACCGCTCGCGCTGGTTCGCCCCGGCGCTGACGCGCGAGCGGGTGGATTCACTCTACGAGCTGCGCGCGATCCTGGAGCCGGTGGCGCTGCGCAAGGCCGCCGGCCACGCGCCGTCCGACTTCGTCGCCCGCATCCGCGACAACCTTGCCGAGGCGACGCGGCACGCCCACGACATCCCCGGCGGCACGCTCGACGCGCTGGAGGAGGACCTCCACATCACGCTCCTGCGCTATTGCGGGAACGAGGCGCTGATGGACGCGATCACCGTCCCCCAGTCGCTGCTGATCGCCCACCGCTTTCTCTATCGCTGGACGCCGCGCCTTTTCGAGACCGAGCCCTTCCTGCCCGAGCACAAGGCGATCCTCGACCTCTTCGCCGCGGGTGAGACGGAGGCGGCGGCGAAGGCGCTGGAGGATCATCTCTTCGTCTCGCGCGAGCGGGCGGTCGCGCGCATCGACGTCATCGTGCGCGACTTCGCGCCGGATTCCCTGCCCTATCTCGACCCGCTCGCCTGAGGATCAGCGCGCCGATTCCAGAAGGCGCACGCACTCGATGAGGTCGGCGAGCACCGCCTTCAATTCCGGCGAGGGCGGGCGGGGGCGCGGCGCCTCGCGCGGCGCTTCGGCGGCGCCCTTGGGACGCACGATCGCATCGCGCGGGATCGGCCGCGCCGTCTCCGGCCGGGCGGGCGTCGCGGCGACGAGGCCAGACAGGCGCTTTCGCCCGCGCGCGGCGATCGCGGCGCGCTCGTTGGAGCGGATCATCTCGGTGACTTCGCGGAAGGAGAGGCCCTCGCGATAGAGGAGCTCGGCGAGGCCGGCGAGCAGCATCGCGTCCTGCGCGCGATAGGCGCGCGTGCGGCCCTCGGTGATCGCGCGGATCTCCGGCACGCGTGCTTCGAGATAGCTGAGAACGGAGGCCGGGACGCCGAGGTGACGCGCGAGCGCTTCGGCCGCGATCACGGAGCGCGGGGCCGCATCTCCCGTCTCCTCGCCAGCCGGCCGACCAGCCTTGCCGTCCACCCAGTTCCTCCGGCAATTCGCGGCGCCGTCCGACGCGGCCGCGCGCGCATCACGCCGCGGACGCGCGTCGCCAATCATCCCATTTCATCGGGGCCCACGCTAGAGCGCGGAACGCAAAAGTCACGCGATCCGGCCCGCTTTTGTGCCGAAGATCACCTGAAAGCGCGCCGCTGTGGCGCGCGGGACCGCGCCCTCAGGGGACGGTGGCCGGTGGTCGGTTGATGGCGCGTTTCATCACGTCGCTCGGCCGGAAGGTCACGACATGGCGCGAGTCGATCGGCACCTCTTGGCCCGTTTTCGGGTTGCGGCCGACGCGCTCCTTCTTCTCGCGCACCTCGAACGCGCCGAAGGAGGAGAGGCGGACGGACTCGCCACGCTCGAGCGCGGCAACGATTTCTTCGATGAACTGGTCGACGAGTTCCGACGCCTCGGCGCGGGATACATTCACAAGTCGGCAAACTGCGTTGGAAAGATCCGCTCGGGTAATGGTGCGACCAGCCATGAATCTCTGCCAAAATTTTCCCGCCCGCGCGGCCCGGTGAGATGCGCGCGCGAGCAACAGTTTCCGTTGGTGGTTAACGACTTAAGCGTATGCGGACGTTAACCTATGGTCAATGTGCCGCAGAGAGAGATTTCGTCCGACTTTGCAGAATGTGTCTGAAAAGTGTCTGACGATTGTGACTTCTGCTGGCGTTTCGCCGCTGGCTATCAACGACAGCCGTAAGTCGTTTGAACTTTCTATGACAAATGTATAAGCGCCTGAAAATTCGAACAATTCTGACGCATTAAAGGGATAATTCCGCGCCGGGCGGCATGCGCCGCCCCGGCGATCGAGCGTTGAGCCGGCCCCCGCGGGAGCCGTGCGTCACCAGCGGACGAGCACCGCGCCCCAGGTAAAGCCGCCGCCCATCGCCTCCAGAAGGACGAGGTCGCCCTTCTTGATCCGTCCGTCGGCCGAAGCCTGCGACAGGGCGAGAGGAATGGATGCCGCGGAGGTGTTTCCGTGGCGCTCAACTGTGAGGACCACCTTCTTTTCGTCGATGCCGAGCTTGCGCGCGCTCGCATCAATGATTCGCTTGTTTGCCTGATGGGGCACGAACCAGTCGATGTCCTGCGCGGTGATCCCGGCCTTCGCCATCACGTCTTCCACGACGTCGACGGTGGCGCCGATGGCGAAGCGGAAGACCTCCTGCCCGCGCATCCTGAGATGACCGACGCTGCGCGTGGAGGACGGGCCGCCATCGACGAAGAGCTTGTCGCGATGGGCACCGTCGGAGCGCAGCGAGCTTGCGATGATGCCGCGCGGCGTACCGGACGCGGAACCGTTCGTGGCGCCGTTCGCTTCCAGCACCACCGCGCCCGCCCCGTCGCCGAAGAGGACGCAGGTCGTGCGGTCCGACCAGTCGAGGATGCGCGAGAAGGTCTCCGCGCCGATGACGAGGGCGCGTCGCGCCGTGCCCGTCGCGATCAGCGCGTTCGCAGTCGTCAACGCGTAGACGAATCCGGAGCAGACGGCCGCGACGTCGAATGCCGCGCCGGTCTTCATGCCGAGCCGCTCCTGCACCGCGACCGCGGTGGAGGGAAAGGTGTTGTCCGGCGTCGCCGTCGCGAGGACGATGAGGTCGATGTCGGCGGGGGTGAGGCCGGCATTGTCGAGCGCCTGCCGCGCGGCGCGTTCGGCGAGGTGCGAGGTGAACTCGCCCTCCGCCGCGATCCGCCGCTCGCGAATGCCGGTGCGCGACACGATCCAGTCGTCCGACGTGTCCACCATCTCCATAAGCTGGAGGTTCGTCAGGACGCGTTCGGGGAGCGCCGACCCGACACCCACCACGCAGGCAGCCGGGCGCGCGACCTCTCGTCTGCCGGGAGAAGGTCCATCCATGACGGATGCGCGATCCTGGACCTCTACGGCTTGTGAATGATCAACCCGCGTCTGCAAGCTCATGCGTCTCCTTGAGTGCGGCCACGTCCGCCGCGATGCGACGCAGTAGCTCGTTGCGGACCATGTCGTGCGCCAACTCGACGGCGCTGGCAAAGCCTTCCGCGTCCGTTCCGCCGTGGCTTTTGATGACGAGCCCGTTCAGGCCCAGAAAGACCGCGCCGTTGATCTTGCGCGGGTCCATCTTGTCACGCAACCGCATAAAGGCCGGTTTCGCGAGCAAATAACCTAGGCGGGCCCTGAGTGTTCGCCCAATAGACATGCGCAAATATTCGGCAAGCTGGCGGGCGGTGCCCTCCGCCGTCTTCAGCGCGATGTTGCCGGAGAAGCCTTCGGTGACCACGACGTCGACCGCCCCGCGGCCGATATCGTCGCCTTCGACGAAGCCCTCATAGCGCATGCCCGGGAAGGTGCGGCTACGCAGGATCTGCCCCGCCTCACGCACCTCTTCGAGCCCCTTCACCTCCTCCTCGCCGATATTGAGGAGGGCGACCTTCGGCGTGTCGATGCCGAAGACGGCGCGGGCCATCGCCGTGCCGAGAAGGGCGTGGGTGACGAGATTGTTCGTGTTGACGCCGATCGATGCACCGACATCGAGGACGATGCACTCGCCGCGGATCGTCGGCCAGATCGCCGCCAGCGCCGGCCGGTCCACCCCCGCCATCGGACGCAGGCAGAAGAGCGACATCGCCATCAGCGCGCCGGTGTTGCCGGCCGAGACGGTCGCCGCCGCGCCGCCGGTGCGCACATGGTCGATCGCGCGCCACATCGAGCTGTCGCGCCGGCCCATGCGCAGCGCCTGGCTCGGCTTCGCGTCCATCGGGATGGAAACGGTGGTGTGGTGGAGGGTGGAGGCCTTCGCGACCTCCGGAAGGTCCGCGAGGACCTTCTCCATCTCGGCCTGGTCGCCGAACAGGTCGAAGGTCAGGTCCGGGCAACGCACAAGCGCGACCTTCAGGCCCGGCAGCACCATCGCCGGCCCGGCGTCCCCACCCATGGCATCGATGGCCAGTCGGATCGTCTTGCCCGTCATTCTCGCTCGGTCTTCGCACCCCTGGCGCCCCGCGCAAGGCGCGCCGGCGCGGACATTAGTTCAACTCGGCGACGATAAAAACAGTCAGCCGTTCTCGTTTTTCAAGGCAGCGAGGACGGCGAAGGGCGAGGGCTGCTCTTCCTCCTCCTCCTCGGCGCTTTCTTCCTCATACGCGGCGCCGGGCGCGCGCGGATAAGGGTCGATGCCGAGCGCGAAATGCTCGAGCGCGATCGCGCCGACATCGATGGTGTTGCCCTCCAGCGGCTCGGGCGGATCGGAGGCGTCCGGGTCGACATCGACGGTCGACGCATCCTGGATGTCGGGATGGAGGCGCAGGTCGAAGCTCTCCTCCACAACCGCCGGCACCGGCTCCAGCGAGACGACGCAGGCCTGGCTGAGCGCGCCCTTCACCGTGCCCGTGACGCGCACCCCCTCCCCGCGCCAGGGGCGCAGGACCATCGTCGCGGTCAGCGAATCAAGCGTCAGGAGGTCGAGCTCCTCGGCGAGCGCGGCGCGCTCCTCCGCGTTCGCCTCGATCGTGATCGTCTCTTCCTGCTTCATGCGTCGCAGGCTGACGGGACGGGAGAAACGGGCGATCACAGGGCTGCCTCGACGGTCTGGGTCGCGCCGGAGCGCGGGACGAATGCGGTCACGTCGGGATAGACGAAATCGCCGATCGGGTCGTCGGCAGACTTCGCGGCCTCGACAACCGCGAGATAATATGCGGCGAGCGCCCGCGCCTGCGGCGTGGTGGCGCGCTCCTCCTCCCCGAGGAGATTGCGCGCAATGGTCGCCGCGAGCACGTTGGAATCGGCCCCCGCCTTGCGGTAGGCATTGAAGCGGCCATAAAACGCCGCCCCGAATTTCTTCATCCGCTTCGGCACCGTCAGATCCCCCACACCCATGGCGCGCAGATTCTGCTCCATGTCGTCCACGAAGGTGTCGAACAGGTCCTGGCCCTTGCGGGAAATCGCCCCCGTCTCGTCTCTTAACCGGTCGATAAGAGGACTGACGTGAAAAACGACCATGTCGAAGCGACCTTCGAGCGTGTCCGGCACGCCGAACTTTTGATAGAAGACCGGCAGCCGCGCCTGCGCCACCGCTCTGTCATAGAGCGACCGCACGGCCGGATCGGGTTTGTTGAAGAAGAAGCGAAGCATGGCAGTTAATCCCTTACGCTTCAAACATAGGTTGGCTCGCTTCGGTATCGAGGTCGCGCGGCTATCAACAGCCGCGGTGCTGATGGTCGCCGTCGCCGCGTGCACTCCTATGGGCGAATCGTACACGCGTGGCCAGAAGATCACGTCCGACCAGCTCGAACAGGTCCCCGTCGGCTCCTCGCGCGAACAGGTCCTCCTCGCGCTCGGCACGCCGACCACCACCGGCCTCTTCGACGGCGAGGTCTTCTACTACATCTCGCAGACGAGCGCACGAAGCGTCGCATTCCAGCGGCCGAGCGTGAAGGACCGGCGCATCCTCGCCGTCTATCTCGACAAGGACAACAACGTCCGCGACATCGCCGAGTACGGGCTGAAGGACGGCAAGGTGTTCGACTATCTGTCGCGCAAGACGCGCACGTCCGGGTCGGACCTCGCCTTCGTCACCCAGATCCTGGGCGGCCTGATGAACCCGTCGCTCTAATCTTCATCCAATCGGACCTGGGCACCCACGGCAGGCGCCCAGGTATTTAGCCTAAAAGTTAAGCTTCACTTCACCAAAACGGCTCACACGCCGTTGGTTCTTTTCGTGTCATTGCAAGCTTGAAATCTGCATGGGTGTGCTAGTTCTAGCTTTAGTGCTGCGCGAACAGCACCAACGACAAGGGCTGAACCAATGGATCTCTTTCTCGGTATCTTCGCAGGGTTTGGAAACGACACGATCGAGCTCGGCGAGGAGGACAATGTCGTCATCGACCTCGCGGGCAACGATTCGATCAGCACCGGCGGCGGCAACGATTTCGTCTTTGGCGGCTTCGGCAACGACACGGTCGACGGTGGCGAGGGCAATGACGTGCTCCTCGGCGGCGCTGGCAGCGACCAGCTCATCGGCGGCCTCGGCACCGACATCATGACCGGCGGCAACGGCTCCGACCATTTCGGCTTCGCCAGCGACCACGTCCGCTTCGGCGACATCGACACGATCGCCGACTTCAACACGAGCCAGGATTCGGTCGAGGTCGACACCGCCCTTCAGTACGGCGTCGTCGGCACCGAAGAGGGCACGGCCGTCACCTACACGAATCTCTACACGATCATCTTCGTCGGCCTCACCGCCGAAGACGTGCGCGGCCTTCCGGAAGGCTCGCTCGGCACCGGCGGCGAACTCTTCAGCTGAGATCGAGACGCGCGGCGGCCCCGCCGCGCCGCATTGGCCAAATGGAAATGCGCCCGAACGCGATGTTCGGGCGCATTTTTTTCGTCCGCAGTCCTCAGTGGTGGGCGAGGACCGCGAGGAGGAGCAGGGCCACGATGTTCGTGATCTTGATCATCGGGTTCACCGCGGGGCCGGCGGTGTCCTTGTAGGGATCACCCACCGTGTCGCCCGTGACGGAGGCCTTGTGCGCCTCCGAGCCCTTCAGGTGCTTGACCCCGTCGCGGTCGACGAACCCGTCCTCGAAGCTCTTCTTCGCATTGTCCCACGCGCCGCCGCCCGCGGTCATCGAGATCGCGACGAAGAGGCCCGTCACGATCACGCCGAGGAGCATCGCGCCGGTCGCGGCGAACGCCTCGCCCTTCCCGGCGATCGCGAGGATCACGAAGAAGACGAAGATCGGCGACAGCACCGGCAGGAGCGAGGGGATGATCATCTCCCGGATCGCCGCCTTGGTCAGCATGTCGACCGCGCGCCCATAATCGGGCCGGTCCTTGCCTTCCATGATGCCCGGCTTCTCGCGGAACTGGCGCCGGACCTCCTCCACGACCGAGCCCGCGGCGCGGCCGACGGCCGTCATCGCGATGCCGCCGAAGAGGAACGGGAGGAGGCCGCCGAAGAAGAGGCCGACGACGACATAGGGGTTCGCCAGCGAGAAGTTCAGCGTCTCCTGGGTGAGCCCCGCGAAGTAGGTGTACTGCTCGCTATTGTCGATGAAGTAGCGCAGATCCTCGGTATAGGCCGCGAAGAGGACGAGGGCGCCGAGGCCGGCAGAGCCGATCGCGTAGCCCTTGGTGACCGCCTTCGTGGTGTTGCCGACGGCGTCGAGCGCGTCGGTCGTCGCGCGGACCTCCGCCGGCAGGTCCGCCATCTCGGCGATGCCGCCCGCGTTGTCCGTCACCGGGCCGAACGCGTCGAGCGCGACGACCATGCCCGCGAGGGCGAGCATCGTCGTCACCGCGATCGCGATGCCGAAGAGGCCGGCGAAGGTGTAGGTGAAGATGATGCCCGCGATGATGACGAGCGCCGGCAGCGCCGTCGCCTCGAGCGACACGGCGAGGCCCTGGATGACGTTCGTGCCGTGTCCGGTGACCGAGGCCTGGCTGATCGAGCGGACCGGCCGGAAACCGACGCCGGTGTAGTACTCGGTGATCCAGATGATGAGGCCGGTGATCACGAGGCCCGCGACGCCGCACAGATAGAGATCGAACGGCGTGAAGGTCGTCCCGCGTGAGGACACGATCTCGGTGCCGAGCGAGCCGAACACGACGTAGGTGAGCGGCAGCAGCACCACGAGCGAGAGGACGGCCGTCACGATGAAGCCGCGATAGAGCGCGCCCATGATCGAGTTGTTCGAGCCGAGCTTCACGAAGAAGGTGCCGGCGATCGAGGTGAGGACGCACACGCCGCCGATGGCGAGCGGGTAGAGCATCGTGGCGCCGAGGAAGTCGGACGAGGCGAAGTAGATGGCCGCGAGCACCATCGTCGCCACGATCGTGACGGCATAGGTCTCGAAGAGGTCGGCCGCCATGCCGGCGCAGTCGCCGACATTGTCGCCCACATTGTCGGCGATGGTCGCCGGGTTGCGCGGGTCGTCCTCCGGGATGCCGGCCTCGACCTTGCCGACGAGGTCACCGCCGACGTCCGCGCCCTTGGTGAAGATGCCGCCGCCGAGACGGGCGAAGATCGAGATCAGCGACGCGCCGAAGCCGAGCGCCACCAGCGCGTCGACCACCGTGCGCGAGGTCGGCGGATTGCCCATGACCGTGGTGAGGATGAAGAAGTAGACCGACACGCCGAGGAGCGCGAGGCCGGCGACGAGCATCCCGGTCACCGCGCCCGACTTGAACGCGATGTCGAGCCCGCCCTGCAGGCTGCGCGAGGCGGCCTCGGCGGTGCGCACGTTGGCGCGGACCGAGACGAGCATGCCGATATAGCCGGCGATTCCCGACAGGATGGCGCCGAGCGCGAAGCCGATCGCGACCAGCATGCCGAGAAGCCACCAAACGATCACGAAGATGACGATGCCCACGACCGCGATCGTCATGTACTGGCGAGCAAGATAGGCCGATGCGCCTTCCTGGATGGCACCGGCGATCTCCTGCATGCGGGCCGAGCCCGCGGGAGCCGCCAGAACACTTCTAACCGCCCATGCCCCATAAAGCAGGGAGACAAGTCCACAGGCGATGACGAGTAGTGTGGGATCCATGCATTTCCTCCAGTGCCGCCTGTTTCATGGCGGCATCGTCTTTGTGCTTTAGCGTCCGCATTTATTGCGGTGCAGAATCTGTGCCCGTGACGCCCGTTGGCGTCAAGCGAGCCGATCTTGCCGCGTGCCGGACTGGCTGACGGATTGGAGGAGGATGAGAGCGAGCGGAAGGGCGACCATCGGCATCATCGCCCAATTGATGCTCTCCCAGCCGACGGTCGAGAACAGCACCCCGGAAGACAAAGAGGCAAGCGCCACCGTGCCGAACATGATGAAGTCGTTCGCCGCCTGGGTGCGGGCGCGCTCCTCCGGCCGCTGCGCGGCGGTGAGCATGGTGGTCGCGCCGATGAAGCCGAAATTCCAGCCGAGGCCGAGAAGAACCAGCGACGCGTAGAAGTGGCCGAGCGAGATGCCGAGGAGCGACGTCGTCCCCGACAAGGCGAGGAGGACGAGGCCGACGGCCGCGACGCGCTCCGCCCCGAAGCGGGTGATGATGGAGCCGGTGAAGAAGCTCGGCGCGAACATCGCGATGACGTGCCACTGGATGCCGGTCGCCGCCTCGGCGGTGGTGAAGCCGCAATTCAGCATCGCGAGCGGGGCCGCCGTCATCACGAGGCTCATCACCGAATAGGAGACGACACCGCACAGGACCGCGAGCATCATCTTCGGCTGGCGCAGGATCACGCTGAGCGGACGCCCGCCCTCCCCGCCGCTCGGGCGCAGCGCGCCGGAGGCGAAGACGGGCTTGTAGAACATCAGGATGACGATCGTGACGAGGGCGAGGATCCCTTGCGAGAAATAGGCGCCCGCGTAGGCGACCGGCGCGAAGAGATCCTTCGTCATGATGACGGTCTGCGGGCCGATGACGCCCGCGAACATGCCGCCCGCGAGGACGTAGGAGATCGCCTTGGGGCGGAAGGTGTCGCTCGCCCCCTCGGCCGCCGCGAAGCGATATTGCTGCACGAAGGCCGCCGAGATGCCGCCGATGAAGGTGCCGATGCAGTAGAGCGGGAAGCTCGTCATATGGATCGCGGCGAAGGCGATGATGCCGCCCGTTCCCGCGAGCATCGCGCCCAGCATGAAGCCGGGGCGGCGGCCGAGACGGCTCAGAATCAGCGCCGCCGGGATCGTGCCCGACGCCGTGCCGATGATCATCGTGGAGACCGGCAGCGTCGCGAGCTCGCTCGTCTCGTTGAGGAGATAGACGCCGACGAGGCCGCCGAGCGAGATCGTGATCGACATCAGCGACCCGCCCATGGCCTGGGCGAGGGCGAGAATGAGGGCGTTGCTGCGGGCGAGACGATCGTTGGCGGCGGGCATGGACAGGCTCTTAGACCTCCCCCGTCGCGCGGGCCAGTCATTGTTGCAAATCGTGATCGCGAAAATGCGTTTCAGAAATGCTGGAAGCGGCCGTCCTTCAGCGCCACCGGAGCGCCGTCGCGCAGGAGGGTCAATCCGGGCCCGGCGGTCACCTCGCCGATGACGGCAACGGCAATCCCCTCCGCCGCGAGCGCCGCCTCGTAGGCCGCGAGGCTGTCCGGCGCGACGGTCGCGAGGATCTGGTAGTCGTCGCCGCCGGTGAGGGCGATGTCGCGCGCGTCGGGGTCGGCCGCGATGGCCGCCGCGACCGCCGGCGAGAACGGCACGCGGGCGATATCGAGCCGCGCGCCGACGCCCGCGACCCCGATCATCTTGGCGAGATCACCGACGAGCCCGTCCGAGACGTCCATCGCCGCGCGCGCGTGCGCCCGCACCGCCCGCCACCCGGCGACCGGCGGGTCGGGCCACAGATAGGCGCGCTCCAGCGCGGCGCGGTCGGCGGGGGCGAGCGCGGCGGGTGCGCGTCCGAGCCGGCAGGCGAGGCCAAGCGCGGCGTCGCCGATGGTGCCCGTGACGGTCACGAGGTCGCCGGCGCGCGCGGTGCGGCGGCGCACGACCCCGCCCGCCGGGACGCGCCCGAACGCGGTGACGGCGATCGTGGTGCCGCCCGCGGCCCGCAGCGTGTCGCCGCCGAGGAGGGTCACGCCATAGCGCGCCTGGTCCGCGCCGAGCCCTTCGGCGAAGTCGCTCGCCCATTCCTCGGTCCAGCCCGTCCCGAGGGCGAGCGCGAGGAGGTAGCCGAACGGCTCGGCCCCCTTCGCGGCGAGGTCGGAGAGGTTGACGCGCAGCGCCTTCGCCGCGATCGCGGCGGCGGGATCGTCCGGAAAGAAATGCACCCCGGCCGCGAGCCCGTCGCAGGTGACGACGATGTCGCCGTCGCCCGGCGCGAAGGTCGCGGCGTCGTCGCCGAGCGCGTCCGCGCCCGCGTCACGGGCGAGCGGCGCGAAGACCTTCGCGATCAGGGTGTCTTCGTCGATCGCCATCGCGGCTCAGCGGCGCGGCGGCACCGGACCCGTCGCGGGTCCCAGCCTGTCAGCCATCGCCGTTGCCGGCATCGGTCTCGCCGGCGAACTCCTTCGGGCGGACGGCGCGGGCGATCTTGTCGAGCACGCCGTTGACGAGGCGTGGCTCGTCCTCGCTGAAGAAGGCCTTCGCCACCTCGACATATTCGGTGATGACGACGCGCACCGGCACCTCTTCGCGGTGCATCAGCTCGAATACGCCTGCGCGGAGCGCGGCGCGGAGCGTGAGGTCGATGCGCCGGAGCGGCCAGCCCTCCTTGAGGGCGCGGTCGATCGAGCCGTCAATGTCGCGCTGGTGCGCGACGACGCCCGTGACGATCCCGTCGAACCAGTTGAGGTCGATCGCGCGCAGCGTCTGCCCCTCGACATCCTGGCTGAGGCGAAACAGCTCGAATTCCTTGACGATGTCGCGCGCACCGGAGCCGGTGACGTCCATCTGGTAGAGCGCCTGGACCGCCGCGAGGCGGGCCACCGCACGTTTGTTGGCGGGTTTCGTGCGGCTGGCGTGTTTCATGGTCGGTTTCATCGGGGAAGCGATTGGCGGAGGTCAAAGAGGGCGATGGCGGCGGCCGCGGCGCCCCCGCCCTTGTCCTTGCGTGCCGGATCGGCCCGCACGCGCGCCTGCTCCCCGTCCTCCACCGTCAGGATCCCGTTGCCGATCGCGAGGCGGTTGCTGAGCGCAAGGTCCATCACCGCGCGGTTCCCCTCGCCCGCCACGACATCGTAGTGGCCGGTTTCGCCGCGGATCACCGTGCCGAGCACGACGAAGAGGTCGTAGAAGGTATGGTCGCGCCGGCGCGCGGCGTCGAGCGCCATGCCGAGCGCGATCGGAATCTCGAGCACGCCCGGAACCGACAGGACATCATAGTCGATGCGCCGCTTCTTGAACTCCGCCCCTGCCCCGGCGAGGAGCATGTCGGCGATCTCCTCGTAGAAGCGGGCCTCGATGATGAGGGCACGTGCGGCCATTCGGTCTTTCCTCAGAGTCTGGCGGAGCATACCGGATCAATCCGGCAGTCGGAATGTGCGGGTCACGACCCGGGCGCGCGCACCGCGACCAGGCGGGCGACGTAGCGGGCGATGGTGTCGACTTCAATATTGACCATATCGCCGACCCGACGCTCTCCCCAGGTGGTGGCGGCCATGGTGTGCGGAATGGTCATGATCGTGAAGGTGTCGTCGGCGTCGATGACAGTCAGCGACGTGCCGTCGAGCGCGACCGATCCCTTGGCCGCAATGAGTGGCAGAAGGTCGGCCGGCGGGGATAGGCGAAAAACGGTCATGTCTTCGTGATCGTCACGCGCGACGATTTCGGCGACCCCGTCCACGTGGCCGGAGACGATGTGCCCGCCAAGCTCGTCGCCGGCCTTCAGCGGGCGCTCGAGGTTGATCGGGTCGCCCACCTGCCAGGTTCCGACGGTCGTCTTGTCCATCGTCTCGCCTGAGACGTCGACGGCGAAGCGGGTGCGGTTCCCCGCCTTTTCGATCGCCGTCACGGTGAGGCAGACGCCGGCGCACGCGATGGACGCGCCAATATCGATGCCGGCCGCCTCGTACTGGCAGTCGATCAGGAGGCGCGCACCATCGCCGAACGGGGTCTTGCCGGCCAGGGTGCCGACGTCGGTTATGATGCCTGTGAACATTCGCGCCGCCAGAGGTGGGTCCATCGGTCGTCGCCGATCGTCTCCACCTGGATGATCTCGAAGCGCTCTGCAAGTGCGGCGAGCCCCCGCCCGGCGATGGGCAGCGTCCCACCCGGCCCGATCCGCGTCGGCGCGTCGATCCATTGCACCTCGTCGATGAGATCGGCCGCCACCATCGCATCCGCAAGCCCCGCCCCACCCTCGACGAGGACGCGGGTGATCCCGCGCTGGGCGAGCGCAACGAGCGCTGCCGAGAGGTCGACGTGCGCCCCGTCGCGCGGCACGACGAGAATGTCGGCCCCGGCGGCCGCGAGGGCGGCCGTGCGCGCGCTGTCGGCCCCCTCCCCGACCACGACGAGGACCGGCACGGTGGCGATGTCGGCGAAGAGGCGGGCGGTCGGCGGGGTGCGGGCGGCGCTGTCGAACACGACGCGCAGCGGCGAGCATGCCGTCATGCCGGGAAGGCGGCAGGTGAGCGCCGGATCGTCGGCGAGGATCGTGCCGACGCCGACGGCGATCGCGTCGCATTCGGCGCGCAGGAGATGGGCCCTTGCGCGCGAGGCGGGGCCGGAGATCGCGATCTGCCCCTCCCCGCGCCGCCCGATCGCCCCGTCGGCCGAGACGGCGAGCTTCAGGCACATGTGCGGCCGGCCGCGCGTCATGCGGCTGATGTGGCCGGCAAGGTCGCGCCGCGCCTCGGCCGCGCCGAGGCCGACATCGACTTCGATCCCGGCCTCCAGCAGGCGCGCGACGCCGACGCCCGCGACGAGCGGGTTCGGATCCTCGATGGCGACCACCGCGCGGCGGATGCCGGCGCGGATCGCCGCGTCCGCGCAGGGCGGCGTCTTGCCGTGATGGGAGCAGGGTTCGAGCGTGACGTACATGGTCGCCCCGGCCGCCCGCGCCCCCGCCGCGTCGAGCGCAATGGGCTCGGCGTGGGGCCGGCCCCCGTCGGCAGTGCGGGCGAGGCCGACGATGACGGGGCCGTCCGTCCCCGGCGCGACGACCACCGCGCCGACGGAGGGGTTGGGCGAGGTGCGCCCGAGCCCCTGTCGGCCGATGGCGAGCGCGGCCGCCATGAAGCGTCGATCGTCCGCCGCACTCACGCTTCGGCGCGCCCCTCGGGTTCGGCCGGCAGGTCGTCCCCGTCCTCGCCGGAGGGGGCGGACCGGTCGTGCGTGTTCGTGCGCTCGCTCACCGCCTGGGCGAGGTCGGCGACGAAGGCCTCGAAGTCACGCGCTTCGGAGAAGTTCTTGTAGACGGAGGCGAAGCGGACATAGGCGACATCGTCGATCGCCCGGAGCGCGTCCATCACGAGGTCGCCGATATGGGCGGCGCTCACCTCGCTCTCGCCCGCGCTCTCGAGCTGGCGCACGATGCCGGAGATCATCCGGTCGAGCACCTCCTCGTCGACCGCGCGCTTGCGCGTCGCGATGGCGACGGAGCGGAAGAGCTTGTCCCGGTCGAACGGCTCGCGCTTGCCCGAGCGCTTGACCACGACGAGCTCGCGCAATTGCACGCGCTCGAACGTGGTGAAACGGCCGCCGCAGACGATGCAATTTCTGCGGCGGCGGATCGCAACCCCATCCTCGGTCGGCCGTGAGTCTTTGACTTGCGTGTTCTCAGCGGCGCAGTAGGGGCATCTCACATTCTACTCGGCGTAGATCGGGAAGCGTCCGGTGAGCGCGTACGCCTCGGCCTTCACGCTCGACACCACCGCCTCGTCCGGCTGACCCTCGGCGTTCATGGAATCGACGACGGTCGCGATCATCTTCGCGACGTCCTGGAATTCCTTCACGCCGAAGCCGCGCGTGGTGCAGGCCGGGGTCCCGACGCGCACGCCCGAGGTCACCATCGGCTTCTGCGGGTCGTTCGGCACGCCGTTCTTGTTGCAGGTGATGCCGGCAAGGCCGAGCGCCTTCTCGACGTCCCGCCCGGTCACGTTCTTCGGCCGCAGGTCGACGAGCGCGACATGGGTGTCAGTGCCGCCCGAGACGATCTCGAAGCCGTGCCCCTTCAGCGCCGAGGCGAACGCCTTGGAATTCTCCACGACATTGCGGGCATAGACCTTGAAGGACGGCTGGAGCGCTTCGCCGAAAGCGACGGCCTTCGCCGCGATGACGTGCATCAGCGGGCCGCCCTGGAGGCCGGGGAAGATCGCCGAGTTGATCTTCTTGGCGATGTCCGCGTCCTCGGTCAGCACCACGCCGCCGCGCGGGCCGCGCAGCGTCTTGTGCGTCGTCGAGGTGACGACGTGGGCGTGGGGGAACGGGCTCGGGATCGCGCCGCCCGCGACGAGGCCGGCGAAGTGGGCCATGTCGACGTGGAAGATCGCGCCGACGCTGTCGGCGATCTCGCGGAAGCGGGCGAAGTCGATGAGGCGCGAATAGGCCGAGCCGCCGGCGATGATGATGCGCGGCTTGTGCTCTTCGGCGAGACGGGCGACCTCGTCATAGTCGATGAGGCCGGTTTCCGGGTCGACGCCATAGGCAACGGCATTGAACCACTTGCCGGAGAGGTTCGGCTTCGCGCCGTGGGTGAGGTGGCCGCCCGCGTCGAGGCTGAGGCCGAGGAGCGTGTCGCCCGGCTTGGCGAGGGCGAGAAGGACCGACTGGTTCGCCTGGCTGCCCGAGTTCGCCTGGACGTTGGCGTAGGGCACGCCGAAGAGGCGCGTCAGGCGCTCGATCGCGAGCTCCTCGGCGATGTCGACGAACTGGCAACCGCCATAATAGCGCTTGCCGGGATAGCCTTCCGCGTACTTGTTCGTGAGAACCGTGCCCTGCGCCTCCAGAACGGCGCGCGAGACGATATTCTCCGAAGCGATCAGCTCGATGTCCTTCTGCTGGCGCTCCAGCTCGAGCGCGACGGCGCGGGCGATCTCAGGATCGCTTTCCGCGAGCGCGTGCTCGAAGAACGGACGGGTCTCGACCGCGTCACGCAGGCTCATAGACTGTCTCCCTTAGAATTCGCGCCGAACTTAGAGACGGCACATAGCCGGTGCAATGGCTTGCACCGGCTCTCGTTGTTTCCAAATTGTGGACCCGGCCCGCGCGTCCCCGCGCGGGGTCGGCGCCCCGCCGTGCGATCAGCGCAGGGCGAGCGTCTCCACACCGTCCTTGGCGTAGATGTCGTCGCGGAAATGGACGACGCCGTCCGCGTTCACCCAGGCGGTGATGTAGGCGAACATGATCTGGGTCGGACGGTCGAGCTTCACGTCGACCCGCTCGCCGGAGCGGATCGTCGCGTCGACCTTGCCGCGGTCCCAGCCGTTCGGCTGCAGGAGCCAGGTGATCAGCTCGCGCACATTCTGAACGCGCACGCAGCCCGAGGAGTGGAAGCGGGCGTCCTCGCCGAAGAGGCTCTTCTGCGGCGTGTCGTGCAGGTAGACCTGATGCACGTTGTGGAAGTTGATCTTCACCGTGCCGAGCGAGTTCAGTTCGCCCGGCTCCTGGCGGAACATGTATTGCGTCGCCTCGTCGGTGTTCCAGTCGATCTCGCGATAGTCGTACTCGCGGGTCTCGTCGCCCCAGCGATAGATCTTGATCTTCTGCTGGGCGAGATATTCCGGGTTCGCCTTCATCTTCGGGATGAGGTCGCGCCGCACGATCGAGACCGGGACGGTCCAGTACGGGTTGAAGTTGATCTCGTGCACCTTCGACACGAGGATCGGGCTCTGCCGGTCGACCTTGCCGACGACGCCGGTGTGACGCGAGCGCACGCGCCCGTTCTCCACCGCCTCGATCTCGGCGGCGGGGATGTTCACGAGCACGTAGCGGTCGGAGAGGTCGTTCGCGCGCTCGGCGATGCGGCCGAGATTGGTCTCGAGCTGGCGCAGGCGCACCTGGACCGGCACGTTCAGCGCGTCGAGCGTCGACTGGTCGACGATCCCGTCCCCGCGCAGGCCGTGGCGGAGCTGGAAGCGGCGCACGCCGGCGGCGACGTAGGAATCGAAGATGTCCTCCCGGCCGCCGATCTGGACGAGATCGCCCGAGGCGGCGAGACGCTGGCGCAGGACGACGACCGCCTTGTCGCGGACGCCGAGCTGCATGGCCTTCTGCGTGGCGGGAACGAGCGGCCAGCCGCCGGAGGCGGCCAAGGTGCGATACCGCTCGATCGCGATCTGCATGCGGCCGAGAGCTTCGGGCGACAGCGTCGGCTGGGACGAGTTGACGGCGTGGATCTCGGGCAGCGTCGCGTCGAACCGGTCCGTCCACTCGGCCTGGCGCTTGAAGCTTCTCAGCGCTTCGAGTGGGCTCTCATTCTGTGCCGATGCCGGGTTTGGCAAAAAGGCGATCAGAGCCGAAAGAGCGAGTGCCAACAGTGCCGGCCGTTTCATGCCAGCGCCGCCGGCAACCGACGACTTCGTTCGGGTCGTCTGAGACACGCGAACCCCCACACATACGAGACTATGATGATGCGGGTAACACGACGATGGTAAATGAACAACGAGCGATCGATCACAACAGAGTGGGACGACGGCGCGGCCCTCTCGGACCGCCCGGCTGTTCCCGTCGCGTCGTGCCGTCAACCGGCCTCAGAGCCGGTAGAGGACCTGGTCCTTCCAGAACCGGTCGAGACGGCGCAGGGTCTGCGAGGCCCCGTCGAGCCCATCCTCGTCGACGCCGCCGATCGCCCCCAGCGACTGCATGTGCCTGTCGATGAGGCCTTCCACGATCGCGGCGATCTCGGCCCCCTTCTCGGTCACGGTGATGCGCACCGTGCGGCGGTCGCGCGTGGACTTGCGCTGCGCCAGATAGCCCAGTTCGCCTAGCTTCTTGAGGTTGTAGGAGACGTTCGAGCCCAGATAATAGCCGCGCGACTTCAACTCGCTCGGAGTCAATTCCTCGCAGCCGAGATTGTGCAGGAGCACGGCCTGGACGTTGTTGATCTCTTCACGCCCGAGCCGTTCCAACTCGTCTTTCACAACGTCCAGAAAGCGCCGGTGGGCCCTTTCGATGAGACGGATCGTCTCAACATAGGCCTCCCGTGCCTTCGCCGCGGCGGAAGGATCTTCCGCCTCGTCCCGTTCCGCCTGTCGCACCGCCAAATTCATCGATCTGCCTCTCGGTCTGGCCCTCTTCGGACGCTTTTTCCCGAACGGTGCGAGACCGCGATAAAGCGGTGCTTAAGTGCTAGAGTGAATCAGCGGTTAACGGCGTCGACGTGATATTTGCGTCACAAATTAACCCGCCCCACGCAAGTATCTGACAACGCCGGAAAAGTCAGTCGCCGCGCCGCCTTCGTCGCAAAAATGCTCGTAGATCTCGCCCGCGGCACTGCCGAGCGGGGTTTTGACATCGGAAGCTTTGGCGGCGTCCGCGGCGAGCTTGAGGTCTTTCAGCATCATCTTGGCGGTGAAGCCGGGTTGATAGTCCCGGTTGGCGGGCGAGGTCGGCACGGGGCCGGGCACCGGGCAGTAGGTCGTCAGCGACCAGCACTGTCCGGACGCGGTGCTCGCGATGTCGAAGAGCTTCTGCCGGTCGAGGCCGAGACCGTCGGCGAGGTTGAAGGCCTCGCTCACCGCGATCATCGAGATGCCGAGGATCATGTTGTTGCAGATCTTCGCCGCCTGGCCCGCGCCGGAATCCCCGGCATGGACGATCGTGCGCCCCATGATCTGGAGGAGCGGATCAGCGAGCGCGAACGCCTCCGCCGGCCCGCCGACCATGAAGGTGAGCGTCCCGGCCGCCGCGCCCGCGACGCCTCCCGAGACGGGGGCGTCGATCATGCGGAAGCCCTTCGCGGTCGCCGCCGCCGCGACGTCGCGCGCGCTCGCGACGTCGATCGTGGAGCAGTCGATGAGGAGCGCGCCGGGGGTGGCGCTTTCGAGGATCCCGCCCGGCCCGGTGACGACGGTCCGCACGTCCGCCCCGGAGGGGAGCATGGTGACGATGATGTCCGCGTCGACCACCGCCGCCGCGAGGTTCGCGGCGACCGTGCCGCCGGTCTCGGCGAAGGCCGTGCGCGCGCCCTCGAACACGTCATAGCCCATCACGACGTGTCCTGCGCTGGCGAGGTTCCGCGCCATCGGCGCGCCCATATTGCCGAGCCCGATGAATGCCACCTTGGCCATATTCCTCCCCCTTCTTGTTGGCGCGTCGCCGGTGGCGCGCGCGTGTCAGATGCCCTCGTCCTTCGCCTTGCGCCGCGCACGGACGGCCGCGAGGGCCGCGACGATGACGGCGAGCGCGGCGTTCGCGCCGAGCGCGATGATGCCGAAGGGCATCAGCGCCGGGGCGAAGGCGAAGAGGAGGGCGTCGACGACGATCGCCGCCCCCCAGACCACGATGCCCCAATGGGCGAGCAGCCACAGCCCCACGCCCGCGACCGGGAAGATGAGCGCGGCGGTCATCGTGGAGATCCACGGGCCGTCCGGCGCGTGCCAGAGCGTGGTGAGGTCGGACGGCAGGTAGCCGATGAGGCGCGCCCAGATGATCACCGTCCCGGCGAGCCAGGCGATCGCGGCGAGGCGCAGGAGTGAGGCGATGGCGATCCAGAGGCCGTCGCGCCGCTCGCTCCCCGATTTCGGGGCCTTCAGCGCCTCCAGCGAGATCGGCGCGCGGCGCGAGTTGGTGTCGAGCGTGGTGGTCGGCGCGGGGAGCGCGGCGGGCGTCGGCGGACGGCGCGCGGGCGGCGTCTTGGCGGGCCTCTCCTCGGCCGGGGCGACGGGCTCGGTGGTCGTGCGCGTCGCGACGGCGGTGCCGGTGGTGCGCGCGACGGCCTTGCCGGTCTCGCGCGGCGCGGCCGCGGCGGCCGCCGGAGGCGAGGAAGGGGGTGGCGGCGCAGGGCGCGCGGCGGGAGGCTGCGCCGGCGCATTGCGCGGCGGGACGGCCGGGCGGCCCTTCGGCGGCGTGCGCGCGGGCATCTTGGCGGCGGCCATCGCGGCCGCGGGCGGCGCGGAGGGCGGCTGCGACGGGGACGCGGGTGGGCGGGCGGGCGCGGCCGGGGCCGTTTCCGCCGCGGGCCGTGCCGGAGGCGGCGGCGCGGGCAGGTCAGGCGGCGCGGGCGGGGCCTCGGGCGATGCGCCCGGTGCGGGGGCGGCGGCGGGCTGGGCCTCGCCACCCGCCGACTCGGCCGCCCGCTGGCGGCGCGCGGCCGCGCGGGCGAGCGCCTCCGGGTCGATCGGCGTCGTCGCCGGGCGCGGCTTCGGCGGCGCGGCGGGGTCGGGCGCGGCGCCCTGGGGCGGGGCCTTCGGCGCCTGCGACTGGGACTGCGTCGGCGCGGGCGTCTCGGCTGGCCCGGCGGCGCCCTCCGGCGTCCCGCCGTCCTTCTCGTCGGCCGTCATGGCGCCGCCGGTCCGGAGGGAAGGCGCAGGTCACCGTCGTGCGGCTTGCGGAAGTGCGCCTCGATCTCCTCCGCGTCGACGCCCTCGAGCGTCGCGGGCGACCATTTCGGATTGCGGTCCTTGTCGATGAGGACCGCCCGGATCCCCTCATAGAGGTCGTGCCCTTCGAGGATCTGGTTGAGAATGCGGAACTCGGTGGTGAGGCACTCGCCGAGCGACTTGCCCTCCGCGCGGCGGATCTCGCGGAAGGTCACCTCGAGGCTCGTCGGCGACATCTTGCGGATCGTCGCGGCCGTCTCCGCCGCGAAATCATTCCCCTCATCGTCGAGCCGCTCCAGGATGGCGAGCACGCTGTCCGCCCCGAACACCTTGTCGATGAAGGCGGCCTCCTCCGCGTCGCGCGGCTCGGTGTCGACCACAAGCTCGTCGAGGCCGGCCTCCAGGGCGCGGGCGTGGGCGATCCGGTCGAGCGCGTCGCCGAGGCGGCCCGCCTCGGTCGGGTGCGTCACGAACCCCACCGCCGTCGCCCCGTCCCGCCCGAGCCGGGCGCCGGTGAGGCCGAGATAGAGCCCCGCCTCACCGTCCATGCCGGACAGGAGATGGCTCGCCCCGACGTCGGGGAAGAGGCCGATCGCGGTCTCGGGCATCGCGAAGACGAGATTCTCCGTCGCGATCCGGTGCGAGCCGTGCGCCGAGATGCCGACCCCGCCGCCCATGCAGACGCCGTCGATCAGGGAGAGGACCGGCTTTTCGTAGATGCCGAGCCGGTAGTTGGTCTGGTACTCCGCGCCGAAGAAGGGCACGGCCTCGCTCCGCCGCGTGTAGATGTCACGCAGATCTCCGCCGGCGCAGAAGGCCTTGCCCTCGGCGCGGATCGCGACGCGCTCGACGCGATCGTCCCGCGCCCATTCGCGAAGCGCCTCGCCGAGTTCGCGCACCATGGGCTCGGTCAGCGCGTTCAGCGCCTTCACCCGGTTCAAGGTCACGATGCCGGCGCGGCCGACCGTCTCGAATTGAATGTCGCTCATCAGCTCTCAGCACTGAGGATGTGGCGGGCAATGATCACGCGCATGATCTCGTTGGTGCCTTCCAGGATCTGGTGGACCCGCAGGTCGCGCAAATAGCGCTCCAGCGGATAGTCGCGAAGATAGCCGTAGCCGCCATGGATCTGGAGCGCCTGGTTCACGACATCAAATCCGGTGTCGGTCGCAAGCCGCTTCGCCATCGCCGCGAGGGCGGTTCCGTCGGGCGCGCGCGTCTCCACCGCGATCGCGGCCTTGTGGAGGAGGAGGCGCGCGGCCTCGAGGCTCGTCGCCATGTCGGCGAGCTTGAATTGCAGGGCCTGAAAGGCTTCGAGCGGCTTGCCGAACTGGCGGCGCTCCTTGACGTGGGCGCGGGCGAGCCGCAGCGCCTCCCCCGCCGCGCCGAGCGAGCACGCGCCGATATTGAGGCGCCCGCCATCGAGCCCCGCCATGGCGATCTTGAAGCCCTCCCCCTCCGCCCCGATCCGGTTCTCCACCGGGACGCGCACGCCGTCGAAGATCACGGCGGCGGTGGGCTGGGAGTGCCAACCGAGCTTTTCCTCCTGCGCGCCGAAGGAGAGGCCGGGCGTCCCCTTCGGGACGGCGATCGCGCTCACCCCGCGCGCCCCCTCCCCGCCGGTGCGGGCCATGACGAGATAGAGATCCGCCGCCCCGCCGCCCGAGATGAAGGCCTTCGCGCCGTCGAGAACATAGTGGTCGCCGTCCAGCCGCGCCCGCGTCGAGAGGCTCGCCGCGTCCGAGCCTGCGCCCGGCTCGGTGAGGCAGTAGCTCGCGAAATGCTCCATCGTGCAGAGCTTCGGCAGGTGTTCGGCGCGCTGCGCGTCCGAGCCGAAGCGGTCGATCATCCCGGCGACCATGTTGTGGATCGACAGGTACGCCGCGGTCGACGGGCAGGCGGCGGCGAGCGCCTCGAAGATCAGGGCCGAATCGAGCCGCGTGAGGCCGGACCCGCCATGCGCCTCGCCGACCACGATTCCGGCGAAGCCGAGCGCGGCCGCCTCGCGCAGCACGTCGACGGGGAAGATGTCGTCACGGTCCCATTCGGCGGCATGCGGGGCGATCCGCTCGCGCGCGAAGTCGGCCGCCATCGCCTGGAATGCGCGCTGCTCTTCGCTGAGTTCGAAGTCCATGGCCGTCCTCCTCGGCGCTGGTGAAACTCCACGCGCCTCGCCCCGCCGTCAATCCTTGCGCGACGGGGCGTCGCTGGCGGGCGCCGCAAGGCCCGGTTCGCCTGGGCCCGAAGCACCCCCGCCGCGCCAGTTGATGAGGATGACGCCGAGGACCGCCGCGGCAAGGCCGATCCCGACGCGCGCATCCACCGATTCCCCGAGGACGACCACCCCGAGGAGGACGCCGAGCCCCGCCCGTAGATAGGCCTGGCTCGCGACCCCCATCGAGCCGAGCGAGCGCACGAGGCGGAAATAGATGAGGAGCGCGATCCCGGTGGAGCCGATCGCAAGCATCAGCGCGGCGCCGAGCGCGGTCGCGGAGGGGCGCAGCGTCCACGGCGCCTCGGCGAGGAAGGCGAGCGGGACGAGCACGGCCGAGCCGCAGATCAGCGTGCCGAGCGCGGTGGCGGCGGGGCTGATCATGACGAAGCGGCGCCCGTAGATCGCCGAGCACGCATAGAGCGCCGCCCCGCCGAGACAGGCGAGCTGGCCCGCCACCTGGTCGCCGAGCCCCAGGAGCGCGTCCGGCCCCACGATGAGCACGACCCCGCACAGCCCCACCGCGACGCCCGCGAGCTGGAGCGGGCGCGGCGGGGCGGTCCGCAGGACGAGGACGGTGATGAGGACGACGAAGATGGGCGAGGTGGAGTTGAGGACGCTCGCAAGCCCCGCATCGACCCGCTGCTGGCCGTAGGCGACGAGGATCCACGCCCCGATCGCGTTGAACCAGGACTGGGTGAAGAGCATGCGCCACACGTGCGGGTCGCGCGGCAGCCGCTCGCCCCGGATCTGCATGATGACGGCGAGGAAGAGCGCCGCGACCACGACGCGGATCATGACCAGCGAGAGTGGCGGAATCTCGCTGAGCGCGACCTTCACGAAGAGGTAGGCCGAGCCCCACAGGAGCGCGAGGACCCCGAGCAGCACATATTCGATGGCGGCCGGGTGGCGGGCGTTCATAGGCGGGAGGGGCTCCTGTCGGCGGGAGCGCGTCGGCTCCCGGTCTCCACTCGGCCATGATGGGCCGCCTGTCCACCCTTCACCCCGCGAACGGGGACGGCCGGGCCGCGAACGGATCTTTCGTGGACGGGTCGCCCCGCTTTGTTCTAACGTCCGCCCCCGCAAGGAGAGCGAAGCACGATGGATCTTGAGCGCCGGCGCCCGTTCGCCCCGAACATGGATGAGATCCTGAAAGGCCGCCGGATGCGTCGCAACCGGCGGACCGACTGGTCGCGCCGCCTCATTCGCGAGAACACGCTCACCGTCGACGATCTGATCTGGCCGGTCTTCCTGACCGAGGGCACCGGCCGGCGCGATCCCGTCCCCTCGATGCCCGGCGTCTTCCGCCTGTCGATCGACGAGGTGGGTGCGGCCGCCGAGGAGGCCGCCGCGCTGAAGATCCCCGCGATCGCCCTCTTCCCCTATACCGGGCCCGACAAGCGCGACGCGGAGGGCAGCGAGGCCTTCAATTCCGGCAATCTCGTCTGCCAGGCCTGCCGCGAGATCGCGCGACGCGTCCCCTCGATCGGCATCATGACCGACGTCGCCCTCGACCCCTATACGAGCCATGGCCATGACGGGCTGATGGTGGGCGAGGAGATCGTGAACGACGAGACGATCGCCGCGCTGATCCACCAGTCGGTCGTCCAGGCCGAGGCCGGCTGCCACATCATCGCCCCGTCCGACATGATGGACGGGCGCATCGGCGCGATCCGCGCCGCGCTCGACGAAGCGGGCTACGCGCACGTCCAGATCATGGCGTACGCCGCGAAATTCGCCTCAGCCTTCTACGGCCCCTTCCGCGACGCGGTCGGCGCCACCGCCGCCCTCAAGGGCGACAAGCGGACCTATCAGCTCGACCCGGCGAACGCGCTGGAGGCGCTGCGCGAGGTGGAACTCGACCTCGCCGAGGCGGCCGACATGATCATGGTCAAGCCGGGCCTTCCCTATCTCGACATAGTCTACCGGGTGAAGGAGCGCTTCGGCGCGCCGACCTACGCTTACATGGTGTCCGGAGAATACGCGATGATCGAGGCGGCGGCGGCGAACGGCTGGGTCGACGGGGAGCGCGTGATGATGGAGGCGCACATGGCCTTTAAGCGTGCCGGCGCGGATGGTATTTTGACCTACCACGCCCCCCGCATCGCCCGGCGCCTCGCCGCCGGCTGACCCCAGATTGCCCCATCCGATGGCGCCCGCGCCGACCGACCTTCTGCCAGTTCAGCCGGACGAGATCCGCGCCGCCGCGCGCGCGCTCGACGGCGTCGTCCTGCGCACGCCGTGCCTGCCGGCGCCGCGCCTGTCGCGCCTCACCGGCGCGAACGTGTGGGTGAAATACGAGAATCTCCAGCCGGTCGGCGCGTTCAAGGAACGCGGCGCCTACATGAAGCTGTCCTCCCTCACGCCCGCGGAACGGGCGGCGGGGGTCGTCGCCATGTCGGCCGGCAACCACGCCCAGGCGGTCGCCTACCACGCCGCCAAGCTCGGCATCTCGGCGACGATCGTGATGCCGGAGCGCACCCCCTTCGTGAAGGTCTCGGCGACCGAGGCGCACGGGGCGACCGTGGTCCTCGCCGGCGAGACGCTCGCCGAGAGCGCGATCGCCTGCGCCGAGATCGTGGAGCGCGAGGGGCGGATCCTCATCCACCCCTATGACGATGCGCGCATCATCGCGGGCCAGGGCACGATCGGCTACGAAATGCTCGCCGAGGTGCCCGAGCTCGACACGCTGGTCGTGCCGATCGGCGGCGGCGGTCTCATCGCCGGCATCGCGATCGCCGCGCGGGACGTGAAGCCCGACATCGCCATCGTCGGCGTCGAGGCGGCGCTCTACCCCTCGGCCTACGCGGCCGTGCGGGGCGAGGAGGCCCATTGCGGCGGGGCGACACTCGCCGAAGGCATCGCCGTGAAGGCGGTGGGCCGGCTGACGCTTCCCGTCATCAAGGCGCTGGTGGAGCGGATCGTCCTCGTCGACGAGCCGGCGCTGGAGCGCGCGGTCAACGCCTACATCACGCTGCAGAAGACGATGGCGGAGGGCGCGGGTGCGGCCGGCCTCGCCGCGATGCTGACCGACCCCGCCCCGTTCAAGGGCCGCAATGTCGGCCTCGTCCTGTGCGGCGGCAATATCGACCCGCGCATCCTCGCCACCATCATGATGCGCGAGCTCGCCCGCGACGGGCGGATCATCACCATCGAAGCCGATTTTCCGGACGAGCCGGGCGTCCTCGCGCGCCTGACGACCGCGATCGGCACGGCCGGCGGCAACATCCTGGAGGTCACCCATAATCGGCTCGGTCTCACCCATCTCGCGCGCGAGACGTCGGTCCGCCTCACCATCGAGACGCGCGACGACCGCCACACCGAGGCTGTTGTCGCCGCGCTTCAGGCGACCGGCCTCACGGTCCGAATGGCCGAAGATGTGGACGGGAAGTTTTGACCCCAATGATCTGGTGCGCGAAAACGGCCAGCCCCACGCGAGGAGACTGACGCCAGTGGACAGAGCGCGCGCATAATGGAAGCCGAAATCGCGATGGTGGCGACGCTGCTCGTCATCGCCGTGTCCACTTTCCTCTACGCGACGGAGCGCTACTCGATCGAGGCGATCAGCCTCGGCGTGCTCGCGGCTTATGTGACGATCTTCGTGGTGATCGGCCTGCCGGCGGGCGACAAGGCGCTCACGGCGGGCGACCTCCTCTCCGGTTTCTCGAACCCCGGCCTCATCACGATCATGGCGCTCCTCGTGGTCGGACAGGGCCTCTTCCACACCGACGCGCTGGAGCGGCCCGCCCAGGCGCTCGTCAAATGGGTGGCGAAGGACCACCGCTCCGGCATCACGCTGTCCTTCATCGGCATCGCGACGCTGTCGGCGTTCCTCAACAACACGCCGGTCGTGGTGATGTTCATCCCGATCATCAGCGCGCTCGCGGCGGCGCTGAAGATGCCGACCTCGCGCTATATGATGTCGCTGTCGTTCGTGACGATCCTCGGCGGCATGACGACGCTGATCGGCTCTTCGACGAACCTCCTCGCGGCCAACGTCGCGCGCGCCTCGGGCGCGGTCGACCTCTCCTTTTTCTCCTTCACGCCGGTCGCGCTGATGGTTGCCGGCGTCGGCCTCCCCTACGTCCTCGGCGTGATGCCGCTCCTCCTGCAGAACCGCCGGTCGATGGCGGACGCGATGCGCGCGGGCGGCGGCGGCAAGCAGTTCATCGCCGAGATCGCGATCCGCGCGGGCCATCCACTCGTCGGCGCGACCTCGACGCAGGGCATGTTCCCCCAGCTGAAGGACATGACGGTCCGCCTCGTCCAGCGCGGCGAGCGCCCGCATCTGCCGCCGTTCGAGAACGTGACGCTCCAGCCGGGCGACATCGTCATCGTCGCCGCCACGCGCCAGGCGCTGGAGCGGGCGCTCGCGACGAAGTCGAACGTGATCCGCGACTCCGAGGAGGAGCGCCCGCCCGGCGTCGTCACCCTCGCCGAGGCCATCGTCGCACCGGGCTCGCGCCTCATCGGCCGCACGGTCGCCCAGTCGGGCTTCCGCGGCGAGGTGGGCTGCGTGGTGCTCGCGATCGAGCGGCGCAGCCGCATGCCGCGCATGCCGATGGCCGACATCCGCATGGAGGCCGGTGACGTCCTCCTCTTCGCCGGCCCGCGCAAGGCGATCGAGGAATTGCGCGGCAACCGCGACGTCCTCCTCATCGACTGGACGGCGGCGGACGTGCCGACGCGGGGCCGCGCGCCGATCGCGCTCGCCATTTTCGGCTGCGTCATCGTCTCCGCCGGCACCTCGCTGATGCCCATTGTCGCTGCATCCTTGCTCGGGGCTTTTGCGATGTTGGCGACGCGTTGCCTGAACACGCGACAGGCCGCGCGCGTGGTCGACGGGCGGATCATCCTCCTCGTTGCCTCCGCCATCGCCTCCGCGACGGCGCTCGAGGCGACAGGAGGCGCGCAAATCCTGGCGAACGGGCTCCTCAGCGTTCTCGTCGACGCGCCGCCGGGCGTCGTGATGTCCGCGCTTTTCATGATCATCGCGCTGACGACGAACATTCTGACAAACAACGCGGCAGCCGTTCTCTTCACCCCCATTGCCGTCGGGCTTGCCGCACATCTAAACTTGCCTGCGGAACCCTTCGTCGTCACAGTGATCCTGGCGGCCAACGCGTCGTTTGCGACGCCGGTCGCCTATCAGACCAACCTCCTCGTCATGGGGCCCGGCCATTATCGCTATCGCGACTTTCTCATCGCAGGCGGACCACTCGTTCTGCTACTATGGGGGACGTTCTCGATCGTCGGCCCATGGTGGTACGGTATTTAATGGTCGGATCTATGCTCGTCCCGGCGTTGTGGGGTCGCCCAACGGAGGCGTCCGCTCAAGGGAGGCCGGCTTAGGCTCATGGTGAAGTCGAACGACCGCTTCGACGACAACGAGACGGTCCGCGCGGAAAAGCCGGCGGGCGAACCCGCACCACAAATCGCCGAGGCCACGGCCGCACAGGCGCCTCCGCGACAGCGGCGACGCGTCACCATCCGCCGCCTCACCGAGCACCCGCAATTCTACCTGACTGCCCCGTCCCCCTGCCCCTACCTGCCGCACCGGCAGGAGCGGAAGGTGTTCACCCACCTCGTCGGCGAGCGCGCCGAGCCGCTGAACGATCTCCTCACCCAGGGCGGCTTCCGTCGCAGCCAGAACATCGCCTACCGCCCCGCCTGCGAGGGATGCCGGGCCTGCGTCTCCGTCCGCGTCGTGGTGGACGAGTTCGAATGGACGCGCTCGATGAAGCGGGTGATGAAGGACAATCGCAAGCTGGAGCGGCGCGAGCGCCCGGCGCTCCCCTCCTCCGAACAATATTCGGTCTTCCGCGGCTATCTCGACGCGCGCCACGCCGAAGGCGGCATGGCCGACATGACCGTCCTCGACTACGCGATGATGGTCGAGGACACGCACGTCGACACACGCCTCTTCGAATATCGCGTCACCGGCAGCGGGCGCACGCGCGGCCCCCTCATCGGCTGCGCGCTGACCGACATTCTCGGCGACGGCCTGTCGATGGTCTATTCCTTCTTCGAGCCGGACGAGGCGGCGAACAGCGTCGGGACGTACATGATCCTCGATCATATCGTCCGCGCGGCCGAGCTCGGCCTACCCTACGTCTATCTCGGCTACTGGGTCGCGGGGTCCGAGAAGATGGCCTACAAGACCCGCTTCCAGCCGCAGGAGCATCTCGGCCCCAAGGGCTGGGTCCGCACCCGCTGAGGCGCGGCGCGCGACACGCTCTGGCCCCGCAGGCGGCGGGGCCTTTCCCTTATTCGTTCGTCGTCCGCTTGGAGCGGATCATCACCGCACCGCGCGGCGTCTGGCGGCCGCTCGCCGCCCGCTCGCCCAGCCACTCGGTGAGCTGGTCGAGGCCGTAGACCGTCTCCCGTCCCGTCCGCGCGACGAGCACCAGCCCGACATCGGAGGGGAAGGTGCACACGTCCGAAAGCCCGCCATCCTTGTAGCGCTGCAGGCGCACGCCGCGGCCCTTGGCGAGCGTCGGCACCTGCTCGATCGGGAAGACGAGGAGCTTGCGGTTCTCGCCGAGCACGGCGACGCGGTCCCCATCGGCCGGCACCAGGCGGAAGGCGACGTCGCCATCGGCCGGCGACATCGCTTGCCGGCCGCGCTTCGTCGTGCCGATGAGGTCCTCGGCCGCGATGAGGAAGCCGCGCCCGATGCGGGAAGCGATGAGCCAGGTGGTCTCCGGCTGGTACTTCACCATCGCCGCGATCTCGACGCCGCCATCGAGCTCCAGGATGAGCCGCAGCGGCTCGCCGTGGCCGCGCCCGCCCGGCAGGCGATCGGCGCCGAGCGTATAGACGCGCCCGTCGGTCGCGAGGACGAGGAGCTTGTCCGTCGTCTCGGCGTGGAGCCACATGCCGAGCGCGTCGTCCTGGCGGAACTGGAGGCCCTCGAAATCCTTCACGTGGCCCTTGAGGGCGCGGATCCACCCCTTCTGGGACAGGACGACCGTGACCGGCTCGCGCTCGATCATCGCCTCGGCCACATCGTCGAGATTGGCGGCGGGGGCCGCCTCGAAGGTGGAGCGGCGGCGGCCGAGATCGGTCTTCGGCCCGAACGTGTCGCGCACGCCGCGCACGGAGGCGGCGACGCGGTCCCACTGCAGCCCCTCGTCGGCGAGGAGGGCTTCGAGCTCGGCCCGCTCGGCGGTCAACCGCTCGTGCTCGCGCCGGATCTCCATCTCCTCCAGGCGCCGCAAGGACCGCAGGCGCATGTTGAGGATGGCTTCGGCCTGCACGTCGGTCAGCGTGAAGACCTTGATCAGCTCCGCCTTCGGGTCGTCCTCGTAGCGGATGATGTGGATCACGCGGTCGAGGTCGAGATAGACGACGAGGAAGCCGTCGAGGACTTCCAGGCGATGGATGACCTTTTCGAGACGGTGCCCCGCCCGGCGGACCGCGACCTCCTTCAGGTGGTCGAGCCAGGCGCGGATCACCTCCACGACACCGACGACCCGCGGCACCTGCCCGCCCATCAGGACGTTCATGTTGAGCGGGATGCGGGACTCGAGGTCGGTGAGGCGGAAGAGGCTCTCCATCAAGAGGACGGGGTCGACATTGCGCGCCCGCGGCTCCAGCACGACGCGGATGTCCTCCGCGCTTTCGTCGCGCACGTCGCCGAGGAGCGGGAGCTTCTTCTGGTCGAGAAGCTCGGCGATCCGCTCGATCAGCCGGCTTTTCTGCACCTGGTAGGGGATCTCGGTGACGACGATCTGCCAGAGCCCGCGCGATCCCTCCTCCTTGAACCAGCGGGCGCGCGTGCGGAAGCCGCCGCGTCCGGTCCGGTAGGCCTCCATCATGGAATCGGCCGATTCGATGATGACGCCGCCCGTCGGGAAGTCCGGCCCGCGGATCGGGCCCTTCACCGGGTCGAAGATGGTTTCAAGCCGCGCGTTCGGATGCTTGATGAGGTGGAGCGCCGCGTCTGCGATCTCGGCCGCGTTGTGCGGCGGGACGCTCGTCGCCATGCCGACCGCGATGCCGGCGGCACCGTTCGCGAGGAGGTTCGGGAAGCCGCCCGGCAGCACCACCGGCTCCCGCTCGGAGCCGTCATAGGTCTCGCGGAAATCGACCGCGTCCTCGTCGAGCCCGTCGAGGAGGAGGCGCGCGACCTCGGTGAGGCGCGCCTCGGTGTAGCGCATGGCCGCCGCGCCGTCGCCGTCGACGGTGCCGAAATTGCCCTGCCCGTCGACGAGCGGGTAGCGGACCGCGAAATCCTGGGCGAGGCGGACGAGCGCCTCGTAGACCGCGACGTCGCCGTGCGGGTGGAATTTACCGATCACGTCGCCGACGACGCGGGCCGACTTCTTGAACGCCGCGCCCGGCTCCAGGCGGAGCTGGCGCATGGCGAAGAGGAGCCGACGGTGGACCGGCTTCAGCCCGTCGCGCACGTCCGGCAGCGCGCGGTGCATGATCGTTGAGAGAGCATAGGCGAGGTAGCGCTCTTCCAGCGCCGCCTTCAGGTCGATCGCGTCGTCATCATCAGGAATGAGGGAATCGGCCAAGTGCGCCTCCGTTCAATCTTGAGCTACGGCCGGAGCGGTGTCGTTGGCAACTGCCGCGGCGCGAAGAGCCGCTATCCGTCCACGGTGGGGCCCGGTCTGTGGACAGATCCGGCCTCCTCCTCCCGCGCGATCGCCTTCACAACGGCCCGCACGAAGCGCTCGCGCGGCTCCGGCAGGTGCTTGTTCACGAGGGCAGCGATCTGGGTCGACAGGAAATGGCCGGTGGTGCGGAAGGCGGCCGCGACGCTTTCGGAATCCGCCACCGCCGCGTGGTCCAGCATGAAGGCCGGCAGCGGCAGCAGGCGTTCCTTGTAGGGCGCGCCGGCCGCCCGGCTGACGGCCCGCCCGGTGCGGGGCGAGACGTAGACGAGATCCTCGCGCGTCCCGGTCGCCGCGCACATGGAGAGGTCGAGCCCGAAGCCGAACTCCTCGAGGAGGATCAGCTCGAACCGCACCCCCGCCTCCCCCGCCGCCGGAGGAAGCGCGAAGGCCGAGATCAGCGCGTTCGCCGCCGCGTAGAGGCGCGGATGCGGGTCGCGTTCGGGGAGGAAAGCGAGGAGCGAGGCCATCGAGCCGAGCCCGTAGGCGCCCCAGGGCGTCTCCATCACGAGACCGGCCCGCGCCTCGGCAAGCTCCAAGGCGAGCGTGCCGAGCTGGTCGTCGAGCCGCGCGCGCCAGGTGGCGTTGACGACATTGCCGGGCTGGAGAAGCGCCCGCATCCCCTTGGAGCGCGCGCCGCGCACGAGGCCGACGGTGCGCCCCTGGTCAGGGCTCAGAAGCTCGACGATCTTGGAATTCTCGCCGAGCGGGCGGGCCGACAGGATGAGCGCTTCGCCACGCCACTCCATCGGTCAGCGCGAATAGTCGAGACCCATCTCGCGATAGCGCTCCGGGTCGTCGGTCCAGCGCGGCCGCACTTTCACGAACAGGAAGAGATGGACGGCCGTGCCGGTCATCTTGCCGATATCGTCGCGCGCGGCCATCGAGATGGCGCGGATCGTGCGGCCCTTCTCGCCGAGCACGATCTTCTTCTGCCCCTCGCGCTCGACGAAGATCGCCTGCTCGATGCGGACCGAGCCGTCGCGCAGATTCTTCCACGTCTCCGTCTCGACGGTGGCCGAATAGGGCAATTCGTCGTGGAGGCGCAGGGTGAGCTGCTCGCGCGTGATCTCGGCGGCGAGCTGGCGCATCGGGATGTCGGAGATCTGGTCCTCGGGATAGAGCCAGGGCCCCTTCGGCATCGCCGTCGCGAGATGGCGGCGCACATCGTCGATCCCGTCGCCGGTCTTGGCGGAGATCATGAAGGTGGAGTCGAATTTCGTCGCCGTGTTGGCCTTCTCGGCGAGCGCCAGCAGCGTCGGCGGATCGACGAGATCGACCTTGGTGAGGAGCAGCACCTTCGGGATGCGCACCTGCGTCAGCTCTTCGAGGATCTTCTCGTTCGCCTCGTCGAGCCCGCGCCGCGCGTCGATGAGGAGGCACACGAGGTCCGCGTCATAGGCGTGCGACCAGGCCGTCCGCACCATCGCGCGGTCGAGCCGGCGGCGGGGGGCGAAGATGCCCGGCGTGTCGACGAGCACGATCTGCGCGTCGTCTTCGAGCACGATGCCGCGCATGATCGCGCGCGTCGTCTGCACCTTGTGGGTGACAATCGAGACCTTCGCGCCGACGAGCGCGTTGACGAGGGTCGATTTGCCCGCGTTGGGCGCGCCGATCAGCGCGACGAAGCCGCAGCGCGTCGTCATTTCGGGGGCGGCCGCCTCTTCTGGCGTCGCCGGCGTGTCTGGCGTGTCATCCTCGGTCACGTCAGGCCTCCTCGGTCAGACCGGTGAGTGCGGCGCGCGCCGCGTTCTGTTCCGCTTCGCGCTTCGATCCGCCCTCGCCGAGCGCGAGGACGCGGTCCTCGCTCACGACCTCGATGACGAAGTGCGGCTTGTGGTCCGGCCCCCGGCGCTCCTTCAGGCGATAGGTCGGCGGCGGTGCGCCGGTCGCCTGGAGGCGTTCCTGGAGGGCCGTCTTCGGGTCGCGCTCGAACGCGCCCGACTGGTCGAGGAGCGGCGACCACACGCGCGCGATCACCTCGGCCGCCGTGTCGAACCCGGCATCGAGGAAGATCGCGGCGAGCACCGCCTCGCACGCGTCGGCGAGGATCGCGGCCTTGTTGCGTCCGCCCGTCAGCGCTTCGGCGGTGCCGAGGCGGAGCGCCTGGTCGATGCCGAGCGCGCGCGCCCGGTCGGCGCACGCCTCGCGCCGCACGAGCGCGTTGAGGCGGCGCGCGAGCTCGCCCTCGTCGCCGTGCGGGTGACGCGCATAGAGCTGGTGCGAGATGGCGAGGCCGAGCACCCGGTCGCCCAGGAATTCGAGCCGCTGATAGCTCTCGCCGCGCCCGTCATCGTGGACGCTCGCATGGGTCAGCGCCTGAACAAGCAGCTTCCGGTTCGCGAAGCGATATCCGAGAGCGGCCTCCAATTTCTCCAGAGGATCGTCCTGACGCCGTGTCATGTCACAAGGTGCTGAAAATGCGATCCCAACGGACCGCCCATGGCCAATTCCACACCTGCCAAATGGGGGTGTCTTCCTTGATGGAGAAGAAGATCACCTCGGCCCGGCCAACAAAATTCTCGAACGGCACGTAGCCGACGAACATCTGGGCGCGGCTGTCGGTGGAATTGTCGCGGTTGTCGCCCATCATGAAATAGTGGTTCGGCGGGACGACATAGACGTCGGTGTTGTCGAAGAGGCCGTTCGGGTCCGAATCCAGCACGTCGTAGGAGACGCCGTTCGGCAGCGTCTCGCGGTAGCGCTCGGCGCGGAACTCGCGCCCGTTGGAGCCGACATCGACATAGTCGGAGATTCGCTCGCGCGGGACCGGCTCGTCGTTGATGTAGACGACGCCGCCCTTCACCTGGATGCGGTCACCCGGAAGGCCGATCACGCGCTTGATGTAGTCGGTCGAATTGTCCTTCGGGAGCTTGAAGACGGCGACGTCACCGCGCTGCGGCTCGGACGCCAGAATGCGGCCCGGGATCGGAACGAAGCCGAACGGGAACGAATAGCGGCTGTAACCGTAAGAATATTTCGACACGAAGAGGTAATCGCCAACCAGTAGCGTTTCCACCATCGAGGCGGAGGGAATGTTGAAGGGCTGGAACAGGAAAGTGCGGATTACGAACGCAATCAGCAGAGCCTGAAGGATAACTTTGATCGTTTCGAACAGACCGCCCTCGCGCTCCGCTGTCTTGTTTTTCGCCACGCTCATCGTCACCCCTTTGATGGCGCGGAACACAACGCGCGCCGGCTGCGGACCGCTCGGCGCGGACACGCTGACATAGACCTTGATGGCTTACCGCGCAACGAGGGCCGCCTGGTGCTCTCGCTGGACCTCTTCCGGGACGGCCTCGATCACGACGAAGGCCTGTGCCAGCGGGTGATCGTCCGTCATCGTCAGGTGGATCGACGCGGCGTAACCCGCCGGGATGAGCGCATCAAGCCGCGCCCGCGCGCCGCCCGACAAATGCATCGTCGGCTGGCCCGAGCGCAGGTTCACGACGCCCATCTCGCGCCAGGCGACGCCCATGCGGATGCCGGAGCCGAGCGCCTTCGAGCAGGCCTCCTTGGCCGCGAAGCGCTTGGCGTAGGAGGCCGCGCGCATCGCCCGCCGGTCCGACTTGGTGCGCTCGATCTCGGTGAAGACGCGCATCGTGAAGCGCTCGCCGAAGCGCTCCAACGTCTTCTCGATGCGACGGATGTCGATGAGGTCGCTGCCGATGCCGACGATCATGAGGCTTACGCAGGGTCCTTGGAGTTCAGCACCGGTCCGCCGTCGAGCGCCTCGGCGGAGCGGGCCGCCGCGTCCGCCCGCGCCTGCTGGATGTTCTGCATCGCCGCCTGCAGCCGCGCGCTGCGCAGCGCGCGCGACATGAGGACGGCGGAGCGGACCACGAAATAGAAGATCCCGCCGACCACGAGCCCGATGAGGGTGCCCCCGATCAGCATCAGCTTCAGCGTCGGCCAGAGCGTGGAGAAGGAGTTCCACAGGAGGTCGAACGACAACTCGAAATGGAGCGGGGACGGGACGTCGCCGGCGCCCAAAACCAGTTCGCCGAGCTGGAAGGAGGAGAGCCAGATGAACGGGAAGGTCAGGGGATTGCCGACCGCCGTGCCGAAGGCGGCCGCGATCATCGACCCGCCGATCACCCATGCGACCGCGAAGGAGAGGAGGAAGTGGAGCCCGACGAACGGGGTGAAGGAGGCGAAGACGCCCGCCGCCACCCCGGCCGCGATTGCGTGCGGCGAGGCCTGGAGACGCAGAACACGGTGCTTGTAGTAGCTGAACGAGCGTCCGAACGACCGACGCGGCCACAGGGCCACGCGCATCCGCTGGCTTACGGATGGACGGTCGCGGCGGGAAAACAGCATCTGCTCCTCATCCCCTACAAACTCGGCACCGGAGGCGCGCGGGACGCACCGGTCTCAGCTTACGATTCGTTCCGCCTCGGCGACGGTCGACAGGCTCTTCAGCCGGTCGAGGATGCGCGTGAGGTGGTTGCGGTCACGCACCTCGATATGGAGGTTCATATCGCGAAATTGAGGGGTCTTCTGCGTCATCGTCAGTTCGTCGATGTTGCCGCCCTCCGCGGCGATGATACCAGCAATCTCGGCCAGCGCTCCACACGCGTTGGCCGCGACCAATTTGACGGGCACGGGGAAGAGGGTGTCGCGCGCCCCGCGCGGGTCCCAGGAGAGGTCGAGCCAGCGCTGCGGCTCGTCCGCGAAGGCGCTGAGCGCCTCGCCCGCGCTCGCCGGATAGACCGTCACGCCGCGGCCCGGATCGAGGATGCCGACGATCTTGTCGCCGGGGATCGCGTAGAATTGCGGCGCGAAATGGACCGGCAGGTCGTCCCCGACGCCGCGGATCGGCAGCGGCGTCGCGGGCTTCGCCCCGTTGGCGGCGGCCCCGGCGGGCTCGTCATAGCCGAGCGTGGACAGGACCGCGCTCGCGACGACCCTGCCCTGGCCGACGGCGTAGGCGAGCGCCTCGCCGTCCGGATAGCCCATGCGGTCGGCCGCGATCGTGAGGTCCGGCTCGTCGCGCACGTGCCAGCGGGAGACCTCGCTCCCGATGAGCTGGCGGCCGAGGCGGACGAATTTGCGCCGGTCCGCCTCGCGGTTCGCGCGCCGGATCGCGGCGCGCGCCTTGCCGGTGACGGCGAGCGCGTTCCAGGCGGAGGGCGGCGAGGCCCCGGCCTCACACAGGATCTCCACCTCGTCGCCGCTCTGGAGCGGGGTCACCAGCGGGCGCACGTGGCCGTTGATCTTGCAGCCCGTGCAGGTGTTCCCGATGTCGGTGTGGACCTGGTAGGCGAAGTCGATCGGCGTCGCGCCCGGCGGCAGCGCGATCAGCTTGCCGCGCGGGGTGAAGCAGAAGAGCCGGTCCTGGAAGAGCTCGAGCTTGGTGTTCTCCAGGAATTCGGCGGAGCTCCCCCCGTCCGAAAGCAGCTCGATCGTGTGGCGCAGCCAGGCATAGGCGCGCGAATCGTGCGCCAGCTCGTTCTGCGAGCGCGGCGCATTGTCCTTGTAGATGCCGTGCGCGGCGATGCCGAACTCGGCAACGCGGTGCATCTCCTCGGTGCGGATCTGCAGTTCGACGCGCTGCTTGCGCGGCCCGACCACCGTCGTGTGGATCGAGCGATAGTCGTTCTGCTTCGGCGTCGAGATGTAGTCCTTGAAGCGGCCCGGAACGGACTGCCAGATCGTGTGGATCACGCCGAGCGCCGCGTAACACTCCGAGATCGACTGGACGATGATGCGGAAGCCGTAGATGTCCGACAGATTGTCGAAGTTGATGTGCTTGCGCTTCATCTTGAGGAAGATGGAGTACGCCTTCTTCTCGCGCCCGGTGACGGTCGCGCGGATGTTGTTGGAGGCGAGATGCTCGGAGAGGTCGGCCTCGATGTCGGCCAGCATCGAGCCGACCGCGGTGCGGCGCTCGGCGAGGCGGCGTTCGATCATCGCCGCGTCGTCCGGATAGAGCACGCCGAAGGCGAGATGCTCCAGCTCCTCGCGCATCCAGTGGATGCCCATCTTGCCCGCGAGCGGGGCATAGACGTCCATCGTCTCCTCGGCGATCCGATGGCGCTTCTCGGGCGGCACCCAGTAGAGGGTGCGCATGTTGTGGAGCCGGTCGGCGAGCTTGACGAGGAGGACGCGCACGTCGTCCGCGACGGCGAGGAGGAGCTTGCGCAGGTTCTCGCCCTGCTTGTCCTCCTGCGAGACGAGGTGGAGGCGGCCGATCTTCGTCAGCCCCTCGACGAGCTTGCCGATCTCTTCGCCGAAAAGCTGGTCGATCTCGGCGCGGGTGGCGTCCGTGTCCTCGATCGTGTCGTGCAGGAGGGCGGTCGCGATGGTTGCGTCATCGAGACGCATTCGCGTCAGGATGCCGGCAACTTCGAGCGGGTGGGAGAAGTACGGATCCCCCGACGCACGCTTCTGGTCGCCGTGCTTCTTCATCGAATACACGTAGGCGCGATTGAGCAGCGCCTCATCGACGTTGGGATTATATTGCGCCACGCGCTCGACGAGCTCGTACTGGCGCATCATGGGGCGGCTCGGCGGCACCTCCATTTCAGCCGGAGCCGCTTTCGGCTTCGGAGTGGAGGTGGCGCCGATCGTGGCCGGCTTGTTCAATTTGATCGGGTCGACAGGGTCGGCCGATGAGCGCAACATGGTGTCGCCGACCCCATCGCTATTGGTCACACTTCTTCAGTACGCTCCGGCGGAACGAGAGTCTCCATCGCGCGCAACAGATCCTCTTCGGACATCGAATCGAACGTCGCGTCAATGGCATCCTCGCCGGACTGGCTCATGCTGACGGCCGCGGGCTCCGCCTCCGGCTCGTCGACCTCGACCCGCTTCTGCAGCGAATGGATGAGGTCTTCCTTCAGATCCTCCGGGTGGATCGACTGATCCGCAATTTCGCGAAGAGCGACGACAGGGTTCTTGTCCTTGTCGCGGTCGACCTGGATGGGCGAGCCGCTAGAGATCATTCGAGCCCGATGGCTGGCCAGAAGAACCAGTTCGAACCGGTTCTCAACCTTGTCGACGCAATCTTCGACCGTGACGCGCGCCATGGCCTTCTCCAAACGATTTCAGTTGACATGAAGCGCTTCAGATACCAAGCAGGCTATCCTAGCGCAAGTGTAATTGCACATTTGCAAGATAGCTGAACCTATCATTCATGCCGCGGTGAAGCTATTTAGGGTGGACGTCGCCAATTGCAATTGCGGGGTGTTGCGGCGGCGTTGATCGACTGAGCGCAACCTTAAGAAAGATCAAGCATGTTCGACCCTAGAGAGAAGATCGCATTATTTATTGACGGCGCAAATCTCTACAGCGCCGCGCGGTCTCTCGGTTTTGACATCGACTACAAGCGTCTCCTCGCCGTATTCGGGCAGAAGGGTTATCTTCTTCGGGCTTATTATTATACGGCCCTCGCGGAAGATCAGGAATTTTCAACGCTCCGCCCGCTGATCGATTGGCTCGACTACAACGGCTATTCGGTCGTAACGAAGCCGCTCAAAGAATTCTATGATCAAAGCGGCCGCCGCAAGGTCAAAGGGAACATGGACATCGAGCTCGTGATCGATGCCATGGAGATCGCCGAGCAGGTTGATCATATCGTCATCTTCTCGGGTGACGGTGATTTCCGCCGCCTCGTCGAGGCGTTGCAGCGCAAGGGCCGCCGCGTCAGCGTCGTGTCGACGCTGCAGACGCAGCCGCCGATGATCGCCGACGATCTGCGCCGCCAGGCCGACAATTTCATCGAGCTCGCCGAACTTCAGGCGCAGATCGGGCGCGACCCGTCCGAGCGCCCGGTGCGTGCCGAGCGGACCCCGGCGACCGAGCGCACGCCCGCGCACAACAACCTCTGACGCTCCGTCGGAGACTGAGACGCGCCCATCGGGACCCGGCCCACGCCGAGTCCCCCCTCTCGACCGGGCGACGGCCTCGCGCAAAGCCGGGCCGCCGCCTCCTTCCACGCTGATCCGCCGTGCTCAATCCTGACCGCGACTGCCCGCGCTGCCCCCGCCTCGTCGACTTCCGCGAGGCGCAGCGCCGCGCCCATCCCGATTGGCACAACGCCCCCGTCCCCACCTTCGGCGACATCCAGAATGCGCGCCTCCTGATCGTCGGCCTCGCGCCGGGACTCCAGGGCGCGAACCGGACCGGGCGTCCCTTCACCGGCGACTATGCCGGCACCCTCCTCTACGACACGCTCTCCGCGCGCGGCTTCGCCAACAGCGCCTTCGACGCGCGGCCGGACGACGGGCTCGTGCTCCACTATGCCGCGGTCACCAACGCGGTCCGCTGCGTCCCGCCGCAGAACAAGCCGACCGGGCAGGAGATCAAGTCCTGCGCGCCCTTCCTGTCGGCGACGATCGCGGCGATGCCCAGCCTGTCGGTGGTGCTGGCGCTCGGGCGGATCGCGCACGACGCGGTGCTGCGGGCCTATGGGGCGCGGCTCTCGGCCTATCCGTTCCGGCATGGGGCGATCCACGCGATCGAGAGCGCGCCGATGATCGCCGACAGCTACCATCCGTCCCGCTACAACGTGAACACGGGCGTCCTCGACGCGGCGATGTTCGACGCCGTGATCGCGGCGATCCGCGCCCGGATCACCGCTGCCCCCTCAGCCTGAAGCCGGGAGCCCGGCCGCCCGCGCCGCCTCGATCGCGGCGAGAACGCGCTGCCTGTCGCCCACAGCGTTGATCAGGATGAGGATCAGCCGCGCGTTGAGCGCATTGCTCTCAGCATCCGTCAAACCTTCATGGGCCGCGAGCAGGGCGGCGTAGATGTCGTCGCCATGCCCGCCGAGATGGTCTTCGAGGATCGGGTCGATCATGCCGGCACCCCTTTCCCGGCCGCAGCCACCGCGCCGCCGAGGATCCCCGACAGCGCCGGCGCCTCGTCCGCGCCGAAGCGGGCGACGACGTGCTGGTCCGGCCGCACGAGATAGGCGACGTCGCGCCCGTAGCGGGCGGCGACGAAGCCGCGGTCGACGAGATCGCCGGGCGCCGCCGCCTCACCCTCCAGCGCAACGTGAAGACGGGCAAGGCGCGGCAGCGCCATCGCGCGCGCACCCTCGCCGATAGTGAGCAGCATGAATCGGCCGCCGAGATGGTCGAGGAGCCACCCCTGCGCCCCGTCCGCCCCCGCTTCGGCGACCGGCGCGTCGAGGCAGACCGAGCCCGGCGCAAGGCCAGCCCCCTCCCCCTCCGCGCCCTGGAGGCGGCATCCGGCGAGGTTCGCCGGCAGCGAGAGGCGGCCCGAATTGACGAGGCGCCGCGCGAAGGGGGCACTCCCCGCGAGCGCCAGAACGGCATCGCGGAAGGTCATCTCCGTCGCCGATTTCGGCGTCATGAAGCGCGTCGCGCGGGTGGAGTTCAGGATGTTCTCGTCCGCCGCGATCGAGCGCTCCTCGTCATAGGTCTCGAGGAGGGTGGAGTTCACCTCCCCCTTCACCACCGCGGCGAGCTTCCAGCCGAGATTGTCGACGTCCTGAATGCCGCCATTGCCCCCGCGCGCACCGAAGGGCGAGACGAGGTGGGCCGAATCGCCCGCGAAGATCACCCGCCCGTGGACGAAGCGGTCGAGGCGGGCGCATCGGAAGCGGTAGACGCTCAGCCAATCGATCTCGAAGGGCCGGTCGCCGACGATCGCCCGGATCCGCGGCAGCACGCGCTCGGGATCCTTCTCCACGTCGGCGTCCGCGTCGGGGCCGAGCTGGAGGTCGATGCGGTAGATGTTGTCCGGCTGGCGGTGGAGGAGCGCCGACTGTCCGGGGTGGAAGGGCGGGTGGAACCAGAACCAGCGCTCCGGCACGCCGTCGGCGCCGAACGGGTCCTCCTCCATCTCCACATCGACGATCAGGAACTGCTCGTGGAAGGTCTCCCCCTCGAAGGGGAGGCCCATGCGGCTGCGCGTCGTGGAATGGGAGCCGTCGGCCGCGACCAGCCAGTCGGCCATCAGCGAATAACGGCCGTCCGGCGTCGCGACCTCGACGCGCACGGCGTCCGCGCGCGCCTCATGATCGATGACCGCGTTCTTCCAGCGTAGATCGATGAGGTCCGGAAAGTCGTGGCACCGGTCGACCAAATATTCTTCGACATAATATTGCTGGAGGTTGATGAAGGCGGGCATCTTGTGCCCCGCTTCGGGAAGAAGATCGAAGCGGTAGAGCTCCTTGTCGCCGTTGAAGAGGCGGCCGACACGCCAGGTTACGCCCTTCTCGACCATCCGCTCGCCGACGCCCAGCCGGTCGAAGATCTCCAGCGAGCGCTTCGCCCAGCAGATCGCCCGGCTGCCGACCGAGACGACGTCATTGTCGTCGAGCACCACAGAGCGCACGCCATGGAGGGCGAGGTCGATCGCGAGGGCGAGGCCGATCGGCCCGGCGCCGACGATCGCGACCGGGTAGCGCCCCGCGCCCGCGCCGCCCGCGAGCTCGGGCGGGGTCACGAACGGGAAGCGGCGGTAGGCGTAGCGCGTCATCCTCGATCCCTCAGCGGCGCAACGAGTTCGATCGTCTTATCCGCGCCCGAACGCGCGGGATGCTTCACCCCTGGAGCGCGGCCCAGACCTCGCGATCACGCTCCGCCGTCCAGATGCGGGGCGTGTCGACGCCACGCGCCTCGTCATAGGCGCGGGCGACGTTGAAGGGCAGGCAATGCTCGTAGATGGCGTAGTCCTTGAAGAGCGGGTCGCACACCGCGCGGCTCGCCTCGAACGCCTCCTTGAGGGAGCCGCCGCGCGAGGCGATGCGGGCGACCGGCTCGAAGGTGGAGCGCAGGAAATGCTCGGTGGAATCGAGCGCGGTCTCGACCGCCCCTTTCCCCGTCAGCGCGTCACCCCGACCCGGCGCAATGGCATCGACGTTCCAGGCTCGGATCGCGTCGAGCGTGCCCGGCCAGTCGTTGAAATGCGCGTCGCCGCAATAGCAGGCCGAGCGATATTCGACGATATCGCCGGTGAACATGACGTTCTCGTCCGGCACATAGGCGACGATGTCGCCGGCGGTGTGGGCGCGGCCGAGGTGCATGAGGTCGACGCGGCGCTTGCCGAGATAGACCGTCATCCGCTCCGAGAAGGTGTGGGTCGGCCAGGTGAGGCCGGGGATGCTCTCGTGCCCCGCGAAGAGGCGGGGGAAGCGGCCGAACTCCGAATCCCAGTCCTCCTGCCCCCGCTCGACCACCATGGCGCGGGCCATCTCGCTCATGGTGACGGTCTCGGCCTTGTAGGCGGACGCGCCGAGCACACGCACGGCGTGGTAGTGGGAGAGCACCACATGGCGGATCGGCTTGTCGGTGACGGTGCGCACCCGCTCGATCACCATGTCGGCAAGGCGCGGGGTCGCCTGCGCGTCGACGATCATGACGCAATCGTCGCCGATGATGACGCCGGTGTTCGGATCCCCCTCGGCGGTGAAGGCGTAGAGGTCGCGCCCGATCTCGGTGAAGGAGATCGTCTTTTCCGAAAGATCGGCGGACGAGGCGAACGCTGGTGTGCTCAAGGGGCCGCTCCCATCATGGCGCGGCGCCTTTTCGACACCGCATTGGCGGCGCCGAACCGGCACCGCCCTCGCGGCATACAATAAACGGAAAGCCGTGGCGACCGGCGCGTCGAGCGCCGGCCGGACCGGACTAGTTGCCGAAGCGGTTGGTGAGGGTCGCCACCGTGGTCGCCGTGCTGACGGCCGGCCCGACGATCGCCAGGAACTTGCCGAGCTGGGCGGACGGGTGGGTCGCGACGTAGAGCATGTCCTCGTTGCGCAGCTCGAAAAGCTGGGAGAGGAAGAGGCTCTTCGGGTCGGCGAAATCGAGGCGGTAGATCACCGGGACCATCGCCCCGCTCGGCACGGTGTCGGCGCGCTCGCTGATCTGGCGGGCGATCGAATCCGGCTCGAAGCGGAAGAGGAAGACGCCCTTCGCGTCGGCGAGGGTGTCGCTGAGGCCGCCGGCGCGGCCGAGCGCCTCGGCGAGCGTCACGCGGCGGGATTCGAACTTGTATTCGGAGCGTTGCGAGGTCGCGCCGAGGACGGTGAAGGTGCGCGGCTCGTTGCTGACGAGGATCGTGTCGCCCGGCAGGATCGAGACATTTTCCTTCGGATTGTCGAAAAGGTCTTCCAGATCGGCGGTGGCGACGGTGTGGCCGCGGCGCAGGATCACGCGCGTCTGGTAGGTGCTGCCGGTGGCGCCGCCGGCGGAGGCGATGAGGTCGAGGATCCGAAGGCCCGCGACCGCGACAGGGACGATGCCGGGCGAGTTCACGTCGCCGAGCACGGTGACGGAGTTCGCGAGGCTCTGGGCGACGAGGACCTGGACCTGCGGCTGGATCGCCTTGTCCTCGAGCGCGACCTCGATCGACTCGCGCACGCTGTCGACGCTGCGATTGGAGGCCTGCACGGCGCCGACATAGGGCACGAACACGCGGCCGCTGGCGTCGATCACAGCATCGATGCTGGTGGCCTTGGCGTCGGTGGTGGAGAACAGGCCGTCGCCGCCGGCCTCGAAGATGTTGATGGTGATCTTGTCGCCGACTTCCAGCAGGATCTGCGGTTTGACGTCGGACACCTTGAAGAAGGACGAGAAGCTGGGCGCGCGGTACTGGCCGGTGACGTTCGTCACATGCTCGCTGATTTTCACCACGATATAAGGCGGTTTCGGATCAGCGCGCTCGGCCTGGATGATCGCACTGGAGGACGGGCCAGCCGCCGGCAATCCGCCCCCGCACCCGGCGAGGGTCAAGGCGAGCGCTGCTGCCAATCCCTTATTCCACATCCCGAACTTCCCAAACCAAAACGCGATACATGCCCCGCATAACACCGGGCCTTCGCGCGTTGCACGAAAAAATGGCTGGAAAATGTGTGTAACGGCAGGAACGTTGCATTTAGGACACAAGCACAAGGGTAGATTCGGAGAATTTTAAGAGATTTATGCTGCGCGACAACGCAACTGATTCGCGCAACATTGCATTAGCCGCCTAGATATTGCGGCCGAAATCTTCACGCCCGAAAGTTAGACTACAACACACCCTTCGGCAGCCGCGGGCGCACATGGATTTGGTGCGCGATGCGGCCGCGAGCCCCAGCAGAATTGCCGGCGCGGCCCGACTTGGCTACCCCAAATTGTATGGATTGCACCGGCCCGCGGCCGGAAACGGCATGGAATTCGGCGACTGCGACATCTCCGCCACGTCGGCGCAGCCGCCGGAGCCCGGCGGCCACGCCTCGGCACGGGATCAGACGACGCGGTCGCGCACCGCCGCGGAGATGAGGGCGATGAGGCCCCAGATCATCAGGAGCGAGCCGAAGAGGATCAGCGTCCAGCGGATCCCTTCCGGGAACTGGGACGATTCAGGCGCGGTGCCGCGGACGAAGACCGCGAGATAGCGCTGTTGCTTCAGCGCCTCGACGCGGGCGGCCTCGAGGGTCGCGAGGGTCGAGATATAGGCCTTTTCGGCAAATTCGCGTTCGGCGAGCAGCTCCTCATAGCGCGATAGGCGCTCGGTGAGGGCGGGCTGCTCGGCCGCGGCGTCGGCGATCGCGACGCGCTCCCGCTCGGCAATGATCTGCCGCCGCAGCGCCTCCAGTTGGTTGCGGACATAGACGACGCGCGGCGCGTTCTCGCTCATCGTGGTGAGCAGCGCGCCGAGCTCCATCTCGCGCTGGGCGACCTCGCCTTCCAGCGTGGAGACGACCGTCTGGCGCGCGGTGGCGGTCGCGGTCGGGTCGATTTCCTGCTCCTCGCCGCGATAGGCGGCGACGCTCTTGCGCGCCTCCGAGTAGCGGGATTCGGCGATGCGGACCTCACGCTCGGCGGTCTTCACGCTGTCGGTACGGGCGCGCTGGGAGAGGTCGTTGACGAGGATTTCCGCCTTCTCGATGACCTTCGCCGTGATCGTCTCCGCATCCGACGGGCGGAAGGCGCGCACGGTCAGCGAGATGATGCCGGTGTCGATGTCGAAGTCGACCGCGCTCATCATCTGCCAATATTCGACGATGTCCTCGATGCTCATGTTCGGATCGAGGCGATAATAGGCATCGGCTGCGGGCCGGCTGTAAATCTCCAGGAAATTCGCCTCGGCGATCAGCGCCTCGACCATTTCGCGGGACTGGACGAACTCCTGCAGGATGTAGCTGTCGGACGATTCAGGATCGACCGAGCCCATGCCCATGGAAAAGAGGCCGCCAAGGTCCATCCCGGCGGATGAGGACGAGTTCCCGCGCACGGCGAAGGAGCTCGACGTGGCGAACTGGTCGCTCGCGACGAAGGCGTAGAAGAGGCCGGCGAGGATCGTCGGCAGGAGGACGAAGAGGAAGAAGGTCAGCGACAGGAAGCGGCTGAAGCGGGAGGATTTCTTCTCCATCTGCGCGCGGGGCGGCAGGACGAACGCATCGGCGCTGATGAGCGCCGGCTGGCGCCGGGACTCGGTGACCTGCTGGACTTCGTCCACGACGCTGACGGCGTTGGTGCTGCGCTCCGCGAGCGCGCGCTGGCGGCGCTCCATGCGGGCACGACGAGCCGCGGCTCGACGATCATCAGGATCGGCGGGGACGAGATTCTTTTCAGTCATCGCGCGCTAGTAAACCTCTTCGCGAACCTCGTCATCCTCGGCATCATCATCGGCTTGCTGCTGCCGTCCGGCGTCGGCCCCAACCGGGACCGGGAGTGAACCAAAGACCGAGGCGGCCAACGCAACATCGTCGAAATGGTACAGATGACCATTGTACAACAAATACGCCAAGTCTGCGTTAGGCGGTATCTGCTTAGCAGACGAAACGGAAATGATATAATCGTAACTTAATATCAGCTCTTCAAACTTCGCACCTTGATCGCCCTTCAAGCCAAATCCGGATGCCCGGAAGGGCGAATCGATTAACAGACAATCGAAATTGGCTGCGAGCGCAACGATGATACCCATGCGCCGACGCATGATCGTCGGCAAAGACTTCACCGAGTCTTCCATGGCGCGGTGACTGAGGCCGCAGAAGGACTGGATCGAGTGGATCAGCCCCGCCGGGTCGACGCCCAGGATGCGCGCGAAGAAAATCGCGTTCTGCCGCACCGATAGACGCGGTTCCATGAACGTCATCAGATGAATGGGCCATGAAAGGCGCGAGTTCACGTGCACCTCGCCCCGCGTCGGCGGCGCCTGCTGCAGGAGGAGGGTGAACAGCGTCGACTTGCCCGAGCCTTTGTGGCCGAGCACCACGATCTTGCGCCCCTTCGGGAAGGTGGCCGACAGGTCGTGGAAGATGGGGATCCGGCGCTTCTTGGTGCGGATCTCGAATGTCAGATTTTCAAAGGCGGCGTGGCAGTCCTTGAGGGGAATCGTCTTCTGCCGCGCGCGCAGCTCGGCCTCGTCGATGACGTGACTGGAGTCCGCGGCGCGCGCGCGCATGACATCTTCGAACGAGACGATCTGCGCACCACTCATCGCCGTTCCCGTACCCAATCAAACTTCCCGCCGCCGGCGAGACCCGACGGCAGGCGCTACACCACGCTGCCACGCTTGCCTAGCCCGGTGCTAGCCGCCGAGATAGGCGCGCTGGATCGCCGGGTCGGCCAGGAGATCCTCCGATCGGCCCTCCGCGACCAGGCGGCCCGTCTCGAGCACATAGCCCCGGTCCGCCAGCGACAACGCGGCTGCAACATTCTGCTCCACGATCAGAACGGTCAACCCTGAGCTGCGATGCCGCTCGGCAAGCGCCCGGAATATATCCTTGATGACGATCGGTGCCAAACCCATCGACGGCTCGTCGAGAAGGAGGAGGCGCGGACGGGCCATCATGGCCCGCGCAATGGCCAGCATCTGCTGCTGTCCGCCGGAGAGGCCGCCCGCCGTCTGCGCGCGCCGTTCGGCGAGGATCGGAAAGAGCGCCTCCATCGCCGCGCGGTCCGCCGCGACGTCACCTTCGGAGCGGAAGGCGCCGAGGGCGAGATTGTCGGCGACCGAAAGCGGGGCGAAGACCTGCCGCCCCTCCGGCACCAGCGAGAGGCCGCGCCCGACGCGCTTGTGGGCGGGAAGGCGCGTCACGTCCTCCCCGTCGAGGCGGATGCGGCCGCCGCCGGCGGGGTGCACGCCGGCGATCGTCTTCATCAGCGTCGTCTTGCCAGCCCCGTTCGCGCCGACGATCGCGACGATCTCGCCCGGATCGACCTTCAGCGAGACGCCATGGAGCACCTCGATGCGGCCATAGGCGGCGGAGAGGTCTTCGACAGCGAGCATCAGACCTCCGCTCCGAGATAGGCGGCCCGCACCGACGGGTCGCTGCGCACCGCCTCGGGCGGCCCGTCGGCGATGAGGCGGCCCTGATCGAGGACGATGACGCGGTCGGCAAGGCTCATCACCATCGCCATGTCGTGCTCGACGAGGACGATCGAGAGCCCCTCCCCCGCAAGGCGGCGGATGAGGGCGGAGAGCGCCTCCGTCTCGACCGCGTTGCAGCCGGCCGCCGGCTCGTCGAGGAGGAGGATGCGGGGCTTCGCGGCGAGGGCGCGCGCGATCTCGAGCCGCTTCAACTCGCCATAGGAGAGGCTGCCCGCGACGCGCTTCGCGATCCCCTCAAGGCCCACATGGGCAAGTTCGGTCCGCGCCGCCTCGCGCGCCCGCCAATCCTCCCGGAACGCCGATGGCAGCGGCAGGAGATGGCGCAGCACGTTGTGGCTTTCGCCGAGATGATTGCCGACCATCACATTCTCCAGCGCCGTCATCTGGAAGAAGATCTGGAGGTTCTGGAACGTGCGCGAGAGGCCGAGCTCGGCGAGGCGGAAGGGCGGCTCCCCGGTCACGTCCTCGCCGAAGAGGCGGACCGTGCCGCGCGCCGGGCGATAGATGCCGGAGATCATGTTGAAGAGCGTCGTCTTGCCCGCCCCGTTCGGACCGATGATGGCGGTGACGCCCGCGTCCGGCGCGCTGAAGGACACGCCGTCCACGGCGCGCACGCCGCCGAAATCGATGCCGAGCTCGTCGACCGAAAGGCTCGTCATCGCGCCTTCCTCCCGAACCCGCGCGCGAGCGCGGCAAGGCTCGGCACGATGCCGGCCCGCAGCGCGATCATCACCACCATCATGATGAGGCCGAGCGCCATGTGCTCATATTCGGCGAAGGCGGTGAGAAGCTGGGGGAGCGCCGTCAGGATCGTCGCGCCGACGACTGCGCCGAGCACGGAGCCCATCCCGCCGAGAACGACCATGGTGATGAGCTCGATCGAGGTGAGGAAGCCCGCCATGTCGGGCGTGACGAAGCCGTCATAGAGGGCAAGGAGCCCGCCCGCGATCGCGGCATAGACCGCGGAGATCACGAAGGCGGTGTTCTTGTATTTCGCGACGTCGATGCCGGCGACCATCGCGGCGACCTCGGAATCGTGGACCGCCCGCAGCGCGCGGCCCGTCGGGCTCGCCTTCAGCGATTTGGCGACGATCGCGCCGAGGAGGAGGATGATTGCGGCGATCCAGTACCAGGTGTCGCTGCCGCGCACGCGCATGCCGAAGATCTCGAGCCGCGCGACGCGCATCCCGTCCGGCCCGCCCGTCAGCCACGCCTCGTTGTTGATCACCATCGCGATGAGGATGCCGAAGCCGAGCGTCGCGACCGCGAGCGCGTGACCGCGCAGGCGCAGGACCGGCCGCCCGATCGCCATCGCGAGGATCCCGGCGATGAGGACCCCGGCGAGGAGCGCGAGGAGCGGGTGGAGGCCGAGGCTCGCGGGGCCGACCGCCACCGCGTAGGCGCCGATGCCGAGAAAGCCCGCGTGGCCGAGGCTCACCTGGCCCGCGTCGCCGACGAGAATGTTGAGCCCGATCGCCGCGAAGGCGGAGATGAAGACGAGCGTCGCGACGCGCAGGACGAAGTTCGAGTCGGCGAGAAACCAGACCGCGATGATCGCGAGCGCCAGGATGAGGGGCGTGGCGAAGCGCTGCGCCATCGTCAGACGCGCTCGACCGCGCGGCGCCCGAAGAGGCCGGCCGGCATGAAGAAGAGGACGGCGAGGATCACGATGAAGGCGAAGGCGTCCTTGTAGTCGGAGGAGATGAGGCCCGCCCCGAACGCCTCGATGAGGCCAACGAGGAGCCCGCCGACCACCGCGCCCACCGGATTGCCCATCCCGCCGAGCATCGCCGCGGCGAAGCCCTTCAGGGCGAGGAGCGTGCCGATATCGTAGCTTGTCAGCGTGATCGGGGTGATGAGAACGCCGGCGAACGCGCCGATCGCGGCCGAGACGCCGAAGGAGAGGCCGACGACGAGCGCGGTGTCGATGCCGACGAGGCGTGCGGCGAGGCGGTTCGCGGCGGTGGCGAGCACGGCCTTGCCGAGGAGCGTGCGCTCCAGAAAGAGCCACAGGAGCACCACCACCGTGACGCCGCCGCCGAGCACCCAGAAGGTCTGCGGCAGGACGGCCGCGCCGCCGATGCGCAGCGGCGTGTCGCCGGAGATCGGCGGCAGCGAGTGGAACTGCTTGTCGAACACGATCTGGGCGAGGCCGCGCAGGAAGATCGAGGCGCCGATGGTGATGATGATGAGCGTCACCGGCGTCGCGCCGCGCGCGGGCTCGATGGCGAGCGCCCAGAGGAGCAGGCCGACGAGGACCGCGATCGCGATCGCCGCGACGGCCGCCAGCGGCAGCGGCACGCCGAGGGCGGCGAGGAAGACGGTCGTCATCCCGCCGAGCATCACGAACTCGCCCTGCGCGAAATTGATCACGCCCGAGGCGTTGTAGATCAGCGTGAAGCCGAGCGCGACGAGCGCGTAGACCGCGCCCACCGTGAGGCCGGAGAAGGCAAACTGCAGGAGCTCGGCCATCAGGGAATGCTCGGAGGGCCGTCCCGCCAGGGGCTGAGCGCGGCATAGGCGGCGCGATGGACCGGCGTCGGGATGCCCGCCGCGGCGCCGAGCTCGACGACCTTGCCGGAGAGGAAGGGGAGTTCGAGCCGCTTGCCCCGCGTCAGGTCGTCGAGCATCGAGGAGCGCATCCGCGGGCTCGCGTTCGAGACCATGTTGAGGTTCGCCTCGATGAGGTCTTGCGAGACGGTCGGCTCATGCACCTTCGCGACCGCGAGCGACTCGGAGATCGCGTCGGTGAAGAGCTCGCGCGAGAGCGGGTCGGCGAGGATCGGGCCGATCGGCAGGCGCGTCAGCGAGGTGATCGCGGAGAAGGCCGACAGGAAGACGAACTTCTCCCAGACGCGCCGGGAGATGTCGTCGACGAGCTCGTAGCTCGCCCCCGCCTTCTCCATCGCCTTGGCGAAGGCATCGAGGGGCGCCCGGTCGGTGTCCTCGTAAGGGCCGAAGACGAGGCGGGCGAAGGCGGCCGAATGGCGGATGACGCCCGGCTCGCGCACGTCGGCGGCGATATAGGCGGTGCCGCCCGCGGTCCGCCGCGCGCCGAAGGCCGCCGTCAGCGCCTCGCGCGCGCTGACGCCGTTCTGGAAGGAGGCGACGACGGTGTGCTCGCCGACGGCGGGCCGGATCGCCTCGATCCCGATGTCGGTATCGTAGAGCTTCACCAGGAAGAGGATGAGGTCGGCGGTGCCGGCCTCGGCCGGGTCGTCGGTCGCCTTGACCGGAACCGTGAGGTCACCGTTCGGGCTCTCGATACGGAGCCCGTTGGTGCGCATCGCGTCGAGGTGGGCGCCGCGGGCGATGAAGGTCACATCCTCGCCCGAGGCCGCGAGGCGCGCGCCGAAATAGCCGCCGACCGCTCCCGCGCCCATGATCATGATCTTCATCGAGACCCCCTCCCGGTGCCGGTTCCGTTATTCGACGAGCGTCCAGTCGCCGTTACGGATTTCCAGCATACGGAACGCGCTGAGGTCGAGACCCATGTGGTCTTCCGCGCTCATGTTCACGACGCCGGCCGTGCCCATGAAGTCCTTCGTCTGCTCGAGCGCGTCGCGGATCGCCACGGGCTCGGCGGAGTTTGCCCGCTTGATCGCGTCGACCACCAGCATCAGCCCATCATAGGCATGGCCGCCGAAGGTGGAGACCGGCTCGCCCGTCGATTCCTCGTAGGTCGATTTGTAGTTCACCACGACCTCCTTCTGCGGGTCGTCGTCCGGCAGGCGCTCGGCGACGAGGAGGGCGGAGGCCGGCAGGCGCACGCCCTCGGCCGCATCCCCCGCGAGCTCGATGAACGACTTCGAGGCGACGCCGTGGCTCTGATAGAAGGGCACCTCGATGCCGAGCTGCTTGACGTTGCGCGTCACGATCGCCGGCCCCTGGCCGAAGCCCGGATTGACGATCGCCTCGAGGCCCGCCGTGTTCTTGATGTTGGTGAGCTGGGGCGTCATGTCGGAATCCTTCGGCCCGTAGCTCTCGTCGGCCACGATCTCGATCCCGTAATTGCCAGCGACGGCGAGGCACTGCTCGCGCATCGACTTGCCGAAGCCGCCGGTGCCCGAGATCATGCCGACCTTCGACATGCCGCGCTTCTGGATGTCCTCGAAGATCTTCTCGCACGCCATCTTGTCGGTGTGCGGGGTCTTGAAGAGGAAGGGCTGCACCGGGTCGATGATCACCACCGCGCCGGCGAGCGAGATGAAGGGGATCTCGTACTCGTCGAAGATCGGCGCCATCGCCATGGTGGTGCCGGTGGTCGAGCCGCCGACGAGTGCGACGATCTCGTCATCCTCCACGAGGCGGGTCGCGAAGGTGCGCGCCTGGTTGGCGTCGCCGGCCGAGTCGTAGACGACGAGCTCAAGCGGGCGGCCGAGCACGCCGCCCGCCTCGTTGATCTGGTCGACATAGATTTCGAGCGTCTTCTTCTCGGGGTCGCCGAGGAAGGAGGCGGGGCCGGAGACGGACAGGACCGCGCCGATCTTGATCGGATCGCCCGACTGCGCCGCCGCAGGGAGCGCGAAGCCGATCGCGGCCAAGGCCGTGAGCACGAGGTGTTTCATCGATTTCCTCCCGAAAAAAGGGGGGCCGTCTTGGCGCGGCTCACCCCACGAATTTGATTATGTCATGTCATGCCGCCACCGGCCGGCGCACGGTCGCGACCGAAAAGCGGTTTGCGACGAAAGCGGCGTCGGCAAGCGTCGCCGTCCCGGACGGGTTCAGCCCGGTGACGTGATAGTCCGAGAAGGCGGCGGACTGGTTGACGAGAAGCTGGCCCGTCAGGTTGACCGAGAGCGGCGCCCCGGCGCGGCCGAACGCGTCGGCCGCCTCGTCGATCAGCGCCTCGTCGGTGGCGTAGAGGGAGGCGGTGATCGCCCCCTTCTCGGCGACCGTGCTCGCGGCGAGGCGGATCGCCTCGTGCGCGTCCTTCACCGTGACGACGAAGGCGATGGGGCCGAAGCACTCCTCGCGCCACACCTCGTCCGCGGCGTCGACCGCGATCACGGCGGGCGTCGCGGTGCGCGCGACCGTCTCCCCCTCGACGGGCGTGCTCGCCCGAACGAGGCGCCCGTGCTTGGCCGCCTCCGCGACGCGCGTCAGCGTCGCCGGGTTCTGCACGGCGCCGAGGATCGCCATCGCGCGGTCGTGGTCGCCGAGGATCTTGTCGAGCGCCTTCGCGATGCCGGCGGCGACATCGTCGGGGCTCTTGCGGCCGTCATCGGTTTCGATGCCCTCGGCGGGCACGAAGATCGACTGCGGCGCGGTGCACATCTGGCCCGAATAGAGCGAGAGGCTCATGGCGACATTGCCGGTGAGGCCTCGGAAGGAATCCGTGCCGGTAACGACGACCGGATTGACGCCGGCCTCTTCGGTGAAGACCGGGCGGCCGCGCGCGTGGCTGCGCACCACCGCGCCGAAGGCCGCCGATCCCGTGAAGTCGATGAGGTCGATCCCCTCGCTCGTCAGATAGTCCATCGTGACGGGATGGTCCGGCTCGTCCGCGGCGAGGACGACGACGTTCGGGTCGTGCCCCGCCTCCGAGAGGACCTGGCGCAGGATCTTGACGGTGATCGCGAGCGGCAGGATCGCCATCGGGTGCGGCTTCACGATGGTCGCGTTGCCGGTGGCAAGGTTCGCGAACAGCGCCGAATAGGAGTTCCAGGTCGGGAAGGTCGCGCAGCCGATCACGAGGCCGACGCCGCGCGGCATGATGCGGAAGGTCTTGTCGACGACGATCGGCGGGTTCTTGCCCTGCGGCTTCTCCCAACGCACGGCGACGCCGGGGATCGCCGCCATCGCGTCATAGGCGTAGGCGACGGCCTCGAGGCCGCGATCCTGCGCGTGCGGGCCGCCGGCCTGGAAGGCCATCATGAAGGACTGGCCGGTCGTGTTCATGACGGCGTTGGCCATCAGGAAGCTCTCGCCATTGAGGCGGGCGAGCGTCTCGAGGCACACCCCGACGCGCTCCTCGACCGGGACACGCGCCCAGGCATGGCCCGCCGTCTTCGCCGCCTCGATGAGGCGCGTCGGCGAGGCGGTCGGATAGGTGATGCCGAGATCGAAGCCGTAGGGGCTCGCCTCCTTGCCGACGGGCGCGCCGTCGACCGGCTGGTCGAGCTCGAAGGGCCGGTTCAGCAGCGCCTGGAAGCCCTTCTCGCCGTCGTCCTTGGCGGTCTCGCCATAGACGCGGCCCGACGGAACCTCAGGATAGGCGGACCAGTAGCCGCGCGCACGGATCTCCGTCACGGCGCGATCCAGGATCTCGCGATGCTTGTCGAACAGCGCGCTCACGTCCCCTCCCGGCCGTTTCGGCCGCTTGTCATTTCGCTCCGCTAGAAGCGATGCTTGGTCGCCGGACGCGGGCGGAGCCGACCGCGTTGACAACGCGTTTGTGGCCTCAATAAGTTACGGAAAACGATACGCGTCAAGGGTATCTGTCACATATCGGGCAGGCGAGCGGGCGTGAAATAGCGGCAACCGGCACAGAATCCGGGGCCTTTTGGGGAGGCAAATGGACACTGTTCTGACCGAGCGTCGTGGCGCGGTCCTTCTCGTCACGCTCAACCGGCCCGACAAGCTGAATTCCTTCAACGAGGACATGCACCACGCGCTCGCCGAGGCGATCGGCCTTGCCGAATCCGACACCTCCGTGCGCGCGATGATCCTCACCGGCGCCGGGCGCGCCTTCAGCGCCGGCCAGGATCTCTCGGCCCGGCACAATCCCGGCGGCGCCTTCGAGCTCGACCTCGGCGACACGCTGAACCGCTTCTACAATCCGCTGGTGCGGCGCCTGCGGGCGTTGCCCGTGCCGGTGGTGGTCGCGATCAACGGCGTTGCGGCAGGCGCGGGGCTCAACGTCGCCCTCGCATGCGACATCGTGATCGCGGGCCGTTCGGCCATCTTCCTCGAACCCTTCGCCAATCTCGGCCTCGTGCCGGACGCGGGCGGCACCTTCACCCTCCCCCGCCTCGTCGGCAGCGCCAAGGCGCGCGCGATGGCAATGCTCGCCGAGAAGGTCGACGCGGACACCGCCGAGCGCTGGGGTCTCCTCTACCGCGTCTATGACGACGACGAACTGATGGGCGAGGCGATGAAGATCGCCGAACGCCTCGCCGCGCTCCCCACCGTCGGCCTCTCCCTCATGAAGCGCGCCTTCGCGCTCGGCGAGAGCGCGACGCTCGACGCCCAGCTCGACCACGAGCGCGACCTCCAGCGCGAGGCCGGCCAGCATCCGGACTATCAGGAGGGCGTCGCCGCCTTCGTCGAGAAGCGCAAGCCGCGCTTCATCGGGCGCGGATAGAGCCATGAGCGACATCGCCCACCGCGCCGCCGAAATCATGTGGGCCGAGGATCGCGCGAGCCAGGGGCTCGGCATCGAAATCGAGTCCGTCGGCGATTCCTACGCCCGCCTCGCCATGAATTTGCGCGAGGACATGACGAACGGGCACGGCATCGCCCATGGCGGCTTCATCTTCGCCCTCGCCGATTCGGCCTTCGCCTTCGCCTGCAACTCCACGGGGCAGCGCGCCGTCGCGAACCAGTGCCACATCACCTACCTGAAACCCGCGAAGCTCGGCGACCGCCTGACCGCCGAGGCGATCGAGCATTATCGCGAGGGCCGGCAGGGGATCACCGACGTCACGGTGACCACCCAAGACGGCACCGTGATCGCCAAGTTCCGCGGCCACTCGCGCACCATTCCAGGCTCCCTCTTCGACGAGCCCTCGAACCCAACCAACGCGTGACCCGTATGCTGGACCTCACCCCCGATCCTTCGACCCTCGACCCCATCGAGATCGCGAGCCGGGACGAGATCGCCGCCCTTCAGGTCGAACGCCTGAAGTGGAGCCTCGCCCACGCCTACGCGAACGTGCCCCACTATCGCGCGCGCTTCGAGGCGGCGGGCGTCCATCCGGACGATCTCACCTCGCTCGACGACCTCGCCAGATTCCCCTTCACCCGTAAGAGCGACCTGCGCGACAACTACCCGTTCGGCCTCTTCGCGGTGCCGCGCGAGAAGGTCGCGCGCATCCACGCCTCATCGGGCACGACGGGGCGGCCGACCGTCGTCGGCTACACCAAGGCCGACATCGCCAACTGGGCGAGCGTGATGGCGCGCTCGATCCGCGCCTCGGGCGGGCGGCCGGGCGACATGGCCCACATCGCCTACGGGTACGGCCTCTTCACCGGCGGGCTCGGCGCGCACTATGGCGCGGAGGCGCTCGGCTGCACGGTCGTCCCCGTCTCGGGCGGGATGACGGACCGGCAGGTCCAGCTCATCCAGGACTTCCGGCCCGACATCATCATGGTGACGCCGTCCTACATGCTCGCGATCCTCGACCATTTTCGCGGCTCCGGCATCGACCCGCGCGAAACCTCGCTGAAGGTCGGCATCTTCGGCGCCGAGCCGTGGACGAACGCGATGCGGCGCGAGATCGAGGCCGCCTTCGACATGCACGCGGTCGACATCTACGGCCTCTCCGAGGTGATGGGCCCCGGCGTCGCGAACGAGTGCGTCGAGACGAAGGACGGGCTCCACATCTGGGAGGATCATTTCTATCCCGAGATCGTGGACCCGGTGACGGGCACGCCCCTTCCCGACGGGGAGCTCGGCGAGCTCGTCTTCACGAGCCTCACCAAGGAGGCGTTCCCGGTCGTGCGCTACCGCACCGGCGACCTCACCCGCCTGATGCCGGGCACCGCGCGCTCCATGCGGCGCATGGAGAAGGTGACCGGGCGCTCGGACGACATGATCATCCTGCGCGGGGTGAACGTGTTCCCGACGCAGATCGAAGAGCAGATCCTGCGCCTCGAGGCCCTCGCCCCGCACTATCTCATCGAGCTGCACCGCGAGGGCCGGCTCGACACGATGACCGTCCATGTCGAGTGCCGCGCCGACCTCTTCGACGCGGGCGCGCGCGAGGCGGCGGCGCACCGGCTCTGCGCGGCGGTGAAGAACACGGTCGGCATCTCGATCGTCACCCGCGTCGTCGACCCCGGCGCGATCGAACGGTCCGTCGGCAAGGCAAAGCGCGTCATCGACCACCGGCCGCGCGATTAGGCTCCGGCCCCAACCAGGACAGGGCCTACGTTGGTCAGAACCGGTCGAGACGCGCTGCGGAAGGCGAGGAAGGACATGCCAGGCATATTCGACGAGGCTTACGCCCGCGGATCGGCCGGTTCTGACCAACCCTTCGGGCGCCACCTCGGCTTACCGTCGCAGCGTTGCGCGGCCTTGAAAACCGGCTGGGTTTCCTGCGGCCACGCGCCTTGCGACAGCAAGCCGAGGCGGCGCGCAGGCTCTGTCCTGATTGGGGCCGGAGCCTAAAGCCTGTCATGTCCTCGCGGAAACGCCAGGCTTTCGTCTCTTGTCTGGCGATCGCGTCGGTCCATCCCGCCATGAGATGACGCGCCAGGCTCGGCGCTCCGACCGAAACGAAGAAAGCCGCCCGGTGGGGCGGCTCGCTTTCTCATCGGTGCGGTCGGCTCAGTAGCAGACCTTCTCCTTGTGCATCACGTAGTGGCCGCGACGCGGGTTCCAGACGCGAACCTTCTCGATGTAGCAGTCGCGCTGGTAGACGCGGCGGTGACCGTGGCCGTGGCCGCGATAGCCGCGGTTGTTGCCGGAGGCGACTGCTGCGCCCAGCGCAAAGGCGCCGAGGCCGATGATGGCGGCGCCCGCTGCGTTGCGGCCGCGATTGCCGACGGTCTCGATACCGGTGGCGTCGGTCTGGATCTCGGCCTTCGCGAGGCCGTTGAAGGGGGCTGCGGAGGCGGCGTTCGGGACGAGGGCGGCCATCGCGATCGTGAGCGCGGTGGTGGCGGCGATGATCTGGTTCTTCATGGTCGTCTCCTGCTCTCTGATGCTTGCTTCGGCTCTCCCGCCGACACACCGAAGATGGCGACGCCCGCAGAACCCGCACGTGACCCCCATCACAACGGACGCGTTCTGAAATTCTCCTGCTTAAACAGCCGCTTGATGTGCTCCACATCACATTTCCCGGCCGCGGCGACACAAGCTTGCTGGATCGAACCCAGTGCCTCGATCCGCTCGTCGGTGTCGCTGCGCCGCGCGAGGCCTCGGCCCAGCAGCCGGCCTGAAATGAAGAAAGCCGCCCGGTGGGGCGGCTCGCTTTCTCATCGGTGCGGGGTCGGCTCAGTAGCAGACCTTCTCCTTGTGCATCACGTAGTGACCACGGCGCGGGTTCCAGACACGAACCTTCTCGATGTAGCAGTCGCGCTGACGAACGCGGCGGTGGCCGTGGCCGCCGTAGTAGCCGCGGTTGTTGTTGCCGGAGGCGACCGCCGCGCCCAGCGCGAAGGCGCCGAGGCCGATGATGGCGGCGCCCGCTGCGTTGCGGCCGCGATTGCCGACGGTTTCGATTCCGGTCGCCTCGGTCTGGATCTCGGCCTTGGCGAGGCCGTTGAAGGGGGCCGCGGAGGCGGCGTTCGGGACGAGGGCGGCCATCGCGATCGTGAGCGCGGTGGTGGCGGCGATGATCTGGTTCTTCATGGTCGTCTCCTGCTCTCTGATGTTTGCTTCGGCTCTCCCGCCGACACACCGAAGATGGCGACGCCCGCAGAACCCGCACGTGACCCCCATCACAGCGGGCACGTTTTGAAATTCTTCCGCTTAAACAGGTGCTTGGTGTGCGCTGCGTGACATTTCCCGGCCACGACCACGGCCACGCCCGCTCCCCGGATCGAACCCAATGCGTCGATTCGCTCGTCGGTGTTGCTGCGCCGCGTGAAGGCCTCGGCCCCGCAGCCGGCCTGAAACGAAGAAAGCCACCCGGTTGGGCGGCTCGCTTTCTCCTCGGTGCGGGGTCCGGCTCAGTAGCAGACCTTCTCCTTGTGCATCACGTAGTGGCCGCGGCGCGGGTTCCAGACACGAACCTTCTCGATGTAGCAGTCGCGCTGGTAGACGCGGCGGTGACCGTGGCCGTGGCCGCGATGGCCGCGGTTGTTGTTGCCGGAGGCGACCGCTGCGCCCAGCGCGAAGGCGCCGAGGCCGATGATGGCGGCGCCCGCCGCGTTGCGGCCGCGATTGCCGACGGGCTCGATGCCGGTCGCATCGGTCTGGATCTCGGCCTTCGCGAGGCCGTTGAAGGGGGCCGCGGAGGCGGCGTTCGGGACGAGGGCGGCCATCGCGATCGTGAGCGCGGTGGTGGCGGCGATGATCTGGTTCTTCATGGTCGTCTCTCCTGCTCTCTGATGTCTGCTTCGGCTCTCCCGCCGACACACCGAAGATGGCGACGCCCTCGGAACCCGCACGTGACCCCGATCACAACGCGCGTCTTTCGGAATTCTCTTGTTCTTTCATTATCTTATACGGCACGGAACGTGACGCCGGTCACAGTTCGCCCCTCACCGGCCCGACCGCCCCGCGTGCCGGGCGCGCGGCTGGGCGCGGTTGACGCGGGCGGCCGGGCGCGCCAGCGTCCGCGCGCGGGCGCACCGGCCCGCCGCGCCGCTGAGACCCATGGAACCACGCCTCGTCCTCTTCGACTGCGACGGCACGCTCGTCGACAGTGCCGCCATCATCGTCGCCGCCATGAAGGCCGCGTTCGTGGCGCACACCCTCGCCCCGCCGAGCGACGCCGAGGTGCGCGCCATCATCGGCCTGTCGCTGCCGCGCGCCGTCGCGACGCTGGCCGCGCGCCATCCCGAGGCCCCCGTCGACGCGCTCGTCACCGCCTACAAGGATTCCTACCGCGACACCGCGACACAGGACGCCGAGCACGAGCCGACCTTCCCCGGCACCCACGAGACGCTGGACCTGCTGCGCGCGGAGCCCGCGACGATCCTTGGCGTCGTCACGGGCAAGTCGCGCCGCGGCCTCAACCGCGTCCTCGCCGCGCACGGCCTCTCCGGCCATTTCAGCGTGACGATGACGGCCGACGACGCCCCCTCGAAGCCCTCGCCCGTGATGGTGCAGCATGCGCTGTCGGCGACGGGGATCGACGCGCCGCGCACCGTTGTCATCGGCGACACGAGCTACGACATGGAAATGGCGCGCGCCGCCGGGGCCGCAGCGATCGGCGTCGCCTGGGGCTATCACGCGGAGGCGAGCCTCGAGGAGGCAGGCGCCCAGGCGATCGCGCGCGCCATGTCCGACCTTCCGATGCTGATCAAGGCTCTCGTCCCCGATGTCTGACCCTTCCGCCAACCCCGCCCCGCCCGAGCCGCTGAAGCGCTTCTATCGCGAGGCGCGCGCCGAGCTGACGGCCGACGGCAGCGCCCGGATCCTCCTCGACGGGCGCGCCGTGCGCACCCCGGCCCGCGCCCACCTCGCCGCGCATCCGGCCATCGCCGAGGCGATCGCGGCGGAGTGGAACGCGCAGGGCGACACCATCCAGCCGATGTCGATGCCGCTGACGCGCCTCCTCAACACCGCGATCGACGGCGTCTCGCAGGCGGCCGGGCCCGTGAAGGAGGACATCGTCGCCGTCGCCGGCAACGACCTCGTCTACTACCGCGCCGATTCGCCGGCGGGCCTCGTCGCGAACCAGCGCACCCATTGGGATCCGGTCGTGGCGGGGGCGGAGCGGCGCTTCGGCGTGCGCATCATCCTCGCCGAGGGGATCATGCCGGTGAACCAGGATCAGCGCCTCACCGACGCCGTGCGCGCGTCCCTCCCCGACGCGCCCGCCCCCCTCGCCGCCCTCCACCAGCTCACCACGCTGACGGGCTCGGCCCTCCTCGCCCTCGCGATCGCGGCCGGAGAGCTCGCCTTCGACGACGCCTGGACGGCCGCCCACGTCGACGAGGACTGGAACATCAGGGAGTGGGGCGAGGACGCGGAGGCCGCCGCCCGGCGCGCCGCGCGCAAGCGGGACGCCGCCGCCGCCGCCTTCGTGCTCACCACCAGGGCCTAGACCGGACGCGACGCCCTGCAAGGAAAAGGGCGCGCACGCCTCGCGGCAGTGTACAGTTCCAGCGGCCTTGCTCTAGAACGCATGGCCAATAGAGAACAGTCGCGAGGCCCCCATGAAGGACGTCCTGATCGAACTCGAGCGCCGCCGTGAAGAAGCGCGCGCCGGCGGCGGTGAACGACGCATCCAGGCGCAGCACGAGCGGGGCAAGCTGACCGCGCGCGAGCGGATCGACGTCCTCCTCGACGAGGGCTCGTTCGAAGAGTTCGACATGTTCGTCGAGCATCGCTGCACCGATTTCGGGATGGAGAAGCAGAAATATCCGGGCGACGGCGTCGTCACCGGGTGGGGCACCATCAACGGGCGCACCGTCTTCGTCTTCGCCAAGGACTTCACGGTCTTCGGCGGCTCGCTCTCCTGGACCCATGCCGAGAAGATCATGAAGGTCCAGGACATGGCGCTGCGCAACCGCGCGCCGATCATCGGCCTCTTCGACGCGGGCGGCGCGCGCATCCAGGAAGGCGTCGCCGCGCTCGGCGGTTATGGCGAGGTCTTCCAGCGCAACGTCCTGTCCTCAGGCGTCATCCCGCAGATCTCCGTCATCATGGGCCCGTGCGCAGGCGGCGACGTCTATTCGCCGGCGATGACCGACTTCATCTTCATGGTGCGCGGGACGAGCTACATGTTCGTGACCGGCCCCGACGTCGTGAAGACGGTGACGAACGAGACCGTCACCTCGGAAGAGCTCGGCGGCGCGGACGTCCACACGACGCGCTCGAGCGTCGCCGACGGCGCGTATGACGACGACATCACCGCCCTCATGGACGTGCGCCGCCTCGTCGACCTCCTGCCCGAATCGAACGTCGCCGCCCCGCCGGTGATCCCGACCGACGATCCCTGGGACCGGGTCGAGCCCTCCCTCGACACGCTGATCCCCGACAGCGCGACCGCGCCCTACGACATGATGGAGCTGCTCGAAAAGGTCGCCGACGATGGCGAGCTCTTCGAGATCCAGGCCGCCTACGCGAAGAACATCATCACCGCCTTCGGCCGCATCGAGGGGAAGACGGTGGGCTTCGTCGCCAACCAGCCCCTCACCCTCGCCGGCGTCCTCGATTCCGACGCCTCCCGCAAGGCGGCCCGGTTCGTGCGCTTCTGCGACGCGTTCGGCATCCCCCTCGTCACCTTCGTCGACGTGCCGGGCTTCCTGCCGGGGACGGCGCAGGAATATGGCGGCCTCATCAAGCACGGCGCGAAACTCCTCTTCGCCTATGCCGAGGCAACCGTCCCGAAAGTGACGCTGATCACACGCAAGGCCTACGGCGGCGCCTACGATGTCATGGCATCGAAGCACCTCAGAGGCGACGTGAACTATGCCTGGCCGACAGCCGAGATCGCCGTCATGGGCCCGAAGGGGGCGGCGGAGATCCTCTATCGCGCGGACCGCGACGACCCGGCGCGCCTCGCCGAGCGCATCTCGGAATATGAACGCCGTTTTGCAAATCCCTTCGTCGCGGCGGAGCGCGGGTTCATCGACGAGGTCATCCTGCCTCATTCGACTCGCCGCAGAATTGCCCGCGCGCTTCGCCTCCTCGAGGGCAAAACGCTGGAGAACCCTTGGCGCAAGCACAATACGATCCCGCTTTAAGGCAATTTGCCATAATTTGAACACCATTCGGGTTTACTTCCGCCATAATTTCGACACAGTAAGATTGAGGACTGAATTGCGCCGCAATTGGCGCAAGAACAATTTCTAGTTGATTTTCCGACCTCGCTTCGTTTGGATGTCTTCCGCGACTGCACGCTGAGGTAGCACATGTTTGGTGACGACGCGTCGTTGGGTTCAAGGGCGGACAGGGGCGAGGTCGGCTTCACCAGACAGCACGCGTCACCGGGCCTCGATCTGTGGATCGTCGAGCCCGCCAGCGAAAACCCCGTCACGCTGGAGCGCCTCTGCGCGTCCCTCTCCTGCCGCGCGGACGATATCGAGCCGACGGCGGTCGACTTCCTCAACGCCACGGTGCGCCAGGGGGAAGAGGGGATGGACAAGGTGGTGGAGGTCGCCTGCAAGGGCGGCGTCCGGCAGGTCCTCCTGCGCACCATGCCCATCCAGGGCGAGACCCCGCGCGTCGCCGTCGCGATGCAGGACGCGACGACCGAGGAGGCGCTGCGGGACGCGCTGCGCCGCACCCACCGCCAGCTTCGCGAACTGCAACAGAACGAGTCCGTGACGCGGGACGAGGCGCTGGCGCTCGCCCTCAACGACACGTTGACCGGCCTTCCCAACCGGCGCGCCTTCGACGCCGAACTCGCGGCCGCCTCGATCAGCGGCGGCTTCGCGCTCTGCCTCCTCGATATGGACCATTTCAAGGACGTGAACGACGCGCTCGGTCACGCGATCGGGGACCGGCTGCTCAAGGCGGTCGGCAACAAGCTCCACCGCGTCACCCGCGAGACCGATTTCGTGAGCCGCCTCGCGGGGGACGAATTCGCCATCATCCTCTACGGGGTGGACACGATCCAGTCCGCGCAGGACGCGACGAACCGCATCCTCAACACCTTCACGACGCGCCTCGATCTCGGCGAGGTCGACCTGCAGGCCCGGCTGACGGCGGGCATCGCGCTCGGCAAGGCGGGCGACGATCCGGGCCGCGTCTACCGCCAGGCCGACATGGCGCTCCACAGCGCGAAGTCGGTGGCGCGCGGCTCGGCGATGGTCCACACCTCCGCCTCGCCGAGCCTTCTCGACCATGACGACCTCGTCATCGTGAAGGCCCTCCTCGGCGACAGCCCGCTCCCGCTGCGGGCCGAACCGATCATCGACGACAAGCTGAAGCTCATCGGGCACGAGATCATCGCGGGCGGGCAGAGCTTCGAGCGGATGCTCGGCACCGCGATGCGCTTCAATCTCGGCGAGGATCTCCTCACCATCATCCTGCGCCAGCTTTGCGAGGCGGCTGCACGGCTGCGCGAATGCGGTACCTTCGTGCGCATCCGGATGCCGCATGGCACGGCCGAGGTGCCGGAGGCCGCGACGCGTGTCCTCGGGGCGATGGCGGCCGCCTCCCTCCCCAGCCACGGCGTGTCGTTCGAGATCCCGCTCGCCGCCTTCGGCCGGTCCAACGTCCGCGCCCTCGCCGACACGATCGGCCACGCCGGCGTGCCTGTCGCGCTCGGCGATTGGGATCCGGGCATCGCCGCCCACCAGCGCGTCCAGTCCGGCGCCTTCTCCACCGTCACGATCGACGCCGAGGCGACGATGACGCTGATCGGCCACATCCGCCTGCGCACCGTCTGGCGCGCCTCCATCGCCGCGCTGCGCGAGGAGGGGATCGCGGTCCACGCCCGCAACGTGTCGAACGCCGCCTTCGCGCCCCACCTCTTCGATATCGGCGTCGCCGCCGTCCAGGGCCCGGTCTTCACCGAGCATTATCGCGACGCCTGCAAGGCGGCCGCCGCCCTCAACCGCGCCGCCTGAGGCCTCCCGCGCGCGCCGGCGCGCCTGACCGGGCGCCGCCTACATCAGCATCAGCAGCAGCGGCACGAGGAGCGCGGTGAAGGCGCCGTTCAGCGCCATGCCGATCCCCGCGAACGCGCCGGCCAGCGGATCGACCTGGAAGGCGCGCGCCGTGCCTATTCCGTGCGCCGCGACGCCCGCCGCGAAGCCGCGCGCGGCCATGTCCTTCATGCCGAGCGCGTTCATGAGCGGCGTCACCGTCATCGCGCCGATGACACCCGTCATGATGACGAGCACGGCCGTCAGCGCCGGTATGCCGCCGAGCGCGCTCGAGATGCCCATGGCGATCGGCGTCGTCACCGATTTCGGCGCGAGCGAGACGAGGACGTCATGCGGCAGGCCGAACGCCCAGCCGATCGCGAGCGCCGAGCCCACCGCCGTCAGCGAGGCCGCAACCAGCGCCGCCGCGATGGGTTTTGCCGCCCGCCGCACCGTGCCCCAATTCTCCGCGAGCGGGATCGCGAGCGAGACCGTCGCCGGGCCGAGCATGAAGTGGACGAACTGCGCGCCCTCGAAATAGACCGCGAAGGGCGTTGCCGTGACGGTGAGGATCGCCATCACGATGAGGGCGGCGAGGACGACGGGGTTGAAGAGCGGATGGCGCTTCATCCCCCGCGCCACCCAGTCCGCCAGCGCATAGGCGGCAACGGTGACGGTGAGCCAGGTGAGCGGGCGCTCGGAGAGGTAGACCCACAGAAGCGAGACCTCGCCGGTCATGCGCGCCCCCGCACCCAGCGGAAGACGAGCGCCGCGGCCGCCATCGACATCATGGTCGAGAGCAGGATCGTGACGACCAAAGGCAGCCCGTAGGCGACGAACACGTCCCGATATTCGATGACGCCGACCGCCGCCGGCACGAAGAGGAGCGACAGATTGCGCAGGATGACGTGCGCGGTGGAGGAGAGCTCCGCGCCCACCCTACCGCGCACCACGAGAAAGGCCGCGAGCGCGCCGCCGCCGAGAACGGGCCCCGGGATCGGCAGGTGGGTGATGTTCACGACAACCTCTCCCATCAGTTGCAGTCCGAGCAGGACGACGAGTGCGTTGATCACGATCGAGCCTCTTTCGGTTGGACTTCGCTATGGCCGCTCCCCTAAAAGCGTAGGCTCAAGACGGCCGAAGGACGGGACATGTTCGAGAAGATCCTGGTAGCAAACCGTGGCGAGATCGCCTGCCGCGTGATGAAGACATGCCGCCGCCTGAAGATTTCCACCGTCGCGGTCTATTCCGACGCCGACCGCCACGCCCCGCACGTCGAAATGGCCGACGAGGCGGTGCGGATCGGCCCCCCGCCCGCGGCCCAATCCTATCTCGATATCGAGGCGATCGTCGCCGCGTGCCGCCAGACGGGCGCGCAGGCGGTCCACCCCGGCTACGGCTTCCTGTCCGAGCGGGCCGCCTTCCCTGAGGCGCTCGAGGCGGCGGGGATCGTCTTCATCGGTCCCAATCCCGGCGCGATCAACGCGATGGGCGACAAGATCGAATCGAAGCGCCGCGCCGAGGCGGCGGGCGTGTCGACCGTGCCCGGCGGCGCCGGCGCGGTGGAGAGCGTCGCCGCGGCGATCGCGATCGCCGAGGAGATCGGCTTCCCGGTGATGATCAAGGCCTCGGCCGGCGGCGGCGGCAAGGGCATGCGCATCGCCCACTCCGCCGCCGAGGTCCGCGAGGGCTTCGACCGCGCCCGCTCCGAGGCGGCCTCCTCCTTCGGTGACGAGCGCGTCTTCGTCGAGAAATTCATCGTCGACCCGCGCCACATCGAGATCCAGGTGCTCGGCGACAAGCACGGCAACGTCATCCACCTCCTGGAGCGCGAGTGCTCGATCCAGCGGCGCAACCAGAAGGTCATCGAGGAGGCGCCCTCCCCGCTTCTCGACGAGGAGACGCGGGCGGCCATGGGCGCCCAGGCCGTCGCCCTCGCGAAGGCGGTGAACTATGATTCGGCCGGCACCGTGGAGTTCGTCGCGAGCCAGAACGCCGACTTCTACTTCCTCGAGATGAACACGCGCCTCCAGGTGGAGCACCCGGTGACCGAGCTCGTCACCGGTCTCGACCTCGTCGAGGAGATGATCCGCGTCGCCGCCGGCGAGACGCTGCGCCACAAGCAGAGCGACATCGTCCCGAACGGCTGGGCGATCGAGAGCCGCCTCTATGCCGAGGATCCGGACCGCAAATTCCTGCCCTCGATCGGCCGCCTGAAGCGCTTCGCGATGCCGGCCGAGCACGGCGGCCACACGACGGTCCGCGTCGACACCGGCGTCACCGAGGGCTCGGAGATCTCCCGCTTCTACGACCCGATGATCGCCAAGGTGATCACCCACGGGCCGAACCGCCACGCCGCGATCGACGAGATGGCGAAGGCGCTCGACCGCGTCTCGATCGAGGGCATCCGCCACAACGCGACCTTCCTCTCGGCGCTGATGACCCATCCGCGCTGGCGCGAGGGGAACCTGTCGACCGGCTTCATCGCCGAGGAATTCTCCGACAGCGCCGTGCGTCCGCTCTCCGACGATGCGCGCATCATCATGGCCGCCGTCGCCCTCGCGCAGGAGGCGCGCGAGGCCGCCCGCCGCACCGGGATCGGCCAGCACCCCTCGCCCCGCCCGCACGCCCTCGCCGCGATCTTCGACGACGGGACGCGCATCGACGGCCATGTCGCCAAGTCGGAAGAGGGCTGGACGATCACCTTCGGCGAGGCCGAGTTCGACGTCGTCCCCGACGAGACCGGCAGCCAGCGCGTCTGGTCGGGCCATGTCGGCGGCACGCCTGTCGTCATGGGCCTTCACCGCAACGCCAAGCACACCGCCCTCACCTGGCGCGGCATGCGCGCCGGGGTGAAGGTGCGCCGCCCGCGCGTCGCCGACCTCACGGCGCTGATGCCGGAGGTGTCCGCGGCCGACGGCGGGAAGAAGGTCCTGTGCCCGATGCCGGGCCTCGTCGTCTCGCTGAGCGTCAAGGCCGGTGATTCGGTGGAGGACGGTCAGCCGCTCGCCGTCATCGAGGCGATGAAGATGGAGAACGTCATCCGCGCCGAACGCTCCGGCAAGGTGAAGGCGGTCCATGTCAGCGAGGGCGCCAGCCTCGCCGTCGACACGGTGATCCTGGAGTTCGAGTGAGCGCGACGCGGTTCCTGATCTCCGGCCGCGTCCAGGGGGTCGGCTATCGCGAATGGTGCCGCCGCGAGGCGGTGGCGCGCGGGCTGAGGGGCACCGTACGCAATCTGGCGGACGGCAGCGTGGAGGCCGTCATCATCGGTGAGTATGCGGCGGTCGACGCGATGCTGGAGGCGTGCCGGAGCGGCCCTCCCGCCGCGCGCGTCGACGCCATCGGCCTCGATCCCGTCGAGATGCCGCACGTCGACGGCTTCGTGATCCTGCCGACCCGCTGAGCGCCTCAGGCGGCGCTGTGGAGCGCCGTCGCGCCGATCGGCGGGGCCACCCGCCGCGTCTTGCCGAAGCGGGCGCGGAAGGCCGTCTCAAGCGCCGCATCCACCTCTTCCATCGTGACGATGCGACCGAGACCGACGAGGCTCGTCACGCCGTGCTGGCGCACCCCGCACGGGACGATGCCGGAGAAATGCTCAAGGTCCGGCTCCACGTTCAGCGAGATGCCGTGGAGCGTGACCCAGCGCCGCACGCGCACGCCGATCGCGGCGATCTTGTCCTCGCCCGATCCGTCCGGCCGGCGGACCCAGACGCCGACGCGCCCCTCGCGCCGCTCGCCGTCCACGCCGAACGCCTTCAGCGTGTCGATGAGCCAGCCTTCGAGGTGGTGGACATAGCAGCGCACGTCGCGCCCGCGGCCCTTGAGGTCCATCATCGCGTACGCGACCCTTTGTCCTGGGCCATGATACGTGTACTGGCCGCCGCGCCCGGTCTTGATCACCGGGAAGCGGTCGGGGGCGACGAGATCCTCCACCTTGGCGCTGGTGCCGGCGGTGTAGCAGGGCGGATGCTCCAGGAGCCAGACGAGCTCCGGCGCGCGGCCTTCGGTCACCGCGGCCACGCGCGCCTCCATTTCGGCCACAGCCTGTTGATAATCCACAAGCTGTTCCGAAATCGCCCAGTCCACCGGATGCATCGCACTGTCCTCTCGCCCGGGAGCGGGCCGATTTTTGCCCGTTCTGTCCCTGCCCTGTGAGAAACCTCATTTAGACGGCCACTTGGGCGCTTGAAAGGTCGGAAAGGGGATGCTAGTTCCCCGGCTCACCGCGGTCGTGGCGGAATTGGTAGACGCGCAGCGTTGAGGTCGCTGTGGGGCAACCCGTGGAAGTTCGAGTCTTCTCGACCGCACCATACACCGGCTGATCCATCGGATCGGTGGCATGGAACCGAAAAGCCCTCGGCGTGCTTGGCACCCGGGGGCTTTTTCGTTTCGCCGGCCCGATATTGATTGTGTGGCCTGTGTGCACCGCATCAACGCGCCGCGCGTGACGGACCCCGCCGACGGGTCGGCTTTCCCATCGAGTGCCTGCGCGAAGCTGACGGGCGTGCTATCCACCTCCCCAACGACGGGACACGCGAAGCGGGCGGTTGCCTTCTTCAGCCAAACCAAGGGTGCGGAATGGCTGATACCAACACGGAAGACGAGGCGACCGTCAGCGACGAGCTGCGCGACGAGGTCTCCTCTCTCGTCGATGCCGGCGATGGCGAGCGCCTCGTCGAGCTCGTCGAGCCGTTGCACGAGAGCGATCTCGCCGAGCTTCTGTCCCGCCTCGAGCCGGAGGAGCGCGTCGAGCTCGTCCGCCTGCTCGGTGAGGATTTCGACTTCACCGCCCTCACCGAGCTCGAAGAGCCGGTCCGCCTCCAGATCCTGTCCGAGCTCGAGCCGAAGGCCGTCGCAGACGGTCTCGCCGACCTCGATTCGGACGACGCGGTCTACATCCTGGAGGACCTCGAGGACGAGCAGTCCGAAGCGATCCTGGCGCAGCTCCCGTTCGCGATGCGCCACCGCCTCAAGCGCTCCCTGGACTTTCCGGAGGAGAGCGCCGGGCGGCGGATGCAGACCGACTTCGTCGCGATGCCGCCCTTCTGGACCGTCGGCCAGGTGATCGACACCCTGCGCGAGGAGGAAGACCTCCCCGACGAGTTCACCGAAATCTACGTCGTCGACGCCGCCTTCCGTCTCCTCGGCACGGTCGCGCTCGACCGGCTCCTGCGCACCCGCCGTCCGGTGAAGATCACCGAGATCATGGACGAGGAGCCGATCACGATCCGGGCCGACGAGGACCAGGAAGAGGCCGCCCACCTCTTCCAGCGCTACGACCTTCTGTCGGCCGCTGTCGTGGACGACGGCGACCGCCTCGTCGGCATCCTCACCATCGACGACATCGTCGACGTCATCGAGGCGGAGGCAGACGAGGACATCCGCGCCCTCGCCGGCGCCGGTGACGCCGAACTGTCCGACACGCCGCTCTACGTCGCCAAGACTCGCATCCCGTGGCTGATGATCAACATGGTCACCGCCTTCCTCGCGTCCGGCGTCATCGCCCTCTTCGACGACACGATCGCGGCGATGGTGGCGCTCGCGATCCTGATGCCGGTCGTGACCGCCCTCGGCGGCAATGCCGGCATTCAGGCGATGACCGTCACGGTGCGCGCGATCTCGCAGCGCCAGATCACCAAGCGCAACGTGCTGCGCGTGATCTTCCGCGAGGTGCTGGTGGCGCTGATGAATGGCGGCGCGGTGGCGATCTCGGTCGGGGTGGTCGCCGCGATCTGGTTCGGCAGCCCGCAGCTCGGCATCGTGATCGCGAGCGCGATCGTCTTCAACATCTTCTGCGCCGGCTTCTTCGGCGCGACGATGCCGATGATCCTCGACCGGATCGGCGTCGACCCCGCCGTCGCCTCGTCCGTGTTCCTGACGACGCTGACGGACGTGATCGGCTTCCTCGCCTTTCTCGGCCTCGCCCAATGGTGGTTCGGCTTTCCCTGACGGGTCCGCCGAACCGCCGGCCGCGCGCCTTTAGCTCGCCGGCATCGGGGCAGGCTCGATCAGCCCATATCCGCCGCCACCCGGTTCCGACACGATCGCGATGATGCCGACGCCCGGCACGTCGAACGGCTCGCGGATCACCTTTCCGCCGGTGTCGGCGACGATCCCCATCGCCGCGTCCATGTCGTCCACGGCGACATAGGTCAGCCAGTGGGGCGGAACGGGGTGGGGAATGAGCTTCAGGTCCATGATCCCGGCGATCGCCCGGCCATCGTGCGAGGCGACCCAGTAGGTGCCGCCGCCCATATCCATGCCTTCGAAGGTCCACCCCGCTATCTTCGCGTAGTGGTCCTTGGCGGCCTCCACATCGCTCGTCGCGAGCTCCGACCAATAGATCGATCCGTGCGCCATCCGCTCCTCCCAGGGGCTGCGGCCCTCCCGCTTCGCGGCGCGGCATGGGCCTCGTTGGCGGCGTGCAGCCTACACCCCGTCGAAGACACCGCAATGTCGCGCGCGGGAAGAACTCGCGAAAGCAATTCTTGCTGCGACGCACCCAATTCCCGCACGCACCGGATGGCATCGCCGTCGCCGGGAAACGGCGCGTCCGCTGCGGAAATGTATGCGTTTTGTTGCAAGTTTAGGGGAATTGAACCATAACGCTAAGTGCGATTACGCTCGTTAAGCTGGCGGATCTCTGAACGGTTTCGCTTCGCAGCGCGCCCCTTCTGGACAGGTCGCGCCGAGGCTTTTAGCCTACGAAGACAACGAAACGCCTATTTCGATCAGAGGAGACCCGCGCGAGCGAACAAGACCAACAATAAGATCAGCTTCTACGGAAGAAAAATGTACAATAATTTTCCCAATTTACACTCCCATTTGCTTATTTTTTCTCTTTCGACCTCCCATGTCGGAGGGCTCCGCGCATGATGCGTCTTCTGCGATTTCGTGACCTCGAATATTTCATCGCCATCGCCGAGCACGGATCATTTTCCCGCGCGGCGGAGCACTGTGGCATCAGCCAGCCCACCCTGTCCGCCCAGCTGCGGCGGATGGAGGAACTCCTCGGCCTCACCCTCATCGAGCGCCGGCACGGGTCGGTCTCGGTCACCGTGGAGGGCAGCGAGGTGCTGGCCGCCGCCCGCGAGATCATGGAGGCCTTCTATCGCGTCCAGCGCACCACGCGCGGCGACGGCGTCCTCCTCGGGCGGCCGCTGCGCTTCGGCGTGCTGCCGACGATCGCGCCCTATTTCGCGTCGGGCTTCCTGAAGCGCCTCGCCGATCTGAACGGCAACACCGAGGTCAACTTCATCGAGGACCGGAGCGATGCGCTGGAGGCGGCCGTCAACGCCGACGCGCTCGACTTCGCGGTCACCGCCACGCTGCCGCGCCTGCCCTCGCTGGCGGCGATCCCGCTGGTCGACGAGCGCCTCGTCGCGGTCAGCGCCGAGCCGCTGCCGGATGTGGTGACCATCGACACGATGAGCCGCCCCCTCCTCCTGATGCAGGAGGGGCACTGCTTCCGCGAGGTGGTGCAGGAGGCGATCCGCCGCTCGCACGCGCGCTCCGGCTCGAAGGTGCCGACGCGGATCGGCCCGTCCTCCTTCTCGACCCTCCTCAGCCTCGTGCGCGACGGGCTCGGTGACACGATCCTGCCGGAGCCGTTCGTGCGCCAGTCGGGCGCGGCGCTCGACGGGCTGTCGGTCGCGACGCTGGAGCCGGCGGACGAGGGGCGGCAGATCCAGCTCGTCGTGCGCGCCGGGCGCGAGCGCTACAATGACGTCGTGCGGATCATGGACGCCGCGCGCGACACACTCGCCGGCGCCGGCGCCCACGCGGTGCCCGCCCCATCGCGCAACGAGACCGACACCACCGAGATCCCGCCATGGCGCCCACCGTCTTCATAGTCGGCGGGTACGTCCCGAACGGGGGGACGATGATGGCCTACGAGGTGGGCCGCATCCTCCACGAGACGTTCGGCTATGACGGGGCGTGCGTGTCGGTGAACGAGCACGGCCCGGACAACGGGATCTTCACCTACCCGCACCGCTTCCCCGCCCTCAGCATCATCGAGATGATGGAGGCGGCGGGGCCGGACGACATCCTCCTGTCGAACCCGTCCTTCTCCAACAACGGGTTCGGCCTGCGCTTTCCGGGGCGCAAGATCATGTACGTGCAGGACTTCAAGACGTTCAGCCTGCTCGACCTCTATTTCGACCATTATGTGAGCGTGAGCCGGGTGGTGCGCGACTTCCTCGCGCGCACCTACCGCCTCAAGACCCCCATCATTCCCGCCTATGTCACACTGCCCGACGAGGCGCCTCCCGCGTGGGAGGCGCGGCCGGCCGAGCGCGTCCTCCTCCATGTGAAGGGGCGCGATCACCTGGCGCGCGGCATCGGGGAGCGCGTCGCGGACATCCTGCGCACGCGCCGCCCCTCCATCCAACTCGAACCCTTGCGGACCGAGGCGAAGATCTCCCATCGCGACCTCATCGCGCGGCTCGGGACGACGCGGACCCTCCTCAGCCTCGTTCCGGCGGAGGGGTTCGGCCTCACGCCGCTGGAGGCGATGGGGGTGGGCGCGACCGTGTGCGGCCTCGATGGCATCGCGGGGCGGGACTATATGCGCCACGGCCGCAATGCCCTCATCACCCGATACGGGCCCGTGGAGGCGATCGCGGACACGGTGCTGACCGCCCTCTCCGATCCCGCCCGCGCCGCCACGATCGCGAAGGCGGGGCGGCGCACGGCGGAGCGCTTCGTGCAACCCGTCTTCGAGAAGCGCTGGCGGCAGGCGCTGCGCGCGATGGGCGTGCGCCGCGTCAGGCCGACGGGATGATTGATCCGGCGAGGACGCCCTCCACGAAGTCGGCGCGGCGCGAGACCGGTGCGCGCGGGACGATCACCACGCGATAGCCCGCCGCCGGGTAAAATGTCAGGAGATGCTCGTACTCCGAGACGGCGGCGTCGAGCCCGTGCCGGCGCTCCGCGTCCGCGACGAAGATCTCCGGCCAGGGCGGCACCATGAACACCGTCTCGTCATAGCGCACGCGGGCGAGCGCGCCGTCGAGCGAGGGCGGGAGCGGCGCGCCGAGGCGGGCGAACACCGCGACGGCGTCGACCAGCGAGCGGTCGAAGAAGACGAGATCGCCGCGCGCGGCCTCGTGCATCGCGATCGCACGCGCCCCCGCCCGCTCGGCGAAGAGGAGAAGGTTCACGTTGGGCAGCGCGTCGCCGCCCTTCGCCAACTCCTCGCGCACGATGGCGCGGCCCGGCTCCTCCACCGTCGCGTGGCCGCGACGGGCGAGCGCGTCGAGGAGCGTGGACTTCCCCCCGCCCGACGCGCCCGACAGCACGATCCGGCGCAAGGGATCAGGCGGTCTTCTCGAAGAGCTCGCGCCCGATCAGCATCCGGCGGATCTCGCTCGTCCCCGCGCCGATCTCGTAGAGCTTCGCGTCGCGCAGGAGGCGGCCGGTCGGATAGTCGTTGATGTAGCCGTTGCCGCCGAGCGTCTGGATCGCGTCGAGCGCCACCTGCGTCGCCTTCTCGGCGGCGTAGAGGATCGCGCCCGCCGCATCCTCGCGCGTCGTGCGGCCAGCGTCGGCCGCGCGCGCCACCGCATAGACGTACGCCTTGCAGGCATTCATCGTGACGTACATGTCGGCGATCTTGCCCTGCATGAGCTGGAAGGTGCCGATCGGCTGGCCGAACTGCTTGCGCTCGTGGACGTAGGGCAGAACGATGTCGAGCGCGGCCTGCATGATGCCGAGCGGGCCGGCCGCGAGCACCACGCGCTCATAATCGAGACCTGACATCAGCACGTTGACGCCGCGCCCCAGCGACCCGAGGACATTCTCCTCCGGCACCTCGCAATCCTCGAAGATCAGTTCGCACGTGTCGGAGCCGCGCATGCCGAGCTTGTCGAGCTTCTGCGCGGTCGAGAAGCCCTTCATCTCCTTCTCGATCAGGAAGGCGGTGATGCCGCGCGGGCCGGCGTCCGGGTCGGTCTTGGCGTAGACGACCAGCGTCTCGGCGACCGGGCCGTTGGTGATCCAGAATTTCGACCCGTTCAGGACCCAGCGATCGCCCTTCTTCTCGGCGCGGGTGCGCATGGAGACGACGTCGGAGCCGGAGCCGGGCTCGCTCATCGCGAGCGCGCCCACATGCTCGCCCGAGATCAGCTTCGGGAGGTACCGCCGCTTCTGGTCCTCCGTCCCGTTCCGGTTGATCTGGTTGATGCACAGGTTCGAGTGCGCGCCGTAGGAGAGGCCGACCGAGGCCGAGGCGCGCGAGACCTCCTCCATCGCCACGCAATGGGCGAGATAGCCGAGCCCCGCTCCGCCGAACTCCTCCGGCACGGTGATGCCGTGGAGGCCGAGCTCGCCCATCTCGGGCCACAGATGGCGCGGGAAGCGGTTCTCGCGGTCGGTCTCCTCCGCGATCGGCGCGATCCGGTCGGCGGAGAAGGAGCGCACCTGGTCGCGCAACATGTCGAGGTCTTCGCCGAGACCGAAGTCGAACCCACCCATATCGTTGCGCATTCCATCCTCCCGAGGTCCTTCGATCGGACCGCATGTCTCATGGCGCGACTATAGCCAATAGGGCGACGATGTCGCCCGTACGCACGCCCCGTCGCATGCGGGTATGGGATCGGGGGCATTCGCAATTGCGTTATGGTCGTGTATCCGGTCTTGCGAAGGCGATCGTGCGGACCAAATCGCCTTCGATGAGACGACGCGAGGCATGACAGACGGGTGGCGCATTGAAGAACCCCTATCAGACCCTTCCCGAACGCGCCTTCTGGCGCCCCGCCGTCGCGGACCTGGAGCCGACATCGATCAGCGATGTCTACCGGCCCAAATTTCCGATCGACAAGACGATGCGGGTTGTGACGCAAGGCTCGTGCTTTTCCCAGCATATCGGGCGTCAGTTCGTCGCACGGGGGTATGACTGGTTCGAGGCGGAGCTCCCCTTCCCGCACTTCCCGGCCCAGCTCAACCGGCCCTACAATTATGGCGTCTTCTCCTTCCGCACCGGCAACATCTACACCCCGCGCCTGCTCCTCCAGTGGCTGCGCTGGGGCTCGGGCCGCGCGGCGGCGCCGGACACGGTGTGGTCGCGGCGCGACGGCGCGACCGTCGACCCGTTCCGCCCCGCCGTCGAGCCGGAGGGCTATCAGAGCGCCAAGGAGATGCTCGACGCGCGCGCCCACATGATTGAGCGGATGCGCGAGTCGCTGCCCGAAATCGACCTCTTCATCTTCACCTTCGGCCTCACCGAGGCGTGGGAGGACCGGGAGACCGGCGTCGTCTACCCGATGTGCCCCGGCACCGCCGGCGGCCAGTTCGACCCGGACCGCCATGTCTTCCGGAACTACAGCGTCCGCGAGTGCCTTGCCGACATGGAGGAGGCGATCGCCATCCTGCGGGAGCTGAACCCGGCGATGAAGATCCTCTTCACCGTCTCGCCGGTACCGCTGACGGCGACCGCAACCGGGGACCACGTGCTGTCGGCGAACTCGCGGTCCAAGTGCCTCCTGCGCACCGTCGCGGCGACGCTGTCCGAGGAACACGATTTCGTCGACTATTTCCCGAGCTTCGAGTTCATCTTCCAGCCGCCCTTCAAGGCGATGTTCTACGACGACAACATGCGCACGGTGAAAAAGGAGGGCGTCGCGTTCGTGATGTCCCACTTCTTCAAGGCGCACGGGGACGACAGCGTGGCGGACGAGGACGACGCGCCGCGCAAGCGCGAGCAGCGCGCAAGCGACGCGGAGGACGATCTCGTCTGCGAGGAAGTGATGCTGGAGGCTGCCGCGAACCGATGAGTCCCAAGGACGACCCAGGCGGCCGCATGAAGGGCCTCTTCAACCTCTTCGGCGGGAAGCGCGCGCCTGCGGCGAAGCCCGGCCCCGCGAAGCGCGCCCGCGCGACCGCACCCGCGCGGCCCCGTCCCACGCGGGAAACGCCCACCGAAGGCCACCGCATCTGCGTCATCGGGTCGAGCCACATGGTGGCCTACAAGCTCGCCGCCGACGAGATGGGCGCGCGGGACGGGCTCTACGTGCATTTCCAGGGCATGGCCGGGCGTGAGTTCGCGGCGATCGAGGCGCGGCCGAAGGGCGTGCGCGTCGATCCCGAGAAGCTCCTCACCGACAACCGCAACGCCCGCCCGATGTGGAACCCGTTGACCGACGTCATCCGCTACGAGGAGTTCGACGCCTTCGTCGTCGTCGGCACGCTGCGCACGAACTACATCCTGTCGGCCCTCTACGCGCACGCCACCTCGCGCGCCTACACGCGCGGCTATATCGAGAGCGGCGTCGAGATGATGATCGAGCGCGACCATGGCGTGACGCTCGGCCGGGCGATCCGCAAGGCGAGCGGAAAGCCTGTCGTGGCCCTCGCGGCGCCGCTCCCGGCGATCCCCGTCACGGTCGAGGATCAGGCGGCGATGGACGCGGCCTACACGGACGCGATCGCCCTCATCGAGAGCGCCTTCAAGGAACGCGGCCTCGCGACCCTCGCCCAGCCGGTCGAGACGGTGGTCGATTCCTCGTCCACGTCCGAGCGCTTCGCCCGCGCCTCGCAGACCCTCGCCGGGGTCGCGCACGAGGAGGAGGAGCGGGTCCACATGAATCTGGATTTCGGAATGATCGCGCTGCCGGCGATCCTGGAGGCGGCCGGCGCACCGCCGCGCGCCGTCGGCCCGGCCTCGGGCGCGCTGGGGTCGAACGCCGCCTGATGCGGCGTGCCGGCGGGCGCGGGGCGCCCGCCGTGTGGCTCAGGCGTCGGTGATGCCGAGCTTCTCGCGGATGATCTCCTGCACGGCCTGCGGGTTCGCCTTGCCGCCGGTCGCCTTCATCACCTGACCCACGAACCAGCCGGCGAGGTTCGGCTTCGCCTTCGCCTGCTCGGCCTTGTCCGGGTTCGCCGCGATCACCGCGTCCACCGCCGTCTCGATCGCGCCGGTGTCGGTCACCTGCTTCATGCCGCGCGCCTCGACGATCGTGGCCGGATCGCCGCCCTCGCTCCAGACGATCTCGAAGAGGTCCTTCGCGATCTTGCCGGAGATGACCTTCTCGCCGAGCAAGTCGAGGATGCCGCCGAGCTGATCGGCCGAGATCGGGCTCTCCGAGATGTCGAGCCCTTCCTTGTTGAGGCGGCCGAACAGCTCGTTGATCACCCAGTTCGCCGCCGCCTTCGGATCGCGGCCGGTGGCGACCTTCTCGAAATAGTCCGCCGCCGCCGCGTCGACCACGAGCACGCTCGCGTCATAGGGGGTGAGGCCGAGCGTCTCGACATAGCGGGCGCGCTTCTCGTCCGGCAGCTCCGGCAGGCTCGCCCTGATGCGCTCGATGAGGTCGTCCTCGATCACGAGCGGCAGGAGGTCGGGATCGGGGAAGTAGCGGTAATCGTGCGCCTCTTCCTTCGAGCGCATCGAGCGCGTCTCGCCCCTGTTGGCGTCGAAGAGGCGCGTCTCCTGCGCGATCGAGCCGCCATCCTCGAGGATGCCGATCTGGCGGCGCGCCTCGTAGTCGATCGCCTGGCCGGCGAAGCGGATGGAGTTGACGTTCTTGATCTCGCAGCGCGTGCCGAGCGGCTCGCCCGGACGGCGGACCGAGACGTTGATGTCAGCGCGCAAATTGCCCTTGTCCATGTCGGCGTCGGACGTGCCGAGATAGCGCAGGATCGTGCGCATCTTGGAGATATAGGCCTTCGCCTCGTCCGCGGAGCGCAGGTCCGGGCGCGAGACGATCTCCATCAGCGCGACGCCGGAGCGGTTGAGGTCGACATAGCTCTTCGTCGCGTGCTGGTCGTGCAGCGACTTGCCGGCGTCCTGCTCGAGGTGCAGCCGCTCGATCCCGACGACGATGCGCTCCCCGTCGAGCATGTCGACGATGACCTCGCCCTCGCCCACGATCGGGTACTGGTACTGCGAGATCTGGTAGCCCTGCGGCAGGTCGGGGTAGAAATAATTCTTCCGGTCGAACCGCGAGACGTGGTTGATCTTGGCCTTGAGGCCGAGACCGGTGCGGATCGCCTGCTCGACGCAGGCCTCGTTGATCACGGGCAGCATCCCCGGCATCGCCGCGTCCACGAGGCTCACATGATCGTTCGGCTCGCCGCCGAACGCCGTGGAGGCGCCGGAGAAGAGCTTCGCGTTCGACTGGACCTGCGCGTGAATCTCCAAGCCGATGACGACTTCCCAGTCGTCCACCGCGCCCTTGATGAGCTTGGCGGGCTTCGGCTCGCGCACATGTTCGTTCATCGGTCCGATCCTTCCTCGTCGCCAGATCACCTAGTGCCAACCGCGGGCCCGCTGCAACATCTAGGATGCGCGGATCGACGATTCGCCGCCGCCGGCCGCCTCAGCCGCCGAAATGAAGGCCGAGCCGGCGCCGCTCCGACCCGCGCTGGCACTCGGCGAGCCGGATCTGCCCGTTCGCGCGGCCGGTGTGCCGCCCGACCCACCGCTCCCCCTCTTCAAGATCGGCGAAGCGCTGCGTGCGGCTGAAGGCGTGGAGGGAATAGTTGAATGAGACACGGCACGTCCACTCGCCCTCCGCCTCCGGCGCGGCCGATTCGGGGACGGGGTCGGCGGCCCGCGCCGGCGTGGCGAGCGTCGCGGCCAGCAAGGCGGCAAGGATCCAACCGGATCGCCTGGCCGGCGAACGGCACGCGGTGGGGTGTGAGCGATGGGAGAAAATGACGGGCATGCTTGAATTCGGCCGGGTCGGACGCAACGGGCCGAGGCGCGGTGGCGGCCTCGGCGGGAACCAACGGTGGCGATGACTCCTTATTCAGCGAACATCAATGCTCAACGATCGGCACGCTATAGGCATGGTCCCCCCACCCCGCTAAGACGGCGGAACTGGGCGACCGCGTCGAATTCAGTCCCGCCCGGAACATAGACCGCCACAAAGGACAACAAGAATGTTTCATTCCCGTCTCTTCTGCGCCTTTGCTCTCGCATCCTCGCTCGTGGCAACCAGCGCCTCGGCCGCGAAATACGAGTATGAGACCATCTTCGCCTCGGCCGAGACCGTGTCCATCGACGCCCAGGTCGCCGGCACCTATCCCGCGCGCTCCGAAGTGCTCGTGAAGCTGCCGAACAACAATCAGTACGCTGTGCCGGTCCCCGCCGGCTCGGACCTCGCCATGTGGCGCGAGAACGCGCTCGTGACGGTCTCCATCACGCAGGGTCTCGTCATCGAGGTGACCGACGCCGTCACCGCTGAGCCCAGCTACAGCTACGCCGTCATCGGCGATGCCGACGATTTCGCCGGGATCCCGAGCGACGTGCTCGTGCGCCAGCTGACCGTCGTCACCACCATCGAATCGGTCGACAAGTCGACCGGCTACGTGACCTTCCTCGCCCCCTCGGGTGACATGCGGCGCGGCATGTTCGCCGATCCGGCGAAGCTCGAAGCCCTCGACGTAAAGCCCGGCGCTTTCTTCGAGCTGACCTATTTCGACTCGATCGACATCGACCCGCGCTGATCGGTTCCGGCCCGGCGCGAGCCGGGCCATAGCCACCCGAGGCTCGGCGCGAACCGGGCCGACAGGGCAAAAAAGAAAAGCGGCGGCCCATTGGACCGCCGCTTTTTCGTTGCCGTCGCTGCGGCGCAGGCGGGACGCGCGTCCCGCCAAGCGGCCGAAATCAGCGCGAATAGAATTCGATGACGAGGTTCGGTTCCATCGTCGCGGCGTAGGGCACGTCGCCGAGGGTCGGAAGGCGAACGAGGTTCACGGTCATCTTCGAGTGGTCGACGTCGAGATATTCCGGCACGTCGCGCTCGGCGAGGCTGATCGCCTCGAGGACGCACAGGAGGTTCTTCGACTTCTCACGGATCTCGATCACGTCGCCCGGCTTGCAGCGGTAGGACGGGATGTTCACGCGCTTGCCGTTCACCTTCATGTGGCCGTGGCTCACGAACTGGCGGGCGGCGAACACGGTCGGCACGAACTTCGCGCGATACACGACCGCGTCGAGGCGGCTCTCGAGCAGGCCGATCAGGTTTTCCGAGGTGTCGCCGCGGCGGCGGACGGCTTCGTCATAGATGCCGCGGAACTGCTTCTCGGAGATCGAGCCGTAATAGCCCTTCAGCTTCTGCTTGGCGCGGAGCTGCAGGCCGAAGTCGCTCATCTTGCCCTTGCGGCGCTGGCCGTGCTGGCCGGGGCCGTATTCGCGCTTGTTGATCGGGCTCTTCGGACGACCCCAGATGTTTTCGCCCATCCGGCGGTCGATTTTGTACTTCTGGCTATGGCGCTTCGTCATTTCACGTCTTTCATGGTGCGCCGGGCGGATCCCGGACGCTGGTGATGCCGGCGAACCGGCTGAAGACGCCCCTCCTCTGTGCCTCATGCGAAACACTGACAGGACCGCGGCGGCAAGCGACCACCGTGTCCACGGGTGCGTAGTCCTGCTGTTGGGCAGAGCCGGTCACATAGCGACACTCATCCGCCGCGTCAACGCCGGCGGCCGAGATTGAGCGCGGCATCCGTGGCACACACGCCCCACGACCGCGCCGGCGGGGCGCGGTCCCGCCGTCGAACGGCATGTCGCTTCACGCTTTTGCATATTAGAGCAAAGGAGCGAAACACGTGTCGAGGCGACCGGAGAACGCGGCTTGACCCAGCCGATCGAAACATTGCTGGCCGAGATCGGCGCCCTTTCGGAGCTGTCGCCCGCCGCGCTCCAGGCCTTCGCGCAGCGCATGGTGCCGCGCCGCCTCCACCGGGGCGAGACGCTGATGGAGGCCGGGGAGCCGGCGGACACGCTCTATATCGTGCTCGGCGGCCGCTTCCACGTCCTCGTCGATGACGGGGCGCGCGTGATCGCGGAGATCGGCCCGTCCGAGCCCGTCGGCGAGATCGCCTTCTTCGCCGGCGGCACGCGGACGGCGCGCGTCGTCGCCGCGCGCGACAGCGAGGTCGCGGGCCTCACCCGTCGCGACTATGACGCGCTCGCCGAGGAGGTGCCCGCCATCCCGCGCGCGATCCTGCGCGTCCTCGCCGAGCGGCTCGGCCACGCAACGCCCGCCGCCCCCGCGATGGAGCCGAAGCCGCCGGTGACGATGGTGCTGTGTCCGGCCGGCGGCGAGCCCATCCCGCCGGCGATCGTCGACCAGCTCACCGCCGCCCTCGCCGCGCACGGTCCACTCGTGGTGATGCGGCGCGAGGACCTGCCGCCGTCGCTCGATGCCGAGGCCGAGAGCGCGATCGCCGGCCACCTCCAGGCGCTGGAGCGGCAGGGCGCGCGCATCCTCCTCGTCGCGGCCGGCACGGACACGGCCTGGGACCGCACGGCGCTGCGCCAGAGCGACGGGCTCGTCCTCGTCGGCCGGCTCGGCGCGGCCGAGGGCGGGCCGGTTTCCCACAGCCCGCTCGAACGCTACGCGCTCGACCTCTTCCGCCCGGCCGACAGCACCCTCGTCCTGTGGCGCGAGAGTGCGGCGGCGCCGATCACCGGGAGCGAGGCGTGGCTCGCCGAACGGCCCGTCCATTTCCACCATCATGTGGCGCTCGACCGCCCGCAGGACCTCCAGCGCGTCGGACGCTTCCTCACCGGCCGCGCGCTCGGCCTCGTGATGTCGGGCGGCGGCGCGCTCGGGTGCGCCCATCTCGGCGTCGTGCGTGCGCTGAAGGAGGCGGGCGCGGAGCTCGACATTCTGGGCGGCACCAGCGTCGGCGCGGCGATGGCGGTGGCGCTCGCCTCCGGCGTCTCGCCACAGGAGATGATGGCGATCGCCGACCAGATCTTCGTCGAGAGCGGGGCGATGCGCCGCCTGACGGTGCCGGTCTTCTCGATCCTCGACCATCACCGTCTCGATGCCGAGCTCCAGCGCCATTTCGGCGACCTCACCTTCGAGAATTTGCCGACCAACGCCTTCGCCGTGTCGACGAGCCTGTCGCAGAACCGCTCCTTCCTCCACCGGCGCGGCCCGTTGTGGCGCGCGGTGCGCGCTTCCGCCTCGATCCCTGCGGCCCTCCCGCCCTTCGTGACGGAGGCGGGCGAGGTGCTCGTCGACGGGGCCATCCTCGACAACCAGCCGATCGACGTGATGCGCGAGCTGAAGCCCGGCCCCAACATCGTCGTCACCTTCTCGGCGGCGCGCGACTGGCGCGTCGATGCCGACTACGCGACGCTGCCGCGCCGGGCCCGTCTCGTGCGCGACATTGTGATGCGCCGGCGCGTCGGCGGCTTTCCGAAAATCATGGAGGTGCTGCTGCGCTCCATGATGATCGCGAGCTATCGCGGCCTCCACGAGATGAAGATCGGCGACGATATCCGCATCGTGCCGCCGATTCTCGACGGCATGAACATTCTCGACTGGCAGCGCGGGCGCGAGCAGGAGGAGGCCGCCTACCGCCACACCGCCGCCCTCATCGAGGCGGCGGGCGGCATCGAGGCGATGCTCGCTTCCCCCGCCGCCACCCACCGGGATATGGCTCCGGCCGAAGCAGCGTTATGAGACTGTCACAAAGGCGCGTCAGATAGCTCGAACCGCCGTTTCACAGGAGTTTCCCATGCGCCTCCTCATCCTGACCGCCGTCGCGAGCCTCGTCGCCAGCGCCGCCGCCGCAGAGCCGTCTGGCAAGCTGCTCCTCTACACCTCGCAGCCGAACGCCGACGCCCAGGCGACCATCGACGCCTTCATGGAGGCCTATCCGGGCGTCGAGGTGGAGTTCTTCCGCGACGGGACGACGAAGGTGATGGCGAAGCTCGAGAGCGAGTTCGCCGCCGGCAGCCCGCAGCCCGACGTCCTCCTCATCGCCGATACGGTGACGATGGAAGGCCTCGAGGCGCAGGACCGCCTCCTCGCCTATCCGGAAGCCGACGTCTCCGCCTACGAGGCCGGCCTGATGGACGAGGAGGGCTATTATTTCTCGACGAAGCTCATCACCACCGGCATCGTCTACAACACCGCCGCGCCGCTGAAGCCCGTCTCCTACAAGGACCTCCTCGCCCCCGAGGCCGCCGGCAAGATCGCGATCCCCTCGCCGCTGACCTCCGGCGCCGCGACGATCACGATGGCGACCATCACGAGCGACCCGGAACTCGGCTGGGACTATTATGAGGGCCTCGCCGAGCAGGACACGCTCGCCGATGGCGGCAATGGCGGCGTCTTCAAGGCGGTCGCGGGCGGTGAGAAGCTCTACGGCTTCCTCGTCGACTATCTCGCCATCCGCAGCCGCGACGAGGGCGCGCCCATCGAGTTCGTGTTCCCGACCGAAGGCGTCTCCTACGTGACCGAGCCGGTCGCGATCCTGAAAACCGCCGCGAACCCCGAGGCCGCGAAGGCGTTCGTCGACTTCCTCCTGTCCGAGGACGGCCAGGCGCTCGCCGCGAAGCAGGGCTATCTCCCGGCTCATCCGGGCGTCACCCCGCCCGCCGGCTTCCCGCCCCGCAGCGAGATCAAGCTGATGAAGTTCGATCCCGCGAAGGCCCTCGCCGAGGACCAGGAGATGAAGCTGCGCTTCACCGAGATGTTCGGCGGCTGATATTCGCACGCTCCGCCCATCGGGCGGCGAGACGATCGCTCTCGCCGCCCTCCTCCTTCTCGCGGCCGCGCTCTTCGTCCTGCCGCTCTGGCGCCTCTTCGCGCTCGGCGTCGCCCCGGACGGCGCGCTCACGCTGGAGCCGCTCCTCTCCGCGCTCGAAGCCCGCTCCACCCAGCGCGCGCTCTGGAACAGCGTCGAATCGGCCACCTTCTCGGCCGCGATCGCGACCCTCCTCGGCACGCTTCTCGCCCTCCTCGTCGGCCTCACCGACATTCGCGGCAAGGCGATCCTCGTCTTCCTGATCCTCGTGCCGATGATGATCCCGCCGCACGTGACGGCGATCTCGTGGATCCAGGCGCTCGGCCCGTCGAGCCCGCTGCTCCGCTCCCTCGGCCTCGCCCCCGAGATCGGCACGACGCACCCGCTCTATTCGCGCGAGGGGGTGATCCTGCTCCTGTCGCTCCAGCACACGCCGCTCGTCTTCCTGGTGGTGCGGGCCGCGCTCCGCGCGCAGCCGCGCGAGCTCTCGGACGCGGCGCGCATCGCCGGCGCCTCGCCGTGGCGCGTCCTCACCCGCGTCGTCCTCCCTCTCCTCTTCCCCGCCCTCGTCGCGGCCTATGCGCTCGCCTTCGTCTCGGCGATCGGCAATTTCGGCATCCCCGCCCTCCTCGGCATTCCGGGCCGCTACACGACGCTGCCCGTGCTCGTCTGGCAGCGCATGGCGAGCTTCGGCGTCGGGATGCTGACGGGCGTCGCGGTGATCGCGATGATCATGGCCGCCGTCGCGATCGTCGCGACCGTCGGGCTCGGCCTCCTCCAGAGGCTCGGCCGCGCCGCTCTCATCGGCCCGCCGCGCCCGCCGCTGACGATCCGCCTCGGCCGTGCGCGGCCTTTCGCCGAAGCCGGCCTCTGGCTCTTCATCGCGGCGGTGCTCGTCCTGCCGCTCGCCTCGCTGCTCGCGACCGCGCTCGTGCGCACCTACGGCCTGCCGCTCAATCTCGACACGCTGACCTTCGACAATTTCGCGGAGATCCTGGTACGCCAGCAGGTGACGGTCCGCGCCTTCCTGAACTCCACCCTCGCCGCGGGGATCGCCGCCGTCGCCCTCGGCGCGATCGCGATCGTGGTGAGCCACATGATCAGCGGCACCGCGCCGGCGAGCCGGACGGTCGGGCGGATCGTGGAGCGGCTCGGGGACGTCACCTACGCGGTGCCGGGGATCGTCCTGTCGATCGCCTTCATCCTGACCTTCATCCGCCCGCTGCCCTTCACGGGCGTCTCGCTCTACAACACGCTCGCGATCATCGCGCTCGCCTACGTCACCGCCTTCCTCGCGATCGCGGTGAAGCCGGTCGCGGCAGCGTTCGCCCAGCTCGACCCCTCGCTGGAGGATGCGGCGCGGGTCGCGGGGGCTGGCTATGGGCGGCGGATGCGGCGGATTTTCGCCCCGCTGGTGGCCCCGGCGGCGGCTTCGGGCGCGATCCTCGTCTTCCTCACGGCCTACAACGAGATCACCGTCTCGGCCCTCCTCTGGTCGCCCGGCAACGAGACGATCGGCACGACCATCTTCAACTACGAGGACGGCGGCTCGACGAACCTCGCGGCGGCGATGTCGGCCGTCACGGTCGCGATCACGGTGCTCCTGATGATCCTGCTCGACCGGATGGGGCGGCGCCTGCCGCCCGGCTGCGTGCCCTGGCGCTGACGCGCGTCAGCCCGGCAGCACCCATCCGCCGTCGATCGCGAAGCGCACGGCGCCGACGCGCAGCGGCCGCCGCGCCTCGGCCGCGAAGGGCGGGAGGTCCGGCGCCTCAAGCGTCACGTCCCACATGCCGCCGCGATAGATCTCGGCGGCGACGCGCGCGGTGAACGGCCCGTCATCGGCGAAGCGGAGCTGGTGCGGGCGGATCACGAGGCGCGCCGGCCCCGGCAGCGTCCCCGCCGGGCACGCCGCCTCGAGACGCGCCTCGCCCACGAGGACACGCGCCCGCTCCCCCGCGACGCTCTCCACCACCGCGTCGACGATGGTGCTGCGGCCGATGAAGCGCGCCACGTCCTCGCTCAGCGGCCGCTCATAGACGGTCTCGGGCGTGTCGACCTGGAGGAAGCGGCCAGCCTGCATCACCGCGATCCGCGTCGCGAGCGCCATCGCCTCGCGCTGGTCGTGGGTGATGTAGAGGGTCGTGGCGCCCGTCTTGGCGTGGACGCGCGTCAGCTCCGCCTCCATCGCGTGGCGCAGATGCGGGTCGAGATTGGCTAGCGGCTCGTCCATGAGGACGGTGGACGCGCGCGAGGCGAGGCAGCGGGCGAGCGCGACGCGCTGCTGCTGCCCGCCGGAGAGCGCGGCGGGCTTGCGGTCGGCGAAGGGGGTGAGCGCCACCGTCTCCAGCGCGTCGGCGACGATGCCGCGCGCCTCCTGACGCGGGAGCCCGGCCGATTCCACCGGGAAGGCGACATTCTGCGCGACGCTCATGTGCGGCCACAGCGCGTAGGACTGGAACACCACCGCCACCGACCGCCGCTCGGGCGCAACGTGGAGGCCCGGCCCGGCGACCGGAATCCCCGCGATCCCGATCCGCCCCGCGTCGAGCGGCTCGAGCCCCGCGACGAGGCGCAAAAGCGTGCTCTTGCCGCAGCCCGACGGGCCGACCACCGCGAAGAAATCCCCCGGCGCGATGTCGAGCGTCACGTCGTCGACCGCGACGGCGCGGCCGAACTTTTTCGTGACGCCCGCGAGCGCGATCCCCGGCGCGTCGGCGCGGGCGCCCTCGGCGGCGGGGGCGTACGGATTGGCCTCGATGACACTCACGACGCATCCTTTGCGTGGCGGGCGGCGCGCGCCCTCCTCAGTGCGGCAAGCCATAGCCGATGACGGCCCGTCGTTCGAGGCGTGCGCGCGCCGCCTCTATCCACAGCCCCTGCGGCGGAAGGTGGCGGGCGGGGGACTTTCGCGCAGGCTCCGCCCAATTCCCTCTTGGCGAGCCGGGAAAAACCGGTTAAGCCCCCTCGCAACACGCGCCCTTCGTCTATCGGTTAGGACGCCAGATTTTCATTCTGGAAAGAGGGGTTCGACTCCCCTAGGGCGTGCCAAATCGCGCACCCTCCTGCGGTCAGGCGCGCTGTCTCACCTCCTCCTCGGTTCCGTTTCTCACGACGCGATCGCGCGCGTTCGGGCCGCCAAAACCACCAAATGATAATGCGCCGCAACACCGACGTGCTGCACTGGCGAAGTCGACGTCCGCACCGGCCCGGATCGAACCGGCACGCGCGGCGGGCGGCGACGATCGACCCGGACGCGCCCCTGATCCGACATCGATGAGCCACATTCGACGGATTTGATCGTAGCCGGATCCGCGTGCGGTGCGGCATGAGTTCCGCCCCATCCGGGGTGGCAGCGAGGAGAGACGGCCATGGCCAAGATCGACCCGGTGCGGATCGCCGCGCGCCTGTCCGCCCCCGTCGTCGCGATGCGCCGCCCGTCGGAGCGTGCCGCGCTCGTGATCGCGCCGACCGATGTCGGCAGCCTCGGCGACGCGGCCATGCTGATCGCGGCCTATCAGACGCTGAAGGACCAGGGCTTCGACAGGGTGTCCTGCGTCTCGTCCGCCGAATGGGCCGATTCCGGCGTGTTCGATGCCTACTATTGGGCCGACGACCACTTCTTCGACGGCAACATGCGCTCGCTGGCCCGTCTCCTGTGGAAGGTGCGCGACTACGAGGCCGTCTTCTTCGTCGGCGCCGACGTGCTGGACGGCACCTACAATGCCGGCTCCGTCGCGCGGCGGCTCCAGGTGCTCGACTGGTTCGCCGCCCAGGGCAAGACCGCCACCGTCCTCGGCAGCAGCTTCACCGAGACGCCGAACGCGCTCTGCTGCGAGACGCTGCGGGCCTTTCCGGCCAACGCGACCATCAACGCGCGCGACCCGGTGTCGAAGGCACGCATGGAGCGCTTTCTCGAACGCCCGATCACCCTTGTCGCCGACGTCGCCTTCCTCGCCCAGCCCGACCCGACCGTCCCCCAGGCGCGCGACTTCGAGACCTGGATCGCGGCGCGCCGCGCGGCCGGCGACCGGATCGTCGCGATCAACGCGAACTACCACAACGACGCGAAGGTGCCCGGCTACACCGCCAAGCACGTCGACATCGCCCGCGCCCTCCTCGACGCGAACACCTCGCTCATCTTCGTGCCGCACGACACGCGCACGAAGCGCTCCGACGTCGTCGTGGTCGAGGAGATCATGGCGGCGCTGCCGGCCGGGTCTGCGGACCGCGTGCGCTATTGCGAGCCGACCGACCCGCGCGCGGTGAAGGCCATCCTTGCGATGTGCGATTTCATCGTGACCGGACGGATGCACGTCGCGATCCTCGGCATGGGGGCGGGGGTGCCGGCCTACAGCTTCGGCTACCAGGGCAAGTTCGAGGGGCTCTACAAGCTCCTCGGCCTCCCCGCCGAAAAGCTGCTCGAAAACCCGGCCGACATCGTCTCCCGCTTCGACGAGATCCTGGCGAACATCCTCGCCGGGCTCGACGAGGCGAAAACGCACGCGGCGACGCTGGAGGCCGCGCTCCCCGGCGTGCGGGCGATGTCGCTCGCGAACTTCGCGATGCCGGGCAAGCCGCCGCGCGCCGCAGCCGCACGCGGTGGCAGCCGCGTCGCGGCCGGCGCCTGACGGGCCGCGCGTATGGACCTCGGGCGGATCGCTCTCAAGGGCGGGCTCCTCACCGGCGGGGCGCAGATCGTCAAGGTGTTCGTCAGCACCCTGTCGGTCGTGGTCCTCGCCCGCCTGCTGCTGCCCGAGGATTTCGGCCTCGCCGCGTCGATCGCGCCGGTGATCGCCTTCGTCGGCCTCTTCCAGAATCTCGGCCTCCAGCAGGCCATCGTGCAGCGGCCGACGATCGAGGACGCGCACCTCAACCAGACCTTCTGGATCAGCGCGCTGATCGGCCTCCTCGCGGCGATCATCATCATCGCCGCGGCGCCCCTCGCCGCCGCCTTCTATGGCGACGAGCGCATCAGCGGGCTGATGATCCTCGCCGCCGCGCCGGTGGTGCTCGGCAGCCTCGCCTCCGTGCCGCTCAGCCTCCTCAACCGGAACCTTCGCTACGGCGCGCTCGCGGTCTACGAGATCATCCTGTCGGTCGCGGGCTTCGCCGCCGCCGTCGTCGCCGCGCTCGCAGGGCTCGGCTACTGGTCGCTGCTCGTCGCGCCCGTCGCGGCCGGGATCTGCGGCACGACGATGGCCTGGCTCGCCGCGCCCTGGCGGCCGAAGCGGCCGACCCTGCGCGCCGACGCCGACCTCCTCTCATTCGGCGTCAACCTCACCGGCTTCAACCTCGTCAACTTCTTCGCCCGCAACGGCGACAACATCCTGATCGGCCGCTTCGCAGGCATGAGCGCGCTCGGCTACTATGACCGCGCCTACAAGCTCCTCCTCTTCCCGATCCAGAACGTCACGCAGCCCCTCTCGCGCCTGATGATCCCGCTCCTCAGCCGGATCCAGGAGGACAAGGCGCGCTTCCGCGAGATCTACATGCGGATCTCGTGGACGCTCGGCCTCGTGATGATGCCGCCGATCGCGGCGCTGACGATGACGTCGCAGGACATCGTCCTCCTCCTCTTCGGCGAGCGGTGGATCGGCATCGCGCCGATCTTCGCCTGGCTCGGCATCGCGGGCTTCGCCCAGGTCGTCACCAACACCAACGGGTGGATCTTCATCTGCCAGGGCAAGACGAAGATCCTCTTCCGGGTCGGCGTCTACACCTCGGCGGTGACCGTCCTCTCCTTCGCGGCGGGCCTCCCCTGGGGGGCGGTCGGCGTCGCGGCGGCCTACACGGTCAGCGCCTTCCTCCTGCGCCTGCCGGTGCTCGCGATCGCGATCGACCGGGTCGGGCCGGTGCGGGGGCTGGAGTTCGTGTCGGTGGTCGGCGTCTACGGCGTCGCCGCGCTCCTCTCCTGGGCGGCACTGCCGCACGTGGTGCCGACCGTTCCGGCCTATCAGAGCCTCGCGACGGTGGTGACGGCGGGCGTCCTCAACTACGCCTTCGCGCTCCTGTGCGCGGCGATCTACCCGCCCTCGCGCCGCCTCCTCCTCGGCACCGCTCTGAGCCTCAGGACGAGCCTTTTCCACAAGGCCGTCCCCGCCCGCTGAGCGGCGCGGCTCACGCGACGAAGGCGACGGGTACGCCGAACGGGCGGCGCGACGGGTGCAACATTGCAACACTCCGTTCCCCTCAACCGGCCGACACCGGGGGCCCGCGAGCGGTGCGGCGATCTTCAACAGGTCGCTTCCCGCTTTTTTCGATTTTCCCTCTTGGCGAACCAGCCGAAACCGATTATCTCCGCCCTCTCAAACGCGCCCTTCGTCTATCGGTTAGGACGCCAGATTCTCATTCTGGAAAGAGGGGTTCGATTCCCCTAGGGCGTGCCAAAACGCTCAGCGTCGTTTGACTTTTCTCCCTGCGCCGATCGCTCCGCCACACGCCCCCGTCACGCGTGCGCCATTCGCCGTGGGCGTCCGCCTGAACGACCCTCGGCGCGGCCTATGCGGCCCAGCCGCGACCAAGTTGACCAACGGCCCCATCACACCCTTTTGAAGCCAGAACGGGGCCGCGCGACGGTGATCGCCCGCCCATCGAGCACCTCGCGGGGATCGCGCGCGCCGGCGGCGAGGTCGCCGCGCCTCCTTCCTTGAGCTTAGACTACATTAAGCCTTTGGATTAGTTCGCCGGGCGCCGGTTTCTACTCGCGCCGATTGCGTCCATACTGGCGAATGTTGAGGTCTCCAGCGCGAGAGGCCAGCTCTCGGGGACGCGATGCTGAAGACGGACCTTCGAACGACGGCCATCCTCACCCTGGCCTCGATCATCGGATCGCTTTCGGTGATGCCGGCGATCTTCGCGGCGCGCGCGCACACGGCGGCGGCGGCAGCGACGCCGGCTTGGGAGGTCTACGCCACCGCGATCGTCCAGTCGGTCATCCTCTTCGGGATCACGGCCTTCCTCGGCCTGCGGGCCGCGCGGGGCGCGGGGCTGCCGGGGGCGCCGCTCGTCGGCGCGTGGGCCGGTGGACCGCCGGCGCCGCCGCTCGCGCGCGCCTTCCTTCTCGCCCTCCTCCTCGGCCTCCTCGCGGGCGCGGCCGTCTTCCTCGTCGACCTCTACGGCTTCCACGCCGGGGCGGCGACGATCGCCGCCGACACCGGGGCCGAGGGCAGCACCAGGGCGACGGCCGCGTTCTGGACCAATCTCGCCGGCGGCCTCCTTTATGGCGGTATCAACGAGGAGATCATGCTGCGCCTCTTCCTCGTCTCGGCGCTCGTCTATCTCGGGGGCTTCGTCTTCGGCCGGCCGGGCGCGGCGCGGCCCGCCCTCGTCTGGACCGCCATCATCCTCGCGGCGGTGATCTTCGGCCTCCTCCACCTTCCGATCACGTCGACGATGACGGCGATCACCCCGCTCATCGTCGCGCGCGCCATCGTGCTCAACGCCATCGTCGGCCTCGTCGCGGGCGGGCTCTACGTCCGCTATGGTTTCGAGGCCGCCGCGCTGTCGCACGCGGCGGCGCACATTCCGATCCAGCTGGGAGTGCTTCTGATCGCGCCATGACAGACCGCATCCCCCATAAGGCCGGGGCGCCATGAGCAGCATCGATCTCGGCGCCCGGCGGCAGATGGCGACGCCCGATCAGCTCAATCGGGCGATCCGCCTCACCTCGCCCTCGGCCTGGCTCCTCCTCCTCGTCCTCGCGGTGTGCGTCGCCGCGATCGTCGCCTGGAGCTTCCTCGGCCGGCTCGACGTCTATGTGAACGGGCCGGGCATCCTCCAGCTCGCGGACGGCGTGAACTACGACGTCAACGCCACCGCCGACGGCACGGTGAAGACGATCCGCGTCAAGCTCGGCGACGAGGTGAAGGAAGGCGACACGATGTTCGAGGTCGACCAGCTCGTCCTTCGCGCCCGGCGCGACGCCACCGCCGCCACGCTGAAAAGCCAGCAGGCCGAGTTCGACGAGTACAAGCGCCGGTCCGACGCCGAAGTCGCGCAGCGGCGCGAGAACGTCACCCAGCGCACCAAGTCGCTCAACGACGACCTCACCGAGCGGAAGCAGGATCTGAAGCTCCTCCAGGAGATCCTCACCTCGCAGCGCGACCTCCTCAAGCGCGGCCTCACCACCCAGCCCCAGGTCCAGGCCGTCTTCTCGGACGTGGTGACCGTGCGCCAGGAGATCCGCGAGATCGAGACCGAGCTCTCCTCGCTGACGCTCGACCAGGTGAGTTTCGAGGACCAGGTGGAGAAGAACCAGGCGGACCTTCGGATCTCGCTTCTTTCCACGAACGGCCAGCTCGACGATCTCAACGCGCAACTGAAGTTCGGCGGCGCGATCCTCGCCCCCTCCTCCGGCCTCGTCACCGAGATCACCACCGAGCTCGAGGCGGTGATCGCCGCCGGCACCCAGCTCGCGACCATCGAGTCCGGCGGCAACGCGCTGATCGTGCGCGGCTACCTGCCGATCGGAAAGGGCAAGCAGGTCGAACCCGACATGGCGGCCGAGATCTCCCCCACCTCGGTGGAGCGGGACATCTACGGCTCGGCGCGCGGCACGGTGACGGACGTGAGCCGCCTCCCCCTCACGGCGCCCGCCCTCCAGAACGTGCTCGGCAACGAGGCGCTCGTGAACCAGCTGATGGTCCAGGGCGCGCCGATCGAGGTGGTCGTGGCGCTCGTCCCCGACGCGTCCACCGAGAGCGGCTTCCGCTGGACCTCCTCGGCCGGCCCGCCGATCGAGCTGACGCCCGGCACCACCACCGACGTGCGCGTCCTCACCGAGCGGCGCCGCCCGATCAGCCTCGTGCTGCCGATCCTCCAGACCTGGTTCGACGACAATTGAGCCCGCGCCCCGCCCCCCGCCGCCGGGACGCGCCGTGCTGAGGGGGCGCCCGCGACGGGTCTCGACCCCCACCGTCCTCCAGATGGAGGCGACGGAGTGCGGGGCGGCGGCCCTCGGCATCGTGCTCGGCTACTATCGCCGCTTCGTGCCGCTGGAGGAATTGCGCGAGACCACCGGCGTCTCGCGCGACGGGGTGAAGGTCTCCCACATCAAGACCGCCGCCGAGGGTTACGGCCTCAAGGTGAAGGCGCTCCAGCTCGACGCCGACGCGGCGCTGAAGCTCGCGCCGCCCTTCATCGTCTTCTGGAACGAGAACCACTTCCTCGTCGTGGAGGGGCGCGAGCGCGGGCGCGTCTATCTCAACGACCCCGCGATGGGGCAGCGCACCGTCACCCGCCGCGAGTTCGACGATGCCTTCTCCGGCATAGCCCTCACCTTCAAGCGGGGGCCGGACTTCCGCACCGGCGGCACGCGCCGCCGCGTCCTCCCCGCGCTCGTGCAGTGGACGGAGGGCTCGCGCTGGGCGCTCGTCCTCATCGCGGCGATCAGCCTCCTCCTCATCGTGCCCACGATCCTCTTGCCGGCCCTCCTCAAGATCTTCGTCGACGAGGTGCTGGTGCGCCGGTTCGACGAGTGGCTCTTCCCGCTGGTTCTCGGCCTCTTCCTCGCCGGCATCCTCAACGGGGCGCTCGTCTGGTTCCAGCAATCGGTGCTCCTGCGCCTCCAGATGAAGTTCACCATCACCATCGCCACGCAATTCCTGTGGCACATGCTGCGCCTGCCGGTGACCTTCTTCACCCAGCGCTTCGGCGGCGACATCGTCTCGCGCGTGAACTCGGCGAACGCGCTCGCGGGGATGCTCTCCGGGCCGATGCCGATGGTGCTGGTGAACGCCTTCACCGCGATCTTCTACGTGGCGGTGCTCTGGCTCTTCAGCGCGGAGCTGACGCTCATCGCCCTCGCCCTCACCGCGATCAGCCTCATCGCGGTCGGCTGGGTCCAGCGCCGCATCCGCGACCTCAACGCCTCGCTCCTGAACACGCAGGCCAAGGTGACGGGCGCGGCGATGGCCGGCCTCCAGACGATCGAGACCATCAAGGCGATGGGGACGGAGAACGACTTCTTCCGCGTCTGGTCGGGCTACCAGACCAACTCGATCACCACCGCCCAGCGCCTCCACCGCACGACGATCCTCCTCCAGGCGGTGCCTTCCTTCCTCAGCGCGGCGACGACGGCGGCGGTGGTCGCGGTGGGTGCGCTCCTCATCATCGAGGGCTCGCTGTCGATCGGCGGGCTCGTCGCCTTCAAGATGCTGCTCAGCAACTTCGTCGGCCCGATCAACTCGCTGATCGGCTTCAACGTGCAGCTCCAGCAGGCGAACGGCCATGTGAGCCGGCTGAACGACGTCTTCAACACGCGGATCGACCCGGTCGTGACCGCCCAGATCGCGGCCGATCAGGCGCCGACCGAACGGGCGAAAGGGACCGCGCTCGCGAACCCCTTCCGCCGCCGCGCGGCCGCCCCGGCGGTCGACGCCGCGCCCTTGCGCGACCTCCTCACGGGGCGGATCGAACTGCGCAACGTCTCCTACGCCTTCACCCGGCTCGACCCGCCCTTCATCCGCAACGTGAACATGACGATCGAGCCCGGCGAGCGGGTCGCGCTCGTGGGTCCGAGCGGCAGCGGGAAGTCGACGCTCCTGCGCCTCATCCTCGGCCTCTACGAGCCGTCCGAGGGGGAGATCCTCTATGACGGGCGGCCGCTCACCGAGATCGGGCGCAGCGCGATGGTCTCCTCCATCGCCTGGGTGGACCAGGAGACGATCCTCTTCGCTGGCACCATCTTCGACAATCTGACCCTGTGGGACCCCTTCGCCCCCTGGCAGGCGGTGGTCGAGGCGGCGCGGGACGCGGCGATCCACGACACGATCATGGCCCGCCCCGGCGCCTATGAGGGGATCGTCGACGAGGGCGGGCGCAACTTCTCGGGCGGCCAGCGCCAGCGGCTGGAGATCGCGCGGGCGCTCGCGCGCCAGCCCTCCATCATCGTCCTCGACGAGGCGACCTCGGCGCTCGATTCCTTCACCGAGGCCGCCATCGGGCGCAACATCCAGCGACGGGGGATCACGAACATCAACGTCGCGCACCGCATGTCGACGATCCGCGACTGCGAGGCGATCTACGTCATCTCCAACGGCGAGGTGGTCGAGCATGGCGGCCACCGCAAGCTGATGCACGAGCGCGGCCTCTATGCCGAGCTGGTGGGCGCGCGATGAGCTTCCTCGCGGATTTTCTCGGCGGCGAACACTCGCTCGACGCGATCCTTGAGGCGAAGTGGAAGGATCCGGCCGCGTCGGTGGCGCGGGCGCTCGGCGTCTCGGATGCGCGCCGCGTGGTGGACGCGTCGGACCGCTTCCCCCTCGTCGGGCGCGGCCAGTGCTGGCTCGTCCTCTCCGGCGCGCTCGACCTCCTGTGGAGCGACCAGCGGGGGCGGACCTTCATCGCCCGCGTCGAGGCCGGGGGCCTCGCCGACGCGATGACCGAGACGGATTCGGACGGGGCCGTGATCGCGATCCCGACCGAGGACACCGAGCTCGCAACGACAACGCGCGCCGACCTCGCCGCCCACGCCGCGACGCCGGAGGGCCGCGAGGCGGTCCAGCACCTCTTCCGCGGCTGGGTCGACCTGATGAAGGCGACCGGGCTCACCGGCGCGCCATCCGCCGGCGCAGCGCCCGCCACCGCCCCGCCCGCGAGCGGCGCGCAGCAGGGCGAGGCCACCCCTTCGCCCCCACACGCCGACCCGGCGGCCCCTGCGACAGCCGCCGAGGCGCACGCCGACTGGCAGGCCCCGCTCGACCATATCAACGCGCTGGTGGTCGAGGGAGCGCGCCAGGGCCTCTCGGCGCGGCGCGCGGCGCGGCGGACGCGGTCGGAGACGGTGAGCGCCGAGACGCGCCAGCGCTTCGGCGCGCGGCTTCGCCAGACCGCCGCCCTCATCGACCGGCGCGACCATTCGCTCGACAATCTCGGCGCCGACTTCAACGCCATCGCCCGCATCGTCTACCGCGCCACCGGCGGGGCGGGCGAGCCGGTGGACGTGATGGTCTCGCCCGGCGCCTCCGAGCGCTCCCTCATCCAGCGCTATGCGCGCAACAACGGGATGATGAGCCGCACCGTCACCCTTCTCGACGACTGGTGGCGCATCGACCACGGCCCCCTCCTCGGCTTCCGCGGCGCGGAGCGCGAGCCGGTGGCGCTCATCCCCCGCCCCGGCGGCTACGACCTCGTCGGCGCGGAGGGCCGCATCCGCGTCACCGGCGCGGTGGCGAAGACGATCGACCGCGTCGTCCACCTCTTCCAGGTGCCGCTCCCGGCCGAGACGCTCACCCCGTGGCGGCTCCTGCGATACAGCCTCTTCGGCGCGGGGCGGGACGTGCGCAACATCATCATCAGCATGATCATGCTCGGCGGCTTCTCGCTCGTGACCCCGATCGCGCTCGGCTGGCTCCTCGATCCGATCGTACCGAGCGCCGAGATCCATCAGGTGGCCGTCATCGGCGCGCTCCTCCTCCTCACGGCCGGGGCGACGGCGATGACCGGGCTCGTCCAGTCCCTCTCGCTCCTGCGCATCGAGGGGCAGATGGAGAACCGCGTGCAGGGCGCGGTCTGGATCCGCCTACTCAGCCTGCCCGCCCCCTTCTTCCGCGACTTCACCGCCGGCGACCTCGCCAACCGCACGGACAGCATCGATTCGATGCGCGGCATCCTCGGCAACGCCTCCCACCTCGTGCTGACGAGCATCGTCGGCGCGCTCTTCAGCCTCGGGCTGATGGTCTATTTCGACTGGGAGGCCTCGCTCATCGCCTTCCTGATCGCGGCGCTCTTCTCCATCGTCGCGGTCCTCCTCGGCCGGTCGATCCTCGCCTACAACCGCCGCACGCTCGACCTCGGCGGCAAGGTGCAGGGCGTCGTCCTGCAGATGGTGGGGGCGATCGGCAAGTTGCGCGTCGCGGGCGCGGAGCAGCGCGCCTTCCTGCGGTGGCTGGAGGACTACCGCGACCTCGTCGCGCTGTCGCTGCGCCAGCGCGTCCTCAACAACCGCCTCCTCGTCCTGCGGTCGGTCTTCCCCTATCTCGTGACCGTCGCGGTGCTGGCGACGATCGGCCTCCAGATGAAGACGCTCTTCGCCTTCTTCGACAGCGCGCCGCCCTCGGTCGTGCCGCCTTCGCCGATGTCGACCGCGCAGTTCGTGGCCTTCAACGTCGCGCTCGGCCAGTTCACCGCCGCGATGTTCTCCGCGACGCGCGCCATCCTGCACTTCTCGATGCTCCACCCCCTCTTCAAGCGTGTGCGGCCGATCCTCGACGCCGCGCCCGAGCCGCAGTCGCGCTTCGGCCATCTCGGCGAGGTGCATGGCGAGATCGAATTGCGCAATGTCGGCTTCCGCTACGCCCCCGGCGCGCCGCTCGCGCTGAAGGACGTCTCCTTCCGCGCTGAGGCGGGGAAGATGACCGCGATCGTCGGCCCCTCGGGGGCGGGCAAGTCCTCGGTCGTGCGCCTCCTCCTCGGGTTCGAGACGCCCGAGACCGGGTCCGTCTTCGTCGACGGCAACGACATCCGCTTCGTGAACCGCTGGGACCTGCGCCAAGCCTTCGGCGTCGTCCTCCAGGATGGCGGCCTGCTGTCGGGGTCGATCTACGACAATGTCGCGGCGGGCCTCCCCGTCTCGCCGGAGGAGGTGACCGAGGCGCTGACCCAGGCCGGCCTCGCCGAGGAGCTGAAATCCTGGCCGATGGGCCTCAACACCCAGGTCGGGACCGGCACCTCGGTGATCTCGCGTGGCCAGAGCCAGCGCCTGATGATCGCGCGCGCCATCGTGCGCAAGCCGAAGGTCCTCATCATGGACGAGGGAACGAGCGCGCTCGACAACGTGACCCAGGCCCTCGTCACGAAGAACCTCAAGACGATGAAGGCGACGCAGATCGTCATCGCCCACCGCCTCTCCACGATCATCGACGCGGACAAGATCGTCGTCCTCGACGAGGGCGAGGTCGTCGAGGAAGGCGACTATAAGGCCCTCATGGCCAGGAACGGCCTCTTCGCGCGCCTCGTCGAGCGGCAGGTCCAATGAGCAGGGCGAGCGCCTGGGCGAGCCTGTGCCACCACACAGACGGGATCGCGACCGGGACGCTCCTCGAAGCGCTGCACGCGAACGGGGCGATGGCCGCACTCGCCCGCGGCCCGCTCACCCATGTCGAGCTCGCGGGCTTCGGCCTTGGCGAGGGTGACGCGGCGCTCGCGCTGAAACTCCTCGTCGGCCAGGGGATCGCGGCGGGGAGCTGGGCGCGCGCCGGCCTCACCCCCTATGGCGAGGCGGTCGCCGCCAACCCGCAATGGTTCGACGGCGCGCGCCAGTCGGTCCGCCGGGCCGAGGCATGGCTCGCGGGCGAGACGCCCGCGCCGACGCCGCCCCCCGCCGGCGCGCCGCCGCGCGTGCGCCAGCAGCGTCTCGGCCCCGAGGCGGCGGCGCTCTGGTTCCACCTTTCGCGCGCCGGGCTCCCCGAAGGCGAAGGTGCGGTGTCGCCGGAGGCGTTCGCGGTGCTGGAGGCCGTCGGCTGGATGGAGGGGGCGTGCAGCGCCGCGCGCCTCACCGAGGACGGACGGCACGCCGTCCCCTTCGCGTGCCAATACGCCTACCCCCTCTCCTATCTCGCGACCTTTGAGCGGGTGGCGGACCTCATCCGCGGCTTTCCCGCCCCGACCCCGCCCGCCCCCGGCGAGGAGGCGCACGTCGACCGCGCGCTCGACATCGCCTTCAGCGGCGACGTCTTCAACGCCACCTGCCGCGAGCCCTTCCTCGACGCGGTCCTGCCCCGCTTCGATGCGCCGCTCGAGGTGCAGCCCGCCGCGCTCGTCGACACGGGGTCGGGCGACGGCACCGTCCTCGCGGTCACCTACGAGGCGATCCGCACGCGCACGCTGCGCGGCCGCCACCTCGACCGCCGCCCGCTGACGCTCGCGGGCGTCGAGTACAATTCCGTCGCGGAGCGCGCGACCGCCGCCCGCCTCGCGACGCTCGACGCGCCGTTCGTCACCATCGCGGGCGATATCGGCGAGCCGGGCGCCATCGCCGAGGCGCTGTCGGCGCAGGGCGTCGACGCGGCCGACGCGCTCCACGTCAACAAGTCCGTCCTCCACAATCGCCGCCACAAGCGGCCGGGGCGGATCCTTAAGGCCCCGGCGACGGAGGCGGTGTTCACCGGCCGCGACGGGCGCTTCATCCCGGCGGATGAGGCCTATTCGGCCCTCGTCGCGCTGTTCGAGGCGTGGCGGCCGCTGATCGCCCGGCACGGCATGGTCTCGATCGAGGCGCACACGGTGAACCCCACCGCCGCCGCCTGCCATATCGGGCGCAGCCTCGTCACGAGCCTCGATGCCGGGCACGGCTTCTCGCGCCAATATCTCGTCGAGATCGGCGTCCATCGCGCGGCCGCCGCCGAAGCGGGTCTCGCAACGCGCGCGCGCGTCGATCTCGGCGCGGCGATGATGGGGGAGCCGATCCTCTCGGTCGACGACCTCATTCCGGCGGAAGGGTCCCGTCGATGAAGGCGCGCAGGTGCGGCTCCAGCGAGGCGAACTCGTAGAGGAACGCGCCGTGGCCGATGCCGCTCGCGAGGACGAGGTGCCGGCACGGCGTGGCCTCAGGCAGCGCGGCGCCGATCTCAGCCATCTCGGCGGGCGGATAGCGCCAATCCGTCTCGTAGCTGACGAGGAGGACGGGCGCGTGCGCCCCCGCGAGGGCGGCCTCCAGCGAGCCGTGGTCGCGGGCCATGTCGAAATAGTCGATCGCGCGGGTGAGGTAGAGGAGGCTGTTCGCGTCGAGCGTGCCTCTGCTGGCGTTCGCGCCGACCTCGGCGAGGAAGCCATCGACCGCGAAGTCCGGCTCCAGCGTGTAGCGCGGCGGGCCGGGGCGGAGCGGCGCGGTGCCGAAGCGGCGCTCCCACGTGTCGCGGCCCATCCAGTGGAGCGCGCCGGTCATGGCGAGGAGGCCGAGGCCGGCGGCCGGCTGGCCCGCGTCGTAGTAGTCGCCGCCGCGGAAGGCGGGGTCGCTCATGATCGCGGCGCGCAGGACGCTGAAGAGGGCGAGATTGTGCGCGCTCGTGCGGGCCGTCGCACTGATGATGGCGGCGGATCCGACGCGCTCGGGCGCCTGCGCGAGCCATTCGAGGATCTGGAAGCCCCCGAAGCAGCCGCCCACCAGCGCGTGGACCCGCTCGATGCCGAGCGCGTCCGCGAGCCCGATCCCCGCCCGCGCCATGTCGGCGATGGTGAGGACGGGGAAGCGGAGGCCATAGGGCGCGCCGGTGGCGGGGTCGGGGCTGTGCGGCCCGGTGGAGAACGCGCCGCCGACGGCGTTGGGGGCGATGACGCAAAAGCGGTCGGTGTCGAGCGCGCGGCCGGGGCCGATCGCGCCGTCCCACCAGCCGGGCTTCACGTGCGGCGCGGCGACGGGGCCGGCCGCGTGATGGTCGCCGGTGAGGCCGTGGAGGACGAGGATCGCGTTGTCGCGCCGCGCGTTCAGCCGCCCATAGGTCTCGAATACGATGTCGACGGGGGTGAGCGCGCCGCCCGCCGTCAGCGCCAGCGGCGCATCGAGGCGGACGGTGCGGACCCTGCGGCCGAGCCGGTCGCCCTCAGACGGTGGCGAGAAACTGTTCTGCAAGCCCGGCCCCCTTCGCGACATAGCCGCCCGGAAAGGCGGACGGGGCGGGGATCAGCGTGTGCGGCTTCGTCAGCGGCAGCCCGATGAGACGCCCGTCGAGGCGCAGGAGCAGCCGGTCCGCGACGAGCGCCGCCACCGCCGCCTCCACCGCCTCGCCGGCAAAACCCTCCCGCGCCATCGCCGCATTCACGGCGGCCTCAGGCGGCCCGTCATCGGCGGCGAGGATCAGCGCGCGGGCAAGGCCCGTCAGCGTGCGATCGGTCCCGCCGGGGCGCGTGTCCTCCACGAGGAGGCCGTCGGCGGTCTCGCTCATCGTGAGGACGGGCGGGCCGGAGAGCCAGGCGCGCCGCCATTCGAGAACCGCCTGGCGCACGGCCGCGAGCCCCGGCCGCACCTCGGGCCCCGACGGCGCGGCATTCGCGTTCTCGAAGAAATAGACCTGATCGGCGAGCGCGGCGGCGTCGAGCGGATAGGCGTAGGCGTAGAAGGGGGACGGGGCGAGCGCGACGCCGAACTGATCTGGCGCGGTGAAATAGGGCGAGTAGCGGTCGTAGCGCAGCGGGACACTCACCCCCGCCTGGAGGTGGACGAGGGCGGGCATGATCGCGGCCATCTCCGCGTACCAGCCGTCCTCCTCGCCCGGAAACTCGGTGATGATGCTCCAGCTCGTGCGGATCCCGTACTGGCGGCACCATTTGAGGAGGAGGATGTTCTGCGCCGCCGTGCAGCCCTTTCGCATCAGCGTCAGGACGCGCGAATCGAGGCTCTCGATCCCCGGCTGGATCCATTTGACCCCGGCATCGGCGAGCGCCTTCACCTGCGCCTTCTTCAGGTTCGACTTCGTCTCGAAGAAGATCGTGAGCGGGGTCTCGCGCGCGGCGAGCGTCGGCAGGACCTCCTTGAAGTAGGCCATGTCCATGATGTTATCGACGGCCTCGATCCGCTTCACCCCGTGGCGGGCCGACAGCGTGTCGATCTCGCCCGCGACGATGGCCGGGGCCTTGGCGCGGAAGGCCATGTTGCCGCCATTGAGGCCGCAGAAGGTGCAGTGGCTCTTCGCCCCCCACCAGCACCCGCGCGAGAACTCCATCGGCAGTCCGGGCAAGATGAGGTTCGCGTAGAGAGAAGATTTCAGCTCGTCGAAATATTCGTAATAGTCCGGCAGCGGCAGTTGCCGCAGATCGTCCGTCACCGCGCGCGGCACGCCGTCGCCCTCACCCGTCACCGGATAGTTGACGCGCCGGTGGACCGGGCCGAAGACGCCGAAAGGCAGGCGGTCGGCCGCGATCTCGTCCGCTCCGGCAGCGAGCACGTCGGCCATGAAGGGCGCGATGAACTGGTCCGCCTCGCCCGAGACGACATAGTCGACCCAATCATGGTGGGCGTGGGTGGTCCGGCCCATGACGGACTCGCAATTGGCGCCGCCGAGCATCGTGACGACTGAGGGGGCGAGCTCGCGCACGCGGCGCAGGAGCGCCAGCGAGGCGACGTGCTGCTGGAACATCGACGTGCAGCCGACAATGCGCGGCTTGCGCGCGAGGATGCGCCGGGCGGTCCAGTCCACGAAGGCCGGGATCTGGCCGCGCACGCGCAGCAATCCCGCCCGGTCGAGCTTCGCGCGTGCGAAATGGGGGGCGAGCGGGAGGAGCCGGTCGAGATAGGCGTCGTGGTCGGGCTCGAAATCGGGGAAGGCGGCGGCGGCGAAGAGCCAGTCGACCACCGCGTGCTCCGGCGCGACCACGGCGAGGGCCTGCGCGATGCCGATGTTGAAATAGTCGAGGAACCAGAGGTTCGCGTAGGCGACCTCGCTCGCGATCCCCTCCTGCGCCAGGATCGATTTCATCAGGCCGAGCGCGATCGACGGACGCTCGATCCCGGCCACGGGCATGTTGACGAAGACGACCGGAGCGAAGCCTGGATTAGATGACGGCGCGTCCAAGGTCTCTCCTTATGCGGCGCAGCATATCGTGCACTTTTGTGCACAGGTGGAAGATCGTCACCACAAATCTTCTCGATATGTCAGGCTGATTCAAACGAGAGTTTAAATCAACTTCACAGTTGAAATCGATATTCGCCCCAGAGCATCGAAGATGCTTGACTTACAGAACAAGAGCAAGTCTCATGAAGTGTGTCCGGGCATTTTCATGTTCGTTACCGCAAGTAGTCAGCGGCCCCGCCTGGGATGATCACAAACGAAGGTGCCAAGCCCATGTCCCTTTCGGAAGCGAAACGGTTCGCGGATGATCTCGTCGCCGACCGAACGATGGCGGCCGAGCTGAAGGATAGTGCGACCGGCCTTGCCTCGGTCGTCGATTTTGCCAAGGAGCGCGGGTACGATTTCAACGTCGATGAGGCGAAAGACTTCATCCAGTCCCGCACCCCGAAAGAATTGACCGACGAACAGCTCGACGCCGTCGCCGGCGGCAAGAGCCACAGCTCCACGAGCTCCACCACGGTGCAGACCGCGGGCGTCGCGACCAGCGCCGCCGAGGCCGCGGAAGTCGCGACCTCCGCTGTGCAGGTCGCCGAAGCTGCGGCGGACGTGGCCGCGGCCGCGGAGATCGTCGCGGTCGCCGCCGCCGTCCTCACCTGACCCCGGCAACCGGGCCGGCCGTGGCGGGCGCACGCCGCCCGCCACCCTGTCATCCTGCGCGCGCAGGCGGCGCAGGCCAGCGTCACACGAGAGTGGTTCCATGACGATCACCGAGGCCACGCGTCACTATCGGGCGATGTTCGACAACCGCTCGCCGGAAGAGCTTCGCGATCTTGCGCACCTGAAGCGCTTCATGGAGCGCATGGCGGGCGACCCGAAATTCCGCGAGGCGCTGAAGGAGAATGTCGACAGCCCGGCCGGCGTGACGGCCGCGCTCGGCATCGACATCGACCCCGCCGAGATCATGCCGCTCTGGCGGCGCAGCCACCTCAAATATCGCGGGACCGAGGAGGCGGACGCGCGCTGGCCGAAGGCGAACGCGTGGGACCGCTGGATCAAAGAGATGATCGCCCACCGCGGCCTCATCCGCGACACCGGCAACACGCGCGAACTCCACCCTCGCTTCGACCGCTGGCGCACCCGCCAGGTGGCCCGCTCGATGAGCGAGCTCGGCGGATCGGCCGACGCGATCGTCCACCCGGTCGTCGCGTTCGAGCTCAGCGACGGCTGTTCGGTCGGCTGCTGGTTCTGCGGGATCTCGGCCGACCGCTTCGCCGGCAACTTCCCCTACACGCCCGAGCACGCGACATTGTGGCAGGGCGTCGTCGGCACGATGCACGACCTCTTCGGCACCGCGGTGCAGACCGGCTTCTGCTACTGGGCGACCGACCCGTGCGACAACCCGGACTATGACCGCTTCATCGAGGATTATTACCACATCACCGGCGCGCTCCCGCAGACGACCACCGCCGCGCCGCTGAAGGACCCGGCCCTCACCCGCCGCATCCTCGCCCTCTTCGACCAGTATCGCACCGTCACCAACCGCTTCTCGGTCCTCTCGGTGAAGCACATGGACAAGATCCACGCCGCCTTCACGCCGGAGGAGCTTCTCGGCGTGGAGCTGGTGCTCCAGAACCGCGAGGCGCTTGCCGCGAAGGCGAATGCGGGGCGCGCGCGCGAGCGGATCCTCAAGCTGCGCGCGGCCGGCAAGCCCGACAAGATCGCCACGATCGAGATCGACCACACGACGATCGCCTGCGTCTCCGGCTTCCTGGTGTCGATGCCGAAGCGGCGGATCCAGCTCGTCTCCCCGGTGCCGGGGAGCGAGCGCTACCCGCGCGGCTACCGCATCTTCGATGAGCGGAATTTCACCGACGCCGCCTCCTTCCGCGCCGCGATCGAGAGCCTGATCGACGAGCACATGCCGACCGACGTGCCCGGCTGGTGGCCCGCCCGCTTCCGCGAGGACCTCGAATACAGCCCGCAGGACACGGGCTTCCTGCTGCGCTCGCGCTGCATGGAGCACGTCGTCACCAATGCCGCGTGCGGCAAGCGCGTCGGGGGGATGCTCCACGAGGGGGACCGCACGATCCGCGAGATCGTCGCCACCCTCGTCGACGAGGGGGCGAGCATGTTCACCGTCGCCGACATGCTCGACACCGTCTACATGTCCGGCCTTCTGGAGGAGCCCGACCGTCCGGGCGCGATCACCGATGCAACGCGAGAGCGCGCCGAGCCTGTCGAGGCCTGACGCCGCGCCCCTCGCGGCGCAGGGGCCGGCCCCGGAACCGGCGCTGCCGCTCGCCGACCTGCCGGCGGACGCGATCGCGACCGTCGCGCACCTCACCTCCCCGTCGGTCGTCGCCGCCATCGGCCGGCACCGCGCGAAGTCGAACCTTGTCGTCGCGTACGATGGCGACTTTGCGTGCGGGCTCGCCGTCGGCGTCGGCGGGCCCAACCGCGACTACGAGCTCCTCTCCCTCTTCGTCTCCCCCTTCCATCGCGGCCGGGGGCTGGGACGCCGCCTCCTCGACCGGCTGGAGGCAATCTACCTCGCGCAAGGGGCGAGCGTCGGCGTCGCCCACCTGACCGTCGACCCGGACGCGCAGGACCTTGCGATCCTCCTGATGCGGGCCGGATGGCGGCGGCCCTGGATCAACCGGCTGATCTGCGAATCCACCATGGAGAGCGCCTTCCGCACGCCCTGGCTGATCGGCGCGACGCTCGACCCACGCTTCCGCATCACCGCCTGGCACGACGTCTCCCACTCAGCGCGGGAGGCGATCGAGGCGGGGCTCGGCGGCTGGGTCGCGCCCGACCTCAACCCCTACGATTTCGAGCCGGACGCCGACCCGTCCACCAGCGTCGCGCTGATCGACAGCGCGGCCGGGGACGCGGTGCGCGGCTGGATCGTCACCCACCGCATCAGTGAGGACGTCCTCCGCTGGACGTGCTCCTTCGTCGATCCGCGCCTTGAGGGGCGCGCCCGCATCGTGCCGCTCTGGCTCGAATGCGCGCGGCGGCAGCGCGCGCTCGCGGGTCCGCAGCGCTTCACCTTCGCGGTTCCGGTGGAGAAGCCGCGCATGGCGAAGTTCGCGATCCGGCGGATGCGCCCGTGGCTGACGGGCCTTCGCTATGGATGCACGACGGAGAAGCTCCACGGTCCGTACCAAGGGCCGCGCTGACCGCGGCGATCGCGATTTCGGCAACCCGACCCATTGTAAATCTGCGGCATCCCGTCTTACCTCCCCCCCAACCAGGACGGGAGGAAGCCTCAATGACAAAGCGGACGATTGTGATGACCGGTGCTGCCGGCGGCGTTGCGAAGATGCTGCGCCCGCTGCTCGCCGACCGGTACACGATGATCCTGTCCGACATCGTCGAGGCGCCCGGCGACCTCGGCCCCAACGAGACCTGGGTGAAGGCCGACCTCACCGACCGCGCCGCCATCGGCGCGCTCCTCAAGGGGGCGGACGGACTCATCCATCTCGGCGGCCAGTCGGTCGAGGCCGATTGGGAGACGGTGCACGCGCCCAACATCCAGGGCGTGTGGAACATTTTCGACGCCTGCCGCGAGGTCGGCGTGCCGCGCGTCATCTTCGCCTCGTCGAACCACGCGGTCGGCTTCTACCCGCGTGCGCGCCGGATCGGGATCAACGAGCCGGTGCGGCCGGACGGGCTCTACGGCCTCTCCAAGGCCTTCGGCGAGGCGATCGGCTCGCTCTTCGCCGACAAGCACGGGCTGCGCGTGATGTCGATCCGGATCGGCAATATCGGCTACAAGCCGGCCGACCACCGGCGCCTGTCGATCTGGCAGCACCCGGACGACCTGATGCAGCTCATCGGGATCGGCCTCGAGCATCCGGACATCCACCACGCGATCGTCTACGGCGCCTCGCACAACGAGCGCGCCTGGTGGGACAACGGCACCGCCTTCGCCCTCGGCTACGAGCCGGAGCACCACGCCGAGGACCATGTCGCCTACGCGATGGCCGAGCAGGCGAAGCTGCCGGCCGATCCGATCGGCGACCGCCTCCAGGGCGGCGGCTTCTGCTCGGACGGCTTCTCCGGCGATTTCGAACGCACCCTGACCGCGCGCCTGCCGCGCTAGACGAACGCCCCGCGGGGCATCGGGAGGCACCCTTGTCGATCGCGCTCAGCACGCTCACGCTCTTCGTCCCCGCCGCCGCGCTCGTCGCGGCGACGCCGGGGGCCAACAATCTCCTGTCGCTCGGGCATGGGATCCGGGCGGGCTTCGTGCCGACGATGATCGGCGTCTGCGGGCGCCTCGCGGCCTTCGCGATCCTCGTCACGCTGGCGGCGGCGGGCCTCGGCGCGCTCCTCAGCGCCTCGGAGATCGCCTTCACGATCCTGAAGTGGGTGGGCGTCGCCTACCTCGCTTATATCGGCGTGAAGGTCTGGCGCTCGCGCACCCTCACGGTCGCGGCGGACACCGGCGGCAAGACCGGCCTCCTCCTCGCCCGCAAGGAGTTCTGGGTCGCGATGACGAACCCGAAGGCGATGCTCCTCTTCACCGCCTTCATCCCCCAATTCGTCGACACCAGCGGGCCGGTCGCGCCGCAGCTCTTCGCGCTCGGCGCGCTCTATCTCGTGATCGAGTTCGCGATGGCGGGCGGCTACGCCCTCGCCGGCGCGATGCTGCGCCGCTTCGAGATGAATCCGGGGCGGATCCGCCTCATGAACCGGATCTCCGGCGGGATGCTTCTCGGCGCGGCCGGGCTCCTCGCAACGAGCTCGCACCGCGCCTGACCGGGAGAGACAGATGACACTGACGCGCTTCGGCACCTTCGAGGACAAGCCCGTCTACGAGGCGACCCTCACCTCCGACACCGGCGTCGAGGTGAAGGTGCTCAACTATGGCGCCGTGGTGCGGGACTGGCGCGTGCCGGACAGCGCCGGCGCGCCCTTCCCGGTGACGCTCGGCTTCGAGACGTTCGACCCCTACCCGCTGCACAGCCGCTCCTTCGGCATCATCGCCGGGCGCATCGCGAACCGCGTGAAGGACGGGCGCTTCACGCTCGACGGGACGACCTATCAGCTCGACCGCAACGAGCGCGGCGTCAACCACATCCACGGCGGCGCGAAGGGCCTCGGCCGGCAGCTCTGGGACATGGAGGCGGACGCCACCAGCGCGCGCCTCACCCTCACGAGCCCGGACGGGGCGATGGGCTACCCCGGCGAAGTCGCCTTCACGGTGACGATGACGCTCGCCGGAAACACCATCACCTTCGACATGAATGGCGTGCCCGACCGGCCGACCCCGATCGCGCTCGCCCAGCATTCTTATTTTCTCCTCGGCGGCCCCGTCGCGACGCACCGCATGATGATCAACGCCGACCGCGTGACCGAGACCGGTGCCGGCAAGATCCCGACCGGGAATCTCCTCCCCGTCGAGGGCACGCCGTTCGACTTCCGCACCCCGCGCGCGATCGGGTCGACGGAGATCGACATCAATTTCTGCCTCACCGCGCGCGATCCGGCCATGACCCTCGAAGGCGACGCGATGCGCCTCACCCTCTCGACCGACCGGCCCGGCGTGCAGGTCTACGATGCCTACGACATGCCGCCCGTCCCGGTGCCGGGGCTCGGCGGCGTCCACTACGGCGCGTTCGCCGGCATCGCGCTCGAGGCGCAGGACTGGCCGGACGCGCTCAACAACCCCGCCTTCCCGAACATCATCCGCACGCCGGACGCACCCTACCGGCAGACGACGTCGATCAACATCGTGCCGCGCTGAGGCGGCGGGGGCGCGCGCACCTTGCGCCCCCTCCCCCGGTCGGCTACGCCGAATCAAAATGAATGATGGGGGGACCGGTCGCAGTGTTGCAGTCTCACGTCGCATCCCCATCGCCCCGGCCGCGGACCGTGGCCGCCCCGAGCCTTGACGGGCCCGGGGGACCCGCCACCTACAACCCGGCCCCATTAGACGAATAGGACGACGCCATGGACCTTCACCAAAATCTCATCGGCGGCGAATGGACGAGCGGTCCTGACGCATCTGAGAACATCAACCCGTCGAACACGGACGATGTGGTCGGCCGCTACACCCGCGCCGACGCCGAGCAGACGCGCCAGGCGATCGCCGCCGCCAAGGCCGCCTCGTATTCGTGGGCGCGCTCGAACCCGATGCAGCGCCACAACATCCTCCAGGCCGCCGCGAATGAGATCATGGCCCGCTCCAAGGAGCTCGGCGACCTCCTCGCGCGCGAAGAGGGCAAGACGCTCGCCGAGGGCATCGGCGAGGCCGGCCGCGCCGCGCAGATCTTCTCCTTCTTCGCCGGCGAGGCGCTGCGCCTTGCGGGCGAGAAGCTCCCCTCCATCCGTCCGGGCGTCGAGATCGAGATCACGCGCGAGCCGATGGGCGTCATCGGCCTCATCACGCCGTGGAACTTCCCGATCGCCATCCCGGCCTGGAAGATCGCCCCGGCGCTCTGCTACGGCAACACGGTGGTGATGAAGCCGGCCGACCTCGTGCCGGGCTGCGCCTGGGCGATCGCCGACATCCTGAAGCGCGCGGGCCTGCCCGACGGCGTCTTCAACCTCGTCATGGGCCGCGGCTCGGTCGTCGGCGAGGCGATCCTCGATTCGCGTGACGTCGACGCCGTGTCCTTCACCGGCTCGGTCGGCACCGGCAAGCACGTCGCGATGAAGTGCGCCGAGAATATGCGCAAGGTCCAGCTCGAGATGGGCGGCAAGAACCCGCTCGTGGTCCTCGACGACGCCAATCTCGGCATCGCGGTCGACTGCGCGGTCAATGGCGCGTTCTTCTCCACCGGCCAGCGCTGCACCGCCTCCTCCCGCCTCATCGTGCAGGAAGGCATCCACGACAAGTTCGTCGACGCCTGCATCGAGAAGCTGAAGTCGCTCGTCGTCGACGATGCGCGCAAGGACGGCACGCACATCGGCCCGGTCGTCGACCAGAAGCAGCTCGACACCGACATGAACTACATCGAGATCGGCCGCACCGAGGACAACGCGAAGCTCGCCTGGGGCGGCGAGCGGCTGAACCGCGGCACGCCCGGCTTCTACCTCCAGCCGGCCCTCTTCACCGAGACCACCAACGACATGCGCATCAACCGCGAGGAGATCTTCGGTCCCGTCGCGACCGTGATCCGCGTGAAGGACTATGACGAGGCGCTCGCCACCGCGAACGACACCCCGTTCGGTCTCTCCTCCGGCATCTGCACGTCGAGCCTCAAATACGCGTCCGACTTCAAGCGGAACGCGGAGGCCGGCATGGTGATGGTCAACCTGCCGACCGCGGGCGTCGATCCGCACGTGCCGTTCGGCGGGCGCAAGGGCTCCAGCTACGGTCCGCGCGAGCAGGGCCGGTACGCGGCGGAGTTCTACACGACCGTCAAGACCAGCTACCTGCTGCCCTGATCCCGATGTCAGACGCCAAGAATCTCGCCGCGGCATTCCGCGGCGAGGGCCCGCTCGCCGGGCTCGACAACCGTCCCGCCACCGTCGCCGAGGGTTACGACCTGCAGGACAAGGTGCGCGGCGAAATCGGCGGCAAGATCATCGGCTGGAAGCTTGCCCAGACGACGCCCGGCGCCCAGAAGGCCGCCGGGATCGACGCGCCGACGGTCGCCCCTCTCCTCGAGGAGATGATCGTCGACACCGACACCGCCTTCGGGCCGGGCCGCTTCTACAAGCCCGAGGCCGAGGCCGAGATCGCGATCGAGCTCGCCCGTGATATCGACGGGCCGGTGAGCCGCGAAGAGGTCCGCGCGGCCGCGAAGGGCATCCGCCTCGCGATCGAGATCGCCGACACGCGCTATGTCGACAAGAAGGGGATGGGCATTCCCTCGAACATCGCCGACATGAACTCGTGCGGCCTCCTCGTCGTCGGCGAGCTGATGCCGATCGAGAAGCTCGAGGAGGCGATCGCGGCAACGGTGACGACCAAGCTCGGCGACGGGACGATCGTGCCGGCGCTTCCGGCGGAGGGCCGGCCCGACCCGCTCGGCGTCATCGCCTTCCTCTCCCGCTTCGTGTCGGAGCGCGGCCATCGCCTGCCCGCGGGGCTCATCATCACGACCGGCACCCACACGGCGCCGACACCGACCGGCCCCGGCCTCGTGGTGGCGACGTTCGAGGGCATCGGCCACGTCGCGACCCGCCTCTCCGAGCCCTGGTCATGATCCCGGCGCGGCCTGGAAATCCCATGCCGCCCATCAAGGTCGAATTGCTGGACGGCACCGTCCGGCATTTCGGCCTCGATTATCCGGGCTGGACGATGCTGGTCGTCTATCGCGGCCGGCACTGCCCGCGCTGCAGGACCTACCTCAGCAAGCTCGACAGCCTGCTCGACGCGTTCACCGCGCGTCGGGTGAGCGTCGTCGCGACTTCGGCCGATCCGCGCGAGAAGGCCGAGGCGGATTTCCGCGAGTTCGGCTGGCGCTTCGGGATCGGCCACTCCCTGTCGCTCGCGGACATGGAGGCGCTCGGCCTCTACATCTCCGACCCGCGTTCCCCGACCGAGACCGACCGCCCCTTCGCCGAGCCCGGCCTCTTCGTGATCAACCCGAACGGGCTGATCCACATCCTCAGCGTCTCGAACACCGCCTCCTGCCGCCCCGACCTCGACGTCCTCCTCGACGGGATCATCAGCACGCAGGAGAATGATCTGCCGATCCGCGGGCTGCGGGGGCTTGGCTAGGCGGGCTGCGTCCGGCTCGCCTCACCTGCCTCTTCCGCCTTTTCCGCACCGGCCTGATCGCTGCTCGGGCGGAAGGGCGTTCGGCCCATCCAGGGCTGGAACTGAATGTGCTGGAGCCAATCTTTCACGCTCGGGATCCATCCGAGATCGTCGAGAACGTGCTGCTCCCCGACCGTGCGAACGGGCACGACCTTCCCGTCGCTGTTCGTCACGGTGACGCCAAACGTCGCCTCGGCCAGGAAAATGCCTTCGCTGTGATGGCGCAACGCGCGATGGCGCAGATCAGCGAAATGCGCTTTGCTCTCGTCAAACCAGGCATGGATCGCGAGGTAGTCCTCGGGGACGCCCCCGAACAGCCGGCTCGAGCGAACGGCATGCTGATAGGGATGAGCCACGGCTGTCTCCTTTGGGATGGATCGCTTCGTCGGCCGCAGCCCATTCCGAAAACGAATTTATGCAGGTTCTCTGTCAATGAATGGAGAATACTTTGCCTTATACTTATGAAGAAACGAATGCTGACGAAATTGAAGAAGCCTATGATAAGCTAATCATGGATTCGATCGCAAAAAATCAGACGTTCGATCTATTAGAACTTCACAAAAAACTTCCACCGCCGATTTATTCTGATCCAGAATACCTTACACCGCCCGAACTCGGCGGCAATCCCAGTCCATTGTCATTTGCCGACGTGACAACCGGTACACTCAACCCATCGGTGATACCACCTCGCTTTAGCAGCGTTGAGGAGACCGAGGCACAGCTCAGATTGCTGCAGTTTTTCGTCAAGCTCGCGCGAGAAGTCGGCGTCGTCGAATTGCGGTGCCGGTACAATGGCGGGGGTGATGAAGGCTTCGCCAAGGTGGAGTGGCTTCGTCTCGCGGACAACCGCCAGTTGGATCCACGCGCATTCGTCGACTCGGTCCTCGACAAGAGCGCGAATGACAAACTCGCCGAACTTGGCCAAGCGGTCGGATTGATTACCTTCTCGCGCGACCCCGCCTTCGACGCGCTCGAGACCGCAATTGCGCTGCTGTTCGTCTGGTGCCTCATGCTCCCTTACTATGGGACGGCCCAGCCAATGACGTACGGCGCGATCCGTGTCGACCTGGTCACGTGTGTGATCCGGGATGAGATGGATATCGGCCCCCCTCCAGGGTGACGGGGTAACGCTAGGATGGAGTTCCGCGCAGCCGCGTCGGCAGGCGCTGGATCGCCTCGCCGGCATCCTTCGCCGCCTGCGCGAGGTCGTGCTGGGTTTGCAGGTTCAGCCAGAATTGCGGCTCCATGCCGAACCAGTGGCCGAGGCGCAGGGCCGTGTCGCCGGTGATCGCGCGCTTGCCGGCCATGATCTGGCGGATCCGGTCGGGGGGCACGGCGATCTGACGCGCGAACGCGGCGACGGAAAGACCGGCTTCGCCAAACTCCTCCTTCAGGACCGCGCCCGGATGGACGGTGCGTGCGAACATCATTGCATCCCTCGATCCATCACCCCTCCCCGTCATCCCCCTCCCCGCGCGGCTTCTCGATATGTCCCAGCACGCCGCGCAGGGTTCGCACCTGCTGGCGGTCCCAGTTGGCGTCGGAGAGGAGGAGGAGGAGGTTGCGCTCCATCTTCTCGGCCATGTCGGGCGGGCGGAAATAGCCGGTCGGGGTGAGGACGCGCTTGAAGTGCTCCCAGAGGCCGGTCACCTCCTCGCGCGTCGCGGGCGGGTTCTTCGGCTCCGGCAGCGTCGGCGCGGCGGCGGCGATGCGGCGCCACTCGTACGCCATCAGGAGCACCGACTGGGCGATGTTCAGCGAGGCGAAGGTCGGATCCACCGGGAAGGACACGATGATGTTCGCGCGCGCGATCTCGTCATTCTCGAGCCCCCAGCGCTCGCGCCCGAAGAGGATGCCCGTGCCGTGGCCGGCGCGCGCGACGGCGGTCAGCTCGGCGAGCCCCTCGGCCGGCCCCTCCACGCGCTTCGTCATGTGGCGGGGGCGACGCGTCGTCGCGATCACGAAGGAAAGGTCGGCGATCGCGGCGTCGAGCGTGTCGAACACGCGCGCATTCTCGATCACGTGGACCGCGCCCGCGGAGGCGTAGACGGCCTTCTCGTTCGGCCAGCCGTCGCGGGGCGTCACGAGCCGCAGGTCGGTCACGCCGAAATTCGCCATCGCGCGCGCGGCCGTCCCTATGTTTTCGCCGAGCTGGGGCTCGACAAGAACGATGGCCGGCGGGGCTCCGGCTGCTTCCCCCATCAGGTCGACCATGCTAAACGCCACTCAGGCCGCGGCTATCGCGGCAATCCCAATCGTACAACGCGCAAGGTCCTGGAATGGCGAAGATCAAGGTGGCAAACCCCGTCGTGGAACTGGACGGGGACGAGATGACCCGCATCATTTGGGCGTACATTAAAGACAAGCTCATCCACCCCTATCTCGACATCCAGCTCGAATACTACGATCTCGGCATGGAACACCGCGACGCCACCGACGACCAGGTGACCGTCGACGCCGCCAACGCCATCAAGAAGCACGGCGTCGGCGTCAAGTGCGCCACCATTACGCCGGATGAGGCCCGAGTCGAAGAGTTCGGGCTGAAGAAAATGTGGCGTTCCCCCAACGGAACGATCCGCAACATCCTCGGCGGCGTGATTTTCCGCGAGCCGATCATCTGCAAGAACGTCCCGCGCCTCGTTCCGGGCTGGACGCAGCCGATCATCATCGGCCGCCACGCCTTCGGCGACCAGTATCGCGCGACCGACTTCGTCGTCCCCGGTCCGGGCAAGCTCACCGTCACCTTCACCCCGGAAGGCGGCGAGCCGGAGACGCGTGAGGTCTACGACTTCAAGGGCCCCGGCGTCGCGATGTCGATGTACAACATCGACGAGTCGATCATCGACTTCGCCCGCGCCTCGCTGAACTACGGCCTCCTGCGCGGCTACCCGGTCTACATGTCCACGAAGAACACGATCCTGAAGGCCTATGACGGGCGCTTCAAGGACATCTTCCAGGCCATCTACGAGTCCGAGTTCAAGGCCGAGTTCGACAAGAAGGGCCTCGTCTACGAGCACCGCCTGATCGACGACATGGTCGCCTCCGCGATGAAGTGGTCGGGCGGCTATGTCTGGGCCTGCAAGAACTATGACGGCGACGTCCAGTCCGACACCGTCGCCCAGGGCTTCGGCTCGCTCGGCCTGATGACCTCGGTGCTGATGACCCCGGACGGACAGACCGTCGAGGCCGAGGCCGCGCACGGCACCGTGACGCGCCACTACCGCCAGCACCAGAAGGGCCAGGACACGTCGACCAACTCGACCGCCTCGATCTTCGCCTGGTCGCGTGGCCTCGCCCACCGCGCCAAGCTCGACGACAATGCCGACCTCAAGGCCTTCGCCGAGACGCTGGAGAAGGCGACCGTCGGCTGCATCGAGGACGGCCACATGACGAAGGACCTCGCCCTCCTCGTCGGCGCGGACCAGGCGTGGGAGTCGACCACCGGCTTCCTCGACTCGGTCGCGAAGCGCCTCGAGAAGGAAATGGCGGCCTGATCACCGCCCCGCGCGGGCGTCGCCTCCGGGCGGCGCCTGCCAGTCGGCCGGGCGGTCCGCCCGGCACAGAACGCAAAAAACGGCGGTCCCGAGCGGGCCGCCGTTTTTTGTTGGACCGTTCGCGGCCACGAGGGCCGCGTGCGGATGGCCGGTCAGATCATCGCGCGCCCGATCGAGCGCGGACCGGGTGATCCGGCCGTCAATGCCCGAGCGGCTTCCCGCTCTCTCGAGCCCGGTCGAGCGAGAGCGGCTTTAGCTGGCCTTCGGCTTGGCGGGCTTCTTGGCGGCGGGCTTCTTCGCCGCGGTCGCGGCCGCGGGCTTCGCCGCCTCCTTGGCCGCCGCCGTCTTGGTCTTCGGCGCGGACTTGGCGGCCGGAGCCTTCGCGGTGTCGCTCTCGGCCTTCACGGGCGCGGCCTTCGGAGCGGCCTTGGCCTTGGCGGGGCTGGCCTTCGTCGCGGCCTTGGCGGGGGCCGCCTTCGTCGCGGCCTTCGCGGGCGCGGCCTTCTTCGCCGGCGCCTTCTTCTCGGCGGTCGCGGCCTTGGCCGGCTCGCTCGCCTTCGCCGCGGGGGCCTTCGCCGCCGCAGCCTTCGGCGCGGACTTCTTGGCCGGCGCGGCCTTCGCCGTGCTCGCCTTCGCCTTGGCCGGGGCCTTCGCGGCGGGGGTCTTCGTCGCGGCCGCCTTGGCGGGGGCCTTCGCGGCGGCCTTCGGCTTCGCCGGGGCCTTCGCGGCCCTCTCAGGCGGCGACTTCGTCGTGGTCGAGGCGGACTTCGCCGCCGCGGCCTTCGGCGCGGTGGCTTTCTTGGCCGGTGCCTTCGCAGCGGGCGCTGACGTCATCGCTGGCTCCACAAACTTGTTGAAGCGGCTGATCTTGCCGGCCTTCGTCTTCTCCTGACAAAGGAAGGCGACACCGCTCTGGTCGAAGGTGCTGAAGAACTCGTCCCATCCGATCTCGGAGAGTTTCGGATCGGGCTTGCCGAAATCGAGGCGCAGAACGCCGCCGCTGCCCTTGCCCTGCGTCTCGCTGACGACGGCGGGCCGTCCGCCGCGCGCATCGGCCCAGGCCTTGATGGCGTCGTGGTCGGTCAGCATCACGGCTTCGGACGGGTCGCCTGCGGGGGCGGCCGGTGCGGGCTTCGCAGCGGCCTTCGGGGCGCTCTTCGGCGCGGCGGACTTGGCCGCGGCCTTGGGGGCGCTCGCCTTTGCCGGGGCGCTCTTCGCGGCCTCAGGCTTCGCCGCGGACTTGGTCGCGGCCTTCGCCGGCGCGGCCTTCGCAGCAGCGGTTTTCGCGGGCGCGGCCTTCGCGGCGGCGGCCTTTGCAGGCGACGCCTTCGCGGCAGCAGCCTTTGCCGGTGCGGCCTTCGTGGCGGCGGCCTTTGCCGGCGCGCTCTTCGTGGTCGCGGATTTCGCGGGGCTAGCCTTCGGCGCGGCTTTGGGCGCCGCCTTCGCCTTCGCGGCAGGCGCCTTCGCCGGCGCGCTCTTCGCGCTCGCGGGCTTCGCTGCCGCCTTGGGGGCTGCCGCCTTCTTGGCCGGGGCCTTCTTCGCCGCGGGCGCCGCCTTCGGCGCCTCGACGGAGAGGCCGTGCGCCTCGGCGTCGACGAAGCGGCAGAGCCGGCTCACCTTCCCGGCCTTCGTCTTGTCCTGCAGGACGAGGGCGAGCTTGTTGTCATCGAAGATCGTGAAGAACTCGGCCCAGCTCACTTCGCTGAGCGAGTCGTCCTTCTTCCCGAAATCAAATCTCAGAATGGCGCCGTCGCGACCGTTGTTGGCCGTGTCGGTCACAACGGAGGGCCGCGCCCCTCGTTCTTCTGCCCAGGCCTTGATCCGTTCGCGATCGCGCGTGACGTCCGCTTCCATCATGTCACCAATCCTCCGCTCAAAGGCGCAAGTACGGCGCGGGCCTGCACCCTCAAGGGTCAGAATGATAGATTCTCGGATATTCCACCAGCTTAAGCTTTCGCAAAGCTGGAATCCAACCGCTTATTTCGCACCTTTCAACCGCCGATCGCGCACCGCGCGGCGAAGTCTGTTTCCGAAATGGGCAGACAAATCGGTGTTCGCCCAGCGCCGTCCGTCTTCGAGGAGGAACGAGACGAGGCGCTCGCGATCCATCTCCCACTCCTCGCGGCCGCGCGCGACGCGCGTGCGTGCCGCACGCGACAATTCGGCCGCCTGGGTCTCGTTGACGATGGGCAGCGCGTAGGGCCGCGCCGGGTCGTAGAGGATCCCGCTCGAGAGCTGGCCGATATATTGGTTCGCCGTCGGCTTGTCGGGCGCGACCACGATCTGCCCGCGCGCCATCGCCTCCAGCGTCGCCATGCCGATGCCCTCATAGAGGCGCGGGGCGAAGTAGAAGAGCGGCGTCGTGCTCACCGCGTGATACTCGCCCGGATCCTCGAACCAGGTCGTGGCGGTGACGTTCACGCCGTTGACCTTCTCGCGGAAGCGGTAGCCGTGCGCGCCGAGCGCGTCCTTCGGGAAGTCGGGCGCGGCGTGAAGGTGCAGCTTGCCGATGCTGAGCGTGCGGCACTGCTGGATCACGGTGCGCGCGTTCGGCGTCTCCTGCGGGCGGCGCTCCCAGAAGAAGGCGGACCACTTGGTGCGGTCGAACGAGCGCTCCATCGCCTCGCCCGGCTCCGGCCAATATTCGAAGCAGGCCGAGCGGCAGTCGAGCGTCAGGAGGCGCTTGTGCAGCTCGCGCGAGAAGGACGCGAAGCGGCAGGTGACGAACTGCTGGAAGAAGGCGTCGGGCCGCGCCCAGGCGCCGTCATACATCGGCGCGATGACCGCGTTGCGCAGGCCAAGCGGGATGAGCCGCGCGGCGACATATTCGGTCTGCCAGAAGACCCACAGGTCGTAGGTGTTGTTGAGATAGTGCTCGATGATCGCGTCGTCCGAGACCCCCGCATCGTCCGGCGAGGAGTTCAGCACCGTGAGGTCGCCGAGCCCGCGCAGGATGTCCTGCATGAACGCGCTCGACTTCGTGCGCCCGTGGAAGGTGTGTCCGACGAAACAGATCTTCACCGCGCCACTCCCCGGCTCGTCCGGATCGCAAGAAATTGCTGCGTCATTTGAGCTCCACGCTCACGAGGGACACGCCGAGGACGCGATGGTCCGCGCCGACATTCGACGCGCGGGACGGCCGCAGCGTGATGCGGTTCGCGTAGCCCGCGCCGCGCCAATGCTGGGCGACGGGGAGGACGAGATAGAACTCGCTGCCGCTCGTCGTCCCGCTCTCGCCGACCACCTTGCCGTTGACCGAGATCTGCAGCGTCTGGCCGGGCACCGCCGGGTTGGCGCGCGCACGGATCGCGAGGGCGCTGACCGATTCCAGCGAGGACAGCTTCAGGTCGCTGCTGTCGCCCTTCGACCAGACGTGCGTCGATTCCGGCGTCCACCAGCCGGACATCAGATAATTCTCCGTCTCGTGCGCGGTCTGCACGGTGAAGAAGATCGGGTCGTTCACCGCGCGCGGCATGATCTCCGCCTCGATCTCGAAGCGCAGCTCCGACAGCGCGAAGGCGGCGATGACCGAGGATTCGGGCAGGCGCACCGAGTCCGACGGGATGAGGTCGATGATGGTGCCGGGCTCGACCGGACGGCCGAAGCTCACCTCGGTGTGGAACTCGCCGGTCGGGACGCGCTGGCGCGCGATGACGCGCCCGTTGTCGACGACCTCGACCGTCTGCGAGGCGAAATGGTTGAAGCCGCTGATGTGGAGCGCCGTCGCGGCCCGGTGCTCGGGGCTGACGAGGCGCAGGCCCGAGCCGACCACCCAGTCGAACTCCTCCTCGTAGTCGAGGATCTCCTCGTCGGTACGCGGCGCCTCGAGGCCCATGAGGACCTCGCCCGCGAGCGGCGAGCGCTTGCGCGCGAAGGGCGAGTGGTCGCGATAGAAGAAGCGGTCGATCGCCTCCGGCCGCTCCGAATAGCGGCGATAGACGGCGTTCCATTCGAGCCGGCACAGGTCCGTGCGCTGGGCCGAGAAGCCGCCGCCCATATAGTGGCTGACAATCTCGTCGATGTACTGCGGCTCGGCGCCCTTGTAGACGGCGCGCAGGAGGAAGTCGTGGTCCGCGCAGATGCGCAGCGCCGTGTCGTACTTCTCCTGGCGCAGGAGCGAGGTGCGCGTGAAGGTCGCCTGGTGCGCCGGGAAGTGGGAGAGCCAGGAGGCCGTCAGCTCACCCTTGCGAAGCTGCGCCATGTGGTCGTGAAAATCGCTCGACGCCTCGAACCGGTCGACGCCGCCGGCGCGATAGACGTGGTTTCCGAAGATGATGTCGGCCGACTCGCGCCGCCGCTCCCAGATCTTCGACAGCGAGCGCTCGGTATAGAAGCGGTCGCCGGCATTCAGGAAGATGATGTAGTCCTTCGACGCGAACTCGGCGGCCCGGTTCATCGCGTCGAAGATGCCCGCATCCTCGATGATCTCGAGCCGGTCGATGTCATCGCGATAGAGATCCAGGATCTCGTGCGTGTGGTCCCAGCTGCTGCCGTCGACGACGAGCAGCTCGATATCGGGATGGTCCTGCGCAATGATGCTTTCGAGCGTGATCGGAAGGTCTTCGGCAGCGTTGAGGGCGACCGTCGCGACAGTGATGCTCATAGGAATCAGTGGTCCGGTGTGGGGTCAGGCCACGGCGGCGTGGTGTTCGACGAACCACTCATAGGTTGATTTGAGGCCGTCGCGAAGACTGATTTGCGGGCGCCAGCCGAGCGCCATCAGGCGGGACGCGTCCATCAGCTTGCGCGGCGTCCCGTCGGGCTTGGAGGTGTCGAGCTCCAGGCGGCCGCCGAAGCCGACCGTCTCCATCACAAGCTCGGCGATCTCGCGGATCGTCACGTCCTCGCCGATGCCGATATTGAGGTGCTCGAACGCGTCATAATATTTCGCGGCGTGGACGATGCCGGCGGCGCAATCGTCGACGTGCATGAACTCGCGCTTCGGCGTGCCGGAGCCCCAGATCACCATGTGGTCGGCGTTCGCCGCCTTCGCCTCGTGCGCCTTGCGCATCAGGGCGGGGATCACGTGGCTGGACTGGAGGTCGAAATTGTCGCCCGGGCCGTAGAGGTTGGTCGGCATCACCGAGATGTAGCGCGCGCCATATTGGCGGTTCAGCGCCTGGCACATCTTGATGCCGGCGATCTTGGCGATCGCGTACCACTCGTTGGTCGGCTCCAGCGGGCCGGTGAGGAGCGAGTCCTCGCGCAGCGGCTGCTCGGCGAATTTCGGATAGATGCAGGACGAGCCGAGGAAGATCAGCCGCTCGACCCCCTCCTCGAACGCGCCGCGGATGATCGCGGTCTCGATCTCCAGATTGTCGAACAGGAAATCGGCGGGATAGGTGTCGTTGGCGAGGATGCCGCCGACGCGGGCCGCGGCGTCGAACACCACGTCCGGGCGGTGCTTGGCGAGCCAGGCCTTCACGGCCGCGCGGTCACGAAGGTCGAGTTCGGCGCGCGAGACGGTGAGGATTTCCGAGCAGCCCTCCTCGGCGAGACGGCGGACGATCGCCTGGCCCACCATACCGCGGTGGCCGGCAACCCAGACTCGTTTCCCGTTGAGGCTGAAGAGTTCGCGCATTCTTCCCCACGTCGATGGTCGGCGCGAACTTTAGGGGAAGGACGCCCCGCTGTCAGCTGGCTGGTGGAGCCGAGGGGATTCGAACCCCTGACCTCTGCAGTGCGATTGCAGCGCTCTCCCAACTGAGCTACGGCCCCTCTGGGCGCTCGTATGTGATCGCCCGACGACAATGTCAACACGAAGAATGCAAGTCGTGTCAGGCACACACAGGTGGCGGCGTTCGCGGCGATGTCGAGAGGCACGCGGCGCGCCACGGAGAGGGACGACTCGCCGCACCCCGGCGGCTGGCTGGGCGGGACATTGCGCCGGTCGATTCCCCTCGGCGCCAAAGCACGCTAAGGAATGCCGCCCCGCAGGGGATTTCGCCGCCCGGCGGGCCCCGGCGTATGATGATGGTCGTTGATGAAGAGCGTGGTGTGATCGTTTACCTGCAAGTGCCGATGGGCCCCGGCGGAACCCTCTACGACATGCTGACCCCCGCGATGGCCGAGGAGGACGTCGTCTGGGTCGGGCGCACGCTCCGCATCAAGGTGCTGCGCGAGTCCGGCCTCGGCGAGGCGAGGCCCAAGATCCTCGGCGGCCCGTTCGGCCTCAACTGCACGCAGAAGCTCGGCGAGGTCGACCTTTTCGCGATCATGCTGTCCGACCCGGTCGCGCGGACGGTGACGATGTGGGAGCGCGTCTCGCGCGATCCGAACCACCCCTTCCACGCCGTCACGCACACCTTCACGCTGCGCGAGATGATCGAGGAGCAGCACCCGCTCCGTGGCCAGTTCTGCAACGGGACGACCCTCGCCCTCACCCCCGCCGGGGAGACGGTGTCGGCGGCGAGCGCGCTCGCGGCGCTCAAGGAGCGGCCCTTCCTCGTCGGCCATCCGGACCACCCGCGCGCCTTCACCGAGGCGCTCTGCAAGGCGCTCGACCTGCCGAGCGGGACGATCGAGCCGCGCGGCTTTCGCCTGCGCCAGCCCGCGCGCCTCGCGCCCGACCTGCGGGAGCTCCTCACCACCGCCAACGGCCACGACATCCACCTGATGCACGTCATCGAGAAGGAGTTGATGGCCGGGGCGAAGGTGTTGCGCACGAAGGGCAAGGCGAAGGCCTGAGCCGTCGCCCGCGCGGGGATCAGCCCCGCGCGTTCTTCATCCAGGATTCCTCGTCCCAGATCTCGAGCCCGAGCGCCTGGGCCTTGGCGAGCTTCGAGCCCGCGCCCGGCCCCGCGACGACGATGTCGGTCTTCTTGGAGATCGACCCCACGACGCGCGCGCCGAGCGCCTCGGCCCGCGCCTTCGCCTCGTCGCGCGTCATCCCCTCCAGCGAGCCGGTGAAGACGATCGCCTTGCCGGCGATTGGCGAGTCGACGGCGCGCGCCACCTCGTCCTCCACGTTGATCTCGCCCGCGAGGTCGTCCACTGCGTCGATATTGTGCTGTTCGCCGAAGAAGGCCTCCAGCGCGTCGGCGACGACCGCGCCGAGGCCGTCGATCGATTCCAGCTCCGCGCGCACGGCAAGGCCCTTCTCGGCCGCCTCGCTCCATCCGGCGACGTCGTCGAGCGAAGTGCCCTTGGCGATCGCCTCCTCCCGCGCGCTCCGCTCCTTCGCGGCGGTCGCGAGCAGGCCCATCGCCTCGCGGAATGCCTCCCACGTCTTGAAGTGGAGCGCCAGCACGCGCGAGGAGATCTCGCCGACACGGCGGATGCCGAGCGCGTAGATCACGCGCCGCAGCGAGATCGTGCGCCGGCTCTCGATGGAGGCGAAGAGGTTCTGGACGCTCGTCTCGCCATAGCCCTCCTTGTTGACGAGGCGCTCCGCTTCCGGCCGCGCGGCGTCACGCGCGGCGAGGGTGAAGATGTCGGCCGGCGTCTTGATCAGCTTCTCGGCGTGGAAGGCGGCGATCTGCTTCGCGCCAAGGCCTTCGATGTCGAAGGCGGCGCGGCTCACGAAGTGCTTCAGCCGCTCGACCTGCTGCGCCTCGCACACGAGGCCGCCGGTGCAGCGGCGCACGACGTCGGGCCGCCCGGTGCGCGGGTTCATCTCCGCGACCACCTGGCTGCCGCACACGGGGCAATGGTCGGGGAAGACGTAGGGCTCGGTGCCCTTCGGCCGCTTCTCCTTCAAGACCCGCACGACCTGCGGGATGACGTCGCCGGCGCGCTGGATCTCCACCGTGTCGCCCGGCCGCACGTCGAGCCGCGCGATCTCGTCGGCATTGTGGAGCGTCGCGTTGCGCACGACGACGCCGCCGACGGTGATCGGCAGGAGCCGCGCGACCGGCGTCAGCGCGCCCGTCCGCCCGACCTGGATCTCGATCGCCTCCAGCTCGGTGATGGCGCGCTCTGCGGGGAATTTGTGCGCGATCGCCCAGCGCGGCCGCCGCTCCCGCTCGCCGAGCCGGCGCTGCAGGTCGAGCCGGTCGATCTTGTAGACCATGCCGTCGATGTCATAGGGCAGGTTCGCCCGCTCGGTCTCGACCGCGAGATAGGCCGCCAACAGTTCGTCGAGGCTCTCGCAATGGCGCGTCAGCGGGTTGACCGGGAGGCCATAGGCCCTCAGCGCCGCGATCATCCCCTCCTGCGTGTCGGCGGGCAGCACGCTCACCTCGCCCCACCCATAGGCGAAGAATTGGAGCGGGCGGTCGCCGGTCTTCGCCGCATCGACCTGGCGCAGCGACCCGGCCGCCGCGTTGCGGGGGTTGGCGACGGGGCGCTTGCCGTCTTCCAGGAGTCGCCGGTTCAGCGCCTCGAAGTCGGCGTGGGTCATGTAGATCTCGCCGCGCACCTCGAACACGTCGGGCGCGTCCTTGCCGAGCGTCTGCGGCACGGCGTCGACATAGGCGATGTTGGCGGTGACGTTCTCGCCCTGCGCGCCATCCCCGCGCGTCGCGGCGACGACGAGCTTGCGCGCTTCGTAGCGAAGGCTGATCGAGAGGCCGTCGATCTTCGGCTCGGCGGTGTAGGCGAGCGGGTCGTCCGCGCCGAGGCGCAGGAAGCGGCGCACGCGGGTGATGAAGTCGGCGACCTCGCTCTCGGCGAGCGCCTTGTTCAGCGACAGCATCGGCACCGGATGCTCGACGGTCGCGAACGCGCCCGACGGGGCCGCGCCGATGCCGGATGTGATCGACCCGTCGGCGAGCTCGGGATGGTCGGACTCGATGTCCTCCAGCTCGCGGCGCAGCGCGTCGTAATCCGCGTCCGAGATGGACGGGTTGTCTTCCTGGAAGTAGCGCTTGTCGTGCTCGGCGATTTCGGCGGCGAGCGCGGCGTGGCGCGCCTTGATCGTGTCGTCGGTCACGGCCGTCCTCTTGCCTCAGCCATCAATGCAGGTGACGGCCCAGGCCCCGACCCCTTCGATGAGGAGAACCCCGGCCTCCGCATAGAAATCTTCCGTCGCCCCGCGCTGCAGGCGCAGCGACACCGCGATGCGTTCGACATTTGGATCGGTGAACTCCGCGATCAAGGTGCGCGCATCGAGGAAGGAATGGGCGATCAGGAGCGGGGTCTTCCCTTCGGCCTCCACAGTCGACCAGGCCTGGCCCTCCGCCTCGAACTCGGCGGACAGGATGCCGAGAATGTCGCCGCCCGCGCGCGTGGTGGAGAGGTGGACAAAGACCGCCGGATCCTCGGGCGCCTCGCAGTCCGTCGTCCCGGACGCGAGGGCAGGACCGGCCAGCAGCGCAAACGCGACGACGCACAACGAACGCATCGGACACCCCCTCCTTGAGCCGCCGACACCATACGCGAAGTTTCGCGCGCGTCGTCCCGGAAGGGCGACTTATGCGCTGATCAGTTTGTCCGCGGCGGCGCGTGCCTCGTCGGTGATGGTGGCGCCGGCGAGCATGCGGGCGATCTCCTCGCGCCGCGCCTCCCCTTCCAGCGGACGCACGCTCGTGGAGGTGGTCGCGCCGTTGCCGTGGGCCTTGGCGATGAGGAGATGGCTCTCCGCCCGCGCCGCGACCTGCGGGGCGTGGGTGATGGAGATGACCTGGACGGCCTCGGCGAGGCGGGCCATGCGCGCGCCGATCGCGTCGGAGACGGCGCCGCCGACCCCAGTGTCGATCTCGTCGAAGATGAGAGTCGAGGCCGACCCCTTGTCCGCGAGGCAGACCTTGAGGGCGAGGAGGAAGCGCGAGAGCTCGCCGCCGGAGGCGATCTTCATGATGGGGCCCGGCGGCGATCCGGGGTTGGTCTGCACCCAGAAGGCCACCTGGTCGATGCCCTCCGGCCCCGGCGCGGCGCTCTCCTGGCGCACCATGAAGGTGGCCTTGTCGAGCTTCAGCGGGGTGAGCTCGGCCTTCACCGCGCCCTCCAGCGACGTGGCCGCGGCCCGCCGGCGCTCCGACAGCGCGCTCGCTGCTTCCCGGTAGGCGCGCTCCGCGCCGGCGACCTCGGCCGCGAGCTGGTCGCGCCGCGCTTCACCGGCATCGAGGTCGGTCAGCTCGTCGGCCATGCGGGCGGCAAGGTCCGCGAGATCATCGACCGGCGTCTTGAACTTGCGCGAGGCGGCGCGCAGCGCGAAGAGGCGCTCCTCGAGGCCCTCCATCTGCTGCGGGTCGTAGTCGAGCGAGCGCTGCGCCTCGGCGATCGTGGAGCGCGCCTCCTCCAGCGAATCGAGCGCGGCGGCGAGCGCGTCCATCACCGGGTTCAGCTGCTCCTCCGCCCCGTCGCGTTTGCGCTCCAGCTTGCGCAGGACGCCCGCGAGGGTCGGGATCGGCGAGCGCGCGCCTTCGAGGCTGCCGGCGGCTTCCGCGAGATCGCCCGCCACCTTCTCCGCCGCCGCCATCGACTGGCGGTTCGCGGTGAGGCGCTCCTCCTCGCCGGGCTCGGGGTCGAGCGCTTCGAGCTCCGTCACCGCCGCGCGCAGGAAGTCCGCCTCCTCGCGCGCCGCGGCGAGCTTCTCCTCGTGCGCGGCGAGCGCCTCCTCGGCATCCTTCAGCCGCTGCCACTGGGCCGAGACGTGGCCCGCCTCGCCGATGAGCCCGCCATAAGCGTCGAGCAGGCGGCGGTGGTTGGCGGACTGGACGAGGCCGCGATCGGCGTGCTGGCCGTGGACCTCGACGAGGAGCGTGCCGAGCGAGCGCAGGAGCCCGACGCTCACCGGCTGGTCGTTGACGAAAGCGCGGCCCTTGCCGTCCGCGTTCTGCACGCGGCGCACGATGATGAGGTCGTCGCGCGCGATGCCCGCCTCGTCGAGGAGGACGAAGGCCGGGTGGCTCGGCGCGACGGCGAAGGTCGCCGAAACGGAGCCCATCGGCTCGCCCGTGCGCACGAGGCTCGCGTCCGCGCGCGCGCCGAGCGCGAGCGACAGCGCATCGAGGAGGATCGACTTGCCCGCGCCGGTCTCGCCCGTGAGAACGGTGAAGCCCGGCTCGAAGGTCAGGTCGAGCGCCTCGATCAGAACGATGTTGCGGACAGAAAGCCGTGAGAGCACGCGCGCCTGATCCCTCGGGCGCGGTCCGCGCCGGCGGCGGACGGGAACGCCCTTCTCCCAAAACTGATGCGGCGGCTCGCCGGCCGCCGCCCGGTCGCTCCGTCGACGGTTGCCGTCAGAGCAGCTTGAAGCCCTTGAACGCCTTGCTGATCCAGCTCGACTCCGACTCGCTCGGCGAGAAGCCGCCGGACTGCAGCAGCGAGTAGGCGTCGTGGTACCAGCGGCTCTGCGGGAAGTTGTGCCCGAGCACCGCGGCGGCCGTCTGCGCCTCCTGCGTCAGGCCCAACGCATAGTAGGATTCGGTGAGGCGGAACAGGGCCTCCTCCACGTGCCGGGTCGTCTGGTATTTCTCGACCACGATGCGGAAGCGGTTGATCGCGGCGAGGTTATCGTCCCGCTCCAGATAGTAGCGGCCGATTTCCATGTCCTTGCCGGCGAGCTGATCCGTGGTCGCCTGGATCTTGTTGCGCGCATCCTCGGCGTATTCCGAATCCGGATATTTCTCGAGGAGCTGCTTGTACGCGTTGAGCGCCTTCTCCGTCTCGGCCTGATCGCGGGTCACGTCCGGGATCTGCTTATAGTAGGAGTTGGCGATGATGTACTGCGCGTAGGGCGCGTCCGGATGGCTCGGATAGAGGGTGAGGAAGCGCTTCGCCGAGTTGATCGCGTCCTGATAGTTGCCGCGCGAGTAGCTGGCAAAGGCGAGCATCACCTGGCTCTTGCGGCCGAGATCGGTGTGGGGGTGGAGGCGGTCCACTTCCTCGAACTTGACCATCGCGGTGCGATAGTCGCCGGCGTTCATGAGGACGAGACCTTCATTGTAAAGCTGGTCCGCAGGCAGGTCCTCGAACTCGACGTTCACGACCTTGTTGCCGCAGCCGCCGATGGCCAGCACCACGACGACCAGTAGCGGCCGGGCATACTGCTTCAGCATAGGACCAACTCCAACTCTTACAGCAAAACCTCATACCAGCGCCGCGTTGATGAGCCAACGCACACGAGGCATGTGAGGGTGTCGTCAATAGGTCACAGCCAAGACTGTTTCAATTACGCAACAATTTTAGCGTTCTCCGGCGCCGCGAAGAGCGCGCGCAGGAGCTGGTAGTTCAGCCGGTGCCCACCCTTGTGGCTCCGGTAGAGGCCGATGATCGGCCGACCGGCGAGCGCCGTGTCCCCCACCGCGTCGAGCAGCTTGTGGCGCACGAACTCGTCGGGGAAGCGCAGCCCCTCCGGATTGGCGACGCGCGCGCCGTCGACGGCGACCGCGTTCTCCAGCGAGGCGCCCTTCGCGTAACCCTTGCGGTGGAGCATGTCGACATCCTTCAGCCGCCCGAAGGTGCGCGCGGGCGCGATGTCGCGGGCGAACCCCTCGGCGGTGAGGTCGAAGGTGAGGCGCTGCACGCCGATGATCGCGTCGGGAAAGTCGATGCAGACGTCGAAGCGGCGGCCCTCGAAGGGGAGGAAGGCGGCGAAGGCGTCCTTGGAGCGGACCGCGACCGGGCGCATCACCCGCACCGCCTCGCGCGGCGGCGCCGGCTCGATGGCGGGGGCGAGCGCGTCCATGAAGGGCGCGGCGCTGCCGTCCATGATGGGCACCTCGGCCCCGTCGATCTCCACGATCGCGTCGCGCACGCCGAGCGCGGCGAGCGCGGACATCAGGTGCTCGATCGTCTTGACGCTGGTGCCGTCGGCCTCGACCACGGTCTGGAGGCGCGTCGCGGTAACGTTGCGCCAGTCGGCGCGGACGGTGCCGCCCGTGTCGGTCCGGCGGAAGACGATGCCGTCCTCGCCGGGCCTTACGACAAGCGAAACGCCGGCGCCCGAATGGACGCCGACGCCGCTGAGCTCAATCGGCTCGCGAAGCCTGGTGGCTTCGATCAGTTGGCCTGACGACGCAGGAATGCGGGGATCTCCAGCTGATCGTCGTCCAGCGAGCGCGCCGCGGGACGGGTGCGGGAGGCCGGCTCCGCGTCGGCCGGACGGGGACGGCGCTGCGCGACCTCGGGTTTCGGACGGGCGCGACGGGGCGCGGGGGTCTCGTCCATCGCCTCATCCATATAGCGGTCGTCGCTCGGTGCCGGAAGGCGGCGGCGCTCTTCGCGCTGCGGGGCCGCAAGGCGGGCCTGTTGGACGGTCCGGCGGCGGGACGCGCGCGGCTCGACCTCGGCGTAGTCCGCCTCGTCCTCTTCGTCGCGGCGCGAGAGACCACTCGCGATGCGGCGCAGGAGGCCCATCGGGCGACGGCCGTCCGCCTCGTGATAGTTGTAGGCGTCACGGGACTCGTCGAGATTGCGCGAGCGGACCACCGGGGCTTCCGGCGCGATCTGCGGAGCCGGGGCGACCAGCTCTTCCTCTTCCACCACGTCCGCGTCGAGGAGATCGGCGTCGTCGTAGACTTCCGCCTCTTCGACCGGCTCGAGGTCGGCCTCGAAATCCTCGAGACCGGCGGCGACGGCGGCGAGCGCCGCTTCACCCGGATCGGCGAGGGCGACGGCCGTGCCCGGCGTCGGGGCCGACTTCTTGGTCGCGCGCTCGGCGAAGGAGACGACGCGCTTGTCCTGCGGCTCCGTCTCGACGCCGGCCGGGCTGTGGTCGATGCCGGTCGCCACGACCGACACGCGGATCACGCCCTCGAGCGAATCGTCGAACGTCGCGCCGAAGATGATGTTGGCGTCGTCGTCGACTTCCTCGCGGATGCGGGTCGTCGCCTCGTCCACCTCGAAGAGGGTGAGGTCCTTGCCGCCGACGACGGAGACGAGAAGGCCGCGCGCGCCCTTCATGGAGGTCTCGTCGAGGAGCGGGTTGGAGATGGCGGCCTCGGCGGCCTGGAGGGCGCGGCCCTCGCCGGACGCTTCGCCCGTGCCCATCATCGCCTTGCCCATGTTGCGCATCACGGAGCGCACGTCGGCGAAGTCGAGGTTGATGAGGCCTTCCTTGACCATCAGGTCGGTGATGCAGGCGACGCCCGAGTAGAGCACCTGGTCGGCCATCGCGAAGGCGTCGGCGAAGGTGGTCTGCGCGTTCGCGATCCGGAAGAGGTTCTGGTTCGGGATCACGATCAGCGTGTCGACGTGCTGGGCGAGTTCCTCGATGCCCGCGTCGGCGAGCTTGGCACGGCGGGCGCCCTCGAACTGGAACGGCCGCGTCACGACACCGACAGTCAGTATACCCTGGTCACGAGCCACCCGTGCCACGACCGGCGCCGAACCGGTGCCCGTGCCACCGCCCATGCCGGCGGTGATGAACACCATGTGGGAACCCGACAGGTGGTCGGCGATCTCGTCGATCACCTCTTCGGCGGCCGCGCGGCCGACGTCCGGCTGAGAGCCCGCGCCGAGACCTTCGGTCACCGCGATGCCCATCTGGATCACCCGCTCCGACTTGGAGAGGTTGAGCGACTGGGCATCGGTGTTGGCGACGACGAAGTCGCACCCCGCGAGCCCGGCCTCGATCATGTTGTTGACCGCGTTGCACCCTGCCCCACCGACGCCGAACACCATGATGCGCGGCTTCAACTCAGTCAGGTCGGGCGTCTTCAAATTAATGGACGACATGATTGTCTCCCGTGTCTCGTCCCAATGCCCGAACCGGGCGCTTCAGTGCCGGCCCCTGGAGGGCCGGGTCGATTCTCAAAAACTCTCGCGCAGCCATCGGCCCATGCGGGCGAAGTAGCCGGTAGAGTTGCCCTGGGCCTCGAAGAGGCTCGCAGGGGCGAGCTGCGGATAGATCAGCAGTCCGATGACGGCGGAGAACGCCGCCCCGCGGGCCGCGATCGGCAGCCCCTTCACGCCGAGCGGTCGCCCGAGGCGCACCGGCCGGCCGAACACGTGGCGGGCCACGTCCGTCAGCCCGGTGAGCTGGCTGCCGCCGCCCGTCATCACCACGCGCCGCCCGATGCGGCCGGAGAAGCCGGACGCGACGAGCCGGTCGCGGATCAGTTCGAGGATCTCGTCGACCCGCGGACGGATGATGGTGTTGAGCGTCAGCCGCGGGATCGACTGCGGGGCCGAGCCATCCTCCTCCCCGACGGGGTGGATGGTGATCGTGTCCCGCTCGTCCCGCGTCGCCGCGATCGCCGAGCCCTGGAGCGTCTTCAGCCGCTCCGCCTCGTCGACGCGGATCGAGAGGCAGTGGGCGATGTCCATCGTGACGTGATGGCCGCCGATGGCGATCGCATCCACATGCACGAGGTTGCCGTCGGCGAAGATCGCGATCGACGAGGTGCCCCCGCCGATATCGACGCACACCGCGCCGAGCTCGCCCTCGTCGTCGACGAGGGAGGCAAGGCCCGAGGCGTAGGGCGTCGCGACGATGCCGTCGACGTCGAGATGACAGCGGTTGATGGCGAGGGCGAGATTGTCCTGCGCCGACCGGTCCGACGTGACGAGATTGACGTCGACCCCGAGCACGTCCCCGACCATCCCGCGGGGATCGCGAATGCCATCCTGCCCGTCGAGAGTGTAGCCGATAGGGAGCGCGTGCAAGGCAGTCCGCCCGTCCTTGATCTGGTGGCGGCCGGAGGCAGCGAGCACCCTGCGGATGTCCGCCTCGCGCACCGTCCCGGTGTCGAGATCGACCTTGGCGCCGAAGGCCTCCGAGGCGAGGCGCCCTGCGGTCTGAGTCACGATAAGTGATTCGATGGTCACGCCAGCCATCTGCTCGGCGGCGTCCACCGCTCGACGAATGGCGCTCTCGGCCTTGTCGAGATCGATCACCGTGCCCGACTTCACGCCGCGCGATTGCTGGTAGCCGTACCCGATCACCTCGATCGCATGGGTGCGTCCGGCGAGAAGCTCGGCCTCCTGGCCGGGCCGCAGCCGGGCGATCAGACAGGCGATCTTCGTCGTGCCGACATCGAGCACGCACACGGTCGAGGAGCGGCCGGGCGCCACATGGCAGCGGCCCTGATCAACGCGGCGGGGGAGATGGATGATGCTCAAAACCGCGCCCCCGCGATGGCTGCGGCCAACGGATCGCTGACGGGCGCCGTGTCCGGGCGATCGTTCAGCGGCTTGTTGGCCTCGAGCTCTTTCGCCGACGGCGGAACGAGCTGCACCGAGGTGCGGTCCTTGAGACGCATGTCGACCACGATCCGGCCGATCTCCAGGAGCGCCCCCTCCGCCTCGATGTCGGTGAGGCGGTCGAGCGCGGCGCGCGGGTCGTCCTGCGGCAGGCGGACGGTCGCGCCGGTGTCCATCTTGAGATCCCAGCGGCGCTCGTTGACGTAGAGCGCGGCGACGGTGCGGGCCTTGAACTCGGGAAATTTCGTCAAGAGATCCTCGATCTCGCGCACCTTCTCGTTCGCGCCACGACCGGCGACGAGCGGCAGCGCGCGGAAGCGGGCCGGAACCTCGTAGGCGAGGATCGTTCCATCCTCGGCGATCAGCACTTCCTCGGAGTCGAGGCGCCACCGGGCATAGGCCGACGCCTCCTCGATCGACACGTCGAGCGTGCCGGGGAAGATCTTGCGCACGGTGGCCGCCGTCACCCACGGCAGCGCCTCGATGCGCTGGCGGGTGGAGGCGACGTCGACGGTGAAGATCGAGGCGTCCGGGTCGAGCCCGACCGAGGCGACGATCGCGCTGTCGGACGTCTCCTTCTGGCCGGTGAGCTTCACGTACCGGACCTGAAATCCGGACGCGCGGCCCACCGTGTCCACCACGGCCATCGGGTCGTCGGAATAGGCAAGACCGGCACTGCCGCTCGCAAGCAACACGGCGGCTGCGAGGAGTCGTCCCGGCCAGGGGCCGGAGAATCGCGACTCGAGACCGCGCCTTGCCCGCCCCTGTGTCAGCGCCGGCAACTTGCATCCTCCACGAGCGCACTCACCAGTGCGTCGAAAGTCAAACCGGCATGGGCGGCCATTTCTGGCACCAATGACGTTTCTGTCATTCCCGGCTGAGTATTGACTTCAAGACACACGAGTTCATCTTTCACGGGATCGTAACGAAAGTCTGCTCGCGAAACACCACGACATCCCAGCGCGCGATGAGCGACTAGGGTGAACTTTTGGATATTCTGGTAAATATTTGGTTTAAGGGGTGCCGGGAGGATGTGCTGCGAGCCACCCGGTTTGTACTTCGCGTCGTAGCCGTAAAAAGTCTCTGACACGGGCACGATATTGATCACGCCCCAGGCGGTGTCGCCGAACGCGGCGCACGTCAGCTCCATGCCGTCCACATAGTGCTCGGCCATCACCGTGTCGCCGAACGCCCAGCTGTCCGAGGCGAGCTCGCGCGGCGGGGAATTCGCCCCTTCCCGTACGAAAACCACGCCGAACGAGGAGCCTTCCGACACCGGCTTCACGACGTAGGGCGGCGCCATCACGTGCCGCTCCGCGACCTCGAAGCGGCTGCACGTGACGTGCTCGGCCACCGGCACGCCGGCCCGTTCGAGCACCGCCTTCGCCCGGTCCTTGTTCATCGCGAGCGCGGAGGCGAGGATCCCGGAGTGCGTGTAGGGGATTTCAAGAAACTCCAGGATTCCCTGGACGGAGCCGTCTTCGCCGAAGGGGCCGTGCAGCGCATTGAACGCGACATCGGGTTTCAGCGCCTTCAAGTTTTCCACAAGATCTTTGCCGACATCGATGCGCGTGACCTTGTAACCGGCGCGCTCGAGCCCCTTGGCGCAGGCCTCCCCGGAGCTCAGGCTCACCGGCCGCTCGGCGGACATGCCACCCATCAGCACCGCAACGTGTGTCATTTCCCCTCCATGAAGGCCGGGACCGGGTCGTTCGCGGGAAGACCGATGCGCTTGATCTCCCATTCCAGCGAAATGCCGCTCGTCTGCCGGACGCGTCCGCGCACCGTTTCGCCGAGCCGCTCGAGATCGTCCGCGGTCGCCTCGCCGAGGTTGAGCATGAAGTTGCAGTGGAGCTCGGACATCTGGGCCCCGCCGATGGTGAGCCCACGGCAGCCCGCCGCGTCGATGAGCTGCCACGCCTTCTCGCCCGGCGGGTTCTTGAAGGTCGATCCGCCGGTGCGCGACTTGACCGGCTGCGTCTCCTCGCGCCGCTCGGTGATCTGGTCCATCTCGGCGAGGATCACGTCCCGCTCGCCGGGCTCCCCCTCATAGGTCGCCTCGGTGAAGACGAGGTCGGCCGCCGCCTCGGAGTGGCGGTAGGAGAAGCCGAAATCGGCCGCGGAGAGGACGTGGATCTCCCCCTTCCGGTCGACCGCGCGGGCCGACACGAGGCGGTCCTTCGTCTCGCTGCCATAGGCGCCAGCGTTCATCCGCAGTGCGCCGCCGATCGAGCCCGGAATGCCGCGATAGAAGGCGAGCCCCGCGACCCCCTCGTCGGCCGCCGCGCGCGCCGCCTTCACGTCCGGCAGCGCCGCGCCGAAGGTGACGCGCATCCCCTCCACCTTCGCGTGGCCGAAGCCGCGCGGGGAGAGGCGGATGACCGCGCCCGGCACGCCGCCGTCGCGCACCAGCGTGTTGGAGCCGAGGCCGAGCACCGTGACGGGGATCTCCTCCGGCAGCGCCTTCATGAAGCGCGACAGGTCGTCCTCGTGGCGCGGGGTGAAGAGAAGCTGCGCCGGGCCGCCGACGCGGAACCAGGTGATGTCCGCGAGCACGCGGTTCGGCTCGAGCCGCCCTTCCAGCGCGGCGGAGGCGAAAAGCGGGGTGAGGTCGGCGAAGCTCATCCGGCGAGCTCCCCCGGCAAAGCCGCCGCCCACTGGGTGATCGAGCCCGCGCCGAGGCAGACGACCATGTCGCCGGGCGCCGCGCGCGACTTGATGAGCGGGGCGAGCGCCTCGCGATTTTCGAGCGCGACCGCGTCGCGGTGGCCGCGGCCGGAGAGGCCGGCGACGAGCGAATCCCGGTCGGCGCCCGCGATGGGCGTCTCGCCCGCGGCATAGACGTCCGCCACCACGACGAGGTCGGCGTCGTTGAAGCAGAGGCAGAAATCGTCGAACAGGCTTTTCAGGCGCGAATAGCGGTGCGGCTGGACGACGGCGATGACTTTTCCGCGCGCGGCCTGGCGCGCCGCGGCGAGGACCGCGCGGATCTCCACCGGGTGGTGGCCATAATCGTCGTAGATCGCGACGCCGTTCCAGTCGCCGACATGGGTGAAGCGCCGCTTCACGCCGCGGAAGGCCTCGAAGCCGCGGCGGATCGCATCCCCGTCGATGCCGAGCCGGTCGGCGACGGCAACGGCCGCCGTCGCGTTCGAAACGTTATGGACGCCCGGCATCGGCAGCGACAGGTGCCGGATCGTGCGGTGCTCGCCGGTGACGCGGTCGGCGATCTCCACCGAGAAGGTCGTGCGCGAGCCGTAGGTGACGTCGACGAAGCGCACGTCCGCCTGCGGGTTGGCGCCGTAGGTGATGATGCGGCGGTCCTCGATGCGGCCGACCATCGCCTGCACTTCCGGGTGGTCGAGGCACATCACGGCGAAGCCGTAGAAGGGCACGTTCTCGACGAACTGGCGGAAGGCGGCGCGCACGCCGTCGAACGTGCCGTAGTGGTCGAGGTGCTCGGGGTCGATGTTGGTCACGATCGCGATGTCGGCGGGGAGCTTCACGAACGTCCCGTCGCTCTCGTCCGCCTCGGCGACGAGCCAGTCCCCCTCGCCGAGCCGCGCGTTGGTCCCGTAGGCGTTGATGATGCCGCCATTGATGACGGTCGGGTCGAGCCCGCCGGCTTCCAGGAGGGTCGCGACGAGCGAGGTCGTCGTCGTCTTGCCGTGCGTGCCGCCGACGGCGATCGCCTGCTTGAGGCGCATCAGTTCGGCGAGCATCTCGGCCCGGCGCACCACCGGCAGGAGGCGGGCGCGCGCGGCCATCAGCTCCGGATTGTCCCGCTTCACCGCCGAGGAGACGACGAGGACGGTGGCCCCGGCGATGTTCTCCGCCGCGTGACCGATGAAGACGGAGATCCCCTTCTCGCGCAGGCGCTGCACGTTCGAGTTCTCGGCGATGTCCGAGCCCTGCACGGTGTAGCCGAGATTGTGCAGGACCTCGGCGATGCCCGACATGCCGATGCCGCCGATCCCGACGAAATGCACCGGGCCTATGGCCGTCGTCATTTTGAGAGGGGCGATCATCGGGATACTCCTTGAGGGGACGCAACGCGTTCGCACAGGTCGGCGAGGCGCTCGGCGGCATCGGGCTTGGCCAGCGCACGCGCGGCCTCGGCCGCCTTCGCGAGAGATTCAGGCTCCTTCATGGCGAGCGCGATTTCCTGGGCGAGGCGGTCGGGCGACAAGATGCCCTGGTCGAGCCGCTTCGCCCCGCCGAGCGCGGCGAGCGCGCTCGCATTCGCCGCCTGGTCCTGGTCGATCGCCCCCGGCAGGGGCACGAGCAGCGAGGGGCGGCCGATGATGGAGAGCTCGGCCACCGTCGACGCGCCGGAACGGGCGATCACGAGATGGGCGTTCGCGATCCGCGCCGGCATGTCGGCGAAGAAGGGGGCGAGCTCGGCCTTCACGCCGAGCGCGTCGTAGGCCGCGCGCGTGCGCTCGATGTCTTCCGGCCGGCACTGCTGGACGATGTCGAGCCGGGCGCGGTCGGCCTCGAAGAGCTTCGCGACCGCCGGCGGCAGAAGGTCCGACATCGCCCGCGCGCCCTGGCTCCCACCGAAGACGAGGAGGCGGAAGCGCTCGCCCGCCGGCTCGTAGGGCGACACCGCGGCGCGCACCGCGTCACGCACGGGGATGCCCACGTGCGTCACGGAGAGCGCGCCGGAGAGGCCCTTCACCTCGGGAAAGCTGGTCGCCACGTGCGCGTGGCGGGCAAGGCTCTTGTTCGCCCGGCCGATGACTGCGTTCGCCTCGTGGACGATCGCCGGCACCTTCATGAGGCGCGCGGCCGTCAGCGGCGGCAGTGTCGGGTAGCCGCCGAAGCCGACCGCGACGTCCGGCTTCGTCGCGCGGATCACCTGGAGGGCGCGCATCAGGCCCGCCGCGTTGGCGAAAGCCATCTTGGCGAAGGACACCGGATCGCGCCCGCGCAGCGTGTCGGCGGCGATGAAATGCACCGACTCGGCGGGGAAGTCCGCGACGAGCGTCTTCGCCCGCGCGTCCGTCACCAGGACCACGGCGTGGCCGCGCCGCACGAGCGCGCTCGCCAGCGCCTGTGCGGGAAAGAGATGCCCGCCGGTGCCGCCTGCCGCGAGAAGCGCCCTCATGCAAACGCCTCGCGCGCGCCGCGATATTCGGTGAAGCGCACCGGGCGGGGCCGGCGGCGCGCCAACGCGAGCGCGAGGCCCATGCCCATCGCGACCGCGATCATCGAGGAGCCGCCATAGGAGATGAAGGGAAGCGTCATGCCCTTCGCGGGCATCAGCTGGAGGTTCACCGCCATGTTGATGAAGGCCTGGCCGCCGAAGAGGAGGATGAGCCCGGCGAGCGCGAGGCGCACGAAGGCGTCGGTCTCCTTGAAGGCGTGCATCAGCCCGCGCAGCACGACCACGGCGAACAGCATCACGATGATGCCGCACACGATGATGCCGAACTCCTCGGCCGTCACCGCGAACACGAAGTCGGTGTGGCTGTCCGGCAGGCGGCGCTTCACGATGCCTTCGCCCGGCCCCTCGCCGAACCAGCCGCCGCGCTCGAAGGATTCGATCGAGCGGTTGACCTGGTAGTTCTGCTCGGCCGCCGGATCGAGGAACGAGTTGAAGCGCGCCGTCACGTGCGGGAGGTAGAAATAGGCCGCGATGATGCCGCCGAAGCCCGCGATGCCGAGCGCAAACACCCAGCGCCACTGAAGGCCGGCGAGGAAGATCATCGCGCTCCAGACGATCGCGATCAGCATGGCCTGGCCGAAATCGGGCTGCGCGATCAGCGGCGCGATCACCATCGCGAGGAGGAAGAGGGCGAGAAGCCGGCCCGGCAGGTCCTGCCGGCGCGAGCCCTCCGCGAACAGGAAGGCCGTCAGGATGACGAAGGCCGGCTTGATGAACTCGGCCGGCTGGATCGTGAAGCCGACGACAGAGAGCCAGCGCCGCGAACCCTTCACCTCCGTCCCGACGAAGAGCGTCAGGATGATGCCGACGAGGGAGACGATGAAGACCACGAGCGCGACGCGCCGCACCTGGCGCGGGCTCAGGAAGGACAGCGAGATCAGCGCGATCACCGCCGGGATGAGGAACATCGCGTGGCGCGCGGTGAAATGATAGGTGCCGACGCCGAGCTTCTCGGCGACCGGGGGCGAGGCCGCGAGCGACAACAGAAGGCCAAGCGCCATCAGCGACAGAAGCGCTCCGAGGAGAACCCGGTCGATCGTCCACCACCAGCGGGCGAATGCGCGATCATCGGCGCGGCTGACCATCAGGTGTCACCTCCTCGTTTCAGACGCTGGGCGACGAGATCGCGGAACCGATCCCCCCGATGCTCAAAGGAACGGAACTGGTCGAACGAGGCGCAGGCCGGCGACAGGAGGACGACGCCGCCCTCGGCCGAGGCGCCCGCATCGGCGGCGGCCGCATCGAGCGCCGCCTCCAGCGTGCCGCACTGCGCCGCCTCCACCGTGCCGGCGAGCGTCGCGCCGAAATCGGCGGCGGCCTGGCCGATGAGGTAGGCGCGGTCGACGCGGGGGAAGAGGTCGGCGAGGTCGGTGATCCCGCCCGCCTTGGGGACGCCCCCGGCGATCCAGTAGATGTGGGAGAAGCTCTGCAGCGCCTGGCGCGAGGACTGCGCGTTGGTCGCCTTGGAATCGTTGACGAAGAGCACTTTCCCCTCGCGCCCCACCTCCTCCATCCGGTGCGGCAGGCCGGGGAAGGTCGCGAGCGCGCCGGCGGCCGCCTCGGCGGTGTGGCCGAGCGCCACCGCCATCGCGAGCGCCGCGGCCGCGTTCTGCGCGTTGTGCCGCCCGCGCAGCGAGCCGATGCCGTGCACGGTGCCGACATCGCGCGCCGTGCCGTCCACGATCTCGAACAGCGTCTCGCCGACGGCGGCGACGCCGTTGCCGATCGCCCGCGCGGCCTCGTCGGCCGTCTCGAAGGTCCCGATCCGGCGCACGATCTTTCCGGCGGCTTCCAGCCGGTCCGCCACCGCCCGGCTGTCCGCATCGTCGATGCCGATCACCGCGATGCCGCTCGCCGCGACGAGCCGCTCCTTGATGGCGGCGTAGTTCGCGAACGTGCCGTGCCGGTCGATATGGTCGGGCGACAGGTTGAGGAGCGCGCCGACGTCCGGCGCCAGCGTCGGCGCGAGGTCGATCTGGTAGGACGAGCACTCGACGACGGCGACGCCCGGCACCGGCTCGAGGTCGAGCACGGGACGGCCGATATTGCCGCCGACCTGCGCCGCCTCACCCAGCGTCGCGAGGATGTGGCCGAGGAGCGCGGTCGTCGTCGACTTGCCGTTGGTCCCGGTGATCGCGGCGAGGCGCAGGCCCGGCAGGCGCGCGCGGCGCTCCTCGTCGAAGAGGCCGACATCGCCGACGATCGGCACACCCGCCTCCTGTGCGCGCTTCACGCTCCAGTGCGGCACCGGATGGGTGAGCGGCACGCCGGGCGACAGGACGAGCACCGCGAAGCGGGCGAAATCCCCCTCGCGCAGGTCGCCGGTCGGCAGGCCCGCTGCGGCGGCCGCGGCGACGCTCTCCGCCTTGTCGTCATAGCCGACGATCTCCGCCCCCGCGGCGACGAGCGCGCGCGCGGTCACGAGGCCTGAGCCCGCGAGACCGAAGACGGCCGCCTTCTTGTCGGAGAAGCGCGAGACCTCGATCATCTCAGCTTCAACGTCGACAGGCCGACGAGGGCGAGGATGAAGGCGATGATCCAGAAGCGGATCACGACTTGCGGCTCGGTCCAGCCGAGCTGCTCGAAATGGTGGTGGATCGGCGCCATCTTGAAGACGCGCTTGCCGGTGAGCTTGAACGAGCCGACCTGGATGATCACCGACACGGCCTCGAGCACGAAGAGGCCGCCGATGATCGCGAGCACGATCTCGTGCTTGGTCGCGACCGCGATCGCGCCGAGCATCCCGCCGAGCGAGAGCGAGCCGGTGTCGCCCATGAAGATCGCCGCCGGCGGGGCGTTGAACCAGAGGAAGCCGAGGCCCGCCCCGATCACCGCGCCGCAGATCACCGCGATCTCGCCGGTGCCGGGCACGTTGTGGATCTGCAGATAGTCCGCGAACACCACGTTGCCCGAGAGGTAGGCGATCATTCCGAACGAGCCCGCCGCGATCATCACCGGGACGATCGCGAGCCCGTCCAACCCGTCGGTAAGGTTAACGGCATTGCCAGCGCCGACGATCACGAACATCGCGAAAATCGGGAAGAAGATGCCGAGATTGAACAGGAGGTCCTTGAAGAAGGGGAAGGCGAGCGCGGTCGAGAGCTGGTCGGAATTCAGCTGCATGAAGCCGAGGATCGCGATGATCGCGATGACCGCCTCGATGGCGAGGCGCATCCGGCCGGAGAAGCCGCCATGGGTCGCCCGCTTCACCTTCAGATAGTCGTCATAGAAGCCGATGGCGCCGAAGCCGAGCGTGACGAACAGGATCAGCCACACATAGGCGTTGCCGAGATCGGCCCACAGCAGCGTCGCGATGATGAGCCCGGAGAGGATCATCAGCCCGCCCATCGTCGGCGTGCCGCGCTTGGTGAGGAGGTGGCTCGCCGGCCCATCCTCGCGGATCGGCTGCCCCTTGCCCTGCCGTACGCGCAGCGAGCGGATGATGCGCGGTCCGAACAGGAAGGTGACGAAAAGCGCCGTCATCATCGCCCCGCCGGTGCGGAAGGTGATGTAGCGAAAAACGTTGAGCGGCGGGAAGTCCGGCGAGAAGGAGGACAGGAATTCAAACATCGCGCCGCTCCAAACCGTATGTCTTCTCGAGCGCGTCGACGACCGTGGACAGCCCCATTGCTTTGGAGGCCTTCACGAGAACCGCGTCCCCCGGCTCGATCGGATCGAGGCGGGCGAGGAGGTCTGCTGCAGTATCGGCATGGATGCCGCGCAATTCGAATGGGAGCGCATCGCGAAGGTGCTTCGTCATGGTTCCAACGGTGTGCACGATTCTCGTGTCGGCATCGACGAGCAGCGGCGCCAGTCCACGGTGAAGATCGTCCGAGGTGGGTCCGAGCTCGAGCATGTCGCCGAGGATCGCGATCCGGCGGCGCGCCTCGACCCGGCCGAGCGCGGCGATCGCCGCGGCCATCGCCGCCGGGTTGGCGTTGAAGGCGTCGTCGAGGAGCACCGCCTCGCCGCCGGCCGGCCGCAGCCGCACGCGCCGTCCCCGCCCCTTGGGCGCAGACCATTCGCGCAGCGCCGCCGCTCCGTCGAAGAGATCGCGTCCGGCGACCGAGAGGGCCGCGAGCACCGCGAGCGAGTTGTTCGCGACGTGCGCGCCCGGCGCGAGCTCATAGGCGATTTCGGTGCCGAGCACGTCGGCGATCACGCCCTCCTCATCCGTCTCGACGAGGGAGACGTCCCCTCCCCGCCCGAACGTCAGGATCTCGGCGCCGCACGCGAGCGCCGCCGCGCGCAGCCGCTCCGTGTGCGCATTGTCGGAGGGGATGATCGCGGTCCCGCCCGGAACGAGGCCGGTGAAGATCTCCGCCTTCGCGTCCGCGATCCCCGCGACGCTGTCGAAGAATTCGAGGTGGACCGGCTGTACCGTCGTCACGATCGCGATCGTCGGGCGCACCATCGCCGTCAGCGGCAGGATCTCGCCGGCATGGTTCATGCCGATCTCGAAGATCGCCGAGTCGATGCCGGCGGGCATGCGCGCCAAAGACAGCGGCACGCCCCAATGGTTGTTGTAGGAGGCGGCGGAGGCGTGCACATAGCCGCCCGCGCCGAAGGCGAGGCGCAGCATCTCCTTGGTGCCGGTCTTGCCGACCGAGCCGGTCACCGCCACCACGGGCACGCCCGCCGCGAGCCGCTTGCGCGCCGCGATGCCGATTTCCTCGAGGGCCTTCAAGACGTCCGGCACGCGCAGCGCACGGGGGGCATCCCCCTCGCTGATCACGGCGAGTGAGGCCCCCTTCTCGATCGCCCCCGGCACGAAGCGGTGCCCGTCCATCGAGACGCCCTTGATGGCGAAGAAGGCGTCGCCCTCGGCGAGCGTGCGGGTGTCGATCGACATCCCCGTGATCGGCGTCTCGTCCGCGACGCCGGTCAGGGATCCTTTGGTGATGGCGGCGAGTTCGCCGGCGGTCCAGATGGTCTCTGTCATCACGCCTCCAAAGCCGCGATGACGGCTGAATGATCGCTGAAAGGCAGGACCCGATCGCCGACGATCTGCCCTTCCTCGTGCCCCTTGCCCGCGACGACCAGCGCGTCCCCCTCCTTCAGGAGGCCGATCGCATGGCGGATCGCCTCGCCCCTGTCGCCGATCTCGATGGCGCCTGGCGCGGCGGCGAGGATCGCCTTGCGGATCAGCGCCGGGTCCTCCGAGCGCGGGTTGTCGTCGGTGACGATCACGATGTCGGCGATCTCGGTCGCGGCCGCGCCCATTAGCGGGCGCTTGCCGGGATCGCGATCACCACCGGCCCCGATCACCACGACGAGGCGTCCCTTCACCTGCGGGCGCACCGCGCCGAGCGCCGCCGTCACGGCATCGGGCTTGTGGGCGTAGTCGACGAAGATCGGCGCGCCATTGCGCCGCCCGACGAGTTCGAGCCGGCCCGGCGCGCCGTTCAGCGTGCCGAGCGCCGCGATGGCGTCCGCCGCCTGCACGCCCGCGACGACCGCGAGCCCCGCCGCGACGAGCGCGTTCGCGACCTGGAAGTCGCCGAGGAGCGGCAACAGCACCGTGTGCCGCGCGCCCTCGGCCTCGATCACGAGCCGCGCGCCCTCAGCCACCGCAGTCTCCTCCACGAGGCGGAGCCCGGTCCCATGCCGCCCCACGGTGAACGCGTCTGGCGCGATCGCGAGGACACGCGCGCCGCCCGGCTGGTCGGCATCCACCACCGTGCGCGCCCCGACGGGCTGCAGCACCTCGAAGAGGCGGAGCTTGGCCTGAAGGTAGGCCTCGGGCGTCGGGTGATAGTCGAGATGGTCGCGCCCGATATTGGTGAAGCCGGCGGCCGCGAGGGTCACCCCATCGAGGCGGCGCTGCTCGATCCCGTGGCTCGACGCCTCCATCGCGACGTGGGTGATTCCGGCCTCCGCGAGCCGGGCGAGGCGCTCGTGCAGCGCGACGGGATCGGGCGTCGTGAGCCCACCCTTCTCGGTGACGGCCCCATGGATGCCGAGCGTGCCGATGCTGACGGCCGAATGGCCCGCGGCGGCGAAAATCTGACGGGTGAACTCGGCGACCGACGTCTTCCCGGCCGTCCCCGTCACGGCGACGATCGTCGCGGGCTGCGGCCCGGCGAGGCGTGCGGCCATCAGCGCGAGGCGGCGGCGCGGATCGGGGTCCACGAGCACGACCGGCGCCGCGATCGGCTCGGTTCCGTCGGCGAGGATCGCGGCCGCGCCCTTCGCGAGCGCCTCCGCGACGAACGCCGTCCCGTCGACGCGCGTCCCCTTCAGCGCGGCAAACACCATCCCCGGCCCGACGCGACGGCTGTCCGCCGTGACGCCAGTGATGTCGATGGCCGGATCCGGCACATCGAGATCGGGGACGAGGTCGCCGAGGCGCATCGGATCAGTCCTGGTAGGCGACGGTGATCGCGCGTTCGACGGCTTCGTTGTCGTCGAAGCGGGGCGTCACGTTCAGCATCGGGCCGATGCGGCTGATGATGTTCGCGACGGTCGGCGCGGCGTTGAGGCCGGCGGTGGCGGCGTACTGCCCCTCTTCCGGCTTCGGCTCGTCGAGCACCACGAGGACGATATATTGCGGATCGTCGATCGGGAACGCGGCGAGGAAGGAGTTGAGGCGCTTGTCGCGGGCATAGCCCCCGGCCGTCGCCTTCTCGGCGGTGCCGGTCTTGCCGCCCACATTGAAGCCCGGCACGCGTGCCCGGCGGCCCGACCCCTCGCGCCCGTTCAGCTCGAACAAGCGGCGCATCTGGGCCGACGCCTCGGCGCTGATCACGCGCCGCCCGATCGTCATCATCTCGGACTCGGAGCGCGGGTAGAAGGTCGGCGGGGCGTAGATGCCGCCATTCACCATCGCCGCGGCCGCCGCCGCCGCGTGCATCGGCGTCACGGCGAGGCCGTGGCCGAACGACACCGTCGCCGCCGTGACGTCCGGCCAGCGCGAGGGCACCAGCGGGCGCGCCGCCTCCGGCAGCTCCGTCTCCAGCCGGTCGAACATGCCGAACGACTTCAGATACGCCTTCTGCCGCTCCGCCCCGACCATCAGCGCGATCTTCGCCGTGCCGATATTGGAGGAATATTTGAAGACCTCCGGCACCGTCAGCCAGCGGTGCTGGCCGTGGAAGTCGCTGATGGTGAAGCGGCCGAGCTTCAGCGGATAGCGCGCGTCCACCGAGGTGTTGAGCGTCACCGCGCCGGCATCGAGCGCCATCGCCATCGTGAAGGTCTTGAACACCGAGCCGAGCTCGAAGACGCCCGCGAGGGCGCGGTTCATGCGTGGCTTCTCCAGCGCCTCGGCCGGGTTGTTGGGGTCATAGTCCGGCAGCGAGCTCATGGCGACGACCTCGAGCGTGCGCGCGTCGAGCACGATGCCGACGGACGCGATCGCCCGGTAGCGCTCCATCGCGCGGGTCAGCTCGTCGCGAACCGCGTGCTGGGCGCGCAGGTCCACGGTGATGCGCACCGGCGCGAGCGAGCGGCCCTTGCGCGCGAGGCCCACGGCCTGGAGCGCGTCGAGCCCCTCCCCGTCGATCGCCTTCTCGAGCCCGGCGATGCCGGCATTGTCGATGTTCACGTGGCCGACGATGTGGCCGACCGAGGGGCCGCCCGGATAGAAGCGGCGCGTCTCGGTGAGGAAGCCGATCCCCGGCAGGCCGAGATTGTGGATCTCCTCGCGCTTCTTGGAGCTCACCTCGCGCTTCAGCCAGATGAAGCCGCGATCGGTGGAGAGCTGCTCGCGCAGCTGCCGCGCGTCGATCTCCGGCAGGACGCCCGACAGCTTCTCGACCGCCTCGTCGACGTCCATGATGTTGCGCGGCTCGGCGAAGAGGGAGGCCGTCGCGAGATCGGTGGCGAGCACCTCGCCATTGCGGTCGACGATGTCGGGCCGCGCGGCCTGGACCTCGTCCTGCGGGGTGAGGCTCAGCCCGTCCTGCGCGGCCGCCGGCACCATGCCGAGAGTGACGAGGCGGGCCCCGATGACGCCATAGATCGCGACGCAGGCGAGAATGACGAGGGCGATGCGACCGCGCGCGCCCTGGTCGTCACGCTGGTTCCGCCTCATCGGGCCTTCTCCTTCTCTTCTTCCTTCTGGCGCCGGGCCGCGGACGCGACCTCGACGACGGTGGCGATCTGCTCGGCCGTGATCGGCTCAAGACGCAGGACGTCGTTGTGTCGATCGACCAGCACCTGCAATCGGGCCGGATGATCGAGCTCACTCCACTCCGCATGAAGCTCGCTGATTCTTTGGCGCTCTGCCGAAATCTTTCGGTAAAGTTCACCGATTGCTTTGGCGTCGCGTTCAGCATCCTTTTTCATCATGAAAACGGACACCGCACTCGACGTCGCGGCGAGCACCGTGATCGCGAGGATGGCGAATCGCGCCGGATGCTTCACCATGAGACCCCCCTGAGGCGGACGTGCGGGACGAGATCGTCGAGATCGAAGGCGAAGGCCGGCGCGTAGGTCCGGCGCGCGGCGCGCAGCTTGGCGGAGCGGGCGCGCGGATTTTCGCGCGTCTCCGCCTCGCCCGGCCCGACGGGCTTGCGTTCGATGAGAGTAAAGCTCGGCACGCGACCGGCCTGCGGCGGCAGGTGGCGCGAGCCGCCCCCCTCGCTGGCGCGCTCGGACAGGAAGCGCTTCACGATACGATCCTCGAGACTGTGAAAGGCGACGACGACGAGGCGGCCGCCCTCGCGCAGGATCCGCTCTGCGGCGGCGAGCGCCCGGCCGAGCTCGCCGAGCTCGTCGTTCACCGCGATCCGCAGCGCCTGGAAGGTCCGCGTCGCGGGGTGGATGCCGTCCTTCGAGGCGCGCACGACGCGCTCGCACAGGAGCGCGAGCTCGCGCGTGCGGGTGATCGGCCGCGCCTCGACGATGGCGCGCGCCACCGCACCCGCCCGGCGCTCCTCGCCGAAGGTGCGCAGGAGATGGGCAAGGTCGCTGACATCGGCACGATTGCAGATGTCGGCCGCCGTCGGCCCATCCCCGCCCATGCGCATGTCGAGCGGCCCGTCGGCGCGGAAGGAGAAGCCGCGCTCGGACTGGTCGAGCTGGTAGCTCGACACGCCGACATCGAGGACGACGCCGTCGACCCGCTCGAAGCCCGCCTCCGCGGCGTGCCGGTCGAGGGCGCCGAAGGTGCCGTCCACCATGACGAGATTGGGCGCCGTCCCGGCGAGCGCGCGGCCGCGCGCCACCGCCGTCGGGTCGCGGTCGATCGCAACGACGGTCGCGCCCGTTTCGAGAATGGCGCGCGTGTAGCCGCCGCCGCCGAACGTGCCGTCGATGATGATCTCGCCGGGCTTCGGCGCAAGCCGCGCCATCACCTCGGCCAGCATCACCGGTGCGTGCCCCATGGGGGCGGCGCCCGCCATCATTCGGCCGCCCCCGCGCCGGCGCCGACATTGGCGCCGAGGACGCCGAAGGCCCGCTTCATCGCCTCGGCGCGGTGCGCCTTGAAGCGGTCGGGCTCCCAGATCTGAAATTTGTAGCCGAGGCCCACGAAGGTCACCGCGCCGGTGATCCCGGTGTGCTCGCGCAGCCCCTCGGTCAGCATCACGCGCCCCTCGCCGTCGAGCTTCAGCACCTCGGAGATGCCGTAGAGGGCGGTGGAGATCATGTCGTGGTCGGGCGTCAGGGTGTCGATGCCGCCGAGCCGCGCCGAGATTTCCTGCAGCAAATGATTGCCCCCCGCATCCACAGTGGCGGCGTGCGGAGAGGGAAAGCAGTAGAGCCCCTCGAATCCGTCACGGACCAGCACCGAGCGAAAGGGCGCAGGTATCGAGACGCGCCCCTTGGCGTCGAGTTTGTTCGTGTAATGCGAGACGAACCCGTGCACCGCCAGCCCCCGCGCTGATGGTGCGTCACCACCTCGCCGTCAGGTCCCGCACCGCTCGTTTACGGGATGATTTGGGATACCATGGGCGAGTATGGGCGTCAACGAACTGTCTACCTTAATGAGGCGTTGAATCCCCTTTTGGGCGAGCTTCCCACAGCCGATCTTTCGCAGATCTCAACAGGCCGCGGCGACGCGTCAAAACGCACCGCCTCGCCGCCATTTCCCGCCCGTTCCTCTGGAGAGTCGGGCCCGGTCGTTCCTCCGGAGCCGTCATGCGAACGCCACGGCGCGGCGGCTGGGGCGGGTCACCCGAAGGGCCGGAACGCCAGTGGAGGACGGCGCAGCCGTTGACGCGCCCCACCCGCCGCGCCAGCCTCGCCGCATGATGATTCCGGGGCCCTGAGCACCAATTCGGGCGATCGGCAGGCTCGGGGGCGGAGCGACCCACGCCATCCCAGCCCGGCGACCCACGCCATCCCAGCCCGGACCAGCCGGGCGACCCACGGCATCCCAGAAGGGACCAGCCGGGCGAACCATGCCGCCCCATGACGCCCCGGCTTGACGCGGGGCGGGCGGCGGAGGGGGAAAGAGGGAATTGCCAGCCGGTCTATAAGCCGGGTTCTGTATGGCGGGGTTGCCCCCGCGTGACGACCATTCATCTGGGACGTCCGTCACCGAACGCCTCACGCGACCTACCCGGGTGGCGTCGCGGCCGGAAACGGGCCACCACCCCTATGCGGTCTTGCTCCCGGCGGGGTTTGCCGTGCCGGTCCCGTTGCCGGTCCCGCGGTGGGCTCTTACCCCACCGTTTCACCCTTACCGGCCGACCGAAGCCGAACGGCGGTTTGTTTTCTGTGGCACTGTCCCTGGGGTCGCCCCCGCCGGGCGTTACCCGGCGCCGTGTTTCCGTGGAGCCCGGACTTTCCTCTCCGGCGGCCTTTCGGCCCTTGCAGGAGCGGCCGTCCGACCGGCTGGCAGGCGGTACATGACGTGCCGCACGAAGAAACGCAAACCCTCAGAACCGCCCGAATCGAAAAAACGGTGACCGGAAATGAAAAAGGGGCCCGACGCAACCGCCAGACCCCAGTTGAGGGAGGAGCAAGCTGATATTCGCACGATTCCGTTTCTGAGGGGATAACCCGATCGGAACAATCCGACTGTGCGACAAGTTTCACACAAGCTTCATGCAACTTCCGGGCCAGCCTCGGGATTTCCGTCCACAGCTCGCCCCGGACCGCGGTCAGGTCCGGGCCATGCTCAGCGCGGGTCCGCCTCCAGGAAGCGCGCGATTCGCTGCATCGCCGGCATCAGCGTCTCCTCGCTGCGCGCGAAGCAGACCCGCACGAACCCCTCGCCGATCGCCCCGAATGCCGTGCCCGGCGCGGTGCCGACCCTCGCCTCGTCGATGATGCGGAAGGCCGCCTCGCGCGAGGAGCCGAGCCCGTCCACCTTGAAAAAGGCATAGAACGCGCCGGCCGGCGGCACGTAGGTGACGCGGTTGTTGCCGGCGAAGGCGGCGGACACGATCTCGCGCCCGCGCCGCGCCCGCTCGATGTTGCGCTTCACGAACGGCTCGCCCTCGGTGATCGCGACCACCCCTGCCCGCTGCGTGGGCACGGCGACGCCCGATGTCGAATATTGGATCATGCTCTCCAGCGTCTGGAGGAGCGCGGTGGGGGCGTGGATCCACCCGATGCGCCACCCTGTCATCCCCCAATTCTTGGAGAAGGTGTTGACGTAGAGGATCGGATCGTCGGGCTCGGCGATGTCGAGGAACGAGGGCGCGCGCGCCGCACCGGTCCAGATGAAGCGGGCATAAATCTCGTCCGCGATGATCCAGAGGCCGCGCGCGCGGGCGAGCGCCAGGATCTCGCCCAGCGTCTCGATATCGGCCGTCCACCCGGTCGGGTTCGCCGGCGAGTTGACGAAGATCGCGCGGGTCCGCGGCGTGATCGCCGCCGCGAGGTCCTCCACGTGCAGCGTCCAGGCGCCCGCCGACTCGCGCATCGGCACCGGGACGGGCTTGCCGCCGCGGATCACCGCCGCGCCGCCGAAATTCGGCCAGGCCGGCGTCGGGATCAGCACCTCGTCCCCCTCGGCGACGACGAGGCCGAGCGCGATCTGGATCGCCTGCATCCCCGAGCCCGTGACGAAGAAGGTGTCGGGATCGAACGGGCGGCCATACTGGGCCTCATAGTAGCCCGCGAGCGCCTCGCGCAGCTCCGGAATGCCGCGTTCGTGGGTGTAGAAGGTCTCGCCGTCATAGAGCGAGCGGGCGGCCGCCTCGCAGATGATGCGCGGCGTCGGAAGGTCGCCCTCCCCGGCCCAGAGCGGGGTCAGCCCCTCACGACCCCGGCCATAGCGCACCGCGTCGATGATCCCGCTCGGCGGCGCCTCGCGCGCCCCACGCTGCAATCCCGCGAGAAGATCCATGCCCGTTCCTTCGTCTGGTTGTGGAGAGCGCCTTGGCATGGCCCCGAGCGAGCGTCAAACGCGTTCGGCGCGCGGCTGACGCGCGCGCCGGCTGCCGCAAGGCTGGAACGCAAGGCGGGGCTGTGAGATAGGAAAAGGTGCAACCCTTCCTGTCCCTCACGGGTTCGGTAAGGCGACCGCAGCCAAGGCACCGTCGAGCGATGCGCATTCTGACCGCCGCGACCGTCCTGTCGATCGGAACCGTCTCGTTCCTGGCGCTCGCCGTGCCGCGCCTTGCGACCACCGGATATGACGAGGCCGAGGTCCGCCGCGCCCTCCAGGCCGCCACCCCCGGCGACACGCTCGACACGCGCGTGAAGACCGCGCTCGACGAGGGGGACGTCGACGGCGCCCTCCAATATGAGGCGCTCGCGAACGAGCTTGGCAAGCCGATCGCGGCCGAGACCGCGACCGCCCTCGTCGAGGCGCAGGGCACCCTCGCCACCATCGTGCGCCACGCCGGAGACTTCGCCGGCGCGTACGTGACCGGCCGGGCCGATTCGGCCGCCGGCCTCGCAGGCGCCGTCGTCTCCGACCTCACCGTCGTCGGCGACGTGCGCGACATCATCTCCGAAGGAGGGAAGGCCGCCGTCGGCGAGGATTATTCGGAATTCCTCCTCACGCTCGCGGCGGTCGGCCTCGCGGCCGAGGGCATCACCATCGCGACCGGCGGCTCCTCGCTCGTCTTCAAGGCGGCGGTCTCGGTGCTGAAGGTCGCCAAGCGGACCGGCAACCTCACCCTCGCCTTCTCGCAGCGCCTCGTCCGCCTCGCCCGTGCGGCGGCGAAGACCGCGCCGGGCCCCGCGACCGCGGCGGTGCGCGGCGGCGACGACGCCGCGCTCGGCCTCACCCGCGCCGCCGCCCGCGCCGAGCTCGGCTCGATCATGAGCTCGGTGAACACGATCGCCGGCAACGCCGGCGCGGCCGACGCGGTCAAGCTCATGCGCACGGTCCGCACCGCGGAGGACGCGTCGGAGCTTGCCACCATGTCCTCCCGCTTCGGCCGGCGCACCCGCGCCGTCGTGGAACTCACCGGCAAGACCACGATGCGCGGCTTCCGCGCGGCGCTGCGCGGGATGCGCCTCCTCGTCGCCTTCCTGTGGAGCCTCGCGGCCTGGATCGCCGGGCTCGTCGCGCTGCGCATGACGAAGGGCGTCCTGAGGCTCAACTACCGCCTCGTGAAAGGCGCGTTCGGGCTCCTCTTCTTCCCCGCGGTCCGCGCCCGCCCGCGCCCGGTGGCCCGGCGGTCCCACCGCCACCGCCACGTCAGCCGCGCGGAGCCGAGGCTGACGTGAACGGTCCCACCGCATCTGCAATGAATTTGCTGCGCCGCTTGCACGAAATCGCAAGGAAATCGACGCTGATAGACAGGCACGACGGCTGACGAGGACGGGCAAGGCGGACGCATGACCATCTATCTCCCCATCGCCGAAATGCCGGTGAGCATTCTCATGGTCCTGGCGATGGGCGGCGCCGTCGGTCTCATCAGCGGCCTCTTCGGGGTGGGCGGCGGCTTCCTCATGACGCCGCTCCTCATCTTCTCCGGCATCCCGCCTGCCGTCGCCGTCGCCTCGGTCACGCCCCAGATCGTGGCAAGCTCCACCTCCGGCGCGCTCAGCTACTGGCGGCGCAAGCAGGTCGACTTCAAGCTCGCCCTCTGCCTCATCGGGTCCGGCGCGCTCGGCGCCCTCCTCGGCGCGGAGCTTTTCGCGCGTCTCGGCAGCACCGGCCAGCTCACCCTCGTGATCGCCCTCTCCTACACCGCCTTCCTCGCCACGATCGGCGGGCTGATGCTGAACGAGTCGATCCGCGCGATGATCCGCAACCGCGCCGCCCGCAAGCGCGGCGAGACGGTCTATGCCGGCCGCCGCGCCGGGATGCACGGCTGGATCCACCGCCTGCCGCTCAAGGTGCGCTTCCGCCGCTCGCGCCTCTATATCTCGATCCTGCCGGTCTTCGGGCTCGGCCTCACGATCTCCTTCCTCGGCACCCTCCTCGGCATCGGCGGCGGCTTCATCATGGTCCCCGCGCTCATCTATCTCCTGAAGGTGCCGACCTCGGTGGTCGTCGGCACCTCGCTCGTCCAGATCATCGGCGTGATGGGCATCGCGACGGTCATGCACTCGGTCGCCTCGCAGACCGTCGACGTGATCCTCGCCTTCATCCTGATGATCGGCGGCGTCTTCGGCGCACAGGTCGGCGCCTCGATGGGACAGGCGCTGCGCGGCGAGCACCTGCGCGCCCTCCTCGGCATCCTCGTCCTCGCGGTCGGGCTGCGCTTCGCCTTCAACCTCGTCGTCCCGCCGGAGGACCTCTTCTCCTTCACGGTGCTGAACCCGTGATCCGGGCGGCCGCGAGCCTCCTCGTCGCGCTCCTTCTCCTCGCCTCCCCCGCACGGGCCGAACGGCTCGTCGTCGACGTGTCGACCAACATCATCGCCATCGCCTCGAATTTCGCGGGCGCCAACGTCTCCCTGTTCGGCGTGATCGAGCGCGACGCGCAGACCGTGTCGCGGGCGAGCAAATATCAGGTGGTCGTCGTGGTGGAGGGCCCGCCGCACGACGTGCTCGTCCAGCGCCTGGAGCGACGCTTCGGGATCTGGATGGCGGGCAAGGGCATCCGCTTCCGCGAGATGCCGTCCTTCTACGCCGTGCTCGCCTCGGAGAATTCGCGCGCGCTGATCGAGGAGGAGGACGGGGCCGCGCGCGAGCTTGCCCTTGCCCGGATCGGCTTCGGCAACGGCCTCCACGAGGAGCACCGCGCCGCCCTCGCCCTCGATCGCAGCGACGACGCGCTCTATGTCGAGGATCTCGACGCGGTGAAGATGCTGACGCCGACCTTCTTCCGCACCCTCATCTCGCTGCCGAGCGTCGTCGACGACGGCACCTACAAGGTGACGGTCTACCTCTTCGCCGACGGGGTGGTGCTCGACACGGAGGAATTGTCCTTTTTCATCGCCAAGACGGGCTACGAGCAGAGCCTCTTCGACCTGTCGCGCCACCAGCCGCTCGTCTACGGCCTCGCCGCGGTCACGCTCGCGCTCGTGACCGGCTATGTCGGCGGGGTGGTGTTCCGGCGCAACTGAGCGGCGCCGCGCCCGGCCTCAGCCGAGGGCGCGGCCAATCGCGAGGGTCGCGAAGGCGTGCGCGGCCGTATGGGTCAGCGCCTCGCGCGCGCCGGCGAGCGCGTCCTCCAGCGAGGACGGGCCGTGGCTGATCGAGAAGGCCGCCTTGATCCCGTGCGCGACGAGCGCCTCGGGCCCGACCGCGAGGCGGCCCGCGAAGGCGATCGCGGGCTTTCCCGCCGCCTCGGCCATGCGCGCGATCGCGACCGGCCCCTTGCCGCCCAGCGACTGGCTGTCGAGCGAGCCTTCGCCCGTGACGACGAGCGTCGCGGCGGCGATCCGCTCCTCAAGGCGATGATGTTCGGCGACGAGGGCGAACCCGTCCCGCGCGGTCGTCTCGGCGATCCCGGCAAGGCCCACCATCATGCCGCCCGCCGCGCCGGCGAAGGGCGTGTCGGCGAGCCGGGCGCGTCCCGCCTCGGCGACCTTGGCGTCGAAATGGCCGAGCGCGGCGTCGAACGCCTCGATGTCCTCCGCCCGCACGCCCTTTTGCGGGCCGAACACGCGCGCCGCGCCCCGCACGCCGAGGAGCGGATTGTCGACGTCGGCCGCGAGCACGATGCTGAGGCCCGCCGCCCGCGGATCGAGGCCAGAAAGGTCCACCCGCTCGATCGCGGCGAGGCCCCGGCCGGCGGGATGGATGAGCGGCGCGCCGCTCGCGTCGTAATAGCGGGCGCCGAGCGCTTCGAGCGCCCCCGCCCCGCCATCGACCGTGATGCTGCCGCCGAGGGCGACGACCACGGTCCCGGCCCCGGCATCGAGCGCGGCGCGGACAAGCTCGCCGACGCCGACGCTGCTCGCGACGTCCGGGTCGTAGCCCTTGTGCGCGGCGGCGGCGTGGCCGGCGACGGCGGCAAGCTCGATCACCGCGCGCTTTGCGGCGGGATCGTAGAGCCACGCGCCCTCATAGGGGTCGCCGAACGGGGATCGGATGGTGGTGCGCCGCCGCTCCGCCGTGCCGCCCGCGAGGGCGTCGAGCGTCCCTTCGCCGCCATCGGCGATGGCGAGGGTGGTGGCGGTCGCCTCGAGCGGGCTCATGGCGAGCCCGGCCGCGATGGACGCGTTCGCCTCAGCGGCAGTCAGGCTGCCCCTGAATTTGTCGCAAGCAATCAGAATGTGCACGGATCAACCCGTGGGCGGACCGCCGGCCCGCCCCAACTCGTGTCAGATCAAGCGTAGACGACCGGCCGCATCATCGGCATCTGCCAGCCGGCGGCGATGTCTTCCATCGCGGCCTCGCGGCGCTGCGCATTTGATTCGGCGAGATGGACATGAACCTCGGTGGCGCCCGCCTTGATCGCGCGAAGCAGCGCGTCACCGAACTGGCCGTAGAGATCGTCGCTAACATTGTCGGCGAGGCCCACCATCATGGGGGTGCACTGGCCGTCAGATTCGCGCCGCACCACCACGAAGAGTCCAGCCTCCTGGCAGGAAAAGCCTTTCAGATCGAACACAGACGTGAGATACCAACGCGTGCTCCAGCCCTGCCACCAAAAGAGCGGCACGGAACCCGGCAAACTGCCGGCAGCCGCCGAAGTGTAATCGTTGATGAGCATGGAGCCTCCCATTGCCAACTCGCGCGATGAGCGTACTTGACACCGTTGACCTTACCGCAACGTGAAAGATCGAACGAACGCGGAACAAGTTCTTCCGATTCTTGTCCTTCCTATACACAGGCTGTGGAGAACTTCTTTCTGACGTTGTCGTATGGTCTCAAGATCACACCAAGACGCACCGACCGACAGGATAAAGCCGATGTCTAACCGCATCCTTGCACTCGTTCGTCACGGCCAAAGTGAGTGGAATGAGAAGAACTTATTTACCGGATGGCGGGATCCGGACCTGACGGACAAGGGGCGTGAGGAGGCCATCCGGGCTGGCAAGAGTCTGGCCGAAGCGGGCTACCACTTCGACATCGCGTTCACCTCTTCCCTGCAGCGCGCGCAACACACCCTCGACCTGATGCTCAAGGAGCTCGGTCAGGTCGGCCTCGAAACGATCTTCGACCAGGCGCTCAACGAGCGCGATTATGGGGACCTGTCGGGCCTCAACAAGGACGATGCGCGCAAGCGCTGGGGCGAGGAGCAGGTCCACATCTGGCGCCGCTCGTTCGACATTGCCCCGCCGGGTGGCGAGAGCCTCAAGATGACGGCCGAGCGCGTGCTGCCCTACTACAAGAGCACCATCGAGCCGCGCGTCCTCGGCGGCGAGCGCGTGCTCGTCTCCGCGCACGGCAACTCGCTGCGCGCGCTCATCATGCATCTCGAAAAGCTGAGCCCGGAGGAGATCGTGAAGCGCGAGCTCGCGACCGGCGTGCCGATCGTCTACGAGCTCGCGGCTGACGGCACCCCGCTGAAGCGGACCGACTATGAAGGCGCGGCGCCCGAGATCGTCGAGTTCGCCTGAACCCGATGCCGGCGCCCGCCCGGGCGGGCGCCGCTTCGTCTACTCGGCGGTGAGGCCGAGAACGTCGTCCATGCCGTAGAGACCGGCCGGGCGATCCTTCGTCCAGAGCGCCGCCGCCACCGCACCATTGGCGAAGACGCTGCGATCCTCGGCGATGTGGCCGAGCGTGACGCGCTCGCTGTTCAGCGCCAGGATCACCTGATGCTCACCGATCACGGTGCCGCCGCGCAGCGTCGCGAACCCGATCGTCCCCGCCTCGCGCGGCCCGGTGTGACCCTCCCGCGTGTAGACGGCGTGATCGCCGAGATTGATCCCCCGCCCTTCCGCCGCCGCCTCGCCGAGGAGGAGCGCCGTGCCCGACGGCGCGTCGACCTTGCGCCGGTGGTGCATCTCGAGAACCTCGAGGTCCGCCTCAGGCAACGCGCGCGCGGCGCGGCGCACGAGTGCGGCAAGGAGGTTCACGCCGAGCGACATGTTCCCGGATTTGACGATCACGATGTTCGCGGCCGACTGCGCGATCGCCGCGTCGTCCTCAGGCCCGCACCCGGTCGTGCCGATGATGTGGGCGACGCCCATCACCGACAGCCGCGCGGCGAGCGCGGTGCTCGTCGCGGGTGTCGTGAAGTCGAGCACCGCGTCGCAATCGGCGAACGCGGCGACGTCGTCTCCCACCGTGATGCCGCACGCGGGGAGCCCGGCGAGGCTGCCCGCATCCGCGCCGACATCGGGCGAGCCCGGACGCTCGACGGCGGCGGCGAGCGTGGTGCGCGCCTCCTCGTCGACCGCCCGCACCAGCGCCCGGCCCATGCGGCCGGCGGCGCCAACAACGCCGATCTTCATCATTCGCCCGGCTGGGGGCCTTCGTAGCCCTCGATCACGATGACGTCGGCCTTGGAATACTTCCGCCGCACCGCGAGCGCGGCCTGATAGGCCTCGGAATTCATGCAGTCGAGCGCGGCCTGGTAGGACGGGAACTCGATGATGACGTTGCGCGCGCGCTTCGTCCCCTCGATCCCCTCGAACCGGCCGCCGCGGACCAGAAAGCGACCACCATGCCGGGTGATCGGCTCCGCGTTCATGCCGATATATTCCTTGTAGCCTTCCTCATCGTCGACATCGACGTGGGCAATCCAATAACCCTTGGGCATTATTCGTCTCCCCCTTCCGCTCTGCGGGCGGCCTTCAGCTCATAGAGAGCCTCAAGTGCCTCACGAGGGGATAGGGCGTCCGGGTCGATCCCGTCCAGCACTTCCAGCGCCTTCGAGGCGGCAAGGGCCGGCGTCGCGGCGGGCGCCGCCGTCGCGAAGAGCGGCAGGTCGGCCATGAGGGCGGCGCGCGCGGCGCCGCGATCGGTCTCTTCCAGGCGATTCAGCACATCGCGCGCACGACGCACCACGGCGGCCGGAAGCCCCGCGAGGCGCGCGACCTGCACGCCGTAGGAGCGGTCCGCCGCGCCCGGCTCCACCTGGTGGAGGAAGACGATGTCGCCACGCCATTCCTTCACCCGCATCGTCGCGTTGTGGATTCGGGGGCGGCGGTCGGAGAGCGCCGTCAGCTCGTGATAATGGGTCGCGAAGAGCGTGCGGCAGCCGATCTCGTTCAGGCGCTCCAGCGCCGCCCAGGCGATCGAGAGGCCGTCGAAGGTCGCCGTGCCGCGCCCGATCTCGTCGAGGATGACGAGCGCGCCGCGCCCGGCCTGGTTCAGGATCGCCGCGAGCTCGACCATCTCGACCATGAAGGTGGAGCGGCCGGCGGCGAGATCGTCCGACGCGCCGATGCGGCTGAAGAGGCGGTCGACGATGCCGATCCGCGCGCGCGCCGCCGGCACGAAGGAGCCCGCCTGGGCGAGGATCGCGATCAGCGCGTTCTGGCGCAGATAGGTCGACTTGCCGCCCATATTGGGGCCGGTGAGGATGATCGCCCGCGCAGCATTCTCCCCCTCCCCCGGCGTGAGGTCACACCCGTTCGGCACGAAGAGCGAGGCGTCGGACAGCGCCGCCTCCACCACCGGATGCCGCCCGTCCTCCACCGCGAAGGCGAGCCCGTCCTCGACCGTGGGGCGGACCCAGCGCCGCTCCACCGCGACCTCGGCCAGCGCGGCGGTGACGTCGAGCTCGGCCATCCCCTCGGCGACGCGGGAGAGAAACGGGCGTGCCGCGATGATCCCGGCGACGAGATCGGCGAAGATCGCCTGCTCGCGCGAGCGCGCATCGTCGGACGCGGCGAGGATCCGGCTTTCGAGATCGCGCAGTGGCTCGGTGGTGAAGCGGACCTGGCTTGCGAGGCTCTGGCGGTGCGAGAAGGCCTCGTGCCCGCGCAGCGTGTCGGCGTGGCCGACCGGCACCTCGATGAACCAGCCGAGCACCGCATTGTGCTTGATCTTCAGCGAGCGGACGCCGGTCTCGTTCTGGTAGTCGGCCTGGAGGGCGGCGACGTAGCGCCGGCTCTCGTCGCGCAGAGTGCGCGCCTCGTCGAGCGCGGGGTCGATGCCGTGGGCGATGTAGCCGTCCGGATGGTTGGCGGCGGCGGCACGCTCGTCGAGCATCGCGCCAAGGCGCGCGCCGATCTCGCCCGGCGTCTCGCTGAGCGCCTCGGCGATGGACGCGAGGATCGGCGGCCGCTCGACCGGGAGCGCCGCGTGGGCGGTGGCGGCGGCGGCGAGCGCACGCGAGACGGCGAGCGCGTCACGCGGCTGGCCGCGCCCGGCCGCGAGGCGTCCGACCGCGCGCAAAACGTCCGGCACGCCGCGCAACGCCGCGCGAACGGCCGAGCGCGCCAGCGCGTCGTCGACGAAGGCGGCGACACCGTCGTGGCGCTCGGCAATGAGGATGCGGTTCGTCGACGGGCTCGACAGGCGCTCGCCGAGCCGCTGCGCGCCGATGCCGGAGACGGTGCGGTCGACCGCGGAGAGGAGGGTCGGCCCATCCGGCCGCGTCGGTCGGGTGAGTTCCAGGCTCGCCCGCGTCGCGGCGTCGATCGCCATCACGTCGCCGGGCTCGTCCTTCGCGGGCGGATCGAGCGGGGGCGCATTGTCGAGCTGCGTCTCGGCGAGATAGTTGACGAGGGCGAGCCCCGCCGCCGCCTCGACGGGCGAGAAGGTGCCGAAGGCGGCAAGATCGGCGACGCCGAAGGCCGCCGCGAGCCGCTCCGCCGCGTCGTTGGCGCGGAACTCGGACGGCACGCGCCGCCCGACCGTCACCCGCCTCGGCAGCGCCGGCAGCTCCAGCCCCTCCGCCGCGATCAGCTCGACCGGATCGATCCGGGCGAGTTCGCCGAGGAGCCCGGCCTCGTCGGTGGCGCAGAGGTGAAAGCGGCCGGACGCGACGTCGGCCGACGCGATCCCGTAGCCGCCTTTGTGGGCGGCGACCGCGACGAGGCGCGAGGCGCGGCCCGGATCAAGGAGGCGCTCCTCGGTCAGCGTTCCGGGCGTCACGATCCGCACCACGGCGCGCGCGACGACGGACTTCGCGCCCCGCTTCTTCGCCTCGGCCGGATCCTCGGTCTGCTCGGCGATGACGACGCGGAAATTCTGCGCGATCAGGCGCGACAGATATTCTTCCGCCGCGTGAACCGGGACGCCCGCCATCTTGATCGGCTCGCCCATGTGCGTGCCGCGCGTCGTGCAGTGGATCGACAGCGCCTTCGCGGCGATCTCGGCGTCCTCGAAGAAGAGCTCGTAGAAATCGCCCATGCGATAGAAGAGGAGGCCTTCGGTATGGTCGGCCTTGATCGAGAGATATTGCGCCATCATGGGCGTCGCCTGCGCGACCTGGGCCTCCAGGCTGGGCGTCGCCCCCTCCTCGATCCGCTCGCTCATCGCCTCCATGGTGGTCGCCGCCCTCTTCCTGCAGGGCAAGCCTGCCGGGGGCGGTCAGCGCACGCAAGGCGCGCGGGCGAAGACTTCACAGTCGCGACGCATCCCTCCACAAGAGGTCGCAGACTGATATTCCACTGCGTGCGCTCCATTCTCGCAGGCAAAACACGCAATCAGCATATGGACGTAGAGGCGCGAAATTGCGTACCTCTAAACTCAAAGAGTTAGAGGGAGAGACGCCGTGGACGCGGAAACCAGCCGGCGCGGCCGAGCCACGATTACTGACGGAGAGGCCCTGGAATTCCACCAGCGCGGCCGACCCGGCAAGCTTGAGGTCACGCCGACCAAGCCGATGGCGACCCAGCGCGACCTGTCGCTGGCCTATTCGCCCGGCGTCGCGGTCCCGGTGCGCGCCATCGCGGAGGACCCGGACCGGGCCTTCGACTACACGACGCGCGGCAACGTCGTCGCCGTCATCTCGAACGGGTCGGCGATCCTCGGCCTCGGCAATCTCGGCGCGCTGGCCTCCAAGCCGGTGATGGAGGGCAAGGCCGTCCTCTTCAAGCGCTTCGCCGACATCGACGGCATCGACATCGAGGTCGACACGCAGGACGTCGACGCCTTCATCAACTCGGTGCGCTATCTCGGCCCGTCCTTCGGCGGCATCAACCTCGAAGACATCAAGGCGCCGGACTGCTTCCTCATCGAGAGCGCGCTGCGCGAGATGATGGACATCCCCGTCTTCCACGACGACCAGCACGGCACCGCGATCATCGCCGCCGCCGGCCTCATCAACGCGCTGCACCTCACCGGGCGCACGCTGACGAACACGAAGATCGTCTGCAACGGCGCGGGCGCGGCGGGCATCGCCTGCGTCGAGCTCGTCAAGGCGATGGGCGTGCCGCACAACAATGTCATCCTCTGCGACACGAAGGGCCCGATCTATCAGGGCCGCGAGGAGGGCATGAACCAGTGGAAGTCGGCCCACGCCGCCGAGACCGACGCACGCTCCCTCAGCGAGGCGCTCGACGGGGCGGACGTCTTCTTCGGCGTGTCGGTGAAGGGCGCGATGACGCGCGAGATGGTGCGCTCCATGGCGCCCAACCCGATCATCTTCGCGATGGCGAACCCCGACCCGGAAGTGACGCCGGAAGAGGTCGCCGAGATCCGTGACGACGCGATCGTCGCCACCGGCCGGTCCGACTATCCGAACCAGGTCAACAACGTCCTCGGCTTCCCCTACATCTTCCGCGGCGCGCTCGACGTGCGGGCGACCGCCATCAACGAGGACATGAAGGTGGCCGCCGCCGAGGCGCTCGCCGCCCTCGCCCGCGAGGACGTGCCGGACGAGGTCGCCGCCGCCTATCAGGGCCAGCGCCCGCGCTTCGGCAAGGAATACATCATTCCCGTGCCGTTCGACCCGCGCCTCATCTCCACGATCCCGCCGGCGGTCGCCAAGGCCGCGATGCGCACCGGCGTCGCGCGCCGCCCGATCGTCGACCTCGAGCGCTATGGCGAGGAGCTGTCGGCCCGGCGCGATCCGGTCGCGGGCTCCCTGTCGCGCATCTTCACCAAGGTGCGTCAGGCGCCGAAGCGCGTCGTCTTCGCCGAGGGCGAGGAAGAGGCCGTCATCCGCGCCGCCGCCTCCTTCGTGAACCAGGAGCTCGGCACCGCGATCCTGATCGGCCGCGAGGAGACCGTGCGCGACCAGGCCTTCCAGGCCGGCATCGAGATGCGTCCGGGCCTTGAGATCGCCAACGCGCGCATCTCCCGCCGCACGGCCGACTACGCCCAATATCTCTACTCGAAGCTCCAGCGCCGCGGTCACCTCTTCCGCGACTGCCAGCGCATGATCAACCAGGACCGCAACTATTTCGGGGCGACCATGGTGGCGCTCGGCGACGCGGACGCGCTCGTCACGGGCGTGACTCGCAACTATGCCGTCGCGCTCGACGTGGTGCGCCAGGTCATCTCGACGAAGCCCGGCCACAAGATCATCGGCGTGTCGCTCGTCCACACGCGCGGGCGCGCCGTGCTCGTTGCCGACACCGCCGTGCATGACGACCCGTCCGCGGCCGATCTCGCCGACATCGCCGAGGAGGCCGCGCGCGTCGCCCGCCGCCTCGGCTACGAGCCGCGGATCGCGATGCTCGCCTACGCCAATTTCGGCAACCCGCCGGGCGAGCGCGCGAGCCGGGTGCAGGAGGCGGTCGCGATCCTCAACAAGCGCCGCGTCGACTTCGAGTTCGACGGCGAGATGGGGGCGGACGTCGCGCTCAACGCGAACCTGATGAGCGCCTACCCGTTCTGCCGCCTCTCGGGTCCGGCGAACGTCCTCCTTATGCCGGGCCTCGATTCGGCGGCGATCTCCACCAAGCTGGTGCAGGAGCTCGGCGGCTCGACGGTTCTCGGCCCGATCCTCGTCGGCCTCGACAAGCCCGTGCAGATCGTGCCGTTCGGTGCGCGCGACGCGGACCTCGTCAACATGGCCGCGATCGCGAGCTTCGGCGTCAACTGACCGGCGCGGCGCCGCCCCGCGCGGCGCCCGCCTTGAACGAAAAAAGCCTGGCGCCGGGTCGAGCGATCGATCCGGCGCCAGGCTTTTTTGTCGGTGCGTCTCTTCTCGGTGCGTCCGGGTCGCCGCCCCGAGATCAGCGCCGCGCCAGCGTCAGATAGCGCGGGGTGCGCCCCTCGCGGAACGCCTTCGCCTCGTAGCGGGTGCCGGGCCAGCCGGGATAGGGCTCGGTCGTGTCGCTCGCGAGGGTGAAGTCAGGATGGGCCGCAACGTGCGCGCGCGTCCAGGCGACGTATGACGGGATGTCGGAGGCGAAGCGGACGCTGCCGCCCGGCCGCACGGCACGCGCCAGCCGGTCGAGCCCGTCGATCGAGATGAAGCGCCGCTTCCAGTGCTTCCGCTTCGGCCACGGGTCCGGATAGAGCACGTCGACCCGGTCGAGCGCGCCCTCCGGGACCCATTCGAGGATGCGCCGCGCGTCGCCCATATAGAGGCGCAGATTGTCGATCCCCTCGGCTTCGACGATGCGGACCGCCTTCATCATCCCGCTCTCGAACGGCTCGACGCCGATGAGGCCGATCTCCGGCGCGCGCCGCGCATGGTCGAGGAGATGCTCCCCTCCCCCGAAGCCGACCTCCATGCGCAACGTCTCGACGGGCCGCGCGAAGAGGGTCTGTTCGGCGAACGGGATGTCCGGATCGATCGCGAAGCGGTCGTAGGTGGGGTCGGCCTTGTGGCCGTGGACGCGGCGGCGGCCATAAAGGCCCTCCACCGTGCTTTTCACCGCGATCGCAGGCGGCAGCACCTTCTCGAAATAGACGCGGTTGAAGCCGGCCTCCGCATGCCGCCCGGTCTCGCGATAGCCGAGGCGGGGGTAGAGGACGATGTTGCCGGTCATCTTGGCGTTGGTGTGGAGGGTGACGAGGGTCGCCCCCTCGCGCCGCAGCCGCTCCTCGGCCGCGGCGAGGAGGCGCGGCCCGATGCCGAGCCCCTGCGCATCGGGCGAGACGGCGAGGACGGCGATATAGCCCGGCCCCTCCGCGAGGCGCTCGAACACGACATAGCCGCACGGCGCGTCCTCTCCTGGACGCGCCGCAACGAGAATGGACTTCGCCGCGAGGGTCGCGGCGAAGTCCATGTCCATCGGTGTGGGGCGGCGGCCGATCGCTTCGACGTAGACGCCGAAGGAGGCCTCCGCGATGTCAGCAAGCCTCGCAAGGTCGCCGTGCGACGCCTCGCGGATCGTGAGATCAGACTTCGCGTGCGAGGGTCTCGGCGAGATCCGTCTTCTCCCAGGAAAAACCGCCGTCCGCATCGGGCTCGCGGCCGAAATGGCCGTAGGCGGCGGAACGGGCATAGATGGGCTTGTTGAGCTGAAGGGCCGTGCGGATGCCGCGCGGCGACAGGTCCATCGAGCGGCCGATGGCCTTCTCGATCGCCTCTTCCTCGACCTTCCCGGTGCCGTAGGTGTCGACATAGACCGACAGCGGCTGGGAGACGCCGATCGCGTAGGCGAGCTGGATGCAGCAACGGTCGGCGAGGCCGGCCGAGACGACATTCTTCGCGAGATAACGCGCGGCATAGGCGGCCGAGCGGTCGACCTTCGTCGGGTCCTTGCCGGAGAACGCGCCGCCGCCGTGCGGGGCCGCGCCGCCATAGGTGTCGACGATGATCTTGCGCCCGGTGAGGCCGCAATCGCCGTCCGGACCGCCGATCACGAACTTGCCGGTCGGGTTGACGTACCAGATCGTGTCCTCGGAGATCCACGCGGCCGGCATGACCTCACGCACATAGGGCTCGACCACGGCGCGCACGTCGTCCGACGTCATCGACTCGTCGATGTGCTGGGTGGAGACCACGATGGAGGTGCAGGCGACCGGAACGCGGTTCTCGTAGCGCAGCGTGACCTGGCTCTTGGCGTCGGGGCCGAGCTTCGGGGCCTCGCCCGACTTGCGGGCGTCGGCCATGCGCTTCAGGATCGCGTGGCTGTAGTGGATCGGCGCGGGCATGAGCACCGGCGTCTCGGTGCAGGCATAGCCGAACATGATCCCCTGGTCGCCGGCGCCCTCGTCCTTGTTGCCGGCCGAATCAACGCCCTGCGCGATGTGCGCGGACTGGGCGTGGAGGTGGACCGCGACGTCCGCGGTCTTCCAGTGGAAGCCGTCCTGCTCGTACCCGATATCGCGGATCGCGTCGCGCGCAAGCTGTTCGACCACATCGGCGTTGATGGAGTCGGGGCCGCGCGTCTCACCCGCGATCACGACGCGATTGGTGGTGGCGAGGGTCTCACAGGCAACGCGTGCTTCCGGCATCTCGGCGAGGAACGCGTCGACGACAGCGTCGGAGATCCGGTCACAGACCTTGTCCGGATGGCCTTCGGAGACCGACTCGCTCGAGAACAGATAGGATTTCCGGGCCAAATTGATAACTTTCATGCCAGAACGGACCGGCCGTCGTCCTGGGAGGGGTAAGGGTTGGGGGCTGACCGCAGCCCCAGAGACGCAAAGCGCCTGGCACCCGCACGAAGTCGCGGAGCCAGGCGGCCACAGTTCAATCAAAAGCGCCGGGATTGGTCAACAATGGCCCGAATGGACTTCGCGGAACGCGCGCCTATCGGCCCGTCGACCCTGACCGGGTGAGGCGTTCCGGGCCCCGGCGGCCCGCTCTACATGCGGCGGGCGTCGGCCAGCGTTTCGACGAGGTCGATGATTCGGCGGCGGATGCGCGCATCCTCGATCTGGCTGAAGGCGCGGGCGAGGGCGTGCGCCTCGCTGACCGAGCCGCGCGAGACCTCGAACGAGGCGGCGCCATCGTCGGCGAAGCCGAATTCGGACACGCGGGCGGCGCCGCCATCGGCCTGGATCGCGTCCTCGAAGAAGAAGGACACCGGAACGTCGAGGATCTGCGAGATCTCCTGCAGGCGGCTCGCGCCGATGCGGTTGGCACCCTTCTCGTACTTCTGGACCTGCTGGAACGTCACACCGAGCTTGTCGCCCAGCTTCTCCTGCGTCATCCCAAGCATCGTGCGGCGCAGCTTCAGGCGGCTGCCGACGTGGATGTCGATCGGGTTGGGCTGTTTGCGCGGCGCCATCGATTCACACTGTTCCATCTTCTTGCCTCACTCAAATACGGGTGATGTCAAAATCCGCTGGGCCTGGTGATCGTCCCTGGTGGCCGGTGCGGATCCAATCAGTCTGTGTGAGACAAACCGCAACGTACCCTGATTGGTTGCACACGAACAAGCTAAAAGTGTTTTGACACAAATCCCCATAAGCGTCGGTTGTATGTATCACGTCTCATGGATCCTGTCGCGTTACGCCTTCTTCATGCGACGCGCGATGAATAGCGCGGCGAGGCCGAGGATCCACAACCCGAACAGCACCCCATTGCCGAGTGTCGGGTACAGCGATGCGCGCACGGGCGGCAGCCGCGCGTCCAGAAACCCGATCTCATCGAGCGCCAGAGAGCCGACGAGATGGCCCTGGGTGTCGATTACGGCCGAGATCCCGTTGTTCGCTGCGCGCACGACGGGAACTCCCTGTTCGATCGCGCGCATTTGCGCCTGGCGCAAATGCTGGCGCGGACCGGGCGTGTCGCCGAACCAGGCATCGTTGGTGACGTTGACGATCCACCCGATCCCCTCGGTGCGGCCGACATCGGGGAAGATGATCTCGTAGCAGATGAGTGGCAGCGCGGGCGGCAGGCCGGGAATCGTGAGCGGCGCCCGCTCCGTCCCGGCGAGGAACTGGCTCGTCCCCTCCACGATCTTGCGGAAGCCGAGCCGGTCCATCAGGCCGGCGAAGGGCAGGAACTCGCCGAAGGGGACGAGGTGGACCTTGTCGTAACGGCCGCGAAGCTGCCCATCCGGGCCGATCACGAAGATGCTGTTCGTCGCGCGGCGGCCGGTCTCCGTCTCGACAAGCTCGACCGCGCCGGTGACGAGCGTCGCCGTCCACTGCATCGCCTCGGAGATCTCGTCCGCCTCGAGGCTCGGCACGCGGTAGAGGAAGGGGAGCGCCGTCTCCGGCCAGATGACGACGTCGGCCACCCCCGCCCCCTCCGGTGCGGAAAGGTCGAGGAGGCGCTGCCAGATCTCGGTGCGATGCTCGGCCGCCCACTTGTCGGCCTGCGGCACCGCTGGCTGCACGATCCGGATGCGCGGCGCGTTGGCGCTCTCGACCGGGGCCGAATTCAGCCGCGCGAGCCCCGCGATCAGCATGATGGCGAGCATCGCCCCGACGGGCATGAGGAGCCAGCGGCTCCCGCGCGTGAAGAAGAGGGCCGGCGCGCAGCCGATGAGGACCGCCGGCACCGCGAGCCCGTCCATCCCGATGAAGGCCGCGTTCTGGCGCAGGATCTCGAAATCGGAGAAGGCCAGCCCCGCCGCGTTCCACGGGAAGCCGGAGAGGATGAGGCCGCGCAGGACGTCCGTCGCCGAGATCGCGAGGGCGAGCGCGACGGCCTGCCAGGCGACGGTGCGCGGCGCGAGGCCGACGAGCATGGCGGCGAGCGCATAGAAGGGCGCGAGCATCAGCGGCAGCCCGATGACGCCGAGCGGCAGGAGCGCGCCGAACGTGTCGGCGTCGACGAGGAAGGCCGCCCCGACCCACCAGAGCCCCATCAGGTGATAGCCGAAGCCGAACACACCGCCGAGGAGCGCGCGCTCCGCCATGCGACGCCGCACCCGCGCCTCCCCCGCCATCAGCACCACCAGGAGGGCGCTGTAGGCGAAGACGGCGGGGAAGAAGTCGTAGGGCGGGAGGCTGAAGCCGAGGATGATCCCGGCCGCGAACGCCGTCGCGACCCGGCTCCAGCGCGAGGCGAACGCCCCGCCCGCCGTGGACGTGCTGGTCGCGCTGCGGCCGGCCGGGCCGGTTCGTTCGGGAAGGCTCACGCCGTCGCTCGCATCGGCCGGAGCGGGTCCGGCGGAGGTCTCCGCCGGCGCCGTCTCACTTGCCGCTGAACGACTGCTCCTGTGGGGCGATCGCATCGGGCGGACAGGTCACCTTGACGCGCTTGATGCGGCGCGGGTCCGCATCGAGCACCTCGAACGTGAAGCCCGGCAGCTCGGGCGAGGTGACGATCTCCCCGCGCACCGGGACGCGCCCCAGGATCGCGAAGACGATGCCGCCCAGCGTGTCGACGTCCTCGAGCAATTCTTCCTCGGGGAAGGCGATCCCGGCCTCTTCGGCGAAATCGTCCACCGCCACGCGCGCGTCCGCATACCAGACCCTCTCGTCGACCGCGGTCATCGTCGGTTCGTCAGGCCAGTCGTACTCGTCCTCGATATCGCCGACCACCTCTTCGATGAGGTCTTCCAACGACACGAGGCCGTCCGTCCCGCCATATTCGTCGACGACGAGGGCGAGCTGGGTGCGGTTGGCCTGCATGCGCACCATGAGGTCCATGGCGGGCATGGAGGGCGGCACGAAGAGAACCGGGCGGATGATGTCCATGTCGGCGAGCGCGCGCGACAGGTCGACGGCGCCGAAATTGAGGCCCTCGTCGGCCATCGCCTCCTCGGCGACGCGGATCATCACGTCCTTGGCGTGGACGAAGCCCACCGGATCGTCGAGCGTGTCGCGATAGACGGGCAGGCGCGAATGGCCGGCCTCGCGGAACATCTTCATGAGATCGGCGAGCGAGATCGTCTCCGGCACCGCATCGATGTCGGCGCGGGGGACCATCACGTCGAGGATTCGAACGTCTCTCAGCGAAAGGATGTTCTGCAGCAGTCGCCGCTCTTCCGTCGAGAAGATGGAATCTTCTCCGGCATCGTCGGCAAGCGCCTGGGCGAGATTCTCGCGGAGGCCTTCGGTCGGGCGAAGGCCGAATACGGTCAGGACGCGGTCGAACCAGCCCTCCTCACCGTCGGTTTTATGTGCGGCGGCCGACCCGTTGGGGCCAGCCGCGCGGGGACTATCTGCGTCGGCCATTTGTCCTGCAAGCACTCGACTTAGAGCGCTCTCTCAGCTCCCTTCGTAAGGGTTCGGGATTCCGAGACCCCCCAAAATATTGACTTCGACACGCTCCATCTCCTCCCGGTCGACCTCATTCTCGTGGTCGTAACCGAGCAGATGCAGCATACCGTGCAGCGTCAGATGGGTTGCATGGTGGGCCAATGGAATGGCCCGCTCACGCGCTTCTTTCTCCGCCGTCTCGAAACCGAGCGCGATTCCGCCCAGGGAGTACGGAATCCCTGGCTGCGGCGCCTCGCCGGACGGGAAGGCGAGCACGTTGGTCGGCCCGTTCTTGCCGCGATAGCGAGAGTTCAGGTCCGCCATCACCGCATCGCTCGTGAAGAGGATGTCCGCCATCGCCGGATGGTTCGGCGACGAGCCGGAAGCGGACAATGCCGTCAGCACCACGTCTGCGAGCGCGACCGGATCGGACGCCTCCCAGCGTGGGTCCTCGACCCGAACGGATGCCGGCAGCGACGCTGGTCCCGCCATGACATCTTCATCTTGGGTCGGGGTCATTCCCCATCTTCCTGCTTTTTCGTGTCGGAATCATAAGCGGCGACGATCCGGGCGACAAGCTCGTGGCGGACGACGTCTTCGCCGCGGAAGTGGACCTGCGCGATCCCGTCCACACCTTTGAGGATCCGAAGCGCCTCCTTGAGCCCGGACGGCACGCCGTTCGGCAGGTCGATCTGCGACGGGTCGCCGGTCACCACCATGCGCGCGTTCTCACCGAGACGGGTCAGAAACATCTTCATCTGCATCGCGGTGGTGTTCTGCGCCTCGTCCAGGATCGCCACCGCGTTGCTGAGCGTGCGCCCACGCATAAAGGCGAGAGGTGCCACTTCGATGACACCCGTCTGAAGGCCGCGATCGACCTTGTCGGCCGGCATCATCTCGTAGAGCGCGTCGTAGAGCGGGCGCAGATACGGGTCGACTTTTTCCTTCATGTCGCCGGGGAGGAAGCCGAGCCGCTCCCCCGCCTCGACCGCCGGGCGCGACAAGATGATCCGGTCGACGAGGCCCCGTTCCAGGCACTGCGCGGCGAAGGCGACGGCGAGGAAGGTCTTGCCGGTGCCGGCCGGACCGACGCCGAACACCATCTCGTTGGCCTCGAGCGCGCGGATATAGGTGTTCTGGGTGGGCGAGCGCGCCTCGACCGAGCGCTTGCGCGTCGCGATCTGGGCGACCGACTGCGGCCGCTCGATCGTCGGGAGGGAGAGCTGGCGGTCCTTGGCGCGTGCCATGCGGATGGCGCCGTCGACATCGGCCCGCTCGATCCGGTGGCCCTTCTTGAGGCGCGCATAGAGGTGCTGCAGGGCGAGACGGGCCTGTGCGCAGCCCTCCTCGGTCCCGCGGATGGTCACCTCGTTGCCCCGGGCCGTCGCCTCAATGTCGAGCTTCGATTCCAGGATGGCGAGGTGCTGGTCGAATTGGCCGAAGAGCTCGCTGGCCAAGCGGTTGTCGTCGAATGCGAGGGCGAGCGTCTCGCCTTCCGTCGACGCGACGCTCAAGCGGCCCGACTCCGTGAAGGCCGCGCGTGGCCCTCGACCGCCGTGCCGAAGAGGCTGTTGCCTTCTGCCGCGCTTATGTCGACCTCCACAATATCGCCGATGCCTCCCGCATCGGCAGGAATATGAACCGGCTGCAGGTACGGTGAGCGTCCGACCCATTGCCCTTCGCGCCGCCCCGCTTTCTCAATGAGAACCGGGAGTCGGCGTCCAACGCAAGCCCTGTTGAAATCGCGCTGTTGATCGAGGAGCAGCGCCTGGAGGCGCTGGAGGCGCTCGGCCTTCACCGCCTCCTCCACCTGGTCCTCGCGTCCGGCGGCGGGCGTGCCCGGCCGCGGGCTGTATTTGAACGAATAGGCGGCCGCGTAGCCGACCTCGCGCACGATCGCCATCGTCGCCTCGAAATCGGCATCGGTCTCGCCCGGGAAGCCGACGATGAAGTCGCCGGAGAGGGCAAGGTCCGGCCGCGCGGCGCGAATCTTCGCGATCAGCGCCACATAGTCGGCGGCGCGGTGCTTGCGGTTCATCGCCTTGAGCACCGTGTCCGAGCCCGCCTGCACCGGCAGGTGCAGGTAGGGCATCAGCTTCGCTTCGTCGCGATGGGCGGCGATGAGGTCCTCGCCCATGTCGTTCGGATGGCTCGTCGTGAAGCGGATGCGGGCGAGCGCCTCGATCCCGGCGAGACGGCCGACGAGATCGGCAAGGCTCGCGTGCCCGCCCCGCCCGTCCGCCCCGTGATAGGCGTTGACGTTCTGGCCGAGCAGCGTGATCTCGCGCACCCCCGCCTCCACGAGCCGCTCCGCCTCGGCCACGATCTCGGCGACCGGACGCGAGACCTCGGCCCCGCGCGTGTAGGGGACGACGCAGAAGGCGCAGAACTTGTCGCACCCTTCCTGCACGGTGAGGAAGGCGGTGACGCCGCGCGCGGTGATCGCCCGGCGCGTCGGCTGGGCGAGGTGGTTGAACTTGTCCTCGGCCGGAAAATCGGTGTCGACCGGCTTCTGGCCCGCCTCCGCGCCTTTGATGAGCGCGGGCAGGCGGTGATAGGCCTGCGGACCGACCACGAAGTCGACGCGCGGCTGGCGGCGGATGATCTCCTCGCCCTCGGCCTGGGCGACGCAGCCGGCGACGCCGATCAGCGTGCGCTCGCCCGAGGCGCCGCGCGCGTTCTTCAGCCGGCCGAGCTCGGAATAGACCTTCTCGGCCGCCTTCTCGCGAATGTGGCACGTGTTGAGAAGGACGAGGTCGGCGCCTTCCGCCTCCTCGACGATCGCATAGCCTTCCGCGCGCAGCTGATCGGCCATCCGCGTCGCGTCATAGACGTTCATCTGGCAGCCGTAGCTCTTGATGAAGGCCCGCTTTTCCATCTCGCCTCTTCTCTACGCGGCCTCGCGCGCCTTCGGCGCCACCGGCGCGCCCCGCACCAAGCGGCCCGCGGTCGCCTCGCCGACAAGATGGCGCACGACCGCTTCGGCCTCTTTCGCGGCGCGCTTGCGGTCGATCCCCTCCCGGAGCGGGATGGGGGCGCCAAACGCGACGTCCACGTCGATCTCACCGTGTTTCAGGATCCACCACAGATGTGGCGGCATATCCATGTCGCCGTACCACGCGACGCGGGGCTTATGGAACCGGCCAATCGGCAGGCCGTGAAGCTGGGTGTAGTTGATGGCGAGCGGCTGGATCGTCACCTCCGCGCCGCCGGCCTCGGCCGCGCGCACCGCCCCGCCGATCAGCGCCGTGCGGAAGGGGAGGACGTGGATCCCGTTCGAGGAGGTCCCCTCCGCGAAAAGGACGAGGACGTCCCCGTCCTTCAGCCGGTCCGCGATCTCGTTCGCGACCGTGCCCGTCTTGTGCCGGCGGTCGCGCTCCACGAAGACCGAGCGCTGGAGCTTGGCGAAGAGGCCGAAGATCGGCCAGGCCGCCACCTCTGACTTCGAGATGAAGCAGAGCTCCATCACCGAGCCGAGCACCGTGATGTCGAGCCAGGAGACGTGGTTGGAGACGAGCAGGAGCGGCCGCTCCGCCGTCGCCGCGCCGTGGACATGCACGCGGATGCCGATGACGCGCGTCGCAAGGCGGTGCCACAGGAGCGGCAGCCGCCGCGTCGCCGTCTTCATCTTCAGCGCCATCGCGATCAGCTGAAGCGGGATCAGCACCAGCGAAATCAGCGCGAGCGCGACGATGACGCCGATCGCCCGGATTGTCGTCACTCGTCCGTCCCCGTCACGTTCGGACCGGTCATCCGAATTTGGCCATCGCCGTCGGCTGGTTGATCTGCAGCCGCATCGTCAGCGCCTTATGGGGGCCCTGGGCGTCGTGATAATAATCGGGCCGCTCGCCCACCTTCACGAAGCCGGCGCTGCGATAGAGCGACAGGGCCGCCTCGTTCTGCGGATCCACCTCGAGAAACACCTCGGTGACGCGGGCCGCGTAGAGATGGCGCAACGCCGCGTTGAGGAGGAGACGCCCGATCCCCGCCCGGCGATGGCGCGGGTGGACGGCCATCGTCAATACTTCGCCTTCGTCCGCGGCGAAGCGGACGGTGATGAAGCCGATCGGCCGCCGGCTCGCCGTCGCGCTGCCGCGACGGGCCACGAAAGTCGACACATTGGGCTTGTCGTTCAGCGCAGCCTGCTCGTCCGCCGACCAGGGGCCGGTGAACGAGGCCGCGTGAATCTCCTCCAAAGTGTCGTAGTCCGCCGGCTGCACGGCGTCGACTGTGCGGGGGGGAGAAAGCCAACCAATCACGCCAGATCCATCGTTCTCATAGCCCGCATAGTTGGCCACAACCATCACGCGCGCGCCAGCGATTTGTGCCGCTGGGGCGCCGCGTCGACGGGCGCAAGGTAGAGAGCGTGGACGGCCCGTGCCTTGCCGGCAACGGATGCGGCCGCGAGGCGGGCGAGATCGACCCGATCCACCGCCCGCCCGTCGCCGAGCGCGGCGATCGCGCTCGCCGGGCCGACGATGGTGGCGCCCGCCTCGGCGGCCGCCGCCCGCGCCGCCTCCACGCCGATGCGGGCCATGAGCGAGGGCTCGTAGCCGTCATCCGGGAAGAGCGCGGCGAAGACCGCCCCGTGGCGCGCGTCGATCGCGGCGAGGACCGGTGCATCGGCCTCCCGCGCCAGCGCCTCGAGCGTCGAGACCCCGGCCGCCGGGACGCCGAGCGCGAAGGCGAGCCCCTTCGCGAACGCGATGCCGACGCGGACCCCGGTGAACGAGCCGGGGCCGACGGTGACGGCGATCGCGTCGATGTCCTGATAGGTGGCGCCTGCGGCCGCGAGGGCGGCGTCGGCATGGTCGGCGATCGCCTCGGCGTCGCCCTTGGCCATCGCCGAGGAGGCGCCGAGGATCGAGCCGTCCGGCAGCGAGACCAGCGCCGCCTGGACGTGGTCCAGCGCCGTATCGAGCGCGAGGACGCGCATCAGGCGACCGGACGAACCTCCCGCACCTCGGGGATGAAGTGACGCAGCAGGTTCTGGATGCCCATCTGCAGCGTCATCGTGGAGGACGGGCAGCCGGCGCACGCGCCGCGCATCGAGAGGTGCACCACCCCGTCCTTGTAGGAGCGGAAGATGATGTCGCCGCCATCGCTGGCGACAGCGGGGCGGACGCGCTCGTCGAGCAGTTCCTTGATCATCGCGACGGTCGCCGCGTCCGCTTCGGAATAGCTCTCCTCGGCGGTGACGGCGGCCTCGTCGCCCCCCTCACCCACGATCACCGGATCGCCCGAGAGATAGTGCTCCATGATGGCGCCGAGCACGGCCGGCTTCAGGTGCGGCCAGGGCGTCCCGTCCTTGGAGACGGAGATGAAATCATTTCCAAGGAACACGCCCGTGACGCCATCGACGGCGAAGAGGCGCTTGGCGAGCGGCGAGGCGCCCGCCTCGTCGACGGAACGATAGTCCGCGACGCCGCTTTCCATGACGGACTTGCCCGGCAGGAACTTCAGAGTCTCCGGGTTCGGCGTCGACTCGGTCTGAATGAACATTCGGTATCTCCCCAGGCGGTTCAAAGCCGCCGCGAAGTTTCGACTCGTTCGAAATAAGCGATCGAATGGCCGCCAGCAACTCAAGACCCGGAGAAGGCGGCTTGAATTGCATCCGCCGCGCAAGACCCGACATGACGGCGATGGATCAGGAGGAACGACACATGGTCAATCCCGCCCCCGGCTTCCGCGCCCGCCCCGACCACAAGATCGTGCTCGACGCCGGCCCGACCCCGGTCACGATCACGCTCGGCGAGGAGATCGTCGCGGCCACCACGGCGGCGGTCATCCTGCGCGAAGACGGCTATCCCGCCCGCGCCTACGTGCCGCCGGCGGACATTTCGGCCGGTCTCGCACCGACCGCGAAGACGACCCACTGCCCCTTCAAGGGCGACACCACCTACTATTCGCTCACCATCGGCCCGCACACCCTGGAAAACGCGGCCTGGAGCTATGACCGTCCCTATGACGAGATGGCCCCGATCCGCGGCTATGTCGCCTTCGACAACCGCTTCACGATCACGATCGGCTGAACGCCGTCAGGGCCGGCGCACGTCAACATAGACGAGATGGTGGTCCGAGGCCGCGTCGAGGCGCGCGAGCGGATCGCCGGCCGCCGGCCAGAACACCCCCGCCCCGGTGATGTCGAGCCCGCGCGTCGGCAGCACATAGTCGACCCGCATCCGCCCGGACGAGAAGTCCGCCGTAGCATCGCCGTACGGCGAGGCGGGCACGGGATCGACGAGGCGCGGGTGCGACAGGAGGCGGTCGATCGCGCCGGGGCGTGAATCGCCCCGCGCCGGATCGGCGTTGAGATCCCCCGCCACGATCGCCGCCGCCCCGGCCGGGAGCGGGGCGGTCTCGCCCGAATCGTCCACGAGATAGACCGCACCGTCCAGAAGGTCGGCGAGGAGGCGGATCTCGTCCGCATTCCGCCGCCCGTTCCAGTCGTGGACCGGATCGTCGAAGACGGGCGGGGTCGGATGGGCGGCCAGAAGCAGGATCTCGCCCGCCCCGGTCTCCACCGGCACCACGATGTGGGTCTTCGAGGAGAGCGGCAGCACGCGCCGGGCCTCCGGCGAATAGTAGTCCGTCGGGACGAGGCTGCCGGGCATGTCCGCCCACAGGAGGTTCGCATAGGTGCGCACCGGGCCGAGCGGCAGGTGCGACAGGATCGCGAACGCGTACTGCCCCTCATGGCGCCCGAAACCTTTCGCATCGCCCGGCCGCGTGATGGTGCCGTCCCCGTCGAGATCGGCCCCGGAGAGGACACCCGTGTTGCTCGGCGGAAAGAGGCGGAAGGGATAGTCGATCGGCGCCGCGCCCTGCTCGCCGCGCGCCAGATAGGTGTCCACGAACAGGGTGAGGCTCTCCCCGCCCGCGTCGCGGTCGATCTCCTGGAGGACGAGCACGTCGGGCCGCACGCGCTGGATCACCTCGGCGACGCGCCGGGCCTGCGGATCGATCCCGCTCGACAGGCGCTTCAGGAGCCCGCCCGCCGCATCCTCGGTGAGGGCGGCGTTGAAGGTCGCGAATCGGATCGAGCCGGGCGCGGGGGCCGCGGTCTCGGCACTCACGCGCCCCGCCGCCAGCGCGAGGACGAGGACGAGGAGCGCGAGGCCCGCACGCTTCCCCATCGCGCCGGCGCCGCGTCCGCCGTCAGTCGCCGACCACGGAAAGGTGCCGCTTCTTGTCGAAGACGCGCAGCACCGTTTCGAGGTCGTGCCCGCGCTTCAGGATGATTCCCTGCGCCGAGACGACGGCGTAGGCGCCCTGGCGGCGCGCGAGCTTCGGTGTCTTCGTCACGCGGAACATCGGGACTTCGCCCATGCGGCGGTAGATCGAGAAGACCGCCTGCTCGCGGGCGTGGTCGATCGCATAATCGCGCCATTCGCCGGCGGCGACCATGCGGCCATAGACCTTGAGGATTTGCGAGAGTTCGGTGCGGTGGAACGCGACCATCGGTGGCGCGGGCTTGTGCGCCGGGGTTGAGATGGGCGCCGCGGTCCCGCTCATACGGGGATAGAGCGGCACCACCTGACTTATATCCTCACCATCGGCCATCAGCCGCCCCTTCTGTTGTGAGCCGTCGAAGTCTGACCCGTTCGGCCCCGCCAAGCAATCCTCTTGATCAGCGCGCCCGTTCTTCGCATTTGACGCGCATTGGATCCCCTTCAACCCTATCTATGGACGATGACCACCGAACACTTAGAAACCCGCGCCTTTGAAGCGGACGTCGCCCGCCTCCTCCACCTCATGGTGCATTCGGTCTATTCGACGCCGGATGTCTTCCTGCGCGAGCTCGTCTCCAACGCAGCCGACGCCTGCGAGAAGCTGCGCCAGAGCGCGCTGACCGAGCCCGCCCTCCTCGGCGACGATCCGGCGCTGAAAATCACGATCAACGTGGACCCCGACGCCAAGCGCCTCGTCATCGAGGACAACGGCATCGGCATGTCCCGCGAGGAGCTGATCGAGAATCTCGGCACGATGGCCCGCTCGGGCACCGAGAAATTCCGCCAGGCGCTCGAGGAGAAGGATGCCGGCAAGGCGCTGATCGGGCAGTTCGGCGTCGGCTTCTATTCCGCCTTCATGGTCGCGCACGAGGTCGTGGTCGACAGCCACGCCGCCGACCACGAGAGCGCATGGCGCTGGCGCTCCGACGGCTCCGGCGAGTTCCAGATCGAGCCGTCCGACGACGCCCCCCGCCGCGGCACGCGCGTGACGCTGATGCTGCGCGACGAGCACACCGACTATGCCGACGAGGCCGCGGTCGAGCGGCTGATCAAGCACCACTCGGCCCACGTGCCGGTGCCGATCGTGGTGAGGAAGGCCGGCGAGGAGACGGCGCGCGAGCTCGTCGACGGGACGGCGCTTTGGGCCCGTCCTCGCTCGGAGATCACCGAGGAGGAATATACCGAGTTCTATCGGTTCACCGCCGGCGCCTTCGACACGCCCGCCCTCACCCTCCACACCCGCGCGGAAGGCCGTCAGGAATATACGACGCTCCTCTTCGTGCCGGAGATGGCCCCGTTCGACCTCTTCGACCCGGACCGCAAGGGCCGCATGAAGCTCTACGTGCGGCGGATCTTCATCACCGACGACGCGCCGCTGCTGCCCGGCTATCTGCGCTTCGCGCGCGGCCTCGTCGATTCGGAGGACCTGCCGCTCAACCTCTCGCGCGAGATGCTGCAGACGAACCCGATGCTCGCGCAGATCCGCAGCGCGACCACCAAGCGTCTCCTCACCGAACTGAGGAAGCTCGCCGACAACAAGCCCGAGACCTACGCCAAGGTCTGGGAGGCGTTCGGCGCGGTCATCAAGGAAGGTCTCTACGAGGACGCGGAGCGGCGCGACGAGCTCTTCGCCATCACGCGTTTCGCTACCACGAAGGCGCCGGAAGGCGGGCGCACCCTCGCCGAATACATCGCCGACATGAAAGAGAACCAGACGGCAATCTATTATGTCGTCGGCGAGGATCCGGAGCGGGTCGCGGCCTCGCCGCACCTCGAGGGTTTCGCCGCGCGCGATGTCGAGGTTCTGCTCCTCTCCGACCCGGTCGACGCCTTCTGGGTGCGCACCGCGCTCGGCTATGAGGGCAAGCCCTTCAAGTCGGTGACGCAGGGCTCGGCCGATCTCGACGCCATCGCCAAGAAGCACAATGACCACCAGGTGCCGGAAGAGGCGAAGGCCTCCGACGTCGCGACGCTCTCCGCCCTCGTGAAGCAGACCATCGCCGACCGCGTCTCGGACGTGCGCGCCTCCTCGCGCCTTGCGACGAGCGCGGCCTGCCTCGTCGCCCCCGATGGCGGCTACGACCGGCAGATGGAGAAGATCGTCTCGCGCCACGGCAAGGGCGGCTTCGGGGTGAAGCCGATCCTGGAGCTGAACCCCGGCCACCCGCTGATCCGCACCCTCGCGGCGCGCGCGGCGAACGGCGGCTCGGCCGACAAGATCGCGGACGCCGCCTGGCTCCTCCTCGGCTCGGCCGAGATCCTCGACGGGGAGACGCCCTCCGACCCGGCCGCCTTCAACGCGCGGCTCCTCTCGGTCATGGGGCAGATCTTCACCGGCCCCGGCCCCAGCGACCATGCCGACCACATCTCGGTCGGCGACGGCTCCGGCGCGGACGCCTGACCCGGCGACGGCGGGGAGCGCCCCTCCCCGCCCCCTCGCGCCTCAGTGGGCGCGCGCGAGGATGAGCTTCAGCGCGAAGCCTCCGAGGACGGTCGCGAAGAGATAGTCCATCGCGCGCGTCGCGAAGCGCGAGCGCTTCAGGAAGCGGGCGATGTGCCCGGCCGACAGCACCATCAGCGCGTTGAACGGCATCGAGATCACCACGAAGAGCACGCCGAGCACGAAGAGCTTCGGGCCCGCCTCGGGGTCCGTCGCGGTGACGAATTGCGGCAGGAAGGTGAGGAAGAAGATGATCACCTTCGGGTTGAGAAGGTTGACCAGCAGCCCCTTCATATAGACCGAGCGGATGCTCTCCTTGCCCACCCCGTCGGGGGCGAGCTGGAAGGAGGAGCCGTTGCGCAGCGCGTCGATCGCGAGCCACAGGAGATAGACCGCGCCCACAACCTTCAGCACCGTGAACGCCGTCACCGAGGCGACGAGGAGCGCCGAGAGCCCGACCGCCACCAGCATCGAGTGGACGAGCCCGCCCGTCGCCGCGCCCGCGAAGGCGGCGAAGCCCGCGGCGCGCGAATGGCTGATCGTCTTCGACAGGAAGAGCGTCATGTCGGGGCCCGGCGTCAGCGTCAGCGCGACCGCCGCGAGCGTGTAGGTCAAGAGCACCGGAATTGAGGGCAGATAATACGCGTCCATCGACGAAACTCCGCGGCGCCGGGGCGCACGCGGCCCCGCCATCCGCGGTTGCATAACAGCGCCGGCGAATGCGTCAATTGATCAATTGGCAGAGCTCGGCTACGGCACACCATGGTCGCGCCAACCGCTCAGACACTGGCGGCCCTCATCGCATTCGCGGTCGCCTGCTCGTGGACGCCTGGGCCGAACAACGTGATGCTCGCCTCCTCCGGGGCGACGTTCGGATTCGCGCGCACCCGGCCGCACATCCTGGGCGTCACCATCGGCGTCACGGTGATGGTCTTCACCGTCACGCTCGGCCTCGGCGAGGTGTTCCGCTCCGCGCCGGCGCTCCAGACGGTCATCGCCTGGCTCGGCTTCGCCGTGATGCTCTGGCTCGCCTTCCGCATCGCCCGCCAGTCGGCGGCGGGCCGGAAGAACGCCGCCCGCCCGCTGTCCTTCGTCGGCGCCGCCCTCTTCCAGTGGGTGAACCCCAAGGCCTGGGTGATGTGCATCGCCGCCGCCGCAACCTACGCCTCGGGCGGGACACCGCTCCACGAGGCCTTGATCATCGCGATCGTTTTCCTCTTCGTCAGCATCACGTCGACGACGGCCTGGGCCGCGTCGGGTGCGGCGCTCTCGCGTCTGCTCGGTTCGGGCTGGCGTTTGCGCGCGTTTAACGTGACGATGGCTCTCTTACTTGCCCTGTCCGCCCTCTGGCTGGTGGTGGACGGCTGACCGACGGCTCGACTGACATGTTCTTCGCCAAATCCCCCTTCGAACGACTGCGCGCCCTCATCGGGGACGTGAAACCGGACGTCGCGCCGGTGGACCTTGCCGTCGGCAATCCCCAGCACGCGCCGCCCGCCTTCATCGGCGAGGTGCTCGCGCGGCACACGGGCGGCTTCGTCGGCTATCCGCCGATCGCGGGCACGGCGAACTTCCAGCGCGCCGTCCACGACTTCATCGACCGCCGCTACGGGCTCGACGGCTGGTTCCGCGAGGCGGGCACGCTTCTGCCGCTGAGCGGGAGCCGCGAGGGGCTCTTCCTGGCGGCCGTCACCGCGCGCGACCTCATGGAGAAGGACAACCCGACCGTCCTCTTCGCGAACCCCTTCTATCAGACCTACATCGCCGGGGCGCACGGGATCGGGGCCGAGCCGGTGCCGATGATGGCCGGTGACGGCATCCTGCCGGACTGGGAGAGCGTGCCCGAAAGCGCCCTCGACCGGGCGATCGCCTACTATTTCGGCTCCCCCTCCAATCCGGAGGGGCGCTGCGCGACGCGGGCCGAATGGCACGCCCTCTTCGACCGGGCCGAGCGGCACGACTTCCTGATCTTCGCGGACGAATGCTATTCGGAGGTCTACCGCGAGTCGGTCGGCGCCCCCGTCGGCGCGCTTGAAGCGGCACGGGAGCGGCCCGAGATCCTGCCGCGCCTCCTCGTCTTCAACTCCCTGTCGAAGCGGTCGAACCTTGCCGGAATGCGTGTCGGCTTCCTCGCCGGCGCGCCGGACACGATCGGCGCGGTGCGCGAATTCCGCAACCAGGCCGGCCCCCAGGTGCCGACCCCGCTCCAGGAGGTCGCCGCCGCCGTCTATGACGACGAGGCGCATGTCGTCGCGAGCCGTCGCCTCTATGACGAGAAGTTCGCCGACGCCGCGCGCCTCCTCTCCCCCCGCTTCGGGGAGGTGGTGCCCGAGGGCGGCTTCTTCCTCTGGCTCGATATCGGCGGCGACGACGAGGCGGCCACCCTGCGCCTCTGGCGCGAGGCGGGCGTGCGGTGCGTTCCCGGCTCCTATCTCGCCGCGACGCCGCGCGGCGGTGTCAATCCGGGCATCGGGCGCCTCCGCCTCGCCCTCGTCGCCTCGCCGGAATTGACGCGCGGCGCCCTTGCCCGCGTCGCCGACGTCTTCGCGACCGCTCCCGTCCTCTGACGCGCGCCCGGCCGCCGCGGGTTGCACCCGTGGCGGCGCGACGCCCGGTGGTTGCCGCCGGGCGCGGCATCGGTGCCACAGTCACGCCCGACCTCTTCAATTCTCTCGACCCGACATCCAGCGATTGCGCCGTCCGGCGAAAATCCCCGCCATTCGGGATGGTTACGGTTACCTTGCCTTAACGCACGCGCGTCAAACCAGAGAGCGACGGGGCCTCTTCGTCTCGCGCTCGTCGCGGACGCCGCCGTGACATGGGAGGCGCGCCCGCGTCGGTCCGTGAACGTTCAAGAGGTTTGCCGTGAGTGTCATGCGTATGAGAGCGTTGGAGCAGCTCCTCGACGACCCCTCGGTGGTCTTCGCCCGCCGGGCGACATCGACGTTGCTGGGCCTCCTCCTCATTGCCCTCGCCGCCTGCCTCGGGGTCGCGCTCGCGACCTGGAACGTGTCCGACCCGAGCTTCACGCACGCGATTTCCGGCCCGGTGCACAACTGGATGGGGACGCCCGGCGCGGTCTGGTCCGACCCGATCATGCAGATCTTCGGTCTCGCGGCCCCGCTTCTCCTCGCACCGCTACCGCTCTGGGGGATCCGCCTCATCGCCGGCCGCCCGCTCGGCCTTGCCCCCAGCAAGCTCGCCGCCGGCCTTGCCGCCCTCTTCCTCGCGCCGGGCTTCATCAACGTCTTCCCCGTCACCGAGGCCTGGCCGCTCCCGCTCGGGCTCGGCGGCGTGGTCGGCAGCGCCTACGAGTACGTCCTCTCCGACATTTTCGGCATCGGCTCGGGGATCGTGCGCGGCTTCATAGGCGGCCTCATCGGGCTCGGCGCGCTCGCCTGCCTTCTCCACGCGGTGTCGCCGCCGCGCCGGCGCCAGCAGCTCACCGAGCTCGGCTTCCAGATCCGCCGCGACGAGTCGGCCTATGACGACGAGTACGGCCTCGACGAGACCGACACCTACGAGCGCGAGAATGGCCGCTTCTCCGCCTTCCGCGGCGCGATCGCCCACATGGCGCTGACGGCGCGGGCGAAAATGCGTTCCACCGAGCCGCGCCGGCGCAAGCGCGCAGTGGAGGCCCCGTCCCTGCGCGCCGCCCTCGCCGGGACAGGCGAGGCGGTGGACCATGGCCGCGCCGTCTATCGCGCGCGCCGCCGCGGTGAGCCCTCGGACGACGATCTCGTCTTCGACGGCATGATGGACGAGGCGCCGATGCGCCCGGCCGCCCGCCCCGCGCCCGCCCGCGCCCGCCCGGCGCCGGCCGACCTCCCGGCCCATGACGAGCCCGTCGCCTACGACGAGGATTATGCGGACGAGGAGGAGGCCTATGTCGAGGAGCGCCCGGCCCCGCGTCGCGCGCAGGCCGCGCGCGCGGCCGAGCCCCGCCGCACCGCGCCCGAGGAAGACCCGCAATCCTTCACCTTCCGCAAGCCGCTGCGCGGCCCGGCCGCGAAGCTGAACCAGCAGCATTTCGTCCCCGAGGACGAAGAGTTCGCCGAGGACGAGGCCTACGCGCCGATCGAGGAAACCCCCGTCTACGACGACGAGGCCGACGACTGGGACGAGGACGACCGCCAGGCGACCGACAGCGGTTACGATGACGGCTACGACGACGACCAGTATGAGGACGACGCCCTCGACGACTATGACGACGAGGAGGACGACGACCCGTACGCGGCCGAGGCCGCCCGTCACGCCGGCCCCGCGCGCGGCCAGCCCTCGCGCGGCGAACCCGCCCGCCAGGCGGTCCCGCAGCGCGCCCCGGTCCGCCCCGCGCCCGAGCCCGAGGCTGCGCCGCGCGTCGTGCCCCAGGCCGCCGCGATGAAGCCCGGCCGCCGCGTCGTGAAGGAGGCCCAGCCGAGCTTCCTCAACAACGCCGAGTATGAGTTCCCGCCGCTCGCCCTCCTCGCCGCGCCCCCCGCCGATCGCGCCGACAACGAACTCACCCCCGACGCGCTCGAGGCGAACGCCCGCGTGCTCGAAGGCGTGCTCGAGGATTTCGGCGTGAAGGGCTCGATCATCCACGTGCGCCCCGGCCCGGTCGTGACGCTCTACGAGCTGGAGCCGGCGCCCGGCATCAAGTCGTCCCGCGTCATCGGCCTCGCCGACGACATCGCCCGCTCCATGAGCGCGATCTCGGCCCGCGTCGCCGTCATCCCCGGCAAGAACGCGATCGGCATCGAGCTCCCGAACTCGCGCCGCATCACCGTCTATCTGCGTGAGCTCCTCGCGAGCCAGGAGTTCGAGCGCACCAAGGCGAAGCTGCCGATGTGCCTCGGCAAGACGATCGGCGGCGAGGCGGTGATCGCCGATCTCGCGCGCATGCCGCACCTTCTCGTCGCCGGCACCACCGGCTCGGGCAAGTCGGTCTCGATCAACACGATGATCCTGTCCCTCCTCTACTGGCACAAGCCGGAGGCGTGCCGGATCATCCTGATCGACCCGAAGATGCTGGAGCTTTCCGTCTATGACGGCATCCCGCACCTCCTCACCCCGGTCGTGACCGACCCGAAGAAGGCGGTGACGGCGCTGCGCTGGGCGGTGCGCGAGATGGAAGACCGCTATCGCAAGATGGCCAAGCTCGGCGTGCGCAACATCGACGGCTATAACAGCCGCCTGAAGGAATCGAACCGCAACGGCGAGCCCCTCACACGCATCGTCCAGACCGGCTTCGACAAGCGCACCGGCGAGGCGATCTTCGAGGAGGAGGTGCTGGACCTGTCGCCGATGCCCTACATCGTCGTCATCGTCGACGAGATGGCAGACCTCATGATGGTCGCCGGCAAGGACATCGAAGGCGCGATCCAGCGTCTCGCCCAGATGGCGCGCGCGGCCGGCATCCACGTCATCCTCGCGACGCAGCGGCCCTCGGTCGACGTCATCACCGGCACCATCAAGGCGAACTTCCCGACCCGCATCTCCTTCGCCGTCACCTCGAAGATCGACTCCCGCACGATTCTCGGCGAGATGGGCGCCGAGCAGCTCCTCGGCATGGGCGACATGCTCTACATGGCCGGCGGCGGCCGCATCCAGCGCGTCCACGGCCCGTTCGTGGCCGACGAGGAGGTCGAGGACGTCGTCTCCCACCTCAAGCTCCAGGGCGTGCCGGAATATCTCGGAGCCGTGCTGGAGGATGACGAGGACGAGGAGGAAGGCGGCGCCGGCGGTGGCGGCGGCTCGGGCCTCGACGCGCTGTCGGAGAGCGACGACCTCTATGACCGCGCCGTCGCCCTCGTGCTGCGCGACCGCAAGGCCTCGACGAGCTACGTCCAGCGTCGCCTCTCGATCGGCTACAACCGCGCCGCCACGCTGATCGAGAGGATGGAGAAGGAGGGCGTCGTCAGCCCCGCCAACCACGCCGGCAAGCGCGACATCCTGGTGCCCGCCGAGGAAGAGATCGCCTGACGCCACGGGCGAACTGCGCGGGGCCGGCCCGGCCCGCATCGATTTGAATAAAACGCCGCCTCCGGGCGGCGTTTTCCGTTTCCGCACCCGCGCGCGCCAGCAACCGCCCCGGCTCCGCCCCGCAAGGATGGCCAGAATGTGGTTGGCAGGCGTTTCCTTCCACTTATAGTCTGCCGAAATACAAATTTTCAGGGAGACAGAGGATGCTTTTCTCTTTCGGCGCGGATGCGGTGATCGAAGACGAGGCCGAAATCGGGCAGTTTTCGCAACTCTCTCAGCTCCAGGAAGAGGAGGAAGCCCTCAGTCTGAGCTTGCGGTTCCTGGCGGGCGCCAACGGGAACGCGGCGAGCGCGAGCACCCGCGTCCACGTCAAGCACACCGATTTCGGCTTCGGCGAAGTCTACAAGATGACGGCGACCGGGAGCGGCGTCACCGTCGGCGAAGAAGGCGGCACCGGCGCGGGCGTCTTCCTCGAGGCGGAGATCGACAACGCCGACATCATCTACATCGACAGCGCGCTCCACGAGTTCCAGCGCACGGCCGGGACCATGGTGTGGGACGTCGAGTATCTGAAGGTGGTGATCACGGCGATCGACTATGATCATTGGTCGCCGCCCGACGGTGAGCCGATCGTCATCGAGGGGCGCGGCAAGGTCCCGTTCGCGGAGGCCGAGTTCGCCTTCCTCACCTCCACGCTCGGGGCGCTCGGCCTGATCAACGAGGTGAAGCAGCACCGTGAGTTCTTCGACGATAGCGGCCCCCGCCTCACCGCCTTCCTGCAATCGACGAGCGGCCCCTTCGCCGCGAAGGCCCTTCTCCTGTCCGACACCGACGTCACCGAGCCGGTCGCAATTGTCACGTCCGCGTCCGAAGGGAGTGTTTTTTCCGAGATCGAGGCCAATTTCAGTTCTGACTTCGCGATGATCACCTGAGCGGTCGGACCGGCGCGCACGCCAAGGCGGCGCGCCAGGGAGCCGGTGCGACTAGCTGGGGCTCGTCCGAAGAATAGGTTGCCTGACCGCCGACGATTGTGATCATTCAGGAGGCAGACAGGCCGAAACCCTCATGGGTCGGTTCGACCCCATTCGGAGGACAGCCATGACATTCCTTGCCCGCATCTTCCTCGCGCTGACGCTCGTCGCGACCGCCCTTCCGGCGTCCGCGGCGACCGACGAGGCGCTGAAGGAGATCAACCAATACTTCAACTCCATCAAGACGATGCGAGGGGAGTTCGTGCAGTTTGGGCCGGACGGGCAACGCACGCAGGGCCGTTTCGCGATCTCGCGTCCCGGCAAGGTCCGCTTCTTTTACGACTCGCCCTCGACGCTCGACATCATCGCCGACGGCAAGTCCGTCGCCGTGCGCGATCGCAAGCTCGCCACGCAAGACATCTGGCCGCTTCAGCGCACGCCGCTGCGCTTCCTGCTCGACAACACGATCGACCTCACGTCCGACGCGAAGGTCACCGATGTCGACATCCAGCCCGACATCATCTCGATCACCATCGAGGAATCCACCGCCTTCGGCGACGGCTCGCTGACGCTCCTGTTCGACGCCGGCACCAAGGAACTGAAGCAGTGGAATGTCGTCGACGGGAAGGGCCAGGAGACCAGCGTCTCGATCTACAATGTCGCGACGGGGGTGCCGGTCGACCGGGATCTCTTCAACATCGACTACACGCGCATCCTCGAGTAATTCCGTGACCCGCGATCACCGTCCTGCCACGCGCAAATTCCTCGTCGTCGTCGACGACACGCCGGAATGCGAGCGCGCCCTCCTCTATGCGGCCAAGCGCGCCGCCAACACCGGCGCGTCCGTGGTGGCGCTCTGCGTCGCGGCGACGAGCGAGTTCCAGCACTGGCTCGGCGTCGAGAATCTGATGCGCGAGGAGGCTGAGCAGGAGGCCGAGGAGATGCTCGACCGCGCGCTCACCAAGCTCGCCGACCACATTCCGGGCCAGCCGGAGCGCCGCATCGTCATCGGCAACCGTGTCGAGGGGATCAGGCAGGTGATCGCGGACGACCCGTCGATCGTGATTCTGGTACTCGCCGCGGCGTCCGGCTCGGAAGGCCCCGGCCCGCTCGTCAGCGCGATCGCGGGCGGACAGGCGGGCGCCTATCCGATCCCCATCACCATCGTTCCGGGTGAATTGACGGACGAGGAGATCGACGCGATCTCCTGAGCGGCCGGAGGCACGGGCGCCGCGCGTCCGTCCCCTGCCCTTTCGCGCCGGCCCAGCGCCTGAAAAACCCCAGGCTTCGGCGCCTGATCAATCCTAATCGAGACCCGCGGCGCGACGCTCGGCCACCACGCGGTCGACGAGCGGCACGCGCACGCCCGCCGAGATCACCTGCGGCGTGTAGGGGTCGCGGCCGAACACTTCGGCCACCAGCGGGCGGAAGAAGTCGATCGGCAGGCTCTCATAGTCCGGGTCGAAGCTCGCCTGGTCCCAGCGCTCGCAGAACAGGATCGCGTCGTCATAATAGGGGTGGCTCTCATGACGGCGGCGCACCTCGCGGTTTCCGCCGAAATGGTGCGCGTAATAATAGCGCTGGAAGAGCCCGTGATTGGCGATCACCCAGGTGCATTGGTCGCGCAGATAGGGCCGCAGGATCGAGGCGGCATATTCGTCGTGATTGTAGGGGGCGTAGAGATCCCCGACATCGTGGAGGAGCGCGGCCACCACCCAGTCCGTGTCGGCCCCGTCGCGCCAGGCGCGGGTCGCCGCCTGGATCGAATGCTGGTAGCGCGAGACCCGGTAGGCCGAGTCCACATTGTCGAGGAGGCGCAGCGCGTCGATGAGGCGATCGCCGACATGCAGCGCCGCCTCCCGCTCGTGCCGCTCCAGGAAGAGATAATCGTCGCGGTCGCCATCGGCCATCCGCGTGAACTTGACGGTGTCGGTCATGCTGTCCGAGGCAACGCTGTCTCTACCAGCGTCGTCCAGTAGGAGCATCCCACCGGGATGAGCTCGTCGTTGAAGTCGTAGGCGTCGTTGTGGAGGTTGGCGACATCCTCCCCGACACCGGCGAAAATGAAGGCGCCGGGCCGCTCGTTCAGCATGAACGAGAAGTCCTCGCCGCCCATGGTCGGGACCACGTTGCGGTCCACGTTCGTCTCGCCGACCACCTTGGCCGCGATATCGGCCGCGAAGCTGGCCTCGGCCGCATCGTTGGCGGTGACGGGATAGTCACGCGAATAATCGAGCCGCGCCTCGACGCCGTAGGCGGCGCCGACCTGGGCGACCATCGCCTCGAGCCGCGCCTCGATGAGGTCGCGCATCTCCGGGAGGAGCGTGCGGACGGTGCCGCGCAGCTCGGCCGAGGACGGGATGACGTTGTCGGTCGTCCCGGCATGGAACATGGTGATCGAGAGGACCGCGGCCTCCAGCGGATCGGCATTGCGGGCCACGATCGACTGCGCGGCCGTGATGATCGCGGCGCCGGCGACGATCGGGTCGCGCGACAGATGCGGCTTCGCGGCGTGCCCGCTCAACCCGTCGATGGTGATGCGCAGGCGGTCGGCCGAGGCCATCAGCGGGCCCGGACGGATCGCGAAGGTGCCGACGGGCATCCCCGGCATGTTGTGCATCCCGAAGACGCGCTCGATCCCGAAGCGGGTGAGGAGCCCGTCATCAATCATCGCCTTGGCGCCCGCCCCGCCCTCTTCGGCCGGCTGGAAGATGACCGCGACGGTGCCGCCGAAATTGCGCGTCTCGGCGAGATATTTGGCGGCGCCGAGGAGCATCGCGGTGTGGCCGTCATGGCCGCAGGCGTGCATCACGCCGGGGGTCTTCGAGGCGTAGGGCTTGTTGGTGCGCTCCAGGATCGGCAGCGCGTCCATGTCGGCGCGCAGGGCGATCACCGGGCCCGCCCCGCCGCCCTTCCCCTTGATGATGCCGACGACGCCGGTCTTGCCGAGGCCGGTCGCCACCTCGTCGAGCCCGAATTCGCGCAGCTTGTCGGCGACGACGGCGGACGTGCGCACCGTGTCGTAGAGCAGCTCCGGGTTCTCGTGGAGGTCACGGCGCCAGGCCGTGATCTCTTCGGTCAGGTCGTGGAAGCGGTTGACGATGGGCATCGACGTCTCCGGGGGACTGGCTTTGTTCAATCACAACATTGTGGTCCGTTCCAGACCACTTTTGCAGCTTCGCCCGGAAAGTATGCCGCAGAATCGTTTGCAGGCGTTCTAATTCGCGCTCTGAATCATAGAAATTCCGTCATGCCGCCGCCGCGGATGGCGTGCGACGCGACCAGATCGCGTTGAGGGCGAGGAGCGCGACCACGAAGATCGCGGCGGCAACGTTGAGAAGAACGTGCCCCGGATAGATCAGCGCGACGCCGCCGGCGGCAAGGCCGGCACGGGCGTAGATCGGCAGCGGCGCCTCGAAGGCCCCGTCGATCGCCGTTCCGAGCGCGCCGACGCCGAGGAGCGCGACGATGAAGAGGAGCCCGACCTCGATCGGCGAGCCGGTGAGGAAGGCCGTGTAGGCGAACATCACCGGCATCAGATAGAGGCCCTTCGACAGGCGCCAGGCGACGAGGCCGGTCGACATCGGCGGTGTCTTCGCGATCGCCGCCGCCGCGAAGGCGGTGAGGCACACCGGCGGCGTCACGTTGCTGTCCTGGCTCAGCCAGAAGATGATCATGTGCGCCGAGAGGAGCGCGCCGGTGATCACCGCCGGATCGATGCCGGCGCGGGCGTTCTGGTAGATCTGGTCGAGAAGCTCGGGCGGGAGCTTGGCGTAGAGGGCCGCCGCGTCGCCCGCGCTCATGGGCGCGGCGAGCGCGGTCAGCGCCGCCGGGTCGGCGAGCATGAAGAAGGGCTTCACCGTGTCCGCGAGCGTGCCCGACACCATCGCCGCGATCGTCGCCGCGTCGATCGTCTCGTTGGACATCACGTTGGCGAGGATGAGCTGCTGGAGCGCCGGGGCCGAGAGCGTCGCGAGCACGATATAGGCCGCCGTCACCGGCAGGCCCATGCCGAGGACCAGCGAGGCGAGCGCGATCAGCACCAGCGCGATGAAGAGATTGCCGCCCGCCCAGTCCGAGATCATCAGCGAGAAGGTGTTGCCGATGCCGGTCATCGCGATGACGTTGACGATGAGGCCGACCGAGATGAGGAGCACCGCGGTCGTGATCATGTTCGACGCGCCGAGCGCGAGCGCGTCCATGATGGAGCGCAGCCCCATCCGGTTCGGCGTCAGCCAGGACGAGACGATGACGGCGAGGATCGCGTAGCCGGCCGCGTAGGTGGGCGTGAAGCCGTAGATGAGGAGGCCGATGAGGACGACGATCGGGATGAGGAAGGACGGGCCGCCCCGCTTCATGACCTCCCACACGCGCGTCCCGTCGTCGACGCCGACGACACCGGAGCGCTTCGCCTCGATGCGCACGAACATCGCGACGGAGGCGAAATAGACGATCGCCGGCAGCAGCGCGACGGCGACGATGTCGAGGTAGGAGATCTGCGTGTAGCTCGCCATCACGAACGCGCCCGCGCCCATGATCGGCGGCATGAGCTGGCCGCCGGTGGAGGCCGCCGCCTCGACGCCCGCCGCGAATTTGGGCGGGAAGCCGGAGCGCTTCATGAGGGGGATGGTGATGACGCCGGTCGACACCGTGTTCGCGATCGCCGAGCCCGAGATCGTGCCGGTGAGGCCGGAGGCGAGGACGGCGACGAAGCCCGGCCCGCCTGTGAAGCGCCCCGCTGCGGCGCGCGCGAGGTCGACGATGAAGTCGCCCGCGCCCGAGCGCAGCAGGAACGCGCCGAACAGGATGAACATGAAGACGTAGGTCGCCGAGATCTGGCCGATCGTGCCGAACATGCCCTCGTCGGAGAAGATCGAGCGGAAGGTGACGGTCTCGATCGACAGGCCCGCGAAACGGAAGACGCCGGGGATCATCGAGCCCCAGATCGTCGGATAGGTGACGGCGATGATAATGAGGACCGGGATGATCCAGCCCGTCGTGCGCCGCGTCAGCTCGATCGCGCCGAGGATGACGATCGCCGCCATCACCCAATCCTGCAGCGAGAGCGAGACGCCGCGATCGTAGATCGCGTTCTCGTTCGCGATGAGGGTGACGGCCGAGATGGCGACGAGGAGGCCGAAGATGATGTCGGCGATCAGGACGATCCGCGCCGCACCCTCGCTCTTCGTCTGGATGAAGGGGAAGCGCAGCGTGCACAGGATCGCGAAGCCCGCGAAGTGCACCGAGCAGAGCGTCAGCGTCGACAGGGTGGCGAGATCGCCGAACCAGCGGCCGAGCGGCACGAGGACGCCGCCGACGGCCGGCAGATCCTCGCCGAGCGCGACGAGGCCGCGCTCCAGCGGGGTGCCGAGCGCGTTGGCGAGGACGTGGAAGATCGAGACGAGGACGGCGAAGAGGAAGAAGGCCCAGGACAGCACCGGGTTGTGGGCGAAGTCGCGCACGCCGGGCGGATCGACGCCCTCACCGGTCACATCGGGGGCGGTGGCCTCAACACGGTTCGCGTCAGTCAATGGATTTCCCCGCGCATCGGCGCCTTGTTGTCGATGTCCATGTCGGAAGTCTCACCCTTGCTGCGGCCGCCTGCCGTCCGGGAGGACGGGGCTGAGGAGCGACACCGCCCGCAAGGCCGGCATCAGGAGGCGAACCTTCGGCCCGCGATACGAGGATGCGGCACGTTGACGGCGCCGCGGCTTACAATCCGGTCCGCACCGCGAAATGTCGTTGCGGCACAGAGTCACGAGCGAGTCGGGCAACGGAAACAACCGTCCGTTGCCGACCGCCACCTGCCATTGTCTTGCCACAAGCGGAGGCGGGACAAAAGAGACGCCCGGCCGCGCTTGCGTGCGGCCGGGCGTCGGTCATCGGGGCGAGGCGGCCGGGCCGCCACGCGGAATGGATTATTTCAGCCGATCCGGCACGTTGACGCCGGCTTCCTCGAAATAGCGCAGCGCGCCGGGGTGCAGCTTCAGCGGCAGGCCCGCGATCGCCGTCTCGAGGCTCATCGTGTTGGTCGCCGGGTGGATCGACTGCAGGAAGGGCAGGTTCTCGAAGATCGTCTTCGTGATCTTGTAGACGTCGTCCTCGGAGACCGACGCGTCGACCGCGAGGAAGTTCGGCTGCGCGATCGTCACGATGTCCTTGTCGACGCTCGGATACATGCCGGCCGGGATCTTATAGGCGGTCCAGAGCTCATCGAACTCGCCGTTCGCCGCTTTGATCTGCTCGTCGGTGAAGCCGAGGAGCGTGATCTGGTCGCCCATGTTGGCGAAGGCGGAGGAGACGGCGGAGACGGGCGCGCCGGCCGGGGTCGACATGCCGTCGATCTGGCCGTTCTGGAGCGCGTCGGCGGACGGGCCGTAGCCCATGTAGGCGAGGTCGAAATCCTCGTCCATGTTCATGCCGAGATTGTTGAGGATCGTCCGGTTGGAGCCGAGCGTGCCGGAGTTCTGCGCGCCCATCGACACGGTGCGGCCCTTCAGCTTCTCCATGTCCATGATCGTGCCCGAATCGACATAGTCGGAGCGCACGACGAAGTGCTCGACGTTCGGCCACAGCATCGAGACCGAGCGCAGATTGTCCTGCGGACCCATGCTTTCGAGCGGGCCGATGCCCTTCGCGGCGTAGGCGCCATAAAGGCCCTGGAGAATGCCGAACTGCGCCTCGCCGTTGCGCATGAGGGCGACATTCTCGCCCGAGCCGGCCGAGTTGATGGCGCTCATGTTGATGCCTTCGGTCGGCTGCAGCTTGACCTTCACCACGGTCGCGAGCGCGACGCCGACCGGGTAGTAGGTGCCGCCGGTGGAGGCGGTCGCCAGCAGATAATCCGCGGCCTTCACATCGCTCGGCCCGGCCAAGACGGCGGCCCCCAGCGCCAGAGCGCAGGCTGTTGTCATGAACTTCATGGGGTCTCCCTCCCTTTCTGCTGGGTCATAAATTCGACCCGGTCTGGTTAACCTTTAACCGCAATGTCGTTGCCCTGAGAAGGTATTTACGCAATTGCCCGCTGGCCACCGGTCTTGTGGACGCGCCCCCTCCAAGCGGCTAACGCTTAGTCGCGGGCCGCAAAGGGTGCGGTCCGGGCACGGTGTGTCGAAGGCGTGTTCCGGCGTCGGCGGGCTCCCGCCGCGCCCCGGCGCGCACTTCGACAACAAAGACGAAACGGCGAGGAAACGACATGACCGACACGTTCGCGGTCCCCTCGAGCATCGCATCGACCGCCCACGTCAACGCGGAAACTTACGAGCGGAAATATGCCGCTTCGGTGGCCGATCCGGATGCATTCTGGGGAGAGGAAGGCAAGCGCATCGACTGGATCAAGCCCTACACGAAGGTCAAGAACACCTCCTTCGCGTATCCCGATGTCGACATCAAATGGTACGAGGACGGCACGCTGAACGCGTGCGTCAACTGCGTCGACAGGCACCTTGCGACCCGCGGCGACCAGACGGCGCTGATCTGGGAGCAGGACGATCCGGACGCGCCGGCCCAGCACATCACCTATCGCACCCTCTATGAGGAGGTGTGCAAGTTCGCGAACGTCCTGAAGTCGCTGGGGGTCAAGCGCGGCGACCGCGTCATCATCTACCTGCCGATGATCCCCGAGGCGGCCTACGCGATGCTCGCCTGCGCGCGGATCGGGGCGATCCACTCCGTCGTCTTCGCCGGCTTCTCGGCCGACAGCCTCGCGAACCGCATCAACGATTGCGGCGCGAAGCTCCTCATCACCGCCGACGGGGCGCCGCGCGGCGGCCGCACCACGAACCTCAAGGACAACGCCAACCAGGCGCTCCTCATGTGCGACGACCGGGTGAAGTGCCTCGTCGTGAAGCGCACCGGCAAGCAGGTCGCCTGGCGTCCGAACAACGATTTCTGGCTGCACGAGCTCGCCGCCGACGTTCCGGCCGAGTGCGCGCCGGAGGAGATGAAGGCTGAGGATCCGCTCTTCATCCTCTACACCTCCGGCTCGACCGGGCGGCCGAAGGGCGTCGTCCACACCACGGGCGGCTATCTCGTCTACGCCGCGATGACCCACGAGCTGACCTTCGACTACAAGGACGGCGAGGTCTACTGGTGCACCGCCGATGTCGGCTGGGTCACCGGGCACACCTATATCGTCTACGGCCCCCTCGCGAACGGCGCGATCAGCCTGATGTTCGAGGGCGTGCCCACCTATCCGGACGCCGGCCGCTTCTGGGCCGTGTGTGAGAAGCACAAGGTCGCGACCTTCTACACCGCGCCCACCGCGATCCGCGCCCTGATGGGCAAGGGCGACGCGCCGGTGAAGAAGCACGACCTCTCCTCGCTGCGCATCCTCGGCACCGTCGGCGAGCCGATCAACCCGGAAGCCTGGCGCTGGTACTACGAGGTCGTCGGCGACAAGCGCTGCCCGGTGGTCGACACCTGGTGGCAGACCGAGACCGGCGGCCACCTCATCACCCCGCTCCCCGGCGCGACACCGACGAAGCCGGGCTCGGCGACGAAGCCCTTCTTCGGCATCGTCCCCGCCGTGCTCGACCCGGCGACGGGCGAGGAGAAGGCGGGCGCGACCGAGGGTGTCCTCGTGATCAAGGATAGCTGGCCCGGCCAGATGCGCACCGTGTGGGGCGACCACCAGCGCTTCGTGGACACCTACTTCCAGCAGTACAAAGGCAGCTACTTCACCGGCGACGGCTGCCGGCGCGACGAGGACGGCTATTACTGGATCACCGGCCGCGTCGACGACGTGCTCAACGTCTCGGGCCACCGGATGGGGACGGCCGAGATCGAATCGGCCCTCGTCGCCCACCCCGCCGTCAGCGAGGCCGCGGTCGTCGGCTACCCGCACGACATCAAGGGCCAGGGCATCTACTGCTATGTGACGCTGATGTCGGACCGCGAGCCGACCGAGGCGCTGCGCAAGGAGCTGTCCGACTTCGTGCGCAACGAGATCGGCCCCATCGCCAAGCCCGACCTCATCCAGTGGGCCCCCGGCCTGCCGAAGACGCGCTCGGGCAAGATCATGCGCCGCATCCTGCGCAAGATCGCGGAGGACGATTTCGGCAGCCTCGGCGACACCTCGACCCTCGCCGAGCCCGCGGTGGTGGACGACCTCATCGCCAACCGCCAGAACCGCAAGGAAACGGCCTGACCGGCCGCCAGATCATCCCGCGCCCGATGGAGCGCGGGCCGGATGATCTGGCTCCGTGACGACGAGAAGGAGCCGCGCGCGCCGCGGCTCCGCCATTTGCCTATTTTTGAGGCTTCGGCCCGCGCTGTCGCGGCCGCGCGAATTGCCTAATTTTGCGGCAGAGCGTGCCGCTGGATCAGCGGGAGCTGGCACAGGGTGAAGAGGATGGTGATCGGCATCGTGCCGAACACCTTGAAGGTCACCCACGTGTCGGTCGAGAAGCTGCGCCAGACGACCTCGTTGAGGGCGGCGAGGAACAGGAAGAAGAGCCCCCAGCGCAGCGAAAGCTTGCGCCAGCCCTCCTCGTCAAGCTGCAGCACACCGTCGAACACGATGCCGAGGAGCGGGCGCTTCAGGAGGAAGAGCCCGCCGAGGAGCGCCGCCGCGAACATGAGGTTCACGATCGTCGGCTTCAGCTTGATGAAGAGATCGTCCTGCAGATAGAGCGTCAGCCCGCCGAAGGCGACGACGATCACGCCCGACACGAGCGGCATCACCGGCACGCGGCGATAGAGAATCAGCGAGATCGTGAGGGCGAGGATGGTCGCCGTCATGAACGCGCCGGTGGCGGCCATGATGCCGACATCCTTCTCGGCGACATGCTGGAAGAGGCCGAACCGCTTGAGGTCCCAATTGTCGGCGCGGGCGTTGACCAGGAAGAAGATCAGCAACGGCCCGAGCTCCAGAATGAGCTTGAGGACGCTCTGCTCCCGCCGCTTTTCGCCCGCCCCTTCCATCCGACATGTCTCCCAAAGTCGCCGTGCTCTGCGCCTCAGATGGCGCCGACGCCCGGTCGATCCAACCGGCGATCTGCACGGCGGCACGCCACCTGCCTACAGAAGGCGGGGTGGAGTGTACACCCGCGGCCGACGCCCCCCGAATGTTGCCGATCCGCTCCACTCGCGACGGAAGGCGACATCGCGCCCCTTCTGTCGGCGCATTCGGGACCACAGGTGTTGATCGATCTGCCCCGCGGCGACTATGGCGTTCCAATGGGGACTGGCTCTTTTGTATAGACGGTTAATATGGATCAGACTGCCCCACCAGCGCGGCGCGTGACGTCCGCGGACCGTCCCGGCGCGGGCGACGCCTCCGAGAGCGGCGCTGCGTCGCTCGGCCTCGCCGCGAGCAACCTCGCCAAGACCTATGGCCGCCGCACCGTCGTGCGCGACGTGTCGCTGACCGTGCGCCAGGGCGAGACGGTCGGCCTTCTCGGCCCGAACGGCGCCGGCAAGACCACCGTGTTCTACATGATCACCGGGCTCATCAAGCCGGACGCCGGAACGATCGCGCTCGACGGGTTCGACGTCACGAAGCTGCCGATGTATCGCCGGGCGCGGCTCGGCATAGGCTATTTGCCGCAGGAGGCGTCGATCTTCCGCGGCCTCACCGTCGCGCAGAACATCAACGCGATCCTGGAACTGACCGAGCCGAACCGGACGCGCCGCAAGGAGGCGCTCGCGGAATTGCTGGACGAATTCGGCCTGACGCGGCTCGCGAACGCGCCCGCCCCGTCCCTCTCGGGCGGCGAGCGGCGGCGTGTGGAAATCGCCCGCGCCCTCGCCTCGCGCCCCGACTTCATGCTCCTCGACGAGCCCTTCGCGGGCGTCGACCCAATCGCGGTGGCAGATATCCAGACATTGGTGCGCCACCTCACCCAGCGCGGGATCGGCGTGCTCATCACCGACCACAATGTCAGAGAAACCCTGGGGTTAATCGACCGTGCGACAATTATCGCCGGCGGCGAGGTGCTGACGGAGGGCACCCCGGACGAGATCGTGAATAACCAAGATGTGCGAAGGCTCTATCTCGGAGAGCAATTCCGCCTTTGACACCCGGCCTTAACGGTTTATTCAAGGGGTATGCAAGGATCGCGCCAGCGGGTTTCAACTTCGTGACACTATCCCTCAGGCTTGTTCAGTCGCAGCGCCAGACACTGGCGATGACGCCGCAGCTCATGCAGGCGATCAAGCTTCTGCAAATGTCTAACCTCGAGCTCGAATCGGCCGTTCGCGAGGAGGTGGACCAGAACCCCCTCCTCTCGCTGGCCTCCCGCCCCGACAGTCGGCTGGGCGGGCGCCGCAACACCGTGACGCGCGATCCGTCCTCGATCGACCCTCTGGCCACCGTCGCCTCCCGCCCCTCCCTCACCGACCATTGCGCCCACGAGATCGCCGTCCTCGACCTCGACTGGACCGAGCGCGCGATCGCCGAGTTCCTCGTCGGCTCGATCGAGGAGAGCGGCCGGCTCTCCGAAGACGCCGAAGAGGCCGCGGTGGAGGCCCTGAAGGTCTCCCCCGCGCAGGTGTCCGTCACCCTCGCGAAGCTCCAGACCATCTCGCCGGCCGGCCTCTTCGCCCGGTCGCTGTCGGAATGCCTCGCCCTCCAGCTCGAGGAGCGCGGCGAGCTCACCGCGGTCGCCCGCGGCGTCCTCGACAATCTCCAGTTCGTCGCCCGGCGCGACGTGCGCCGCCTTGCCGAGGTGTGCGGCTGCGCCGAGGCCGAAGTGATCGACACCCTCGCCCTCCTGCGCACGCTCGACCCGCGGCCGGGCCTCGCCTTCGACACGTCCCCCGTCCACGCCATCGAGCCGGACGTGATCGTGCGGCGCCGGCCGAATGGCGGCTTCCTCGTCGTCCTCGACACGGCTCGGTTGCCTAAAGTGCTGATCGACGCCGACTATCACGCCGAGATCGCCTCGACCGGGAACGCCCAGGCCGTCTCCTTCGCGAACCAGTGCCTGCGCTCGGCCCACTGGCTGACGCGCAGCCTCGACCAGCGTGCGCGCACCATCGTGAAGGTCGCGAGCGCCATCGTGACGCGCCAGCGCGCCTTCTTCGACGGCACGGCCCAGCACGTCTCGCCGCTCACCCTGCGCGAGGTCGCCGAGGATATCGGCATGCACGAATCGACCGTGTCGCGGGTGGTGTCGAACAAGGCGCTCTCCTCCCCCCGCGGGGTCTTTCCCTTCCGCGCCTTCTTCGCGGTGGCGATCGACGCGACAGATGGCAGCGTCTCGGCCGAGGCTGTGCGCGCGAAGATCCGTCAGATCGTCGACACGGAGACCCCTGCGAGCGTACGATCGGACGACGAGATCGTGAAAACATTGAAAGCGGCGGGGATCGTCATCGCACGACGCACCGTCGCCAAATACAGGGAGGCCATGAACATCCCATCTTCGGTCGAACGTCGCCGGATGGCACGGCACGAGCGGAGCGGGGCGGCGCAAGCCCGGCGTTGACAGATTCGGCGAGGCGGGAATAGAACGCCGCGCCGCAGTCCTGGGAACGCTCGCACCCGCACTTCGTGCGCCTCACGCGGGGATCTTGAAGGGATCCCCTACGCAGAGGGTGTCGAAAAGGTGTAGCACGGCCTAAGCTGCATGATGTCATGGACGAGAGAGGTCGCAATGTCCCTCACCATCGCCGGAAAAAACATGGACGTCGGATCGTCCTTGCGGCAGCGCATTGAAGAGCGCGTCGATATTTCCGTTGGTAAATATTTCGACGGAAACTATTCCGGCCAGGTCACGATGACCAAATCCGGCGCCGGGTTCGAAGCGGACTGCACGATCCATCTCGACACGGGCGTGGTGCTGCGCACCTCCGCCACGGCCGGCGACGCGACGCAGGCCTTCGAGCAGGCCGCAGAGCGCATCGACAAGCGCCTGCGCCGCTACAAGCGCCGCCTGAAGGCGCACAATCACGGCCCGTCCAACTCCGAGATGGTCACCGCCGCGGCCAGCGAGTTCGTGCTCGCGACCCCGGACGAGGACGAGGAGCTCGAGGCCAACTACGCCCCGCTCGTCGTCGCCGAGGCGCCGACCAAGCTGCGCACGATGACCGTCGGCATGGCCGTGCTCCAGCTCGACCTCATCGATTCGCCCGCTCTCATGTTCATCAACGCGGCGAACTCGACGCTCAACGTCGTGTACCGCCGCCAGGACGGCAATGTCGGCTGGATCGATCCGTCGCTGGCCTCCGCGTCGAACGGATCCCAAGCGTCCGCGTCGGCGGCGGGCTAGGGTTCATGGATATTACCGCGCTCCTGCCCCCGGATAATGTCGTTCACCGTCTGAACGTCCATTCCAAGAAGCAGGCCATCCAGGAGATCAGCGCGGTCGCTGCGCGGCAAATCGGCGTTCCGGAGCGTGAAGTGTTCGACACGCTCCTCCAGCGCGAGCGCCTCGGCTCAACCGGCGTGGGGAATGGCATCGCCATCCCCCACGGCAAGCTCGTCGGGCTCGACCATCTGTCGGGCTTCTTCTTCCGCCTCGCGACCCCCATCGACTTCGAGGCGCTCGACAGCCAGCCGGTCGACCTGATCTTCGCCCTCCTCGCCCCCGAGGATGCGGGCGCCGATCATTTGAAGGCACTCGCCAAGATTGCGCGCATCCTGCGCACCCCCGGCATGGTCGACGAGCTTCGCGACGCCGACAATGCCAAGGAGATCTACGCGCTTTTGACGCGGGCGACGGCCGCCGTCGGCTGATAGCGATCCCATTCACGCTCCGTGCGACCCCGCGCGCACATGCGGTCTGCAACGATAGGCCGCTTGCCAATTGCGCGGCGCGTTGGCATCTGAGCTAGACACATGAAAAAGAGGGAGGCCCGAAGGCCATGCCGCCGCGCACGCTGTACGACAAGATCTGGGACGACCACCTCGTGGAACTGTCCGACGACGGCACGGCGCTCCTCTACATCGACCGTCACCTCGTCCATGAGGTGACGAGCCCGCAGGCGTTCGAGGGGCTCCGCCTCGCCGGCCGCAAGGTGCATGCGCCCGCGCGCACCCTGGCGGTCGTCGACCACAACGTTCCGACCACCGACCGCAGCGCCGGGATCGACGATCCCGAATCCGCGCTCCAGGTCGAGACGCTGGCCCAGAACGCCGTCGATTTCGGGATCGAATATTATAACGAGCTCGACCGCCGTCAGGGCATCGTCCACATCGTCGGCCCCGAGCAGGGCTTCACCCTGCCCGGCATGACGATCGTGTGCGGCGACAGCCACACCTCCACGCACGGCGCCTTCGGCGCGCTCGCGCACGGCATCGGCACGTCCGAGGTCGAGCACGTCCTCGCGACGCAGACGCTCGTGACGCGCAAGGCCAAGAACATGCGCGTGTCGGTGAACGGCACCGCGCCGCACTGGGTCACCGCGAAGGACATCATCCTGTCGATCATCGGCACGATCGGCACGGCGGGCGGCACCGGCAACGTCATCGAATATGCGGGCGACGCGATCCGCGCCCTGACGATGGAAGGCCGCATGACGGTCTGCAACATGTCGGTCGAGGCGGGTGCCCGCGCCGGCATGATCGCGCCGGACGACGTCACCTACGAGTACATCAAAGGCCGGCCGATGGCCCCCTCCGGCGCCGCGTTCGACCATGCGGTCGCCTACTGGCGCTCGCTGCCGAGCGATCCGGACGCGAAGTTCGACCGCGAGGTCAGCCTCGACGCGACGAACCTGCCGCCGGTCGTGACCTGGGGCACCTCGCCCGAGGCCGTCATCTCGATCGAGGGGAGCGTCCCGAACCCGGCCGACGTGACCGACCCGGCCAAGCGCCGCGCGATGGAGCGTGCGCTCGACTATATGGGCCTCACCCCCGGCACCCCGATGACCGACGTCGCGATCGACAAGGTCTTCATCGGCTCCTGCACCAACGGGCGCATCGAGGATCTTCGGGCGGTTGCGGACGTGGTGCGCGGCCACAAGCTCGCCGAGCGCGTCTCCGGCATCGTCGTGCCGGGCTCCGGCCTCGTGAAGGAGCAGGCCGAGGCCGAGGGCCTCGACAAGATCCTGACCGCGGCCGGCTTCGAATGGCGCGAGCCGGGCTGCTCGATGTGCCTCGGCATGAACGCCGACCGGCTCGGGCCCGAGGAGCGCTGCGCCTCGACCTCGAACCGCAACTTCGAGGGCCGTCAGGGCTACCGCGCCCGCACTCACCTCGTGTCGCCGCAGATGGCCGCCGCGGCCGCGATTGCCGGCCATTTCGTGGACGTGCGCAAGATCTGATCACGCCGACCGGCCCGATCCGAACGCAAAAAAGGCGCCCTCGCGGGCGCCTTTTTCATGTCACCACCAGAGCGGGCCGCAGGTGTCCACCACCCGGACGATCCGGCCGCGCGGGGTGAAGGTCACGACGCGCGCCCGGCAGGGACCGATCCGGACCACCGTGCGCCGAAAGGCCGGCAGCGGGGCGGGACGGACGACGACCGGCGGACGCCAGACGACCGGCGGCGGCGGGCGATACCAGCCGACGGGCGGACGGTGCCACCCCACCGGCGGCGGACGGTGCCAGCCCCCCGGAGGCGGGCGGTGCCAGTTGCCCGGCGGCGGGCGGTGTCCGGCATGGGGCGGCGGGCGATGGTGGCGCGGCGGGGGCCGGTGGCCGTGCCGCGGCGGACCGCGGCGGCCGTCGTCCCAGCCGCGATTGGGGCCGTTCGCCAGCGTGATCGCCCCGTCGGGCGCGGACGTCTGCGCACCGCGCAGATCCACCCCCTGCGGTGCGAGCGATGCCGCGCTCGCGGCCGGGACGAGCGCCAGGGCGGCACCGGCCGCGGCGAGGGCCGCGATCATGGTGCGTAGCGTCGACATGGTCATGAGACCGCTCCGTGTTTCCTCGAATGCCGGGCCAATGTGCGACAACCTGTCTGAAGGGATGCTGATCGTCCCGTTCAGACTCCCTTCAATTTCGCCGCTCGGCGACGAAGCGCGCCGCCTCGCGAAGGACATCGCCCGCCGCACCGAAAGGGGCGAGTTCGTCCGAAGCCGCGACAACGATTTCCGCAAGCCGCGCCCGCGCCGCGACGGGGCCGATGAGGGCCGGAATCGTCGCCTTGCCGATCGCGGCGTCCTTGCCGACGCGCTTGCCGGTCTCCTCCGCCGTCCCCTCGATGTCGAGGAGGTCGTCGGCGAGCTGGAAGCCCTCCCCGATCAGCGCACCGAACGCGGCAAGGCGCGCGCGCGTCGCGGCGTCGGCGCCCGAGAGCACCGCCCCCGCCTCGCACGCGGCGCGGATGAGCGCCCCCGTCTTCATCGCCTGCATGGTGCGGATCCCGGCCTCGTCGAGGCCGATGGCGTTGAGGTCGCGATACTGGCCGCCGACCATGCCGCGATGGCCGCTCTCGACCGCGAGGAGGCGCGCGAGCGGGCCGCCGGCCATCTCCGGCACGGGCGGGCTCGTGATCAGCTCGAAGGCGAGCGCCTGGAGCCCGTCGCCGACGAGGATCGCCGTCGCCTCGTCATAGGCCTTGTGGACGGTGGGGCGGCCGCGGCGCATGTCGTCGTCGTCCATCGCGGGGAGGTCGTCGTGGACGAGGCTGTAGGCGTGGAGCGCCTCGAAGGCGGCCCCGACCGCCACCGCGGGCGCCTCAGCCCCGCCGCACAGGGCGGCCGCCTCGATCACCAGGAACGGCCGGAAGCGCTTGCCGCCGCCGAGAAGGGCGTGCGCCGTCGCGTCGACGAGGCGGCCGGGCACGCGCGAATCGGCCCGCATCCCGTCGAGCGCCTGCGCGAGGACGCGGTCCGTCGCCGCGGCCGCATGGCCGAGCCGCTCGGCAAAACCCATCATTGTCTCCTCGGAGTCGGGGACGGCCATGCTAGAGCGGCTCTCGCTCCATGGAAATCAAGAGAGCGAGAAAAAGCCGCTCGACATCAAAGCGCTAGATGATCGTGTCCGCGCTCGAAGGCGGGCGCCGGATGCTCTAGGGGATCGAAACGATCGCGATTATCGTTGCATGCTCGATGGGGAGGATTCGTGCGCGTCATCATTCGAGCCCTGGCAGGAGCGGTGGCGACGGTCGTGTCGATCCCGCTCTTCCTCACCATCGTCTACGCCTTCGTCGACCCGCCCTCGCTCGCGATCATGCGGCGACAGGCCGAGGGGCGGCCGGCGGTGCAGATGTGGCGTCCGCTCGACGAGATCTCGCCGGTCCTCATCCGCGCCGTGGTGATGGCGGAAGACGCGCGCTTCTGCCTGCATTGGGGCGTCGACCTCAACCAGATGCGCATCGTCCTGCGCGAGGCGATGGACGGGGAGCCGCCGCGCGGGGCGAGCACCATCACGATGCAGGTGGTGAAGAACCTCTTCCTGTGGCCGGAGCGGGATTATCTGCGCAAGGCCGTGGAGGTGCCGCTCGCCTTCTGGATGGACCTCGTCCTGTCGAAGGACCGCATCCTCGAAATTTATCTGAACATCGCCCAGTGGAGCGCCTCGACCTACGGGGCGGAGGCGGCCTCACAGCATTATTTCGGCGTCCCGGCGGCGAACCTCACGCGCGAGCAGGCGGTGGCGCTCGCGACGATCCTGCCCGCGCCCGGCGCGCGCGACCCCCGGAATCCGGGCCGCCGGCACCGCGCGATCATCCAACATGTGAACAGAGAGCTTGAACGCGCGCCGTGGGTCTTTACCTGTCTGCCGGAGGACATCCGACCGTGAACGCGGCCGCGATGCGCCGGGGGCGTTGCCTTTGGCGTGTGGCCGCATTATAGGGCGGGGTCCGGCGGCAAAGCCGTCCCAATCCAACTTCACCGTTCAGGCCGCCACGACGCGTGCCAAGAGGAGACACTATCATGGCCGTGCCCAAGCGGAAGGTCAGCCCGATGAAGCGCGGTTTCCGCCGCTCTGCCGACGCGCTGAAGACCCCGACCTATGCCGAAGACAAGGACACGGGCGAGCTGAAGCGCCCGCACCATATCGACCTGAAGACGGGCCGCTATCGTGGCCGTCAGGTTCTGTCGGTGAAGCAGGACGACTGATCACGACGGAATGTGATCGAAATTGGAACGGAACTGAAAGCCTCGTTCGTCACTTCGATAATTGCGCCTCCCGTGTGGAAGGCATCAGCAACAGAATCATCGAGGGCCGCGTCCGATGGGTTTCTTTCCGTTCACGATCATTCCGCTCATATTCTACGTCCTCGCCGCCCTCTTCCTCTATGACCACTCGAACTATGTCGTAGAGCCCGGGCAGGTCGCGCTGCACCCGTTCTGGAGCGAGGCGGTCCTCAGCTTCACGCTCGTGTCGGGGCAGTCGTGGGCGCTGTCCTACGGCGACCTTCTGATCACGATCTCCGTCGTCCTCCTGCTTTTCAGCCTGTTGAAGACGGCGAGCACAAGCAAGACCACGATCCTCGGCAACATGATCATGGTGCTGGTCCTGTGCCTCTACATCATCCTCTTCCTGACCGTCGATTTCGCCGGCACGTCCACCTTCTTCCTGCTGACGGTGATCGCGCTCGTCGACACGCTCGCGACGGTGTCGATCTCGATGGTGGCCTCGCACTCCACGATGGACGCCGTCCCGGAGGATTGAGCGCGCACGGCAACGACAAAAGGGGCGAGATGCTCGCCCCTTCCCTGTCGTCCCGTCGCCTCTCGGGCTGCTGAGACCCTCGGCGCCTACTCGCCGCGCTGCTTCAGCGGCTCGCTGACGAACCCTTCGTCGAAATCCTCCGCCCCACCGTCGCTCTGCGGCGCGTGGGTCGGCTCCTGCGAGGCCTCGGGGGCCGGCACCGGCCGGGGCTTCGCGAGCGCGTCGATGCGAGCCTGCATGCTCGCGAGCTCTTTGCGCAGTGCAGCGACATCGTCGGCCAGAGTCTCGCCGCTCTGCGGCGCGGGCTCGGCCTCACGCGCGAACGGCATGAACATCCGCATCGAGCGCTGGAACATGTCCATGTTCCGCCGCACTTGGTCCTCGACGGCGCTGAACGCCTGGGCGCCGAGGGCCTCGTTCACCTGCTTGCGCAGCTTCTCCTGATCGCGCGCGAACGACGCGAGGGAGTGCTCCAGATAGGTCGGCACGATGCCCTGCATGTGCCCGCCATATAGCGTGATCAGCTGGCGCAGGAAGGCAATCGGAAGCAGGCCCGACCCACGGCTCTCGGCATCGAAGATGATCTGGCCAAGAACACCGCGCGTAATATCCTCGCCGGTCTTCGCATCGTGCACGACGAATTCTTCGCCGTGACGCACCATATCGGCAAGATCTTCGAGAGTTACGTATGCACTCGTACCCGTATGGTACAATCGCCGGTTGGCATACTTTTTGATCACCGTCGCTGGCTTTTCGCTCGGCATGCCCACCTCTACTTCATTGAAGACTTTAACGGCGCGAACGGTTCGGGACCGCTGACGCTCCCCCACGACAGTAGGACTAAAATTTGGCAAACGCCAGACAAGTTGCTGCAATTGCGAACACGACTGATGCAAAAACGGTCGGTTGACACCGCCAAGCGGCACGGTCTGTAGTCACCGACAACCTAGGGCACTGGCGGCTGGCGCTGCCTTTTTGCCAGATCATTTCGAGGAGCTAGGCATGGCGAATGAAAGCGTGGTGATCGCGAGCGCGGCGCGCACACCCGTCGGAGCCTTCAACGGGTCGTTCGCGACGACGCCGGCCGCCGATCTCGGCGCGGTCGCGATCAAGGGCGCGCTGGAGCGCGCCGGCGTGTCGGCGGACGAGGTGAACGAGGTCATTCTCGGCCAGGTGCTGACCGCGACGGCCGGCATGAACCCGGCCCGCCAGGCGGCGATCTTCGCGGGCATCCCGAAGGAGGCCACGGCCTGGACGCTCAACCAGGTCTGCGGCTCGGGCCTGCGCACCGTCTGCATCGGCATGCAGCAGATCCTGACGGGCGACGCCGACATCATCGTCGCCGGCGGCCAGGAGAACATGACCCTCTCCCCGCACGCGGCCTACCTGCGCGCCGGCCAGAAGATGGGCGATCTGAAAATGATCGACACCATGATCAAGGACGGCCTGTGGGACCATTTCAACGGCTACCACATGGGCAACACGGCCGAGAATGTCGCCCGTGAGTGGCAGATCACCCGCGAACAGCAGGACAATTTCGCCGTCGCCTCGCAGAACAAGGCCGAAGCCGCCCAGAAGGCCGGTCGCTTCAAGGACGAGATCGTCCCCGTCACCGTGAAGGGCCGCAAGGGCGACACCATCGTCGCGGACGACGAATATATCCGCCCCGGCACCACGATCGACGCCGTCGCCAAGCTGCGCCCCGCCTTCGACAAGGAAGGCACCGTCACCGCCGGCAACGCGTCCGGCATCAATGACGGCGCGTCCGCGATGGTGCTGATGACCGAGGCGAACGCCGCCAAGCGGGGCATCGCGCCGCTCGCGCGGATCGTGTCCTGGGCCACCGCCGGCGTCGACCCGAAGGTGATGGGCACGGGCCCGATCCCCGCCTCCAAGAAGGCGCTGGAGAAGGCCGGCTGGAGCGTGTCCGATCTCGACCTCGTCGAGGCCAACGAGGCGTTCGCCGCCCAGGCCTGCGCGGTCAACAAGGACATGGGCTGGGCCGACGACATCGTGAACGTGAACGGCGGCGCGATCGCCATCGGTCACCCGATCGGTGCCTCGGGCAACCGTGTTCTCACCACGCTCCTTTACGAGATGAAGCGGCGCGGCGCGAAGAAGGGCCTCGCCACGCTGTGCATCGGCGGCGGCATGGGCGTCGCCATGTGCGTCGAGAGCCTCTGACCACGGCGACCGAGCGTCGCACGGCTCCGGCCGCCATGGCGGGACCGATTGCGGCGAAAGCATAGAGAATCCGAGGCGGTCCCGTGCGGGCCGCCTCTTTGTACCGAGGCTAGCGCCTTGTGAACCGCTCGTAGAAAGCGGAGGGAGACCGCCAGCATAGGTGCAATTCGCAACCCGGGGTGTCTCAAACCCCACACGAATCGATAGACCTGCGAAGCAGGCACAAGGGGAGGATTTCCATGACACGCATCGCGCTCGTGACGGGCGGAACACGCGGTATCGGCGCAGCGATCTCTCGCTCGCTGAAGGAGGCCGGCTACACCGTCATCGCCAACTATGCCGGCAATGACGAGAAGGCCAACGCGTTCAAGGACGAGACCGGCATCACCGTCTCGAAATTCGATGTGGGCGATGCGGGCGCCTGCGAGGCCAAGCTCGCCGAACTCGAAGGCTCGGTCGGTCCGATCGACATCGTCGTCAACAATGCCGGCATCACGCGCGACGGCATGTTCCACCGCATGAGCTGGGACCAGTGGAGCGCGGTGGTCCAGACGAACCTGTCCTCCCTCTTCTGCGTGACGCGCCCGCTCATCAACGGCATGCGCGACCGCAATTTCGGCCGCGTCATCAACATCTCGTCGATCAACGGCCAGAAGGGCCAGATGGGCCAGGTGAATTACTCTGCCGCGAAGGCGGGCGTGATCGGCTTCACCAAGGCGCTCGCGCAGGAGAATGCGCGCAAGGGCATCACGGTGAACTGCATCTGCCCCGGCTATATCGACACCGACATGGTGGCCGCGGTGCCTGAGAAGGTGCTGGAAGGCATCATCGGCGCGATCCCCGTCGGCCGCCTCGGCCAGGCGGAGGAGATCGGCAAGCTGTGCGCCTATCTCGCCTCCGACGACGCCGCCTTCATCACCGGCGCGACGATGACCATCAATGGCGGCCAGTACATGGCCTGATCGGCTCTCAAGGGAACCGATTCACCGAGACCGGCTCCGTCGCCCCGCGCGGCGGAGCCTTTAGAGGACGGCCTGCATCGCGATGAAGCCCGCGTAGAGGCCGAGGAGCACTCCCCCCTCCCAGCGCGTCACGCGCTGCCCCGTGGCGACGACCACGACGAGGAGGACGGAGATCGCCACCATCAGCGGAATGTCGAAGGTGCGCATCGTGTCGGACACCGGCACGGGCTGGACGAGCGCCGTGACGCCGCCGATCCCGATCGTGTTGTAGACGTTCGAGCCGAGCACGTTGCCGAGCGCGATCTCGGAGTGGCGCTTGATCGCGGCGACGATCGTGGTCGCGAGCTCGGGCAGCGACGTGCCGACCGCGACCAGCGTGAGGCCGATCACGTCCTCCGACACGTCGAAGAGGCGCGCGACCTCGACCGCGCCGGCGACGAGATAATCCGCCCCGACGATGACGAGGACGAGCCCCAGGAAGAGGAAGACCAGCGACAGGAAGAGCGGCGTCCCGGAGGAGGCCGGTACGTCCTCCATGGTGGCGGCGGCCTTGCGGTCGCTGCGGATCGTCCAGGCGATGTAGATGACGAGGAGCGAGACGAAGAGGAGGCCCGCCGGACGGCCGATCACCCCCGTCATCGCGGCGAGCGCGAAGGCGACCGCGCTCGCGACCACGATCGACCCGTCGCGCACGACGACGTGGCGCGAGGTCATGAACGGGCGCATCAGCGCCGCCGCGCCGAGGATCAGCAGGATGTTCGTGATGTTCGAGCCGACGATGTTGCCGACGGCGATGCCCGGCGCCCCGGCAAGCGCGGCGCGCACGCAGGTGACGAGCTCGGGCGCGGAGGTGCCGAGCCCGACGATGACGACACCGACCACCAGCGGCGACATGCCGAGGCGCACGGCGACCGCCGAGGCCCCCCGGACCAACAGCTCCCCACCCAGCAAGAGTCCAATCAATCCCCCGGCGATCTGCAGGGTGAGCATCATCGAGGCACCTGGGTCAGTCGCCGGAGATCGGCGCGGGTCGGTCGGAAACGCGGCTCAGAACGGGCGCGCAACGTGGCGCCCCACGCCAGACCGGGAGCCTCGCGCCCCCCTGGTGTAGGAAGGGGGCGGGGCCACTTCAATGCTCAGCGCCGGACGGTTTTGCCGGACGGCGCCCAGTCGGGCGGGGCCATCTCGAACGCCTCGAAGGCGAAGGCCGGCGCGACGGTGCAGCCGACAAGCGTCCAATCGCCCAGCGGCGCCGCGGCCTGCCACCACCCGGCCGGGACCACGATCTGCGGCCGCTCCCCGGCGGTGAAGTCGGTGCCGAGGATCTCGACCGCGACATCTTTTCCATCCTGCGAGAGCTTCAGCTCCAGCGGGCCGCCCGCATAGTGGTGCCAGACCTCCGCCGCATCGAGCACGCGATGCCAGTGCGAGCGCTCCCCGGCGCGCAGGAGATAGTAGATCGCGGTGGAGTGGCCGCGCCCGCCATCGGGCGCGTCCCGCAGCGTCTCGACGAAATGGCCGCCTTCGGGATGCGGCTGCATCCCGAGCGCGGCGATCATCTCCTCCGGCGTCAAAACGAGTCGCGCCCCTTGCGCAGGTGCGCGAACACCGCGACCGGGTCCGCCCCGCTCATGCCGAGCTGCTCGGCGACGGAGGGGTCGTCCGCCCGCATGAACGGGTTGGTCGCCTTCTCCAACGTCATCGTGGTCGGCACCGTCGGCTCGCCCCGCTCGCGCGCGGCCTCGACGACCTTCAGCCGCTCCGCGATCGCCGCGTCGTTCGGCAGCGCCTGATGGCCGTAGCGCGCGTTGGTGAGCGTGTATTCGTGGCCGCAATAGATCTTCGTCTCGTCCGGCAGCGCGGCGCGCAGCTTCTTGAAGGACGTCCACATCGTCTCCGGGTCGCCCTCGAAGAGGCGGCCGCAGCCCATCGCGAACAGCGTGTCGGCCGTGAAGGCGATCCCCGCGTCCGGGAAATAATAGCTGAGCGGGCCGGAGGTGTGGCCGGGCGTCGCGATCGCCTTCATCTTGAGGTCGCCGAGCATGATCTCGGCCCCGTCGTCCAGCGTCTCGTCGAGGCCGGCGATGCGGTCGGCCTCCGCCTTCGGGCCGATGACCTTCGCCGAGCCCTTCACCGCGCCGATCGCCTGCACGTGGTCGGAATGGTGGTGGGTGACGAGGATCGTCGTCAGCGTCCACCCCTCCTCGGCGAGCGCGGCCTTGATCGGGCCCGCCTCGGGCGCATCGACCAGGATCGTCTCGTCGCCGGAATGCACGAGCACGGCGTAGTTGTCGGACAGGCAAGGTATCAGTCGAATCTCGACCATGAAGGCTCTCCGTTCGTCGCGCCCCGCCAAGAGCAATTTGCGCCGAAGTGCCTATTGACCACTCCGGCGCAAATTGCTCGTCGAACGCGGGGGGCGTTGCAAATCTGACCGAAGCCTTTGCGGTTCGGTCTTTGACGCGTCTAGCATTTTCGCCAACAACGCGCCACGCCAAGTCGCTTGCATCTGCGTTGAAACAACCCCGCCCCTCGACGAGCGGGCGATCGAAACCCATGCTATGTCCAAAAGATCGACAGCGGGGAAGCGTTCATGCATCTCGACGTTTCCGAGTTGCGCGGGTTCTACAAGACGCCGCTCGGGCGCATCGCCAGGCAGATCGTGTCGGCCGAGCTTCGCGCGGCCTGGCCTTCCGTGAAGGGGGAGCGGGTCGTCGGGATCGGCCACACGACCCCCTATCTGCGCCCGCTCCTCGGCGAGGCGGACCGCGTCGTCGCGCTGATGCCGGCCGCCGAGGGCGTCCTCCACTGGCCGTCCGAGGGGCCGAATGTCACGGCGCTCGCCAACGAGGATTCGCTGCCGCTGCCGGACAATTCGGTCGACAAGATCCTCCTCATCCATGTGCTGGAGACGGCGAAGGACCCGTTCGCGGTGCTGCGCGAGGCCTGGCGCATCCTCGTCCCGTCCGGGCTCCTCTTCGCGGTGGTGCCCTACCGGTCGGGCGCGTGGGCGCGGGCGGACCACACGCCTATGGGGCTCGGCCGCCCATTCTCCCGCTTCCAGCTCTGCGAGTTGATGGAGAGCGCCTGGCTCGACCCGATCGCGGTGCGGCGCTTCCTGTTCGTCCCCCCCTCGCGCCGCCGCTTCGTTCTCGGCTCGGCGAGCGTCTGGGAGCGGCTCGGGCGCAAGGCGATGCCGAGCTTCGCCGGGATGCTCGGCATTGAGGCGCAGAAGACGCTGGTGCGCGGCATTCCCGTGAACAAGCCGACGCGCGGGCTGAAGATCTTCGCGCCCGCCCTCGCCCCCGTCCCGAAGCCGGCCTCCTATTGGGCCGATCCGGACGACCCGATCAGCGGCGCAGCAGAAACACCGCCTGCTCGCCGAACAGGTTCCAGAACCACCAGGGCGCGTTGATCGGGATCCGCTTGCCCCAGGTGTTGAGCGCGATCGCACGCTCCACCTCGACGCCCATGTCGTCGCACAGGGTGATGAAGTCGCGGATGGTGCAGAAATGGATGTTGCTCGTCGCCCACCAGGGGTCGGGCAGGAGGCCGGTGTTCGGCATCTGACCTTCGAGGAGCAGCTTCAACCGCACCTTCCAGAAGCCGAAATTCGGGAAGGAGACGACGCAGCGCGTCCCGATCCGCAGGAGATTTTCGAGGACGCTCTTCGGATCGCGCGTCGCCTGCAGCGTCTGGCTGAGGATCACATAGTCGAACGAGCGGTCCGGATAGGCGTCGAGGTCGGTGTCGGCGTCGCCCTGGATGACCGAGAGGCCGAGCGCGACCGCCTCGTTGACGCCCGCCTGGCTGAGCTCGATCCCGGACGCGCGCACCCGGTGCGAGCCCTCGAGCAGCGCCATCAGCGCGCCGTCGCCGCAGCCGACATCGAGGATGCGGCTTCCGGGCGCGACAAGCTCGCGGATCACGTCATAATCGAGCCGCTGCGGCGCGATGCGGGGGCTGTCCATCAACGGGTCTTCCTGATCACATCGGCAAGGAGGCGGGGGGCTCGATCCCGCGGGCGATCGCCGCGCCGGTCAGGAAGCCGCGCACGGCCCGGTGGAATTCCGGCTCCTCCAGGAGGAAGGCGTCGTGCCCCTTGTCGGTCTCGATCTCCACGAAGGAGACCTGCGCCGCCGCCGCGTTGAGGGCGTGGACGATCGTGCGGCTTTCCGAGGTCGGAAACAGCCAGTCGGAGGTGAAGGAGACGACGCACCAGCGCGTGTCGGAGCTGCGGAAGGCGTTCGCGACACGGCCGCCGTGCTCGGCCGCGAGGTCGAAATAGTCCATCGCGCGCGTGAGGTAGAGATAAGCGTTCGCGTCGAACCGGTCGACGAAGGTCGAGCCCTGGTGGCGCAGATAGCTCTCGATCTGGAAGTCGGCCTCGAAGCCGTAGGTCACCGCGTTGCGGTCCTGGAGCTGGCGGCCGAACTTGCGGTGCAGCGCCGCCTCCGAGACGTAGGTGATGTGCGCGGCCATGCGTGCGACCGAGAGGCCCTTCTTCGGCCGCACCCCGGCCTCCAGATAGCGCCCGCCGCTCCACTCCGGGTCGGCCATGATCGCCTGGCGGCCGACCTCGTGGAAGCCGATATTCTGCGCCGAATGGCGCGTGCCGGTCGCGATGGGGACGGCGGCGAAGACGCGCTCGCCGAACGCCGCGCCCCATTCGAGCACCTGCATCCCGCCCATCGAGCCGCCGACGACGGCGAAGAGCGTGTCGATGCCGAGATGGTCGATGAGGCGGGCCTGCGCGCGCACCATGTCGGCGATCGTCACCACCGGCATGTCGAGCCCGTAGGCCTTGCCGGTCGCGGGGTTGATCGAGGCCGGCCCGGTGGTGCCCGAGCAGCCGCCGAGCACGTTGGCGCAGACGACGAAGAAGCGGTCCGTGTCGACCGGGCGGCCGGGGCCGACGAGCGAATCCCACCAGCCGCCGCGCGCGGTCACCGGATGGACGTTCGCGGCATGCTGGTCGCCCGTGAGGGCATGGCAGAGGAGGATGGCGTTGGTCTTGTCGGCGTTCAGCGTGCCGTAGGTCTGGTAGGCGATCTGCCAACAATCGAGCATCGCGCCGGAATCGAGCTCCAGCGGCGCGTTGTTGAATCGGGCCACCGGGCTCGATGGCTGGTCCACCTCGTTGCGACGGCGGGCCTCACGGTCATCACTGGTCGCGGCGGTCGGCCCGGCGACGTCGCCTTCTGCCACGAAATCAGAGGTCATACGCTTTCTCTCCGGGGCGGGAGCTCATGAACCCACCCATCGAGCGTGCCTACCCCATCACATGAGGGGGCGGACGCTATGCCGCCCACCTGGGACGGGTCAATGTTTTCTTTGCGTCGGCTTCGGCGAAGGGCTATCCAGCGCGCTTGCGCACATTAGTGATCGGTATGGTAACGCCCTTTCCAAAAGATTCATCTCAAGACGCGCTCGCGGCGCTCAGGGACCGGCTCGACGTCGTCGACGCCCGGATCCACAAGCTCCTGCGCGAGCGCTTTGAGATCGTCAGTGAGATCGGCGCTGCCAAGGGGCCGGACGAAAGTGTGATCCGGCCCGCCCGCGAATCGGCGGTGATCGAGAACCGCCTCTCGCTCCACACCGGCCCCCTCCCCCGCGACGTGCTCGTCCACTTCTGGCGCGTGCTCATCGGCGCGGCCTGCCTGGTGCAGCGGCCCTACCGCGTCCACGTCGCCGGCCCGATCGACGTCGCGCGCTATCTCTACGGCCCGATCCCGATGACGCTCTCCGACCCGCTCGACGCGATCGCCGCGCTCGAGGCCGCGCCCGGCGACCTCGCGATCATCGACGGCATGACCAATGTGCGATGGTGGAGCGGGCGCGGTGCGGCGCACGTCATCGGACGATTCCCCCAGAGCGACGGCGGCTCGGCCATTGTGGTCGGCGGCCCCGGCGTCTCCCCCGGCACCGGGCCTCTCGCCCTCGTCGTGCGGGGCGATGCCGATCCCATCGAAATCTCCGCGAGCGACATCGAGGCCGAGGACGAGATCCTCGGCCGCTATCACCCATTCCCCTTCGCCATCCCTGTGGCGCAATCATCCACGTCGAGCCCCCTATGAGCAGCGCTGTCACGAAGCCCGAGCCGCGTCCGTCCGTCCTCCAGATCGCCGCCTATGTGCCGGGGCGCGCGTCCAGCGGCAGCACGGGCAAGCAGCACAAGCTGTCTTCCAACGAGAACCCGCTCGGCCCGAGCCCGGCCGCGCGCGAGGCCTTCGCCGCCGCCGCGCAGACGCTGGAGCGCTATCCGGACGGGAGCGCGACGGAGCTGCGCGAGGCGATCGCCTCGGCCTACGGGCTGAAGGCGGACCGCATCATCTGCGGCAACGGATCGGACGAGATCCTCGCGATGGTCGCGAACGCCTATCTGCGGCCGGGCGACGAGGCGATCTTCACCGAGCACGCCTTCCTCGTCTATCGCATCGTGACCCTCGCGGCCGGCGCGACGCCCGTCGTCGTGAAGGAGAAGAACCTCACGGTCGATGTCGATGCGATCCTCGCGGCGGTGACGGACAAGACGCGCGTCGTCTTCCTCGCGAACCCGAACAACCCGACCGGCTCCTACACGCCGATCGACGAGGTGCGGCGTCTGCGCGAGGCGCTGCCGGCGCGCATCCTCCTCGTCATCGACGCGGCCTATGCCGAATATGTCCGCCGCAACGATTATGAGGCCGGGATCGAGCTCGTCGCCACGCGCAACGACACGATCATGACGCGCACCTTCTCCAAGATTCACGGCCTCGCCGCGCTCCGCCTCGGCTGGGCCTACGCGCCGGCCGACGTGATCGACACGCTGCACCGGGTGCGCGGGCCGTTCAACGTGAACGCGGCCGCGCTCGCCGCCGGCGTCGCCGCGCTCGGCGACCGCGCCCACATGGAGCGCTCGGTCGAGCACAACAATCGCTGGCTCCCGATCTTGCGCGAGCGGATCGGCGCGCTCGGCTTCACCGTCGCGCCGAGCGTCGGCAATTTCGTCCTCATCGACTTCTCGTCCGTGCCGGGCGGGGATGCGGGCGAGGCGGACACGTTCCTGTCGGCGCGCGGCGTCATCCTGCGCCGCGTCTCGGCCTATGGGCTGCCCACCATGCTGCGCATGTCGGTGGGTGACGACGAGGGCAACGAGGCGACCATCGCCGCGCTCGCGGCCTACCGCGACACCCTCCCCCATGAGTGACGAGCCCGGACCTTTTCGCTTCGAGCGCGTCGCGATCGTCGGGATCGGCCTGATCGGGTCGTCGATGGCGCTCGCGCTGCGCGACAACGGCTTCACCGGCCCGATCGCGATCGCGGACCGCAACGGCGAGGCGCTGCGCATCGCCGCCGAGCTCGAGCTCGGCACGAGCTACCATGTCAGCGCGGCGAAGGCCGTCATGGGCGCCGATCTCGTCATCCTCGCCGTGCCGGTCGGCGCGATGCGGGCGACGGGGCGTTCCATCGCGCCCTGCCTCGCCGAAGGGGCGATCGTGACCGACACGGGGTCGGTGAAGGAGGCCGTGCTCGAGGCGCTGAACGAGACGCTGCCGGAGACGGCGCGCATCGTCGCCGCGCACCCGATCGCGGGCTCGGAGCATTCCGGCCCCCGCGCCGGCTTCGCGACGCTCTTCCACCGCCGCTGGTCGATCATCACCCCGGCCGACGACACGGACGAGGAGGCGATCGAGATCGTCGCCCACATGTGGCGCACCTTCGGCTCGGAGATCGAGCTGATGACGCCGCAGCGGCACGACCGCGTGCTCGCGATCACCTCGCACCTGCCGCACCTCATCGCCTACAACATCGTCCGCACCGCCTACGACATGGAGACGGTGGCCGAGTCGGAGGTGATCAAATTCTCCGCCGGCGGCTTCCGCGACTTCACCCGCATCGCGGCGTCGGACCCGACCATGTGGCGCGACGTCTTCCTCAACAACAAGGAAGCGGTGCTGGAGACGCTCGGCCGCTTCTCAGAGGATCTCGCCATCCTGCAGCGTGCCATCCGCTGGGGCGAGGGCGACGCGCTGTTCGACGTGTTCGAGCGCACGCGCGCGATCCGCATGAGCATCATCGACGCCGGTCAGGACACGGCCGCGCCCGATTTCGGCCGGCCGCGCGATCCCTCGAACGCCCCGCCCGAGGACGAGGACGAGCGCCCGATCAACGCTGTGCGACGTTGATCTGCGGCAGCGTGAAGAGGGGAACGAACCCGGCGAGGACGCGGTTGTTGCGGATCTGGAAGGTCACCTTGCGGGCCTTGCTGTCGCCGATCGTCGTCTCGGGTGCGAAGGACAGGACGTTGTTCAGCATCGTCACCACCGTCTCGCCGGCATCCGGCGCGACGGCCTTCACGTACGGGACGCCCTTATCATATCCCGCGATCGCGACGTCGAGTGTGCCGTTGAGGCGCCCGTCCGCGCCGAGCGTGACGTCGCCGTTCGCCGAGACCTTGAGGCCACCCGTCTCCGCCGTCGCCACATCGATGAAGAGCGGCAGCCCTTCGGCGAGGAGGCGCACCATCATGGCGTCGGGGCTTCCGGTGAGGAGCGCCGCGCCGTCGCCGAGCCGCCCGCGGAAGGCGATATGAACCGGCTCGCCTCCTTCGATCGGCTGCAGATCGTCGAGCCGGAGCGCGATGTCGAGGTCGTCCTCGGCGTCCGGATTGCGGCGCACATTCGCGTTGATCTTGCCGACCTCGACCGTCGACCCGTCGGGCATGTGGAGTGTCACGTCGAGAAGCTCGGCGTCGAAGCGCTCCAGCGCGTGGGCGCGCAGGTCGAGCCGCGTGCTTGCGCGGGCGAGGGACCATTCGGCGGTGGTCGGCGGCGCGCCATAGGTCGAGACGCTCGCCGGGGAGCCGACCTCGGCGATGAGGCGGCGCGGATTGTAGACCTGTGCCACCACCATCAGCCCGCCGAGCGTGACGGTCGTCAGCCCATTGCCGACGCGCGAGCCCGCGCCGCAGCGCACCTCGATCCGGAACGGAAAGCCGGAGACGTTGCGCTTGGTGCAGTCGGCGAGCGCACCGCCGCTATAGGCGCCGTGCTCGGCCCGCTCGATCTGCCGATCGACGAAGGTCGCCGCCACGAACCACAGGACAGACCACAGCACCACCCCACCAAGCACGCCCGCAAGGAGCAGCTTGAAGCGCAGCGTTCTGGACCGTTTCCCCATTCTCACACCCCGATCGGTTCTTCTTTTCGGCGACGCCGGATCGATCCAGTGGGACGCGTGGCTGGTCCCGCCGCTCGATCGCTCCGGACGATGTGGTCCGGAAGGCCAGGATCTGTGCCGCCCTCACCGAACGCGGCGGACCCTAGCATCACTGAAACAAAAGTGGGGCGTGTTCTTGCCAATCTGAGGTGGGGTGCGAACTGATGTCACTGTTCGTCTTCGGCTACGGTTCGCTGATGTGGCGGCCCGGATTTCCTTACGTTCGCCGCCAGTTTGCGACGATCCGAGGCCGTCATCGGAGCCTGTGCGTCTACTCCTTCGTCCATCGCGGCACAGAGACGCGCCCCGGCCTCGTGATGGGTCTCGACAGAGGCGGGGCTTGCCGCGGGGTGGTGTTCGAGGTGGCGGACGCGCACGGCGAGGATGTCATCGCCTATCTGCGGGCGCGTGAACAGGTGACGAACGTCTATCTGGAGCGGACGGTCCCGGCGCTGTGCGAGGACGGCGGCACCGTCCCCGCCCTCACCTACGTCGTCGACCGCAAGCACCGCCAATATGCCGGGCGCCTCTCCTTCGACGACACCGTCCAGGTCGTCCACGGGGCGGTCGGCCAGTCGGGGCGGAACGAGGATTATGTGATTGCGACCGCGGACCATCTCGTGGAGGCGGGCATCGCCGACCCGCACCTCCACCTCGTCGCCGACCGGCTGCGTCAGCTGATCGCGGCCGCCTGAGCGAGCGCGACGAGCCGCGCCGTCTCCACCTCGATCGCGGCCTCCAGGCGTGAGCGGGCGTCAGCCCGCTTGAGGCCGGGCTCGATCGCGGGGAGGAAGGACATCGTCACCGTCCCCGGATATTTCACGAACCGGCGGCGCGGCCAGAATACGCCGGAATTCAGCGCGACCGGGACCATCGGCACCTTGAGGTGCTCGTAGAGGAAGACCGCGCCGATCTTGTAGTCGGGCGGGGCGCCGACGACGCGGCGCGTGCCCTCGGGGAAGATCGCGATCTGGTAGCCCTCGGCGAGCGCGGCCTTCGCGTCGACGGCGAGCTGCTTGAGGGCGGACGGGCCGGCCGCGCGGTCGACCGGGATCATCCCGAAATAGCGCGCATACCAGCCATAGAGCGGGATTGAGAGGAGCTCCCGCTTCAGAATGATCACGCCCTTCGGCAGCACCGGCAGCAGCGCCTGCGTCTCCCAGGCGGACTGGTGCTTGGCCGCGACGAGGGCCGCGCCCTGCGGGATGTTCTCCTTGCCGAGCACCTCCATGCGCTGGCCGACGATGACGCGCAGCAGCCACATGTCGCCGAGCACCCAGATCTTCAGCGCCGCCCGCATTTTTTCGGGCGGCAGCAGGAAGATCCAGATGAAGGCGAACCCGATGATGATGAAATAGGACGTCGCGAGGACCGAATAGACCGCCGTGCGCGCGAACGCGATCCAATGGGCGGCGCCACTGCGGCGGGGCCCCTTCTCAGCCTCGGATGGATCGGTCCGGGGCGTCGCTTCTGCTGATTTCGAGATCGCCATGGTCAGTGTGACAAGTGGTTGAGGTGTCTGCGGACGGACCAGTTTGAGGTCACGGTCACGAGGATTGCGACGCCCGCCGCGACGAGCGCGAGGGCGAGATAGCCGGCAAGGCCGATGCTTGGATTGCCGAAGAGGGCCTCGGCCTGCGGGGAGGCGGAGCGGCCGAAGACGAGGCCGCCGAGATCGAGCGCGCCGAAGAGGAGATAGGCGGCGAGGAGCCCGGCGAGAGCGCCGCGCAGGCCGATCCGCAGGAAGCGGCGGCGGAAGGCGCGCGCGATGAAGCGGTCCTCCGCGCCGAGGACGTGGAGCACCTCCACTGTCGCCGAATTGGTCGCGAGCGTGGAGCGGGTCGCGAAGACGATGGAGATCGCCGTCGCGACGAGCATCAGAGCGAGTGCGCCGATCGATCCGGCCGCCGCGCCGGAGGCCATCGCCGAGAGACGCTCGCTCCAGGCGCTGTGATCGTCGACCGAGACGCCCTGGATGTCCTCGAGCTCGGCGGCGAGGGCGTCCGCGTCGAACGGGCCGGAGCGCGCGGCGGTGACGAGGCGCGGGACCGGGAGGAGCGAGAGGTCCACCCCGTCCCCGAGCCAGGGCTCCAGGAGCGCCTCGGACTGGTCGAGGGGCAGGATGCTGACGTCTGTCAGCCCTTCCGTGCCGCCGAGGACGGCGGCGACGCGCAGGAGGCGGCCGTCGATCTCCTCCCCGTCGAGCGGGAGGACGGTGACGCTGACCTCGTCCATCACCCCGACGCTCCAGGCATCGGCGGCGCGGTCGATGAGGATCGCCGCGCCGAGGAGGAGCGCGGACAGGAAGGTCATGATGGCGACGACGATGGTGAGGCCGCGCCCGGCGATCGTGTCCGGGGCGACGATGGGCCCTTCGCCGAGGACGCCGTCGCCCCCCTCGTCGATGATGACGCCGCGCGGCGGCGGCGGCGCCGGGCCGACGCGCTCGGGGCGCGCGCCGTCGTCGTAGGGTGCGTCCTCGTAGGTCTCGTCGAAGGGCGGCTCGTCGGGCGCGTGCGTGCGCGCGCTCTGGCGCGGCTCGTCCGGCTCCGGGCGCGCCCGCTCGGGGCGTTCGGCGGGCGGGGCGCGCTCGGTGTCGGCGGGACGCCGGGTCGGCGGCTCGGCCTGGCGGGCGGCCGACCCGGGGCGTTGGGGCTGCGCACGCTGGGTTTCCGGGCGCTGTGGTTCGGGATTCTGGGGTTCGGGGCGCGGGCGGCGGTCGAGGCTCGCTGGCCGCGCCGGGGCTTCGGCCTGGCGCGGCTCGGGCGGGAGGGCGGCGTGGCGGGGCGTCTGCGGCGGCGCGGGCGGGCGGGCCGTGGGCGACTGGGCGGCGGCCGGGCGGGCCGCCTGGGGCGCCTCGCGCGCGGGCTCCTCGGCGGGCAGCGCGCGGCGGGCGCGCACGGTCTGGCGCATCTCGCGCCGGCGGCTGAAGCGGTCGTCGCGCGAGGCGGGCTCGGCGGAGGCGGAAGGCACGGGGCGCGCCTCGTCCGGGCGCATCCGGCGCGGCCGGGCGACGTCGCTCGGCGGCGGCTCGGCGGCGGGCGCGCGCCCCTTCGGCGCGACGGGCACCTTCTTCGGCGGCTCCGGCTGGCGGCGCTGCACGGTGATCGGGTTGCGGCGCGGCTGGGCGGGCTGGGCCGGCGGGGTCGCGGGTGCGCCGCTGCGGCGCGCCTCGGGCTTGCCCGGCGGGGCGGCGGCGGGGACGGTCGGCGTCGCGAGCGAGCGGCGGCGCGGCGGCTCGGCCTCCGTGCGCCCGGCCGGCGTGCGCGCCCCCTCCCGCTCCCGCTCGCGCGCGGGACGCTCCGGCGCGGGCCGCTCGGGCCGGTCGAACTCGCCCTGCCCGCCTTCCATCAGGCGGATGTCTCCAGCTGACCGTCGAAGAGGATGAGGCGCGGCACGTCGACCTGGTCCATCAGGCCGATATCGTGCGTCGCGATGACGACCGAGGTGCCGAGCCGGTTCAGCTCCAGGAAGAGGCGCAGGAGGCGCTTGGCCATCGGCGGGTCGACGTTGCCGGTGGGCTCGTCGGCGAGGAGCACGTCGGGCTGGGTGATGAGGGCGCGCGCGATCGCGACGCGCTGCTTCTCGCCGCCGGAGAGGACGGGCGGCATCGCGTTCTTGCGGTGGGCGAGGCCGACCCACTTCAAAAGCTCCAGCACGTCGGTGCGGTAGCTCGCCGGGTCGCGGCCCTGGATGCGCAGCGGCAGGGCAACATTGTCGTAGGTGGAGAGGTGGTCTAGCAGGCGGAAATCCTGGAAGACGACGCCGATCCGCCGCCGCACCGCCGGCACGTCCTGCCGGCGCAGGAGGCTCACATCGGCGCCGAAGAGGCTCATGAAGCCGCGCGAGGGGCGCAGCGACAGGGAGAGGAGCCGCATCAGCGTCGTCTTGCCGGCGCCGGACGGGCCGGTGAGGAACTGGAAGGAGCGCGCGGGGATGGTGAACGACAGGTCGCGCAGGATCTCCGGTCCGTTGCCGTAGCGCAGTCCCACATTCTCCAGCGTGATCATGGGCCTCCCCGCTGGCCGCAATCCTTCGAAATCGCGTGTCGGTCGGACGAGTCTAGCACGGCGGCGCCGTGGGCGCCGCATTCCTCGCTCCGCCGTCCCCGGCCAAATGCGGCCATCCGGCGGAGGGAGCGCGCGCCGGCTCCGTCGCCATTCCTGTCGCATGGGAGGTTCGCTCGGTGCAAGCGCGACGGGGTCGGGCGACGGGGTCGGGGCCAAGACGACGCCGCACCCGGCTTGAAGGCCGGGGCGGCGGTCGGTCGTGGCGGAGCGCCCGGCCCTATTCGGGCAGGAGGCGCTCCAGATAGTCGCGCTCGATCCGCGGCAGGGCGCGTTCGCCGAGGCGGCGGCGGAGCTCCTGCAGGATGCGGCGGGCGCGCTGCGTCTCGATCTCGTCGGGGATGCCGACGCGGCTCGTGTCGGTGTAGCTCCCCTCGCGGCGGGCGCGGCCGAGCGGATCGGCGCCCGGACCCTGGCGCGGCGCGCCGACATCCTCGCCCGCGGCGCCGCCCTGCTGCTGTTGTTGCTGGCGCGCCTCGGCCATCTGCTGGGCCATGCCCTGGGCGCCCTCGCGCAGCGCCTGAAGCGCCTCGGACTGGTCGTCGACGGCCTGGCCGGCCTGGTCCTGGCCGAGCGCGTCGCCGGCCTCACCCATCTCGCTCTCGGCATCGCCGAGCCGCTCGCCGGGCTCGAAGCCCTGGTCCTCGAGGCGGCGCATCAGATCCTCGAGCTGCTCGCGCAGCTCCGACTGCTGCTGCTGCAGGCGGCGCATCGCCTCGGCGCGCTCCTCCGGGCTCATGGGCTGGCCCTGGCCGTTCTGCGCCTGGCCGCGCTGGCCCTGCTGACCCTGTTGGCCTTGCTGACCCTGCTGGCCGGGCGAGGGGAAGGGACGGCCCATCGGATTGCCGAACGGGTCCATCCGCTGGCCCTGTTGCCCCTGCTGGCCTTGCTGACCCTGTTGGCCTTGCTGGCCCTCCTGGTTGAGGCCGTAGGTCTCGTCCATCAGCTCCTGCTGACGCTGGATCATCTTGCCGAGCTCGTCGAGCATCCGGCCGTCCTGACCCATCGGGTCGCCCTGCTGCTGCTGGCCCTGGCCGCGCTGGGCCATCTGCAAATTCTGCATCATCTGCTGCAATTCGGACAGGAGCGCCTCGGCCTCCTCGTTGCGGCCCTGGCGCGCGAGCTCCTCGATCCGCGCCAGCATGTCGTCGAGGCTCTGCGGGCTGATCTCGGTCGCGTTCGGGTCCATTGCCTGCTGCGGCATGTTCTGCATCCGCTCGGCGAGCGCCTGCATGTAGCGCTGCATCGCTTCGCGCAATTCCTGCGTGAGGCGGGCGATCTCCTCGGGCGGAGCGCCGTCTTCCAGCGCCTGGCGCAGCCGCTCCTGCGCGGCCTGGAGGGCGCGCTCGGCGTCGGACAGGCCGTCATCCTCGAGCATGAGGGCGAGGTCCCAGAGCTGGTCGAGCATCGCGCGCAATTCGTCATCCGTGTGCGCGGCGACGAGGTCGTTATAGGCGGCCTTGGTCGCGAGATAGGCGCCGGCGTCGCCCACGTCCTCGGGGGAGAGGAGGAGGAGATCCATCGCGTCGATCACGCGGGCCTGCGCGTCCGCATCCATCGCGAGGATGGTGCGCTGCTCCACGATGGCGCGGGCCATCGGGTTGACGAAGGTGCGCGCGGGCAGGCGAAAGCGCTCGGGCCGGCTGTAGCCGGTCTGGCCCATGCCGTCGGTCGCTTCCAGCACCAGCCGCACCTCGTGCCCGGCATAGGGATGGCTCGACAGGTCCTGCACGGTGCGCGCGGCCCCGCGCATCCCGGCGCCGCCCGGCAGGGTCAGCGCGAAGGCCGGATCCTCGACGAGCGGACGGCGGTCGGGGTTGCTGTGCTCGGGCGTGATGATGCCGCGCGCGGAGGCGATGCCGTAATCGTCGCCAAGCTCGTAGCGCATCTCGAACCCGTCGCGCTGGTTGGCGGCGGGTTGCTCCAGGAAGCGCACGGTGGGCGCCGTGTCGGCGTCGGCGACGAACTGCCAGCCTTCGATCGTGGTGCCGTCGCGGCGGACCTCGACGGCCATCATGCCGGTGATCGTCACCGTCGCCTCGTGGGCGAGTGCGACACCCTCGCCGCTGGCTTCGCCGATCGGGGCGAGGGACTGGTCGCGCGGGCCGCTCTTGTCGGAGATCAGAATGTCGACCCCGCCGACGCCCTGGCTGCGCACGGTGAGGACGGAGCCGGCCGGCACGCGGATGCCGTTGCCGGTCTCCACCCGCGTCGCGGAGGAGAGGAAGAGCGGGGAGCGCCCGGTATAAGGCGGCGGCGTGACCCAGGCGTCGAGCCGGAATTGCGGGCCGGTGGCGGTCTCGACAGGGTCGGAGAAGTCGAACGGGGTGATCAGTCGCTCGGCGAGCGCACCGGCGCCGACGAGGATGCCGATGAAGGCGATGATGCCGACCGCCGAGCGGATCGCGTAGGGATCGTGCGGCACGAGGTCGGCGCGCGGCAGCGGGGTGCGCAGCGCGCCGAGACGGGCCTCGGCGCGGGCGCGGTGGACGCGCCACAGGCTCATCGCGAAGGCGTCGCCGCCGGGGGCGATCTCGTCCTCATAGGCGTCGAGCGGGCGATGGTCGAGGTGGGCGTCGGTCTCGAGCCGGCGGATGGCGTCGGCCCGGCCGGGCATGTGGAGCCGGCGCAGGCGCCAGCCCGCCGCGACGAAGGCCACCGCGAAGAGCGCGAGCCCGATCATCTTCGCAACCGCGGGAAGGCCGACCCACAGCCCCATCCACGCGCTCGCCACGAAGACGACCACGACCCCGACCATCGGCGCGATGGCGGGCCACAGCCGCTCCCACGCGATGGCGGCGCGAGCGGACAGGATCAGACGAGAGAGTCGGCGGTTCAGCGGTAAGGGCATGGTACTCGATCCCCTTATGGTCGGCATCCCACGCGATGCGCATGACAGCTTAGACAGAGTCTGGGCCACGACAAGCCACCCGACCGGTCCTCCGCTCACGATCCGGTGTGATCGGGGGTGGCGCAACGCCGCGCTGCAAGCCCCGGACCAGCCTCAGGCCGCGGGCCCACGAATGGGGCATGCCCATTCGTTTTGCACACGTTTTTGTTGCAAAGCGTGTGCGATGCAACAATCTGCCGCAGAGGTGTGGGAGCCGCTCAGCCGGTGGCGGCGCTGTCGTCCATCGCGGGCTCGCCCGCCTCGCCGATCCAGGCCGGGACGCTGTCGCGGGCGATCTGCTCGGCCGGCGGCATCGGCGGACGAATGACGTGGAAGCGGTCGCCAGAGACGAGCACCTCGGGCACGAGGGTGCGCGTGTTGTAGGTGCTCGCCTGCACCGCCCCGTAGGCCCCCGCCGACATGATGGCGAGGAGGTCGCCCTGCTCCACCGGTGCGAGCATCCGGTCGAGCGCCAGATAGTCGCCCGTCTCGCAGACCGGGCCCACCACGTCGACCCGGTGCGCCGCGCCGACGCGCGGGTGAACGGCACGGATCTCGTGATGCGCGTCGTAGAGGGTCGGGCGGATGAGGTCGTTCATCGCCGCATCGACGACGAGGAAGGTCTTCGCCTCCCCTTCCTTGCGGTGGATGACGCGGGTGAGGAGGATGCCGGCATTGGCCGAGATCATCCGCCCCGGCTCCAGGATGATGCGGCAGCCGAAGCGGTTGGCGTGGCGCGCGATGAGGGCGGCGTATGCCTCGGGACGCGGCGGAATGGGCTGCCCCTCCTCGTAGGGCACGCCGAGCCCGCCGCCGAGATCGATGTGCTTGATCTCGTGCCCGTCCCCGCGCAGCGCGTCGAGGAGGTCGGCAAGGACGCGGAAGGCGTTGTCGAACGGGTCGAGCGAGGTGATCTGCGAGCCGATATGCATGTCAACGCCGACAACCGAGAGGCCCGGCAGCGAGGCCGCCTCGCGGTAGATCTCGCGCGCGCGGCTCGCCGGGATGCCGAACTTCGTCTCGGCCGCGCCGGTCGCGATCTTGGCGTGGGTGCGGGCGTCGACGTCCGGGTTGACGCGCAGCGACACCGGGGCGCGGACCCCGCGCTCGCTCGCAAGGCGCGACAGGGCGAAGAGCTCGCTCTCAGACTCGGCGTTGAAGCAGAGGATCTTCGCGTCGAGCGCGGCGACGATCTCGGCGTCCGTCTTGCCGACGCCGGAGAAGACGATGCGCTCGCCGGGGATGCCGGCGGCGCGCGCCCGCGCGAGTTCGCCGCCCGAGACGACGTCCATCCCGGCCCCGAGATTGCCGAGGAGGGTCAGGATCGCCTGGTTCGAGTTCGCCTTCATGGCGTAACAGACGAGGTTCGGGACGTTCGCCTCGGTCAGCGCGTCGGAGAAGACGCGATAGTGCCGGGTGAAGGTCGCGGCCGAGTAGATATAGACCGGCGTCCCGACGGCGGCGGCGATGGCCGACAGCGGCACGTCCTCTGCGTAGAGTTCGCCGCCGCGTTCTTCGAAGTGGTGCATTATTGGAGAATCGGGTCGAGCACGAAGGAGCGCTCCGGCGCCTTGGTGCCGTGAGGATCGGTCGGATCGACGGGCACGCGCGGCGTCGACTGGGTGGAGGGCGGCGCCTCGGGCGAGCCGCGACGGCCGCACCCGGCCGCGCCGAGCGCGGTGATGAGCGCCGCGGCGAGGAGGATCGCGCGGATCATGCTTCGGCCCAGAGGAGAGCGCGCCAGCGCCCCGCCTCCTCGCGCACCCGCGCCGGGGCGGTGCCACCGAGGCTCATGCGGCTCGCGACCGAGCGTTGCACGGTGAGGTAGCCGAGCGCGTCCTCGGTGATGCGCGGGTCGACCTCCTGCAGCTCGGCCAGCGAGAGGTCGGCGATTTCCTTGCCCTTGCGGTCGGCCGCCAGCACCGCGGCGCCCGTGATGTGGTGCGCCTCGCGGAATGGCAGGCCGAGCGAGCGGACGAGCCAGTCGGCAAGATCCGTCGCGGTCGTGTGTCCCTTCGACGCCAGCGCCAGCATCGCCGCCTCGTTCACCTTGAGATCGCGCACCATGCCGGCCGTCGCGCGCACACACAAGGAGAGTGCGGGGAGCGCATCGAAGAGGGGCGGCTTGTCCTCCTGCATGTCCTTCGAATAGGCGAGCGGGACGCCCTTCATGACGATGAGGAGGGTGTTCAGCGCGCCGACGATGCGGCCGACCTTCGCGCGTACCAGCTCGGCGGCGTCGGGGTTCTTCTTCTGCGGCATGATCGAGGAGCCTGTGGTGAAGGCGTCCGACAGCTTCACGAAGCCGAACGGGGCCGAGCACCAGATCACCACCTCCTCGGCGAAGCGGGAGAGGTTGGTCGCCGCGATCGCCGCCGCCGCGAGGGCCTCGATCGCGAAATCGCGCGAGGAGACGGCGTCCAGCGAATTGTGCATCGGCCCCTCGAAGCCGAGGGCGGAGGCGGTCATCTCGCGATCGATCGGGAAGGCGGTGCCGGCGAGCGCCGCCGCGCCGAGCGGGCTCTCGTTCATCCGGGCGCGGGCGTCGCGGATCCGGCCGCGATCGCGCGCCAGCATCTCGACATAGGCAAGGCAGTGGTGGCCGAACGTCACCGGCTGGGCAGACTGGAGGTGGGTGAAGCCCGGCATGATGGTGCCGGCGTGCCGCTCCGCCACCTCGACGAAGGCGCGCTGGAGATCGAGGATCTCGGCGTCGAGCCCGTCGAGCGCGTCGCGCACCCAGAGCTTGAAGTCGGTCGCCACCTGGTCGTTGCGCGAGCGCGCGGTGTGGAGGCGCCCGGCCGGCTCGCCGATGAGGTCCTTCAGGCGCGACTCGATGTTCATGTGAATGTCTTCGAGGGCGCGCGAGAAGGGGAAATCCCCCGCCGCGATCTCGCCGGCGATCTGCTTCAGACCGTCGCTGATCTTCGCCGCGTCCGCCTCGCTGACGATGCCGGTGGCGGCGAGCATCGCGACGTGGGCGAGCGAGCCGGCGATATCTTGTGTCGCAAGGCGCTTGTCGACGTCGATCGACGCGTTGATCTCTTCCATGATGGCGCCGGGCCCCGCCTCGAAGCGGCCGCCCCACAGGGCGTTCCCTTTCGGGAGCGGCTGCGGGGCTGGGGTCGACGTGTTAGGCGTGCGCTCGGTCATGGGCAGATCTACAGGACTTGGAGAATACCGTGTCGCGGCATCGACTACTGACTTTCGGCGGGGCCGCGTTGGGCATCGTTGTGATTTTTGCAGCGGCCGTGACGATCACGGCCTGGCCCGCCCTCTTTAGTGGTGCAAGCGGCTCGTCGCAATGCCAGGCCGCGACGCGGATCGCGAAGGTGGTCGAACCGAGGACAACCGGCTACATGGCGGCCTTCCAGACGCTCGACCCGAAGGACCTCACCGCCCTCCCCTATGACGGGGTCGCGCCGGCCGCGAAAACGCTCGAGGACTTCAAGGGACGGCTGATCCTGTTGAACCTTTGGGCCACCTGGTGCGCGCCCTGCCGGGTCGAGATGCCGGCGCTCGCGAGCCTCCAGGAGCGCTTCGGCAGCGAGGATTTCTCCGTCGTCGCCGTCTCTATCGACGACAAGGACCGCAACAATCCGGAGACCTTCCTGGAGCGCGCGGGGGCCGCGAACCTCGACTATTTTCGCGAGCCGACGCTGAGCCTCTTCAATTCGCTGCGCGCCGAGGGCCTCGCCCAGGGGATGCCGACCACCCTCCTCGTCGGCCCCGACGGGTGCGCGGCCGGGGTCCTCCACGGTGCGGCCGCCTGGGACTCCGCCGACGCGGACAATCTGATCCAGGCCGCCATCGACGCGCTCTGACGCGTTTTCACGCTTTCGTGAAAGTACTTAAGGATTCATGGCATCGATGAGCGACGAATTCACCAATTGATGACTGTTTCTGGTCAGTCTTCGTCACTCAAACGGGACTTTTGAGCAACACCTCCAGTCGAGACGACTTCGCGAAGGCTATTCGGGATTGCTCACTCGCCATCATTGCGGCGAAGCTGTGACCGCCCCCGAATCTATGCGATCGACCGACGGAGTATTTTCATGCGCAATCGATTTGCCTCCCGCCTGGTTCTTGCCCTCGTCGCGCTCTGCTTCGCGGCGATCACCAGCTCAGCTTTCGCCGCTGGCGTCGTCGCGACGATCGACCTGTCGGCGCAGCGCATGTACGTGTCCGTCGGCGGCAAGCCGGCCTATAGCTGGGCGATCTCCAGCGGGCGCAAGGGCTACCGCACCCCGGCCGGCAACTATCGGCCGACGCGGATGTACAAGAAATACTATTCCCGCAAGTACAACAATTCGCCGATGCCGCATTCGATCTTCTTCCGTGGCGGCTACGCGATCCACGGCACCTACTACACCAAGCAGCTCGGCCGCCCCGCCTCGCACGGCTGCGTCCGCCTCTCCCCCGACAATGCGCGCACGCTCTACAATCTCGTCTCCGCCCACGGGCGCGGCAACACGCGCATCAACGTGCGCTACTGAGAGCGGGCGCGCCGCTCAGACGGCGCCCTCCGTCGGGATGTTCAGGATCTCGCCGCAGTGCTTGCAGTGCACCGCGTCGAGGTCATGCCGTTCGAGGCCGCAGCGCGGGCAATCATAAGAGACGCGCGTCGGCCGGAAGACCGCCTGTAGCAGCCGCAGGAACAGGCCGACGCCGAACAGCATGATGAAGATCGCAAGGAGCCGCCCCCACGTCCCGTCGACGGTGATGTCGCCGAAGCCGGTGGTGGTGAGCGTCGTGATCGTGAAATAGAGCGCGTCGAGGAAGGTCTGGAATTGCGGGTTGTGCTGGTGCTCGACCACGTAGACCAGCGACGTGATCACGAAGATGAACACGATGAGGTTCACCGCCGACTCGATCACCTCCTCCTGCTGGCGGAACCAGATGAAGTCGCCGCGCAGCTCATAAAGAAGGCGGTAGGAGCGCAGGACGCGCAGCATCCGCAGGACGCGCACGAAGTCGAGGTCCGGCAGGAAGGCCGAGCCGAACAGCGCGACGATCACCAGACAGTCGATCCAGAAGGACAGGTGGCGCACCTGCTTCAGCGGATTGTGCGCGATCTGCGTGCGCACCACGAGATCGATGAGTAGGATGATCCCGATGATGAAGTCGATGAACTGGTAGTGCTCGGCCGTCGCGGTGACGCTGGTGGTGATGAAATAGGTGATCGAGGCGAAGTCGAAGATCATCACCGCGAAGCGGAACCGGCGCGCGGCGGGCGAGCGGCCATAATAGAGGTCGCGCAGCGCGCGGCGCACGTCGTCGCGCGGCCGTCCGTCGGGCGCGCGGTGGTCGTGATGGCGCGAGGGCGGCTTCGGCGTCCCCTCGCCCCGCGCCGCCTCTGTCTCCGGTGCGCTCACGCCGGACGCGCGCCCTTTCCCCCGCCCTTTTCCGTCATCTCCGCCCCTCTTCGCCCCGCGACGGGCCGCGATTGCGCGCCCGCCCCGTGATCCCATCCGCGCCGGGCCGGCGCAAGACCGGCGCGGCCGCCCTTGCGGCCGGCGGCGCGGGCTCCGGAGAACAATCGTTTCCGTAAAGCGATTTGATCGACCTCAAGTCCGTCGCAAATCGCTCTGGACATTCCAACATTGGCTTATTCGCGGTAAAGAGTTCGCCAAATATGGGGAGGCGACGATGTTGAAGATCGGTGTTCAAAAGAACGCGTTTCGTCAAAGTCTTGCGGTCTTCACACTCGGGGTGGGCTTCCTCGCGGCGTCGCCGGCGATGGCGGAGCGCGTGCTCGAGATGCTGAGCGGGTTCGACCTGCCGGGCGGCGACTACCAGACGCTGCGCGAGGTCGAGCTGCAGGATTGCCAGCAGGCCTGCCTTGCCGACAGCCAGTGCGGCGGTTTCACCTACAATGAGCGGGCACGCTGGTGCTTCCTCAAGAACCAGGCCGGCGAGCGCGTCCCCTACAAGGGTGCCACCTCCGCCGTGGTCCTCGAGACGGCGCCGGCCGAGCGGATGCCGCTCCCCGACCTCGCCTTCCTGCCGAGCGACATCGCGCGCGAGGCGACCCGGCTCGAGGCGCAGATCAGCGCCGCGCGCAGCACCGGCCGCCAGATCGGCCTCATCAATGTGAGCACGGCCGACGCGCTCGCCGTCAGCCGCACCGCCGCCTGGCTCGACTTCGCCCGGCGGATGCTGAACAGCAGCTACACCAATTATTATGAGGCGCGCGACGCGGAGAGCTTCGCCGCCGCCGCCGGCTATCTCGGCATTCGCGACGCGACGAGCGTCACCGAGCAGGGCCGCGCCCTCGCGGTCGTCTCCCAGGCGATGGAGAAGCAAGGCCTCTTCCGCCCGGCCATCGAGTCGGCCGCCGCATCCCTGGCGCTGAACCTCGACCCCGCGGTCGAGGCGCGCCTCACCGAACTGCGCAAGGATCACGGCTTCCGCGTGCTCGACTATTCGGTCGACGCCGAGACCGCGACGCCGCGCATGTGCGTCCAGTTCTCCGAGACGTTGCGGGGCGAGGCGAGCGACCTTGAGCGCTTCGTCTCGGTCGACTCGATCGCGACGCCGGCGATCTCGGTGGAGAGCCGCCAGCTGTGCGTCGAGGGGCTTGAGCACGGCGGGCGCTATCAGGTGACGCTGCGCGAGGGGCTGCCCTCCACCGTCGGCGAGGTGCTGGAGAGCCCGTCCAACTTCCGCATCTATGTGCGCGACCGCTCCCCGCTCGCCCGCTTCGATTCCAACCGCTATGTCCTGCCCGCCTCGGCCGAGGGCGTGCCGGTGACGACGATCAACTCCGAAACGCTCGACATGGCGCTCTACCGGATCAACGACCGCAACCTCGCCCAGGTCGTCCGCTCCGAGGATTTCCGCCGCCCGCTCTGGTCCTATGAGACCGACGACATCGCCTCCGATCGCGGCGCCCTCGTGTGGGAAGGCAAGATGGCGGTGGAGAAGACGCTGAACGAGGAGGTGACGACCCTCTTCCCGCTCGACGAGATCCTGAAATCGACCGAGCCCGGCGTCTACATCCTCACCGCCCGCCCGGCCGAGGAGGCCGACCAGTCCGACGCGCTCGCCACCCAGTGGTTCGTCGTCTCCGATATCGGCCTCGCGACCTACTCGAACGGCGGCACGGTCGACATCTTCGTGCGCTCGCTGAAGACCGCGCAGCCCACAGAAGGCGTCGAGGTCTCGCTCGTCGCGCGCAACGAGGAGGTGCTCGCCTCCGCCCGCACCGACGCGCAGGGCCACGCCCGTCTCGCCACCACCGGCCGCACCAATGGCGGCCTCGCTCCGACGCTCGTGACCGCGCAGAATGGCGAGAACGACTTCGCCTTCATCCCGCTCCTCGGCGGCGCGTTCGAATTGACCGATCGTGGCGTCGCGGGCCGCGCGGCGCCGGGCCCCGTCGACGCCTTCCTCGCCACCGAGCGCGGCGTCTATCGCGCCGGCGAGACCGTGCATCTCACGACGCTGGTGCGCGACGACACCTCCCGCTCCCTCGCGCTGCCGGTCACGATCAAGCTGACGCGCCCGGACGGCGTCCTCTCCCGCCGCATCACGCAGCGCTCCGACGAGGCGGGCGGCTTCGCCCTCGACATGCCGCTCACCACCAACGCCCTCACCGGCACGTGGCAGGTGAGCGCCCACATCGACCCGGAAGGGCCGGCCGTCGGCACGACGAGCTTCCTCGTGGAGGATTTCGTCCCGCAGCGCATCGAGGTGAACCTCACGAGCGAGGCGACAAAGGCCGAGGCGGGTGGCACGGTCACCGCCGAGATCATGGCGAAATTCCTCTATGGCGCCCCCGCCTCCGACCTCATGATCGAGGGCGGCGTGACGCTGCGCCCGGCCTCCGGCATCGCCGCCTTCCCCGGCTACCGGTTCGGCCTCGATTCCGAACCCTTCACCCCGCGCCGCGCCCCGCTCTTCGACCTGCCGCGCACCGGCCCGAACGGTGAGGCGACCATCGAGGTGCCGATCGCGGACGTGGCCGACGCCACCGGCGCCCTCGAGGCGCGCATCGCGGTGCGCGTGCGCGAGCCCGGCGGGCGCACCGTCGAGGACACGCTCACCCTCCCCGTCGACACCCACCAGTCGATGATCGGCATCAAGCCGCTCTTCGAGGACGACCGCGTCGGCGAAGGGGCCGAGGCGCGCTTCGAGGTGATCGCGCTCGATGCCGAGCGCAACCGCATGAATGTCAGCGCAGACTGGACGCTGACGCGGATCAACCGCTCCTTCCAGTGGTATCGCCGCGGCGACCGCTGGTTTTACGAGGCGGTCGAGCGGATCGAGGACGTGGCGAACGGCACGGTCGAGATCACGGCCGAGGGCGTCGCCCGCATCGCGATCCCCGTCACCTGGGGCAACTATCGCCTCGAGGTGACAGACGCGCGCGACGGACGCCTCGCGAGCTCCACTACCTTCTGGAGCGGCTGGGTCACCTCCGCCGCCACCGCCGAGACGCCCGACGTGCTGGAGCTCCACCTCGACAAGGAGCGCTACGCGGCCGGCGACACGGCGACCCTCTCGATCGCGCCGCGCTATGCCGGCACCGCCCTCGTGACGGTCATGACCGGAGACGTGCGCCATTATGAGTTCGTGGACGTGCCGGCCGAAGGCGCGACGGTGCCGATCACGGTCGCCGAGGATTGGGCGCCCGGCGCCTACGTCTCGGCGACGCTCGTGCGCCCGGCGGACGCCGCGACCGACGCGCGGCCCCTCCCCCAGCGCGCCGTCGGCATCGTCTATCTCGATGTCGACACCGACGATCGCCGCCTCGATGTCGCGATCGACGCGCCGGACATCACCGCCCCGCGCCAGGCCGTGACGGTGCCCGTGAAGATCTCCGGGCTCGGCGCCGGCGAGACCGCGCGCCTCACGCTCGCGGCGGTCGATGTCGGCATCCTCAACATCACCGGCTACACCCCGCCCGACGTCGACGGCTTCTATCTCGGCCAGCGCCAGCTCGCGGTCGAGCTGCGCGACCTCTATGGCGACCTCATCGACGGGTTCGGCTCCACCCGCGGGCGGATACGCTCCGGCGGTGACGGTCCGGGATCGGGCACCGAGGCGCTGCCGCCGAACGAGCAGCCGGTCTCCCTCTTCAGCGGCCTCGTCACCTCCGACGCCGACGGCAACGCCGAAATCACGTTCGACGTCCCCGCCTTCAACGGCACGCTGCGCCTGATGGCGATCGCGTGGACGGAGACGCGGATCGGCGACGCCAGCGCCGACATGATCGTGCGCGACCCGGTGGTGGTCGCAGGCTCGGTTCCGCGCTTCCTCGCCCCGAACGATTCGACGCGCATGCGCGTCGACCTCCACAACGTGTCCGGCGCGCCCGGCACCTACACCCTCTCTGTGGCCGCCGACGGCCCGGTCGAGATCGACCGGCCGGAGGAAAGCGTCGAGCTCGCCGTTGACCAGCGCACCTCGATTGAGATGCCGATCGCGGCGACCGGCGTCGGCACCGCGACCCTCGTCGCGACGCTGACAGGGCCGGACGGGCTGAACCTTCAGTCCGAGTACACGCTCGCGGTGCGCCCGGCGGCGACGCCGGTCTCGAGCCGCCGCCTCGTCGCCCTCGCCCCCGGCGAGGCGACCACGCTGACGCGCGCCCTCACCAACGGGTTCGACACGGACGCGGTGGTCACCCTCTCGGTCGGCGCGGGCGCGATCAACACCGCCGGGCTCCTCTCGATGCTCGACCGCTTCCCCTATGGCTGCGCCGAGCAGACGGTCAGCCGCGCCCTGCCGCTCCTCTATCTGAACGAGGTCGCGACCAGCATCGGGCTCGACGAGGACATGGCGCTGAAGCCGCGCATCGAGAAGGCCATCGGCCGGGTGCTCGCCTTCCAGAGCTCGTCCGGCGGGTTCGGCCTCTGGTCGCCCGGCTACGATCTGTGGCTCACCGCCTATGTGATGGACTTCCTCAGCCGCGCCCGCGAGGCCGGCTACGAGGTTCCGAGCATCGCCTTCGAGAACGGCCTCGACCGTCTCCAGTCGGTGCTCACCTATATCGGCGATGTCGACGGCGAGCGCGGGACGGAGATCGCCTATGCGACCTACGTCCTCGCCCGCAACGGCCGCGCCGCGATCGGGGACCTGCGCTATTTCGCGGAGGAGCGCCTCAACGACTTCGTGGCCCCGCTGGCGCGCGCCCAGCTCGCCGCGAGCCTCGCCCTCTCGGGCGACGCCACCCTCGCCCGCTCGCTCTTCCAGGACGCGGTCCACACCCGCTTCTCGACCCGCAACGACCGGATGGACTACGGCACCCCGCTGCGCGACGCCGCCGCGATGGTGACGCTCGCGGCCGAGAGCCGCGTCGGTGAAGGGACGGTCTCGGACCTCGCCGGGATGCTGTCCCGCATGGAGGCGGCGACCGACGGGCGCGTCTTCTCCACACAGGAGGCCGCCTGGCTGCTCCTCGCGACCCATGCGACGACGCCGGCCCCCGGCAGCATCTCGGTCGACGGCACGCCGCTCACCTCGCCGCTCTATCGCGAGCTCGGCGCGGACGCCCTCGTCGACGGCGTGGTGGTGCGCAATGACGGGCGCAACACGGTGGCGGTCGCCAGCACGGTGACGGGCACCCCGCTCGCCCCGCTGCCCCCCGTCTCCAACGGCCTCGTCATCGAGCGCACCTATCACACGCTCGACGGGGCCGAGACCACGCCGGACCAGGTCGCGCAGAACACGCGCCTCCTCGTCCGCCTCACGATCACGAAGACGGCGGAGGTGCCGATGCGCATCATGCTCACCGACCTCCTCCCGGCCGGCTTCGAGATCGAGAATCCGCGCCTCGTCTCCAGCGCCGACATCGCGACCTTCCCCCTCGCCGAGGTCGGCCAGGTGCCCGAGCACACCGAGTTCCGCGACGACCGCTTCGCCGCGGCCTGGACGCTCGCGGGCTATCAGGACGAGCCGATCACGGTGACCTACATGGTCCGCGCCGTCTCGCCGGGCACCTTCACGCTGCCCGCCTCCGAGGTCGTGGACATGTACCAGACCCGCTATGTGGGACGCACGGAGGCGGGCACCGTCGCCGTGGTGCCGACCCGCTGAGCGCCGATCCGGCCCCCGCGCGGCGCCCCCGGCGCCGCGCCCGCCACTGGCGGGCCTTCGCTGCGAGCGGGGCCCTCCTCGCCATCCTCGCGGCGGCGATCGCGATCCCGGTTGCCGACGCACGCAATCCGCCCCCGATGGCGCCCGCCCCGCCGAGCACCGTCGTCCTCGACCGCAACGGCGCGCTCCTGCGCGCCTTCACCGACCAGAGCGGCCGCTGGCGCCTGCCGGTCACCCTCGCCGAAGTCGACCCCAACTTCATCGCCCTCCTCATCGCCTACGAGGACAAGCGCTTCCGCCACCATATCGGCGTCGACCCGCAGGCGGCCGGGCGCGCGCTCTTCCAGGGCGTGACGAGCGGGCGCATCGTCTCCGGCGCCTCCACCCTCACGATGCAGACCGTCCGCCTCCTCACCGAGCGGCGCGAGCGCACGCTCTTGCGCAAGGCCGAGGAGGCCGCGCGCGCGATCCAGCTCGAACGGCGCCTGTCGAAGGACGAGATCCTGCGGATCTACCTCAACAACGCCCCCTATGGCGGCAACATCGAGGGGATCCGCGCGGCGAGCCTCGCCTATTTCGGCCGCGAGCCCGCCCGCCTGACGCTCGCCCAGAGCGCGCTCCTCATCGCGCTGCCCCAATCGCCCGAGACGCGCCGCCCCGACCGCGACGCCGAGGCCGCCCGCATCGCCCGCGAGCGCGTCCTCGCGCGCCTTGCCGAGCGCGGCATCATCACCGCGCGCGACGCGGCCGAGGCCGAGCGCGAGCCGATCCCGACACGGCGGCGTCCGGTGCCGCGCCTTGCCCCCCACCTCGCGCGCCAGCTCGCGAACGCCGCGCCAGACCGCTCCGTCCACAACACGACGCTCGACCGCGACTGGCAGGCCTCGCTGGAGGCGCTCGCCTCCCAGCGCGTGGACCTCATCGGCCCGAAGGTCTCCGCCGCGATCCTCGTCGCCGACATCGACAATGGCGCGATCCGGGCGAGCGTCGGCGCGGCGAAATTCCTCGACGAGAACCGCGCCGGCTTCGTCGACATGGTGACGGCCGTCCGCTCGCCGGGCTCCACGCTGAAGCCCTTCATCTACGGGCTCGCGATCGAGGCCGGGCTCATCGCCCCGATGACCCTGCTAGAGGACACCCCCACCACCTTCGCCGGCTACGAGCCGGAGAATTTCGACACCACCTTCCGCGGCCTCGTCACCGCGACGGAGGCGCTGCGCCAGTCGCTGAACGTGCCGGCGATCGCGCTCCTCGACGCGATCGGCGCGGTCCGCCTCGCCGTGCGCCTGCAGACGGCCGGGGCGCGGGTGGACCTGCCGGTCGGATACGAGCCCTCGCTCGCGATCGGGCTCGGCGGGTTCGGCACCCGCCTCATCGACCTCGCCGCGCTCTACACCGCCCTCGCGCGCGACGGGCGGCCGGTGGCGCTGCGCGTCACCGACGATGCCATGCCCCGCCGGCCGGGCCGCCTCCTGGAGGAGCGCGCCGCCAAGGCCGTCTCGGCGATCCTGTCGGGGATGCTGCCGCCGCGAAACGCGCCACCCGGCGAAATCGCCTACAAGACGGGCACGTCCTACGGCAACCGCGACGCCTGGGCGATCGGCTACGACGCCAAGCACGTCGTCGCCGTCTGGGTCGGGCGGCCGGACGGGACGCCGATCGCCTCGCTCACCGGCTGGACCGACGCCGCGCCGATCCTCTTCGACGCCTTCGCGCGGATCGGGATCGAGCGGCGGTCCGCGCCGCCCCTCCCGGTCGCGACCGCCGATCTGCCGCCGCCGCTGCGCCAGTTCATGCCGCGCCGCACCGTCAGCGGCGGAGGCGGCTCGGCGCCGCGGCCACGCAACGCCCTCTCCATCGCCTTCCCGCCGGCGGACGCGCGCGTCTCGCTCTCGCGCGGGGACGGGAGCCGCGCCCCGCTCGTCGCCCGCGTTCTCGGCCTGCCGGTGGATGTGTGGCTTCTCGACGGGCGGCCGCAGTCGGTCCATCCGAACCGGCGCTCAGCGCAAATCGACGTGCCGCCTGGGGAACATACGCTTACCGTCGTCGCCGCGGACGGCAGCTCGGAGCGCGTGACCTTCAGCGTGGACTGACGATCCGAAGAGCGCCTCTCGGGTCGAGTGGGAAAAGCGTGCGTTAGCGCGCAAGCGTCGAATGTCAGCCCTTATCATTTCTAAATTTCTTACATTCCAAAGGGAACAAGACGATAATCACAACCATTCAACGGCCGTGGGACGGAGATCCGCACATGCGGACACTCCGTGGTTTTCAGAGAGGAACGTTCCATGGTCACGATTACAGACAGGATCACGACTCCCGTCGCGGTCCGCAACGAAGACGTGCTGGTCACTGAAACCGGACGCGTCCGCGTCGAATCGAGCAAGCCTGCAATCTTCGACGGCGTTGATTTTGACAGTGTTGAAATTCGCAATGACGGTTTCATCCGCGCAGCCGACGCGCCGGGCGTCCTTGCGCGCGCAGCCGATGGAACGACTGTCGACATCTATAATAGCGGCCGGATTTCTGGTGAATTCGGCGTCAAGACGGCTGTTCAACAGGGCGACGATCCGATCCGCCCGGGCTTCGACAGCATGCTGGTCAACAGCGGCCTGATCGTCGGCCGTGACGAAGCTGCCGTGTATTTGCAGGGCGCTGACGACACCGTCATCAACAATGGCCGCATCCACGGCAACGTCATCCTCGATCTCGAAGATGACGACGATGACAATGACGACATCGACGCGGCCGGCAACGACTTTTATCGCGGCAATGGCGACCTTGCCGGCACGCTCAACATGGGCGGCGGCAACGACCGTGTGGATCTCGCGGGCCTGATTACGCAGGACGTCTTCATGGGTTCGGGCGCCGACACGCTGATCGTGCGCGCGAACGGCCAGATCCTCGGCGAAGTGGACATGGGAATTGGGTCCGATGACGCCGACAAGATCATCAACAAGGGCGACATGCACGACGCCATCTTCTTCGGCGACGGCCCTGACAGCTACAAGGCCATCGGCGACGCGTTCTCCGGCACCGTGAACGGCGCCGGCGGCAACGACACGATGCGCGGCGGCAACGCCAACGACACCTTCTTCGGCGCCGGCGACGACGACGTCCTGATCGGCGACCGCGGCAACGACTTCCTGCAGGGCGGCGAAGGCAATGACGTGATCGTCGGCGGTATCGGCCGTGACACGATGACGGGCGGCGCCGACCGCGACCGCTTCGTCTTCGAGCGGGGCGACGGCCGCGACCTCGTCAGCGACTTCGACGTCACCGACAAGCTCGACCTGCGCGACTACGACCTCAACTACAACGCGGTCATGAATGCGACGACGACCTATTCGGACGCGACCGTGATCCGTCTCTTCGGCGACACGATCATCCTCGCCGGCTACACCGACGACCTCGTCCCGGACCAGTTCCTGTTCTAAGGACGACGCCAGGCGCGCTCCAGCGCCTCGGTTTAACGAAGAAGGCCGGCGGATCGCCGGCCTTCTTTGCGTTCAGCGGGCGCGCGAGGCCGCGAGCGCGGCGCCGAGCCCGATGAGGATGCCGCCCCCGATCCCCTCCAGCCACAGGATCGCCCTGTGCCTCATCCACCGCCAGGAGACGGTGGCGAGGAGAAGATAGGCGAGGAGAACCGGCAATTCGACGAGGATCGACACGACGCCGAGCACCGCAAGCTGCGTCGCGACCGCGCCGTCCGGCGTGACGAATTGGGGGAGAAGGGCGACGAAGAAGGCGAGGTTCTTGGGATTGGCCGCCTGTACGGCGATTCCCTTGCCCATCGCGCGGCGGAAGGAGATCGGCGCAACGGGCACCGGCCCGTCAGCGCCAGACGCCTGCGGACCGCGCACGAGACGGCGGATCAGCGGCCGCACCATCCCGATGCCGAGATAGACGAGGTAGGCCGCGCCCACCCACTTCACGATCGTGAAGAGCGTGGCGCTCGCCACGATGAGGGCTCCGACGCCGAGCGCGGAGAGGGCGAAATAGGCCGCGTTGGTCGCGAGCACGCCGCACACGCTGCCGAGCGCGGGCACGGGCCCGCTCCTGAGCGCCGTCGCGACGACGAGGAGCACCGCGGGCCCCGGCGTCAGCGACAGAACGAACTCCGTCGCGACGAACAGGAGAAGGGTCTCGCCGGTCACCGGAAGAGGTGGATCCGGCGAGGCCGATCAATCGTCATCGTCTTCCTCGTGGCGGGGCTGGCCCTTCTGCCACGGCGCGAGGCCGGAGAAGACGGCGTCGGGGTCGAAACGCTCACGCGAGGAGGCGCGATCGTCGTCCGCGCTGTGGTCGAGGCTTTCCTCGACGGACAGGAGCGCGTCCGGCTGCTCCAGCGGGAACGCCTGGACCGGCTGCGTCACGCCGGATTCACGGGCGGCGGTCTCCACCTCGCGGTCGAGGTCGATCTGCGAGCAGAGGCCGAGCGTCACCGGATCGAGCGGCTGAAGGTTGGCCGAGTTCCAGTGCGTCCGGTCGCGAATCGCGTGGATCGTCGTCTTCGTGGTGCCGACGAGCCGGATGATCGCCGATTCCTTCAGCTCCGGATGGTGGCGCAGGAGCCAGAGGATGGCGTTCGGCCGGTCCTGGCGCTTCGACACCGGCGTGTAGCGCGGCGCGCGGCGCTTCAGCTCCGGCACGATCGTCTTCGGCTTCGACAGCTTGAGGCGATAGGCCTTGTCGCCCTCGCCCCGCTTGATCTCGTCACGCGTGAGCTGGCCCGTCTGGATCGGGTCAGCGCCCTTGATGCCCTGCGCAGCATCACCATCGGCGATCGCCCCCACCTCGAGCGGGTGCAGGCGGCAGAAGGCGGCGATCTGTTCGAACGTGAGCGAGGTGTTGTCCACCAGCCAGACGGCGGTCGCCTTGGGCATCAATGGCGTATCGGGGTCAGCTTGCATGGAACCTCCTTGTGCTCTCCCGCCGTGAGAGGCAGGAGAACCCGGCAAGTTGCGGGATTTTTCGGGAACGAGGCAGATATAGGCCTCTGCGGGCGGCGGCGCAATTCGGCTCAGAGGGTGAGCACGATCTTTCCGATGTGCCCGCTTCCCTCCATCCGCCGATGCGCCTTCGCGGCCTCCTCGAACGGGAAGGTCTTGTCCATTACCGGACGGACCCGTCCCTCCTCGAGGAGCGGCCACACGCACGTCTCGAGCTGCTCGGCGATGGTCGCCTTGAAGGCGACGTCGCGCGGGCGGAGCGTCGAGCCGGTGTGCGTCAGCCGCTTGCGCATCAGCTTGGCGAAATTCGCCTCGGACGGGCCGTTCAGCGTCGCGATCTGGACGATGCGCCCTTCCTCGGCCGCCACGTTCCAGTTGCGCTCGACATAGTCCCCGCCGACCATGTCGAGGATCACGTCCATCCCGTCCGGGTTCGACTCCTTGAGGACGGAGACGAAGTCGTGCGTGTTGTAGTTGATCGCCCGGTCCGCGCCGAGATTTGTGCACGCCTTGCACTTGGCGTCGGACCCGGCCGTCGTGACGACGTTCGTGCCGAAGGCCTTGGCGAGCTGGATCGCGGTGGTGCCGATGCCGGACGAGCCGCCGTGCACCAGGAACCATTCGCCGGGCCGCAGCCGCGCCCGGTCGAAGACGTTGCTCCAGACCGTGAAGAAGGTCTCCGGCACCGCCGCCGCCTCGACGAGGGAGAGCCCGCCGGGGATCGGCAGCGCGTTGGTCTCGTCGACCGCGACATATTCGGCGTAGGCGCCGCCCGGGACGAGCGCCATCACCATGTCGCCGACCTTGTAGCGCGACGCCTCGCGGCCGACCGCGACCACCTCGCCCGCGCATTCGAGGCCGAGGATGGGCGTCACCCCCGGCGGCGGCGGATAGTGGCCGGCGCGCTGGATGCAGTCGGGCCGGTTGACGCCGGCCGCGGCCACTTCGATCAGAATTTCGGTCGGTCCCGGCGCCGGCGTCGGATGTTCCTCGATGGTCAGAACGTCCGGGCCGCCGGGTGCGCTGGCGATGATCGCCCGCATCATCGGCTCTATCGACATCTCTTCCCCCTCGAACTCTCTAGCGGGTCGCGTTACCTTTGGTCCCGATGGAGGTGACCATGGACGACGACGCCCCTGCTCCGAAAGCCCATTTTTTGGGAGACGATCTCAGCCGGATGTCGATCCGAGAGCTCGAAGCGCTGCGTGATGCGTGCCTCGCCGAGGCCGAGCGCATCACGAGCGAGATCAAGGACAAAGGCGACACGCGCGCCAAGGCGGAAAGCTTCTTCCGCCTTTGATCGAGGGTTCCGGGCGTCAGGCGCCCGGGATGCCCTTGAACTTGTTCTTGAAGCGCGAGATGCGGCCGCCGCGATCGAGCAGGGTCTGCTGACCGCCCGTCCAGGCCGGATGCGTGCGCGGGTCGATGTCGAGACGGATCGTGTCGCCCGCGGCACCGGCGCAGGAGCGGGTCAGATACTCCGACCCGTCCGTCATCACGATGGTCACCGGGTGATAGTCCGGGTGGATGTCCTTCTTCATGGCTCGTCCTTGGCGTCGAAAATGCGTACGAGACACCATCACGGGCAACCCGATGCCGCCGCGATGATATCCCGCACCGTGTGAGAAACCCGCTGCACGTAAACCCTCTGGGCCGTCTGCGCAAGTTGCCGACGCTGCCACATTGACTTTCGCGAACGAGAAGGGTTCTCAAACCCCATGCGATCTGGTCGAAACAGCGCGGCGTCCGCCGCGCAATCCACCGACGAGCCGAGCCGAGAACGCCGCGAGCGCGTGCGCCTGCGCCCGCTCGCCTTCCTGTGGCCCTACGCCATGCGTCACAAGGGCCGCCTCATCCTCGCGGGCCTCGCAATGCTGGCGGCGACGGGGGCGACCCTCGCCCTCCCCCTCGCCGTCCGCCGGATGATCGATTTCGGCTTTGTCGCCGACAATGCCGAATTCATCGACGCCTATTTCGGGATGCTGATTGTCGTCGCGGGCGCGCTCGCGATCGCCTCGGCCGCCCGCTACTATCTCGTGACGACGCTCGGCGAGCGGATCGTCGCGGACCTCCGGTCCGACGTCTTCGCCCGCGTCATGTCCCTTTCGCCGAGCTTCTTCGACCGGACGCTTTCGGGCGAGATCGTCTCGCGCCTCACCGGCGACACCACCCAGATCAAGGCCGCGATGGGGGCGAGCGCGTCGATCGCACTGCGCAACGCCCTCCTCTTCGTCGGCGCGATGACGATGATGGTGGTGACGAGCCCCAGCCTCTCGGCGGTGACGCTCGCGGCGATTCCCTTCCTGGTCCTCCCCCTCGTCGCCTTTGGCCGGCGCGTGCGCCGCCGCTCGCGCGCGGCGCAGGACACCCTCGCCACGATCTCGGCCTACGCGACCGAGGCGATCGGTTCGGTGCGCACGCTCCAGTCCTTCCTCGCCGAAGGGCGTGCGGTGGCCCGCTACCGCGACGGGGCGCTGGAATCCTACGAGATGGCGCGCAAGGCGACCGGGGCGCGCGCGATCCTCACCGCGATCGTCATCTTCATCGTCTTCACCGCGATCGTCGCCGTCCTGTGGCTCGGCGCGCAGCAGGTGCTGTCGGACACGCTGACGGGGGGCGCACTCGGCCAGTTCGTGCTCTACGCGGTGTTCGCGGCCGGGGCGCTCAGCGAATTGAGCCAGGTCTGGGGCGAGATCGCGCAGACCGCCGGCGCGGCCGAGCGCCTCTCCCTCCTCGCCCGCGAGGAGCCGGAGATCGCCTCGCCCGCGCGCCCGACGCCGCTGCCGGAGCCCTCGAAGGGCGAGCTCGCGTTCGAGGCGGTGTCCTTCGCCTATCCGGGCGATCTCTCCCGCCCGATCCTCAACGACGTGTCCTTCAGCGTCGCGCCGGGTGAGACGGTCGCCCTCGTCGGCCCGTCGGGGGCGGGCAAGAGCACCGTCTTCCAGCTCATCGGCCGCAATTATGACGTGACGAGCGGGCGGGTGGTCGTCGACGGGGTGGATGTGCGCGCGGCGGACCTCTCCGCGCTGCGGCGGCGCATCGCGGTCGTCCCGCAGGACACGACGATCCTCGCGACCTCGATCGCCGACAATATCCGCCTCGCGCGCCCGGAGGCGGACGAGGCGGCCGTCGTGGCCGCCGCAGAGGCCGCGCGCGTCGACGTGTTCGTGCGCGCCCTGCCGGACGGCTACGCGACTGTGGTGGGGGAACGGGGCATCACCCTCTCGGGCGGCCAGCGTCAGCGCATCGCGATCGCGCGCGCCATCCTGAAGGACGCACCGATCCTGCTCCTCGACGAGGCGACGTCGAGCCTCGACGCGGAGAGCGAGGCGCTCATCCAGGAGGCGCTGGAGCGGCTGATGGTGGGTCGCACGACGCTCGTCATCGCGCACCGCCTCGCGACGGTGGTGAGCGCCGGCCGGATCCTGGTGATGGACGGGGGACGGATCGTCGAGACGGGGACGCACGAGGAGCTGTCACGCCAGAGCGGCATCTATGGCCGCCTCGCCGCGCTCCAGTTCGGGGGGCCGGGACGGCCCGCGCCGGTCGCGGTCGACGCCGCGCAGTAGAAGGGGCGGCGTCGGCCGCCGCCCCGAAGTCTTCGTTCAGCCCTTGGACGGGAGCGGAACAATGTTCCGCGAGAAGAGCATGCGCACCGGTTCGCCTGTGCGGCGAATGCGCTGCACCCGCTGCAAGAGGATGCCCATCAGAAGCGCGATGTTCCCAAAGAAAAGGAACGCCGCCACGAGGGCGAGAGCGGCATAAAACGCAGAGTCGGAGACCATTTTCGGCGAGTCCTAACGGCGGCAGGCGCGCGAGATCTTGCTGCGCCCTGCCGGGAATGTCGTTTGCACCAACGGGTGATACACCGTGATTTAGGACAATCGCCGACCCGAGCAATCATCCTATTCTGCAAGGCTGGTGTGACGCTGGCGGGTGCCCGCCGCGTCGTTCACCGTTCCGTAATCTTTAGTTCGATGCGCCGGTTGCGCTCGTACGCCTCCGGCGTTTCGGCCGTGTCGAGGGGGCGGAACTCGCCGAAACCGGCCGCCACCAGCCGCTCGGGCAGAACGCCGCGGCTGATGAGATATTGCACGACGGAAATCGCGCGCGCGGCCGAGAGGTCCCAGTTGTCGCGGAAGCGCCCGCCACCCGCGAGCGGGCGGGAGTCGGTGTGGCCGTCGACGCGCAACACCCAGTCGATATCGTCCGGGATCTCCTCGGAGAGGGCGATCAGCTCGGTCGCGAGCTTGTCGAGTTCCTCGCGCCCTTCTGCGTTCAGCGCGTCGGAGCCGGTCGGGAACAGCACCTCCGACTGGAAGACGAAGCGGTCGCCGACGATCTCGATCCCCGACCGCTCGGCGAGGATCACGCGCAGGCGGCCGAAGAAGTCGGAGCGGAAGCGGTTGAGGATCTGGACGCGCTCGGCGAGCGCGACGTTCAGCCTGCGGCCGAGATCGGCGAGCTGGGTCGAGCTTTCCCGCCCGCGCGCCTCGGAGGCCTCCAGCGCCTCCTCCAGCGCGCCGATCTGGCGCCGCAGCGCCCGGAGCTGCTGGTTGAGGAGGGCGACGCGCGAGAGGGCGTCGGCGCCGACCTCGCGCTCGCTCGCGAGCTGGTCGCGCAGCGCGGTGACCTCCTGCGTCTGCCCGTCCCCGTTCTCCTGCTCGCGCGAGAGCTGGCCCTGGAGCTGGTTGCGCTGGTTCATCAGCGCGTCGAGGCTCGCGCTCATCGCGATCACCTCGTCGGCCTGCTCGCTGCTCCCGGCCCTCTCCAGCGCCAGAAGCTCGGAGAGCTCCGCGATCTGGGCGTTCAGCCGGGCGAGCGCCGTCTCGCGCCCCGACAGCTCCTGGCTGAGGAAGAACTGGGACAGCATGAAGAGCGAGAGCAGGAAGATGATGACGAGAAGCAGCGTCGCCATCGCGTCGACGAAGCCGGGCCAGTAGTCGGCACGGATCTCGCGGCGTCTGGATACAAGCGGCATGGGTCAGACCCTCAGGCGCGCTCGTCCTGCTCGAGCGCGTTGTTGAGACGCACCAGGAGCTCTTCGATCCGCTCGTTCTGCGCGCCCTGCGCCTCGGCCCAGTCGATGAGGACCTTGTGCTCGCGCCGCACGTTCTTGACGATCGCCTGGATGCCCTCCGCGAGCGTCGCGAGGGCCTTCGCGGTCTGCCGGTCCCCGCCCCCGCCGAGCCCGGACTGGCTCGCCACGAGCTCGGTCAGCCGGTCCACCGCGCGCTGGAGGTCGATCGCCGCCTGCGCCGCGCCCGCCACCTCCAGATCGTCCACGATGTCGGTGAGCGTCGAGAGCCAGTCTTCCAGCTCGGTGTAGAAGCGGTTCTGCGCCTGCCCCGCCTGGAGGTCGAGGAAGCCTACGATCAGCGAGCCGGTGAGGCCGAAGAGCGAGGACGAGAAGGCCGTGCCCATGCCGACGAGCGGCGCCTGGAGCCCGGCCTTGAGGTCCTGGAAGATCACCGCCGAGTCGCCGGAAGTGACGTCGAGCGAGTTGATGGTGGCGCCCACCGACGAGATCGTCTGGAGGAGGCCGTAGAAGGTGCCGAGGAGGCCGAGGAAGACGAGAAGGCCGATGAGATAGCGCAGGATGTCGCGCTGCTCGTCGAGCCTTGTGCCGACCGTGTCGAGGATGGTGCGCATCGTGACGGCGCTCATCACCGTCGATTCCACCCCGTCGCGCAGCAGCGTCGCCATCGGGGCGAGGAGGATGGGCTGGCGCCGCTGCGTTTCCGCGCCGATGCGGAAGCGGTTCACCCACGCCACCTCGCGGAAAAGGCGCACCACCATGATCACGGCGAGCAGGATGCCGAACACGCCGACCGCGATGATGAGCCCGTTGAGGATCGGGTTCGCCATGAAGGCGGTCATCACGGTGGAGAATTGGATGAAGATGAGGAACGCGACGAGGATCACGAACAGGATCATCCGCCACAGGTAGACCTGCGGGGTGCTCAGTCGGTAGGGATCCTTTTTACGGGCCATATTCTCACATGTAGCCGAAGTTCGTTACAGGAGAAACGCCATTGCATGGCGACGCGAAGACAAACAGTTTCGCGCCGCCTCAGTCTAAGCACGCCAAGCTGAACAGGCGCTTAGCGAATTCGGTCCGAATGCATTGAGCCGATCGGCCGCCTCACGAGGCGATCGGACGCCCCTCCTTGGCCGCGCGCAGCGTCTTGAGGAGCGCGCGGTGGACGGTTTCGTTGCCCGCCACGATCGAACCGGTGGTGAGCGCCTCGCCCTTGCCGTCCCCGTCGGAGACGAAGCCGCCCGCCTCGCGCACGAGGACCATGCCCGCCGCGATGTCCCACGGCTTCAGGCTGTGCTCCCAGTAGCCGTCATAACGGCCGGCGGCGACCCAGGCGAGGTCGAGCGCGGCCGAACCGGCGCGGCGGATGCCCGCGACGCGGCTCATCAGCGGCTGCAATTCGGACAGCGTCTGCACCTGGTTGCCGTGGCCGAGGAACGGAAGACCCGTCGCGACCAGCGTGTCGGCAAGGTCCGTGCGCGCCGCGACGCGGATGCGGCGGTCGTTCAGGAACGCGCCGCCGCCGCGCTCTGCGACGAACAATTCACTCATCACCGGGTTGTAGATGACGCCGGCGACGAGCTCGCCCTGCCGCTCCAGCGCGATCGACACGCAGAAGATCGGCACGCCGTGCAGGAAGTTCGTCGTCCCGTCGAGCGGGTCGACGATCCAGCGGTGCTGGCTGTCATCCCCCGGCGTCTCGCCCGATTCCTCCATGAGGAAGCCGTAGCCGGGGCGGGCCTTGGAGAGCTCGCGATAGACGATCTCCTCGGCGCGCATGTCGGCCTTGGAGACGAAATCGGCCGGCCCCTTGCGGGAGACCTGCAGATTCTCGATCTCGCCGAAATCGCGCGCGAGGCTGCGCCCCGCCTTCTCGGCGGCGGCGACCATCACGTTGAGGAGGGCCGAACGGGCCATGATCGCGCCTCCCGATCAGTCGGCGCGGCGGACGTAGGCCACTTCTTCGGTGTCGACGATGATCCGCTCGCCGGCCTCGATGAAGGGCGGCACCATCACCTTCACGCCGTTCTCGAGCACGGCGGGCTTGTAGGAGGAGGAGGCGGTCTGCCCCTTCACCACGGCGTCGGCCTCGGTGATCTCGAGCGTGACGTGCTGCGGGAGGGAGATGCCGATCGGCTTCTCCTCATACATTTCCACGGTGACCATCATGCCGTCCTGGAGGAAGGCGGCGCGGTCGCCGACGAAATCCTTCGCAAGCTCGAGCTGCTCGTAGGACGAGGTGTCCATGAAGACGAGGTTGTCGCCCTGCTCGTAGAGGAACTGGAAGTCCTTCTGCTCGAGCCGCACGCGCTCGACGCTGTCGGCGGAGCGGAAGCGCTCGTTGAGCTTGCGCCCGTCGAGGAGGTTCTTCAGCTCCACCTGCGCGAACGCGCCGCCCTTGCCGGGCTTCACGTGCTGCACCTTCACCGCGGCCCAAAGAGTGCCTTGGTGCTCCAGCACGTTGCCGGGACGAATTTCGTTGCCGTTGATTTTCATGGCCGAGCTCTAGGGATCGAAGTGAAAGAATGGACCGGACAGCGTGCGCCGGACGCGCGCCAGGCGAGGTTTCCGCGCTGGAAACCACAGGCTGCGACCAATCGCAAGCGCGACGCGGCGCCGGTCGGGATCTGCGCTATGTCGTCGATCCGGCGCGATTTGCCAACCCCCGCCGCGCGCGGGAGGCCGGACGGGCCGTTCAGCCGCCCGCGAAGAGGCGCGCCCGGCGCTGCGCCTCGTCGACGATGTCGGGGTCTGCGGTGCCCATGAAACCGTCGAGGAAAAGGTCGGAGATGCCGGCCTGCCGGGCGAGGAGGTGCCACTTGATCGCCTCCACCGCGTCGGGCGGCGCGCCGCGCCCGTTCGCGAGGATGCGGGCGAAGCGGTTCATAGCGACGGGGTTGCCCTGGCGCGCGGCACGGCCGAAATATCGCGCCGCCGTCGGCTCGTCCGCCGCAACGCCGACGCCGTTGAAGACGCGCAGCGCATAGTCGAGCATCGCCGACTTGTCGCCACCGGCGGCCGCGCGGCCGTACCAGTGGGTGGCGGCCGCCTCGTCGGGGAGGGTCCCCTGCCCTTCCTCGTACATCACGGCGAGGGCGAACTGGGCCGAAACGTCGCCCGCCTCCGCCGCCTGCTTCATGTAGCGGAAGGCGGCCTCGGGGTCCGCCTCCGTCCCCTCCCCCTTCAGGTAGATGAGGGAGAGGCTGTGCGCGGCGGCGGCGTTGCCGCCCGCGGCGGCGCTGCGGAATTCCTCCATCGCGCGCTCCGGATTGCGCGGCAGGCCGCGCCCGATGAGGAGCATCGCCGCGAGCCGGTTCTGCGCGGCGGCGTTGCCCGCATCGGCCGCGATCGCGTACCAGCCGGCCGCTTTCGCGAGGTCCTGGTCGACACCGCGCGCCTCCTCGTAGAGGCGGCCGATGAGGGCGGCGGCGTTCGGGTCGTCGTTGGCGGCGGCCCGCAGCGCCACCTGGAAGGCGGTGCGGTAGAGGCCGCGCTGGTAGGCGCCGAAGGCATAGTCGGCGAGGGTCAGCGGGTGGGCCGCGCCCGCCGCCGCGAGCATCTCCTGGGGGATCGAGACGTCGGGAAGCACGCCGGCATCGTGGCCGATGAACTCCTCGGGGATCGAGAGCGCGTCGGTCGCGGAGGCGCGGTCGCCGGTGTGGGCGCTCGACACCACGACGCCGGGCGCCTCCTGCTGCGGCAGGCGCATCGGACGCGCGAGCGGCATCGGCAGATAGCGCCGCCGCGGCCGCTCCTGCTCAAGGAAAAGCTCGGCGACGCCCGGCGTGCGGCGCATCAGCGATTCGGGGAGCACGGGCGTCGTGGGGGCGGCGACGGTGTCCTGGCTTTCGCCCTCGGGGGCGGGCGCGTCGTCGGGCGGGGTCGAGGCGGTGTGCGCGGGACGCGGCTCGGGCTCCGGCGCGACGGTTCCCTGCGGCGCGGCGAGCGCCTCGGGCGTCTCGCTGGCGGACGGGAGGTTCACGGTCTCGACCGGGGTGTCGGCCCCTGCGGCGGGCGCGGCGTCGATATCCGCGCCGGACGCGGTGCCGGTGGCCTCCGTCGGCACGGACGGGGCGTCCTCGCGCACGGTCTCGGCCGGCGTGGGCACGGCCTCCGTGCCCTCCCCCGTGGCGGCGCCGGTCTCGTCGGCGGGCCGGTCCGGGGTGACGGTCACGGTCTCGACCCTGCGCGGGGCGTCGTCCTGCGGCACGGGCGCGGGCGCCTCGGCCTCCGTCGTCTCAGGGGTGGCGGGTCCGGCGGGCGCCTCCTCCTCGGCGAGCGTTTCGCCGGTGGTCGGCGCGGGCGTGGCGGTCTCGGCCTCGGTGTCGGCCGGGTCGACGGCCTCGGGCTCGGCCACCGTCTCCACCGCGGACGCCTCGGTCTCGGCGGGGGCGGCCGGCTCGGGCTCGGCCGCGATCTGCGGTGCGGGCGCGGGCGCCTCGGGCTCGGCGGCGAGTTCGGGCGCATCCGGCTGACCCGCGTCGGGCTCGACGGTCGCCTCGGCGGCGGGTCGTTCGGCTGGCTCCAGGATCCGCTCCGGGGCCACGGCCTCGGAGGTGACGTCGCGCACCGGGGCGGGCGCCTCGACGGTGGCCGGGGCCTCGGCCTCGGCGGTCGCAGCGGCCTCCGCCTCGCGGCGGGCCTGCTCGGCGAGTTCGGCGATGGGGTCGGGCCGGGTCTCAGCCTCCGCCTCGCCCGTCACGGCCGGGGCGTCCGTCGCGGCGGCGGCGTCGGTCGCGGGGGTCTCGCCCGTCTGCGGCGCGGGGGTGGCCGCATCGGTCTCGGCCGGCGCGGCGTCGGGCTCGAACGGCGTGTCGGCCGTTTCGGCTGCGGGAATGGCGGGGTCGGGGGCGTCGATCGGCGGGAGGGCGTCCGACGGCGTGGGCGCGGGCGCGGCCTCGGCGGGTGCGTCCGCCGTCTGCGCATAGGCGCACTGGGCCGCCGCAACCCCGATCGCGGCGGACAGGAAGACCGCCCCGAGCCGGATCACGACGCGGTGACGCCCTGGTCGAGGAGACCGTTGATCCGCGCGACCCATTCGCCAGGGTCGTCGGCACTCGAGAACACATTCACGGCGATGAACTCCACCCTCGTCGCGATCATAAACTCGATCGCCGCCGCATCACAGGGGCCCGCCGCGACAGCCGGCACCTCGAACAGCGCCTGCCACCAGATCGCGAGCTCCAGCGCGTCCTCATCGAGACGCTGGAGATCACCAAACCACAAATAGTCGGCGCCGGTCTCGCCGAGACTCATCGCATCGTGGCGTGAATTCGTCGCTGCGCCGATCGTCGCCCCCTCGGGACGCGAGCCGACGGCGGCAACGCACGCCTTGAAGTCGCCGTGGACGTGGACGCCGTCGGCGCCATAGGCGAGCGGCCAGGGCGACGCACCGCCCGTGGCGAGTTCATAATCGAGGAGCGCCGCGGCGCCCTCCTGCTGCGCCGTCGCGATGAGCGCGCGCAAGTGAGCCGCGCCGGTCGGCAGGACCAGCGCGGCGACATCGCCGCCCGACAGCGCCGCCCGGAGGCGGTCGCTGGTGAGATCGGGCGGCGCGACGAGGATGAGACGGGGTCGCAAGGCGGAGACTAGGCGGCCTCGCGCTCGTCTTCGGGGCTCCAGGTGCCCAGCGCGGCGCGACTGTTCATCTTGGCGCGGTGCGTGAACGCAGACTGCGCCGCCGCGACATTCTCCGGACGACCGGCCCAGGCCTTGATCGCGGCCTGTTGCAGCGCGCGCCCGTAGGAGAAGGTCATCTTCCAGGGGAAGCCGCCCATCTTGTTCATGATGGCGAGGTGCTCGGTCGCGAGCTCGTCGGACTGGCCGCCCGACAGGAACGCGATGCCCGGCACCGCCGGCGGTACCGTCGCCTTCAGGCACTGGATGGTGAGTTCGGCGACCGTCTCGGCGGTGACCTGCGGCCCCTTCTGGCCCGGCACCACCATGTTCGGCTTCAGAATCATGCCGGTGAGGTCGACCCGCATCTCATAGAGCGCGTCGAACACCATGTTGAGGGTCAGCTCCGTCACCTCGTAGCACCGCTCGACGGTGTGGGAGGCGTTCGGGCCGTCCATCAGCACTTCCGGCTCGACGATCGGCACGATGCCGTTCTCCTGGCAGAGCGCGGCGTAGCGGGCGAGCGCGTGGGCGTTCGCGGCGATGGCGCCGGTCGTCGGCAGCCCCTCGGCGATGTCGATCACGCCGCGCCACTTCGCGAAGCGGGCGCCGAGGCCGTAATATTCCTTGAGGCGTTCGCGCAGGCCGTCGAGGCCCTCGGTCACGCTCTCGCCGGGGAAGCCCGCGAGCGGCTTCGCGCCCTGATCGACCTTGATGCCCGGCACGGCGCCGGCACCCTTGATCAGATCCACGAAGCGCTGCCCGTCCTTGGCGGACTGGCGCAGCGTCTCGTCATAGAGGATGACGCCCGACACATAGTCGCGCATCGCCTCTTCGGAGGTGAAGAGCAACTCGCGATACGCGCGGCGGTTTTCTTCGACGTTCTCGAGGCCGATCTGGTCGAACCGCTTCTTGATGGTGCCGGTGCTTTCATCGGCCGCCAGGATGCCCTGGCCGTCCTGGACCATCGCCTCCGCGATACCAGCAAGTGTTTCACTCATCCAGGATCTCCTTAGGACCGTTGCTGCAGGAATAGGTTGTAGCGCTCAAGCGCCAGCCTTCAAAGCTTCGACGCCGGGCAGAGCCTTGCCTTCCATCCATTCGAGGAAGGCGCCGCCGGCGGTCGAAAGGTAGGTGAAGTCGTCGATCACCCCGGCATGGGCGAGCGCGGCGACCGTGTCGCCGCCCCCCGCGACGGAGATCAGCTTGCCGGCGCGCGTGCACTTGGCCGCGTGCTTGGCGATCGCAACGGTGCCCTTGTCGAAGGGCGGGAATTCGAACGCGCCGACCGGCCCGTTCCAGACGAGCGTGGACGCCCCACTCATTTCGTCGCCCACGAGCTCGACCGTGCGCGCGCCGATATCGAGGATCATCATGTCGTGGTCGACGCCCTCGTCGACGCCGATATGGATCGTGTCGATGCCCGCCTCGAGCTTCGTCGCGACGAGCGCGTCGCGCGGCAGCATGATCGCGCAGCCCGCACGTTCGGCCGCCGTCATGATCCGCAGCGCGGTGTCGGCGAACTCCGCCTCGTGGAGGGAATGGCCGACATCGACGCCGAGCGCGTGGAGGAAGGTGTTCGCCATGCCGCCGCCGACGACGAGCGCGTCGACCTTGGTCACGAGGTTTTCCAGAAGCGCGATCTTGGTGGAGACCTTCGCCCCGCCGACGATCGCCATCACCGGCCGCTTCGGGCTGCCGAGCGCCTTCTCAAGCGCTTCGAGCTCGGCCTGCATCGACCGGCCGGCATAGGACGGGAGGCGATGGGCGAGGCCCTCGGTCGAGGCGTGGGCGCGGTGGGCGGCGGAGAAGGCGTCGTTGACGTAGATGTCGCCATTCTTGGCGAGCGCGTCGGTGAAGGCGGGGTCGTTCTTCTCCTCGCCCGCATAGAAGCGCGTGTTTTCGAGGACGAGGATGCCGCCATCTGGCAGCGCCGCGATGGCCGAGGCCGCCGCATCGCCCGTGCAGTCGGCGGCGAAGGCGACGTCGCGCCCCAGCACCTCGGACAGCGCCGGAACCACCTGCTCCAGCGACATCGACGGGTTGTGCTCCCCCTTCGGCCGGCCGAAATGGGCGAGCAGGATGACCTTCGCCCCGCCATCGGCGAGTTCCAGGATGGTCGGCTTCACCGCCTCGAGCCGGGTCGCGTCCGAGACCTTGCCGTTCGCCATCGGCACGTTGAGATCCACGCGAACGAGGACACGCTTGCCCGCCGCCTTGCCCAGATCGTCGAGGCTTTTGATTGTGCTCACGTGGATGCCGCCTTCTTCCGGATGACCCATGCGGGAGGCAGGGCGCCCCCCATTCCTTCTACCACGGGTGCGCGGTCCATGCCCCCGCAACCGCGCCGCCGCGCCAGGCGGCGCGCGCCGGAATGGCGATCGGCGCCGGCACGCATCCGCGCGCGACGCCCGTCATTCTCCCCCCGCAGGGCGCGGGAGGCATCGTGCGACGGGCGCCGTGTGACCGGCCTCGCGCCTGCCGTGGCGGCAAAGCGAGGCCGGCGCGCCCTCAGATGAACTTCGCCATCGCGACGGCGGTGTCCGCCATGCGGTTGGAGAAGCCCCACTCGTTGTCGTACCAGGAGAGGATCCGGCAGAAGGTCTTGTCGAGGACCTTGGTCTGGTCCGTCGCGAAGACGCTCGAGTGCGAGTCGTGGTTGAAGTCCATCGACACCAGCGGGTCGTCGGTCGTGCCGAGGATGCCCTTCAGCTCGCCTTCGGCCGCCGCGCGGATCGCCGCGTTGATCTCGTCCGGGGTCGTCTCGCGCACGGCCTCGAAGTTGAGGTCCACGACCGACACGTTCGGGGTCGGCACGCGGATCGACACGCCGTCGAGCTTGCCGTTCAGTTCCGGCAGAACGAGGCCGACCGCGCGGGCCGCGCCCGTGGAGGTCGGGATCATGTTCATCGCCGCGGCGCGGGCCCGGTAGAGGTCCTTGTGCAGCGTGTCGAGGGTCGGCTGATCGCCCGTGTAGGAGTGGATCGTCGTCATGAAGCCGCGCTTGATGCCGATCGCCTTGTGCAGGACATAGGCGACGGGGGCGAGGCAGTTCGTCGTGCACGAGGCGTTGGAGACGACGAGGTCGTCCGCGGTGAGCACGTCGGTGTTGACGCCGAAGACGATCGTCTTGTCCGCGCCCGTCGCCGGGGCGGAGACGAGGACGCGCTTCGAGCCGTTCTCGAGGTGCAGCGCCGCCTTGTCGCGCGCGGTGAAGATGCCCGTGCACTCCAGCGCGATGTCGACATCCTTCCAAGGCAGGGCCTTGGGATCGCGCTCCGCGGTCACGCGGATCGACTTGCCGTCGACCACGATCGCGTCGCCATCCACCGAGACCTTGCCGGGGAAGCGGCCGTGGACGCTGTCATAGCGCAGGAGGTGCGCGTTCGTCTCGACCGGGCCGAGATCGTTGATGGCGACGACCTCGATATCGGTCCGCCCCGCCTCGACGATCGCGCGCAGCACATTGCGGCCGATACGCCCAAACCCGTTGATTGCAACCTTAACCGTCATACCGGCCTCCCTGAACCTTGCGAGGCGTTTTGCCCCCGGCGGGACTTGAGAGCAAGAGCGCCCTTTTCAAGTATGATTCGTCGGCGACACAGACCGTTTCGCTTCCGGCGCAAAGTCTCGTCCCAGCCCATCATTTCGTTCGTCAAGTCCGGCAACCATTCCATCACTGGCGCGTGAACATCGCGGACCATTGGGAGCGAATTATGGCTGATCCTGCGGCTGGACAGAGGCAAGCCGTGCGGCGTTTCGCACCAATGTGCCGCACCGCGCGCCAGACGCCCGCGCGTGGCACAGGATTGGGCCGACAAGTTCGATGAATGGTGGCGAAAGCGCGGCCCGGACGGGCGGCGCAGAGCAGCTATGCTCCGACGCCGGCGCACGCGCCCGGCCCCTGTCGGGACCGGCGCGCGCCCGCGGCGCGGAAAAGGGAGAGGGGGGCGAAGCCGCCTCGGCCGTTGGAGGATTCGATCCCGGGACCTACAATGTAGGTGGGTGCCGTTTGCTCCAGCCCACGGGCCGAAACAGGGACAGCTCCCTTAAGGATCGATAAGGCCCCGGGGATTCAAGTCTCCTGTCGAACCGAACAGCAACGCCTGATCGCTATATAAACCCCCGGCGGGTCCGCGAAAAGGATCCCGCCGGCACGCACACGCAAATTTTCGATGGCCCGCAGGCCCCGCGTCAGCGGCGCGCGAAGGCGAGGCCGATGCCGCCCGCGATGAGGAGCGATCCGCTCGCCCGCTCCACCACCCGCACCCGCTCGCGCGTGAGGAGGGAGCCGGCCTTTCCGGCGGTGAACGCATAGGCGCTGTCGATCACCGTCGCGACCACCATGAAGATCGCGCCATAGGTCGCGACCTGGAGGGCGGTCGAGTAGGCGGGGTTCACGAACTGCGGGATGAAGGCGCCGTAGAAGAGGAGCGCCTTGGGGTTCGACCAGATGACGAAGAATCCCTGGCGCGCGTAGCCGGCGAGCGATTTGCGCGAGCCCTTGCGCGACGCGATCTCCCCGTTCGCGCGCCACAGCATGATCCCAAGATAGACAAGATAGGCCGCGCCGAGGAGCTTCACGACGACGAACGCCTCGCCCATCACCGCCACCACGATGTCGAGGCCGAGCGCGACGACCACGATCATCGTGGCGAGCCCCACTTGCGTGCCGGCGACGTTCGCGAGCCCGGCGGAGGCGCCGGAGCGCAACGAGTTCGCGACGATCAGGCTCACGGTGGGGCCGGGGACGATCACGATCGCCGCGGCGGCGAGGACGAAGGTCAGGATGACGGAGGCTTCAAACATCGGCGCACCTCAAGACAAGGGGCCGAGACTGAAGCGCCGACTTTCCGCCTGCGTCAATCCGCGCCGTGCCGGCCCCGTGCGGACCGGCACGCGCCGCGTGTCAGTCGACGAGCGACCAGGTGACGGAGACGGTCGCGGCGACCGACTGCTGCCCCGCCTCGACCGGCACGGAGGCCTGCATGCGCTGCATGGCCATCGGCATCGGGGACGGGCCGATATTGATCTCGCTGATGCCGGTGATCGCGCCGAGCGTCACGCCGGCGGCCTTGGCATAGAGCGCGCCCTTGCGCAGCGCGTCGGCGACGGCCGCCTCGCGCGCCTCGTCGGTGATCGCCGTGTCGTCCTGGAAGCCGAAGGAGATGCCGAAGATCTGGTTGGCGCCGGCCGAGACGGCGCTGTCGAGGAGCGCGCCGAGCCCGTCGAGCGCGCGCACGGTGATGGTGAGCTGGTTCGAGACCTGATAGCCGCTCACCTCGGAGCCGCCGTCCGCATAGGAGCGGTCGGTGAAGCGGGGCTGGACGGAGATGTTGGACGTCTGGATGTCCGCGTCGGCGACGCCCGCGGCCTTGATGGCGTCGATGATGGCGGTGGCCTCGCGCGTGTTCGCCGCGAGCGCTTCGGCAGCGGAGACCGCGACGGACTCCACCCCGATCGTGATGGTCGCCTGGTCGGGTGCGGCGGCGGCCGTGCCGTCGCCCGTGACCGTGAGCAGGCGCATTTCGGCGGCGTTGACCGGGGCGATCGCGAGCGCGACCAGCATCGCGGCAGTGACGACTCTCAACATACTCGTCTCCTCTCTACATCCCGTCTTTTTCGGGATCGCGGGGGACTTGCCAGCCCGCTTTGTGGAGGCCATGAGGTAGGCTCGACGAGGCGATTGCTCAATCGGCATCGCGCGACGTTGACGCCGCATCCGCGGCGGCCGACCGAGCCGGCGGCACCGCGTCGCCTCGGCGGGGGAGTAGCATAATGGTCAATGCCAGTCGCTCATAACGGCTCAGATGGGGGTTCGAATCCCTCCTCCCCTACCAATGCGTGCGTTGCAATCCGGCACCGGCCGCCCAGGTCAGCACACGCAAAGGCTGCGTTTTCGCCCTCTGTAGACAGTGTACGGTTCGCGCATTGCGCAGAGTTGCACAACCAATACTCACGGAATAGACTTGAACACGGCTTGGTTGATCACCCATCTGGTTGACCGCACCCCGTATCGAGGAGTTCGTCCATGCGTACGCGAACAATCGATCAGATCGTCGGCAGCCGAATCCAGATGCTGCGCGAACAACACACGACCTCAGTCTCGGAGCTCGCGCACGCGCTTTCGATTCCGTCAAATGTCCTGGAAGATTACGAGGCTGGGAAGCGACGCGTCGCCGCCTCTCACCTTGCCTCGATCGCGCTGGCGTTTCGCGTGGACGTGATCTTTTTCTTCAGTGATCGCGCCGTAGCGAAACGTTGTGCTGATAATACTTGCGAAACGGATCCTGACCGTCTTTCGCAGACTCGTCACTAGATGACTGAGTCGCCGGCGCCGCTACGCGCAAGACCGAAATAATACGTATGATTTCTTCGCTCAGATTGATACTATTGTCCGCGCAGAGGTAACAAAGTTCCACCTCCAGCAGCATCAGCAGATCACGGATATCGTTGTTTTTCATCTGTTGAGCCACAGCACCGCCTCCGACGAATATCGAACGTCTACATCCCAACCTTCCGAGCAATTCTCATGCTCAAAACTATGACCACGCAGCACATTCAGCCCAAAACACGCGAACCGAAAATCAAACGAGCCTTGGAATTGGCAACTCTCGATTAAAATTCTTAAATCTGTGACAACTCGGTGTCGAGAAGAATATCCACCAACGGCGTGGATTGTTGCTAAATCAGCGTCATTGCCCATCGATATATCACAAACAATCGGTTTTCCTGAGTTAACGATAGAGTTCAAACACAACGTGCGAGTGATGAATTCCTGCGAGGCCTGCACAACGCACAGGTGTACCGCATCATGGAATCGGGCAACATGTCGAATGCTTTGATGTCGATCGCTTGCTTAGATCCAAAAGTTCGTTCAATCCTAGGTGCCGAGGCGAGGTGAGAATGCAGCCACCGGACAAGGAATTGCGGCTGCATCAAAGTGTGGCCAACCAGCTGATCCATGATATCGGCAGCGGCGCCTACCCCGTCGGCACCCGCCTTCCACCGGAGAGCGAACTGGCCGCGCAGCTCGGCATCAGCCGCTTCACGCTGCGCGAGGCGCTGCGCTACCTCCAGTCGCTCGGCCTCGTCACGCGCCGGCAGGGCCACGGCACGGTCGTGCGCGCCACCCAGGCGATGCGGCAGCTCAAGCTCACCATCGGCTCCTTCAGCGATATCGAGAGCCACGGCCACGTCACCAACATGGTCGACATCGAGAAGCGCATCGTGGAGGCCGACCCCGTCCTCGCGCGCGACCTGCCGTCGGAGCCCGGCGAGCGCTTCCTCCACATCAACTGCAAGCGCGTCCCGGCCGACGAGAGCGTGCCGCTGCCGACCGCGCTCAACGACACCTACATCATCGAGCCGCTCGCCGGCATCGGCGACACGGTCGGCACCCGCGTCCATGGCCCGCTCTACATGCAGATCGAGGCGATGTTCGGAGAGCGCATCGACGCGATCGACCAGGAGATCGCAGCCGTGAAGCTCGACGCCGAGGCGTGCAAGAAGCTCGAGGTGCCGCGCGGCAGCGTCGGGCTGCGCGTGAAGCGCACCTATTATGGCCGCGGCGGACGCCGCGTGATGGTCGCCTTCAACCGCTATTCGGGCGACAGTTTTACATTGAGCATGCGCATCCAGCACGACTGAAACGTGCCGCATCGCCTGACGTTTCTGACGCCCCACCCCAGATCCATCGATTGCTATGCAGGCAAACTTCGGCGCGGTGTGCCGCCGGAAGGTGCGGCCCTGATAACGGGCGCGCAGTCCTCCGCCTAACTTACTGAATTTTCGACGGTATTTTACATCGCCCACTTCGGGTGCATGCACTCCATTTCAGCATTCGCGTCAATTGACAGTTTGGTATGCAGCGTTAACGATACAGCATTCGTCCGTACCAATCTGAGAGTTGTCGTGGCCTCCAGCACACGAACTGGCGTCGGGACCAGGGGAGCCCCTTTTGCCCACGCCTGCCCCCGCGCCGAAACGGGTGAGGTCCGCCACATCATGACGGCGCCCCGCGCCACCCAGCCGCACGCGCTCGCCCGTCGGGGCCGGCGCGCATGAGCGCGGCCATCATCAAGCCCGGCTGCGCGCGTCGGATCTCGGCGCTTCTCCTCGCGCTGCCCAGCATTGCGTGGCTCTGCTTCTTCGTGCTCGCCCCGCTCGGCTTCCTCGTCACGATCTCGTTCTGGACCGCGACCCCGTTCGGGACCGTCGCCGCGTTCACGACGGCGAACTACGAGACGATCTTCCAGAGCTCGACCTATCTCGGCATCCTGATCGGCACGCTGCGCATCGCGGCGATCACGACGATCCTGACGCTCCTCGTCTCCTACCCCGTCGCCTGGTTTCTCTCGCGCCAGGCGGGGCGGTGGAAGGCGATCTTCATGCTGCTCGTCTTCCTGCCCTTCTGGACGAGCTATGTCGTGCGCTCCTTCGTCTGGCTGCCGATGCTCGGCCGCAACGGCCTCCTCAACGCGATCCTCCTCGGGATCGGCATCATCGACCAGCCGATCGACTGGTTCCTCTACAATGAGGGCGCCGTCTATGTCGGCCTCGTCTACGCCTATGTCCTCTTCATGGTGCTGCCGATCTACGCCTCGCTCGACCGGCTCGACACCTCGCTCTTCGAGGCCGCTGCAGACCTCGGCGCGCCGCCCTTCGCCACCTTCCGCAAGGTCATCCTGCCGCTGACGCTCCCCGGCATCGTGTCCGGCTGCGTGATGGTCTTCCTGATGTCGTGCGGCGCGTACGTCACGCCCCAGCTCCTCGGCGGCACCAGCGGCATGATGTACGGCAACATCATTGCCGCGCAGTTTCTCAACACCAGCAACTGGGCGCTCGGCGCGGCGCTCGCCGTCGTCCTCGTCGTCGTCGTCCTCGCCGCCATGCTCCTCGCGGGACGCCGGTTCGGCCTGCAGCAGATCTTCATGAGGGCCGGACATTGAGCGCGACGAAGGCCCACCGGGCCAACAAGACCGGCTGGTCGACGATGCTGCACGTCTATATCGCGGCGTTCTTCGTCTTCATGTATGGGCCGATCCTTCTCCTCTTCGCCCTCTCCTTCAACGATTCCCAGCTGATCGGCCTCCCCTTCAAGGGCTTCACCACGCGCTGGTATGGCGAGGTCGCGAACGACGCGACGCTGATCGAGGCGGTGATCAACAGCGTCAGCATCGGCATCGTCTCCTCGCTGATCGCGGTGGCGCTGGCGCTCTCGCTCGCCCTCGCCTTTAAGCGGGACCTTCCCTTCAAGGGGCTCCTCTTCAACTTCATCCTCCTGCCGATCATCATTCCGGGCCTCGTCTCCGGTATCGTGATGCTGATCGGGGCGGGCTATGCGGGCGTGCGCTACGGGCTCTGGACGACGACGCTCGTCACCCACGTGACCTGGGTCCTCCCCTTCGCCTTCCTCACCCTCTACCCGCGCGTGACGCGGCTCGACCCCGCGCTGGAAGAGGCGGCGATGGACCTCGGCGCCCCGCCGCGGATCGTCTTCCGCCGCGTGACGCTGCCGCTCATCCAGCCCTCGATCGTGGCGACGGCCCTCTTCGCCTTCACCCTGTCGTTCGACGAGTTCATCCGAACGCTCTTCGTGATCGGCAACGTGCGCACGGTCCCCGTCTATCTGTGGACGCTGGTGATCGAGCAGGCGGCGCCGTTCCTCCCGGCGGTGGGGGTCACGATGATGGCCGTCTCCATCGCCGTCGCCCTTCTCGGCTTCGTCTTCAGCGCGCGCACGGCGCCCGCCGAGGACGGCCGCGGGGCGTCCTAGTTCCGGCTCTCTCCCCTCCAGCAACACCACGTTCCACACCCGAACAAAGGACTGCGTTGATGAGACCCACCTCCAAGATCGGCCTCGACCGCCGCGACTTCCTGATCGGCACCGGCGCAGCCCTCGGCGCCTCTGCCCTCGGCGGCAGCGTCGCGCTCGCCCAGGGCAGCACCGTGACGACCCTCATGGTGAACGCGGTCATGAATTCGCCGCTGCGCGAGACCATGGAAAGCGTCGCGGGCGTCAAGATCGAGGACGCGCCGTTCCAGTCCACGACCGACGTCGTATCCAAGCTCCTCGCGCCGGGCGGCTCTTCCCGCTTCGACCTGATGGTCAGCGGCACCGAGTTCTCGCGCATCCCGGTGATGGGCCCGTCCGCCGGCTCCGAGCACTGCGCCGCGCTCGACATGTCGAAGATCCCGAACGCCTCCTCGATCTCCGAGAGCTTCGCGCGCGACATCGTCACCCGCGACGGCGAGACCTACATGCTCCCGCTCTTCTGGGGCTACGATTCGGTGCTCTACAACACCGAGGTCGCCGATCCTGAGGATCCCTACACCCAGTCCTGGGCGATGATCTTCGACGACAAATATGCCGGCCAGATCGCCTGGTACGACACCGCGCACCAGATGCTGCTCGCCGCCGGCCTCTTCCTCGGCATGTCCGAGCCGGAGAAGATGACGAAGGCCGACCTCGACGAGGTGGCGAAATTCCTCATCTCCAAGAAGAAGAATGTCCGCACCTTCTGGACGAGCTTCGCGCAGTGCTCGAGCCTCCTCGGCTCCGGTGAGATCGTCGCGACCTACGGCCCGATTCCGGTCCGCGTCGACCTGCAGAAGAAGGGCTTCCCGATCACCAATGCGTGGCCGAAGGAAGGCGTCGTCTCCTTCAGCCAGGCCGGCTATATCCCGAAGGACGCCGGCAACAAGGACGGCGCGCTCGCCGTGCTCAACGCCTTCCTGTCCGAGGAATATGCGAGCGAGCTCGTCGGCGCGTCCGGCTACCTCACCACCTCGCTCCTCGGCACCAAGGGCCTCACCGACGAGGAGAAGGCGCGCCTCGGCTACGGCATCCTCGAAGGCACCACGGCCGCCTATCCGATGGTCTTCCCGACCGACATGGGCGCCTGGATCGAAGTCTGGAGCCGCGTGAAGAGCGCCTGATCGCGACCGGTTCCTGAAGCTGTATGAGCATGAGTGTGTCGCGGGCGGGTATCGCGCGGATGGCGCTGGCGGTGTGCACGATCCTGGTCGTGTTCGGCGTCGCGTTCGGCATCGACGCGATCATCCTCGCCGCGGGCGTGATCGAGATCGCGGGGCTGCTCCTGGTCCTGCCGCGCCTGCGCAAGCTGACGCTGGCCTATGTGTTCGGCCTCGTCGGCGCGAGCGTCGCGCTCCTGCTCATCTTCCCCGGCAACCTTGCCGGCGTGACGGCAGGCCTCAAGGACGCGGCGGTCTTCGCCGCGTTCATGGCCTCCGTCATCATCATGCGCAACACGGTGAGCCGCCATCCCGCGCTCGCCGGGATGCGCGAGGAGTTCGGCCGCATCCCGGCGAACGACCGCAATGGCGGGATCTACGTCGCGAGCCACGCGCTCGGCTCGGTAATGACGTTCGGCAGCCTCGCGCTGATGGCGCCCCTTTTCGGCGCCGACAACACGGCCGACCAGCGGCGCGCCAACGCGCTCATCATCCTGCGCTCCATCTCGCTCGCCGTCTTCTGGTCGCCCTTCACCGTGGCGGTCGCGATCGTGCTGCAGCGGATGCCTGAGCTCCCGGCGTGGATGCTCGTGACGGCGGGCGTCGCCACCGTCGGCGTCGCGACGCTCCTCGGCATCCTGCGCGGCGAGATCCGCATCACACCCAATTCCGTGACGCGCGTCCTTTCCCCGATCCTGCCGATCCTCGGCCCCCTCCTCCTCCCGGTCGCGGCGATCTTCGTGCTGCCGACGCTGTTCGGCCTCTCGAGCCTTGCCGCCGTCGCGCTGGTCCTGCCCGTCTTCTGCCTCGGCTGGCTCATCGTCATCGACCCGTCCCTCGTCGAGCCGACGGTGACGCTGAGTGTCGGCCAGTTCGACTATGTCTTCGACGAGGTGGCCTTCTTCACCTGCTCGATCATGCTCGCCGACATCATCGCCCATAGCCCCGGCCTCGTGACCCTCGTCAGCGACACGCTTGCGATCCACGATCCGAGCTTCATCCACTTCGCCCTCGCCGCCATCGCGATCGCCGTCGCGTGCAGCCTCGGCATCCACATGGTCGTCCCCGCCTCGATCGCGCTCGCGATCATCGGGCCGCAGGTCCAGGGCGTCGGCCAGCAGCTCGGATTCGCCATCATGGTCCTCTTCGCCTGGTGCTTCGGCGCGATGGTGACGATGTCCTCGGTCGTGATGCTGTCGACCGCGAACGCCTTCCAGGTGCCGGTCCGCCAGCTCATCCGCAGCCCCAACATGTCGCTGATGCTGACGCTCGGCGCGATCGTCTTCGCGGTCGCGGCGGCGACGGGAGCCCTCACATGACGATCGCCCGGTCCGCCGCCGCCCCCCGCGCACGCGAGCGCGTCGAGGCCTCACTCGCCGCGATCGAGGCGAACAATGCGCGCGTCAACGCCATGGTCCTCGTCGACGCGGACGCCGCACGCGCGGCCGCGGCCCGGATCGACGCGGCGGCCGCCGCCGGCGAGCCGGTCGGCCCCCTCGCCGGCCTCGTCGTCACGCTGAAGGACAACATCGCCGTCGCCGGCCAGCGCACCACCTCGGGCGCGCGCTTCTTCGCCGACCACAGGCCGGCCGAGAACGCCGCGGTCGTCGACCGGCTGCTCTCGGCCGACGCGATCATCCTCGGCAAGGTGAACATGCAGGAGTTCGCCTTCGGGGCGACGACGCAGAACCTCCTCCTCGGCTCCTGCCGCAACCCGTGGGACACCGAGCGCATTCCCGGCGGCTCCAGCGGCGGCTCGGGCGCGGCGATCGCGGCAGGCCATTGCGAGGCCTCGCTCGGCTCCGACACCGGCGGCTCGGGCCGGATGCCGGCGGCCGTCAATGGCTGCCTTGGCCTGCGTCCCACACAAGGCCGCATCTCCAATCACGGCGTCTTCCCGGTGAGCCCGCGCTTCGACACCATCTCCCCGATGGCGCGCGAGGCGGGCGACGTCGCCGCCCTCCTCGACGCGCTGACGGGCTTCGACGCGCGCGACCCCTGGTCGGTCGCCGGCAAGGGCGAGGCCGGCCCCGCGCGCTTCAGGATCGGCGTCCCCCGCGCCTTCTTCTTCGAGGACATCGACCCCGAGATCGCCGCCCTCGTCGAGGCGGCCATCGCCGTGTTCGCCGCGGCGGGCGTCGCCATCGTCCCGATCGACCTACCGGACGCGGCGCGCACGCAGGGGTGGATGTCGACCCTCCTCCTCGCCGACGCCGCCGAGACGCACCAGGGCCGCATCGCCGAGGCGCCCGAGCTCTTCGATCCGGAAGTGCTCCGCCGCCTGCGCCTCGGCTTCGACATCACCGGCATCGCCTACGCCGAGGCGCTGACCGCGAAGGCCGCCTGGCAGCGCACGCTCCGCGCGACGTTCGAGACGGTGGACCTCATCCTGACGCCGACGCTCGCGAAGACCGCGCCCCTCATCGCCGACAGCAAGGCCCTCTTCGAGACGACGCAGGCCCTCACCCGCTTCGCCTTCGCCTGGGCGCTCGGCGGCGGGCCGGCCCTCTCCGTCCCCTGCGGCTTCGCCTCGAATGGAACGCCGGTTGCTTTCCAGCTCGCGGCGGCCCCCTGGCACGACGAACTCGCGATCCGTGCCGCCGACCTCTACCAGCGCGCGACCGACTGGCATCGCGCCCGCCCGACCATCGCCCCAGCCGAGGATTGCGAATGAGCGTCTCCTATTTCGTCCGCTATGACGGGTCCGCCGAGGATGCGGAAGAATTCATCCGCTACTACGCCGAAACCCACGGCGAGTTCATGAAGGCCTATCCGGGCATCCGGAAGGCCGTCATCCACCTGCCGACGGACTGGAACGACCCCGAGCCGATCAATCGCGGCGACGTGTTCCTCCTCGGCGAGTTCCAGTTCGACGACGAGGCCGCGCTCGACGCCGCCCTCGCCTCGCAGGCGCGCAAGGACGCGCGCGGCGATGCGCACAATTTCCCCCCCTTCCACGGCCGCGTCACCCACCAGGCCATGAAGACCGTCGTCCTGTTTTGACGACGGCGACCGAGAGGAGAGGCTCGTGAACGCCCCCGCAACCCCGCATCGGCAGCGTGTCGAGAAGAACCTGCGAGAGGGATCGCCGCCGGCGGTGTCGGTGAAGTCCGTCTCGCGGCGCTACGACACGAGCCTCGCGCTCGACGACGTCTCCGTCGATATCGCGCAGGGCGAGTTCTTCTCGATGCTCGGCCCGTCGGGCTGCGGGAAGACGACGCTCCTGCGCATCATCGGCGGCTTCGATCACCCGACGAGCGGCGACATCGAGATCATGGGCCGCAGCGCCCTCGCCGATCCGCCCTATGTCCGGCGCACCAACATGGTGTTCCAGCACATGGCGCTGTTCCCGCACCTGACGGTGGCGGGCAACATCGCCTTCGGGCTCGAGATGTCGAAGCAGCCGGCGAATGTCATCAAGCGGCGCGTCGCCGAGATGCTGGAGCTCGTCCGCCTGCCGGACATCGCGAACCGCAAGGTCGACGCCCTCTCCGGCGGCCAGAAGCAGCGCGTCGCGATCGCCCGCGCGCTCGTCAACGAGCCGGACGTCCTCCTCCTCGACGAGCCGCTGTCGGCGCTCGACCTCCAGCTTCGCCTCAGGATGCAGGAGGAGCTGAAGCGGATCCACCGCGAGATCCGCAAGACCTTCATCTTCGTCACCCACGACCAGGGCGAGGCGATCACGCTGTCGGACCGCATCGCGGTGATGTCGAGCGGCAAGATCGTCCAGCTCGGCTCACCCGACGAGATCTACGAGAAGCCGCGCACGCGCTTCGTCGCCGAGTTCATCGGCCACTCGAACTTCGTGGAAGGGACCATCTCGGCGCTGCGCGAGGGGGATTTGTGCACGGTCGCCCTGCCCGGCGGCATCGAGATCGAGGGCCGCCTCGTCGCCCCGGTCGCGGTTGGCCACAAGGCGGTGGTCGTGCTGCGCTACGAGAAGGTCGAGGTGCAGGCGAAATCCGAAGGGGCGGCGGGCCTTCCCGCCACCCTCGTCGAGCAATCCTTCATGGGACCGATGATCCGCTCCGAGGCGAAGCTCGCGAACGGCATGGTCGTGGTCTCCGACATGGCGAACGCAGGCTCGGCGCCGCGCATCGCGCCGGGGTCGGAGGTCGTCCTGCGCTGGCATCCAAGCGGCGCGATCGTGCTGCCGGCCTGACGCCGGCGGCCCAACAAAACGTTCAGAGGAACACAGAGCCATGTATCGGTTCGGTATCGATGTCGGCGGGACCTTCACGGACGTCGTTCTCGTCGACGAGGTCTCGGGCGCGCTGACCGTCGCCAAGGTGCTCAACACCGGCGGAGACCGCGCGAGCGCGATGGTGCGCGGCGTGACGCGCGTGATGGAGGAGGCCGGCATCGGCTCCGACGCCGTCCGCTTCATCGCCCACGGCACGACCATCACCACCAACGCGGTCATCGAGCGCAAGGGCGTCGCGACCGCGCTCGTCACCAACAAGGGCTTCCGCGACGTGCTGGAGCTCGGCAAGTTCGCGCGCCCGGCCGAGATGATCTACCGCGTGCAGCTCGACCGGCCGCAGCCGCTCGTCCCGCGCCATCTGCGCTTCGAGGTCGACTGCCGCATCGGCTCCAAGGGGCAAGTGCTGAAGGCGCCGGATCCCGCCGAGATCGAAGCGCTCGCCGAGGCGATCCGCGCCTCAGGCGTGCGCGCCGTCGCGATCGCCTTCCTCTTCGCCTTCCTCAATCCCGACCATGAGAGCGAGGTCGCGACCGCGCTCCGCGCCGCCCTCCCCGGCGTCGCGATCCTCACCTCGCACGAGGTCCGGCCGGAATTCCGCGAGTTCCCGCGCACCAGCACCACCGTCTTCGCCGCCTATATCGAGCCGGTGATCCGCGACTATCTGGAAGCGCTGATCGGCAAATTGTCCGACGCGAAGGTCGACGCCCCGCTCTTCGTCTTCCAGTCGAGCGGCGGCGTCGCGCGGCCCGAGATCGTCCTCAAGAACCCGACGACGACGCTGCTCTCGGGTCCGGCGGGCGCGGTCGTCGGCTCCACGATCCTGTGCGGGCAGGCGGGCCTGTCCAACATGATCACGATCGACATGGGCGGAACGAGCCTCGACGTCTGCCTGATCCGCGGCGGCATCGCCGAGGCGACCAACACGCGCGAGATCGACGGCTTCCCGGTCAACACGCCGATGCTCGACGTGCACACGATCGGCGCGGGCGGCGGCTCCATCGTCGCGATCGACGAGGTCGGCCGCGTGACGGTCGGCCCGGAGAGCGCCGGCGCGCAGCCGGGCCCGGCCTGCTATGGCCGCGGCGGCACCGAGCCGACCATCACCGACGTGAACCTCATCCTCGGCTATCTCGACCCGGCGAAGTTCGCCGGCGGCGAGGTGCCGCTCGATATCGGCCTCGCCGAGACCGCGCTCCAGACGATCGCCGACCCGCTCGGCACCGACCTCCTGCAGACGGCGGCCGGCGTCCACGGCATCGCGACGAGCCAGATGGCCGAGGCGATCCGCTTCGTCTCCGTCCAGCGCGGCCTCGACCCGCGCGACTTCGCGATGATCGCCTTCGGCGGCGGCGGGCCGATCCACGCCCACGCCATCGCCCGCGAGCTCGGCATGGCGACCGTCGTCGTGCCGCGCCATCCGGGCCTCTTCTCCGCGCGCGGCATCGGCATGGCCGACTTCACCCACGACTATGCGGCGAGCCTGATGCAGCCGCTCGACTCGCTCGACCCGAAGGTCGTGGAGGCGGAGTTCACGCGCCTCGAGGCGGAGGCGGCGGCCGACCTCACGGCCGACAACATCCCGCGCGAGGCCTGGACGATCGAGCGCCGCCTCGACATCCGCTATCGCGGCCAGAACACGGAGATCGCGGTGCCGCTGGAGGGAAGCCTCGCCGCCGCCCGCGCCGCCTTCGACGCCAAACACGAGGAGCTCTACACCTACAGCGTCCCGTCCGAGCCGGTGGAGGTCGTCAATCTGCGCCTGCGCGCGGTCGGTCGCGTCGACAAGCCGAACCTTCCCGTGCTCGCCATGAGCGGCGGCTCGCCGAAGCCGGAGGAGACGCGGATGGTGTGGTTCCCCGGCGCGAGCGAGCGCATCGCGACGGCGATCTATCCGCGCGAGGCGCTGCGGCCCGGCCATCGCCTCACCGGCCCCGCCCTCGTCTATGAGCTCTCCTCCACCACCGTCGTCCCGCCGGGTGCGGAGATCGCCGTCGACCGGCATGACAATCTCATCATGAACCTTGAAGCCCAGAGCGCGGAGAACGCGGCATGAGCGTCGATCCCTTCACCCTGACGGTGCTTCAGAACGCGCTCATCGGCGTCGCGCATGAGATGAAGCTCATGACGATGCGCACCGCCTATACCGAGCTCTGGAAGGAGCAGGGCGACATGTCCTGCTGCGTGATGGACGGGGCGGGCGAGATCGTGGCGCAGGACCCGTCCGGCTTCCCGGTCCACGTCACGACGATGCCCTACCAGCTCCAGTCGCTGATCGAGGGGATCGGGCGGGAGAACATCAAGCCGGGCGACGTCCTCATGACGAACGACCCGTTCCTCGGCGGCACGCACCTGCCGGACGTCCTCATCGTGCGCCCCATCTTCCACGAAGGCGAGATCGTCGCCTTCCTGTGCAATCGCGGCCACTGGGCCGATATCGGCGGCATGGGTCCCGGCTCCTACTCGCCGGCGACGACCGAGCTGATCCAGGAGGGGCTCGTCATCCCGCCCCTCAAGCTCTTCAACGAGAACAAGCTCGACGAAGGGCTCGTCCGCTTCATCATGCGGAACCTGCGCAATCCGAGCGTCGGCCTCGGCGACATGCGCGCCCAATATGCCTCCTGCTTCACCGGGGAGCGGCGCTTCAAGGCGCTGATCGAGCGGCACGGGATCGAGACCATCAAGGAGGGGATGGCCGAGATCATCCACCGGTCCGAGGCGCTGACCCGCGCCCGCATCGCCACCTTCAAGGACGGCGTCTACCACGCCCGCGACCGCGTCGACGGGGACGGCTTCTCGAGCGACCCGCAATGGATCGACGCCGTCGTCACGGTGAAGGGCGATCAGGTGAGCGTCGACCTCACCGGCTCCTCCAAGCAGTCGCGCGGCGGCATGAACTGCTCGCGCGCGTCCGCCATCGCCGGCGTGCAGTATGCCCTGAAGATCATCTCCGATCCGGAGAACCCGCCGAACGCCGGCTCCTACCGGCCGATCGAGGTGATCACCAAGCCCGGCACGATGTGCGACGCGGTGCAGCCCGGCTCGATCGTCGGCTATGGCGAGATCGTCTATCGCGTGATGGACGCGACGCTCCAGGCGATCGCCCCCGCCGCGCCCGACCGCGTGATCGCGTGCGGCTCGGGCTCCACCGGGACGGTGGTGATCGGCGGGCGCGACACCCGCGCCGAGGCCAAGAAGCCACAATTCCTGACGCTGGAGCTCTCCTCGGGCGCCTATGGCGCGCGGGCGACGAAGGACGGGATCAACGGCATCCGCACCGGCGCCGGCAACGCGGGCAACGTCCCGATCGAGGCCGACGAGATGGAGAACCCCATCCTCTTCGAGCGCTACGAGATCGTGCCCGACACGGGCGGCGCGGGGACCTTCCGCGGCGGCAACGGCTTCTGCCGCGTGTTCCGCGTCCTCGCCGACCAGGCCTCGATCTGCATCTGCGCCGACCGGCACGAGACGCGCCCGCCCGGCTTCTTCGGCGGCGCGGCCGGCACCACCTCCCGCTACGTGCTCGACCCCGGCACCGAGAAGGAGCGCGTCCTGCCGAGCAAGACGAGCTACGTTCCGCTGGAAGAAGGCACGAAGGTGTGGCTCCAGTCGGCCGGCGGCGGCGGCTATGGCGCCCCTGAAGAGCGCAGCGCCGCCCTCGTGGAGCGCGACGTGCGGGACGGCTACATCACCGCCGAATACGCCGCCCGCACCTACGGCTACACGGGCTGAGATCGAAGGGGAGAGGCGAGCCTCTCCCCGCCCTCGCCGGAGGGATGTCGCGCGCCTTGCGCAGGCGCGTCAGGCCGCGACCCCCGGCGCCTTCGCGAAGAGCTTGCGCGGATAGTCGGCGAAGCAGTCCGCCCCGGTCTCCGTCACCGCGAACGTCTCGGACACGACGAGCCCGCCATCGTCCGCCCAGAGCGCCGGGATGCAGTGGAAGGTCATGCCGGGCTCCAGCACCGTCCGGTCGCCGCGCCGCAGGCTCGCGGTGAGCTCGCCCCAGGTCGGCGGGTAGCCGATGCCGACCGGGTAGCCGATGCGGCTGTCCTTCTCGACGCCATGGCGCGAGATGACGTTGGTCCAGGCGAGCGCCAAGTCCTCGCACGTCGCGCCGGGGCGCACGGTGTCGAGCACCGCTTCCAGCCCCTCAACGATCACCTTCGTCACCCGGTCCTGCTCGGCCGACGGCTTGCCGACGAGGATGCAGCGCGACAGCGGCGAGTGATAGCGATGCCGCACGCCGCCGAGCTCGATATAGAAGAGGTCGCCCTCGGCGAGCGGCTCGTCCGACCAGGAAAGGTGCGGCGCGGAGGCGATCTCGCCGACCATCGCGTTCGGCGGTTTGCACGGGAAGGTGCCGCCGAAATCGGCGGTGCCCGCGGTCGTGACCTTGTAGACCTCGGCCATCACATCGCACTGGCGCACGCCCGGCGCGGCGGCGTCGAACGCGGCCTTGTGCGCGGCGGCGGCGATCGCCCCGGCCTCGCGCATGAATTGCAGCTCGCGCGCCGACTTCACCATGCGGCAGCGGTTGACGAGGAGGAAGGCGTCGACGAAGCGCGCCGCCGACAGCCCGTCCGTCAGCACCTGATGCCAGCGCGCGGTGTAATAATAGTCGTCCATCTCGACACCGATGGTGCCCTTCGCGAGCCCGCGGCGCGTCAGCTCCTCGACGACGAAGGACATCGGGTGAAGGTCGGCGTTGCCGACATAGTGGTCCGGATAGGGGACGACATTCTCCGGCGCGAGGAAGGCGGTGAACTTCGCCCCGACCGCGTCCATCTTGCGCCCGACCCAGATCGGCTCCTCCGCGTCGAGGGCGACGATCACCATCTGCGGGGTGTAGAAGGACCACCCGTCATAGCCTGTCAGCCAGAACTGGTTGGCCGGGCTCGCGACGAGCAGGACGTCGATCCCCTTGGCCTCCATGGCCGCCTTGGCGCGGGCAACACGGGCGAGATATTCGGCACGCTCGAACAGCATCTTTGGTCTCCGGTCATCAAATGGCGGCGCCGCGAGCGACGGCCCCGTCCGGGGATCGCACAGACGGCCGGGGAACGCCAACACCCGACGCGGTTTCGCGCCCCGGATGGCACACGACTTGCTCTTTCCTTAGGCAAATTCTGTCCCGCCGCGAGCCGGGGGGACGCCGTCCGCGCCCCTGGCGCCTGTGCTCGGAGTGGTCGTTCTTGCGTGCCGACGTGTCCAACCTCTCGATGGACAATCCGGGAGATGTCTCCGCCCTCGCGGCGCTGATCGACGAGGGCGCGCTCGATCCGCGCGACATCGTCGCCATCATCGGCAAGACCGAGGGCAATGGCGGCGTGAACGATTTCACCCGCGGCTTCTTCACCGACCGGCTGATGCGCCTCCTCTCCCGGCACCTCGGGGAGAGCGAGGAGAGCCTTACCGCCCGCATCCCGTGCGTCCTCTCGGGCGGCACCGAGGGCGTCCTCAGCCCGCATTATCTCGTCCTCAGCCGCCGCGCGGACGCGGCGGCGCCCGGCGGCGCGCCCGCGCTCGCCATCGGCACCGCCTTCTCGCCGATGGTGGCGCCGGCCGATATCGGCCGCCGCGCCCACGTCCTCGCCATCGCCGACGCCGTGCGCGCGGCGATCACCGATGCCGGCATCACCGACGATGCGGACGTCCATTTCGTCCAGGTGAAGACCCCGTTCCTGACCGTGCCGCGCCTTGCCGCGCTCGCCGAGGCCGGCATCGTCCCGTCCTCGCCGACGCCCCAATCCTCGATGGCGCTCGCACGGGCGGCCGGTGCCTTCGGCGTCGCCATCGCGCTCGGCGAGCTCGACCGGGACGCGCCGGTCGAGACGATGATGCTGAAGGATTTCTCCGTCCACTGCGACCGGGCGAGCATCTCCTCCGGCGTCGAGGTGGTGGCCAACGAGGTCGTAGTTCTCGGCAATTCGCCGGGCTGGACGGGGCCGCTGCGCATCACCCACCGGCCGATGGCGGACGCGCTCGACGCGCGCGCAATCACCCGTGCCCTCGCCGATCTCGACCTCGGCGACGACGCGACCCGCGCGCAGCGCCTCTGCGGCGTCCTCGTGAAGGCCGAGCCCGACCGCCGCGGCACCATCCGCGGCCATCGCCACACGATGCTCGGCGACACCGACATCGACGCCCAGCGCCATATCCGCGGCGCGCTCGGCGGGCTCGTCGCCGGCCTCGTCGGCGACACGCGGATCTTCGTCTCCGGCGGGGCGGAGCATCAGGGACCGGACGGGGGCGGCCTCCTCGCCATCATCGCCGAGACGGGGAGCGACTGAGGTGCGGATCGTCATCATCGGGGCCGGGGTCGCCGGCGCCATCATCAGCCGCCACCTCTCTTCGCTGCCCGGCCTCGACGTCCATTGCCTGGAGCGGGTCTCCGCCGACGACCGCACCCACGCCGGCACCGGCCTCAATATCGGCCCGAACGGGCGGCAGGCGCTCACCGCCTTCGATCCGCCGCTCGCGGCCGCGATCACCGCCGCCGCCTTCCCCTGGCGCTCCTGGCGCGTCTCGCTGACCGACGGGCGCGAGCTCTTCGACCTGCCGCTGCGCACCGTCTCGCGCAGCGAGGGGTGGCGGCTGCGCTGGTCCGAGCTCTACCGGATCCTGCGCGAGGAGGCGCCCGCGATCCGCTATGATTGCGAGATCCGGTCCGTCGCGCGCATGGACGACGGGAGCGGGCGCACGCGCGTCGCCTGGCGCGATCCCGCCGGCACCCACACGCTCGACGATATCGACCTTCTGATCGCGACCGACGGGCGCTTCTCGGCGGTGCGCGAGGCGCTCTCCGGCCCGCCGGCGGTCACCCAGCTCGGCGTCGCGATCTTCCGCACCCTCGTCGCGAACACCAGCGGCGGGCTCGTGGACGACTACGAGCAGTGGTTCAACGGGCCGAACCGCCTCCTCGCCTTCCGCGTGCCGCCCGATCACATCTACATCGCCGGCACCTTCCCGATCGATCCCGGCGCCGAGATCCCCGAAGCGATGAAGACGCGGGAGGCGCTGCGCGCGGCCTACAGCCCGAAGAACACGCCGCCCGGCGCGCAGGGACAATGGCTGATCGACACCGTGTGCGATCCCGCCTCCGCGCTCCACTGGGCGCGCATCCAGGAGACGGACCCCGCCATCGCCGAGCCCGACGCGAACGTCCTCTATCTCGGCGACAGCTCGCACGCGATGGTGCCGACGCTCGGCCAGGGCGCGACCCAGGCGATCGAGGGCGCCTGCCTCGCCCTCACCATCATGGATCGACGTCTCGCCGCCGGCGACCGCGACGTCCGCGGCTGGCTCGCCGAGATCGCGCAGAAGCGCGAGGGGCGGATCCACTTCGTCGCCGACTTCTCCCGCGCGGCGAGCGACACGCTCCTGCCGGGCTCGGACGCTGTCGCGGACACCCTGTCCAAGACGACGCCCGCATTCCTCGCCCGCCTCACCGAACTCTATGACGGCGTCGACCCCGCGCTCGTCCCCGACACCGAAACGCACGCCTAGACGCACCGATCACCCTGCAACGAGGTCCAACGATGCTCACTTCGTCCCGTCGCACGATTGCCGCCCTCTCGCTCGCCGCCGCGCTCGGCGCCCTCTCCCCCGCCGCGATGGCGGCCGACGCCATCAAGATCGGCGTGTTCCAGTCGAGCTCGGCGCTCCCCTATTTCATCGCCGAGAAGCGCGGCTATTTCGCCGAGGCAGGCCTCGAGGTCGAGCCCGTCATCATCGCGACCCACCCGCTGACGGTGCAGGCCTTCGTCACCGGCGACATCGACGCCGCCTCCAATCTCGTCACACTTGAGGGGGCAAACATCGAGGCGCGGCGGCCCGGCACGCTGAAATTCATCGCCATCAACGGCCAGAACGCGGAATACATCACCGAGCAGTTCGTGGTGACGGCGGACTATCCGGCGACGACGCTCGCCGACCTCAAGGGCGCGCGCCTCTTCTCCGCGCCCGGCCCGGCCAATCTCGGCGCGGCGAAGGCGGTCCTCGCTGCCGTCGGCCTCAAGGAAGGCACGGACTACACCATCGCCGAGCAGGGCATGGGCGACCACATGGGCGCGATCCAGGGTGGCAATTTCGACGGCGGCTACACGCTGGAACCACTCGCGAGCAACATGATCGCGCAGGGCTTCGGCAAGCGCCTCGAGGCGGGCGTCATCTCCACCTACCTTCTCGGCGACCCGAAGGCGGAGGCCTACGCCGCCGGCGCCGCCGTCTCCGCGAAGCTCCTCGAGGAGCGCCCCGAGGTCGCCAAGCGCTTCGCCGAGGCCTGGGCGAAGGCCGTGAAGGAGGCAAATGACGATGCGAGCGCGCGCGAATATCTCTCCGAGCTGCGCGTCCCGCCGGCGCTGATCGAGACCGTCCCTCTCGCCCATTTCGTGATGTCGGGCGATCTCACCGACGAAGAGATCGAGGACTTCCAGAAGTTCATCGATATCGGCGTCGACCTCGGCGTCGTGAAGAGCGAGGTCAAGGCGACCGACCTTCTCGAGCGCTTCTGATGAGCGGGGAGGCGCCCGCCCGGCCGGCGCCGACCACGCCCGCGGGGGCGGGCGGCGCGACGCCGCTCGACCCCGACCGCTATCGGTGGTTCCCGCGCGGCACCCACATCACAGTGCGGGGCCTCACGAAGCGGTTCGACGAGACGCTCCTCTACGACCGCTTCGACCTCGACATCCCCTTCGGCAAGGTCCTCTCCGTGTTCGGGCCGAACGGGTGCGGGAAGTCGACACTCATCAACATGATCTCGGGGATCCTGCCCCATGACGAGGGCGAGATCCTGTTCGACGGCAAGCCGGCGCGCGACACGCGCATCGGCTACGTCTTCCAGAATTATCGCGAGGCCGTGTTCCCCTGGCTGCGCGCGATCGACAACATCCGCTACCCGCTGAAATTCCTGAAGCTGTCGCGGGCGGAGCGGAACGCGCGGGTGGAAAAGCTCCTCGCGAGCTTCGACGTGCGGATCGATCTCGCGCGCTACCCTTACGAACTGTCCGGCGGCCAGCAGCAGCTCGTCTCCATCATGCGCGCGCTGGTGGTCGACCCCGAAGTCCTCCTCCTCGACGAGCCTTTCTCGGCGCTCGACTATGAGATGACCCAGTTCCTGCGCAGCCGCCTCCAGCGCGTGCTGACGGAGATGAACGTGACGACGATCCTCGTCTCCCACGATCTCGACGAGGCGATCGAGCTTGCCGACGAGGTGCTCCTCCTCACCAAGAAGCCGACGCGGGTGGCGGGGCGCATCCCCTTCACCGCCCCGCGCCCGCGCAACGAGCGCACGACGATGACGCCGGAATTCATCGAGGTGAAGACGACGAGCCTCGAGATCTTCCAGCGGGAGGCGCGCAAGTGAAGGTGCCGAAGCCGCTCGCCGCCATCGGCCGCACGATCCAGCCGCTCATCGGCGCGGCGGTGCTGATCGCCATCTGGTGGGTGGCGAGCGCGCTCACCCTCATCGACCCTGTGCTCCTCCCTTCGCCCGGCGATTCCTGGGCCGCGTTCGTCAACGGCCTCACCGAAGGCTCGCTCTGGGCCGACTTCTGGAAGACCATCGTGCGCACGACGACCTCCTTCGCGGTCGCCCTCGTCATCGCGGTGCCGCTCGGTGTGATCCTCGGCTCCTCTCGCGCGCTCTACCGCTCGATCGAGTTCACCATCGACTTCTTCCGCTCCACCCCCGCCTCCGCCCTCTTCCCCCTCTTCCTCGTCCTCTTCGGGGTGGGCGAGGAGGCGAAGATCGCGGTCGCCGCCTTCGGCGCGGCCCTCATCATCCTCTTCAACGTCGCCTACGGGGTGATGAACGCGCGCAAGCAGCGCCAGCTCGCCGCCAAGGTGATCGGCGCCTCGCCGATCCAGGTCCTGGTGGACGTCACGATCTGGGAATCGCTGCCGCAGACCTTCGTCGGGATGCGCTCGGGCATCTCGATCGCGCTCGTCATCGTCATCGTGGCGGAGATGTTCATCGGGTCGAGCGACGGGCTCGGGCGGCGGATCATCAACGCGCAGATGATCTTCGACATGCCGGAGATGTACGCCTCGATCTTCGCGGCCGGTGCGCTCGGCTACGCGATGAACCTCATCTTCGTCGGAATCGAACGCCGCTTCGTCCACTGGGGCGGCAAATAACAGGCCGGGAACGGCCGGGAGAGCGACCATGAATGTCGATGTCCACAAGATCGCGATGGCGAGCCCCGACGACGTGTCGGGCCTTGCCGCGCTCATCGAGGCGGGCACGCTCGACCCGCGGACCATCGTCGCGGTGATCGGCAAGACCGAGGGGAATGGCGGGGCGAACGACTTCACCCGCGCCCTCGCCACCGTCTCCTTCACGCACCTCCTCGCCCCCTGGCTCGGCGTGTCACCGGCCGAGGTCGCGGCTCGGATCGCCTTCGTCTGGTCCGGCGGGACGGAGGGCGTCCTCTCCCCGCACGCAACGATCTTCACCCGCACCGAGGGCATGACGGCCGACGGCCCCGCCCGCCTCGTCCTCGGCATCGGCTTCACGCGCGACATCCTCCCCGAGGAGGTCGGCACGCTCGCCCATGTCGACGAGGTCGCCGGGGCGGTGCGCACCGCACTCGCCGACGCCGGGATCACCGACCCGGCCGACGTCCACTATGTGCAGGTGAAGGGCCCGCTCCTGTCCCCCGCCAAGATCATGGACGCTGACGCCCGCGGCGCGACCCTCGTGACGCGCGATCCGAACGGGTCGAAGCCGTTCGCGCGCGGGGCGATGGCGCTCGGCGTCGCGACCGCGCTCGGCGAGGTGGACCGCGGGACGCTCACCGCCGGGGCGATCGCGCACGACATGGCGCTCTATTCCACCGTCGCCTCCACCTCGGCGGGCGGCGAATTGACGAAATGCGAGATCCTCCTCTTCGGCAACGCGCCGGGCTCCGCGAGCCGCTACCGGATCGGGCACGCGGTGCTGAAGGATGCGATCGATGCGGCGGGCGTCGCCGAAGCGATCTCGAACGCCGCCGACGGGGGCGAGGCGACCCCCGCCGCGATCTTCGCCAAGGCCGAGGCCGCGCCGAAGATCCGCGGCCGCCGCACGACGATGCTCTCGGACGCCGACATCAACTACGAGCGCCACGCCCGCGCCGCCGTCGGCGCGGTGATCGGCTCGGTCACGGGCGACACGGCGATCTTCCTCTCCGGCGGCACCGAGCATCAATGCTTGCCGGGCGAGGCTCCCATTGCCGTGATCGTCTCGATTTAGCGTTTCCCTGGCACATCAATTGCTTGCGCTGTGAAGTATTCAGGCCGCCCACGGCCAACAGACGAGGAGTTCTCCGTGGCCCATCCTCATCAACCCTCACACCGCTATCGCCGGATCGCCGGCCTTGCGCTCACCGCCGCGGTGACGCTTGCGCTCGCCCCGGCCGCCAACGCGGCGGACGAGAAGGCGGCGATGCTCCTTCCCGGCAGCTACAACGACCAGAGCTGGAACGCGCTCGGCTATTCGGGCCTCCAGAAGATCGGCGAGCTCGGGTTCGAGATCGCGGTGTCGGAGAACGTGCCGGACGCCGACGACGTCGCCTCCATGCAGGACTATGCCGACCAGGGCTACAATGTCGTCCTCGGCCACTCGGGCCGCTTCCTCTCGGCCGCCCAGCGCGTCGGCCCGCAATTCCCGGACGTGCAGTTCATCGTGGGCGGCGGCGCCGGCGGCCTCTCGCCCAACGTCATGTCCATCGACTATGACAACGCGCAGTTCGGCTGCCAGCTCGGCACGCTCGCGGCGATGATGTCGAAGTCGGGCAAGATCGGCGGCGTCTACGGCCTCGAGGGCCTGCCGAACATCGTCGCCCAGGCCGGCGGCTTCCGCCTCTGCGCGAAGAAGGCCGTGCCCGACATCACCGTCACCATCGTCTACATGAAGAACATGGAAGATGCGGCGGCGGCGAAGGAAGCGGCACTTTCGCTGATCGCCGATGGTGCGGACGTCCTCACCGGCAAGCTCAACGCCGCCCAGAACGGCGTCATCGAGGCGGCCAAGGAGAAGGGCGTGTTCGTGACCGGCCGCTCGCTGTCGAGCGTCGCCAACGCGCCGGACGCGGTGCTGACCAACATCATCGAGAAGTGGGACGAGATGTACGGCGCGGCCGCCAAGAACACGCTGGAAGGCACGCTCTCCGGCGAGTTCGTGAAGTACGGCTACAACACCGCCGACGCCACCACCGGCGCCGCCCTCGTCTATGCCGACGGCGCGCCCTTCAGCCCGGCGGTCCCGGCCGAGGTCGCGGACGCGGTGATGGCGCTCTCGAAGTCGTTCGCGGACGGCTCGCTCACGATCACCCCGACCCCCGAGGACGCGCGCGGCGGCCGTTGAGCCGCCGCCCGGCACCGACACGCCCACCGGCGAGCCCCATGTCGACACCTCTTCGACTGCTCGAGATGCGCGGCATCGTCAAACGGTACGGTCCCGTCCTCGCCAATGACGGGATCGACCTCGACGTCGAGAGCGGCCGCATCGTCGGCCTTCTCGGCGAGAACGGGTCCGGCAAGAGCACCCTCATGAAGGTGCTCTTCGGGATGGTGGCGCCCGATGCGGGCGGCATCGTCTTCAAGGGTCGTGAGCTCTCCCGGCACGACCCGAAGACCGCCGCCGCGCTCGGCATCGGCATGATCCACCAGCATTTCATGCTCGTCGACCAGATGAGCGTCACCGAGAATGTGATGCTCGGCTGGGACGGGGCGGGGGCGTGGCTGCGCACGGCGGAGGTCGCCTCGCGCATCGCCGAGACCAGCGCCCGCCTCGGCCTCGAACTCGACCCCGACCGCGAGGTCGGCACCCTCTCCCTCGGCGCGCGGCAGCGGGTCGAGATCCTCAAGGCGATCATTCGCGGCGCGGATCTTCTCGTGCTCGACGAGCCGACATCCAATTTGAGCCCGCCCGAGGTCGACGGCCTCCTCGACCTCATGCGGCGCCTGCGCGCCGAGGGGCGCGGCATCGTCTTCATCTCGCACAAGCTGCGCGAGGTCATGGCCGTCTGCGACGAGGTCGTCGTCCTGCGCAATGGCCGCGTCTCCGGCCGCCGCCCGATCGCCGAGGCGAGCGAGGCTGACCTTGCCGCGATGATGGTCGAGCGCGACCTCTCCGCCCCGATCGCGGCCGGCGGAGCGCACGCGATGGGTGCGCCGCGCCTCACCCTCGACGGCGTCGCCCTCCCCGGCATCGCCGGATCGCGCATCAGCCTCTCCGTGCGCGCGGGCGAGATCCTCTGCCTCACCGGCGTCGATGGGAACGGGCAGACCGAGCTGATCGAGACGATCGCCGGCATGGCGAAGGCCGGGGGCGGCGCCGTCGCGATCGACGGGACCGACGTCACGGCCGAGGGCGTCGAGGCGCGCGTCGCGGCGGGCCTTGCGACGATCCCGGCCGACCGCGCGACCACCAGCCTCGTCCAGTCGATGACGATCGGCACCAACCTCGTGCTGCGCGATCTCAGCCATCCGCCCCTCTCCCGCCGCGGCTTCCTCGCGCGCGGGCGCATCGCGGCGCGCGCCCGCGAGCTCGTCGGCCGCTTCGCCATCAAGGCGGCGGCGGTGGAGGATCGCGTGGAGCAGCTCTCGGGCGGCAACCAGCAGAAGATCGTCGTCGCGCGCGAGATGGCCCGCAATCCGGGCGTCCTCATCGCCTGCCAGGCGACATGGGGGCTCGACCCCGGCGCGACGCGCTTCGTCCACGAGCAGGTGCTCGCGCTGCGCGAGAAGGGGGCGGCGATCCTCTACATCTCCTCAGAGCTCGACGAGGCGATGGTGCTCGGCGACCGCATCGGCGTTCTCTTCCGTGGCCGCCTGATGGGGATCGTCGACCGCGCCGAAATCGACATCGCCCGCATCGGCGCGATGATGGCCGGGGTCGGCGCCCCGATGACCGAGGCGGCATGAGCGACGACACGACGAGCCTCGACGACCCGTTCCGCGTGCGGGCCGCCCGCCTCGCGACCGCCGCGACGCCCTTCCTCGCCGTGGCGCTCGCGATCCTCCTCGCGGCGGCGGTGTCGGCGCTCCTGATCCTGCTCGCCGGTGCGAACCCGGTGACGGCCTTTGGCGCGATCTGGCAGGGCGCGTTCGGCACGCCCCGCCGCATCGCGAGCGGTTTCGCCAAGGCGACGCCCTACCTCCTGTGCGGCGTCGGCATCGCGCTCTGCTTCCGCGCGCGCATCATCAATATCGGCGGCGAGGGGCAGATCGCGCTCGGCGGGCTCGGCGCCACCTGGCTCGCGCTCGCCGTGCCGCTCGCGACGCCCTGGCTCGCGATCCCGTTCGCGCTCGTCGCGGGCGCGGCGTTCGGGCTCCTGTGGGCGAGCCTTGCGGCCGTCCTCCACGTCACGCGCCGCGTCCACGAGGTGCTCGTCACCCTCCTCCTCAATTTCGTCGCGATACTCCTCGTCTCCCAGGCGCTCCACGGGGCGATCGGCGAGGTGGGGGCCGGCTTCCCGCAATCGGCGCTGCTGCCGCAAGCCTTCTGGCTGCCGAAGATCCTGCCGAACACCGACCTCCATATAGGCATCCTGATCGCCGTGGTGCTCGCGATCGCCGCGCACGTCCTCCTCTGGCGCACGAGCTTCGGCTTCTCGATCCGCCTCCTCGGGGCGAGCCGGCGGGCGACCAACTATGCCGGCTACTCGCCAGACCGGATCACCTATCTCGTGATGGCGATCGCGGGTGCGCTCGCGGGGCTCGCCGGGGCGATCCAGGTGCTCGGCATCCACCTGCGCCTCATCGAGGGCTACTCGGACGGGCTCGGCTTCGTCTCCGTCGCGATCGCGCTCCTCGGCGGCATCAACCCGCTCGGCCTCATCCCGGCCTCCCTCTTCTTCGGCTTCCTGGAGGTCGGCGCGCTCTCGATGCAGCGGCAGATGGGCGTGCCCTCCTCGCTCGTCAGCGTGATGGAGGGGATCACGATGCTCTTCATCCTCGCGGCCATGGCCCACAGCGGCCGGAAGGGACAGGTGTAGCGATGGACGCGGCGATGATCCTCGACCTCCTTGGGTCCGCGATCCGCATCGCGACGCCGCTGATGTTCGCCGGTCTCGGCGGCATCATCTCCGAGCGCGCGGGGGTCTTCGCGGTCGGCCTCGAGGGGATGCTCCTGTGCGGTGCGTTCGGGGCGGTCGCCGTGAGCGCCATCCTGCCGGACACGATGCTGGGGCCGGTCGCGGCCGTCCTCGCCTCGGCGATCGCGGGCGCGCTGCTCGCCTACATCATCGCGATCGTCACCGTGCGCTTCGGCGCCGACAACATGGTGACGGGCCTCTCGGCGAACCTCCTCGCCGTCGGCCTCACCAGCTTCCTCTTTCGCGCCCTCTTCGGGCGCGGCGGCGCGCCGGTCGTTTATGTCGACCTCCTGCGCCCCATCCCGATCCCCATCCTCTCCGACATTCCGGGGCTCGGGCCCCTCCTCTTCACGCAGCCGCCGCTCACCTATCTCTGCCTCTTCGTCGCGATCCCGCTCACCATCGTCCTGATGCGCACCCAGCTCGGCCTCAGGCTGCGCGCGGTGGGCGACAACCCGATGGCCGCCTACGCGGCAGGGTTCGACCCGGTCGCGACCCGCATCGGCGCCGTCGTGGTGTGCGGGCTCATCGCGGGGATCGGCGGCGCGGTGCTCACCCTCCAGCAGGTCGGCACCTTCAACGACGACATGGTCTCCGGGCGCGGCTATCTCGCGCTCGCCGCCATCATCGTCGGCCGCTGGAAGCCGTTCCCGATGCTCGCCGCCTGCCTGATGTTCGGCCTCGCCGAGGCGCTGCAGCTCCGCATCCAGATCTACGGCGTCCCGGTCTCGTCCTACATCATCCAGATGACGCCCTACCTCCTCGCCCTCCTCGTGCTCGTCACGATGGGGCGGTCCTCGCGGATGCCGGGCGCGATCGGGACGATCTTCACCCGTGAGGCGAAGTAGGCGGGGCTCAGGCCCCCGCGGCCGCCTCGGCGACGAGGCGCAGCGGCGGGTGGGCCGCCGCGATCCCCGCCGCTTCCAGGAGCGCCGCCGCCCGCAGCGCCGTCACCTCATCCCACGGACGGGCGATGAGCTGGACGCCGAGCGGCGCCTCGCCGGCCACGAAGACCGGCGCCGTCACCACCGGCAGCCCGATGCAGGAGAAAGGCTGCGCGAGGAGGCCGAGATTGGGCCGCAGCGGCACCTCCTGCCCACCGATCTCCAGCGTGCGCTGGCCGATGAGCGGCGCGCTCACCGGCGTCGCGGGCGCGAGGAGCACGTCCGCGCCGCTTTCCTCGAAGGCGGCGAGCACGCGCTCCAGCCACCATTGGCGCACACGATGGGCGCGGGTGAGCCACGCGGCCGGCAGCATCGCACCGGCGAGGAAGCGGTCGCGCGTGTCCTTGTCGAACCGGTCCGCGTCGGTGCGCAGGCGCGGCAGGTGGAAGGCCGCGCTCTCCGCGTTGGTGATGATGTAGGCCGCCGCCCGCCCCGCCGGCGCGTCGCCGAGCGCGACCTCGCATCGGTCCGCGAAGAGCGCCGCCGCCCGGTCGCGCCGCTCCAGTGCGAGCGACCCGGCATTCGCCTCGAACCAGTCGGTGAGGACCCCGACCCGCAGCTGGCCCGGACGGCGCAGCGCGGCCGAGCTCGTCTCGATCGGCCGGCCCGCGAAGGCGTGGTCGCGGCTCGTGACGGTCTGCAGGCAGTCATAGGCGAGCGCCAGATCCTCGACCGTGCGCGCGAAGGGGCCGAGATGGTCGAGGCTGTCGACGAACGGATAGGTGCCGCCGCGCGAAAGGCGGCCATAGGTCGGCTTTAGGCTGTAGACCCCGCACAGCGAGGCCGGCACGCGCAGCGAGCCGTTGGTGTCGGACCCGAGCGAAATCGGCGCGAGGCCCGCCGCCGTCGCCGCACCCGAGCCGGACGAGGAGCCGCCCGTCATGCGGGACGGGTCGTGCGGGTTGCGGCAGGCGCCGTAGTGCGCGTTCTCGCCGGTGAAGTCGTAGGCGAACTCGCCCATGTGGAGCGCGCCGACGCAGACCGCCCCCGCCCGCTCCATCGCGGTCACGAGATCGGCGTCCGCCTCCGCCGCCGGGTCGTCCGCGGTCAGGGTCGCGCCGGCGAGCGTGACGATCCCCTTGAGGTCGAAGAGGTTCTTCACCGCGAAGGGGACGCCCGCGAGCGGGCCGAGGGCCTTGCCCGCCGCCCGCGCCTCGTCGATCGCCCGCGCCTTCGCGAGCGCGCGGCGGGCCGTGACCGCCGAGAAGGCGTTGATCGTCGCGTTCTCCCGCTCAATGCGCGCGAGCGCCGCCTCGGCGACGGCGGCGGCGGTGACGCGCCCCTCGCGCACGGCGGCGGCGATGGAGGCGGCGGAAGCGAAGGGGGAGAGAGGATCCAATTCAGCCTCGGTCGGGAAGGGTGAAGACGGGAGCCAGCGCCAGCTCGCGCGCGTCGAGCGGCACGGCCTCCAGGATGTCGGCCATGCTCTCGGCAATTCTGAGGAAGGCGATCACACCCTCCTCATGCGCCGGGGCGATGGACAGATCGAGGAGCCGCGAAACGGCGGCCATGTAGGCCGCCGCATCGAAGTCGGGCGCGCTCACTCGGCCGCGGCCGGGGCGAAGGCCGGCTCGGACCCGCGCGAGGTCTCGAGCTTGGCGAGCGCGACGAGGAAGACCGCGAGCATCCCGTACGATGCCGCGATCATCGGCGACACGGCGACGCCGACCGAGGCGCCGTGCATGAATCCGAAGAAGGTGAGGACCGCGCCCGCGCCCGCGAACGCCGCCGCATATTCGAGCCGCTTCTCGATGATGAAGACACCGATCGCGGCGAGCACCAGGCCGGTCAGGATCGCGCCGTTGCCGAGCACGGCGAGCCCATTATAGAGGACGCCGCCCTGCGCCATCGCGGCGACGAGCTCGGGCGTCATCTGCACGTTCGCGGCCCCGAGCGCACCGTCGATCAGCGTCTTCGCCCAGGCCGCAAGGTGCGGGACGAGGCCGAGCACGATCGCCGGGGCGTGGGTGAGCGGCGTCGTCTGGAACGCCTGGGCCCCGATCAGCATGCCGATATAGAGGAGGATCGGCGCGATCGCGACGACGGGCACGAGGTTGAGGAACACGGCGAGGATGCCGAACCAGGTGATGAGGAGCACGAACACCCCCGTCGCCGCCGAATAGCCGATCCGCCCGCCCATCGATTTCCAGCCGGGATGGCCGATATAGACGGCGTTCGCGAAGGGCGAGCCGAAGAGCGTGCCGATCAGCGAGATGGAGCCTTCGGCCGCCAGCGCCTCGGTCGTGGAGTAGCTGTCGCCCGCCGCCTCCGCGCTCTCCACATTGTCCATCGCCTCGACGAGGTCGTAGACGCCGAAGGGGATGGCGGTGACGAGGATGAAGCCCAGGAACTCGAACCCGCTGAAGACGTGGCCGATCGCCGGGATCGGGATCGAGAAGCCGAAATGGGCGAAGCTCGAGGCGAGCGCGCCGGCGCTCATGCCGCCGACCTCGGGGAAGCCGAGCGCGGTCGCGACCCAGGCGATCACCATGCCGACGACGATCGCGACGAGGCCCGCCGGGAGCCCGCGCGGATAGCGCACGCCGCCGAACCACGACACCAGGATGATGCCGAGGCAGAGGAGGCCGATGATCGAGGTCATGAAGATCTCGGTCGCGGGCCGCATCGAGATGAACGCGATGGAGACGCCGGCGAGCGTGCCGAGAAGGGCCGCGCGCGGGGTGATGCGGCGGATCATCGGCGCGACGAAGCCGCCGCCGATCAGGATGAAGCCCTGGATGAACACCCAGGCGAGACCCGCCTCCCACGCCTTCACCGGATCCCCCGTCTGGCCAAGGATCGGCATCATGATGACGAAGACCACGATGAACATGTGCGGCACGGACGGGCCGGAGGGCAGCGCGCAGACATCGTGCCGGCCCTCGCGCTTGGAGAGCTTCAGTGCCATCCACGCATAGTAGATGTTGCCGGCGAAGAGCATGAGGCCGACGGCCGGCAGGATGCGCCCGAAGGTCAGCTCATCGGGCAGGCCCACGACGAACTTCAGGAGCCCCGTCATGACGAGGAGGTTCACGAGCACGTTCGTGCCGAGGCCGAACAGGGCGTTCCAGTCTCCCGACGTCCAGAGGCGGACGCCGTCGGCGGGGCGGGTGGACGATGCCATCATCACTCTCCTTCTCTTGGATGGTCAGGGCTGTTGAAGGGAAAGGCGGGGCGGGCTCAGGCCACGGCCTTGGACAAGGCGGCAGCGAAGGCGTTCGCGTCGGAGACCCAGCCGAAGATCCCGCCCTGCGCCTTGATCATCTCGAGGCCGACCCGGTGGAAGTGCGGGAAATAGCTCGCGCACGCGTCGCCGAGGACGACGCAGCGATAGCCGCGATCGTTGCCCTCGCGCACCGTGGTGTGGACGCAGACCTCGGTGGTGACGCCGCACACGATGAGCGTGTCGATCCCGCGATTGGCGAGGATCTGTGCGAGGTCGGTCTGGTGGAAGGCGCCCTTGCCGGGCTTGTCGAGGACGATCTCGCCCGGCGCCGGGGCGAGCGCGTCGATGATGTCGTGGCCGGGCTCGCCGCGCACGAGGATGCGGCCCATCGGGCCGAGATCGCCGATGCGCTTGCTCGGCGCGCCGCGCGCCACCTTCGCCGGCGGGGCGTCGGAGAGGTCTGGCCGGTGGCCCTCGCGCGTGTGGATGACGAGCATCCCGGTGCGCCGCGCCGCCGCGAGCGCGATCGAGCAGGGCTCGACGGCCGCCTGAAGGAGGCTCACGTCGTTGCCGAGCGTCTCGCCGAAGCCGCCGGGCTCCAGGAAGTCGCGCTGCATGTCGATGACGATGAGGGCCGTGGCGGCGGGGTCGAATGTGATGGGGTGCGGCTCAGCCGCCAGCGTCTGCTGATGCATCGGCGTCATCCCTCGCTGGTGTGTCGAAACACGCGTCGAAGGCACGGGACGGCGCCATGGCGGGGGAATTTCGCGGGCGCGCGAACCGGCTCAGAGGGAAATCTGACGCAAGTGTGCGTCCCGCGCTGTTGCTAGTTTCGCGGCGGCGCGCTGCGTTTTCGGCAGCGCTCCACGCCCCGCCGGCAGGGCGCCGGGCGGGCCTGTGGGGCCGCGAAGGCTGATGGGTTCAGGCGGGTCGGATCAGACCGGCCACATGCGACGGATCACGCCGTCCTTCTGGACGAACGAGTGCATCACCACCGCGCCGATGTGGACGAGGAGGAGGCCGATGATCACGAAGCCGATCGTCTCGTGGATCTCGAAGAGCTGGCCGGCGAGCGCGTCGTCCTTCGCGAGCGGCATCGGCAGGGTGAAGAGGCCGAAGATCGAGACCGGCGCGCCGAACGCGCTCGTCCCGAGCCAGCCCAAGATCGGCTGCACGAGGAGGCAGAGATAGAAGAGGCCGTGGACGAGATGGGAGGCCCCGTGCTGCCAGCGCGGTATGCCGGGCGGCAGCGGCGGCGCGCCACGGCCGATGCGGAAGACGAGGCGCAGCGCCATGAGGACGAGGACGACGAAGCCGAGTTCCTCGTGGATGTAGAAGAGCCAGTTCTGCAGCGGGCCGGGCCCGACCGCGCCCATCAGGAAGCCGAGCGGGATGACGGAGAGGACGAGGAGCGCGATCGCCCAGTGGAGCCAGCGCGCCGGCCATTCATACCGGCCGATATCTTCGGCGCCGCCGACCACCGCGTACGAGCTGTCCGTCATCGCTCCCTCCGGAATGGCCGCCGCTCCGTCCCGCCGGAGGGCGCGTGCGCCAAGCTTCCACCCTTCGTTGCAAGAGTCCAGATGGCCCCGCGCGGACGCGTCAGGGCGGCGGGAGGGGCGGGCCGAGAAATTCCACCTGCCAGCGTTCGCCGAAGGCGTTCAGCGTCGCCCTGTCCGGCCGCCCGCCCTTCATGATGTCGCCGAGCCCGGTGAAGAAGCCGACAGCATCGAACGCCGGCATGATGAGGATGAACTGGCGCGCCGGCCGGTCGGTGATGTTGCGGAAGGCGTGCGGGGTGCCGCCGGGGACGGTCACGACGTCCCCCTCCTCCGCGATGAACCGCTCCTCGCCGCGCTGGTAGAGGTAGCGCCCTTCGAGCACGCGGAAGATCTCGGTCTCGCGGTGGCGGTGGAGCGGCGGGCCGAAGCCCGGCGCGTTGACCGTCTCGATGATGGTGAGCGCGTCGCTCGAAGCCTCGGGCGGCAGGCGCACGGTGAGCTCGAGCCCGATGGCCGGGACGTGGATGACCGGCTCGTCGGTGCGAGAATGCCAGTTGGCGAACGACATGATGGTCTTCCAGGATGATGCCTTGCCGCCGCATGATCGGGTGCGACGTGGCCCTTTCATAGCATTTTTGCTGACACGCCGCGCGGGTCAATCCGGCGAAGGCGGGCCGGCGGGTGGCTCGGATTTTGCCTCGACGGCGGCGCCCCCGCCATGACGCCTCAGGAGACCGGAATGCGACACATGCTGACGCTGGATCTCATCGAGGCGGTGGCGCGCGCGGGCTCGATCCGCAAGGCGGCGGAGCTGATGAACCTCACGAGTTCGGCGGTGAACCGGCGCCTCCAGAGCTTCGAGCAGGAGTTCGGCACCCAGATCTTCGAGCGCCACGCCCAGGGCGTCCGGCTGAATTCGGCGGGCGAGCTTCTGTTGAAGCACATTCGCTCCCAGCGCTCCGACCTCGCGGTCGTGCGCGGCCAGGTGGAGGAGCTGATCGGCGTGCGGCGCGGCCACGTCACCATCGCGTGCAGCCAGGCCCTCACCCCGTTCTTCCTGCCGGACCGGATCGCCGAGTTCCGCAAGCGCTATCCGGGCGTCACCTTCACGGTGAACGTGCGCGACCGCGTCGCCGCCGAGCGGGAACTGACGAGCTTCGCCGCCGACCTCGCCCTCGTCTTCGAGCCCGTCAACATGGCCGATTTCGACATCCTGTGCGCCGCGCCCCAACCCGTCTGCGCGGTGATGGCGGAGGACCACCCGCTCGCCCGCGCCCCCCAGGTGCGCCTGCGTGCCTGCCTCGACGGGCCGCACGTCGTCCCATCCGACCGGTTCGGGGTGCGCCACCTCCTCGACATGGCGCTCCGCCGCGCCTCGCGGAAATTGAACCCGATCGTGGTCGCCGACAGCTTCGAGTTCATGCGCCGCTACGTGACGCACGAGCGCGCGGTGGGGTTCGAGATCCCGATCGGTCTCACCGGCGCTGTGGCGCAGGGGCTCGTGGTGCGTCCCCTGCCGAAGGAAGACGTCCCGCCCGGCCACCTCCTCCTCGGCCAGCTCGCCGGGCGCACGCTCCCGGTTGCCGCCGCCCGCTTCGCCGAGGAGCTGACGATGGCGCTACGCAACTATCCGATCCCCGGCGAGGCGGCGCCGCCGCAGAATTGATGGCGATCCCTTCGATTTCATCGACGGACCTCGATTCGCCTTCTTGCTAATCGAGGTCAACTTCTGTTTAGTCGGTGACGGCGACTGAAAGCAGAGCAGCACAAGCTGCCGATAAGAATACGAGCCGTTTTGCGGCCGTCAGTCTCCGGAGGAAACAAGGTTTGGGATCGCACCCAACGATAGGCCGTGGTGTCGACGGCTGTGGCGGACCGCTGAGCGCGGCCGCGACACACAATGAAATCATGCCCCGGTGCTTCACGTGACGGCTGTCGCGGCTGCCGGAACCGGAGCGGCGCCGATCCTCTCCTTTCACGGGATGCGCAAGACGTTCGGCGGAACCGTCGCCGTCGACGACGTGTCCTTCGACGTCTATCCAGGCGAGGTGCTCGCCCTCCTCGGCGAGAACGGGGCGGGCAAATCCACCCTCATCAAGATGCTCGCAGGGGTCCATGCGCCGGACGGCGGCGAGATCCGCTTCGCCGGCAAGCCCTACCAGCCGCGCGCCTCCGCCGGTCGCGTCGCCTTCATCCACCAGGATCTCGGCCTCATCGAGTGGATGACGGTCGCCGAGAACATCGCCCTCTATCGCGGCTATCGCCGGCCCTTCGGCCTGATCGGCTGGCGCGCAACGTCGAAGGCGGCGGTCGAGGCGCTCTCCGTCGTCGCCGGCGACATCGACCCCGAGCGGCGGATCCATGAGCTGAGCCGCACCGAGAAATCGCTCGTCGCCATCGCCCGCGCCGTCAGCATGGACGCCTCCGTCCTGGTGCTCGACGAGCCGACGGCGAGCCTGCCGAAGGGCGAGGTCAACACGCTCTTCAAGGTGCTGGAGCGGCTCCGCGCGCGCGGCGTCGCGATCATCTATGTCTCGCACCGGCTCGACGAGGTGATGGCCATCTCCGAGCGGCTCGTCGTCCTGCGCGACGGACGCCTCGTCGGCGTCAGCCGCACCAGCGAGACCTCGCCCGACGACCTCGTCCGCATGATCATCGGGCGCGCGCCCGAGAGCCTCTTCGTGCGCCCGCCCGCCCCCGCCTCCGACCCGGTCCTTACCGTGCGCGGCCTCGTCGTCGGCGATGTCGGGCCGGTGGACCTCGAGGCGCGGCGGGGCGAGATCGTCGCTCTCGTCGGCCTGCGGGGCGCCGGACAGGAGGAGGTCGGGCGCGCCCTCTTCGCCGACCGGATCGCCGACGAAGGCACCATCGTGCTCGACGGCAAGACGATCCGCGCCGACGGGCCGCCGGGCTCGATCCGGGAAGGCATCGGCTTCGTCGCGGGCGACCGCACGTCCGACTCGGTCGCGCATCGGCTGAGCGTGCGGGAGAACATGTTCCTGAACCCCTCCGCCGCCGGGCGCGGGCTCTTCCGCCTGCGCACCCCATCGGCGGAAGCGGAGGAGGCGCGCACGCTCGGCCGGCGCATCACCCTCACACCCAACGATCCCGACGCGCCGATGGAGACGCTGTCCGGCGGCAACCAGCAGAAGGTGGTGCTCGCGCGCTGGATGCGGATCGGCGGCTCGGTGCTGATCCTCGAGGACCCGACCGCTGGCGTCGATGTCGGCGCGAAGGCGGAGATCTACCGCCTCCTCGGCAATGCCGTCGCGAACGGGCTCACCCTCGTCCTGATCTCCACCGACTTCGAGGAGGTCTGCGCCATCTGCCACCGCGCGCTCGTCTTCCGCGACGGACGGATCGTCGTCGCGCTCGACGCGGACGCGCTCACCATCGAGCGCCTCACCCACGCCGCCTCGCTGCAGCAGGGCATCCCCGGCGCCGGCGCCGCCACCCCTGGCGCGACCATGGAAATCCACTGATGCAATCGTTGAAATCGAACGCGCTCGAGCCCACCCGCTTCGACCTGCGCCAGATGAGCGGGCGGCAGAAGGTGCTGCGGCTCCTGCCGGTCTACGGCATCCCGATCCTGACGGTGGTGCTCATCATCGTCTTCTCGCTCGTCCTGCCGCGCACCTTCCCGACGATGCTGAACCTGCGCTCGATCCTCGGCGACAAGGCGATCATCGCGCTCCTCTCCCTCGCCGCGATGGTGCCGATGATGGCCGGCCGCATCGACCTCACGGTCGGGTACGGCATCGTGCTGTGGCACATCCTCGCGATCGGCCTCCAGACGCAGTTCGGCTTCGAGTGGTGGCAGGCGGCGATCATCGTCCTCCTGCTCGGCGCGCTCCTCGGTCTCTTCAACGGCCTCCTCGTCGAGCTGGCGCAGATCGATTCCTTCATCGCGACGCTCGGCACCGGCACCGTGATCTACGCGATCGCCCTCTGGTACACGGAGGGGCGGCAGATCATCGGCTCCCTCCCGGCCGACTTCACCGGCCTCTACACGACCCAGGTCTTCGGCCTGCCGATCGCCGCCTTCTATGTCGTGATCGTCGCCTTCGTCCTGTGGATCGTCACGGAATATCTGCCGATCGGGCGCTATCTCTACGCGATCGGCGCGAACCCGCGCGCGGCGGCGTTGAACGGCATCCCGACGCGGCGCTATGTGATGGGCGCGTTCATCACGTCCGGCGTCCTGACCGCGCTCGCGGGGATCATCCTCGCCGCCAAGCTGCGCATCGGACAGGCGAGCGTCGGCCTCGAATATCTGCTGCCGGCCCTCGTCGGCGCCTTTCTCGGCTCGACCACGATCAAGCCGGGACGCGTGAACGTGTGGGGCACGGTCGCCGCGGTCGCGATCCTCGCGGTCGGCATCTCGGGCATCCAGCAGCTCGGCGGCGCCTTCTTCGTGGAGCCCCTCTTCAACGGCGTGACGCTGGTCCTCGCGATCGGCCTCGCCGGCTACGCCCAGCGCAAGCGCGGCAGCGTGCGCCACAAGAAGGCGGCGCCAACACCCTCTGCGGCCACCGGGGACGATGTGAGCCGCACCTGAACAACAAGCATCGTCCCGAGGAAAGGAAACGCACCATGACACGGGGATGGATCGCCGGATTGACGGCCGCTCTGCTCCTCGGCGGCATCGCGCCGGCGCTCGCTCAGGACGAGCTCGCCGCGTCGCGGGAAATCGTCGAGGCCTACTCCAAGCCGAACCCGCCCTGGGACGGGCCGACCACCGGTCCCGCGGCACAGTCGGGCAAGCTCATCGTCTATGTCTCGACGGACCAGCGCAATGGCGGCGCCCGCGGCGTCGGCGAGGGCGTCGTGGAAGCGGCCGAGCTGATCGGCTGGGACACGCGCACCATCGACGGACAGGGCACCGTCTCGGGCCGTTCGTCCGGCCTCACCCAGGCGATCGCGCTGCAGCCTGACGTGATCGTCCTCGGCGGCATCGACGCCAACGAGCAGGCCGCCCTCGTCGAGGAGGCCGACAAGGCGGGTATCAAGGTGATCGGCTGGCACGCCTATGCCACGACCGGACCGCACCCCTCGCTGCCGATCTTCACCAACATCACCACCGATCCGATGAAGGTCGCCGCCGCGGCCGCCGCCTACGCCGTCGTCACCTCCGAGGGCAAGGCGGGCGCGATCGTCTTCACCGACAGCGTCTACGAGATCGCCGTCGCCAAGGCGAACGCGATGGCGGACGTGATCCGCGCGTGCGCGAACTGCAAGCTGCTCGAGTACATCGACACGCCGCTCTCCGACACGGCGATGCGCATGCCGCCGATGACGACGGCCCTCCTCCAGAAGTACGGGGACGAGTGGACGCACGCGCTGTCGATCAACGACCTCACCTTCGACTTCATGGCCCCCGCCCTCGCCTCCGCCGGCATCGCCGGGGACGGGCATCCGACCAACATCTCGGCCGGTGACGGGAGCGAAGCCGCCTTCCAGCGCATCCGGGACAAGCAGTTCCAGGCGGCGACCGTCGCCGAACCGCTGCGCCTCCAGGGCTGGCAGGTCGTCGACGAGGCGAACCGCGCGCTCGCCGGTGAGAAGGATTCCGGCTACGTCGCCCCGCCGCACCTCTTCACGCCCGACAATATCGGCTTCGACGGCGGCCCCAACAACATCTACGACCCGGACAACGGCTACACCGAGATCTACGCCAAGATCTGGAACGCGGACTGATCCGCACCCTGCCTGACGCGCCCCGGCCGCCCGGCGCCCCGCGCCCGGCGGCCGGCCCTTCGCGCCGGTCCCGACGCCGCGCGCCGTGAACGGCCTCTCCTTTTTCCCAGGACATCCGTCATGACCGACACGCTTCCAAAGGCTGATTTCGCCCGCAACATGACCCTCGTCGGACACAGCGACCAGGGCGGCCGCCCCGATGGCGTCCAGCTCATGGTGAACAAGGGCTACGCGATCACCGGCCACATGTTCTCCAAGGGCTTCAGCGTCATCGACGTGCGCGACCCGCGTGCCCCGAAGGCCGTCGCCTACATCCAAGCCCCGCCGAACACCTGGAACATCCACCTCCAGGCGCATGAGGATCTCCTCCTCGTCATCAATGCCAAGGACATGTTCGCCTCGAGCGAGTTCGCGGACGAGAAGGCCTACTACACGACCTCGGTCGGCAAGACGGTCGGCACCGACGAGATCGGCAAGCGTGCGCGGGACTGGACCGCCGGCATGGCCGTCTACGACATCAAGAACCCCGCCGAGCCGCGCCAGATCGGCTTCATGCCGGTCGAGGGCGCCGGCATCCATCGCATCTGGTACACGGGCGGGCGCTACGCCTACGCCTCCGCCCTCCTCGACGGGTTCGCGGACTACATCTTCATCGTCATCGACATGGCGGACCCGACGGCGCCGCAGATGGTCGGCCGCTGGTGGATCCCCGGCATGAACACCGCCGCCGGCGAGGTCTCCACCGTCCCGCCAGGCAAGCGGATGGGCCTGCACCACCCGATCATCCACGGCGACACCGCCTATTGCGCTTGGCGCGACGGCGGCATGGTGATCCTCGACATCGCCGACCGCTCCGCGCCGAAGCTCCTGCGCCATCTCAACTGGAGCCCGCCCTATGGCGGGGGCACGCACAACTGCCTGCCGCTGCCGGAGCGCGAGCTTCTCGTCGTCCTCGACGAGGCCGTCCTCGACCACCAGGAGGACGGGGTGAAGCACATCTGGATGTTCAACAACGCGGTGCGCGACAACCCGATCTCGATCTCGACCTTCCCCTATCCGGACGAGGCCGACTATGTCGCGAAGGGCGGCCATTTCGGGCCGCACAATCTCTATGAGAACCGGCCGGACGGGTTCGTCAGCGAGGAGCTGATCTTCACGACCTTCCAGAATGCCGGGGTGCGCGTCTTCTCAATCGCCGACCCCTATCGCCCGGTCGAGACCGCCGCCTACGTGCCGGGGACGCCGACAACCCTCGTCGACCACCGCCCGAACCGGACGAAGGTGATCCAGAGCTGCGACGTCTATGTGGACCGCAACGGGCTCGTCTACGCGAACGACTATAATGGCGGGCTCTTCATCCTCGAATATCGGGGGTGAGGCCGCCGCCCCTCTCCCTCACGCCTCGGCGGTGAGCCAGGCGCCGATCGGCTCGATCTGGTGGGTCACCATCTCGTAGCCGGTCACGAGGGGGATGCCTGCCGCGCGCGCAAGGTCGGCAAGGCGCGTCTCGTTCGGCACCGCGACGATGTCGGCGACGAGGCGCGCGGCAGCCACCTCTGCCTCGCCGAACGGGCTCGGGTCGCCGCGCGCCATGCCGAGCGGCGTCGCGTTGACGAGGATGTCGGCGGCCGGGCGCGGGGCCGACGGATCCAGCATACGCGGCGCGATCGCGAGCATCGCCCCCACGGCGGCGAGCCGCGCCGGATCGCTCTCGACGAGGGTGAGGTCGCGGTTTCCGGCCGCCTCGAGCGCAAGCGCGATGGCGAGCCCCGCACCGCCGAGCCCCGCGAGGGTGACGCGGCTCGTCGAAAGATCCGCCCCGGCGGCGGCGAGCGCGTTCACGAGCGCGATCCCGTCGAACTGCGCCCCTTCGAGCCCGTTTGCAGTGCGCTTCACCGCGTTGACGCTGCCGGCGGCGCGCGCCGTGCCGGAGAGGCCGTCGAGGAGGGGCAGGATCGCGCGCTTGTGGGGCATCGTCACCATCAGCCCGTCGATGCCGGGGTCGGCGCGCACCTCGTCGACCAGCGCCGGGAGGTCTTCCGGCTCGACGTGGCGGACGGCGCAGGTCGCCGCCTCGCCGCGCGCGGCGAACCAGGCCTCCAGCAGCGGCGGGGTGCGCACGCTCGTCACCGGCGCGCCGATCATGATGTAGCGGCGGCCCATCAGTGGAACTGGTAGACGCCGAGCTTCTCGAAGGTGGCGTAGATGCGCTGCGCGTAGGCGGAGAATTCGGGATACTCGCCGAGGTGGGCCGGGCGCGGGCGCGGCAGGTCGATGACGATCTCGTCGACGATGCGGCCCGGCCCCGTCGACATCACGAGCACGCGGTCCGAGAGCCCCACCGCCTCCTCGATCGAGTGGGTGATGAAGAGCACCGTCTTCTTCGTCTCCAGCCACAGCATCTCGAGATCGTGGCGGATCTGGGTGCGCGTGATCGCGTCGAGCGCACCGAAGGGCTCGTCCATCAGGAGCATCGACGGGTCGTGGACGAGGGCGCGGGCGATCGAGACGCGCTGGCGCATCCCGCCCGAGAGCTGCCAGGGATAGCGGTCCTCCGCCCCGGCGAGGCCGAGCCGGTCGAAGAGGCGCGCGGCGCGCGCTTCCATCTCCGCCTTGTCGAGGCGGCGGATCTGCTGTTGCAGCATCACGTTCTTCAGCGCCGTGCGGAATTCGAGGAGCAGGTGGTCCTGGAAGACGATGCCGACATCGCAGATCGGGTCGGTGAGCGGCTTGCCGTCGATCGCGATCGTCCCCTCGCTCGCCGGTTCGAGGCCCGAGACGAGGAGCAGCGTCGTCGACTTGCCGCAGCCCGACGGGCCGATGAGGCTCACGAACTCGCCCGGCTTGACGGTGAGGTCGATCGGCCCCAGCGCGTGGAAGGCGCCCGGCCCCTCGCCATAGATCTTGGTGAGGCCCTTCGCCTCGATGGATGCCCCGGTCGCCATGGCGTCCTTCCCTCTCGCGCGCGCCCCCATCATCGGCGGCGCGCCCATGGCATCAGGAGCCGCCCGACGAGGGTGACGATGCCGTTGAAGATCAGCGCGACGATCGCCGTGGCGATCAGGCCGCAGAACATGAGCGGCATGTCCATGTAGCTGGACGCCCGCATGATGAGATGGCCGAGCCCCGCATTGGAGGCGATGAACTCGGCGATGATGACGCCCTCGACCGCCTTGATGATGCCGATGCGCATCCCCGCATAGATGTGCGGCATGGAGGCCGGCAGGCGGATGTAGAAGAAGGTCTGGAGTGGCGAGGCGCCCATCGAGCGCGTGATGTAGCGAAGGCGCGGGTCGACCGCGCGGAAGCCCGACATCGAATCGACCAGCACCGGGAAGAAGGACATCAGGAACACGATGAGGACCGCGACGAGCGGCCCGATCCCGAACCACACGATGAGGATCGGCCCGATCACCGTCTTCGGCATGATGTTGAGGAAGACGATCACCGGGTAGAGCCCGCGCTCCAGCGCCGGGATCGACACGATCGCGAGCCCGAGCGGCACGGCGACGAGGATGCCGAGCGCGAAGCCGAAGAAGATCCGCACCGAGGTCGCCCAGGCCGCCGAGGCGAGCGCCGGGAACTCGGTGAAGAAGCGGCCGAGAAAGTCGCTCGGCTTCGGCACGAGCCACACCGGCACGTCGAAGATGCGGATCACGGCCTCCCACAGGCCGAGCAGCGCCGCGATGGCGAGCACGGGGTAGAGCGCCGCCACCAGCCATCGGACGTCGAACCGGTGCGCGCGGACGGAGGGTCCGCGCGCAACGCTCAGCACTGTCGGGTCGTGCGAGGCCACGTCTGTGCCAATCTCAGGGGCAGGTGACCGGCTCGGACGGCAGAAGGTCGAGCGTGTAGTAGTCGGTGATGGGCTTCGCGTCCGGGAAGCTCATCGCCGTCGTCATGACCTTGTAGATCTCGGACCAGGTCGCGTCGTCGGTCACGCCGATCGCGTCGCCCGAGCCGCCGGGGCAGACGGAGGAGAAGCTGTATTTCGCGCCCTGGAGGAGCGCCTCCTTGGTGTTCTGCGTCTCCGGGAACATCTCCAGGAGCGCGTCGACCGCGCCGTCCGGATCCGCCATCGCGGCCTGCCAGCCCTTCAGCGTCGCGCTGATGAAGCGCTTATAGAGGTCGGCGTTCTTCTCGATGTTGTCGTCCCGCGCGATGAGGCTGAGGCTCACCACCGGCACGCCGTTGTTATAGAAATACATGTTGTCGACCTTGAGACCCTCCTTCGTGAGGGGGACGACGGTGTTCTCCGGCGTTTCGGCGATCGCATCGATGTCGCCCTTGGCGAGCAGGCCGAGCGCGGCGTTCTGCGTGGCGCTCACGATGTCCACATCGTCCTCGGTCATCCCGTTCGCGGCGAGGAAGGCGCCGAAGAGCGGCACCATCGCCGTGCCGGGCGCGACGGCGACCGACTTGCCCTTGAGGTCGGCGGGCGAGGAAATGCCGGAATCGGCGAGATATTGGACGCCGAACTGGCCCGACTTCCAGATCGTGGCGATCACCTTGATCGGCGCACCCTGGGCGGCGACGTTCAGCGCGGCGCCGGCGTCGGCGAGCGCGATCGCGCTGCGTCCGGTCGCGACGAGCTGCGCGGCGACCGAGGAGCCGCGCCCCTCCTCCAGTGTCACGTCGAGATTCTCGTCCGCGTAGAAGCCCTTCGCCTTCGCCATCGCGAAGCCGAGATGGGCCGAGTCCGCCGTCCAGTTCATGGTCATGGTGACCTTGTCCTGGGCGAGGGCGGCGTGCGGCAGCGCCAGCGCGCAGCCGGCCAGGATTGTCGTGACAATCGCCTTCATCGGTCGTCTCCTCCGGTTGAACGGGCTGGCCTTCTCTCGGGCCATGCCTCGGGTGATGGGGTCGTCAGTGTCGGTCGCGTCGCCTCCAGGGCAGCAGCACCCCTTCGACCAGCGAGACCCCGTAGCTGAGGATCACGCCGACGGTGGAGCCGACCACGAGGATGGCGAAGATGAAGGCCGTGTCGGTCGAATCCATCGCCCGCAGGACGAGGTAGCCGAGGCCGTTGTTGGAGTTCAGCCACTCGACCACGATCACCACCGTGACCGCGATGACGATGCTGATCTTGAGCCCTGAGAAGATCTGCGGCGCGGCGGACGGCAGCTCCACCGTCAAGAAGGTCTGAAGCCGCGAGGCGCCCATCGAGCGCGTGAGATAATAGTGGCGCCGGTCGACCGACTTGAAGCCGGCGACCGCGTCGACGAGGACCGGGAAGAAGGTGATGAGCCCGGTGAGGAGCACGACCGGGAACGGGCCGAAGCCGAACCAGACGAGCAGCAGCGGCGCGAGCGTGATCTTCGGCAGGCCCTGGATGAAGACGACGATCGGGTAGATCAGCCGCTCGCACGTGCGCGAGCGGGCGATGAGATAGCCGAGCGCGACGCCCGGAATCGCCCCCGCGACGAAGCCGTAGAGGATCATGCGCGTGGTGATGAGGCCGTGATGGAGGAGGCGGTCATGCTCCTCCACAATGCGCCACAGGAAGACCGAGGGCGCGGGCAGCATGAAGGACGGCACGTCGGCGACGCGCACGACGATCTCCCAGATCACCATCAGCCCCACGAACCAGAGGGCGGGCTCGAGGATGCGGCGGGTGCGCGAGACCTTCATGACGCGCTCACCGGGTCGGGACGGGCGGTGCGGCTGTAGATGCGCAGCGGCCAGACGGCGGTGAGCTCCCCGGCCGCCCCGGTGAGGGCGGCGGCGAGCGCGGCGTGGCGGTCGGCGGGGAAGCGCATCAGGGGACCCGCGACGCTGATCGTGCCGGCGACGCTGGCGGCCTCCCCCTCGCGGGCGCGGAAGGGGATCGCGACGGCGGCCGTCCCCTCCTCGCCCTCCTCGATCGCGGTCGCGTAGCCGCGCCGACGCACGAGGTCGAGCTCTTCGAGGAGGCGCGGCATCGAGTTGATGCGGCGCGGCCCCAGCGGGCGCAGCGTCTCGAACCCGCGCGTCGCGATGATGCGGCGCACCTCCGCCTCCGGCAGCGTCGCGAGCCAGGCCTTCCCGTTGGCGGTGGCGTGGAGGACGATCTCCTCCCCCATCGGCGGGTCGTAGCGCAGGCCGAGGGTCGCCCCTTGGGCGCGGGCGACCCAGACGAGGTCCTCCCCCTCCAGGATCGCGAGGCGGCAATATTCGCGCGTCTCGGCGGCAAGACGGTCGAGCACGTCCTGCACGATGTCGGGGACGGAGCGCGCGTCGAGATGACGGAAGCCGAGCGCGGCGAGCCGCAGAGAGAGCGAGTAGGCGTGGGTGACCGGGTCCTGCACGATCCAGCCGCGCGCATGCATGGCGTTGAGGATGCGATGCGTCGCGCTCGCCGGCAGCTCGACGCGCGCGGCGATCACCGACAGCTCCATCGGCGCGGACTCGCCGGCGAGCGTCTCGATCAATCTGAGGCAACGATCGACGGCCGCAACGGTCATTTCTCTCCCCTTCCGGACGCAGCCTATAGCCGTTCGCCGGAAATTGGAATAGCATTCCAAAAACACGTCAGGGAGGTTTGCAGCGTGGCACTTATCGGCACCGGGGCCGTCGCGATCTGGCACGACATCATGCCGGAAGGGCGGGATCAGTTCTACGACTGGCACGGCAACGAGCACATGCTGGAGCGAGTCGGGATCCCCGGCTTCCATCGCGGCCGGCGCTATATCGCGCTCGATGCGGACCTCGAATTCTTCAACCTGTACGAGGCCGACTCGCTCGATCTCCTGAAGGGCCCCCTCTACCAGGACCGCCTGAACAGCCCGACCCCGTGGACGGTGGAGACGGTGAAATTCTTCCGCAGCGTCAACCGCTCCCTCGTCCATGTCGCCCACTCGCGCGGCGCGACGGAGGGCGGCCTGTGCGCCACCCTTCGCTACGACGTGCCGGACGAGGCCGTCCCCGGCCACACCGAGGCGGCGCGCACGCTGCTCGACGGGATCGCCGCGCTGCCGGAGATCGCGGGCGTCCACCTCATGGTGTCGGACAAGGCCGCGAGCGCGGTCGACACGGCCGAGCGCAAGGCGCGCAGCGAGGCGAACCGGATCCCGGCCTGGATTGCGATGGTGGAGGGCTGGGGTGACGCGCCGCGCTTCATGGATCTGTGCCGCGAGCGCCTCGCCCCCGCCGCCTTCACCGCCATCGGCGCGGACGCGGTGGAGGGGCTCGGCCTCTATCAACTCCAGATCAGTGTGGAGACGCCGCGCACGCAGTGAGAGAGGATTGTTGACACCCCGCGCGCCGGTCGGCTAGCGCAACATCCGCTCCGGCCGAGTGGCGCGGGGCGGCACGATCCATCACACAGAGATGGCCGCGCGCCCCGTCCGTCGCGCGCGCCACCCTGAACCGACACCGAGGAGAGGACCATGGACCCACAACAGTTGAAGCACGCGCTCGGGTCCGGGCTGCTTTCCTTCCCCGTCACCGCCTTCGGGGCGGACGGCGCGTTCAACCCCGCCCCCTACCAGGACCACGTCTCCTGGCTGTCCGAATTCGGCGCGGCGACGCTGTTCGCGGCCGGCGGCACGGGCGAGTTCTTCTCCCTCTCCCCGCGCGAGGTCCCGGCCATCGTGAAGGCCGCGAAGGAAGCGGCCGGCGACACGCCGATCGTGTCGGGCTGCGGCTACGGCACCGAAATCGCGGTCGAGATCGCGAAGTCGGTCGAGGCGGCCGGCGCGGACGGCATCCTCCTCCTGCCCCACTATCTGATCGACGCGCCGCAGGAGGGCCTCTACCGCCACGTGAAGACGGTGTGCGACAGCATCGGCATCGGCGTGATGGTCTACAATCGCGACAACTCGATCCTCACCGCCGACACGCTCGCGCGCCTGTGCGATGTCTGCCCCAACCTCGTCGGCTTCAAGGACGGCTCGGGCGATATCGGGCTCGTGCGCCAGGTGACGGCCCGCATGGGCGACCGCCTCACCTATCTCGGCGGGATGCCGACGGCCGAACTCTTCGCCGAGGCCTATCTCGGCGCCGGCTTCTCCACCTACTCCTCCGCCGTCTTCAACTTCGTGCCGAAGCTCGCGATGGAGTTCTATGGCGCGCTGCGCGGCGGCGATCGGGCGCGGTGCGAGGAGATCCTCAACACCTTCTTCTACCCCTTCATGGCGATCCGGAACCGCCAGAAGGGCTATGCGGTGAGCGCCATCAAGGCGGGCGTGCGCATCCAGGGCTTCAACGCGGGCCCCGTCCGCGCCCCGCTCGTCGACCTCACGGATGAAGAGGTCGGCATGATGACCGACCTCATCGCCCCCTACCGGCGCTGATCGCGCCTCAGGCTCCGGACCCAACCAGGACGGGGCCTAGGCCGCGCCCTGCACGGTGAGGCCGTTGTCCGCCAGGAAGGCGCGCAGAGCCCGCGTCTCCTCCGGCGGAAGCGGCCAGGCCGAGGGCGGTCGCGTGTGGCCGCAATCGAGGCCCATGATGGCGAGCGCGGTCTTCACGCCGGTGACGTTCGCCCCGTTCATCTGCGTCGCGCGGATGTGCTCGAACACCGCCATGCCGGCGATGAGGCGGCGCGCCTCCTCATAGTCCCCGGCCTCCAGCGCGGCATGGATCGCGACCGAGCGCTCCGGCCACACATTGATGAGGCCCGAGGTAAAGCCCCGCGCGCCGACGGCGTAAAGGGGCGGCGCCCAGACTTCGGCGAGGCCGCCGACCCAGACGACATGCTCCGGCGACGCGGCGATCGCCTCGGCGAGCTTCAGCGGGTTCGGCGTCGCCCATTTGACGCCGACGACCCCCTCCACCGCGCACAGCGCGGCGATGTTCGCCGTCCCGATCGTGTCGTTTCGCAGATAGAGGACGATGGGCAGCCCGCCGCCCGCATCGCTCACCCGGCGCACATATTCAACGATGCCGCTCGGCGCGACGAACGGGTCCGGCGGCTGGTGGATCATCAGCGCCGCCGCGCCCGCCTTCGCCGAGGCGCGGGCGATCGCGCACGCGTCCTTGATCGACTTGCCGACGCCGCCGATGAGCGGCGCGCGCCCGGCCACGATCTCGGCGCTCTCGGCGACGTAGCGGACCGCCTCGTCCGTCGTCATCCCGTAGAACTCGCCGGTGTTGCCGTTGGCGACGAGGATGTGGACGCCGGCCCCGACCGCCCGGTCGACGATCGGCTTGAGCCGCGCCGTCGCCAGATTGTCGTCCGCGTCGAACGGGGCGACGAGGATGCCGGAGATCCCGCGCAGCGCCTCCTGAAGCGACCCACTTGGCATGGCTGTTCCCTCACTCGTTTTGGTGGCACGAAGGTCGCCGCGCGCACCGGCCTTGTCAAATCGAGGCCGGACGCGCGACGCCGCCACGTTCATTCGATCCGGTAGAGCGCCACCGCGTTGTCGTGGAGGATCGCGCGCTGGTCGGCCTCAGCCAGGTCGGCGACGGCCGCCCGCACGGCGGAGACGATCGCGCCATAGTCGGTCCAGATCTTCTCGATCGGGAAGTTGGAGCCCCAGACGCAGCGCCCGGCCCCGAAGATCTCCACCGTCTCGCCCACGATGTCGGCGATGTGGGCGGGGTCGTTCCGGTGGATGAAGGTGCCGAGGCCGGAGAGCTTGGTGTGCATGTTGGGCTGGTCGGCGAGGCGCTTCATCCCCTCGCGCCACTCGGCCATGCCGGCGGCGCTGGTATCGACCAGCATCCCGGCGTGCTCCAGTACGAAGGTGAGGCCGGGGAAGGCGGCGACGAGGTCGGCCCCGTCCGCCATCTGCCCGGCGAAGACCTGCAGCTCGAACAGCCAGCCATAATCGGCGAGCTTCGCGAGATTCTTGCGGAAGCCGGCCGAGCCCATCTCGTTCGGCCCGCTCGCGAAGCGGTATTGCGGGTTGTCGTGCCAGTGGAGCTGCTGGCGCACGCCGCGCATCAGGGGCGAGCGCGCGTGGGCGGCGAGCACCGCATCCACCCCGTCATCGTGGAAGTCGGCGAAGCCCACGATCGCGTGCGGCCAGCCGGTCGCGTCGGCGATCGACTGGACCCACTCCACCTCCTCGACCGCCCGGTCCTTCGCCCAGTTCGTCTGCACGTAGACGGACTTCACGACGCCCGTGCCCTCGAGATCGGAGAGGAACTCGTCGATCGGGTAGTCGCGCTTGATCGCGTCATACTCGCCGAAGATGCGCGGCACGGTCGGCCCCTGCAGCCAGGGCTGGTCGGCCCTGCGCCAGATGTGATGGTGCGCGTCGACGATGGGGATCGCCATGAGGAGGCTCCTCAGAGAAGGATGGTGGACAGGATCGGGAAGAGGATGAGCACGACGAGGACGACCGCCATCGCCAGCATGAACGGGATCACCCCCGTCACGACATCCTTCATCGTCGTCCCCGAGATGCCGGAGATGACGAAGAGGTTGAGGCCGATCGGCGGCGTGATCGCGGCGATCTCGATGTTGAGGACGAGAACGATCGCGAAGTGGATCGGGTCGATCCCGAGCGCGCGCACCGAAGGCAGGAGCATCGGCGTCACCACCGTGAGGAGGGTGAAGCCGTCGAGGAAGCAGCCGAGGATCGTGAGCACGATCGAGACGACGAACAGGAAGGCGAGCGGCGAGAGGTTAGCCGCGTCGATCGCCTGAACGATCGCCTCCGGGATCCCCGCGAGCGTCGCCAGCATCCCGATGAAGAGCGCGCCGGACAGGATGAAGAGGATCGCCCCCGTGCTGCGCGCGCTGTCGATGAAGATCGAGGGAAGGTCGCGAAGCCCGATCGTGCGGTAGACGAAAAGGCCGATGAAGAGGCCGTACACCACCGAGATCGCCGCCGCCTCGGTCGGCGTCACGAAGCCGGCATAGATGCCGCCGAGGACGATCGCCGGCATCAGGAGCGCCGGCGCGGCCCTCCTGAAGGTGCGCGCGACGACCGCGAGGGAGAACGGGGTCGTCTGCTTCCCGTAGCCGCGCCGCAGCGCGATGGAGAAGGCGACGATGCCGATCGCGGTCGCGGCGATGAGGCCGGGCACGACGCCCGCGAGGAACAGGTCCTTCACCGATTGCTGCGCCATCTCGCCATAGATGACGAAGGTGACGGAGGGCGGGATCAGGATGCCGAGGGTGCCGCCCGCCGCGATGAGGCCGGCGCTGAAGCGCTTCGGATAGCCGAGGCCTTCCATCGTCGGGATCATGACGCGGCCGAGCGCGGCGGCCGAGGCGACGGACGAGCCCGTCATCGCGCCGAAGATCGCGGTCGCCCCCGTCGCGCCGATCGAGGCGCCGCCGGGCACCTTGCCGACGAGGCTCTGCATGAAATCGAAGAGATAGCGGGCGAATCCGGAGCGCAGCATGATGTTGCCGGCGAGGATGAAGAAGGGGATCGCGAGGAGGACGAAGCTGTCGAGGCCGGAGAAGATCGACTGGGCGATCTGGGTCAGCGACGTCATACCCGAGATGAGGACGACGACGAGCCCCGTCAGCCACAGCGCGAAGCCGACCGGCACGCCTGCGATCAGGAACAGGAACATCAATGAGATGAGGAGGAAGGCCATGTTTCAGCCCTCGTCCACATGAACGGGCGTCGCGGGGCGGACGCCGAGGAGACGCAGGACGAGCCGCAGGCTGATCAGCCCGAACCCGATCGGCACGATGAGCTGCGCGACCCAGATCTCGAACGGCAGGTTCGAGTGGGCGAAGGAGATGCCGAACATGCGGGACTCGCGCACATACTCGACCCCGAGCCAGGTCGCGGCGAGCGAGAAGACGAGGCAGAGGACATCCGACAGGCGCTCCAGCACGACGCGCGCCCGGTCCGGAACCGCGCCGAGCAGAAGCTCGATGCGCACATGCGCCCCGTCGCGCGTCAGCCCGATGGTGGCGACATAGACGAGGACGATGAGGAGGACGCGCGACAGCTCGTCCGTCCACAGATGCGAGCCTCCGAAGAGGCCGCGCAACGTGAGTTCCCAGGTCACGAGGATGAGAACCGTGGCGAGGACGAGCCCTGCGAGCCCGTCCTCGATGCGCATCAGGATGCGGTTGAGACGCGTGAGATTCACTGGCGGTAGGTCTGGATCTCGTTGATCAGCTCATCCCCGATCTGCGGCGTGAACTCGTCCCAGATCGGCTTCGCGGCCTCGGCCCAGATCGCGATCTCCTCCGGCGTCTGGACGTGGACGTCGACGCCCACCCCGGCGAGGTCCTTCAGCGCCTTGTCAGACGCCGCCTCGGCGACCGCGCGGTTCTTCTGCGCGACCTCGATCGCGGCCTCCTGGATGATGGTCTGCAGCTCCGGGTCGAGGCTGTTCCACCAGCGCGCGTTCACCATCCACGGATAGAAGGCGATGTAGTACGGCGCGTAGGTGACGTTCTTGATCGACTCGTACCACTTGTAGATCATGTAGTTGTCGGTCGGCACGTTCAGCGCGTCGATGAGGCCCTGCTGGATCGCGGGCGAGATCTCGACGAAGTTGATCGACACCGGCGTCGCGCCGAAAAGCTTCAGCATCGCAAGGTTCGTCTTGCCGAGACCGCGGAACTTGAGGCCCGCGAAGTCGCCGGGCTCGCGCAGCGGCGTCGTGCGCGTGCCGGGGACGAGATAGTCGAACGGGAGGACGGTGAGGAGCTTCGCCCCCTTCGCCTCGGCCTCCTGGTAGGCCTTCTCGAAGAAGCCATCGTCGATCGCCTTGTAGAAGGCGGCCTTCGTCGGGAACACGTAGGGCAGCTCGAACACGGCCGATTTCGGGGCGACGGCGCTCCAATAGGCGGAGATGAGCGTCGTCATCTCGGCGTCGCCGCGCAGCACGGCCTGGAGGAGGTCGAGGCCCTTATAGAGGCTGCCGCTCGGGTAGAGCTTCACCTCGATGCGCCCGTTGGAGCGCTCCTCGACGAGCCTCTTGAACTCCTGGTTCGCCTGCCCCGGCGTGATCTCGAGCGCGTACTCGACGGGGAAGCGGATCGTGACGTCGGCGGCGTTCGCGACGCCGCCGAGGAGTGTCATGGCGGCGATCGATGCGCCGATCAGCGATTTCAGCATGGGCGTGTCATCCGGTTTGTCGTTGTGTCGGGGGCGGTGCGGCGGAAAATCAGGGGGCGGCGGAGTAGGCGCGGACTTCGTCGATGAGGGCATCGCCGATCTGCGGGCGGAACTCCTCCCAGACGCCGGCGGTCGCCGCCTTCCAGGCTTCGAGCTCCTCGGGCGTCTGGACGTGGACGTCGGCGCCGACGGCGCGCAGCCCCTCGATCGCCTGCTGGGTGACCGCCTCGGAGCGGGCGCGGTGGCGCTCGCCGACCTCGATCGCGGTCGCCTGGATGATGTCGCGCAGCTCCGGATCGAGATTGTCCCACCAGCGCGCGTTCACCATCCACGGATAGAAGGAGAGGTAGACCGGCGCGTAGGTCACGTTCGGCGCGGACTCGTACCATTTGTAGGCGAGGATGATGTCGATCGGAGCGTTGAGCCCGTCGATCACGCCCTGCTCCAGCGCCGGAGACAGCTCGGTGAGGTTGAGCGACACGGGCGCGGCGCCGGTGGCGGCGACCATCGCGGAATTGATCTTGCCGAGGCCGCGGATCTTCTGGCCCGCCATCGATTCCGGCCCACGGATCGGCGTCTCGCGCGAGGCGAAAGCGAAATGGTCGTAAGGCAGGACCGCGATGACCTTCGCGCCCTTCGCGGTGACCTCGTCATAGGTGTTCTGGATGAAGCCGTCGTCGTCGATCGCGTCGTAGAAGGCGCGGCGATCCTCGAAGGCGTAGGGCAGTTCGAACACGGCGAGCTTGGGCGACAGCGCCGTCCAGTAGGCGTTGGTGAGCGTGCTCATCTCCGCGTCGCCGCGCAGGATCGCCTGCACCAGGTCGAGGCCCTTGTAGAGGCTGCCGCTCGGATAGAGCTGCACCTCGACGCGGCCGCCGGTGCGCTCCTCCACCAGATCCTTGAATTCCTGGTTGGCGACGCCCGGCGCGATGGCGAGCGAATACTCGACCGGAAAGCGGATGGTGACTTCGGCCGCATCGACCGGAGCCGTGACGAAGGCGGCCGCGAGGGCAGCCGCACTCAGCGCGATGTGACGCATCGCATTCCTCCCAATCTGCCTCTGATGGGCATTGACAGCGCACTATTCACCCGATTTTCGTATACCGTCAACACTTTCGAAAATCGGGACGACGGGTTGCCGAAACTCAAAAGCCGAAGCGAGCACGCCTTCGACACGCTGCGGACCGCGATCCTGGTCGGGCGCTTCGAACAGGGCGCGCCGCTGAAATTTCAGGAGCTGCAGGAGGTCTGCGGGGTGAGCGTGTCGCCGGTGCGCGAGGCGCTGACACGGCTCGTCGCCGCCGGGCTCGTGGAGGGCGAGCACAACCGGGGCTACCGCGTCACCTATCTCTCGCGCGCCGATCTCGACGACCTCGTGCGCACGAGGATCCAGATCGAGGGCATGGCGCTCACCCGCGCGATCGAGCTTGGCGACACCCATTGGGAAGCCCGCGCGATCTCGTGCCTCCACATCATCGACCGGATGCCGCGCCTCCAGTCGGACGAGCCGCACCTCCACGACGAGACGTGGGAGAAGCATCACGCGGCGTTCCACGAGTCGCTGATCGCGGCGTGCGATTCGCCGATCCTGCTCGCCTTCTGCCGCACGCTCTACGACCGGGCGGACCGCTATCGCCGCTTCTCGCTGACGGTGGAGAGCGCCCCGCGCGACGTCGCGGCCGAGCACCGCGCGATCCTCGACGCGACCCTCGCGCGCAAGCCGAAGGAGGCCTGCGCCCTCCTCGCCGAGCACTACGAGAACACCGCGCGCTATGTGCGGGACTATCTCACCGAGAAGGAGCGGAGCGCCGTCGCGGCGCGCGAGGCCTGAACGCGGCGGGGCGAAGTTTGACCTTGGCGCGCCCGGCAAAAGCCGGGAAGAATGGCGCCGGAGCGCGCCCCGCTCAACCCGAATCGGATTGAGCGGGAAAAGCGTGCTCGCTTCATAAATCTGGCGCGATTGCTCTTCGCTCAGGTTGATCCAACCTGAGCGGCAAGCGCGCTAGACGATTCCGGGTCGCGCCCATGACAACACAAACAATCGCCGCCACGCCTCGTCCGGACATTCGCAAGCTGCGCCTTGCCGATCTCGGCGCCGTCCTCGCGGCGGGCTGGCGCGACTTCGTGCGCGCGCCGCTCTTCGGCCTCTTCTTCAGCTTCTTCTACGTGGTGTGCGGGCTTGTCCTCGTGCTCGCGGGGGCCGGCACGATCGAATGGACGCTCGTCCTCTCGCTCGGCTTCCCGCTGGTCGCCCCGTTCGCCGCCGTCGGCCTCTACGAGGTGAGCCGCCGGCTCGAACGCGGCGAACCGCTCGGCTGGGGCTCGGTGCTGGGCGTCGTGTGGCGCGAGCGCGGGCGGCAGACGCCGTGGATCGGCGCGATCCTCGTCCTCGTCTTCCTGTTCTGGAGCTTCTTCGCGCACATGTCCTTCGCCCTCTTCCTGGGGCACATGCCGCTCACCAACATCACGACCTCGTTCGACGCGCTCTATTCGTTCAACGGCATCGCGATGATCGCCTTCCAGGTGATCGTGGGGCTCGGCGTCACCTATCTCGTCTTCACGATGACGGTGGTCTCCCTCCCCTTCCTCCTCGACCGCGAGGTGGACTTCGTGACGGCGATGCTGGTTTCCATGCGCGCCGTGCGGGCGAACCAGGGCCCGCTCCTCGCCTGGGCCGCGATCATCGCGGTCACGGTGCTGACGGCGATGATCCCGCTCTTTCTCGGCCTCTTCCTGGCGCTGCCGGTGCTCGGCCACGCGACGTGGCACCTCTACCGGCGCACCCTCTCCTTTCCCGGCTAAGGAACGCTCAGGCGGCCTCTTGCGCGGCGTGGAGGTCGGCGCGCGCGTCGAGCACTTCCGCGACGCAATCGAGGAAGCCGGCGATCTCCGCCTCCCCGATCGGCAGCGAGAGCGCGATGAGGCCGCGCGAGGCGAGGTGCTGGCCGCGCGCGTTGAGGTCGAACTGGAGGAGGCGGCGGAGCGCAATGTCGTGCTCCGGGTCGGTCCCGTGGATGTTCATGATCGAGCCCATGCCCGTCACGATGTAGGGCGCGCCCTTCTCGGCGAAGAGGGCGTTGAGGCGCGCGCGCAGATCCTCGCCGCGCGCATAGAGGGCGGCGAGATTGTCGGCGGTGAGGTAGGTCTCGATCGCCGCGATCCCGGCGGCCATCGCGAGGGTGTTGTTGTTGAACGTCCCGGCATGGCCGACCGAGCCGGGATTGCGCGGGTCCATGTGGGCCATGATCTCGGCCTTGCCGCCGAAGCAGCCGAAGGCGAGGCCGCCGCCGAAGAATTTGCCGATCGTCGTCATGTCAGGCGTGATCCCGAGGAGGGACTGCACGCCGCCATAGGCCATGCGGGCGGTCTGGACCTCGTCGAAGATCAGCACCGCGCCGTGCTTCTGCGTGAGATCGCGCAGCGCCGCGAGGAATTCGCGCGTCGCCGGGCGGCAGCCCCCCGCCCCCTGCATCGGCTCCACCAGGACCGCGCCGATCTCGTGCTCCGCGAACGCCGCCTCCGCCGCCGCGATGTCGTTGTAGGGCAGGACGAGGAAGTCGAGCGGGGCGTTCACCGGGGAGCCGCCACCGGCGAAGGTGAAGACCCCGCCATGATAGCCGCGCTCGAACACGATCACCTTGGTGCGGCCGGTGTGGATGCGCGAGAGCGTCAGCGCCATGAGGTTCGCCTCTGTCCCCGAGTTGGCGAAGCGCAGGAGGTCCATCGAGGCGAAGCGTTGGGTGATCAGCTCGGCGAGCCGCACCTCCAGCGTATTGTGGGAAGAGAGGTTGATGCCCGCTTTGTGCGCCGCGACGGTGGCGTCGAGGAGGACGTCGGACGAATGACCGAAGATCCCGGCGGTGAACTCGCCGAGGAAGTCGACATAGGTGTGCCCGTCGACGTCGGTGATGCGGCAGCCCTCACCGGAGGCGATGCAGAGGGGAAACGGCTCGCTCCAGAGCGAGGTGCGGGTGTTGCCGCCCGGCATGACGGCGCAGGCGCGTTCGTGCGCGGCCCGGCTCGCCGGATTGCGGGTCACGAAGGCGGCTTCGGCATCGGCGAGCGCGGCAAGCACGGAGTTCTTCACGATCGGCACTCCTTCACCGGGACGGAGCGGGCGCGCTCCGCGATCGGGGGACATGGCAGCCAGAATGCAAGGGATGCGCCGCACACGCCACCCCGCGCCTGCCGTCGCGCGGGCGGCCGCGTCAGACCACCGGCGCGGCGTCCCTCGCCCGCCCGATCACCGGACGGCGCCATTCGCGCGGCCCGGTCTCGTGGATCGAGGTGCCGGTGGTGTCGACCGCGACGGTGACGGGCATGTCCTCCACCACGAACTCGCGGATCGCCTCCATGCCGAGATCCTCGAAGGCGAGGATGCGGGCGGACTTGATCGCCTTCGCGACGAGATAGGCCGCGCCTCCGACCGCGATGAGATAGGCGGCGCCGTGACGGCGGATCGAGTCGACCGTCTCCTTCCCCCGCTCGGCCTTGCCGATCATGACGAGGAGGCCGGTCGCGTCGAGGAGGCGGTCGGTGAAGGGGTCCATGCGGGTCGACGTCGTGGGACCGGCCGGGCCGACCACCTCGTCGCGCACCGGGTCGACCGGGCCGACATAGTAGATCGCGCGACCGGCGAGATCGACCGGGAGCGGCTCGCCGGCCGCGATCATCGCGTCGAGCCGCTTGTGCGCCGCGTCCCGCCCGGTGAGGAGGCGGCCAGACAGGAGCAGCGTGTCGCCCGCTCGCCAGGTGGCGACCTCCTCGCGCGTCAGGCGGTCGAGGTCGACGCGGCGGCCCGCGCTCTCCCCGCCGAGCGCGATCTCGGGCCAGATCTCGATCGGGGGCGGGGTGAAGGTCGCCCGGCCCGTCCCGTCGAGCGTGAAGGAGACGTGCCGGTCGGCCGCGCATTGCGGGATGAGGCCGACGGGCTTGGAGGCGGCGTGGACGGGGTGCGTGCCGATCTTCACGTCGAGCACGGTGGTGAGGCCGCCGAGCCCCTGCGCGCCGATGCCGAGCGCGTTGATCTTCTCGTAGAGCTCGATCCGCAGCTCCTCGATCTTGTCGTTCGGGCCGCGCGCCAGGAGCGCCGTCATGTCGATCGGCGCCATCAGCGATTCCTTGGCGAGCAGCATCGCCTTCTCCGCGGTGCCGCCGATGCCGAGGCCGAGGAGGCCGGGCGGGCACCAGCCGGCGCCGAGCCCCTCCACCGTCTTCAGCACCCAGTCGACGAGGCTGGCGGAGGGGTTGAGGGCGGCAAAGCGCGCCTTGTTCTCCGACCCGCCCCCTTTCGCCGCGACCGAGACCTTGACCTTGTCGCCCGCGACCATGCGCACGTGGGTGACGGCCGGGGCGTTGGTGCCGGTGTTCTTGCGTGCGAAGAGCGGGTCCGCGACGATCGAGGCGCGCAGCGGATTGTCCGGGTCGGTGTAGGCGCGGGCCACCGCCTCGTCGATCATCTCGTCGACCGGGCGGCCGGTCGCGAAGCGCGCCCCCATCCCGACCGAGACGAACGCGTTGACGGTGCCGGTGTCCTGGCACATCGGCCGGCGGCCGAGCGCGGCCATGCGCGAATTCACGAGGATCTGCGCGATGGCGTTGCGCGCCGCCGGGCTCTCCTCGCGCTCATAGGCGCGGGTGAGATGGGCGACATAGTCGGCCGGGTGGTAGACCGAGATGAACTGGAGCGCGTCCGCGACGGACCCGATGAAATCCTCTTCGGTGATCGGCGCGGACATCGCTCTCTCCTCGTTCAGAACGAGCGCGGCAGCCCCAGGACGTGCTCCGCGACGTAGGACAGGATGAAGTTCGTCGAGATCGGCGCGACCTGGTAGAGCTTGGTCTCGCGGAACTTACGCTCCACGTCATACTCCTGCGCGAAGCCGAACCCGCCGTGCGTCTGGAGGCAGACATTCGCCGCCTCCCACGAGGCGTCGGCGGCGAGGAGCTTCGCCATGTTCGCCTCCGCCCCGCACGACAGCTTCGCGTCGAACCGCTCCGCCGCCTTGAAGCGCATGAGGTTCGCCGCCTCGATGTTCACGTAGGCGCGCGCGATCGGGAACTGAACCCCCTGGTTCTGGCCGATCGGGCGGTCGAACACGACGCGCTCCTTGGCGTATTCCGACGCCTTGTCGACGAACCAGTAGCCGTCGCCGATGCACTCGGCCGCGATCAGCGTGCGCTCGGCGTTCAGCCCGTCGAGGATGTATTTGAAGCCCGAGCCCTCCTGGCCGATGAGGTTCTCCTCGGGGATCTCGAGATTGTCGAAGAAGAGCTCGTTGGTCTCGTGGCCGACCATGTTCTCGATCGGCTTCACCGTCAGACCGTTGCCGATCGCCTGGTGGAGGTCGACGAGGAAGATGGAGAGGCCCTGCGACTTCTTCTTCACCTCGGCGAGCGGCGTGGTGCGCGCGAGAAGGATCATGAGGTCGGAGTGCTGGATGCGCGAGATCCAGACCTTCTGGCCGTTCACGACGTAGCGGTCGCCCTTCTTCACCGCCATCGTCTTCAGCTTGGTGGTGTCGGTGCCCGTCGTCGGCTCGGTCACGCCCATCGACTGGAGGCGCAATTCGCCGGTCGCGATCTTCGGCAGGTACGCCGCTTTCTGCGCGTCCGAGCCGTGCCGCAGCAGCGTGCCCATGTTGTACATCTGGCCGTGGCAGTGGCCGGCATTGCCGCCAGCGCGGTTGATCTCCTCCATGACGATGGAGGCCTCCACGAGGCCGAGGCCCGAGCCGCCATACTCTTCCGGGATCATCGCGGCGAGCCACCCGGCGTTCGTCAGCGCGGTGATGAACTCTTCCGGATAGGTGTGGTTCGCGCCGTGGGCGCGGTGATACTCGGCCGGGAATTCCGCGCAGAGTGCCCGCAATGCGTCGCGAAGCTCGGCGTGGTTCTCGTCATCGGGGGTCATGGTTCACTCGTCTTTGTGGTCGTCGGTGAGGGCTGCGACCTCCGCCTCGGAGAGGCCAAGCTCCGACAGGATCGCGTTGGTGTGGGCGCCGAGCGCCGGGACGGCGTCGACGCGGGGCGTCCAGCCGGCGCCCGTGATCGGCAGGAGCGCCGGGATGGTGCCGCCCGGAATGTCGACCTCGCGCCAGCGCTCGCGCGCGGCCAGCTGGGGGTGGTCCCAGAGCGCGGCCATGTCGTTGACGCTCGCGGTGCCGATCTTCGCCTCTTCCAGCCGGGCCATCGCCTCGGCGGAAGTGATCGTGGAGAAGACCGCGTTGATCGCGCCGTTGACCTCGTCCTTGTGCGCGGCGCGGCCGGAATTGCCCTTGAAGCGCGGGTCGGCCGCAAGGTCGGGCCGCTTCAGGACGGTCTCGCAGAAGGCCGCCCACTCGCGGTCGTTCTGGAGGCCGAAGAGTACCGCGCCGTTCTGCGTCTCGTAGGGGCCATAGGGGAAGATGGTCGCGTGACCGGCGCCGGCCGGCACCGGCGGGGTCGCCCCGTCGGCCGCGAAATACATCGGGAAGCCCATCCACTCGGCCATCGCCTCCAGCATCGAGACCTCGATGTGGTCCCCCTTCCCCGTCTTGTGGCGGTTGAGAAGGGCGGTGAGGATGGTGTTATAGGCGCTGACGCCGGCCGCGATGTCGGCGACCGAGATGCCCGCCTTCGCCGGATCGCCGGGGCGCCCCGTGACCGACAAGAAGCCCGCCTCGGCCTGGATGAGGAGGTCGTAGGCCTTCTTCGTGCCGTAGGGACCGCTGCCGCCATAGCCCGAGATCGAGCAGGTGATGAGCTTGGGGTTCGCCGCGCGCAGCGTCTCGGAGCCGAGGCCGAGTCGCTCGGCCGCGCCGGGGGCGAGGTTCTGGACGAAAACGTCGGCCTTCAGGAGGAGCTGTTTCAGCGCCGCGACCGCCTCGGGACGCTTGAGGTCCAGCGTCAGGCTCTCCTTGGAGCGATTGGTCCAGACGAAGTGGCTGGAGACGCCCCGCGCCCGCGTGTCGTACTGGCGGGCGAAATCGCCTCCATCGGGCCGCTCCACCTTGATCACCCGCGCGCCTTGGTCGGCAAGCATCCGTGTCGCGTAGGGCGCGGCGATCGCCTGCTCCAGGCTGACGACAAGGAGTCCGTCGAGCGGCCGGGTCATAGGGAATTCCATCCTTCGCAGTGGGCCGCGCGCAGGGGCGCGCGTCGTTCGCGATCGCGGATCGTCCCGCGGACCGGGGCGCGATCATAGGCCTCGCGCCGCGACTACACCACGCGACCGATTGCGGACTAGTCGGAATTGTTGGATGGTGCTTTCGGAATTGGAGAAATCCGAGTGCACTACGATCTGACAGATCTGCGCCTGCTGATCTCGGTGATCGAGGCCGGGAGCATGGCCGAAGCCGCGCGGCACAACCACATCTCCGTCTCCGCCCTGCACGGCCGCATGAAGGTGCTGGAAACGCGCTGCGGGGTTCAGCTCCTGGAGCGCACCGCCAAGGGCTCGAAGCCGACGCGGGCGGGCCATGTCGTCGCCGGCCACGCGCGCGCGGTCCTTCTCCAGGTCGAGCGTCTCAACGGCGCGGTCGAGGCGTGGAAGAAGCGCGAGAGCGGGGTGATCCGCCTGCGCGCCAACTCCAACGCGATCACCGGCTTCCTGCCCGACGTCGTCGCGAGCTTCCTCGCCCGCCACCCCGACGTGATCGTCGACCTTCACGAGGACACGTCCGACGAGATCGCGAGCGCGGTGCGCTCGGGCGACGCCGATATCGGGATCGCGGCGGAGAACGCGCAGCTCGACGGGATCGAGACGCACCCCTTCCTCTCCGACCGCCTCGTCTTCCTCGTCCCGCCCGGCCATGCCCTCTACGACCGCGTCGCGGTCAGCTTCTCCGAGGTGGTCGACGAGAGCTTCATCACGCTCGACGAGCGCTCCGCGATCCACCTCTATCTCCACCAGCATGCGCGGCGGATGGGGCGCGAGCTCACCGTGCGCATTCGCCTGCGCAGCTTCGAGAGCGTGTGCCGGATGGTGGCGGCGGGCGCGGGCGTCTCCATCGTCCCGGTGAGCGTCGTCCCGCCCCAATGCCTCGAGAAGGGCGCGAAGGTCATCGCGATCGCAGATGCCTGGTCGCTGCGCAATCTCGTCATCTGCCTGCCGCGTGACCGGCCGGTGTCGAGCCTCGTGCGCAAGCTCGCGACAGACGTCGCCGAGGGGATCGAGGGCCTCCCCTCCTGGACGCGGCGCAATCTCCACGTAAACCGTTCCACCGACCCGGTTTCCGTGGACGACAGCACCGTTCGAGCTTTCACCGCGCCCGAAAGCTCCTATCGCCAATGACGAGTTGAGCCCCGCCAGTCTTCAACTTCTACTACGCTTGAAAAAAGCCGCCTCGATCAATGAAGGCGGTGCATGTGGAGAGGGAACGAGACGATGAGAGCATGGCTCACGGGCGTTGCGCTCGCCAGCTCGGCGGCGCTCATTTCACCGGCGCTGGCGCAGGACAAGCCTGAAGAACTGAAGATCGGCATCACGACCTTCCTCTCGGGGCCGGCGTCCGTCTTCGGCGTCCCCGGACGGGACGCGGCGGAGATGATCGCCGAGAATATCAACGCCAATGGCGGCATCGACGGCGTGCCCATCCGCCTCTTCTTCATCGACGAGGGCGCCGGGGCCGAGACGCTGACGAACGAGTATCGCCGCCTCGTGCAGGACGAGGGGGTCGACCTCACGATGGCGTCGATCTCGTCGGGCAACTGCATCAACCTGACGCCGCTCGCCGAAGACCTGAAGGTGCTGAACATCCTGTGGGATTGCGGCACCCAGCGCATCTTCGAGGAGCACGACTACAACTACAATTTCCGCACCCAGGCGAACGCGACGCCCGAGATGATGGCGCCGCTCCTCTATCTCCTGAAGACAAAGCCCGACTTCCGCACCATCGCGGTCGTGAACCAGGACTATGCCTGGGGGCGTGACAGCTGGGACCTCTTCTCCTCGGCGCTGAAGAAGCTGAAGCCGGACGTCGAGGTCGTCGCGGAGCTGTTCCCCAAGCTCGGCGCGCCGGACTTCTCGGCCGAGATCTCGCGCCTGATGGCGCTGCGCCCGGACGTGATCCTCACCACTTCATGGGGCGGTGACCTCGACACCTTCGTGCGCCAGGCGAGCCAGCGCGGCCTGACGCGGATGTCGACCATCGTCGCCCCGCTCGCCGAATCCTCCCTTCAGCGGCTCGGCGGCGCGCTGCCGGACGGGGCGATCGTCGGCGGTCGCGGTGACCACTATTTCCTCCACCCCGAGTACAAGAATGACGAGGCGTTCAAGGCCTTCGTCGACCAGTACAAGGAGAAGACGGGCGCCTACCCGATCTACCCGGCCTTCCACATGGCCCAGGCCTTCGCCGCGCTGGAAGCCGCCTACGCCAAGGCGAGCGAGGCGAACGGCGGCAACTGGCCGAACGAGGACCAGGTGATCGCCGCGATGGAGGGCCTCGAGTTCCGCGGCCACGGCCGGCCCGTGACCATCCGCGAGGACCATCAGGGCATCGAGGCGCAGCTCATCGGCGTCGCCCGGACGACCGGCGACTACGACTTCCCGATCATCGACGAGATGATGATCTTCAATGGGGCCGACATCATGCCCCCCGCGGGCACCAAGTCGGCCGACTGGATCGCGGGGCTCGACGCCTCCTTCCTCGACACGAAGGTCGACACCTACAAGCACGGCGAATGAGGCCGGCGCCCGGAGCCCTCGCTCCGGGCGTCCCCCGCCGCCGCCCACCCTTCCTCTCGTGGTGAGGGACGATGTCCTCGCAACTCCTCGCTCTCGTCGTGCTCGACGGCATCGCCTATGGCGCGCTCGTCTTCCTCGTCGCGGTCGGGCTGACGCTCGTCTTCGGCGTGATGCGCATCCTCAATGTCGCGCACGGCAGCTTCTACGCGCTCGGCGCCTACGCGGCGGCGAGCCTCGGCCTCGTCCTGTCGGGCATGGGCCTGCCGGCGTGGTTGTCGCTGCCCCTCTTCGTGGTCGCGGCGGTCATCATCGGCACGGTCGTCGGCGGCGCGATGGAGCGCTACCTGCTCGCCCGGATCTATGAGCGCGAGGAGGCGCTGCAGCTCCTCGTCACCTTCGCCGTCTTCATGATCCTCGAGAACCTGCAACGCCTCATCTGGGGCGTGCAGCCCTATTTCTACGCCGAGCCGATCATGATGATGGGCAACGTCCCGGTCGCGGGGATCACCTACACGGCCTACCAGATGCTCTTCCTGCCGCTCGTCGCGATCGCGGTGCTGATCGGGCTGCGCCTGTTCCTGCGCCGCACGCTCGCCGGGGCCCTTATCGTCGCCGTCACCGAGGACCGCGAGGCGGCGACCACCATCGGCATCAACGCCGAGCGGATCTTCTTCGTCACCTTCGCGATCGGGGCGAGCCTCGCCGTCCTCGGCGGCGCGCTCGCGGCGCCCACGACGTCCGTCATCCCCGGCATGGGGGCGGACATGATCGTCCTCTCCTTCGCGGTCGCGGCGACGGCCGGACTCGGCTCGATAGAGGGCGCGGCGCTGACCGCCCTCCTCATCGGGCTCGGCCGCTCCTTCGCCGTCTTCTTCGCGCCGGAGTTCGAGGTGGTGATGCCCTATCTCATCATGGCGCTCGTGCTGCTCGTGAGGCCGCAGGGCCTCTTCGGCCACGTCACCGCGCGGAAGATCTGACGATGCTGCACCGGGTCATCGTCCCCATCGCCCTCCTCGCCGCCATCGCCTACCCGATGAGCGGCCACTCCTGGACGGCCTTCCTCGCCATCGTCTTCATGAAGGCGCTGCCGGTCCTCGGCATCATCCTCCTCCTCCAAGCGGGGCAGGTCTCGTTCGGCCACGCCCTCTATTTCGCGGTCGGGGCGTACACGGCCGGCTTCGTCGCGCGCGATCTCGGCGGGGGCGAGCTCGTCGTCCTTCTCCTCGCGGGCACGGTCGCCTCGCTGATCGCCGGGCTCATCGTCGGCGCGTTCGTGGTGCGCTACCGCTACATCTTCTTCGCGATGCTGAACCTCGCCTTCTCGATGGTGCTCTATTCGCTCCTCGAAAAATTCTTCCACATCACCGGCGGCTCGGACGGGCTGCGGATCGACCGGCCCACCGTCCTCGGCCTTTCGCTCGACCGGGCCGAGTTCGAGACGATCCTCTATTATGTCGCTCTCGCGATCCTCGCCGTCAGCCTCATCGGGGTGCACCGCTTCCTCGACAGCCCCACCGGCCACGCGCTGAAGGCGATCAAGACCAACGAGACGCGCATCGAATATCTCGGCCTCTCGCCGCGCATGATCCTCTTGCGCGCCTACGTCGTGTCGGCGACGCTCGCAGGGCTCGGCGGCACGCTCGTCGGCGTCTTCCAGGGCATCGCGACGCCGGATTATGCCTACTGGGTGCGCTCGGGCGAGTTCGTCTTCGTCGCGATCCTCGGCGGCACGGGACATGTGCTCGGCGCGGTCGCGGGCTCGTTCGTCTATGAGTTCATCCGCGCCAACGCCGCCGCCTATGTGGGCGACACCTGGCAGCTGACGCTCGGCATCGTGCTCCTCGTCATCATCCTCTTCGCGCCGAGCGGGCTCATCGGCCTCCTCAACGGCCGGCGCCGTCCCGCCGCGGCCGATGCTGAGCCGGCAAAGCGTCAGCCCGGCACCGACCAGGAGGTCGCCCGATGACGGACCGCCAACCCGTGATCGCCGCGCGCGGGCTCGAGATCCGCTTCGGCGGCGTCGTCGCCGCCGCCGGCATCTCGCTCGACCTCTTCGAGGAGGATCACCTCGCCATCATCGGCCCGAACGGGGCGGGCAAGACCACCTTCCTCAACATCTGCACCGGCTATCTGCGCCCGCAGGCCGGCACCGTGACCTTCCGCGGCCGCAACCTCATCGGCGCCTCGCCGCGCGAGATCACCCGGCTCGGCATCGCGCGCGCCTTCCAGATCCCGCAGCTCTTCGCCGAGCAGACGGTGCGCGAGAACATGCTCCTTGCGGCGGCGGCCCGCTCCGGCCGGCTCGGTTCGCTGAACCGGCTCGCTGCTATCCCGGAGCGCGGCGAGGTCGACGCGCTGCTGCGCCTCATCGAGTGCGACGACGTCGCCGACCGCGTCGCCTCCGAGCTTCCCGAGGGCAAGCGCAAACTCATCGACGTCGCCCTCGCGCTCGCCCTGAAGCCGGAGGTGATCCTCATGGACGAGCCCACCTCCGGCGTCGCCTCCTCGGAGAAATTCGCGGTGATGGACACCCTCGTCGGCGCCCTCAAGGAGCAAGCCGTCACCTCCGTCTTCGTCGAGCACGACATGGAGATGGTCACGCGCTACGCGACGCGCGTCGCGGTCTGGAACGCCGGGACGATCCAGAAGGAGGGGCCGCCCGAGGCGATCCTGTCCGACCCCGTGGTCATCCGCACCGTGGTCGGGAGCTGAGCGATGCTGCGCCTCGACGAGGTCTCCGTCTCCATCGCCGGCATCCCGATCCTGCGCCGCGTGTCGCTCGAAATCGGGCGCGGCGACACGATCGCCTTCGTCGGCCGCAACGGTGCGGGCAAGACGACGACGCTGCGCGCCATCATGGGCGTCGTCCACGCGAGCGGGGCGATGAGTTTCGACGGCACGCGCCTCGACGCGGTGGAGCCCTACAAGCGACCCGGCCTCGGCATCGGCTATGCGCCGGAGGACCGCCGCCTCTTCTCCGCCTTCACGGTGGAGGAGAACATCCTGATGCCGGCGCGCGTCGCCCGCCTCTCCGCCGAGGAGACGCGGCGGCGCCTCGCCCGCGTCCACGCGATCCTGCCGGAATTGAAGGAGATGGGGCCGCGCCCGGCGGGCTCGGTCTCGGGCGGACAGGGCAAGATGGTCGCGCTCGGCCGGGCGCTGATGATCGGCACGCGCCTCATCCTTCTCGACGAGCCCTTCCAGGGCCTCGCCCCCGTGCTCGCCAACCGCTACGCCGAGGCGCTCCGGGCGCTGCGCGACCAGGACCCGGACCTCGGCCTCCTCATCACCGAATCCAACCCGGCCCTTCTGAAGAGCTTCGCCGACCGCACGATCACGATCGAGCGCGGCGAGATCGCGGCCGCCCCCTCAGGCGCCGCCGCGGTGTGAGCGGGGCGGGCGGCCCGCGCGCCCCCGCCCTTGTGCTGTTGCGTTCGCGTCAGTCCAACGACAACACGAGGAGGAAACCATGAGAACGACTCTCGTCCGCGCCGTGCTCGCCCTCACCGCCGGCGCGTTGCTCCCCGCCACGCTCGCTGCCCCCGCGCTCGCCCAGTCCCTCCCCGATCCCGAATCATGGTGCCACTCGAAGTGGGGTGCCGAGGACGAGATCGGCGCGGGCAACCTCCTAACGCCCGAGCTTGCGATGGAGGCGGCCAAGCTCGTCACCACCGGCAAGGTCTATTCGCTGGGCGCCGAGACGAACTCCAAGACACCCGCCTTCGGCCCGCGCTCCTGGGCGCTCGTCATCAACCAGCCGAGCCAGGTCGGCGGCGCCGGCCTCGGCCAGAACAAGATGAACTACAACGACGACATCTACATGGGCTATGTCGGCACCGGCTCGCAGATCGACGGGCTCGGCCATATCGGCATCGATAACGTCTACTATAATTGCCACAAGAACACGGATTTCGTGGGCGCTGACGGGCTGAAGGTGCTCGGCATCGAGACCGTGCCCAACATCGTGACGCGCGGAATCGTTCTCGACATGACCGCCCATTTCGGCAAGGACGTGCTCGACGAGGGCACCGCCTTCAACACCGCCGAGATCGAGGCGCAGGCTGCAAAGCAAGGCGTCGAGATCCGCGAGGGCGACGTCGTCCTCTTCCACACCGGCTGGCTCTCCCTCAGCGGCGTCGACAATGCCCGCTACATCGCCGCCGAGCCCGGCCTCGGCGTGGAGGGCGCGCAATATCTCGTCGACAAGGGCGTGGTCGCCGTCGGGGCCGACACCTGGGGCCTCGAGGTGATCCCGTTCGAGGAGGAGGGGCAGGTCTTCGAGGTGCACCAGATCCTCATCCCGAAGAACGGCGTCTACATCCTGGAGAACATGGTCACCGACCAGCTCGTCGCGGACGAGGCGTGGGAGTTCATGTTCGTGCTCGGCGCGTCGAAATTCACCGGCGGCGTCCAGGCGATCATCAACCCGACCGCCATCCGCTGAGCCTTGAGCCGACCACGCCCGCGGGCTTAATTTCCCGCGGGACCATCGCGCCATGCGCGCACGGGCCGGGGCCGCACGCTCCGTCCCAACGAACCGAATTCAGCCTGGAACCGCCATGAAAACCCGCGCAGCCATCCTCTCCGCCTTCCCCGCCGAGCGTCCCTACGCGACCTCGCGCCCGCTCTCGATCGAGACCGTCGATCTCGACGATCCGGGCATGGGCGAAGTCCTCGTGCGGATCGTGGCGGCGGGGCTCTGCCACTCGGACCTCTCCGTCATCAACGGCGACCGGCCGCGGCCGATGCCGATGGCGCTCGGCCATGAGGCGTCCGGCATCGTGGAGCGCGTCGGACCGGGGGTCGACGACCTTTCACCCGACGACAAGGTGGTGATGGTGTTCGTCCCCGCGTGCGGCCATTGCGATTGCTGCGCCGAGGGGCGGCCGGCGCTGTGCGAGCCCGGCGCGAAGGCGAACACGGCCGGCTCCCTCCTCGGCGGCGCACAGCGCATCCATAGGAACGGGGACATCGTCTACCACCATGTGGGCGTGTCGGCCTTCGCCGAGCACGCAGTGGTCTCGCGCCGCTCGCTCGTGAAGATCGAACCCGACTTCCCGCTCGACATGGCCGCCCTCTTCGGCTGCGCCGTCCTCACCGGGATGGGGGCGGTGGTGAACACGGCCGCGGTCCGCGCCGGGCAGAGCGTCGCCGTGGTGGGGCTCGGCGGCGTCGGCCTCTCGGCCGTCCTCGGCGCAATCGCCGCCGGCGCGGGCGACGTCATCGCCGTCGACGTCAATCCCGAGAAGCTCGCCTTCGCCGAGCGCCTCGGCGCCACCGCCGTCTTCGATTCGCGCGATGCCGACGCGGTCGCCAAGATCCGCGAGGCGACGAAGGGCGGGGTCGATGCCGCGATCGAGACCGCCGGCGTCATGCCCGCGCTGGAGGCGGCCTACGCCATCACCCGCCGCGGCGGGCAGACGGTGACGGCGAGCCTTGCGAACCCCGCCCACAAATTCGCGGTCCAGCAGGTCGGCCTCGTCGGCGAGGAGCGGACGCTGCGCGGGAGCTATCTCGGCGGCGGCGTCCCCTCGCGCGACATCAAGCGCTACATGAAGCTCTTCACCCGCGGGCGCCTCCCCGTCGACCAGCTTCGCACGAGCGAGAGCGGGCTCGACGACATCAACCCCGCCTTCGATCGCCTCGCCGACGGATCGACCGTGCGCCACCTCCTGCGCTTCCCGCATTGAGCCCGTGCATGGCGGCAATGCGTTGAGCGGCCCGCCCACTCATGGTAGGCGCACAGACGTCGCGGTTCGCAACGGGATCGCGACATGTGACCTCGCGCCCACGCTGCAATGATGCGGAGCGTGGCCGCTCGCTCCGGGTCCTCCCTCGCCATTCGTCGCATGACACGATCGCCGTCATGCCCGGCTGACGGGTCGGGCCGCGCGCGACGGCCAGGCCGTGCGTCCCGGCGCGCGAGGCCCGTCCCGACGCTCGCGAAGATGGACTGAGCCGATGCCGGCCCCGACCCGCACGCCCCAACCGATCACAGGCATGGTGCTCGTCATCGTCGCCATCCTCGTGGTCGTGGAGGAATGGTCGCCCTCCCCGCCGCTGGAGATCGCGACCGCCTTCGGGGCGCTCCTCGTCGCGATCCTTCTCGGGATCGGGGCGAAGCGGCTCCAGATCCTCTTCATCATCGGCGCCGCGATCCTCACTGTCGTCGCCGCATTCCTCGGCCACGATTGGATCCAGACCGCCATCCGCGGCGGGCTCATCGCGGCGTTCATCTCGGCCTTCTTCACCGCGCTCTCCACGCTGCGCAACGCCGCCGACACCTCCCCCGGCATCCAGGAATGCGGCCGCTTTCTGGCGCAACAGCCGCCCGGCCGGCGCTATCTCGCCCTCACCATCGGCGGCTCGCTCTTCGCGCTCGTCCTCAATTATGGCTCGATCGCCCTCCTCGGCAGCCTCGCCATGTCGAGCGCGAAGCACGAAAAGAACGAGGAGATCCGCAACATCCGCGTCCGCCGGATGCTGCTTGCGATCCAGCGCGGCTTCATCTCGACGCTGCCCTGGTCGCCCCTCTCCTTCGCCATCGCCATCTCGACGACCCTGGTCCCCGACGCCACCTGGGGCGCGGGGCTCCTGCCCTGCTTCGTCTCCGGCCTCCTCGTCGCCGGGATCGGCTGGACGATGGACACGATCTACAAGCCGAAGCTCACAGGCCCGCGCCCGCCGCGGCCGAAGAGCGACGCGACGATCAAGAGCGTCACCCCGCTCCTGATCCTCCTCCTCATCCTCGGCAGCGTGGTCGCGACGCTTCACCTCCTCACCGGCCACCGCATCGTGATCCTCGTGATCATGGTGGTGCCGGTCGTCTCGGCCGGGTGGATCGCGATGCAGGCGCGGAACACGGGGGCGGGCCTTTCCGTGCTCGGGCCGCGCGTCGCACGCTATGTCACGCGCGACCTGCCGGGCTATCGTGGCGAAATTCTCCTCCTGATGATGGCCGGCTATATCGGCACGGTCGGGTCGAGCCTCCTCGCGCCGATGGTGGCGCGCAGCGGCATCGACCTCACCGCGGTGCCGCCGCAGGTGATCCTCGTGGCGCTCGTCTGGCTGATCCCGCTCGCGGGCCAGTTCGGCATGAACCCGATCCTCGCGGTGTCGCTGCTCGCCCCGCTCCTGCCGAGCGCCGAGGCGCTGGGCGTCACGCCGACCGCGATCCTCGTCGCGCTGACGGCGGGCTGGTCGCTCGGCGGGGCGTCCTCGCCCTTCACGGCGACGACGCTCCTCGTCGGCTCATTCGCGGGCCGCTCGGCGACCTATGTCGGGGTGCGGTGGAACGGCGCGTACACGCTCATCTGCGCCGTGGTCCTCTCGCTCTGGGTGGCGCTCTACTCGCTCATCGGCTGAGCGGCGCGCCTTAGTCGACTAGGGCGCGCGAGCGTTCCACGTAGGCTTCAAGCTCGTAGAAGGAGTGGACGATCCCCTCAGCCCCCGCTGCCTTGAGGCGCGCGGGCTGGTCGGGCGGCGTGTGCGAAGCCGCGCAGAAGCCGACCGTGCGCACCCCCGCCGCGACCCCGGCGCTCACCCCCGCCACGCTGTCGTCGAAGAAGATGCAGCGGTCGGTCGGCACGCCCATCGTCGCCGCGGCATGGAGGATGAGGTCCGGCGCGGGCTTCGGATTGGGCACGTCGTTCGCGGAGAAGACGTGGCCGTTGAAGAGCGGATAGAGGCCAGTGAGGCCGAGCGAGCGGCGCAGCCGGTCGTGGCCGCTGTTGGAGGCGACGCAGAACGGCAGCGGGAAGGCCTTCAGAACCTCGTGGACCTCGGCGCACACGGTGGTGAGCTCGGTGTCGAAGAGGCGGTCGAGCTCGGTGTTGTGGAGCGCCTTGTGGGCGGGCGTGATCGTGACGCCGAACTTCTCCTCGACCATGCGCCAGACCGTGTCGTCGGTGAGGCCGACGAAGGTCGTCGCCACCTCGTCCTCCGTCATCGGCACGCCGGCCGCCTCGAGGGCGCGCGTGATGGCGCGCGCGGACAGCGCCTCGGTGTCGACGAGCACGCCGTCGCAGTCGAGTATCACGAGATCGATCACAGGATTTCCTTCGCACCGGATCGGGAACGCTCGGCCGAGCCCATAGCACGGCGGGGCCGCCCCAAGGACCGCGTGCGCGGATATGTGCTTCCCGCTGAGAGCAAGGGTGCTTTGCCGCGATCTCACTTCCCCGAGACGCGGCGCGCGATACGTGCCATGACAAGGGGTGCGGATCGGCGCCGCGCCGCCCGGCCATTGGCGGGCTGGCGGAGGCGGCCGGGCCACGCGCGCACGCGGGTGGCGCACCCATCAGGATTGAAGGACAAAAGCATGCAGATCGATCTCACCGGGCTTCGCGCAATCGTCACCGGCTCGACGGGCGGGATCGGGCTCGCCGCCGCCAAGGGGCTCGCCGCGAGCGGTGCCGCCGTCATCGTGAACGGGCGGACCCAGGCCGCCGTCGACAAGGCGATCGCGGCGGCGAAGGCGGCCGCGCCCGGCGCGAAGGTCTCGGGCTTCGCCGGCGATCTCGGCACGGCCGAGACGTGCGACGCGCTCGTCGCCGCCTTCCCCGCGTGCGACATCCTCATCAACAATCTCGGCATCTTCGGCCCGCAGGACTTTTTCGAGACGCCCGATTCGGAGTGGACGCGCTTCTTCGAGGTGAACGTGATGTCGGGCGTGCGTCTGTCGCGCGCCTACCTGCCCGGCATGATCCAGAAGGGCTGGGGACGCGTGCAATTCCTGTCCTCGGAATCGGCCCTCAACATCCCGTCCGACATGATCCACTACGGCTTCACGAAGACGGCGGTGCTGTCGATCGCGCGCGGGCTCGCCAAGCGCGTCGCGGGGACCGGCGTCACCGTCAACTCGATCCTGCCCGGCCCCACCCTCTCGGAGGGCGTCGCCGAGATGCTGCGCGGCGAGGCGCAGAAGAGCGGCAAGTCGATCGAGGCGGTGGCGACCGACTTCGTGATGGCGCACCGCCCGTCCTCGATCATCCAGCGCGCCGCGACCGTCGAGGAAGTGGCGAACATGATCGTCTACGCGGCCTCGCGCGAGGCGTCCGCCACGACCGGCGCGGCGCTGCGCGTCGATGGCGGCGTCGTCGACAGCCTTTGATCTGATCCTACTGAGAAATGAGAACGACCATGGACATGCGCAAACTCGGCAAATCCGGCCTCTCGACCGCCCCCATCGTGTTCGGCGGCAACGTGTTCGGCTGGACCATCGACGAGAAGACGAGCTTCGACGTGCTCGACGCCTTCGTCGATCACGGCTTCAACGCCATCGACACCGCCGACGTCTATTCGGCGTGGGCGCCCGGCAACAAGGGCGGCGAGTCTGAGACGATCATCGGGGCGTGGCTGAAGGCCCGGCCCGGCATGCGCGAGAAGGTGACGATCTTCACGAAGGTCGGCTCCGACATGGGCGGGCCCGAAAAGAAGGGCCTCTCGAAGCGGTGGATCCTCGAGGCGGTCGAGGATTCCCTGAAGCGCCTCGGGATCGATCATATCGACCTCTATTTCTCCCACTGGCCCGACGCGACGCCCTATGCCGAGACGCTCAGCGCCTATGACGTGCTCCTGAAGGCGGGGAAGGTCCGCGCGATCGGCGCCTCCAACCTCAACGCCGAACAGCTCGGCGAGGCGCTGAAAGTGGCCGAGAGCGAGGGGCTGCCGGCCTACCAGGTGCTCCAGCCGGAGTACAATCTCTACGCCCGCTCGACCTTCGAGGGGCCGCTCAGGGACCTCTGCATCAAAGAGGATATCGGCGTCGTCACCTACTACAGCCTCGCCTCCGGCTTCCTCACCGGCAAGTATCGCTCGGAGGCCGATTTCGGCCAGAGCGCGCGCGGCAAGGGCATGGCCAAATATCTCGACGCGCGGGGCAAGGCGATCCTCGCCGCGCTCGACGAGGTGGCGGCCAATCACGGGGCGAAGCCGGCCGAGGTGGCGCTCGCCTGGCTGATCGCGAGCCCCGGCGTGACCGCCCCGATCGCGAGCGCGACGAGCGTCACCCAGGTCGAGACCTTCGCGAAGGCGGCCGCCCTCTCCCTCTCGGCCGACGATATGGCGGCGCTGAACGGCGCCGGCGCCTGACGCGAACGGCGCGGCCGGCGGGGACAACCCGTCCGGCCCGCGCCGGTCCGGTTCCGGCCGGAACCGCAAGGCGCTAGGATGCGGGCCGGCGTGGCCCGCGCCTCCCCCCTCCGTCCGGGAAAGCATCTTTCATGCGGGGCCGACGATCCACAGAACCACCTGTTCGGGCACGACGCATGAGGAGGGGTTGCGGCAGACGCCCGCAATAGGAGGCACCGGATGCCAGTGTCCGCCCCCATCCACCGGCTGAAGCGCAATGCGCGACGCCTTGCCCGCGAGACGGGCCTTCCCCTCCACGCCGCGCTCGACCGGATCGCCGCCGGCGAAGGCTTCGCGACCTGGAGCCTGCTCATCGCGAAGGTCGCGACGCCCGAACGCGCGATCTACGGCCGCCTGCGGCCCGCCGACCTCCTGCTCCTCGGCGCCCGGCCCGGCCAGGGCAAGACGCTGACGGGGCTGAAGCTCGCCGCCGAGGCGATGGCGGCCGGCCACGCCGGCGCCTTCTTCACCCTCGAATACAGCGAGCGGGACGTCCACGAGCGCCTCAGCGCCCTCGGGATCGACGCCGCCGCCTATGGCGGACGCTTCCTCATCGACACGTCGGAGGCGGTGGGCGCGGCGCACATCATGGCCCGTCTCCACGACGCGCCGCCCGGCACCGTCGCGGTGATCGACTATCTCCAGATCCTCGATCTGCGCCGCACCGCGCCGGACCTCTCCACACAGGTCGCGGCGCTGAAGGCGTTCGCGCGCGAGCGGGGGCTGATCCTCGTCTTCCTGTCGCAGATCGACCGCACCTTCGACCCGGCGCGCAAGCCCTGCCCGGATCTTGGCGACGTGCGCCTGCCGAACCCGCTCGACCTCGCCCTCTTCGACAAGACCTGCTTCCTCCATGGGCGGGAGATGCGCTTCCACGGCTGAGCGCCGCGCCGGCCGTCCGCGTGCGACGGCTTGCCTCAACGTCCCGCTCTACCGGGCGCGCCCAACGCGTGCGCCCGGCAACGCTCGGGTGTTCGCCTAAGCCGCCGCAACCTAGTCCGGACCATTCGGACGTGCCTCAAGGCACGCGCGCCGTGTGGCGTCTTTCTGTCCCTGGCGCGGCAGATCGTGGCACGCGCGTTGCTTGAACCCGGCCAGGCGATCAACCGGTCGTCGCCCTAACGAATTGGCCCAGGGAGGCGCAATAATGTTCTCACGCACGCTTCGACGTGCCACCGTCGCACTCGCCGCGACGGTGCTCCTTTCCAGCTCGGCCTTGGCCGCCGGCACGCTTCGCATCGGCATGACCGCGAGCGACATTCCCCTCACCACCGGTCAGACCGACCAGGGCGGCGAAGGCATGCGCTTCATGGGCTACACAGTCTACGACGCGCTCATCAACTGGGACCTGTCGAGCGCGGACAAGCCTTCCGTCCTCATTCCGGGCCTTGCGACCGAGTGGAGCACCGACGAGGCCGACCGCACGAAATGGACCTTCAAGCTCCGCGAGGGCGTGAAGTTCCATGATGGCAGCGACTTCGACGCCGACGCCGTCGTCTGGAACCTCGACAAGCTCCTCAACAAGGAGAGCGAGCAGTACGACACGCGCCAGGCGGCGCAAGGCGCGAGCCGCATCCCCGCGGTCGCGAGCTACAAGGCGATCGACCCGCTCACCGTCGAGATCGTCACCAAGACCCCCGACGCGACGCTCCCCTACCAGATCGCGTGGATCCTGATGTCCTCGCCGGCGAACTGGGAAGCCCAGGGCAAGAGCTGGGAGGCGGTCGCCTCGCACCCGTCCGGCACCGGCCCCTGGATGCTGGAGACATTCGTCCCGCGCGAGCGCGCCGAGCTCGTCCCCTTCGCCGACTATTGGGACGAGACCCGCGTTCCGAAGCTCGACAAGATGGTCCTCCTGCCGCTGCCCGAGCCGAACGCGCGCTCCGCGGCGCTGATGTCCGGTCAGGTCGACTGGATCGAGGCCCCGGCCCCGGACCTCGTGCCCGCGCTGCGCGGCAACGGCTTCGAGATCGTCTCGAACACCGTCCCGCACAACTGGACCTGGCACCTGTCGCGTCTCGACGGCTCGCCCTGGAACGACATCAACGTGCGCAAGGCCGCCAACCTCGCCGTCGACCGTGACGGCCTGGAGCAGCTCCTCGGCGGGCTGATGGTGAAGGCGAAGGGCTTCATGCCGCCGTCCTCACAATGGTTCGGCAAGCCCGAATTCGACGTGAAGTACGACCCGGAGGCGGCGAAGGCCCTCCTCGCCGAGTCCGGCTTCGGCCCGGACAATCCGGTGAAGGTGAAGGCGCTGATCTCCTCGTCGGGTTCGGGCCAGATGCTGCCGCTGCCGATGAACGAGTTCATCCAGCAGAACCTCGCCGAGGTCGGCATCGAGGTGGAGTTCGAGGTCGTCGAGTGGAACACGATGATCAACATCTGGCGCGCCGGCGCGGCCGACCCGAGCGCCATGGGCACCAACTCGATCAACTTCTCCTACTTCATCCAGGACCCGTTCACCGGCCTCATCCGTCACCTCTCGTGTGACCTGATCGCCCCGAACGGCACCAACTGGGGTCACTATTGCGACCCGGAGATGGAGGAGCTGTTCAAGGCGATCCGCACCACCTTCGACCCGGCCGAGCAGGACGAGGTGCTGCGCCGCACGCACGAGAAGTACGTGAACGACGCCCTCTTCCTCTTCGTCACCCACGACGTCACGCCGCGCGCGATGACGCCGAAGGTGAAGGGCTTCGTCCAGGCGCAGAACTGGTTCCAGAACTTCTCCGGAATCACGATCGAGGAATAGGCCCGGGCGCCGGCCTCGCGCCGGCGCCTTCCGCCGCCACGGCCGCTCCGGCGGTCCGCGCCATGGGCCCCGCCCATGGCTCCATCCATCGAGCGACGGAGCGAAATCCGCCATGCTGGCGTACACCTTGCGAAGGCTAGCCTACGTCATTCCCGTGGCCTTCGGGGTGACGGTGATCTGCTTCCTTCTCGTGCACATCGCCCCCGGCGACCCGCTGACCGCGGTCATGCCGATCGACGCCACGGCCGAGCAGCAGGCCGAGATGATGGCCGAGTACGGCTTCGACAAGCCGCTCCCGGTCCAATATGTCGTCTGGCTCGGCAACGCGCTGACGGGCAATCTGGGCGCTTCCATCGCCACCGGCCGGCCCGTCGCCTCCGAGGTGATGCGCGCCGTCGGCAACACGCTCATCCTCGCCGTCGCCGCCTCGATGATCGGCTTCCCGCTCGGCGTCCTCTTCGGCTTCATCGCCGGCTATTTCAAGGACACGCTCGTCGACCGGGCCGTCACGGCGGTCGCGATCACCGGCGTCTCCATCCCGAATTACTGGCTCGGCATCGTCCTCGTCGTCATCTTCTCGGTGAAGCTCGGCTGGCTGCCCTCGGTCGGCGCCGGTCCCGGCGGATCGACGGCCTGGCACTGGGATTTCGAGCACCTTCGCTACATCATCCTGCCCGCCGTCACGCTGTCGGTGGTGCCGATGGGGATCGTGACGCGCACGGTGCGCGCCCTCGTCGGCGATCTCCTGTCGCAGGATTTCATCGACGCGTTGAAGGCGAAGGGGCTCGGCGGCGCGCAGATCCTGAAGCACGTCGTGAAGAACGTCACGCCGACGACGCTGTCGGTCGTCGGCCTCCAGCTCGGCTACCTCCTCGGCGGGTCGATCCTGATCGAGACGGTGTTCAACTGGCCGGGCACCGGCTTCCTCCTGTCGAACGCGATCTTCCAGCGTGACCTGCCGCTGCTGCAGGGGACGATCCTCGTCCTCGCCCTCTTCTTCGTGTTCGCCAACCTGATCGTCGACCTCGCCCAGCCGCTCGTCGACCCGCGCATCAAGAGAGGCTGACAATGAGCGCAAGCATGGATGCCCGGATCGAGGCCACCCCCGGCAAGGTCGCGCTGGAGGCGGAGGCCGTCCCCGTCCAGTCGCGCGGCTACTGGCGCGGCGTCGTCGTCCGCCTCCGGCGCGATCCGGTGGCGATGGTCTGCGGCGGGATCCTCCTCATCCTCTTCCTCCTCGTGATCTTCGCGCCGATCCTCCCGCTCGGCGATCCGTTCAAGGGCTCGATGATCACGCGCCTCAAGCCGATCGGGACGCCCGGCCACATCCTCGGCACCGACGAGCTCGGCCGCGACATGCTCGCCCGCCTCATCTATGGCGGCCGCCTCACGCTGATGCTCGGCCTTCTGCCGGTGGTGCTCGCCTTCTTCATCGGCACGACGCTCGGCATCCTCGCCGGCTATGTCGGCGGCGCGCTCAACACCGCGATCATGCGCACGGTCGACGTGTTCTTCGCCTTCCCCTCGATCCTCCTCGCGATCGCGATCTCGGGCGCGCTCGGGGCCGGCATCCTCAACAGCCTCGTGTCTCTCACGATCGTCTTCATCCCGCCGATCACCCGCGTCGCGGAGAGCGTGACCGCCTCGGTCCGCTCGCTCGAATATGTCGACGCGGCGCGAATATCGGGCGCCCACCCGCTGACGGTGGTGCGGGTCCACGTCCTTGGCAACGTGATGAGCCCGATCTTCGTCTACGCGACGAGCCTCACCTCGGTCTCGATGATCCTCGCGGCGGGTCTCTCCTTCCTCGGCCTCGGCGTGAAGCCGCCGCAGCCCGAGTGGGGCCTCATGCTGAACACGCTGCGCACGGCCATCTACATCGACCCGCTGATCGCGGCGCTTCCGGGCGTCATGATCTTCGCGACCTCGCTGTGCCTCAACCTCCTGTCCGACGGCCTGCGCTCGGCCATGAACATCAGGGACTGACCGATGAGCGAGCCGACTGACACCCACCGCGACCGCGGCGGCCCCGCCCAGCCCCTCGTCATCGCGAGCGACCTCACGCGCCACTTCGCCGTGCGCCGCGGCCTCTTCTCCAAGGGCGACGCCGTGCGCGCCGTCGACGGCGTCTCCTTCACCGTCGAGAAGGGCGAGACGCTCGGCATCGTCGGCGAGTCGGGCTGCGGGAAGTCCACCACCGCCCGCCTCCTCGTCGGCCTCATCGGGCTCGACAAGGGGGAGATCGTCCTCGACGGCGAGAAGCTCGGCACGGATTTGAAGCTGAAGGATCTGTGGGACGACGTGCAGATGGTGTTCCAGGATTCCTGGGCTTCGCTGAACCCGCGCCTCACCATCGAGGAGACCATCGCGTTCGGGCCGAAGATGCGCGGCGTCGCCGCGAAGGACGCCCGCCGCCTCGCCCACGAGCTCCTGGAGCGCGTCGGCCTCGCCCCGGCCCGCTTCGCCGGGCGCTATCCGCACGAACTGTCCGGGGGGCAGCGCCAGCGCATCAACATCGCCCGCGCGCTCGCCATGAAGCCGCGCCTCATCATCCTCGACGAGGCGGTGTCGGCGCTCGACAAGTCGGTGGAGGCGCAGGTCCTCAACCTTCTCGCCGACCTCAAGGCCGAGTTCGGCCTCACCTACGTCTTCATCTCGCACGACCTCAACGTCGTGCGCTTCGTCGCCGACCGCATCATGGTCATGTATCTCGGCGAGGTGGTGGAGATCGGGCCGGTCGACGCGGTGTGGGAGCGGCGCGCCCACCCCTACACGGCCGCCCTCTTCGCGGCGATGCCGTCGATGGATCCCGACCACCGCACCGAGAAGCCCCCGCTCGCGGGCGATCCGCCGAACCCGATCAACCCGCCATCGGGCTGCCGCTTCCACACGCGCTGCCAATATGCCGAGGACGTTTGCGCCGCGCGCGCGCCAAAGACGTGCCCGGTCGGGGACATCGCGAGCCATGTCGCGGCCTGCCACATGCTTGACCCGCAGTCCGGCCACTCGAAGGCCGGCGCCTCGCCCACCCTCGTCCTGGAGGCGGCCCAATGAGCGCGCTGATGACGATCGAGGACCTCTCGGTCCGCTTCCACGGCGAGCGCACCGTCCACGCCGTCAACGGTCTAGACCTGTCGCTGAAGCCGGGAGAGGTCGTCACGATCCTCGGCGAGTCGGGATCCGGCAAGAGCGTCACGCTGAAGGCGCTCCTGAAGCTCCTGCCGCCGAAGCGGACGGACATGAGCGGCAAGATCACCGTCGACGGGATCGACGTGATGGCCCTCTCCGGCCGCCGCCTGTCGGACTATCGCGGCAAAACCGTCTCGATGATCTTCCAGGAGCCGATGCTGGCGCTCGACCCGGTCTACACGATCGGCGACCAGATCGCCGAGGCCGTGCGCCGGCACGACCGCGTGTCGCGCACCGCGGCGATGGACGTCGCGCTCGACATGCTGACGCGGGTGCGCATCCCCTCGCCGGAGCGGCGGCTGCGCAACTATCCGCACGAGATGTCGGGCGGGATGCGCCAGCGCGCGATGATCGCGCTCGCCCTCGCCTGCCGGCCGAAGCTCCTGCTCGCCGACGAGCCGACCACCGCGCTCGACGCGACGGTGCAGATCCAGGTCCTCCTCCTCCTGCGCGAACTGCAGAAGGAGTTCGGCATGGGGATCGTGTTCGTGACGCACGATATCGGCGTCGCGGTCGAGATCTCGGACCGGATCGCGGTGATGTATGCCGGCAATATCGTGGAGGAAGGCACGGTCTCGGAGATCATCAAGGATCCGCGCCACCCCTACACGAAGGGCCTCCTCGCGGCGAACCTCCACGGCGCGGAGCGCGGCACTGCGCTCGCCTCGATCCCTGGCTCGCCGCCCCCGCTCGACACGCGGCCGACGAGCTGCGCCTTCGCCCCGCGCTGCGAATTTGCGCAGGAGACCTGCCTCGAAGCGCTGCCGCCGGTCTACCGGCCGGGGCCGGGACGGCGCGTCGCGTGCGTGCTCGAACAGGGCCGGTCGGAGCTCATCGAGCCGGCGCGGGCGACCGAAGCCGCCTGATCAGGCGCCGAGCCGGGCGCGCATCAGCCGCGCGGCCGCCGGCAGCGGCTCGATTATGGCGGTCCCGAGCCGGGCCGCGATCGCGGCCGCCGCCTCGGCGAGCGGCCCGCCGCCGATGATCACCGCCTCCGCCCCGCCCTCCGCGATCGCGCGCTCCGCCGCATCCCCCAGCGCCTCGGCAAGGTGGGCGGGGTCCTTCACGATCGCGTCCGGATCGCCCTCTGTGAGGAAGGTGCCGGCGAATTGGGCGGCCTTGCCGTAGCCGGCGACGCGTCCGGCGATGGCGTCGACGAGACCGGGCGTCGTCGTCGCGATGGCGAAGCGGCGTCCGCCCTCGGCGGCCTCCAGGATGCTCGCCTCGCCGATCCCCACCACCGGCACCGCGAGCCGCGCCCGCGCCGCCTCGATGCCCGGATCGCCGAACGCCGCGACGATCACGCCCTCATGGGCCCCGGCGTCCATGCACATCGCCGCCACCGCGCGCGCGCCCTCCGCGAGCGCCACGGGCTCCACGATCATCGGCACGCCGAAGGGGGCCGTCCGCCCGTCGAAGACGAGGCCGGTGCCCGCGCGCCCGGCGATCGCGACCATCTTCGCCGTCGTCTCGGCGTTGGTGTTGGGGTTGAGGAGCAGGATCGTCATCAGGGGGCCCTTTCGCCCCGCCATCTTGAGGCACGGGCCGCAAGCGGCCAAGAATGCCGCCGCGGCACCGGAGCGCGCGGGAGGACCTATCCATGCTTTTCGTCAGCGAAGACGCGCGCATGATCCAGGAAACCGCCGCACGCATCGCGGCGGAGACGATCGCGCCGAACGCCGAGGCGCTCGACCGCGGCGCGCCGGGCGCTGAGGCCCGCTTCCTCGAGAACCTCAAGCGCCTCGCCGAGAACGGCTTCATGGCGATCAACATTTCCGCCGACTATGGCGGCACGGAAGCGGGCGCGACGGCGTTCGCGCTCTCGGTGGAGGAGATCGCCAAGGCGTGCGCGTCGACCGCCGTCACCGTCTCCGTCACCAACATGGTGGGCGAGGTGATCGCGGCGATCGGCACGGCCGGGCAGAAGGAGGCGCACCTTCCGAAGCTCGCCGACGGCACCTACTCCGCCGGCGCCTTCTGCCTCACCGAGGCGGGGGCCGGGTCCGACCCTGCCGGGATGACGACGCGCGCGGTGAAGGACGGCGATTCCTACATCCTCAACGGCGCGAAGCTCTACATCACCTCCGCCGCCTATGCCGGGATCTTCGTCGTGTGGGCCGTCACCGACTCGGCCGCGCCGAAGGGGCGCGGAATCTCCTGCTTCCTCGTGGAAGCGGGGACGCCGGGCCTCGTCATCGGCAAGAAGGAGGAGAAGCTCGGCCAGCACGGCTCGGCGACCAACATCGTCCATTTCGAGGACTGCCGCGTGCCGGCCGAGGCGATGCTCGGGGCCGAGAATGCCGGCTTCCGCATCGCGGTGGGCGAGCTCGCGGGCGGGCGGATCGGCATCGCATCGCTCGCGCGCGGGATCGGGCGCGCGGCGCTCGACGCCGCCATCGCCTACGTGAAGGAGCGCCGCCAGTTCGGCCAGACGATCGCCTCCATGCAAGGGCCGCAATGGATGATCGCCGACGCGGAGACCGAGCTCGAAGCCGCGCGCCTCCTCATCCTCCAGGCCGCGGCGCTGAAGGATGCGGGCGAGCCGTTCGCCCGCGCCGCGTCGATGGCGAAGCTTTATGCAAGCGAGGCCGCCCAGCGCGCCTGCTATGTCGCGCTCCAGCTCCATGGTGGGGCGGGCTACCTGAAGGACTATCCGGTGGAGCGCTACGCCCGCGACGCGCGCATCACGACGATCTACGAGGGCACGAGCGAGATTCAGCGCCTCATCATCGCCCGCGACGTGCTCGCCAACTGACCCCGCCGGACGGCGCTTTCGGCCGGAAAAGCTGAGGCGCGGCGGCCACTTTCGTGTTGTTCGCACCACACTTGTGGCGCTCGTGCGTCAGAACGGCTCACGAACCCTTGATCCACGGCCCCCGCAACTTGAGCTGGCCGGCGAAAATCGCATGGTCACCCCATGCGCCCGGCGGCCGGCCGTGCGCCTTTATGCATTTTGCCGAGGGCCAAGGGCCGAGGGATCGAGGGGAATGTCGGACAGACGCACTGATATGAGTCGGAGGGCCTTCGTCGCCCTCGGTGTGACGACGGCGACCGCGGCTTTGGCCGGGTGCGTCGTGGATGGGGGCAGCTTCCAGTCGGCCGCGCTCGGCTACCGCGCCGTGCCGCAGCTCGGCACGCCGGACCGCGAACCCTTCGTGGTCCCGCGCGTCGACATGACGAGGATCCCGAAGCAGTACCACCGGCAATTCGTCGACCATTCCGGCAAGTACAAGCCGGGCACGGTCGTCGTCAGCACGGGCACGCGAAACCTGTACCTCATCGTCGACCAGAAGACGGCGATCCGGTACGGCATCGGCGTCGGCCGCGCGGGCTTTGCCTGGGGCGGCCAGGCCCGCGTCGGCCGCAAGGCGACGTGGCCGACCTGGACGCCGCCGCCGCAGATGATCCAGCGCGAGCCGCGGCTGAAGAAATATGCCGGCGGCATGCCCGGCGGCCCGGCGAACCCGCTCGGCGCCCGCGCCCTCTACCTCTACAAGGGCGGGCGTGACACGCTCTACCGCATCCACGGCACCAACGAGCCGATGTCGATCGGCCAGGCGATGTCGTCGGGCTGCATCCGCATGCTGAACCAGGACGTGATCGACCTCTATGAGCGCGTGCCCGTCGGCACGACCGTGGTCGTCGTCCACGGCGACGCGACGGTCTGATCCGCCAGGCGAGCGGCGGCCGATCCGGCGGCCGCTCCCCTACTCGGCGGACGCGCCGCCGAGATGAAAGGTCTGGAGGAGCGCGCCGTCGGAGAGGCGGCGCACCTCGATGCGCGGCGCATCGCCCGCGATGGTGAGGACGAGCCGGTCCCCCGAGACCGTCGCCTCGCGCACCTCGTCGAGGCTCATGTCGAGGTTCACCGCGACCGGCTCCGGCACGGCACTGGCCGATTGCTCCGAGACGCGGTAGATGACCGCCACGATGACGGCGACGAACCCGAGCGCCATCACGCTTCCCGACACCAAGAGGAGGCGCACCAGCTTGCGCCGCACAGCCTCCATGGCGGGATCGAGTTCGTCATCCTTGTCGGTTTCGGTCACGAGCAGTCCATGGCGGTTGAAGACGATGTCGGGTGAAGAGGTGGCGATCGAAGTGGACCGCGCGGCGCGAGCCGACGCCGCCCTTGCGGCCGCGGTCGACGGCATGAGCCGCACCCGCGTCCAGGCGCTGATACGGGCTGGCGCCGTGGAACTCAACGGGGAGACGATGACCGACCCCTCGCGCAAGGTCGCGGTCGGGGATCTCCTCACCCTCGTTCCGCCCCCGCCCGAGCCCGCCGATCCGATCCCGGAGGCCATTCCGCTCGACGTCCTCTACGAGGACGACGCGCTGATTGTCATCAACAAGCCGGCGGGGCTCGTGGTCCATCCGGCGGCGGGGCATGCGACGGGAACGCTCGTCAACGCCCTCCTCCACCATTGCGGCGATTCGCTCTCGGGGATCGGCGGGGTGATGCGGCCCGGCATCGTCCACCGGCTCGACAAGGACACGTCCGGCGTCATGGTGGTGGCGAAGAGCGACGCGGCGCACCAGGGCCTCGCGGCCCAGTTCGCCGATCACGGGCGCACGGGGCCGCTCCAACGACGCTATGACGCGCTCGTCTGGGGCGAGCCCTCCCCGCCCTGGGGCACGATCGACCGGCCGATCGGCCGCCACCCGACCGACCGGCAGCGCTTCGCCGTCCGCTCGGACGGCAAGGTCGCGATCACGCACTACCGGCTGGAGGAGCCGCTCGGACCCGCGAGCCGCGTCGCGTGCGAGCTCGAGACCGGCCGCACGCACCAGATCCGCGTGCATCTGGCGGCGATCGGCAATCCGCTGCTCGGCGACAGCGTATACGGGGCGGGGTTTGCGACGAAGGCGGCGAAGATCAACGAGGCGGCACGTGCCGCGCTCGCCGCGCTGGACCGGCAGGCCCTCCACGCGGCGCTCCTCGGCTTCGCGCATCCGCTGACGGGCGAGGAGATGGTTTTCGAGGCGCCGTCACCGGAAGATTTCGCGCGACTGACGGCAGCACTCGCCAACTATCCGAACGGTTAATTTCGCGCCGTTCAACATTGGGCTAAACCCAAACTAGATAGTGAACAGAACGTCACTTGCCATCCCTTTGCTTGAGGCAGAGGGTTGTATTTGATCGAGCACAAACCAAATTAAGCGGTCCGGCGGTGCTTCGGACCGCGCGTGCCTTGCCGCATATCCGGAAGGCACATCTCTTGAGGAGGGATCCCTATGGCAAAATCCCTGCCAGCGATCGCGTCTGGTGAAGCGGGCCTATCCCGCTACCTGGACGAGATCCGCAAATTCCCCATGTTGGAGCCGCAGCAGGAGTACATGCTCGCCAAGGCGTACTTGGAGCATGACGACTCCGACGCGGCGCACAAGCTGGTGACGAGCCATCTCCGTCTCGTCGCCAAGATCGCGATGGGCTATCGCGGCTATGGTCTGCCCATTTCCGAGGTCATTTCGGAAGGCAATGTCGGCCTCATGCAGGCCGTCAAGCGCTTCGACCCGGAGAAGGGGTTCCGCTTGGCCACCTACGCTATGTGGTGGATCAAGGCGGCAATCCAAGAGTACATCCTGCGCTCGTGGAGTCTTGTGAAGCTCGGGACCACGGCGAACCAGAAGCGGCTGTTCTTCAACCTGCGCAAGGTGAAGAGCTCGATCCAGGCGCTCGACGATGGTGATCTGCGGCCCGATCAGGTCGCCCAGATCGCGCAGAAGCTGAACGTGCCGGAATCGGACGTGATTTCGATGAACCGGCGCCTCTCGGGCGATACCTCGCTGAACGCCCCGATCCGGCAGGAGGCCGATTCGGGCGAATGGCAAGATTGGCTGGTCGACGATTCGACGAGCCAGGAAGAGGTCCTCGCCGAGAACGAGGAGCTCGACAATCGCCGCCAGCTCCTGAAGGACGCGCTCGGCGTGCTGAACGACCGCGAGAAGCGCATCTTCGAGATGCGGCGCCTCGCCGAGGAGCCGATGACGCTGGAGGCCCTCTCGGCCGAGTTCGGCGTCTCGCGCGAGCGGGTGCGTCAGATCGAGGTGCGGGCGTTCGAGAAGGTGCAGAAGGCGGTGGTGAAGGCGGCACGCGAGAAGGAACGGCCGCAAGAGCAGCTCGCCGCCTCGCTCTGAGCGCGGCAGACGCGCCCATCCGACGACTAAGGACCGGCCCCTCGCGGGGCCGTTTTCGTATCAGCCGTCCTCGGCGGCGGGGTCGGGCTCTGCGCTGCCCGGCGCGCGCTTGCGCGTCATCGGCAGCACCTTTCCGGCCTTGGCGACGAATTCCTGCACCTTCGCGCCCAGCGACAGGAGCTGGACGAGCCGCTGGGTCTCGAGCCGGTTCATGTCGTCATACCAGCCGGTCAGAAGCTCGATCAGCTCCGACAATTCCTCGATGCGGCCGCGGGCGTAGGCGTCCGCCTCGCCGATCTCGTCGGAGAGCTGGAGTTCGCGCAGCTTCGACAAGGTCGGGTCGATCTCCCGGCGCTTGCGCTCCTCCACCAGCGTGCGCACGATCTCCCACAAATCGCCGGGCGTCGTGAAATATTCACGCCGGTCTCCGGGGAAGTGCTTCAGCCGCACGAGCTTCCACGCCTGCAGCTCCTTCAGCCCCATGGAGACGTTCGATCGCGAGAAGCCGAGGAGGTCGGTGATCTCCTCCGCGTTCAGCGGCCGCTCCGTCAGGAAGAGCAGCGCGTAGATCTGGCCGACGGTGCGGTTGATACCCCAGCGCGAGCCCATCTCGCCGAAATGCAGAACGAACTCCTGCTGGAAGGGGGGAAGATTCACGGCACCTCCGTCATCATGGGCGCGCGGCGAGCATCCGTGCGCGGCGCGGATTTTCGCCGATGCTACCGCATCAATGGCGCTTTGGGCTGATTTATCGAACGGCCGGGGTGGGAACGAGAAAAGCCCGCGCCGCGGCGCAGGCTTTCGCTTTAGAGAAGGCGGGCGCGACGGGCCGGCCGCGCCCGGCCGCGCGGATCAGCGGTAGCCGACCTCGTTGAAGATGCGCTGGGCGACGTCGCCGTTCATGGCGAAGGAGCCGACATTCAGCTCGTCGCGGCGGAAGGAGCCGAGCTGGGTGACCTCCGGCGCAGGCTCGACGCCCTCCACGACCGGGAACTCGTCATTGCCGTTCGCGATCAGCTCCTGCGCGGTCGGGGTCAGGAGGTACTCGATGAAGGCGCGGGCGTTGTCGACGTTCGGCGCATACTTGGCGATGCCGGCGGCCGAGATGTTGACGTGCGTGCCGGTCGTCTCCTGGTTCGGGAAGACGACGCCGATCTTGTCGAGCCCTTCGGTGAGGCCGGAGACCTCGCTGCGGAAGGCGCGGGCGAAATAATAGTGGTTCGCGATCGCGATCTGGCACTCGCCCGAGACGATGCCGCGGAGCTGGTCGGTGTCGCCGCCCTGCGGGTCACGCGCGAGGTTGTTCTTCAGGCCCTCGGCCCAGGCGCGGGCCGCGTCCTCGCCATCGTGCGCGATGATCGAGCCGAGGAGGGAGAGGTTGTAGACGTTGGAGGACGAGCGCGTGCAGATCATGCCCTCATACTTCGGGTCGGCGAGGTCCTGGTAGGTCTGAGGCGGGTTCTCGACCGAGGCCTTGTCGTAGAAGATGGCGCGGGCGCGGGTGGAGATCGCCGTCCAGTGATCGTCCGGGCTGCGCAGCTCCGGCGCGACCTTCTCGTCGATGATGTCGGAGTTCAACGGCTGGAGGAGGCCCGCGAGGTCGGCGCGGCCGATGCGGCCCGCGTCGACGGTGATGAACACGTCCGCCGCGCCGAGCTCGCCCTCGGAGGTCATGCGCTCGATGAGGACGTTGGCGTCGTCCTCGATGCGGTTCACCTTGATCCCGGTGCTTTCTTCGAACGTCTTGTAAAGAGAATCGTCGGTGTCGTAGTGACGGGACGAGTAAACGTTCACTTCGCCCTGCGCAAAAGCAGGCGTCGCCAGCGCGACGAGCAGCAGTGCGGAGAGATATGGACGGCGCATGGGCAACCTCATCGGTTTATTGGTTGCCCGAGCCAGTATCCAGGCGCCGGACGGGCGTCAACGGCCCGCCGTCGCTTGAGAATTCTACAAATTTCAGGCTGAGCGCCGGTTTATATTGAACTAGAATAAGTCAAATATATTCCGGCGGTCAGTACTCGCGCTCGAAGTAGATGCCGAGCGACGTCTCGTCGGTCATGGCCTCCCCGCGCAGCGTGAGATTCCGCGTCACGTCGAGGTTCAGCGTGATGCCGGAGGAGCGGTCGCCCGCCCGCACGCCGACATAGACATTGTCAGCGATGTAGCGGCCGGCCTGCGCTGAAGTGCCGCCATCCTCGGTCTGCACGATCTCCAGATTGTCGAGCCCGGAGAAGACGCGGACCTGTTCCAGGATGTTCGGGCCGCCACCACCGCCCGCAAGCTCGGCCACCGCCGCCGCGAGCTGGGCGAGCTGGAAGGCGGAGAGATCGCCGATGCTGCGGCCGAAGAGGAGCTGGGCGAGGACTTCGTCCTGCGGCAGGTCAGGGACGGATTCGAAGCGCACGTCCGGCGCGCTCGCCTGGCCCGAGACGACCACACGCACCGTCACCTGCCCGCGCGAGGTCTCCGCGACGAGGCTGATCGTGGGGTCGAGGTCGCCGAGGAGCGTCACCGCACCCTCGGTGAAGACGATCCGCTGGCTGAGGATGTTGATGCGGCCGCGGATGAGCTCGAACCGGCCGACGGGGGAGATGTTGTCGGAGGGGCCCGTGACGCGCAGGTTGCCGCCGAACTCGGCGTCGATGCCGCGGCCGCGCACGAAGAGGCGCCGCGGGGCGGAGATCGTGATGTCGAGCCGGATGCCGGTCGCCTGGCGGCCCTCCTCCTCGACGCCCGCATAGGGACCCGCCTTCGCGCGCCGCAGCGTCTCGAGCACCGCGCGCGAGGGATCGTAGTGGTTGACGTTGATGAGCGTGCTCGACCCGTTGAGGCGCTCCGGCACGGTGATCTCGGCGCGCTCCACATCGATCCGGCCGGAGATCAGTGGATCGGCGGTGAGCGGGCCGGTCACCTTCAGGTCGCCGTCGAGGAGGACGACGAAGAGCTGCCCGTCGGCATAGCGCGCGTTGCGGGCGGTGACGGTGAGGTCGGCCGGGAAGCCCGCGCCGAGCCCGATCGAGCCGGAGACGGAGACCGTCCCGTCGCCGAGATTGGCGCTGAGGCGCTCGATCACGACGCGGTCGCGGGTGAGGTTCGCCGCGAGCGACCCGTTGGAGAGGACGAGGTTGGTGTCGGGGTCGCGGAAGTTGATGCCGCTGCCGCGCACCGAGCCGGAGAAGGCGGGGGCCGCGATCGAGCCGGTGACGCGCACGTCGGCGTTGACGTCGCCGCTGATCGTGGCGCCGCGCTCGGCGACGAAGCGCTGGGCGAGCGAGAGCGGAGCCGAGGCGGTGACGCGCACGTCGAGCCCGCCGCCGGAGAGCGGCACGACGCCCGAGGCGTTGACCGAGAGGCCCGCGCCCTGCGCGGTCGCGGAGGCGATCTGCACGCGGTTGTTCGCGAAGCTGCCGGTCGCGCGGATCGCGAGGGAGCCGATATTGGCCTGGTCGAGCGCGGCGGCGGAGAAATTGTCGACGCCGAGGGAGAAGGTCGCGCGCGGGTTGTCGACCGAGCCCGTCGCCTGCGCCTGGCCGGAGAGAGTGCCCGAGAGGCCGAGTTCCGGCTGCATCCCGTTCGCGAGCGCGACCGGAAGGTTCGCGAGGTTGACCTTGATGTCGAGGCGGCGGCCGATGGTCCCCTGCGCCCGCGCCTCGCCGCCCCCGATCCGCACCACCGCGTCAGAGAGGGTGACGGTGCCGCGATCGTAGCTGCCCGAAGCGTTGATCGAGGCCGGCGGGAGGCCGGCATTGCGCAGCGGCGCGGCGGTGAGCGAGGGGCTGTTCACCTGGAAGGTGATTTGCGGGCTCGTGACCGGGCCGCGCGCCTTCACCTCGCCCGACACCGTGCCCGAAGCGCCGAGATCGCGCTGGAAGCCGTTCGCGATGGCGAGCGGCAGGTTCGTCACGCGCGCGGTGACGTCGAGGCGCTTGCCGACGGTGCCGGACGCCGTGATCGTGCCGCCCGCGATCCGCACCTCGGCCGTCCCGAGGCTCGCCTCCTCGTCCTCATAGTGGCCGGCGAGCGTCGCGCTCACGGGATTGATCCCGGCGGAGCGGAGCGGCGCGGCGGTGGCGTTCGCGACATTGACCTGGAAGTCGGCGGCCGGATCGTCGAGCGATCCGGTCACGTTCGCGCGGCCGGACACCGTGCCCGCGATCGCAAGATCGGGGACGAAGGCGTTCGCGAGCGCGAGCGGCAGCGTGGTGACGTTGACGGTGAGGTTCAGCGCCTCGCCGACGGTGCCGGACGCGACGATCTCGCCGCTGCCGATCCGCGTCTCGAAGCGGGCGATGGTGGCCGTGCCGTCCGCGTAGCGGCCCTCGGCGTTGAGGGTCAGCGGGTCGATGCCGCGCTCACGCAGCATGTTGGCGGTGACGCCGGTCGCCGAGACGGTGGCGGCGGCGACGGGCTCGGCGCGGGTACCGGAGAGGGTCACGTCGCCCGAGACGGTGCCCGCGACGCCGAGATCGGCGCGCACGAGGTTCGCGATCGAGAGCGGGAGCTGCGCGATCCGGGCGCGCAGATCGAGCGTGTCGCCGAGCGTCCCGGCGATGGTGACGCGCCCGTCCCCGATCGACAGTTCCGTGTCGTCGATGCGCACGGTGTTGCCGGCGACCGAGACCGAGGTCGGCGCGACGAGGCGCGCGGCAAGGCCCTCGCGCGAAAGGAGGAAGGTGTCGAGGCCGGCGACGAAGCCATCCTCGGCGCGGGCGAGCGTGCCGGTTGCCGACAGCGAGCCGGAGCCGAGATCGGCGTTCGTGCTGATATGCGTCGTCTCGCCATCGCGCCGCGCGGTGACGTCGGCGGTGCGAACGTCGAACCCGGCGACCTTGAGGGTGCGCAGGCTCGCCGTGCCGTCGAGCGCGGGGATGCCGAGCGCGTCGTCGATCGCGAGGTCGATGTCGGCGAAGCCGAGCGAGATGCCGGCGACCTCGATCTGGCGGGCCTCGGCGTCGATATCGACCGCCTGGCGCTCGTCGGTGACGGAGAGCTGGAGCGTCGCCGAGAGGCTGCCCTCCGCCTCGGTGAGGGCGAGCGGGGCGAGGCGGGAGAGGTTCGGCACGTCGAGCACGAGGTCGCCGCTGACGAGGCCGCTGTCGAGGAGCGAGAGCGAACCCTCGGCCGTCGCGCCGGCGATCTCGATGACGAGGCCGCGCAGCGCCCGCAGGCCGTCCCCGGTGTCGAGCCGGGTCGAGAGGTTCAGCGGCTCGTTCGCGTAGGTGCCCTCGACCGTGAGCGTGCCGTCGAGGTCGAGCGGGATGGCGCTGTTGCGGTCGAACGTGCCGTCGAAGGCGACGTCGAGCGCGTCGAGCGACTGCCGGTCGAGGCGGAGCGAGGGGCTCGTGATCCGGGCCGAGACGGTCGGCGTCGCGGCCTGGCCGCTCACCGTGAGGCGCGCCTCGATCGGGCCGCCGGCCTTCTCGCTGACCGCGGCGAGGTCGCGCAGCGAGACGGCGGCCTGAAGGTTCGCCTCGGCCTCGCTGACCGTGCCGTCGACCGTGACGGTGAGCTGCTCGTTCGCGATGCGGAAGGTGTCGAAAGCGGCTCCGGTTTCCAGCGTCGCGGCGCGGCCGGACAGGGTGGTCGTGCCCTGGAGAAGCCCGTCGACGGCGGCGATGCCCGCCTCGAGATTCTCGGTCGTCGCGTCGATCACGAGGTCGACGAGGCCGTTGAAGCCGATCGTGCCGCGCGCGCCGAGATTGATCGAGCCGCCGAGATCGCGGTTCGCAAGACCCGAGAATGCGGCGAGGTTGGCCGCCTCCAGGCGGTAGTTGCCGTCGAGCCCGGAGCCGATCGAGCCATCGAAGTGGGCGTTCAGATTGTCCGAACTGATCTCGGCGACGGCGATCGTGACGGGCGCGCCCGACTGCCAGCGCCCCGAGACGCTGAGCGAGAGCTTGGCGCCGATCGCGTCGGCAAGGCCGCCATCGTCGGAGGTGAGCTGGTCGGCGCCGCCGGTGACGTCGAACACCACCGTGCGTGCGGCGGGGTCGGAGAGGTTGGTCGCCGTGCCTGTCGCCTCGATGCGGGCGGTGGGGGCGCTGAGGAGCGGGGTGTCGAGCTCGTCGAGCACGATGTTCGCGCTGAAGGCGCCGCCGGTTGACTGGCCGAGCGAGACGTCGATCGTCGCCGCGCGGACCGTCGCGTCGCCGCCGCCGCCCGGCAGGATGATGGGCTCGCCGTCGCCGCGCTTCAGGTCGCCGTCGATCGCGAGGCGCGTCGGCACGCCGTCGGCGGCGAGCGCGGCCTTGATGTTGAGCGAGGCGACGCCGCTCACGAAATTGCCCTCGGAGACCTCGATCTCACCGCTGTCGCGGCGGGTGAGGTCGATCTTCAGCCGCGTCCCGCCTTCCACGAGCGGGTCGTAGAGGTCGGCGACGAGGGGGGTGAGGTTGCCCTCGATGTCGGCGAGGAAGCGCAGCCCGCCCGCGACCTGCGAGATGGTCGTCGTGCCCGAGAGGAGCGTGCTGCCGTCCGCGTCGAGGCGGATATTGGCGAGGAAGTCGGATAGCGGGCCGTCGCCCTTGATCTCGAACGTGATCGGCGGGCGGCCGTCGATGTTCAGCGCGTTCGCGATGACGCCGTCGGCCGGCTCGGCGACGGTCACGTCGATCGCGAGCTGGCGCGAGCTGTTGCTGAAGCTCGTGTCGATCGAGAAGGTGCCGGCGCGGTCCTTGCGCTCGATCTCGAGCTTGGCCTCGAGGTCGCCGCTCGCGAGGCGGATGCTGCCGTCGACGCCGAGCGTCGCGGCGGGGCCGATGATGCCCTCCGCGATCTGGACCTGCGGCACGGCGAGCTTGTCGATGATGACCGAGACCGGCAGCTCGGGCACGGCGAACTCGGCGCCCTCCTCCAGCGGCTGGTCGTTTTCGTTCGGCAGCGGCGGGCGCGTGATGACGATGGAGGCGGCTTCGAGGCTGTCGATCGAGAGGCGCCCGCGCAGGAGCGCGAGACGCGACCAGACGAGGTGGACGTCGTTGATCGTCAGCCACGTCCCGTCGCGGTCGGCTATCGAGATCGAGGCGATGCGCACGTTGGAGGACAGCGCGCCCTCGATCCGGCCGAGGGTGATCTGGCGGTCTGGCGTCGAGATCTGCCGCTCCACGAAGCGCACGAAGCGGGAGCGCTCGTCGTCCTGCGCGAGCGCGAAGCCGGCGGAGGTGACGCAGAGGACCATCAGGAGGAGGAGGAGCTTTTTCATCGCATATCCTCCATCAGAAGGCCTGGCCGATGCCGATATAGAAGGCGACGTTCGGGTCGCCATCGAGCGGATCGAGCGGGACGGCAACGTCGAAGCGGAGCGGGCCGAGCCCGGTCGCGTAGCGCAGGCCGACGCCCGCGCCGAAGCGCAGCGGCTCGGAGAAGTCCGGCAGTTCGTCGACGAACGCGTTGCCCATGTCGAGGAAGGGCACGATCCCGATCGACTGGGTCACGCCGATGCGCGCCTCGACGGAGGCGGTGAAGTAGCTGCGCCCGCCGACCACCTCGCCGTCCGGCCCGATGGGGCCGACGCCGCGATAGGGATAGCCGCGGATCGAGCCGCCGCCGCCGGCGAAGAAGAGCTTGCTCGCCGGCACATCGTCGAGCGGGGCGCCGACGATCGAGCCGACCGAGGCGCGCCCGGCCAGGACGAGGCGCTCGCCGCCGATCGGGTAGTAGGCGGTGCCCTGCAGCTCGTTGATGACGCCGATATTCTCGTTGTTCACTTCGTAGAAGGGCTCGGTCGAGGCGTCGACGCGGAAGCCGCGCGTCGGGTTCAGCGCGTTGTTCGAGCCGTCATATTTCACCGAGATCGGCGTGCTCAGGAACACGAAGTCGCCATCGCCGACCGTCGTCTGGTCGATCGTGATGAACTGGCCGGAGAGGAAGCCGTCGATCGTCAGGCGCTCGCCGATCCGGCGCGTGAGGCCGAGCTGGCCGCCGGCGGTGCGGGCGCGGTAGGTGTCGGGCGAATCCTGCTCGCCGAAGATGGTGGCGGAGAAGTCGGTGTACGGGTTGATGACGCCCGGTTTGATGAAGGTCGCGGCGACGCGGTAGTTGTATTCGTCCGGATCGCTGGCATCGATGCCGCCGACGCGCGCCTCGAGGTTCAGCTTCTCGGCGCGGCCGAAGAGGTTGCGGTGGCGCCAGTAGGTCTCGAGGCCGATGCCGTCGACCGTGGAGTAGGACGCGCCGAAGCCGTAGACGCGGCGCTTGCGCTCGGCGACGTTCAGCTCGATCGGGAGCGAGCCGTCGGGAAGGATCTCCTCCCCTTCCACGATGCGCACGGCCTGGAACACTTCGAGCCGGCGCAGCTGGTCGCGCGCGCGGTCGAGATCGTCAGGATCGAACGGCTCGCCCGGCGTGATGCCCGCATAATAGGCGACGAACATCGGGTCCATGTACTGGGTGCCGGTGACCGAGGTGTCGCCGAACACGGCGAAGCGGCCCGGATTGACGGTGATGCCGACATCGACCGTGTTGTCGTTGTGGTCGGCGGTCACGTTCGTCCGCTCGATCGCGGCCTTCGGGTAGCCCTTGTGGCGCCAGCGGCCGACGAGGGCCGCCTCGCTCGCGATCACGACCGTCGAGTTCGCCGTCGCGCCGGGGTAGAGGCCGATCGCGGACGGGGCCTTCGGGGTCTTGTCGTTGTATTTCTCGGGGATGTCGCCCGCGGGATTGACGATGTCGATGTTGCGAAAATGGAAGAGCGGACCGGGGTCGACGTCGATCGCGACGTTCGCCGAGTCGCCGAATTCGGTGTCGACCGGAAGATCGGCCGCCTCGCGGCCGTCGACCTTGATCGAAATGGTCGGACCGTAGCGGGCCGAGCCGTAGAGCGAGCCGAGGAGGCGCTGATAGTCGCCACGCGCGCGCGATAGAAGCGCGGCCGAACCGGGGCTCGGCTCGTCGGACTCGTCGACGAGGCGGGAGACGCCCTTCAGCTGTTTCGTGAGCCCATCATCGGGCGTGACGGTGAGGTCGACCGTGTAGTCGACCGCGTCGGGCGGCGGCGGCTCCTTGCGCTCGCCCCACAGATGGTAGCCGAAGAGTTCGAAGGCGCGGGCGGAATCAGGCATAGCACCGCAGGCAAGTAGTGCCGCGGCGGCCATGGCTTGATACCTCAGGGCGACCCGCAAAACCAATTACTCCAAACTCGACTGACCTCGATCAATACGCGGCACCAAATCAGAATGCACAAGGAGATGCCATGCGTTGCGGGCGCTTGATCAGGTGCTGCGGCAAACGGGCAACACCCAATCGCGGTTAAATCTTTCAAAGATCGGAACAATTTTATGCCGGACGTGAAGCAGTCGATACCGGAACGGGTCGAAACTGGGAAACGAATGGCTACTTTGCAACGCGGCACGCGATGTGAGATGGATGGGCCATGTGGATGCGTGAGGTAAGGGAATGATGGGCCCGATTTTCGACCATCTCGCAGGCTTCGGGGCGCTCTGGCTTGCGACCTATGTGCTGGTGTTCGGCTCCTACCTGGCCTTCGGCTGGGCTTTCACCGTGTGGTCCCGCCAGCATCCGGAGCGGAAGATCCAGGAACGGCGCGACGGGCAAAAACGTCGCAACAAGGAGATCCGGGCCTCGGCGCGCTCGCTGATCGTGACGTGCGGCTGCTTCGCGGGCGGTCTTTATCTCCAGCTGAACGGCGTGACCCTCTTCGATCCCTTCGCGCTCACCTGGTGGTCGGCGCCGTTGATGTTCGGCGCGTCGATCTTCCTCTTCGACACGTGGTTCTACTGGATCCACCGGCTGAACCATTCCGGCCCGTTCAAGAAGTGGCACGCGCTGCACCACCAGTCCGTCGCGCCGACCGTGTGGAGCAACTATTCCGACACGTTCTTCGACGCGTTCTCGCAGCAGAGCTTCTTCCTGTTCATGCCGCTGATCGTGCCGTTCCCGCCAGCGATCTTCATCGCCCACCGCGTGTTCGATCACTTTAACGGCATGATCGGCCACTCCGGGCTCGAATTCGCGGCCGGCAAGTCCTCGCGCACACCCTGGCCGCTCGCCTCGGTGACGTTCCACGACATGCACCACTCGACCTACAACTACAATTATGCGAACCATTTCTCCTTCTGGGACCGGTTGATGGGCACGATCCACCCGGACTACGACAAGAAGGTCGTCTGGATGGAGGAGCGGATCGCCGCCGGCGCGTCCGCGAGCGCCAGCGGAGCGGGACGCGAGGCCGTCGGCCCCCAGCGCACCGCCTGAGCGCGCGAGCCGGCAGCACCCCGCCGGCCCCTCCCTTGCCGAGACGCCCGAAAGCCATTAGGTGCTAGCGCACATAACTGGACCCAGAATGTCCATATCCTGGCTTGAGGGAGACTATGCATCGATTTCTCATCGTCGCGGCGGCCACGATCCTGTCCGTCGCCACGGCTTCGGCCGCGCCCGCCTGGTCGCCGCTGATGGCCCCTGCCGACGTCGCGGCGATCGCCGACGCCGGTGACGTCGCGATCATCGACATCCGCGACAAGGACGCGTTCGCCACAGCGCACCTGCCGGGCGCCGTCAACGCGCCCTATGCCGACTGGCGCGGGCCCGCCGCCAATCCGGGCGCGGTCCTCAGCGACGAGGCGCTCACCACCCTCCTCCAGGGCCTCGGGCTCGAACATGACGACCGCGTCGTCGTCACCCATGCCGGCATCAACCAGACCGATTTCGGCGCCGCCGCGCGCGTCTACTGGACGCTGAAGTCGGCCGGGATCGGCGAGATCGCGATCCTGAATGGCGGCGTGCGGAGCTGGATCGCCGACGGCCTCCCCCTGTCGGTCGACCCGACCCCGGTGACCCCGTCCGAGGCGACCTTCACCCTCTCCGACGAGTGGATGATCGACCGCGCCGGCATCGCCTCCGTCCTCGCCGGCGAGCGCTCGGCTGCCCTCGTCGACGCGCGCCCCGAGGCCTTCTTCCGCGGCGAGACCAAACACGCCGCAGCGAACGCGCCCGGCACGCTGCGCGGCGCGAAGAGCCTGCCGCACGCGACCTGGTTCGAGGGCGCCGCGACCGAGATCGCCCCGTCCTCCGAGGCGCAGAAGATCGCCGCCAGCGCGCCGATAGGCGGCGACGGCCCCGTCGTCAGCTTCTGCAACACCGGTCATTGGGCGGCGACCAACTGGTTCGCCATGTCCGAGCTCGCCGGCCAGAAGAACGTGAAGCTCTACCCCGAGAGCATGGTCGGCTGGGTCAATGGCGGGGGTGACGCCGTCGCCGGCCAGTGAGACACTGACCGGGGCGAGGCGCCCGCCTCGCCCCGGCTCCAAAGGCCACAGAGGAGGCGAACGCCGATGAGTTTCGAGCCCGCTCCAGACCCCGTCCCCGGCGACGCCGCCTCGGCCGACTCCATCGAGACGATCATCATCCCGCGCTCGCGCGATCTCGGCGGATTCGAGGTGCGCCGCGCCCTCCCCTCCAGCCAGCGCCGGATGGTGGGCCCCTTCATCTTCTTCGACCAGATGGGCCCGGCCGAGTTCGTCATCGGCGAGGGGATCGACGTGCGACCCCACCCGCACATCAACCTCGCCACCGTCACCTATCTCTTCGATGGCGAGATCATGCACCGCGACAGCCTCGGCACGGAGGTGCCGATCCGCCCCGGCGCGGTGAACCTCATGACCGCCGGGCGCGGCATCGTCCATTCGGAGCGGACGGACCCGACGGTGAAGGCGCGCGGCCAGCGCCTCTTCGGCCTCCAGACATGGGTCGCCCTCCCCCAGGCCTTCGAGGAGGTCGACCCCGCCTTCGCCCACCACGGCGCGGACGACCTGCCGATTGTGGCGGACCACGGCGTCAGCGCCCGCCTCATCCTCGGCGAGGCGTGGGGCGCACGCTCGCCGGTGAAGACCTTCTCCTCGATGATCTACTCCGACATCACCCTCGCCCCCGGCGCGCAGATCCCGATCGAGACGAAGGACGAGGAGCGCGCCCTCTACACCGTCGCGGGCGAGGTGGAGATCGCCGGCACGCGCTACGGTGCCGGCCAGCTCCTGGTCTTCCGCCCCGGCGACCCGATCACGGTGCGCAACACCAGCCGGGAGACCGCGCGCGCCGTCCTCGTCGGCGGCGACGCGATGGATGGGCCCCGCTACATCTGGTGGAACTTCGTGTCGTCCCGCCGCGAGCGGATCGAGCAGGCGAAGGCGGAGTGGAAGTCGGGCCGCTTCGACACCGTCCCTGGCGACGCCGAGGAGTTCATCCCCCTCCCCGATTGAGCGGACGGGCGAAGGCCCATCTCAACGAAAAATGCCCCGGACCGAGGTCCGGGGCAAAGTCGCGAGGGTAAGTCGCACCGGAGAAAGGGATGTCGGGGCCCGGCTCCGGTAAGAGGGAGATACGGCGGCTTCATCGAAAAAAATATGACATAGATCACACATTTCGCGATTGACGCCTTGCCGACATACAAGCGCGACACGAAATAGGGGATAGCCGCCAAAGGCGATGAGGCAGAATCCGGCCCGTAACGGGCGTTTGCGATGATGCCGGTGCGAGATGGTCGCACCACCTCAAAAACAATCCGCGGAAACAGACCGAAACAATTGACTTCGGTTCGTCTTGACGTGCGTGTCGGCGGAAGCGCCACCGCGATGGGCGCGGTGGCGCGCCGTGTCACTCGGCGGCGGTCGAGAGGCCCTTGTCCTTCGCGCGCGCGATCGCCTCGATGATCTTCTGCTTCGCCTCGTCCACATCGCCCCAGCCCGTGACCTTCACCCACTTGTTGGGCTCAAGGTCCTTGTAGTGCTGGAAGAAGTGCTCGATCTGCTGGAGCGTGATCTCCGGAATGTCCCGGTAGCTCAGCACCTTCTCGTAGCGGCGGGTGAGCTTCGTCGTCGGGACGCACAGGATCTTCTCGTCGTGCCCGCTCTCGTCGTCCATGTGGAGGACGCCGATGGGGCGCGCGTTCATCACCGCGCCCGGCACGATCGGCCGCGTGTTCGCGATCATCACGTCGATCGGGTCACCGTCGTCCGACAGGGTGTGCGGGACGAAGCCATAATTCACCGGGTAGCGGGTCGGCGTGTAGAGGAACCGGTCGACCCACAAGGTGCCGGACGCCTTGTCGAGCTCGTACTTGATGGGCTCGCCCCCTACCGGCACCTCGATGACCACGTTGACGTCGTCCGGTGGGTTCTTGCCGATCGGAATGGCGTCGATGCGCATTGGCATATCCTCTGTGATTCCCGTCCACCCAGTCATGGCGACTGGCTGAACGCTTCACTATTGCAGCCGCTGCCGAGGGCAAGGGGGCGCGGCTGCTGCAAAGCGTCCACTGTGGGCGGCGCGCACCAATTTTCGTACGCAGAGATTGAACTGACCGCACGCTTCGCGGAAAGAGTGCGGTGCACTGAACCTATACCTTAGCGGAGGATGGCGCTCACTCAAAAGTTTGCGCTCACGCCTCGATCTCATCCCACGCGAGAGCACTGACGAAGCGGGGAAATTCGGCGCGCGGCACGCGCGTCGCGAGTGCCTGCGCATTCCTCCCGAGGCCGAGCCGCTTCGCCGCCCTCAGCGCGACCGCGTCGGCGAACGGGTGGATCTCCACCCAGACGCCCTGCGCCTCGCGAAAGAAGATGTCGACCGCGACGTCCCCCACCCCCTTCACCTCCTTGAGAAGGCGCCGCTCCTCGGCCGGGTCGCGCCCCGCCGCCTCCCGCAGGCGCCGCAAGTCGCCGCGATAGCGGTCGAGAAGGAGGTCCGCCATCGCCCCCAGCTTGCGCGCGGTGCTCTCGTCGAAGCGGGCATACCCGTGGGTGTTGAGGACGGCGACGCGCTCGCTCCAGGTCGACGCGGCCATTGCCTTCGCGGTCCGGTAGCCCGCGTCCGCGAGCGCGCGGGCGGCCGACATCGCCTGCGCGTGGCCGATCGGGGCGGCGAAGAGGAGGCAGGCGGTCAGCCAGCGGAACAACGGCGAGGGCGTGTTGCGCGCGAGCGGGATGCCGAGCGCGCCGGCGAAGGTCTCGCCATGCGCCGCCATCAGCGTGCGAACGGTGTCGGCCTTGCTCATCCGCGCCTCCCGCCGTCGGGGTCAACGCAGGGGGGTCGTGGATCGTTCGGCGCGCCGGGTCAGCGGGCCGCACACGGCCTGTCCGGCCCGTTCCCTGCGGGCCGGTGGGGTGAGATCGGATCGGCCCGGAGCCCCGTGGGGCGCCGGGGCGTGAGTGTCCTAGCCGGCGTAGCCCTGGCGAAGCGCGTTCGCCTCGGCGTCACCGCGGGACTTGAAGCCCGCGAGCGCGGCGCCGACGATCTTGCCGTTCGACGCCGTGCGGCGCCAACGCCAGTTGCCGGCCTTGTCCTCGTAGAACTCCCACTTGTCCTTCGCTTGCTTGCCGCGCTTCGCGTTGGACTCGCAGTCGCCTTTGTCCTTGTAGCCTTCGCACGAGGCGCCGACCAACGTGCCGTCGGCTGCCTTCATGCGCCAGCGCCACTCACCGCGCTTATCCTGATAGAGTTCGATCGCGTCTTTCTTCGCCACAGCTCGGACCCTCTTCGATGTCGCAAGAAGAGGATGGGTGATTTTGACGCACAGATGCAAGGCATGATTGCATCCGTATCGGGCACTATCCGCAAAACTGTGAGAAAACTGTGGGAGACGGCGCGCCGCGCAGGGCGGCGCGCTGCACTACATCACGGCGCCGATCTGCCAGGGCACGAACTCGTAGTCGCCGAGGCCCTGGGCCTCCGACTTCGTCGTCTCGCCAGACGCGACGGCGAGGATCCGCTCGTAGATCTGGCGGCCGACATCCTCGACGCTCGCCTCTCCGGTGAGGATCGGGCCGGCATCGATGTCCATGTCCTCGTTCATCTTGGTCGCGAGCTCGGTGTTGGTCGCGACCTTGATGGTCGGCGCGGGCTTGGACCCGAAGGCCGAGCCCCGCCCGGTGGTGAACACCACGACGTTTGAGCCGGACGCGATCTGCCCCGTCACCGAGGCCGGGTCGTAGCCGGGCGAATCCATGAAGGCGAAGCCCGGCGTGCGGACCTCCTCGGCATATTCGTAGACGCCGGTGAGCGGCGTCGTGCCGCCCTTCGCCGCCGCGCCGAGCGACTTCTCGAGGATGGTGGTGAGGCCGCCGCGCTTGTTGCCGGGGGATGGGTTGTTGTCCATCGAGCCCTTGTTGCGGGCGACATAATCCTCCCACCAGCGGATGCGGCGGATGAGGGCCTCGCCCACCTCGCGGCTCGCGGCGCGCTCGGCGAGGAGGTGCTCCGCGCCGTAGATCTCCGGCGTCTCGGCGAGGACGCCGGTGCCGCCCTGCGCGACGAGGAGGTCGCACGCATAGCCGAGCGCGGGGTTGGCGGTGATGCCGGACCAGGCGTCCGACCCGCCGCACTGGAGCGCCACGGTGAGGGCGGAGGCCGGGCACGGCTCGCGCTTGGCCTCATTCGCCATCGGCAGCATCGCCTCGACCTTCGCGATGCCCGCGTCCACGGTGCGCTTCAGGCCCGCGACGTCCTGGATGTTCATGGTCGCGAAGAGCGGCCCCTGCTTGAGGCCGTAGGCTTCGAGCAGCCAGTCGATCTGGTTCATCTCGCAGCCGAGCCCGACCATGACGACGCCGGCATGGTTCGGGTGGCGCGCATAGCCCCACATGGTGCGCTGGAGGGCGGCGAACCCGTCGCCGGAGCCGGCCATGCCGCAGCCCGTCCCGTGCGCGAAGGCGACGACGCCGTCGACATTCGGATAGGCGGCGAGGCGCTCGGGCGTGAAATAATCGGCGATCTTGTGGGCGGCGGTGGCCGAGCAGTTCACGCTCGTCAGGAGCGCGATGTAGTTGCGCGTCCCGATGCGGCCGCTCTCGCGCCGGAAGCCCATGAAGGTGTCCTGGCGCGTCGGCGGCGCGGGCGGCCGCAGATTGGTGCCGAACTTGTATTCGTAGTCGGTCGCGCGGAAGGCGAGGTTGTGGTCGTGCACGTGCTCGCCGGGCGCGATGTCCTGGCTCGCATAGCCGATGATCTGGGCGTACTTGCGCACCGCGTCGCCGGCCTTGATCGCGTGCATCGCGATCTTGTGGCCGCGCGGGATCAGCATCTGCGTGCGCACGGTTTCGATCTCGGTGCCAGCCTCGAGCGGGCGGGTCGCCGTCACGACATCGTCGTTGGGGTCAAGGCGGACGTAGAGAGCCATGGCGTTTCCTAAGATTTGTCTCGTTCTAGCACGAGACGAGGGCTTCCTGCGAAGCGCATTCTTGGTGATCGCGCGGGGCGCGACGGGGGTGTCCGGGCGTCGCGCGCCCGGCCGTTCGTGCAGGTGTCGGGGCCGTTCCGCTCAGCGGCCGCGGGTGTCGTCGAGGGCTTCCTCGTCGCACAGCACGTCGACGATCTCCTCCATCGCCTCGGCGTGACGGGCGGACCGCCCGGCCTCGATCCCGAGCGCGGAGGCGGTGCGCTTGCCGAGCCCGCGCGCCGCGCTGATCTCCACCGGCGCCTCATGCGAGCCGTAGTGCTTCAGGAAGACGCGCATCACGTGGCGCACGCCCGCCTCGTTCACCGAGCGGGCGTCGGAGGCGAAGTACATCGCGCGGGTCTGCGGCGCGGTGACGATCTCGTAGGACGGGAAATAGTCCACCTGATCGTCGGCGTCGGCCGCGGCCTGGGCCGCGACGCGCAGGATCGCCTTCGTGTGCGTGCTCGACACGAGGACGTGCCGGTCGATCCCGGTCGCCATGATCGGCTGCGGCGACACCGTCAGCACGATCTTCGCGGTCGGGTTCTTCTCCTTGATGATCGCGAGTGCGGCCTTCAGGTCCTCCGTCACCTCCTCGATGGAGAAGGCGAGGAGCTTGTGGCGCGCCGGGTCGTAGACGCCGCCGGCGACACCGGGGGCGAGCGGATAGACGGCGCCGGTCTCGTCCGTCCACGCCTCGGTCATCCCCATCGTGAAGACGAAGACCGAGAGGCCTTCAACCATCTCGCGCACCTTGGCGAGGTGGTAGGCGCGGTCGGCGAGAAGCTCGCGCTCGCTCTCATAGCTCGACACCTGGGGGCGGAACGGGTCGCACAGCGTGCCGTCCTCGCGCGTCCAGGCCTCCACCTCGGGGGTGAAGAGGCCATAGGCGCGCTCCAGGAGCTGGCGGAGCTGGCGCGCGGTGTAGATGTTGCCCGAGCGGGTCGAGTAGACGCCGTACTGGAAGGTCTCGGCCAGGTTCTCCGGCAGGATGCCGGGCGCGCCCTCGGTGATGAGGATGTTGAAGCCGTTCTTGTTGAGGTGCCGCGCGACGTTCTGCGCGAAGCAGCTCCCGGCCGTCGCCACCCTGTCGGACGGCAGGATGGCGAATTTCGGGTTCACCATCGGGTCGAGCGCCTCGGGGTCCGTCAGGCCCGCCGCGCGCTTCCAGTGCCGATAGTCGGCAATGCCGTCATAGGGGTGTCGCAAACTCATGAAGACGCCTCCGGGGTGGGCTTCGACGACGCGCGACGCGCCGCGCGCGCCGGCAGGTGGCCGTCCGCGAACTTGCGGATCTCCTCGAGAACGAGCGCGCCATAGCGGGCGTTCGCATGGGTCGGATCGGACTTGCGGAAAGGCGCGGCGAGGAAGCCGTCCGCGTCGAGCGCGGCGGGGATCGCATCCACAAAATGAATGCCTTCTGCCTCGCACGTCTCTTTCACGATTGCATTATGCATGCGGTAGAGCTTCATACGGATGGGAGCCGGCGTGAAGCGCGGCTCGAGCCCCGCCGACTCGGCGAACGAACCGAGATGCCGGGCAATGTGAGCCTCGTCCGCGATCGGCGGCGGCGAAGCGACGTGCATGGTGGGTTTGCCATAATACTGCTTCAGCAGGCGAATTTTCGCCAGCATCGCCGTCATCGAGAGCATGAGCGTCGCTCTGATCTGCGCCCGCGGCACGATGCGCCTGTCCTCGAACAGCGTCGGGACGCTCGGCTCCTCGAAGTCGAACGGCTCCGGGTGCTCGATCAGGCCCAGGATGTTGTGCGCGTTGCCGCCGATCATCGACACCGCGACGTCCGGCTTGAAGCGGGACAGGAGCGAGGGCGAGACCATCCCGAGACGGTTCTTCAACCCCTGCGGCAGGAGGAGAACGCCGATATCGGGATCGGGCTCGCGGCCGAGCGCGTCGAGCACGGCGCGCGAATGGCTCATGCCGAGGACGAAGATCGGCAGCGGCTGGGCCGACTTCAGCCCGCGCAGCAGCGGAGCCGGCATCCGGCTCTCGAGTTTGCGCGGCCATTTGATCATCGTGCTCGGCAAGAGATGCGGGTTCGACGCCTCGGCGCGCCGCTCCTTCACTGAGGACATGGGGCCCTTTCGCGCGTCATGAGCCTTGATCCAATCACCATCGGGACGTTCCTGCTCGCGGTGTCCATCTTGGGAATTTCGAAGGGCGGCCTTGCCGGCGTCGGCATGATCGCCATGCCGATGCTCCTGTTCGTGATGCCGCCCGCGAAGGCGGCCGGCCTCATGCTGCCGATCCTGATGATCCAAGACATGTTTAGCGTCTGGCTGTATCGCGCCCACTGGGATCGGGGCAATCTCAAACTGCTTTTGCCCGCCGCCACGGTGGGGATCGCGCTCGGCTTCACCCTCTTCTGGGCGTTGCCGGAGCGGCCCATTCTGGGGATCCTCGGCCTCGTCACGCTCACCTTCGCCCTGCGCGGGCTCCTCAACGCCAACGCGCCCTCCAAGACGCCGCGCAAGATCGTCGGCTGGATGCTCGGCATGATGTCGGGCTTCACCTCGACGGTGTTCCACCAGGGCGGACCGCCGTTCCAGATCTACCTCATCCCGCAGCGCCTGCCACGCGACGTCTTCGTCGGCACGGGGGTCATCTTCTTCGCGACGGTCAACATGATCAAGTTGCCGGGGTTCATCCTCCTCGGCCAGATCACCCGCGAGGGACTGATCGTCGCGGCGATCAGCGCCCCCTACGCCCTCTTCATGACGTGGGTCGGGATGCGCCTCGTGCGCGTCATCTCCGCCGAGCGCTTCTACAAGCTCATCTACTGGCTGCTCGTCGCGGTCGGCTGCAAGCTCCTCCTGGACGCCATCCTGTGAGGGCGGCCCGTCCCCTCGGGGCGACCCCGAAAAATTACGCGTGTCTCGATGCGCGAGGAGAATTCCATCACGGCGCGGACCGTTCTAGGTTCGCGCCCAACCAATCAAGGAGGGAGGAACCATGCGGATCCTGATCATCGGCGGCGGCGGATTTCTGGGACAGAAGATCGCCCGCTCACTCGCGGCGAGCGGCACGTTGCGCGGCGAGACCATCACCCATCTCGCGCTCGCCGACATCGCCGCCCCGGGGCCGATGGACGCGCCGTTCGAGGTCTCGCGCCACGCGACCGACATCTCCGACCGCAAGTCGGTGGACACGCTGTTCGAGACCCGGCCTGACGTGATCTTCCACCTCGCGGCCATCGTCTCCGGCCAGGCCGAGGCGGAGTTCGATCTCGGCATGCGCGTGAACCTCTTCGGCACGATCAACGTGCTCGAGGCGGCCCGCGCGCTCGGCACGGTGCCGGTCGTGGTCTTCACATCCTCCTGCGCCGTCTATGGCGGCGAGATCCCCGAGGAGATCGAGGACTGGACCGCCCTCAACCCGCAGACCTCCTACGGCGCGCAGAAGGCGGCGGGCGAGCTCTTCGTCACCGACTATTCGCGCAAGGGCTTCATCGACGGCCGCGCTCCGCGCCTGCCGACCGTGACGATCCGCCCCGGCAAGGCGAACGCCGCGGCCTCGTCCTTCATGTCCTCGATCTTCCGCGAGCCGCTGCAGGGCGAGGAGGCGATCTGCCCGGTCGATCCCGACTATGCGCTCTGGTACGCCTCGCCGCGCGCGACGGTCGCGAACCTCATCAAGTGCGCGGAGATTCCGGGCGAGAAGTTCGGCGAGCAGCGCGGCTTCGCCCTCCCCGGCCGCGTCGCGACGATCGGCGAAATGGTCGAGGCGATGCGCAACGTCGCCGGCGAGGAGCCGGTGAACCGCATCCGCTGGGAGAAGGATCAGCGCATCCTCGACATCGTCAATGTCTGGCGCCCGCACATCAACCCGCAGAAGGCGCTCGCGCTCGGGCTGACGGCCGACAACAATTTCGAGGAGAATGTGCGCTACTTCCTCGAGGACGACATCCGCCGCTGAGGATCGCGTGTGCCGCGCCCCTCAGGGGGAGAGGCGCGGCACAACGTTCGACGGGTCGCGCGGGTCAGCTGACCGGCGTGATCGGCGGGTGGCCGGCGAAGTAGGACTTCAGGTTCCGGTAGACGAGATCGCCCATCGCCCAGCGCGTCTTGTGGGTCGCCGAGCCCTGGTGGGGCGACAGGACCACATTGTCGAGGCCGAGGAAGCCTTCCGGCACGTTCGGCTCGTCCTCGAACACGTCGAGGGCGGCGCCGCCGATGCGGTTCTCCTTGAGCGCGGCGAGCATCGCCACCTCGTCGACCGTGGTGCCGCGGCCGACATTGACGAACAGCCCGTCCGGTCCGAGCGCGTCGAACACGGCCTTGTTGATCATCTTGTCGGTGCTGGCGCCGCCCGGCACGATCGAGACGAGCCAGTCCACCGCCTTCGCCATCTCGATGAGATCGCCATAGTAGGGATAGGGCTCGAACTTCTGCTCGGTGCGGCCGTGATAGACGACCTGCATCTTGAAGGCCTGGCAGCGCCGGGCGACTTCCTTGCCGATCCGGCCGAGGCCGACGATGCCGACGGTCGCGCCCGTGAGCTCGCGCGTCAGCGGGTAGTTGCCGTCCTTCGCCCAGCGGCCCGCGCGCACATAGGCGTCGGTCTGCGGGATCTTGCGGCAGAGCGCAATGATGAGCCCCATGGTGATCTCGGCCATCGCGTCGTTGAGGACGTCCGGAGTGTTGGTCACCACGACGCCGCGCTTGCGGCATTCCGGGACGTTGATCGCGTCATAGCCGACGCCGAAGCTCGAGACGATCTCGAGATTCGGCAGCTTGTCCATCAGCTCCGGCGGCGAGCCGGCATGGCCGTTGGTGGCGATGCCGCGGATCTTCGGGCCCACGGTGGCGAAGAACGCGTCGCGGTCCTCGACCTCGTAGAGCTTGTGGGCGTTGAAGCCGGCCTCCAGCGCCTCGACGAGGCTCGGCTGCAGCCGGCCCGCGAGGAGGATATCGACCTTCTCTTCGCTCATGCCGCGACGACCTTCTGGCGCTGCTCGCCGAGGCCGGCGATGCCGAGCGTCATGACGTCGCCGACCTTCAGATATTGCGGCGGCTTCATGCCCATGGCGACGCCCGGCGGGGTGCCGGTCGGGATCACGTCGCCCGGCTTCAGCGTCATGAAGTTGGAGACGTAGGAGACGATCGTCGGCACGTTGAAGATCAGCGTCGAGGTCGAGCCGGTCTGGCGGCGCTGGCCGTTGACGTCGAGCCACATGTCGAGATTGTGCGGGTCCGGCATCTCGTCACGGGTGACGAGCCAGGGGCCGAGCGGGCCGAACGTGTCGTGCGACTTGCCCTTCGTCCACTGCCCTTCGCGCTTGGTCTGATAGTCGCGCTCGGACACGTCGTTGAAGAGGGTGAAGCCGGCGACATAGTCCATCGCGTCCGCCTCGGAGACGTACTTGGCCTCCTTGCCGATCACGATCGCGAGCTCGACTTCCCAGTCGAGCGCCTCGGACCCGCGCGGCAGCTCGACATCGTCGTTCGGGCCGACGATCGCGCTGACCGCCTTCTGGAACATGATCGGCTGGGTCGGCGGGGTGGCGCCGGTCTCGGCCGCGTGGTCGGAATAGTTGAGGCCGATGCAGATGCACTTGCTCGGCGAACCGACGCAGGGCCCGATGCGGCCGACATTCTCGACAACCGGCAGGCTCGACACGTCGGTCGCGATGAGCTGCTCCAGCACCTCTGGCGAGATCGTCGCGCTGGAGATGTCGGCAACGACGCCGGACAGGTCACGGATGGTGCCGTCGGTGTGCAAGCAGCCAGGCTTTTCGTGGCCCGCCGGGCCGTAGCGCAAGAGTTTCAAGGACCGTCTCCCTTGGTTCGGGTTGTTTCTTGGACGCAAAGGCGGGCGCCGTCGCCCGCGTTCGTCCCCAATGGATCTGACTAGGCTGCCGTCCAGCCGCCGTCGATGACAAAGGCTTGTCCGGTGACGAAGGCCGACTCGTCGGACGCGAGATAGAGCGCCATCATCGCGATCTCCTCCGCACTCGCAATGCGGCCCATCGGCTGGCGGGCGATGAACGACTTCATCGCGCCCTCATAGTCGCCGGTGGCGCGCAGCCGGTCGTGCAGCGAAGGCGAATCGACCGTGCCGGGGCAGATCGCGTTGCAGCGGACGCCCTTCGTCACGTAGTCGACCGCGACCGACTTGGTGAGACCGAGAATGCCGGCCTTCGAGGCGCCGTAGACGCACCGGTTCGGCACGCCGATGATCGACGAGGCGGCGGAGGCGATGTTCACGATGGACCCGCCCCCGCGCTCGATCATACCGGGGATCGCCGCGCGCATCAGGCGGAACATCGCCTTCACGTTCAGCTCGAACGCGAAGTCGAAATCCTCGTCGCTCGCCTCGGTGATCGCCCCGTTGTGGACGATGCCGGCGCAGTTGAAGAGGATGTCGGGCTCGGTGCGCGCGACCGCCGCCTCGACCGCGCCGCGGTCCAGCACGTCGAGCCCGAAGGTGATGACGCCTTCGGGCAGGCCCTTCAGCCCATCCTCGTTCACATCGGTCGCGAAGACCGTGGCCCCCTCACGGGCGAACGCCTCAACGGTGGCCCGCCCGATCCCCTGCGCCGATGCCGTGCACAGCGCGCGTTTTCCAGAAAGCCGCATCAACGGTCCTTAAAGAGTTCAACGAAGAAATCGACCATCTGGGGCACCATCTTGTCCCCGTGGCCGGTCGCCTTGGCGACTCCGAGCGACTGCTTGGCCCCGATCGACATCAGGCTCGGAACGCCCAGATTGTCGGCCATGGCCGAATAGTAGCCAAGATCTTTCTTGGCGTTCGCGACCGAAAAGGCGAGGAGGTTCGGGTTCCCGTCGATCGCGTAGCCCTTCACGAAATCCATCATGCCGGAGCGGAGCGGACCGGCCGACATCACGTCGTAGAGCTTGTCGCGCGGGATGCCGGCGCAATCGGCCATCGCGAACGCCTCGGCCATGCCGCACGCGGTCGTCATCGCGAAGAAATTGTTGATCAGCTTCAGCGTGTGGCCGGCCGCGAGCGGGCCGACATGGAAGACGTTCTCGCCGAGATCCTTCAGCACCGGCTCGATGCGGGCGAAATCGGCCTCGGTGCCGCCGGCCATGATGTTGAGCTTGCCGTCCTTCGCGTGGGAGGGCGTGCGGCCGAGCGGGGCGTCCATGTAGCGCCCGCCCGCCGCCTCGACGGCCGCGGCGAGCATCTTCGTCGAGCCCGGCAGCGAGGTGCCGAAATCGATGACCAGCGCGCCCTTCTTCAGCCCCGCGATCACGCCGTCCGGCCCGAGCATGCGCGCCTCAACGGAGGCGGACGTGTCCATGCACATCATCACGATGTCGCTCGCCGCCGCGATGTCGGCCGCACGCTTGACCTCGGTCGCGCCGCGCTGGACCGCCGCGTCCACCCCGGTCCGGTTCCGGTTCGCGATGACCGTCATGGGGTAGCCGAGCGACTGCAGCCGCTCCACCATGGCCGATCCCATGAGGCCGAGCCCGATGAATCCGATGGCCGGTCTGTTCGACATGCTTCCTCCCTTGGGTCTGTCGCCCAATCGCGAGCGCTCGCCGGGTGTCGCCCCCGAAACGGCCCTCTTGCCACGATTTTGCGCGCGCGGAACCCGTCCGGTCCGACGCGGCGCAACTCGGGGTGAATGGGTGGCACAGCACGTCTCGATAAACAATCGCCGGGGCCCCCACTTCCGCCCCTTCGACGCAAGAAGTGGATCGATTGAGAGACAATCGGCAAAATGATGCCGGTTCGTGGCGAACGTCGGGAATGGCGGCGCGGGACGGAGGGTCCCGCGCCGCGTGCGCTCAGTCGGTGACGCGCAGGCTCGAGAAGTCGACCTTGACGTGCTCGTTATAGGCCGGGCGGGTCGACAGGCGCGCATAGTAGGCGGCGACGCCCGGAAGGTCCGGCCGGTCGATCTCCATCTCGTGGTAGCGATAGAGGGTGTGGCCGAAATTGATGTCGGCGATCGAGAGGGTGTCGCCGGCGAGGAAGTCGCGCGTCTCCAGCACCGCGTTCGCCTTGGCGAGGGCGCCGTAGGCTTCCTTCTTGGCCGCCGCGATCTTGTTCGCGTCGTGCTCGGACGGGCGCGTGCGCACCACCGCCCAGAAGAGCGCGGTGACCGGCCGCTGCACGTAGATGCTCGACCATTCGGCCCACATGTCGGCCGCGCCGCTCGCGGCGGGCTCGGCCGGCCACAGGCGGCGCGAGGGGTCGAGGCTCGCGAGGTGGCGCACGATGGCGTTCGATTCCCACATCACGTAGCCGTCCATCTCGATGGTCGGGATCACGCCGTGCGGGTTCATGGCGCGATATTCGGGGGTGTCGAGCCCGCCATATTTCCCGCCGACATCGATCCGCTTGTGGGCAAGCCCCAGCTCCCCGATCGTCCACATCACCTTCTGCACGTTGGACGAGGTCGCCCGGCCCCACACGGTGATCATGTCGCTATCCAATTTCAGCCTCCCCAGGATGCGGTTGGTTGCGACACTTGTAGCCCGAACCGGGCCGCGATTGCGCCGGGTGATGGAGAATTGATGCGTTGCCCCGATGTCGTCCCGCGCGGCCACGGGTTCGGGCACGATTTCACGCCGCGGACGCTGGTGCGCGCGGAAAGCGCCCTATTTCGTTCAGGGAGAACAATCGGAAGGAAGGACGGGCGGTTGCGAACCCTCTTTATCGAAAGCGCGCTCGCCTTGCGCCAGAGCTACTGGTTCTGGCCGTCGGTGCTGACCGCACTCGCGCTGGTCGCGGGGTTCACCCTGCCCATCGTCGACGTCCGCCTCGGCACCGGCTGGATGGACGCGGTCGGCTTCCTGCGCCCGATGCAGGTGGACGGGGCGCGCGGGATCCTGACGACGCTCGCCTCGGCCGTCCTCGGCGTCGCGGGCGTGTCCTTCTCCATCACCATGGTCGCGGTGACCTTCGCGAGCGGCAATTACGGGCCGCGCCTCATCGGCAACTTCATGCGCGACCGCACCAACCAGGTGGTTCTGGGGATCTTCCTCGCGACCTTCGTCTATTGCATCGCCGTCCTCAGCACGATCCACGCCGAGAGCGGGGTGGACGACGACATCATCGCCGCCTTCGTGCCGCAGATCTCGATCCTCGTCGCGATGATGCTGACGCTCGCCTCGGTCGGGGCGCTGATCGTCTACATCCACCACGTGCCCGAATCGATCAACATCATGAACCTCGTCGCCAAGATCGGCGCGGAGTTGGAGGCGGCCGTGGTCGCCACCGCGTTGGCGCAGGCAAAGCGCGACGAGGACGCCGCCGAGCCCGACATCGCGCCCTGGCACACCCACAGCGCCGCGATCGGCGACAGCGCCGCGTCCATCGCGAGCGGCCGGACCGGCTACATCCAGTGGGTGGATCTCGACACGCTGACCGCGAAGGCGCGCGAGGCGAAGGGGCAGGTCGTCCTCGTGCGCACGCCCGGCGACTTCGTGGTCGAGGGCGAGACCATCATGACCGCCCGCCCCGCCTCCCATTTCGACGAGGCGTGCCGCGAGGCGCTCGGCCGCGCCGTCACCTTCGGCACCAACCGGACCGAATTGCAGGACGTCCTCTTCCTGTCGGACGAGCTCGTCGAGGTGCTGGAGCGGGCACTCTCGCCGGGGGTGAACGACCCGAACACGGCGATGCTGTGCCTCGACTGGCTGCGCGCGGGGCTCTCGGCCTTCGCCCGGCAGGGGGAGACGGCGGACGTCTCGCCCCTCTCCGCGGTGCTCTATACGCGCGTCTCGTTCGAGACGATGCTCGCCCGCTCGCTGTCGCAGATGCGCCAGTATATCGCCGCCGACCGCAACGTCACGGTCCACGCGATCGCGATGCTCGCCGACCTCGCCGACGATGTGCATGGCGCGAAGCGCCTCCAGGCGATCGACCACGAGGCCGAGACGCTGGCGATGTCCGCGCAGGAGCGGCTCGACGAGAGCGCGGCGCGGCAGGATGTCGAGACGGCCCTCGCCAACTATCGCGCGCGGCGCGAGCGGCGGCTCGCCGGGATAACGGCCCCGACCACGCCGTGAGCCGCGCGGCTCAGGGCTCGGCGGGGCGGACGGTGACGATCGCCGGATCGCCCGCGAGCGCGGCCGGGATGGGCGGCATCGTCTTGATGCGGGCGTAGACCGAGCCGGGGTCGGCGGTGAAGATCGGCGCCGGCAGGCCGATGAAGGATTGCGGGTCGGCAAGCTGGCCGACGCGCTCCACGACGCCCTGATATTGCTCGCCCGAATAGGGCAGGTCCACGATGACATGCGCGCCACGGCTCGGCGCGGCGCCGCGCCGGAAGAGGGCCTGGACGTGGCCCTGCGCGTCGCGCGGATAGAGCAGACCGACGGTCTGCCCCCGCACCGTCCGTTCGCCCGGATCGGCGAGGATGCGGGCAAGGACGCAGTCGCACGGGCTCACGATCGCGCGCCGCTCGCCGCCCGCGTCGGTCGCGACGACGACCACCTGCGCCCCGCGCGCGACCTCCTGCCCCGGCGCCACCGCCCATTCGAGGATGAGGCCCGCATCGTCGGTCCAGAGCGCGACGCGCTCCACCGCGACGGCCGCGTGCTCGGCCCGCGCCGCGCCCTGCGTCACGGCCGGCGCGTCGGCCGTGCGCCGCGCCTTCTCGGCCGACATGGTGAGGATCGCGACACCCGCGACGAGCGCGATGATGGCGAGGTTGAAGGGGAGCGACATCAGCGCGGCGAGCGGGCTGAAGCCGCGCCCGCGCCGCACCTTCCGCTTCGCGCGCTTGGGCTCTGGCACACCCTCCGCCTTCGGCAGGGGCGCGGTGAAGGGCTTGCCGTGGAGGCTCGCATTGGTGAGCGTGCGCAGGACCTGGCGCTGGTCCTCCGTCGGGTTGACGAAGCGCCAGCCGGTCCGGTCGGACGAGCGGTTCGCGACCTCGCCCTCGACGTCCATGTTCACGGCATAGTCGCCGAGATCGATCTCGATCTCGAGCATCCGCACGTCGCCGATCCGGTAGAGGTGGCCCTCGGAGCGGATCGCGATGCCGCCGCTCGACCAGTCGACGAGCGGGAAGAGGCGCTCCTCGATGATGACGGTGCCGCCGCCCTCGATGCGCTGGGCGGTGCGCTTGCGCGCGCCGACATCGAGGCCGCTGGGGTTCGCCCCGCGCGGTGTGCGCTCGGTCCGGTCCGGCCGGCGCGGCAGGCGCGGGGTGCGCGCCTCCAGCGTCGCGGCGCGCCGGGTCGGGGCGGCGATGATGGGGCGGTCGTCCTCGGCCGCCGGCGCGGGGCGCACCGGGGCCGGCGGCTCCACGGGGGCGGGCAGCATGACGTCGCTCACCCGCGGTTCGGCGGGCGCCGCGTCCTCGACCGGCGGCGCGGGCTCGGCGGCGGCCAGCGCGGGTTCGGGCTCTGGCTCTGGGACAGGCTCCGGCTCGGGCTCCGGTTCGCGGACCGCGGTGGCGGGCTCGGCGGCAGGGGGCCTCTCGGCAAGCGGAGGCTCGCCGGGCTCGGGCTCGGGCGCGGGCGGCGCGGGGGCCGGCTCGGCGCGCGCCTTCGGCGGCGCGGTCTCCGGCATCGCGACATTGTCGAGCGAGACACTCCAGCCGCCATAGCCGTACGCGAAGGGTTCGACGCTCTCGCCACCCGCCGTGACGGCGGGATCCGCGGTTGGTGCAGGCGTGTCGCCGCGCGCGCGCCGGCGGCGCAGGCGCGCACCCACTGTGCTCTCGGTCAAAACCTCATCGCCCGCTCGGCGCGGTCCCTCGTGTCGTGATGGCCAATATGGGTCGCAACCGCGCGCTTGTCAGGCCCGCCCTGCCTCGGGACGGGCGGACACCCTCACGATTTGCCGCAACCCGTGACAGCTATGCGTCAGCCGAGAACGGTTGGCAAATCAAGGTCATCGCGGTGGCTCCGCGGGAGGGGCACTACTTGCCCGCGTCGAAGAGCACGTAGCTGAAGTTGTGGTTGAAGGGCACCACACCCTCGATGTACTGCTGGATGAAGAGGTTGATCCGCGCGATCTGGCTCTTCGGCACCACGACGATGTCGAACGGCTTCAGGAGCGTGTTCTCCGTCGGCGTGCCGTCCTTCGCGAAGGAATTGAGGTCCAGGAAGCGCATCATCGGCAGGTCGTTCGGCCCGCGCCGGATGAGGATGACGTTCTTCGGCTCGCCCGTGTCCTTGATGCCGCCCGCCTCGTACACCGCCTCGAGCGCGCCCGTCGGCCCGCGCAGCGGATAGGCGCCCGGCTTGTCCACCTCGCCCCCCACGAAGACCTGGCGGCTGCCGAAGCTCGTCGGCACGACGCCCACCTCCGGGAAGCGCAGATAGCGCGCGTAGCGGGACTTGAGGTCGGCCGCGAGCGCGTCGGGCGTGCGCCCCGCCGCCGCCACCTTGCCGACGAGACCGACATAGATGTTGCCGTCCGGCGCGACGGTCGTCGTTACGTCCTCGTCGTCGTAGAAGGGGAGCGTGATCTGGAGCTGGTCGCCGACGACGAAGCGCAGCGCCTCCTCGTAGCCTTCGGCCCAGGGCTGGAAGCCGCTCGGGATGGCGGGGGTCGGCACGGTGGCGGGGGCGGCGCAGGCCGGCGCGCAGGCGCCGCGCGCGTCCTCGGGGGCCTTGTAGACCGGGCAGGCGCCGGACGCGGGCGCGCACGGCGCCTCGACCGGCTGCGTGGCGCACGCCGACAGGACGAACAAGACAGCCAGGACGGCCAGACGCAGCATGACACTCCCAAGCGAGCCACGGGCTCACCTTCGGGGGGTCATGGTTAGCGAGGCGTTAACGGTTAGGAGAGACTTAACAGATCGCTGTGGAGAGCGGATCAGTAGGCGTTTTCCGACCTCATCACGAGCGAGAGCGGCGTGATGGCGAGGATGTAGAGGTCGAACCAGAAGTTCCAGTGCTCGATATATTCGATGTCGTAGCGCACGCGCACGAGGAGCTTGCGGTTGGTGTCGGTCTCGCCGCGCCAGCCGTTGACCTGCGCCCAGCCCGTGATCCCCGGCTTCACGCGATAACGGCGCATATAGTCGGCGACCGCCTCCTCGAAGGGCTTGCCCTCCGCCTTGGTGCCGAGCGCGTGCGGGCGCGGGCCGACGAGGCTCATGTCGCCGTTGAGGACGTTGAAGAGCTGGGGCAGCTCGTCGATCGAGGTGCGGCGCAGGAACTTGCCGACACGGGTGACGCGCGGGTCGTCCTTCGTCGCCTGGGCCGCGCCCTGGAAGTCGGCCATGTCGGTCCGCATGGAGCGGAATTTGTAGATTGTGAAGATGCCGCCATTCCAGCCGCGCCTTGGCTGGCGGAAGAAGACCGGGCCCTTGGAATCGAGCTTGATCGCGATCGCCACCGCGATGAGGAGCGGCGAGATGAGGAGGAGCAGGATCCCCGCGATCACCCGGTCCTCGATGAATTTCGCGACGCCCGCCCACCCCTCGATCGGCACTTCCATCGCACGCAGCATCGGCGCGCCGCCGATCACCTCGAACGGGCGGTCGAAGAAGCGCCACATCGCAAGGTCCGGCGCGAAGAGGACCGCGACGGAGAAGCGCGACAGGCGGTTCATGATCTGGGTGAGACGGTCGACGGCGCTGAGCGGCAGCGCGACGATCACTTCGTCGATGAGCCCGCGCTCCACCGCCTCCTCCAGCTCGGCGAGGCCGCCGCGCCGCTCATATCCCTCGATCGTGCCGGGGACGCGCTGGAAGCGGTCGTCATAGAAGCCGACGAGCGTATAGTTGGCGTCGTCGCTCGCCTTCAGATGCTCGATGACCGCGACGCCCTGCGCGTCGCCGCCATAGATCGCGACGCGGCGCTGGAGATGGCCGTGGCTCATCGCAACGCGCACGATCGCGCACACGATCGCCCGGTAGGCGAGAAGCGCGGCGGTCGCGGCGGCGAACCACATCAGCAGCCATTCGCGCGAATAATCGGCGCCGAGGCGGAAGGCGAAGGTCATCGCCGTGACGAAGACGAAGGTGAACAGGATCGACCGGCCGAGACGGCGCAGGAGCCGCGGCGTCATCTTGTGCGCCGGGATCCGGTAGACCTTGCTGTGGGCGAGGAAGCGCGAGAACACGAACGCGCTCATGGCGACGATCGCGAGGTTGGCGAGCGTGTTCGCGCCGCCGCCCACGATGAGCTGCGAGACGATGACGCCGCTGATGAAGAAGAAGAAGACGTCGCCTACGCCGAGCGCGCGGTCGATATTGCGGAGATCGAGATAGTCGGGCCGGGCGGCGACGAGGGGGGCGGGCTCGGCGGGCTTATGCGCCGGCGCGGCCGCCGCCAACGGCACGTATTCCGGCACGTTTGCGTGCGCATCGGACGTTGCGACGAGCACCGGCTCGGGCGCGACGACGCCGCCAGCAGGCACCGCCTGGCTGGTCTCGTCGCGCTGCGCTTGCCGTTCCCCGCCTGTCATCGCCGTTTCAGCACTCGCTTCGATGGTCCCATTCGAGAGCAAAAATGCAGCATCGGTCTGCTGGTCCGGCTTTGCCCCGCGGCGATCGCGCCGGACGGCCCCGCCATGGCACCCGCTCCCATGCAAGCATTCAGTATAGGCGCTGTCTATCAGATGCGTCCCAAGATGCCGCCTTGCATCAGGTAACAGCGCCGTGATCGTTCGACAATGGAAACAATCGACAAGTTTCGCGGATAGAACTGAAATCTGCTCCACCTTGCGTCGATAGGCACACCCTGGCCCAGTCGACGCCGATGAGACCGGCGTACACGCACGGGAACGCGAGCGGCAGCGTTGCCGCTATCCAAGGTGGTACCCGCGTCAATGTGAACCGCATCGCTCTCGCGGGGCTTGCGGGGCGATCGCCCGCCAATCCTGTGTACCCGCGCGGCCGATCGGTGGTCTCGCCCCCCGCCGCCGCGTAGATATAGAGTTGAAGACGCACGTGTTCTTGTCGGCAGTCGGTTCGGGATTCGCTGCCATCGTCGATCGCATCGCGCCGTGCTTGTGACCGCGGCGCCCTGCGCCACGCTGTTCGGGGAGGCCCCACTGGCCGACAATCGCGGCTCCCGACCGTCAGGGTCGTTCTCGGCCGCGGCGCCGCGGGGTGCGCCGCCGCGATGAGCACGCACGCCCTGAGCGAGGACAGCGCCGCCTCCCGGCCGACCGGCCCGCCCGAGACCGACCTCGCGAACCCGCTCAACCCGCTGCTGTGGCTGATCGGCGCGCTCTGGCAATATCGCTGGCTCGTGATGACGATCGTCATCGTCGGAGTCGCCGCCGCCGCCTTCCTCGCGATGCGCCTGCCGAATTCCTACACCGCCGGCGGCCTTCTCGAGATCAACCCGCGCCCCTCGACCCTTCTGGAGGATTCGCGCGACACCCAATATGTCCCGCCCGAGACGCTGACCGAGACCGAGGTCCAGGTCATCACCTCCTACAACGTGCTGTCGCGCGTGGTGGACATGCTCGACCTCGAATATTCGAGCGCGAACCCCCTCCTCGCACAGGGGCGCGAGGGGCCCGCGATGTCGCGCGACGCCGCGCGCAACACGATCATCTCCGAGCTGCGGAGCGGGCTGACGGTCCGCCCGACCGGCCGCTCCTTCATCGTGGACGTGCGCTTCGAATCGGGCGAGCCCGCCTTCGCCGCCGAGGTCGTGAACGCGGTGATGGCCTCCTATCTCGGCGTGGAGGTGAGCGAATTGCGCAACCGCGCGCGCGACGCGATCACCGCCCTCTCCGACCGGCTCGACGCGCTGCGCAGCGACCTCGACGAGCGCGAGCGCGCGGTCCAGACCTTCCGCAGCACCAACCGCATCACCGAGGGGGCGGGGACGACGATCCTCGAGGAGCAGCTCGCGCGGCTGAACGAGGAGCTGATCCGCGCCCAGTCCGCCCTCGCCATGGCGAGCGCTCTCTCCCGCCAGCGCACCATCGCGGAGACGGCCCTGCCGCAGGTGGTGAACTCGCCGCTGATCCAGACGCTGCGCGCCCAGGCGGCCGAGCAGGAGCGGCTCGTCTCCGAGCTCTCCGCCCTCTACCAGCCGAGACACCCGAAGCTCATCCAGGCGCAGGATGCGCTCGCCGCGATCCGCACGACCATCACCGAAGAGACGGCGAAGATCGCCGCCTCCCTCGGCACCAGCGAGGAGGTGGAGGCCGAGCGGGTCGACGCGCTCGCCGCCGAGGTGGAGCGGCTGCGCGACCAGCTGAACCAGCAGCGCGCGGCAGAGATCGAGCTGCGGCGGCTGGAGCGGGAGGTGGAGGCCTCCCGCCGCGTCTACGAGGCCTTCCTCAACCGCTTCAACGAGGTGCAGGGCACCGCCGGGCTGGAGCGGCCGAACGGGCGCATCATCGCCGCCGCCGTCCCGCCGACGCGTCCGTCGGGGCCGAACCGGATGATCGTCGTCGCGGGCGGCGGGATCCTGTCGGGCGCGGCGGCCTTCGCCCTCGTCATCGGCCTTGCCCTCCTCGATTCGCGCATCCGGTCGAGCGCGGACGTCTCGCGCGCCTCGGGCCTCACGCCGGTCGCGGTGGTGCCGCCGGTGCCGCGCGGGCGGGCGCTCCGCTCGCGTCGCCGCAACGCCGCCTTCGCCGAGGCGATCACCCGGCTGCGCGCCGCGATCATTCTCGGCAGCGGGGTCGACGGGCCGATCATCGTCGCCTTCACAGCCGCCGACCCCGCCACCGGCCATTCGAGCCTCGCCGACGCGCTCGGCCAGGCGTGCGCGGTCGCGGGCGATGCGACCGTGGTGGTCGACGCCAATGTCGAGCGCCCGTCGACGCATGCGAGCCTCGGCGGCGCCAACGAGTTCGGCCTCACCGAGATCCTCTCCCAGAAGGGCGACGTGGAGGGGGCGCTACAGCTCGACCCGACGACGTCGATGATGTTCATCGCGCCCGGCAATTTGAACGACCCGTCCCTGATGCGCGCGCCGGCGGCGGCCGCCCTCCTCGACCGGCTCTATCAGCGCTTCGACGTCATCATCCTCAACCTCCCCCCGCTCCTCGACGTGCCGGAGGCGCAGGGGCTCGCGAGCGAGGCGGACGTGACGGCGATCGTCGCCCGCTCGGGCGTCTCAGACCGGGCGAACCTTTCCGAGCTCGTCTCGATGCTGAATTTCGCCGGACGCGGCCAGCGTGTCGCAACGGTGTTGATCCGCCGCTGACGCCGCGCCACTTGCGATTGAGGGACGCCGCGCGGCGGGGGGAAGGCGTCCCGCGTGGAACCGTCCCGCTTTCTCCCCGTTGGTCGCAGGTCATGGCTCGATTCAATCCTTCCGCGCTTCGCCGCCGCAGCCGCCAGGCCTTCGGGCTCGCCGGGCTTGCCGGCTCGGTCCTCCGCCGCTCCGTCGGCCGCCGCTTTCCCGAGCTTTCGGCCGAGGAGAGGTTGCGCATGATGCCGCAGCGCGCGCCCCTCGCCGCGCCGCTCACGATCCGCTGGAACGACCAGCACATCCCCTTCGTCGAGGCGACGACGGACGCGGACGGCGCGGTCGGGCTCGGCATCGTCCACGGGCATCTGCGGCTCGCGCAGATGGAGCTGATGCGCCGCGTCGCCTACGGGCGCCTCTCGGAGGTCGCGGGCGACGCCGCGCTCGAGGTCGACACGCTGCTGCGCCTTGTCGATTTCCCGCGCGCGAGCGCCGAGTCCCTCGCCCTCCTTCCGCCCGACACGCGGGCCTGGGCCGACGGGTTCGCGGCCGGGATCAGCGCCGTCGTCGCCGAAGCGCCACTTCCGCCCGAATTCGAGATCCTCGGCGTCGAGCCGGAGCCGTGGACGGTGGAGGACGTCTTCGCCGTCTCGCGCCTCTGCTCGGCCGACTATGCCTGGCGCGTCTGGCGCACGCTCAATCCGCTGCGCCAGCAAGAGGACTGGTCACGCCTCTGGGCCGATCTCGTCGGCGTCGCGGCGGTTGCGGACGAGGACATCCCGATCGGCGCCGACGCGCTCGACGAGGCGCTGCCGACCGCCTTCACCCGCACCGGCTCGAACGCCTACGCGCTCGCCGGGTCGCGCACGAAGTCGGGAAAGCCCCTCCTCGCCTCCGACCCGCACCACATCATCACCTCGCCCAATCTGTGGCTGATCGCGGGGCTGCGCACCCCGTCCGTCTCGGTCTGGGGCCTCATGATCCCGGCCCTGCCGATCTTCGGGGTCGGACGCAACGCGCACGGCACCTGGGGCGGCACCAACCTCCACGCCACCTCGTCCGAGCTGATCGATCTCAGCGACGAGGAGGTCGTGGAGACCGAGGCGAGGATCGGCCTGCGGGGCAACAAGGAGAAGCGCGTCACGCTGCGCCAGTCCGCGCTCGGGCCCGTCATCAGCGACGCGAAGCCCTTCAACATGCCGTCCGACACGGTGGCGCTGCACTGGCTCGGCCACCGCGCGAGCGACGAGTTCACGCCCTTCTACAAGCTGATGCGGGCGCACGACTGGGGCTCGTTCGAGGACGCGATCGACCTTTATTCGCTGCCCGGCCTCAACATGATCTGGGCGGGCGAGGACGGGACGATCGGCAAGATGATCGGTGCGCACGTGCCGCGCCGCCCGCTGGAGACGCCCGTCGACCTCGTGATCAGCAAGGCGGAGGCGCACGCCCAGTGGGCGAACCTCCTGAGCGGCAAGGACCTGCCGCAGACCGTCGACCCCGAATGCGGCTTCGTCGCCTCGGCGAACGAGGAGCCGGAGACCTCGCCCGTCACGATCAGCCTCTTCTATGCGGCCGACCACCGGATCAAGCGCATCGGGACGCTCCTGTCCGCGCGCGACGACTTCACCGCGGAGGACCTGAAGGGCCTGCAGCTCGACGTCTACCACGCCGCCGCCGACGCCCTCGCGCAGGACCTCGCCGCGATCGCCGCGCGGCTCGGCCTCGAAGGGCCGGTGGTCGACGCGCTGAAGGAGTGGGACGGGCAGTATCGCTCCGATTCGCCGGGCGCCCTCGCCTTCGAGCTGATCGCCGAACCGCTGATCGACGAGCTCGAGGCCCTGTCGCCGCACCGGATCGTCAGCCCCTATTGGCGCCCCTTCTCGCGCCTCACCCGCCTCGTCGACGCGGCCCATGCGGACGATCTCGACGCCGCGCTGAAGGCCGCGATCAGCTCCGCCGAAGCGCCGTTCGCGAAGACCGGCACGTGGGGCTCGCTCCACCGGCTCCGCCTCTCCCATCCGCTGGTGCGCATTCCGTGGCTCGGCCCGCGCCTCCCCGTCCTCGACTTCCCGAGCGGCGGCTCGAACGACACGCTCATGAAGTCGATGCACCCCTTCACCCAGAAGGAGCACGCGTCGAATTTCGGCGCGAACGCGCGCTTCGTCGCCGACCTCGCCGATCTCGACGAGACCTATGCCGTCCTCCTCGGCGGGCAGGACGGGTGGCCGGGCTCGCGCACGATGTTCGACCAGGTCGGCCCGTGGCGGCGCGGCGAGCAGATCCGCCTGCCCCTGCGGCCCGAAAGCATCGCCGACGCGTTCCCGCACGTGACGCCGATCGCGCCCGCCCATGCTTGACGCGACCCCGTTCCTGCGCGGCTACGCGCGCCTGCGCCAGCGCCGTCTCGCGCGCCACACCCCGGCCGAGACACAGGAGGCCCAGCTCCTCGCCCTCGTCCACAAGGCGCGCGACACCCGCTTCGGGCGCGATCACGGCTTCGCCTCGATCCACTCGGTCGCCGACTACCAGGCCCGCGTGCCGCTGCGCGCCTTCGAGAATTTCCGCGCCGACTATTTCGACGCGACCTTCCCCGTCCTCAACGATGTGAGCTGGCCGGGCCGCATCCCCTATTTCGCCGTCTCCTCCGGCACGTCGAGCGGGCGCACGAAGCACATCCCCGTCTCGCGCGAGATGCTGCGCTCGAACGCGCGCGCCGGCACGGACATGCTCGGCTATCACGCGCGCCTTCATCCGCATTCCCACATCCTCGGCGGGAAGAGCTTCATGCTCGGCGGGTCCGTCGCGATGGAAGATCTCGGCCACGGGGTGAAGTCGGGCGACCTCTCCGGCATCGCGCGGCTCGAGAATCCGCGCTGGTCGACCCCGTTCGTCTTCCCCTCGATCGAGGAGGCGCTGGAGGCGGACTGGGAGAACAAGATCGACCGGCTCGCCAAGCTCTCCCTCGGCGAGCCGATCCGCTGCATCGCCGGCACGCCGAGCTGGCTGCTCCTCTTCTTCGAGCGCCTCGCCGAGATCACCGGGCGCGGGCACGACGTGAAGGCCTTTTATCCGGGCCTCGACCTGATGGTGTATGGCGGGATGAGCTTCGCCCCCTACCGCGCCGTCTTCGACCAGTGGTTCCCGCGCGGCGGGGTCGACTGGCGCGAGGTCTATTCGGCGAGCGAGGGCTTCATCGCGAGCGGCGACCGCGGCGTCGATGACGGGATGCGCCTCAACCTCGATATCGGCCTCTTCTACGAGTTCGTGCCGATCGAAGAGTGGGAGAAGGACGCGCCGACGCGATACTGGATCGGCAACGCGCCACCCGGCGAATACGGCCTCATCCTGTCCACTTGCGCGGGGCTCTGGTCCTATCGCATCGGTGACGTGGTGACGCTGGAGCCGGGAGCGATCCCCCGCGTGCGCGTGACCGGCCGCACCTCCTACTATCTCAGCGCCTTCGGCGAGCACCTTAGCGGGCGCGAGATCGAATGCGCCGTGATGGCCGGGGCGGAGGCGATCGGCCGCATCGTCTCCGAATACACGGTGACGCCGCTCTATCCGGAAGCCGGCCGCCACGCCGGGCAGCATCAGTTCGTGGTGGAGCTCGACGCGGTCCCCTCGCCGGCCGATTCCACCCGCTTCGCCGACGCCCTCGACGCGACGCTGAAGGCCGGGAACGAGGACTACGAGGTCCATCGCGGCAACGACTACCAGCTGAAGCCGCCCCGCATCGTCTTCGTCCCGCACGGTGGCTTTGCTGACTGGATGCGCGCGCGCGGCAAGCTCGGCGGGCAAAACAAGGTGCCGCGCGTGGTGCTCGCGGACGACCTGAGGGCCGATCTCCTCGGCTTCGCCGCGCGCTACGAGGCGGAAGGGGCCACCGAGTAGGCCGGCGGCCGCGCCTTTTCCCTCGCCCCAAAGCACGCTAGAGCCACCCGTGTCCTGTCCCCTACTGGTGAGCGATGACCGAGCGCCTCGACCGAATCCGCCTGCGATCGGCCAGCCCCCGCGAGGCAACCTCCGGCGCGCGGCCCGACGAGATCGAGGCGGACGTCTATCGCCCCGTCGCGGGCATAGGGGGCCCGGCTGTCGTCATCAGCGAGGGCCTCGTGCGGCCCGATCCCGCGCACGCCGCCCGCTATGGACGGCTCCTCGGCGAGCATGGCTTCACCGTCCTCGTGATCGACAGCGCTGCGGCGCGCGGTCGCGGACGCGCAAGCCGGCCGCTGCGCACCCTCGCGATCTCCGAGATGACGATGGCGGGCGACGCCTACGCCGCCCTCAACTGGATCGCGCACGAGGCAGGGGTGGACCCCGCCCGCATCCACCATATCGGCTTCGGGACGGGCGGGACGGCGGCCGCCCTCACCGCCTACGCGCAGGTCCACGCCCGCTATGCGGCGGAGGGCCGCGCCTTCGCCTCCCACGTCTCGGTCTACGGCCCGCCGATCGTGCGGCTGGAGGATTACCGCACCACCGGCGCCCCGGTCGCCTTCATCACCGGCGAGCGCGACGCGACGATCGACGGCAAGCGGCTCGGCCTCGTGGTCGGCGATCTCGAAAATGGCGGCTCGCGCGTCGCGCGGATCACCATTCCAGCCGCGCGCCATCAGTGGGACGGGACGCCGGGCGCCGCCCGCGCCGCGCGGCTCGACCTCGCGCGCCTCTGCCTCCGGCTCACGCCCGAGAACCGGATGATCGACGAAGCGACCGGGCGCGCCGCCGACGAGGGGGCGGGCCGGCTCGTCGCCATCGCCCGCGCCATTCGCCTCAACGGCCCCCGCATCGAGCCCGACGCGGACGCGACGCGAGAGAGTGATTCGGCGCTCCTGCGCCTCCTCGGCGCGGCGTGAGGATTCGCCAGTCGCGCGCCTCGCGGAGAGTGTGCTTAAGTGGTGGGCAGGTACCACACGCTGGGAGCTTCGATGGCCGCCCGTCTCCCGCCGTCACGGCGCGCCGACTATCCGCTGTGCGAGACCATCGCGAGCCGCTGGGCGGACAATGACGTCTACGGCCACGTCAACAACGCGGCCTACTACACGCTGATCGACAGCGCGGTGAACCGGTACATGATCGTGCGCGCGGGGGTGGATATCCACAGCGGGCCGCTGATCGCGCTGGTGGTCGAGACGGGGTGCCGCTTCCACCACCCCCTCACCTTTCCCCAGCACATCGACATCGCGATGAAGGTCGCCCGGCTCGGCGTGTCGAGCGTGACCTGGCACATCGCCCTCTTCGAATCCCCCGCGGGCGCGCAGTCGCCCGCGGCGGCCGACGCGCACTTCACCCACGTCCTCGTGGATCGCGCGACGCGGCGGCCCGAGCCCTGGCCCGACCCGATGCGCGATGCGCTGACCGCGGCGATGGGTTGAGCCGGAACGAAAGAGACCCCGGAGCGGGAACTCCGGGGCAAGTTTGAGGCAGTGGATGCCAGCCGCATCGGCGATGACGCCTCGACGCGGCTGTCAGGAGTGCGGCCCGACAGGCGGGCCGTGAGTTGCCCCGTCGGCCGGAGCCGGCGGAGCAAACCGAGCCGCGATCGCTAGCGAATGTTGACGACGCGGACGGATGGGCTGGTCGCCGCCGTGGTGGGCGGCAGGACAAGGCGCGGACCCGACGGGGGCGGCGCGACGGACGGCGCACCCGTCGGCGTCGCCGGCAACGGCGCGGGCCGGATCGAGGAGGTCGGCGCCGGCACCGAGTAGACCGGGGTCTGGCGCGTCGGGGCCGGGGGCAGGTTGGAATCCTGCACCGTCGGCTCGGAGAGGTCCGTCGCCTCAGGCCGCGGGACGATCGCGGCGCCCTCCACCGGCTCGTTCAGCACCGTCGGCCGCACCGGGGCGGCGCGGACCGTCCGCGTCGTCGAGCGACGCGGCGCGCGGATCGAGGAGGTGCGCACCTCGCCATAGGAGGTCGGGGCGATGACGGTCGGATCGACCACCTGCTCCGGCAGGATCGTGGTGCCCGGCTCGCCGATGCGCGGATCGGGCTTCGGCGGATCGCCGTACGGGTTCCAGGTGCGGGACATGAAGTAGCCGTTGATCGTCAGACCATAGGCCATCAGGAGGAGCGAACGCGCGTCCGTGTTGTTCTCGCACACGCGAAGGCGCCAGTTGATCGCGCCGCGCTGGAAGGAGAACACCTTCTGGTCCGCCGCGATTCGCTGCCAGGCATAGAGGCAGGTCGCGCCGGAGCGGGAGCGGCCGGTCGCGTAGCTGAACGGGCCGTACCGGTTCTGCACGTAGATGCCCGACACCTCCATGTGGATGCCCGGGAAGCGCTGGGCCATCTCACGCCGGATGTCGGTGAGGTTCATCATGTCGGTCGACAGGGAATCTCGCCCCCCGTCCCGACCCATCGGGCCGAAGGCGCGCACATAGATCACGTTCTGCCCCGACGCCGACGAGCGGTTGTCGAGGATGATGTCTTGGGCGAGCGCGTTGGAGTAGCGGTTCTCGACGACCGCAATCACCGCCGGGCCGCCTGGGGGCGGGGTCATGAATGCTTCGGTAACCGGCACGGAATTGCCCATGGTCGCCGTACGCACACCGCCTGTGTCATAGCCGCACCCGGCGAGCGACGCGGACAACACCACCGCGCCCACCAGCTGCGCCTTTCGCGAATTCAGGAGCATCGCATCCAGCCTCATTTTTGTGCACCGCGGCACAGCCGCGTGCGATCCCCGAATCACCGGGAATCGGTCTCTGTGCGATGAGCATGGACCGACGATCCTTGAGCGTTTGTTAACCTTGATCGCTGTTAACATTAACGAGGTCGTCACGGGGTGCCGCGGCGAAGCGTGTTAGCCTTGTCTTAAAGATCGTCGGGTCCGGCGGTCGAAATGACGGTATGATCGGCCTCGGGTCATTCTGCGGGCGCAGGATCGGGGCCTTCAAGCGCGTGCTCGCGTTGATCCGCGGGCGCGAATTCAGTACTGCCAATTCCTGGCAGCACGATGGGATATCCGGGCAGGCTGCGGTCCCCGGGGAAACTGCATTCTCATGCGGCTCGCGGCGGGTCATGCTGCAAGTGCGTGCGAATCTGATCGATACGCCGTATTATGGCCACAATCGGCCTCGGCGAGGTGTCTGGGTTAACTTAAGGCGGCGCCATGAGATTCCTGGTCTTGCTACTCTGGCTGGCAACGGTTGCGACGATCATTTTCATGGTCACGCAGCCAGTTAGCCTGGATACGCACTTCGTCACCTCGTTGATCATCGTGGTGATCATCGCGCTGTTGAAGATGTTCGACAGGCAAGGCCTCTTCCGCGCCATCGTCCTCGCCTTGGGAACCGCAGTCGTCTTGCGCTATCTCTACTGGCGCACATTCACGACCATCCCGCCGATCTCCGAACTCCAGAACTTCATTCCGGGCGTGCTGCTCTACTTCGCCGAGTTCTACTCGGTGCTGATGCTGTTCCTGTCGCTCTTCGTGACGGCGGACCCGTTCAACCGCCCCCGCCGCACGCTGACCCGCGACGCCCCGCGCCCCACGGTCGACATCTACGTCCCGACGCTGAACGAGAGCCCGCAGCTTCTCGCCACCACCCTCTCGGCGGCCAAGCAGATCGACTATCCGCGCGACCGCCTCAACGTCTTCCTGCTCGACGATGGCGGCACGGACGAGCGCACCGAGAGCGCCGACCCGCGCGTCGCCGCGACCGCCCAGGAGCGCCGGCGCGAGCTACAGCAGCTCGCCCGCGATCTCGGCGTCAACTATCTGACGCGCTCGGCGAACATCAACGCGAAGGCCGGCAACCTCAACAACGGCCTCGCCCACTCGACCGGCGAGTTCGTCGCAGTGTTCGACGCCGACCACGCCCCGACGCGCGACTTCCTGAACGAGACGCTCGGCTACTTCTACGACGACCCGAAGCTCTTCCTCGTCCAGACGCCGCACTTCTTCATCAATCCGGACCCGCTCGAGCACAACCTCGAAACCTGGAACCGCATGCCGTCCGAGAACGAGATGTTCTACGGCGTCATCCAGAAGGGTCTCGACAAGTGGAATGCGAGCTTCTTCTGCGGCTCGGCCGCCGTGCTGCGGCGCAGCGCGCTGGAAGAATCGGGCGGCTTCTCCGGCCGCTCGATCACCGAGGATTGCGAGACCTCGCTCCAGCTCCACAAGGAAGGCTGGAACTCCGCCTTCGTCGACCGCCCGATGATCGCCGGTCTCCAGCCGGAAACGTTCGCGAACTTCATCGGCCAGCGTTCGCGCTGGTGCCAGGGCATGATGCAGATCCTGCTGCTGAAGAACCCGCTCCTGCAGCGCGGCCTCAGCTTCGCGCAGCGCCTCTGCTACCTGTCGTCGATGTTCTACTGGCTGTTTCCGATCGCGCGCATGATCTTCCTGTTCGCGCCGCTCTTCTATCTCTTCTTCGGCCTGTCGATCTTCGACGCGTCGGGCTCCGAATTCGCCGCCTATACGATCACCTACATCCTGGTGAACCTGCTCCTGCAGAACTACCTGTGGAGCCGCGTGCGATGGCCGTTCATCTCCGAGCTCTATGAGACGATCCAGTCGGTCTACCTGATCCGAGCGCTCGCCGCGGTGACGATCAGTCCGACGCGACCGAAATTCCGCGTGACGGCGAAGGGCGAGACGAACCGAACCTCGCGAATCTCCGAGCTCGGCGGCCCGTTCTACGTCATTTTCTTCATCCTCCTCGCGGGCGTCGTCGCCACCATCTACCGCGTCATCATGCAGCCCTACGCGGCCGACATCGCGCTGGTGGTCGGCGGGTGGAACCTCTTCAACATCCTGCTGATGGGCGCGGCGCTCGGCGTCGTCGCCGAGCGGCGGCAGCTCAGAAGTTCGCAGCGCGTCGCGATCGACCGTCCTGCCGAGATCATCTACGGCGACCGCGTCATCCCGGCGAAGATCGACGACGTGTCGATCGCCGGCGCGCGTATTCTCGTGCCCGCGAACGTGCTGCGGCAGATCAAGCCGGGCGAGCAGATCATCATGCGCTTCCAGCCGATGGCCCCGCTTGCCTCGAACGAGCTGCCGCTGACGGTGCGCTCGGTGGTGCGCGACGAGGGCGGTGTCGCCCTCGGCTCCGAGTTCGCGGTGGTGGACCCCCGCCAGTACGAGCTCGTCGCCGACCTCGTCTTCGCGAACTCCGACGAGTGGGTCCGCTTCCAGGCGACGCGACGCAAGGATATCGGCGTCATCCGCGGCGTGGTCGAGTTCATCTCGCTCGCCATCTTCCAGATGGTGCGCGGCCTCTCCTACCTCGTCACCACCGCCGCCCCGCGCCGTCCGGCTCCGAGCCCGGACCGGCCGAACAACGCGCCGCCCTCCCCCGCGCAGCCGCGCCGGACGGGCTTCATCGGCGCCGACCCGAACGCGGTCGTCACCGGCGGCGGCTCCGCGGCCGCCCTCCATGGCGGGGCGAGCTCGCGCCCGACCCACACCCGCCCGGACCGCTGAGGAGCATGGTCATGCGTCGATCCCATCTCCTTGGCGCCACGGCGGCCCTCCTCCTCGGCCTCGGCCTGATCCAGGGCGGGCCGGCGGCAGCGCAGGGCAACCAGCCCTTCAACTTCTCCCTCGGCACCGGCGCCGGCGGCGGTGGCGGCGCCTCGGACCTCCCGGCCACCGCATCGCCCTCGCAGCAGCGGCGCATCGCGGAGGAGGCGGCGAGCCCGGTCTCCCCCGCCGTCCCGCGCACCGGCGCCCCGGCGACTTCGATCCAGACCGCCCGCCCGTTCGACATCAACGAGGACGGTCAGTCTCCGCAGATCGACCTGCCGGAAGAGGAGCAGCAATTCTTCCGCCCCTCGACGACGGTCTCCCCGCTCGCCAACGGCGCCGCCTCGCCCGAGGTCGTCCCCGTCGACGCGATCAGCCAGGAGCAGCGCGGCGAGCTCTTCCGCGTCCTGAAAGAGGACTCCGGCACCGTCCGCGAGCTGCGCGTCAATGTCGATGGCGGCCAGGATTGGGTCGATTCGGTCGTGGAGCGGCCCATCGTCCCCTTCCGCACGCTGCGCCTCAACGGTGAGATCGACTATCGCTCCTGGAGCGTCTTCCTCACCGCGGCCGAGGCCGCGCGCGGCGGCACGCTGTCGATCGCCTTCACCAATTCCGTGCTCGTCCTGCCGGAGGCCTCGCGCCTGCGCGTCTTCCTCAACGGCCGCCAGATCGCCCAGACCGCGATCGACAGCCCGGACCGCACGAAGGTGATCGCGCTCCCGATCTCCACGACGCTCCTGCGTCCGGGCGAGAACGCGCTGCGGATCGAGGCGGACATGCGCCACCGCATCGACTGCTCGATCGACGCCACCTACGAATTGTGGACGCGCATCGACACGCGCCTCACCGGCCTCTCCTTCGAGGGCGGGCGCATCCCGCTCGCGGGCATCTCCGATCTCGGCGCCGTCGGCGTCGGGACCAACGGGGCGACGCGCCTGCGGGTCTACCAGGATGCGCCGAGCAGCCCGACCAATATCGACCGGATGCTGCGCGCCGTGCAGTCCGCCTCGCTGCGCGGCCGCTTCGCCCAGCCCCTCGTCGAGGTGGTGAGCTCGATGGACGGCGCCGTCGCGACGCCAGGCATCCTCAACCTCATGATCGGTCCCTACGACGTCCTCAGCCGCGCGTCCGGCATCGTCCCGCGCGAAGGCGCGGTCGGCCCGGTGACGACCCTCGTCGACGATCCCAATATCGGCCCGACCCTCGTCATCACCGGCCCCAGCGAGCGCGATGTCGACGCGGCCCTTGCCCGCTTCGACGCGCCCGAGCTCGCGAACGCCGCCCAGTCCCCGATCGCGGCGATCCCGCCCTGGCTCGTCGCCGACACGGTCCGCGTCGACGGGGCGCAGACGATCACGCTGCGTGAAGCCGGCGTCGAGACGATCAACTTCTCCGGCCGCCGCTTCCGCACCGACTTCTCGGTCACCCTGCCGCCGGACTTCTACGCCGCCGCCTACGGCGAAGCGCTCCTCCTCCTCGACGCCGCCTATTCGAGCGATGTCGAGCCGGGGAGCCGCCTCGCCGTTGCGGTCAACGGCGTGCTCTCGACCGCGATCAGCTTCACCTCCTCCACCGGCGAGGTGTTCGACGGCTTCCCGATCGTCCTGTCGATGCAGAGCTTCCGGCCGGGCGTGAACAAGATCGAGATCCTGGCGGACCTCCAGACCACCGCGGACCGCGCCTGCCTTCCGGGCGGCACGGTGCCGGCGCGCGACCGGTTCGCCCTCTTCTCGTCGACCCGCCTCGTCTTCCCGAACTTCGCGCGGATCGGCCAGGTGCCGAACCTTGCCTCGTTCGCGACGAACGGCTTCCCGTACCAGCTCTCTACCGACCCGGTGCGCGTCCATGTGGGCGGCTCCTCGCCGGACACGATCGGCGCGGCCGGCACGCTGATCTCCCGCGTCGCCGTCAGCCGCGGCGCCCCCCTCGCGACCAATGTCGTGGAAGAGGTCGCCCCGTTCGGCAATTCGGGCGTGATCGTCATCGGCGCGCTGTCGGACGTGTCGAACCTCGCACTCGAATCGACCGGCGCAGCCCGCGTCATCCCGTCGAACTGGCTCCAGCCCTATGCGGCGGGCACGGTGTCGCCGGGCGCCGGCGGCGGCGAGCCGGCCGGCCTCGAGCGCTATGACGACGTCCTGCGGCGCCTGCGCGAGCAGCTGCGCCAGGAGGAAGTCCGCCTCGACCGCACCGCGACCGCCCCGCAGGAGGCGAACGAGCCGCAGCGCTCGCTCGACCCGCGCAACGAGGCGCAGCGCACTCGTGAGCGCTGGGCCGAGGAGCTCGGCCAGTCGAACATGGTCTCGCGCTGGATCAAGGACACCATGCGCTCGGCCCGCGAGGCAGTGAAGTTCAACCTGAATTTCGGCCAGCGCGAGGACGAGATGCGCTTCGCCGAGCCGGTGATCTCGGAGAACGCCTCGCTCCTGATGGCGCAGTCCGCCGCGCCGGAGAACCGGGACACGGCGTGGACGCTCGTGACGGCGCCCACCCCCGCCCTCCTCTCCACCTCGATGGCGGCGCTCTCCTCGCCTGAGAACTGGAACCGGATCGGCGGGCGCATCACCGCCTATGACCTCGACAACAACGCCGTCCAGGTCGTGCCGGTCGAAAACGTCTCCTATCTCGCGACGCTGCCGCTCTCGTTCGGTAACCTGCGCCTCATCGCGGCGAACTGGTTCTCGATCAACAATGGCATCTATGCCGCGGCGCTGATCCTCGTCGCGGTCTTCCTCGGCATCATCACGTGGCTGTTCGTCACGCCGCTCGGCCGCAGGAACCGCCCCTGAACGGGCAGACCGCATACGCTCCGAACCGCCCGCGCGCCGGGCGGTTCAGGCACGCGCAGCGTTGCATAAACGCAGATCGTGCCGATCTCACTTACTCTTCATTAACCGTGTCCATTCAGGGTCGATCGGGCAGGCAGTCTGGGCGTTGGCAGCGCGACGATTCAGGCGGCCGGCGCCGCATCACAACTCGGACAGCTTCGCGAGGAGCGCATGGTCAAACACTCGGTTGAAGCCTACGAGATCCAGCCCCCGAACGCCTTGCGTCCGAAGGAGCCCTTCTCGCTCGAGGACGGGGCCCGTCGCCTGGTGAAGACGGCCGGCTACCGGGCGCGCACGCTGCCGCGCCAATCGGGTCCGTCGGTGAAGCCCCTGATCCTCGGCGTGACCGCGGCGCTTCTCGTCGGGTTCGTGCTCGATATCGGCCCCTGGTCGGCGCTGACCGGCCGCCTCCTCGGCTCGGCCGACGCGCAGGAAGCCCCGCAGCGTCGCGCCAGCACAAACGATCTCTCCGTCCCCTCCGAAGCCGACCGCGCGGCGCTGCGCTACTTTGCGCGCGAGGGCGATGTCGACAGGCTGGAGGCGGAGCTGCGGCGCCTGCGCGCCCTCTATCCCGGCTGGCAGCCGCCGCGGGACCTCCTCGACCCGAAGGGCGAGGACACCGAATTGCAGCGCATCTACGACCTCGTCGGCGACCAGCGCTACGAGGAGGCCCGCACGGCGATCGCCGAGCGGCGCCAGCGCGACCCGTCCTGGACGCCGCCGGTGCGCCTCACCGATCTCCTGGAACAGGCGAAGGTGCGCAACGAGCTGCGCGCCGCGAGCGACGCGCGCAATTTCCGCGAGGTGCTCAACATCGCCGAGGCGAACGAGCGCATCCTCGTGTGCGAGGACGTCGATTCGATCTGGCGCGTCGCCGAGGCGTTCGCCCAGACCGGCCGGCCGAAGCGCGCCTATGACGCCTACGCCTACATCATCAATTCCTGCACCGATCAGGCCTCGCGCGGGGCGAGCCTTCAGAAGGCCGCCGCGACGCTCGACCCGAGCTACGTGACCCAGCTCTTCGAGCTCGGCGCCATGGGGCCGGACGGGCAGAACGAGTTCACCAACGCGCGCCTCGAAATCATCCGCGGCGCTGTCGCGCGCGGCGGCGAGGTCGAGGGCGTCCTCGTTCCCAACGAGTGGCTCGAGCTTCTGGCCGAGTTCGCCCGCACGGGGCAGGACCTCGAAGACGCGATGCTGATCGGCTTCTACCTCTACCGCCAGGGCAACCCGGCCGAGGCCGCCCAGTGGTTCCGCTTCTCGCTCGACAATGGGCTCGGCTCGGACGCTGCCGAGGGCTACATCGTCGCCCTGCGCGCCACCGGCAACCGCGAGGACGAGTTCCTCGCCCGCGAGGTCGCCTATCAGTGGCGCGAGCAGACGCCGGAGCTGATGGAAGCCTATCTCGACGCGATGGCGACCATCCTGACGGCAGACGAGTTCGGCGAGCGCTCCATCATGGACGTGGAGCAGGCCTCGGTGGACCGCTTCGTGCCGGTCGTGATCGGCCAGCGCGACGCGAACGGCGCGCAGGCGCTCGGCTGGTACGCCTTCAACACCTGCCAGTTCATCATCGCCGAGGAGTGGTTCATCTCCTCCTCGAACTGGGTGCCGACCGAGGCCGCCATCTACGGCCTCGCGCTCACGCGCCTTCGCCTCGGCGACCAGGCCGGCTTCAACGAGGTCGTCGACGAGTGGGGTCCGCTCTACCCGTCCATCGCCGCGCTCGCGACCGGCGGCAACGTGTCCCCGGCCGATCCGGTGACGGGCGCGCGTGACGATCCGACGGACCAGGTCGGCATCTCCTCCGTGATCTGCGACCCGGTCGAGCGGCAGCGCCTGCGCCAGCTTCTCGTCGAGCAGCAGGAGCGCCAGCGCGCCGGCGACGTGTCCTTCACCGAGGCCGGCTCCATGACCGCGGTGCCGGTGCAGGTGCAGGCCCTCGCGCACCGTCCGGCCGGCTCCACCCGCCCGGAGATCCCGCGCCGTTCGGTCGTCCTTCGCCCGCAGCCGCAGGAGCGCAACAGTCTCTTCGTCCCGACCCAGGCCCTCGTCCCGCTTCCGCCGCAGCCCGGCGGCGGCGTGATCGACCCCGGCGCGCCTCCGGTCGGCGGCGAATCGCTCGAGCAGCGGGTGCTGCGCGACCGTGCGGCCGAGAACGCGGCCCGCTACGGTACGGTGCCGGTGCAGACCCGCGACGGGCGTCCCGTGCGCCCGGTCGAGCGGCGGACCACCGTCGTCACCGGCGGCAACCAGGCGCTCAACACCGGCGGCAGCACCGTCCAGCGCCGCGTGCGCCAGGGCCTACCGACCACCGTCGACGGCGACGTCTATCGCATCGTCGACCGGCCGCGCACCACGACGCGCCGCGTCCGCTCATCGGGCGGCGGCGGCTCGGTGCAGTCCGCCCTCTCGGGCCGGAACTACAATTCCTGCGTCGCGATCTCGGACGCGGGGATCCGCAGCGGCTCCCTCTCGGCGGCTGATGCGACGGCGCGCGGCTACTGCCTCCTCCAGCTCCAGCGGCCGGTCGAGGCGGCGCAGGCCTTCCAGCTTGCGAAGGTGAAGTCGCGCCTCGGCACGAGCCAGTTCGGCGACGCCGTCTACGGCTCCGCCCTCGCCGCGATCGCCAACAACGCGACCGACGAGGCCGCCATCGCCGCGACCGGGGCCCCGCTGTCCCGTCCGCGCCGGACCGAGCTGCAGATCGGCATCCTCACCCAGCGCGCCATCGCCGCGAACCGCGACGGGCGCTATGTCGAGGCGCTCTACTTCCTCGACCAGCGCTCCCGCATCGCGCCGCTGCAGAAGGATCTGATGCTCCTGCAGGGCTACGCCTACCAGAATGCGGGCGACTTCAAGTCCGCCGCGAAGATCTTCAAGGCAATCAACGATGCCGGCCCGACGGCCGATTCGCAGCGCGCCGTCTTCGTCGGCCACGACCGGAGATACCCGCCGCCGACCCGCTCCACCGTCGGCAACGGCTTCTGATCGCGGCGGCGGCCACTTCAAACGGAAAAAGCCGGGCAATGCCCGGCTTTTTTGTTGCGCGGTGGCGGGTGCCTCAGAGGAAGAGCTTGCCCTCGGCGATGACCACCGCCTCGCCCGAAAGCTCGACCCGCTTCAGCGCGCCGCCCTCGATCTCCACGCCGAGATAGAGGTTCGACGGCCGGCCCATCTCCACGCCCTGCACGATGGTGAGCGCGTGCGTCCCGTCGCCCGGCTTCTCCGCCTCGACGTAGAGCGCGGCGAAGGCGACGGCGGCCGAGCCCGTCGCCGGGTCCTCCGGGATGCCGCCGAGCGGGGCGAACATGCGCACCTGGAAGCGCCTCTCCCCGTTCGGCGCGACGACATAGACGGCGCGCCACCCGTCCGCGAACGCGCTCGCCCAGAGCGAGGTGTCGACCGCGATCCCGCCGAGGACAGCGGGCTCGCGCACCGGCACGACGCTGAAGCGCGGCCCGCTGAAGGCCCCCGTCGGCGCGTAGTTGCCGAAGCCGATCGCGTCGGGTGCGATCTTCAGCGCCCCGGCGGCGGCGAGCGGGTCGATCGACACCCCGCCGGCCTTCGGCAGGAGCGGCGCGTCGAAGGCCGCGCGGCCGGTGTCGCCATCGATCTTGGTCGCGGCGCGGACGAGCCCCGCAGGCAGCTCGATCGCGATCGATCCGTCCCGCCCGATGCCGCGCCGCGCGAGCGCGACGGCGGCGCCGACCGTCGGGTGGCCGGCGAAGGGCAGCTCCGCCTTCGGGGTGAAGATGCGCGCCGAGACGTCGTGCTTTTCGTCCGCCGGCGTCTTGATGAAGATCGTCTCGGACAGGTTGAACTCCGCCGCGATCGCCTGCATCCGTGCCGTGTCGATCCCGTCTGCGTCATAGACGACCGCGAGCGGATTTCCGGTCAGCGCGGTCTCGGTAAAGACGTCGAGGATCTGGTAATTATAGGCCATGGTGCGGCTCCTCTTCGCAGGGGCCCTGGCGTTCGGGCCGGAGGCTTATATGGGTCGGTTCGGCCCGTCTCAAGACAAATGCGTGAGCCGTCGGGCGTGACGGAAAGCGTCTCGCCCGTGCATCTTCAGTCGAAACGACCGATCATATTTCGTCCAGGCAAGGGACGGTCATAGGGAGTTTGCGCAATGAGACCTTGGATCCGAGTTGGGATGGTGGTCGCGATCGCCAGTTCCGTCGCAATCACCTCGCTGCCGGCCTCCGCGGCCTCGTGCGGCAACACGTCCGCCGGCTTCAACGCCTGGGTGGCCGACTTCAAGACGCGCGCCATGGCGAACGGCATCAGCCGCAACACCGCCGACCGCGCCTTCAAGGGCGTCACCTATTCGAAGAAGGTGATCAGCCTCGACCGGAACCAGAAATCCTTCCGCCTCAGCTACGAGGCCTTCTACAAGCGCCGCGTCGACAAGGCGATGATCAACCGCGGCCGCGCCTATCTGCGCGACAATCGCCGGCTGATCGACCGGATCGAGAAGCGCTATGGCGTGCCGGGCGCGCTGGTGGTGTCGATCTGGGCGCTGGAGACCGGGTTCGGGAGGGGCATGGGGAACATGCCGATCGTCCAGTCCCTCGCGACGCTCGCCTATGATTGCCGCCGCAGCGAGTTCTTCTCGCGCGAGCTGATGGCCGCGCTCCAGATCATCGAGAACCGCGACATGACGCCGGAACGGATGAAGGGCGCCTGGGCGGGCGAGATCGGCCAGACCCAGTTCCTCGCCGAGCGCTACGTCAACTACGCCGTCGATTTCGACGGGGACGGCCGGCGCGACCTGATGGCCTCGGTGCCCGACGCACTCGCCTCCACCGCCAACTGGTTCGCCCGCAACGGCTGGCAGCGCGGCGCGGCCTGGGGGCCCGGCACGGCGAATTTCGCGGTGATCGGCAAGTGGAACCGCGCCGAGGTGTACCAGCGCACGATCGCCCAGCTCGCGACCGAGCTCGCCCAGTAGAGCGGGCGCGCGCTCACGTGCCGAGCGCGCCCTTCTCCTGGAGCCAGGCGCGGATGATCGCCTTGTGGCGCGCGCCGTCATAGGTCGGGAAGTGGCCCGCGTGGACGATCCGCGCGGGCACGTCGTAGAGCCGCTTCATGCTGGCGACATAGTCGGCCGCGTTCGCGTGGTAGGTGTCCTCCACCAGCGGACCGTCATAGACGATGTCCCCGGCGATCAGGATTCCCGTCGCCGCCTCCCACAGCGCGATCCCGCCCGGCGAGTGGCCGGGCGTGTGGATCACCTCGAAATGCCGGTCGCCGAGATCGACGATGTCGCCGTCCTCCAGGAGGCGGGTCGGCGCGGCCCCGCGCACGCTGTACTCCTCCGATGAGTAGGGAAGCGGCGGCATTTCCGTGAACATCTCGTCCGTCGCGTAAGGGTCGGCGAGCGTCGCGGCGCGGGTCGGATGGGCGAGGATCTCGGCCTCCGCCGGATGGGCGAGGCGCTCCGGGAACTCATGATGCGAGCCGATATGGTCGAAATGGGTGTGGCTCGCGACCGCAAGCAGCTTCTTTTCGGTCACGAGCGGGACGTGCTCGCGCAGGCTCACGACCCCCATCCCGGAATCGACGAGGAGATCCCGCTCGCGCCCGCGCACATGCCAGATGTTGCAGCGGTAGAACGGCTTGATGTGCGGCTCGTCGATCAGGCTGACATCGTCGCCGAAACGCGTGACGCGATACCAGTCCTTCGCCTGGGCGCGCTGCATCGCTATCCCCCGTTGTCTTCGGCGGCGTCCAGCCCATCTAAGGGCAGCCTTCCCGTCGGACAGAGCCGGCCCCGCAAGACCCTCGCATGCGAAGGCGAGACGCGGTAGGGAGCAAAACAAAAAGCCTCCGGGAGGACGATCCGTGGCCAGTATCAGCGACACCCCTGTCGCCGCGCGCGAGGACGACCCGACGGTCGCCGTCGGGTTGATGGTCTTCGCCATGATGCTCGTCCCGATCGGCGACGTCCTGTCGAAGCTCCTCACCGCCTATGTTCCGCCCGTCGAGATCGCCTTCTGGCGCTATGCGGTGCAGTGCGTCTGCCTCATCGTGCTCGCCTCGATCCTGCGGCGGCCGCTGCGCGGCTTCACCGAGCCGATGTTCCTCCTCGGCGGGGCGACGAGCGGGGCCTCCCTCCTCTTCCTGGTGATGGCCTTCCAGGTGATGCCGATCGCGACGGCGATCGCGATCTTCTTCGTCGAGCCCCTGATCCTCACCGTCCTCTCCGCCGTCTTCCTCGGCGAGAAGACCGGCTGGCGGCGGCTGACGGCCGTCGCGGTCGGCCTCTTCGGCGCGATGGTCGTGATCCGGCCGGGCTGGTCGACCTTCGGCTGGTACGCGATCCTGCCGCTCATCGCCGCTACAGCCTTCGCGATCACGATGATCATCGTGCGTCGCGGCTCGCGCAAATATCCGCCGCTCTCGGTGCAATTCGCGATCTCGCTGAATGGCACGCTGGTGATGGGGCTCGGCATCCTGGTGATGACGGTGAGCGGCGCCTCGCACGGGCCGACGCTCGACCTGCCGTCCCACGTGTGGGGGACGCTGGCTGCGATGGGCGCGCTCTCGGGCTTCACCTTCCTGCTCGTCTCGCAGGCCTTCAGCCGGTTGCCCGCCTCCGTGCTCGCCCCCTTCCAGTATCTGGAGATCGTCGGGGCGACAGTTCTCGGCTACCTCGTCTTCCACGAGTTTCCGGACGCGATCACCTGGGTCGGCACGGCGATCATCCTCGCCTCCGGCGTCTACGTGTTCGCCCGCGAGAGGCGCCTCGCCCTCTCCCGGCCCGGCCTCTCCTCGAAGGGCCGCTGACCGCCCCACGCTCTCCCGCGCAGAACCTCGCAGCGCCGCCCCTTCCGGGCGGCGTTCGCGTTTTCGCGCGCGCTCATGCCGGGTCGCGCGCCAAAGAAACATGCATCTGAGATGACAATTTCATCTTGTAACATCTCAATTCCTTGCCGTAGCCTCTCGTCATGCTCGACAAGGACGCCTCATTCTCCCTCGGCTCCACACCGCCCCTTCCCTCGGGGAAGCGCGTATTCGCCGGGGCGCGGCTGCGCCAGGCGGTGCTGTGGTGCGAGCTTGCGCCGGGGTCGGTGATCTCGGAGCCGGCGCTGATGGAGCGCTACGGCCTCAACCGCGCCGGGGTGCGCGCCGCCCTCGTGGGGCTGGAGGCGGAGGGGCTCGTCGAGGCGCGGCCGCGCGCGGGCTGGCAGATCCGCCCCGTCACGGGCGCCTATATCGGCGAGACGATCGCCGCCCGCCGCGCGATCGAGCCCGCGCTGCCCATCGGGGCGCTCAGGGACGACGTGATCGCCCGCGTGAAGGAGCTGTCCCAGCTCATCGCCGTCTTCGTCGGCCGCACCGAATCCACCGCCATCACCACCGCCCGCGCCTATGACCGCGAGCTGCTTGACGTCCTCGCAAGCGGCCTCGGCGAGATGCGCCGCCGCTGGATCGGCGAGGCGTGGGACCATTCGGACCGCATCGTCCGCTTTTTCGAGAGCGGCGGCGCCGCGCGCCTCGGGCCCGTCGACCGGGCCCCGCTCGCCGCCGCCTGCGCCGCGCGCGACACGGACTCCGCCATCGCCGCGCTCGCCACCGCGACCGACAGGCTCGAGGCCTTCGTCAAGGACGCGCTCTACGCGGACATGGCCGAGATCGTTCGCCCGGCCGCAAAGCCCACCCGCGCCCGCCGCCGCCAGGAGCCGGCGCGCCAGGACGAGGGCACGCGACGGGAGCCACCACAACCAAGGGGGAGATTGAGATGATTTGGAGAACGCGTCTCTTGAGTGCGGTCGCGATCGCGGCCGCTCTGGTCGTCGGAGCGGGCGCCGCATCCGCCAAGGACCAGATCACCATCGACCTCGTGAACGAGCCCTCGTCGCTCGACCCGCACGGTCAGTGGAACCCGGACAGCTACTACGTCTACCGCAACATCTTCGACAACGTCGTCACCCGCGACAATGACGGGAACATCATCCCGCAGATCGCGGCCTCGTGGGAGCGGCTGTCCGACACCGAAGTCCAGTTCAACCTGCGCGACGACATCGTCTTCCACGACGGCACGACGCTGACGGCCGAGGACGTGGTCTATTCCGTGGAGCGGATCACCGATCCGGAATTCGCGAGCCCGCAGCTCGGCCAGTTCAACAAGATCATCAAGGCCGAGGCGAAGGACGAGCATACCGTCGTGCTGACGACGGACGGCCCCTACCCCGTCCTCCTGCCCCAGCTCGTGAAGCTCTCCATCGTGCCCAAGCACGTGGTGGAGGAGGTCGGCAACGACGCCTTCAACCTCGCCCCGGTCGGCAGCGGCCCCTACAAGTTCGGCGAGTGGCAGCGCGGCGTCTCCGTGACCCTCACCCGCAACGAGGATTATTGGGGCGACAAGGGCTACTTCCAGTCCGCCCTCTTCCGCGCCGTGCCGGACGCCGCGACGCGCCTTGCCGACCTCCAGGCCGGCACCGCCGATCTCGTGGTGACGCTCGATTCGGACCAGGCGATGCAGCTCGGCTCCTACCCGAACGCGAAGCCCCTCATCGTCCAGACCGAGCGCGTCGGCTACTTCGCCCTCAACTCCACGAAGCCGCCGCTCGACAATCCGAAGATGCGCCTCGCCATCGCGCTCGCGATCGACAAGGAAGGCATCGCGGAGGGCATCCTCGCCGGCGGTGAGAAGGTGGTGGGCGAGCTCGTCTCCCCGGCCCATTTCGGCTGGATCGACGGCGTCGACCCCTTCCCCTACGACCCCGACCAGGCGAAGGCGCTGATCGAGGAAGTGGGCGGCGGCGACGTCACCATGGAGCTCGCGACCTCGCCCGTCTTCGACCAGAAGGTGGTCCAGGCCATCCAGCAGATGCTGACCGATGTCGGCCTCAAGGTCGAAATCCAGATGACCGACATGGCGACGTGGCTGAAGAACCAGCAGGTCACGAACGACACGGCCCCGATGCTGACCTTCAGCCGCTGGTCGTGCGCCTGCCAGGACGCGGACGGGATCATGTTCCCGCTGCTCCACTCCTCCTCGTCCTGGTCGCGCTACAGCGCCCCCGAGGTCGACGCGCTCCTCGACAAGGGCCGCTCCCTCCTCGACGAGGACGCCCGCCTCGAGGCCTATGGCGCCCTCCACGAATACGTGAAGGCGGAGGTGCCGATCATCCCGCTCTACCAGGCCGCGATCATCTATGGTGGTGCCGCTGGCCTCGAGTGGGAGCCGACCGCGAACGAGAGCATGTTCCTCAACCGCATGGGCTGGTCCGAATAACGCCTCCGGCCCGGACTCCGACGGGGTCCGGGCCGCCGGGCGAGGCGGACCCGACGATCGAAACGCAAGGGAGGTGACGTGATGTTTCTGAACGAACTGAGCCGAATGGGCGTCTTCGCGAGCGCGATCGCCGCAGGCCTCGCCCTCGGGGCCGTGCCCGGACTCGCCAAGGACGCGATCACGATCGACCTCGTGAACGAGCCGTCCTCGCTCGACCCGCAGGGCCAGTGGAACCCAGACAGCTACTACGTCTACCGCAACATCTTCGACAACGTCGTCACCCGCGACGACGCGGGGACGATCGTCCCGCAGGTCGCCTCCTCGTGGGAGCGCCTCTCCGACACAGAGGTGAAGTTCGAGCTGCGCGACGACATCGTCTTCCATGACGGCACGCCGCTGACCGCCGAGGACGTCGTCTTCTCGATCGAGCGCATCACGGACCCGGCCTTCGGCAGCCCGCAGCTCGGCCAGTTCAACAAGATCGTGAAGGCCGAGGCGACCGGCGACCACACCGTGACCCTCACCACGGACGGCGCCTACCCGGTCCTCCTCGCCCAGCTCGTGAAGCTGTCGGTGGTGCCCAAGCACGTCGTCGAGGCGGTCGGCAACGACGCCTTCAACGACAAGCCGATCGGCTCCGGCCCCTACAAGTTCGACGCCTGGAATCGCGGCGTCTCCGTGACCCTTTCCCGCAACGACGACTATTGGGGCGACAAGGGCGCATTCGCGACCGCGACCTTCCGCGCGGTGCCCGATTCCTCCACCCGCATCGCCGACCTTCAGGCCGGGACGGCCGACCTCGTGGTCAGCCTCGATTCCGACCAGGCGCGCCAGCTCGAGAACGTGCCGGGCGTGAAGCCCCTCATCGTGAACACCGAGCGCGTCGGCTATCTCGGCATCAACACCACGCAGCCGCCGTTCGACGATCTCGCGCTGCGCCAGGCGGTCGCCTACGCGATCGACAAGGAGGGCATCGCCGAGGGCATCCTGTCGGGCGGCGAGTCCGTGGTCGGCGAGATCGCCACGCCGGAGCATTTCGGCTGGGTCGACGGCATGGAGCCCTACCCCTACGACCCGGAAAAGGCGAAGGCGCTCGTCGCCGACGCGGGCGAGGCGGCGAAGGGCGAGATCGCGTTCGCGACCGCCCCCGTCTTCGACCAGCGGATCGTGCAGGCGCTCCAGCAGATGCTGAACGATGCCGGCTTCAATGTCGCGATCAGCATGACCGACATGGCGACCTATCTGAAGGCCGCGCAGGGGCCGATCGAGCAGCGCCCCGCTCTCTCCTTCGGCCGCTGGTCCTGCGCCTGCCAGGACGCGGACGGGATCATGTATCCGCTCCTCCATTCGTCCAGCAACTGGTCGCGCTACAACAACCCGGCGATGGACGCCCTCCTCGAGGAGGCCCGCTCCTCCCTCGACGAGGCGACCCGCCTCGCGGCCTACGAGAAGGCGCATCAGATCGTGAAGGACGACGTCGTCCTCGTCCCGCTCTACCAGGCGGCGATCATCTACGGTGCGCGTGACGGGCTCGAATGGACGCCGACCGCCAACGAGAGCCTCTTCCTCAACCGGATGCGCTGGCAGGACTGATCGGGACGCGCCGAGCCGATGCTCCTCTTCATCCTCCGCAGGCTCGGACAGGCCCTCATCGCCGTCTTCGGCGTGACGACGCTGGTCTTCTTCATCCAGCGTCTCACCGGCGATCCGACCTATCTCCTCGTTCCGGAGACGGCGACGCAGGCCGATATCGAGGCGATGCGCCACGCGCTCGGCCTCGACCGGCCGATGATCACCCAATATCTCAGCTTCCTGCGCGACATCGCCCAGTTCGATTTCGGCCGCTCCTTCATCCAGCGCATCCCGGTGACGGACATCATCGCCTCGCGCCTGCCCTACACGCTGCAGCTCGCGGCGGGGGCGCTCGTCGTCTCGTTCGGGCTCGGCGTGCCGCTCGGCGTCGTGATGGCGCTGCGGCGAGACCGGCCGGGGACGAGGCTCCTCAGCGGCTTCGTGTTCGCCTCGCAGAGCATGCCGACCTTCTGGAGCGGCATCCTCTTCATCATGTTCTTCGCGGTCTTCCTCGGCTGGCTGCCGCCGTCGGGCGCCGGAAGCTTCTCGCACCTCATCCTGCCCTCGCTGGCGCTCGGCCTCCTCAGCATGGCGACCTTCGCGCGCGTCACCCGCACCGCCCTCCTCGACGAGGTGTCGAAGGATTATGTCCGCTCCGCCCGCGCGCGCGGCGTGCCGACGGGCCGGCTCTTCTGGCGCCACCTTCTGCGCAACGCCGCGATCCCGGTGATCTCGGTCTCGGCGCTGGAGATCTCGCAGCTCCTCGCGGGCGCGGTGATCGTGGAGACGGTGTTCGCCTGGCCGGGGCTCGGCCTCCTCACGTTGCAGTCGATCGTCTCGCGTGACTTCCTGGTGGTGCAGGCGATCGTGCTGATCGGCGCGTTCGTGACCATCGGCCTCAACTTCCTCGCCGACCTTCTCTACAGCCTCGTCGACCCGCGCATCCGCCTCGATGGAGCGGAGGGATGAGCGGCGAGAGCGCCATGATCGCGGCCGCCCCGGCCCCGGCCCGCAAGCGCCGCTTCAAGCTCGGCATCTGGCCGTTCGTCGCGATCTTCGCGGCGTTCGTGATCATCGCGATCTTCGCGCCTCTGATTGCGCCGGAAAGCCCCAACGCGCAGAATCTCCTCGGCCGGCTGAAGCCGCCGGGGACCGAGTCGCGCGGCGTCCTCTATCTCCTCGGTTCCGACGAGCTCGGCCGCGATCTTCTGAGCCGCATCATCTACGGGGCGCGCATCTCGCTCTCCGTCGCGATCCTCTCGGTGGTGATCTCCAGCATCGTCGGGACCGTCCTCGGCATGGCGGCGGGGCTCTTTCGCGGCTGGGTCGAGATGATCGTGATGCGCATCGTCGACATCTTCCTCTCGGTTCCGGCCGTGCTCCTCGCGATCATCACGGTCGCCGTCCTCGGGCCGGGCTTCGTCAATGTCGTGATCGTGCTCGCCCTCACGCGCTGGCCGCGCTACGCCCGCGTCGCGTACGGGCAGACGCTCAGCGTCGCGAACATGCCCTATGTGCGGATCGCGCGCTTCATGGGGGCGAGCCCGCTGCGCGTCCTCTTCCTCCACATCCTGCCCAACATCATCGGGCCCCTCACCGTCGTCGCGACGCTGGAGTTCGGGCTGATGGTGCTGTTCGAGGCGGGGCTCTCCTTCCTGGGGCTCGGCGTTCAGCCGCCGACGGCGAGCTGGGGCGCGATGCTCTCGGTCGGGCGCAACTACATCGCCAACGCCTTCTGGATCGCGACCTTCCCCGGCATCTGCCTCTTCCTCCTCATCCTGTCCGTGAACCTGATCGGCGATGCGCTGCGCGACCGCCTGGATCCGAAATCGAGGTGATCGCGCCATGAATTTCGAGGGCGAGTTCAGAGGCAAGGCCGTGGTCGTCACCGGCGCGTGCGGGCTCTATGGCCGCCGCATCGCCGCCGCCTTCGCCGCCGAGGGCGCGAGGGTCTGCCTGACCGACGCCGACGGGGATGGGCTCGCGACCGTCGCCGCCGCGATGGACCTGCCGGACGGCAGCTTCACCCACCGGGCCGACCTCACCAGCGACGCGGACCTTGCCGGCCTCATCGCCGCCGTCGGCGCGGCGTTCGGGGCGGCCGACATCCTCGTCAACAATGCCGGAGTCTATCCGAGCGGCTTCCTCCTCGACATCGACATCGCCGAATGGGACCGCATCTTCGACATCAACCTGCGCGCCCCGTTCGTGCTGTCGACGGGAATGGCGAAGCAGATGATCGCGAAGGGGGCGAAGGGGTCGATCCTCAACATCTCGTCCGGCGCGTCGCGCAAGATGCGGCAGACGGTGGTGCCCTATTGCACCTCGAAGACCGCGCTCGACCGGCTGACGAAGGGCCTCGCCCTGGAGCTCGCCGCCTTCGGGATCCGCGTCAACGCCGTGGAGCCGGGCTTTGCCCAGGGCGGCACGGCGAGCCCGCTGCCGCCCGACCATATCGCCCGGATGCGTGCCTCGATCCCGCTCGGGCGCGAGACGGAGACCGGCGACCTCGAAGGCGCGCTCCTCTATCTCGCCTCGGGCGCGGCGGCCTATGTCACCGGCACGACCCTCACCGTCGATGGCGGCAACTCGATCGGCTCGCTCGAGGTGCACCAGGCGAAGAAGCAACCGCTTTGAGGGCCGCGCGATGAGCCTCGACCGCTATGTCTGGCCGGGGGCGCACCAGAGCGCCGCCTGCTTCACCATCGATTTCGACGCGCACGTCCCGTATCTGTGGGCGCACCGGCGGGAGATGCCGGTGAGGCTCTCGCACCTCGAGCAGCGCCGCTTCGGCCCGCGCGTCGGCATCCACCGCCTCCTCGACCTTCTCGACCGCTACCACCTCAAGGCGACGATCTTCGTGCCCGGAAAGACGGCGGAGGACTACCCCGAATTTCTCCCCCTGATCCTCGCGAAGGGCCACGAGATCGGCCTCCACGGCTACTTCCACGAGATCGTGTCGGAGATCTCCGACGCCGCCTTCACCGACGCGCTGGAGGCTTCCCTCGCCCTCTTCGCGGCGCAGACCGGGACGCGGCCGAAGGCGTTCCGCTCGCCCGCCTGGGAGATGACGCCGCACATGCTCGCCGAGGTCCGGCGGCATGGGCTGATCGATTCCTCGCTGATGGGGTACGATCACCCCTACACGATCGACGGTGTGACCGAGATCCCGGTGCAGTGGACCATCGACGATGCGATCTACTTCAAATTCCTCGGCGGCGGCGGCGATCTCGCCCCGCCCTCCGCGCCGGGCCCGATCCTCGACGGTTGGCTCGACGAGTGGGCCGGGCTCCACCGCTATGGCGGCCTCTTCATGCTGACGGTGCACGACTGGATCTCCGGCCATGCCCAGCGGATCGTGATGCTGGAGCGGCTCATCGAGCGCATCAGCGCCGAGCCGACCGTGTGGTGGGCGACCGTCGGCGAGATCGCCGCCCACCATGAGGCGACACAGGCGGACCGCTGGCGGGTCGACGCCGCCCTGCCCGACCCCATCAGCGGCCACGCCGCCTTTCCGAGGACATGATGCAGACCTGGACGATCCATCGCGGGGAGGTCGTGTCCGAGCACGGGCTCGTCGCCGCGCAACACATCGAGGCGGCCGCCGCGGGCGCGACCGTGCTCGCCAAGGGCGGCAACGCCATGGACGCGGCCGTGGTCACGGCGCTGGTGCTCGCGACGGTGGAGCCGTGGCTGAGCGGGATCGGCGGCGGCGGCTTCCTCCTCCACGCCGACGGGGCGACCGGCGAGATCGCGGCGCTCGACTTCAACGTCCGCGCTTCCGCCAGGCTCAGCGTCGATGACTATCCGCTCGTGAACGGACCCGCCGGCGAGGGCAACTGGTTCGACTGGCCTGCCGTCGCCGAGGAGCGCAACATGGTCGGGTATCCGTCCATGTGCGTGCCGGGAACCATCGACGGGCTCGCGAAGGCGCTCGAGCGGTTCGGCAGCCTCTCCTGGCGCGAACTGGTCGAGCCCGCCATCGCGATCGCCGAGCGGGGTCTCGCGGTCGACTGGTTCTCCTCCCTCTGCCTCGCGATCGACGCGCGGAACCTGCGCCGCTTTCCGGGCTCCGCCGCCCTCTTCCTGCGCGACGGGGACGCGCCGATGTCCCACGGCGAGGGCGACTATCTGCCGATGCCGGGACAGGCGGCTCTGCTGCGCCGCCTCGCCGATCACGGCCCGCGCGACTTCTACGAGGGCGAGACGGCGGCGCTCCTCGCCGAGGAGTTCGCCGCCGGCGGCTCGAAGATCGACGCGGCGGACCTCGCCGCCTACGAGGCGCGCTGGCTCGACGCGCAGCATGGGACGTATCGCGGGCGCGACATCGCGGCCGTGTCGGGCCTGTGCGGCGGGCCGACGCTCCTGCGCGCCTTCGAGATGCTGGAGGCGGACTGGACGCCCGGCGCCGCGCCCGACGCCGACACGGCGCTCGCCCACGCCACCGCGATCCGCGAGGCCTATCGCGAGCGGCTGAACCGGATGGGCCATGCCGGCCAGGGCGGCGACTGCACCACCCATCTCAGCGTCGTCGACCGTCACGGCAACATGGTCTCGCTGACGAACACGCTCCTGTCGCGCTTCGGCTCCAAGGTGGTGCTGCCGCAATCGGGCATCCCCATCAACAACGGCATGATGTGGTTCGACCCGCGCCGCGGCACGCCGAACTCCATCGCCCCCGGCGCCGAGCCGCTCGCCAATATGTGCCCGATCATCCTCAGCGAGGGCGGGCGGCCCTCGCTCGCGGTGGGCGCGGCGGGCGGGCGCACCATCTTCCCGACGGTCGCGCAGATCGTCTCCTACGTGGTCGATTACGGCATGTCGCTGGAGGAGGCCTTCCTCACGCCCCGGATCGACGCGAGCACGCCGACCATCGGCATCAACCGCGACGCGCCCGCCGACATCGCCGCCCGCGTCGCGACGCGATACCCGGTCGAGATCGTGACCGACACGCTCTACCCGGTCCGCTTCGCGATCCCCTCGGCCGTGCAGCGCGACGCTTCGGGGCGCAACAGTGGCATGTCGCACCACACCAACCCGTGGGCGGGCGTCGCCGCGGAGGACGATTTTGGCTGAGGCGATGCCGGCCCCGGTCCTCTCCGTGCGCGATCTCGCGGTCGACATCCGCGGCAGCGCCGTCGTCGACGGCATCTCGCTCGATGTGGGGCCGGCCGAGGTGGTCGCTCTCGTCGGCGAGAGCGGGTCGGGCAAGAGCCTCACCGCGCTCTCCATCATGGGCCTCCTCCCCGCCGCGGCCGAGGCGAGCGCGGGCTCGGTCATGCTCGACGGGACCGACCTCCTTCGCCTCGATGAGGGGCAGATGCGCGCGATCCGCGGCGAGCGCCTGTCGATGATCTTCCAGGAGCCGGTCGCCTCGCTGAACCCGCTGATGGCGGTCGGGGACCAGGTGGCCGAGAGCCTCGTCGTCCACGGCCGCGCCTCGCCGCGGGAGGCGAAGGCGCGGGCGCTCGCGATGCTGCGCCATGTCGGCATCCCCGAGGCCGAGCGCCGCGCGCGCCAGCTCCCTGTGGAGCTGTCGGGGGGCATGTGCCAGCGCGTCATGATTGCCTCGGCGCTGATCTCCCACCCGCGCCTCCTCATCGCGGACGAGCCGACGACCGCGCTCGACGTGACGATCCAGGCGCAGATCCTGCGCCTCATGAAGGAGTTGCGCGGCGAGCAGGGGACGGCGATCCTCATCATCACGCACGACATGGGCGTGGTCGCCGACATCGCCGACCGGGTGTGCGTGATGTATGGCGGGCGCATCGTGGAGACGGGCGAGGTCGACGCCATCTTCGAGGCGCCGAGCCATCCCTACACGCGCCTCCTCCTCGGCACGATCCCGCGCATGACCGGCACCCGCAAGGAGGCGCTGAAGGTGATCGAAGGCACGGTCCCGGACCTGTCGAGTTGGCCCTCGGGCTGCCGCTTCCGCACCCGCTGCCCGCTCGCCGACGAGACGTGCGCCGCCACCCCGCCGCTCGCCGCGATCGCGCCCGGCCACCTGTCGGCCTGCTGGCACATCGATCAGCTCGCGAGCGTCTCGTGAGCGAAGCGCTGCTGAAGGTGGAGGATCTGCGCGTCGAGTTCCCCGTTCGCGGCGGCTGGCTCGGCGGCACGACGGGCATCGTGAAGGCGGTCGACGGGGTGTCGATCGAGATCGGGCGGGGCGAGACGGTCGCGCTCGTCGGCGAGAGCGGCTGCGGCAAGTCGACGGCGGGCAACGCCATCCTCGGCCTCGTGAAGGCGAGCGGGGGGCGCATCCTCTTCGAGGGGCAGGACCTCCTCGCCCTGCCGCCGGCGGAGGGGGCGCGCCTGCGCCGCGACATGCAGGTGATCTTCCAGGACCCGGTGTCGGCGCTCAATCCGAAGCTCAGCATCGCGCACAGCATCGCCGAGCCGCTGATCATCGCCGGGATGGCGGGCGCGGCGCGCAAGGCGCGGGTCGCCGAGCTCCTGTCGATCGTCGGCCTCAGCCCGGAACAGGGCCGGCGCTACCCGAACGAATTGTCGGGCGGCCAGCGCCAGCGCGTGGTGATCGCACGCGCGCTCGCGACGCAGCCGAAGCTCATCGTGTGCGACGAGCCGGTCTCCGCGCTCGACGTCTCGATCCGCTCGCAGATCCTCAATCTCCTGATGCGGCTCCAGCGCGAGTTCGGCTTCTCCTACCTCTTCATCTCGCACGATCTCTCCGTCGTGCGGCACATCGCGGACCGCGTCGTCGTCATGTATCTCGGCACGATCGCGGAGGATGGCGGGGCGGACATCCTGTTCCAGAAGCCGGTCCACCCGTACACGGAGGCGCTGATGAGCGCCATTCCGCTGCCCGACCCGAAGGCGCAGCGCGCCCGGCGGCAGACGATCCTCGCGGGCGAGTTGCCGAGCCCGCTCAATCCACCGAAAGGGTGCCCCTTCGTCACGCGCTGCCCGATCGCCGAGGAGCGGTGCGCGCGCATCCGGCCCGTCCTCGCCGAGACGGGACATGGCACGCGCGCGGCGTGCCATGTCCGCAATCCGGCTGCGCTGCCGGGCTGACCCAGCCGCGCCCTAGAACACGTCTCGCTCCATCGGTCTGGCGCGATTGCTCTTCGCTCAGGTTGATCCAACCTGAGCGGCAAGCGCGCTAGATCAGCCGGTCGAGCGTGATCGGCAGGCGCCGCACGCGCTTGCCCGTCGCGTGATGGACGGCGTTGGCGATCGCCGAGGCCATCCCCACGATCGCGAGCTCGCCCACCGCCTTGCCGCCGAGGAGCGTCGCGTTCGGGTCCGGGATGCCGACCGAGATGGTCTCGATGTCCGGGACGTCCGCGTTGGTGGCGATCCGGTAGTCGGCGAGGTTGGCGTTGAGGATGCGCCCGTTGCGCGGGTCGGCCACCCCCTCTTCCAGCAACGCCTGCCCGATGCCCATGACGATGCCGCCCTTGAACTGGCTGTCGGCGAGCTTCGGGTTGTAGAGCCGGCCGGCGTCGAGCGCGGAGACGACGCGCGAGACGCGGACGGTGCCGAAATCCTCGTCGACGAGCACCTCCACGAAGTGCGCGCACCAGGAGTGGCGCGAATAGTCCCCCTCGGTCGGCGACATGAACCCGGCGAGGGAGGTGAAGTTCGCGAATCTCTCTTCCGGGGTGGCGTTCGGGTTGGCGAGGGTGTTGCGCCGCGTCTCGATCACCGGGCGGCCGGTGGCGGCCATCAGCGCCGCGATGGAGATCTGCGCGCCGCGCGGGGCACCGATCATCCCGTCCGCGAGTTCCAGCGTGTTCGCCTGGTCGCGCAGCGGCGAGGCCGGGTCGGTGAGGCCGAGCGCGATCAGCTCCTCGCGCGCCGCGGACGCGGCAACATGGACGGCGCCGGTCATGAGGTTCGCGAGCTGCGAGCCGCCCGACACCGGCGCGCGCGGCAGGCGCGAGTCGCCGAGCGAGACGGAGACGCGCTCGACCGGGACGCCGAGCACGTCGGCGGCGGTCTGGGCGAGGATGGTGTAGGTCCCCGTCCCCATGTCGGTCGAACTCGACAGCACCTCGACCGAGCCGTCGGCGAGGATGCGCACCATCGCCTCGCCGGGCGTGCGGTAGACCGGGTGGGTGCCGCAGGCCATGCCCCAGCCGACGCTCTGGCGGCCGCGCCGCATGGTGCCGGGCTCGTGCCGCCGGTCGGCCCAGCCGAAGGCGGCGGCGCCGGCCTCGTAGGCCTCGCGCATCCGCCGGGTTGACCACGCCTTGCCGGATTCGGGGTCGACCTCCGGCTCGTTGCGCAGGCGCAGCTCCAACGGGTCGATGCCGAGCGCATAGGCAAGCTCGTCCATCGCGCACTCGAGGCCGAACGCGCTCGGATTCTTGCCGGGCGCGCGGAAGGCGCCGGGCAGGACCGTGTTCACGTGCACGAGATTCTGGCGCGAGGAGAAGTTCGGCACCTTGTACATCAACCCGGTGACGATCCCGAGCGGCTCCACGAAGCTGCCGCCGATCGAGGTCTCGCTCGCCCCCTCGTGGACGATGGAGACGAGGTGCCCCTCCTTCGTCGCACCGAGCTTCAGCGTCTGGCGCGTGGACGGGCGGCCGCCGAAGGCGGTGAAGGTCTGCGGGCGCGTGAGGGCGAGCTTCACGGGGCGGCCGAGCTGGCGCGCCGCGATGGCGCTGACGGCCGAGTAATTGTGCGCCCGCGCCTTGGAGCCGAAGCCGCCGCCGATGAAGGGCGACACGATCCGCACATTCTCGAACGGCAGGTCGAACCATTCGGCGTAGGTGCGCGCCATGCCGTCGACCCACTGGCTCGGCTCGTAGACGGTGAGCCGGTCCGGCCCGTTCCACTCCACGATCAGCCCGTGCGGCTCGATCGGCGTGTTGTACTCGCGGGGCGTGTGGTAGGTCGCCTCGATGGTGACCTCCGCCGCGGCGAGCGCGGCCTCCGCCTCGCCCCGCCCCTTGTCGAGGCCGGGCATCCGGTCCCCCTCCCCGGACGCCGGGTCCTCGAAGGTCGCGACGACGGGGGCCGTCTCGATCTCGACGCGCACAAGCGCGGCCGCGGCGACCGCCTGTTCGCGCGTGTCGGCGACGACGGCGGCGACGAGCTGGCCGTTGTGGGTGATGTCGGTCAGGAACGGGCGGTAGGGGCGGTCCTGCGCGCTGCCGAACACGTCGAGCGCCGGCGAGAGCGAGGGCGTGTTGGAAGCGTCGAGCACGAGGCGCACGCCGGGGCTCGCCTCGGCCGCGCTCCGGTCGACCGAGACGAGGCGGCCCGCCCCGACCGTCGACTGCACGATCGCGCAATAAAGCGGGTTCTCGACCGGGTGCTCCAGCGCATAGGGCGCGGCGCCGCGCACCTTCAGCGGACCGTCGGCGCGGGTGTGGGCGCGGCCGAGCGGACCGGCGGCGCCGCCGTCGGATGCATCACCGCGTTTCATGGGGGCTTCTGCTAGGGTCATCGGATGCCTCCGGCGGCCAGGATCGCGCGCGCGAGCACGCGTCGGCCGAGTTCGATCTTGTACTCATTGCCGCCGTGGGCGAGCGCGCCCTCCATCGCGGCGCGGCTCGCGGCCCGCACGCTCGCCTCGTCGAAGGGCTGGCCGACGAGCGCCGCCTCCACCGCAGGGGCGCGCCAGGGGACGGTCGCGACCCCGCCGAGCGCGGCGCGCACGGTGCGGATCGTGCGGTTGTCGGCGTCGAGCGAGACCGCCGCCGCCGCGCTCGCCGCGGCGAACTCGTAGGACTGGCGGTCGCGCACCTTGATGTAGGCGGAGCGAAGGTCCGGCGTGCGCGGCACGGAGACCGAGAGGATCACCTCCCCGCCTTCGAGGACGGTCTCACGCTCGGGCGTCGCGCCCGGCTGGAGGAAGACATCGCCGATCGGGATGTCGCGCCGGCTCGTGTGGACCGTCGCGTCGAGCGCGACGAGCGCCACGGCGAGATCGCCCGGATAGAGCGCGATGCAGCTCTCGCTGGCGCCGAGCACCGCGTGCTCGCGCGCGTGGCCGCCGAGCGCGGCGCAGCCCGAGCCCGGATTGCGCTTGTTGCAGGCCGGATAAGCGGCCGGGTCGCGGAAATAGGTGCAGCGGGTGCGCTGGAGGAGGTTGCCGCCGATCGTCGCCATGTTGCGCAGCTGCGCGGAGGCCGACAGGAGCAGCGCCTCGGCGATCGCCGGAAACTCGGCCGCAATGACGGGATCGGCCGCGACGCGGCTCATCGTGGCGAGCGCGCCGATGGTGACGCGCCCATCCTCGGCATTGATGTCGGAGAGGCCGGGAAGGCCGGTGATGTCGACGACCATCTGCGGCCGGGCGACGTCGCATTTGGCAAGGTCGATGAGGGTCGTCCCGCCGGCGATGAGGCTCGCTCCGGGAAGGGAAGCGCGCGCCGCCGCGTCCTCGACGCTCGCCGCGCGGACATAGTCGAAATTCATCATGCGCTCACCTCCGCCGCCTTGCGGACGGCTGCCACGATGTTGGGATAGGCGCCGCAGCGGCACAGATTGCCGGCCATGAATTCGCGGATCTCCGCGTCGGACCCGGCATGGCCCTCGCGGATGCAGGAGACGGCCGACATGATCTGGCCGGGCGTGCAGTAGCCGCACTGGAAGGCGTCTTCCTCGATGAAGGCCTGCTGCACCGGGTGGGGCGTCCCGTCGGCCGCGGCGAGGCCCTCGATGGTGGTGATCGCCTTGCCTTCGGCCTGCACGGCGAGCATCAGGCAGGCGAGCTGGCGTTCGCCGTCGACGTGGACCGTGCAGGCGCCGCACTGGCCCTGGTCGCACCCCTTCTTGGTGCCGTTCAGCCCCAGATTTTCGCGCAGGGCATCGAGCAGGGTGACGCGCGGCTCGATCGTCAGCGTGTGGCGCCGGCCGTTGATGTCGAGCGTGACGTCTCGTGGTTCGGGCATTCGAACGCTCCTGTGTCGGGCAGGATGACCCGTCGCAGCGCGGGGCGAACGGCGGCGCGCCCTCGGGGCGTCGCGACCGTGACCGATGGCAAAGCGCCCGGCGATGCGTTAGGATCAAAGGATAGAAATAAGCGGAGGCTCCTCCGCTTTCAGGCGATGTAACGCCGGCCGCCCCTTGGTTCAAGGACCGGCGGGCGATTATTTTTGGCTTATGCCAATTACAGGAAACCCCTTGTCACGGCCGTCCGACACCTCCGCCGCCACAGCGAAGACGTCCGACCGCCCGCTGCGCGCCGACGCCAAGCGCAACAGGGATCGACTCCTGAACGTCGCGGCCAGGGCCTTCGCGACCGACGGGGTGGACACCTCTCTCGAAGGGATCGCGCGGGAGGCCGGTGTGGGAATCGGCACGCTCTATCGCCATTTTCCGACGCGCGAGGCGCTGATCGAGGCCGTCTATCGACGCGAGCTGGAGGCGCTCGTGAGCGCGGCGGAGACGCTGTCGGCCACCAGGTCGCCGGACGAGGCGCTCGCCGGGTGGATGCAGCGCTTCGTCGACTATATCGCGACGAAGCGGGGCATGAAGGACAGCCTGAAGCTCCTCATCGAGTCGAATTCGCCGCTCTTCGCCGAGGTGTCAGGCCTCATCCCCCGCACGCTGACGGATCTCCTCGACAAGGCTGTCGCGGCGGGATCGGTGCGCGCCGATGTCGACAGCGCGGACGTGCTTCATGCGCTCTCCAGCATCTATTCGGCCTCGGACGGGCCGGACTGGACGGAGCGGTCGCGCCGCCTCGTGCGCCTCCTGATGGACGGCCTGCGCTATGGTGCGCCCAATCCGGGCTGAGACGGGCGCGGTTCAGGAGCCGCTGACGACCACGAGGACGCAGGCCTCCGGATCGAGGCGGCGGACCTGGTGCGACAGGGGCCCCGGAAACTGCACCGAATCGCCGGTGGCGAGGGTGAGCACGGTCTCCGGAAAGCGCACCTCGACGGCGCCGCGCACCACGTAGAGCAGCTCCTCCCCGCGATGCTCGACCTTGTGGTCCTCGATGAATTCGAGCGGCGGGAACATCAGGAAGGCCTCGAGCCCCGTCCCGTTCGAGCCACGGGTCAGAAGCTCCATGTGATAGTCCGCGTCCTCGGCGGTGAGGCCGGAGCGGTCGCCCGCGCGCGTCACGAAGACGAGGTCGTGATTCTCCGCCGCGCCGAAGAGCTGGGCGGCCGACACGTCGAGCGCGCTCGAGATGCGCAGCACCACCGCGACCGACGGGATCTTCAGCCCCCGCTCCACGCGCGAGAGGTAGCCCTTGTCGAGGGCGGCGGCGAGGGCGAGCTGGGAGAGGCTGACGCCCCGCTCCACGCGCAGCGCACGGATGGCCCGCCCCAACCCTGCGGTGGGCATGCTGGAGGGCGGAAGGGCTGGGGCGTCAGACATCTCTCTCACGGACAAAGGAATGCACAAATAGGCCCGGCCGCGCGAGGGCGACCAGACTTCATGGAAATGCCCTCAGTCGCCGGTCGAGGGCAAGCGCTCGCATCGGTTCAGAGGTCGAGGACGAGGCGCGGCGACTTCGCGCCGCCGACGCAGATCATCATCGCCTCCGCCCGTTCGCTCGCCTTGAGGACGCGGTCGGCGTGGTCGGGCGTACCGGCGAGGACGGCAACCTTGCACGCTCCGCAGATGCCACCCTCACACGAGGCCTCGACCGCGATCCCCTCGCGCCGCGCGGCGGCGAGGATGGTGTCGCCGGGCTCCACGATGACGACGCGGCCGGACTTCGCGAACTCGACCTCGAAGGGACCCGCGCCGGCCCGCTCGGGCACGGGCGGCGGCACGAAATATTCCTGATGCACAGTCTCGGGATCGAGACCGGCGGTCGCCGCCTCGTAGGCGTCGAGGAAGCGGGTCGGGCCGCAGGCGTAGACGTGGACGCCCTCCCCCGCCTCCGCGGCGACGATCTCGGCAAGGCGCGCCGCGCTGCCGTCCCCGGTGCGGGTGAAGTGAAGCGTCGCCCGGCCCGCTTCGGCGCGCGCCTCGATCTCGGCCAGGAAGGGCGCGGCGGCCGGCTCGCGCGCCCAGAAATGGAGGTGATGGTCGGCTCCGGCCCGGTCGAGGGAGGCGGCCATCGCGAGAAACGGGGTCACGCCGATGCCGGCGGCGAGAAGGACATGCCGCCGCGCCTCGCGGGCGACCGGGAAGTGGTTGCGCGGGAGCGAGCAGGCGACCTCGTCCCCCAAGGCGAGGTCGTGGACGGCTGCCGAGCCGCCCCGGCCCGCCGCCTCGCGCAGCACGGCGAGCACCCAGCGGTCCTTCACCGCCGGGTCGCCGCACAGCGAATAGGACCGCGTCAGCCCGTTCGGCAGATGCAGATCGATGTGCGCGCCCGCCGTGAAGGGCGGCAGCGGCCACCCATCCGGGTCCATCAGCTCCAGGAGGCGGATTTCGGGCGTCAGGCTCTCGATGCGCCGGACGACCGTCGTGACGTGACGGGCCATGCCTAGGCTCCGGATCCAGGCCTAGAGCGGGGTGACCTTGTCGCCGACGCGCACGACGCCCCCTTCCAGGATCTGGCAGTTGAGGCCGCAGCGGTGGACGAGCGGGTCGAACACCTCCTTGCCCGTGATCTCGTCGAGATGCTTGCACGGGAAGGAGAGGCGCGTCGCTTCCAGAAGGGTCGAGCCGAGGCGGAACTGGCGGCCGACGAGGTGGTTCAGCGGGACGCCGCGCACGGTGACGTTGCGCCGGTGCTCCTCCGGGGCGAGGTCGATGTCGAAGTCGCGCTTCAGCGCCTCCAGCGTCTCGATCTCGAAGAGGGTGACCTGGCGGCCGATCTCCGGCTTGTCCGAGTAGAAGCCGGTCTCCAGCATGTACCGGTCGCCCTCGATCCCCCGCCCGGCGACGAGGGTGATTGCCTCTTGCGCCTGCATGGGCAGGAAGGCCCGCGGGCAAATGTGAAGATGCATGACTTCACCCGACCACATCGCAGTCTCCGTTGTTGTCCATGTTGCTTCTTAGGCAACGATTTGCAGCGTGTCCAGAGATTGTGACGCGGCACCCACCGCAACATTTGGAACGAATATAAGCTGAAAGTCTAGAGATTTTGGCACGCCCCTTGCGACGCGTGATGGCAGGGGTTCGTTGGCCCGTTGCCCGCGAGACACCCGAGATTGTTTGTTAGGCAACAGTTGTCCAGACGGTGGGCAACGCGATCAAGGAGATGGCAATGACGGGAGTGAGGACCGCGATCCGCCGCACGGCGCTCGCAATCACCGCGACGGCCGCGCTGAGCTCAGCCGCCTTCGCCCAGGAGGTGCAGTGGCAGATGGCCGGCACCTTCGCGAGCGCGCTGCCTCAGCTCGGCACGCTCGGCAAGCGTCTCGAATCGCAGATCGCGAAGGTCTCGGGCGGGGACATCGAGATCCGCTTCTATGAGCCGAACGCCCTCGTCCCGCCGCTCGAGGTGTTCGACGCGGTGTCGGTCGGCGCGATCGACGCCGCCTTCTCGACGCCCGGCTTCTGGGGCGGCAAGGTCCCCGCGCTCCAGGTGTTCGCGGCCCTTCCCTTCGGCCCGGCCTCGCCCGAATACATGGCCTGGTTCTATTTCGGCGGCGGCAAGGAGATCTTCGACGAGATCTACGCCAAATACGGCATCCACTCGGTGATGTGCGGGATGCTCGCGCCGGAAGGCTCGGGCTGGTTCCGCAACCCGGTCAACAGCGTCGACGAGCTCGCCGGCCAGAAGCTGCGCTTCTTCGGCCTCGGCGCGAAGGCGCTCGAAAAGCTCGGCGTGTCGGCCCAGCTCCTCGCCGCGCCGGATGTCTATCCCGCGCTGGAGCGTGGCGTGATCGACGGGCTCGAGTTCGTGCAGCCCGCCATCGACCTCAAGATGGGCTTCTACCAGATCGCCAAGCACTACTACTTCCCCGGCTGGCACCAGCAGTCGACCTTCTTCGATCTCATGATCAACAAGGACCGCTGGGACGCGCTGAGCGAGACGCAGCAGGCCCAGATCGAGGCCGTGTGCGGCGACAATGTGCGCTACGGCATCGCCGAGGGCGAGGCGATCCAGTTCGCCGCGCTGGAAGAGCTGAAGGCGAAGGGCGTCGAACTCCACACCTGGTCCGACGAGGACCTCGCCAAGATCAAGGCGGCCTTCGACGAGGTGATCACCGAGCAGATCGCCGCCGATCCCGACTTCGCCCGCGCCTATGAAAGCTTCTCGTCCTTCCGCGAGAACTACAAGATCTGGCGCGACATCGGCTATCTGAAATAAGCCGATGCAGGCGCTCCTTTCCGTGGCGGGCGGGCTCAATCTCGTAGCCCGCCGCATTGGCCAGCTCGCCGCATGGCTCGCGATCGCGCTGATGCTCGTCATCGTGCTCGACGTGGTGACGCGCCGCTTCATCGTGCTGGGATCGACGAAGCTGCAGGACCTCGAGTGGCACCTCCACGCCGCGCTGTTCCTCTTGTGTCTCGGCTACGCCTACGTGGAAGGGGCGCACGTGCGGATCGACATCCTGTCGGCCCGCTTCAGCCCCAAGGCGGTGGCGACCATCGAGCTCCTCGGCGCGCTCCTGATGCTCGTCCCCTTCTGCCTGGTGGTGCTCCATTATGGCTGGTCGTTCGTCGCCCGCTCCTTCGCGATGGACGAGGGCTCGGCCTCCCAGACCGGGCTGCCGCACCGCTGGATCATCAAATCGTTCCTGCTCTTCGGCTTCGGAACCCTGCTGATGGCGGCCGTCGCCGCCATCGCCTCCAACCTCGCCATCCTCCTCGGGGCCACCCCGCCCCAGCACACCGAGCACGAGGGAACCGGCCTATGATGGCCTACGGCCCGGCCTTGCCGCTATCGATGCTCGGCGTCCTGATGGCGCTGCTCTTCACCGGCTTCCCGGTGGCGTTCTGCCTCGCGGGCGTCGGCCTCTTCTACGCCGCCGGCGCGATCGTCTTCGGCAGCTTCAACCCGATGCAGCTCTTCCTCATCGTGAGCCGCATCTGGGGGTCGATCGCCGAGAACCAGGTCCTCGTCGCCATCCCGATGTTCATCTTCATGGGGGTGATGCTCGAAAAGAGCGGCGTCGCGCGCAACCTGCTCGAGATCCTCTCCGTCCTCATGCGGCGCGTGCCGGGCGGCCTCGCCCTCGCCGTCGTCCTGATGGGCACGATCATGGCCGCCACGACCGGCATCGTCGGCGCGTCGGTGGTGATGCTCGGGATGCTCGCCCTCCCGGTGATGGGCGAGCGCGGCTACGACAAGGCGACGACCGCCGGCGTCATCGCCTCCTCCGGCACGCTCGGCATCCTCATCCCGCCCTCGATCATGCTCGTGATCATGGGCGACCTCCTCGCGATTCCCGTCGGCGACCTCTTCACCGGCGCGGTCTTTCCAGGGCTCCTCCTCGCCGGGCTCTACGTCGTCTATGTCGTCGTGACGGCGATGCTGCGGCCGCGCCTGATGCCGCGCTCGACAGAACCCTATGCGGGCACGCGGCGCGACCTCGTCATCCTGCTCCTCAAGGGCTTCGTGCCGCCGACCGCGCTCGTGATCGTGGTGCTCGGCTCGATCGTCTTCGGCATCGCGACGCCGACGGAGGCGGCGGGCGTCGGCGCATTCGGAGCGACCGTTCTCGCGCTGTGCGCCGGGACACTGCGGCCGCGCCTCCTCAAGGAGGTCGTGTTCGATTCAGCGCTCACCAACGCGATGATCTTCGGCATCTTCTGCGGCGCGACGCTGTTCTCCTACGTGTTCCGCGCGCTCGGCGGGGACGATGCGATCATCCACGTCCTGGAGATGCTCGACCTCCACGACTGGTGGCTCCTCATCCTCCTGATGACGCTGATTTTCCTGCTCGGCTTCTTCTTCGACTGGCTGGAGATCACGCTCATCATCCTGCCGGTCTTCCGCCCGATCGTCGCCGCGCTCGATCTCGGCGACAGCATCCCGTCGGAGAGCATCCTCCTGTGGTTCGCCATCATCGTCGCGGTGAACCTGCAGACCTCCTACCTCACCCCGCCCTTCGGGCCCGCGCTCTTCTATCTGCGGCAGGTGGGCAAGGGCTCGCTGCGGCTGGAGGACATCTACAAAGGCGTGATCCCCTTCACGCTCCTCCAGCTCGCGGCGCTGGCGCTCTGCATCCTCTTCCCCGCCATCGTCCTGTGGTTCCCGAAGGCGGTCGGCTTCTAAGACGGGCCGGGGCGGCGACGCCCCGGTCCACCATCAGCGGGAGAGGTCGGCCTTCGTCGCCTCGATCAGCCCCAGGAGATCGGCCCGCACCTGCGGCGCGCACGCGATCACCGGGGCCCCGTGGAGGATCGCCGGCTCCCGCGTCGGGAAATCGGCGGTCCAGCCGCCCGCCTCACGGATGATGAGGAGCGCGGCAAGGCAATCCCAGGCATTGATGTAGGGCTCGTAGTAGCCGACGAGCCGGCCGCACGCGATCTCCGCGAGCATCAGCGCGCCCGAGCCGTTGCGGATGAACATGCCGCCCGCTTCCATGAGGCGATAGGTGAAGCGCGGCACGCTCTCGGTCGGAACGCGGAAATTCGCGCCGACGCCGAGGAGGCCCTGCGTCAGGTGGCTCTTGGTGTCGACGTGGATCAGCGCGCCGTTCAGCGTCGCCCCCTCCCCCTTCACCCCGAGGAAAAGCTCGTCGAGCCGCGGCGCGAGGATGATGCCGAGGACCGGCTCGCCGTCCTTCAGGAGCGCGATCGACACGCACCAGTCGTTGCGGCCGTGGACGAAGCAGCTCGTCCCGTCGATCGGGTCGATCACCCAGAGATAGCCCGACGGGCCGGGGGTGAGGCCGGTCTCCTCGCCGAGAAAGCCGTCCGTCGGATGGGCGCGGCCGATCCGCCCCTTCACGAGATCCTCGACGGCCTTGTCGGCGACGGACACAACGTCCTGCCCGTTCTGCTTCTCCTCGATCTCGAGGGCGTGGATGTCGGCGAAATAGGACGAGGCCAGCGCCCCGGCTTCGTGGATGACGGCACGCACGGTGTCGAGGCGCGCGGCGATTTCGGGGTCGGCGATCATCGGATGGCTCTCGGCGCAGAAGGGTTGCCCCCGTGTCGCGCATTGCGCCGCGGGCCGCAATCGCCGATCACGCTGCGGGCAGCGGCCGCTCGTCGCCCTATGTGACGAAAGCGGACACAAATCGGGAGCGTGGCGATGCGGGACTGGCGCGGAATCGGGATGCGAGCGGTGAAGCCTCTGTTCGAGCCACGCGCCCTCGCCGCGCTCCTCGTCGTCGCCGCGTGCGCCTGGATCTTCATGGCGGTCGCGGACGAGGTGATGGAGGGGGAGACGCACGCCCTCGACACCGCGATCCTCCTCGCGCTGCGCGATCCGGGCGATCCCGCGAACCCGCTCGGCCCGGCCTGGGTGGAGGAGATGGTGCGCGACTTCACCGCGCTCGGCGGGTTCGGCGTCCTCACCTTCATCACCTTCGCCGTCTCGGGGCTGATGCTCCTCCATGGACGGGTGCGCACGACGCTGTTCCTCCTCGCCTCGATCGGCGGCGGCGTCGTCTTCTCGAACCTTGCCAAGCACCTCTTCGACCGGCCGCGCCCCGATCTCGTCCCGCACGAATCCTACGTGATGAGCGCGAGCTTCCCGAGCGGGCACTCGATGATGGCGGCGATCACCTACCTCACGCTCGCGACCATCCTCGCTCGCATCGAGCCGCGTCGCTCGATCAAGGCCTACCTCATCTTCCTCGCCTGCCTCCTCAGCGGCCTCGTCGGGGCGAGCCGCGTCTATCTCGGCGTCCACTGGCCGACGGACGTCGTCGCCGGGTGGACCGCGGGCGCGGCGTGGGCGCTCTCGTGCTGGCTGATCGCCGACTGGCTCGCCAAGCGCGGCGAGATCGAGCCGGAGGCGAAGACGATCGAAGCCCCCGCCGACGAGCGGGAGACGGAGGCGGCTCTCTAGATCATCCCGCGCTCGGTCGAGCGCGGACAAGCTGATCTAGCTCTTGGATATCGAACGGCTTTTTCTCGCTCTATGCTCCAATAGAGCGAGAGCCGTTCTTTAGAGCCGAGCCAGGAGGAGGACCAGGTCCGGCAGGAGGATCGTCAGGACGAGGGCAAGGCTGAGGACGATGTAGAACGGCACCTGGTAGCGCATCACCTCGGTCACCGAGCAGTCGGCGATCCGCGCTGTCAGGTAGAGGAGGAGGCCGACCGGCGGTGTCACGTTGCCGTAGACGAGGGCGACGCACAGGATGATGCCGAAATGGACCGGGTCGAACCCGTACGCCATCCCGAGCGGGTGGAGCACGGGGACGAGCACGATCACCGCCGCCGTCACGTCCACGAAGCAGCCGATCAGGAGCACGAAGGCGACGATGATCGCGACCGCGATCCACGGGCTGTCCGTCAGCGCCTGGACGGTGCCGACGATCATCATCGGCACGCGCTCCAGCGCGAGCACCCAGCCGAAGATCCCCGCCGCCGCGATGATGAGGCCGACGATCCCGGTGGTGAGCGCGGCGTCCGCGAGCGCGCGCCCCAGGGTCGGCAGCGACATGGAGCGGTACACGAACATCGTCACCACGAGCGCGTAGACGACCGCGACCGCCCCCGCCTCGGTCGGCGTGAAGACGCCGAGGAGGATGCCGCCGATGATAATGATCGGCGTGATGAGGGCCGCACCCGCCCGCCGCATCGCGGTGAGACGCTCGGCCCAGGTGGCCTTCTGCGCCCCGCCCCACCCTTTCCGGCCGGCCTCGATATAGTTCACAACGAAGAGGCCGAGCGTGATGAGGAGGCCGGGGACGACGCCCGCGAGGAAGAGATCGCCGACCGAGACGCCGGCGAGCGAGCCGTAGACCACCATGATGATGGAGGGCGGGATGATCGGCCCGATCGCGGCCGAGGAGGCTTCGAGCGCCGCGGCGTATCCGGCCGGATAGCCCGCCCGCTTCATCGCCGGGATCATCACCGATCCGGTCGCCGACGCGCTCGCGGCGGAGGAGCCGGTCAGGGAGGAGAAGATGGCGCTCGCCGCCACGTCGACCTGCGCGAGGCCGCCGCGCCAGTGGCCCACCATCGATTCGGCGAGCCCGATCATCCGCTGCGAGAGACCGCCGCGCTCCATGATCGCACCGGCGAGGATGAAGAAGGGGATCGCGAGAAGCGAGGTGGAATCGATCAGCACGAAGAGGCGCTGCGGCACCACCTCGAGCGGCAGGTCCATCGGCGAGGTGAGGAGCGCGAGCGCGCCCGACAGCCCCATCGCCGCCGCGACCGGGACGCGCAGGATGAGGAGGACGAAGAAGGCGACGGCGAGCGTGATCAGCATGGACGGGAGCCGGGCGGAATGGTCATGAGCCCACGGCACGCCGGCGCTGGAGCGCCATGTCCGCGAGGTGGGCGAGCGCGAAGAGCGCGGTAAGGCCGCCGAAGAGCGGCAGGATCGTCTGCACCGCGGCCATCGACCACCCGGTCGCCGGCGCGGTCGTCGTCGTGTTGACCGCCATCAGGCCGAGCCCGCCATAGCCGATGATCCCCGCGAAGAGGATCATCGCGACGTCGCCGAGGACGAGGAGCGGCGTGCGCATCGTGGGCCACGTGTCGTCGATGACGGTGATCGCGATGTGCTGGGCCCGCCGTGTCGCGAGGGCTGCGGCGAGGAAGACGAGCCAGATGAAGGCGTAGCGCGAGGTCTCGTCGACCCAGGGCAGCGAATTGCCGAAGACATAGCGCAGGATCACCTGCACGAAGGTGATCCCGACGATGTAGGAGAAGAGGGCGACGAGCGCGGCCATCACGATGGCTTCGAGGATCGCGATCAGCCGCATTCACCGCCCTCCCGCAGGCATGGGGCGCCGCGCGGGCCGCGCCCCATCATCGCGCATCGGCACAGGCCGCGATCAGCCGTCGCGGGCGTCGAGGAGGAGCTGGAGGAGCTGCTGGCCCTCGTCGCCGAGCGGCGCGATGAGCTCGTTCCAGGTGGGCTCCACGGCGGAGCGCATCTCCTCGCGGCTCGGCTCGTTCACCTCGATCCCGTCCTGCCCGCGCAGTGCTTCCAGCGCGGCCTCGTTGTCGGCCCGCGCCTCGCGCCGCTGCTCGGCGAAGGCTTCGCGCGCCGCCTCCGTCACCGCGGCCTGCTGCTCGGGCGTGAGACCGTCGAACTTGCGGGCGCTGACCACGAGGTGGATCGGGTTAAAGAGGTGGCGGGTGAGGCTGTAATATTTCGAGACCTCGTCGAAGCGCTGCTGCTTCACGACGGCGGGCGTCCCCTCCGCCCCGTCCACGATGCCGGTCTGCATCGCGGTGTAGACCTCGGCATAGGGGATCGGGGTCGGCGAGGCGCCGAGCGCCTTCATCGGCAGGAGGTGGAGCTGAGCCTCCGGCACGCGGATCTTCATGCCGGAGAAATCGCCGACGGTGTTGATCGGACGCTCGGTGTTGAAGACGGAGCGGAAGCCGAGCTCGCCCCATGCGAGGACGCGCATCCCCGCGTCGCGCGCGAGCGCGTCGGAGAGGCGGGCGCCGAACTCGCCGTCGAGCGCGCGGTCCGCGTGGTCGACATCGTCGTAGCTATAATAGAGCGCGGCGACGACCATCACGGGCGCGAGGTTCGCGGTGTAGTCGGGCCCCGACGAGGTGATGTCGACGGAGCCGAGCTTGATCCCCTCATAGAGATCGCGCAGGCCCCCGAGCTGGCCGGCCGGGAAGACCTGCACCTCGACCGCGCCGTTCGTCTTCTCGTCGACGAGGCTCGCGAACCGTTCATAGGCGCGATGTGTGGCGCTTTCGGTGGACTCGATGTGCGCCGCGCGGAGCGTCACATCCTGCGCTGCCGCCGTGTGGATCGATCCAGCCACGACGACAGCACTCAGCACGAGCTTTTTCAGCACGGCGTTTCCTCCCCAGGATCATTCAAGCGAGTGTCTTTGCACTCTTGCGAGGCGCGCACAGTCCATGCCGCGCCCCTGTTGTGTCAAGGTGTCTCACCACCGGAGAGGGAAGCCCTCAACGATAGATGTAGATCGGGCTCGTCCAGCCTCGCGTTCCGTCCTCTTGCGTGACGCGGATGTAGATCGCGTTGTCGCCTTCGGGGCGCAGCTTGATCGTGCGCGTGAAGGAAAGGGTGCGGTGCGGATTGTCTGTCGGCAACCGGAACACCTTCACGAAGCGCGGCAGCTCGCCCGACGCGTCGAACACGCGATCCTCCACCCCGATCTCGGCGATCGGCAGGTCGAAGGAGACGAGCGGGGTCGACAGGTGCAGCGTGCCGGCATTCGCGTCGTCGAGGACGAGGTCGACGCCGCCATAATTCCCGGTGGTGAGCGCCTTCCACTTCACCGCGTTCGGCCCGTCCTCCTCCAGCACCTTGTCGCGGTTCAGGAAGTTGACCGGCCGGGCGGCGGCGAGCGTGTTGCCGCTGACTTTCGCGCCGCCGTCCCAAATCACCTCGCGGAAGCGGCCGCGATATTCCGCGCCCTCCCACTGGACCCGCACGCGGTTGCCGAGCTCGCCCTTGCCGTAGGGGCGCACCGTGTCGACGAGGTCGAGCCCGTTGAAGATGTCCACCCGCTCGATCGGCGCGTTGCAGGCGATCGAGACCGAGAGGCTCATACCTCCGTCGGGAAGGTGGACGATGTCGCCCATCTCGGCCGTCGTCGCTGGCCGGCCCTTCGCCTCGAAGAGGAGCGGATCGTCGTGATAGAGCGTGCCCTCGGTCTCGAAGGTCGCGCCGAGATCGATGATCATGCGCCCCGTCGGCCCGCCGGTGGTGCCGTAATGGTGGCGCTTCCTCATGCAGTCGAGGAGGCCGGCGCGCGTCAGCTCCGGCATCAGGAAGCAGGAGAGGCCGCCGATCGCGCCGAACTTGCCCGCCCCCGGATAGCTCGCCCCCGGCCGCCCCTTGTGGCCGTCCGAGTTGCAGACGACGCCGACCCGATAGCCGAGCTTCAAGGCGTCGTGGAGCAGCCACTCGAACGTACCCCAGGAGGAGTGCACCTCGACCGAGCGCTCGAACCGGCCGTCATGGGCGACCTCGATGTCGGCATAGCGCCCGCCGCAATGGGCGTAGCAGACGACGTCGAACTCGCCCGCCTCCGCGAACGCCTCGAAGAGGCGCGCGGCGGTGGTGCAGTCGTATCGGGCGGTCGCGCGATCCTCGATGAGGGCGTGGGAGGAGCGGCGGATGATGCGGTCCTCCTGCGGGAAGAACACGTTCCGGTCGCCGCCGAGCGCGGTGTTGCCCGACCATTCATAGCCGGGGAGCGCGATGAAGCGTCCCGCCTCGTCGAACTCGGCCGTGATGCGGTTCAATTCGTCCCAGAACTCGTCGGTGATCTGAAAGTCGTTGCCCTGGTGGCCGCAGGCGTCGACGAAGGCGCGGTCGCGGGCGAAGGCGAAATATTCGCGCGCGCTGCCGGTGCCGATGGTCTCCTCCGACTGGCCGTGGAGGTCGCCCCAGAAATGGACCGACTTCGTGTCCTCGATGCGGAGGGGATTGGTCTCGGCGACGATCGTGCCGTCGGCATCGCGGAGGCGGATCGCGACGTCGCCGGGGAAGGCGACCGAGAGGCCGCCCGCCTCCGCCGCGAAGGAGCCCGGCGTCAGCGTGACGGTCGCCGGGACGCCCTCGATGGCGCCGACCGCCTCGAGGTGCAGCGTCGCGTCACACTGGTCGGACGGGTTGCCCCACTTGTCCTCGCCCTTGACCTTCAGCGCGAACGGCTCGCCCGGCCGGCGGCGGGTCGGCAGGACGGCGACATAGCGCTCCGGCTTGCCGGGCACGATCGCGATCGTCGGCTGCACCGGCAGCGGCTGGAAGTTGAAGGTCGCGATCGGGTCGACGAGGACGCGGAACTCGAACGTCCCCTCGCAGAAGGTCTGGAGGCGCATGCCGGGGCCGCCATGGTCGGTGACGCCGAAGCGGATGACGATCGTGTCGCCCTCCTTGAGGTAGCCCTTCACCACCTTGATCCAGAGCGTGCGGTCCCAGGGCCGCACGTTCTGCTTCGGGTCCCACCGCACCTGGAGCACGGCCCCGTTCGAGGCCTCGACCGTCGCGTAGTGCGCGCCGGCCGGGTCGTTGAATTGCGGGTTGCTCTGGTCTGAGGCGAAGCGGAAGACGACGCGCAGGCTCCCCGAATCGTCGATGCCGAAGGTGCCGGCGGTGTAGGTCAGAGTGAAGGAGGCGTAGGAGCCGGCCTCGAAGCGGCCGTCCGGCGTGATGGTGGCGTGGCCGAGATCGCTGGTCGCGATCGGCTCCAGGATGACACCGCTGTTCATCTCTTCCCACGGCCTTGCCGTCTTGGCGGGCGTCGTCATCGCTGATGGTCTCCTGGTCGTCCGAGCGGGTCGGTCAGCCGAAAATGTCGACGAGCAGCGTCGAGATCGGCGGGATGTAGGTGATGAGGAAGAGGTCGAGGATCAGGACGAGGATGTAGGGCCAGATCACGACCACGATGCGCTCGACCGACACCTTGGTGATGGCCGAGGCGATGAAGAGGTCGACGCCGAGGGGCGGCGTCACGGTGCCGATGCTGAGGTTCACCGACATGATGATGCCGAAGAGGATTGGGTCGATCCCGAACGCCATCGCCGCCGGGTAGAGGATCGAGGTGAAGATCACGATCGCAGCCGCCGCGTTCATCATGCAGCCGACGATCAGGAGGAAGATGTTGACGAAGAGGAGGTAGACCGTCTGGCTCCCGGCCATGTCGGCGAGGAAGGCGGAGATGTTCTGCGGGATCTGGTTGATGGTGATCAGCCAGGCGAAGACGCCGGCCGCGTTCATGATGAACATCACCACCGCCGAGGACAGCACCGCCTTGAAGAAGGCGCGGTAGAGGCGCGCCGCCGTCAGCTCCCCGTAGAAGAGGCTGACGATCAGCCCGTAGAGCACCGCCACGATCGCGGCCTCGGTCGGCGTGAAGACGCCGCCATAGATGCCGGTGAGGATGATGACCGGCATCAGGAGCGGCCAGAACGCCTCCTTGAAGGTGCGCACGATCTCGCTGGTGCCGCCGAAGGGCGTCTTCTCGATCGCCTCGCGCCGCGTGATCACCCAGTTGAGGATCAGGAGGCTGATGCAGATGAGGACGCCCGGCAGGAAGCCAGCGAGGAAGAGATCCGCGATCGAGACGCCGGTGACGACGCCGTAGAGGATGAGGAGGATCGAGGGCGGGATGATCATGCCCGTGACGCCCGCCGCGGCGATGGTGGCGGCGGTGTAGGACGGGCGGTAGCCCTTCTCCTCCATCGGGCCGTTCATCACGCCGCCGATGGCCGCGACCGTCGCCGCGTTGGAGCCGGAGAGGGCCGCGAAGAAGGACGAGCCGAGGATCGCCACCGCGCCGAGGCCGCCGGTGAAGTGGCCGACGAGCGAGCCCGCGAAGTTCACGAGGCGGCGCGACATGCCGCCGATCGACATGATCTCGCCGGCGAGGATGAAGAAGGGGATCGCGAGCAGCGGGAAGGAATTGTTCGACGAGAACATCCGCTGCACGACGATCTCGAGATTGATGCCGCTGAGATAGAGGCCGATGACGCTCGACAGGCCGAGCGCGACCGCGATGGGCGCTCTCATGAGCATCAGCACGACGAGGGCGATGAACACCGCGGCGGTCGTCATTCTCTCACGTCTCCGATTGTCAGCGAGAAGGGATCAGCTGCCGCTGGTGATGAGCTCGGCCTGCGGCGCGCGCACCTGGTGCACGAGCAGCTCGACCGCATAGATCAGCATGAAGGCCGCGCCGACCGGGACGGCGGCATAGACCCAGGCCATCGACACCTCGAGCGCGGGCGAGATCTGCGGCACCACGCGAAGGGTGAGGAGCCACCCCTTCGAGACGAGAACGAGGAAGAAGGCGATCGAGACGAGCGTCGCGAGGATCAGCGCGACGCGCTTGGCAGCGCCAGGCAGGTTCTCCACCACGATGCCGATCGCCGCGTGGAGGTTCCGGCGCAGCGCGATCGCGGCCCCGAGGAACATCGCCCACACGAAGAGATAGCGGATCAGTTCGTCCGGGAAGGCGAGCGAGGAGGAGAGGAGGAAGCGGAACACCACCGTCGCCACGCCGAGGACGAACATGGCGAAGAAGGCGGCGACGCAGAGCGCCGCCAGGAGCATTTCGGAGGCGTCGAGAAGTTTGCGCACGAGCGTCATTTCGGTCTGTCCGGTGTGTCCTGGCGGCGCGTCGGGATTATTGAGCGTCGACCGCGCTCTGGATGAGGTCCGCGCCGAGCTTCTCGCGATACTCGTCCCAGATCGGGGCCATCGCGTCCTGGAAGGCCTTCATCTGCTCGGGGGTGAGGCGGGTGACGGTCATGCCGCCCGCTTCCATCTCGGAGAGATATTTCGCCTCGACGGCGTTCAGCTCCTCGCGCTCCCAGGCTTCGGTCTCGGCGGCGGCCTCGTCGAACAGCGCCTTCACGTTGTCCGGGTAGGTCTCCCACTTCTTGCCGTCGGCGAGGAACATGATGCCGGCCCACTGGTGGTGGGACAGGGTGATGAAGTCCTGCACCTTGTCGTAGCCGAAGGCCTTCACGTTGCCGACCGGGTTGTCCTGCCCCTCGACCGTGCCCTGCTGGAGGCCGGTGAAGACCTCGGAGAGCGCCATCGGGGTCGGGTTCGCGCCGAGGGCGGCGAAGGTCGCGACGTTGAGCGGATTGTTCACGACACGGAACTTGAGGCCCTTCATGTCCTCCGGCTTCTCGACCTTGGTCTTGGAGGTCGTGATCGTGCGGAAGCCGCTCTCATACATGCCGATGGTGCGGATGCCGGTGGCATCGAGGAGGCCTGTATAGAGTTCCTCGCCGACCGGGCCGTCGGCGACCGCGTAGGCGTGTTCCTTGTCGCGGAAGAGGAAGGGCAGATAGAAAATGTCGAGCGGCGGGTAGAAGCTCGCGACGTTCGTCGTCGGCACCAGCGCGAAGTCGACGACGCCCATCTGCATGCTCTCGACGAGGTCGCGCGAGGAGCCGATCGTGCTGTTCGGGAAGACATTGACGGTGATCGCGCCGCCGCTCTTCTCCTTCACGATGTCTGCGAATTTCTGCGCACCCTGCGCGAGCGGATGAGACTCGGCATAGGGGTGGCCGAAGCGCAGGCTGAGCTCCGGAAAGTCCTGCGCGGCGGCGGGGCCGGCGACGAGCTGGGCGGCGAGCCCGGCGGCGCCGACCGCGAGGGCCGCCCGGCTGACGATCCGGCTCGACGCACGGTGGAGGAGGTGGCGCCAGCCATTCGTCGGCGCTGCGAAGTTCAACGTCTCGATGGTCCTATTCATGACTTTCCTTCCCGGTGACGTGCCGGTGCTTGCCGGTGGGGTGGAGGGGATGAGGCGGATCGGCTCAATTGACGACACCTCCTATGGAGGTCTCGGACGCCGGGGCGAACTCGATCACCCGATCGGTCGGCGGAATGAAGATGCGCTGCCAGGTGATCGGCGCATCGCGATAGGACATCCCCCAGACGGTCCACACGATGCCGAACTGGCCAGGGGGAATGTTGATGAGACGCGTCACGCGCGGCGGCAGGACCTGGCAGGCCATGGTCTGGCGCGCGTTGAGGGTCGGCGCGTTGAAGCGCTCGGCGAGCATGTCGCGGATGGAGACGCCGTTCAGCACGGTCGGCGTGATCCGCGCCATGCCTGAGAAACGCGAGGCCGGGAGATAGAATTCGCTGTAGCAGTCGAACTCGTCATTCACCGACACGATACGGCGGATGTGAATATAGCCGTCGTCCGGATTGCCGAAGAACTGGCTCCAGGGACCGGTCTCGTCGGTCAACTCGATGGACAGGATCTTGAAGTAGACGGGGAGAAGCTTGTTTCCGCCGTCCGCCATGAAGCGAAAATGGCGGAGCTGCCGTTCGGCCGCGCGCGCACCGGAGACGAACGTGCCGCGTCCGTGGTGCCGCTCGACGACGCCCATCTCCACGAGGCTGCGCAGCGCCCGCTGCACGGTGCCGAGGCTCGCCCCGCTTTCGGCCGCGAGCTGCTCCTCGGACGGGAGCTGATCGCCGGGGCGCCAGCGGCCGCTCTCGATGGCGCTCAGCAGCTCCTCGGAGATCTGGCGATGCTTCGCCCGACCGCCATTCCGCTCAGATTGCCTGCCGCCATTCGCCTTGTCGGCCATCCAGCCTCGCACGCTGCCCTGAAGTCCTCTTATGGACTTGAGGTAAGGAGGCTATTCTTGCGAGAAATTACGGTCAAGACCTATAGATGACTTGGCCTATTTCGCCGAATGATGCGTCAGATTGCGTATTATTCCATCAGCCCGCGCATCTCTTTTCGGCACCCGCCCCGGATGTCCACCGCGATACATCGCGTTCCGGCCGGCCAGGGACGTCCTTCAATGTGCCGCCCCACCCCTCACACTGCATCGGTGGCGCGCGCCCGGTCCGGCCGGCCTCTGGCATCCACCACGCGCGCGTTTCGCTCTCAATCTAAGATTACGTACGGCGTTCCCCGCGCGAGCTTCGGTGCCTCGCAATCCGCGGCACGGCTGGTCTCTCCGCGGCACGCTGGGCGAGTATTTATGCGTTCTTCCTCTCACCTATAGGTGTGCTACACTTGGCGGACGGGCGAGCGGTCGCCCAATTGTCGCGCATATCGAAACCAATATCGCCCATGCTGAATGTGACACCTCCGGGCCACGGGGTCCGCGCCAAAGCCGCGATCGACAGCCGGACGATCTATGGCGAGGTGCGCGAGGCGATCGTGAACGGCGCCTTCCCGCCGGGAAGCCGGCTGCCGACGGAACGGGACCTTGCGACCCGCTTCCACGCGACGCGCAGCACCGTGCGCAAGACCATGCATCGCCTCGCGAACGAGGGGCTCGTCGTGCGCCATGTCGGGCGCGGCACCTTCGTCGCCGCCCTCCACGAGGTGGAGGAGCCGGAGCAGGAATACACCCTCGCCGAGCTTCTGGAGGCCCGCCTCCTCTTCGAGCCGAGCCTGCCCGACCTCGTGATCGAGCGGGCGACGCCGCGCGACCTGAAGGCCATGGGCGAGTGCCTGGAGGCCATGCGCGTCGCGCAGGACTGGACCGCCTTCAAGGAGGCGAAATACGGCCTCCACCTCGCGCTCGCCCACGCCTCGCACAACCGCTTCATCGTCTCGATCTTCGAGCAGATCCTCGCCTCGCGCCGCCGCGCGGGCTGGGGGCGTCACGGCACGCGCCAGCCGCTCCTGTCGGCCGTGCGCGAGGCCGCGTATCTTGAGAATTGCGAGATCGTCGACGCGCTGAAGGCGCGCGACGTGGACGCCGCGCGCACCGCCATCCGCGCCTATCTGGTGCGCACCCTCGCCGCGGCGAGCGCGGGCTGAGCCGCCCTCACCGCTTGTCGAGACCGCGCTGCAGGCCGCGCCCGACGAGGAGCAGCGCGAGCGCCGTCACCAGCACCGCCACACCGGGGAAGATCGACATCCACGGCGCGTAGAGGATGTAGTCCTTCCCCTGCTCCAGGATCGCGCCCCAGTCGGGCGTCGGCGGCTGCACGCCGAGGCCGAGGAAGCCGAGCGCTGCCTGGATCTGCAGGATCAGCGGGAAGAGGATCATGTACTGGGTGAGGATCAGCGGGGTGACGTTGCGCGTCACGTGCCGGCGCAGGATCACCGCGTCCGATAGGCCCACGCTCCGCGCCGCCTCCACATAGGTCCGCCCCACCTCCGACATCGCGCCCGCGCGCGCGATCCGGAAGAAGACCGGCAGGTACACGATCGACAGCGCCAGGATGAGGTTCTGCGTCGCCGGGCCGAGGACGCCGGTGATGATCACGCCGAGGATGATGGGCGGGAAGCTCAGCATCACGTCGATCAGGCGGCCGAGAATCTGGTCGAGCCAGCCCCCGAAGAAGCCCGAGACGAGGCCGAGGAGGCCGCCGATCAGCGCCGAGATCATCAACGAGCCGGCGCAGATCGAGAGCGTCACGCGCGTGCCGTAGACGACGCGGGCATAGAGGTCGCGCCCGACATCGTCGGTCCCGAACCAGTGGGCCGCCGAGGGGGCCTGGAGCGCGTCGGGGACGGAGATCGCGTTCGGCGAGGCGCTCGTGAAGAGCCACGGGAAGAGGGCGACGACCGCGAGGAAGAGGATGAGGATGCCGCCGATCACGAGATCGGGCTCGCGCAGGAAGCGCGGCAGGGTGCGGCGGCCGGCGGGACGTGCTGCTGCGTTGCTCATCACCCGTCCCTCACGCCGACCGGAGCCGCGGATCGATCAGCAGATAGGCGAGATCGACCACGAGATTGACCACCATCGCCGCGACGACGACGAGGAGGAGCGCGCCCTGGACGACGGGATAGTCCCGCGTCTCGATCGCGCTGAGGAGGAGGCGCCCGAGCCCCGGCAGGGAGAAGAGCGACTCGATGATCACGACCCCGCCGAGGATCTGGATGAGGATCAACCCCATGAAGGTCACGATCGGCACGAGGACGTTGCGCAGGATGTGCTTGAAGAAGATGAGCCGCACCGGCACGCCCTTCGCGACGGCCGTGCGCACATATTCCTGGTGCATCGCCGACACGACATTCTGGCGCACGAACTGGCTGTAGGCGGCGGCCTGGAGGAGGGCGAGGCTCGCGACCGGCAGGATCAGGATCGAGATGTTGTCGGCAAGCGAGCGGGACGGCGGCACGAAGCGCAGCGGCGGCGACCAGGAGAGCGTGCTCGACACGCCGACGAGCAGCATCAGACCGACCCAGAAGACGGGTGCGGCAAGGCCGATGAGGTTGAAGCCCTGGATCAGGGTGTCGAGCGTGCGCCCCTCATAGATCGCGGAGATGACGCCGAGCGGGACGCCGATGAGCGTCGCCACCACGAGGGTCACGATGCCGATCTCCAGCGTCACCATGAAGGCCTTGCCCACCATGTCGGAGACGGGCATCCCGCGCACCCAGCTGGTGCCGAGATCGCCCTGCAGGACGCTCGTGATCCAGACGAAATATTGGACGTAGATCGGCTGATCGAGGCCGAAGAATTGGCGCATCGAGGACTCGGCCGCCTCCCCACCCGCCTGGCCCATCATCTGCGCGACGACGTCGCCCGGCACCATGCGCACCAGGAGGAAGACGAGGATGCTTGCGAGGAGCGCCGTCAGGATCGACGCGCCAAGTCGCTTTGCGAGATAGAAACCCATGGCGCGTCAGCCTGCCTCGTTCGTCGGAAGGGGACGGGCCGCGAGGGCCCGTCCGGGTCAGTGTCGCTCGACGCTCACTCGTCGATGTAGGTGCGGGCGAGGCCGAAATACCAACCGGTCGGATGCTGGGTGAAGTTCTTCACCTTGTCGCTCTTCACCGTCACGTGGTCGGCCGAGAAGAGCATGATGGTCGGCACCGTCTCGGCGAGCACCTGCTGGAACTTGGCGTAGATCTCCTTGCGCTTGGCCGGATCGCTCTCGGCGCGGCCCTCGTCGAGGAGCGCGCTCGCCTCGTCATTGTTCCAGTTGCGGAAGTCCGCCCCTTCCGGCGCCTTGTGGAAGTGGCGATAGAAGAGGAGGTTCGGGTCCGGCTGGGAGGCCCAGTCGTTGAAGGTGAAGCCCATCTTCTTGCCGCGGAAGTTCTCGATCCACACGCCGAGATCGACCCGCTGGATGTTGAGGTTGATGCCGATTTCGGCGAGCTGCTCCTTCAGCGTCACCGCCGCCGGATCCATCCAGTCATAGCCGTTGATGGTGGTGAGGGTGAGGTCGAACCCGTCCGCGAGGCCGGCTTCGGCAAGCAGCGCCTTCGCCTTCTCCAGGTCGCGCGACATGAACGGCAGATCCGCCGCCGGGACGCCCCAGGCGTCGGCCATGCCGGCCGGCATCGTGGCGATCACCTCGCCATATTCGCCGACGGAGGCGTTCTTCATCTCCTCCTTGTCGACCGCGAGCGCGATCGCCTGGCGCACGCGCACATCGTCGAGCGGCTTCAGCTCGTTGCCGAGGTCGATCGGCTTCTGGTTCAGCGAGGCCCAGCGCTCGATCTCGAGCCCCTCGACCTCGGAGACCTGCTGCACGTCCTGCGGCCGCTCGAGCTTCACGAGGTCGATGCGGTTGTTGCGCAGCGCGACGAGCATCGAGGCGCTGTTCGGAAGGAAGGAGAAGTTGATCTCGTCGAGATAGGGCGCCCCCTCCTCCCAATAGTCCTCGTTCTTTTCGAGGAGCATGTTGGAGTTCGGGTTGAACTCGACGAGCTTGAACGGGCCGGTGCCGACGCTCTCGGAATTCATCCGCGTCTTGGCGTTCGGATCGTCGAAATAGCCCGCCGGCACCACGGCGCCGTACTTGTTGCCGAGCGTCATCGGCAGCGAGGCGTTCGGCGCGGAGAGGGTGAATTTCACCGTCAGCGGGTCGATGATGTCGATCGCGGAGATGACCGAGAAGTCGCCCGCGCCCGGCGAGCCGTTCGCCGCGTCACGGATGTAGTTGTAGCTGTAGGCGACGTCCTCGGCGGTCATCGGCTCGCCGGTGTGGAAGACCACGCCGTCGCGCAGCTTCACCGTGTATTCGAGGCCGTCGTCCGAGACCTCGTAGCTCTCGGCGAGAAGCGGCACCGCCTCGCCCTCGGCGCCCTCATAGAAGAGGCCCTGATAGATGAGGACGGTGAGGCGGATGCGCGCCTCGGCCGCCTGATGGAACGGGTCGAGGCCGGGCGGCTCGACGAGGAGACCCATGTTGAGCGACCCGCCCATCGTCGGGTTCTCGGGAATGGGGCCGTAGGCGTCCTCGGCGAAGGCCGCCGGCGCGACGAACGCCGTCGCGCACAGGAGCGCACCGACGAAGGCGCGCTTGAGAATGTGTCTGCTCATCTCGTCTCTACTTCCCTCTCTGTGCTGCCCACCGATAGGGGCGCCGGAAGGTCGTCCGGGGTCGGGGCAGCCTTCTACCCGACCCCGGCGCCACGCACCGGGCGCCCGCCGTCTCAGTCGCGAACGGCGACCGTCATCTCGATCTCGACGGGGGTGTTGCGCGGCAATTCCGCGACCCCGACGGCGGCGCGGGCATGACGCCCCGCCTCGCCGAACACCTCCACGAGAAGCTCCGATGCCGCGTCGATCACCTTGGGCTGCGCGTTGAAACCCGGTGCGGACGCGACATAGCCGTTCACCTTCAGGATGCGCTCGATGCGGTCGAGCGAGCCGAGCGCGTCCTTGAGGCAGGCGAGGCCCTGGATGATGCAGATCCGCGCCTCGCCCTGCGCGGTCGCAAGGTCGACCTCGGCCCCGACCTTGCCGAAGACGCGGATGTCGCCGTCGACCTTCGGCAGCTGGCCGCTGACATAGGCGACGCCGCGATACACGGTGACCGGCACATAGTTGAAGGACGGGCTCGCCGCGTCGGGCAATTCGATGCCCAGCTCCTTCAGGCGCGCTTCGATCATGGGACCTCCTCTGGAACGAGCATGGATTCGACGATGTCGGCGAGCGCGTGGCGCGGCGCGAAGCCGGCCTCGCGGCGGAAGCGGCCATCGTCGATGAGCGGGAATGAGAGTGCCGCCGGCTGACGCTCGTGCGTCACGCGGTAGCCGGGGACGCGCGCCTCGACGGTGCGGATCACGTCGGAAAGCGCGGCGGTGAAGCCGTTGATGTTGTAGACGGCGCCGGGCGCGCGGCCGGGACGGAGCGCGGTGAGGATCGCCTCCGCGACGTCGGCGACGTGCATGAGGTCCATCGGGTCGTCGTGGAAGGCGACGGTGTGCCGGGCGGCGGGCGACGCCGCGGCGATGATGCCGGCGATCGCGCTCGCGGCGCCCGAATACCAGAGCCCTTCCCCGAGGACGAGCGGCAGGCGCAGGCCCGTGATCGCGAGGCCGTGGCGGTCGCGATAGTAGCGCGCGACGTCCTCGCCGAGGACCTTGGTGAGGCCGTAGAAGGTGACCGGCGCGCGTTCCGCCGCCTCGTCGACCCGCCCCTCCCCATAGAGCGAGGCGGGGCCGTAGACGACGGTGGAATCGGTCCACACAATGCGCCCGACGCCCGCCGCGCGCGCCGCCTCGAAGACGTTGCGCAACCCGTGGACGTTGACGGCGAGGGCGCGGTCGCTCTCCGCGTCGCCCGACTTCATGAGCCCCTGGCGGCCGGCGCTGTAGGCCGCCGTCGTGACGACCGCCTCGGCGCGGCTTGCGGCCAGCGTCGCGGCAAGGGCGTCGCGGTCCTCCACCGAGCCGACGGTCTCGGCGAAGCGCCCGGCGATGTCGGCGAGGAGGTCGTCGTCCATCGGCGGGCCGAACACGGTGGTCTCGACGCCCGCTTCGACCAGCGCGCGCACGATGTGCGAGCCGACGAAGCCGCGCCCGCCGATCACGAGGACGCGGCCCGGAAGGGGCGCCGGATCAGAGGGAGAGGTCATCGCGGATGCACGCCTTCTTCTGGCCGGGCGCGACCTCGCGCAGGACCGGCACCTCCTCCGCGCACGCCGGCAGCGCGAACGGGCAGCGGGTGCGGAAGACGCACCCCGATGGCGGGTTCGCCGGAGACGGGATCTCGCCCTTCAGGATCAGCCGGTCCTCGGGCGCGCTCGCCCCCGGCACCGCCTGCAGGAGCGCCGCCGTATAGGGGTGGGCGGGGCTGCGATAGAGCCGCTCGGTCGGCGCGATCTCCATGACGCGGCCGAGATAGAGGACCATGACGCGGTCGGAGATGATCTCGACCACCGAGAGGTCGTGGCTGATGAACATCAGCGACAGGCCGAGCTCGCGCTGGAGGCGCTGGAGGAGGTTCACCACCTCCGCCTGGACCGACACGTCGAGCGCGGAGACCGGCTCGTCGGCGACGATGAAGCGCGGCTCTGAGGCAAGCGCGCGGGCGATCGCCACGCGCTGACGCTGGCCGCCGGAGAAGGCGCGCGGATAGCGCTTCATCTGCTCGGCGGTAAGGCCGACCTGCTCCATCAGCTTCTCGGCGACGGCGGTCGCCGCGCGGCCGGAGAGGCCGCGATGGAGGTGAATCGATTCCACGAGCGCCTCGCGGACCGTCATGCGCGCGTTGAGGCTCGCGAACGGGTCCTGGAAGATCATCTGCATGTGGCGGCGGAAGGCGCGCAGCTCGCCGGGCGGCAGAGTGGAAAGGTCCGTCCCGTCGAAGGTGACGCGCCCGTCCGTCGCATCGATCAGACGCAGGACCAGGCGGCCGAGGGTGGATTTGCCCGAGCCCGACTCGCCGACGACGCCGAGCACCTCGCCGGCGGCGAGCGAGAGGTCCACCCCTTCCACCGCGCGCACCGGCCGCCTGCGGCGCGCGAGGAAGCCGCTCCCCGCGCCGAAATGCTTGGTGATGCCGTGCGCCTCGACGAGGGGGCGCGCGGACGGGGCGGCCGTGGCGGTCCCGGCGGCGCTCACAGCGCGATCTCCCGCCAGCGCAGGCACCGCACGTCGTGGCCGGGCGCGACGGCTTCCAGCGCCGGCTCGATCTCGCCGCATCGCGGCTCGGCATAGTGGCAGCGCTCGTGGAAGCGGCAGGCGAGCGGCGGCGACAGCGGATTGGGCAGGAGGCCCGGAATGGGTTTAAGCACCTGCGGGCCGGACGCGCCATAGTCGCGGCGCGGGATGCAGTCCATCAGCGCCTTCGTGTAGGGGTGGCGTGGGCGCGAGAGCACCGCGTCGACCGGCCCCTCCTCCACCACCTGGCTCGCATACATCACTGCCACCCGGTCGGCGATCTCGCCGACGAGCTTGAGGTCGTGGGTGACGAAGATCATCGCCATCTTGTGCCGCGCCTGAAGGCTCTTCAGGAGCGCGATGATCTGGGCCTGGATCGTGACGTCGAGCGCGGTGGTCGGCTCGTCGGCGATGAGGAGGCGCGGCTCGCAGGCGAGCGCCACCGCGATCATCACACGCTGCCGCATCCCGCCGGAAAGCTGGTGGGGGTAGGCATCGATCCGCCGCTCGGGGTCGGAGATGCCGACCTCGCGCAGGAGCGCCAGCGCCTCCTGGCGTGCGGTGCGCCGGTTGTGGCCCTTGTGGATGCGGATCGGCTCGGCGATCTGCTCGCCGACGGTGAACATCGGGTTGAGGCTCGACATCGGGTCCTGGAAGATCATCGCGATGTCGCGCCCGCGCATGCGCTGCATGGCGTCTTCCGGCACCTCCAGGAGGTCGATCTCCGCGCCCTCGCGGTCGCGGAAGGTGATGGACCCGCCGACGACGCGCGCGCTGGTGCGAGCGAGAAGGCGCATCACGGTGAGCCCGGTGACGGACTTGCCCGACCCCGACTCGCCGACGATCGCCAGCGTCTCGCCTTCCTTGATGCTGAGCGTCACCCCGTTGACGGCCTTCACGATGCCGGCGTCGGTGAAGAAGTGCGTCTTCAGGTCCCGGATCGCGAGCACCGTTCCGGGGGCAAGGCTCGAACCTGTCTGGAGGTCAGGCGACGGCATAGCGCTCGACCGCGTCAAGATCGACCTCCACCCCGAGGCCCGGCCCCTCCGGCACATGCATCACCGGCCCGTCCGGCACGAGCGGCGCCGTCAAGATGTCGCTGCGCAGCGGGTTCTGGCCGAGATCATATTCGAGGAGGATCGGCTTCGGGATGTTGTCGGAGTGCGGATAGACCGGCAGCGAGGCGATGAACTGGAGCGCCGCCGCGAGGCCGATCGCCCCGCCCCACACGTGCGGGCTGAGGCGGACGTGGCTCGCGAGCGCAAGCTCGGCGATCTTTCGCCCCTGCCAGAAGCCGCCGCAAAGGGTGAGGTCCGGCTGGAGGACATCGGCCGCGCCGGCGTCAGTGAGGCGCTTGAAGTCAAACACGGTGTAGAGCGCCTCGCCGGTCGCGAGCGGCACGCCCACCCGCTCGCGCAGCCGCGCGAGGCCGGCAACGTCCTGCGGCGCGAGCGGCTCCTCGACCCAGCCGACACGGAAGGGCTCCAGGCGCGCGATCGATTCCAGCGCGATGTCGTAGGTGTAGTTGGTGTTGATATCGACGAGGATCTCGACATCGGGGCCGAGGATCTCACGCGCGGTGGAGACGCGCTCGACATCGCTGTCGGGCGAGACGCCGATCTTGATCTTCACCGCCGGATAGCCCGCCTTCGCCATCGCCTCGATCTGGGGGGCGAAGTCGGGCGTCGGCGTCTCGGTGAGGTAGCCGCCCGAGGCGTAGTAGGAGACGGTGTCGACGCGCTTGCCGCCGATGAGGCGCGAGACCGGCAGGCCGACGAGCTTGCCCGCCGCATCCTTTGCCGCGATGTCGATCCCGGAGATCGCCGCCATCATCTGGTTCTGGACGCCGAAATGATAGTGACGGGCGAGGATGCGGCCGAACGTGTGCTCGATGTCGAACACGTCGGTGCCGACGATGTAGCCGGACAGGAAGCCCTCATAGGCGAGGTTGACCGGCGGCATCCCCCACGCCTCGCCCCAGCCGATCGTGCCGTCGGCGAGCGTCAGGCGGACCAGCGTTGACTGGCGGCCCGAGGCGAGCGACTTCGACATCCCGTAGGCTTTGCCGTCCGCCAGGGGAGCGTTGAGGGCGATGAACTTGACCGCGGTGATCTTCAACCGGATCTCCCATGACGCACGCCCGGGAGTTCGCCGTTCGCGCCCAATAACATCTCAATGTCGGTCCATACCTGAACCATTTCCGCCCCGACTGTGCAAGTGCAGATGGCTATCAACGCAACAAAATCACGGCTAGTTTGCATCCGCTCGGGTCTGGAACCCGCCGCCAATTCGCGCCCAATTCGCGCATAATAGGAGAAGCTCACATGTCCGCGAGTCCGCCGATTTGGACCAGTCTGACGCCAGAGGAGCACGAGTTCCAGTACAATCCGCAAAATGCTTTTCCGGACTATGAAGTCTATCGCCAGCGCCGCGCCCCCGCGAACCAGGCCGCGCTCGAAACGCTGACGCGCCACGCGGATATTTCCTACGGCGATCACGCGCTGCGCGCGGTCGACATCTATCCGGCGGCCGGCTCCGGCCCCTCTCCGGTGCACATCTTCTTCCACGGCGGCTATTGGCGCGCGCAAGACAAGGCGAACTTCGCCTTCATCGCCGGCACCCTCGTCCCGCTCGGCATCACGACCGTGATCGCCAACTACGAGCTCTGCCCCGCCTCGAGCCTCGACGCCGTCGCCGAATCCGCGCTCGCCGCGATGGCCTTCACGTCGCTGCGCATCGGCGAATATGGCGGCGATCCGTCCCGCATCAGCATCTCGGGCCACTCCGCCGGCGCCCATCTCGGCGCCGAGATCCTCGCGCACGACTGGTCGAACGAGGGTGTGGTGCCCGAACTCCAGGGCGCGACGCTGATCAGCGGCATCTTCGATCCCGCGCCCGCCGCCTTCACCACCGTGAACGCCCAGCTCGACCTCACCGAGGCGCTCATCGCGCGGCGCAATGTCGAGACGCGGCCCCCCACCCTCTCCTGCCCAGTCAGCCTCATCGTCGGCGGGCTGGAGCCGTGGCAGTGGATTGACCAGACCTATCGCTACTCCCACCACCTCCACCGCAGCGGCTTCGTGCCGGCGGTGCATGTCCTGCCCGCCTTCAACCACTTCAACATCCTCGACGAATATCTCGAGACCGACAGCCTGACCGTGCGCACGATCCTCGGCCATGCGGGCATCGAAGGGACCGACGCGTGACCAGCACCCAATCCGCCATCCCGGCGAAATTCCGCCTCACCGTCTATGACGCGGCGCCGGGCGTGACGCTCCCCGCCTCCGGCACCCTCTTCGTCTACGCGCTCTCCGGGACGATCGTTCTCGAAGGCACCGGCGAGCCGATCACGCTGGGCGCGGACGAGGGCGTCTTCGCCCCGCTCGGCGCGCGCATCACCGGCGACGGCGCGGCCTGGATCTACGGCGTCGACGCACCGGACGCGCCCTTCGTCGAGGGCGCGGACATCGTCCGCTCCGAGCTGCTGCGCCCCGCCTTCGACGGGCCTTATCTCGTGCGGGCGGACCGGATCGAATCGCAGGCCGGCGCCGCCACCCCGCGCCACGGCCATCGCGGCCCCGGCATCCGGCGGCTGATCTTCGGGCGCATCCGCGGCGAGATCGGCGACAGTGTGGAGCGGATCGACCCCGGCACAGCCTGGTTCGAGACCGGGACCGACATGGTGATCGGCACCAATATCGGCGGCTCGAACGCGGCCTTCGTCCGTGTGATGGTGCTGCCGTCCGAGCTTGAAGGCGGGAAGACCTCCTTCATGGCGGCGGACGCGATCGAGGCGACGAAGCCGCGCAGCGTCCAGAACCGCCTGTTCGGCGAAGTGATGGTCGCGGGCTGACCGGAGGGGACATGGCGGTGACGGGACCCGGCGCAACGATCGTCGTGATCGGCAACGCGACGCGTGACGTCACCTACCGCCTCGACCGCCTGCCTCTGCCCGGCGAGACGCGCCTCGCCGACGCCACGATGAACGACTGCGGCGGCAAGGGCCTCAACCAGGCCGTCGCCGCCGCGCGGGCCGGCGGCCGGGTCGCGTTCTTCGCCGCCGTCGGCGACGACGCGGTCGCCGAGGCGATCCGCGCCGCGCTCGCGGCCGAACCTCACATCGAAGCCCACCTTTGGACCCGCCACGGCCGGGCGAGCGACGAGTCGGTGATCCTCCTCGACGCCGCCGGCGAGAACGCGATCGTCAGCACCGCCGCCTGCGCGCGCTCCGTCACCGCCGCCGAGGTGGTCGATGCGCTCACGCGGAGCGCGGCGGGCGACATCCTCCTCATGCAGGGCAACCTCTCGCTGGAGGCGACGCGGGCGGGCCTCGCGGCGGCGCGGGCGCGCGGTCTCCTCACGCTGTGGAACCCCGCCCCCTGCCCGCCGGGCGCGGCCGATCTCCTCCCCCTCGCCGACCTCCTCGTCGTCAACAAAGGCGAGGCCGAGGCGATCTTCGGCGCGGTCCCGTCGACCCGGCCGGCGCACGCAGCCCGCCTCGTCGTGACGCTCGGCGCGGAAGGCGCGCGCATCTTCGACGGGACGGCCCGCATCGCAATCGCCGCCCCCGCCGTCTCGGCGCTCGACACGGCCGGCGCCGGCGACGCCTTCGTCGGGACGCTCGCGGCGGGCCTCGCCGCCGGCCTCGCCCTCCCGAATGCCGCCGCCGCCGCCGTCGCCCAGGCCGCCTTGGTCGTCACCCGCCCCGGCACGCTCGGCGCCATCCGGACGCTCGCAGTGCCGGACTGGGCGGCGTTTGAAACGATATAAACCTGCACGGCGCCTGACGCGCTGAAGGAGGAACCCCGCGCGCAGGCTGGGGTTGAAGGGTGCGCCGCCAGCGACCCTGGCGCGCGACGGGAGACCTATGATTTGCTGTCGCCAAACAGGCGGGCGCGCAAGCCCGGCGGAACCGCCTCGGCGGTGGGAAGAGGCGGCCCCGAATGAACCACGACACCGACGGCCTGCAGATGATGGCCCGCGAGATCAGCGCCCAGCCGAAGGCGCTCTCCGCCGCGCTCGTCCCGCTCGCCGAGGCCGCCGCGATCCTCGCGCTCGACCCGAAGCGCCCCGTCTGGATCGCGGGCGCGGGCCAGTCCTTCGCCGCCGTGCGCACGGTGGCGGGCCTCTTCCGGGAGCACGGGTTCGACGTGCGCGCGCTGTCGGCCGCCGAGCTCCTGTGGCAGAGCCCGCCGGAGCCGGGCGACACGGCGGTCCTCCTCTCGCTCTCCGGCAACACGCCGCGCACGGTGGAGGCGATGGTGCGCGCCCGCAGCCGCCGCGCCCGCACGATCGCGGTGACGGTCGATCCCGAGGCGGCCCTCGCGCGCGGCGCGGAGCAGACGCTGCTCCTCCCCGTCCCCCTCCTCCATCGCGGCACACCGCCGACGCTCGACCACACGATGGCCCTCCTCGCGCTCGCGCTCCTCGGTGGCACCGGGCGGGACCTCTGCCGGCGCGCGATCGACCGGCTGGACGCCGCCTTCGCCCCGCTCGCGACCCAGGCGAGCGCGGTCGTCGAGGCGATCTCGACAGGCTCGCGCTTCCACTTCCTCGGCAACGGGCCCGCCCTCGGCTCGGCCTCCTATGGCGCGCTGACGATGCAGCTCGCCGGTCTCGACGCCTCCGCGGGCGAGGCGGAGGAGATCACCCACGGCGCGGCGCGCGCGATGCGCCCCGGCGACCACGCGATCCTGCTGGGCGACGGCGGCGCCGCCGACCAGCGCACCGCGATCCTCGCCGACGGGCTCGCCCGCCTCGGCCTCACCGTCTCGCGCGCGGGGTTTGCCGCGCCCGACCGGCTGAGCGCCGCCTTTGAGGCGGCGCTCTGGTGCCAGCTCCTCGCCCTCGCCATCGTGCGCCGGCGCGGCCTCGCCCTCACCACGCGCGCCGACATCGCCGAGGTCGAACGGGATTGGCGCGGCTGGCTCTCGCCTTAGAACACGCTCCATCCGTCTGGCGCGATTGCACTTTGCACAGGCTGATCCAACCACTGCCGCAAGCGCGCTAGTCCTCGTCACCGTTTGACAACGCGCCCCGCCCGCGATCCACTTCGCGCACCTTGTTGTGGGTAGAGTCTCCAAGGTCATCATTGGCAATCGGAGGTGACTTCATGGCGTTGAAATCAGTTCTCGCCGCGCTCGCGACCGCCGCGGCGCTCGTGTCGACGGCTGCGTCCGCGCAGACCATCGCTCTCGTCCAGATCAACCAGCAGGCCCTGTTCTTCAACCAGATGAACGAAGGCGCCCAGGCCGCGGCCGACGAGGTCGGCGCCGAGCTCGTGATCTTCAACGCGAACAACGATCCCGCCGCGCAGAACAACGCGATGGAGACCTACATCGCGCAGGGCGTCGACGCGATCATCATCGTCGCGATCGACGTGAACGGCGTGATGCCGGCGGTCGAGCAGGCGGACGCCGCGGGCATCCCCGTCCTCGCCGTCGACGCGATCCTGCCCGACGGGCCGCAGAAGGCGCAGATTGGCGTCGACAACATGAAGGCCGGCGCGGACATGGCCGCCCATTTCCTCGAGGCGACCGGCGGCAACGCGAAGGTCGGCATCGTCGGCGCGCTGAACAGCTTCATCCAGAACGTGCGCCAGGAAGGCTTCGAGAAGGGCATCGAAGGGGCGAGCGGCGTCGAGACGGTCGGCGTCGTCGACGGGCGCAACGTGCAGGACACCGCGCTCGCGGCGGCCGAGAACCTCATGACCGCGAACCCCACGATGGACGCGATTTACGCCACCGGCGAACCCGCCTTGGTCGGCGCCGTCGCGGCGGTCGAGGCCCAGGGCGCGACCGATCGCGTGTCGGTCTTTGGCTGGGACCTCACCGCCCAGGTGATCGACGCGATCGACCAGGGCTACGTGAAAGCCGTCATCCAGCAGTCGCCCTACGACATGGGCGCGACGGCCGTGCGCAGCGCCAAGACGCTGATCGACGGCGGCACCGTCGAGAAGGTGATCAGCGTCCCGGTCACCATCGTCACGAAGGAGAATGTCGACGACTTCCGCTCGATCTTCCAGTGAGGCGGACGGTGAACAAGACGGGGCGGCCCCGGCCGTGACGGACGCCGCCCCCCGCGTCGAGATGCGCGCGATCACGAAGAGCTTCGGGACGATCCAGGCGCTCGCCGGAGTCGACCTGACGCTCGCGCCCGGCGAGGTCCTCGGCCTCGTCGGCGACAACGCGGCCGGCAAGTCGACGCTGACGAAGATCCTCGCGGGCGTTCATGTCCCCGATTCCGGCACCATAGGGGTCGACGGGGACACCGTGCGCTTCGCCGCCCCGGCGGACGCCCGCGCGGTCGGCATCGAGATGGTCTACCAGGACCTCTCGCTCTGCGATTCCATCGATGTCGCGGGCAATCTCTTCCTCGGCCGCGAAGCGAAGCGGCGCGTCCTCGGCCTCCCCTTCCTCGACAAGCGCGCGATGATCCGCGAGGCGGAGGGGATGCTGGAGCGCCTTCACATCAACGTGCCGAACCTTCGCGCGGAGGTCGGCAAATTGTCGGGCGGCCAGCGCCAGTCCATCGCGATCGCGCGCGCGGCGGCCTTCTCGCCCCGCGTCCTCATCATGGACGAGCCGACGAGCGCGCTCGCGGTGAAGGAGGTGGACGCGGTGCTCGACCTCATCACGCGCCTCAGCGGGACGGGGGTCGGCGTCATCCTCATCACCCACCGCCTGCAGGACCTCTTCCGCGTCTGCCACCGCATCATGGTCATGTACGAGGGGCGCAACGTCGCCGAGCGGCGGATCGAGGAGACCGACCTCGAAGACCTCGTCGGCCTCATCGTCGGCGGCAAGGCGGCCGCGCTCGCGGGGGCGGCGCTGTGAGCGCGGTGACGTCGCCCGGCCGCCGGGCGAATGCCGGACGCACGCAGGAATTCCTCGTCACGCACGCGCCGGTCCTCTCGATCGCGAGCTTCTTCCTTATCGTCTGCGTCTTCTTCGGGCTGACGACGGACGCCTTCCTCTCGGCCCCGAACCTCCTCAACCTCCTGCGCCAGTCCGCGCCGATCCTCATCGTCGCCGTCGCGATGACCTTCGTCATCACCACCGGCGGGATCGACCTGTCCGTCGGCTCCACGCTCGGCCTCGTGAACGCGCTCGCCGCGATCGCGCTCGCGGCCGGCATCCCGTGGCCGATCGTCGTCATGATGATGCTGCTCCTCGGGGCCGGCATCGGCGCCTTCAACGGCTTCTTCATCGCCTTCGAGGGCATCCCCGCCTTCATCGTGACGCTCGCGGGCCTCTCCGCGATCCGCGGCATCGCGCTCCTCATCACCGAAGGCTATTCGGTGCCGATCGCCTCCTCCCTCTTCTTCGTGGAGATCGGCCGGGGCTGGCTCTTCGGCATCCCCTTCCCCGCCATCATCGCGCTTATCGTGGCGATCGCCGGATACATCACGCTCGGCCACACGACGTTCGGGCGCTATGTCACCGGCGTCGGGGCGAACGCGGAGGCGGTTCGCCGTGCGGGCATCGCGGTGCGGCGCGTGACGCTGACGGCCTATGTCCTCACCGGGATCGCGGCGGCGGCGGCCGGCATCATCATCGCCGCGCGCCTCGGCAGCGGCTCCTCCAATGCGGGGGTGATGTTCGAACTCGAGGTGATCGCCGCCGTCGTCCTCGGCGGCACCAACCTCTTCGGCGGGCGCGGCACGATCATCGGCACCGTCCTCGGCGCGCTCACCATCGCGGTGATCTCGAACGGGCTCATCCTGTCGCACATCTCGCCCTTCTTCACGCAGATCGTGACCGGTGCGATCATCCTCGCCGCGATCTGGCTGAACACGCGCCTCCTCCAGCGCGCGCAATCGCTCCGGGTCGGGTGAGAGGGTCCATGGGCGCGGTGAATTCGGGCAAGGTGATGAGTGTGGCTGGGCCGATCCCGGTGGAGGATCTCGGCGTGACGCTCATGCACGAGCACATCCTCAACGACTGCTCGTGCTGGTGGAACGCGCCGACGAGCCCGGACCGCGCCTTCCTCGCCGAGGGGCCGGTGCGGCCGGAGATCCTGTGGCACCTGCGCCAGGACCCCTTCGTCAATCGCGACAATCTGGGCCTGCGCGACGAGGCGGCGGCCATCGAGGAGCTCGGCCTCTTCGCCGGGGTGGGCGGGCGCTCGGTCGTCGACCCCACCTGCCGCGGGATCGGCCGCAACCCCGCCGCGCTCGCGCGCATCGCACGCGCCACCGGCCTCCAGATCGTGATGGGGTCCGGCTACTATCTGGAAAGCTCCCACCCGGCCGAGGTCGCCGGGATGAGCGCGGAGGCGATCGCGGCGGAGATCGAGGCGGAGGCCGTCGACGGCCTGCCCACGGAGGACGGCCCGGTGCGGATCGGGCTCGTCGGCGAGATCGGCGTCTCGGGCGACTTCACGACGGCAGAGACGCGCTCGCTGCGCGGCGCGGCGCGCGCGTCCGCCCGCACGGGGCTGCCGCTGATGGTCCACCTCCCCGGCTGGTTCCGCCACGGCCACAAGGTGCTCGACATCGCGGGAGAGGAAGGGGCGGACCTCTCCCACACGGTCCTGTGCCATATGAACCCCAGCTTCCGCGACGCGGACTACCAGATGTCGCTCGCCGCGCGCGGCGCCTTCCTCGAATACGACATGATGGGGATGGACTTCTTCTACGCCGACCAGGGCGTCCAGTGCCCGGTCGACTATGACACGTGCGGGGCGATCAAGGCGCTGATTGATGCCGGCTTCGGTTGGTCGGTCCTCCTGTCGCAGGACGTCTTCCTCAAGATGATGCTGACCCGCCATGGCGGGAACGGCTACGCACACGTCCACACCTACGTGCTGCCCCTTCTCGGGCGGCTCGGCGTCGCCGAGGCCGACCTTGCCCGCCTCACGATCGACAACCCGCGCGCCGTCTTCAGCGCGTCCCACCGGGCGGGCCTTGCCGCGCTCTGGGACCGCCCGCGCCCCATCTGAAGGAGCCCCCATGACCAAGGTCCTCCTCGCCGGCGAAAGCTGGATGACCCATTCGATCCACGTGAAGGGCTTCGACAGCTTCACCACCTCGGCCTACCACGAGGGCGGGACCGAGATGATCGCCGCGATGCGGGCGGCCGGGCTCGACGTGACCTACCAGCCCGCCCACATCGCCGCCGACCATTTCCCCCTCTCGGCCGAGGCGCTCGCCGCCTACGACGTGGTGATCCTCTCCGACATCGGCGCGAACACGCTCCTGATGCCCGACCGCACCTTCGCCCGCTCGGAGCCGACCCCCAACCGCCTCCGCCTGATCGCCGACTTTGTGAAGGGCGGCGGCGGGCTCCTGATGGTCGGCGGCTACCTCACCTTCCAGGGGATCGAGGGGAAAGCCGCCTATGCCGGGACTCCGGTCGACGACGTGCTCCCCGTTGCCTTGATGACGCGCGACGACCGCTCGGAACGGCCCGAAGGCGTGGTTCCCGCGATCGTGAACGGCGCTCATCCTGTGATGGCAGGGCTCACGGAGTGGCCGACCTTCCTCGGTTACAATCGGTCCATGTTGCGGGAAGATGCAACGCTGCTCGCCGAAGTCGACGGCGACCCGTTCATCGCCGTGCGCACCGTCGGATCGGGCCGGAGCGCGATTTTCGCATCGGATTGCGGGCCGCATTGGGGTCCGCCCGCCTTCCTCGCCTGGCCGGGCTACGGTCCGCTCTGGGCGAATTTGTGCAACTGGCTCGCGGGCTGACTGCCGCGCGGCTAGCCTGTGACAAAGTGCCGTTTTCAACCCGAATGTGTGTCTGCACCAAGCATTTCTAACATTTGTTAGATAAATCTAGCGTCAAAATAGGTCAAACCCCTACCATTCGACGCATTTCGGTTCTGACAGTTCGTCAACGCGTTGCATGACGACAACGACAGTCTTCCCCTGACGTTGTTCCATGCCTTGTCGACGGCTGCGCACGCGGGGCTTAGTCGCATGGACGAAGACGCTTACGCCTTCGAAGACACGTTCGATACGATCAGCAGCACGTATTGGCACAGATCGAACCATACGAACGAGAACACCTGGATCCATAATTCCTGGTCGTACTTCAACGTCATCCAGCACGACAGCGAGGTCGAGCTGGTGCTGACGGACGTCCCGTCGGGTGAAAAGGAGTACACGGGCGCCGAAATCCAGAGCAACGACAAGTTCGGATACGGCCGCTACGAGATCGAGATGAAGCCGTCGGGCGAGTCCGGCGTCGCGTCCACGTTCTTCTTGTACACCGGTGAGTATTACGGTGACATCTGGAACGAGATCGACTTCGAGTTCATCGGCAACCAGCCGACGCACGTCCGCGTGAGCTACTATTATAACGGCTCGTCCTATCACGAGGACATCGACCTCGGGTACGACGCGTCGGAGGTTTTCGTCACCTACGCGATCGAGTGGGAGCCCGATGCGATCCGCTGGTATGCGGGCGACACGCTGATCCACGAGGTCGTGGATCCGCTGGTCCCCGTCCCCGATTCACCGTCCAAGATGTTCATGAGCATCTGGACCGGGGTCGAAAGCGAGTTCGGCCCGGTCGAGTTCGAGGGGTCGACCTCCGCCCACTATCGCGGCGTCTCGTTCGAGCCCTATGACGTCACGCAGGATCCGGAGGCGGAGCCCTTCAAGCTCACCCTCTACAATGCCGACACCGACACGGTGATCGGCGAGATCACCGAGGGTGCCGTCATCGAGGTCGAGAATATCGACACGACGAAGCTCTCCGTCCTCGCCGCACCCTCCAACGAGGTGACGCGCTGGGAGACGAACAGCATCACGCTCGATATCGACGGGCCGCTCGTCCACAATCAGATCGAGGATTTCCGCCCCTACGGCCTGTTCGGCGATCGCTACAGCAATCTGTGGGGCCGCCTCTTCACCGAGGGCGAGTACACGCTCGACCTTGCCGCCTATTCCGAGCGGCAGGGCCAGGGCGATGTGCTCGACGAGCAGTCGGTGAGCTTCACCCTCGTGGAGGCCGGCACCGTCAGCCCGGAGCCGGAGCCCGAACCCGAGCCCATCCCCGACGTCCTGCGCGTCGTCCTCTATGACAGCGAGACCAACACCCCGGTCGCGATGCTGGAGGACGGGGCGAGCGTCGACGCCTCCCTTTTCGACGAGCACAAGCTCTCGATCCTCGTCACCGTCCTCGACGGCGACCTCTCGAAGAGCGTCGACAGCATCAAGTTCGCGCTCGACGGGCCGACCGCGCATACCCAGATCGAGAACGCGGCGCCGTGGGCGATCTTCGGCGATCGCGGCAGCCTGGTGCATGGGCGCGAGTTCGGCGTCGGCGACTATTCGCTCGACGTCTCGCTCTACCCGAAGAACGACGCCAAGGGCGGCGTCAGCTACACCGAGTCGATCAGCTTCTCGATCACCGAGCCGGAGCCCGCGCCGGAGTCGGACCCGACCGAGGAGGCGCCCGTCGACACCTCGACGCTGTCGATCTTCCTGGTCGACGCCGAGCACGACGCTATCATCGGCCGCCTTGCCGACGGCGACGTGGTGGACACCGCCGCGATCGGGACGAGCAATCTCAGCGTCCTCGTGCGCAGCACCGATCCGACGGTGGAGAGCATCCTCTTCGACCTCGACGGCGCCTATTCGCATGACCAGGTGGAGAGCGCCGCCCCCTATGCCCTCTTCGGCGACCGCGACCCGAACTATCACGGACGCGACCTGCCGGACGGCGACTATTCGCTGAGCGTCGCGAGCTATGCGCGCGACGGGGCGAGCGGGCGAATGCTCGACAGCCTCGCGCTGGACTTCACGATCGTCTGAGGCGAACGCTCGCTTTCAACGGCGGCGGAGGGCGGCGAGAAACGCGCTGATCTCCGCCCCGATCTTCGGCCAGGCGAAGTCGGCAAGGTCCGGCGCGGGCGTGCCGGGCAAGGGCGCGGCGAGGCATGCCTCCAGCGCCTCGGTCGAGATCTCGCCGTCGAAGAGGCGGACCCAGTCGGCCCCGACCTCCCACTGAAGCTCCGGAAGGCTCCCGATGCGGGGCGCGAGGATCGGCTTGTTGCGGCCGAGCGCGTGGAGCGCGACGCCGCTGTTCAGGATGTTGCGGTAGGGCAGCACGACGAGATCGTGCGCGTCCACCACCCGCTCCAGCTCATCCTCGCCGATGAAAGCATCGCGGATGTCGATGCGGATGCGCGGGTCCTCGCCCGCCGCCGCCTTGATTTCGGCCGCGAGCGCCGGATCGTCCGCGGTGCCGATCACCGTGAGGGAGAAGGGCTCGGCCGTCACGCCCCGCGCCGCCGCAACGAGGCGCGCGGCATTCTTGTAGCGGCGCACCGTGCCGAAGAAGAGGAGGCGGTTCGCCCAGGCGTCCGCCGTCGTCGGGCGCGGCGGGCGGGCCGCATCATAGCGGCCATGGACGGTGACGAGCTCGCGCGTCCGGCGCAGCGGCGGATAGAGTCGCCGCGCCTCCTCCCGCGAGGAGCGCGACAGGTAGATCACCCCATCGAGGAGCGCCGTGAACATCAGCGCCGTCGCGTGCGAGCGCATCGAGCCGCCATCGTGCGGCTCGAGATTGTGCGCGACCCACACGAACTTCGTGCCGCGCAGCTTGTCCCGCGCCATCTTGGCGAGGAGCTTCAGCGTCGCCTTGCGGCTCGTCGGGCGGAAGAACTCGGTCGGCCAATGGAAGACGACGACGTCATAGGCCTTGGCGCCGAGCCCCTCCCAGTCGAACTCGACGACATCGAAGCGGCCGCGGTCGATATGGCTCGAAAAGAGGGCCGAATAGGCGTTGCCCGCCGCCCGCACCGGCTTCAGGGCGAGGCGCGGAAGGGGTGCCTCGCGCGGCGCGCGCGTGGGCTCGGCGTCCTCGACGCGCGGCGGGGCCGTGTCCTCCAGCATCGGATCAGGCCGCGACGGGCTGCACCGTGCTCGCGGCGGCCTCGTCCATAACGGCCATGAAGGCGTCGAACTGCGCGTCGGCATTGAGGGCCGGGCGCTTGGCGTATTCGGTCGCGGCCGCGCTCGCGGCGGCATAGGCGGCGGGATCGGACCAGAGGCCGTTGAGCGCCGCGACCCAATCCTCCAGCGGCGCGTCATAGTCGAGCGTCACGCCGCCGGGGCCGATCGCCTCCGGCAGGCCGCCGCGCGTGGAGCCGACCACGGGGATGCCGCTGCAATGGGCCTCGGACGCGACCCGCCCCCAGGCCTCCTCCCACTTGCTCGGCGCGAGCAAGATCTTCGTGCGCCCGTAGACGGTGCCCATATCGTTCGTGCGGCGCATGAAGGTGACGTTGGGCAGGGCGCCGAGCTCGGCGTTGATGCGCGCGAGGACCGCCTCGTCGAGCCGCCAGCTCTCCACGAACAGGAACGGGATCTGCGGACAGGCTTTGGCGATGGCGAGCGCCTTGTCGTACCCCTTCTCCGGGTAGAGGTTGATGAAGGTGACGAACTCGCCGCTCGTCTCGAAGCGGTATTTGGCGAAATCGATGGTCGGCGGGATGACGACGCTCTCGATCCCGAACGCGTCCTTGTAGGCGCGGGCGGTGAATTCGGAATTGGCGATGAAGCGGGCGCCCGGAAGCTCGCGCACGTCCCCCTCCAGCTCGTGATATTCGACGTTTCGCAGATAGACGACGAGCGGCACGCCGAACGCCGCGAGCGATTTGCCGACCTTCACCGCCTTGTGACACTGCACCAGCGCGACGTCGGGCCGGAAGGAATTCACGACATAGCCCGCCGCGTCCCAGGGGAACCAGGCGCGCATCACCTTGTAGCCGAGCGAGCGGTCGGTCGCGACCGGCGCGCGCCCCACCTTCAGCTTCACCCGCGCCTTGAAGCCGAACAGGCTGTCCCCGAAGAGGGCGGCGAGAACCGCCGCCTCGTGGCCCGCGGCCATCGTCTGCCGCACCAGATGGTCGGTGCTCGACTGGACGCCGCCGTTGAACTCCGGGAGGTAGCCGTTGCCGCCGGCGAACAGGATTCTCATCGTGACCTCACCATCAAAAGGCCGCGGTCCCCGCGGGCCGACCGGCCGAATGGCCGGGGCTCAGTCTCACGCGGGACACGTGGTCGCGGCCATCATCGGCCTTGACCAGCAGCCTGCTCCTATCGTGCAGTGCAGCAATCCGCGCCGCAACGCATTATCAAATGATGCTCCATCCGCCCGCGCCATCGGCCACAGCTTGGCACGCCGCTCCCGGTGAGCGGCCGAAGAGGAGCATGCACCATGCATAAACTCTCAACGTTCAGGCCGCTGATCCTGGCGGCAACCCTGTTCGCCGCGACGGGCGCGGCCCACGCGGCGGAAGGCTTTTACGACCCGTTCGACCGGTTCGACGGCAAGCGCTGGACGGTCTCGGACGGCTGGACCAACGGCGCGCACATGGCGTGCATCTGGAAGCGCGACCAGGTCGAGACGGCGGACGGCGCGCTGACGCTCCATCTCACCAGGACCCCGGCCGAAACGGGCAAGGGCGAGGCGCGCGACTATGTCTGCGCCGAGATCCAAAGCCGCGCCGCCTACGGATACGGCCTCTACGAGACGCGGATGAAGTCCGCGCCCGGCAGCGGCCTCGTCTCCGCCTTCTTCACCTACACCGGCCCCCATCTCGGCGATCCGCACGACGAGATCGACGTGGAGGTGCTCGGCCGCTCGATGGACCGCTTCGACACGAATTATTTCGTCGACGGCAAGGGCGAGAACCAGGAGAAGGTCCGCCTCGACACGCCCGCCGACGCCGATTTCATCGACTACGCCTTCGAGTGGACGCCCGACGCGCTGCGCTGGTACGTTGACGGCACGCTCGTGCGCGAGGTGACGTCGGACCCGCGCCCCGAAGCCAGGCAGAAGCTGTTCTTCAGCATCTGGAACGGCGGCAAGGGCACGACGGAGTGGCTCGGGAGGCCCGATCCGTCGATCGAGGCCGCGTCGATGGCGGTCGACTATGTCGCCTTCACCCCGCCAGGCGAGCGCTGCCTCTTCCCCACCTCGCTCAGCTGTGACGCGGCGTGGGCCGACAAGACGGAGAACGCGACAGAGTGATCCGGATCCCGAAGCGCATCGTCACGGAGGCACCCGCGAACACGCTCTACATCGCCGCGGCGATGACCGTGTCGATGTTCGTCTTCGCCTATTCGACGCGCTTCGGGCAGATCTCGATCCTCGCCCTCTACGGGGTGTGGTTCCTGCCGCTCGCGGTGGAGCCGCGCCTTCTCCTCAAGCATTTCGGCGTGACGGTGCTGCTCTTCGCCATCGCCGCGCTCGCCATCGCATCCACCGTGTGGTCGATGAACCCGTCGGGCTCGCTGCGCGCCGGCATCCAGTACGCGACCACCATCGTGTGCGCGATCGTCGCGGCGCGGATCTGCGGGCGGACGGGCTTCCTCCTTGGCGGCCTCGTCGGCTCGCTCCTGGTCGGCCTCTATTCGCTCGCCATCGGCGGCTACCATTATGACGTGATCGACGCGAGCTACGCCTTCACCGGGGCCTTCGCGTCGAAGAACCAGCTCGGCTTCTTCGCCTCGCTCGCGATCCTCTTCTCCATCGCCGCCCTCTTCGAGCGCTCCTGGCTGATCCGCCTCTTCGCGGCCTTCATCCTGCTCTTCGGCGCCTTCCTGCTCGTCTCCTCCGACTCGGCGACCTCGCTGATCACCGTCGCGGGGGCGGCCATGATGATGGTCGCGATCATCATCGCCGGGCGGGCGCACCCGACGGTGCGCTTCGTGCTCGTGGGGCTCGCCGCGCTCGGCGTCGCGCTGCTTGCGCTGATCGCGATCCAGTTCGGCGCGCTCGAAGGCGTCCTCGGCGCGTTCGGCAAGGATTCCACGCTTACGGGGCGGACCTATCTCTGGAGCCAGGGGATCGCCGCCGTCGGCGAGCGCCCGCTCTTCGGCATGGGCTACACCGCCTTCTGGACAGTGGGCTACACGCCCGCGGAGGACCTCTGGCGCGAGTTCTACATCACCGCGCGCACCGGCTTCCATTTCCACAACACCTACATCGAGACGGCGGTGGGGCTCGGCCTCGTCGGCCTCTTCCTGCTGTTCACGATGCTGATGTGGGCGATCGCGCTCGCGGCCGGCACCATCATGCGCGCCCGCACCTCGGTGTTCGACGCGCTGACCATCACCTTCGCGGTGCTGCTCCTGATGCGCTCCTTCGTCGAGATCGACTTCCTGATGCCCTACACGATTGGCAGCTTCCTCCTATATTTCGCGATGATGCGGCTCGTGGAGGAGCGGTATCGGGCGCGCACGATGGCGCGGGAGAGGCTGGCGGCGGCGCGGCCGTCAGACCGCCTTCTTGGCCGTAGCCTGCCCGCGTAGGCGCTGGAGCCGCGCCGCGATCGGATAGCGGAAATGAAGCGCCGAAGCGGGGTGCGAGGCCACCGTCGCCAGCGCCGAGACGAGCTTGCGCGCCTTCAGATGGTCGATCGCGCCGATGAAGGCGCCCGCCGTGTCGAGCGCCGCGCGCCGCTCGTTCAGCGCCTTGCGCGAGGGGGTGTCGAGCGTGTGGCGCAGCAGGAAGTCCGCGTCCGCCCGCTTCATCGCGGCGACGTGCTGGCTCCCGAGACGGGCAGAGATCGAGCCCTCGCGGCGGCGATAGAGGTAACCGGCGGCCGGCTCCAGCACGCACTTCGCGCCAAGGGCGAGCGCATCCGCCATCAGGAGATAGTCCTCCCCGATGCGAAGCCCCGTGTCGTAGCGCAGCGTCAGCCGGTCGAGCATCTCGCGGCGGAAGAAGGGCTTGGCGTAGCCGAGGCTCTGGTTGCGCGTGAAGGGGTGGTTGCCGCGCACATAGGTGGCAAGGTCCATCTCGGCCATGCCGGCGAGCATCGCGCTCGACATCAGCGGCTCCGGCGCCGCCCCCTCCCGCTCGACGAGCACATTGTCGACGACGATGTCGGCCCGCGTCGCCTCGGCGCGGGCGAGGAGGCGCGCAAGGCGCCCCGGCAGGAAGAGATCGTCCGCGTCGAGCACCGCGACGAATTCGCCCCGCGCCTCGTCGAGCGCGCGGTTGCGGGCGGCGGCGGGGCCGCCATTGACGCCCATCGCGAAGGCGCGCACGCGCGGGTCGGGGATGGCGCGGGCGCGCGCCAGCGTGTCGTCGGCGGACGCATCGTCGACGATGACCACCTCCATGGCGATATCGTCGGCAAGGGCGCTCGCGACGGCGGCTTCCAGACTGTCGGCGGCGTTGTAGGCCGCGACGATCACACTGACATCAACGCGTGGCAAGGGGCTGGTCCGCTCCGTATTGGACGAGGGTGCGCATGCCGAGAAGCTGGGAGACGACCCCGGCATGGAGCGCGGCGCGCAGCATCCAGAAGGCACGGCGTCGGGCGAGCGGCAGCGTCGCCGCCGCCGCCACCGCGCAGACCCCGAATTTCGCACCCGCGACGGCGATCGCCTTGGGGTGCCCTGCCGCCCCGGCTGCGCCCTGGGCGAGGAGAAGGCCGTGCGTCTGGCCGGAGCGGAAGCGCCGTTTCATGAGCCAGCCGAGCGACTGCCGCCGTGCGTCGACATGCTCCCGCACGATCGCGCCGGGCGCCTCCACGAGGCGCGCCCCGGCGCGAAAGGCGCGGGAGAAGAATTCCGTGTCCTCCCCGCCCGTCTGGCCGAGATCGAGACGGAAGCGCGCTCCCGCGAGCGGGGCCGCCTCCCGGCGGAACAGGACATTCGAGGTGTAGCCGGTGCGGATCGTCCCGTTGACGTGGACGGGGCCGGCCGAATGAAAGTCGCCGTCGCGCATCCAGGCGGGTGCCGCCGCATCGTAGAGCGCGACGACGGGGCCGAGCACCACGTCGGCCCCGCTCTCGGCCTGGCGCGCGAGGAGCGCCGCGATCCAGTCGGGGGCGGCGATCTCGTCGTCGTCGAGGATCGCGACGAATTCGGCGGTCGCGGCGTCCAGCGTGGCGTTGCGGGCGATGGAGATGTTGCGCGCCGGGGCGTGGCGGTAGGTGAGCGCGAGGCCGAATTCGGCCCCCGCCGCCTCGATCGCGGCGCGGGCGGCGTCCGTCTCGTCATTGTCGGCGACGATCACGGCGAGCCTCACGCCCTCCGGCAGGGTCTGCGCGGCGAGGGATTGAAGCGTCGCGCGGATTGATGCGCGGCGGAAGGTGCAGACGCAGACATCGACGCTCGTCATGGCCGGTTCCCCTTCAAAAGCCCCTCCCAGAAGCCGATCGACCATGCGAAGTGCATGATCATCGCCGCAGGTCCCGCAAACGCGACGCACGCCGAGCGCGCCTTCGCCCCCATCAGCACCCCCGCGAGGAGCGAGCCGCCGGCCCAGAGCGCGGCCGGCAGCGCGAGGATCGCGGCGAGCGGCGCGACGGTGGCCGCGACGAGCGCGAGGAGGCCCGCGACGGTCGCCGGCGCGATCATCGCCGGCACGAGCTGGCGCAGCTTCGGCCGCGCGCGGTGCTTGCGGATCGTGCGCGCCCGGCCCCGACCATAGTTGCGATATTGGCGGAAGAGTGGCCGGGCGGCGGAGCGCGGCATATAGACCAGCGACACGGCGTCGGTCTGCCAGATGCGGCCGCCATTCGCGGCGAAGCGCAGGTCGAGCTCGGCGTCCTCGTTGTGGCTGAAGGTCGCGTCGTAGCCGCCGACCGCGCGGAAGGCGTCGAGCCGCATGAAGGCGTGATGGCCGTGGTCCACATAGCCCGCCTTTGCGCCGACGCGGTGGCCGGAATTGCCGGCCCCGAGCGGCGAGTTCTGCGCCGCGGCGACGCCCCGCTGAAAGCACCCCCGCCCCTCGGTCCGCATCGCGACGACGACCGAGTCCGCCTCGATTTCGGCCGCGGCGGCGAGGAGGCGGCGGCAATAGTCGGGCGGATAATCGCTGTGCGCATCGATCCGGATGAGGTTTTTCGCCCGCGCTCCGAAGAGCGAGACCGCGCGGTTGATCCCGGCGCTCTGGATGCGCTCCGGATTGTCGATCAACACGACGCGCGGGTCGCGCTCGATGATCGCCTCGACGATCGCGCGCGTGCGGTCCGTGCTGCCGCCGTCGGCGACGACGATGCCGAGCGGCACCCCATCCGCCTCGGCGAGAAGCTGCCCGAGGAGCGGCCCGATATTGTCCTCCTCGTTCAGCGTCGGGATGACGACGAGCGTCTCGGTGAAGGCGAAGGGCGCGTTCATGCGGCGAGCCTCGTCCCCTGCGGCAGGGTGCGGGTCAGGCGCGCGACGAGGTCAGCGCAGTCCGCCTCGGTCGCGACGAAATCGCTGCGGGGAACGGCGGCGACGCGGGCCGCTTCGCGCTGATAGGCCTCGGCGTCGAGGCCCTTCAGATAGGCGGCGAGCTCCCCCGCGGGATCGGGGCCGAGCACGATCCCGTAGTCCCGTTTCGCCAGGAAATGCGCGATCTCGGTGTTCTCGCGCGCGATCGGGACGGCGCCGTAGAAGCCGCCTTCATAGAGGCGGTTCGGTAGCAGCCACTCCGAGTTCGCCTCGGCCTCGTAATAGTCGATGCTCCAGGCGAAATGGACGTCCGCATAGATCGCGGCGAGATCGTCCGGATTGCGGTAGGCGCCGTGGAAGGCGACGTGCGGCGCGTCCGCGAGCTCGGCGGCGAGGTCGGGGAAGACCGCCGGCGACGGACGGCCGCGCACGACGATTTCGGCAAGCCCGTCGAGATCGCGCGCGATCTTGACGATGAGGTCCATCGAGCGCCGGTCCCGCAGCGCGCCGAAGAGGCCGATGCGCCAGGGCGGGCCGGCGACCCGCGTCTCCTCGGCGCGCGTGTCCCAGCCGAGGAGCTTGTTCTCCACGAGATGGATCGGGGCGCGCACGCCCGAGAGCGGCTCGAAATAGTGGCGCACGAAGGCGGGAGAGGAGGTGATGATGCCGCTGGCGTCGGCCGCGAGCCGCGCCTCGATCGCCCGGAGCGCCCGCCCCTTCACCCCGCCATCGAGAAGGAGGCGGTGGATGTCGAGCACCTCATAGGTGAGCGGGACGCGGCCCGGCAGGTGGCGGCGCACCGCCCCCGCGACGGCGAGCATCTCGAGATTGCGCGCGAGGATCGCGTCGACCGAGCCGAGATCCGCCGCGATCTGGCGCCCGCGGCGCGCGGCGGCGACGACCTGCGCGGCGCGGTTCGCCATCCGCGCATCGTGGGTGCGGCCGAGCGCCACCGTCGGCACGCCGGCGATGTCGGCCGGGGGTTCGCTGTCTCGATGGAACCCCAGAAGCGCCACATTGACGCCATTGCAGCGCAACATAGTGATCCGGCGCGCCACGGCCGGATCGCAAAGATCATGGACGAAATAGGCGATGCGCACGACAGCCGCTCTGGTTGAGGAGAGCACCGAAACGATGCAGTTTCCCTATCGGTACCGGACGAACACGCCCGGCCTCCCCAACTTTTGTTATGGCGCCTTCACCGCCACGGCAGTTTGCTGCATTGCGAAGTACCACGCCGCAGGCGCGCAACGCGGCGTGATCTTGAGTTGTGGGGGCCTGTGAACGCAGCCGTGACCACCGGCGAAAACACAGTCGCGGTCATCGTCCCGGCCTACAACGCCGAAGGGACCGTGGCCGATGCAATCCGCTCCGCGCTCGCCGAGCCGGAGGTCGGAGAAGTCGTCGTCGTCGACGATGCCTCGAAAGACGCGACGGCGGGCCGCGCCCGCGCGGCGGACGACGGCACCGGGCGCCTCAAGGTCCTGCGGGCCGAGGTGAATGCCGGCCCCTCTGCGGCGCGCAACCGGGCGATCGCGGAATCGACGGCGCCGATCCTCGCCATCCTCGACGCGGACGACCGGATCCTGCCGGGGCGCTTCGCGAACCTCCTCGGCGTGCCCGACTGGGACATCCTCGCCGACAACATTCTCTTCGTGACGCCCGAGACGGAGGCCGCGACCCTTACCGCCTTCCGCCCCGGCGCGGGCGCCGGGACCGTCACCGATCTCGACTTCGCGACCTTCGTTCTCGGCAACGTGACGCGGCGCGGGATGCGTCGGCGCGAGCTCGGCTTCCTCCACCCGCTCATCCGGCGCGACTTCCTGGCGCGCCACGCCCTCCTCTATGCCGACGATATCCGCCTCGGCGAGGACTATGACCTCTACACCCGCGCCCTCCTCGCCGGCGCGCGCTTCCGTCTCGCGACGAGCCTCGGCTATTTCGCGGTGGAGCACGCGGGGTCGCTGAGCGGGTCGCACCGCACGCACGACCTTTCGCGCCTGTGCGCGGTCGACGATGCCCTCCTCGCCGACCCACGCCTCACGCCCGATCAACGCCGCGCGGTGTTGACGCACCGGCGAAGCCTCGCCGCGCGCTTCCACCTGCGCCACTTCCTCGACGACAAGCGCGAGCGGGGACTCCTGCCGGCAGGCCTTCGCCTGCTGACGCGCCCGACCACGTTCGGCGACGTCGCGAGCGGGGTCTTCCACGACAAGCTCGACGACGCGAAGCGACGGATCACGCCCCGGCGGCGGGACAGCCGGCCGCAGACCTTGTTCGACGCGCCGCAATGGGAAGGCCGATGATGATGACGGCATCCCGAGCGCGCGGCCACGGAGCATCATGAACACCATTCCCGACGATTTCCGCGCCGAGCCCATCGGCCGCCCGCGCGCCGCGCGCGGGCCGGAAACGAACCACAGCGAGTTCGTCGATATCGGCCTGCTCCTGCAGGCCGCGCGGCGGCAGGCGTGGCTCGTGATCGCCTCGATCATCGTCTTCAGCGGTCTCGCGATCGCCTATGCGATGTCGCTCCAACCCCTCTTCACCTCCTACGCGACGATCCTCCTCGACGAGGAGCGCGCCGAGCTCGTGAACCTCATCTCCGAGCTGCCGAGCGCGATGATGCGCGACGCGACGGTGCAGAGCGAGGTGGAGGTCCTGAAGAGCCAGGCGCTCGCCGAGCGCGTGGTCGAGCGCCTCAATCTCGAAGAGCGCCCGTACGCGCTGTCGGTCGCCCCGCCGCCGATCGCGGTCGCGATGGGGTGGGTGAAGGGCACGATCTCGGGGGCAATCGATCTCTTCCGCGGCGCGCGGCCCGAGGGTGAGGGCGGCGGCGACGGCGGCCCGGCCATCGCGCTGAAGACGCAGCTCGCCGGCACGCTGCGCCAGCGGCTCGACGTGCAGCGCATCGGCCGCTCCTACGTCCTCCAGCTCTCCTACACGGCGCCGGATCCCGCCCTCGCGGCCGAGATCGCGGACGCCTACACCGGCGCCTACCTGAACTTTCAGCTCGAATCGAACGCCGCCGCAGCGAACAGCGCGGTCCGCTTCATGCGCGACCGCGTCGCGACGCTGAGGCAGATGAGCCTCGATGCGAGCCGCGACCTCGAAACCTTCCGCCACGAGCACGGCCTTGTCTCGGTCGGCGAGCGACTCCTGTCGGAGCAGCAGCTCTCCGAGATTCTGAGTCAGCTCGTGATCGCCCAGGCCGACGCCTCCCGCGCGAACGCGCTTGCCGAGCAGGCCGAGGCCGCGATCGCCGCCGGCCCCAATGCCGCGATCGCCGAGCTCACCGGCAACAGCACCGACACGGTGGGCGCGGATCTGCGCACGCGCTATCTCGGCGCGCTCGGCCAGCAGCGCCGCGTCGAGGCGCAGTATGGTGCCGACCACCCCGAGGCGAAGCGCCTCGCGGCCGAGGTCGCCAACATCGAAGCGATGATCACCGAGGAATTGCAGCGGCGCACGCAGCAGGCCCGCGCCGCGGCGAAAGCGCAGGAGACCCGCGTCGCCTCGCTGCGCAGCGGCCTCGACGACGCGATGAACCTGTCGGGCGGCGACAGTGCCACGGCCTATCGCCTGCGCCAGCTGGAGCAGACCGAGCAGAGCTACAAGGAGCTCTACCAGTCCGCGCTCACGCGCCTCGAGACGGTCGTCCCGCAGCAATCGATCCCCATCACGCCCGCACGCGTCATCACCGAGCCGGACATGCCGAAGGGGGCGAGCAGCCCGTCGAAGGCGAAATATCTGGCGCTCGGCTTCCTGCTCGGCGCGGTCGTCGGCGGCGGCGCCGGGACGCTGCGCGAGCTCGCCCGCGACAAGCTCGACAATGAGGGCGACGTCGACCGCATTCTCGGCGTGCCGACGGTCGGCACCCTGCCGCGCGGCCGGCGCGGCGCGGCCCGCCAGCGCCTCTCGCTCGCGCTGCCGAAGGACCCGCGCATCCAGCGGCTCCTGCGCGCGCTGAAGATCAATCTCGACCGTGCGACGAACGCGCGCGGCGCCTGTTCGGTCGCATTCCTGTCGGCCCGGCCGACGGATGGGGCGGGCGGCCTCGCCCTCGGCTTCGCGAGGATGCTCGCCGAGTATGGCGTTCCAGTTCTTCTGGTGGACGCCGACACGGGCGCCAAGTCTATCGTCAATCAACTGAAGCTCTCGCAAGATGAAAGCCTCGTTTCACTTGCGAGCCAGGGCGGCACCATTGCGATCGACACATTGCGGCCGGTCGCGGACCTTCCGCTCTATGTCCTGCGCTTCGCACCCGAGGACAATCCCTACGCGGGGACGGTGTTCTCAAGCTCGCCACACATGCGGAACGGCCTCATGGCGTTCACCGGCGAGGTCGACTACGTGGTCTTCAATTGCCCCCCGGCGAGCGAGGGTCCGGACATCGATGCAATCGCACCCTACGCCGACGCGGCGATCCTGGTGGTGCGGAAGGGGCGGTCCAGCGCGAGCAAGAATCGCGCGATAGTTGCAAACCCCATCTGGCAGGACCGCCTCACCGGCGTTGTGCTCAGCTAAACTTAGCCAGATAAAACTTCACGTAGTTTACAACTTTCCGAAGAGTTTTTCCTCTTCGCATGGGTGCATTGCGTGAATCGCAGGGCTGGATGTTTGCTCATCACTTGAACTTCGAAGGCGTAATTGGCGAGCAAAGCGCCGACAAAAGCGACATGGTCGACAATGCGGCCCACTTCTACTCTTGGATCATCTCCAGTGTGTTCCAATTGCACTTAAAATCGGGCGTTTGTGTGGCTTCGTTCCCTGTCTTTTGTTATAGTCGAAGCCTCTCGGGATCTCTCTATAGGTGCATGAAGCTCGTATATTTGGGTGTCGAATTCGGACCCAGAGTGCGAGCCGGACAAAGCACAGACTCAACCGGAGAGATCCCCGATGATCGTCACTGCTTTGCAGCGCGGCGCGATCCGTTCGCCCTGGGCGCTGAGCCCCCGAACGATCAAAGCGGTCGTCTGGAAACAGAAGCGCGCACGCCGCGCGGCCCGCAATCGCAACCTCATGACGCCCAAGCCCCTCGGGGGCGCGACCAAGCGGGCGTTCGACCTCGTCGTCTCCACCTCGGGCCTCGCCGTGGCGGGCCCGATCCTCGCCGGGCTCTGCCTCGCCGTCCGCATGACGGACAAGGGCCCCGGCCTCTTCGCCCACGAGCGGATCGGGCACAATGGCCGCACCTTCCGCTGCCTGAAGGTGCGCACCATGCGCACTGACGGTGACGCGATCCTCGCCGCCCACCTCGCGGACAATCCCGAGGCGGCGGCCGAGTGGGCCGAGACGCAGAAGCTGAAGGACGATCCGCGCGTGACGCGCCTCGGCCGCTTCCTGCGCAAGACGAGCCTCGACGAGCTGCCGCAGCTCATCAACGTCCTGCGCGGCGAGATGAGCATCGTCGGCCCGCGCCCGATCGTGCGTGCCGAGCTCGACCGCTATGAAAGCGGCGCTTCGGCCTATATCGCGACCCGCCCCGGCCTCACCGGCCCCTGGCAGGTCTCGGGCCGCAGCGACCTCGGCTACGACGCCCGCGTCGCCCTCGACACGGCCTATGTCGCGTCCTGGTCGCTCCTGCGCGACGTCCTCATCGTGACGAAGACGGTGCCCGCCGTGATGCGGGCGCGGGGCAGCTACTGATGTCCCCCGCGCGCCCCGTTCGCCTGGCCTCGGCCCTTCTCCTGGCGCTCGCCAGCCTCGCCCTTCCGGGCGTCGCCAGCGAGGCCGCGGCGCAATCCGGCGGCTACACGCTCCATGCCCGCGACCAGATCGAGGTGAAGGTCGGCCAGTGGGACGCGGTCGCGCGGCAGATGAAGCCGATGGAGTGGCTGAGCGGCGAGCACGCCGTCGGCCTCGACGGGATGGTGGACCTTCCCGCGGTCGGCAATGTCGCGGCCGAGGGCCTCACCCCGTCCGCGCTGTCCGAAGAGGCGAGAAATGCTTTGCGCGAGCGGCTCGGCCTCCTCGACGACCTCTTCGTCTCGGTCCGCATCGTGGAGCACGCGCCGATCTTCGTGGTCGGCGCGGTCGAGAAGCCCGGAACCTATCCCTACGTTCCCGGCCTCAACACCCTTCAGGCGATCGCGGTCGCGGGCGGCGTGAGGCGCTCGACGAGCCTCTTCTCCCGCACCGACCGCGACGCCGTGCGCGCCCTCGGCGACCACCGGCTCCTCGAGGTGGAGCGCTGGCGCATGCTCGTCCGCATCGCCCGGCTGGAAGCCGAGCTCGCGGGTGAGGAAAACGTTCCCCTACCGCAGGAGTTGGACGGCGTCGCGATGAGCGACCAGCTCCTCTCCGTCGAGCAGGAGATCCTCAAGGCCCGCCTCGACGACCACAACACCGCCCTCACCTCCATCCTGGAGCTGAAGGACCTCCTCCACGCCCGCATCGCGAAGATGCAGCAGGAGATGGACCTGCGCCGCGAGCTGCTCGACCGCACCAAGGACGAGCAGGACGCCGTCAGCTCCCTCGTCGAGCGGGGCCTGTCGCGCAACTCGCAGATCAACTCGGTCCGCCGCGAGGTGACCGAGCTCGAAGCGCGCCAGCTCGAGATCGAAGGCTCCATCCTCACCGCCGAGCAGCAGCTCAACGAGGCCGAGCGCGACGAGATCGAGCTGCGCGGCGATCGCCGGATCGAGATCGTCACCGAGCTGAGGGACGCGCGCACCGAGCTGAACCGCATCGAGGTGCGCACCGCGACGGCCGACGCCCTCTTCGCCGAGGCCGCCCGTTTCGGCTCCACCGTCTCCGACCTCGCGAGCCAGGCGCAGGACCGCACTCCGACCTTCGTCGTCACGCGCGGCGGGGAGCGTGAGCCGCGCGTCTTCGAGGCGATCGCCTCGACCGTGCTTCAGCCCGGCGACGTCATCGAGGTGCGCGCCCCCGAGATCGACCAGGCCCCGACGCTCGGCGCGTCGAGCCTGCCGCCCCGCTATGGCGCGGGCGCCGACATCGACAGCGCGGAGCTGAACTGAGCCATGGCGCCGCGCACCCCGCACCACCTTCTCCGATCGGCCACCGCTAAGCTGGAGATCCTTTGATGCAACGCGTTCTCGTCACGGGCGGCGCCGGCTATATCGGCAGCCACTGCTGCAAGGCGCTGGCCGCGGCAGGCTACGAGCCGGTGGTCTTCGACAATCTGTCGACCGGCCACCGCAGCTTCTGCCGGTTCGGGCCGCTCATCCCCGGCGACATCCGCGATGCGGACGAGCTCGACCGCGCCTTCCAGTCGATGATGCCGGTCGCGGTGATGCACTTCGCCGCGCAGTCGATCGTGTCCGACTCGACGGCCCGCCCGTTCGACACCTACGACATCAACGTCAACGGCACGCTGACGCTGCTGCGCACGATGCTCAATCACAATGTGCGCAGCATCGTCTTCTCCTCGACCTGCGCCGTGTACGGCCCGGCCCCGCGCCTGCCGATCATGGAGGCGACCCCGCTTCAGCCGATCAGCCCCTATGGCCGGTCGAAGCTGATGGTGGAGCGCATCTTCGACGATTTCGACGACGCCTACGGCATCCGCTCGGCGCGCCTGCGCTATTTCAACGCCGGCGGCGCCGACCCGATGGGCCTCATCGGCGAGTGGCATGAGCCGGAGACGCACCTCATTCCCGTCGTCCTCGACGTCGCGATGGGGCTGCGCAAGTCGCTGCGGGTGAACGGGTCCAACTACGACACGCCCGACGGCACCGCCGTGCGCGACTATATCCACGTCGACGACCTCGCCGAGGCCCATGTGGCGGCGCTGCGCTACCTCCTCGAGGAGGACGAGAGCATCGCGTTGAATGTGGGCACCGGGATCGGCAATTCGGTCGACGAGGTGGTGCGCGCCGTGGAGCGCGTCACCGGGATGCGCGTGCCGACCGAGGACGGCCCGCGCCGCCAGGGCGACCCCGCCGAGCTCGTCGCCGATCCGAGCCGCGCCCAGTCGCTGCTCGACTGGAAGGCGACCCGCAATCTCGAAACCATCATCTCCGACGCCTGGGCCTGGCATCAGGCCCTGCGTCAACATGAGACAGTCCATCACAAAGAAAACGTATAATCAGCATGTTTGGAGCACAAAATAATAAAAGTGCAATCCTATAATATCTTCCTGAACTTCTACGCTGCATATTTTCTGTCATTTTGTCTAAATGTGTATCCGTGGCGCGTGATTGCTTCGGATTACGGTCAGAGTAACTAACTCTCGAGTTAGAAGGTTGAGGATCGGTAGGCAGAATGACTGACGAAGCGATCTATCCGCTCACGTCTCGCATGAACGGCCTGAGCCTGTTGGACGAGTTCTCCCGTGGGGAGCTTCAATCCATGCATGGGCGGCAGGAGCAGTTCAGGGCGGGCTCCGAACTCGCGATGCAGGGCCGCATCGCGAGCCGCCCCTGGGTCATCGTGTCCGGGTGGCTGATGCGGACCCATGTCCTGAAGGACGGGCGGCGGCAGATCCTCGGCTATGTGCTGCCGGGCGATCTCCTCAATTTCACCCTGCACGCGGGCGTCTCGTCCTTCTGCGAGATCGAATGCGTCACCGACGTGGTGATCGCCGACATCAGCGCGCTGCGCGAGCATATCGCCACCGCCAACGACGACGACCCGATCGTGACCGCCTTCTGGACGCTGCTCGCCCACGACGACGCGATGGCGCTGAACGCGATCGCGCGCCTCACCCGCCAGTCGGCCTATGAGCGGCTCGCCCACCTCTTCCTCGACCTGCGCTACCGTCTCGCCCTTGCCGGCCAGGCGAGCGAGGACACGTTCGAGATGCCGCTGACGCAGCAGGCGATCGGCGACGCGCTCGGCGTCAGCGTCGTCCACGTCAATCGCGTCTTTATGAAATTGCGGCGCGAGGGCTTCATCGAGCGCGTGAAGCAGACGCTCGTCATGCCGGACATCGACCGGCTCAGCAAACGGGTCGATCACTCCGTCCCAAAGTTCACGGCCGGACGGACACAGGCGATCCCGATCCGGCAGACCGCCCCCGCCTACCAGATCGCCCACTGACGCGGCGGGCCCATGCGCTTACAGCGCATGGGCGACCCAGACGATGAGCTGCGCGCTCGGCAGGAGCAGCAGCTGCGCGAGGAGCGTGCCGATGAGGCGGCTCCCCACCATCCAGACGACGACCCGCCGGAACCGCGCCTCGTTGTCCACCCCCTTCACCACATCGTCCGTCAGCCCCGCGAGATAGGGGTCGATGATCACGAAGAGCAGGATCGTCGCGACGCCGTTGATGACGGATGAGAGCGTGCTCGCCGTGAGGCGCAGCTCCGGATCGAGCGTCCCCGCATAGATCGCGGCGAGGACGCCGACCGTCCAAAGCGCGCTCGCGAAAACATTGAGCGCGATCACCCCCACCGGCAGATCCTTGCCGATGCGCAGCGCCGAGAGGCTCGCCCGGCGCGGCAGCGTGATCGAGGCCGCGATGGTGCCGATCCCGTGCGGCGTCATCGCGCGCCCGACGAGGCGCACGACCGAGCGGTTGCGCGAGAAGCCCGCGATCGCCTTGCCCGCGACGCGCTGGAAGGTCGGGATGAGGAGGCCGCCGACGAGCGTCGCCGCCGTCGCGGCGAAGAGAATGAGGCTGAAATCGACCGCGAGATTGTGCGTGGTGATGCCGAGAACGTTCGTCTCGACCCGTTTTGCGATAAAGGGGCCCTGGAAGGAATTCGCCGTCCGCGACACGAGGACGAGGATGTTGAAGAGGGCGAAGGCCGTCGCGATCTGCCGCGTGCGCACGCCCGCGATACGGAACGCGTATGCGAGCGTGCCCACGAGGTGGATCACGAAGGTCAGCGCCATGATGAAAACGAGCTGCAGATCCATCCTTGACCTTTCGAGCCGTGGGACGACAGGTTCGACACGCCTCGTCAGCGCGCCGCCCTTCCTTTATCATCCCCGAGTCCCCACGTATCCGACTTCCTTTGTCGGATTTACAGCGAGTCGCCGCCAGCGATGATCTCTCAGAAGGCCAAATACGCACTGCGTGCGCTTCTCGCACTCGCCGTGCTCGACCGTGAGACCACCGTGTCGACGGCCGAACTCGCCGAGCGCGAGAACATTCCGCGCAAGTTCCTGGAGCAGATCCTGCTCGACCTGAAGCGGGACGGGCTCGTCCAGAGCAAGCGCGGGGCGGCCGGCGGTTATGCCCTTCTGAAGCCTGCCGACACCATCACGTTCGGCCGCGTCCTGCGGCTGATCGACGGGCCGATTGCGCCGCTCCCCTGCCTCAGCCGTATCGCCTATCGCCCCTGCGATGATTGCGAGGACGAGGCGACCTGTCGCGTGCGCCGCGTCTTCTCGGAGGTGGCGAATTCCGCCCGCGCGGTGCTCGACCAGACCACCATCGCCGACGCCATCGCGAACCCGCGCGAGATGACCGCACTCACCTCCCGCGCCCAGGCGAGCTGACCGCCCGATAGACCTCTTTTCGAGCCGTTGACAAATCCTACCGGAGATGTAGGGTTTGAAAGTCGACAAACCCGATAGGAAAAGAGGTTCACGATGAATTTTGTCCCCCGACGTCTTCTCCTCGCCGTCAGCGCCGCCGCCCTGTTCGCGGCGCCCGCGCTCGCCGACACCACGCTTCTCAACGTCTCCTACGACCCGACGCGCGAGCTCTATAAGCAGGTGAACGCCGCGTTCGCCGAGCACTGGAAGGCCGAGACCGGCGAGACCGTCACCGTGCGTATGTCGCACGGCGGCTCCGGCAAGCAGGCCCGCACCGTGATCGACGGGCTCGACGCCGACGTCGTGACCCTCGCCCTCGAAGCCGACATCGACGCGATCGCCGAGCAGAGCGGGAAGATCCCCGCCGACTGGCGCCAGCGCCTGCCGCACGCGAGCGCCCCCTACACCTCGACCATCGTGTTCCTGGTGCGCAAAGGAAACCCGAAGAACATCGAGGATTGGCAAGATCTCGTCGCTGACGGGGTCGAGGTCATCACGCCGAACCCGAAGACTTCGGGCGGCGCCCGGTGGAACTACCTTGCCGCCTGGGCCTATGCCGACCGTGAATTCGACGGCGACGAACAGAAGATCCGGCAGTACATGACGGACCTCTTCCAGCACGTCCCGGTCCTCGACACCGGCGCGCGCGGCTCCACCACCACCTTCGCGCAGCGCGGCATCGGCGACGTCCTCCTCGCCTGGGAGAACGAGGCCTTCCTCGCCCTCGAGGAATTGGGGCCGGACCATTTCGAGATCATCGTTCCCTCGATCTCGATCCGCGCCGAGCCGCCGGTCGCCCTGGTCGACGGCAACGTCGACAAGAAGGGCACGCGCGCGGTCGCCGAGGCCTATCTCAACTTCCTCTATTCGCCCGACGGTCAGCGCCTCGCGGCGGCCAACTATTACCGCCCGGCCGACCCGTCCGCCGCCGACCCCGAGGACCTCGCCCGCTTCCCCGAGGTGAGCCTCGTCACCATCGACGATCCCCTCTTCGGTGGCTGGAAGACCGCGCAGCCGGCGCACTTCGCGGACGGCGGCGTGTTCGACCAGATCTACCGGGCCATGAACTGAGCCCAGCCATGACGAGCGCGCTGATCACTTTCAAGCGGCCGAGCATCCTTCCCGGATTCGGCCTCACCCTCGGCTTCACGTTCGCCTATCTCGGGCTCATCGTGTTGATCCCCCTCGCCGCGCTCGTCCTCAAGAGCGCGGGGCTCGGCTGGACTGAGTTCTGGCGCCTCGCGTTCGATGAGCGGACCCTCGCCGCGCTCCGCCTCTCCTTCGGGGCGTCGGCGATCGCGGCGGCGATCAATCTCGTCTTCGGCCTGCTGATCGCCTGGGTCCTCGTCCGCTACCGCTTTCCCGGCCGGCGGCTCATCGACGCCTTCATCGACCTGCCCTTCGCGCTGCCGACGGCCGTCGCCGGCATCGCGCTCACCGCGATCTACGCGCCGAACGGGTGGATCGGGCAGTTCCTGTCGCCGCTCGGGATCAAGGTCGCCTACACGCCGCTCGGCGCGGTCGTCGCGCTCGTCTTCGTGTCGCTCCCCTTCGTGGTGCGCACGGTCGAGCCGGTCCTCGCCGAGATCGACCGCGAGCGCGAGGAGGCGGCAGCGACGCTCGGCGCGGGCCGGCTCGTCACGATCTGGCGGGTGATCCTGCCCTCCCTCGTGCCGGCCCTCCTCACGGGCTTCACCCTCGCCCTCGCCCGCGCCGTCGGCGAATACGGCTCGGTGATCTTCATCGCGGGCAACATCCCGTACGTGTCGGAGATCGCCCCCCTCCTCATCGTCATCCGCCTCGAGGAGTTCAACTATGGCGGGGCGACGGCCATCGCGTCGGTGATGCTCGCGATCTCGTTCGTCCTCCTCCTCGTTATCAACCTCATCCAGGCCTGGAGCCGCAGGAGGTTCGGCCATGCTGCTTGATCAGTCCTTCGAGGCGGCGCCGCGGGCGGCGAAGGCGCGCCAGTGGCGGTCCGCGACCACCGAGCAGCCGGCCGTCCGCGCCGTCCTCATCGGCGTCGCCGCGGCCTTTCTCGGCCTCGTCCTCTTCCTGCCGCTCGTTGCCGTCTTCGTGGAGGCGCTGCGGGGCGGGCTCGGCCTCTTCTGGGAGGCGATCATCGAGCCCGACGCGCGCGCCGCGATGCGCCTCACCCTCACCGTCGCGGCGATCGCGGTGCCGGCCAACCTCGTCTTCGGCCTCGCCGCGGCGTGGGCGATCGCGAAGTTCGAGTTCCGCGGCAAGAGCGTGCTCGTCACGCTCATCGACCTGCCCTTCTCGGTCTCGCCGGTGATCTCGGGCCTCGTCTACATCCTGCTCTTCGGCAGCCACGGCCTTCTCGGCCCCTGGCTCGACCAGTACGGGATCCGCATCGCCTTCGCGCTGCCCGGCATCGTGCTCGCCACGATGTTCGTGACGCTCCCCTTCATCGCGCGCGAGCTGATCCCGCTGATGGAGGAGCAGGGCACGGGCGACGAGGAAGCGGCCCTCTCACTCGGCGCGAGCGGCTGGAAGACCTTCCTCTTCGTGACGCTCCCCAACGTGAAGTGGGCGCTCCTCTACGGCGTGCTCCTGTGCAACGCCCGCGCGATGGGCGAGTTCGGCGCGGTCTCGGTGATCTCCGGCCATATCCGCGGCGTCACCAACACGATGCCGCTCCACGTCGAGATTCTTTACAACGAGTACGCCTTCCAGGCGGCCTTCGCCGTCGCCTCGATCCTCGCGATCCTCGCCCTCGTCACCCTTGCTCTCAAGACGTTCCTCGAATGGCGCTTCGCCGGCGACATGGCCGGCAGCCGGGGACATTGAAGGACCATCATGGACATTCGCATCCAGAATATCCGCAAGGAGTTCGACCGGTTTCCGGCCCTCCACGATGTCTCGCTCGCGATCCGGTCCGGTGAGCTGATCGCCCTTCTCGGCCCGTCCGGGTCGGGCAAGACGACGCTTCTGCGCCTCATCGCCGGGCTCGAGCGGGCCGACCAGGGGCGCATCCTGTTCGGCGATGTCGACGCCTCGCAGATGTCCGTGCAGGAGCGCAATGTCGGCTTCGTGTTCCAGCACTACGCCCTCTTCAAGCACATGAGCGTGGTGGACAATATCGGCTTCGGGCTCAGCGTCCGGCCGTGGGGCGACCGGCCGGCGGCCGCCGAGATCCGCCGCCGCGCGGAAGAGCTTCTCGACCTCGTGCAACTCTCCGGGCTCGGCGGACGCTTTCCCGCGCAGCTCTCGGGCGGGCAGCGCCAGCGCGTTGCCCTCGCCCGCGCCCTCGCCATCGAGCCGCGCGTCCTCCTCCTCGACGAGCCGTTCGGCGCGCTCGACGCCAAGGTCCGCAAGGATCTGCGGCGTTGGTTGCGCGCCCTCCACGACAAGACCGGCCACACCACCGTCTTCGTCACCCACGACCAGGAAGAGGCGATGGAGCTTGCCGACCGCGTCGTCGTGATGAGCAACGGGAAGATCGAGCAAGTCGGGACCGCGGACGAGATCTACGACACGCCCGCCTCCCCCTTCGTCTTCTCCTTCATCGGCGCGTCGAACGCCCTGAACGTGACGGTCGCGGGCGGGCGCATCCATCTCGACGAGCGCCCACTCGACCTGCCGCCCGCCGACGCGCCCGACGGGCCGGCGCGGCTGTGCGTGCGTCCGCACGATGTCGAGATCACCGAGGACGATCTCGGCGCGATCACCGGCATCATTACCGCCGCCCGCCGCACGAGCGGCACGCGCCTCCTGGAGCTTGAGGTGGGCGGACGGCGCGAGCGGCTCGAGATCGAACTGCCGATCACGACGCCGATCGGCCACTCCGGGGCGGTGATGGTGCGGCCGAAGAAGTGGCAGCTCTACAGCGAGGCCGGGGCGCGCTGACGCCCCAGCCTCGACCGGCTCAAGACCAGAGCGTGCGGTCCGAATCGAGGATCTCGCGCAGGAAGTCCGGGACGCCGAGCCCCGCCTTCACCTTCGCCTCGAGCCCGGCCTCCGCCTCGCGGACGGCCTCCAGCGCGGCGAGGACCTCCTCGATGCGGCCCTGCGGGACGATCACCACCCCGTCCGCGTCGCCGATCACGATGTCGCCCGACGCGACGGGGACGCCGCCGACGACCACCGGGAAGCCGGCCGTTCCCGGCCCGCTGCGCGCCGGCGAGTTGGGGGTGAGGCCCGCGGCATAGATCGGCACGCCGACGGCGAGGAGCCCCGTGCGGTCGCGCACCGCCCCGTCGGTCACGAACCCGACCGCGCCGAGATTGCGGGCCATCCCCATCAGGAGATCGCCGGTGATGGCGGCGGCGGTGTAGTTGTCCGCCGAGGCGATGAGGACGTCGCCCGGCTGGAGCAGGTCGAGCGAGGCGAAGAGGCCGAGATTGTCGCACGGCCCCGATTGCGAGGTCACGGCGACGCCGACCATCACGTCGTCGCGGATCGTCAGCGGCTTGATCCGCTCGTGAACGGCTCCCTGCCCACCCATCGCGTCGACGGCGTGGCCGGTCTGCGTGCCCGCGAAACGGGCGACGATCTCGGCCGACGGTCGCGTGAAGCTCCGGTTGATCCGCAGGAGCGGCGCCTCTCCGATCATTCTGTCGTTCCTTCCCTGATGTTGTTGTTTGTCGTGTGGAGGATCTTGCGGTCGATCGCGCCGATCGAGGAGAGGCCGCAAAGGCCCATCGCCCGGTCGAGTTCGCCGCGATAGAGGTCGAGGACGCGCGTGACGCCCTCCTCCCCGGCGACCGCGAGCCCCCAGAGCTGCGGCCGTCCGATCAGCACCGCGCTCGCCCCGAGGGCGACCGCCTTGATGATGTCGCCGCCCCGCCGCACCCCTCCATCGAGGAGGACCGGGATGCGGCCGGCGACGCGGTCCGCGACGGCGCCGAGCACCTCGACGGAGGCCGCCGCGCCGTCGACCTGGCGCCCGCCATGGTTGGAGACGATGACGCCGTCGATCCCCTCCGCGATCGCGATGTCCGCGTCGTCCGGGTGCATGACGCCCTTCAGGATCAGCGGCCCGTCCCAGATTGTCCGGAGCCAGGCGACGTCGGCCCAATTCATCGACTGGTCGAGGAGGGAGCCCATCCGGCTCGCGAGCGAGGCGAGGTCGTTCGCCTGCCCCTCGCGCAGATAGTTGGCGAAGGTGATGCGCGGCAGCTCGCGCCGCATCCGCCAGAGCCAGCGCGCCTTCAGCACCGAATCCACCACCCCCGCGAAGCCGGGCTCCGGTGGGATGGAGAAGCCGTTCCGCTTGTCCCGCTCGCGGTTGCCGGTGAGCTGGTTGTCGATGGTGAGGACGAGGGCGTGGTAGCCGGCCGCCTTCGCCCGCTGCGTCAGCTCCTCGGTGAACCCCCGGTCCTTGTAGATGAAGACCTGCATGAGGCGGGGCGTCGTGCCCGTCTCGGCGAAGGCCTCCAGCGTGCAGACCGAGCCGTGGCTGAGGCAGATGCCGATGCCGGCCTTCGCCGCTGCGCGCGCCGCCGCCCGCTCCCCGTCCGGCCAGAAGAGGCCGGAGAGGCCGGTCGGCCCGATCAGGAGCGGCATCGACAGGCGATGGCCGAAGAGCGTGACGGAGAGATCCCGCTCGGCGGCGCCGCGCAAGGGTCGCGGCAGGAGGGTCAGCGCGCCGAACGCCGCCTCGTTCCGGCGAAGCGTCGCCTCGCTCTCCGCCCCGCCATCGGCGAAATCGAAGACGGCGCGCGGCAGGGCCCCGCGCGCGAGGAGACGCATCGCGTCGACGCTGTAGGCGCGCCGCAAGGGATCGCGGGCCATGGCGCCCTCAACCGTCGAGCCGATAGAAGGCGATGGCGTTGTCGCGGAAGAGCTTGCGCCGCTCGTCGGCCGAGGCGCCGGCGACCGTCCAGTCGACGAGTTCGACCCAGGTCGGATACGGCGCGGCAAGCTCGACCACGTGCCAGTCGCCGCCATACATCACCCGGTCGAAGCCGAAGACCTCGATCGTGCGCTCGATGTAGGGGCGGACCTCCTCGCGCGTCCACGCCTGATGGTCGGCCTCGGTCACGACGCCGGAGATCTTGCACCAGACATTCTCGAACCCGGCGAGCGTCTCGATCTCGCTCCACCACGGCGCCTTGAGCCCCTCCTTGATGCCGGGCTTGCCGATATGGTCGAGCACGAAGCGCACGTCGGGCGAGCGGCGGACCATCTCGATGACGGCCTTTATCTGATGGTGGAGGACGCAGATATCGAACACGAGATCCCGCTCGGCGAGCACCTTCAGCCCTTCCAGGAACCCCGGCTGGAGACAGAATTCGGGGTCGGGCTGGGTCTGGATCAGGCGGCGGATGCCGCGAAGCTCCGGCAGGGCCGCCATCGCGTCGAGTTCCGCCTCCACCGCGCGCCCCCGTTCGAGCTCCACGCACGCGACCATCCCCTGAAGGCGCGGGTCGGACTTGGCGAGGGAGGAGACCCATTCGGCCTCCGCGACCTGCCGGGGCGAGGCGACATCCACCTCCACGAAGACGATGCGGTCGATCTCATAGGGCGCGGCGGCGGCGGTGAGATCGTCCGGCAGGATGCGCCGCTTCAGGGACGGCGCGCCGGCCATCCACGGATAGTCGAAGCGGGCCGGGTCGGCGAGATGGACGTGGGCGTCGACGATTGGATGGTCGATCATGATCCCCCCAATAGGATTATTGTTATGTCTCTCGGTGGTCAGTTCATGTAGACGCCACCGTTCACGTCAAGGATCGTCCCGCAAATGTAGCTCGCCGCGTCCGAGCAGAGGAAGGCGATCGGCCACGCGATCTCGCGCGGCATTCCTTTGCGCCGCAAGGGGATAAGGTCGAGATTGACGCGCTGCCCCTCGATGAGATGCGTGTCGACGGAGGCGGGTGCGACCCCGTTCACGAGCACCCCGGCGGGCGCGGCACGCTTCGCGAGCCATTTGACGAGGGCATGGACGCCCCCCTTCGAGGCAACATAATGCGGGCCGGCGACCATCCCGCCGAGCCGCCCCGCCACCGACCCGACGAGCACCACCCGCCCCGATCCGCGCGACATCATCGCCGGCATGAAAGCGCGCGCGGCGTGGATCGGCCCGAGCACGTTCACCCCCATCACGTTGCGGAAGGCGAGGTCCCAGTCCTCGTCCATCCAGTCGTCGCCGAAGGGGCAGATCCCGGCATTGAGGACGAGCGCGTCAACCGCGCCAATCTCCTTGGCGAGCGCCTCCACCGACACCCGGTCGCTGACATCAGCGAGATGCACCTCGCTCACCCCACCCTCGGCCGCGATGGCCTCCGCCACCGCCGTCGCGTCGGCCCTGTCGACGAGGATCACGCGGGCGCCAAGCTCCGCGCACACGTGCGCCGTCGCGGCCCCGATGCCCGCCGCGGCGCCCGTGATCAGGATCCGCCGCCCGTTCAGCTCGTAGGCGTGTCTCATCCCAGCCTCCCCATTTCTTGCGGGTCGTGTCTTGGCCACCCCTCCGCTGGAGAGGCGGCAAGGGACAGGATGTCACCAATCGCGCCGCTTCGCTGGAATTTTGCGCAGACCGCGCGGCGGCGGGCGCGACGCGTGCACGGGGTCGAACCGCGCGAGCAAATTTGCGCTACAACCGTGCCGCGCCCAGACAAGAACACCACGCGCCAAGGAGCCCCCGATGCTGCGTTGCCTCATCCTCGACGATTATCAGGGAGTCGCCCTTGCGAAGGCGGACTGGACCCGCCTTTCCGGGGTCGTGGAGCCGGTGGTGATCCGCGAGTATATCGGCGACCGCGCCACCCTCGTGGAGACGCTCAAGGAGGCCGACATCATCGTCGCGATGCGCGAGCGCACCCCGCTCGATGCCGGTCTCCTGTCCGAGCTGCCCGCCCTCAAGCTCCTCATCACCACCGGCGCGCGCAACGCCTCGATCGACATGGCGGCGGCGGCCGAGCGCGGCATCCTCGTGTGCGGCACCGGCTCCTTTCCGGGCACCACGGCCGAACTCGCCTGGGGGCTGATCCTCGCCCTTGCCCGCCACATCCCGGCGGACGACCGGATCATGCACGCGCGTGGCCCCTGGCAGCCCAATATCGGCATCGGCCTCCACGGCAAGACGCTCGGCATCCTCGGCTGGGGCAATCTCGGCCAGCGCGCGGCCGCCGTCGGCAAGGCGTTCGGGATGCGGATCGCCGCCCACAGCCGCAGCCTGACGCCGGAGAAGGCGGCCGAGGCGGGGATCGAGCACGCCGAGAGCGTCGCCGCACTGCTGGCGGCCTCCCACATCGTCTCGATCCACCTGAAGCTGACCGCGGAGACCACAGGTCTCGTCGGCGCCGAAGAGCTCGCCGCGATGCGGCCGGGCGGCATCCTCGTCAATACCTCGCGCGGGCCGATCGTCGACGAGCCGGCCCTCATCGAGGCCGTCGCCGCGGGCCGGATCCGCGCCGGGCTCGACGTCTACGATGTGGAGCCGCTCCCCGCCGACCATCCGCTGCGCAGCCTCGACGGCGTCGTCCTCACCCCGCACGTCGGCTACGTCACGCACGACACCTACGACGTCTATTTCCCCGAGGTCGTGGAGGACATCGAGGGATGGCTCGCCGGCAAGCCGCTGCGCGTCCTCAGCGCGGGATAGCTCAGGCCCAGGAATCGTCGGCGATCATCCCCGCCCCCTTCTCGGCGATCATGATCGTCGGCGAGTTGGTGTTGCCGGAGGTGATCGTCGGCATCACCGACGCGTCGATGACGCGGAGCCCGTCGACCCCGCGCACCCTGAGGCGCTCGTCGAGGACGGCGGTCGGATCGCTCTCCGGCCCCATCTTCGCCGTGCCCACCGGGTGGAAGATCGTCGTCCCGAGCGCGGCCGCAGCGGCGAGCAAGTCCTCGTCGCTCTGCGCCGCCGGGCCGGGGCGGTACTCCTCCGGGCTGTAGGGGGCGAGCGGCGGGGCGTTCATGATCCGCCGCGCCCATTTCATGGAATCCACCGCAACCCGCTGGTCGGCCTCGGTGTCGAGATAGTTGGGGTCGATCGCCGGCGGATCGTCGAGCGCCGGGCCGGACGCGTGGACCGAGCCGCGGCTTGTCGGGCGCAGATTGCAGACCGAGGCGGTGATCGCCGAGAACGGGTGCAGCCCGTCGCCCCAATTGTCGAGCGAGAGGGGCTGGAAGTGGAATTCGAGGTTCGCCGTCTCGTATTCGGGCGAGGACTTCACGAAGGCGCCGACCTGGCTCGGCGCCATCGTCAGCGGCCCGCGCCGCCGCAGCGCATAGTCGACACCCATCAGCGCCCGCGTCGCGAGGTTGTGGTAGACGGTGTTCAGCGTCTTGATGCCGTTCACCTTGTAGATCGGGCGGATCTGCAGGTGGTCCTGGAGGTTGGCGCCGACGCCCGGCGCATGGCGCACCGTCTCCACGCCGAGCTTCTGGAGCCGCGCCCCGTCCCCGATGCCGGACCGCTCCAGGATGATCGGCGACGCGACCGCCCCGGCCGACAGGATCACCTCCGACGCCGCGCGCGCCGTCACCGTCGCGCCGTTCTGCCGGTAGGCGATGCCGACTGCGCGCCCCTCCTCGAACAGCACGCGGTCGACGTGCGCCCCGGTCTCGACCTTGAGGTTCGGCCGCGAGAGGACCGGCTTCAGGAAGCCGCGCGCCGCGCTCCAGCGCCGGCCGTTCTTCTGGTTCACCTGGAAATAGGAGGAGCCTTCATTGTCGCCGGTGTTGAAGTCGTCGACCTTCTGCACCCCCTCCGCCTCGGCCGCGTCGCGGATCCGGTCGAGCACGGCCCAGTGGACGCGCGGATGCTCCACACGCCACTCGCCGCCCGCCGCGTGGAGCCCGCTCGACCCGTCGGCATGGTCCTCGTGCTTCATGTAGGTCTCGAGCACGTCGTCCCAGCCCCAACCGGGGAGGCCGAGCTGGCGCCAATGGTCGTAGTCGGCCGCCTGGCCGCGCATATAGATCATCGCGTTGATCGCAGAGCAGCCGCCGAGCACCTTGCCGCGCGGATAGGCGAGCGCGCGCCCGCCGAGCCCCTTCTGCGAGGCCGTCCGGAACAGCCAGTCGGCCCGCGGGTTGCCGATCGCGAAGAGATAGCCGACCGGAATGTGGAACCAGATCCAGTCGTCCTTGCCGCCGCCTTCCAGCAGAAGGACGCGGTGATTGGGGTTGGCCGAGAGGCGGTTCGCGAGGACGCAACCGGCCGAGCCCGCGCCGGCGATGATGTAGTCGAAGGTCTCGGGCTCACTCATCGTCGTCACCTCCCCCGTCGCGGCCTTGTCATTCTGCCGTCTATCAGCCTGACATAACACGAGGATCGCGGCCATGGGACCGCCGGCGCGGCGTTGGGCGGCTTGCGCATCGCCGCGTCCTTCCGTTTCATCCCCGCAGCAAGGATCGTCCTTCGCGAAAGGCAGGAGTTCGATGCGCCATCTCCAGACGCTGCGCTTCATCGACGCCGTCGCGCGGGCGAAGTCGATCCGCAAGGCGGCCGAGACGCTGGCGATCACCTCGACCGCCCTCAACCGGCGCATCCTCGCGGTCGAGGAGGAGCTCGGCGTGCCGATCTTCGAGCGCCTCCCCGGCGGGGTGCGGCTGTCGACGGCGGGGGAGATCCTCCTCCACCATGCGCGCCAGCAGCTCTCCGACATGGAGCGCGTCCGCTCGCAGATCGCGGACCTCTCGGGCCTCCGGCGCGGTCATGTCGCGATCGCCTGCAGCCAGGCGATGCTCCCCTACTTCCTCCCCTCGCAGATCGCGGCCTATTGCGCCGAGCAGCCCGCCGTGACCTTCGGCGTCCACCGCCGCGACCGCGAGGCGGCCGAGCGCGCACTCATCGACCATGACGCCGACCTCGCCCTCGTCTTCGAGCCGGTGCGCCTTTCAGAATTCCAGACCCTCCTGACGGTGCGCCAGCCGGTCCACGCGGTGGTCGCCCCCGGCCATCCGCTCGCGGGCGAGGGGCCGGTGCGGCTGCGCGACTGCCTGCGCTTCCCCGTCGCGGTGCCGACCGCCGAATATGGGGTGCGGCACCTCCTGGAGGTGGCGCTGCGCAAATCCTCGCTCGACCTCACCCCCGCCTTCGAGTCCGACAGCTTCGAGTTCCTGATGCGCCTCGCCGCGACCTCCTCCGCGGTGACCTTCCAGATCCCGATCGGCGTCCCGGCCGAGATGGAGGCGCAGGGACTGAGCCGCCCGATCGACACGCGCGACGCGCCCGCCGGCCTCCTCTACATGGGCCAGCTTCGCGGCCGGGCGCTGCCGATCGCGCCGGCCCGCTTCGCCGACCAGATCGCCCTCGCCCTCACCAACCGCTTCGAGGCCGCCTGATCAGCCGGCCTTGCGCGCCATGACATGGCGCCAACTCCCGAGATGGGTGACATCCTCGGCCGCGCGCGTCGCGATCTCCTCGCACAGGAAGCCCTTCGGCGCGGTGCCGTCCGAGAGGTGGACGGTGCCGAGGCCGAGCGGGGCCGGCACCCCGGCGAAGAAGGAGCCGAACGCGGCGAGCGGCAGCGCCCAGACCTCGACATGGATCTCGGCCCCCTCGCCGGGCTTCACCTGGATCATGCCCGGCCGCTTGGGCGGACCGCCCGGCAGGACGAACAGGCGATAGTCCGGCCGCGTCTCGACGCTGCGCAGGAAGCGCGCGCCTCGGCTCGTGAGCTCGCCGTTCAGCGCCATGCCCGACATGTGCGCCCCGCACACGGCGATCTCCATCTCGTCGACACCGGCGGCGGGCGCGAGGGCGGCGGGCACGGGCACGGGCCAGCCGGTTGCGCCGAGCGTGCGCGGCCCCTCCGCCTCGATCCCGACCGCGACCGAGGCGAGGAGCGCCTCCCGTCCGGCCGCCGCGAGCAGCGTGACGCTGCCCGGCCGCCCGTCCGAGCGCGGCCGCGTCGGCACGGCGATGCCGCAAAGGTCGAGGAGGTTGACGAAGTTGGTGTAGGTGCCGAGCCGGCTGTTCGGCCCGATCGGGTCCGCCTCGAGGTCGGCGACCGAGTAGAAGGTCGGGATCGTCGGCACCAGGAGGAGGTCGATCGCGGCAAGGCGCGGCGCGACCTCCCGCTTCAATTCGGCGACGCGGTAGAAGTCGCGGAAGGCGTCCGTCGCCGACAGCGCCTCGGCACGTGAGACGATCGCCTTCGTGACCGGGTGCACCGCGTCCGGCTCGCGCGCCATGAATTCGCAGATCGCAGCGTGGCGCTCGGCGACCCACGCCCCCTCATAGAGCCGCTCGGCGATCTCGTAGAGCGGGGTGAAGTCGATCGGGACAATCGTCGCCCCTTTTGCGCGCAGCGCCGCGACGCTCGTCTCGAACGCCTCCTTCTGCACGGCGTCGCCGAAGAAGACGATGCTGTCCGCGTCCGGCACGCCGATGCGCAGAACCGGCGGCGGCGCGGCGATCGGCGCGGTCGGGATGGGCCGCGAATAGGCGTCCTCGGCATCATAGGCCGTCGCGACGCGGAAGACCGCGTGGCTGTCGGCGACCGTGAGGGCGAAGACGGAGATGGTGTCGAGCGTGCGGCAGGCCGGGATCATACCGCGCGCGGAGAGCGCGCCGAGCGTCGGCTTCAGCCCGACGATGTTGTTGAGCGCGGCCGGCACGCGGCCCGACCCCGCCGTGTCGGTGCCGAGCGCGAAGGGCACGATCCCGTGCGCGACCGCGACCGCCGAGCCGGAGGACGAGCCGCCCGGCACGATCGCCGGGTCGATGGCATTGCGCGGCGCCGGATAGGGCGTGCGCACCCCGACGAGCCCCGTCGCGAACTGGTCGAGATTGGTCTTGCCGACGACGAGCGCCCCCGCCGCCCGCAGCCGCGCGATCACGAACGCATCCGCCGGAGCGGTGTAGGTGAAGGCCGGGCATGCCGCGCTCGTCGGCATCCCCGCGACGTCGATATTGTCCTTCACCGCGAAGGGGATGCCCCAGAGGGGACGCGCCGGGTCGTACGCGCCGAGCGCGTCGGCCTCGGCGAGAAGGGCGGCCTCGTCGGCGAGGTGGATGAAGATCCCCGGATCGCCGACCGCGCGGATCCGGCGGAAGACCTCCGCCACCACCTCGCGCGGGGCAAGGCCCCCGGCATAGGCTTCGCGGAGGGCGCCGAGTGTCATCGTCAGGCCGTGCATGATCGTTCCTTAGGCGGCTTCGTCTCGAATGGGCGGATGGGGTGCGGCGGCGATCAAAGCGGCGGTGTACGCGTCCGCCGGGGCGGTCATCACCTTCGCCGACGGCCCCTGCTCCACGATCGCGCCGTCGCGCATGACGACGACGTGGTCGCACAGGAGCCGCACGACCTGGAGGTCGTGGCTGACGAAGAGATAGCTCATGCCGAGCTTGGCTCTCAGATCGGCGAGGAGGTTCAGCACCACCGCCTGGATCGACACGTCGAGCGCCGCGGTCGGCTCGTCGAGGATGAGGAAGCGCGGGTTCACCGCGATCGCCCGCGCGATGCCGACGCGCGCCTTCTGCCCGCCCGAGAGCTGGTGCGGAAAGCGGTCGAGAAGGTGCTGCGGGAGCCCGACGAGGTCGGCGAGCTCGCGCGTGCGCTCGTGGCGCTGGCGGCCGTTGATGCCGCTCATCCGGCGAAGCGGCTCCTCGATGGAGCGCGCCGCCGTGTGGCGCGGGTTGAGGCTGTCGGTCGCGTCCTGGAAGACCATCTGGATCGCCGAGCGGCGCGGGTCGCGGGCGAAGTCGCGCGCGGGCGTCTTGGCGAGATCTTCGCCGGCAAAGAGGATCTGCCCGGACGTCGGGTCGAGAAGGCGCACCACCATCGAGGAGGTGGTGGACTTGCCGCAGCCCGACTCGCCGACGAGCCCGACCGTCTCCCCCTCGCGCACGGTGAAGGAGACCCCCTTCACCGCGTGGACCGGGCCGGACTTGCCGGCGAACACCTTCTCGAGATCGCGCACCTCGAGGAGCGGTGTGTCCTTCGGGGCGTGCGGCGGGGCGGGCGTGCGCGCCTCGGCCGGCAGCAGGCCGCGGATCGAGACCCCCTCGCGCGGCGTCGCGTCGACGAGACGCCGCGTGTAGGCGTGGCGCGGCATCGTGAAGACGTCGATGGCGCGGCCAGTCTCGACGATCTCGCCGTCCTTCATCACCGCGATCCGGTCGCAATATTCGGCCGCGAGGCCGAGATCATGGGTGATGACGATGGCGCTCATGTCGCGCTCGCGGATGAGCGAGGTGACGAGGTCCATCACCGCCTTCTGCGTGGTGATGTCGAGGCCGGTTGTGGGCTCGTCCGCGATCAGGAGGCGCGGGTCGCAGGCGAGCGCGATGGCGATCACGATGCGCTGGCACATGCCGCCCGACAGTTCGAACGGGTAGGCGTTGTAGCGGGCCGGCGCGTTGCGGATCTTCACCGCCTCCATCGCCGCGATCGCCTTCTCGCGGGCATCGCCCGCCGTCGCGCGGCCGTGGCGGCGCAGGACGTCCTCGATCTGGTGACCGACCTTGCGGATCGGGTTGAGGGCGGCGCGCGGGTTCTGGAAGATCATCGAGATCTCCCGCCCGCGAATGTCGCCCATCTGGCGCTCGGTGGCCCGGCGCAGGTCGACGCCGCCATAGACCATCTCGCCCGCCGCGATCGTGCCGCCCTGGTCGAGGATCCGCAGCAGCGCGTAGGAGGTGACCGACTTGCCGGATCCCGACTCGCCGACGATCCCGAGCGTCTCGCCCGCGCCGATCTCGAAGGAGATCCCCTTCACCGCCTCGACGGTGCCGCGCCTCGTGCGGAAGGCGACTTTGAGGTGTTCGACATTGAGCATCAGGTGCGCCTCCGCGGATCGACCATGTCACGCAGCCCGTCGCCGAGCAGGTTGAAGGTGAACACGGCGACGACGAGCGCCATGCCGGGGAAGAAGGCGAGCCACCACTCGCCGGACACGATGAAGTTCGCGCCCTCGGCGACCATGATCCCCCATTCGGGCGTCGGCGGACGCACGCCAAGGCCGATGAAGGAGAGGCCGGCCGCGTTGAGGATCGCCCAGCCGAGATTGAGCGAGACCTGCACCATCATGGGCGGCAGGGCATTCGGGAAGATGTGGAGCGCGAGGACGCGCAGGTCCGAGTTGCCGGAGAGCTTGGCGGCGAGCGCGAACCCGGCCTCGCGGCGGATGTTCACTTCCGCCCGCACGAGGCGCGCATAGAAGGGCAGGTTGATGAGGGCGGTCGCGTAGATGATGTTCTCGACCGTGTTGCCGAGCGCGGCCACGATGCCCATCGCGAGCACGAAGAGCGGGAAGGCCATGATCGTGTCGAGGATGCGCGACAGGCCCGCATCGAGCCACCCGCCAAAATAGCCCGCCGCCGCGCCGAGGATCGAGCCGAGGATGAAGGAGAGCGCGACCGCGGCGACGGAGATGGTGAGGTCGAGCCGCGTCGCGACGACGACGCGGGAGAGAACGTCGCGGCCGAGATTGTCGGTCCCGAACCAGTGATCCCAGGAGGGCGGCTCGAGCGCGCGCGCGGCGTCCGAGGCGAGCGGATCGTAGGGCACGATCGAGGGGCCGATGAGCGCGAGCGTGATGATGATCGCGAACATCGTGAAGGCGAGCAGCGTGACCGGATTTTCCTTGAGGACGTATCCGATGTGGCCGAGCGTCGTCTGCCGGTGGGGCGTTGCGGTTGCCATTGTCATCGTGAGCCGAACCCGATGCGCGGATCGATCGCGGCGTAGGCGATGTCGATCACGAGGTTGAGCGCGACGAAGAGGAGCGCCATCGCGAGAACGAAGCCCTGGACGGCGGCATAGTCGGAGGCGACGAGCGCCTCGACTGCGTAGGAGCCGATCCCGGGCCAGGCGAACACCTTCTCCACCAGCACGTTGGCGCCGAGCGTGAAGGAGAAGACCATGCCGAGCGTCGTCACCACCGGCAGCAGCGCGTTCTTGAGCGCGTAGCCGTAGACGACCTTGCCGCGCGTGAGGCCGGCCGCCCGCGCCGTCCGGATGAAGTCGGACGAGAGGGCCGTCAGCATCGCCGCGCGCGTCATGCGGGCGATCGGCGCGAGGGTGAAGATCGCGAGCGTCAGCGCCGGGAGGACGAGCTGGCGCAGCGCCGCGAAGAAGGTCTCCCCGTCGCCCGCGAGAACGGAGTCGATCAGGTAGAAGCCGGTCACCTCGTCGGGCTCGATGTAGATGAAGTCGAGCCGTCCGAGCGGCGACGGCGCGATGCCGAGGAGATAGTAGAACACGTAGATGAGAAGGATCCCGGTGAAGAAGGTCGGCATCGAGACGCCGGCCGTCACGACCACCCGGCACAGATGGTCCACCCACGAGTTGGGGCGCGTCGCCGCGAGCACCCCGAGGGGCACCGCGACGCAGCAGGAGATGATGAGCGCCGTCAGCGTCAGCTCGAGCGAGGCGGGAAGCCGCCGCGCGAGATCTTCGAGCACCGGCTGGCCGGTCGCGAGCGACTTGCCGAGATCACCCACGGCAAGGTCGCGCACATAATAGAGGAACTGGACGGGAAGCGGCTGGTCGAGCCCCAGGGCGGTACGGACCTCGGCGATCGAGGCCTCGTCCGCCGCGGGACCGGCGAAATAGACGGCGGGGTCGCCCGGCAGCGCGCGGGTCAGCACGAAGCTGATCAGCACGACGCCGATGACGACGGGGATCGCCTGCGCGATCCGGATGAGGATCGACCGCAGCCGCCCCATTCTATCCGACCTGCAGCGGGCGCGCGTCGAGCTGACGGTGGAACCAGTAGACGTAACCGTCCGCACCGTTCGAGGCGACGTTGAGCGAGGGCTGGTAGAGCGGGATGCGCGGCAGATCCTCGAACGCGATCTCGATCATCCGCTTGATCTTCGGGGCGTAGTCCGGATCGTCGACCGGCGCGTGGAGCGTCGCCTCGACGAGCGCCTCGATCTCCTCGTTCTTGTAGTTCGAGGAGTTGAAGAGGTGGCCGTCCTGGTAGGCCCAGAAGAAGTAGTAGTCCGGGTAGTTCAGCCAGCCGCCGAAATTCTCAAGGTGCAGCGGCAGGCGCTTCTCGACGAGCGAGGCGGTGCGCCAGCTCGCGCCGGGGATCTTCTCGAGCGTCGCCTTGATGCCGAGCTTGGCGAGATTCTCGATGATGAGAAGCGCCGTCGGCTCCATCCAGTTCACCTGGTCGAGGTCGATCGAGAACGGCACCTCGAACCCGTCCGGAAAGGCGGAGGCGGCGAGAAGCTCCTTCGCCTTGTCGAGGTCGGTCACGTACGGCGAAGGCTGCGGCCAGGCGATGGAATCGGAGTTCGCCTCCCCGCCCCACATCGGACGCCCGCGCCCATAGGCGGCGGTCTGGTAGATCTCCTCATAGGGGATCGCGTAGGCGACGGCCTTGCGCACGTTCGGGTCCTGGAAGGGCTCGAAATTGTAGTTGAGGCCGACCACGTGGATCGCGTTCTCGACCGGCGTCGAGAAGACGTTGATCCCCTCCTCTTCGGCGAGCTCCTTGGCGTCCTTGTTCGGGATGTCGAAGGAGATCTGCACGTCGCCGCGCTCGATGAGGGCGCGCCGCGTCGCCGGGCTCGGCACCTCGCGCAGGATGAGGCGTTTGATCGCCGCGGGCGTGCCGCCGGTCCAGTTGTCGTTGCGCTCGTAGACGAGCTGCTCGCCCGGATCCCAGCGGATCACCTTGAAGGGGCCGGAGCCGATCGTGTTCTTGTGGACATATTCCATCGCCCACGGGTCGTCCGTGGTGGCGTGCGCCTTGGCGACCTTGGAGTTGAGGACGAAGGGCACCGGCACCGCGAGGTCCGGCAGGGCGAGCTTGGAGGGGAAGTCGAGCTTGACCACGAAGGTCTTCTCGTCGACCGCCTCGAACTGGTCGGGGCGGACGAAGCCGCCGGCCTTCATCTGCACGGTCGGGAAGCCGCCGACGGAGACGGCGCGGTCGAACGACCACTTCACGTCCTCCGCGGTCACCTTGGAGCCGTCCTGGAAGACGGCGTCATCGCGCAGGATGAAGGTGATCGTCTTGCCGTCTTCCGAGGTGGTCCAGCTCTCGGCGAGGTCGGGCTCGATCGTGGCGTAGTCGTAGGACTTCGTGCCGTCCTCCAACTCCTTGATCCCGAACTTCACGAGCCGGTCGTAGCAGTTCACCGCGATCTGGTAGCTCGGGCGGTTCGTGCCGGTGCGGTGCAGGTCGAGGCTGTTGACCGTCTGACCCGACACCGCGACAAGAACGTCACCGCGCGCTGCGTTCGCGGACAGGACATTGACGAAGGGCAGCATCGACGCGCCGACCGCGACGCTCCCGCCCGCCTTCAGCATCGTCCGCCTGGAGATAGTGCCGACCATGAAATCTCCCCCACTCTGCCATGTGCCCTCCTCGAGGGCGCCGTGGGGAAAGGATGCCGGTAGCCTGCGCAAACATCTAATGCTAGTTTTGCAGTCACTCGCTGCAAAAAGTGCAGCAGCCTTTTGACTTTGCGGATGCCGGGCGGGGGTGCATTGTGCCGGCAGCGCGGTGGCACGAGTCCTGCACGCGGCGGTTAACCAGCCCAGGGAGAGTGCGTTGACGTCCACGCTCACGATCGCGTGCGTCCAGTTCGAGCCGAAGATCGGCGAGGTCGCGCGGAACATCGCTGAAAGCGTCGACCGGATCGGCGAGGCGGCCGACAACGGCGCGAGGCTCGTCGTCCTGCCCGAGCTCTGCAACACGGGCTACGTGTTCGAGAGCCGCGCCGAGGCGCTGTCCCTCGCCGAACCCGGCGACGGGCCGACCATCGCCCGCTGGTCCACCCTCGCGGCCGAGCGCGGCCTCCATATCGTCGCCGGCTTCTGCGAGAAGGAGGGCGACGCCCTCTTCAACAGCGCCGCGATCATCGCGCCGGAAGGGCTCCTCGGAATCTACCGGAAGACGCACCTGTGGGACGAGGAGGCCGTCGTCTTCGAGCGCGGCAATCTCGGCTTCCCCGTCTTCCGCACCGCGATCGGGCGGATCGGCGCGCTCATCTGCTATGACGGCTGGTTCCCGGAGGCCTGGCGCCTCCTCGCGCTGCAGGGCGCGGAAATCGTCTGCGTGCCCACCAACTGGGTGCCGATGCCGAATTCGGAGCATCAGCCGCTCGCGATGTCGAACATCCTGTGCATGGGCGCAGCGCACTCGAACTCGATGTTCGTCGCCGCCGCCGACCGGGTCGGCACCGAGCGACAGCAGCCCTTCATCGGCCAGAGCATCATCGCCGGTCCCGACGGCTGGCTGATGGCCGGGCCCGCGAGCAAGACCGATCCCGAAACGCTCTACGCCACCTGCGAAGTCGCCGCCGCGCGCCGCTCGCGCACGCTGAACGCCTTCAACCAAGTTCTGCGCGATCGCCGCGCGGATCTCTACGGCGAAATGCTCGGCTCGAGCGCTGAGCCGTCCTGGTACTAGCCGAGACACCAAAGAGAAACGTCGCCTCCCGGAGCCCTGCCATGAAACGCACTGCCCTCCTGTCCCTTCTCCTCTCGGTGGCCGCGACGGCTGCCTTCGCCCAGGATCCGATCAAGATCGGCATCCCCGTCGGCCTCAGCGGCGCGAACAGCGTCGTCGCGCCGTCGGTCGTCCAGTCCGCCGAGCTCGCGGCTGAAGAGATCAACGCCGCCGGCGGCATCCTCGGCCACAAGGTCGAGCTCGTCGTCGCCGACGACGGTTCGGGCGCCCAGGGCGCGCAACGCGCCTTCGACAGCCTCGTCTTCCGCGAGGGCGTCAACGTGCTGATCTCGATGGAGACGTCGGCCGCCCGCAATGCCGGCCTGCCGATCGTCAATCGCGGCCGCGTCCCGTACATCTACACCTCGTTCTACGAGGGCAAGTCCTGCTCCCCCTGGATGTACGTCAACGCCTGGGTGCCCGAGCAGCAGGTCGCCCCGATCGTCGACCACTTCATGAAGGAGTTCGGCGCGAAGACCTACTTCCTCATCGGCAGCGACTACGCCTTCGGCCGCGGCATGCTCGAATTCACGCGCCAGTACGTCGAAGCCAATGGCGGCGAAGTCGTCGGCGAAGAATATCTGCCGATGGACGGGTCCGACTGGACTGCGATCATCTCCAAGCTGAAGTCGGCGAACCCCGACGCGCTGATCACCTCCACGGCCGGCGGCGCGCCGAACGTGACGCTGACCAAGCAGCTCCGCGCCGCGGGCGTGACCATCCCCTACGGCAACCTCGCCGTCGACGAAGGCACCGCCAAGTCGATGGGCGCCGACGCCAACGGCATCTTCATTGCCGCCTCCTACGTGACCGGCATCGACTCGCCGGAGAACAAGACCTTCCTGGAGGCGATGGAGAAGAAGTTCGGCGGCGACCTCAACACCCCGAACGACCTCTCCGTCCCGCAATATGAGGCGGTCTATCTCTACAAGGCGGCCGTCGAGAAGGCCGGCTCCACCGACCCGCAGGCCGTCATCGACGCCCTTGGCGAGGTGAGCTTCACCGGCCCGCGCGGCACCGTGACCATGAACAAGCAGCGCCATGCGCCGCTCACCATGTATCTCGGCCAGGTGAAGGAAGACGGCTCGGTCGAGGTGATCCAGAGCTTCGACAATGTCGATCCGGGCGACCAGTGCCCGCAGTTCGCCAACTGATCGGGCCCGGCGCGTCGCGATGAGCATCCTGCTCCTCGATATCGTCACCACCGCGGCGATCCTGTTCGCGGTGGCGGCAGGGCTGATGATCATTCTCGGCGTGATGAAGCTCATCAACTTCGCCCACGGTGCGTTTCTCACCGTGGGCGGCTACACCGCCTTCCTCACCACGGAAGCCGGCATCACCCCCTGGCTCGCCGCCCCGCTCGCCGGCATCTTCGGCTTTCTCGCCGGGATCGTGATCGAGCGTGTGGTCGTCCGCCCGCTCTATGCCCGCCCGCTCGACGCGATCCTCGCGACCTGGGGGCTCGGCATCGTCATCGGGCAGCTCATCACCATCGGGTTCGGGCGCGAGGTGCAGTTCGCCGCGAGCCCGCTCTCCGGCACCTTCGACCTCGGCTCGATCGACTATTCGGCCTACCGGATCGTCGTCACGCTGATCGCCGTCGCGATCGGCATCGCCCTCACCGCGCTCTTCTACGGTACGCGCTTCGGCCTCCAGGCCCGCGCCGTCATCATGAACGAGACGCTGGCGCGCGGGCTCGGCATCGATTCGGGCAAGGTGCGCACGCTGACCTTCGGGCTCGGGGCGGGCCTTGCCTGCGCGGCGGGCGCGCTCATCACCCCGCTCCTGTCGGTCGACCCGAACATGGGGCTCCCCTGGCTCGTCAACTCCTTCATGCTGGTGCTCGTCTCCGGGGTGTCGATCCCGTCGCTCGCCCTCGCCTCGCTGATCCTCGGCGGCGCGCAGGTCGCGGTGTCGACCTATATCAGCCCGATCATCGGCGGCCTCACCATCGTCGTCCTCGCAGCGTTCATCCTGCGCATCAATCCGCGTGGACTGGGCCTTGGCTGACATCTCCTCAAAGCGGGTCTACCGCACGGTCGCGCTCGGCGCGGTGACCGCCCTTGGCGTCATCGCGATCGCCCCGTTCTACATGGACATCTACACCACCAACATCCTGATCCGCGCCTTCTACCTCGCGGCGCTGGTCATGACGGTGGACGTCCTGTGGGGCTATACCGGCATCCTCACCTTCGGCCAGTCCGCCTTCTTCGGCATCGGCGCCTATGCCTGCGCGCTGATCTTCACCCACTACGGGTTCGGCCCGATGTGGGCGATCGCGGCGCTCGCGACGGGCATCGTGATCGCGCTCGCGGTGGCGGCGGTCATCGGCTGGCTCGCCTTCTATCACGGCGCCTCGCCGCTCTACGCCTCGATCATCACGCTCGCCTTGCCGATCGTGCTCGTCCAGCTCATCTTCGCGGGCGGGCGATGGACGGGCTCCTCCTCCGGCCTCTCCGCCTTCCCGACCTACTACTGGTCGGTCGAGACCTGGTTCTGGATCGCGGGCGTCTATCTCGTCTTCGTCACCGCGCTCGGCATCCTCTTCGTGCGCAGCGATTTCGGCCGCATCCTCATCGCCATCCGCGAGAACGAGCAGCGCGCCTCCTATCTCGGCATCCCGATCAGCCGGGTGAAGATCGGGCTGATGATGGCCTCCGGCGCGATCGGCGCCGCGGCCGGCTTCGGCTACGCCGCCTTCACCAACGTCGTCGCGCCCGAGCTCGGCGACTTCCTCCTCGGCACCGAGCTCCTCATCTGGACCGCGCTCGGCGGGCGGGCGACCATCATCGGCCCCGTCCTCGGCGCCATCGGCATCGACGTCACCGCCTCCTACCTCTCCGGCGAGCTGCCCTTCCTGTGGAAGCTCCTCACCGGCATCGTCTTCGTCCTCGTCATCGTGGTGCTGCCGCGCGGCATCGGGCCGGTCATCGGCCAGCTCTTCGGCTTCCTCATCAAACCCTTCCGCAAGAACGAGAAGCCGACGGCGTTGCTGGTGCCGGTCGAGTGGAAGCCGACCGCCGCCTCCTCCAACACGCCGCCGCTGAAGATCGACGAGCTGATCTGCCAATATGGCAGCCTCAAGGTCCTCACCGGCGTCAACATCGAGGTCAGCGGCGGGGAGCTCCTGTCGATCGTCGGCCCCAACGGGGCGGGCAAGACAACGCTGATGCGCTGCATCTCGGACGGCGGCGAGCGCACCGCCGGCCGCGTCTACGTGCAGGGCGTGGAGATCGGGCGCGGCGCGCCGCAGTCGATCGTGAAGCTCGGCGTGGGGCGCTCCTTCCAGAACACCAACCTCTTCGACACGCTCACCGTCGGCGACTGCCTCATGCTCGCGCGCTACGGCGTCGACGGGGCGCCGATGTTCTCCCGCCGCGCAGAAGTGAAGATGCCCGAGCCCGCGCTCGACATCATGCGCGCGACCGGCCTCGACAAGGTGCTCGCGACGGAGACCGGCAATCTCAGCCACGGCATGAAGCGCGGGCTGGAGCTCGCGATGGTGCTCGCGACCGAACCCTCCGTCCTCCTCCTCGACGAGCCGACGGCCGGCCTCACCAAGCCCGAGCGCACCGCCATCGGCGAGACGCTTCGCCGGCTCACCAACGATTACGGCCTCGCCGTCGTCCTCATCGAGCACGACCTCGACTTCGTGCGCGACATCTCCTCGCGCATCGTCGTCCTCCACCAGGGCAGCATCCTGATGGAGGGGACGGTCGAGGAGGTGGTGAATTCGGAACTCGTCCGCGCGGTCTATTCCGGCGAGAGCGTGGAGGCCGTCGCCTGATGAGCGCGCCGATCCTCACCCTCGACGGCGTCTCCGCCGGCTACGGCGCCGCCACCGTCCTCCACGGCGTCTCGCTCGACCTCAAGCCCGGCGAGATCGTCGCCGTGCTCGGCAAGAACGGGATGGGCAAGACCACCCTCCTGAAGACCATCATGGGCTTCCTGAAGGCCGCGACCGGCTCCATCACGCTCGACGGCAAGCCGATCACCGGCCGCTCGCCGCACGCGATCGTGCGCGAGGGCGTCGCCTACGCCCCGCAGGACTACACGATCTTCCAGGACCTCACGGTCGAGGAGAATCTGCGCCTCGGCGTCCTTGCCGACAGCGTCTTCCGCGCCCGCGTCGACATGCTCGGCGACGTCTTCCCCCGGATGCTGGAGCGGCTGAAGCAGCGCGCCGGCACGCTGAGCGGCGGCGAGCAGAAGATGCTCCTGATGTCGCGCGCCGTGATCGCCCAGCCGCGCGTCATGCTCGTCGACGAGATCTCGGAGGGCCTGCAGCCGACCATGATCGAGCGGATGGCCGAGATCCTGCGCCGCACGCGCAGCGACCAGGGCACCGCCGTCCTCCTCGTCGAGCAGCACCTCTCCTTCGCCCTCTCGGTCGCCGACCGCTACGCCGTCCTGAAGCTCGGCGAGATCGTCGACGAGGGACGCGCGAGCGAAGGGGCGGCGCGCGTCGCGGAGCACCTCAAGGTATGATCGCGCCCGGCTCTGTCGAGGTGAACACCTTCTCCCTCGTCGGGCGCTGCACGCGCACCGGCGAGGTCGGCGCCGCGGTCGCCTCGGCGGTCCCGGCGGTGGGAGCGATCTGCCTCGTCCTGCGCGCCGGCGTCGGCGCCGTCTCGACCCAGTCCTGGGTCAATCCCTATCTCGCCGGCGCGATCCTCGACCGCCTTGCGACCGGCATGACCGCACCCGCCGCAGTGGAGGCCGTCCTCGCGGAGGATCCGGCGGCCGACTTCCGCCAGGTCGGGGCGATCGGCGTCCACGGCCCCGGCGGCGCGCACACGGGCGCGGCCTGCACCACCTGGTGCGGCCAGACGACCGGGACGACCTTCGCCGCCCAGGGCAACATGCTGACCGGCCCCGCCGTGATCGACGCCCTCGCCGCGACCTTCGAGGCGAGCGAGGCCGAGCCCCTCGAAGAACGGCTGATGCGCGCACTGGAGGCGGCCCAGGCCGTCGGCGGCGACAAGCGCGGCCGCCAGTCGGCCGGGCTCGCCGTCATCGGCGCGGAGGATTATCGCCGCGTCGACCTGCGCGTCGACGAGCACGCCGACCCCATCGCGGAGCTCCGCCGCGTCTACGAGGTCGCGAAGGCACAGCTCGCCCCCTTCGTCGCCGGGATGCCGAAGCGCGGCGCGCCGCCCGCCCCCGCGCCCCAATCCGTCGTCGACATGCTCCTGAAGTCGCCCCCCGACCGGCCCGGCGGCGGCGGCGCGCGCGAACCCTGAGGCCCGAGATGCCCGACCCGCTCGACCCCAAGACGATCACCGGCCTCGATCTCGACGACGCCCGTCTCGAGGAGGTCGCGCTGGCCTTCGTCGAGATCCGCGCCGCGATCGACGCCCTGCGCCTCCTCGATCTCGGCGACATCCACCCCGCGATCGTCTTCCACCCGACGGAGATCGCCGGTGAGTGAGGTCTGGGAACGGCCGATCACGACGCTTGCCGCCGACATCCGCGCCGGCACGCTGACGCCCGTCGACCTACTCGAGGCCTATCTCGACCGTATCGCGGCGCGCGACGGGGAGCTGAAATCCTACGTCGCCTTCAACGAGGGGGCGCGGGCGGCGGCGGAGGCGGCCACCAAGGCGCTCGCCGCGGGCGAGGATCTCGGCCCCCTCCACGGCATCCCCATCGCCGTGAAGGACAACTACACCACCGCCGAGATGCCGACGACCGCCGGCAGCAGCGTCGCGATCGACGCGCCGATGGCCGACTCGCACGCCGTCGCGCAGCTGCGCAAAGCCGGCGCCGTCTTCATCGGCAAGACGCGGATGCACGAGTTCGCATGGGGCATGGAGACCCCGCCGACGGTGAACCCGTTCGACACCGACCGCGTGCCGGGCGGATCGAGCGGCGGCTCCGGCGCGGCGCTCGCTGCGGGGCTGTGCGCGGCGGCGCTCGGCTCGGACACCGGCGGCTCGATCCGCATCCCGGCGAGCCTGTGCGGCACGGTCGGCCTCAAGCCCACCTTCGGCCGCATCGGGCGGAGCGGGATCGTCCCCCATTCCTGGTCGCTCGACCATGCCGGGCCGCTCACCACCTCCGTCGCCGACGCCGCCCTCCTCACCGCCGCGATGTCCGGCCCGGATCCCGCCGACCCGACCGCGACCCGCGCCCCCCTCGCCTACGCGGATCTCCTCCCCGCGATGGCGGCGGGCGCTTCGGGCCTCAAGGTCGGCATCTGTCGCAACCATTTCTTCGACGGGATCACGACGCCGGTCGCCGCCGCCGTCGAGGCCGCGATCGACGGGCTCGAGGCGGACGGGGCGCGGATCGTCGAGTTCACCATTCCCGAGCTCGCCTTCGGCCTCGGCGCGATCTTCGCGATCGAGCTCGCCTCCTCCACCGCCTACCATGACGGGCGCCTGCGCCGCGGCGAGGTCGCGTCCTTCGCGCCCGACGTCCGTCTCCTCGTGGAGATGGGCCGGTTCGTGACGGGTGCGGACTATCTCCAGGCCGAGCGCTATCGCGCGCTGCTCGGCGCGCGCTTCGCGGAGAAATTTGCGGATGTCGACGTCATCGTCGGGCCGACCATGCCGCTGACGGCGTGGCGGGTCGGGGAACGCACGGTGGAGATCGGCGGGGCGCCGGAGAGCGTGCTCGCGGTCTCCTGGCGCCTCACCTATCCCTGGAACCTCACGGGCCTGCCCGCCCTCAGCGTGCCGTGCGGCGAGGCGGACGGGCTCCCCATCGGCCTCCAGATTGCCGGCAAGGCGTTCGACGAGGCGTCCGTGCTGCGCGCCGGGGCCGCCGTTGAGCGGCGCCTCGGCGGCCCGTTCCGGAAGGCGTGAGAATCAGCCCATCGCGTCCTTGAGGATCGCGGCGAAGTCGGCCGCGGTCGCGGGGCGCGGGTTCGTCGCGGTCGAATGGTCCTCGAACGACCATTGCGAGACCTCGTCGATCACGTCCGGCGACACGCCCATCTCCGACAGCGTCGTCGGCAGGCCGAGATCGCGGTTCAGCTGCGTGAAAGTCTCAGCGAGATCGGTGCCGGGCTCCAGTCCCATCACGACGCGCATCTTGGCGTATTTCGCCTCGCAGACCGGCGCGTTGTAGCGCAGGACCGGCGGCATCATCACCGCGTTCAGCGTGCCGTGATGGAGCCGATATTGCTTCAGCCCGCCGAGCGCGTGCGAGGTGGAGTGGACCGCCCCAAGCCCCTTCTGGAAGGCGAGCGCGCCTTCGAGCGCCGCCGCCATCATCTCCGTGCGCGCCTCGATGTCACTGCCGTCGGCCACCGCCCGGCGGATCGTCGCCCAGGCCCGCTCCAGCCCGTCGAGCGCGATGCCCTCGGCCGGCGGATTGAATTTCGGGCTCAGATACGTCTCGACGCAATGCGAGATCGCGTCGATGCCGGTCGCGGCGGTGAGGCGCGGCGGCAGGGTGAGCGTCAGCTCCGGGTCGCAGATCGCGACACGCGGGATGAGGTAGGGCGACAGGAAGCCGAGCTTGCGCTGGTTGCGCAGCGTGATCAGCGTCGCGCGGCCGACCTCGCTGCCCGTGCCGGCCGTCGTCGGCACCGCGATGAGCGGCAGCACCGCGGGCGTCACCTTGGCGACGCCGCCACGGATCGCGGCGTAGGTCTCGAGCGGGCCCGGATGGGTCGCGAGCAGTGCGACGCCCTTCGCGAGGTCGATGCTGGAGCCGCCGCCGATCGCGACGATGCCGTCCGCGTTCGCGGCCTTCAGCACCTCGAGCGCGGCCTCGGTCGCGTCCTCCGTCGGGTTCTCCGGCGTCTCGGCGAAGACGGCGGTGTCCTTGGAGAGGCCGCTCGCCTCGAACATCTGCGTGATGAGGCCGGCGGCGACGAGCCCGCGATCGGTGACGATCAGCGGCCGCTCGATCCCGAGCGCGGTCAGCTCCTCGCTGAGCTCGCGGATGGCGCCGACGCCAAACCGGATCTTGGTGAGATAATTGATGAGGTCCGACATCAGTTCTTCTTTCGAGGGCGGACGGAGGGGACCCGTCCAGTCAACGTCTTCTGCGATGGGCGAACCGGCCCGGGCCGGGCGTTCAGTCGACGACCGAAAACACCGTGCGGTCGAGCGAGAGGACGATCGGGTCGATGTCCTCGCGGAAGGAGGCATAATGCGGCGTCTCGCGGTGGGCGTCGAGCGCCGCCTGATCGGTGTAGATCTCGTAGAGGACGACGCGGTCGTCCGCGATGTCGGGATTGAGGATGTCGAAGTGCAGGCAGCCCGGCTCCTCGCGCAACGCATCCTCCCGCTGGCGCTTCACGCGGGCGAGAAACGCGTCGCGCTGGCCGGGGCGGACCGTGAAAATGGGCATGATGGCGATCTTGGACATGTTCTCTCCCGATGAGCCGCCGCCGGCACGCGCGCCGCGCGCCGGATCGTCGACGGCCCCTTTCGGTAAAGGAGGAAGCGCATTCAGGCAAACAGCGCAGCCCTGCCATCTTCACAAGCGCACGCCTACACTCGATAAGTCGGACGGCGGCGGACGGGCGCGCCCCGCCCGCCCCAGCGTGTGAGGAGGATCCCATGCAGACCGACACGGTCTCGATGCGCCACGCCGTCGCGATCGCCGCCATCCCGGCCGGCGACATTCCGGAGACGGCCCGCCAGATGGCGCGTTTTTCCCTGTTCGACTGGCTCGTCTGCGGGCGGGCCGGGGCGAGCGAGCCCGTCGCCGGCATCGTGCGCGACATGATTGAGGAAGAGGGCGGGAAGCCCGTCGCCGGCGTGTTCGGCACGGCCCTGCGCGTACCGCCGCGCGCCGCCGCCCTCGCGAACGGCACGATCTCCCACGCGCTCGACTATGACGACACCCACTTCGCCCATGTCGGCCACCTCTCGGTCGGCGTCTATCCGGCCGCCCTCGCGGTCGGCGAGGCGGTGGGCGCGCCCGCGAGCGACATCGTCGACGCCTTCCTCCTCGGTGCGGAGGCGGCCTGCCGGCTCGGCATGGTGCTCGGCCGCGGGCACTATCTGAAGGGCTTCCACCAGACCGCGACCGCGGGCGCGTTCGGCGCGACCGTCGCCGCGGGGCGCCTCTACGGCCTCACCGACGAGGAGATGCGGAACGCCCTCAGCCTCGTGGCGACCCGCGCTTCCGGCCTGAAGTCGCAGTTCGGCACCATGGGCAAGCCCTTCAATGCCGGCATCGCCGCCTCCAACGGGGTCGAGGCCGCCGCCCTCGCCCGCCGCGGCTTCGTCTCCGCCGATGACGGGTTCGCCGCGCCGCAGGGCTTCCACCCGACCCACAGCGACGACGCGCCGGTCCTCTCCGCGTGGGACCACATGCCGCCGGCCCGCTTCGTCTTCGAGGAGATCCAGTACAAGCTGCACGCTTGCTGCCACGGCACGCACGCGATGATCGAGGCGCTGCTCGCCGCAAAGCGCACCCGCCGGATCTCCCCCAACGCCGTCGAGGAGATCGACCTCACCGTCAACCCGCGCTGGCTGCGCGTGTGCGACATCAAGAAGCCGCGCACGGGGCTGGAGGCGAAGTTCAGCTACGCCGTCCTCGCCGGCATGGTCATGAACGACATCGCGACGGGCGCGGACGATTCCTACACCGAGGCGGTCTGCGTCGACCCGGCGGTGAACGCGATCGCACGGCGCGTCGTCGTCGAGGGCGACGAGGCGATCAGCGACACCGACACCATCGCCCGCATCCGCCTCGCCGACGGGGAGACGGTCGAGACGCGGCACGACCTCTCCGACCGGCTGGAGCCGGAGGCGCTGGAGCGGGGCCTGCGTGCCAAGGCCACCACCCTCCTCGGCGAGGAGACGGCGGACCGGCTGTGGCAGGCCGTCGCCTCCGTCGGCGACCGCTCGGCGCACGATCTCGGCGCCCTCCTGCGGAGCTGAGGCCATGAGCGAGGACAAGACATCGCTCTGGATCGGCCGCACGACGCGGCGGGAGGACATCATCACCTCCCGCCTCGCCGACGAGCTGACGGCAACGCTCGCGCCCCATATCGGCCACGACGGGCCGGTCCCGCCGGGCCTCTTCTGGTGCCTCTCCCCCGACGCGCTGCCGGCGACCGATCTCGGCCGCGACGGCCACCCGCGGCTCGGCATCGTTCTGCCCGATCTCGGCTACAAGCGGCGCATGTGGGCGGGCGGCGAGCTCACCTTCCAGGATGACTTCGCGGTCGGCGCGAACGTCACCAAGACGAGCAGCATCGAGGACATCAGCTTCAAGACCGGGCGGAGCGGCCGCCTCGCCTTCGTGACGCTGCGCCACCGCTATGAAAGCGGCGGGGCAACGCTCCTCCAGGAGCGGCAGGACATCGTCTATCGCGACGATCCGGCAAAGAGCGTGCCGAAGGTGCCGCCGCAGCCCGCGCCCGATGCGCCCGACGGCGCGGTCCGCTGGACGGTCGAGACCAACCCGACCCTCCTCTTCCGCTACTCCGCCCTCACCTTCAACGGCCACCGCATCCACTACGACCACACCTACGCGACCGAGGTGGAGGGCTATGGCGGGCTGGTCGTCCACGGGCCGCTCCAGGCGACGATGATGCTGAACCTCGTGGTCCAGCACCTCGGCGGGGCCTATCCGCGCCGCTTCTCCTATCGCGGCCTCACCCCGCTCATCTGCGGCGACACCATGACTGTCGAGGTCTATCCGGGAGCGGACGGCGTGCTGGAGGCGCGCGTCCTCTCCGGCGCCGGCGTCGCGACCCACGCCGCGACGGCGGAGATCTAGGCCCGGTCCTGATCGGGTCCGGAGCCTGAGGCTCAGAGCGCGGCGAGCACCGAGTCGCGGCGGGCGAGCACGTAGAGCGGCAGCCCCGCCGCCTTCGCCCTGTCGAGCGCCAGCGTCGTCGGGGCCGAGATCGTGACGAGCGCGCCGAGATCGGCGACGATCGCCTTCTCCACGAGCTCGTAGCTGCACCGCGCGGTGAGGAGGGCGAAATGGTCCCCCGCGCGCCCCATGCGCGCCCGCGCCCCGATCGCCTTGTCGAACGCGTTGTGCCGGCCGACATCCTCGCGCACGAGGTCGATCGCCCCGTCCGGACGGCAGAGGGCCGCGGCATGGACGGCCCCCGTCTCGTTTCCGACGCTCTGGTGCGCGCCGATGGCGTCGCGCGCGGCGAAGATCGCCTCGGGCGCGAGGGTCAGCGGCGCGCTCACCGGCGGCAGGGGCCGGTCGAGCGCGGCGAGATTCTCGATCCCGCAGAGCCCGCAGCTCGATTCCGCGATGCGCCGGCGCGCGCGCTCGAACACCGGCGCGACGTCGGCCGCCGGCAGGTTGGCGCGCACGACGATGCCCTTGTCCGTCTCGTGGATCGCGATGTCGGCGAAGGCGCCGTCGCGCGGCAGGAGGCGCTCCGCGATCGCGAAGCCGGTGACGAAATCCTCGATCTCCACCGGGCTCGCCATCATCACCGCGTAGCCGATGCCGTTGAACTCGATCGCGATGGGCGTCTCGTATGGCACGGCGCGCGGGTGGTCGGCGGCGGGCCGGCCGTCCGCGAAGATCTCCCTGAAATGGGCCGTCCGGTGCGCGGCGCGGATCATCCAGCGTCGGACCGGTCCGCGCCGAAGAGGGTGGCGTCGGACTGGGGCGGGGGCGGTCCGTCATCGCGCAGGATCTCGACCGCGCGGCGCGCGGCGGGCACGAGATCGGCCCCGCCCTCGGCCAGATGGTCGAAGATGAGCTGGCGCATCCTGGGGTCCCAGAATTTCGCGATGTGGTCGGCCGTCGCGCGCGCCGCCTCCGCCGCATCGTGCGCGGAGATGTTCTGGGCGATCTGGTTCGCCATCATCACCGCGCGCGTTTCGGTGGTCACTCCGCCGGCTCCATCTCGTCGATCCGGCGCGAGCGGTCGGTGAAGGCGCTGTAGCTCTCCTGCCAGTCGCTCGGCCCGTTCGAGGGCATCACCTGGACCGCCGTCACCTTGTATTCGGGGCAGTTGGTCGCCCAATCCGAATAGTCGGTGGTGACGACGTTCGCCTGCGTCTTCGGGTGATGGAAGGTCGTGTAGACGACGCCCGGCGCGACGCGGTCCGTCACGACGGCACGCAGCGTCGTCTCCCCGGCCCGGCTCGCAAGGCGCACCCAGTCGCCCGACTTTACGCCGCGATTTTCCGCGTCCGAGGGGTGGATCTCCAGAATGTCGGCCTCGTGCCAGACGGTGTTCGCCGTCCGCCGCGTCTGCGCGCCGACATTGTACTGGCTGAGGATGCGCCCGGTGGTGAGGAGCAGCGGGAAGCGCGGCCCGGTCTTCTCGTCCGTCGGCACATAGTCGGTGATGACGAATTTGCCCTTGCCGCGCACGAAGGCGTCGGCGTGCATCACCGGCGTGCCGGTGGGGGCGGCGTCGGTGACGGGCCACTGGAGCGAGCCCTCCGCGTCGAGGCGGTCGAAGCTCACCCCGGCGAAGGTCGGCGTCAGGCGGGCGATCTCGTCCATGATCTCGGACGGGTGGGTGTAGCTCCAGTCGAGGCCGAGGGCCTGGGCGAGCTTCTGCGTGACTTCCCAATCCTCGAGCCCGGCGGCGGGCGTCATCACTTTGCGCACCATCTGGATGCGCCGCTCGGCGTTGGTGAAGGTCCCGTTCTTTTCGAGGAAGGTCGAGCCCGGCAGGAAGACGTGCGCGTAATTCGCCGTCTCGTTGAGGAAGAGGTCGTGGACGATCACGCACTCCATCGCCGCGAGCCCGGCCGCGACATGGCGCGTGTTGGGGTCGGACTGGAGGATGTCCTCGCCCTGGATGTAGATGCCCTTGAAGGCCCCGTCGACGGCGGCGTCGAGCATGTTCGGGATGCGCAGCCCCGGCTCGCCATCGAGCGCAACGCCCCAGTCCGCCGCGAAGGAGGCGCGCGTCTCGGCGTCGGAGATGTGGCGGTATCCGGGCAACTCGTGCGGGAAGGAGCCCATGTCGCACGAGCCCTGCACGTTGTTCTGGCCGCGCAGCGGGTTCACCCCGACGCCGGGCCGGCCGATATTGCCGGTCGCCATCGCGAGGTTGGCGATCGCCATCACGGTGGAGGAGCCCTGCGAGTGCTCCGTCACGCCGAGCCCGTAATAGATCGCCCCGTTGCCGCCGGTCGCGAAGAGCCGGGCGGCGGCGCGCACGTCGGCCGCCGGCACGCGCGTCACCGCCTCGAGCCGCTCGGGCGAATGCTCCGGCTGGGACACGAAGGCGGCCCAGTCCTCATACTCGTCCCAGTCGCAGCGCTCGCGGATGAAGGCCTCGTCCGCGAGCCCTTCGGTGACGATCGTGTGCGCCATCGCCGACAACAGCGCCACGTTCGTGCCGGGCTGGAGCGGCAGGTGGTAGGCGGCCTCGATGTGGGGCGTGCGCACGAGGTCGATCCGGCGCGGGTCGACGACGATGAGCTTCGCCCCCTCGCGCAGGCGCCGCTTCATGCGGCTCGCGAAGACGGGGTGCCCGTCGGTCGGGTTCGCGCCGATCACGAGGATCACGTCCGCCTTCTCGACGCTGTCGAAATCCTGCGTTCCGGCGCTGGTGCCGAAGGTCGCCTTCAGCCCGTACCCGGTCGGCGAGTGGCAGACGCGCGCGCAGGTGTCGATGTTGTTGTTGCCCATCCCGGCGCGGACGAGCTTCTGGACGAGATAGGTTTCCTCGTTGGTGCAGCGCGAGGAGGAGATGCCGCCGACCGAGCGCTGGCCGTAGGTCGCCTGGATGCGCCGGATCTCGGAGGCCGCGTAGGACAGCGCCTCCACCCATGAGACCGGCCGCCAAGGCTCGTCGATCGAGGCACGGATCATCGGCGTCGTGATGCGGTCGGCGTGCTGGGCGTAGCCGTAGGCGAAGCGGCCCTTCACGCAGCTATGGCCGCGATTGGCCTTGCCGTCCTTCCACGGCACCATGCGCACGAGCTGCTCGCCGCGCATCTCGGCGCGGAAGGTGCAGCCGACGCCGCAATAGGCGCAGGTCGTCACCACGGAGCGCTGCGGCAGGCCGATCTCCTTGACCGACTTCTCCGTCAGCGTCGCCGTCGGGCAGGCCTGGACGCACGCCCCGCACGAGACGCACTCGGACGACAGGAAGTCATCGATCGGCGTTCCGGCCGACACAGTCGAGCCGAAGCCCCGCCCGTCGATGGTGAGGGCGAGCGTGCCCTGCACCTCGTCGCACGCCCGCACGCAGCGCGAGCAGACGATGCACTTGGAGGCGTCGAAGTCGAAATAGGGGTTGGAGGCGTCGGTCGGCGCGGCGAGGTGGTTCTCCCCCTCATAGCCGTAGCGCACGTCGCGCAGGCCGACGGTGGCCGCCTGCTCCTGGAGTTCGCAGTCGCCGTTGGCGCTGCAGGTGAGGCAATCGAGCGGGTGGTCGGAGATGTAGAGTTCCATCACCCCGCGGCGGAGCTTGGCGAGGCGATCGGTCTGCGTGCGCACCACCATCCCGTCCGCGACCGGCGTCGTGCAGGAGGCGGGTGTGCCGCGCGCGCCCTCGATCTCGACGAGGCAGAGGCGGCAGGAGCCGTACGCCTTCAGATTGTCGCTCGCGCACAATTTCGGGATGTCGTTGCCGATCGTCGCGGCGGCGCGCATGACGCTCGTCCCCGCCGGCACGGTGACGGCGAAGCCGTCGATCGTCAGCGTGACCGGCGCGTCGCCGGTGCCCGGCGGCGTGCCGAGATCGCGTTGCGGTTCATAGGCCATGACGCTTCTCTCCCTCGGCGAGGTGCGGCGGGCGGCGCGTCTTCATCGCGCGCTCGCCTCTCGTGGCCGGCTCCGGCGCTCGCCTCTGGTGGCCGGAGCCTGGGGCGCGGGCGGGTGATGGCCGCGATGGTGCGGCGCCGCATTCTATCATCGTTTCGGTGTCCACGCGATCGGGCCGGATCACTCGGCCGCCTCGCGATGGCGGGGCGCGAGGCCGAAATCCTCCGGCCAGAAATGAAGCGCGCTCATGACCGGATAAGGGGCGAAGCCGCCGAGCGCGCAGAGCGAGCCGAACTTCATCGTCTCGCAGAGATCAGTGAGGAGCGCGACCTCGTCGGCGAGGCTTCGCGGGCTCGTCCCGGCATTGTGCATCTGGGGAAGCGTCTCGACCCGGTCGCGCGCGCGGCCGCCGGCGCGGATCCGGTCGAGCGTCTCGCGCCCGCGCACCGCGCCGATCCGGCAAGGCGTGCACTTGCCGCAGCTCTCGATGGCGGTGAAGGCCATCGAGAAGCGGGCCTGGGCGAGCATGTCGACCGTGTCGTCGAAGACGACGATGCCGCCATGGCCGATGAGCCCGTCGGCCGCCGCGAACGCCTCATAGTCGAACGGCAGGTGGAACATGTCCGGCGGGTAATACGCCCCGAGCGGGCCGCCGACCTGAACCGCCCGCACCGGCCGCCCCGAGGCCGTGCCGCCGCCGATCTCGTTGACGAGGGCGCCGAGGGTGAGGCCGAACGGCGCCTCGAAAAGGCCGCCGAAGCGGACATTGCCGGCGAGCTGGATCGGCATCGTCCCGCGCGAGCGGGCGTGGCCGAGGCCCTGATAGCGCGCCCCGCCATCGGCGAGGATGTGCGGGACGGCGGCGAGCGTCAGCACGTTGTTGACGACCGTCGGCATCCCGAACGCGCCCTCGATCGCCGGCAGCGGGGGCTTTGCCCGCACCTCGCCGCGCTTCCCCTCCAGCGAGTTGAGAAGCGAGGTCTCCTCGCCGCAAATATAGGCCCCCGCGCCGACCCGCACCTCGACCTCGAACGGCGCGATGTGCGGCGCGGCGAGCGCGATCGCGGCGTTGAGCTTCCCGATCGCCTGCGGATATTCGGAGCGCACATAGATGAAGCCGCGCCCGGCACCGACCGCGAGCCCCGCGATCGCCATGCCCTCGAGGAGCGCGAACGGGTCGCCCTCCATCAGCATCCGGTCGGCGAAGGTGCCGCTGTCGCCCTCGTCGGCGTTGCACACGATGAACTTTCGCGCGGCCTTCGCGCCCGCGACGGTCTTCCACTTGATCCCGGCCGGGAAACCCGCGCCGCCGCGCCCGCGCAGCCCGCTCTCGGTAATCTCGGCGACGATCGCCTCCGGCCCGATCGCGCGCGCCCGCGCAAGGCCCGCCCATCCGCCGGTCGCCGCATAATCGTCCAGGCTGAGGGGCCGGGTGCGGCCCGCGCGCGCGAAGGTGAGGCGCGTCTGGCGCGCCATGAAAGGGTGGCCGGCGACGGGGCCGATCGCGAGCCGCCGGTCACCCGCGAGGATCGCGCCGACGTCGCCTGGCGTCACCGGGCCGTACCCCTCCTCGTCGATCTCGACGAGCGGCTCCAGCCAGTGCATCCCCCAGCTCGAGGTGCGCACGATGGTCGCCCCCGGCATCGCCTCGGCGAACGCTGCGGCGACGCGGTCCGCGCCGCAGGCGATGGCGGCGGCATCGTCGGAAATGGCGATCCGCATGGCTCAGGACTCCGCGACGAGGCGGGCGAGCGCGGCCTCGTCGAGCCGCGCATGGGGCGTCTCGCCCACCATCGCGGCCGGCCCGATCGAGCAGAGGCCGAGACAATAGACGGCCTCGATCGCGACGCGGTCGCCGGCGATGTCCGCCGCCTTCGCCGCGAGCGCCTCGCCGCCGCGCGCCTGGCACGCCTCGGCGCGGCACAGCTTGATCACCGGGCGCCCAACCGGCGTCTCGCGGAAATCATGATAAAAGCTGACGACCCCGTGGACCTCGGCCCGCGTGAGGTTCAGCGCCGCCGCCACATGGCGCTTCGCGGCCTCGTCGATCGCGCCGAACGTGTGCTGGATGTCGTGCAGGATCGGCAGCAGCGGCCCGTCACGATGGCGATGCTCCGTGATGATCGCATCGAGCCTGTCCGCCTCACTCTTCACCGCTCTACTCCCTCAGTGGCGCAGTTCTTCCGCCGCGCCGCCCCGGATCCTAGCGCAACCTTCGACATCTTTGAACCAAATGAACAGCTTGGATCCTTTCCAATCGCGTGAATTGAGCGCGCGTGCAGGCAGATCCATTGCGCACAATACAACCTATCATTGTTTTTATCGTTGACACCACCTTATGGCGCTGTACTGTGCCTCCACCGACGCCGCTCGCCCCATCACGGAGCCGGCGCACAAGCGCCGCAACCCCCGCCGGACAGCATGAGGCTGCCCGCGGACCTGCTCCCGCGTGCCGGGGCGTCGCGTCGGCCTCGATCGCTCCGGCGTCGTCCGCGGACGCGCCGTGCGGCCGGTCGAGATCGAAGGGTCGAACCATCCCGTGCCCCGCGCGCCGCGGCCGGCACGGTCCGGAGGTGCCGATGATGACGCCTGCCCTGCCCCGCCTGCGCGCCATGGTCTACCGCGCGACGAGCCCGATGCTCATGCGCCATGTCGGCCGAGGGACGCTCATCTTCCAGAACCTCCACCTCGCCCGCCCGCACATCAACGTGACGGTGGGGGACGAGTGCATCATCGGCCCCAACGTCCATTTCGAGGTGATGAACGCCGGCTCGATCTCCATCGGGGACGGGACGCTGATCCACACCGGCTGCCACATCGCGGCGAACCGGCTCGTCACGATCGGCAGCAACGTCGCGATCGCCGAATATGTCTCGATCCGCGACCAGGAGCCCCGCTTCACCCCGGCCGACGGGATCCGCGGTCAGGGCTACCACGTCGCCTCCATCGTGATCGAGGACAACGTCCTCATCGGGCGCGGCGTCTATATCGGCCCCGGCACGCGCATCCGCTCCGGCACGATCATCGCCGCGAACAGCGTGGTGCGCGGCACCTTTCCCCCGAACGTCCTCCTCGCGGGCCAGCCGGCGACGGTGCGTCGCCTCATCGGCCCCGACGGAGCGCGCCACTCGCTCGCCGCCAATGTCAGCATCATGCCGCTGGCACACGGCCGACACACACCCCCTGTCCGGCCATGAGCGCGAGCAAGACAGACGGCCGCCTTGCCCGCCCGCCGCCGCACCCCGGCGGCCGCTGGCGACGCGGCATCGGCCAACCTGTAGCGCCCGTTTTCTGACCGACGCCCGTCGCCACACCCCCGCCGACCAAGCCGCAAGGCGGGGCCGTCACGACCAGCCCGCGCGCAGTCCGCGCGATGCTTCCCGATCCGGCAGCGCCGCAGCGGCCCGTGCCCTGTCGACGCCGTCGCCGCCGCGTCCGCCGCCACTATCGCCGCCGAGGCCGCCGACGACGCTGTCACCACCTCCGACGGCTCCGACACCAACGCCGACGCAGCCGAGGTTCTCACCACCGCCGACGCCGCCTGTGTCACCACCGTCTTCCCGACGCGTCAGGCGGAAACGGCCTCGTCATAATGCTCCAGATACCAGGCCACGAAGCGCGACACGCCCTCCGCGACCGGCGTCGCGGGGCGATAGCCGACGGCGCGCTGCAGCGCGGTCGTGTCGGCGAAGGTGTCCGGCACATCGCCCGGCTGCATCGGCAGAAGCTCGCGGATCGCCTTCTTGCCGAGCGCATCCTCCAGCGCGTCGATATAGACCGACAGCGTCACCGGGGCGCTGTTGCCGATATTGAAGATCCGGAACGGCGCGTTCGAGCGGCTCGGGTCCGGATGCGCCGCGTCGAAGGACGGGTCGGGCGCGGCGATCTGGTCGGAGGCGCGGATCACCCCCTCCACGATGTCGTCCACATAGGTGAAGTCGCGCGTGTGGTTGCCGTGATTGAAGACCGGGATCGGCTTGCCCGCCAGGATGTTGCGCGTGAACAGGAACAGCGCCATGTCCGGCCTCCCCCACGGCCCGTAGACCGTGAAGAAGCGCAGCCCCGTCGTCGGCAGCGCGAAGAGGTGGCTGTAGCTGTGCGCCATCAATTCGTTCGCCCGCTTCGTCGCGGCGTAGAATTGCAGCGGATGGTCGACGCCGTGATGCTCGCTGAACGGCATCGTCGTGTTCCCGCCATAGACCGACGAGGTCGACGCGTAGGTGAGGTGCGGCACCTCGTGATGGCGGCACGCCTCCAGAATGTGCGTGAAGCCGACGAGGTTCGACTGCACATAGGCACCCGGATTGACCAAGCTGTAGCGCACCCCCGCCTGCGCCGCGAGGTGGATCACCCGGTCGAACTTGTGGGCGGCGAACGTCTCCCTCACCGCGGTCTCGTCGGCAAGGTCCGCGCGCACGAATTCGTACGAGCCGCCCACCTGTCCCGCTTTCGCTTCGAGAAGGGCGAGCCGCGATTCCTTCAGCGCGACGTCATAATAGTCGTTCACGACGTCGAACCCGACCACGCTGTCGCCGCGCTCCAGGAGCGCGCGCGCCGTGTGGAAGCCGATGAACCCGGCGGCCCCCGTCACAAGAATCTTCATCGCCCATCCTCTTCCGCGGCGGCCCCGCGCCGCGGCGCCGCCCGCTTCGCCCGCCCACCCTACCGCCCGCGCCCCCCGATCACCACCGCCCACGCCCCGCGCGGCGCGGACCGCACCCGGTGAGCAGAGGATGGATGCGGAGGAGGAGCGCCGAGGGGCGAGCGCGCGGGGCGGAGGATTGGGGGCGGAGGACGCGCCACGCCCCGCCGCAAACAACGCCGCGCCGGCTCCGGGCCGGCGCGGCGTCCGCCCACCTCAGGCGAGCGTCGCGTCGAGCGTGATCTCGGCGTTCAGCACCTTGGAGACCGGGCAGTTCTCCTTCGCGCCCTTCGCGATCTTGTGGAAGGTGTCGGAATCGATCCCCGGCACGGTCGCGTTGGTTTTCAGGTCCACCTTCGAGATCGAGAAGCCGCCCTCGACCTGGTCGAGTTGCACCGTCGCCGTCGTCTCGACGCTCGCGGGCGGATGGCCGGCCTCGGAAAGGGCGTGGCTGAAGGCCATGGTGAAGCAGCCCGCGTGGGCGGCGGCGATGAGCTCCTCGGGATTGGTCCCCGTGACGCCGTCCCCGAAGCGCGTCTTGAACGAATAGGGCGTGTTGTTGAGGACGCCGGACGGCGCCGACAGCGCGCCCTCCCCGTCCTTGAGCGCGCCATGCCAAACCGCCGAAGCACTGCGTTTCATGTGAAGCTCCCCTGGGTGGAGCGGCGCGTTCCCCGCCGCCCGTGTCAATTGCGACGCCCGCCCGCAATGACGGGCCGTCCGCGGGACACATAGTGGGCGCGGCGCATTTGTCCCGCACCCGATCCTTCGGGAGGGGCCGATCCGCTCGCGCAAAACCGCTCAGATTGCCGAGAAGGCATCCGGGTGGCGGATGCGCAGCGCCTCGATCCGCGCGATGGTCTGCCCGAGATGGGCGCGCATCGCCGCCGCCGCCGCGTCTCCGTCGCGCGCGTGGAGCGCCTCCACCACCGCGCGGTGCTCCTCGGCGACTCTGCGCATGTGCTCCGGCGTCGGCAGCTCCAGGCGCCGGGCGCGGGCGTGGTGGCCGGTCCGTCCCGTCAGCATCGCGTGGAGGCCGGGGTGACCGATCGCGATGAAGAGCTGCTCGTGGAAGGCGCGGTCGAGCTCGTAGAACATCAGGATCTGATCGACGTCGCCGACGAGCGCCTCGTGCATCTTCATCCGCGCCTCGATGACGGCGAGCGTGGCCTCGCCCGCCCCCGTCGCGAGCTGGCGCGCGACCTCGATCTCCACCGCGGTGCGCAGGAAATGGGCCTCGAAGAGCTCGGCCGCGTCGATGCGCGTCACCACCGTGCGCGACTGGGGGAAGGTGCGCACGAGCCCGTCCTGCTCGAGCCGCTGCATCGCCTCGCGGATCGGCGTCTGGCTCACCCCGTATTCGCGGGCGAGCTCGGCGCGCGAGAGGATCGTGTCGGGCAGGATCTCCATGTTCACGATGCGGTCGCGCAGGTCGTCATAGACGCGCGCCGCCGCCGATCCGCCCGCGCCCCCGGCCGGAATCGCCCGAACGGCGGTGCTGTCCGCGATCCTGCGCTCGCTCACTCGTCCCGGCCCTCCGCGCCCGATCCCATCTCGCTCAACTAATATATTACTTCACTTGCGTGCCTGTCTCCCCCAAGGTAGGAGTTAGAAAAAATCGACGGGGAGGGCGGCTGTTGGCGGATGCGTGCGTCCGACCGATCGCGCCCCAGGCGCACCGCTGCCTATAGTGGCGGATCGCGACAGGCCGATCAGGGGACACGATGACCAGGAAGACCTACGAAGACCTCCGCTCGGCGCGCTGGATGGCACCCGACGACCTGCGCTCCTTCGGCCACCGTTCGCGCACCATGCAGATGGGCTACGGGCCCGAGGATTGGGAAGGCCGCCCGGTCGTCGCCATCATCAACACCTGGTCCGACGCCCAGCCCTGCCACATGCACTTCAAGGACCGCGTGGAGTGGGTGAAGCGCGGCGTCCTGCAGGCCGGCGGCTTCCCGCTCGAGCTCCCGGCCCTCTCGCTCTCCGAGAGCTACGTCAAGCCGACCACGATGCTCTATCGCAACATGCTCGCGATGGAGACCGAGGAGCTCCTGCGCTCCCACCCGGTCGACGGCGCCGTCCTGATGGGCGGCTGCGACAAGACCACGCCCGGCCTCGTCATGGGCGCGACCTCGATGGGGCTGCCCTTCGTCTTCATGCCGGCCGGCCCGATGCTGCGCGGCAACTATGCCGGCAACGTGCTCGGCTCGGGCACCGACGCCTGGAAATATTGGGACGAGCGGCGCGCCGGGAACATCGACAAGGACGAGTGGCAGGGCATCGAGGGCGGCATCGCCCGCTCCTACGGCCACTGCATGACGATGGGCACCGCGTCAACCATGACGGCGATCGCCGAGGGGCTCGGCATCACCCTGCCCGGCGCCTCCTCGATCCCGGCCGCCGACGCCGGCCACCAGCGCATGGCCGCCTCGTGCGGGCGGCGCATCGTGGAGATGATCTGGGACGACCTCACCCCCGACAAGATCATCACCGAGGCCGCCGTCACCAACGCCGTCACCGTCGCGATGGCGACCGGCTGCTCGACGAACGCGATTATCCACCTCATCGCGATGGCGCGCCGCGCCGGCATCCCGCTGGAGCTCGACGATCTCGACCGGATCGGCCGCACGACGCCCGTCATCGCGAACGTGCGCCCCTCCGGCAAGGGCTACCTGATGGAGGATTTCTTCTACGCGGGGGGCCTGCGCGCGCTGATGAACGTCCTCGCCGACAAGCTCGACCTCTCGGCGATGACGGTGTCCGGCAAGACCGTCGGCGAGGCGATCGAGGGCGCGAAGGTCTACAATGACGACGTCATCCGCCCGCTCGACAACCCGGTCTATCACGAGGGCTCGCTCGCAGTGCTGCGCGGCAATCTCGCGCCGGACGGGGCGGTCATCAAGCCGGCCGCGTGCGACCCGAAATATTACACGCACGCCGGCCCCGCCCTCATCGCCGACAGCTATGACGAACTGAAGAAGATCACCACCGACCCGGACTATCCGATGACGGCCGACACCGTCCTCGTCCTGCGCAATGCGGGGCCGCAGGGCGGGCCGGGAATGCCCGAATGGGGCATGCTGCCGGTGCCACAGGCGCTCCTCAAGCAGGGCATTCGCGACATGGTGCGCATGTCCGACGCGCGCATGTCCGGCACCTCCTACGGGGCGTGCATCCTCCACGTCGCGCCCGAATCCTTCGTCGGCGGTCCGCTCGCCCTCCTCAGGAATGGCGACATCGTCGAGCTCGACGTCCCGAACCGCACGCTCAACATGCGCGTCTCGGACGAGGAGCTGGCGCGCCGGCGGGCCGAGTGGAAGGCGCCCGAGCCCCGCTATGAACGCGGCTACGGCTACATGTTCTCCAAGCACATCGAGCAGGCCGACAAGGGCTGCGACTTCGACTTCCTGCGCACCGAGTTCGGGCCGAAGGTGCCCGAGCCCGAGATCCACTAGGCCCGATGCGGGCGCGCTCCTCCGGTCCCCGCCCCGGCGCGCCCTCAGTGCGGCGTGCCGGCGGGAGCCTCCTCAAGCCGCTGCGGCCGGCGCACGATGGTGGTCAGCACGAAGCTGATGATCATCAGGAGGAGCCACGCGCCGAGCTTGTGGATCGAGACGAGGCGCCAGCCGTCGGCCTGGTCGGGATAGGTCCAGGCGCGCGCGAAGGTGCCGATATTCTCGGCGAACCAGATGAACAGCGCCACGAGCACGAAGCCGACGATCAGCGGCATCCAGAGGCGGTGGCGGAAGACGCGAAAATAGACGCGCGTGCGGCCATAGAGGAGCACGACGCCCGCGAAGAGGGCGAGGCGCAGGTCCGGTCCGAAATGGTGGGTGAAGAAGTTCGCGTAGATCGCCGCCGCGAGCAGGTACGTCGCCCAGAGCGGCGGGTAGTGCGTGAAGCGGAAATCGAAGATGCGCGAGACGCGCGCGAGATAGCTGCCGACCGCCGCGTACATGAAACCGGAGAAGAGCGGCACGCCGCCGACGCGGAAGATCGAGGCCTCGGGATAGACCCACGAGCCGACCGAGGTCTTGAAGATCTCCATCGCCGTGCCGACGAGGTGGAAGAGCATGATGACGACCACCTCCTCGCGCGTCTCGAGGCGGCCCGCGATCATCGCCACCTGAATGGCGAGGGCGCCGAGGAAGAGCGCATCGTAGCGGGCGAGCGCCGCGCCGTCCGGATAGAACAGCGCCGATGCGAGGATCATCGCGAGCATCAGCCCGCCGAAAAGGCACGCCCAGGCCTGCTTCAGGCCGAAGACCAGGAACTCGATGAGCGCGCCGGGGACGGCGCCGCCTTCCATGCGGTCGAGCACCCGCCGCGCCGCGGCGTCGATCGCCCCTTCGACGCTCGTGAAACGCTTCGCCTCGCCCATGCCGCTCCTTCGCGCCGCGTCCCGGCATGGACGCCAACGATCACAAGACCGGCCTTCGCGCCATCACCACCGGGACTGACATGACCGATACACCGCCCAACGTGAAGCCGGAGACGATCGAAAAGCTCCGCAAGGTCTCCGTCGCGACCCTCGCGACGGCGCTCTACAAGCGCGGCCTGCGCAACCAGACGATCCAGGACGTTCGCCCCGTGAAGGGGAAGGGCCGCAACATGGTGGGCCCGGCCTTCACGCTGCGCTACATGCCGGCGCGCGAGGACCGCAACAGCCTCGCCGTGTTCCGCAACCCCGAGCACCCGCAGCGCCACGCGGTGGAGCTCTGCCCGGCCGGCCATGTCTTCGTGATGGATTCGCGCAAGGATCCGCGCGCGGCCTCCGCCGGCGACATCCTCCTAACCCGCATGATGAAGCGCGGCGTCGAGGGCGTCGTGACCGATGGCGGCTTCCGCGACTCGATGCGGATCGGCGAGCTCGACATGCCCGCCTATCACAGCCGCCCCTCCCCGCCGACGAACCTCACCCTCCACGAGGCGATCGACATCAACGTGCCGATCGGCTGCGGCGACGCCCCCGTCTTTCCGGGCGACATCGTCGTCGGCGACGACGACGCGGTGATCGTCATCCCCGCCCACCTCGCCGACGAGGTGGCCGAGGAGGCGACCGAGATGACCGCCTACGAGGATTTCGTCGTCTCCCGCGTGCGCGAGGGCCACACCATCGTCGGCCTCTACCCGGCCACGAAGGACGAGAATCTCGCCCTCTTCGCCGAGTGGCGGAAGGCCAACAACCGCTGAACCCAGGGCGCGAGGGCGCGGCTCGCCCGCCGCCCCCGCGCCTCTCCCACACCCGCCGGGCCCGCTGCAGACATATCGCCCGGCAAGACCAGGGACACGACCATGACCGACGCCGCCACCCTCGACGCCGCGCCGACGCGGCCCAACGATCCCGTCATCCGCCTCGACCCGGCCGACAATGTCGTGGTCGCGCGCGAGGAGATTCCCGCCGGCACCCTCATCGGGTCGGAAGGGGTGACGACGCTCGCCGACATCCCGTTCGGCCACAAGATCGCGACCCGCCCGATCAAGAAGGGCGAGGCCGTCCTCAAATACGCGACGATCATCGGCTTCGCCGGGGACGACATCGCGCCCGGCACCTACATGCACACCCACAACGTGCTGATGGATGGCTTCGAGAAGGACTACCGGCACGGCCTCGACTACAAGCCGACCGAGAAGCTGCCGGAGGCCGAGCGCGCGACCTTCATGGGTTACAAGCGGCCCGACGGGCGCGTCGGTACGCGCAACTATATCGGCCTCTTCATCACGGTGAACTGCTCGGCGACGGTGGCGCGCAAGATCGGCGCCTATTTCGACGCCGACCGGCTCGAGGATTTCCCGAACGTCGACGGCGTGATCCCCTTCATCCACGAGCAGGGCTGCGGGATGGAGCTGACGGGCGAGCCGATGGATCTCCTGCGCCGCACGCTCGCGGGCTATATCCGCCACCCCAACATGGCGGGCGCGGTGGTCCTCTCGCTCGGCTGCGAGCGCAACAACCTGCCGAAATTCTTCGAGGAGCAGAGTCTCGCGGCGGGCAAGATGCTCCACACCGTCACGATGCAGGAAGTCGGCGGCACGGCGGCGGCGATCGAGGCCGGGAAGAAGGCCGTGCGCGACATGCTGCCTGAGGCCAACAAGGCGACGCGCGAGCCCTGCTCGGCCGAGCATATCTCGATCGGCCTCCAGTGCGGCGGGTCGGACGGCTTCTCCGGCCTTTCCGCGAACCCCGCCCTCGGTAAGGCGGTCGACATCCTCGTCCGCCACGGCGGCACGGCGATGCTGTCCGAGACGCCCGAGCTCTACGGCGTGGAGCACACGCTCACCGCCCGCGCCCGCACCGCCGAGGTCGGCAAGAAATTCATCGAGCGGATCGACTGGTGGCTCGACCACACGCGCGGCCGCGACACGCAGATCAACGGCGTCGTCTCCCCCGGCAACCAGGCCGGCGGCATCGCGAACATCATCGAGAAGGCGCTCGGCGGCTCGAAGAAGGGCGGCTCGACCGGGATCGAGGCGGTCTACAAATATGCCGAGCCGGTGGAGACGCACGGCCTCGTCATCATGGACACGCCGGGCTTCGACCCGGTCTCGGCGACCGGCCAGATCGCGGGCGGGGCGAACCTCGTCTGCTTCACCACCGGGCGCGGCTCCTGCTTCGGCTCCTACCCCTCGCCGACGATCAAACTCGCCACCAACACGCCGATGTACAACCGCATGACCGGCGACATGGACATCAATTGCGGCCCGGTGATCGACGGCACCCGCACGCTCGACGAGATGGGCGAGGAGATCTTCACCAAGATCCTCGCCGTCGCCTCCGGCGAGAAGTCGAAGAGCGAGGCGATGGGGGTCGGCGAGGAAGAGTTCGCCCCCTGGCCGATCGGCGTCACCGGCTGACGCGAGACGACCCGCGGCGGCCGCTTTGCCGGCCGCCGCCACCATGCTACCTGGGCGCGCTGCGACAGAATGGAGTACCCCTGAGTATGTCCGCCCAACGCACCATCGGCGCGTTCGCCGCCGTCGTCCTCTCCAGCACAGCCGCCTTGTCCCAGAGCGCCGATAGCGACGCCAATGTCGCCGTCCGCCGCGTCACCCTCGCCACCGGGGGCCTTGCCCATGTCGAGGGCGGGATGACCGCGCCCGGCAGCGTCATGCGCCTCGCGATCGAACGCCCGCAGGTGGCGGACGTCCTGCGCACCCTCATCGTCACCGGGTCGACGCCGGTCGTCTCGATCGACCTGCCGGCGGCCGAACCCGTCGGCGAGCGCTCGGTCACGGGCCGCCTCCTCGCCGGCGACCTCTCCGACCCGCTCACCGTCCTCGGCGCGCTGATCGGCGAGACCGTGGAGCTGAAGGGCGGGCCGATGGAGGCCAAGGGCCGCCTCCTCGCCTTCTCCCCCGTCATGATCCCGCCCGAGGGCGAGGGCGAGGGACGCCCCGGTGTCCGCGTCGCGGTCGCCGACGCCGACGGGCGGGTGCGCTACGCGACCTTCCCCTCCCTCGACGCGCTCTCGATCGAGGGCGACGCGATCGAGGCGCGGATGGCCGACCTCGTCCCCGCGCTCGGCGAGAGCGTCGATGACGGGCGGCGCGAACTCTCCGTCCGGCTCGACGGGAGCGGCGAGGCCGGCTTCTCCTTCGTCGTGCCGACCACGGTGTGGCGCCCGTCCTACCGCGCCCTCATCGGAGCGGATGGCGAGGTCCAGCTCCAGGGCTGGGCGACGCTCGAGAACACCACCGGGCTCGACTGGGAGGGGATCGACCTCCGCCTCGCCGTCGGCACCCCTGTCGCCTACCAGCAGGACGTCTACTCGCCGCTGCGCACGAGCCGCCCCTTCGCCCCCTTCGAGGTCGGACGCACCGCTGAGGCCGAGATCGTCGCGGCCGAGCCCGCCGACGCCTTCAGCCGCCGCCAGAAATCCCTCGCCGCACCCGCCCCGATGGCGTCCGCCTTCATGGGCGCGGCGCGCGAGGTGGTCGCCGAGGAGGCGGACGAGGCGGCCGCCCTCGTCACAGGCGGTGCCGCGCTCGCGGGCACGGCTGCCACGATCTTCCCCGTCGCCGGGGAGATCGACCTCGCCGCGGGGCGCACGCTCACCGTGCCCTTCCTGTCGAGCGCGCAGAATGTCGCCCGCATCGCCTATCTCGACCTGTCCGGCGACGGGCGGCCGATGGATGCGCTGGAAATGTCGTTCGATCCGGACGCGACCGTCCCCGGCGGCCTCGTCGCCGTCTATGACGGGGACGGCTTCGTCGGCGACGCGCGCTTCGCCGGCGCGGACGGGGGCGAAATCCGCATCCTCCCCTTCGCCCTCTCCTCCGACGTGAACGTCACGATGACGAGCCGCACGCGGCGCGACCTGGCGAGCGCGAGCCTGCGCGCCGGCACGCTCCGCATCAACCGCGAGCTCGTCACCCGTTCGGTCCTTTCGATCGAGAGCGCCGGGCCCGCCACGCTGGTCGCCGACGAGGCGAGCCAGTCGGGCGACAAGCTCGCGCTCGAGACGAGCGACGGGGTGGAGGCCGAGATCGCGCCCCTCAACCAGAGCCGCGCCCGGCTCCGCGCGTCGATCCCGGACGGGGCGAGCGAGATCGTGATCGTCAGCACGCGCCCGCAGATCGAGGGTTATCGCGTCGCGACCCTCCCCTCCGCCATCCTCGAAGAGGTGCTCGCCCTCGGCGGTTCGCTCGACGCGGAAACGCGGGCGGGCCTTGAACGCGTCGGCGAGATCGCGGCCACCATCGTCGACATCGAGCGCCGCATCGAGACGGCGGAGGCCGACATTTCGGACCTGCGCGAAGCGGTGGAGCTCGACCGCGAGAATCTGGAGGCCATCGACGTGCGCACCCCCGAGGGTGCCGCGGTGCGCCAGCGCATCGTCGACCGCACGAACACGCTCGACGCCCGCCTCCAGGAGCTTCAGGACCTGCGCCGCCAGCGCGCGGAGGCCGAGGCGAGCCTCAACGCGATCTGACAGGGCGCCCGGCGGGGCTCACGCCTCGCCGGGTCGCGCCCTCAGCGGCATCCGGATCTCGACCCGGAGCCCCTTCGCGTCGCCGCGATTTTCGAGCCGGATCGCCCCGCCATGCGCGTTGATGATGGTGCGGGCGATCGAGAGGCCGAGACCGGCCCCGCCCGTGTCGACGCTGCGCGAATCGTCGAGCCGGCGGAACGGCTCGAACACCGCGTCGAGCGACTCCTCCGGGATCCCCGGCCCGTCATCCTCCACCACCAGCACCGCCTCGCCGCCATCGCGCCGCAGCGTCACGACGGCCCGGTCGGCATAGCGCCGCGCGTTGCCGATGACGTTCGCGATCGCCCGCGACAGCGCCACCTTGCGGCCCTTGATGAAGAACTGCGGCGGCCCCTCATAGGCGACCGGATCGCCGTCTTCGTCGCACAGCCCCCGCACCAGCTCGGCGAAATCGACCGACTCGGTCGTCTCCTTCTCCGCCTCGCTGCGGCCCCACGACAGGAGGCCGTCCGCCATCACGCGCATCTCGTCGAGCGTGCGGACCATGGCGTTGCGCGTCTCGTCGTCCAGCATCTCGGCGCGGATGCGCAGCGAGGTGATCGGCGTGCGCAGATCATGGCCCACGGCGGCGATGGTGCGGGCGCGGTCGGCGTCGAACTCGGCGATCCGCTCCTGCATGGCGTTGAAGGCCTCGGCCGCGCGCCGCACCTCGGCGGGCCCGGTCATCGGCGCGCGGGCCTCGCGGTCGCCATAGCCCGCCCGCTCGGCGGCGACGCCGAGGGCGCGGATCGGGCGCGTCAGACGCCGCGTGAACCAGACCGCGACCGCCGTCACCGCGAGGACCGAGAGGAGGAGCGTGAAGAGGAAGCCGCGCCGGGCGACATGGGGCGGGCCGTCGGGCCGGAGCTGGCGCACATTCAGCCACTCCCCGTCCGGCAGGAGCACCGAGACCTCCACCGCGAGCCCGCCCGGCGAGCGCCAGTGCCGGCGGCGCTGCGGCTCAACCTCCTCCACCGCGACGCGGACCTCCTCCGCCGGCAACGCCAGCGAATCCTCGAGAATGCTCTGCAGGCGCATCGAGGCCGAATCCTCGCCCGTCGCCTTCACCTTCGCGCGGGTGCCGACCTCGACGCGGGTGAACGGCGTCGACACCGCGACCGCGATCCCGTCACGCAGATTGGGCGGCAACTCGGCGACCACCGAGGCGAGCGCGGCGATCCGGTCGATCTGCGCCCCGCGCCGCACCTCGCGCACGAGCCGCTCCTGCTCCTGGCTGAGGAGGAGCACGGCGACGACGTTCGCGACGAGCATCGCCCCGACGAGGAGCAGCACGAACTGCCCCGCGACGCTGCCCGGGACGAAGCGGCGCCAGTTGACGCTCATGTCTCCTCGCCCGCCGCCGGGCTCGGGGCCGGGGCCGCGGCCGGGTCGCCCTCGTCGAGCGCCGTGACGTCCGCGGCGAGCCGGTAGCCGCCGCCCCATTCGGTGATGATGATGGTCGGCCGCTTCGGGTCGGGCTCGATCTTGCGGCGCAGGCGGCTCACCTGGTTGTCGATCGCCCGGTCATAAGGCTTCGCCTCGCGCCCGGCGGTGAGGTCGAGGAGCTGGTCGCGCGTCAGCACCGCGCGCGGCCGGTCGAGGAAAACGGTGAGGAGCCGGCTCTCCGCGCTCGTGAGGTCGACGATCTCCCCTCTCTCCTCGTGCGCGAGGGTGCGCGCGTTCGGATCGTGGACGAAGCCCGCGAAGCGGCGCCGCCCGGTCGGCGTCGCGAGCGGGGTCGGCGGCACGCGGCGCAGCACCGCGCGGATGCGGGCGAGAAGCTCGCGCGGGTTGAACGGCTTCACGACATAGTCGTCCGCGCCGAGCTCCAGCCCCACGATCCGGTCCGCATCATCCGCCATCGCGGTGAGGAGGATGACCGGCGGCCCGCCCCGCCCCGTCAGCCACCGGCACAATGAGAGCCCGTCCTCGCCGGGCATCATCACGTCGAGCACCACGAGATCGATCGCCCCGTTGGCGATCGTCTCGCGCGCCACCGCCGCGTCCGGCGCGAGGCTGACGCGGTGTCCGTGCTTCTTCAGATAGGTCCCGAGGGGCTCGCGGATGTCGCGCGCGTCGTCGACCACAAGGATGTGAGGCTCTGTCATGTCTTTGAATTACCGCGTTTGGCGGGCGCTGCAGATGAAGTTTGTCGCGACATGTATCAAGCGCCGCGGCGTGCGACCGGGCGAGACAAAGGAGGTTCGCCATCGACACACATTCCCGGCCGGGAGCGGCTACGTGAAGGTCGGCGAACACGAAACGCCTGTAGAAAAGGACGAGTACCGATGAAGCACCCCATCACACTGGCCACGATCGTCGTGGGTAGCCTCACGGCCGCTGCCGCCGGCACCTATGCCTTTGCCCAAGGGCCGGAGGGTGGGCCCGGCGGGCCGGGCGGCCCCGGTTTCCACCGCGCCCAGTTCGCGCATCCGATGGGCCCCATGGGTCCGATGGGCGGCCCCCGCGCCTTCGGTCCGGGCGGCATGCGCGGCCCCGGCGGCATGGCGATGATGCGGATGATGCGCGATGCCGACACCGACGGCGACAAGGCGCTCTCACAGGAGGAAATCGACGCTTACATCGCGGGCAAGATCGCGCTCGGCGACGCCAATGGCGACGGTGAGATCTCGCTCGAGGAATATGAGGCGATCTGGCTCGACCTGACGCGCCCGATGATGGTCCGCAGCTTCCAGTTCTTCGACGCGGACGGCAACGCGCTCGTCACGACCGAAGAGGTCGACGACGTGTTCGGCGACACCGTGGAGCGGTTCGACCGCAACAAGGACGGCAAGCTGAGCCAGGCAGACCGCCCCCGCAAGATGCGCGGCGAGCGTCGCGGCTGGCGCCGTGGCGGCCCGGACCGGGAGCGCGGCGAGATGCACCGCCGCCACCATGGCGGCCCGGATCGCGGGTGGGGCCCCGGCCGCGACCGCGGCGCGGCGCCCGACGCCCCGCCGCAGGACGATGAGGACGACGCGGCCGAGTAAGGCCACGTCCGCCCGCCCGGATCCGTCCGGGCGGGCACCCCGATTCCGCCCCCACTGAAAAGACTACACGCGAAAGTGAACGGGCGCGGCACACCGCGCCCCCTTTCGAATGCGCATGACCCGTGTGCTAAGAGGGACTTGGCACCAAAGGGAGGGTGATCCGTGCGCGCTCGATTCTCGGCCTCGCGCCGACGCACTGGCTCATCGAACGAGATGCGCTGAGCCGTTGATGACGACCCGACCAGCCGGCCAATCCGCCATGACGGATCAGACTCGCCTCGTCCGCATCTGGAGCTGGCGCCTCAACCTCGCGCGCCATGGCGGGCACGGCGACCTCGCCTCGCCCGACGACGAGGCTCTTCTCGACCACCGCGAGCGGCGCCGGGCGGATGGGTTCGTCTTCCCCCGCGACCGTCGCCGGTTCGTGACGACGCACGCGACGATGCGGCGGATCCTCGGCCAGTGCGTCGGGGCGGCGCCGGCCTCCCTGTCCTTCACCGTCGGCAATCACGGCAAGCCCTTCCTGCGCCACGAGCCGGGCTGGCCCGCGCTTGACTTCTCGCTCAGCCACACCGACGAGAACGCGATCCTCGCCGTCAGCCTCGACGGGCCGGTCGGCATCGACATCGAGCGCATCCGCCCGATCGATGTGGGGCTCTCCTGGCGCTATTTCGCGCCGGAGGAGATCGCCTTTCTCGACTCCCATCTCGGCCGCTCGCGCCAGATGACGCCCGCCTGGCAGGACGCCTTCTTCGCGATCTGGACCGTCAAGGAAGCGGTTCTGAAGGCGCTCGGGCGCGGCCTCTCGATGCCGCTCGACAGCTTCGCGATCGCCCTCAATCCCGAGCCGAGCCTCGTCCGCCTCGACGAAGCGCCCGACACGGTCGGCGACTGGCAGATCGAGACGCTGGAGACGCCGGACGGGATCGCGGGCGCCATCGCCTTCCCCTCCTCCGGCTGGAGGCTGCGCTACGAGCCCCTCCCGCCCGACGGCGAGGACGGGACGAGCGCCACATCGGCCACCGCCGCACCTTGATCCGCGCGGCCAAGCTGTGCCGATATCTGAAGGCAGCCGAACGACGGATCCATGACACCGCGATACTGGTCAGACCGCGCGCAGACGGAGTTCGCGGCCCTCTTCGAGGATCGCGCCTATAGCGCCCGCTTCAAGGACGCGGTGGCGGACACGCTGATCCGTGGCTGGCCGCCCAACCGCGACAAGCCCGTCTGGGCGATCGCGGTCCTCATCGCCGCCCTCGCCCGCACCGAAGGGGGGCTGGGCCCAGCGGGCGGCCTCGTCATCGTGTCTTCGGGCGCGGACGAGATCTTCGCCCGCCTCGCGGCCTCGCGCTGCGCCGACGGGCCCATCACCATCGAGCCCGGCGGACGGTCGGTCCGCCTCGCCGCGTTCGGCGCCTCGATCCATGTCGGGCGCAACCGCATCGCGCTCCTGCGCAAGGTCGCCGAGTTCCTGCTCGCGGCGGACGACTACGCCCACACCGCGGCGGTGAGCGCGATCCTCGACGGTCTCGGCGGGGACGCGGCGATGGACGAGACCCTCTTCCGCGAGGCCGTGCGCGCCCTCGCCCGCCGCCTCTACGACTACCGCAAGGCCCATTTCGCCGAAGGGCACGCGGCGTCGGGCTTCGACTTCATCAAGCGGCGGCTCGGCGCGAGCCCGCGCAGGGCGACCACGGACGACGAGCTCCTCGCCCTCTGGTCGAGCCCGGACAACGCCTACTTCGTGATGTACCGGACCGCCCTCCTCGCGGCGCTCGACTTCCTGCGGATGCGCAAGGCCTTCGCCGAGCGCGGCGCGGTCGAGGGCGCGGCCTCGTTCGACGACCCGATCGTCGCGCGCGGCCTCTCCGAGGATGGGGAGGCGTTCATGACGACCGCCGAAATCGGGCCGGACGAGTCCCCCCTCGCCGCGCTGCGCGAAAGCGCGCTGAAGACGTTCACCCAGGCCGACCTCGATTTCATCGACCTTGCCGCCGCGACCTGGCCGGACGGGGGCGAACGGCCGCGTGCGCTCCTGCGCCTCCTCGCCTTCCACCCGATCCAGTCTGGCCTCTCCAACTCCCTTCGCACGGGACGCTCGAAGGTGCCCGTCGAGGAGCGCGTGACGTGCGTGGAAGCCATGAACTATGCCGAGATCGACGCCCGGCTGGAGGCGCTGGCGGAGCGCACCGCCGGCTGGCTCGCGGTCCTCTTCGCGCTGACGAGCACGCAGGGTGGCGCGACGGCGGATGCCGTGCGCGAACGCGGCCTCGCCCTCCTCGCTCGCTCGCGCTCCAAGTCGATGGCGCATCCGCCGGCCGAATTGCGCGCCCAGTTCGAGGAGATCCGCGCCGCCCTCCTCGCGATGGCGGCGATCCTGTCGGAGGCGCGCGCCGGCGTCGCCACGGCGGCCCGCCGCACGCCGCTCGAGTCGGCCTTCGGCGGGGACAAGGCCGTCTTCGCCGCCGAGTTCACGAAGCGCTACGCGCCCTCGACCGTCGCGGAGGGGGTCCATGGCGCAGAATGACCCTCTCGAGCCGGAGATGATCGACATGATCGCCTCCCGCACGCTCGCCGCCGAGGCCGAAGATGGAGGCGCCGGCGGCGCGATCCCGGTCGCCGAGCTCGCCCGCCGCGCGGCCTCGCGCGAGGGCTTCGCCGGCCTCGTCACCATCCCGATCGGGGCGATCGGCCTCTACCGGCGGCTGCGCGCTGCGAACGCGCTCCTCTCCTCCCCCACCGCCTATGCCGCCGCCACCGAGGACGGGCACCGCCGCATCGTCGACGGGGTGGAGATCCGCACGGTCGTCGAGGCGCACGTCGTGTGGCTCGTCATCACGCTGAAGCCGGGCGGCGCCATCCCGGCCGCGATCGAGCTTCTCGGCGCGGACGGGCGCATCGCGCGCCTTCCCCTCTCCGCCCCGATCGACGGCGTGATCCAGTTCGGTCTCGGCCGCGAGGACGCTGCCGAAGGCGAGGCCGCCGCCCTCCTCCTCGACCCCGCGACGCACATCTTCCTCCTCTGAGGCGGGCGAAACGGGCCGCGGCGCTGGACCTGACGGCCCCGCTCGGTCCATCGTGCGCTTGGCTCCGGACCCGATCAGGACAGGGCCTGCGTTGGTCAGAACCGGTCGAGACGCGCTGCGGAAGACGAGGACGGACATGCCGAGCATATTCGACGAGGCTTACGCCCGCGGATCGGCCGGTTCTGGCCAACCCTTCGGGCGCCGCCTCGGCGGCGCGCAGACCCTGTCCTGATCGGGTCCGAAGCCTAAGGCAAGATCCATCCCACCGCCGACAGATCCCCGTGCGCGCGACAGAGATCGACGAAGACAGCAAGCCGAAGCGCGCGCGCCGCGTCGCCGTCCTCGTACCGACGACGGGCGGGCTCGCGCGCGTCGTGGACCTCGCGCACAAGCCCCATCTCGGCCAGAGCATCGCGACGGGCATCGACGATTTCCGCCCGCTCCCGATCGCGGAAGGCTACCACCGCCTCGTCGACGGCGCGCTGAAGGCGCTCGGCGACAGCCCGTCCCCCTGCCATCTCGTCATCGAGGGCGCGGTCGATGACGGGCGGAGCTGGGAACTGCCGGTCCTCCTCGCCCACCGCATCGTGCGCCACGGCGCCGAGATCGCCGCCGTCGAGGATGCGGACTGGATCGTCTGGGCGACCGGCTCCGTCGACGGCGCGCTGAACCCCACAGGCGAGGCGCGTTATGTCGGCGAAAAGCTCGGCCACAGTGCCGGTGCGCTCGCCCGCCGCCGGGCCGACGCCATCGTCGCCTTCGCGCTCGCCGACCCCGCCGAGGCCGATCGCGCCGCGATCGAGCGGGCGCTCCCGCCGGGCGGCCGCCTCGTCCTGCTCGACGGCTTCGAGAGCGTCGAGGCGCTCGCGCGCGAGGCCGCAGGCGTCGTGGAGCCCGCCACATCGCCCGCGCCGCCCCGCCCGCCGCGCCGGGGGATGGGGCGTGTCGCGGTCCTCGTCCTCCTCGCGCTGATCGTCGCCGGCGCGATCGCCTTTGGCCTTTCCATTCTCGCCGGAAAGGGCGAGCGGGAGCGTGACGTGTCGGCGAGCCTCTCCATCGAACGCCTGACGGCGGCCGATCGCGCGGCCTGCGTCGAGGCGCAAATGACGGGGGCCGCGCTGGCCGCCCGGCCCGTCGCCATCGACGGCGCGCGGATCGGCGTGCCCGCGACACAGGCGACCTGCGCGCTGCGCTTCACCAACACGGGCGCCGCCGTCATGGCGATCGGCCTCGATTCGGCCCTCGCCGGCAGCATCATCGAAGGAGATTCGCCGATGGGCCGACCGATCACCCTCTCGCCGGGCGCGCGCTATCTCCTCGTCTTCCGCGCGCCGCCGGTCGGGCGCACGGCCCGGCTCACCGTCGCCGCCGAGGGCGCGGAAGAGGCCCTCGCCCTCGAATTCGAGGGGACGCCATGACACCGCCCGTCCTCGCCCTCCTCCTCTGGCTCGCCGGTGTCGCGACCGCCGCGGCCGAGACCCGGCTCGAAGCCTACCCGGTGACGGACGAGCCGGTCAGCGCGATCCGCATCATCACGAGCCGCCCGCTGGACGGCGAGCACTGCCGCGAGGCGCTCTTCGACGGCCGTCCCCTGGTGCGCGCGCGGCAGGAGGCGGCGGCGCAGGAGACGATCGCGATCCCCCTCACCGACCTCTGCCTCCTCGAACTGCGCAACGACGCGCCCTCGCGCGCGCTGGAGATCCGCGCCGACGAGCCGCTCGCGACGATCGCGATCACCGCCGACCAGCAGCTCTTCCGCGGCCTGACGCTCGCGCCGGGGCAGTCCACCGTGATCCCGATCCGCACGCTGCCGGTCGGCGATCTCTCCGTCATCGTCGACATCCTGTGGGCGGACGACGACGCGGCCCCGGTGCAGAGCTTCACCCTCCGCTTCACCCCGGACTGACCGCAAAACCCGGTCTGCCCCCTCCAATCTCGTCTGCGACGACGGAATGGAGGGCCCTATGATGGATTTCGCGGCACCGCGCGCTTCGCTCACCCGGCGCATCGCGGCACGGATCAACGTGGCGCTGATCGGCGCGATGGTGGCGGTCCCCATCGCCGTCCTCGCCGAAGGGGGCGATGCCCGCCCGCAGGCCGCACCCGTCGAGGCCCCGCCCCGGCAAGAGCCCGCCTGCACCGAGGGCCCCGCCCGCCTCGCCATCCCGCGCGCCACGGCCGAGCAGACCCGGCCCGCCACCGCCGCGTGCGTCTACCCGCTCGACGGTCCCTACACCCGCCCCGCCCCGACTCCGGACGAGGGCGAGGCCGCCCGCTGAGCCGGCGCGGCCGGGCGGCGGTGCTTGCCCGCCCGGCCGCGTTCGTTCATGGCTTGGCCGATTGCCGAAGCGAGGTCCGCCGATGAACGAGGACAAGCCCGTTCGCCCGCCCCGCAAGGCCATGCGCCTCGCATGGCTCCTCGTCGCCGCGCTCGCCGAGCCCTGGCTCGCGAGCGGCACGGCGCGGGCGCAGATCGCGATCATGGAGCGCGGATCGGTCGACGATCTCGACCCGCCCAAGGAAGCCGGCGAGACGCGGCTCACCCGCGCCATCATCACCTCCAGCGCCGCGGGGCGGATGCGCGCGGCCCGCGCCTACAATCCGGAGGATCTCCTGCGCCGCGTCGGCCGCCCCGTCGGCCGCCTTTCGATCGCCATCGACGTCGCCGGCAAGCGCGAACTCGGCTTCTGCACCGCCTCGCTGATCGCCGACGACCTCCTCCTCACCAACAATCACTGCATCGTGGGCAATCCCATCGGGACGGCGGCCGACGCCATCCTGTGGATGGGCTATCTGCGGCCGCGCAGCTCGGAGGGGGTGAAGCGCTACGTCGTGGACGTCGAGCCGGTGGAGGCCTCGGAGAGGCTCGACTACGCGATCCACCGCGTCTCCGGCCATCCGGGCGCCGACTGGGGCACGGTCTCGATCGCGCCGGACGCGACGATCCGTGATCTCCAGTCGCTCTTCGTCGTCCACCATCCGGGCGGGCGCGAGCAGCACGTCAGCCTTGCCTGCGCCACCCATTCCCCCGCGCTCGACGGGGCCGACATCCTCCACCTTTGCGACACGCTTCCGGGCTCCTCCGGCGCCCCCGTCTTCGACAACGAGACGCACAAGATGGTGGGCCTCCACTATCGCGCCGTGGTGCCGGGCGAGTTGAACGGCGCCAAGCGCCTTGCCGAGATCGCCGCCGCCTCGCCGACCCTGAAGGCCCTCGCCACTCCGTCCACCCCGGCACCTCTGCCGACGCCCGTGCCGGTGGCGCAGCAGGCGCCCGCCGCGGCGACGAACGTTGCTGCGATCTACGCGCTGATCGCCGGAAGCAGCGATCCGACGGTGCTGGAGCGCTTCGTCGCCGCCTATCCGGGCACGCCCGAGGCCGCCTCGGCGCGCCTCCGCCTCGAATTCCTGCGACCCGCCGCCTCGCCCGCGGCCGCCCCGCAAGCGGACGAGCCCGAAGAGGTCCGCGCCGCGCGGGCCGCCGCCGAAGCGGGCGACACGGCCGCCATGTACAAGCTCGGCGACATGTATTTCAGCGGCGAGGGCGTCGCGCGCGACCAGGCCGAGGCGATCCGCTGGTACCAGCGGGCGGCGCGGGGCGGGCAAAAATGAGCCGTCGCTTCAACGCGGAAATCGTTCGACATTTAGGTGTTGATCCGACCGCCCCGCCCGACCACTCTCGGGCCGTCCCGGGGAGGATCAAGAAGCGTGATTAAGAACAGCCTCAAACAGCGCTGGGCCGAGGGCGGGAAGACGATCAACGCCTGGCTCTCGATCGGCAACACCTTCACCGCCGAGATCATGGCCGAGCAGGGCTATGACAGCGTCACCATCGACCTGCAGCACGGCGCGCTCGACTATTCGTCCGCCCTGCCGATGATCCAGGCGATGCGCGCGAGCGGCACCGTGCCGATGGCGCGGGTGCCGTGGAACGAGCCCGGCATCATCATGAAGCTGCTCGACGCCGGGGCCTACGGCATCATCTGCCCGATGGTGAACTCCCGCGCCGAGGCGGAGGCGTTCGTCTCCTCGCTCCGCTACCCGCCGAAGGGGCTGCGCAGCTACGGTCCGACCCGCGTCGCCTTCGCCGCCGGCCCGAACTATGGCGCCGAGGCGAATGACGAGATCCTCGCCTTCGCGATGATCGAGACGGCGCAGGCGATGGCGAATCTTGAAGCGATCGTCACCACGCCGGGGATCGACGCCATCTATGTCGGCCCGTCCGACCTCACGATCGGCCTCACCGAGGGCCGCCTCCCCGCCGGGTTCGACCGGGAGGAGACGGAGATCATCGACGCGATCAAAACGATCCTCGCCGCCACCCACCGGGCCGGCAAGAAGGCCGCGCTCCATTGCGGGCGGCCGGACTATGCCATCCGCGCGCTCGAATGGGGCTTCGACATGGTGACGGTCGGGAGCGACGCGCGCCTCCTCGCCGCGGCCGCCGCCGACAGCGTGAAGCGCGTGCGCGAGGGGATGCCGGGCGCGGCGGGGGGATCGGCCGCCGCCGTCACGGGCGCGCAGACCTACGAGATGTCCTTCAAGGCCTGATAGGCGGCCTGGTAGCGGGCGTGCGCGTCGGCGAAACCCGACGCCAGCGCCGCGTTCGGCTCGATGGTCCGCGCGATCTCGGGCCGCGTCGCGAGCGCCGCGCCCTCCCCGGTGGCGGCCATGATGGCGAGGCGCGCCGCGCCAAAGGCGGCGCCGTAGTCGCCCGCGCCCGGCAGATCGATCGGCACGCCGAGCGAGGTCGCCATCGCCTCCAGCCAGTAGGCGGACCGGCTCCCGCCGCCGACGGCGATCAGCCGGTCGAATGTCGTCCCCGCCGCCGCGAGCGCGTCCCGGCAGTCGCGCACCGCGTGGACGACGCCCTCCATCACCGCGCGCGTCCCGGCGGCCGTGTCGCAATCGTGGGCGATCCCGATCAGCGCGCCGCGCACGGCGGCGTCGTTGTGCGGTGTGCGCTCGCCGCCGAGATAGGGCAGGAAGAGCGCGCGGCCGGGCGCCGTCAGCGGGCCGAGCCCGCCGGCGAGCGAGGCCGCATCCTTGCCGACGAAGCCCGCATACCAGTTGAGCGCGTCCGTCGCGGACAGGATGACGCCCATCTGGTGCCAGGCATCGGGGAGCGCGTGGCAGAAGGTGTGGACCGCCGTCTCGGGCGCCGGCCGGTAGCCGGGCGAGGCGACGAAGAGCACGCCCGAGGTGCCGAGCGAGAGGAAGGCGTCGCCCGGCGAGACGACGCCCATCCCGACCGCCGCCCCCGCATTGTCCCCCGCCCCGCCGGCGACCGGAATGCCCGCCGGCAGGCCGAACTCGCGCGCGATCTCGCCGCGCAGCGCGCCGGAGGGGGCGTTGCCCTCGACGATCCGCGGCATGTGGGCGACGTCGAGCGCGCAGAGCTCCAGAAGCTCCGGCGACCAGACCCGCGCGCCCGTGTCGAGCCAGCTCGTGCCCGAGGCGTCGGACGGCTCGGTCACCGCCTCCCCCGTCAGCCAGAGGCGCAGAAAGTCCTTCGGCAGGAGCACCAGCGCGACCTCGTCGAAGAGGGCCGGCTCGTGCCGGCGCACCCAGTTGAGCTTCGGCGCGGTGAAGCCGGGAAAGACGATGTTGCCCGACACCTCGCGATAGACCGGCGTCGCGTCGAGGGTGATCGCCTCGTCCGCCGCGCGCGTGTCGTTCCACAGGATCGCCGGGCGCAGCACGGTGTGGGACGCGTCGAGGAGGGTCGCCCCGTGCATCTGGCCGGAGAGGCCGATGGCGCGCACCCCGTCGAGCGGCACCTCCGCGGCGATGGCGCCGAGCGCGCCCCGCGCCGCCTCGATCCAGTCGGCCGGGTGCTGCTCGGACCAGGAGGGGTGCGGGCGCGAGACGGTGAGCGGCGCGGTCGCCTCCGCCACCAGCGTCTGCGCGTCGTCGATCAGAACCGCCTTGAGGCCGGAGGTTCCGAGGTCGATGCCGAGGTACATGCGATCAGGCTGCTTCTCGTGGATTCTTCCCGAGGATGATCATGGAGAGAATGTCGTCCTCGGTCACGTCCTCGACGCGCTCGGTCCCCACGAGTTGCCCGTTCTTCATCACGCAGACGCGGTCGCACAGCGCCATCATCTCGCGCGTGTCGTGCGAGATGAGGATGATCCCGAGCCCCTGGCGCTTCAGTTCGTCGATCAGCTCGGCGACCATCTGCGTCTCGTGGACACCGAGCGCGGCGGTCGGCTCGTCCATGATGAGGATCTTGGCGTTGAAATAGACCGCGCGGGCGATCGCGACCGACTGGCGCTGGCCGCCCGAGAGCGCCGAGACTGGCTCGTTCAGCCGTTTGAAGTTGGGGTTGAGGCGCGCCATGATCTTGCGCGTCTCGGCCTCCATCTTCGCGTCGTCCACGAAGCCGAGCGGGGTGATCAGCTCGCGCCCCAGGAAGAGGTTCGCCGAGGCGTTCAGATTGTCCGCGAGCGCGAGCGTCTGGTAGATCGTCTCGATATTGTAGCGCCGCGCGTCGCGCGGGCTCTCGATCCGCGCGGTATTGCCGTCGATGCGGATCTCGCCCGAATCCATCTGGTAGGCGCCGGACAGGATCTTGATCAGCGTCGACTTGCCCGCGCCATTGTGGCCGAGGAGGCCGAGCACCTCGCCGGCGCGCAATTCGATCGACACGTCGTCGACCGCGTGGACGCCGCCGAAGGCGAGGCGGATGTTGCGCATCTCGACGAGGGGCACCGAGGTGCCCGCGACGGGGGCGGTGTCGGTCATCGTCATCACTTCGCTCCCGTCTTGCGCCGGTATTGGATGTCGATCAGCACCGCGAGGACGAGGACCACGCCGACGACGATGTTCTGGAAGGGCGCGTCGACGCCGACCATCGCCATCCCCGACTGGAGCGACTGCATGATGAGCGCGCCGAGGATCGCGCCGTAGATCGTCCCGATGCCGCCGGAGAGCGCCGTGCCGCCGATCACCGCGGCGGCGATGACGCGCAACTCGTCGAGCGTGCCGATATCGTTGGAGTGGTTCGCGAGACGGGCCGAGGCGACCACGGCCGACAGCGCGCAGAGCGCCCCCATGATGGCGAACACCTTCACCGTGAGGAGGCGGGTGTTGATGCCGGAGAGCTCGGCCGCATCCGGATTGCCGCCGGTCGCGAAGATGTAGCGGCCGAGGCGCGTGCGGCGGGCGACCACCGTCATCACCACCGCGATGACGATGAGGACGAGCACCGAGATCGGCAGGCCGTAGGCCATCGTGAAGCCGTCCGGCACCGCCTCGCCGCGCAATTCGAAGATCCGGCGGATGCGGCCCGACGGCAGCTCGTAGGCGTTGAGGATCGCGACGAAGCCGACGATCGCGCCCGTGGCGATGAGGGCGAGCAGCCCCTCCGCCCAGAGCGGCTTCACCGGGAAGCCGTGCGCCACCTTCGCCCGCCGGTTGGAGAGGATCATCGCGATCGTGCCCGCGACCGCGATCGCGGCGGCCGCCCAGGACAGCGTCTCGCCGAGCGTGCCGTTGATGCCGCCGAACTTCATGAAGGTCGCGTCGAGCGGGCCGATCGTCTGCCCCGCCGTCAGGTACCAGGCGACGTTGCGCCAGACGAGGAGGCCGCCGAGCGTGACGATGAAGGCCGGAATGGTGAGGTAGCCGACGAGGAAGCCCTGGAAGGCGCCGATCGCCGTGCCGACGACGAGGCCGACCACGATGGAGACGAGCCAGATCGCCGGGTGGCCGAGCCCGAGGCCGAGCCAGTCGGGCAGGATCACCGTCTGCATCATCGCCATCACGGCCGAGCAGACGGCGAGGAGCGAGCCGACCGACAGGTCGATATTGCGGGTGACGATCACGAAGACCATGCCCGTCGCCATGATCGCGACGGAGACGGTCTGGATCGTCAGGTTGAAGATGTTGCGCGGGGTGAGGAAGCGGCCGTCGGCGACGAGGTCGAACACGATGCACAGGACGACGAACGCGCCGATCATGCCGAGAAGGCGCGTGTCGATCTCGAGCGTCCTGAAGATGTTCTTCCGCGGCGCGGCGCGCGGCGGGGCGGTGGCGTGGTCGGCTGCGTCTGTCATGGCGATCGCGGACTTTCCCGGCCCAACTCCATTCCGTGGCGAGACAGGGTGGCGGCGGGGGCGGGCTCACCCGCGGAAGCCACCCGGTCGGCTCGCACGGCCTTCACGAAAGGGGGCACCACCGCGGACGGGGCCGCGGCGGCGCATTTGTCCTACTGGCAGGCGGCGGGCGGGTTCTGCACGCCCTGGCAAAGGTCCGCCTTGGAGATCCAGCCGGCATCGACCACGACGTTCAGATTGTCCTTCGTGATCGGCACCGGGGTCAGGAATTTCGACCAAAGCTTCACGCCGCCCGGCGAGGTCCACTCCGCGGCCCCGTCGACCTCGTTCATCGCCTTGCCCCCGGCCATCGCGACGGCGATCTCGCCGGCCTCGCGGCCGAGATCGCGCGCGTCCTTCCAGACCGACACGGTCTGCGTGCCGCGGGCGATGCGGTTCAGCGCGGCGTGGTCGCCGTCCTGGCCGGAGACCGGGGTGCCTTCCATGCCCTGCGCGGTGAGCGCGGCCACCGCGCCGCCGGCCGTGCCGTCATTGGAGGCGACGACCGCGTCGACATTATTGTCGTTGGCGGTGAGGATCTGCTCCATGTTGCGCTGGGCGTTCGCGGGGAGCCAGCCGTCGGTGTAGGCCTCGCCGACGATGGTGATCGCGCCCGAATCGATCGCGCCCTGCAGGATCTCCTGCTGGCCGCCGCGCAGGAAGTCCGCGTTCGGATCGGTGGGCGACCCTTTGATCATCACGTAGTTGCCCTCGGGCACCAATTCGAAGATGGCGCGGGCCTGCATCCGGCCGACTTCCACGTTGTCGAAGGTGAGGTAGAAGGCACGCGGATCCTCGATCAGGCGGTCATAGCCGACGACCGGGATGCCTTCGTCCGCGGCGGCCTGCACCGCCGGGCCGATCGCCTGCGCGTCCTGCGCGAGCACGATGAGGGCGTCGACGCCCTGCGCGATCAGGCTCTCGATGTCGGAGATCTGCTTCGAGGACGAGGATTGTGCGTCGGTCGACACGTAGGACGCGCCGGCCGCCTCGAGCGCGGACTTGATGGCGGCCTCGTCGGTCTTCCAGCGTTCTTCCTGGAAGTTGGACCAGCTGACGCCGACCGTGAGGTCCTGCGCCATGGCCGCGGTGCTCAGGCTGGCCGCCGTCAGCGCAGCCGCCAAGAAGGTCTTCATCATCATCGATTTCCTCCCTCCGCCCCGTCCTCTTGCGGGACGTTCCTCGTTCGAGGTCTGCCCTCAGCTTCGCATAATTAATTCAGCAGTCAAAATAAAATTCCACCTTCGCAGGTGCGAAAGAAGCGCTTCGCGACCGCAGCGGTGAAATTGGTGGCAAATCGCATCGAGTTGGGCATGATGAGGCCCGTAATAATTCGGACATTGAAGTAATGTTGCGCGCGCCCCTCTCACCGGATGAGACGGCCGAACCACGCCGGAGGGACGGGTGCGGCCCGCTCCTGCCGACCGTCGTGGAGACGCGGCCGATGCGCCAGCGCCTCTTCGAGCATCTGCGCGCCGCGGGCGAGGCGAGCCGCGCCGACCTCTCCCGCCTCCTCGCGATCTCCCCCGCCTCGGTCAGCGCGATCTCGGCCGAACTCCTCGCCGCCGGCCTCGTCGAGGAGGTGGACGGCGCCTCCCGCGACAGCACGCGCGGCCGCCCGCCGGTGGCGCTCGCCGTCGCCCCGCGCGCCTACTATGTCGCCGGCATCAAGCTCTCCGACGACGCGCACTCGGCCGTGATCCTCGATTTCGCGGGCGAACTCGTCGGCGAGGCGACGCTGCCGTCGGGCGCGCACCGCCAGCCCGTCGCGCGCACGCTCGTGGAGACCGAGAGCGTCCTCGACGCCGCGATCCTCTCCGCGGGCCTCTCGCGCGCCGACCTCTGGGGCGTGGGGCTCGGCCTCCCCGGCGTCATCGACCATGCGCGCGGCATCGCCCTCTGGTCACCCATCCTCGCCGAGCGCGACACCCATCTCGGCGCGATCCTCAGCGAGCGGCTGCGCCTCCCCGTCACCATCGACAACGACGCGAACCTCCTCACCCTCGCCGAGCTCTGGTTCGGGCATGGACGCACGATGACGGATTTCGCCGTCGTCACCATCGAGAACGGGGTCGGCATGGGGCTCGTCCTGCAGAACCGGCTCTTCCGCGGCGGCAGCGGGCTCGGCATGGAGCTCGGCCACACCAAGGTGCAGCTCGACGGGGCGCTCTGCCGCTGCGGTCGGCGCGGGTGCCTGGAAGCCTATGTCGCCGACTATGCGCTGGTGCGCGAGGCGCAGACCGCGCTCGACTGGAACCGCGACACCGCCGAGAGCGCCCGCCAGCTCCTCGACAGCCTCTACGAGCACGCGAAGGACGGCCACGCTGGCGCGCGCTCGATCTTCCGCCGCGCGGGGCGCTATCTCGCGGTGGGGCTCGCCAACGTCTACCAGCTCTTCGACCCGAACCTCATCATCATCTCGGGCGGCCAGATCCGCTTCGACTATCTCTATGCCGAAGACGTCCTCGCGGAGGTGCGCGAATTGATCCTCGACACCGGGCGCACGCCACCGCACATCGAGATCAACGCCTGGGGCGACATGGTGTGGGCGCGCGGCGCCGCCGCCCTCGCCCTCTCGGCGCTGACCGAGCAGCTCATCGGCGAGGGACGCGTCGCATGAGAGGCCCGCTCGCACTTCTCCTCCTCCTCGCGCTCGCGGGCGAGGCCGCGGCCGACGCCGCGATCCCCCGTTTTTCCGACGCGAGCGCCGCCCTCCCCGGCCCGCCCCACATCTATGAGGGCGGCTGGGAGCATTTCGTCGGCGGCGGCGTCGCCGCGTTCGACTGCAATGGCGACCATTTCCCCGACCTCGCCGTCGCCGGCGGTGCCGCCCCGGCCCGCCTCTTCGTCAACGCCACGGGCAGGAAGGGCGCGCCGCTCGCCTTCACCGAAGGCGCGTTCGGCGACATGCGCGAGGTCACGGGCCTGTGGCCGCTCGACATCGACGGAGACGGCATCCTCGACCTCGCAATCCTCAGCGTCGGGCCGAACCGCCTCCTCCTCGGCAAGGGGGACTGCACCTTCGAGGACGCGACGGCGCGGCTCGGCTTCGAGCCGGGCGACGCCTGGAGCACGGCCTTCAGCGCGACCTTCGAGCCGGGCGCGAGCCGCCCGACCCTCGCGATCGGCAACTATGTGGACCGGGCCGACCCGAACGGCCCCTTCGAGGCGTGCGATGCCAACGCGCTCTACCGCCCCGAGGGCACGACCTACGCCCCGCCGCAGATCCTGGAGCCCGGCTTCTGCGCCCTCTCGATGCTCTTCTCCGACTATAGCCGCCGCGGCCGGCAGGACCTGCGCGTCTCCAACGACCGCCACTATTATGTGCGCGGCGGCCACGAGCAGATGTGGCGGATGCCGGAGCCGACCCTCCTCGGCCGGGAGGACGGCTGGGCCCCCGTCTCGATCTGGGGGATGGGCATCGCGAGCCGCGACCTGACCGGCGACGGCTTGCCGGAGGTGGTCCTCACCTCGATGGGCGACCAGCTCATGATGATCGCCGGGCCCGAGGGCTACCGCCTCGCCCCGTTCTCGATCGGCACCTTCGCCCAGCGCCCCTTCTTCGGCGACGACGGGCGCCCCTCCACCGGCTGGCACGCCGAGTTCGCGGATGTGAACAATGACGGCCGCGCCGACCTCTTCATCGCCAAGGGCAACGTAGACCAGATGCCGACCAACGCCCTTGAAGACCCGAACAACCTCCTCCTCCAGGAGGCGGACGGCCGCTTCACCGAGGCCGCGCTCGATGCGGGCGTCGCCACCGTCCACCGCTCGCGCGGGGCGGCGCTCGCCGATCTCGACCGCGACGGCGCGCTCGACCTCGTGGTGGTGAACCGCCGCGCGCCGCTGGAGCTCTACCGCAATCTCGGCCCCGTGGGCCGGTCGATCGCGCTCATGCCGCGCCAGGACGGACCGAACGGGTTCGCGGTCGGCGCCTTCCTGGAGCGTCGCATGGCGGACGGATCGCTCGACACGCGCGAGATCACCGTCGGCGGCGGGCACGGCGGCGGCGAGGCGCTGCCCGTCCATTTCGGCCTCGGCACGGACGATGCGGCCACCCTCCGCGTCGTCTGGCCCGACGGCAGCGCGTCCGACTGGCTGACCGTTCCCGCGGGCACGGAGGCCGCCCTCTGGCGCGACGGCGCGTCCCTCTCGCTGCGCCCCTACGCGACCCGCGCCGCCGAAGCGCCGCCGCATTAGAGCTAGCGCGGCACCTCGAGCCCGCTCGGCACGCTGGCGGGAATGCCGAGGCGGCCCGCAAGGGCGGCCGGGTCGGAGAGCGTGTCGAGGAAGGCGAGGAGCGCCGCGATCTCGGCCTCGCCGAGCGCATGGTCATTGATCTCGACCGCCGCCATGATGCGCGCGCGCTCGTCGGTGTCGTCCATCACCGCCCAATCCTCGACCCCCGGCAGGACGGGGAGGACCGCAAGATGGCGGTCGTAGCGGCCGGCGGCGGCACCCGGCTCCACATGGTCGCGCAGGAAGGCGGCGAGTTCGCTGTGCGCGCCCGCGTGCCCCCATGGGCCGGTCCGCGCGACGTTGCGGAGCGACGGGGTGCGGAAGCGGAACGCGTCCTCCTCCTTGCCCGTCACCTCCATCCGCCCCTCGTCGCGGCGGTGCAGCTCGAAGCGCGCGCCCTTGCCGGGGCCAAGCTGGGGCGCGCCCATCGCGTGGAAGCGGTGGTCGGTCTGGAAGGGGCCGGTGTGGCAGGCCGCGCATCCGGCCGCGCCGTAGAAGAGGTCCAGCCCCGCCTCCGCCTCCTCCGGGAGGGGCGCCTCGCCACGCAGGAAGGCGTCGAACGGGCTCGTGTCGGAGCGCCACTCGAACTCGACGAAGGCGGCGATTGCGTTGGAGATGTCGGTGAAGGCGATCGGCCGGCCGGCGGCGATCTCCGGGTAGACCGCCTCGAAGCGGTGCCGGTAGTCATCGAGCGCGGCGACGCGGCGGGCGATGATGTCCCACGCCCCGCCCTCGCCCGTGAGGCGGCCGAGACGCACCGCCTTCGACACGTCGCTCTCCGAATAATGCCCGGCCATCTCGTCCGGCGAGAGGACGGGGAACATCGTCTGCGCGGAGAGGAGCGAGGCGAAGCCCTGCACCATGTCCTCGCCGAGCGGGGTGCGCAGGCCCGAGGGGCGGTTCGGGTCGGCCTCGATCCGCCCGTCATGGAACATCACGGTGAATTCGCGCGCGCCGAGATTGAAGAGCGCCTGGGCGTTCCGCGGGACGCGCTGCTCCGGCAGATTGTCCGGGTCTGCGGTCCGCTCCGGGCCGAGCCCGATTCCGCCCTCGCCGAGCGCGAGGGACACGCCGTCCCCGGTCGCGAAGCGCGGATGGTGGCAGGTGGCGCAGGCGATGTTGCGATTGCCCGACAGGATCGGGTCGTAGAAGAGGAGCTGGCCGAGCGCCGCCTCCGCTTCGTCCACCGGCCGATAGGCGTCGTCCCCGACAGGCTCGGGCAGTGCGTCGCGCGGGGCCGGTCCCGCGTTCGCGGCGAGGATCAGCCCGAGGGTCGCTCCGGCAGCAAGGATCGCCCGCATCGTCTCCCCCGCGTGTCGTTTTGCGGGGGAGAATATCGCGCTTCAGGCGGGGCCGAAACCGGCCCGATGAACGGCCGAGGGGTCAGCCGTCGATCATGGCCTCGATCAGGAAGGGGCCGGGCTCCTTCACGGCGTCGGCGATGGCGCGGCAGAGTTCCGCCGCGTCGCTGACGCGCTTGGCCGGCACGCCCATCCCGCACGCGAGCGAGACGAAGTCGAGCTCCGGCCGGTTGATCTCCAGCATGTCGAGCGCGCTGCGGCCCGGATTGGCGCCGACGCGGAAGAGCTCCTGCTTGAGGATCTCGTAGGACTGGTTGGCGAAGATCACGGTCGTGACGTTGAGATTCTCGCGCGCCTGCGTCCACAGCGCCTGGATCGTGTACATCGACGAGCCGTCCGCCTGGAGCGCCACCACAGGTCGGTCCGGGCAGGCGACGGCCGCGCCGGTCGCGAGCGGCGGGCCGATGCCGATGGAGCCGCCGGTGATCGCGAGCCAGGTCATGGGCGGCGCGCCGGCCGTCATCCCGTAGATGTCGCGCCCGACGGTGATGCCCTCATCGGAGATGATCGCCCCTTCCGGGAGCGCGGCGGCGATCGCGGCGGCGAGCGCGCCATAGGTGATCGAGCCGGCGCCGGGGGCGACCGGGCGCGCGGCGTCGACGACGAGCGGCTTCCTCACGCCGAGCCGGTCGGCGAGGGCGCGCACCGCCCCGACCCCGTCCTCCTCCGCCGTCGCGAGGACGACGCGGGCGGTGTCGTCCGGCAGGAGGCGGCTCGGCTTGTTCGGGTAGGCGAAGAAGCCGACCGGCTCCGGCGCCTCGATGAGAATCGCGTGGCGGTAGGGGGCGAGCACCTCGAGCGCCATGTCGATCGGATAGGGCAGCTTGTTGATGCGCGCGCGGCCCGCGCCCCGCTCGATGCGCCGGTTGGAGCCGGGCGCGAGCACCGTCACGCCGGTCTTCTCGGCGATCGCGTTGAGGAGGCCGGTGAGCTCCGGGTCCTCTAGCACGGCGCCGCCGGCATAGATCAGCGTCTTCTCCCCGCTCTCGATCGCGGCGATGGCGGCATCGAGCGCGGCCCGGTCATAGGCGCCCGGCGGCGTCGGCGCGATCGGCGCGGCGACGACGCCGCCCGGATCCCACCCCGTGTCGGAGGGGGCGAGGAGGGTCGCGACGCGGCCCGGCCCGCTCATCGCGGCAGCGACCGCGGCGGCACCGTCAGCGCCGATCGTCGCGGCGGAGGTCGACATCCGCACCCAGTCGCTGAAGGGCGTGACCGCGCCTTCGAGATCGGCCGTCAGCGGCGCATTATACTGGAGGTGATAGGTCGCGTGGTCGCCGACGAGATTGACGATCGGCGTGCGCGCCTTCTTGGCGTTGTGAAGGTTCGCCGCCCCGTTCGCGAAGCCCGGCGCGAGGTGGAGGAGCGTCACCGCCGGGCTCTTCGCCATGCGCCCATAGCCGTCCGCGGCGCCGGTCACCACGCCCTCGAAGAGGCCGAGAACGCAGCGCATCAGGCCCGTCCGGTCGAGCGCGTCGACGAACTGCATCTCGGACGTGCCGGGATTGGCAAAGCAAACGGAGACGCCCGCTCCACTGAGCGTGCGGACGAGACTTTCGGCGCCGTTCATCGGATCTCCTCTGGGACGGCCCCTGCGCCGGCAGGGACACCGGCGCCTTCGCGGGAACGTCTGTGACTGGCACCCCGCGGCGGCGGAGCGGTGCGCATCATGCCGCCGATCGGGCCCGGCCGCAAAGCCTTCCGCTGCGATCGGTTGCCACGAAGTCGCCCCGATTGACTTGCGCGAAGAACGCGTCATATCGTTAGCATACGAACGATCAAGCGGGGACGTGATCGTGACGTATGTGACACCCCTGACGCTCGACGACGCACTCGACGCGATCCGCGGACCGGCGCCCGTCTGCATCCTCGCGGGTGGAACCGACGTGTTCCCCGCGCTCGGCGAGCGCGCGCCCGACCGGCCCATCATCGACATTTCGCGCCTCGCGGCCCTGCGCGGCATCGAGGCGAGCGACGCGGGTTGGCGCATCGGCGCGACCACCACCTGGACCGACCTCGTGCGAGCCCCCCTGCCCCCCGCCTTCGACGGGCTGAAGGCCGCGGCCCGCGAGGTGGGCTCCATCCAGATCCAGAACACCGGCACCATCGCGGGCAATTTGTGCAACGCCTCGCCGGCGGCGGACGGCGTGCCCGCCCTCCTCGCGCTCGGCGCGGTGGTGGAGGTCGCCTCGCGCGCCGGGTCGCGCCGCGTGCCGCTGGAGGTCTTCATCACCGGGGTGCGCCGCACCGCGCTCGCGCCCGGCGAGATGGTGGTCGCGATCCACATTCCGCCGCAGGGCGCGGCGCGCGGCGCGTTCCTGAAGCTCGGCGCGCGCCGTTATCTGGTGATCTCCATCGCGATGGCCTCGGCGGTGATCGACGCCGCTGACGGGCGCGTCGCGGCAGCGCGGGTCGCGGTCGGCGCCTGCTCGCCGGTCGCCGTGCGCCTTCCGGCGCTCGAAGCCGCTCTCCTCGACGCGCCGGTCGGCGACCTCGCCGCCTGCGTCGCGGACGAGCACCTCGCCCCGCTCGCCCCGATCGACGACGTCCGCGGCTCGGCGCGCTACCGAATCGACGCCGCCTCGACGCTCCTGAAACGCCTCCTCGCGACCTTCGCCAGCCCCAAAGGATGACCATGACCGACGCGGCCATCATCATCGAGGATCGGGACGATGCGATGGCCGGGGAGCGGGTCAGCTTCCGCCTGAACGGCGCGCCGGTCGCGGTGCGCGCCCGCCCCGGAATGCGCCTGTCCGAGGCGCTGCGCGAGCAATGCGACGCGCGCGACGTGAAGATCGGCTGCAATGCGGGCGACTGCGGCGCGTGCACGGTTCTTCTCGACGGCGCGCCGGTGTGCGCCTGCCTCGTCGCCGCGCAGCAGGCCGAGGGACGCGCGGTGGAGAGCGTCGCCGGCGTCGTCGCGAGCCCGGTCGGCCGTCGCCTCGCGGACAGCTTCCTCGCCCACGGCGCGGCCCAGTGCGGGGTCTGCACGCCGGGCATGATGGTCGCGGCGGCCCACCTCCTGACCGAACGGCCGGCCCCCAGCGAGGCCGAGATCCAGGACGCGCTCGGAGGCGTCCTCTGCCGTTGCACCGGCTACCGCAAGATCGTGGAGGCGGTCGCCGCCCTTGCCGGGCCCGCCCCCGACGCGGCGCGCACCGATGGCGGCATCGGCAGCCGCGTCACCCGGATCGACGGTCGCGCCAAGGTCGACGGCACAGAGCGCTTCGGCGACGACATCGCCCCCGCCGACAGCCTCGTCCTGCGCGTCATCCGCAGCCCCCATGCGCGCGCCCGCTTCGTGCTCGGCGACCTCGACGCCTACCGCGCCGCCCGCCCCGGCATCGCGATGGTGCTGACGCACGCGGACGTGCCCGGCAGCAACATCTTCGGCGTCATCCCGCCCTTTGCCGACCAGCCGGTCTTCGCCGAGGGCGAGGTCCGCCATCGCGGCGAGGCGATCGCGGCCGTGGTCGGCGAGCCCGACACCATGGCGGGCTTCGACGATCGCGCCTTCCCAGTCTCCTGGGAGCCCCTCCCCGCGCTCACCTCGCCCGAAGAGGCGCTGCGGGAGGACGCGCCGCGTCTTCATGCGGGCCGGGCCGGCAACGTCATGTGCCGCGGCATCGTCCAGCGCGGCGACGCGGAGGCGGCGCTCGCCCGCGCCGATATCGTGGTCGAGGGGCGCTTCCGCTCAGGCTTCGTCGAGCACGCCTATATCGAGCCCGAGGCCGGGGTCGCCCGCCGCGTCGGCGACCGGATCGAGATCCACGCCTGCACGCAAGCCCCGGTGATGGACCAGGAGGGCGTCGCCGCGATCCTCGGCATCCCGCTCGAGCGGGTCCGCATCGTCCCGACCGCGGTCGGCGGCGGCTTCGGCTCCAAGCTCGACCTCTCGGTCCAGCCCTTCCTGGCGGTCGCCGCGATGCGCACCGACCGGCCGGTCCGCATGGCCTACAGCCGCAACGAATCCATGCAGTCGACCACCAAGCGGCACCCGTCGGACATCCGCCTGCGCATCGGCGCGACGCGGGACGGGCTGATCTGCGGCTTCGATTTCGACGGCACGTTCGACACCGGCGCCTATGCGAGCTGGGGCCCGACGGTCGCGAACCGCGTCCCCGTCCACGCCTCCGGCCCCTACCGAGTCGCCGACTATCGCGCGCGGAGCGCCGGGGTCCACACCAACAACCCGCCCTCCGGCGCCTTCCGCGGCTTCGGCGTGCCGCAATCGGCGATCGCGCAGGAGGTGCTGTTCGAGGATCTCGCCGAGGCGCTAGGGCTCGATCCGCTGGCTTTCCGCCGCCGCAACGCGCTCGCGAACGGGACGCCCACCGTGTGCGGACAGGTTTTCGCGCAGGGCGTCGGGATCGGCGCCTGCCTCGACGCGCTCGCCCCCCATTTCGCCCGTGCGCGGGGCGAGGCGGCGGCCTTCAACCGGGCGGCGACGGGGCCGCTCCGGCGCGGCGCGGGCCTCGCCTCCGGCTGGTATGGCTGCGGCAACACCTCGATGGCGAACCCCTCGACCATCAAAGCCGGCGTCACCGGGGACGGGCGGATCGTCCTCCACCAGGGCGCGATGGACATCGGCCAGGGCGCGAACACCGTCATCGCGCAGATCTTCGCCGCCGCGCTCGGCGTCGATCTCGGCTCGGTCGCGATCGTCGGACCGGACACGGACGTGACGCCCGACGCCGGCAAGACCTCGGCCTCGCGCCAGACCTTCATCTCCGGCAACGCGGCGCGCCTCGCGGGGCTTGCGCTGCGCACCGCGCTCCTGCGCCAGGCGAACGCGGGCGAGGACGCGACCCTCGTCGCGGGGCCGGACGGGCTCGGCGTCGTCGACGAGGGGCGGCGGCAGGCGATCGACCTCTCCGTCCTCCCGGCCGATCCGGAGGGCTACGCGCTCGTCGTCGCCGAGAGCTACGACCCGCCGACCGCCCCGCTCGACGAGAACGGCCAGGGCGCGCCCTACGCCGTCTACGGCTACGCCGCCCACCTCGCCGAGGTGGAGGTCGATATCGAGCTCGGCACCGTGCGGCTCCTCCACTTCACCGCCGCCCACGATGTCGGCCGCGCCATCAATCCGCTCCTCGTGGAGGGGCAGGTGGAGGGCGGCATCGCGCAGGGGGCCGGGATGGCGCTGATGGAGGCCTACATCCCCGGCCGCACCGAGAACCTGCACGACTACCTGATCCCCACCATCGGCGACATGCCGCCGGTCACGACGCTGATCGTCGAAGAGGCCGACGCCAACGGCCCCTATGGCGCGAAGGGCCTCGGCGAGCACGTCCTTATCCCCACCGCCCCCGCGATCCTCAACGCCATCCGGCACGCGACGGGCGCCCGCATCACACAAGTGCCCGCGACGCCCGACCGTGTGCGCGCGGCCATCCTGGAGGCCCGGTCATGACCAGCGTCGCCCCGTCCGAGAAGATCCGCTGCGACGCCTGCCCCGTGCTCTGCTACATCGCCGACGGGCGCACCGGCGCGTGCGACCGCTACGCGAACCACGGCGGCACGCTCGTGCGCCTCGACCCGCTGACCATCCTGGAGGCGAACCAGCGCGCCGGCGGCAAGCTCGTCCCCTTCCTCGACAACGACAAGGCCGAGTGGGACGGCGACCTCCTCCTCGCCGACCGCCCCTTCGTCACCGCCGTCGGCGCGGGGACCACCTATCCGGACTACAAGCCCGCCCCCTTCATCATCAGCCAGCCGCTGCGCACGGGCGAGGATGTCGTCACCGTCGTGACGGAGGGAATCTTCAGCTATTGCGGCGTGAAGGTGAAGATCGACACCGACCGCCATATCGGCGAGGAGCGCGCCATCGTGCGCGTCGACGGCGAGGCCATCGGCCATGTGATGACGGCCGAATACGGCTCGCGGATGCTCTCGCTCGGCGGGGTCGACCACCTCACCGGCGGCTCCAAGAAGGAGGGGCGCGTCACCTGCGCCGCGCTCCTCGCGCTCTGCAACCGCGAGGCGGTGGAGATGACGATCGACGACGGGGCGCACCTCGTCGTCCAGGCCGGCAAGGCGCCGATCATCAACGGCGTCACCGAGGCGCGAATGCGCGTCGGCTGCGGCTCGGCGACCATCGGCATGTTCGCGACCCAGTGGATCGGCCATGCGGACGAGGTCGTCGTGGTGGACGACCACATCACCGGCGTCCTCTCCGAGCACCAGGCCGGCAAGCTCCTCGACATGAAGCCGACCGGGATCAAGATCAAAGGCCGCCGCTCCACGCCGGGGCGCTATTTCCAGGTCGCCGCGCCCGGCACCTCCTGGGGCGGCACCAACATCGAAGATCCGCGCGAGATCCTGAACGCGTTCGACCCGAAGATCGCCTGGCCGGGGCTGCGCCTCCTCATGGTCTCCACCACCGGCGAGCAGTTCGCCTACTTCACGCTCGACGAGAACCTCGCGCCGCAGCCGGCCCCGCTCACCCCGCCGCTGGAGGCGGTGGTGGAGCGCATCGCGGAGAATTGCGAGCCCGCCACCTGCTCCGTCCTCTTCATGGGCGGCGCGGGCGGCTCGCTGCGCGCGGGCGTGACGGAGAACCCGGTCGCCCTCACCCGCTCGGTGCGCCGCGCCCTCACCCGCGTCACCTGCGGCGGGGCCGAGACCTACATCTGGCCGGGCGGCGGCATCACCGTCATGGTCGACGTGCTCGACATGCCGGAAAACGCGTTCGGCTACGTGCCGACCCCGGCCCTCGTCGCGCCGATCGAGTTCACCATGACGCGGGACGACTACGCCGCGCTCGGCGGGCATGTGGACGAAATCCGCACGCTCGACGATGTTCTTTCCAAGGGCACACCCTCTGGGATCAGGACAATCGCGCGCGAGGCAGGCACAATGGCGGCGGAACCGGGCCCGGCGATCTCGCCGCTCCCGAAAAGCGGGGAGGCTGCCTGATGTCCAACGGCCCATCCGCCGCCATCCTCCCGGATGGCAGGCTTCATCTGCAACACGGCCCGATCGATCTGGTGATCAGCGCGGACGGGCCGATGGAGGCGGTCGATTCCGCTTTCCGCGCCGCCGCGGGGCGGTTCGTCTCGGTGCTGAACGAGCTTGTCGAGGAGCTGCCGCTCCTGCGCCGGCCGGTCGACCCGGACAGCGAGATGACCGGGCTCATCGCCTCGCGCATGGTCCGCGCGGTGACGCCCCACGCGCACGGCACCTTCGTGACACCGATGGCCGCCGTCGCGGGCGCCGTCGCGGACGAGATCGTCGACGTGATGACGGCCTCCGCCCCGCTCACTCGCGCGATCGTCAACAACGGGGGCGACATCGCGATTCACCTGTTGCCGGGGCAGATCGCCCACGCCCGCCTCGTCGCGACCGACAACGCGGATCTCGGCAGCGTCACCATCGCCGGCGGCTCGGGCATCGGCGGGATCGCGACCTCGGGGCGCGAGGGGCGCAGCCTCTCGCTCGGCATCGCCGACAGCGTCACGGTGCTCGCGCGCAGCGCGGCGGAGGCGGACGCGGCGGCGACGCTGCTCGCCAACGCCGTCGACCTGCCGGACCATCCCGCCGTCACCCGCGCGCCGGCCGAGACGCTAGACCCCGACAGCGATCTCGGCTCTCGCCTCGTCACCACCGGATGTGGCCGACTGACGCGGGAAGAGAAATATGCAGCGGTCTCGTCCGGCATTCTCCTCGGCCAGTCTATGATCGACCGCGGACTGATTCGCGGCGCTGCCTTTTTCCTCCAGGGCCACGCGCGGACCGTCGGTTCCTTCAACCGCCTCGACCGGGGGACGCCGGATGTCTGAGGCGTCCCGCTCCCTCCCCTTCCCGATCTAAAGGAACACCGATGGCCGCCGAGATTCGCAAGCTCGCCCTGTTCGTGGACGAGACGCACATGGAGATGGGCAAGACGATCGACCCGCCCACACGGCGCGCCGCGGCCGTCGCCGTCGTGAAGAACCCCTTTGCGGGGCGCTACGAGGAAGACCTCTCCCTCCTGATGGACATCGGCGCCGAGCTCGGCGGCCTCCTCGGCAAGCGCTGCGTCGAGGCGCTCGGCATCGCGCCTGAGGCGGCGGAGAGCTACGGCAAGGCCGCGATGGTCGGCGAGGACGGCGAGCTGGAGCACGCCGCCGCGATCCTCCATCCGAAGCTCGGCGCCCCGCTCCGGGCCGAGATCGGCGGCGGCAAGGCGCTCATCCCGTCCTCCAAGAAGATGGGCGGCCCCGGTCACGTGCTCGACATCCCGCTCGGCCACAAGGACGCGGCCTATGTCCGCTCCCACTTCGACGGCATGGAAGTTCGGCTCAACGACGCGCCGCGCGCGGGCGAAATTCTGGTGGCCGTGGCGGTCACGGCGTCCGGTCGGCCCTTGCCACGCGTCGGCGGGCTGGTCAAAGACGACATCAAGGGCGAAGACGGCCTTCGCTGACATCCCTCACGAGGAGACCCTATGCTGACCCGTCGCGGACTTCACAAGGCGCTCGCAGTCACCATCCTGGCAGCGCCGTTCGCCGGGGCTCCCGCCTTTGCGCAGGACCCCATCAAGATCGGCGAGATGAACTCCTATACCCGCATGGCGGCCTTCACCGAGCCGTATCGCAAGGGTTGGGAGCTGGCGGTCGAGGAGATCAACGCGGCCGGCGGCGTCAAGGGCCGTCCGCTCGAGATCATCAGCCGTGACGACACCGGCGATCCGGCGACCGCGATCCGCATCGCCGAGGAGCTCGTCAATCGTGACGAAGTCATCATGCTGTTCGGCGGCTTCCTCTCCAATATCGGTCTCGCGCTCGCCGACTTCGCCAAGCAGAACGAGACGCTCTACCTCGCGTCCGAGCCGCTGACCGACGCGATCGTCTGGTCGAACGGCAACAAGTACACCTACCGCCTGCGCCCCTCGAACTGGATGCAGACCGGGATGCTCGCGGCCGAGGCGGCCAAGCTCGACGCCACCAAGTGGGCGACGATCGCGCCGAACTACGCCTACGGCACCGACGCCGTCGCCGCCTTCAAGGAGCAGCTGAAGGCGCTGAAGCCGGACGTGGAGTTCATCGAGGAGCAGTGGCCGACCCTCTTCAAGATCGACGCCGGCTCGTCCGTGCGTGCGCTTGAGCAGGCCAAGCCCGACGCGATCTTCAACGTCACCTTCGGCGGCGACCTCGCCAAGTTCGTGCGCGAAGGCTCGCTGCGCGGCCTCTTCGACGACCGCCCGGTGGTCAGCCTCCTCTCCGGCGAGCCGGAATATCTGGAGCCGCTCGGCGACGAGACCCCGGACGGCTGGCTCGTGACCGGCTATCCCGGCCTCGACATCAACACCCCCGAGCATGACGCCTTCGAGAAGGCCTATGTCGCCAAGTGGGGCGAGGCGCCGAAGACCGGCTCGATCGTCGGCTACAACTCGGTCCTGACGATCAAGGCCCTCCTCGAAGCCGCGCCCTCCTTCGAGACCGAGGATCTCCTCTCGACGCTGAGCGGCCTCAAGGTCGACAGCCCGACGGGTCCCTTCTTCTATCGCCCGGCCGACCACCAGGCGACGATGGGCGCCTACGTCGGCAAGACCGCGCTCGTCGACGGGAAGCCCGGCATGGTCGACTGGTACTACGCCGATGGCGCCGAATTCCTCCCTTCGGAGGAAGACGCCGCCAAGATGCGTCCGGCCGAATAAGGCCGTTGGGGGCGCGGCACGTCCGCGCCCCTAGCATCGCACGCGCGCCATGGGCTTCTATTTCGCACAGTTCCTCACGGGGCTGGCCAATGCATCGTCGCTGTTCCTGATCGCCTCAGGACTGTCGATCATCTTCGGCGTCACGCGGATCGTGAACTTCGCCCACGGCTCGCTCTACATGCTGGGCGCCTACATCGCCTACACGCTGGTCACCACGCTGAAGGGCGGGCCGGTCGGCTTCTGGGGCAGCGTCCTCCTCGCCGCCGCCGCCGTCGCGCTGATCGGCGCGGTGATCGAGATCCTCGTCCTGCGCCGGATCTATCGCGCGCCCGAGCTCTTCCAGCTCGTCGCGACCTTCGGCGTCCTCCTCATCATCCAGGACATCACGCTCGCGACCTGGGGCGCGGAGGATCTTCTCGGCCCCCGCGCGCCGGGCCTCAGCCGCGCCGTGCGCATCTTCGGCGAACCGATCCCGCAATACGACATCGCCCTCATCATCATCGGCCCCCTCGTCCTCGGCCTGATATGGCTCGTCTTCAGCCGCACGCGCTGGGGCGTCCTCGTGCGCGCGGCGACGCAGGACCGCGAGATGGTCGGCGCGCTCGGCGTCAACCAGCGCTGGCTCTTCACAAGCGCCTTCATGCTCGGCTCCTTCCTCGCCGGCCTCGGCGGCGCGCTCCAGGTGCCGCGTGAATCGGTGTCGCTCCTGATGGACCTCTCCATCATCGGCGAGGCGTTCGTGGTCGTCGTCATCGGCGGGATGGGCTCGGTGACGGGCGCGTTCGTGGCGGCCGTCATCATCTCCGTCCTCAACGCGTTCGGCGTGCTCGTCTTCCCGCAGATCTCGCTGATCCTGCCCTTCCTCGTGATGGCCGTCGTCCTCATCGTGCGGCCCTACGGCCTCTTCGGCAGCGCCGCCTCCGCGCACGGGTCGCCCACGGTGCCGGAAGCGCCGCTGAAGCCGATGTCGCGCGCCGGCATCGTCGTGATGGCGGCGGTCGTCGCGCTGCTCGCGCTCCTGCCGACCCTCGACGACGGCTTCCTCCTCGTCCTCGCGGTCGATCTCCTCATCGCGACGCTCTTCGCCGCGAGCCTCCACTTCCTCATGGGCGTCGGCGGCATGGTCTCCTTCGGCCACGCCGCCTATTTCGGGCTCGGCGCCTACGCCGCCGCGCTCGCGGTGAAGGCGCTCGGCCTGCCGATGCTGGCGGCGATGGCTTTCGGCCCGCTCGTCGCGGCGTTCGGGGCGCTGATCTTCGGCTGGTTCTGCGTGCGCCTCTCCGGCGTCTATCTCGCGATGCTGACGCTCGCGGCCGCGCAGATCCTGTGGGGCGTCACCTTCCAGTGGCAGAGCGTGACGGGGGGCGATGACGGCATTCTCGGCGTGTGGCCGGCGAAATGGGCGTCCTCGAAGACGGTGTTCTTCTACCTCGCCCTCGCGCTCTGCGTCGTCGGCCTCGTCCTCATCCGCCAGCTCGCCCACTCCCCGTTCGGCTATGTGCTGCGGGGCGGGCGCGACTCGCCGCGCCGGACCGAGGCGATCGGCATCGACCTGCGCTCCCACCAGTGGCTCGGCTTCATCATCGCCGGCGGCTTCGCGGGGCTCGCGGGCGTGATCTTCGCCTTCTCCAAGGGTTCGGTCTTCCCCGACGCGCTGTCGATCAGCCAGTCGATCGACGGGCTCATCATGGTGCTCCTCGGCGGTGTCCAGTCGCTGATCGGCCCGATCCTCGGCGCCACCGCCTTCGTGCTGATCGAGGACTACGTCACCCGGCTCGACTTCTGGCGCTTCATCTTCGGCTCGATCATCCTCGTGATCGTGCTCGCCGCGCCGGACGGGATCGCGGGCGGTCTCGGCCGCCTGTGGCGCCTCGTCAGACCCGCGAGGCGCGCGGCATGAGCGTCCTCGTCGTCACCGGCCTGTCGAAGCGGTTCGGCGGTGTCGCCGCCGTCTCCGACGTCTCGTTCGACCTGAAGCGCGGCGAGTTCCTCGCCCTCATCGGGCCGAACGGGGCGGGCAAGACGACCTGCTTCAACATGCTGAATGGCTACATCAAGCCCGACCGCGGCTCGGTGCGCCTCGAGGGGACCGAGCTCGTCGGCCGCCGCCCGCGCGCGATCTGGCGCATGGGCGTCGGCCGCACCTTCCAGATCACCGAGACCTTCGCCTCGATGACGGTGCGCGAGAACGTGCAGATGGCGCTGATCTCGCACCATCACCGCACGCTGAACCTCACGCACCGCGCGACGCGTCTCTATGTCGAGGAGGCCGACGCCCTCCTCGACCGCGTCGCGATGGCCACGCAAGCCGAGCGCGCCTGCGCCGAGCTCGCCTATGGGGACCTCAAGCGCCTCGAGCTCGCCGTCGCCCTCGCCCACAAGCCGAAGATCCTGCTGATGGACGAGCCCACCGCCGGCATGGCCCCGTCCGAGCGCATCGCGCTGATGGCGCTGACGGGCGAGATCATCGCCGAGCAGGGCGTCAGCGTCCTCTTCACCGAGCACGACATGGACGTCGTCTTCGCACACGCGCACCGCATCCTCGTCCTCAATCGCGGCGTGCTGATCGCGGAGGGGACGGGGGCCGAGATCCGCGCCAACCCGCTCGTCCAGGAGGTCTATCTCGGCGGCGGAACGGTCTTCGAAGGCGAGGCGAGCCATGCTTGAGGTGAGCGGCCTCAACACCTTCTACGGACAGGCGCACATCCTGTCCGACGTCCACCTCGCGGTCGGCGGCAACGAGGTCGTCGCCCTCCTCGGCCGCAACGGGGCGGGCAAGTCGACGACCATCAAGTCGATCATGGGCCTCGTACGCCCGCGCTCGGGCCGCGTCGCCTATGACGGGCAGGACATCACCGGGTGGCCGGCCTACCGGGTCTGCCGCCTCGGCATCGGCTACGTGCCGGAGGAGCGGCGCATCTTCACAGAGCTGTCGGTGGAGGAAAATCTCGAGGTCGGCCGCCGCCCGCCCCGGCCGGACGCGCCGGAATGGACGCCGGACCGCCTCTACCAGCTCTTCCCCAACCTCGCCGAGCGGCGGCGGCAGGCGGGCGGACGCCTCTCCGGCGGCGAGCAGCAGATGCTGACGATCGCGCGCACCCTCATGGGCAACCCGCGCCTCGTCCTCCTCGACGAGCCGTCCGAGGGCATCGCCCCGCTCATCGTCGAGCAGATGGCGCGGGTCATCAAAGAGCTGAAGCGCGAGGGGCTCGCGGTGCTGATCTCGGAGCAGAATCTCCACTTCTCCCGCATCGTCTCGGACCGCGCGGTGATCATCGAGAAGGGCGAGGTCCGCTTCACCGGCAGCTTCGCCGATCTCGACGCCAACCCCGACATCGCGCAGGCGACGCTCGCCATATGACCGAGCCCGCGCCCTACGTCCTCGACGAGCAGATCGGCTACCTGATGCGGCTCGCCCACCAGCGGCACACGTCGATCTTCCAGGAGCGCATCGTCGAAGGGCTGACGCCGACGCAATTCACCGTCCTCATCCGCCTCGCGGAAGGGGGGCCGAGCTCACAGAACCAGCTCGGCCGTCTCGCCGGGCTCGACAATGCGACGGTGAAGGGGGTCGTGGACCGGCTGAAGGCGAAGGATCTCATCACCTTCTCGGCCGACGCCAGCGACAATCGCCGCCGCGTCATCGACCTTTCGCCGGCCGGCAAGGCGCTGATCCCGGAGCTGCGCCGCCTCGGCGAGATCATCACCGAGGAGACGCTGGAGCCGCTCAGCCCGCGCGAGCGCGAGACGGTCATCAAGCTCCTGCGCAAGCTCGGCTGACGCCGGCCGCGCCACCCATCCTCAGCGCTGGATGACGGTGATGTCGAAGACCGAGCCGTTGCGGGTGTTGACGCTGCAGACGAAGGAGAAGCGGGAGAAGGTGCGGTTCTGCAGCTCGTACTGGCCGCGCCCGCGCAGGCGGTTCTCGACGTTCGAGAGCCTCTCGACGCGCAACGTGTTCGAGAGGAACTCGACGCGGAAGCGCGCGCCGAGCTGACGCCGCACGGTCTGGATGACGGGGTTCTCGCAGCGATTGAGGGCGAACTGCTCGGGCGACTGCGCGAAAGCGGCCGGGCTCGACAGGACCAGCAGGCCGGCGAGGATGGCGGCGACGAGACGGATCATGATCTTCTCCTGAAGGGATCTGACGTCATAGAGCCGCCCCCGTTCAAGAATGCAATTGCGCCGTGATGGGCGCGGGCCCCAATTCGCGATTTCGTCTCGTCAGATGTCGTCCGGGTTGAGATCGAGGCCGAGCCCCGGACCGGGCGGCGGCGCGAGGCGGCCCTTCACCGGCGTGAGCACGCCGGGCGGGACGAGGTCGGCGAGCCACTGGTGCACCATGTGATGCTCCACCGAATGGGCGTTCGGCAGGCTCGCCGCGAGATGAAGGCTCGCCGCGTAGGTCACCGCCGTGGAGGAGGCCTGCAACGTCACCGGTCGGTGGAAGACATGGGCGAGCTCGCCGATCCGCTTGGCCTCCGTGATCCCCCCGCACGCGCCGACATTGAACTGCACGAAGTGGATGGCGTCGGCCCGGATCAGCTCGCGGAAGGCGGGCGCCCACGCGCCGACCTCGTTGCCGCAGAGGGGAATGGGGCTCGCGGCGGCGACGCGCGCCTGGCCGGCCGTGTCGTAGGGCGAGACCGGCGCCTCGAAGAAGGCGATGTCGTAGGGCGCGAAGGCGCGCGCCATCGCGATCGCCTCGGCGACGTCGAGATTGTAGAGCGCGTCGACCATCAGGCGGGGCCCGGCGCCGATCGCCTCACGCACCGCCGCGACGCGCGCGACGTCCTGCGCCAGCGGCGCGCCGCCCACCTTGATCTTGGCCCCGCCGAAGCCGTCGCCGATCCAGCCCGCAACCTCCTTCGCGAGGTCGCCCGGCCCCTTGCCGTCGCCATAGAGGCCACCGCTCGCATAGACGGCGAGGTCGTCGTGCGCGCGGCCGAGAAGATCGCAGAGGGGGAGGCCCACCTGCCGGGCGGCGAGGTCCCAGAGCGCGGTGTCGAGCGCGCTCCAGGCCGCCGCCGTCGCCCCGCCACGGCCCGACATCTCCGCCGCGCGGAACATGCGCTCGGTGAGGCGGCGGGTCTCGAACGGCGAGCGGCCGACGATCGCAGGCGCCATGTCCTCGCGGATGATCGCGGCGATGGCGGTGACGCCGCCATCATAGACCCACGCCTCGCCGACGCCGATCCGGCCGGCCTCGTCCTCAATGAAGGCGAGGATGATGGGCTTCGTGATCCAGCGGGTCCGCGGGTTCCACAGCGTCCCCTCCATCGTCCGCTCGGCGACGCGGACGGTGACGGAGCGGACGGCGCTCACGCGATGAGGCCGTATTGGCGCGACTTGTTGCGCAGGAAGGGGAGCCCCTCCTCCAGCACCTGCTCGGCGCTGTCGGCGACGGGACGCCAGACGGAGAGCGCCGCGCCGATCTGCGGCGGCAGGTTGATGAAGCTCTCCATCGCGAGGCCGCCGGTGAAACCGATCGCGGCCAGCGCCGCGAAGACCTCGTTCCACCCGATCGTCCCCGCGCCGGGGACGCCACGATCGGATTCGGAGAGGTGGATATATTTCAGGTGCTCGCGGCAATCGATGATGCCGTTGCCGAGCCCCTTCTCCTCGATGTTCATGTGATAGGTGTCGAGCTGGGCGAAGATGTTCGGCGCGCCCACCTTCTCGATCATCCGCGTGAGGTCGATGCCGCGATTGAGGATGTGGTTCTCGTACCGGTTCACCGCCTCGATGCCGAAATCGAGCCCTTTCTCGCGGGCGTAGGCGGCCGTCGCCCCCAGCGCGCGGGCGACATTGTCCAGTTCCCTCTCTGTCGGCGCGGCGCCGGTGCGCTCGCCGATCCCGCCATAGGTGACACCCGTCAGCGCGGTGCAGCCCATGGCCTCGGTGATGTCCAGGACGTGCCGCAGGAAGGCGATGCCCGCCTCCGGATCGCGGCTCGGCCAGGCGTGCTCGGGCAGGCCGAGCGAGCAGATCGCGCCGACGCCCGATCCCTCCACGAGGGCGCGCGTGTGGGCGACATCCACCGCGTCGGGATCGAGGAGCGGAATCTCGATGAAGTCGAGCCCGAAACGGGCGGCCTCGGCGAGGCTCTTCTGCGCCGCCTCACGCGTCCAGTTGTGCGACCAGAGGCTGGTGTGGACGCCGAAACCGGTGACTGCCATGGCCGTTTCTCCCTCTATGTGGTGGCGACCACGTGGTGGGGGACGATGCCCGACTTCTCGATATAGGGCGCCACCTCGCGGCCCGCGAAGATGCCGTGCCGGGCGACGAGGATCGTCCCCATGCCCGCCGCGCGACCGCCCAGAATGTCGGTATGCAGCGTGTCGCCGACCATCGCCATGCGCGCGCGCGGCGGCGCGTCGGGGCCGAGGCGGTCGAGCACGGCGTCGAAGGCGTTGCCGAAGGGCTTGCCGTAGAAGGCGGCCGGAAGGCCCGTCGCGTCCATCAATTCGTGCGCCCAGTAGCCGGGCTCGATCGAGAGGCCGTCCTCGCGCGGGGCGACGAGGTCGGGGTTCGCGACGAGGACCGGGCGCGGGTTGTTCCTGAGGCTCGCGACGAGGCGGGCCTGGTGCGCGGTGTCCCACTCCCCGCCCGACAGGAGGATGATGGCCTCCGCGGCATCGTAGGCGGCGCTGTCGGCCAGGAGCGCGGTGGTGTTCGGCGCGAGGCCGGCGAGCGAGGCGGGACCGGCCGCCGCGACGCCCCAATGCGTCTCGCGCGGGAAGGCGGCCATCGCGCTCATGGTGACGTCGCGGCTCGACACGATCTCGTCCATCGTGAAGTCGAAGCCGAGGCGGCGATATTTCTCGACCGAGGCCGCCGGCGGGTTGGTCGCCGCGTTGGTGAGGACGATGACCCGCTTTCCCGCCGCCCGCATCTGACCGATCCGCTCGACCGCCCCTGCGATCGGCGCCTCGCCGACATTGAGGACGCCGAACCCGTCGAGGACGAAGACGTCGTACGCGCCGAAGAGGGCGGAGAGGTCGGGCGCTTCGGCGGCCGCGGCGTCGCCCGCGGGAAGGTCCGGCAGGCGGCCGCGCACGGCCTCGTAGCGGTCGAAGACCCAGTCGGCGTCGACGATGGGGCGGAGCGCCGTGGCGTCGTTCATAGCGCGGTGTAGCCCCCTTCGATCATGATGAGCGCGCCGTTGACGAGTTCGGCGGCGGGCGAGGCGAGATAGAGCGCGCAATCGGCGATCTCGACCGGCTCGCCGAAGCGGCCGAGCGGGATCCCGGCGAGCATCGGCCCGCTCTTCTCCTCAGCGCTCCACACCTGTTTCCCCATCGGGGTCATCACCACGGTCGGGCAGATGGCGTTGACCTGGACGTTGTGCTGCGCCCACTCCGCCGTCAGCGACTTGGTGAGCGCGTTGAGCGCCCCCTTGGAGGCGGCGTAGGCGGCGTGCTCGGGCAGCGCGATCACCCCGGTCTGCGAGGAGATGTTGACGATCTTGCCCCAGCGCTGGGCGATCATGCCGGGCGCGAGGGCGCGGGCGAGGAGGAAGGGCGCGCGCACGTTCACCGCCATGGTGAGGTCCCAATCCTCGACGGTGAGGTCCATGGCGGGCGCGATGCGGGCAATGCCTGCATTGTTGACGAGGATGTCGATCGTGCCCCAGGCGGCCAGCGCCTCCGCAGCGACGCGCGCGGGCGCCTCGGGCTCCGCGAGGTCGGCGACGAGGGTGAGGCACTCGCGCCCGTGGACGCGCACGGCGGCGGCGGTGTCCGCGAGCTCGCCCTCGTTGCGGCCGACGGCGACGATGTCGGCGCCCGCGTCGGCGAAGACGCGGGCGATCTCGGCCCCGATCCCCTTGGAGGCGCCGGTGACAAGGGCCTTGCGGCCCTCCAGGCTGAAACGGCTCGTCCAGTTGGGCACGGCGCTACTCGAGGTTCGTGTGCCGCGCGCGCATCGCCTCGGGCGTCACGCCGAGCCGTTCGCGCAGCATCAGGATGAGGATCTCGAAGGCGAGATATTGCGCGCCCTCGTAGAGCGAGCCCATCGGCAGCGTCGAGGGCGGGGCCTCGCCGGTGTCGTCCGCCATCGTCTGCGCGGGGAGCGTCAGCACCACGTCGCACATGCGCGGGACCGGCCCGCCCGGCTGCGCGGTGACGCATGCGACCGCCGCCCCCGCCCCTTGCGCGACGGCGACGAGCGCGGCGACGGTGGAGAAGTCGCCCGGCCCGGCGCTCACGATGAGCAGGTCGCCCGGCCCCAGCGGCGGCGCGGACATGTCGCCCACCACGCTCGCATCGAGCCCCAGATGGTAGAGGCGCATCGAGAGGGCGCGCATCATCAGCCCCTCGCGCCCGACGCCGTAGACGGCGATGGTCCGGGCATGCGCGATGGCGTCCACCATCGCGCTCAGCTCCTCCGGCGATACGGCGAGGAGGACGCCCTTCAGCTCCTCCACCGCGCGGACGGAAAGATCGGTCGGATTCATGCTCCCCTCCTTACGCGGCGCGGGAGGGGGTGGCGAGCGCCTCGGCGATCGCCATCTCGAAGAGCCCGCATTCCTCGATGAGGTCGAGGATCGTGTAACGGGAGCGGATGAAGCGGGCGGCGCGGACCGTGGCGCGCAGATGCTCGTGATTGATGCCGATATCCTGCGGCCCGGTCGGCGCGCCGGCTTCGATCAGGAGCGTCTCCATCGCGTCCGCGCGCTTCACGTGCTCGGTGAGACGCGCCGCAAGGTCCGGCCACACGGCCGTGAGGCGTTCGAGGCGCGCGCGATGGGTGTCGGGGTCGGCGTGCTTGGCGCGCGTCTCGACCACCGCGCGCTGCGCGAGCGCCTCGTCCATCAGCGAGGCGATCTCGGCCTCCTTCGTCTCGATCGGCGCGGCGGAGGCGACGATCTCGTCGATCGGGAGAGCCGTGAGGTCCTTCTCGATCAGCCAGTCATAGAGCTTCAGCGTCGCGAGCGTGCCGACCGAGACGCAGGCCCCGTGAGAGACGCGCTCGCCGTGGAAGGTGAGCCCCTCCATCTCCCACATGTGCGCAATCTGGTGGTCCGCGCCTGACGCGGGGCGGGACGTGCCGTGGAACTCCATCGCGAGGCCGGAGAGGGTGAGGCCGACGAAGAGATCGCTGATCGCCTTCGCCTCGCCCGCCCGCACCGCGCCGGGCGCGGAGAGCCAGCCCGGCAGATTGTTCTGGACGAGCGGCCAGGCGACCTTGTCGACCGGCTCGATGCCGAGCGCGTCGGCGATCAGCCAGTCCCCGCCCGCTGGCACCTTGCCCGCGAGATCGCCATAGCCCCAACCGGACATCTCCGCCGGCGCCTTCGTGATCACGTCGAGATCCGCGAGGATCGCGAGCGGGGCGCGGCACGGAATGGTCTTCTTGAAGCCCTTGTCGGAGAGCGGCGCGCCGGCCGAGGAGTAGCCGTCCATCGAGGCCGCCGTCGCGACGCAAAGATACGGCCGGTCCTTGGTGAAGGCGGCATATTTGGTGACGTCGTTGATGACGCCGGAGCCGACCGCGACGGGGATGGCGTCGCCGAGCACCGCGGCGATCGACTCGCCGAGCTCCACGCTCGGCTTCGGCCGCGGCACGGCCGGGAGAAGGTGCGTCTCGACCGAGAGCCCGTCCGCGGAGAGGCGCTCGGCGACCTCGCGGCCGGCGGCCGCGAAGGTGTTCTCGTCGGCGACGATCACATAGGCGCCGTCGCCGAAATGGCGGCGCGCCATGGCCGGCACGTCGGCGAGGATGCCGTTGCCGACCGCGATCTCGGCGATCGCCTTGGAGCGCGCGACCGCCGAATCGAGCAGGGAATTCGCTTTGGCCATCGGATCCTCAGGCGAGCGAGAGGTTGGTGCCGTCGGCACCGAAGAGGTGGATGCGGCCGGCCGGCAGCTTCAGCCCGACGACGTCGCCATGGTGGGTCGGGTCGTCCCCCGCCGTCTTCACGACGATGCGCTCCCCCTCCGGCGCGGTGGCGTAGAGATAGCTCTCGCCGCCGAGCGCCTCCTTCACCTCCACCCGCGCGTCGAACGCGCCGCCGCCGGGTGCCGTCAGCTCGATATGCTCGGGCCGGATGCCGAGCGTCACCGCCCCCTCCGGCGCGGCGGCCGGCCCGCCGACCGTGCCGGCCCCATAGCGCACAGCGCCGCCTTCGGTGCGGATCTTGAGGAAGTTCATCGCGGGTGCGCCGATGAAGTCGGCCACGAACCGGGTGCGCGGGCGGTGATAGAGCTCCATCGGCGCGCCGACCTGCTCGATCCGGCCCTGGTTGAGGACCACGATCGTGTCGGCCATCGTCATCGCCTCGACCTGGTCATGGGTCACGTAGATCATCGTCGCGCCGAGCTTGGCGTGCAGCGCCTCGAGCTCCACGCGCATCTGGATGCGCAGCTTGGCGTCGAGGTTGGAGAGCGGCTCGTCGAAGAGGAAGACCTTCGGCTCCTTCACGATCGCCCGGCCGATGGCGACACGCTGGCGCTGTCCGCCCGAGAGGTGGGCGGGCTTTCGGTTCAGATAAGGCTCGAGCTGGAGGACACGGGCGGCCTCGGCGACGCGGGCAGCGCGGTCCTTCCGGCCCACGCCGTTGATCTTCATGCCGAATTCCATGTTCTCGCGGACGCTCATGTGCGGATAGAGCGCGTAGGACTGGAACACCATCGCGACGCCGCGGTCGGACGGGGCGGTGTGGGTCACGTCGTCGGCGCCGATCATGATCGTGCCGCTGGAGATCCCTTCGAGACCGGCGATCGAGCGCAGCAAGGTCGACTTCCCGCAGCCCGACGGGCCGACGAAAACGACGAACTCGCCGTCCTTGATGTCGAGCGAGATATCGAAGAGCGCCTGAGCCTCGCCATAGTGCTTGTCGACATGCGACAGGCGGACGTCCGCCATCCCTGACCCTCCCTACTGAGCCACGCGGCGCAAAAAATGCGTTTGACGCGCCGTCATTTTCTTACAAATGTATTGCTGCCGTTACAAACGAGTCAATCGGACGAACGCGGCAGACGGTCAAAGAGCGGGCCAAACCGCCGCATAGGGAGAGACGCTATGAAGTTGAGGACAACCGTGAGCGCGCTCGCGCTCACCGCGGCGATGGCGTTCGGCTCGGGCGCGGCCCAGGCCTGGTCGCTGGAAGAAGCCGCCAAGCCCTACGCCGGCACCACGGTCGACGTCGTGTTCCTGCTGCGCCCCGGCTATGAAGCCGCCGAGGAGATGCTGAAGGACTTCACCGCGAAGACCGGCATCAACGTCAACATCATCAAGCATCCGTACGAGAACGCGCTCGGCGAGCAGGTCCGCGACTTCGTCGCCGGCGGCGATCTCGACGTCGCGCTGATCGACCTCGTGTGGATCGGCAACTTCGCCGAGAATGGCTGGATCGTGCCGATCGAGGAGTTCACCTCGAACGCGGACCTCGCCGATCCCGATCTCGACCTCGAAGACTTCTTCCCGGTGACGCTCGACGCGTTCGGCACCTGGGACGGGACGGTCTACGGCCTGCCCTTCGACAATTATTCGGGCCTCATGTTCTACAACAAGTGCATGCTGGAGGAGGCCGGCTTCGACGGTCCGCCCGAGACCTGGGAAGAGCTGAAGGACAAGTATGGTCCGGCGCTGACCAAGGACGGCAAGTTCGCCTTCGCCCTCCAGTCCAAGCGCAACGAGACCCAGTCGGCCGACAGCTTCGCCCGCATGTTGTGGCCGTTCGGCGGCTCCTTCCTCGACGCCGAATTCCGCTCCAACCTGAACTCGCCGGAGAGCCAGGCCGGGCTGAAATTCCGCCAGGACCTGATGCAGTACATGCCGGACGGCATCGTCGCCTATGACCATGCCGAGACGGTGAACGGCCTTGCACAGGGTGACGTCGCGATCATCACCGAATGGTCGGCCTTCGCCTCCACGCTGAAGGATCCGAACACCTCCACCGTCGCGGACTGCATCGCCGTCGCGCCGGAGCCGAAGGGCCCCGCCGGCCGCAAGCCCGCCCTCGGCGGCTTCTCGCTCGCCGTCGCCACGCAGGCCGACGACGACGAAAAGGCCGCGGCCTGGCTGATGATCCAGTATCTGACGTCGAAGGCGAACGCGGAGACCTATCTCGACCTCGGCGGCGTCTCGGCCCGCCAGTCGGTCTATGAGGACGAGTCGATCCGCGACAAGTTCTTCTTCGCCGACGCGCTGGTCGAGAGCTGGCAGGAAGGCGTGCCGGAGTTCCGCCCGCGGTTCGCCGAGTGGCCGGAGATCACCGAGATCGTGCAGGAGTGGGGCACGAAGATGATGCTCGGCGAGGTCACGACCGAAGAAGGCGCGCAGGAGATCGGAACCCGCATGGAAGCCGTGCTCGACGACGCCGGCTACTATGACGGCGAGAAGCCCCTCGCGCAGTAAGACTCCCGATCAGCCAGGCACCCCGGTGCCTGGCTGACAACTTCGCGGTGCGATCCATGCCTCAGACCATGCCAGGGCGCGTCTCGCGCGCCACGCTGTTCGGCTTCCTCGGCCCCGCCGTCATCGCGCTGGCGGTGATCGGGATCGTGCCGCTTCTCTTCGCGGTGTGGACCTCGCTGCGGGACTACAACCTCACCAAGCTCGCCCGGCAGAAATTCATCGGGCTCGAGAATTACGCGACGGTGCTCACCGACGGCGCGTTCTGGGACGCGATGGGCCGCACCTTCACGCTGCTCGCGATCGCGCTGCCCTTGCAGCTCGCCTTCGGCCTCGGCATCGCGCTCCTCCTTCACAAGCCGGGCCTCGGCTTCTTCAAGACGATCGCGCGCCTGTCCCTCGTCGTGCCGATGGCGACCACCTACGCTGTGGTGGGCCTCCTCGGTCAGGTGATGTTCAATCTCAAATATGGGGTGGTGAACCAGCTCCTCGGCTTCGTCGGGCTCGGACCGTTCGACTGGCTCGGCGATCCGGATCTCGCCTTCGTCACCGTCATCTTCTGGGACGTGTGGCAGTGGACGCCCTTCTGCGCCCTCGTGCTCCTCGCCGGGCTCACCACCGTGCCACCCGAGATCGAGGAGGCCGCGCGGCTCGAGACCAAGAGCTGGCTCACGATCCTGCGCCACGTGCAGCTCCCCTTCCTGGTGCCGGGGCTGACGGCGCTCCTCATCCTGCGCACTGCCGACACGCTGAAGCTCTTCGACATGGTCTTCACCATGACGCGCGGCGGGCCGGGCGCGGCGACCGAGTTCATCGCCCTCCTGATCCAGCGCGTCGGCTTCCGCGCATTCGACCAGGGCCTCGCCTCGGCGCAGGCGGTGATCCTCCTCATCATCACGATCGTCCTGTCGCGCCTCTACATCTGGTTCTTCTATCGGGAGGTGCACTCGTGAGCGTCGAGACCGCCACCGGGGCGGCGCCCGCCGTCGCCAGCGCGCCCGCCGCCGCCAAGCGCGAGCGCGGCCTCTGGGTTCAGATCCTCCTCATCGCGCTCGTCATCCTGTTCTGCATCTTCCCGTTCTACTGGATGGTGACGACGAGCCTGAAGACGCAGGTGATCGCCCTCCAGTCCCCGCCGGTCTGGATCTTCGACGCGACCACCGCGAACTACACCGAGGTGCTCTTCGACGACGGTGTCGGCGCGACGCTGATCAACTCGCTGATCGTGGCGGTGTCGACGACGATCCTCGCGATCGGGCTCGGCTGCCCCGCCGCCTACGCGCTCGCCCGGTTCGAGTTCCGCGGCAAGAAGGACCTCTGGTTCTGGTTCATCACGAACCGCATGGTCTCGCCGGTCGTGCTCGCCCTCCCCTTCTTCCTCATTGTGCGGATGCTGGGGCTCCTCGACACGCACATCGTGCTGATCCTCATCTATCTGACGTTCAACCTGCCGATCGTCATCTGGATCTGCACCGACCAGTTCCGCTCCATCCCGCGCGATCTCGACGAGGCGGCGATCCTCGAAGGCGCGTCGCAATGGCGGATCTTCCGCTCGGTCTGCCTGCCGCTCGCGATGCCGGGTGTCGCGGTGAGCGCGATCTTCTCGTTCATCTTCTCGTGGAACGAACTGATGTTCGCGCTGGTGCTGACGCGCACCTATGCCAAGACCGCGCCGGCAATGGCCGTGTCCTTCATGGAGGGCTACAACCTGCCCTACGGGAAGATCATGGCGACCTCGACGCTGATCGTGATCCCGGTGATCATCTTCGCCCTCATCGCATCCAAGCAGCTCGTGCGCGGGTTGACGATGGGCGCCGTGAAGTAGGCTCCGGCGATGCCGCGCGCGCCGAAGACCCTCGCCATCGACGAGAACGAGCGGTTCCTGGCGCGCGTCGCCTGGGCCTATCACGTGGAGGGGCTGACGCAGGGGGCCGTCGCCGAACGCCTCGGCGTCACGCGCCTTCGGGTCAACAAGGCGCTGTCCGAGGCCCGGCGGAAGGGCCTCGTGCGCATCTCGCTGAACACCCACTTCGCCCCCTGCATCGAGATGGAAGAGGCGCTGAAGGCGCGCTACGGGCTGCGCGAGGCAGCCATCGCGCCGAGCCCGGAGCGGGTGGAGGACACGCAGACCGTCGTCGGCATCGCGCTCGGCCACCTCCTCAGCGTCGTCCTCGCGGACCCGGCGCTCACCCAGTTCGGCATGTCTTGGGGCAACACACTCAACATCGCGACACGCCATGTCGACCCGCTCGACCGGCCCGACCTCGAGATCCTCTCGGTGATGGGCGGCACGACGCGCGGCTCCGACATCTCCTCCTTCGAGATCACGACGCGCCTCGCGGACCTTTGCAACGCGCACCATTCCTTCTTCCCCGCCCCGCTCTATGCCGGCACGCGCGCCTCGCGCGACACGATCGTCGGCCAGGCCGTCTTCACCGACATCCTGGAGCGCATCCGCAAGGTGGACGCGCTCGCGATGGCGGTGGGCGACATGTCGGAGCGCTCGCTCCTGATGCGCGACGCGCTGCCGCCGGACGTGACGGTGGAGGCGCTCCTCGCCGCCGGCGCCGTCGGCGACGTGCTCGGCACGGTGCTCGACGCGTCCGGCCACCCGATCGACCACCCGATCAACGAGCGCCTCATCGGCATCGACTTCACCGACCTCGCCGCGATCCCGAACGTGATCCTCGCCGCAGGCGGCGCGCACAAGGTGCCGATCATCCGGGCGGTGCTGTCGCGCGGGCTTGTCGACACCTTCGTCAGCGACGAGGCGACCGCCCGCGCCCTCCTGGAGCCGGTGAGTTCCCCGGCGCTGGAGCCGGTGTGACCGCCACGCTCGGCATCGATATCGGCACCTCCGGCGTCAAGGCCGTCATCACCGACGGGATCGACCATCCGCTCGCCGAGGCCGACCAGGCGATCGCCGTCTCTTCGCCGCATCCCGGCTGGAGCGAGCAGGCGCCGGACCTGTGGTGCGAGGCGATCACCGCCTGCCTCGACCGGCTCGCCGCCGACCATCCCGCGCTGATGGCGCGGGTCGCGGGGATCGGGCTCTCCGGCCAGATGCTCGGCGCCGTGCTCGTCGACGCGGCGGATCGGCCCGTGCGTCCGGCAATCCTTTGGAACGACCAGCGCGCCATCGCCGAATGCGCAGAGCTCGCGCGTCGCGTGCCGGACATCGGGATGCGCACCAACGGCCAGCCCGACCCCGGCCTCACCGCGCCGAAGCTCCTGTGGCTCGCCGCGCACGAGCCCTCCGCGCTCGACGCCGACCTCCTGATGCTGCCGAAGGATTATGTGCGCCTCTGGCTCACCGGGGAGCGGGCGAGCGAGGCGAGCGACGCCTCCGGCACGATGCTGATGGACAATGCCTCCGCCACCTGGGACGCGGACCTCTGCGCCGCCGCCGGATGGGACGTGGCGCGCCTGCCGCCGATCATCCCGTCCTGGGCGAACGGGGGCGGACTGCGCCGTCGCCTCGCGACGCGCTGGTCGATGCGGCCGGACGTGCCGGTCGCCGCCGGAGCGGGCGACAACATGGCGGCCTCGCTCGGCGCAGGGGTCGCCGCGCCCGGCGACGCGCTCATCACCATCGGCACATCGGCGGTGGTCTGCGCGGTCGACGGGGCCTTCCACCCCGCCCCGCGCGACGCGGTCCTGACCGGCGTCCACGCCGCGCCCGGCACGTTCCTCTCCATGGCCGTCGTCATGAGCGCGACGGCTGCCTTCGCCTGGACCGCGAACCTCACCGGCGCGACCGTGTCGGCGCTCGCGGCCGAGGTCGACGCCTTCGTCGCGGCGGGGCGGATCGGCGAGGCGCCGATCGCGCTGCCGAGCCTCTCCGGCCTCAGGACCCCGCACAACCGGCCCGATGTCGGCGCGATCATGGCCGGCCTCACCGGCCGCACCGACCGCGCCGCCCTCGGCTACGCGATCCTCGAAGGGGTCGCCTTTCAGCTGCGCGAATGCGTCGACGCGCAGCGCTCGGCGGGCCTCTCGCCGAGCACCTTCTTCGTGGTCGGCGGCGGGGTGCGCAACCGGCTGTGGCTGGAGCTGATCGCGACGATGCTGGACGCGCCGCTGGCGAAAAGCGCCGCCGCCACGATGGCCGCCCCCCTCGGCGCGGCGCGTCTTGCCCGGATCGCGGCCGGGCTCGACACGACGGACATCCTTTCGGCGAAGCCGGCGGCGACGGAGAGCGTCGCGCCCGCGCCGCGCCTCGCCGACACACTCGCCGGGCGGTTCGACCGCTACCGGTCGATGCTCACCGGGCTCGGCATCGCGCGCGGCTGATCACAGCACCATCGCGCGGATGGCGTAGGCGACCAGCGTGACGGTCATGACGCCCGCGAGCCAGTAGAGCGCGAACCAGACGAGCTTGCGGGCCATCAATGATACCCGCCCTTCTCCGGGTCGAGCTTTCCGCGGAACACCCAGTACGAGTAGCCCGTGTAGGCGAGGATGATCGGCAGGAGCACCGCCGCGCCGACGAACATGAAGAGCTGCGATTTGAACGGCGCCGCCGCCTCGTGGATCGTCACCGAAGTCGGGATCACGTACGGCCACATCGAGATGCCGAGCCCGAAGAAGGTCACGAGGAAGAGGGCGAGCGCGATGAGGAAGGGCCACTTGTCGTGCTCGTGGATGTGGATCGCGCGGAAGAGCGCGAACGTCAGCAGCGCGACCACCACCGGCACCGGCGCGGCATAGAGGATGTTCGGCCAGGCGAACCACCGCTCCGAGTAGGCCGCGTCGAGATAGGGCGTGAAGAGGCTCACGATCACGATGAAGGCGACCGTCGCGAGCGCGAAGCGCCAGGCGAGGCGGCGCGCCTTCAGCTGCGGCTCGCCGAGGAGCTTCATGTTGAGCCACGTAGCCCCGAGGAGCGCGTAGCCCGACACCACCGCCGCCCCGGTGACGACCGAGAAGGGGGTGAGCCAGTCGAGCCAGCCGCCGCCATAGGACCGGCCGACGACGGTGACGCCCTGGAGGATCGCGCCGAGCGCCACGCCCTGGCAGAAGGCGGCCATCGTGGAGCCGACGATGAAGGCCCAGTCCCACGCCGGCCGCCAGCGCACCGTGCGCCAGCGGAACTCGAACGCGACGCCCCGGAAGACGAGCGCGAGGAGCATCGCGATGACGGGCGCGTAGAGCGCCGGCATCAGGATCGCGTACGCGAGCGGGAAGGCGGCGAAGAGCCCGCCCCCGCCGAGGACGAGCCAGGTCTCGTTGCCGTCCCACACCGGGGCGACGGAGTTCATCACGAGGTCGCGGTCGGCCTTCTTCGGGAAGAAGGGGTAAAGGATGCCGAGGCCGAGATCGAACCCGTCGAGCGCGACGTAGATGAAGATCGCGGTGGCGAGGAGGATCGCCCAGGCGACTGTGAGGTCGAGGCTTGCAAAGTCCATCTGTCCTACTCCGCCGGGAGGGCGCCGGGGCCGGCGATCTGCGCGGCCGGGGTGATGCCGGAGGTCCGGATCGGCCCGTCCTCCTTGGAGACGCCCTTTTCGAGCGGGGTCGGCGCGTGGCCCATCAGGCGCAGGATGTAGAAGACGCCCGCGCCGAACACGATGAAGTAGATGACGATGAAGGCGATCAGCGAGGCGCCCACCGCCGGCGCCGCGATCGGCGACGCGCTTTCGGCCGTTCTGAGGAGCCCGTAGACGGTGTAGGGCTGGCGGCCGACCTCCGTCGTCATCCACCCCGCGATCACCGCGACGATGCCGGCCGGGCTCATCAGGAGCGCGGCCCGCAGGAGGGGGCGCGAGGTGTAGAGCCGCCCGCGCCAGCGCGCCCAGACGCTCCAGAGGCCGATGCCGAGCATCAGGAAGCCGATCCCGACCATCACGCGGAAGGCGAAGAAGGGGATCGCGACGGGCGGACGGTCCTCGCGCGGGATCGCGGCGAGGCCGTCGAGCGGCGCGTCGAGATCGTGCTTCAGGATGAGGGAGGAGAGCTTCGGGATCTGGACCGCGTAGTCGATCCGCTCCTCCGCCTCGTTCGGGATGCCGAAGAGGAAGAGCGGCGCGCCGTCCGGATAGTCGGGATAGTGCCCCTCCATCGCGGCGATCTTCATCGGCTGGTGCTCCAGCGTGTTGAGACCGTGCGCATCGCCGAGGAAAATCTGCACCGGCGCCACGAGGGCGGCCATCCACATCGCCATCGAGAACATGGTGACGACGCTCTTGTTGCCGGCGCGCCCCTTGAGGAGGTGGTAGGCGCCGACGCCGCCGACGATGAAGGCGGTCGTGAGGTAGGCGGCCGTCAGCGTGTGGGCGAAGCGCGGCAGGAAGGACGGGTTGAAGATGATCGCCCACCAGTCCTCCGGCACGAACTGCCCGTTCTCGGCGATCGAGTAGCCGGCGGGCGTGTGCATCCAGGAGTTCACGCTGAGGATCCAGGAAGCGGAGATCGCGGTGCCGACCGCCACCATCAGGCAGGCGATCATGTGGAGCGTGTCGCCGACGCGCTCGCGGCCGAAGAGCATGATGCCGAGGAAGCCGGCCTCCAGGAAGAAGGCGGTCAGCACCTCGTAGGCCATCAGCGGGCCGAGGACCGGGCCGGTCTTGTCGGAGAAGACGGCCCAGTTCGTGCCGAACTGGTAGCTCATCGTGATGCCCGACACGACGCCCATCGCGAAGGCGACGGCGAAGATCTTCACCCAGAACTTCCAGAGCTGGAGATAGGCGTCGTCGCGCGTCCAGAGCCACATCCCGTTCAGCACCGCGAGGAAGCTCGCGAGGCCGATCGTGAAGGACGGGAAGATGAAGTGGAACGCGACGGTGAAGGCGAACTGGATGCGCGCCAGCATCACCGGGTCGAATGTGTCGAGCATCGGGGCTCACCCTTTCGCCGGCGGTGACGACCCATTGGCCTTCACAAATTTCAGTAATTTCTGAAATTAATGGAAGACGACGATCGACTCACCCCCTGCGCGGCGGCGGCGCATCATATGTCGCACCCACCTCCGGGGGACGGCACCCGGCGTGAAGGTCCCGGAATCCGGGCAAAAAGAAAGGCGCCACCCGCAGGTGGCGCCTTCGTGCATGGCTGGATTGAGCGGGTGTCGGGGGTCAGTGCCCGCCGCCGACCTCGCCCTTTTCCCCGGCGATGAGGGGGATCTTGTAGGCGGGAGGCGTGTTGCGGCTGCGGCGCGAGCGGACGACGCCGTCGATGATCGTCATGCCGACGCCCGGCAAATTCCCCTGCTCGATCGATTCCAGGATCGTCTTGCCCGGCGCGTGCTGGGCCTGGTCCATCAGCACGAAGTCGGCGGCGCGGCCGACTTCGACGATGCCGCAATCAAGCTCCCGCACGCGCGCCGTGTTGCCCGTCGCGAAGCAGATGGCGATCTCCGCCGGCACGTTGCCGAAGCTCGACAGCAGCGCGACCATGCGCAGGATGCCGAGCGGCTGGACGCCCGAGCCCGCCGGCCCGTCGGTGCCGAGGATGACCCGGTCGAGCTCCTTCAGTTCGCGCGCGGTGTTCAGCGTCAGGAGCGCGGCCCGCTCGTTGCCGTTGTGCACGATCTCGAGGCCGCGCTTGCAGCTCTCGCAGATGCAGATGATCTGGTCGTCCGGCAGCGCCGAGTGGCCGCCATTGATGTGGCCGATGACGTCGGTGTCGGCCTCGAGCACCACGTCCTTGTCGATGAGGCCGGAGCCGGGGATCGACGGGCCGCCGGTGTGGATGGTGGACTGGATGCCGTATTTGCGCGCCCAGGCGACCATCTGCCGCGCGGTCGCCCCGTCCTTCACGCTGCCGAGGCCGACCTCGCCGAGGAGCTTCACGCCCGCTTCCGCAAGCTCCTTGAAGTCGTGCTCTTCGAGCCCGTGCTCGATGACGGGCGCGCCGGCGTGGACCTTCATGCCGGAGGGGCGGAGATTTTCGTACCAGCGCTGCGCCGCGATCGCCATCGCCTTCAGCCCGACGATGTCCTTCGGGCGGCCCGGCATGTGGACCTCGCCAGCCGAGATGATCGTGGTGACGCCGCCGTGGAGGGTGGAGTCGATCCAGTGGAGCTGCTGCTGGCGCGGCGTGTAGTCGCCCACGACCGGGTGGACGTGGCTGTCGATCAGGCCCGGCGCCAGCGTCGTGCCCTGCGCGTCGATCTCCAGATGCGCCTGGTCGGTGTCGAGATCCTTCTTCTTGCCGATTTCAGTGATGCGCCCATCGATGGCGATCACGCAGTCAGCATCGAGGATCGGCTCCTCCATCCGTCCGGAAAGAAGCAAGCCGATATTGTGAATCACGAGCTTTTGGGGTTCTGACATAAGCGGTCTCTTCGCGCGGGGTCCGACCGGCGGTCCGGTTCGTTCGCACACTAACACCGGTCAACCCTGGCACAAGCGTTGCAGGCCTGCACCTTGACGATTCCCGCCCCCCTCTAGTATTTGTTTGCGCACTAACGATCTTTATGGCGACCGATCCTAACGCTGGGAGTGTTTCCTTGGACACTTTGGCCCTCGCAGACGGCGCACGTCCGCACATCGCGATCCCTGCCAACTGCTTTGCCGAAACGGTGACCTCGGTTCACCACTATACGGACTTCCTGTTCAAGTTCCGCATCACCCGTCCCGCGAGCTTCCGCTTCCGCTCGGGCGAATTCGTGATGATCGGTCTGCCGAACGCGGAGAAGCCGGTCTTCCGTGCCTACTCGATCGCGAGCCCGTCCTGGGACGAGGAGCTCGAATTCTTCTCGATCAAGGTGCCGAACGGTCCGCTGACCGAGCACCTGCAGAAGATCCAGATCGGCGACACCATTCTCCTGCGGAAGAAGTCGACCGGCACGCTCGTGAACGATGCCCTCATTCCGGGCAAGCGCCTCTACATGTTCTCGACCGGCACCGGCATCGCGCCCTTCGCCTCGCTGATCCGCGATCCGGAGACGTACGAGAAGTTCGACCAGGTGATCCTCACCCACACCTGCCGTGAGGTCGCCGAGCTCGCCTATGGCGAGGAGCTGGTCGATCGCACGATTAACGACCCGCTCGTCGGCGAGATGGTGGACGGCAAGCTCGTCTACTACGGCAGCGCCACGCGCGAGCCCCACGCCCACACGGGGCGCATCACCGACCTCCTCGCCTCCGGCCAGCTCTTCACCGATCTCGGCCTGCCGCCGATCAATCCGGACGAGGACCGCGCCATGATCTGCGGGTCGATGGCGATGATCAACGACACGAAGGCGATCCTGGAAGGCTTCGGCCTCACCGAGGGCGCGAACAACGCGCCGAGCACCTACGTGGTGGAGCGCGCCTTCGTCGGCTGAGGCCGGCGGCGCGCCCCTTTCGCGAGGTCAGGAGACCTCGGGCAGCACCTTCACCGAGTAAGCGAAGGCGATCGACTTGTCGGTCGCCGGATCGCTGATCGTCCCGCGGAAGTGCCGCGCGGGGACGATCGCGCCCGTCAGCGTCGGCAGCGTCCCGCAGAACACCACCGTCCCCTCCGGCAGGCCGCCGAGCGCGGCCCGCGCCCCCTCGACCAGCGAGGCGAGCGGGCGGATCGAGGCGAGCGTCCCGCGCTGATAATCCGTCCAGTGCTTGCCGTCCTCGCTCACTTCCGAATGCAGCGTCAGCGCGTCGAGATCGTCGATCGAGGCGAAGCGCAGCGCCTGCCGGGCGACCGGCTTGCCCGCGATCGCCTTCGACAGCGCGACCGAGTGCGCTTCGAGATCGCGGTCGGTGTGGTCGGAGCCCGCGGTGAGCAGCAGCCCGCCCGCCGTCACGACCACCACCGGCTCCAGTTCCCCCGAGGATCCGGCGCCGACGGCGTCAATCTCGCCGTCCTGCGTCACCAGATGGCGGCCGACGCGGTAGTAGAGCGGCACCGTGCTCGGCGGGGCGACGCCGATCGCGGCGAGCTCGTCGATATGATGCTGGACGGCGGCCTGATCGCGTCCGGTCCAGCCCGCCACGACCACGTGGGCGGGCTCCACCGCGATCGTCGCGCCGTCGACATGAAACTCCAGCACCCGTCCCTCCTTCGGCAACTCTGCGCGCGACCTTAACCGCCACGCCCATAAAGCGAAACGCAAAGGGCGCGCCGCCGGGGCCATGCTCGCCCAGCCGCCTCCGCCCTGCCATGACAACGATCATCCGTCCGCGAATTTCGCCGCCGGGCCGGACGCGGAAATCTTGCCGCTCCAGCGGATCGCGCGCTGATTTCTGTGGCCCACAATCATCAGCGCGCCGCGCTTCGCACCATTTCAGTCGCGGCGCTGCGACAAAACCCCGTTGCGCGCGGGCGATCCGTCGTGGACACTGCCCGCTGGAACCGGTAATCGGGTCCGGTCCGGTCCGTTCTCGACCATCAACGCCATCGAGGTCGTCTTCGTGCTCATCTCCCTCTTCGCGGCCCTCACCTGGACCTATCTGCGCCGCCGGGAATCGAAGACCCCGCGCTGAGCGAGGCGCGCTCCGGCCCGCCCGCCGACACGGCGACGCGGGGCCGCTCCATCACGAGATCATCGCAAGGCTGAGAGGCGCATGTCGCGCCGTGCCGGCCGCCGGGCTCAGTCGGCCTTCTTCCCGGACTCGGCGCTTTTGCGCAGGGCAAGGGCGAGGCGGGCGTTGGGTCGCTGGCTGCGGACTTCAGCCGCAAGGTCGGGCGACACGGCGCCGAGCGCCACTTCCATCTCGTCGAGCCGGCCGAGATCGCGCAGCGCCTCGGCGCGGATCACCGCCGCGTGCTTGCCGGACATGTCCATCACGCGCTCCAGCGCATCGCCCGGCCGCTCCGCCTTCAGGAGGAGGGCGGCGAGGTTGAGGCGCGCGTCGATATCGTGCGGCTCGGACGACAGGAACCGCTCGAACCCGTCGCGGGCGGCGTCGTAGCGGCCAAGCTCCATCAGCGCGCACGCCCGCTCGAAGAGCGCGTTGACGAAGCGCGGCTCGCGCGCGAGCGCGGCGTCGGCGGCGGCGACCGCGTCCTCCGCACGGCCCGCGCGGCGCAGCGCCACGGCCTTGTTGTAGTGGAGGGCGGGGGCGCCTGGCTGGAGGGCGATCAGCCCGTCGAGCGCGTCGATCGCGTCGTCCCAGTCGCCGGCCTCGACCGCCGCCTCGAAGCGCCGCGCCAGACGGTCCAGCTCCGGCTGGACCGCGGGGCGGGCGCCCTTGCGCATCATGGCTCTATTCCGCGGCCGCGGCGGCGTGCTCGACCGCAAGGGTCGGGGCCGCCTGGGCGGTGACGAGGCGCCCGAAGGCGGAGCCGACGGCGTAGCGCGCGCCGAGCGCGTGGAGGTCCGTCGCCTCGCGCATCGTAGAGACGCCGCCGACCATCACCCGCGCTTCCAGCGCCGTCGCCATCGCGAAGAGGGCCGACAGCATCTTCTGGCGCCGGATGCCCTCGCCCGCGGCGGTGAGGTGCTCGTCGAAGCGGATGCCGTCGATCGCGAGGCGGTGGAGGTTCGGCAGCGCCGTGGTGCGCCGCGCGAAGTCGACGATCCAGGTCCCCGCCCCGACATCGCGCAGGCGCGACAGGAGCTGCGCCGCGAACTCGGGATTGTCGGTCACGATCGATTCGGGGATACCGATCTGAAGCGCCCCGGCGTCGAGGCGGTTGCGGGCGATCACCGTCTTCACGTCGCCGACGAGCTCGGAGCGGAAGGCGTCCGGCACGGGGATCGTGAGGAGGAGGGAGAGCGCCTTGCCGCCCGCGCGCCACTCGGCGAGCGTCTGGGCCGACCGTTCGAGCGTCGCCAGCGCGAGCTGCACGGCCATCCCCTCGTGCGCGGCGACCTCCAGAAGCTCGGCCCAGTTGAGCGGGCCCTGGAGCGGGTGATGCCAGGACGGCATCGCCTCGTAGCCGACCGTGCGGTCGTTCATGAGGTCGCGGATCGGGCGGTACTGCACCTTCACCTTGTCCTCGGTGATCGCGCGCTTCAGGTCGCGCGCGAGCGAGCGGCCGCTCATGTTGAGGCGGCGCATCAGCGGATCGAACACCTCGCCACGGTCGCCGCCCTGGCGCTTGGCGCGGCGGAGCGCCAGCTCGGCATTGTCGAGGAGCTCGGCCGCGCTTTCGGCCTTGAGGTCGATGCCGGCGATGCCGAGCGAGACCTTCACCGACATCTCGCGGTCGGCGAACTGGATCGGCGCGCCGATCGTCTCGCGCACCTTGTCGATGAACTCCTCGATCTTGGCGGGGTCCTGATAGATGAGGAGGCCGAACGAATCGCCGGAGAGGCGGGCGACGCTGTCGTGCCGCTTCAGGATGCGCCCGAGGCGGCGCGCCATGGTGAGGAGGACCGAGTCGCCGACCGACTGGCCGTACGTGTCGTTGATCTCGGAGAAATCGTCCGGGTTGACGACGACGACGAAGAGGCGCTGGGCGGTGCTCTCGTTCGACCACGCGCGCGCCATCTCGATCCGGTCGAGGAAGAGGTGGCGGTTCGGCAGGCCCGTCAGGTTGTCGTAGACGCTGTCGTGGAGGAGGCGCTCCTCGCTCGTCTTCGCCTCGGTCATGTCGTTGAGGGTGCCGACGCAGCGGATGATCTCGCCGGTCGAACCGATCACCGGGCGGGCGCGCAGGCGGAACCAGCGGAAATGGCCGTCGACGCCGCGGAAGCGGAAGAGGTCGCTGATGCGGCCGCGGCGGCGATCGACGATCGCGTCGAGCGTCGCGCGGAAGCGATCGCGGTCCTGCGGATGGAGGACCGCGAACCAATCCTGCGGCGGGCCCTGGAGTTCGCCCCGGTCGAGCCCCAGACGGTGCTCGGCCTCGGCGCCGCACGAGATGTGGTCGCGCGAGACGTCCCAGTCCCACACGATATCGCCGGCGCCGGCGAGCGCCAGAACGTCCCGCTCCACGTCCTTCGCGAGGGAGGGGGCGATGGTCGCGCCGGCGAAGGCGTACTGCATCACCGTGAAGCCGATGAGGAGGACGAGGAGGATCAGCCCGCCATTCAGCGCCGGCTGCACGAAGTCGTTGTCGATCTCGCCCGAGAGGGTCAGCGCCGCGCCGACGATCCAGGCGATGAGGAGGAGCCAGGTCGGCAGGATCAGGATCGCCCGGTCGTGGCCCCGGATCGCGGAGATCAGGATCGCGATAAGGCCGAGCCCCGCCACCCCCGCGAGCGCGCAGCGCGCGATGCTCGCCGTCAGCACCGGGTCGTTCGAGGCGAGCCACCCGGCGACGGCGGCGAGCGGCACCATCGCGAAGAGCGCGTAGGCGTTGCGCACGCGCCATCGGGTGAAGTTCAGATAGGAGATCAGGAAGGCCGCGAGCGCGAGGACGAGCATCGACTCGGCGAACGCGCGCAGCACCGCCTCATTGGACAATCGCGCCGAGAGCACGTCGCCGAGGAAGGCGAAATCGATCAGCACGTAGCCGAACGCCACCCAGGCGAGGACCGCCGCCGAGGCGAACATCATCGAGCCCTTGATGACGAACACCACGAGGAAGAAGAGGGCGAGAAGGCCCGAGATGCCGACGACGATGCCCTTGAACAGCGTGTAGGCGTTCTGGCTGTCGCGATAGACGCCGGGCTCCCACAGGCGCAGCATCGGAAGCTGCGGCGTCGTCAATTCGAGGACGTAGGTGACCGTCGCGCCCGGATCGAGCGTGATGAGGAAGACGTCCGCGTCCGCGCTCGCGACGCGGGTCGGGGGGAAGCCCTCGCTCGGCGTGATGGCGACGATGCGCTCGTCGCCGAGGTCGGGGTTCAGCACGCCGGAATTGGCGAGACGGTGGTGCGGCGCGACCATCAGGCGGTCGATCTGCTCGTCACCCGGGTTCTGGAGGCCGATGACCGCCCAGTGGCGCGTCTCGGGGTTGGTGGCGCGCACCTCGATGCGCTGGACGACACCGTCGAGGTCCGGCGCGGTCGAGACGCGCAGGTCCCCGAGCTGGTCGGTGTACATCTCGACGCGGGGGCGCAGGTCCGTGAAGGGGGCCGTGTCGCTCACCGGGACGGCGTCGACCGCGTGCGCGGCCGTCGCGCCTGCGAGCACCAGCAGGAGGAGCGCGACGAGAGCGCGGATCATGCTCCGCCCCCTTCCGTGCCGCCCTGGGACGCGCCGATCTGGTCCCCGGCGCAGAGCGCGAAGAGGACATGATCGCGCCAGGCGCCATTGATGCAGAGGAAACGGCGCGCGTAGCCTTCCTCACTGAAACCCACTCGACGCAACAGACGCATGGACCGTTCATTGTGCGGCAGGGTCGCCGCTTCTATCCGGTTAAGGCCAAGCACATCGAAACAGAACGGGACGATGCGGCGCACCGCGTCGCCCATCAGCCCCTGGCCGGCGAATCGCTCACCCATCCAATAGCCGACCGAGCAGGATTGCGTGACCCCGCGCTTGACGTGCGCGAGCGTGAGGCCGCCAGCGAGCTGGCCATGTTCGGACTCAAATACAAAGAGGGCGTAACCTTCGTCGCTGCGGATCTCGCGATGATAGCGGCGGATCCGGCGGCGGAAGGCCATGCGGGTCAGATCGTCGCGCGGCCAGATCGGCTCCCACGGCTTCAGGAAATGCCGGCTCTCCGCGCGGAGCTGGCTCCACTCGGTATAGTCCGTGGCGAGCGGCATCTTGAGGAAGGTCTTTTCGCCGCGAAGGATCGTGCCTTCATTGAGCGCGGCCGATCCGCGAACGAGGGATGAGCGCGGCAATGCGCTCATGCCATCGGCCCCCGCCGCCCCGATCCACCGAACCGCCGCGCGATCACCGCAACGCTCGGCATCGCCATCGCGCCGATGCCGACGAGGGTCGGCGCCGTCTGCACCATCTCGGCGAGGAGAGCGCGCACGTCCTCGGGCGCGACGCGCTCGATCTCGGCGATCCGCTCTTCCTTCGAGACGGGGCGGCCATAGACGATCGCCTGCCGGGCCGCCTGCCCCATCCGCGCGTTGCAGCTCTCGCGCGACATCAGGAGGCCGGCCTTGAGCTGCGCCTTCGCGCGGCCGAGCTCCTCGACGGAGATGCCCTCGATCGCGCTCTCCAACTCGTCGAGGACGACGGTCTCGGCCTCCTCCACCTCGTCGGCGGTGGTGGCGAGATGGATCGCGAACACGCCCGAATCGGCGAAGGCCCAGTGGAAGGCGGAGGTGTCGTAGACGAGGCCGCGCTCTTCGCGCAGCGCCTGGAAGAGGCGCGAGGAGAGCCCGCCCCCCATCACCATCGCCGCGAGCTGCGCCGTTACCGCCTTCGGGTCCGTCGCGCGGCGCCCCTCGAAGCCGAGGATCCACTGGCACTCGGACGAATCCTGCGCCTCGCTGGCGATGCCGCCGGTGTAGCGGGCGGGCGAGGGCACGGGCGCGGCGCGCTGCGGCAGGGTCTCGAACGCGCGCGAGACGGCGTCGACGAGCCGGTCATGGTCGACGGCGCCCGCCGCCGAGACGGTCATCGCGCCGGCGGTGTAGTGCCCGTCGAAGAATTTGCGCAGCGCCGCCGCGTCGACCGCGCCGACGCTGTCGCGCGTGCCGAGGATGCGCCGGCCGAGCGCCTGGCCGCGATAGGCCGCCTCCGGGAAGGCGTCGAACGCGCGGTCCTCCGGCACGTCCTCGGCGGCGCCGATCTCCTGGAGGATGACGTTGCGCTCGCGCTCGATGTCGGCCGGGTCGAAGGTCGGCTGGGTGAGGATGTCGGACAGGATGTCGAGCGCGAGGGGCATGTCCTCGGCGAGGATGCGCGAGTGGTAGGCCGTCGTCTCGACGCTTGTCGCGGCGTTGATCTCGCCGCCGACCGTCTCGATCGCCTCGGAGATCTCGCGCGCCGAGCGCTTGGCCGTGCCCTTGAAGGCCATGTGCTCCAAGAAGTGGGCGATGCCGTGCTCGCCCTCCCCCTCGGAGCGGGCGCCGGTCTTCACCCACACCCCGAGCGCCGCCGAATCGACGTGCGCCATCGCGTCGCTGACGACGGTGAGACCGCTATCGAGCCGCGTCATTCGCATCAGACGGTCACCGCGCGCGACCGGTCGACGATGTGGCGGGCGACGCTCGCGATATCGGCGCTAATCCGGGTCATCCGCTCCGGCGCGCTCATCACGGCGTCAAGCCGCTCCGGCCGCACCGGGCGCACGCCGCATCCAGCCTCGACCGCGTCGGGGAATTTCGCCGGATGCGCCGTCGCGAGCGTGATCATCGGCACGCCCTCGGGCAGCGTCGTCGCGCGCGCGGCGTGGAGGCCCACCGCCGTGTGCGGGTCCACGATCATGCCGGTCTCGGCGTAGATCTCGCCGATCGTGCGGCGGGTGTCCTCGTCGTCGGCCCGGCCGGAGGAGAAGAGCGTTCCCATCGCGGCGCGCTCGGCGTCGGTGAGGGAGAAGCCGGCGGAGAGGTCGTTCATGCGCGAGGCGATGGAGGCGGCGTCGCGGCCCGACAGGTCGAACACCAGGCGCTCGAAGTTGGAGGAGACCTGGATGTCCATCGACGGGGAGGTCGACGGCATCACGCGGCCGGGCGCGTACCGGCCGGTCTTCGCGGTGCGATCCAAAATATCGTTCTGGTTCGTTGCGATCACGAGGCGCTCGATCGGAAGACCCATTTTATGGGCCACGTAGCCGGCAAGAATATCGCCAAAATTTCCTGTGGGAACAGAAAACGCAACCTTACGGTCCGGCCCGCCGAGCGCGAGGGCGCCGAAGAGATAATAGGTGATCTGCGCCGCGACGCGGGCCCAGTTGATCGAGTTCACGCCGCTCATCGCGACGCGCTCGTTGAAGGCGCGATCCACGAAGAGCGCCTTCACGATTCGCTGGCAGTCGTCGAAGTCGCCGTCCACCGCGAGGGTGTGGACGTTGTCGTCGGCGATGGTCGTCATCTGGCGCCGCTGCACCTCGGAGACGCGCCCGTCCGGGAAGAGAATGAAGAGGTCGATCGCCGAGCGGCCGCGGAAGGCCTCGGCGGCGGCCGCGCCGGTGTCGCCGGAGGTGGCGGTCACGATCGTCGCGCGCCGGCCGCGGGCCGACAGGATGCGGTCCATCAGGCGGGCGAGCGTCTGCATCGCCACGTCCTTGAAGGCGAAGGTCGGGCCGTGGAAGAGCTCGAGCACATAGTCGCGCGGGCCGACCTGCACGAGCGGCGTGCGCGCGGCGTGCGCGAAGGTCGCCATCGCGGCGTCGATGTCGGCGCCCAGCGCATCGTCGGCGAGGTCGCCGGCGGCGAAGCGCGTCAGCACCGCCCGCGCCATCGTCTCGAACGGCTGGGCGACGAGCGCACGCAGCTCGCCCTCGGCGAAGGCCGGATAGGTCTCAGGAACGAACAGACCGCCGTCCGGGGCGAGCCCGGTCAGCGTCGCGTCACAAAAGCGGAGCGGCGCCGCCGCGCCGCGTGTGGAGATGTACTGCACCCGTGGTCTCCTCCCGTGGCCCTGTCAGAAGCGCTTCTCATGGCGCTGTGTCAACAACCGGGCAACGCTCTCAGGCGTGTCCGGCGGCCGTGGAGAGGAGAAGCGGGTCGATGCCGAGCTTGTGGATCGCCCGCTCATACTTGGCGTCGAGATCGGCGTCGAACAGGAGGCCGTAATCGGCCTCGCAATGGAGCCAGCCATTGTTGGTGATCTCGTGCTCGAGCTGGCCGGGCGCCCACCCGGCATAGCCGAGCGCGAGGAGCGCCTGGGACGGCCCCTCCCCGTTCGCGATGGCGCGCAGGATCTCGACGGTCGCGGTGAGGCACACATCGTTCGCGGTGACGAGGGTCGCCTCCTTCAGCACGAAATCGGGCGTGTGCAGCACGAAGCCGCGCCCGGTCTCGACCGGCCCGCCATTGTGGACGGCGACGCGGCGCGCCGATTCGGGCAGCAGGATCGCGTTGCCCTCCTCGATCACGTTGAGCTGGGTCAGGAGGTCGACGAACGAGATGTTGCGGGCGGGCTTGTTCACGATGATGCCCATCGCCCCTTCCGCCGAATGGGCGCAGAGGAACACCACCGAGCGCTCGAAGCGCGTGTCGCCCATCTGCGGCATCGCGATCAGACACTGTCCCTCGAGGTAGCCTTCGGTCCTCTCCATGTCAGCCCTCCTCAAGGTCAACGATCAGCCTAGCATAGTATCAGATAAGAGAGAGTCGGGGCTCGTCACGGGCGCATCGGTGGACTAAAACGCCGCGACCTTTCCACCCGATCCTGGAGACCGCACGATGACTATCGCCGTTGGTGACAAGCTTCCCCCTGCGACATTCAAGGTGATGACCGCGGACGGCCCGTCCGAAATGACCGTCGAGGAGTTCACGAAGGGGCGCCGCGTCGTCATGTTCGGTGTGCCCGGCGCGTTCACGCCGACCTGCGACCGCAACCACCTGCCGGGCTTCATCACGAACCTCGACGCCATCAAGGCGAAGGGCGTCGACGAGGTCGCCGTCGTCTCCGTGAACGACATGTTCGTCATGAATGCCTGGGCGAAATCGTCCGGCGGCGAGGGCAAGATCACCTTCCTCGCGGACGGCTCGGCCGTCTTCACCCGCGCGATCGGCCTCGAGCTCGACGCCTCGGGCTTCGGTATGGGCATCCGCTCCAAGCGCTATTCGATGCTGGTCGAGGACGGCGTCGTGAAGATCCTCAACATCGAGGAGACGCCGGGCGAGGCGAAGGTCTCGGGCGCCGACGCCATCCTGCCGAGCCTTTGATTCCATCAAGGCCACAACCCATCTGCGCGAAGGGCGCGGCGTCCGCGCCGTGTCCCCTCGCGCGGAATTGATGGGGCGCGCCCCGCGCGAATGGCGCTTCCCGTCGCCTTCAACATCGTCTAAGCGAACTCGGATCATGAGACGCATGACCTCAAATGGCCTGGTCGGTCGGGCGACTGGCCGAATTTTCAGCCCGTCCGCCGGTGTGAAGCCGTCGGCGGGACGGGGTTCGTTCAGCGCCTGATCGCGCCATCGGCTTCTGCAATTACCGTGCCTGATCCGCGGCGAAATTCCGTTTCGCAGGCGGGGCGCGTTATCCGTTTTCATGGCGCTGCCACCGGGCACGCGCCGCAATGCCGAAAGTCGACCCGATGAGCGATGCCACCATGACGTCCAAAGAGGCCAAGAGCCCCGAAGCGGGCGCGGCGCGCGATTATTCCGAGACGCTGTACCTGCCGAAGACCGAGTTTCCGATGCGGGCCGGCCTGCCGAAGCGCGAGCCCGAATGGCTCGCGAAATGGTCCGAGGGCGACCTTTACGAGACGCTGCGCGCCGACAGCGCCGGCCGCGAGAAGTTCATCCTGCACGACGGCCCGCCCTACGCGAACGGCCACATCCATATCGGCACGGCGCTCAACAAGATCCTGAAGGATTTCGTCGTCCGCTCGCACCAGATGCTCGGCTACGATGCCAACTACGTCCCCGGCTGGGACTGCCATGGCCTGCCGATCGAGTGGAAGGTCGAGGAGAATTTCCGCTCCCAGGGCCGCAACAAGGACGCGATCCCGATCAACGAGTTCCGCCGCGAGTGCCGCGAGTTCGCGACCCACTGGCTCGGCGTGCAGCGCGAGGAATTCCAGCGCCTCGGCGTGATCGGCGACTTCAAGGACCCCTACCTCACGATGAGCTTCCTCGCGGAGGCGCAGATCGCCCGCGAGCTGATGAAGTTCGCCGTGTCGAAGCAGCTTTATCGCGGCTCGAAGCCGGTCATGTGGTCGGTCGTGGAGCGCACCGCGCTCGCCGAGGCCGAAGTCGAGTATCACGACTACCAGTCGGACACGGTGCTGGTCGCGTTCCCGGTCGCCAATGTCGATTCGCGCGCGATCAACGCGCTGCGCGACAACCCGTCCGAGCCCGGCTCGCCCGAGGACGAGGCGGTCATCACCGACCTCCTGGAGGCCCGGATCGTCATCTGGACGACCACGCCCTGGACGCTCCCCGGCAACCGCGCCATCGCCTACGGCCCGAACATCTCCTACGGCCTCTATGAAGTGACCGAGGCGGCGGCGGAGAACTGGGCGAAGGTGGGCGAGCGCTTCGTCGTCGCCGACAGCCTCGCCGAGGCGATCTTCAAGGAGGCGCGGGTCGACGCGTTCGTGCGCCGCGACGACGTGCCGGCGGCCGTCCTCGCCGGTACAATGTGCTATCATCCGCTGTGGCCAAGGGAAAAGGACCACCCCTTCTACCCGCAGGGCGGAAAGCAATTTGTAGGCGTACCAGGTCCCCAAGGAAAGCATTTCGCGGGCGGAGCGGCTCCCTACTCGTTCTTGGTGCCCCTTCTTCCCGGCGATCACGTTACCGATGATGCAGGCACGGGGTTTGTCCACACTGCACCTGGCCACGGCGTTGAGGATTTTGAAGTTTGGACCGAGAACAAGCGGCGTCTTGAGGCTGCCGGCATCGACACGAACATTCCGTACACCGTGGGTGCAGATGGTCGGTACACCCGCGAGGCGCCCGGCTTCGAGGGTCTTGCCGTCATCACCGACGAGGGCAAGAAGGGCGAGGCCAACAAGGCCGTCATCGATGCGCTCGTCGCGGTCGGCGCGCTCATCGGGCGCGGGCGGCTGAAGCACCAATATCCGCACTCCTGGCGCTCCAAGAAGCCGGTCATCTTCCGCAACACGCCGCAATGGTTCATCGCCATGGACAAGGCGCTGGGCGATGACACCACGCTGCGCACCCGCGCGCTGAAGGCGATCGGGGACACGCAATTCGTGCCGGCGGCGGGCCGCAACCGCCTCAACGGCATGATCGAGAACCGGCCCGACTGGGTGGTCTCGCGCCAGCGCGCCTGGGGCGTGCCGATCACCGTCTTCGTCCACAAGGAGACGGGCGAGGTCCTGATCGACGAGACGGTGAACGAACGGATCGCCGACGCCTTCGACGCGGAGGGCGCGGACGCCTGGTTCGCCGACGGCGCCGCCGAGCGCTTCCTCGCGGGCGACCACGATGCAAGCCAGTACGAGAAGGTCGACGACATTCTCGACGTGTGGTTCGATTCCGGCTCCACCCACGCCTTCTGTCTCGCCAAGCGCCCGGACCTCAAGTGGCCGGCGGACGTCTACCTCGAAGGCTCGGACCAGCATCGCGGCTGGTTCCACTCCTCGCTGCTCGAATCCTGCGGCACGCGCGGCCGTGCGCCCTACGACACCGTCATCACCCACGGCTTCACGATGGCCGAGGACGGGCGCAAGATGTCGAAGTCGCTCGGCAACACGATCGCCCCGCAGGACATCATCGACCAGTATGGCGCCGACATCCTGCGCCTGTGGGTCGCGAGCCAGGACTATACGGACGATCAGCGCATCGGCCCGGAGATCCTGAAGGGCGTCGCCGATTCCTACCGCAAGCTGCGCAACTCCATCCGCTGGATGCTCGGCACGCTCGCGCACGATGACGGCACGCCGGTCGACCTCGCGACCGCGCCGGAGCTGGAGCGGCTGATGCTCCACCGCCTCGCCGAGCTCGACGGCGAGATCCGCGCCGCCTACCGCCGGTTCGACTACAACCACGTCGCCCACACGCTGATGAACTTCGCGAACGTGGAGCTGTCGGCCTTCTATTTCGACATCCGCAAGGACGCGCTCTATTGCGACGCGCCCTCCAGCGCCCGCCGCAAGGCCTCGCTCGCCGTGGTGTCGATCCTGTTCGACACGCTGGTGACCTGGCTCGCCCCGCTCCTCCCGTTCACCATGGAGGAGGCGTGGGAGAGCCGCGGCCGCGAGCGCTCGGTCCATCGCGAGGCGTTCGCCGGCGTCGACCCCGCCTGGCGCGACGATGCGCTCGCCGAGCGCTGGGAGCGGGTGAAGAAGGTCCGCCGCGTCGTCACCGGCGCGCTGGAAATTGAGCGGCGCGACAAGCGCATCCGCGCCTCGCTGGAAGCCCATCCGATCGTGAAGATCGAGGACGACGCGCTGCGCGCCGCCGTCGAGGCCGTGCAGTTCGACGACGTGGTGATCACGAGCGCGGTGACGATCGAGCCGGGCCCGGCCGACGCCGCCGCCTTCACGCTGCCAGAGGTGCCGGGCGTCTCCGTCCGCGTCGAGAAGGCGGAAGGCACGCGCTGCGCCCGGTCCTGGAAGGTGAGCACGGACGTCGGCGCCGACCCGCGCTACCCGGACCTCTCCCCGCGCGACGCGGCGGCGATGGCCGAGATCGACGCCGCCGCGTGACGGTGTCGCCATTCGGGGGACGCGCGGCGGGGATCATCCTCGCCGCGGCGATCTTCCTCGCCGATCAGGCGACGAAGCTCCTCATCCTGCACAAGGTCGACTTCTCCAACGGCCCGGTGCCAGTGCTGCCCGTGATGTCGCTGACGCTCGTGTGGAATCGCGGCATCAGCTACGGCCTCTTCCAGTCGGAGGGGACGGCGCGCTGGGTTCTCGTCGCGGCGACCGCGCTCGCGACGGTGGCCCTCACGGTCTGGTTCTTCCGCACCGAGCGGCCGCTGGTGCGAATCGCGGTCGCGACCATCGTGGGCGGGGCGATCGGCAACCTCGTCGACCGCGTGGTCTACGGCGCGGTCGTCGATTTCGTGCACCTCCATTATGCCGGGTTCTCCTGGTACGTCTTCAACATCGCGGACACCGCGATCGTCGTCGGCGTGATCCTCCTTTTGATCGACGGGCTCTTTCCGGTGAAAACAGCCCAAACGAAGCCTTAACCCGATCGGTGGCACTGTGATATTTGCGCATCAGTCGGCGATCGTCCCGCGCGCAAGGTTGACTGTCGGGTCCTGTCGCGAGAAGGCTGATCGATGGTGGCCTAGGCTGCCGAATTGTGGAGTTTGTCCAATGGTCCGTCTCGCCTTGTTGGTGACCGTGCTCGGCCTGTCCCTCGCAGGCTGCAACACGAGCTACAACTATTTCGAAGAGGAAGCCGACAACTCCACCCAGGGCGACTCCACCGCCTTTGGCGCCATCCTCTCCATGACCGGCATGGTCGAGGAGAAGAAGACGCCGATCGTCTACAAGCCGCGCGCCCCGCTCGCGGTCCCCAATTCGCGCGACCTGCCCTCCCCGGAGGACACCTCCTCCGCCGAGGCGGCCGTGAACTTCCCCGTCGACCAGGACGAGAAGGCCCGCCAGCGCCAGGCCGAGCTCGACGCGCTCGGCGCCACCGCCGCCTACGAGCAGAACGGCGTCGGCGAGATCGGCGTCGCCCGCGTCGGTCCTGACGAAGTGGCGGCGGCCCGTCGCGCCGGCGGCGGCCTCGCCCACCAGAAGGATTATCTCCTGGAGGACACGCGGGCCCAGGATTTCCGCCTGTCGCGCGAGGAGATGAAGCAGACCTTCCGCACCACCTCGACCGACCGCGCCATCCTCACCGAGGAAGGCAAGGCCGCGCCGCGCGCCTATCTGATCCAGCCCCCGGCCGACTATCGCACCCCGGCCGACACCGCTGCCTTGCCCGAGCCTGGGGACATCGAGAATTCGGAGTGGGCCGAGAAGCGGCTCTACGGCGTGAAGGATCGTCGTCCGCCGCGCGCCCAGAAGTAGCAGCAAAACGAACGACTTAAGCCTCGTTCATCTCAATTTGAAATGCCGTCCGCGCCTTTCTGACGCGGGCGGCATTTCCGTTTTGCGAGGCCGTTCCGGGCTTTTTGCCCCCGCGCAGGGGTCTCCGTCCGCCGCGTTACGGAAACTTTAGTGGCCCAACCTTACCGACACGCCTAGCGTGCTGGATGCGGCCGCAGGACCGGCTTGGCCGGTGGCATTGCGCCGCCAGGACCCTCGTTCGCCGCAAGAGCCTCCGGGCCCATCCTCGGACCCGGCCATGTACAGGCGCTTCCGCACTGCATTAGGAATGACAAGGTCACCGCGAATGAAATCGCCATCCAGAACACTCGCCGCGATTGGAATAGCCGTGCTGATGACGCTCCCCGCCGCCGCCGAGCCCGTCGATCTCGGCGACCTCACACTTGCCCCCGACGCGGAATCCTTCACGCTCGACAATGGTCTCGAGGTCGTCGTCATTCCCGACCGGCGCGCCCCGATCGTCACCCACATGATCTGGTACAGGGTCGGGTCGGCGGATGAGCCGGCCGGCAAGTCCGGCATCGCCCACTATCTCGAACACCTGATGTTCAAGGGCACCGAGACGCATCCGGGCAATGAGTTCTCCGCCACCGTGTCGCGCGTCGGCGGCAAGGAGAACGCCTTCACCTCGAACGACTACACGTCCTACTTCCAGCAGGTCTCCAAGGAGCACCTGGCGTCGATGATGGCCTTCGAGGCCGACCGGATGAAGAACCTCCAGCTCACCCCGGAGGTGAGCCTGCCGGAGCTCAGCGTCGTCCAGGAAGAGCGGCGCGCGCGGGTCGAGACCCGCCCCTCGGCCGAACTCGGCGAGGCGCTCGACGCGACGCTCTATATCAACCACCCCTACGGTGATCCGATCATCGGCTGGCCGGACGAGCTCGCCGCCCTCACCTTCGAGGACGCGCTCAACTTCTATCGCAGCTTCTACCGCCCCGGTAACGCGGTCCTGGTGATCGCCGGCGACGTCACGGTCGACGAGATCCGCGGCCTCGCGAACGACACCTACGGCAAGATCACCGACACGCTCGGCACCTTCAACCGCGTCCGTCCGCCGGCCCAGCGCGTGCGCGCCGACCGCATCGTCGAGCTGCGCGACCCGCGCACGACCCAGCCCTCCACGCAAATCGCCTGGCTCGTGCCGAGCTACGCGACCGCGGAGCCGGGTGAGGCCGAGGCGCTCGACGTGCTCGGCGAGATCCTCGGCGGCAACAACACGAGCCGCCTCTACACCGCGCTCGTCCGCGAAGACCAGATCGCGACCACGGCCGGCTCCTGGTACCAGTCGAGCGCGGTCGACGACACGCGCTTCGTCGTCTACGCGACGCCGGTCGACGGCGTCGCGCTCGACAAGATCGAGGCGCGCTCGCGCGAGATCATCGCCGACATCGCCGAGAAGGGCGTCACCGAGACGGAGATGGCGCGCGCCCGCACCAGCCTCCTCGCCTCCGTGATCTTCGCGCAGGACAGCCAGTCGTCGCTCGCCCGCATCTTCGGCTCCGCCCTCACCACCGGCTCCACCGTCGAGGACGTGCAGGAATGGCCGACCCGCATCTCCGGCGTGACCGCCGCGAACGTGCAGGCCGCCGCCAAGCGCTTCCTGATCGGCGAAGGATCGGTGACGGGCCGTCTGCTCGTCGCCGCCTCCGCCCCGGCCAGTGCCACCGAGTAGCGCTAGGGTAAGGGAACAGGTCCATGTATCAGTTACTGAACCGTGCCATTGTCGCCGCCGGCCTTCTCGCGGCATCCATCGGGAGCGCTTCCGCCATCGACATCCAACAAGTCACCAGCCCGAAGGGGATCACCGCCTGGCTCGTGTCGGATGACACCGTGCCGATCGTGGCGGTCGACATCGCCTTTGAGAATGCTGGCTCCTCGCAAGACCCGGCGGACCGGGCCGGCCGCAACAACCTCCTCGCCTCGACGCTCGACGAGGGGGCGGGCGATCTCGACTCCGTCGCCTTCCAGACCGCCCTCCAGGAGAGCGCGGTCCGGCTCAGCTTCGAATCGAGCCGCGACCACCTCTATGGCGACCTGAGGACGATCTCCTCCAGCGTGGAGCGCGGCTTCGACCTCCTCCACCTCGCCCTCACCGAGCCGCGCTTCGACCAGGAAGCCATCGACCGGATGAAGGCGCAGATCATCGCGGGCCTGCGCCGCGAGGAGAAGGATCCGGAGACGATCGTGTCCCAGCTCTGGGCGCGCACCGCCTTCCCGGACCACCCCTACGGCACGCCGAGCAACGGCACGTCGGAGACCGTCGCCGGCCTCGGCCGTGACGATCTCGTCGCCGCCATGAGCGGGATCGCGAAGGACAATCTCGTCATCGCCGTCGTCGGCGACATCGACGCGGAGACCCTCGCCCCGCTTCTCGACCGCGCCTTCGGCGACCTGCCCGACACCGCGACCCTCTCCGAGGTGCCCGAAGTCGAGCCCGCCACCGGCCTCACCGTGACCGAGACCGTCGACACGCCGCAGACCGCGATCCGCTTCGGCGGCCCCGGCATCCCGCGCGAGGACGACGACTTCATCCCCGCCTTCGTGATGAACCACATCCTCGGCGGCGGCGCCTTCTCGTCCTGGCTCTTCGACGAGGTGCGCGAGAAGCGCGGCCTCGCCTACTCGGTCTACTCCTACCTCGCCCCCTACGAGCACAGCGCGATCTTCGGCGGCGGCACCGCCACGCGCAACGATCAGGCCGAGGAGGCGCTCACCGTCATCCGCGCCCAGTTCGAGCGGATGGGGACCGAAGGGCCGTCCGAGGAAGAGCTCGCCGACGCCAAGGCCTACCTCACCGGCTCCTATGCGCTCCGCTTCGGTTCGTCCGGCTCGATCGCGCGCCAGCTCCTCTTCATCCAGCTCGAAAATCTCGGGATGGACTATATCGACAAGCGCAACGATCTCATCCAGGCGGTGACGCTGGAGGACGTGAAGCGCGCCGCCCGCCGCATCTTCGGCGAGGGTGTGCCGACCGTCGCCGTCGTGGGCGCCCCCGCCGGCTGACCGGCCGGGACATCCCGACCACTCGACAGACTTCCGCGGTTCGATGTATTGCCCATCGAACCGCGGTGCTTTTTGATGGACAACGACGACGAACTCCTGATCGAGCGACTGAACACTTTGCGGCAGGAGCATCGCGATCTCGATGCGGCCGTTGCAGCGCTTGAAGCCTCAGGCTCGACCGACCTCCTGCAGATCAAACGGCTGAAGAAGCGAAAGCTTCAGCTGAAGGACGAGATTCGCCTGCTCGCGGACCGAGTCCTCCCGGATATTATCGCGTGACCCTGAAATTCCCCTCCCCCGCCGCGCCCGTCGCGATCATCATGGGCAGCCAGTCCGACTGGGAGACGATGCGCCATGCCGCCGAGTTCCTCGCCGAACTCGACGTCGCGCACGATGTCGCCATCGTCTCGGCCCACCGCACCCCGCAGCGCCTCTACGATTTCTCGACCTCCGCGGCCGAGCGCGGCGTCCAGGTGATCATCGCGGGCGCCGGCGGCGCGGCCCATCTGCCCGGCATGGTCGCCGCGCTGACGACGCTGCCGGTGTTCGGCGTGCCCGTCGAAAGCCGCGCCCTGTCGGGGTGGGACAGCCTCCTGTCGATCGTCCAGATGCCGGCGGGCGTCCCGGTCGGCACCCTCGCCATCGGGCGCGCGGGCGCGACGAATGCCGGCATCCTCGCCGCCTCCGTGCTCGCCCTGTCGGACGCGGAGCTCTCCGTGCGGCTCGCCGAGTGGCGTCAGGCGCGCACCGACGCGGTCGCCGCGGAGCCGACGGACAGCTGATGCGCCTTTCTCCCGGAGACACTGTCGGCATCCTCGGCGGCGGCCAGCTCGGCCGCATGATGGCGCTCGCGGCCGCCCGCCTCGGCCTCGAGACGCACATCTACGCGCCGGACGCCGATTCCCCCGCCTTCGCCGTCGCCGGCCGCCACACCGTCGCGGCCTATGACGACGTCGCCGCACTCGCGGCCTTCGCCGAGACCGTCTCGGTCGTCACCTACGAGTTCGAGAATGTGCCGGTGGAGCCGGTGCGCACGCTCGGCGACAAGGTGCGCCCTGCCCCCGGCGCGCTCGCCGTCGCGCAGGACCGTCTGATCGAGAAGGCGTTCCTCAAGGAATGCGGCCTGCCGGTCGCCCGCCACGCCGCGGTCGACAATGCCGACGATCTCGCCGAGGCCGTCGCCGAGTTCGGCCCCGCCGGCATCCTGAAGACGCGCCGCCTCGGCTATGATGGCAAGGGCCAGCTTCGCCTCACGGGCGGGGAGGATTTCGCCGAGGCGTTCGCCGCCATCGGCGCGGTCCCGGCGATCCTCGAAGAGATGATCGCCTTCCAGGCGGAGACGTCCACCGTGCTGGTGCGCGCCGCCGACGGGACGACCGAGGCCTATGACGCGCCCGCCAACGTCCACGCGGACGGGATCCTGCGCCACTCGACGCTGCCCGGCCCCCTCTCGGCCGAACTCGCCGCGCGCGCGGCCGAAATGGTCGCCGACGTCGCCGCCCGCCTCGACTATGTGGGCGTCCTCACCATCGAGTGGTTCGTCACCGGCGATCCGGCCCGGCCGCTGATCGCCAACGAGATGGCGCCCCGCGTCCACAACACGGGACACTGGACCGAGGATGGCGCGATCACGAGCCAGTTCGAGAATCATATACGTGCGGTGGCGGGGTGGCCGCTCGGCAGCACCCGTCGCCTCGTCGACATCCGGATGGACAATCTGATCGGCGACGATGTCGACGATTGGCACGCTCACCTGGAAAATCCGGCCGCCCGCCTCCATCTCTATGGTAAGCGTGCCGCACGGCCGGGCCGCAAGATGGGCCATGTAAATTTCATGGGCCAGTCGGTAGACTCTTTGCGCAAGGCCTGATAGCGAGCGTCACTCGCGTCTATGCCTGAGGGTGGGGTGGTACACCGTGACCGCTCCGCCATTGCGCGCATCGGCGTGTGACGGGCGGCCGTCACACACCCGGCACGACGGTGCAGCCGTGATGCACCGTGCAACAGAAGGAAGTGGGCCAAGTGCAGGTTCTCGTTCGGGACAACAATGTCGATCAGGCGCTGAAGGCGCTGAAGAAGAAGATGCAGCGCGAAGGCATCTTCCGCGAAATGAAGATGCGCAATCATTACGAAAAGCCGTCCGAGCGTAAGGCTCGTGAGAAGGCTGAGGCGGTTCGCCGCGCTCGTAAGCTTGCACGCAAGCGCGCTCAGCGCGAAGGTCTGATCCCGGGCAAGAAGCGCGGCTGATTTCGATTCGGCCACGTCTCTGCGCCGACCCCGTTGTCAGTAGTGTTGGGTGATCATGGCTGCAAACCTGTCTCGTGCGATGATTCCTGGAGTCGCGCTCGTCGCCGTCGCTCTGAGCGGTTGCGTCGTGGACCAGGCCGTAAGTACGCCAGGTCGGCTGATTGAACCGCAGGCGGGTTCCGCCACCAACATCTCGTCCTTGACCGAGGTCGTGAACCAGAATCCTGGTGATGCCAGCGCATACAATATGCGCGGCACCGCCTTCGGCCGTTCGAACAAGCTGCGGGACGCTCTCGTCGATTTCGACAAGGCGATCCAGATCGACCCGAACTACTATCAGGCGTACGCGAACCGCGCCCTCGTCCATCGCCGGATGGACAATCTGGACCTCGCGCTGAACGACTATTCGTCGGCGCTGAGGATCAATCCCAGCTACGAGTCCGCCCTCGTCGGGCGCGGCAACATCTACCGCCTCAAGGGCCAGAACGAGCGCGCGTTGGAGGATTTCAACGCCGCGATCCGCGTCAATTCGGGTGACGCGCGCGCCTACCACAACCGCGCGCTGATCTACCAAACCCAGAACCTGCATTCGTTCGCGGTCGAGGATTTCGGCGTCGCCATCGGCCTCGATCCGAAGGCGCCCGAGCCGTACAACGGCCGCGGCATCAGCTATCTCGCGACTGGCGACGTCGACGCCGCGCTCGACGATTTCAACCAGGCCCTCGCCCTCGACCGCGACTATGCGGACGCCTGGACCAATCGCGGTCTCGCGCTGGAGACGAAGGGCGACTCGACGAAAGCCCGCGCCGCCTACAATCGCGCGATGCAGATCAGCCCCGGCTACCCCCCCGCCAAGGAAGGCATCGGGCGGATCGACGCCGGCAAGCCGCCCGTCCGCACCTAACATCCCCAGATTTATCGGTGCCGCTCCACGGCGCGCCGTGGGCACGAAAAAAGGGCGCCGGAGCGCCCTTTTCTGATGCCATGCCGCGAGCCGGCGGGCCGAGGCCCGCCCCACCCGTGCGCCGCCGGTCAGGCGACGTCGCGCAGACCCGCGCTCGCGGGGCGAACCGCCACCGCATACTCGTCCATCAGCGCGCGCGTGATCGGGCCGACCGTGAAATTGTACGGGCCGATCTCGCCGACCGGGGTCACCTCGGCCGCCGTGCCGGTGAGGAAGCACTCCTCGAAGGAGGCCAGCTCGTCCGGCATGATCACGCGCTCGACCACCTCGATGCCGCGCGAGCGGGCAAGGCCGATCACGGTGCGGCGGGTGATGCCGTCGAGGAAGCAGTCCGGCGTCGGCGTGTGGAGCTTGCCATCCTTCTGGAAGAAGATGTTGGCGCCCGTCGCCTCGGCCACCTGGCCGCGATAGTCGAGCATCATCGCGTCGGCATAGCCGTTCGATTCCGCCTTATGCTTCGACAGCGTGCAGATCATGTAGAGGCCCGCGGCCTTCGCATGGCACGGCGCGGTCAGCGGGTCCGGACGGCGCCAGTCGGCGACCATCATGCGGATGCCCTTCTCGCGCGCGGCCGGGTCGAAATAGCTCGGCCATGCCCACGAGGCGATCGCGACATGAATGGTGTTCTTCTGGGCCGACACGCCCATCATCTCGCTGCCGCGCCACGCGACGGGGCGAACGTAGGCGTCCGTCAATCCCATGCGCTTTACAGTCTCGCGCTTGGCTGCGTTGATCACCTCTTTGCTATAGGGGATCTCGAAGCCCAGCGTTTCCGCCGAAGCAAACAAGCGATTGGTATGCGCCTCGCACTCGAAAATCTCGCCGCCATAGGCGCGCTCACCCTCGAACACGCAGCTCGCATAGTGCAGAGCATGCGTCAGGACGTGCACCTTCGCGTCTTTCCAAGGCACAAAAGCGCCGTCGTACCAGATCTCACCCTCATGCTGATCGAAAGGGACAGCCATCTCATCCTCCTCCCCCGAGACAAATGGTCGGGGGCTCATTCCGTTGCGGATTTATCGAATGATTTTTCGCCGCCACGAAATATTGTTACGTTTTACCGCCAGTTCGCGAAACAAACGAGCGACTTGCGGGCCCCATACCTATGCTTCCTTGCGTGATACGTCAATATGGTTGACGTAAAAAAAGATACAGCCTCGGATAGCGCGCTTGCGCTCGACCTCATCGAGCGCATTTTCTTCGGCTATCGGGACTTTGTCGGGATCGCCGACGAGGCGCTGATCAAGACCGGATATGGCCGGGCGCACCACCGCGTCCTGCACTTCGTCGACCGCAATCCGGGACTGACCGTCGGCGAGCTTCTGACGATCCTCAAGGTCACCAAGCAGGGGGTGGCGCGTGTGTTGCGGACCTTGGTGGAAGACGGGATGATCGAGGTGCGTCCGGGCGAGCATGACCGGCGCGAGAAGCGGCTCACCGTCACCGCGGCGGGCCATGCCCTCGCGAGCGAGCTGTCGCGCCTCCAGAGCGCGCGGATCGAGGCGGCGCTGGCGCCGCTCCCCGCGGGCGCGCGCGAGATCGTCGGCGCCTTCCTCGCCGGCCTCGTGGACGAGAAGGAGCGCGCCGCCGTGCTGCGCCGGATCGAGGCGGGCCGCGTCTGATGCGGTACGCCGATCGCGCCGACGCGGGGGAGCCGCGCGCCGACGACGAGGCGCCGCACGTCCTCATCGTCGACGACGACCACCGCATCCGCTCCCTGCTGGAGCGGTTCCTGCGCAAGGAGGGTTTCCGCGTGACCTCCGCCGAGAGCGCCGGACAGGCGCGCAAGCGCCTCGAAGGCTTTCTGTTCGACGCCGTGGTCCTCGACGTGATGATGCCGGGCGAGGACGGCTTCTCGCTCCTCGCGACCCTGCGCGCCGACGCGAACCCGCCACTGCCCGTCCTGATGCTGACCGCGCGGACCGAGCCCGACCAGCGCATCCACGGGCTGGAGCTCGGCGCGGACGACTATCTCGGCAAGCCGTTCGAGCCGCGCGAGCTTGCCTTGCGCCTCACCAACCTCATGCGCCGCCGGCCGGAGACGCAGCGCTTCGTCCGCTTCGGCCGCTTTGTGTTCGACATCCGCCGCGAGGAATTGTCGAGCGAGGGCGAGCCGATCCGCCTCACCGACCGCGAGCGGCGCCTGATGCGCCTCTTCGCGAGCCGGCCGGGCGCCACCATCCCCCGCCACGAGCTCGTCGCCGACGAGGATCTCGGCGACCGCGCGATCGACGTGCAGATCAACCGCCTGCGCCGCAAGCTCGAGGACGACCCGGCCGCGCCCCGCTATCTCCAGACGATCCGCGGCCTCGGCTATCGCCTCCTCGCCGACCCCACCGAAACCTGAGGCCGGCATGACCATCAGCCTCGACGACCGCCCCCGCCGCCCGCTCTGGCGGCGGATGCTGCGCTGGATGGGGTTGCCGCCGCCGATGGAGCGCTGGCTGCGGCGGCGGCTGCCGCGCCGGCTCTTCGCGCGCTCGATCCTCATCATCGTCATCCCGATGATCGTGCTCCAGTCGGTCGTCGCCTTCGTCTTCCTCAACCGGCACTGGGAGAACATGACGACCCGCCTCTCGGTCGCGACGGCGACGGAGATCGCGGCGATCGTGGAGCTTCTGGAGCAGTCCGAGCCCGACGCACGGCCGCTCGTCCTGAAGGTCGCCGCGAACAATCTCTTCAGCGAGATCAACCTCCTGCCCGGCGACCGCCTGCCGGCGCCGCACCGCAAGCTCTTCTTCTCCCTCCTCGACCGGACGCTGAGCCGCCAGATCTCGAACGCGGTCGGCCGCCCCTTCTGGATCGACACGGTGGAGAGCACCCGCTTCGTCGAGATCCGCATCAAGACGCACGTCGGCATCCTCCAGATCATCACCCGGCGCAGCCACACCTACGCCTCCAACGCGCACATCACGCTCGTCTGGATGGTGGGGACGGCGCTCGTCCTCATCGCCGTCGCCCTCCTCTTCCTCAAGGGCCAGGTGCGGCCGATCCAGGAGCTTGCGGCGGCGGCCGAGCGTTTCGGTCAGGGCCGGCCCGTCGGCCATTTCCGCCCGCACGGGGCGATCGAGGTGCGGCAGGCGGCCTGGGCCTTCCTGGAGATGCGGCGGCGGATCGAGCGGCAGATCGAGCAGCGCACGGCGATGCTCGCCGGCGTCAGCCATGATCTGCGGACCATGCTGACGCGCTTCCGCCTGGAGCTCGCGCTGCTGCCCGAATCCGACGACACCGCCGCCCTGCGCGCCGACGTCGACGAGATGCAGGCGATGCTGGAGGACTATCTCACCTTCGCCCGCACCGACACGGACGAGCACGCCGACAATGTGGTCCTGCGCGACCTCATCGCCGACGCGGTGCGCAAGCACCCCACGGTGAGCGTGCGCGTGCAGCCGGGCCTCCAGGCCAATCTGCGGCCGGTGGCGACGCGGCGGCTCATCACCAACCTCGTCGCCAACGCGACGGAGCACGCGAAGACGGTGAGCGTGGAGGCGACGGCGAACGAGGGCCGCCTCCTCATCCACGTGGACGATGACGGGCCGGGGATCCCGGAGAAGGAGCGCCGCGCGGTCTTCCAGCCCTTCTACAGGCTCGACAGCGCACGCAATCGCGATCGCGGAGGGACGGGGCTCGGCCTCACCATCGCGCGCGACGTGGCGCGCCGACAGGGCGGCGATGTGGTGCTGACGACGAGCCCGCTCGGGGGCCTGCGCGCGACCGCCCGCCTGCCGCTCTAGGCGTAGAGCGCCTCGCGGCGGCGCAGGCTCTCCTCCGGCCAGAGCGCGGTCCGGTCATAATATTCCTCGAAGGCCGGCACGCCCTCCGGCAGGATCAGCCAGGGCTGCTTGGAGCGGGTGTAGATGTGGACGTCGGGCGGGAAACGGTCCGGATCGTCGAGCGTGCCGACGCGCACGAAGCGCACGCGCTCACCCGACCCCGCATAGTTGCTCCACAGCGCGATCTGGCAGAACGGGCAGCGGCTGATGCGCTGCCCCCGTCCGCTCTCGCTCGGGGTGAGGACCACGTGCGGCTCGCCCGAGGTGAGGCGCACCCGGTCCGCCTCGATCATGGCGTTGATGACGAGCGCCGACCCGGTCTCGCGCTGGCACCACCTGCAGTGGCAGCCGTGCACGAAAAGCGGTGTCGTCTCCATGACATAGCGCACCCTGCGGCACGCGCATCCGCCTGCGAACTCAGCCATCGCCCACCTCGCGTGTCCGGGAGCCCCGGCGCACGCTGCCTCAATCGGGCGGTGGGCGCAACGCGCGTTGCCTACATGAGGCGCGCGCCGTCCGGTGCGTTCTTGTCCGGCACGGCGAGGACGATGGCGCCGCTCTCGTCCGCGAAGCCGAGCGTCAGCACCTCGGACATGAACGGGCCGATCTGGCGCGGCGGGAAGTTGACGACGCCCATCACCTTGCGCCCGACGAGCGCGTCCGGCTCGTAGTGCACGGTGATCTGGGCGGAGGAGCGCTTCACGCCAATCTCGGGACCGAAATCGATCCGGAGCTTGATCGCGGGCTTGCGCGCCTCGGGGAAGGGTTCGGCGGCCACGACGGTGCCGATGCGGATGTCGACGGCCATGAAGTCGTCGAAGGAGATGGTTTTGGTGTCGGTCACGATGCGGATGGTTGGTCTTCGGATCTGTCGGCCCCGCCCATAGCACGATCATCCGCTCCGGGCGACACGCGGCGCGTCGTCGGCTCGCCGTCGTCCTCGCCGCTCGCCCAGCCCTCGCCCTCGCCGTCCTCCGGCCAGCCGCCCTCGGCGCCGTCCGAGCCGTCGGCGGAGGCGGGGGACGCGTCGCCCACGGCCGCGCCGAAGACGCGGGCGAAACGCTTGTGGCGCCGCTCGGCCTCGCGAAGCTCCTTGTCGAGCGCGGCCATCGTGCGCGGCAGGCCCGTGTCCTCCTCGTCGACGAAGATGCGCAGGACGCGGGCGAACGCGACCGCGAGCCCCTGAAGGACCACGCGTCCGCGCCAGCCGGCGGCGGAGATCCCGGCGGCGGCGAGCATCCAGGACTGGGAGCGCACCTCGAGCGTGTTGAGGCCCATCGCGAGCGAGGGGTCGCGCAAAGCCGAGCGCATCAGCGACTTCATCGCCGCGCGGTAGGGGCGCAGCGCGTCGAGGCGGCCCATCAGCACGTCGAACAGGCGCTCGCGCGGCGGCTCGTCGGCCATGTCGGAGACGTCGTTGCGCAGGACCGCCTGGTCGATCTTGCGGGCGAACCCGTCGAGGATCGCGCCGCGCGTCGGGAAATGGGCGGCGAGCGTCGCGAGGCTCACCCCCGCCTCGTCGGCGATGTCGCCGACCGTGACGCGCTCGAACGGCCGTTCGGCGAGGAGGCGCATGGTGGCCTCGATGATGCGATCCGCAGTGTCCGACACGGTGGGCGCCTCCCAAGGCGGGACGGGGCCCGCCGCTGCTTCACGTGACAACGGCGCCGAAGCGGAGCCCCGCGCGGGGGCGCTTCAGCTGCCGAGTTCGCGGGAGCGGACCGTCGCCGCGTGCACGGCGCGCGTCATCAGGTCCTCGAGGTCGCCGGTGTCCATCAAGACGGACAGGGCGGCGGCCGTCGTGCCCCCTGGGGATGTCACATTGCGTCGCAGGGTCGCCGGATCAAGCGTGCTGCGATCAAGAAGCGCACCGGCGCCGATGATCGTCTGCCGCGCGAGCACGGCGGCGACATCCGGCGGCAGCCCCTCCGCGACGCCCGCGGCCGCGAGGCACTCAACGAGATAGAAGACGTAGGCCGGGCCCGAGCCCGAGACGCCCGTCGCCGCGTCGATCAGCGGCTCGTCCTTCACCCACTCCACCGCGCCGAAGCCGCGCAGGAGCTTGTCGGCGAGGGCGTGCTGGGCCTCCGACAGGCCGAACGCGACGGCCGCCGTCATCCCCTTGCCGACCGAGCAGGGCGTGTTCGGCATGCCGCGCACGATCGGGCCGGGGCCGAGGGTCTGGAGCGTTTTCACGGTGACGCCGGCGGCGATGGAGATGACGAGCGTCTCCTCGTCCCGGATCGCGGCGAGCATCGGCAGGACGCCGCCCATCATCTGCGGCTTCACCGCGAGGACGAGCGTCCCGGCGACGACGGCGGGCGGCTCGGCCACCACGCGCAGGCCGGGCGTCTGCATGGGTTGCGTGTCGGCGGGATGCGGCTCGACCACGACGATGGCGCGCGGGTCGATCCCGGAAGCGAGCCAGCCTTCCAGCATGGCTCCTCCCATCTTTCCGGCCCCCACAAGGACGAGGGGACGCTCGGGTGTCATCGTGTCAGGCCTCACCAAGGGTCTCGAACAGGGCGCTCTCCAGCGCATCGGTGGCGGATTTGCCGGCCCAGACGACGAACTGGAACGCCTGGTAGTGGGAATCGCAGGTCTCGACCGCGTGCGACAGCAGCGCCTGCACGTGGCCCGAAGCGGGCAGCTCGTCCCCGGCGAGAAGCTGGGTGTGGCGGAAGATGACCACGCCCTCCTTGCTCCACAGGTCGAAATGGCCCATCCACATCCGCTCGTTGACGAGAGCGAGCAGGCGGACGACTTCGGTGTAGCGCGGCTCGGTGACCTTCAGGTCGAACGCGACCGCGATGTGAAGGGAATCGAACTCCTCCATGTGCGTGAAGGCGACATGGTAGGCGCTCCAGCGGCCCGAGATCGAAATGGTGATCTCGTCGTCTCCGGCGCGCTCATAGGTCCAGTCGTTGCCGTTGGCCACCTCTTCAATGCGGTCGATGGGATTGGCGGAGACGGTGAATTCGTCGTAGTCGATCAAGCTCATCGCTGATCCTTTCAGGCCCACACGGGGTGCGCCCCCAGGCGAGGCGACCCGCGCTTGCGACGACGCTCTTACGCCAGACTGGAACGAATCCGGCGGCGCCGCCGACAGGAGATCAAATTAGGTGCTGGGAGAAAAGGTGCAGAGGCACGTGGTCCACGGCCCGTTTCACACGCTTTCCTTCGTTTTCTCTGCTTCCAACGCCTCGATCCGCGCCCTCAGGCGATCCACCTCATCCGCCGCGCGCGTGGCGATGGCCTTCACCGCCTCGAATTCGTCACGATGGACAACGTTCGCCTCGGACAGCAGGTTTTCGATTTGAGAGCGGACGACGGTCTCCACTTCACGGCGAGCGCCTTGCGCAACGGCGGCAGCGTCCGTGGCGAGGCGAGCAATTTCATCGATGAGGCGATTGTTCGTTTGGGTCATAACCCTCTCCGTCTAGCGCAGCAACAGGACGCGCTGTGCATAGCAGCCACTATGGTTCTGCCGGACTGGTCGCACAAGTGAGGCCACCGGTTCCCCTCCGCCCCTCAAAGGGCGATAGAGGCGTGTTCCCACCCGAGCGAGTCGCCCGATGTCCCTCGTCTTGACGTTTCCTACCTTCGACCCGGTGGCAATCTCTGTCGGTCCCGTCGCCATCCGGTGGTACGCGCTCGCCTATATCGCCGGCATCCTGATCGGCTGGGCGCTCGCCCGGCGGATCGTGTCACGGCCGGCTCTGTGGGGCACCCGCCCGCATCCCTCCGTCCGCGACATCGACGATCTCGTCACCTGGGTGACGCTCGGCATCGTCCTCGGCGGGCGGCTGGGCTTCGTGCTCGTCTACAACCCCGCGTACTATCTCGCCCATCCTGGCGAGGCGCTCATGCTGTGGCAGGGGGGAATGTCCTTCCACGGAGGCCTCGCCGGTGTGATCGTGGCTGTCCTCCTCTTTTCCCGCGCCCGGCAGCTCTCGCCGGTCGCCGTCCTCGACGTGCTGTCGGGTGTGGTCCCGATCGGCCTATTATTCGGACGAGTCGCGAATTTTATCAACGGCGAGTTGTGGGGACGTCCCTCCGACGCGCCCTGGGCGATGGTGTTTCCGGGCGCCGGGCCCGAGCCGCGCCATCCGAGCCAGCTCTACCAGGCCCTCCTCGAGGGCTTACTCCTCTATATTGTGGTGTCGATCGCGATTCGCATGGGGGCGCTTCGCCGCCCCGGCCTCGCACTCGGCCTCTTCGGTGGGGGATATGGGGTGGTGCGCATCGTCGGCGAGTTCTTCCGCATGCCCGACGCGCAGCTCGGCTTCCTCTTCGGCCCCATCACGATGGGCATGCTCCTCTCGCTGCCGATGGTGATCATCGGCGCGGTCATCGTCGCCGTCGCGCTCGCCCGCCCGCCTTATCCGGCGCGTGACAGGGCGGCCGGATGACACCCGTCGAGGCGCGCCTCTTGCGCCGCATCGCGCTCACCGGGCCGATCAGCGTCGCCGAATACATGGCCGCCTGCCTCACCGACCCCGACGGTTACTATAGCGGGCGCGAGCCGTTCGGCGCCGCCGGCGACTTCGTGACCGCGCCCGAGATCTCGCAGATGTTCGGAGAGCTTCTCGGCGCCTTCGTCCTCGACCGCTGGCACGCCGACGGGCGGCCCGAGGCGGTCGATCTCGTCGAGCTCGGCCCCGGCCGCGGCACGCTGATGGCGGACGCGCTGCGCGTCGCGATGCGCGATCCGGGCTTCGCCGCCGCGAGCCGGGTCGTCCTCGTCGACGCCTCGCCGCGCCTTCGCGCCATCCAGGAGGCGGCGCTCGCCCCGCTCCACCCGCGCCTCCTCTGGCGCGACGGGGTGCCGGACGAGCGGCCGATCTACCTCCTCGCCAACGAGTTCTTCGACGCGCTGCCGATCCGCCAGTTCGTCCGCCGCGGCGGCAAGTGGTTCGAGCGCACGATCGGGCGGGACGGCGACCGGCTCGTCTTCGGCCTCAGCCCCTTCCCCGCGCCGCTGAAGGCCGACGCGCCCGAGGGGGCGATGCGCGAGGTCCGGCCCGCCGCAGACGCCGCCGCCCGCGAGATCGCGGCGATCATCGCGCGGCACGGCAAGGGCGCCGCACTGATCGTGGATTATGGCTACGACCGGCCCGGCGACGGCGACACGCTCCAGGCCGTCCGCCGCCACGCCTACGCCGATATCCTCGCGGACCCCGGCGAGGCGGACCTCTCGGCGCACGTGGATTTTTCCGCGCTCGCCACCGCCGCGCGTATCGAGGGGGTGAGCGTCCACGGCCCCGTCGGACAGGGCCCGTTCCTCCTCGCGCTCGGCCTCCTCGCGCGCGCCGGACAGCTCGGCGCCGGCGCCTCGGCCGAGGTGCAGGCCCGCCTCCACGCCGACGTTTCCCGCCTCGCCGGCGAGGGGCCGGGCGAGATGGGCGCCCTCTTCAAGGTGCTCGCGGTGACGGCAAACCCGACCATTCCGCCGGGATTTGATGTTGTCGGACGCCATGCCGGCTGATAGGAGCCCATCGCGGGCTCGCTTTTCATTGGGGTGACCTATCCTCGACCGATCGCCTGATGTCATCACGGCTGACGCGCTCGACCGCGCCGGCCTTCGCCATGCCTTCTTTACCCGGCAGGGTGGGGTCTCGGACGGCATCTACCACTCGCTGAATGCCGGTCTCGGATCCGCCGACGGGTCGGACAAGGTCCACGAGAACCGCCGTCGGATCGCCGACGCCATGGGCGTCAGGACCGAGGCGCTGGTCACGATGCACCAGATCCATTCGCCCGACGTCCTCACCGTGACGGAGCCGCCGGCCGGGCGGCCGAAGGTCGACGGGATCGTGAGTGCGACGCCCGGCGTCGCGCTCGGCGTGCTGACGGCCGACTGCGCCCCGGTTCTCTTCGCCGACCCGGTGAACAAGGTGGTGGGCGCGGCCCATGCCGGCTGGCGCGGCGCGACCGGCGGCGTCGTCGAGGCGACGATCGCGGCGATGGTCGCGCTCGGCGCCGATCCGGCCGCGATGATCACCGTCGTCGGGCCGACCATCGCGCAGCCCTCCTATGAGGTGGGGCCGGAATTCCGCGAGCGCGTCGTCGCCGACCATCCCGCCGCGGACGACCTCTTCCGCCCGTCCGCGCGGCCCGACCATCACCTCTTCGACCTGCCGGCCTTCGTGGTGCGCCGGGCCGAGGCTGCGGGCGTCGGCACCGTCGTCGATCTCGGCCTCGACACCTATGCCGACGAGGCGCGATTCTTCTCCTATCGCCGCGCCACCCATCGCGGCGAGCCGGACTATGGCCGGCTCATCTCAGCGATCGTCCTGGAGGGTTAGAGCATGGCCATTCATTTCGAGCGCGAGGAATTCGACGCGCGCATGGACCGCCTCCAGGCCGCCATGGCCGAGCGCAAGCTCGACGCAATGCTGCTCTTCTCGCAGGAGAGCATGTACTGGCTGACCGGCTACGATTCGTTCGGCTTCGTCTTCTTCCAGTGCCTCATCGTGTCGAAGGAGCGCCGGATGGCGCTCGTGACGCGCTCGGCGGACCTGCGCCAGGCGCGCGCGACCTCGATCATCGAGGAGATCATCGTGTGGGCCGACCGGGCCGACGCGAACCCGACCAAGGCGCTGAAGGACCACCTCTTCGAGATGGACCTCCTTGGCGCGCGCATCGGCGTCGAGTACGACACGCCCGGCCTCAACGCCAAGAACGGGCGCGACCTCGACGACCAGCTCACGAGCTTCGCCGCCGCGGAGGACGCCTCGCAGCTCATCCCGCGCCTGCGCAGCGTGAAGAGCGCGGCCGAGATCGCCTATGTGCGCGAGTCCGCCCGCCTCGGCGACGCGGCCTGGCACGCGGGCGTCGACCGGGCCGGCCCCGGCGCCGACGAGGGCCACATCCTCGCCGCCATGCAGAGCGCGGTGCTCGCGGGCGGGGGCGACTATCCGGCGAACGAGTTCATCATCGGCTCCGACCGGGACGCGGTGCTCGTGCGCTCCCACACCGGCCGCCGCATCCTCAGCGCGAACGACCAGCTCATGCTGGAATTCGCCGGCGCCTATCGCCGCTACCACGCCGCCCTGATGGAGACGGTCGTGATCGGGACGCCGCGCGCGCGCCATCGCGAGATGTTCGACGTCGCGAAGGCGCAGCTCGACGCGGTCGTCGGGACGATGCGCCCAGGCCACACCTTCGGCGATGTGTTCGATGCGCACGCCCGCGTGGCGCAAGAGCATGGTATGAACTCATGGAAGCTGAACGCGTGCGGCTACTCGCTGGGCGCATCCTTTCAGCCGTCCTGGATGGAATGGCCGATGTTCTATCACGCCAACCCGGCGGAGATCGTGCCCGACATGGTGCTCTTCGCGCACATGGTCCTGCTCGATTCCGAGACGCAGACGGCGATGGCCATCGGCCGCACCTTCCTCACCACCGAGGGTGAGCCGGAGATGCTGTCGGCCATCGCGCCGGCCTTCCTGACACGATGAGACGGGCCCTCGCCCCCCTCCTCGCCGCGGCGATCCTCCTCGCCGGCTGCGACGCGCCCCAGCTCTCGGGCATCGCCGCTGGCCTCGAGACGAACATGACCGCGCCGCAGGGGCCGCCCATCAACGACCCGTCCGAGGCGACCTTCGCCTTCGAGCCGTTCCCCGGTATTCCCGGCAATGTGGGCGACGATCTCCTGCGCCGCATCTGGCAGCACGCCGAGCGCGAGGGCCTTCAAGTCGTGAAGCGCCCCGGCGGCACGGCCCGCTTCACGGTCGAGGGGACGCTGACGGCCGTCTCGAACGACACCAACTCGCTGATCATCTACGTCTTCGATATCAAGGATGTGACGGGCCGGCGCCTCCACCGGATCTCCGGCCGCCAGCGCTCGCAGGAGTCGGAAGGCGATCCCTGGTCGAGCATCGCGAGCGGCGATCTCGACGTGATCGCCCGGCGCCTCGTCGCCCTCATCAACGCCTGGCTCCATGCGGACGCATGAGATCGACAGGCTGCCCCTCTCCCCGTGGCGCAAATGTCGCGCAGCGGACCCCAATCACCACTCGAAGGGCCCGAAACCGGCGTCCCGCCTTCACATTCGAGGCGAGGCGTTGAACGCCGTAGGAGCCCCTCTCTCGCCGTTGCCAGGACGTAGGCCATGAAGCTCGTTGCCGGAAACTCCAACCGCGCGCTCGCGGAAGCGATTTCCTCCTATCTCGACCTGCCGCTCGCCCAGTGCGTGGTGCGGCGGTTCGCCGACCAGGAGGTCTTCGTCGAGATCAACGAGAATGTCCGTGGCGCCGACGTGTTCGTCCTCCAGTCGACGAGCTACCCGGCGAACGACAATCTGATGGAGCTCCTCATCATCATCGACGCGCTGGTCCGTGCCTCGGCCCGGCGCATCACGGCGGTGATCCCCTATTTCGGCTATGCCCGGCAGGACCGGAAGATGGGCGGGCGCACGCCGATCTCGGCCAAGCTCGTCGCGAACCTCATCACCCGCGCCGGCGCCGACCGCGTCCTCACGCTCGACCTCCACGCCGGCCAGATCCAGGGCTTCTTCGACATCCCGACCGACAACCTCTATGTCGCGCCGGTGATGACGCGGGACATCAAGGAGCGCTACTCGCTCGAGAATCTGATGGTCGTCTCGCCGGACGTCGGCGGCGTGGTGCGCGCCCGCGACCTCGCCAAGCGCATCGACGCCCCGCTCGCCATCGTCGACAAGCGGCGCGAGCGTCCGGGTGAATCGGAAGTCATGAACATCATCGGCGACGTGTCGGGCCGCGACTGCCTGCTGTTCGACGACATCGTCGATTCCGGCGGCACGCTGTGCAACGCCGCCGAGGCCCTCCTCGCCGCGAACGCGAATCGCGTGTCCGCCTACATCACCCACGGGGTGCTGTCGGGGGGCGCGGTCGCGCGAATCGAAGCCTCGAAACTCGACGAACTCGTCATTTCGGACTCGATCGAGCCCACCGAGGCGATGATCGCGGCGAAAAAGCTGAGGGTTGTGTCAATTGCGCCACTGATTGGCGAGGCGATTGCCCGCACGGCGCTGGAAAAGTCGGTCTCGAGCCTGTTCGACTGATCGCGTCCCGAGCCGAAATTCGGCGGCCAGCCTGGCGTTCGCGAACGCCGGCCAGGCCGCCTCGCATCGTTCAGGCGTGCGCGTGACGAAGCTGCCGCGCACCCTGCCCGGCCTCGACGATGAGGTCCCCGGCATTGCTCAGCGCATCGAAGAAACCGTCGATCTCGGTGAGGGATTCGACGACGCGGGCGCGACGTTCGGACATATCGGCGATCGTGGCGCTCAGATTGCGGCGACGCTCGCGCGCGGCGCGGGCCACCGTGGAGTAGGCGAAATTGGCAGGGTCGTTGACCCCGGTCCGGCGCTCTTCACCCTCGATCTGCTTGCCAAGTTCGACCCGGATTACCTCAAGATCAGCGATCATCCGGTCGAACTGAGCGAGCTGGCGACGCAGGGCGCCCGCCTGGAATTCCTTGGCCTGAATCGTGCTCTCGCGCGGCTTCATCACTTGTGCCTCTCATCGCTTCTGAGGACACTCTAGCGATGAGGCGTTGCAATTTGGTTCGACCGGTAGGGGCAACTGACATTCGCCCGTTAACCAGATTCGGCCAACCTGTTACCCACGCCTTTCGGCCACACTCGAATCACATCGCCCGCTTCTTAAACAATCATTTACCGGCTCCGCTCATGTTCGTTACCGGCGCTGGCCACCGGTCGACGAAACGTGAGGACAACCGTCGCGTCGGCCGTCCGGCCACATGCCGATTTGGTAACAATACCTTGTTCCGATTCGGCGACGCCGTCGGGTCAAATGACCGTTTATAAGAGGAAAACCGCTTTCGGGCGGTCTCGCATGAGAGGAACCGCATGCGCGTTCTACTGATTGAGGACGACAGCGCCACCGCACAAAGCATCGTGCTCATGCTGCACTCGGAGCGGTTCAACGTCTATCAGACGAACCTTGGCGAGGAAGGCATCGACCTCGGCAAGTTGTACGACTACGACATCATCCTGCTGGACATTAATCTCCCCGATATGTCCGGCTACGAGGTGCTGCGGGCGCTCCGCGTCGCGAAGATCGAGACGCCGATCCTGATCCTTTCAGGTCTCGGCAACATCGAGGACAAGGTCCGCGGGCTCGGCTTCGGCGCTGACGACTATCTGACGAAGCCCTTCCACAAGGACGAGCTCGTCGCCCGCATCAATGCCATCGTCCGCCGCTCCAAGGGACATGCGGAGTCCATCATCCGCACCGGCGAGCTTGCCGTGAACCTCGACACCAAGACCGTGGATGTCGACGGGCAGCGCGTGCACCTCACCGGCAAGGAGTACCAGATGCTGGAACTCCTCTCGCTGCGCAAAGGCACCACGCTCACCAAGGAGATGTTCCTCAACCATCTCTATGGCGGCATGGACGAGCCCGAGCTGAAGATCATCGACGTCTTCATCTGCAAGCTGCGCAAGAAGCTGTCCGCGGCGACCGGCGGGCGGAATTATATCGAGACCGTGTGGGGCCGCGGCTATGTGCTGCGCGAGCCGGACAATGAAGTCCGGCGCGAGATGGCCTGACGAGACCGTGCCGGCGCGCCGCGGTGCGCCGTCGCAGATCGAGAGAAACGCGCGAACCGGGCCTCGGCCCGGTCTTCAGCGCGAGACCGTCTTGAAGGTCATCGAGCCTTCTTCGGTCTTCACGACGATGCGCCAGCCGGCGCTGTCCGCGAGCTTCTGAATGCAGAGCGCCTGCACCGCCCGCGGATCCGTGATCTCGCCGCCATCGGTGATGACTTCGAGAAATGGCGGCGTGCGAAGCTGGGCTCCCGCTGCATGAACGCTGAGCGTCTCATTCTCGTACCGCACCGTGATCGTGCCGCCGCGCGGCACGCAGCCGAGCGCGTAGGTGGCGATCAGCATGGCGAGCTTGACCGGGATGCGCGGGACGGCGCCGCCGCCCCAATCCCATTCGAGCGTCGCCCGCTCCCCGGCGAAGACGCCGGCCGTCAGTCGCCCCGCCTCGTTCGGGTCGATTTCTTCCGCGCCGCCGGCGGCGCCGTAGGCCATGCGTGCATATTGCAGTTTGGCGGTGGCCTGGGCGGCGCTCTTCTTGATGAGTTCGAGCGCCATCTCGGCCATGGATTCATCCTCGGCCATCAATTCCAGACCGTTCTGGATGGCCCCGACCGGTCCCACGACATCGTGGCACAGGCGGGACGCGAGGAGGCTCGCAAGGTCGAGGTCGTTCGGCATCGTTCGTCCATCGTAGCGCGTCATGCCTGACCGTCGCACGCGCCCCCCCGAATTTGAAGCCAGTTCCGTGAGGTGTCCCATGTTGCGTTCCCTCAGACCCACCGCAAAGGCCGCGAAAACGGCCCTGGCGCTCGCCGCGCTCGCCCTTGCCCCGCTGGGCGCCGCCGCGCAGACCGCCTACCCCGCCTACCCCGCTTCCCCGGTCGCCGCGGACCCGACGCCCGGCACATATGATTCGGCGCCCGCCGGATCGACCGGCCAGCTTTCCACCACCTACAACCAGGACGAGCTGCTCTCCGCCGGGCACGAGTTCTTCGGCCAGGCCTCCAGCGGCCTCGCCTCGATGATCGAGAACCTCCTGTCCCGCTTCGGCGAGCCCAACGCCTACATCCTCGGCGAGGAGGCCTCGGGCGCCGTGTTCGGGGGCCTGCGCTATGGCGAGGGCACCCTCAACACGCGCACCATGGGCTCGCGCTCCATCTTCTGGCAGGGCCCGTCGATGGGGTGGGATCTCGGCGGCTCGGGCAGCCGCGTCATGATGCTCGTCTATGACCTCCCCTCGCCCGACGCGCTGATGCAGCGCTTCACCGGCGTCGACGGCTCGGCCTATCTGGTCGGTGGCCTCTCGATGACCGTCATGGCGGCCGACAGCACCTACCTCATCCCCGTGCGCACCGGCGTCGGCGCCCGGCTCGGCTTCAGCCTCGGTTACCTGAAATTCACGCCGGAGCCGACCTGGAACCCGTTCTGAGCCGTCCCGCGTGACAGCGGCGAAGAACGAGCGCTAAGAGACAAGATCGGGGCGTGCGGCGCCCCGTTCCCGCAAAGCCAACCGAAGCCGGTGCCATGACCCTGCCCGATACGCTCAGCCTTCCTGTCGTCGTCGCCCTGGTCCTCGCCGGCCTCGTGCTCGTCGTCTCGCTGCTGCGGGGGATGATCGCGAAGCCGCGCACCACGGACAAGGCGGGCCGCCGGGGCGGGCGCAGCGGCAAGCCGCGCGACACGGCGCAGATCATCGCCGCCGTCCAGGCCGAGCGCGACACGCTGCGGGCCAACCACGCGGTCGAGATCGCGACGCTGGAGGGCAAGCTCGCCGACACGCAGAAGCGCGTGCAGGCGAACCTCGACGCCGAATTGAAGCTGAAGGCGATGGACCGCACCCTCGCCGAGGCGCGCGGCGAGATCACCAAGCACGAGACCGACGCCGCCAACCTCAGGAGTCGCGTCGAAAGCCTCTCGCTGGAGCGGGAGGAGCTTCTGGAGCGCGTCCACCAGGTGCCGCAGCTCACCTCCGACCGCGACCGGGCGCGCAGCGAGGTCTCGCGCCAGTCCGAGATCATCTCGAACCTGCGCAACGAGTTGCAGGAGACGATCGCGAAGCTCTCGCGCGCGACGGCCGACCGGACCAACCAGGGCGGCGCCGTCGACACGCTGACGCGCGAGCGCGATACCGCCCGCGAGGAGGCCGCCCGGCTCGGCACGTCGGTGACGGAGCTGCGCCGCGAGATCGAGGCGCTGCGCGCGAAGGCCGGCACCGACGCCTCCGACCAGGCCGAGAATGCGGAGCTGTCCAAGAAACTCGCGAACCTCACCGAGCGCGAGGCGCTGCTGCGCCGCACGGTGCGCGAGCGCGATTCCACCATCGCCGAGCTGCGCGCGGCCGTCGGCGTCGGCCAGGACGCGCCGAAGGCTGTGGACACCGGGGAAGTCGACCGGCTCTCCGGCCTCCTGCGCGAGGCCGAGGGCCGCGTCGCCAACGCGAACGAGAGCCTCTCCCGCCTCGCCTATGACCGCGACGGGCTGCAGAGCCGCATCGCGAGCGTCGAGAAGGCCGAGCGGGACAGCAAGGTGGAGATCGAGAAGCGCGAGGCGCTGCTCGAGCTGCGCCTCCAGAAGATCTACGAGCTGGAGGCGCGCCTTCGCGACCAGCACACGCAGCTTCGCGAGGCGCAGCGCCGGGCCGAGATGGCGGAGGAGAGCGTGACCGCCCTCACCGCCGCCGCGTCCGCCGGCGGGGCCGATGGCGAAGGCTTCACCCTCTCCGAGGAGGCGCAGGCGGCGCTCGCCGAGGCGACCGCCGCGGCCTCCGACGCGCGGATCGAGCGGCTCCAGCACAAGCTCGACCAGGTGCGCAACGAGAACGGCTCCCTCCTCGACGAATTGGAGGCGCTGCGGGTGGCGGCGAGCGGCGACGCGGCCGCGCAGGGCGAGGAAGGCGCGTCCGCGCTGGAGAAGGCGACGCAGGAGCTGACCGCGACGCGCGAGGCGATGGAGGCCCTTGAGGCCGAGAACATGCGCCTCAAGGCCGCCGCGGACGCCACCGCGCAGATCGGCCAGGACGAGATCGCCGCGCTGAAGGAGAAGCTGAAGACGCTCGCCGACCGCTTCGTCGCCGATTCCGGCGTCGAGGAGGCCGAGCCCGACATCTCCGCCGAGCCGACGCTCGCCGACAAGATCCGCGCCTTCAAGGCCGCCCGCGCCGCGAGCCCGCCCAACGGCGGCGCCTGAGCCGTCGCGCCGGCCCCGCCTCGGCGGGGCGCGGCGCAGTTCACCTTAGAACGCGTTCGTCTCGAACACCTTGGTGAGGTCGCCCTTCCACGGGCCGTTATAGGCCGCGATCAGCTCGTCCGCGGGGGAGCGGCCGGAATGGGCGGCGTCTTCGAGGGGCGTGAGGAAGCCGCGCTCGTCGGGCGCGTCGCTGCCGGGCTTCGCCCGCCGCTTCAGCCCCTCGGAGGCGAGCGCCACCACATCGCGCGCGATCGCGGCGACGGTGCGGTTGCCCACCGTGGCGGAAAGCCCTTCCTTCGGCACCGTCAGCCACATGTGACGCCGGTCCTCGGCGGAGAACTCGCCGATCAGCGCCTCGGCCTGGGCAAGCACGCCCGTGTCGTAGAGGAGGCCGACCCAGAGCGCCGGAAGCGCGCAGATGCGGTTCCACGGCCCGCCATCCGCGCCGCGCATCTCGAGGAAGCGCTTCAGCCGCACCTCGGGGAAGAGGGTCGACAGATGGTTCACCCAGTCGCCCATGTTCGGCCGCTCGCCGGGAAGCGGCGCGAAGCGGCCGGCCATGAAGTCACCGAAGGTGAAGCCCGTGGCGTCGATATATTCGTCGCCCCGCTTCACGAAATACATCGGCACGTCGATCGCCCAGTCGGTGTAGCGCTCGTAGCCGAACCCGTCCTCGAACGCGAAGGGGATCGGCCCGGAGCGGGCGAGGTCGACATCGTGCCAGATCGCGGCGCGGTTGGAGCGGAGCCCATTCGCCTTGCCGTCGATGAAGGGGGAGTTCGCGAAGAGCGCCGTCGCGATCGGCTGGAGGGCGAGGCCGACGCGCATCTTGCGCACCATGTCCGCCTCGTCCGAGAAATCGAGATTCACCTGGATGGTGGTCGTGCGGTACATCATGTCGAGGCCGCGCGTGCCGACCTTCGGCATGTAGCGCGTCATGATGCCATAGCGCTGCTTCGGCATGATCGGCATCTCGTCGCGCGACCAGGTCGGCGCGACGCCGAGGCCGAGGAAGCCGAGTCCGAGCGACTTCGCGATCTCGCGCACCTGGGCGAGATGGCCGTTCGCCTCGACGCACGTCTGGTGCAGCGTCTCGAGCGGCGCGCCCGACAGTTCGAACTGCCCGCCCGGCTCCAGGCTGATCGCCCCGCCGCCGGCCGGATCGGCGAGCCCGATCACGTTGCCGCGCTCAGCGATCACGTCCCACCCGCTCAGCGCCTGCAACTCCGACAGAATCGCGCCGATGCCGTCCGGCCCCTCGTACGGGACCGGCGAGAGGTCCGCGAAGCGGAACGGAAATTTCTCGTGCTCGGTCCCGATCCGGAATTGATCGGCCGGCTTCTCTCCTTTGCGGAGATGTTCCACGAGCTCGTCCCGTCCTTCGATCGGCGTCTCGTCCAGAGTATCGCGCGCCATAGGCTCCTCGCTTTGAGCGGCGGACCATAGGCGGACACCGCACGAGACGCAATCATGTGTCATGACACGCGATTGCAATCTTTTCACGTTGTGATGAGCGACGATCCGATCCATTGGCGCATCGGCGATCGGGGCGCAAATTGTGGGCAGCGGACGCCGCACACAATGAGGTTGGCGATGAACATTCTTTCGCGCAGATGGGCGGGCCCGGCGGCGCTGATGCTCTTCGGATTCGCCCTTGCCGCATGCAACACGACCGACAGCCAGTACAAGGACGTGCCGGTCGACCAGTGGCCGTCACAGCAGACGATCCGCAGCCTCGGCAAGGGCGACTGACTTCTACTTGCTCGGGAAGGCCGCCTCGACGAGGGCGAGAAGCGCGACGGCGGCGGTGTCGGCCCGCAGCACGCGCGGCCCGAGCGAGACGCGGCTCGCGCGCGGGGTGAAGAGCGCCCGCTCCTCCGCGCTGAACCCGCCCTCCGGCCCGACGAGCACCGCGAGCGGGGCCCCTGCGGCGCGAATCGTCGCGATCGCGTCCCCCTCCTCCCCGGCAAGCGCCTCGTCGGCGACCACCAGCGAACGCCCGTCGAGGCTGCCGAGGAAGTCGGCGAGCGGCACCGGCTCCACGATGTCCGGCACCGAGAGGATGCCGCACTGCTCGCACGCCTCCACGATGTTCGCGGTGAGGCGCTCGCGGTTGATGCGGCGGACCTGGCCGTGCTGGGTCAGCACCGGGACGAGGCGTCCCGCTCCCATCTCCGCCGCCTTCTCGACCATATAGTCGAGCCGGGCCTGCTTCAGCGGGGCGAAGGCGTACCAGAGGGACGGGCGCCTGGTCTGCGCGCGCAGCTTCTCCGAGGCCACCGCCTCGCCCGCCTTCTTGCCGAGCTCGTCGATCGTCGCGCGATATTCGCCGTCGCGCCCGTTGAAGACGATGATCGAATCACCGGGCTTCAGGCGCATGACGTTGCGCAGATAGTTGGTCTGGCGGGCGTCGAAGGTGATCGATCCGGGGAGATCGTCGTCGACGAAGAGGCGTGGAGCGTTGAAATCGGACACGGGAGGAGTGTTCCAGAGGAAGGGACGAATGCCTATTGTAGAGGAATGAGCCACCCCTTCGCCATGGACGAGGAGGCGGACCTTCCGCGCTCCAACGCCGCCGAGTTCACCGTCTCGGAGCTGTCGCGCGCGGTGAAGCGCACCGTGGAGGACGGCTTCGGCCACGTGCGCGTGCGCGGCGAGATCTCCGGCTTTCGCGGCCGCCACTCCTCCGGCCACTGCTATTTCTCGCTGAAGGACGCCGAGGCCAATATCGACGCGGTCGTCTGGCGCGGCTCCTATGCCCGACTCGGCGTGAAGCCCGAGGAGGGGCTCGAGGTCATCGCCTCCGGGCGGCTCACGACCTTCGCGAAGAAGTCCTCCTACCAGCTCGTCGTCGACCAGCTCGAGCCGGCCGGCATCGGCGCGCTGATGAAGCTCCTCGAGGAGCGGCGCAAGAAGCTCGCCGCCGAGGGGCTGTTCGACGAGGCGCGCAAGCGGGCGCTGCCGAGCCTGCCGCGCGTCATCGGCGTCGTCACCTCGCCGACCGGCGCCGTCATCCGCGACATTCTCCACCGCGTTGCCGACCGCTTCCCCTCCCACGTCGTCGTCTGGCCCGTGCGCGTCCAGGGCGAGACGTCGGGGGCGGAGGTCGCGGCCGCCGTGAAGGGCTTTGCCGGCGACTATGGCGGCCCGCGGCCCGACGTCATCATCGTCGCGCGCGGCGGCGGCAGCGTCGAGGATCTGTGGGGCTACAATGACGAGGCCGTCGTGCGCGCGGTCGCCGCCTCGCCGATCCCGGTCGTCTCCGCCGTCGGCCACGAGACGGACTGGACGCTGATCGACCACGCGGCCGACCATCGCGCCCCGACGCCGACGGGCGCGGCCGAGCGCGTCGTCCCGGTCCGGGCCGAGTGTCTTGCGACGCTCGCCGACCGATCGCGCCGGCTCGACGTTGCGATGGCGACCTTCCTCCACAAGCGCGGCGCGGATCTGCGTCTCCTCGCGCGCGGCCTCCCCGTCGGCCCCGCCCTCCTCCAGACCCCGCGCCAGCGGCTCGACATGTCGGCCGACAAGCTGGCGGGCGCGCTCTTCAAGGCGACTGCGGAGGCGCGGCGGCGCTATCTCGCGACCGCCTCGCGATTGTCGCCTCACACTGCCGCGCGCCCGATCGTCCAGTCGCGCGATACGCTGACCCACACGGCGCGCCGCCTCTCGCGCGCGGCGGACGCCACCCTTCTCGACCGCAGGGCCGCCGCCGGCCGTGCGGCAGCGCGGCTCCAGCCGGCCCTCCTCGTGCGGCGCCTCTCCGAATCGGAGGCCGATCTCGGCCGCCTCCTCGCCCGGCGCGACCGTGCGGCGGCGGCGGTGGTGCGCGCGGCCTCGACCCGGCTCGCGAGCGCGGCGAAGCTCCTCACCGCCGTCTCCTATCAGGGGGTGCTCGCGCGCGGCTTCGCGCTGGTGCGCCGGGGCGACGACACGCCGGTGCGCACCGCCGCCTCCGTCGACAAGGGCGAGGCGCTGCAGCTCCAGTTCGCCGACGGGCGCGTCTCGGTGGTGGAGGCGTCCGGCACGCCGCGGACCGCGAAGTCCGCCGTGCGCAGCGTGCGCCGGTCGAAGCCGGCCGACGACAAGCAGGGCGTCCTCTTCTGAACAAAAAGAGCCGGCGGTGATCCCGCCGGCTCTTTTTCGTGAGCCCCGCTCCGGCCGGAGCGGGTCCCCTACCCCGCGTCAGTTCACGAAGACCGCGCGCTCGTGGTCGCGCAGCAGCGCGGAGCGGAGCTTCTGGAGCGCGCGGCTCTCGATCTGGCGCACCCGCTCCTTCGAGATCCCGAGCTTCTCGCCGAGGGATTCGAGGGTCGCCCCATCCTCCGACAGGCGCCGCTCGCGCACGATGCGCAGCTCGCGCTCGTTCAGCTCGTTGAGCGCGGTGTGGAGCCAGCGGGACCGGCGGTCGGTGTCGATCGTCTCCGACACCGTCTGGTCCTGCAAAGGCTGCGTGCAGGGGATGAAGTCCTGCCGGTCCGCCGCGCTGGAGTCGCTCTCGATCACCGGCGCGTTCAGCGAGGCGTCCGGCGCGGAGAGGCGCGCGTTCATCAGTTCGACGTCCGCCTTGGAGACGCCGATCGCCGCCGCGATCTCCTCGTACATCGCCGCATCCGGCGCGCCCGACCCGTTGCGGGCCATCTTGGAGCGCAGGCGACGCAGGTTGAAGAAGAGCGCCTTCTGCGTCGACGAGGTGCCGCCGCGCACGATCGACCAGTTCCGCAGGATGTAGTCCTGGATCGAGGCACGGATCCACCAGGTGGCGTAGGTCGAGAAGCGCACATTGCGCTCCGGCTCGAACCGCGCCGCCGCTTCGAGAAGGCCGACATGGCCTTCCTGGATCAGGTCACCCATCGGCAGCCCGAAATGGCGGAACCGGGAGGCGATGGAAATCACGAGACGCATGTGCGAAGCGGCGAGCTTCGCGAGCGCCTTCTCGTCCCGGTCATCGCGCCATTGCAGCGCGAGCAGGTGTTCTTCCTCTCTCTCCAGATAGGGCGCCGCCATGGCCGCCTTGACGAAGTGACGCGGTGATCCATTTTCGATTGGCATAAGCACCCCATCCAGCCGCTTGTAACGTGGCGATGAGGACAAGCGTCCCGGCGGGCAAATCGTTCCCGTTCGGCGCAAGATTTCATATCATTTCTATGGCGGTCCGATTGCCGCACGCCGCGCGTGCGCGCTCGTTCGCACCGAAAACCCCCGGAAATGCTGGGGTTTTGCGCGACCCGGCCGGATGGCCTCCGTAAAGCCCCTCGCGGCGCCTCTCGGGCATGAAAAAAGGCGCCCGAAGGCGCCTTTTCCCGTCTCGGTCGGACGAGGCCCGAAGGCCCCGAACCTTATTCCTGGGTGTTGCGAGCGCGGAGCGCCGCACCAAGGATGTCGCCCAGCGAGGCGCCGGAGTCGGACGAACCGTACTGCTCGACGGCCTCCTTCTCTTCGGCGATCTCGAGCGCCTTGATGGAGACGGCCACGCGACGCGCCTTGCGGTCGAACTGCGTCACGCGGGCGTCGAACTTTTCACCCACGGAGAAGCGGTCCGGACGCTGGTCGTTGCGCTCGCGCGCAAGCTCGGAGCGGCGGATGAAGGCGGAGAGCTCGGTGCCGACGATGCTGACTTCGAGGCCCGCTTCCTTCACTTCCTTCACTTCGCAGGTGACGATCGCGCCACGGCGCACCTCGGCCCCGTCTGCCGCCTCGGTGAACGGGTCGGACGAGAGCTGCTTGATGCCGAGCGAGATACGCTCCTTCTCCGAGTCGACTTCGAGCACGACGGCGCGGACCGTCTCGCCCTTGTTGTAGTCGTCCATGACTTCCTCGCCCGGACGGTTCCAGTCGAGGTCGGAGAGGTGGACCATGCCGTCGATGTCGTTGTCGAGGCCGACGAACAGGCCGAATTCGGTCTTGTTCTTGACTTCGCCTTCGACGACGGAGCCCGGAGGATTGGCCTCGAGGAAGGCCTCCCACGGGTTGTCCATGACCTGCTTGAGGCCGAGCGAGATGCGGCGCTTCGCAGCGTCGACCTCGAGGATCATCACGGTCACTTCCTGCGAAGTGGCGACGATCTTGCCCGGATGGACGTTCTTCTTCGTCCAGCTCATCTCGGAGACGTGGATGAGACCCTCGATGCCGGGCTCGAGCTCAACGAACGCACCATAGTCGGTGATGTTCGTGACGCGGCCGGTGAAGCGGGCGTCGATCGGGTACTTCGCCTCGATGCCTTCCCACGGGTCGGCCTGGAGCTGCTTCATACCGAGGGAGATGCGGTGCGTCTCCTGGTTGACGCGGATGACCTGCACCTTCACCGACTGGCCGATCGAGAGGATCTCGGTCGGGTGATTGACACGGCGCCAGGCCATGTCGGTCACGTGCAGCAGGCCGTCGATGCCGCCGAGGTCGACGAACGCACCATAGTCGGTGATGTTCTTGACCACGCCCTCGATGATCTGGCCTTCCTCGAGGGACTGCACGATCTCGTGACGCTGCTCGGCGCGGGTCTCCTCGAGAACGACGCGGCGCGACACGACGATGTTGCCGCGGCGCTTGTCCATCTTGAGGATCTGGAAGGGCTGCGGCGTGTTCATCAGCGGGGACACGTCGCGGACCGGACGAATGTCGACCTGCGAGCGGGGCAGGAAGGCCACCGCGCCGTCGAGATCGACGGTGAAGCCACCCTTCACCTGGTTGAAGATCTTGCCGGTGACCTTCTCGTTCTTCTCGAACGCAGCCTCCAGGCGCACCCAGGACTCTTCGCGGCGCGCCTTTTCGCGCGACAGCACGGCCTCGCCGAGCGCATTCTCGACGCGCTCAAGGTAGACCTCGACCTCATCGCCGATGGCGATGTTCTCTTCGCCGGGACGACCGCCGAATTCCTTCAGCGGAATGCGACCCTCGACCTTCAGGCCGACATCGATGACCGCCAGATCTTTCTCGAAACCGACCACGGTGCCTTTGACCACGGACCCCTCGACCATCTCGGTCTGATTGAGGGACGCTTCGAGCAGGGCCGCGAAATCTTCACGGGTTGGGGTTGTTAAAGACATTCGTTCTCCGAAACGGGCGCTCATTCGAGCGCATGCGGCGTGGTTGGAGTGGAACTCGGGTGCGCTCATCGTGCCGGATCGCCGCATTCCGTCACGCTGATACGCCAAGTCTGGGAATGACACCGGGCGCGCCGGTTTCATACGCCGAAAGCGGGGTCGGCCCAGCCGATCCCGTTAGTGGCGCGGAACCTAATTCCTCAGCGCCTTGTCCACAAGCCTCGTCGCCTCGAAAAAGGCAGCATCGGCGGACATTTGGGTGGTGTCTAAAATATAGGCATCGGAGGCCGGCCGCAAAGGGCTCGCGGCCCGCCCCTCGTCGCGCTCGTCGCGCCGGCGCAGATCGGTGAGGATCGCCTCGAAATTGGGACCCGCCTCCTCGCCGAACAGCTCCAGCGCGCGGCGCCGCGCGCGCTCGGCCGGCGAGGCGGTGATGAAGAGCTTCACCGTCGCGTCCGGGAAGACGACCGTGCCGATATCGCGCCCGTCGAGCACCGCGCCGTGACCGTCCGCCGAGGCGGCGCGGGCGAAGGCGCGCTGGCGCTCCACCAAGGCGGCCCGCAGCGCCGGCATCACCGCGATGCGCGAGGCTCCCTCGCCCGCCGCGGAGGAGGCGAGGCGCGGCGCGTCGAGGCCGGAAAAGTCCAGCGTGCGCGCGGTTTCCACGGCGGCCGCGCTGTCGTCGAGCGAGTGGCCGGCGTCGCACATCGCCGCCGCGACGGCGCGATAGGTGCGGCCTGTGTCGAGATGGAAGAGGCCGTAATGCGCCGCGAGTCGCTTCGCCAGCGTCCCCTTGCCGGACGCGGCCGGCCCGTCGACTGCGATGATCACGCGGCTTCCGTCGCGATCTCGGCCCCAAGGCCGCGCATCAGGGGCATGAAGCTCGGGAAGCTCGTCTGGATCGTGGCGTGATCGTCGACCGTGACCGCCTTGTCGGCGGCGAGGCCGAGGACGAGGAAGCTCATCGCGATGCGGTGGTCGAGGTGGGTCAGAACCGTCCCGCCGCCGACCTTGCCGCCGCGTCCCTCGACGCGCAGCCAGTCCGGCCCCGTCTCGTGCACGATTCCGTTCGCCGCGAGCCCGGCGGCGACGGCCGCGAGGCGGTCGCTCTCCTTCACCCGCAATTCGTCGAGCCCCTCCATCAGCGTCGCCCCGTCCGCGAAGGCGGCGGCGATCGAGAGGACCGGATATTCGTCGATCATCGAGGGTGCGCGGGAAGCGGGAACGGTGACGCCCTTCAGCCGGCTCGCCGCGACGCGGATGTCGCCGATCTCCTCGCCGCCGGCATTGCGCACATTCTCGATCGCGAGATCGGCGCCCATCTCCTGCAGCGTCGTGATGAGGCCGGTGCGCGAGGGGTTCAGCATCACGTCCTCGACGACGAGCTCCGACCCCGGAACGATGAGGCCCGCCACGATCGCGAAAGCCGCCGAGCTCGGGTCCGCCGGCACGATGACATCGCACGCGGTGAGCGGGTTGCGCCCCGCGACGGTGATGATGTTGCCGTCCGGCCCCGCCTCGCGCCGCAGCTTCGCGCCGAACGCGGTGAGCATCCGCTCGGTGTGGTCGCGCGTCGGCACGGGCTCGATCACGGACGTCTCGCCCGGCGCGTTGAGGCCGGCGAAGAGCACGGCCGACTTCACCTGCGCGGAGGCGACCGGCAGGCGGTAGACGATCGGCGCCAGCGATTTCGGCCCCTTGATCGTCAGGGGCAGGCGGTCCCCCTCGCGGGCGATGACGGCGACGCCCATCTCGCGCAGCGGGTTGAGGACGCGCCCCATCGGACGGCGCGACAGCGAGGCGTCGCCCACGAAGGTCGCCGCGATCGGATGGCCGCCGACGATGCCCATCGTGAGGCGCGATCCCGTCCCGGCATTGCCGAAATCGAGCACATGGTCCGGCTCGGCGAGCGCGCCGAGGCCGACGCCGTCGACCGTGACCGCCCCGTCGGGCCCGGTTGTGATGGTCGCCCCCAGCGCCCGCATCGCCGCGCCCGTCGCCATCACGTCCTCGGCGGTGAGGAGGCCCGTCACGCGCGAACGGCCGACCGCGAGCGCGCCGAGCATCAGCGCGCGATGGGAGATCGACTTGTCACCCGGAACACGCACTCGTCCCGTCAATGGCCCGCTCGGCGAGGCGGTGGCGGCTTGACGCGTCTCTGACATGGAACAACCTTCTTGACCGGCGCGTGCTCTCATAGAAGAGCTGCGCCGCTGACACCAGCTTTACAGTGGCACCAGCAATGTGCCATCCGACCCCGCCTTTTTTGTTTGACGGAGCGCTCTGTGGCGAAACCCGAACTCGGTCTCAAGCGGTTATGCCCCAATTGCGGCGCCAAGTACTACGACTTGAACCGCGATCCCATCATCTGCCCGAAGTGCAACACGATTTTCGCGACGGGCGTCATTTCCTCGGTCCGACCGGCGACGGCGAACGACGAGGAGGACGACACCGACACCGATGACGAAGAGGAAGGTGTCGATCTCGTCTCCCTCGAGGACGCCGAGCAGTCGGAAACCTCGTCCGACAGCGAGGACGAGGACGATGACACCATCGTCGTCGATGAAGACGACGACGTGGATGTCGACGTCGATTCCGACGACGACGCGCTGATCGACGACGATGACGACGACGAGGTCAGCGACGTCGTTCGCGGCCCGGACGAGGACGACGAGGAGCGCTGAGCGCCTCGGAGCGGGTTGAGCCGACGGCGGCCGGGCCTCTGTCCCGCCGCCGGGAGCGCCGTGGCGGCGATCCGTCCCGCCGCTCCCGCACGCCGTCCCGCCCCCGTCCCTGCCGGCCGGGTCGAGGCCGGCCCGACGCTGCCGCGTCGTCGCGTCGCGGGCGGGTCGCTCCGTCCCCGCGTCACGGCGCGCGGCCGGCCGCGCGCGCCCCGCGCCCGCGCACCATTTCCCCAGCGTTCGGGCCCCGCGAGGCGCCCGCGCGCCACCAAATCCACCGCCCGATGTGGATCACCCACAACGCAATCCACGAAATGCGATCATAGGGTTTGCAATTCGCCGAAGATGGTTCTATCTCGGCGCAACGACCGGGGGGCCATAGCTCAGTTGGGAGAGCGCTTGAATGGCATTCAAGAGGTCAGGGGTTCGACTCCCCTTGGCTCCACCACCCGTCCCGGTTCTGGCGAACTCCCAGCAAAGTGAACGAGTCGACCCGACTTCGGATTGATCTTGCGCGTTCGCCGCGACACAGCATCCGCATTCGGCACGCCTTTCCAGTATTCTGAAATGTCTCGGGCTTCATGGCGACGCTGCTTTCGCCTGCCCTCTTAGACGGCCGAAGCCATGGCCTTCTCCTTACGCCACGCCAAATTCGGCATAGAGCGAGGGCTGGAAATAGCGGAGCCGCCGGTGGTCGAAACGAGAGATGACAAGCCGATCTGACGACCCGTCCGCGTCTCCGTCTGTCTCGACCTGGATTGAAGCCGAGGCAGCGATTGATCGATTGGCCTCGAAGCATCCCGAACTGTCGCGAGGTGTCATCGACAACGCAAAAGCGTTCGTGCGTTTTTGCCAAACTCGATATGAGCCACCCGGCGTGGTTTCATACGGCTATTGGCCCACGATCCAACTTGTGTGGCATCTGAAAGACAATCCGATTGAGATCGAGGTCTTCCAAGACCACTACGAGTTCTATCAATTTTTCGACGGCGAGACCGCGATCCAACATGTGGACGCTTGCCATGGCAGTTTTCCCGAACCTTTGAAGGAATTGCTCAACCGCGCTCTGCCACGGCCCCAAGGTTAAGACACCAACAGCTAGATCGCACCCATCGTGGCCTGATCGTCGCTCGGGCGCGGCGCCATTGCCGGGGACCTCATCAAAAAAGAGACCCCTCCCCTCAATGCGCATTCCGCTGCCGCCAGGCCTCCATCTGGTCCAGCACCGTCGCGAGATCCGACACGTCCACATAGCGGCGGCCGATGTCGCGCAGGTTGTCGTGGTGCGGGCCCTCTTCGATGTCGCCCACGCAATCTTCCGGCACGATCGTGCGGTAGCGGTGGCTGAAGGAATCGATCGAGCTCGCGCGGATGCAGCCGGACGTGTTGCACCCCGTCACGATCACCGTGTCGACCCGCTCCTTGGCGAAATAGTCGGCGACGCCCGTGTTGAAGAAGATCGACGGGCCCTTCTTGCACACGACGAGGTCGTAGTCCGGATCGTAGATGCGCGGGTCGAGGGCGACGCTCGGGTGGTCGTGCCGGAAGGTCTCGCGCACGGCGGTGATCTTCCAGTAGGGCATCTCCCGCTCGTTCATGTACGAGGTGTAGCAGGAGGCGACCGGCACGTCGTAGCGGCGTGCGACCTCCAGGAGGCGCGCGGTGTTTTCCAGCGCGCGCATCACCAGCGGCGCGCCGCCGAGGGGATATTGCGGGTCGGTGAAGCCGACCTGGAAATCGACGACAACGATGCCCGGCTTGTCGCCGAAGCCGACCGGAATCTCGCCGTAGCTGCGATTTTGATAGTCGTCGCTCATCCTAGCTCTCCGCCCCGCGAAGCGACGAGGCTAGGGCGAGTTCGGCGGCGCGGCCACCGATTTAGCGTTGCAGGCCCCTATTGGGGCGGGACCGGGCAGCTCATGTCGCCCTCCTCGCAGGCGAGGAAGCCTTCCAGCGCCTCGACCCGCGCCTCGGTGAGGTCCTCGAGGCAGCCGGCGAGCACCATCGGGTAGGCCGACCCGCCCTCGACGCCCGAGGCGGCGAAGGCGCACTCCGCGTCGCGGAACGTGATCCAGGCGCGCTGGGCCGCGCGCAGCGCATCGATCGCCGCGTCGTTGCCGTCGAGGCGGGAGAGGATCGCCTCGTAGTGCGTGTTGAGCGCGGCGTCGGCCGCGCCATAGGCCTTGTCGGCACACATGTTCAGCTGCGACTGGTTGGCGTCCGCGCCGCAGCCTTCGGCCCGCGCGCCGGCGGGCGCGAGGACGAGGCCGAAGGCCGCCGCGACGATGCCGCCGAGAACGGAGCGCGCCAGGGTGTGCTGCAAGACCATCATTGTCTCCTCAGTCTGTCAGAAAACGCGGGGCCGCAGTCCCGCGTGGAACCAGGTGATCATCGAGTAGATGTCGTAGACGGGGAGCCCCACCGCCTGCTGGAGCGCCGCGGCATAGGGCGGCATGTTCGTGCATTCGAGCACGATCGCGCCGATGTCGGGGTTGGCCTCCACCAGCGCGCGGCCGGCCTCCACGATGTCCGCCTCGGCCATGTCGATGTCGAGCGTGTCCTTCTCGCCCTTGATGATGACGCGGAAGAATTCGCGCCCGTTCTCGGTGCCGCGGGTCGGCGTGTCGACCGGGGCGCCGACCGACTGGAAGTGGCGCGGCGTCAACGTGCTCGCCGAGACGGTGACGACGCCGACGCGCTTGCCGGGCGGCAGGATCGCCTGCACCCAGGGCACCTGGATGAGCGAGGAGGTCGCGACGGGGACGCCCACCGCCGCCGACAGTTCGGCCTGCATCAGGGCGAGGAAGCCGCAATTGGTGGTGATCGCCTCGGCGCCGAGATCGACGAGATCCTTCGCCGCCTCAATGAATTGGGGCAGCATCTCGAGCGGGTTGTTGAGGACGATCCGCTCAGGGCTCGCCCCGCGCACCACGTGAAGGAGGACCGGGAAGGGCCACGTCTCGGCATTGCCCATGTCGCCGGCGATGCGCGGGAAGCGCGCCTCCAGCATCAGGATGCCGAGCGGCGCGCCGTAGATCGACTTGCCGCCCCGGGCGATCCGCCGCCCCCCGAGCATCCGCAAATCCTGGTCCATTCCGCCTCTCCTGCAACGCGTTGGCGGGCGGAGGTTCGCACGATGCGGGGCCGCGGTCGAGGCGAGCTTTGCCGGCTCAGCGCGCGTGCCCGCCGGGTCAGGACGCCTCGGCGCGGATCGCCTGAAGCGTCGGGAGGACGCGGGCAAGGTCCGCCGGCCGGCCCTCGCCGAACGCGAAATAGACATCGCGGAAGAGGGCGTGGAGGCGGTCATAGACCGCGACCGCGGCGGGGTCGGGGGTGAAGACGCGCATCGGCGGACAGAGGCGAGCCTGCGCCTCCTCCAGGCTCGCCAAGGCGCCCGCCGCGAGGCCGGCGAAGAGGCACGAGCCGACGCCGACGGGCGAGCGCGTCGGCACCAGGATGTCGCGCCCCAGGACGTTGGCGTAGACCTGATTGAGCACGTCGTTCTTCTGCGGCACGCCGCCGGCATTGATCACGCGCTCGGCGGGCACGCCCCCCTCCCCCATCCGCTCCAGGATGATGCGCACGTGGAGCGCCATGCCCTCGATGGCGGCGAAGAGCTCGTCCGCCGCGGTCGATTGCAGGCTCCAGCCGAGCGTGATGCCGCCGAGATCGGGCCGCACCAGCACGGTGCGGTCGCCATTGTCCCAGCCGACGCGCAGGAGGCCGGTCTGACCGGGGCGATAGGCGGCGATGGCGGCGGAGAGGTCGGCGATGCCGCGCCCCGCGCGCCGGGCGATCGCGTCGAACACGTCGCCGGTCGCCGACTGGCCCGCCTCGATCCCCATGAAGGACGGGTGGACGCTGCCGGGCACGATCCCGCACACGCCGGGGATCGTCGCCATTCCGGCCGGGCCGAGCGCGACGACGCAGGTCGACGTGCCGACGACGTTGACGATGTCGCCCATCTGGCAGCCCGCCCCCATCGAGTCCCAGTGCGCGTCGAACGCGCCGACCGGGATCGGGATGCCGGGCGCGAGGCCGAGCCGGTCGGCCCATTCCGACGAGAGCGTGCCCGCGATCGCCTCGGAGGAGAGGATCTCGCCGCCGAGCCGGTCGTTGATGCCCTCAAAGCGCGGGTCGACGGTCGCGAGGATCTCCTGCGGCGGCAGCCCGCCCCAGCGCGGGTTCCACATCCATTTGTGGCCCATCCCACAGGCCGACCGCTTGAGGTCGGCGACGCGCGTCACGCCCGAGAGGGTCGCCGCCACCATGTCGCAATGCTCGAGCGCGGTCGCCATCCCGGCCGCGGCCGGATTGTGGCGCAGGAAATGGAGGACCTTCGCGTAGCCCCATTCGTGCGAGTAGATTCCGCCGCACCAGTCGAGCGCCTCGTGGCCGGAGGCGCGGAAGGCGGCCGTGATCTCGGCCGCCTCGCGATGGGCGCGGTGGTCGCACCACAGATAATAGTCGGCAACCGGACGCAGCGCGTCGTCGACGAAGACGACGCTGGAGCCGGTCGTGTCGCAGGCAAGCGCGGCGATCTCGCGCCCGTCGATCCCGGCCGCCTCGATCGCGCCGCGCATCGCGGTGACGAGCGCGTCCATGTGATCGGCGTGGGCCTGGGTCGCGAAATGCGGGTCGTCCGCGCGCGTCTTCAGCGGATAGGAGGCGACACCCGCGCCGAGCTGGGTGCCGGCCTCGGTGTCCATCAGCGTGACGCGCGCGCTCAGCGTTCCGAAATCGACCCCCGCGACAATCGCCATGTCACTGACCGTAGGTCGCGCCGGCACCGTGCTTGCGCAGATAGTGCCGGTCGAGAAGGGCGTCGGAGATGGGCTCCTTGGCGGGTGCGAGGGTCAGCGTGTGCCAGGCCATCTTGGCGATCTCTTCGAGGAGAAAGGCGTTTTCCACCGCCGCCTCGGGCGTCTCGCCCCAAACGAACGGGCCGTGCCCGTGGACGAGGGCGGCCGGGATCTCGCCGGGATCGAGCGTCTCGAAGGTCTCGACGATGACCTCGCCGGTCGCCTCGACATAGCGCGTCTCGATCTCCTCGACGGTGAGGGGCCGCGTCACCGGGATCGCGCCGCGAAAATAGTCGGCGTGGGTGGTGCCGAGGACCGGGATCGGCCGCCCGGCCTGGGCGAAGATCGTGGCGTAGGTGGAATGGGTGTGGATCACCGCGCCGATCGTCTCGAAGGCGCGATAGAGGACGGCGTGGGTGAGGAGGTCGGAGGACGGCTTCATCCGGTTGTCGAGCGGCACGGCGTCGAGCGTCGTCGTGACCATCTGCTCGGCGGTCATCTCGGCATAGGGGACGCCGCTCGGCTTGATCACGATGCGGCCCTCGGAACGGTCGATGCCGCTCGCATTGCCGAAGGTGGAGATGACGAGGCCGCGCGCGACCGTCTCCAGATTGGCCGCGAGCACGCGCTGTTTCAGACCGTCGATCGACATGAAGTTCCCAGTTCTATCCGGCCCGTCATGCGGGCCGGAAGGCCAATTCTACCCGGCCCGCACGCGCGCGCGCCGGAGGGATGGGAGGCGGGCGGCGCCCGGCGCGTCGCCCGCGCCCGGCATCGCCCGTGGGTGGACCGGCGGCGCGCACGCGGGCCGCCGGCCGGTGCGTCAGCGGGGGTCGGTCCAGCCCTTGTAGCCGTCGAGATTGTCCGCCGTGATCAGCTCCGGATCGAGGAGAACGGTGTCCTCGGCCGGCTTTTTGCCCTGGAAGGCCTCGTAGCCCATCTCGAGCGCCTGGCCGGCCATCACGTAGGGGTCCTGCGAGGCGGACGCCTTGATCAGCGAGGCGTCGTTCGCGAGCTCTTCCTCGATGTCCGGCGCACCGTCGACCGCGGTGATGATGAACTCGGAGCGGCCGAGCTGCTTGGCCGCGAGCGCCGCGCCGATCGCCGTCGGGTCGTTGATCGCGAACACGCCGTCGACCTTGTCGTAGCGGGTCAGGAGGCCCTGCATGGCGGCGAGGCCGCCTTCACGGCTGCCCTGGCCGTTCTGCTCGTCGGACAGCACCTTGATGCCGGGGTTCGCGGCGAAGACTTCCTTGCAGCCCTTCACGCGGTCGATGATCGAGGAGGATTGCGGGCCGTTGATGATGATGACGTCGCCCTCACCCTCGAGCTGGTCGACGATGTACTGGCAGGCCTTGGAGCCGGCGGCGACATTGTCCGTCATCACGGTGACGTCGGCGCCCGGCGCCGACACGTCGAACGCGGCGACGATGATGCCGGCATTCTGCGCGCGCTTCACGGCCGGGGCGATCGCCACAGCGTCCACCGCGTTCAGCATGATGATGTTCACGCCGGCGGCGATGAAGGAATCGATCTGGGAGACCTGCTTGTTGAGGTCGTAGTCGGCCGACACCGACGTCACCTGCACGTCCGGATTGATGTCCTTCGCGCGGTCCTCGATGCCCTTGATGGTGGCGACGAAGAACGGATTGCCGAGCAGGCCGACGGAGATGCCGATCGATTCCAGCTTCTTGTCCTGCGCCGACGCGCCGGTCGCGACGAGGGCCGCGAGCGCGGTCGTCGCGAGGAGCTTCGTGAATGTACCCATGGTCTTTCCTCCCAGTTTGTTTTCAGGGTTTGACGGATCGTCCCGTCGCGCGCCGGATCAGGCGCGCGACACGCCTTTGAGGCGATAGCGGTCGAGGGCGACGGCGATGATGATGACGAGGCCCTTGATGATGAACTGCCAGATGTCCGACACGCCGGTCAGAATGAGGCCGTTGGAGAGCACGGCGATGATGAGGGCGCCGATGAGCGTCCCCCAGATCGAGCCGACGCCGCCGACGAAGCTCGTCCCGCCGAGGATGACGGCGGCGATCGCGTCGAGCTCGTAGGCCTGGCCGAGCTGCAGGCCGTTCGCGGCGTAGAGGCGCGCGGCGGTCATGGCGCCGCCGAGCCCGGCGAGGAGGCCGGACATCGCGTAGACGAAGAGGAGGACGAGGCTCACCTTGATGCCGGTGAGGCGCGCCGCCTCCATGTTGCCGCCGACGGCGTAGATCCACATCCCGAGCACGGTCCGCCGCAGGATGAACCAGGAGACGAGGATCACCGCGATCGCGATGATCGCGAGCCAGGGCACGCCGAAGAGCGAGCCGTTGCCGATGAAGTCGAACGGCAGGTCGGCGTTGAAGACCGTGGTGTCGTCGCCGAGGAGGCGGGCAAGGCCGCGCACCGCCGTCAGCGATCCCAATGTGACGATGAAGGGTGGCAGCCCCATGAAGGCGATGAGCGCCCCGTTGGCGAGGCCGCAGGCGAGCCCCATCGCGAGCGCCATCGGCACGCCGAGGAGGCCGATATCGGGCCACAGCGAGGCGATGACGGCCACCATCGAGGAGGCCGCGAGGATCGAGCCGACCGACAAATCGATGCCGCCGGTCAGGATGACGAACGTCATGCCGGCCGCGAGCACGATGTTGATCGAGGCCTGCTGCATCACGATCGACAGGTTGTTGACCGTGAGGAACTTGCCCGACAGCAGCTCGAAGCCGATGCCGAGCAGGATGAGGACGGGGAGCATGCCGAGCGCGGTGAGCACCGCACGCAGCTGCATCTTGCGCTGAAGCGCGGCCCGTTCCGCGTCGTTTGTCGTCGCGCTCAAGCGTGTCTCCCCTCGCTCCGGCGCTCGTTCAGGGCGGCGCCGGTGGAATAGGCCATGATGTCTTCCTGGCGGATCGCCCCGCTCTCATGGGGGCGCACCTCGCCCGCGATCCGCCCCTCGCGCATGACGAGGACGCGGTCGGCGATGCCGACGATCTCGGGCAGCTCGCTGGAGATCACGATGACGGCGATCCCCTCCTTCGCGAGATTGTCGATCAGGCGGTAGATCTCGGACTTCGCGCCGACATCGACGCCGCGCGTCGGCTCGTCGAGGATGATGACGCGCGGATTGATCTCGAGGAGGCGGGCGAGCAGCACCTTCTGCTGGTTGCCGCCCGACAGCGCCGAGACGAGGAGGCGCGGGTTCGGCGCACGGATCGAGAGCCCGCTCATCGCCCCCGCCGCGCGGCGCGCCGCCGCCTTGAAGTCGAGCACGCCCGCCCGGTGCGCGTCGCGTTGCAGCACGCCGGCATTGACGTTCTCGGAGATCGTCATGTCGAGGAAGAGGCCGAGCCCCTTCCGGTCCTCGGTGAGGTAGGCGATGCCGTGGGCGAGCGCCTCGCGCGGGGACGCGATCTTCAGCGCCTCCCCTTCCAAGACGACGCGGCCCGTCACCGGCACCTCGGCGCCGAAGATGAGGCGGGCGAGCTCGGTCCGGCCCGCGCCGACGAGGCCCGCGATGCCGACCACCTCGCCGTGCCGCACCTCGAAGGAGCAGTCGGTCACGAAGTGGCCGTCGCCGAGCCCCTCGACCTTCAGCACCACATCGCCCGGCCCCGCCGCGGCGCTGTGGTCCTTCTTGTAGAAGGTGGATAGGTCGCGCCCGACCATCATCGAGACGAGACGGTCGGCGGCGAGCTCGTTGCGCTCCAGCGTGCCGACATAGGCCCCGTCGCGCAGCACGCTGCACCGGTCGGCGAGCGCGTAGATCTCATCCATCCGGTGGCTGATATAGATGATGGCGATCCCGTCCGCCTTCAGCGCGGCGATCACCTCGAACAGGCGCTCGGTCTCGCGCGTGGTGAGGGCGGTCGTCGGCTCGTCCATCACGATGATCCGCGCGTTGGTGGAGAGGGCGCGGCCGATCTCCACCATCTGCCGCTCGCCGAGCGAGAGGCGGCCGAGCGGGGTTTCGGGTGCGAACTGGAGGCCGAGGCGGGTGAGGATCGCCTGCGCCGCAGCGTTCATCGCCTTGCGGTCGACGAAGAGGCCTTTCGAGATCTCCTGGCCGAGAAAGATGTTCTCGGCGACCGTGAGGTTCGGGGCGAGCGCCAGCTCCTGGTAGATGACGGCGATCCCGTTGGCCTTGGCGATCTTCGGATCGCCCGTCGCGACCTCCTCGCCGTCGATGAGGATCACCCCGCCCCGGTCCGCCACATAGGCGCCCGACAGGATCTTCATCAGCGTCGACTTGCCGGCGCCGTTCTCGCCCATCAGGGCGTGCAGCTCGCCCTTGTGGACGGTCAGCGAGACATCCTTCAGCGCGGCCACGGGGCCGAACGTCTTCGAGATGCCGCGCATTTCGAGGAGGGGCGCGCTCATTGGGGACCTGCGCTCGTTTCGGCGATGATGAGATTGACGCCCTGGTCGCGCACCATCCGCTCGTCGGCGGCCGAGACGCCGTCGTCGGTGATCAGCGTGGTGATGCGCTGCATGGGCAGGGCGACGACGGGCGGACGCAGCGCGAATTTCGAGGAATCGACAAGGACGATGATCTCGTTCGCGCGCTCGCTGAACTCCTTCACGAAGCGCACCAGGAGGGGGTGGGATTCGAGGATCCCCTCACTGGAGACGCCGAGCGCGCCGACGAAGAATTGCGCCGCATAGTGGATCGGCGCGCCGGGCGCGGGGTCGTAGACGATGCCGGGCTCGCGATGGATGTCCCCGCCGCCGACGGTGAGGTGGCACGTCCCGTTCTCGGCGAGATAGGCCGCGAGCGGCATCGAGTTGGTGAAGACACGCACATTGCGCAGCGCCAGGCGGCAGCCGAACGTGAAGCAGGTGGAGCCCGCGTGAACGATGACCGACGATCCGTCGCGCACCAGCCCCTCGGCCGCCTGCGCGATCGCCCGCTTCTGCTCGACCGCGAGATCCCGGTTCTCGACGAAGGGGAGTGGCGAGGGACGGCGGCGCCAGAGCTGCTCCTCGAGCGCGGCGACCCCGCCATAGACCTTCCGCGCGACGCCGGCGTCGTTGAGCTTGTCGATGTCGCGCCGGACGGTGGCCGCGGACACGCCAAGCGTCTGCTGCAACTCGCGCACAGACGCGAAGGTCTGTGACGAGAGTAGCTCCACGATGGTCTGGTGCCGCTCCAAATCGCTCATGCTGCACGACAATATGACACGAGTTGATCAAACCGTAAGCGATCTCGATCATCGGAGCAATCACAAAGTGCAGACGCGATCACGCGGCCGGAGCCGCCCGTTTCGGGCGCCCGGTTGCCTTGCGGCACCTCCCGGTCCTATGGACGAATCGCGTCGGTCGGACGCGTCACAATGCCGGGCGCCGCCCGGCCAGCCGGGAGATTGCCCCCATGCCCATCATTCGCGTCGAACTTCTCGAAGGCCGCACGGTCGACCAGAAGCGGGCCCTCGTGAAGGAAGTGACGGAAGCGTTCGTGCGCACCTGCGGCGGCAACCCGGCGAGCCTCCAGGTCGTGATCAGCGACGTGCCTGCTGAAAATTGGGGCAATGGCGGCGAGCTGATGTCGGACCGAAAAAAGAGCTGACGCCCCCCGTCAGCTCCGTGCCGGGCGGCGCTCCGCGCGCCGCCTCTCCATCGGCCTCAGGCCGCCGCGAGGGCGGCGTGGCGCGCCTTCCAGTCCGCCTCCGTCTTCGCCTCGATCTCGGCGACGGCGCGGCGCCGGCCCACCAGCATGGCCCGGCGCTGATAGCGGCGGATGAAGGACCGGAGCGCCAGGTCGGGAAGCTGCTTCTCCCCGTGCAGCCACGCGTTTACGTAGCCGATGAACATGTTGATGCCGCCCAGGATGTAGGGTGGCTCCAGCCCGCGAAAGGCGCAGCTCGCGGTGAAATAGAGAAGGTCGCTCCCCATCACATACTGGCCGAGCCCGTGGCGGCGGCGGCCGTGATAGATGCTCTTCTGGCTCGACCCCATCGGCCGCAGGTGGATGAAGTCGAGGTCCGGCGCGTCCCAGCTCACCGCCTTCCAGCCGAGCGAACGCGCCTTGTGGCAGTCGATCGCGTCCCACATCACCATCGGCACGAACCCGCCGATCTCCTTGAAGCAGTCGACGCGGAAGAATTTCGTCATGCCGACGGACATCTCGTCGCCGCGCCGCTCGGACACCAGCGAGCCGTCGGGCCGGCGGTTGTAGGGCTTGCCGCTCGCCGTCCCGATGCGCGGGTCGGGCGCCATCCGCGCCATCAGCTCCTCGAAATAGCGGGGCGGAAGATCGAGGTCCAAGTCGATCTTTCCGATATAGTCGTAGTCGTCCATGTCGATGGTGGAGAGGCCGAAATTGAACGCCTCGACCACGCCGCCGCCGACCGCGCGGAAGCCGCGATCGGGCTTCTTCGCGACGCTGATCCAGGGATGCTTCGCGGCGTATTCGGCGAGGATCTGCGGCGTCTCGTCGGTGGAGCCGTCATCCACGACCACGAGCCGCGTCGGCGTCACCGTCTGTGCGACGAGGCTATCGAGCGTCGTGCGCAGATAGGCCGCTTCGTTCCGGCACGGCGCGATCAGCGCGTAGGTCATGGTGTCACTCTCCGCTCGCGTCTGAGGCCATCTCCTTGCATCATCGCATCTTTACGACAGGATAACCCAATACTGCGACGCTCCTCGCGCACGCCGCGATGGGGTTCGATGCGAGCGGTGGCGACCCGATGACCGACCGAGCGACATGGCTCGACTACCTGTCCGAGCGGGACAGCCGCGCCTCCGCGCGGCGCGCGGTCGCGTGGGACGCCTACACCGAGCTCGCCGCCGGCGCCCTCCTCGTCCTCACCGTGCTCTTCCTCCTCATCGGCCTCAGCCCGATGTCGCAGGACGACGGCCAGTCGGCCGGCGGCAGCGCGATGCGGCAGATCGTTCTCCTCGGCCTCGCGGGCCTCGCCTCGCCGCTGATCCTGCTGCGCTTCAACCGCGCGCTCGCGATCCTCGCGCGGTCCTGGGCGATGCTCCTCGTCTTCGGCGCGCTCGCGGCGACGGCGGCCTGGTCGGCATACCCCGACGTCACCATCCGCCGCTTCATCGTCTACGTGATCCTCCTCATCATCGCCCTCGCCATTGCGAGCGTGCTCGACAGCCCGCGCAAATATCTGGGGCCGGTGATGATCGCCTTCACGGTCACGCTGCTGATCGACTACGCGGTCACCGTCGCGCTGCCCGGCCGCGCCTTCACGCCGATCGGGCTCGCCGCCCTCCACGCCTCCAAGAACACCGCCGGCATGGTCGCGCAGATGATGTCGATCGTGTTCGCCGCCGCCGTCGTCGCCGAGCGCCGCCCGTTCCGCTTCTGGGGGCTCGTGCTCCTCACCTTCATGGCGCTCGCCTTCCTCGCCCTCACCCTGTCGAAGACGAGCCTCGGCATCACCGCGCTCGCCGTCTTCGGCGTCATCCCCGTCTTCGTCCTCGCGCGGCAGAACAAGGTGATCGCGCTCCTCGTCGCGGTGGGGCTCGTCGCGATCGTCGGGCTGATCGTGTTCATGACGGGCGCGCTCCAGCTCACCGGCCCCGACTGGGCCGAGCTGACGACGGGCGACCCGACGCTCACCGAGCGCGACCAGATCTGGCGCGCGAGCGTCCTCCACATTTCCGCGCACCCGATGCTCGGCTACGGGTTCGGCGCACAATGGTCGATGCTGCCGATCTACCACCCGCTCTGGTACTATGCGGGCTTCTGGACCGGGAACGAGGAAAACCTCAACATCCTGCGCCAGTCGCACAACGGATATCTCGACATCATGATCCATGGCGGGGTGTTCCTCGCCACGTTCGTCGCGATCTTCGTCATCAATACATTCTGGGAGATCGGAACCGCGATGGGGAAGCGGAGCCGGGACCGGTGGGATATTGCAGGATCTGCGATGTTTGCCGCGTTCTTTGTTTCCGTCCTGTTCAGCAACATGCTGGAATCCACGCTGTTCTTCCCCGAAGGCCTGCTCGGACAGTTCCTCGTGCTCTTCGTTCTGGCCCATCATTCATGGCAGATCACGGCGACGGAGGGCGCCCGCCGCAGGCGCTGAGTGCGCGGCCGCGCGCGAAAGGAGATCCATGGCAACCGACGGACCGGCGAAGACGCCACGCATCACCTACGTGACGATGGCCCCGCCCCGTCCGGCGCGGAACGGATATGCCGTGCGGATCCAGACGATCGGCAACGTCCTCGCCCGCCATTCGGACCTGCGCTTCCTCGTCCTCCAGCGCGGCCACGACGAGACGTCCGAGCGCGCCACGCGGGAGCGCTTCGCCGCCGACTTCGTGGACGCCCCGCCCCAGGCCAAGTGGCAGAAGGGCCTGATCCACGCGATGGCCGCCGCGACCAACCGCAACCGCTGGATGGAAAAATACGGGATGGGTGCGCTGTGCGAAGCGACCCGCGCCGCGATCGAGGCCCACAAGCCGGACGTCGTCGTCCTCGGCTCGCTCTCGATCTACAGCATCAAGGACCGGCTCGGCCTCACCGATCAGCGCATCATCATCGACCACCACAACGTGGAGTCGGTGAACTACGACCGGATGGCGGCGACGCGGAAGGGCCCCTCGCGCATCGCGCCGATGGTCGACGCGCGCGCCTTCCGCAAGCTCGAGCACGACGTCGCCGGGGTGCGCGAGCACTGGGCGGTGTCCGACACCGACCGCGCGCTTCTGGAGCGGATCATGGGCGTCGAAATCCTCACCGTCCCGAACGTCGCCCAGCCCTCCGCCTTCGAGATCGACCCGAAGGGCACCGCGCCCGACGCGCCGCCCGTCATCGGCTTCATGGCGAACTACGAGTACTACCCGAACGTGGAGGCCGCGTTCGAGCTCTTCCGCATCGTGCCGATGCTGCGCGAGGACGGGCCGTCCTTCGAGGCCTTCGCCATGGGCGCGCACCCGAGCGAGGCCCTCAAGGCCGGCGCGGCCGAGGCCGGCGTCACGATGACGGGCTTCGTCGACGATCCGCGCCCGCTCTTCGAGCGCTTCTCGCTCCTCCTCGCCCCGATCCGCAGCGGCGGCGGCACGAAGCTCAAGATCCTGGAGGCGCTCGCCATGGGCCTTCCGGTGGTCACCACGGAGATGGGCAGCGAGGGGATCCCGATCGCGCGCGAGGACATCGGCATCATCGCCGAAAGCAATGCCGACCTTGCCGCCGCCTGCCGCGCCCTCCTCGGCGACCGGGCGCGCCTCGCCGCGATGGGGGCACGCGCGCGGACCTGGGCGCGGTCGAACGCCTCGCTCGACGTGCTGGAGCCGACGATCGCCGCCTCGATGGCCCGCATCGCCGAGGACGTCGCAGCGGGCAAGCTCGCGTGACAGTCCGCGCGCCGGCATCCGGGCGATGAGCACCGCGCGCGCCGCGGCCGATGGCGGGACGGCGCGGCGCGTCGCGCGCTGGGTCGGCTCGCTGATCACCGGGGCGCTCCTGCGCACCGCCCTCCTCCTCGGCGCGACGATCGTGCTCGCCCGCCTCCTCACCCCGGAGGATTTCGGCCTCGCGAGTCTTGCGACCAGCATCTCGCTCTTCCTCGCCGTCTTCGCCGGGGGGATCCCGTTCGAGGAGGCGCTCGCGCAGCGGCGCGTCCTGCGGCGCAAGCATCTCGACACCGCGCTCGGCGTCTCGATCGCGCTCAGCATCCTCGCCCTCGCCGCGACGCTGGTCCTCGGCGAGATCGTAGGCCCGGTGTTCGGATCGGACGCCTTCTGGCCGCTCCTCGCCTTCGCCAACCTCTCGCTCTTCGGCCAGGCATTCGTCACCGTCCACACCGCGCTCGCCCGGCGGCGGCGCAAGTTCGCCCTCATCGGCCGATCCAACTCGGTCGGCGCGATCGCGGGCGCCGTCGGCGGCATCATCGCGGCCTATTTCGGGGCCGGGCCGTGGGCGGTGGTGCTGACGCGGGTGCTGATGCTCGCGGGGAGCGCGCTCGTCCTCGCCTTCGGCACCGGGGTGCGGGTCGTGCCGGGCTTCTCGCTCCGGCATTTGCGCGACATCGCCCACTATTCGAGCTTCAGCCTCGGCCAGCGCATCGCGACCGACAGCGCCTACATCCTCATCAACTACACGGTGGCGACCTTCTTCAGCGTCGCGGCGGTGGGCTCGTTCAACATGGCGCTGCGCCTCACCGAGCCGCTGCGCGGCCTCTTCCGCGGCATCACCCACAACACCGCATTCGAGTTCATGCGCGAGCGGACCCAATCGCAGGGCGACTTCACCACCCGCTTCGCGCTCATCCTCAGCATCGCGACGGCGGTGATCGCGCCGGTCTTCCTCGGCATCGCGGCGATCTCGGAGCTGCTCCTCAGCGTCCTCGTGGGGCCGGGCTGGGGAGACGCGGCGGTCATCGTGCAGGTGCTCGCGCTCGGCACGGCGCTGATCCTGCCGCTGGACCTCGCCTCCACCGCCCTCAACGCGCGGGGGCTGCCGGGCTATCTCGTCGTCCAGCGCGCGATCGGCTTCGTCGCGCTCCTCATCGGCCTCGTCGGCGCGGTGGTCCTGCATCTGCCGGGGATCGGGGCGGGCGTCGCGCGCATGGCGGCCGACATCGCCGAGGCCGGATGGGCCGCGCGGGCGATCGTCCTGCGGCTCGGCCTCAAGCCGGGCGCGGTGCTGAAATCGTTCGGGGTGCCGTTCACGGCGGCGATCGCGATGGCGGTCGCGACCAACCTCCTTGTCCACGCGGCGGCCGGCCATGTCGCCGACTGGATGGCGCTCGGCATCGGCGTCGCCTTCGGCGCGCTCCTCTATCTGCCCATGATCGCGATCGCGATGCCGGGCCTGCGCCGCCACGCCCTCACCGCGATCCGCCCCCGCAAGGGCAAGCCCGCCGCCCCCTGAGCGGCGACGGACGGCTGCTATTCGCCCTCGCGCGCGGCCCGCGCGAGATCCCGGTCGTGTGAGAATTTGCGCGCGAGCGCGGAGACCGCGCCCTTTGCGATCAGCGAGGCCGCGTTCTTGGCGCGACGCCAGGTGCGGCTCGGCCGCGTGCACCACGACATCCGCTATGCCGAGCAGTGGACCCTCGCGCTGGACCTCTACATCCTCGCGATGACGCCCCTCTCGCTCCTGAAGGCGAAGCGCGCCGCCCTCTGACGGCCCGAGACGTCAGAGCGTGGCCGGTTGCCGCTCGTCCCGCTCCCAGGGCGGAACGGTGCCGAACGCCTCGACCAGGAAGTCGATGAAGGCGCGCACCTTCGGCGCGAGATTGCGGCGGTCGAGATAGACCGCGACGATGTCGGAGCTCGTGTCGATATAGTCCGGGATGAGGCGCACCAGCCGTCCCGCCGCGATGTCGTCGCCGACGAGATAGGTGGACAGGCGCGCGATCCCGACCCCGGCGAGCGCCGCGTGATAGAGAAGGTCCGCGCTGCTCGCCTCGAAATTCCCGGTGAGGCGGGGCCGCGTCTTCGCCGCCGGCGCGGCGCTCATCCAGTCATTGAAGGACGCGACCTTCGACAGGGCGAGGCAGTTGTGCCCCGAAAGCTGGTCGAGCGAGCGCGGCGCGCCGTTGCGCGCGACATAGGCGGGCGAGGCGCACAGGACGCGCCGGTTCGGCGCGAGGCGGCGCACGATGACGTTGGGGTTCGCAATCTGCTCGGAGAAGCGGAGCGAGATGTCGAACTCCTCGGAGGCCAGCGCCTCCTCGCTGTCCGACACCTCCAGCGAGATGCGGATCTCGGGATAGCGCTCCAGGAACTCGGGCAGAAGCGGCATCACCTGCGACTTCGCGAACGCCACGGTGGAGGCGATGCGCAGCGTCCCGGTCGGGTGCGCGCCCATGGAGCGGACGAGCGCCTCCGCCTCGGAGACGTTTTCCGCCAGCGCAACGCACTTCTCGAAGAAGACCTGCCCCTCGCGCGTCAGCGAGATGCCCTGGTGGGAGCGGTTGAGGAGGCGGACGCCGAGGCGGTTTTCGAGAAGGCCGATCTGGCGGCTCACCGCCGAGGTCGAGTGATCGCGCGAGCGTGCGGCGGCGGAGAAGCTGCCGCCCTCCACCACTTCGGCAAAGAGAACCATCTGGCTCGAAAGGTCCATCGCCGCTCGTCCTTACCTCTCAGTCAAAGGCCTGTTGACTTGGCATCGACTTCCGAAGTCGACACGGCTCACATAGGTTGTGCGCTGCAGCAAGTCTATTGCGGCGCACCATACCGGAGAATGGCTGCCGATGGGTAGCAGCTCCCCGGCGTTGTCCCACCCGCAAGCGTGAATGTCGCGACGGACTTGCCCGAATTCTACGGGTCGACGCGCGATCGGGCCTTTTTCCCGGCGCGGCGGCGGCCACAGTCAAGGAGTTGTCGCATGTCCCTCACCAACACGCAGGAGCGCGGTTGGGTCTCGAACGCCGCGGATCGCCTGTCGAACGCGATCCTTCGCGCCCAGTCCCGCGTCGTCCGGATCGAGACCCGCCGCCGCGCCATCGCGCGCACCTATCGCGAGCTGAGCCAGCTCAGCGACCGCAACCTCGCCGACCTCGGCTTCTCGCGCTGCGACCTGCGTCAAATCGCGCGCCAGAGCATCGACCAGATCTAAGCCCTTCGGGGGCGCCTTCCGTCCTGCACCGCGCGGCCCCGCCGGCCTCTCCCACCGGCCCGTGCCGCGCCACCCGCCCGCGCCTCGTCGTGTCGGCGCGGCGGGTGAATGTGCGGACGGTGTTCGGGCTGCAGCCGACAGGCGCCCCCGTCTTCCTATGCCCGCCGCCGCGCCGCGACGCGCACCGCCTCGATGAGACCGGGGTCGAGCACGGCCCGCACCTCGACCGTCACGCAACGCGCCGCGAGACGCCGTCCCGCCGCCCCGCCCGTGCGCAATCGCATGAGATCCTTGCGCGTCGTCACCGGCTGAAGGTCCTGCGCCGCGGCGGCCGCCTCGATCGCCGCGATCTCGTCGTCGCCGAAGGGGTGGTGGTCCGGGAAGGGCCGGGCCTCCACGATCTCAGCGCCGAGCGCCCGCGCGCTCGCGAAGAATTTCTCCGGCCGCCCGATGCCGGCGAAGGCGAGGACTCGCCGCCCGGCGATCGGCTCGGCGGTGAAGGGTTCGAGCCGCGCATTGTAGTCGGGCGTGATGTCGGGGCGCGGCGCCTCGCGTCCCTCCCCCGCATCGACCAGGATCATCGCGTCCGCGAACGGCGCGTGCGCGGCAAGCGGCGCGCGCATCGGCCCGGCGGGCGTCACGAGCCCGTTGCCGATCCCGACCGCGCGGTCGATCACGAGGGCCGCCCAGTCCTTGGCGAGGCCCGGATTCTGAAAGCCGTCATCCATCACGATCACGTCGCCGAGCGTCGCGGCGAGCGCACCGCCTGCCGCCCGGTCGTGCGAGACGATCGTCGGCGCGATTTCGGCCAGAAGCAGCGCCTCGTCGCCGACATCGGCCGCCCCCTCCCCGCCGACCCGCAGCGGCCCGGCGAGACGCCCGCCATAGCCCCGCGTCAGGAAGACGGGGCGGAGGCCGTCCGCCTTCAGAATGCCGGCGATCGCGATCGCGACCGGCGTCTTCCCCGCCCCGCCCACCGTCGGGTTGCCGACGCACAGGACCGGCACCGCCGCCCGCGCGCCTGGCCGACGGCGCATCCGCCGCGCCGCGACCGCGCCGACGACCGCCCCGGCCGGGGCGAGAAGATGGGCCGCGAGGCCGCGCTCGGGCGTCCACCAGAAGGACGGCGCCTTCACCGGCGCTCCTCCGCTCGCACGCCCGCGCGCGCGAACCAGTCGGAGAGCGCGTCCATCGTGCGCCGCAGCGCGCCGCGCTCGGTCTCGAGGACGGCCCCCGCACGCCCGGCCATCGCGGCGCGGGCGGCGGGGTCGGAGACGAGCGCCTCGACCGCCGCCGCGAGGGCGTCCGCGTCCGCGACGATGCGGGCCGCGTCGGCGGCGAGGAAGGGGGCGAACATCTCCCCATGCGCCGGGCCAGTGAGGAGCGCGGCATCGTGCGCGGCGGGCTCGGCCGGGTTGTGCCCGCCGAGCGGCACCAGCGAGGCGCCGAGAAAGACGATGGGCGCGACGCGGAAGAGCGCGCCCATCTCGCCGAACGTGTCCGCGAGATAGAGCCCCGGCGCGGGGGCCGCCCCGGCGCTGCGGCGCGGTATCCCGCCCGGAACGAGCGCGGAGATCGCGGCGGCGCGCTCCGGATGGCGCGGCGCGATGATGGTGACGAGGTCGGGAATGCGGGCGGCGAGGCGGGCGTGCGCGGCGATGACGATCTCGTCCTCGCCCGGATGCGTGCTCGCCGCGAGCCAGACGGGCCGCCCCCCGATCGCCGCCTCGAGCGCCGCGACCGTCGCGGGATCGGCGACGGGCGGCGCGGCGTCGAATTTCAGCTGCCCCGTCGCGACCGCCTCGGGCGTGCCGAGCGCGCGAAACCGCGCGGCCTGGGTCTCGGACTGGGCGAGCGCGATGTCGATCGTGGAGAAGAGCGGGGCCGCGAGCGCCGGCCGCCGCTGCCAGCGCGCGAAGGAGCGGTCTGAGAGACGCGCGTTGACGTGCGCGCGCGGCACGCCGTGCCGGGCGAGCGCGCCGAGAGTCGCCGGCCACACCTCCGACTCGGTGAAGAGGGCCGCCTGCGGGCGCCAGCCCGCGAGGAAGCGGTTCACGAAGGGCAAAGCGTCGAGCGGTGCATATTGGTGGACGAGCGCCGGCCCCTCGTGCGCGGCGACGCGGCCCGCCGCCGTCGGCGTCGCCGTGGTGACGAGGACCGGATAGTTCCACCCGACGAGCGTCTCGGCGACCGAGAGCGCGGCGACGCTCTCCCCGACGCTCACCGCGTGGACCCAGATGGGCCGGGTCGCGAACGGGGTGCGGGAGGGGATGCCGCGCTTCTCGTCGAGCCGGGCGGCGTCTTCTTTTCCGCGCGTCGCCCGGCGCCTCAGGTACGGCCGGGCCAGCGGCGACGCCAGTCGCCCGGCCGCGTCATAGAGCGACCAGACTGCGCCGCCGCGACCGCTCACGCGGGGTGGGTCTTGTCGGTCTCGGGGTCGAGCAGGCGGTGAAGGTGGACGATGAAATAGCGCATGTGCGCGTTGTCGACCGTCTGCTGCGCCTTCGACTGCCAGGCCTTGTGCGCCTCGGCATAGTTCGGGAACACCCCGACGATGTCGACCTTGTCGAGGTCCCGGAAGGTGACGCTCTTGAGATCCGAGAGTTCGCCGCCGAGCACCAGGTGAAGAAGCTGTTTCGAGTCCGTCATGCCGATCGCCTTGTCCGCTGCCGAGTGACCTAACGCCTACACGAGGTGCCGTCGGTGCGCCTTCGCATCAAGCAGCGTCGGCCACGAAGGCCGCGGCCATGCGCCTCAGGCGGTCGGCCAGATCCGGCGGGCCGGCCACCACGGGCGCATGAGCCGTGACGACGCTGTCATAACGCGGGACGGTCCCGTCGAGCGATGTGAGCGTTCCTCCCGCCTCGTGCACGATCAGGTCGGCCGCCGCAAGGTCCCAATGGTGCGGGCCTTGCTTGGTGATGACCGCGTCGAGCTGGCCGTCGGAAACCTTGGCGAGACGCAGCGCCAGCGAGGGGACGGAACCGGCCCGCGCGACGCCCATGTCGCGGAAGCCGGCGGCGCGGAAGAGCGGTCCCGGCATCGAGACGTGCGCCCCGTCGAGCCCGCGACGGCGTGCGACCGAGACCCGCTCCCCGTTGCGATAGGCCCCGTGGCCGCGCCGCGCCTCATAGAATTCGCCCGTGACGGGCCGCAGGACGACGGAGGCGATAGGCCGGCCGTCCTCGATGACGGCGGCGACCACCGTCCACGCACTCTCCCCGCGCAGGAAGGCACGGGTGCCGTCGATCGGGTCCACCACGAAGGCGCGCGAGGCCATGCCGGGCGCGATGCCGATCTCCTCGGAGATCCAGCCATAGTCCGGCCGCGCCCGGCGCAGGCGCTCCGACAGGATCTCGTCCACCGCGATGTCGGCGTCGGAGACGGGCGAGCCGTCGCCCTTGTTCCATTGCTTGATGGAGCCGCCGAAAAAACCGGTCGCGATCGCACCGCCCTCCTGCACCGCCTCTCGGAGAAGGGCGAGGTCCTCCTCCACGGGCCAATCGACAGGAGACGGCTCAGCGACCACCGATGGTCAGCCCCTCGATCGCGATGGAGGGCGCGTTGGTCGCATAGAGGCCGGGCGCATCGTCGGCGAAGCGCGCGCGGGCGAGCATGTCCTTCAGTTCGCCCGCGATGGTGATCTCGGCGACGGGGGCGACGATCTCGCCATTCTCGAACCAGAAGCCGGCGGCGCCGCGGCTGTAGGAGCCGGAGACGATGTTCGCCCCGCTGCCGATCAGCTCGGTGACGAGGAGCCCGCTCCCCGCTTCGCGCATCAGGCTCGTCATGTCGCCCGAACCGCCGATGACGGAGACATTGGTCGTCGCCGGGCCCGGCAGGCCCGTGCCGCGCGCGGCGCGCCCGTTGCCCGCGACGCCGAGGCGGCGGGCGGTCGACAGGTCGAGCACATAGGATTGCAGGACCCCGTCTGCGACGAGGTCGATCGGCTCGGCCGCGAGCCCCTCCCCGTCGAACGGGCGGGAGGCGAGGCCGCGCACGAGGCGCGGATCGTCGCGAATGGTGATGCCCTCGGCGATCACGCGCTCGCCGAGCTGGCCGGCGAGAATGCTCGCCTCGCGCACGACGGCCGAACCGTTAATGGCGCTTAACAGATGGCCGACGAAACCGGCCGCGATGGTCGGCTCGAACACCACGGTCGCGACGCGGGTGGAGATCGGCTCGGCCTCGAGCCGGCGCACGGCGCGGCGGCCGGCGGTCGTCCCCACCGTCTCGACATCGACGAGATCGGCGACGTGGCGCTTCGCCGAGTACCACTGGTCCCGCTCCATCTTCGTCCCGTCGCCGGCGATGGCGCGGGCGACGTGGCTGTGGGTCGTGGTGAAGTAGCCGGCCGAGAAGCCGTTGCTCGTCGCGAACCAGCGGGCCGCCCGCGTCGCGGAGGCGGACGCGCCGGCCGAGTTCGTCACGCCCGGAACGCGCTTCATGGCGTGTTCGAGGCGGTGGGCGCGATCCGTCAATTGTTCGGTCGTGAGGATGATCTCGTCGTCAATCTCCAGCGCCGCCGCGTCGATCGCGGTCGCGAACGCGGCGGGCTCGGCGAGCGCCACCGACTCGTCGGGCGGCGCGGCCTTCGCCATCGCGACGGCGCGCCCTGCGGCCATCCTGATGTCGCCACGGGGGTTAACGCCCACGAGCGCCGACTGCGCGCCGATGAAGACGCGCAGGCCGAGATCCACCTCGTCCGCGCTCTCGATCTCCTCCGTCACACCGTTGCGAACGGTGGCGGAAACGGCCACGCGCGCCAGCGCGACGGCCTCCGCGGCGTCCGCCCCGGCCTGCCTCGCGGCATCGAGGACCGTTCCGGCGAGCGAGCCGAGCTCTTCAAGATTGAGGGAATCGATCGTGTCTGAGGACATAGGCTGATGGTTTAGAAATCCTTACCGCCTGAAGCAAGGCAATCCTCGAATCGCCAGGAATTCCGCGGAGTCGGCTGGGGATTGGTTGAGCATTGGTTAAGCCGCCGCTCTTGATTCGGTCGCTTCACTTAGGTCGGACGAAAATGGGGCGGCTGTAGGGTGTCTCCATCAGATCGAACGAGCACTCACGGAGCGCAACCCATGTACGCTGCAAGCTTGAACAGCGCCGCAATCGTGTCGTCCGCCCCCGTGACCGCTTTCGCCTCGTCCTCGCTTGCCGCGAACGTCGCCAACGACGTGACGCCGAACAAGCCGGAGCGAATGACCGTGACGTTGCCGACGCGCCTCTCCGTGCGGAGCCGGCGCGACCGTCCGGTTTCCGTGGACATCTCGCGCGAGGCGGTCACCATCCGCCCCGACAGCGGGGAGGCCGCCGCGGCCACGCAGCCCCTCTCCTCCTATCGCGGCGTCGCCGTGACGGTGGAGAAGGGTGAAGGCGAACCCGTCTTCCATCTCTCCCTCCTGCACGACGATCGCGAGCATTCGGTGCTCCTGTCGACGGGCACGGACGTCGCCGCGGTCGCCCGCGAGTGGCAGGCCTGGGCGAAGGCCCTGTCGCTGCCCCTCGTCGCGATCGAATCCGACGGGAAGGTCCACGCGGAGCTCACCGCCCTCGGCGTGCTCCTCGCGGAGCGTCCGTCGGACCGGCGCAAGGGGTCGGCCCTCGTCGGCCGCCGCTCGCCCTATGGCCGCCGCCGCCGCGCCACCGCGATGGCCCGTCCGCTCGGCCAGATGCCGATCATCCAGGGTGAGCGCGAGATCATCGCGCGCACCTGAGATCATCCGACGAGCGAGTCGGCGACGAGCCCCGCGAAGAGCAGCCAGCCCGCCCAGCGGTTGGACCGGAACGCGTCGAGACAGGAGGCCGGGTCCTCCGTCGACACGCGGGTGATCTGCACGCCGAGATGGACCGCGAAGGCGGCGAGGCCGAGATAGCCGAGCGCGCCCGCCCCCGCCAGAAAGAGCGCCCCCGCGAACAGGACCACGGTCGTGCCGTAGAAGAGGCCGACGGCGCGCTTCGTGTTGGCCCCGAAATGGCGGGCGGTCGAGCGCACGCCGATGATCGCGTCGTCCCGCCGGTCCTGGTGGGCGTAGATCGTGTCGTAGCCGATCGTCCACGCGATGGAGCCCACATAGAGAAGGGCCGGGGCCCAGCCGAGCGAACCGACCGTCGCCGTCCAGCCGAGCCACGCCCCCCACGAGAAGGCGAGGCCGAGGACGAATTGCGGCCAGTTCGTCACGCGCTTGGCGAGCGGATAGAGCGCGACGATCGCGAGCGAGCCGAACGCGGTGACGATCGTGAACGCGTTGAAGCACAGCACCACCGCAAGCCCGATGAAGGCCTGGGCGAGCATGAAGAGCGTCGCCGCCTCCGTCGACACGCGGCCGGACGGGATCGGGCGTGACTTCGTGCGCTCCACGCGCGCGTCGATGTTGCGGTCGAGAATGTCGTTGTAGGTGCAGCCCGCGCCGCGCATCACGATCGCGCCGATCATGAAGAGGGCGAGGTGCCACACATTCGGCGCCGCCCCCACCGCGACGGCGGCGAGCGCGACGCTCCACCAGCACGGCCACATGAGGAGCCACCAGCCGATCGGCCGGTCGAGGCGGGCAAGCTGGGCGTAGGGACGCAGCGCGTCCGGCACGAAGCGGTCGACGAGATTGCCGGACGGCGCATCCTGGACCCGTCCGCTGGTGTCAGGGGATGCGTGAACGTCGGTCATGGGTGCCCTCTCGTGCGCGCCGGGTCGCCCCGAACGGTGCGGCCAGCGCGGCTGTGGCCTCGCACCGGCACAATGCGCTAATGCCTAACTCGCGTTTGGCATGACCGAACAATGGGCCCGCCGTCAAACGCCGTTGCGATCGGGGCGATTTTTCGCCGGCCGAAGCGTGGCGTGGCGGGACATCAGAGGAAGAGAACGAAATGGCGGCATCGACGGCAACCGGGGCCCCCTCGGGCGCACGCGTCCTGGTGGTCGGCTCTGGCGGGCGGGAACACGCGCTGGCGGCGGCCATCGCCGCATCGCCGAAGGTCGCGACCGTCGCCTTCGCCGGCGGGCCGAATGCCGGGCTCGAGGCCATCGCCGAGCGCATCGCACCGGAGCGGATCGAAGAGGTCGCGCCCTCCTTCGACCTGACCGTCATCGGACCCGAGGCCCCGCTCGCGGACGGTCTCGCCGATCGCCTGCGCGCGGCCGGCCTCGTCGTGTTCGGCCCCTCCCAGGCCGCCGCGCAGCTCGAAGCCTCCAAGGCCTTCACCAAGGAGATCTGCACCCGCGCCGGCGTGCCGACGGCGAAGGCCGCGATCTGCGACACGCTGGAGGAGGCGCTCGCCGCCGTGCGTCGAATGGGCGCGCCGATCGTCGTCAAGGCGGACGGTCTCGCCGCCGGCAAGGGCGTCGTCCTCGCCGACACGCTGGAGGAGGCGGAGCGCGCGGTCTCGGTCTGTTTCGACGGCGCGTTCGGCGCGGCCGGCGCGCGGGTCGTCCTCGAGGAGCGGCTCGAAGGGCCGGAAGTCAGCCTCTTCGCCCTCTCCGACGGCAAGTGCGTGCGCCCGCTCGCCACCGCCCGCGACTACAAGCGCGCCTTCGACGGCGATCGCGGCCCGAACACCGGCGGCATGGGCGCGGTCTCCCCCGCCCCCGGCTTCAGCGATGCCGAGCGCGACGCGGCGATGGACACGATCGTGCGCCCCTCCCTCGCGACGCTTGCGGCGGACGGGATCGACTATGTGGGCGTCCTCTATGCCGGGCTTATGCTGACGCGCGAGGGGCCGAAGCTCATCGAATACAATGTCCGCTTCGGCGATCCGGAGTGCCAGGTGATCTTCCCCCGCCTCGGCGCCGACGCCTACGAGGTGCTCTACGCCACCGCGACCGGCAACCTCGCCGACATGAAGCTGACGACGGAGGATGGCGCGGCCGTCGGTGTCGTCGTCGCCGCGGAGGGGTACCCCGCCGCCGTGCGCAAGGACGAGGTGATCCGCGGGCTCGACGCCGTCTCGGCCGCCGGCGCCACGGTCTACCATGCCGGGACGCGGCCGGACGGAGAGCTCGTCCTCTCCAACGGCGGGCGCGTGCTCACCGTGGTCGCGACCGGGCCGGACGTCGCCGCCGCGCGCAAGACCGTCTACGACGCGCTCGCCCACCTCGACTGGCCGGGCGGCCGGATGCGCCGCGACATCGCGGGCTGACCCGCCGGAGCGCGGGGCGGCTCAGCCGCCCGAGCGCTCCGCGAGCACGTTCCGCTCCAGGGCGCGCTTCAATTCGCTGATCTCGCCGCGCAGCTCGCGGATCGAGCGCGCGATCTCGGTGCTCTCCTCGTGGATCGCCTCGCGGTCCTCCTCCGCCTCGGCCTCGACCGTCTCCTGCATCGCGGAGACGACGACGCCGATGAAGAGGTTCAGGACGACGAAGGAGGTGAGGAGGATGAAGGGGACGAAGAAGATCCACGCATAGGGCATGGCGTCCATCACCGGCCGCGCGATCCCCATCGACCAGGATTCCAGCGTCATCACCTGGAAGAGCGTGTAGGCCGAGAGGCCGATCGTGCCGAACCACTCGGGATGGGTCGCGCCGAAGAGCTCCGTCGCGATCACCGATGCGACGTAGAAGACGATGCACAGGAGCACGATGATCGACCCCATCCCCGGCAACGCGGTGACGAGCCCGTTCACCACGCGCCGGAGCGACGGCACCATCGACAGGAGCCGCAGGACGCGCAGGATCCGCAGCGCGCGCAGCACCTGGAACGGCCCGCTCGCCGGGATGAGCGCGATCGCCACGATCGCGAAGTCGAAGAGGCTCCAGGGGTCGCGGAAGAAGCGCAGGCGATGGACGTAGAGGCGCAGCGCGATCTCGACGACGAAGATCGCGAGGATCGCCTTGTCGATCACGAGCAGGATGGGCCCGGCCTGGGCCATCATCGTCTCGCTCGTCTCCAGCCCCAGCGTGACGGCGTTGACGACGATGAGCGCGGTGATGGCCTGGTCCCACCACCGCGTTTCAAGGACATGACGGATCGTTTCGCGCATCAAGGGTCTCCGCGGGCAGGCGGGATATGGGGCGCCCGCGGAAAGGCTCAATCCAGCTTCGGGGCCAGCCCCGCCAGGTGCGACGATCCGCCGAGGACGGGACGGCGCCGGAGCCGGCCGGTCTGGCTAGGCCGTGAGGTCCACCACCACCCGCCCGCGCACATTCCCCTTGAGGATCGCATCGCCGATGGCGGTGACCTTCTCCAGCGGCACGTCCTCAATCATCGTCTCCAGGAGATCGAGCGGGAGGTCCGAGGCGACGCGCTCCCAGGCGACGAGGCGGTTCTCGCGCGGCTGCATCACCGAATCGATGCCGAGGAGATTGACCCCGCGCAACAGGAACGGGATCACCGTCGCCCCCTCCAGCGCCACCCCGCCCGCGAGGCCGACCGCGGCGACGCCGCCGCCATATTGGAGGAGGGTCAGTGCGTGGGCGCACATCGCCCCGCCCACCGCGTCGATGACACCGGCATAGGTCTCGCGCCCGAGCGGGCGCGTCGGCGGTCCGGCGATCGCGTCACGCGGGAGGATGCTCGCCGCGCCGAGGGACTTCAGGTACGGCTCCGTCTCCGGCCGGCCCGTGACCGCGGCCACCTCGTAACCGAGCTTGGCGAGGATCGCCGTCGCGACCGAGCCGACGCCGCCCGCCGCGCCCGTCACGAGCACCGGCCGTCCGCCAGGCTTCATGCCGTGCGCCTCGAGCGCCATCACCGCCAGCATCGAGGTGAAGCCCGCGGTGCCGACCGCCATCGCCTGGCGCGCGGTGAGGCCCTTCGGCAGCGGGACGAGCCAGTCGCCCTTCACCCGCGCCTTTTCGGCATAGCCGCCCCACCACGTCTCGCCGACGCGCCAGCCGGTGAGCACCACCGCATCGCCCGGCGCATAGCGCGGATCGTCCGAGGCCTCGACGATCCCGGCGAAGTCGATGCCCGGCACGTGCGGATAGGTGCGCACGAGGCCGCCGCCTCCCGAGAGGCACAGCCCGTCCTTGTAGTTGACGGTGGAGTGGGTGACGCGGACGGTGACCATCGCGTCGCCGGCCTCCCCCGCCGGCAGCCGCGCCTCGTCCACCGTCTCGATCTTCGCGACGACGCCATCGTCGGTCTTGTCGACGATCAATGCCTTCATGGTGCTCTCCTCGGCTTCCTCACGGCGCATCGACCGGTTGGGGCGCAAAGTCAAATCGCGCCGCTTCGCTTGCGCCGTGGGGCGAGGTGGGCGACATCGGATCGACGCGAGGCGACCCGGAGCCATGATGCCCATCCCCTTCTCGACCCGCGCCCAGCGGCGCACCCTCTCCTTCGGGCTCCAGACCGTGCTCGGCATTCGCCAGCGCGGCTATTTCATCCCGATGCGCAACGCGCCCGCCTCCGCCGACTGGTCGCGCCGCCCGTTCGACGCGCTGCGCCCGGCCTTCGCCGCGGCCGAGGGGGAGATGCGCGCGCACATCGCCCGCATCGACGCGCTCGCCGCCGACCTCGAATTGCTGAAGGGCCCGCCGCCGGAGCCGCGCTTCGACCAGTCCTGGTTCCCCCGCCTCGACGCGGCGGCACTCTACGCGATGGTCCGCCATATGCGCCCGCAGCGCATCGTGGAGGTGGGCTCGGGTCACTCCACCCGCTTCATCGCCCGCGCGATCCGCGATGGCGGGCTCGGGACGGACCTCACGGCGATCGACCCGCAGCCGCGCGCGGACCTTGCGGGGCTGCCGATCACGCTCCTGCGCAAGCCGGTGCAGGAGGCGGGGCTCGCCCCGTTCGCCGGGCTCGCGCCGGGGGACATCCTGCTCGTCGATTCCAGCCACGTCCTGATGCCGGGGACGGACGTCGACATGCTCCTCAACCACGTCGTCCCGGCGCTGCCGGCGGGCGTGGTCGTCGCCTTCCACGACATCTTCCTGCCGGGACCCTATCCGGACGCCTGGCCCTTCACCGCCTACAACGAGCAGAACGGGGTCGCCCCGCTGATCGGCGGGCGGGCGGACATCCTCTTCTCCAGCGCCTATGTGCTCGACGCGATGCGCGATGCGATGGCCGGGACGGTGCTCGACCGGCTTCCCCTCGTCGAGGGGGCGCGGGAGAGCGCGCTCTTCCTGCGCCTTCGCTGACGCCGCGCCGGCGCGCGGCTCCCCATGTGAGAAGGGCCCGCGGAGCGGGCCCTCAATCACTCATTTCGGCTGCGGGACGATCCGCAGATAAGGCTTCAGCTCCTTCCACCCGCCGGGGAAGCGCTCCTTCGCCTCTTCATTGCTGACGGCCGGGACGATGATGACGTCCTCGCCGTGCTTCCAGTTCACCGGCGTCGCGACCTTGTGCTGCGCGGTGAGCTGCAGCGAGTCGATCACGCGCAGGATCTCGTCGAAATTGCGCCCGGTGGAGGCCGGGTAGTTGAGGCTCATCTTGAGCGCCTTGTCCGGGCCGATCACGAACACGGAGCGCACCGTCATGGTGTCGCTGGCGTTCGGGTGGATCATCCCGTAGAGCGTCGCGACCTTGCGGTCATGGTCGGCGATGAGGGGGAAGTTGAGGGCGGTGCCCTGCGTCTCCTCGATGTCCTTCGCCCACTTGTCGTGGTCCACGAGCTTGTCGACCGACAGGCCCATCACGACGACGCCGCGCTTGGCGAACTCGTCCTTCAGCTTCGCGGTGTAGCCGAGCTCGGTCGTGCAGACGGGGGTGAAATTCTTCGGATGCGAGAACAGAACCGCCCACTTCCCATCGATGTAATCGTAGAACCGGATGGGGCCTTCGGACGTTTCGGCCTCGAAATCGGGGACCTTGTCGCCAATCTGCAGTGCCATGTTGCTCCTCCTTGTTGGGACCGGTCCATGGGCCCGGCCCTGAACCTGTCACATCGCCTTGTTGGTGCGCCGGTTCAAGGCGTAATCGAGATCGCCATCCCCGTCGCGGACCGCTTCGCACGCGGGCAAGGGGCTGATATGGCCGTCCCGCGAACGGGAGACGTGGAACCATGACAAACGACGTCAGCCGGGAGCGCGCCCGCCGCTGGTTCGGACGCCCCCTCGACTCGCTTCACCCGGTGGAGCGGCGCGTCATCGAATATGCCGGCAAGCCGATGGCGCCCGACGCCAACGCCCGCGTCGACGCCGCCACCTCGTTCGGCGACCGCGTGGCCGACAGGATCGCCGAGATCGGCGGCTCCTGGGTCTTCATCCTCGGCTTTCTGGGCTTTCTGGTCCTTTGGGCGATCGTCAATGTCGTCGTCCTCGCGACGGACGCGTTCGACCCCTACCCGTTCATCTTCCTCAACCTGATCCTGTCGATGCTCGCGGCGATCCAGGCGCCGATCATCATGATGTCGCAGAACCGGGCGGCCGATCGCGACCGCATCGAGGCGAACCACGACTACGAGGTGAACCTCAAGGCCGAGGTGGAGATCATCGCGCTCCACGAGAAGATCGACGCGCTGAAGCACGCCGAGGTGGCCGAGCTGTCGGGCGCGATGAATTCGATCATCGAGCGCCTCGACCGGATCGAGTCCCGCCTCGCGGACCGCACCTGAGACACGGCCCGCGGTGCGGCAGGTCTATTCCGTCGCGTAGGTCTCGAGCGGCGGGAGGTCGGAGACGAGGCCCGCCTCGACCATGAAGTCGGCGAATGCGGCGTAGGCGTCGGTGTCGAGCGGGCGGCTCTCGGCGGTGAAGAGCGGCAGCGTGTCGACGAAGGCCTGCTGGTTCAGCGCGTCGTCGATGTCGGGCTGCGCCTCGAAGAAGACCTTCGCCGCCTCCTCCGGGTTCGCCTGCATCCAGGCCGTCGTCTCGTCGAGCGCGTCGAGGAAGCGGGCGACCGCCGGATCGTCGGTCCGGTCGTTCTTCGTGATGAAGATCAGCTCCTCATAGGAAGGAACGCCGTGCTCCTCGGGGAGGAAGGCGACGCCCTCGGCCCCTTCGAGGTGGATCTGCGTGAGCTCGAAATTGCGGAACGCGCCGATGACGGCGTCGACGCGGCCGGACAGGAGCGCCGGCGAGAGCGCGAAGTTGACGTTGATGAGCGTGACGTCGTCGAGCCCGAGGCCGACGCTTTCGAGCATCTTGCCGAGGAGCGCGTCCTCGAAGCCGCCGACCGAGTAGCCGACGGTCTTGCCTTCGAGGTCGGCGAGGGTCTCGACGCCGCGATCCTTGAGGACGACGAGGCTGTTCAGCGGCGTCGCGACCAGCGTGCCGACGCGCGTGACCGGCAGCCCTTCGGCGGCCTGCTGGTAGAGGCTCGGCTGGTAGGTGATGGCGATGTCGCCTTCGCCTGCGGCGACGAGGCGGGGCGGCGCGGACGGGTCGGCCGGCGCGACGATCTCGACATCGAGATCACGCGCCGCAAAGGCGCCGCGGGCCTCCGCCACGATCAGCGGGGCGTGGTCCGGATTGATGAACCAGTCGAGGAGGACGGTGAGCCGGTCTTGCGCCGAGGCGCCCGAAAGGGTCGCGCCGAGGAGCGCGAGCGTGAGAAGGCCGGTGCGTAGCATCGAGGAATCCCATGTATTTTTCGCCCATGCTAGGGGCGGGGGCCGGGCGCGCAAGGCGAAAGGGCCCCGCGAGCTGACCGCTCGCGCATAGGTGTCCTGCATTCGTCAAAGCGAGGGCTGCCAGCGCACGAGCCGGTCGGCGATCCGGTCCACCACGGCGCGCAGGACGAGGGCGAGCGCGGCGAGGAGGAAGAGCGCGGCGAAGAGCGTGTCGGTCTGAAGCCGCGCGTTGGCGTGGAGCATGATGAAGCCGAGCCCGGCCGACGCCCCCACCCACTCGCCGACCACTGCGCCGATAGGCGCGACCGTCGCGGCCACCTTGAGACCCGCGACGAGGCCGGGAAGGCCGCCCGGCGCGCGGATGATCCAGAGGATCTGCGTGCGGCTCGCCCCGTTCAGCGTGGCGAGGTCGATGAGCTGGCGGTCCACCCGCGCCATCGCCTCCGCGTAGGCGGTCGCGATCGGGAAATAGATGATGAGCGCCGCCATCGTGATCTTGGAGACGAGGCCGTAGCCGAGCCAGACGACGAGGAGCGGCGCGATCGCGAAGACGGGGAGCGTCTGCGTCACGACCACGGCGGGGAGGACGAGGCGGCGCACGAGCGGCGTCGCCGCGATCGCGAGCGCCGTCCCCACCCCGGCGACGAGCCCGACGAGGAGGCCGAGCACGATCTCGCTCGCGGTGATCGCGGCATGGTGGAGGAGATAGGACCAGCGCGTCAGGAAGACGCGGCCGACATCGAGCGGTCCGGGGAAGACATAGGATGGAGGCGAGAGGATCTCGGTCGCCGCCCACCACAGGACGAGGACGAGCGCGACGCCCGAGACGGCGCGCGCCAGCCGGCCGAGCCGCCTTTTCATGGCCGCGGGTCCATGCGCGATCCGCGGCGGGCCGGGGCCGGGGCCGAAGCCCTCTCACCACATGAAAACGCACGCGGCGTACCGCGTGCGACAATCATCGACTTCATGGGACGGGCCGGGCGTGACGCGTGGCGTCGACCGGGCCTAGCCGGGACTCCACGCCTGGATCGCGGCGTTGACGGACTTGTACCCGTCACTGCCCTTGCGCAGGGTCAGGATCGCGCGACGGCCGGACTCGTAGAGGATCGGGATGTCGATCCAGTCGCGGTCCCGCAGGAGGCGCAAGTTCTGCGCGCGGTCGTTCGCATCCTCCGACAGGGCGATCCAGAAGAGGCCGGAGGAGACCCGCGCGGCGGCGCCGCGCAGCGCGTCGCCGCGCGCCTGCTCCGATTCCTTCATGATGAGGCCAGGGACGTTCTTCACGCCGCCGCCCTCGAAGCTCGCCGGCACGTCGAACGAGATCTCGATCAGGTGGCTCGCCGGGAGCTGGCCGTCGCGGTTCTCGCGGATCGTGATGGTCGCCGTCATGCCGCGATCGGGCACTTCGGCCGTGGCGCGCACGACCGGCTCGGGCTCGCCGCCGCCGACCGACTGGCGCACCATCGACCATTCCACCGCACCCGGCACCGCAGAGCCCTGCTCGCCGGCCTGGGCGGCTTCCTCGTAGAGGACCGCCTGCTGGCTGCCGCCGGGGGAGATGTCGCCGATCGGCGCCTCGGAGCGGACCTGCTGGTCCTCGGCGGTCGCCTCGGCCTCGTCGGAGGTGGCGTCCACCGCGGCGAGCTGCTGCTCGGCCGGGGTCTCGGCGCCTTCGGTCGTGAACGGGCTCACGTCCTCGCCGACGGTGCGCGACGGGGCAGCCTGCCCTGAATCGGGCGCGGCCTCGGCGACGGCGTCGCCGCCATCGAGCATCTCCTCGCCCTCGGCAACATTCTCGTCACGCGGCGGCCAGGGGGTGGTCGTGACGGTCCGCGTGTCCTCGCCCTCGAGCGTGGAGGGCAGGCGGTCGGAATTCTTGGAGACGGCGGGGCCGGCCGATGCGATCGGCGCGCGGGTGGTCCCGGCGGTCTGGCCGCCCTGCCCCTCGAACGAATCGATCACCGCCATCAGCTTCTCGCGCTGCGTGAAGGCGGCGTAGGACGCACCGACGAGGAGGGCGAGCACGACGACCGGCAGGACGAGGCGGGAGACGAACGAACGCCCCGACTTCTCGCGCGCCGGATTCTCGGCCGCCGCGACCTCGGACCGGCGGGCGGCCTTGCCGCCGCGATCGCGGCCACGGGGGCTGCGGCTGGAGCGCGCGGCGCGCCGTTCGGCACGGAGCGCCCGCTCCTCTTCCTTCTCGCGACGACGACGGTCGCGGCGGCTCTCGGCCGGCTGCTCCTCGTCCTCGTCCTCGTATTCCTCGTCCTCGTAGGAGTCGGCGTATTCGCGCTCGTCCTCGTAGGCGACGTCCTCGGCCTCTTCCTCGATGGCGGGCTCGGGACGGCGGCGGCTGCGCGCGTTGCCGAGGACCATGTCATGGTCGTCCTCGACCTCGGCCTCGAACATCATCGAGTCGGGCTCGGGCTCCTCCTCGACGGGGGCCGGGACGATGTGCTGCTGCGGCACGGGGAGAAGGCGGGAATCGTCTCCGGTCTCCTGGCCGAGCGTCGCCTGGGAGACGGCGCTCTGCAGGAGTTCGGCCTGCTGTTCGCGATTGCGCTGGGCCTCGGCGCGACGACGCGCCTCACGCTCGGCTTCGGTCTCGCGCGGGCCGCTGGCGGCGCCGGCGGTCCCGGCGCGGGGCGGCAGCGCGGCGCCCTGGACGGCGCGGCGCGTGCGGATCTGCCGCGCGATTTCGTTCTCGATCTTGCGGATCGCGTCTTCGAGTGCGAGCCGTTGCGCCGTCACGTCCGCCGAGGGGAGCGGCGGATCGAAACTCTGCAACTGCTTCAACAGCGCCTTGCGCGCCTTGTCGTACACGGCCCGTCGCTGCGGCCCGCTTCCGTCGGGCAACGAGGATACCGCCCGCTGCAGCACGGAATAAAAGTCGGTCATTTCGACCACACGCCCTTCCTGCCCATCGGCATCGAATTAAACGCGAAAAGGGTCGTCAACAAGTATTGTATCGATTCGCTCAGGACTCGTCGACAACATGGCCACCGGCGCGCCCACCAACTCTTCCACATGACGGACATATTTGACAGCCTCGGCAGGCAGTTGACCCCATGTCCTGGCGCCCCGCGTGGAGCGCTTCCAGCCCTCGACAGTCTCATAGACCGGCTCGACCCGCATCTGGCTCGCACCGTCCGCGGGAAGTCGATCCAGCGTCTTTCCGTCAAGCTTGTAGGCGACGCAGATCTTCAGCTCATCGAACCCGTCGAGGACATCGAGCTTGGTCAGTGCGAGGCCGTCAATGCCGCCGGCTTCGACCGCTTGGCGGACCATCACCGCGTCGAACCAACCGCAGCGACGCTTGCGGCCGGTGACGGTGCCGAACTCGGCGCCCCGCTCACCCATCCGTTCGCCGATCGCGTTGGCCTGCTCGGTTGGAAACGGTCCGTTGCCCACTCGGGTCGTATACGCCTTGGTTATCCCGAGTATCCGCCCGAGGGAAGAGGGCCCGACGCCGCTTCCTGCCGCAGCCTGCCCGCCGACAGTATTCGACGAAGTGACATACGGATATGTCCCGTGGTCGATGTCGAGCATCGTGCCCTGGGCGCCCTCGAAGAGGATGTTGCGCCCCTCGCGCCGCGCCTCGCGCAGGAGGCGGTAGGGCGCGTCGGCATAGGCGAGGATCGGCCGCGCGGCATCCAGCTCCTCGGTAATCGCCGCGGCGGTGATCGGCTCGGCGCCGAACCCGACGCGCAGCGCGTTGTGGTGCGCGAGGAGCCGCTCGATGCGCTGCGCCAGCGAGGCCTCGTCCAGAAGGTCGGCGAGGCGGATCGCGCGGCGGCCCACCTTGTCCTCGTAGGCCGGGCCGATGCCGCGCCCGGTCGTGCCGATCGCGCCGGCCCCGCTCGCCGCCTCGCGGAGCTGGTCGAGCTCGCGATGGGGGGAGAGGATCAGCGGCACGGTCTCGGCCACCTTCAGGCTCTGCGGAGAGATTTCGACGCCCTTGGCGCGAATCGCCTCGATCTCGCTGAGAAGGGCCTTCGGGTCGAGCACGACGCCGTTGCCGATCACGGAGAGCTTCCCGGGCCGCACCACGCCGGACGGCAGCAAGCTCAGCTTATAGGTCACCCCGTCGATCACCAGCGTATGGCCGGCATTGTGGCCGCCCTGGAAGCGCACGATCACCTCGGCGCGCTCCGACAACCAATCGACGATCTTTCCCTTGCCCTCGTCTCCCCACTGGGAGCCGACCACCACAACGCTGCCCATCAGCCTCGACTTTGCTTCTAGAACTTCCCGCGACCCTCTGGTCGTGGGCTTCCTGCCGTGTCACAGACCGGCAAGCGGCGGTTCTCGCCCGAAACGGGCCACGCGAGCAAGCAATTCCACGTCCTGCCCACCGCGGACCTCCATGCACGAAATGTGATGCCATGAGAAACAGCCCCGATGCCCATGCGGGCCGCGGCCTCCTCGCGATGATCGACAACCAGCCCTACGTGCTCCTGACGCTCACCATGCTCCTCTGGTCGGGCAACCTCATCGTCGGGCGCGCGGTGGTCGATCACATCCCGCCGGTGGCGCTCGCGCAGATCCGCTGGGCGCTCGCCTTCGTGCTGATCCTGCCGCTCGCCCGGCGTCATCTGCGGACCGATTGGGCCGAGATACGTGCCCATTGGCCGATGCTCTTCCTCTTCGGCATCCTCGGGATCGGGGCCTACAACACGCTCCTCTATATCGGCGTCCACCACACGACGGCGGTGAACGCGGCGGTGCTGTCCTCCACCTTCCCGGTCATGATCGCGGCGGCGGGCTTCGTCCTGTTCCGCGACCGGCTGACCCTCGCGCAGGCGTTCGGCATCCTCATCTCGTGCCTCGGCGCGCTCGTCGTCCTGTCGAAGGGCGACCTCGCGGCGCTGCGCAATTTCCACTTCGCGGTCGGCGATCTGTGGATCCTCACCGCTCAGGTCGCCTATGCGGCCTACACCGTGCTCCTCAGGAAGCGTCCGGCGATCCATCCGGTCTCCCTCCTCACGGTGACGATCTTCTTCGGGACGATCGCGCTTATCCCCTTCGCGCTGCTCGAGGCGGCCGGCGGCGCACACGTGCCGTTCGACCTCACGATGGTCGGGGCGGCGCTCTATGTCGCGATCTTCCCCTCGCTGATCGCCTTCTTCTGCTTCAATCGCGGGGTCGCGCTGGTGGGCTCCAACCGCGCGAGCCCGTTCTTCCACCTCGTGCCGGTGTTCGGCTCGCTGATGGCGGTCTTCTTTCTCGGCGAGAGCATCGGCGCCCATCACGCCATCGGCTGGCTCCTGATCCTCACGGGGATCGCTGCGGCGCAGCTCGGCAAGCGGGTCGGGGCGACCGCGCGGGCGTCCTGATAGTGGGAGAATGTGGCGCGCCCCGTCGAACCCGACGGAGCGCGCATCGTCTCAGCGCGTGAACGCGTCGCGCCAGCCGAGCCCTTCTTCCACCGTCGTGCGCGGGTTGTACTCGCACCCGAACGGCCCGTCATAACCCGCCTTCACGAAGGCCGGCAGGAGGAAGCCGTAGTTCAGCTCGCCATCATCGGGTTCGGCGCGGGTGAGGCCCCCGGCGATCTGGATGTGGCCGATGAGGTCCTTGTTCGCCTCGTAGCGGGCGAGGATGTCACCGCCCGTGCGCTGCATGTGGTAGCAGTCGTACATGATCTTGGCGTTCGGCCGGTCGGTCTTCTCGATGACCTCGACCCCCTTCTCCAGCGACGGCACGAAGTAGCCGGCGAAGGCCTGCGGGCAGAGCGGCTCCACGAGCATGGTGATCTCGGGCGCCTCGTCACAGGCCTCGCGGAGGCGCGCGACGAGGAGGTCCATCCCCGCCGGATCCTCGGTGCGGCCGGACATGACGTGGACCGCCTTGGCGCCGATCGCGCGCGCGACGGCGATCGCGGTTGCGATGTCCTCCTTCGCCTGCGCCTCCATGCCGGGGATCGCAGCGCAGCCATTGGTCGGCCCCATGCGCGCGTTGATGCCGACGACCGGCATCCCGTTGATCGCGTCCTTCAGCGCCTCGACGTCCTCACTCTGCGCGTGATCGTGGAACTCGAGGTGGGTGAAGCCGGCCGCGCGGGCCGCCTTGATCCGCTCCAGGAAGGGGCGATCCTTCCAGAGAAATCCGAGATTTGCAGAAAACAGCATCGTCACCGCCCCATTACCTTCTTGGCCTTCTCGAAAAAGTCCGGCGCACCGAAATTGCCGGATTTCAGCGCGAGCACGAGATCGCCCGCGCGCACCGCCGGGACGCCCGGATCGATCTTCGGACCGATCTCCAGCGCGTCGAGGTCGAGCGCGGTGACGACGGCGCCCGACGTCTCGCCGCCCGCCACGATGAGCCGCTCCACCCCGTTCGCGACGAGGCCCTTGGCGACCTCGCCGAAGAGGTTCTCCAGCGCGTGGGCGACCTTGGCGCCGCCATATTTGGTCTGCGCCGCCGCGACGGCCGCCGGATCGTCGGAGGAGTAGATGAGCGGGAGCCCGTCCTGCGCCATCGCCCAGTCGACGAGCGAACCGACGGAGAGCGAGCCGTCCATCACGGCGTCGGTGTCGATCTTCTTTTGCGGACCGGCGGCGGCGTGGGCCGCGACCTGCGCGCGCGTCGCCTTCGAGCAGGAGCCGGAGAGCGCGACGGCGCGACCGCCCGCCCCCGCCCAGGCCCCGCTCGTCGCGCCGATGAGGCCGGTGCGGCGGTAGAGGGCCGGCAGGCCGAGCGCGATGCCAGAGCCGCCGACGAGGAGCGGGAAGCCGTCCGCCGCGTCCGCGATGATCTCCAGATCACCGTCATCGATCGCGTCGACGATCGCGAGCTGGCGCCCGCCATCGCGCTCGGCGAGGAGCGCGGCGCGGCACGCCTCGGCGCCGCCGCGCACTTTCGGGAGTGGCACGTGGCCGACGGGCGTCTTCGTCTGCAGCGCGAGCCAGCGGCGGATGTCGGGATCCGTCATCGGGTTGATCGGGTGATTCTCGAGACCCGATTCGGACAGGAGCGTGTCGTTGACGAAGAGGTGGCCCAAGTAGAGCGTGCGCCCCGTCGCGGGGAACACCGGGCACACCACCACCGGCTCCTTGGTGCCGAGCCGTTCGATCAGCGCCTCGGCCACCGGGCCGATATTGCCCTCGGGCGTGGAATCGAAGGTGGAGCAGATCTTGAAGAGGAACTGCTTGCAGCCGGCCGCGATCAGCCATTCGAGCGCTTCCAGCGACTGGCGGACCGCGTCCTCGACCGGGATCGAGCGCGACTTCAGCGCGACCACCCCCGCCTCGACCGACGGGTCGGCCGGCCCGTCCGGGACGCCGACATACTGGACCGTGCGCATCCCGCCATCGGCGAGCATCAGGCCGAGGTCAGACGAGCCGGTGAAATCATCTCCAATCGCGCCGAGGATCATGCCTTGCTCCCGGGAAGATCGATGCCGGCATTGCGGGCGTAGACCTTGGCGACGGCCGCGTCGTCCTCACGGCCGAGGCCGGAGCCGGAGGCGGCGAGAAATTGCTGGAGCGCCGCGCCCGCGATCGGGGCGGAGAAGCGCGCGGTGCGCGCGATGTCGCCGACGAGGCCGAGGTCCTTGACGAAGATGTCCACCGCGGAGTGTGGCGTGTAGTCCCCCTCGACGATGTGGGGGCCGCGATTTTGCAGCATCCAACTGTTCCCTGCGCATTCGTTGATCACCGAGACGATCTGCCCCGGCTCCAGCCCCTGCGACATCCCGAAGGTGATCGCCTCGGCCGCGGCGGCGATATGGACGCCGGCGAGGAGCTGGTTCACGGCCTTCATGGCCGACCCGATCCCGGCGGCGTCGCCGAGATTGAAGACGTTGACGGCGACCGCCGACAGCACCCCCTCGGCCCGGCGGAACGCCTCTTCCGTGCCCGACGCCAGCACCGACAGTTCGCCCTTCGCTGCGCGCACGCTGCCGCCGGAGATCGGCGCATCGAGATAGCGGTCGGCGCCCACGCGCTCGGCCATCTCGCGCGCGAAGGCGGGCGGCACGGTCGCGCAGCTCACCACAACGGCGTCCGCCTTGAGGTTCGCGGCGATGCCCTCGGGGCCGTAGCGGCCGGCGCCGAAGAGGACCCCCTCGGTCTGCGCCGCGTTCACGACGACGAGGACGACGACATCGGCATCGGCGATGGCGGCGGGATCGGCGGCCTCGCCGCTCTCGGCCGCGAAGGCCGCCTCACGGTCCGCATCGACGTCGAACCCGTGAACGGCGAATCCCGCCTTCACCAGCGTCCGCGCCATGCCGCCCCCCATCGAGCCGAGCCCGATAAGAGCCACACGTTTCTTTGTCATTGTTGGTCCTCCTCGCGGGGCAACTTAAGCCTCCTCTCGCGCGGAGGCGACCCGGATGGTTGCGTTCCCAAGCCTTTGCCTCTCGATCCGTCCGCCCGTCTATGGCAGATGCTCGTTCGGGACAGAGGAATGCGCATGGGAAAGATCGCCATCGTCGGCGCCGGCTATGTGGCCGATTCCTACATGCGATCCACCGGCCTCTTCCCGGATCACCGATTCGTCGGCGCGTGGGACGAGAATCCGGAGCGCCTCGCCCGCTTCTGCGCGCACTGGCGCGTGCCGGCCGCGCGCGGGCTCGACGACCTCTTCGCCGGCGCCAAGCGGCCCGACCTCCTCCTCAACCTGACGCCCCCGTCGGTCCATGCAGCCATCAACCGCGCCGCGCTGGAGGCGGGTGTGCCGGTCTATTGCGAGAAGCCGCTCGCGACGACGCTCGCCGACGCACGCGACCTCATGGACCTCTCGGCCGCGCGGGGCGTGCCGATCGCGAGCGCCCCCTCCACCATTCTCGGCGAGGCGGCGCAGACGATGTGGTCAGCCCTCAGGCGCCGGATGATCGGCCGGCCCCAGCTCATCTACGCCGACCTCGACGACGGCTATCTCGCCCAGGCACCCCATGAGGGGTGGGTGTCGGAGAGCGGGGCGCGGTGGAATGCCGCAGGCGCGTTCGCGACCGGCGCCGTCCTCGACTATGCCGGCTACCACCTCACCTGGCTGATGGCGATGTTCGGCCCCGTGCGCACGCTCACCGGCAGCACCGCCACCATCGGCGGCGGCGCGGAGGACGGGCCGAATTTCGCGAGTGCCGTCCTCACCTTCGACCATGGTGTCGTCGCCCGCCTCACCTGCTCCACGCTCGGCCGGCGCGACCACCGCCTCAGGATCATTGGAGAGCGCGGCACGCTCGTGGTCGACGATGTGTGGGACGATGGCGCGTCGGTGCGGATCGAGCGGCGGCGCACGGTGCGCGGCCGCCTCGTGGAGGGGCTGGTGCGCGAGCCGGTGCGGATCGCCCGCCCGCCCTATGCGCGCCCCTTCGCGCGCCGTCGCCTGCCGCTCAACCGGATGCTCGGGCCGGACGAGATGCTCGCCGCCATCGCGGCGGGCCGCGCGCCGCGCCTCGCGGGAGACTTCGCGCTCCACCTCACCGAGGTGATGCTCGCGATGCACAATGCGCGGTCGGAAGCGGCGGTCGCGATCCAGTCGACCTTCGAGCCCATGGCGCCGATGGCGTGGGCCAAACCCTCCAGGCGGGAGAGCACGGTGGAACCCATCAAGCTTGGCATCCTCGGCACCGGACCGTCCGCAATCGCCCTCGCCGACGCCGTCCGGCACGAACGGCGCCTCGCGATCGTCGCCGTCGGCGCGGCGGAGAAAGACGCCGCCGACGCCTTCGCGGGCGAGCTCGGGGTCGAGCACGCGTTCGGCGGCGTCGACGCGCTCGTCGCCGGCGAGGTCGACGCGGTCTATATCGCCCTCCCCCTTGCCGAACGCGCCGCGGCGGCGATCGCGGCGCTGAAGGCCGGCAAGCCGGTGCTGTGCGAGGCCCCGCTCGGCGCCTCGCCCGCGGAGGTCGAGGCGGTGATCGCAGCGGCGCAGGCGGCGCGGGTCCTCCTCGTCGAGGCGCTGCCGGTGAAGTTGCTGCCCGCCATCGGACGCGCGCTCGACCTCGCGAATTCAGGCACGCTCGGCACCCCGACCCAGCTCTCGCTGGAGGTCGGCGAGCCGCTGCCGCGCGAGGCGCGGCCGGACCTCTTCGCCGCGCCCGGCATCGTCGCCACCCTCTCCGATCCGCTGGCGCTTGCGCTGGCCCTCTTCGGCGAGGTCGCCGAGATCGACGCCGTCGCGACGCGGCAGGACGGGGTGCCCGTCCACGCGAGCCTCATCCTGCGCCATTCGCGCGGCGGGATCAGCCAGATCGCGGCCTCGCTCGTCGGCATGATGTCGAACGCGGCGCGGATCGCCTGCACGGAGGGCGCGGTGCGGATCGAGGAGCCGATCGGCGCGGCCGAGACGCTCGGCGTGCGGCGTCTTGCCTCGCCCCCTCCGGCCGCCGACGCCGAGAGCCACGCCGCCCCCGTGCCGGGCGCGGCGACGCGGGCGCAGATCGCGGCGCGGCTGAAGCGGAGCGGCGTCGCGCGGCGCGTCGGCCGCGCCGTCACGCCCCCGCGCATGGAGACGGTGAGCTACGGCGCCAGCGCCTTTTCGCCCCTTCTGGAGCACTTCGCGCGCCTCGTCGCGGAGCGCGCCACGGAGAGCCCCATCGCCCCGCTCGCCCTCTCGGCCGGTCTCGCCGGGCTGCGCGCGCGCATCGCGACCGCGCTTGCGGCGGATGCCGAGACTGCTGACAGCGCTGATCTTGCGGGCTAAATCTTCAATCTACCGCCCGTCGGCTGAATTGGAGCTTCTTCATGACGACCCTCCTGCGCCAACCGCTTTTCCTTGCGGTGTCGGTGATCGCGATCATCGCGATCGCGGCCGCCGCCACGTTCTACTTCCAAGGCGCGCGTGAAGTCGCGGAACTTGAAGCCGAGCTCGCGACGGCGACCCAGTCGCGCACGTCGCTCCAGTCCGAATACGACACGCTCGTGGAGACCTCGGGCGAGCTCGACACGATCCAGGGCTCCATCACCGAGTCCCAGACGCGCCTTGCCGAACTCGAGACCGCGGCGACCGAGGCGGCCACCGCGGAAGAGGAAGCCCGTGCCCGCATCGAATCGATGCAGTCCGAGGCGTCCACCCTGTCCGACCGCGTCCAATCGCTCTCCAGCGAGTTCACGGCCGCCCAGGAACAGCACGCGAGCGCCACGTCGAGCCTCGAGGAGGTGCAGACCTCGCTGCAGAACAGCCAGGCCCAGGCCGAGGAGGCGCGCCAGTCGCTCGCCTCGATCCGCGAGGAGGTCGAAGGGCTGACCGGCACGCGCAGCGAGCTGTCCGACCAGATCAACGCGCTCACCGAGCAGAACGACCAGATGTCGAAGGACCTCGAAGCGACGGAAGCGACCCTCGCCTCCGCACGCGAGGATATCGCTTCGGCCGAGAGTCGGCAGACGGCCCTCAACGACGAGATCACCGCGCTGAACGCCACGCGCGACGAGCTCCAGGCCGCGCTGGAGGCGGCCGAGACGCAGCAGGGCGAATTGCAGCGCCGCGAGCTCCTCCTTCAGGAGACGGTGCGCGGGCTCGACCAGTCGCGCGAGCAGCTCTCCGACGAGGTGTCGACCCTCCAGCTCCAGAACGGCGCGCTCCAGGAGGAGATCGAGGCTCACCGCAGCGACAGCGAGGCGGCGAAGGGCCAGCTCTCCGCGCTGCAGGAAGAGGTCAGCGTGCTGCGCAAGACGCGCTCGACGCTCTCCAACGCGGTCAACACGCTGGAACAGCGCAACCAGGTGCTTGAGACGACCGTCGAGCAGATCGAGACCATGAAGGACGAGCTCGAAGGCTCGATCGAGACGCTGCGCGAGCACCTCGAAGCCTCGAAGGCCGCGATGGCCCCGCTGATCGATTCTCCCGAGGCCACCGAGGGGACGGACGCGGCCCCGGCTGCGGCGCCCGCCACGGACGCCCCCGCGACCGAAGCGCCGGCGACAGAGACCCCGGCGACCGGCGACACCACCGGCCTCCTCCCCTTCTCGCCCGGCAGCGGCGAGGGTGAGGTCGTCTATGCCAATGAGCAGGTGTCGCTCCGCCTCGATGCGAGCGAGCACTTCTCGTTGGAGGTCGCGGGCGGCGCGACGATCGAGGGCGATTTCAGCTACGGCGACGACCTTCTGCGCCTCGCCAATGTCGACGGGCCGACCGCCAACACCTTCCCGATGACCTGCCGCGTGATGCTCGAAGGCGAGATCCTCACCTTCGGCCAGCACCAGGGCTCCTGCATGGAGCTGAGCGGCGTCTCCCTCGCCCGCCAGTAAGGGCGCGGCCCCGCAGCGGGGCATCGGCGGAACGAAAAAGGGCCCGGCGGATCACCGCCGGGCCCTTTTCTGTTTGAGCGGCCGGTTCGCCGGCCGGACGATCAGAAGCTGAGCGCCTTCGCCTGCGTCACCAGCGGCAGCGCCTCGACCTTGGCGAGGATGGCGGGATCGGGCGCGCCGTCGACCTCGATCAGGCAGATCGCCTCGCCGCCGGCCTCTTTGCGGCCGAGCGTGAAGTTCGCGATGTTCACCCCGGCCTCGCCGAGCGTCGTGCCGATATTGCCGATGAAGCCCGGCTTGTCCTGGTTCGTCACGTACAGCATGTGCGAGGCGAAGTCGGCGTCGAGGTTGATCCCCTTCACCTGGATGATGCGCGGCTTGCCATCGGAGAAGACGGTGCCGGCGACCGAGCGCTCCTGCCGCTCGGTGATCACGGTGAGGCGGATATAGTTCTCGTACGCCCCCTGCTGCTCGCGGCGCACCTCCTCGACGGCGATGCCCCGGTCGCGCGCGATGGTCGGCGCGGAGACCATGTTCACGTCCTGGAGGAGCGGGCGCATCAGGCCCGTCACGGCCGCCGCCGTCAGCGCCTTGAGGTTCAGCGAGGCGACCGTGCCCTCATACTCGATGCGCAGCCCCTTGATGCCGGTCTCGGTGAGCTGGCCGGCGAACGAGCCGAGCCGCTCGGCGAGCGTCACGAACGGGGTGAGGATCGGGGCCTCTTCGGCGGTGATCGACGGCATGTTGAGCGCGTTCGAGACCGCGCCGCGCAGGAGATAGTCCGCCATCTGCTCGGCGACCTGGAGCGCCACATTCTCCTGCGCCTCGGTCGTCGCCGCGCCGAGGTGCGGCGTGCAGACGAGGTTCGGCGCGCCGAAGAGGACGTTCTCGGTCGCGGGCTCGGTCGAGAACACGTCGATCCCCGCGCCGCCGAGCTTGCCCGAATCGAGCGCGGCCCGGAGCGCCGTCTCGTCGACGAGGCCGCCGCGCGCGCAGTTGATGAGGATCGCGCCCTCCTTCATGGAGGCGATCGCCTCAGCCGACACGATATTCTTCGTGCGCTCGGTGAGCGGGGTGTGGAGGGTGATGAGGTCGGCGCGGCGGAAGAGCTCGTCGAGTTCCACCTTCTCGACGCCGATCTCCTGCGCCCGCTCGGACGTGAGGAACGGGTCGAACGCGATGACGCGCAGGCGCAGACCGATGGCGCGCGAGGCGACGATGGAGCCGATATTGCCGCAGCCGATCACGCCGAGCGTCTTGCCGGTGAGCTCGCGGCCCATGAAGCGGTTCTTCTCCCACTTCCCGGCCTGGGTGGAGGCGTCGGCCGCCGCGATCTGGCGCGACACGGCGAACATCATGGCGACCGCGTGCTCGGCGGTGGTGATCGAGTTGCCGAACGGCGTGTTCATCACGATCACGCCGGCGCGGGAAGCGGCGGGCACGTCGACATTGTCGACGCCGATGCCGGCGCGGCCGATGACCTTGAGGTTCTTCGCGGCCTCGAGGACCTTCTCGGTCACCTTCGTGGCGGAGCGGATCGCGAGCCCGTCGACCTCGGCGATCGCCGCGAGGAGGGCGTCCTTGTCCTTGCCGAGATCGGGCTCGTAGATCGTGGTGATGCCGCGATCCTTGAAGATGTCGACGGCGGTGGGGGACAGCTTGTCCGAAATGAGAACGGTGGGCATGGGCGTGCTCTGACAGGCGAGACGGCCCGAGGCCGTCCGCCGAAGAGAATTTCAGGAAAGGGTGCGGTGCGTCAGGCGGCGGCGGCCTGGGGCTTCGCCGTCGCGGCGAACGCCCAGTCGAGCCACTCGGTGAGCGCGGCGACGTCGTCCGCTTCCACCGTGCCGCCGGTCCAGATCCGCAGACCCGGAGGCGCATCGCGGTACGCGCCGATATCGAAGGCGACGCCTTCCGCCTCGAGCTTGGAGACCATCGCCTTGGCGAAGGCCGCCTGCTCGTCGGCCGAGGCGTTCGCGACCGCCGGGTCCACGATCTTGAGGCAGACCGAGGTGTTGGAGCGCGTCGCCGGATCGACCGCGAGGAAGTCGACCCACGGCGTCTTCGCCACCCAGTCCGCGATCACGCCGAGATTGCGGTCGGAGCGCGCCGCGAGCGTCTCAGGCAGGCTCTCGGCCCACTTCAGCGCGTCGAGGCAGTCCTCCACCGCCAGCATGGACGGGGTGTTGATCGTCTCGCCCTTGAAGATGCCTTCGTTGAGCTTGCCGCCCTTCGTCATGCGGAAGAGCTTCGGCATCGGCCAGGCGGGGGTGTAGGTCTCGAGCCGCTCGACCGCGCGGGGGCTGAGGATCAGGATCCCGTGCGCCGCCTCGCCGCCGAGCACCTTCTGCCAGGAGAAGGTGACGACATCGAGCTTGTCGAACGGCAGGTCCTGCGCGAACGCCGCGGAGGTGGCGTCGCAGATCGTGAGGCCCTCGCGGTCGGCGGGGATGAAGTCGCCGTTCGGGACGCGCACGCCGGAGGTGGTGCCGTTCCAGGTGAAGACGACGTCGTTGCTGAAGTCGACCTTGGCGAGGTCCGGCACGTGGCCGTAGTCGGCCTTGATGATCGTAGCGTCGAGCTTCAGCTGCTTGACGGCGTCCGTCACCCAGCCTTCGCCGAAGGATTCCCAGGCGAGCAGCGTGACGGGGCGTGCGCCGAGGAGCGACCACATCGCCATCTCGACGGCGCCGGTGTCGGACGCGGGCACGATGCCGATGCGATAGTCAGCCGGCGCGCCGAGAAGGGCGCGCGTGCGGTCGATGACTTCGCCGAGCTTGGCCTTGCCGATCTTGGAGCGGTGGGAGCGGCCGAGCGAGGCATCCTCGAGCCCGGCGAGGGTCCAACCCGGGCGCTTGGCGCAGGGTCCGGACGAGAAGTGGGGATTGCCCGGCCGGCGGCCAGGCATCGCAAGATTCGCCATGTAGCTATCCTCTCAGATAGGCGCCCCTCGTTGGGGAGGGGTGTCCCACTCGCGGACATACGCCTTCCCCTAAATCTCGGCAAGGGGCCTCTCGCAACATTTGCGAATCCGGGCCGCTGAGCGCGCGAAACGCCAGCGCACGCGCGGCGATGGGGCGTGAACTATTGAGGCGGGACGGGGTGGATCACCGGGCCGCGGCGGCCCATGCGGTCGGCGGTGAGCCAGTCGGGCCAGTGGCCGAGGCGTTCGATCGAGTAGAGGAGCGCGGCGGCGACGAGAACGACGATGGCGACGAGGATGAAGCGGCGCGAAGGCGGCCGCCGCAACCAGATCGCCATGCGAACCAGGAGCCCTTCCATCAAGCGCGCTCAACCTCCTCCGGTGCCGGAACGCCTTGCATTCTACACAACGGCGGCGGCCCCGCCAGCGGGGCCCGCGGGCTGCAGATCAGCCGTGCGCGCTGACCACGGAGGCGAGCTCGTCGACGAGCGTGTGGATGAGGCCGGCATCGTCGCCTTCCGCCATGATGCGGATCAGCGGCTCGGTGCCGGAGGGGCGCACCACGATGCGGCCGGACTTGCCGAGCCGCTCCTTCGCCGCGTCGATCGCGCCGGCGACGACGTCGCTCTCGAGCGGCTTGCCGCCGTTGAAGCGGACATTCTTCAGGATCTGCGGCACCGGCTCGAAGAGGTGGCAGATCTCCGAGACGCGCTTGCCGGAGGAGACCACCACGGCGAGGATCTCGAGCGCGGCGAGGAGGCCGTCTCCGGTCGTCGTGTAGTCGGACAGGATGATGTGGCCGGACTGCTCGCCGCCGATATTGAAGTCACCGGCCCGCATCCGCTCCGAGACGTAGCGGTCGCCCACCTTGGTGCGCTCCAGGCCGACGCCGATCGATTCCAGATAGCGCTGGAGGCCGAGATTGGACATCACGGTCGCGACCACCATCGCCTTGCGCAGGCGGCCCGTCTGGAGCCAGGACGAGGCGATGACGGCGAGGAGCTGGTCGCCGTCGACCGCCTTCCCCTTCTCGTCGATGATGATCACGCGGTCGGCGTCACCATCGAGGGCGATGCCGATATCGGCGCGGACCTCCAGCACCTTCGCGCGCACGGCGTCGAGCGAAGTGGAGCCGCAATCGAGGTTGATGTTCGTGCCGTTCGGGCCGACGCCGAGCGTCACCACCTCGGCGCCGAGCTCCCACAGCGCCTCGGGGGCGACGCGGTAAGCCGCCCCGTTCGCGCAATCGACCACGACGCGCAACCCTTCGAGGCTGTGCTGGCGCGGGAAGGTGCGCTTCACGAACTCGATATAGCGGTCGCGCACGCCGTCGATGCGGGTGGCGCGGCCGATATCGCCGTCCCGCGCGAGGCGGCGGGACATGTCGCCGTCGATCAGCGCCTCGATCTTCATCTCAACGTCGTCCGACAGCTTGTAGCCGTCGGGGCCGAAGATCTTGATGCCGTTGTCGAAATAGGCGTTGTGCGAGGCGGAGATCATCACCCCGATATCGCAGCGGAGCGAGCGGGTGAGCATCGCGACCGCGGGCGTCGGCATCGGGCCGAGGAGGAGGACGTCGGCGCCGACTGAGGTGAAGCCCGCGACGAGCGCGTTCTCCAGCATGTAGCCCGACAGGCGCGTGTCCTTGCCGATGACGATCCGCTGCGCGGCGTCGTGCTCGGCAAGCACGATCCCGGTCGCCATCCCGACGCGCATCGCGACCTCGGGCGTCATGACGCCATCGTTGGCGCGGCCCCGAATCCCGTCGGTTCCGAAGTAGCTGCGTGACATCGACTCACACTCCCGCACACATCGGCCGAACTAAGCGATCGCGCCAATGTGAAGTCAACCGCGGCGTGCGCGGATGCAGCCCCGCGGGCGCGCCGCGCGGCGTGCCGCTGTCACCGATGCCACACTCGCGCGCCGCCGGCCGGGGTCAGAAGAGGAAGTCGCTCGCGTCGAGATCCTGCGGGGCGGTCCGCACGATGAGGACGCTCGCATTGCCGAACTCGATCAGGGTGTGGTCGCCCTGGCGCGACATCGCGAGGTCACCGAAATCGTCGGCATCGGTCTTGCGCAGGTCGAGCACGTCGCCGTTCTTGAAGCCGCGCACCACGTCGTCGCCCGAGCGGTTGTTGAAGACGAAGCGGTCCGGCCCGCCGCCGCCCGTCATGGTGTCGTCGCCACCGCCGCCGATGAGAAGGTCCGCGCCCGGGCCGCCATTCATCTTGTCGTCGCCGCCCATGCCGCGCAGCGAGTCGTCGCCGCCGAGCGCCTTCACGACATCGTCGCCCTTCCCCGCCTTGATGTTGTCATCGAAGCGGGTGGTGACGATCTTGTCCTTGCCGTTGGTGCCCTTGATCTGCGGGACGCCCGGATCGGTGTCCCAGCCGAACCACACGTGCGCGACGCCGTCCTTCATGCCGACGCCGATCGCCATCCAGGGCGTCGTCCAGGGGCCGCCATTGGTGATGACGTCGTTGTGGGGGGCGGAGTTCTGCCAGTTCGTGAGCGCGCTCTGCGGCGTCACGTCGTAGAGGTTGATCGCGTTGCCGAGATAGCCGGTCGAGATCTCGAAGCCCGACCCCGTGTAGGGCGTGCCGAGGCGCTGCGGCGCGTCCCACATGTTCGGATAGGTGGAGGAGTCGGCGCTGTCATAGGGCGCGTCGCTCCAATTGTGGCCGACATAGCCCTTGGAATTCTCGACCGTGTCGAGGACGTGGCGGCCGGCGACGAGGGTGAGGCTCTTCGACAGCGGAATGTCGGGCAGGCCGAGGCTCGCCCGGTAGTCCATCATCAGCTTGTAGAGTTCGAGCTCGTCGAGGGACAGGTGATCGTCGGGAGAGGGAGAGTAGATGTCGACCATTCACGTCTTCCAGAAGCAGTCCGCGGAAACTCTTCCTCTGATCTAGGACGTTTGACTCGCCGGATGCAACAATCCAACGACACGTTTTGTGAATTTCAGCCAACAATCAAAGGCTCAGCGCAACATACGCGAAATTTCACGCGGAGCCTCGGCAACAAAAAACCGCCCGGGGGAAACCCGGGCGGTTCGATGTCTCGCGCGGTCGCGAAGCGTCAGAAGGGCTGCGGCTCCAGCCCGCCGCCGCTCGGCGGGCGCGGCTTCGAGGCGCCCGTCGTCGGCACGGTGGAGGCGCGCGGGGTCATATCGTCGTCGGTCGTCTCACGCACCGGCGATTTGCCCTTGAGGAGATCGCGGATCTCGTCACCCGTCAGCGTCTCGTATTCGAGGAGACCCTTCGCGATCGTGTGCAGATCGTCGAGGTTGGTCTTCACGATCGCCATGGCGGTCTCGTACCCGTCATTGACGAAGCGCTTCACCTCGCGGTCGACGAGCTCCATCGTCGATTCCGAGACGTTCTGGCTGCGCGCCACCGAATGGCCGAGGAAGACCTCTTCCTCGTTCTCGCCATAGAGCAGCGGACCGAGCTCGTCGGACATGCCGAACTGGGTCGCCATCGCGCGGCTGAGCTTGGTCGCCATCTTGATGTCGGCCGAGGCGCCCGAGGTCACCTTCTCGTGGCCGAAGATCAGCTCCTCGGCGACGCGGCCGCCCATGGCCACCGCGAGGTCGGCCTTGCACTTGGCGCGGGTCAGCGAGATCTGGTCCCGCTCCGGCAGGCGCATGACCATGCCGAGCGCGCGGCCGCGCGGGATGATGGTCGCCTTGTGGATCGGGTCGGACGCCGGCATGTGCAGCGCGACGAGGGCGTGACCGGCCTCGTGATAGGCGGTCAGCTTCTTCTCGTCCTCGCTCATGACGAGGGTCCGCCGCTCGGCGCCCATCATCACCTTGTCCTTCGCGTCCTCGAACTCCTGGTGGGTGACGAGGCGCTTGTTGCGCCGCGCCGCCAGAAGCGCCGCCTCGTTGACGAGGTTGGCAAGATCCGCGCCGGCAAAGCCCGGCGTGCCGCGGGCGAGCACCTTGAGATTCACGTCCGGCGCCAGCGGCACCTTGCGCACGTGGACCTTCAGGATCTTCTCGCGGCCGATGAGGTCGGGGTTCGGCACGACGATCTGGCGGTCGAAACGGCCCGGACGCAGCAGCGCGGGGTCGAGAACGTCCGGCCGGTTGGTCGCGGCGATAAGGATGATGCCCTCGTTCGCCTCGAAGCCGTCCATCTCGACGAGGAGCTGGTTCAGCGTCTGCTCGCGCTCGTCATTGCCGCCGCCGAGGCCCGCGCCGCGGTGACGACCGACGGCGTCGATTTCGTCGATGAAGATGATGCACGGGGCGTTCTTCTTCGCCTGCTCGAACATGTCGCGCACGCGTGACGCACCCACGCCGACGAACATCTCCACGAAGTCCGAGCCCGAGATGGTGAAGAAGGGCACGTTCGCCTCGCCGGCGATGGCGCGGGCGAGAAGCGTCTTACCCGTGCCCGGAGGGCCGATGAGGAGCACGCCGCGCGGGATCTTGCCGCCGAGCTTCTGGAAGCGGGACGGATCCTTCAGGAAGTCGACGATCTCCTGCAGGTCTTCCTTCGCCTCGTCGACGCCGGCGACGTCCTCGAACATGACGCGGCCGTGCGCCTCGTTCAGCAGCTTCGCCTTGGACTTGCCGAAGCCCATCGCCTTGCCGGCGCCGCCGCCCTGCATCTGGCGCATCAGGAAGAGCCAGATGCCGAGGATGAGCAGCATCGGGAACCAGGTCGCAAGGATGCCCCAGAGCGAGATGCCGTCGTTCGGCGGCTCGGCCCGGATCGTGACGTTCTGGGTTTCGAGCGCGTCGAGATAGTTGGCGTCGTGCGGCGTGTAGGTCTGGAAGCGGCCGCCGGAATTGTACTGGCCGCTGACCTCACGATCCTGAATTGTGACGGCGCGCACGTTGCCGTTGCGCACTTCGGTCAGGAATTGCGAGTAGGAAATTTCGGACGTGTTCGCGCGCTGTCCCGGATTTTGGAACAGCTGGAACAAGGCGATCAGCAGCAATGCGATCACCACCCATAGCGCGAAATTTCGGAAATGATTGTTCATTCGCGGACCTTGCGTTGCGCTCTCCCGAGGCGCGTATGGCGGTCGTCGCCCCGCCGTTTCCTGTCCCAACATAGGGAGTAGCGGGGCTTGTGCCAACACTTCGCCCCATCCTTGGGGCATGACGCGAATCAGCGCATCCGCTGAAACGCGAACGCTCCTGCATCCCAGGATTTCAGCCGCGCGCCGAATGTCGGCGCGGCGACGAGGCGGCCCGCCTGGAAGATGCCGGGCGCGGTGGCGACAGCCGGGCGGAACGCATCGGTCGGAACCGCGCGCGCATTGGCCGTGCCGATTGCCGCGATGACGACATCGGGCGCCCCATTTCGTGACGAAAACGTGAAGCGTCCGTCGAACGTCACGCGGCCGCCCGAGCCGAGGGCGACCGGCGAAATGCCCCGATCCTCGCGCCACAACCGCACGATGTCCGCCTCGGAGAGAATGCGCGCGCGGCCGAGCGTGAGGCTTGCGCCGCCGGCACGTATCGCCGCATCGGCGCGACGCAGCGCCTCGAAGCGGGGCGTGTGGTCGAGGCCGCCGGTACGCTGGATGGCGTCTGCGAGGGCGCGCAGGCGCACCTCGGTTTCGGCCACGGCGAAGGCGGGGCGGTCGATGGCGAGCGCGCCCGCCTGGTCCATCCGCATCACGTCCGCGCAGAGACGGCGCGCCAGGGTGTCGACCACCTCGCTCGCGCGGGCAAGGTGGGAGGCCGATTCGGCAAGGCGCGTGGAGGTGAGGCCGAGCGCGGCGAGGCGGGGCATGATCGCGCGCATCGCGATCCGGTCGAAGCGCGGGTTCTCGTTCGAGGGATCCTCGCGCCAGCCATGGCCGCGCGCGAGGAGAAAGGCGCGCAATTCCTCGCGCGAGACGCCGAGGAGCGGGCGCAGGATCGTGGTCCCGCTGTGCCGCGCGACGGGGCGCATCGCCCCGAGCCCGCGCAGCCCGCTGCCCCGCGCGAGGCGCAGGAGCAGCGTCTCGGCCTGGTCGTCGCGCGTGTGGCCGGTGACGATGGCGGCGAGCCCCAGCCGGCGCGCGGCCTCGGCGAGGAGGCGGTAGCGCTCCGCCCGCGCCCAGGCCTGGAGCGAGCCTTTGGCCCCGCCTTCGATGGCGAGCGATTCGGTCGGGAGGTCGAGGCGCGCGCCGAGTTCGATCACTGCGGCGGCATCATCCGCCGATCCGGCGCGCAGGCGATGGTCGACGGTGAGGATGACGAGGCCGCGATCGCGGCAGGAATCGGCGAGGAGGATGGCGAGCGCCGTGGAGTCCCCTCCCCCCGAGACCGCGATCCCGAGCGGGCCGTCGACCGCGTCGAGCGTCGCGCGGTCGAGCGTGATCGCGGCCGGCAGCGAAGGCGCCGGCGCGATCGTCACGCGCAGTTGGCGGCGCGGCGCTCCCGTTCGGCCTCGGCGCGGAGCTGGCCGTCGACATTCGGGTAGGCGCCGAAGAATTCCGCGAGCGAGGAGCACGCGGCTTCCTTCTCGCCGAGCCCGTTGAGCGCGGTGCCGAGGCGCAGGAGGCTCGCGGGCGCCCGCGCCCCGTTGGGGTCGGACGTGTAGTTCTCGAGGAAGAGGTTCGCGGCGTTGCGATAGTCGCCCTGGGCGAGCATCGCCTCGCCGAGGAGGAAGCGCGCCTCGCCGGCGACCGGGCCGCTCGGATTGTCGGTCAGGACCTTGCGCGCCTCCTGCGCGGCCATCTGATAGCGGCCGGACTGCTGGAGGTCGCGCACCTGCTGCAACGCGTCGGTCGAGACCGGGCGCGGCGGCGCGCTCGCCGTCGAGACGGCGGGATTGCCCTGGTTGAGGGCGGAGAGGTCGACCGGGCCGCGGCCGAGATCGACGACGGCGCCGCCCCCGTTGCTCGCGGTGGACTGGCCGGGCGTCGTCGGCAGCGAGCCGAGCGAGCGCGGCGGCTCGCCGGGGCCGGGCGTCGCCTGGCTCCGGTCGCCGAGATTGGGGGTGCCGCCGGCGGCGATCGCCTGCTCGAGCCGGCGCACGGTGAAGGTCAGCTGCTCGACCTGGCCGGTGAGCATGCGGACCTGCGACTCCAGCTCCTGGAGGCGCATCTGCGTTTGGGCCTGCGATTCATCCTTCTCACCCTCACCGAAGATGCGGGGGATGAAGCGATTCTGCACCGACACGACCCCGGGGTCGGCGGCGAGCGGAAGGCGCGGCAGCGCGGCCGCCGGGAGGGCGAGCGCAGCGACGAGACATCCGACGACAGGGGCGGCGAGGCGCGAGCGCATCTCAGGTCTCCTGCGGCGAGTTATGGAACGGGTCGCCTTATAACGCGACCCGTCGCGCATTTGAACGGTTTCGTTGCGCCCGGACCGCGCTGGCTGCGGTCCGGAGACGCCGGAGGGGCGCTAGTTCCCGAGCACCGTCACGGCGCGGCGGTTCTGCGACCAGCACGATTCGTTGTCGCAGACGGCCACGGGCCGCTCCTTGCCGAACGCGATGGTGCGCATCCGATTGCTGGCGACGCCACGGCTCTGCAGGTAGCTCTGGGTCGCATTGGCACGGCGGGCCGACAGCGCGATGTTGTACTCACGCGTGCCGCGCTCGTCGGCGTGGCCTTCGACCGTGATGTTGTACTTGGGATACTTGTTCAGCCAGGCGGCCTGCCGGTTCAGGATACCGGCGGCGGTGGCGTCGATGGACGAGGAGTCCACCGAGAAATAGATGCGGTCACCAACATTGACCGCGAAATCTTGCGGCGAACCGGGTGTCGCTGCACCGGCACCGGTATTGGTCGGCTGCTTGGCGCAGCCGGCGGCGAATGCCATCAGGCAGATCGCCGCCAAGGTGGGCAGCCAACGTTTCGCTCGGAACTCTGTCATCACACGACTCCGAAGGGGCGGGAGAGCCATTAGGTAAGGGAACTCGGTAAACGGGTCCTTGGCAGACAACGTTAACGCCGAGGGGACCACGCGGGATCGGACGCCAGCGTCGCAATGTCAAGCTTGCGCTCGTTGCGACCCGTGATGTCGACCGTATAGATGCCGGGTCCCCCCTGCGGACCTCCCGATTCGCGGAAGAAGGCGAGGACGCGACCATTCGGGGCCCAGGTCGGGCCCTCGTTGTGATAGCCGGAGGTGAGGATACGCTCCCCCGTGCCGTCAGGCCGCATGACGCCGATCGCGAAGCGTCCCTGCGACTGTTTGGTAAAAGCGATGAGGTCGCCGCGCGGCGACCAGACCGGCGTCGAATAGCGCCCGTCGCCGAACGAGATGCGCGTCGGGTTCGAGCCATCCGCCCCCATCACGTAAAGCTGCTGCGTGCCGCCACGGTCGCTCTCGAACACGATGCGCGAGCCGTCCGGCGAATAGGACGGGGCGGTGTCGATCGCGCCCGAATTCGTCAGGCGCTGCATCTTCCGCGAGCGCAGATCCATCGCGAAGATGTTGGCGTTGCCGCCCTCTTCGAGGCTCATCGCGACGCGCGAGCCGTCCGGCGAGAAGCGCGGCGCGAAGGTCATGTTGTTGAAATTGCCGAGGAGCTCGCGCCGGCCCGTCTCGATATCGAGGAGATAGACCTGCGGCTGCGCGCCCTCATAGCTCATGTAGGTGAGCATCTGGCCGGCCGGGCTGAAGCGCGGCGTGAGGACGAGATTGCCGCCATTCGTCAGGTAGGTGAGGTTCGCCCCGTCCTGATCCATGATCGCGAGGCGCTTCACGCGGGCATTCTTCGGCCCCGATTCGCCCACGAACACGATGCGCGTGTCGAAATAGCCGGTCTCGCCCGTCAGCCGCTCATAGATCGCGTCCGCCACGATGTGGGCGACGCGGCGCCAGTTCTCGGGCGTCGTGTAGAATTGCTGGCCGACGACCTGCTGCTCCTGGAGCGGGTCCCACAGGCGGAACTCGACCTTCAGCCGGTCGCCCTGCTCGCGCGTGACGGACCCGGTGACGAGCGCCTCCGCGCCGATCGTGCGCCAGTCCTGGAAGCGGGGCATCGTCGACACGCCGAGCGTCTGCTCGATATAGGCGGCGCGGTCGATCGGGGCGAAGAGGCCGGAACTCGCGAGATCCGCCCTCACCACGTCGGCGATCTGTGCGGCGATCTGGTCGTCGCGCACCTGGCCGGAGAAAAAGGGGATGGCGATCGGCAAAGGCCGCGCCTCGCCTTCGGTCACGTCGATCGAGACCAGCGCCTGTGCCGCTCCGATCGAATAGAGCGTCATCGCGACGAAGGCCAACGCAGCGAGCTTGGTGCGGGTGAACATCACTCTCAACCTTGGGTCACCAGACAGAATTCTCAAAACAACTCTCTCGGATCGAACGAGACCTGAACATCCTTCCAGACCTCGTACTTCTCCGCGGGCAGGCGGTAGGGCTGGCACTGCAGCACCGCACGGCGCGCGGCGTCCACAGCGACATCGTAGAGCGAGCCGACGCCCTGGGCCCCGATCTGGTCGATCGATTCCACGGCGCCGTCGGGCGTCAGGCGGATCTGTACCTGAACGATGATGTCCTGTCCCCCGGCAAGTCCGATCGGCGGGTTCCAGCAGCGCTGCATCTGCGCGCGCAGCGCGTCCATCTCGGACAGGGTGAGCGAGGCCTGCGCGCGCCCGCTCTGGGTGCCGAGCGAGGCCTGCGAGGCGCCGCTGCCGCCGCCTGTCGGGTTCGTCCGGTTGATGAGCTGGGACAGGCGGTCCGCGTTGAACGCATCCGGGTTCGCCTGCTGCTGCACGCGCGCCTGCTGCGTGCGGCGCGGCGGGCGGGGCTTCTTCGTCGGCGTCACCGTCTGCGGGACGGGGGCGGGCGTCTCGGCGGGATCGGGCGGCGTCTCGACCGGGTCGGGCTCGGGGAGCGCGGCCACCTGCTGCTCGGGCTCGGCGGCCTCGGGCTGCGGCGGCGTCTCCTCGGCGACCTCCGGCTCGGCGGCCGGCTCCGGCGCACTCGATTCGGCGCCCGACGCGATGGCGTTCTCCTCGGTCGCGACCGTCTCGGCCGGGGCGTCGGTCGCGCCCGGCTGCGTCTCGGGCTCGGCCGGCGTTTCCGCTTCCACCGTCTCCGGCGCGGCGTTCTCGATCACCTCGGTCTCCCGCACGTCGCCGGCGGTGAGATCGGTTTCGTCGGCGATCGTCACCAGCTCCACCGGCAGCGCGTTGACCGACGGCGTCGCGAACGTTTCGGCTGGCGGCAGCGAGATGATCGCGGTCGCGAGGATCGCGATATGCAGCACCGCCGAGACGATGAACGCTGCCCGCATCGTCTAGCTGGCCTCCTCGGTCGTCACGAGCGCGATGCGATTGAAGCCGGCCTTATTGAGCCGCCCCATCACGCGCATGATCGTCCCATAGTTCGACGAGGCGTCGCCGCGCACGAGGATCCGCTCCTCGTAGCCCGTCTGCGCGATCGCCTCGAGGCGCGGGATGAGCTGGTCGATCTCGATCTCCGTCTCCTGGAGGAAGATCACACCGTTCGCGTCGATCGAGATGGTCAGCGGGTCGACATTGCCTTCCAGCGGCTTGGCGGCCGATTTCGGCAGGTCGATCGGCACGCCCACCGTGAGGAGGGGCGCCGAGACCATGAAGATGATGAGGAGCACGAGCATCACGTCGACGAACGGCGTGACGTTGATCTCGCTCATGGGCTGGTAGCGGCGTCCGCGACGACCGCGACCGCCTCCCATGCCCCCGGAGCGTGGCGCCGACATTCCCATCAGAGCCTCTCGTCAATCTCCCGCGACAGAATCGCGAGGAACTCGTCGGCGAACCCTTCCATCTGCTGGGTGATCCGACCCACGTCAGACGCGAGCTTGTTGTAGAAGATCGTCGCCGGAATGGCGGCGAGCAGGCCGAGCGCCGTGGCGAGCAGCGCCTCGGCGATGCCCGGCGCGACGACGGCGAGATTGGTCGACTCGGAGGCCGCAATCGCCTGGAACGAGCTCATGATGCCCCAGACCGTGCCGAAGAGGCCGATGAAGGGCGCCGCGGAGCCGACGGAGGCGAGCACCGTGAGGCCGCGCTCCATCTCTTCTCCCTCGCGGGCGAGCGTCATCGTCATCACCCGGTCGATGCGCTGAGCGAGCGAGGCCAGCGCGGGCTTCTCGCCCTCGTGACTTCGCTTCCACTCGCGCATCGCCGCGACGAAGACCGCGGCGAGCCCGTCCGGGTTCTCCTCGGATTGCTTGCGATAAAGCTCCTCCAGCGATTGGCCGGACCAGAAATCATCCTCAAACGCCCCGATGCGCGACCGCACGCGGCGGAAGGCGAGGCTCTTGTAAAAGATGATCGCCCAGCACCAGCAGGATGCCAGGACGAGGCCAATCATCACCAACTTCACAACGATGTGTGCTTCGAGGAAGAGGGTGAGGAGAGAGAAATCACCGGGAGACGCGAGTGCCGCGCCTGTCGTTACAGCATCACCCACGGAGGAGTCCTGACGCAAATCTTGTCATAGTCGTGCTGGGGGCCACTCCCACACTCCAACGCTGACGTCACCATTTCGCAACGATCGCCGCAAATTCGTTTGCGGCACCAACGGTCCCTCTAGCGCGTCGGCCTAGCGCTGGCTAGCCGTCCGCCGTCCGAGGGACGCATGAAGCGCCCATCTGAACCATTCTGGCGGCCAGTTGGAGGCCGCGTGTCGACTTGCCACAGCCGCGATCAGCGCACCGGCCGGCTCGACAGCGCATCGCGCACGGAGGGCGGCGGGCGCTGCGGGCGACCATTCTGATCAATCAGGCAAAGTTCGGCCTGGGCCGTGACGAGCTTCACATCCCCGCGCCAGATCGACTGGTCGATCACGAAGGCGACGCGCCGCTCCTCGGCGGTCGTCGCGGTCACGGTCACCACGTCGTCGATGACGGCGGGTGCATGGAACGTAAGAGAAAGTGATCGGATCGTGAAAAAGAGCGGCGTCTCGCGGCGGGCGAGTTCGGCATGGTCGATCTTCGCGACGCGCAGCCACTCGGTCCGGCCCCGCTCAAGGTAGCGGACATAGGCGCCGTGATAGACCCGGCCGGTGAAGTCGGTGTCCTCGAAGTAGACGCGGATGTCGAACCGGAATGTCATCGCCGCTCGAACAATCTCTCAATTTCCGCCAACGACAATGCCACGAAAGTGGGCCGGCCGTGATTGCATTGGCCGGCCGACGGCGTCGCTTCGATCTGACGCAAGAGCGCGTTCATCTCCTCCGGCCGCAGCTGGCGGCCCGAGCGGACCGAGCCGTGGCAGGCCATCGTCGCGGCCACATGGTCGAGCCGCACCTCCAGCGCGCTCGCCGCGCCCCATTCGGCGATCTCGTCTGCAAGCTCACGCACGAGGCGCGCGACGTCGAAATTGCCGAGCGCGGCGGGCGTCTCGCGCACGACGACCGCGCCGGGCCCGAACGGCTCCAGGACGAGGCCGAAGCGGGCGAAGGCATCGGCGTGCTCGGCGAGCGCCGCGACGTCGTTGGGGTCGAGCTCCACCACGTCGGGGATGAGGAGGCCCTGCGTCGGCGGGGCCTTGCTCTTCGCCGCGCTCTTCAGCGCCTCGTAGACGATGCGTTCGTGCGCGGCGTGCTGGTCGACGATCGCGACCCCGTCCGCCGTCTGCGCGACGATATAGTTGCCGTGCACCTGCGCGACCGCCGCGCCGAGCGGATGGTCGAGCGCCGTCGCGGGCGGTGCGGGCTCGGGCATCGCCGCAGGGGTCGGGGCCGGGGCCGTCGCCATCGGCCGCATCGGTGGGCGCACGAAGGTGCGCGCCACCGGCGGGAAGCTCGCCCGCGCGGCGGGGGCGCGCGTCGCCTCGCGCCGGGCCGCCTCGCTCTCGCGCCAGGGCGTCCCCTCGTCGGCGAAGCCCGGCGGCAGCTCGTCCACCTCCGCCTCGGGCGCCATCGCGAAGAGGGGCTGCGGCTCGGGGCGCGGGCGGCTCGAGAGGGCCGCGATCGCGGCGTTCGCCACCGAGCGCGAACTGCGCGGCGCCGCGTCAGCGAGCTGGCGGCGGATCGCAGAGACGATCAGCCCGCGCACGAGCTGTGAATCGCGGAAGCGCACGTCCGCCTTCGCCGGGTGGACGTTCACGTCGACGGCGGCCGGATCGAGCTCGATATGGAGGACGGCCATCGGTTGCCGGTCACGCGCCATCACATCCTGGTAGCCCGCCCGCAGCGCCTGGGTGACGAGCTTGTCGCGCACCACGCGGCCGTTCACGAAGGCGTATTGGTGCTGCGAGGTCGAGCGGCCGTTCGTCGGCAGGCCAAGCTGGCCGGTGAGGCGGACCCCTTCCCGCTCGGCCGCGAGCGCGATCGCCTCCTCGGCGAAATCGGCGCCCAGCACCTCGCGCGCCCGCGTCGCCGGCGTTCCGGGCTGGAAGCGCGTCGGCCGCCCGCCCATCGCGAGCGTGAACGCGACGCCCGGCGCCGACAAAGCGAGGCGGCGCACGGTGTCGGTGATCGCGGTCGCCTCGGTCCGCTCGCTCTTCAAGAATTTCAGCCGCGCCGGGGTCGCGAAGAAGAGGTCCCGCACCTCGACCGTGGTGCCGACGGCCCGGCCCGCGGGCTCGACCGGGGCGGTCCGCCCGCCTTCCACGACGATGTGCGCGCCGCTTTCGGCGCCCTGGTGGCGCGAGGTCAGCGTCAGGCGACCAACCGCGCCGATCGAGGGCAACGCCTCGCCGCGAAAGCCCATCGTCATGATGCGCGAAAGGCCCGCCGTGTCGAAGAGCTTCGAGGTGCAATGGCGCGCGACGGCGAGCGGCAGCTCGTCCGCGGCGATCCCGTGCCCGTCATCGGCGACGCGGATGAGGCCGACCCCGCCCGCCTCGATGGTGATCTCGATGGCGCGGGCCCCGGCATCGAGCGCGTTCTCGACGAGCTCCTTCACCACGCTCGCCGGCCGCTCGACCACCTCGCCCGCCGCGATCTTGTCGATCAGCCGGTCGTCGAGACGGCGGACGGAGGCGGAAATGCGAAGGGTCTCGGCGGGGTCGCCCATGCTCCTCCTCGCTCGGATCGGGTGCGACGCGTTGGGGCGTCTCGGGTCAAATCCTGGAAAGGTCTATGATGTCGGCGCCGTTTGCGCTAGGCCAGCCGGGTCGGGCGTCCCCAGCGACGCCCATTCGTCCGCCATCCGTCCACAGGTCTTACACGCGTCGGGAGCCCCCGCCCCGCGCGCCGGTCCCAAATTATGCCGAACGCTCCGCTGCCTGGATTGTCCACCATCGCCGACACCTACGACGCCATCCTGTGCGACGTCTGGGGTGTCCTCCATGACGGCATCAAGGCCCATGACGGCGCCGCCGACGCGCTCGCGCGCTTCCGCGAGAAGGGGCCGGTGGTGCTCATCACCAACGCGCCGCGCCCGTCCGCCCCGGTGGTGCATCAGCTCCAGAGCTTCGGGATCGAGCGCGACGCCTTCGACGCGATCGTGTCGTCCGGCGACGTTGTCCGGAGCTATCTCCTCGGCAACGGGCTGATGAACGTCTTCCATATCGGCCCGACCCGCGACCTTCCCCTCTACGAGGGCACGCCGATCACTCTCGCCGAGACGGTGGACGAGGCGGACGCGGTGGTCATCGCCGGGCTGCGCGACGATCGGACCGAGACGCCGGAAGATTATCGCGCCGAGCTGGAAGCGATCCTGTCGCTCGGCCTGCCGGTGATCTGCGCCAATCCGGACATCGTCGTCCAGCGCGGCGAGACGCTCGTCTATTGCGCCGGCTCGATCGCCCGCCTCTTCGACCAGCTCGGCGGCACCACGCTCCATTTCGGCAAGCCCCACGCCGCGATCTACGAGGCGGCCCTCTCGGAGGTGCGCGCGCGCAAGCCCGGCGCCGGCCGCGTGCTGGTGGTCGGGGACGGCCTGCCGACCGACATTCTGGGCGCCAAGAACCAGGGCTTCGACGCCCTCCTCATCACCAACGGCATCCATGCGGACGAGTTCGGCGGCCACGGCTCGCCGGATCCCGCGAAGATCGACGCGCGCCTCGCCGAAGACCGGCTGGTCGCGACGCACTTCGCCCCGCGCCTCGTCTGGTAAAGACCCCGGCGGGACGATGACCATGCGCGCGGCCTCTTTCATCGCCACCCTCGACGCCGTCCCCGACGGGCTGCGCGGCGGGACCGTGGCAATCGGCAATTTCGACGGCGTCCATCGCGGCCACCAGGCCGTGCTCGACGTTGCGAGCGCGGCCGGCCGCCCGGTCGCCGCCCTCACCTTCGAGCCGCACCCGCGCGCCTTCTTCTCCGGCGAGCCGCTCTTCCGTCTCACCCCGCCGCACCTCAAGGGCCGCCTCATGGAGGCGCTGGGGCTCGATGGGATGGTGATCGGCCAGTTCGACGCGACCTTCGCCGCCCTCTCCGCCGATGATTTCGTGACGGAGATCCTCGTCGACCGCTTCGCCGCGAAGACGGTCGTCGTGGGGCACGATTTCAACTATGGCGCCCGCCGCGGCGGCAGCGTCGCGAGCCTCATCGAGGCCGGCGACAGGCACGGCTTCTCGGTGATCGTCGTCGACCAGTTCGCCGACGAACGCGGGGCGGTGTCGTCCTCGCGCATCCGCCGCCTCCTCGCCGAGGGCGACCTCGACGCCGCCGCGATGCTCCTCGGCTACCGCTACACGGTGGAGGCAGAGATCATCCACGGCGAGAAGCGCGGCCGCACGATGGGCTACCCGACGGCGAACCAGACGCTCGGCCCCGACAACCGCCTCCAGCACGGGATCTACGCCGTGCGCATCGGGATCGACGGCGAATGGCATGACGGGGTGGCGAGCTACGGCCGGCGCCCGACCTTCGACAACGGCGCCCCCCTCCTCGAGACGTTCGTGTTCGACTTCGCGGGCGACCTCTACGGGAAGACCCTCCCCGTCACATTCGTGCGCTATCTGCGGCCCGAAATCGCCTTCACCGGCATGGACGCGCTGATGGCCCAGATGGACGAGGACAGCCGCGACGCCCGCGCCTCCCTCATCGGCATCGCCCCGATCTCCCCGCTCGACGCGGCGGTGAATTTCTAGCGCCAGCCATTTCCTCGCGGAAACGCCCGGCTCCCGTCTTTTGCCTGACGAGCACGACCGTTCATCGCGCCATGCTTCCATGACGGGATGACGCGCACTATCGCGCTTTCCGGTCGGGTTGGATTGACCTCAGCGAAGAGCAATCGGCCCGGATCTGTGCAGTGAACGCGCCGTCCGACCCGAACTGAGCGGGTGGTTCAGACCGCGTCCGCCTTCGCCGCCCGCCCCTCGCGCCGGCGCTTCACCAGCACGGCGATCACCACGCCGACGAGCGCGGCCGCGAGGCCGTACCAGGTCAGCGCGTATTGGAGGTGGGGGTTGCGGAAAGTGACGACGCTCTCGCCCGCCTGCGGCAGTCCGCCCGGCGGGGTCTCCGACGCGACGAGGTCGATCGAGTAGGGCGCCGTCTTCGCCGGGTCGAGGCCGAGGAAGCGGGCGAGCGTCGCGATGTGGCGGCCGTAGAAGCGGTTCGCGGCGGGATCCGGATCGGGCGTGAACATGCCGGGCGTGTCGTCGCGCCGGATGATGCCCTCGATCGTGACCGGACCGGACGGCGGCTCGGAACCGTGGCGTGTCGACCGGTCCTTCTGCGCCTCGGGCACGAAGCCGCGATTGACGAGGACGGACCAGCCCTCGGCCGTGGTGAGGGGGGCGACGACGAACTCCCCTGCTCCGCCGAGCGGCCCGTGCGGCTCGGCGAGCACGGCCCAGGCGTGCGCCTCCTTCTCACCGAACGTGCCGGTGAGGCGGACGCGGCGAAAATCCCAGTCTTTGATGTCGAAGGCGGCCCAGTCCCCGGGGCCAGGCGGTGCGACGGCGGGAAGGCCGGGCCGTTCGCCGGCCGTCGCGATCAGCGCCTCCTTCCAGGCGAGGCGCTGGAGCTGCCACGTTCCGAGCCCGACGAGGATCGCGAACGCCGACAGGATCAGGAGCGCGAGAAGGACCCGCGCTCCCGAGATCGTCCGAGGGGCCACGTCAGTGCGCGGCGGCGCTCGCACCCCAGACGTAGATGCAGATGAAGAGGAACAGCCACACCACGTCGACGAAGTGCCAGTACCAGGCCGCCGCCTCGAAGCCGAAATGGCGCTGCGGCGTGAAGTGGCCCTTCATCGCCCGCACCAGGCAGACGAGCAGGAACACCGTGCCGACGAACACGTGGAAGCCGTGGAAGCCCGTCGCCATGAAGAAGGTGGCGCCGTAGATGTTGCCGCCGAAGGCGAACGTGGCGTGCGTGTACTCGAAGATCTGCACGATCGAGAACAGCGCGCCGAGGATCACGGTGATGAGGAGGCCCCAGCGCAGCCCCTCGCGGTCATCCTCGAGAAGGCAGTGGTGGGCCCAGGTCACGGTCGTGCCCGACAGGAGCAGGATCATCGTGTTGAAGAGCGGCAGGTGCCAGGGATCGAACGTCTCGATCGACATCGGCGGCCAGACGCCGCCGGTCTCTTCGAGGCGCAGCGGCTGATTGATCGCGGCCGGGAAGAGCGCGACGTCGAAATAGGCCCAGAACCAGGCGACGAAGAACATCACCTCGGAGGCGATGAAGAGCAGCATCCCGTAGCGCAGGTGCAGCTTGACGACGGGCGTGTGGTCGCCGCGAAGCGACTCCTTCGTCGTGTCGGCCCACCAGCCGGCCATGGTGCCGAGCACGATGGCGAGGCCGATCGCGAAGATGCCCCACCCCGCGATATCGACGCCGGCCAGGACGAGCTGGTCGCCCTTGTTCCACCGCATCAGCGACACCGCGCCGATGGCCATGGTGAACGCGCCGACGGAGCCGGCCGCCGGCCACGGGCTCGGGGGCAGAATGTGATAGTCGTGGTTGGGCTTCGTCGCGCCTGCCATCGTTCTTCCTTTGCCGGCCAGACGACAGCGGCCGGTCGTGCTGCCTAAGCGGGGCGGGGCCCCATCCCTGTGCCGGACGAGGCCGGCGCCTTTGGCGCGGCGCGCCTCCTTGCGAAGGCGCCCGCCCCTGCGGTCGAGGCTCGCGCCCCGTCGAATTCAACGCTCACCTTTCGTTTGTGCCATGCTCTGCCCGCGTCGTCGACACGGCGATGGCCGAAGGGTGCTCCATCGGTCGCATTTTTCCCGTCTGTGGGCCTCAGCCCGCGACGTCCTCCGTCACGGCCCCGCCCACATGCGGGAAGTAGGTGTAGGACAGCGTGATCACGCCGATGCCGCGGGCGTCACGGTCCTTGTCGAAGGCCGGGTCCACGTAGAAGACCATCGGCACCTCGATCTTCTCCCTCGGCCCGAGCGGCAGCGCGTTGAAGCAGAAGCACTGGACCTTGGTGAAGTAGCCGCCGCCCTGGAACGGGGTCACGTTGTAGACCGAGTTTCCGACGGTTGGCTTGTCCGAGAGATTCTCGATGATGAAGGTCGCCTCGGCGATCTCGCCGACGCGCACCACCATCGTGCGCTCCTTCGGCCGGAAGCGCCAGGGCAGGCCGTTGGCGACGTTGGTGTCGAAGCGGATGGTGAGCTGGCGGTCGAGCACCTCGATCGCGGGGAGCGCCTCGACCTTGGCGATCGAGGGCGTGCCGGCGAAGCCGGTGACGGCGCAGAAGAGGTTGTAGAGCGGGACGGCGGCGTAGGCCGCGCCCACCATCAGGCACACGAAGGCCGCGCAGGCGAGCGCGACGAAGCGGTGGCGATTCGGGGCCGGGCGCGGGGCGTCCTCGCTCATGACGCCGCGCCCCCGCTGACCGCGTTGCCGATCTGGATGATGGTGATCACGTAGAAGAGGATCACCATGCCGAGGAGCACGAGGGCGATCGCGATGGAGCGGCTGCGGCGACGGCGGCCGGCCTCCTCGCTCGCCTCGCGCGACAGGAACTCGGGTTGCGGCGGGCTGTCCTCGCCGCCGACCTGGGGTGCGCTCGCCGCCATCAGATCAGCCCCGCGATGAGACGGTCGGCCAGAAGCGCGCCGAAGATCGCGAAGAGATAGACGATCGAGACCGCGAAGAGACGGCCAGCGTCGCGCCGCTCGCTCGCATCATCGGCCTTGCGCAGGATGAGCGCGCGCTGGACGAACCATGCGCCAAGAGCGAGCGCGATCGCGCCGTAGGCAAGGCTCGCATAGCCGAGCGCGGTGGGGAGGAGACCGGAGACGGCCGTCAGCACCGCGTAGGCGAGGATGTTCGCGCGCGTCGCCGCCTTCGTCGCCACGACGGGCAGCATCGGGACGTTGGCGCGGGCATATTCCTCGCGCTTCAGGATCGCGAGCGCCCAGAAGTGCGCCGGCGTCCACAGGAAGATGATGGTGAAGAGCACGATCGGCTCCAGCGTGACCGACCCGGTCACCGCCGCCCAGGCGACGACCGGCGGGAGCGCGCCCGCCGCACCGCCGATGACGATGTTCTGCGGGGTCCGGCGCTTCAGCCAGAGCGTATAGATGACGACATAGAAGCCGATGGTGACTGCGAGGAGCGTCGCCGCCGTCCAGTTGGAGGCCATGCCGAGGAGGACGACCGAGCCGAGCGAGAGCATCGCGCCGAAGGAGAGCGCGGCCTCGCGCGAGACGCGGCCGGAGGGAACCGGGCGCTTGGAGGTCCGCGTCATGATGGCGTCGATATCGGAATCGAAGCCCATGTTGAGCGCGCCGGACGCGCCCGCGCCCACCGCGATCGCGAAGAGGGAGACCACCGCGAGAACCGGGTGGATCGAGCCGGGGGCAAGCATGAGGCCGACGAACGCCGTGAACACGACGAGCGACATGACGCGCGGCTTCAGGAGCTCGAAGAAATCCTGAGGGGTCGCTTCCGACAGGAAGACGGCATCCGCGTCTGTCTCTCGAATGGTCATCTCGCCGGTTTCCTCCCCCTTACGCAGACATGCGGCGGGCCAGAGCCGCGCCGCGCCGTTCTCTATAGTAATTCACATCTGGCCTTGGAACCCGTCCGTTTCGAAGGTCGGGCCGAGGGTGCGTTTCGCCGTGCCCGCACCGGGCCGAATGCGTGGCAGGCCGGGGGTGAGCCGGCCTGCGCAATGTCGTCGCGGGGTTAGCGGATCCGCGGCAGCGTTTCGAACTGGTGGAAGGGCGGCGGCGAGGACAGCGTCCACTCGAGCGTGGTCGCGCCCGGGCCCCACGGATTGGCGAGCGCCTTGCGGTGCTTCACCAGCGCATCGACGATCACCCACACGAAGACGCACATGGCGACCGCCGTGATGTAGGCGCCGATCGAGGACACGAGGTTCCACCCGGCGAACGCGTCCGGATAGTCCACATAGCGGCGCGGCATGCCCTGCTGGCCGAGGAAGTGCTGCGGGAAGAAGATCACGTTCACGCCCACGAACATCAGCCAGAAATGGATGTTGGCGAGGCGCTCGGAGTACATGATCCCGAACATCTTCGGGAACCAGTAGTACCAGCCGGCGAAGATCGCGAACACGGCGCCCATCGACAGCACGTAGTGGAAGTGCGCCACCACGTAGTAGGTGTCGTGGAAGACCTGGTCGAGACCGGCATTGGCGAGCTGCACGCCCGTCACGCCGCCGATGGTGAACAGGAAGATGAAGCCAATCGCCCACAGCATCGGCGTGCGGAACTCGATCGAGCCGCCCCACATCGTCGCGATCCACGAGAAGATCTTGATGCCGGTCGGCACCGCGATCACCAGCGTCGCGAACACGAAGTAGGCCTGCGTGTTGGCCGAGAGGCCCACCGTGTACATGTGGTGCGCCCACACGACGAAGCCGACGACGCCGATCGCGACCATGGCGTAGGCCATGCCGAGATAGCCGAACACGGGCTTCTTCGAGAAGGTCGACACTATCTGGCTGATCATGCCGAACCCCGGCAGGATCAGGATGTACACTTCCGGGTGGCCGAAGAACCAGAAGAGGTGCTGGTAGAGGATCGGGTCACCGCCGCCGGAGGGGCTGAAGAAGGTCGTGCCGAAATTGCGGTCCGTCAGCAGCATCGTGATCGCGCCGGCGAGCACCGGGAGCGAGAGCAGGAGCAGGAAGGCCGTCACCAGCACCGACCACACGAACAGCGGCATCTTGTGCATGGTCATGCCAGGCGCGCGCATGTTCAGGATCGTGGTGATGAAGTTGATCGCGCCGAGGATCGACGAGGCGCCCGCGATGTGCAGCGACAGGATCAGGAAGTCCATCGCCGGTCCGGGGTTCCCGGTCGTCGACAAGGGCGGATAGATCGTCCAGCCGCCGCCGAAGGCGTTCGCGCCCGGCGCGCCGGGGACAAAGAGCGAGATGATCAGCAGCGTGATCGACGCCGGCAGCAGCCAGAAAGAGATGTTGTTCATGCGCGGGAACGCCATGTCCGGCGCGCCGATCATAATCGGGACGAACCAGTTGCCGAACCCGCCGATCATCGCCGGCATCACCATGAAGAAGATCATGATCAGGCCGTGCGAGGACGTGAACACGTTGTAGACGTGCGGATTGGCGAAGATCTGCATCCCCGGCTCTTGGAGCTCGAGGCGCATCGCGAACGACAGGCCGCCACCAAAGAAGCCCATGAAGATGGCGAAGATCAGGTACATCGTACCGATGTCTTTGTGGTTGGTCGAAAACAACCAGCGCCGCCAGCCCGTTGGATGATCGTGCGCGTGGTCTGCTGCCGCGTGCGCCATCGGTTTCTCCGCTTTATTTGCTCCGGCTCATGCGAAGCCGTTCAATTCTTATTCGAAGGGTCGGCGGCCGCGTCGCCGCGGCCGCGTTCCCCGATTAACGCAGGTTCGTGCTGAGGCTCGCGACGGCCTGGCCGCTCGCCTCGGCCTGCCAGCCAAGCAGCAGTTCGTTCGCCGCGTCGAGATTCTCCTTCGCCGCGGTCGACCACTCCTCGAAACGCTCGGGCGTCACGATGTGGACCTCGATCGGCATGAAGGCGTGCTGGGTGCCGCACAGCTCGGAGCACTGACCGTAATAGACGCCGACCTCATCGGCCTTGAACCAGGTCTCGTTGAGACGGCCCTGGATGGCGTCGCGCTTGATGCCGTAGGCGGGCACCGTCCAGGCGTGGTTCACGTCGAGCGAGGTGACGAGGACCTGCACGGTCGCCCCGACGGGCGCGACGATCGGATAGTCAACCGCGAGGAGGCGCGGGACGTCGTGCTCGTTCATCCCGTACTTTTCCTTGCGCTCGGCGCGCTGGTCGTCGTCGAGCATGTACGAGGTGATCTTAATCTCCTCCATGCCCGGATCCATGTACTCGTAGTTCCAGTACCACTGGCCGCCGATCGCCTTGATGGTGAGGTCGGGCGTCGGGATCGTGGTCTGCGCGAACAGGAGACGGAAGGACGGGAAGGCGATCATCACGAGGATGAGGACCGGAACGATCGTCCAGATCACCTCGATCATCGTGTTGTGCGAGGTCGCGCTCGGCGTCGGGTTCGCCTTCGCATTGAAGCGGACGATCACCCACACCAGCAGCGCGAGGACGAAGATCACGATCGCGGTCACGATCCAGAGCGTATAGCTCTCGAACCAGAACACCTGCTCGGCAAGGCCGGTCGCGGCCTCCTGCGGACCGATCCCCCACGGCGCGGGCTGGGCGGCCTCTGCCACACCCAGGAGCCCCATCATCGCCGAAAGCACCACCGCGCTCAAAAGCCCGCACTTCGCAAGCGCTCGTATCATTCCTCGCCCCATCTCAACGTTTCGCCCATGCCCTGCGCGGACCGTTATCTCACGGATTTCGGTATGTCCTGAACTTAGCGGCAGAACGAACCGACGTCCACAGACCGATCCGGCGGCGCCGAACCTTCTGTGGGCACAGGCATCTCCATATCCCTCTCGGTCCGCCGACGCCACAGCGAAGGCAAGCCAGAGACGTCGCGGGTCCAGCCCCAAGACGGCGTGTGACGTGGAAGGCGTGGAGAATGGGTCACACAACCCTCGGGCTTCGCGACATGAAGCGCTATGGTTGCGAATCGCTTTCGCGCCGCCCTCGCGCGGACAGATCGTTGCGGACACCTGACCACCGCGGCGAGGTGTGCTAGGTCAAGCGCCGCCGCCGAAGGATTGCCACGATGTTGCGTACCCTCTTTTTCCTGATTGCCGGCCTCGCGCTCGCCGCCGGCGCGATCGCCACCGCCGACCCCGCGGCCGCGCAAGGGCGGATCGTCGGGCGCCATGGCGACTGGCAGATCCGCTGCGAAAGGCCGGTCGGCGCGCCGTCCGAGCAATGCGCCCTCGTCCAGAATGTCGAGGCGCAGGACCGCGCCAATGTCGGCCTCACCGTCATCTTTCTCCACACCGCGGACCGGCAGGCCCGCATCCTGCGCGTCCTCGCCCCGCTCGGCGTCCTCCTCCCCTCCGGCCTCGGCCTCTCGATCGACGAGAACGAGGTGGGCCTCGCCGGCTTCGTGCGCTGCCTCCCCGAAGGCTGCATTGCCGAGGTCGAGCTAGATGACGGGCTGATGGAGCGCTTCGAGGCGGGGAACACGGCGACCTTCGTCATTTTCCAGACGCCCGAGGAGGGGATCGGCATCCCGATCTCGCTGAACGGGTTCAGCGAAGGCTTCAGCGCGCTCGACAATCCGCCCCCCGCGGCCGAGACGCCCGAGATCGAGACCGCGGGCGAGCCCGTGGAGACGAACACGCGCGTCGTCGCCGCGCCCCCGAGCGGCGCGCCCACGGCGTCGAGCTTCTCGATCCCGCCCGACGAGCGGTCCGAACTCGACCGGCTCCTGGAAGACGATCTCCTCCCCTATGTCGGCGGCGCGGTCGCCGGCGGCATGGTCCTCCTCGTCCTCATCATCTGGATGGCGGTGCGCAGCGGCCGCAAGCGGCGCCGGCGGCGGGCCGAGGCGCGCGCCGAGGAGGAGGCGCAGGCCCAGAGCGCGGCCGAGGCCGAACTCTATGAAGAGCACGACGACGAGGAGCCGGAAGAGGACCTCGATCCGGCCGCCCGACGCATGATCACGGGCCGTCGCGAGCCGCCGCGTCTTGCCGGGCCGACCACGCAGCGCCAACTCCCTCAGGCACCGCAGAAGCGGGGTGAGCGGCCCGGCGCAAAGCCGAACCGCCTTCCCACGGGACCGCGTTCCCCCGGAACCCCACGTCCTCCGCGGTCGTCGTAGGAAGGAGAAGGGTAGACAATGAGTGAAGACCTCTTCGAGCGGCACGGGCTGGATGCATCCCGCGCCACATCCATCGTCGAGGACGCCCTCATCGGTTCGGACGATGGCGAGCTCTTCGTCGAGCATCGCACCTCGGAAAGCCTCGTCTTCGACGATGGCCGCCTGAAATCGGCGGCGTTCGACGTCTCGGACGGGTTCGGCCTGCGTGCCGTCGCGGGCGAATCGGTCGCCGTCGCGCACGCCTCGGACGTCTCGGAGCGGGCGCTGCGGCGGGCCGCCGACGCGGTCGGCATCGTCGGGCGCGGGCGCGAGGGCACGACCGACGTCGCCCCGTCCGGCACGAACCGCCGCCTCTATGGCGATCTCGACCCGATCGCCGCCCCCGATTTCGGCGAGAAGGCGGACCTCCTCGCGAAGATCGACGCCTACGCCCGCGGCAAGGACAGCCGTGTGCGGCAGGTCTCGGTCTCGCTGAACGCCGAGCGCCAGGTGGTCAACATCCTGCGCGCCGACGGGCAGCGCCTCTTCGACATCCGCCCCCTGGTGCGGTTTTCCGTCACGGTGATGGTCGCCGAGAACGGCCGGCGCGAGACCGGCAGCTACGGGGCCGGCGGTCGTGAGCCCTATGCGCGCTTCATCGCCGACGGGTCCTGGCAGAAGGCGGTCGACGAGGCGCTGCGCCGCGCGCTCGTCAATCTCGACGCCGCCCCCGCCCCCGCCGGCACGTTCGACGTCGTGCTCGGCCCCGGCTGGCCGGGGATCCTCCTCCACGAGGCGGTCGGGCACGGTCTCGAGGGCGACTTCAACCGCAAGAAGACGAGCGCGTTCGCGGGCCTTATGGGCGAGCGCGTCGCCTCGCCCGGCGTCACCGTCGTCGACGACGGCACCCACCCGGACCGGCGCGGCTCGCTCAGCATCGACGACGAGGGCACCCCCTCGCACGAGACGGTCCTCATCGAGGACGGCCGCCTCGTCGGCTACATGCAGGACCGGCAGAATGCGCGCCTGATGGGGATGCTCCCGACGGGCAATGGCCGGCGCCAGTCCTACGCCCACACCGTCATGCCGCGCATGACCAACACGCTGATGCGCGGCGGCGACCACGACCCGGAAGAGATCCGTGCCGGCGTCAAGGACGGCCTCTACATGGTCTCCTTCGGCGGCGGGCAGGTGGACATCACGAGCGGCAAGTTCGTGTTCGCCTCCACCGAGGCCTATCGCCTGCGCGACGGCAAGATCTGCGAGCCCGTCCGCGGCGCCATGCTGATCGGGAACGGGCCGGACGCCTTGACGCGCATCACCGCGGTCGGCAACGACATGGCGCTCGACCACGGCATCGGAACCTGCGGCAAGCAAGGCCAGTGGGTCCCCGTCGGCGTCGGGCAGCCGACGATCCGCATCAACGCGATGACGGTCGGCGGCACGGAAACCTGAAAAAGACGCACCAAGAACACGTTGAGGACCCGCCGTTGACGACCGAGGCCACCGACATCGCCACCCTTCGCGAGGACCTTGCCACCGCTTTCCGCGTGGCGGCGTTCATGGATCTCAACGAGGGGATCTGCAACCACTTCTCCGTCGTCGTGCCGGGTGATGAGGAGCGCTATCTCATCAACCCGTACGGGGTGCACTGGTCGGAGATGCGGCCGGAGGACCTCGTCCTCATCGATGGGGACGGGCTGGTGATCGAGGGCGAAGGCGAGGTCGAGGCGACCGCCCGCAACCTCCACATCGCCGCGCACCGGGCGAACCCGCGCCACGCGGCGGTGATGCACACGCACATGCCGCACTGCACGGCGCTGACGATGCTCCAGGGCGGCCGCCTCGAAATGGCCCACCAGACCGCCTGCCGCTATCACGGCCGCGTCATCTATATCGAGGAGTTCGGCGGCCTCGCGCTCGACGCCGAGGAAGGCGAGGCGATCGCCACCAGCGCGAAGTCGGACAATCTGTCCGACGTCTTCTTCCTCGCCCATCACGGCGTCACCGTCTGCGGCGCAACGGTGGCGGAAGCCTTCGATGATCTCTATTATCTGGAGCGTGCGGCGCGTCAGCAGATCCTCGCCCAGTCGACCGGGCTGCCGCTCAAGTTGATGACGAAGGACCAGATCGAGCACACGGCCCGCCAGATCCGGCAGGTCATGAAGGTCCAGGCCGAGGAGCATTTCGTCGTGTTGAAGCGCCTTCACCCCGCCCCCGCACGCTCATGATGAACCGACATGAAATGGCCGGGCGGCCCGGCGGCGAAGCGCGGCTGCGCTATCTCGACGCGGATTTCCAGGTGATGTCGCCGGGCACGTTCGTGCGCTGCGCGATCACCGGCAAGCCGATCCCGCTGGCCGAACTGCGCTACTGGAACGTCGACACCCAGGAAGCCTACCTCGACGCGGCGGCCGCCTACACCGCCTTCAAGGCCTACGAGGCCCAGAAGAAGAAGGGCTGACCGCGCCGCGCCCTTTCATCGGGGCGCCGCAGCGCTGGAGCCACCCGCCGGCCGCGACCGACCGCGCCGGATTGCCCGGATGATCGCTGGCACGCACCGAATGCCGCAAGATCTCGCACGGCCGACGCAAGAATGATGCGGCGGATACGATAAATCGTCGCGGCTGCGGCACCAAATCGCCCCCTTCGTCGTTGGTTCCGGGACGCTCCGCGCAGCGTTCCCTGACCCCGCGACGCGAACGGATGCGATGAACTGGACCTATTGCGGCCCCGCACCTCTTCCGGCCGACCTCCTGACGCGGTGGAATTTCGATCCGCCCCTTCTCGCCGCGCTCGCCGTCCTCGCGCTCGTGGTGGGTCGCCGGCCGGCGGGGCTTGCCGCCGTCGGCGTGCTCTTCGTCGCCTTCGTCTCGCCGCTCTGCGCGCTGTCGGCGGCGCTCTTTTCGGCGCGCGTCGTCCACCACCTCCTCCTCGTCGCGGTCGCCGCCCCGCTCCTCGCCCTCGTGTGGCCGGTCGCGCGGGCCCGTTCCGTGGCGCTCCCGCTCGCGATCTCCTCGCTGGTCCTGTGGCTGTGGCACGCGCCGGCGCTCTATGACGTCGCGCTCGCCAACGTCGCGATCTACTGGCTGATGCAGACGACACTTCTCGCCTCGGCCGTCTGGTTCTGGCGCGCGGTGTTCGCGGCGGACCGCTCGCCCGCCGACGCGCTGCTCGCCGTTATCGCCGCCTTCGCCCAGATGGGCCTCCTCGGCGCGCTCCTCACCTTCGCGCCGGAGCCGCTCTACGCCATCCACCGCCTCGCCCCGCTCGACTGGGGGATGCGGCCGATCGCCGACCAGCAGCTCGGCGGCCTCATCATGTGGGTCCCGGCGGCGCTCCCCTATGCGGTGATCGGCGCGCTTCTCGCCCGCCGGCTCTGGGCGCAGTTCGGGGAGCGGACCGCATGATCCCCGCCCTCTCGGGGTTCATCCCGCTTCTGAAGGCGATCCACATCGCGGCGCTCGTCACCTGGTGCGCGGGGCTCCTCGCCCTGCCGCTGATGCTCGCGCGGCACGACCCGGCGATCACCCAGGCCGACTACACCCGCGTGCGCCGCTTCTCCCATTTCACCTATGTGCTGGCGGTGACGCCGACGGCGGTGATCGCCGTCGCTTCGGGCACCGCGCTCATCTTCCTGCGCGCGGTGTTCGAGCCGTGGCTCTATGCCAAGCTCGTCTTCGTGGCGCTTCTCGTGCTCGTCCACGCCTGGGTCGGCCACACCCTCGTCGCCGTCGCCGAGACGGCCGGGACGCACCGGCCGCCCAATCCCCTGTGGCCGACGGCCATCGCGATCACCCCGATGCTCGCGATCCTCTTTCTCGTTCTCGCCAAGCCCGATCTCTCGTGGATCGTCTTTCCGGACTGGCTGACCGAGCCGCTGGGGCGTCAGCTCCCCGTCGATGTCCCGATCCGGTAGTCGAAGACGAGCTTGCCGCCATGCCAGCCAGCGATCATCACCACGATGAGGCACAGCGCCGACATCAGGATCCCGTAGGGAAGCACCGCGGTCTCGAAGCCGGAGAGGCGCATCCCCCAGTTCGTGCCGAGGAGCGACAGGAGCAGCACGGCGAGGATGAAGTGCGTCCACGCCGCGGCGCGCGCCCGGATGCCCGGCACGAGGAGCAGCTCCGCCGTGCCCGAGAGGCCGGCGAGGAGGCCGAACAGGAAGCCCGTGCCCGCCGCCCACAGGCCCGCCCGCGCCCAGAAGAGGTCGCCCGTATACCAGTAGAAAATGTCCGCGCCGAACGTGCAGAAGGTGAGCGCGACCGGGAAGGCCACGCTCATCGCGTGGATCGGATGGCCCGAGATCGCGACGAAGGACCGGGTGTCGTCGAACTCGGGGTCCTCGCTGATCGGGTCGATCAGCCGCTCGTCATGCGTCTGGACTTGAATCTCGGTCATCGCGTGCGGCTCCTCGGCGCGTTGCTGGTGGCGTGCCTCGCCCTCGCCGGATGCGAGGGTGCCTTGTCGACTATGGATCCCGCCGGCCCGTCGGCAAGGGCGATCGCGACGCTTTGGTGGGTGATGCTCGCCGGCGCCACCGCGATCTTCCTGTTCGTGATGGGCCTTCTCGTCGCCGCCTTCCGGGGCGGCGGGGCGGGCGACGAGGCCCGGCACGAGCGCCTCTTCCTCGCAAAGCTCGGCCTCGCCTTCCCGGTCGTGGTGCTCGCCGCCCTCCTCGCCTACGGGCTCGTGATCGGCGAGCGCTTCCTGCCGCGCCCGGCCGACGACGCGGTGAGCGTGCGGGCCGAGGCGAGCCAGTGGCAGTGGCGCTTCGGATATGGCGACAGCGACCGCGTGACGGTCGGCACGCTGCACATCCCGGCGGGACGGCCCGTCGATGTCGCGATCAGCACGACCGACGTCATCCACGCCTTCTGGGTCCCGCGCCTCGCCGGCAAGCTCGACGCGATTCCGGGCCGCGTCAACACGCTGCGCATCGAGGCCGACGCGCCGGGGACCTATGCCGGGCGGAGCGCGGAATATAGCGGCGTCGGCTATCTCGGCCACACCTTCACCGTCATCGCCCACGACGCGGCCGGATGGCAGAATTTCCTCGATGGAGAGACGCCATGACCGCGCTCGCCCGCCACCGCCGGCTGACGCGGATCTGGCAGAACGACCCAGGCTTCCGGGGCAACTTCACCTCGGTGAACCACACGACGCTCGGCAAGCGCTTCATGGGCGCGGCGTGCTTCTTCTTCCTGGTCGGCGGCCTCCTCGCGATGCTGATCCGCGCCCAGCTCGCCTCGCCACGCTCCGCCTTCGTCGGCCCGGAGATCTACAACCAGCTCTTCACGATGCACGGCAGCATCATGATGTTCCTGTTCGCGATCCCGATGTTCGAGGGGCTCGCGGTCTATCTCCTGCCAAAGCTCCTCGGCACGCGCGACCTCGCCTTCCCGCGCCTCACCGCCTTCGGCTTCTGGTGCTACATCTTCGGCGGCTCGATGCTGCTCGTCTCGCTGCTCGCAGGGATCGCGCCGAACAGCGGGTGGTTCATGTACACCCCGCTCTCCTCGACGCTCTATTCGCCGGGAATCAACTCCGATTTCTGGCTGATCGGCATCACCTTCGTGGAGATCTCCGCGATCGCGGCGGCGGTCGAGATCACCGTCTCGGTGCTGAAATACCGCGCGCCCTCGATGTCGCTCGACAAGATGCCGATCTTCGCCTGGTACATCCTCGTCACCGCGCTGATGATGCTGACGGGCTTTCCCCCGCTGATCCTCGGCTCGGTCCTCCTCGAGATCGAGCGCGCCTTCGGCTTCCCCTTCTTCCAGGCCGAGCTCGGCGGGGACAGCCTCCTTTGGCAGCACCTCTTCTGGTTCTTCGGCCATCCGGAGGTCTACATCATCTTCCTCCCGGCGGCGGGGGTGATCTCCACCGTGCTGCCGGTGATGGCGCGCACCACGCTGCTCGGCTACGGCTGGGTCGTCGCGTCGGCGCTCTCGCTCGCCTTCCTGTCGTTCGGGCTGTGGGTCCACCACATGTTCACGACGGGCATCCCCCACATGGCGCTCGCCTTCTTCTCGGCGGCATCGACGCTCGTCGCGATCCCGACGGGGATCCAGATCTTCGCCTGGATCGGCACGCTGTGGAAAGGGCGGCCGCAGATGCGTCTGCCGATGCTCTACCTCCTCGGCTTCTTCGCCACCTTCGTGATGGGCGGGCTCACCGGGGTGATGGTCGCCGTCGTCCCGTTCGACTGGCAGGCGCACGACACCGCCTTCATCACCGCGCACCTTCACTATGTGCTCGTCGGCGGCTTCGTGTTCCCGATCCTCGCGGGCGCCTATTATTGGCTGCCCCATTTCACCGGGCGGCAGCGCTTCTTCAAGCTCGGCGAGGCGGCCTTCTGGCTGGTCGCGATCGGCTTCCACGGCACGTTCTTCGCGATGCACTGGGTCGGCCTTCTCGGCCAGCCGCGCCGGATCGAGACCTACAGCGCGGAGGCGGGGTGGACGGCGATCAACCTCATCTCCTCGATCGGCAGCTTCATCATGGCGATCGGGTTCGCGCTGATCCTCATCGACCTCGCCCTCCAGATGCTCCTCGCCTCGCGCGGGCCGCGCAATCCGTGGCGGGCGGGGACGCTCGAATGGGCGATGCTGACGCCGGCGCCGGCCTACAATTTCGCGAGCCTGCCGGCGATCCATTCGCGCGAACCGCTCGCCGACGACCCGCAGCTCCCGGTCCGGATCGCGCGCGGCGAATATTATCTCGGCGACCCCGTGGGCGACCGGCGCGAGACGCTGATGGTCGACACCGTGTCCGGAAAGCCCGAGATTCTGGTGGTCCTGCCCGGAAACTCCGCCCTTCCCCTCTGGCTCGCGCTCGCGACGGGGCTCTTCTTCCTCTCCCTCCTCATCAAGGTCTACGTGCTGACGCCCGTCGCCCTCCTGATGATGGCGGCGCTCGCGCTGCGCTGGGTCTGGCAGCTCGGCGCGCGCGCGGACGAGGGGCCGGCGCCGGTCGGGTGCGACACGCGCCTTCCCGTCCACAGCGAGGTCGATCGCGGGCCGGGCTTCTGGGGGAGTGCCGCGCTCCTCACCGCCGACGGGACGTTCTTCGCCTCCCTCCTCTTCGGCTACGCCTTCCTGTGGACGATCGCGCCCGGCTGGCCGCCCGAAACCTGGCTCACCCCTTCGCTCACCGAGCTCGGTGCGGGGATCTCGGGCGGGGCGATCGCGGTCGTGGGCGCGCGCCTCGCGGGACGGCGGAACGCGGGCGGCGCGACGCCCCTCCCCGGCCTCCTCGCGGCGGCGGCGGGTCTCGCGCTCCTGTTCGGCGCGCTCCTCTCGCTCCTCCTGCGCACGCCGCCGCCGACCGGGCACGCCTACGCCGCAACGCTCTTCGTCCTCGGCGCGTACGGCCTCTTCCACGCCGGCCTCGCGCTCCTGATGGTCGTCAATCTCTGGCGCCGGCACGCGGCGGGCTACACCTCGCGCGCGCGGCGGGCGGAGTTCGAGATCGTGCGGCTCTGGGCCGACTATGGGGCGGGGGTCGGAATCGTCTCGCTCGCGGCCGCGAACCTCGCGGTGCTGCCATGATCGAGGTCTTTCGCGCCATGGCGGGGCTTCTCGTCTGGGCCGCCGCCTTCGCGCTCCTCTACGCGATCGAGGGCTATGGCTGCTCCCTCGGCTGGGGGCGCGAGGCGCCCGCCTCACCGACGCCGCTGCGGCTCGCCCTCCTCGCCGCCTTCGCGGTCGCGATTCTCGCCCAGGCCGCGACGCTCCAGGCGGTGCGCAGCACGCGCCTCGGCTCGGCCTCGCCCTTCTTCCGCCAGGTCGGGATCGTCAGCGCCCTCGCCGGGCTCGTCGCGACGGTGTGGACGCTCTTCCCCGTCGCCGTCACCTCCGTCTGCCTCTGATGGGCCGCGCTAGCACCGCGGCAACGAATGAGAGGGTGCATCGGGGGGCGAAACGCGGTATGGCACCTGTTCGGATCGAAGACGTCTCACGACCTGTCCTGTCGGACGTCACCCCATAGGTGGCGCGCCGAGCCGAGGGTTTGACTCGCCTGCGGACCCGCAAACCCTTCCGGACGTCGTCTCCATGCCCACGATCGCTCACCCGTCCGCCCTCGCGGTGTTGCTTTTATCCTCCACCCTCGGCGTAATGGCCGGCGCGATCGTGACGCCGATCCTGGAACTCCTGCGCACCGATCTCGGCCTCACCGGTACGCAGGCCGGCCTCATCCTCGCCGTCCACGGCCTCGCGATCGCGATCACCGGCCCCGTCGCCGGCATGATGATCGACCGCTGGGGGCCGCGTGTCCCGCTCGCCATCGGCCTCGTGATCTACGGCCTCGCGGGCGGCGCGGGCGTCTTCCTGTCCACCTTCCCCGCGCTCATCGTGAGCCGGCTCATCTTCGGCATGGGCGCGGCGATCGTCTTCACCGGCACCACCACCGCGATCCTCACCATCTGGCAGGGCGCCTTCCGCAACCGCGTGATGGGCTGGCGCACGACGGCGACGAGCGCGGGCGGCGTCGTCTTCCCGATCCTCGCCGGGCTCATCGGCAGCTTCTCGTCCTGGCACTTCGCCTTCGCGATCTACCTCTTCGGCATCCCGCTCGCGATCGCGGTGCTGCGCATCCTGCCGGACCGCATCATCGAGCGGGGCGGCACCTCGGAGAGCACGCTCGTGCTCCTGCGCAAGCCCGCCCTCCTCGGCGTCTACGTCCTCTTCCTGATGATGGCCGTCCTCATCTACGCGATCGCGGTCTTCCTGCCGCAGCGCCTCGCCGAGATCGACATCACCTCGCCGATCATCGCCTCCCTCTACATGGCGCTGATGGCCGGCATGATGAGCGTCGCGGGCCTCGGCTATGCCCGCGCCCGCCAGCATCTGTCGAAGCTCGCCCTCCTGCGCTTCTCCGCCTGCTGCTGGGTCGCGGCCTATGCGCTGTTCGGGCTGACGGGCGACCCGGTGATCCTCGTCGTCGCGACGATGCTGCTCGGCTTCGGCAACGGCGTCGCCTTCGCCACGCTGTCGCTGATGGTGGCCGACCTCGTGCCCGACCGCCTCCTCGGACGCGGCACCTCGCTCTCCGCGACGCTGTTCTTCCTCGGCCAGTTCCTGGCGCCGATCGTGCTCGGCCCGATGATGCAGGCGACGTCGATCACCACCGGATATCTCATCGTCGCCGCCGCCTCGGCGCTGATCCTCGCGACGCTCTGCCTGGTCCGCCCGGCCCCGGTCGCGGTCCCGTAGGCCGTCGCGGATTAGAATCACACTAAGTAAAATATCGCGCTAAGTAGAATTTATAAAATCTATTGTAGCCCATTGAAAGCTTTGCGACCCGCTTAATCAATATTCGCGGTTGTCGCACCGATCTTCGATCTGTAAGTTGCGCCGGATCAGACCCCTTCCCCCGAACCGGAGGCAACAATGAGAGTTGCGACACTCGCTGTGGTCGCATGCTGTGCGGTTGCTGGCAGCGCCAATGCGCAATCGCCCGCGCCAGAGGCCGTGCTCGAGACCTATGCGGACATCGCGCTGGCCGGCTACACCGACGCGCTGCGCGCCGCCGAAGCCCTCGACGCCGCGATCGACGCCCTCATTGCGGCGCCGAGCGATGCGACGCTGCTCGCCGCCCGCGCCGCCTGGGTCCAGGCCCGCGTGCCCTACCAGCAGACCGAGGCCTTCCGCTTCGGCAATCCGGTGGTGGACGACTGGGAAGGCAAGGTGAACGCCTGGCCGCTCGACGAGGGGCTGATCGACTATGTCGACGCGCTCTACGGCACCGAGTCGGATTCCAACGCCCTCTACACCGTGAACGTGATCGCGAACCCCGAGATCACGATCAACGGCGAGACCGTCGACGCCTCATCGATCACGCCGGAACTCCTGTCCGACACGCTCCATGAGGCCGAAGAGGTCGAGGCGAATGTCGCGACCGGCTATCACGCCATCGAGTTCCTCCTCTGGGGCCAGGACCTCAACGGCACGGAACCCGGCGCCGGCAACCGTCCCGCGACCGACTACGACCCGGCGAACTGCACCGGCAGCAATTGCGAGCGCCGCGCCGAATATCTGAAGGCGGCCTCCACCCTCCTCATCTCCGATCTCGGGGACATCGTCGCCGCGTGGGACGCGGACGGCGAGGCCCGCACCGCCGTGCTCGCCGACGCGAGCGCCGGCCTCTCGGCGATCCTCACCGGGATGGGCTCGCTCTCCTATGGCGAGCAGGCGGGTGAGCGGATGAAGCTCGGCCTCCTCCTCCACGATCCGGAGGAAGAGCACGACTGCTTCTCCGACAACACGCACAACTCCCACTTCTTCGACGCGGTGGGCATCCGCAACGTCTACACCGGCCACTACAAGCGCGTGGACGGCACGGTGGTGTCCGGCCCGTCCGTCGCCGATCTCGTCGCCGCCATCGACCCGGCGCTGAACGAGGAGCTCCTCGCCCATCTCGACGCCACCATAGACGCGATGGCCGTGATGAAGGCGCGCGCCGAGAGCGTCGAGGCCTATGATCAGATGATCGGCGAGGGCAACGAGGAGGGCAACGCCGTGGTCCAGGCCGCGATCGATGCGCTCATCGCCCAGACCCCGTTCATCGAGCGTGCCGTCGCCGCCCTCGATCTCGGCGCGATCGAGATCGAAGGCTCCGACAGCCTCGACGACCCGGACGCCGTCTTCCAGTAAGCCGACACCGGCCCCGCGCGGGCGCCACTGCGCGCCCGCGCGACCCCACGACCCGAGCCGCCGCCGGCGCCCGACGCTCCCGTCCGCCGCCACGCGACGACCCGCACCAGAGGCGGAGACGCGGCCGATGCATCCATCCCCGAACGATCGCACCCCATCAGGAGCCGAAGCGGCGCCCCGCCGACCGGCTCCACGCGCAACCCCGATGCGCGCAATCAGTTGCGCCACGGCCGCCGATGAAGCGCTATGGATGGGGTGGACAATCCGCGAAGACCAAGAGGACGGGGCCGGAATGCGCCCGCGCGTTCCGATCCGGCCCGCGAACCAGGACTGAGAAGAGTGACCAGAGGGAGTCCATCCGGCGAGACTTCGAACCCGTCGAAGCGCCACCGGTTGCGCCAACCGATCCGTTTCACCGCCTGGCAGGGGCTGACGGGGGGGCTCGCCGTCGCGGTCGCGCTGACGCTTGCGGGCGCCGCCACCGCCGACCGCGCCACACCCGAGGCCGCGCTGTCGGTCCCGACCGTGCGCGACGACCTCACGCCGAAGGACCGCAAGCGCGTCGAGGCGGTGACGAAGCCCGCGCGCGACTTCACCAAGGCCGAGCGCTTCGAGGCGAAGTCCGGGGGCGCGGCGACCTCCACCAAGACCGCCGACGGCAACGCCTTCTCCCACCCGTCCGAGAACCTCACCTTCGCCGGGCGCGAGCAATTCTTCGTCGGCAACGGCATCTTCAAGAAGCTCTGGGTTTCGGCGCCCTCCTCCACGGCCGCCTCGGACGGGCTCGGCCCGCTCTACAACGCGCGCGCCTGCCAGCGCTGCCACCTGAAGGACGGGCGCGGCCATCCCCCCGGCCCCAACGATAACGACACGACGACGATGCTGATGCGCCTCTCCGTCCCCCCCTCGACGGAGGAGGAGAAGGCCGCGCTCGCGAATTTCACGACGACCCGCATTCCCGAGCCCACCTATGGCGGCCAGCTCCAGGATTTCGCGGTCCCCGGCCTCGATGCCGAGGGCAAGATCGCCATCACCTACGAGGAGATCCCCGTCGCGCTAGCGGGCGGCGAGACCGCCTCGCTGCGCAAGCCCACCGCGACGGTCACGAATCTCGGCTATGGCCCGATGGCCGCCAATGTCATGACCTCGGTGCGCGTCGCGAACCCGATGCTGGGTCTCGGCCTCCTGGAGGCGATCCACCCGGCCGATATCCTCGCCCTTGCCGACCCCGATGATGCGGACGCGGACGGCATCTCGGGCCGCGTCTCGCTCGCGCGCGACCCGGAGACGGGCGTCCTCACGGTCGGCCGCTTCGGCTGGAAGGCGACGACGCCCTCCGTCGAGGTGCAGGCGGCAGAGGCCTTTTCCGGCGATATCGGCATCTCCACCCCTCTCGTGACCGACGCGTTCGGCGAGTGCTCCATCGCCCAGCAGATCTGCCGCGACATGCCGTCCGGCGTGCAGCCGCGGCTTGGCGAGGTCGAGGCGCCGGACCCGATCCTCGACCTCGTGACCTTCTATTCCAAAAATCTCGCCGTTCCCGAGCGGCGCGATGTCGACGACCCGGACGTGCTCGCCGGCAAGGCGCTGTTCTACGCGGCGGGCTGCGCGAGCTGCCACGTGCCGAAATTCGTGACGAGCCGCCGCGCCGCGAATGACGAGCACCGCTTCCAGCTCATCTGGCCCTACACCGACCTCCTCCTCCACGACATGGGCGAGGGGCTCGCCGACGGACGCCCCGTCGGCAGCGCGTCGGGCAGCGAATGGCGCACGCCGCCGCTCTGGGGGATCGGCCTCACCGAGACCGTCAACGGGCACACCTTCTTCCTGCACGACGGGCGGGCCCGGAACCTTCTCGAGGCGATCCTCTGGCATGGCGGCGAGGCGGAGGCGGCGAAGACCCGCGTCGTCGAAATGTCCCCCGAGGAGCGCCGTTCGCTTCTCAAGTTCCTGGAGTCGCTATGATCCGACCGCTCCTCGCCGGGGCCGCGCTCGCCGCGGTCGCCCTCACCCCCGCCGGTGCGCAGAGCCAGGGCGGCTTCGCCTTCGCCCCGGTGGTCGAGGCCCTCATCGACGATGTCATCATCCCGGCGCACGCCCGCTTCACCGCCGCCGCCGGCACCGCGGCCACCGCGACCGCGGCGCTGTGCGAGGCGCCGGGCGAGGCCACGCTGAACGCGGCGCGCGAGGCGTTCGGCGGCCTCGTCCTCGCCTTCTCCGAGGTCGAGATGTACCGCTTCGGCCCTGCGCGCGAGGACAACCGCGCCGAGCGCCTCCTCTTCTGGCCGGACCGGCGCAGCCGCGGCCTCCAGCAGATCCAGCGCCTGATCGCCACCGAGGACGAGACGGCTCTCGACCTCACCACGCTCCACGCGAAGAGCGTCGCGGTGCAGGGGCTGCCGGCGCTGGAATTCGCCCTCTTCGGCTCCGGCAGCGAGACGCTCACCGGCCCGACGCCCTTCCGCTGCCGCTACGCCGCGACGGTGGCGACCTCCATCGCCGAGGTCGCCGCCGCGATCGAGGACGGCTGGCGCACCTCCTTTCGCGAGACGCTGATGACGGCCGGGCCCGACAACCCCGCCTATCGCTCCCACGGCGAGGCGATCCAGGACATCCTCCAGGCCGGGGCGGAGGAATTGCAGCTCCTCGGCGATATCAAGCTCCGCGCCGTCATCGGCGAGGAGGCCGGGGACGGGAACGCCAAGAGCGCGCCCTTCTGGCGCTCCAACCTCACCCTCCCCTCCTACGCCGCGAACGTCGCGGGCGCGCGTGCGCTGGTGATCGAGCCGCTGCGCGCCCTCCTCGGCGACCAGTACAACCTCGCCGATTCGATCCTCTTCGAGCTGTCGCAGGTGGACCGCGCCTTCGCCCCGCTCCTCGCCGACCCGCGCCCCTGGCCGGAGCTCGCCGAGGACCCGGACGCGCACCGGCGCCTCACCTATGCCGAGAGCCCGCTCAACGCCGCCCGCCGCCTCTTCGCCGAGCAGATCCCCACCGCCTTCGGCCTCATCGTCGGCTTCAACTCGATGGATGGTGACTGATGCCCCTCGATCGCCGCACCTTTCTCTCCGGGGCCGCCGCCACCGGCGCGACGGGCCTCCTGTCAATCCCGCTCCGCCCCGCCCGCGCCGAGGCGGCGCCCGCCTTCGTCGCCGCCTGCCGCCAGGCGAGCGGTGATTTCGCCGCCGCGGTCCTCGACGCATCCGGCCGCATCCTCTTCACCGAGGAGCTCGACGGGCGCGGTCATGACGCGACCGTCAGCCCGGACGGCGCGAATGCGGTCTTCTTCGCCCGCCGCCCCGGTCGCTTCGCCCTCGTCCTCGACATCGCGAACCGGCGCAAGGCGACCTCGTTCGCCCCGCCCGACGACCGCCGCTTCGCCGGGCACGGTTTCTACTCCTCGGACGGCAAGCTCCTCATCGCGACGGAGAACGATTTCGACGGCGAGCACGGCGTCCTCGGCGTCTATGACGCGACGGACGGGTACAAGCGGATCGGCGAGTTCGCGACGCGCGGAGTCGGCCCGCACGAGGCGATGCTCCTCTCGGACGGGCGCACGATCGCGGTCGCCAACGGGGGCATCCTCACCCACCCCGACTTCCCCCGCCACAAGCTGAACCTTGCGACGATGGCGCCGAACCTCACCCTCGTCGACATCAGGACCGGCGACCTCATCGAGGAGGCGGCGCTGCCCGCGGGCCAGCATCGCCTCTCGATCCGCCACCTCGCCCAGCCCGATCCCGACACGATCTGGTTCGGCTGCCAGTATGAGGGGCCGAACACGGACCGGATCCCGGTGGTCGGCATCTACAAGCGCGGCGCGGGCATCCGCCTCGTGGAGGCGCCGGACAACATCTACGCGCGGATGAACCACTATGTCGGCTCGATCGCCGCGAACCGGGACGGCTCGCGCGTCGCCGCGACGAGCCCGCGTGGCGGCCAGATCATGGTGTGGGACGCGAAGAGCCTTGACCTCGTCCACGCCTCCGACGTCGTCGATGTCGCCGGCGCGACCGCCGACCATGACGCGTTCGCCTACTCCTCGGGCGAAGGGGACATCCTGACCGCCGAGAGCCGGCCGACCCATTCGGACGTGCGGTGGGACAACCATCTGCGCCGCATCGTCCCTGCCTGAGCGGTGCGATTTGGGGTTGAGCTTGTCCTCCGCCGCGCCCTGCTTTTCCATGGGGGCGCAGTCATGAGGAGGACGGCATGGAAGACCGGATCAAACAGTTGGAGCGAGACGTCCACGAGGCGTTGGAGCGGATCTCACACGCGCTGCGCGTCATCGGCGACCATGTGAGCGAAACGGACAGCGTGGCGGCGCAGAAGATCCACCATCACACGAACCTGCTCACGCACAATATCGACGATCTGAAGGCCCGGATCGGCGAATGATCCGCTATGAAAAAGGGCGCCCGAGGGCGCCCTTTTTGCGTTATCAGACCCGCGACGAGGGCTTGTAGAAGGGCTCGTGCTGGCCGGGATCGAAGTACTTGTCGTAGAAGTCCTTCACGTGCGGCAGGAGCTTCTTCGACAGGCCGCGCCGCTCCACCTCGTCCTCGGTGAGGGCGCGGGTCAGGTCCTGGCGCAGCGCCTCCAGCGCCGCCGCGCGATCCATCTTGGCGAACTTGCCGCCTTCATAGATCACGTCGCCCGCGCACATCACCATGTCGACGCCGTCGGTTTTGGCGCGCTGGACGAGCGCGTCGAGCATCGGCATCTCCGGGTCGAGATAGGGCGCGGAGAGTTTGTCCCAGTCGATGAGGGTTAGGTCGGCGCCCTGCCCTTCGGTGAGCGTGCCGATCTTGTTGCGGAAGGCGGTCGTCGCCGCGCCGCCCGCGGTCGCCATGCGCAGCACCTGCGGCACGGTCGGGACGCTGTCGTCCGCGCCCGGCGTGCGGTGGGCACGCAGGACGAGGCGCAGCTCCTGGAGCATGTCGCGATCGTCGTTGATGCCCGCCTCGTCCATGCCGATCGCGGTGTTGACGCCCTTCGCCTCCCACACGTTCAGCGCGCCGACGCCGGAGCGCAGGCGGAAGTTCGACGAGCAGTTGTGGCAGATGTTGGTGCCCGTCTCCGCGACGCGCTCGATGTCGCTCTCGTTCAGCCAGACGCCGTGGCCGAGCGTCATGCGCGGTCCGAGCATCTTGAAGCGGTCGATATAGTCCACCGCCGTGCCGCCGCCGCGGCGGCGCGCATATTCCTTCTGATAGGCCGTCTCCAGAAGGTGCATGTGCATCGGCACGTCGTGACGCTCCGACATGTCGGAGAGCCGCTCCAGCGCCTCGTCGGAGCACCAGTGCAGGTTCGCCGGGGCGAGCTGGATGCCGACGCGCTCCTTGTTGTGGTGCTGGGCGCGCAGCGTCTCGAACATGTTCATGTTGTCGTCGAGCGTCATCTCGAAGCGCGCGAAGTGGTTGCGCATCGGCGGCTGAAGCTCTTCCGGCAGCATCTTCACGAACTCGGTGTCGTCCATGTAGACGAGCCGGTTCTGGTTGCGCACGGCGAACGAGTAGGACACGCGCATGCCGATGTCTTCGTAGGCGCGGATGACCTCGTTGGCCCCGGCGGTGACCTTGTCGACCGTGCCCGGAATCCAGCCGTGGATGTGCTGCACGGTGGTGCAGCCGGAGGAGATCATCTCGAACGCCGAATAGAGCGTGTCGAGATAGAGATTGACCGAGCGGCACACGAGGCGGGTGATGAACCACAGCTCCAGCGGCATGTCCGGCGAGCCGAGCTGCACCGGGGTGAGGCCGACATGGTGGTGACCGTTCACGAAGCCCGGCAGCACCACTTGGTTGCCCGTGCCGTGGACCGGAAGATCGGGATGGGCCGCCTGGATCTCGGCGAACGGGCCGACGGCGCGCACGATCCCGTTTTCGACGAGGACGGCGCCGTCATCGACGGCATGGGCATGGTGGCGGTCGACCACGTGGGTGACGACCTGCCGGCCACGAACGATTGAGGCAGACATCTTGGCTCCTTGATTGCCCCTGATGACGGACGCCGCAGCACGCGCCGCGGCCTCCCCTTCTTCGATGGCGCCGCCTTAGGCGAGCGCTTCCTGCTCGGCGAAGGCGCGGTCGACCTCCGCGCTCAGCACCGCGGTCAGATGCTTGCGCAATTCCTGCGCCTCTGGCGAGAACGGATCGCGTGGGCGCGGCAGGTCCACGGTCACGATCTCCTTGATGCGTCCCGGTCGCGCGGTGAAGATCGCCACGCGATCGGCGAGCGCCACGGCCTCGTCGATATGGTGCGTGACGAAGAGCACCGACGCCTCGGACGCCCGCCACACGTCGACGAGAAAGTCCTGCATCTTGGCGCGGGTCTGCACGTCGAGCGCGGCGAAGGGCTCGTCCATGAGGAGCACCTTCGGATGCATGGCGAGCGCGCGCGCCACGGCGACGCGCTGGCGCATGCCGCCCGAGAGTTCGCTCGGCCGCTTGTCGATCGCCGCTTTGAGGCCGACGCGCTGCAGCACCTCGTCCGCCGTCTTGCGCCGCGTCGCCTTGTCGACGCCGGCAAGATGCAGCCCGAACGTCACGTTCTCCCCGACGGTGAGCCAGGGAAAGAGCGACGTTTCCTGGAAGATGAGGCTGCGGTCCGGCCCCGGCTTCTCTACCGGCTGGCCGAACGAGAGGAGCTCGCCGGAGGTGTTGTCCTCAAGCCCGGCGGCCAGATAGAGGAGCGTCGACTTCCCGCAGCCCGACGGGCCGAGGAGGACGACGAACTCTCCGGGCGCGACCTCGAGGTCGATCCCGACGAGCGCCTCGTGCGCGCGCGGCGTGCCCTTGGCCCAGATCTTCCCGACATTGCGGCAGGAAATCGCGATGTCGCTCATGACAGGGCCCCCTGGCCGTTCGGCACCCAGTAGAGGATCTTGCGCTGGACGAGCCGCAGGATGAGGTCGAACAGGAAGCCCACGAGGCCGATCAGGACGATCGTGAAGAACACGAGGCCCGGATTGAACGTGTTGCGGGCGAGCATGATCACCTGGCCGAGACCATAGCCGACGCCGGTCGCCTCGGCGATCAGCACGACCATCCATGCCGCGAACATGTTGAGCCGCAGCACGACCAGGAGGCCCGGAAGGATCGCCGGCAGGATCACGCGCGTGTAGATCTGGCGCTTGGACGCCCCCATCGTGCGCGCGACGTTGATGTAGTTGACGTTCACGCTGTCGATCTGGGTGATCGTCGCCAGCGTCATGGTGAAGAAGAGCGCGATGAACACCATGAAGATCGCCGGCTTGTCACCGATGCCGAAGATGAAGATCGCCACCGGCAGCCACGCGATCGGCGAGACCGGGGCGAGCAGGGTGATCGTCGGCAGAGTGAGGTTGCGGAACAGCGACCAGTAGCGGATCGCGACGCCGACCGTGATCGAGACGACGGACGCGACGAACAGCCCGGCGATGACGCGCATCGTCGTGGACAGGATGGTGATGACGACAGCCATCAGCGGCGTCGGCCCGGCTGAGGCATCGGCCCCGATCTGCCAGCGCTGCGCGGTGTTGAAGTTCTTCGCCTGTCCCATGATGTCGCCCATGAAGACATGGGGCGGCGGGAGGAGCTTCGGATCGGCGACGCCGGTCGCCCACAGCACCTCCCAGATCAGGACGAAGAGCCCGACCGACGCAAACGTCCAGCCGATCTGGGGCGCGGAGGCGCGCCACCAGTCGGCCAGAGGCCGGCGCGGAGGAGCGACGAGCTCCTCGCGCTCGACTGCTTCTGTGCTCGCCATCAGGCCGACTTGTACTGCAGCTTGGAGTACACGTCGGGGTTCTCGGCGATGACCGCTTCGAGCATCGTCCAGTCGATGGCGTCGCGGCCGGGCTTCTGCTTGATGTAGCCCATCTCCATCAGGCTGTCGGTGCGGTCGAGGATGAAGTCGGTGTTGGCGCGCTGGTCCACCATCGGCGGCTGCTTGGTGGAGCCGATGATCGCGTTCTCCATCGACGTCTTGTAGTAGGTGCCGACGACCTCCTTGAGCACCGCCTCGCGGTCTTCCTCGAAGGCGAGCTGCGACTTCATCATCGCCTTGATGAGCGCCTTGATGGCGTCCGGGTTCTCGGCGATCAGGCTGTCGCGCGCGCACAGCACGCAGTCGGTGTAGTTCGCGCCGTAGAGGTCCTTGCCGTCGGTCAGCATGTGGCTGCCCGGAACGTCCTGGAGGAGGGCGGACGCGTAGGGCTCGATGGTGCAGATCCAGTCGAGCGCGCCGGCCTTGAAGGCCTCGACCGCTTCGGGCGTATTGCCCATGTAGCGCACGTTCACGTCGGAGAACGGAATGCCATTCTTCTTCAGGAAGTCGTAGGGCATCACTTCGAGCGTATCGAGCTGGAAGGTGCCGAGCGTCTTGCCCTTCAGCTTCTCGGGCGTGTCGAGGCCCGGCTGGGTGACGATGGCGCAGCCCTCGATGCCCGAGCCCGCGACGATCTTCACCGGCGCGCCGGCGTCATAGAGGGCGACGAAGCTCGTGTAGGGCAGGACGCCGACATCGACGAGGCCCGCGCCGAGGAAGGTCACGTGCTCGGCGAAGGTGGGGGTGTTCACGAATTCCAGGGTGAGGCCGTCTTCCTTCGCGGTCTGCCGGGCGTGGCTGAGGAAGAGCGGCAGGTTGCAGAAGCCGGTGCCGTGCGTCGAGGTCACCGTCGAGGCGGCCGCGGCGGGATGGGCCCACATGCCGGCGACGCCGAAGGTCAGCGTCGCGGCGCCCGCGCCCTTCAGGACGGAACGGCGGCTGACGTCGATATTCTCCAACTTCGGAAAGCAGCGATTTCCGTGGTGATCACACATGGTGGGACTCCCCTCAGTCCGGTTGGCCAAAGTCCGCGGTGCCTGGCGCGAAATCACGCAAGGCCAGCGTGACACCGACGCTGCAGATTGCATGCCAAACGCGATCACGACCGCGAAAACGTCCGATTTTGCTGGAGGAATTCAGCGAGGCGGCGGCGTTCGGGGGGCGATGGAATGCCGCCGCCGCGGAGCGCGCTTGCGCTTGCGTGCTTGATCGTTTGGCATAGCGATTGCACGTTCAGAGTGCACCAGGCAGGGGATCGTTGTGCGCGGAGCAACCTTGGAACTCGTCGACGTGTCGAAGCGATACGGCGACACGGTCGCGGTGGCCGGGATCAATCTGAAAATACCCGCCGGCGCCTATTGTTGCCTTCTCGGACCGTCCGGCTGCGGCAAGACCTCGACCCTGCGCATGATCGCCGGGCACGAGAGGGCGAGCGGCGGCGACGTCATCCTCGACGGGCGGAACGTCACCATCCTGCCGCCGGCCCAGCGCGGCACCGCGATGATGTTCCAGTCCTACGCCCTCTTTCCGCACATGAGCGTCGTCGACAACGTCGCCTTTGCCCTTCGCGTGCGCAACGTGCCCAAGGCGAAGCGGCGCAAGGAGGCGATGGAGCGGCTCGAGCTCGTCGAGATGACGCCCTATGCGAGCCGCAAGCCGGCGGAGCTGTCGGGCGGCCAGCAGCAGCGCGTCGCGCTCGCCCGCGCCCTCATCACCGACCCGCAGGTCCTCCTTCTCGACGAGCCGCTGTCGGCGCTCGACCCGACGCTGCGCCTCAGGATGCGCACCGAGCTGAAGCGCCTCCAGAACGAGCTCGGCATCTCCTTCATCCACGTCACGCACAGCCAGGACGAGGCGCTCGCCCTGTCCGACATGGTCGTCCTCATGAATGCCGGGCGGATCGAGCAGGTCGGCACCCCGCGCGAGGTGTTCGACGAGCCCGCCTCCCCGTTCGTCGCCCGCTTCATCGGCGCCCACAACATCATCCGCACCGGCGGTCATGATGCGAGCCTGCGCTCCGACCGCGTGCGCCTCACCGACCCGGCCAACGGACGCCTCACGATGAAGGTCGTCTCGGTCGAATATCAGGGACACTTCGTCCTCGTGCGGCTGAATGGCGGGGAGCACGAGCTCGCCGCCATCGTGCCCGAGGCCGACATCATCGCCCACCCGGTCGAGCCGGGTGCCACCGTCGGCGCCACCTGGCGCGACGAGGACGCGACTCCGTTCAGCCGCGGCGCGGACTGATCCACGACATAATGAGGAGAGAGGAACAATCGATGGCAGACAATAAGACCCCGAAGACGTCCGTCACCCGCCGCCGCTTCCTGGAAGGCACGGCCGGTGTCGCCGCCGCGGCCGCGACCACGCCGCTCTTCGCCCCCGCCGTGCACGCGCAGGAGGCGGTCACGCTGCGCTATCTCGGCACCGCGGTGAACCAGCACAAGGAAATCGCCGACAAGGCGAAGGAAGACCTCGGCATCACCATCGAGTACATCCCCGTCACCACCGACGACGTGGTGCGGCGCGCGGTCACTCAGCCGAACACCTTCGACCTCATCGACATCGAATACATGTCGCTGAAGAACGTCGTGCCGACGGGCAACCTCCTCGGCATGGATACGAAGCGCATCACGCTGTCCGACCAGATCACCCCGCTCTTCACCAAGGGTGAGATCGACGGCAAGCTCGTAGGCGACCAGGGCACGGCGCCGAAGAAGGTCATCTGGATGCCGTCCGAGAACGCGAAGGAATTCGCGGACGAGCCGACCCAGTACATGACCCTCATCCCGACCGTGTACAACGCCGACACGCTCGGCATCCGCCCCGACCTCATCGGCCGCCCGATCGAGACCTGGGCCGAGCTGCTGAACCCCGAGTTCAAGGGCAAGACCTCGATCCTCAACATCCCGTCGATCGGCATCATGGACGCCGCGATGGTCGTCGAGGCGCTCGGCAAGCACAAATATGCCGACAAGGGCAACATGACCCGCGAGGAGATCGACCTCACCGTCGACACCCTCATCGAGGCGAAGAAGGCCGGCCAGTTCCGCGCCCTCTGGCAGGACTTCAACGAGAGCGTCAACCTGATGGCCTCGGGCGAAGTCGTCATCCAGTCGATGTGGTCGCCCGCCGTCACGGCCGTGCGCACGCAGGGCATCCCCTGCACCTACCAGCCGCTGAAGGAAGGCTACCGCGCCTGGGCCGCCGGCTTCGGCCTGCCGCGCACCGTCGAGGGCCGCAAGCTCGACGCTGCCTACGACTTCATCAACTGGTTCCTGTCCGGCTGGGCGGGCGCCTTCCTCAACCGCCAGGGCTACTACTCCGCCGTCCTCGAGACCGCGAAGGAGAACATGGAGCCCTACGAGTGGGCCTACTGGATGGAGGGCGAAGCCGCCTCGCAGGACATCATGTCCCCGTCCGGCCAGCTCCTCGCCAAGGCCGGCGAGACCCGCGACGGCGGCTCCTACAATGAGCGCATGGGCGGGATCGCGTGCTGGAATGCGGTCATGGACGAGAACGTCTACATGATCCGCAAGTGGAACGAGTTCGTCGCAGCATGACGAGCATGGAGCGGGCGACGCGCCCGCTCACCCCTCCTGCCGAAGATGTCGTGGCCACCGGCCACGACGCGGCGGCGGCGCACAGCGTCGCCGTCGAGCGTTCGATCCTGAACTCGCCCTACGCCCTGGCGGCGCCGCTGGCGATCGTCATGCTCGTCTTCTTCGTGGGGCCGCTGATCCTCACGCTGATCGTATCCTTCTGGAACTACACGCAATATTCGATCGAGCCGGCCTTCACGACCGTCAACTATTATGACGTCTTCTATGGCTGCATCGCCAAGCTTCCGGACCTGTGCGTCACCTTCGCGACGTACCTGTCGACCTTGAAATTCTGCCTGATCGTCTGGGCGATCACGCTGGTGCTGGGCTTCGTGCTCGGCTGGTTCATCGTGTTCGAGATCAAGAACGTCTCGACGCAGATCATCCTCTTCCTGATCTGCACGATTCCGTTCTGGACCTCCAACGTCATCCGGATGATCGCGTGGATCCCGCTTCTCGGGCGCAACGGGCTCGTCAACGAGTCGCTGATGGGGATCGGCCTCACCACCGAGCCGATCGAGTGGCTGCTCTATTCCGATTTCGCCGTCGTGCTCGCCTTCGTGCACCTCTACACGATGTTCATGATGGTGCCGATCGTGAACTCGATGCTGCGCATCGACCCGGAGATCATCGAGGCCGCCCGCGACGCCGGCGCCGGCACGATCAAGATCGCGCTCCTCGTCATCGCCCCGCTCTGCCGGCCGGGCATCGTCATCGGGTCGATCTTCGTCGTCACCATTGTGATGGGCGACTTCCTCACCATCGGCGTGATGGGCGGGCAGCAGATCGCCTCCGTCGGCAAGGTGATCCAGACACAGCTCAACTTCCTTCAGATCCCGATCGCCGCGGCCAACGCCGTGGTGCTCCTCGGCGCGGTCCTCCTCATCATCTGGGGCATGACGCGCATCGTCGACGTGAGGCGTGAGCTATGAACGAGAGGGGACGCCGCTTCTGGATCCTCGCGGGCATCTTCACGCTGTTCGCGTTGTTCCTCTACGGGCCGATGTTCGCGATCGTCGCCCTCTCCTTCCAGGGGCCGGAGGGCGGCCTCGTCTTCCCGATGCGGGGCCTGTCGACCTACTGGTTCTCGGAGCTCTGGAAGGGCGTCGGCGTCGTCGACATCTGGGCCGCGTTCGGGCGCTCGCTGCGCCTCGGGGCGATCGTGTCCGGCCTCACGCTGCTCATCTGCGTGCCGGCCGCGCTCGCCTACCGGATCGGCTTCCGCGGCGCCTCGCTGCTCTTCTACACGGTGATCGCGAGCCTCATCATGCCCTCGATCGTGGTCTCGCTCGGCATCGGCCTCGAGTTCCGGCTGATGGACGACGAGATCCGCGAATTCGTCGCGAACCACGAGACGTCGGCAGGTCTCTTCACCTCGGCGCTGGGCGCGCACCTCACCTGGACGCTGCCCTTCGGCCTCCTGATCCTGCTCGCCGCCTTCAACCGGTTCGACCGGCGCTATGAGGAGGCCGCGCGCGATCTCGGCGCCTCGCCGGGGCAGACCTTGTGGCTCGTCATCCTGCCGATCATCGCCCCGTCGCTGATCGGCATCGCGCTCTTCGGCTTCACCCTGTCGTGGGACGAGATCGCGCGCACGAGCCAGGCGCTCGGCGGCCGCAACACGCTGCCGCTCGAACTGCGCGGCCTCACCCAGACGGTGACGACGCCGGCGATCTACGCGCTCGGCACGATGACGACGGCGGTCTCGCTGGTCGTGATCGGCATCTCGCTCGCCCTCATCACGCTCGTGCGTCGCAAGCGGGTGCGGCATTGACCTGCCGCCACAAGCCCCAGCGCCGCGAGGATGGCGGCGAGCCGGACCGGCGTTGCGCGACCGGGCTGAAGGCGCTCAGCGCCCCGAGCGTCGACCCGGCGATGGTCGAGGGAATGCTCGCCGCGGCCCGCACCTGGTTCGATCGCCGCTCGGCGCGGCGACGCCCCGCCCACCCGCGGCGCTGACGCGGCGGGCGGCGCGCCCGGCTCAGCCCCCGGCGTGCTTGCGCGCGATCGCGCGGGCGAGGGCGGGGGCGAGGCCGCTGTTCGGCTTGCCCGGCGGCTTCGTCGGCTGCCGCGTCACGCACACGCCGAGGCGCACCAGCGCCTCCGCCTGCACCACGGCCGCCGAGATCGGGTCGACCACGGGGGCGAGAAGCTCCCCCTTCACCTGGTTCGCGAGCCCCGTCAGCGGCGCGCCGCCGAGGATGACGACATCCCCCTTCCCGCTCTCCACCGCCTCGTTCGCGGCGGCGACGAGAGGCGCGCGCAGCTCCGAGCGAACCCCCTCCACCGTCGCGAAGCCCACGTCGGGCACCACGATCGCCCCGCAGCGCTGGTCGAGCCCGTAGAGGGACACGCAGTCCGCGTACCAGCGCGTCAGCGTCGGCGAGAAGGTGACGAGCACGAAGCGGTCGCCGAGCATGCAGGCGGTGAGGAGCGCGGCCTCCGCCATCCCGACCACCGGCACGTCGAAGAGCTCGCGCGCGGCCTGGAGGCCCGGATCGCCGAACGCGGCGACGATGACGGCGTCGACGCCCTCCCCGTGCTCCGCGATCAGCTCCAGCACCGAGGCCCCGGCGAGCTGCGCCTCCGCCCGGCTCGCGACATAGGGCACGCCCCGCGCGGCGGTGACGCCGACGAGCTCGGTGCCGGGCGCCGCGACGGCGGTCGCGACGTCGAGCATCCGCTCCGTCATCAGCTCGGTCGTGTTCGGATTGACAACGAGTATCTTCAAGTTCGCTCGCCTCGGTCGCGTTCGGCCACTCAGCCCTCCATCATCCGGTTGAGACCGACGGTGCGGGCGCTCAGGACGAGGGCGATCAAGGCCATCAGGATCAGGAGGGAGGAGATGGCCGCGATCGTCGGATCGGGCGTCTCCTCCAGATATTGGAGCATCCGGATGGGCAGCGTCTTGTTGCGCGCATCCGTGAGGAAGATGGAAATGGGGTAGTTGTCCATCGAGGCGAGGAAGGCGAAGAGGCTCGCCGTCAGAAAGGCCGGTGCAAGGTTCGGCACCATGATCTTCAGCACCGCCTTCGGATAGGGCATCCCCAGCGTGCGCGCCGCGTCGATCAGCGAGAAGTCGAACGCCGCGACGGAGGCGAGGAGCGTGCGCATCACATAGGGCAGCGTGATGACGACGTGGGCGATGAGGAGGCTCCAATAGGCGTCCCGCAGCCCGAGTTCGCGCAGGAACTGGAGGAGCGCGACGCCGACCACGAGGCCCGGCATCATCAGCGGCGAGACGACGAAGGTCGCGACCGCGCCGCGCCCCGGAAAGCGCCCGCGCGCGACGCCGAGCGCGGCCGCCGTGCCGACGACGAGCGACAGCACCGTCGACACGAAGGCGAGGTTGAACGAGAGGAGCACCGAGCCCCACAGCCCCGACTTGCGCCCGAGCGCCGCGTACCAGCGCAGCGACCAGTCCGGCGGCGGCAGGGTGTAGACGGTGGACGAGGTGAAGGAGACGATCACCGTCACCACGAGCGGTGTCAGCAGGTAGACGACGACGAGCGCCGCCACGACCCATGCACCGAAGATCGCGGCCCTGTCGACGCGCGTCATGCCCGCTCTCCCGCAAAGCGCCGCATCAGCCAGGACGAGCCGAGCACCACCGCGATGGCGATTACGAGGAGGATCGCCGAGATCGTCGAGCCGAGCTGCGCGTCGCGGTAGAAGAGGAACGAGCGCGCGATCAGCATCGACAGCGTCGACTGCCGCTCACCGACGATGAGGCTCGGGATCACGTACATCGAGATCGTCAGAGAGAACACGAAGGCGACCCCGGCGATGACGCCCGGCAAAGTGAGCGGCAGCGTCACGCGGAAGAAGCGGTAGAAGGGCCCCGCGCCGAGCGTCGCCGCGGCCGAGCCGAGCGAGGGGTCGATCTGGCGCACCACCGCGTAGATCGGCAGCACCATGAATGGCAGGAACACGTTCGCCGCGCCGATGACGAGCGCCGTCTCGGTGAAGAGGAGCCGGATCGGCGCCTCGACGATGCCGGTCGCGACGAGCGCCGAATTCACGATCCCGTCCGAGCGGAGCACGATCGACCAGGAGAAGGCCTTCACGATCACCCCGACCGAGAGGGGCAGGATCATCGCCATCAGGATGATGGTCTGTACGAGCCCCTTCGCCCGCGCCAGCACGAAGGCGGTCGGATAGGCGAGGACGAGGGAGAGGAGCGTCGACAGGATCGCGACGCGGAAGGTGCGCCAGGTGACGATAAGGTTGAGCGGCTCGGAGAAGAACTCGACATAGCCGGCGAAGGAGAGCGCGCCGTCCGGCCCCTGCACGCTGCGGAAGAGCAGGATCGCGAGCGGCAGGGCGAAGAAGATGCCGAGATAAAGGAGCCCCGGCGCGGCGAGGAGGGCGAAGCCGTCGATGCGGGGGCGCGGGAGGGGCCGGCGGTCGGCCGCGAGCGTCGCCATCACCCGGCCTCGCCGGCATAGACGAGGGTCGAGGCGCGCGGCCAGTGGAAGGTCACCGCCTCGCCCGTCCCGTGCGGGGCGGTGCCGCCCGAGATCTCGGCGACGAGGCGATCCTGCTCGCCGGTGACGGCGTGGAGGTGCGTCTTCGATCCGAGGATCATCACGTCGGCGAGGCGCGTCTCGATCGCGATCCGGTCCTCGGCGGGGCGCGTCCCGGCGGGCGCGACGTCGATATTCTCGGGGCGGACGCCGACGAGGACGTCCGATCCCGGCGTGAAGCGGCCGGGCACGACGATCTCGCCGAGCGCGGTCTCGACCCGGACATGGCCGTCCGCCCCATCGAGCACGCGCCCGGTGAGGTGGCTCGACAGGCCCACGAAATCGAGGACGAACGCGGTGGAGGGGCGCGCATAGAGCGTCGTCGGGTCGGCATATTGCTCGATCCGGCCGCGGTTCATCACCGCGATGCGGCTCGAAACCGCGAGCGCCTCCTCCTGGTCGTGGGTGACGAAGATCGCCGTCATGCCGCGCTCGCGCAGGAGGCTCTTCAGCTCCACCTGCATCGTCTCGCGCAGCTTGCGGTCGAGCGCGGAGAAGGGCTCGTCGAGGAGGATGAGGTCCGGCCCGACGACGAGCGCGCGGGCGACCGCGACGCGCTGCTGCTGGCCGCCCGAGAGCGCCGCGATCGGCCGCTCGGCGAGCTCCGTCATCCGCACGAGGCCGAGCGCCTCCTCGACCCGGCCGGGGATCTCCCCCGCCGCCGCCCCGCGCGCCTTCAGCCCGAACGCCACGTTGTCGCGCACATTGAGGTGCGGGAAGAGCGCGTAATTCTGGAAGACGACGGAGATGTTGCGCTTGTGGGCGGGCAGCCGCGTGATATCGCGACCGCCCACAACGATCCGGCCGCGATCGGCCGCGATGAGACCGGAGACGAGCTTCAGGAGCGTCGTCTTCCCGCAGCCGGACGGGCCGAGCAGCGAGACGAGCTCCCCGCGGGCGACGGAGAAATCGAGATCCTCCATCACCGACGTCGAGCCGTAGGATTTGGCCACCTTCTCGACGGAGAGGTAGCTCTCGGCGGTCATCTGCCCGGTCACGGCCGACCTCCGATCAGGAGGCCATCAGCTTGTCGAACCGCTCGACCCAGTCCTTGCGGTTTCCCGACACGAAGGCCCAGTCCGGTCCGAAGACCGGGATGCCCTCCGGCACCACGCCGAGGCCGGTGATTTCGGTGTTGGCCGGGAGCGAGAACGCGAACTCGGCGATCTCTTTCTGGAGGTCCGCCGAGAGCATCTCGTTCACGTAGGCGGTGGCGAGTTCCGGGTTCGGCCCGTCCTTCACGAGGCAGATGCCGGACGGCATCGCGAAGATCCCCTCCTTCGGCGCGGCGAGGTCCACCGGCGCCCCCTCGTTCTTGCGCGGCAGCGCGTAGGACGAGAACTGGCCGGAGAGCATCGAGATTTCGCCCTGCTCCAGGAGATTGAAGCTCTGCGTCATCACCGAATAGATGCTGAGGAGGTTCGGCTTTAGCTCGGCGAGCTTGTCGAACGCGGCGTCGACTTCATACTGTGCCTGTTCGAAAGGCAGTCCGGTCGCGAGCATCGCCGCAGCGAAGAGCGTCCACATGCCCTCCGTGTTCTGCAGCGAGGGGATGATGATCTTGCCTTCATACGAAGGCTCCCACAGCGTCGACCAGCTCGGCACGCCGTCCATCGCGGACGTGTTGTAGGCGATGCCTGCCCAAGGCTGCACATAATTTGCCCACATGCCGTCCATATGTACGGCACCCGCTCGCAACTTCGTGATGTTCGGGACGGCTTCGGCGGTGATCGGGGTGAGCACGCCCTCCTCCACCGCGAGGATCATGACCGGATCGTCCATCTGGACGACGGAGAGGTAGGGCTTGTCGCGGTTCGCCCGCATCTTCTCCAGATTGACGGTCGACTTCGTTCCCTCGAACAGAACCTTCGCGTCATACTTCTTTTCGAAGTTAGGAATGACGATCTGTTCCATCCACGATGTATGACTGGCAGCACAACCGATGACGATTTCATTCGATTGCGCACGCACGATTGCCGGCATGGCCAGAGTTGCGGCGCCCGCGGCAACGGTCGACTTCAGAAAGCGGCGACGATTGAGCCCAAGGTCGATTATTTTCTTATCCATACATCCCCCAATGGGTCACCCGGCCCCCTTGACCGGCACTGTCGAACCCTGCAATCAAATTGCATGCCAAATCGATGGAGCCGAGGACATTGACGCGATTCACAGCCGAAAACTCCCTCTCCGACCGGGAGATTCGACTGAGACTCAGCGTGATGAACCGGCATCTGACATTGGGTATAGGCAGCGGAATGCCATTTACACCGCAATCTCGCCTTAGTTTGCTGCCCAACTTCACGACCCGGATGCCACCGCCGGCTCAGATCGAACCGGCGGCGCATTGGGAGAAGTCGCGGCATGGCGAAGGCAATCGGGATGCTGGACACGGGCGCGGACGCGCGTCAGGCGTCGTTGCGCGAGATTGCCTTCATCCAATTTTCGCATCAAAATACCGTCCGGCGTCGCATCGCGCGCCCCATCCCCATCACAGATTGAGCCACGATGCGTGTGTCGGTGATCCATCCCAGCACACGCATCGGCGATGCGCAGGAGCTTGCGGCGGCCGCCCGCGCGCACGCGCCGGAGGGGATGGCGATCCGCGCCCTCGGCGCGCCCTTCGGCGCCCAGCTCATCTCCACCCCCTCGACGCTGCGCCTCGCGCACGAGGCGATCGGCACGATGGCCGACACGCTCATCCACGATGACGGGGTCATCGTCGGCTCCGCCTTCGATCCAGGCATCGAGCGGCTCCGCGCCGTCCTCCCCGGCAAGGTCGTCGGCGCGGGTGAGGCGGCGATGCGCACGGCCGCGCGGCGCGGCCCCTTCTCCATCGTCACCACCGCCCCGAAGCTCGGCGAGGCCCTGCGCGCCCTCGCGAAGGCGTACGGCCTCGCGCCCCATCTCGCCTCGGTGCGCGCGTTCGAGACCGAGACCCCCTTCACCGCCGGCCCCGGCGACGCGGCGCGCTTCTTCGCGAGCGTCCACACCGCCTTCAAGGATGACGGGGCGCGGTCGGTCATCGTCGACTGGCGCGCCTTCCGCGCCGACATGGCGGACGGGCTCGGCGCCGAGATCGCGCTCATCGACCCGCTCGCGAGTGCCGTCGCCGCGATGGAAGCGGCCTTGGGCGAGGTCCTCTAGCGCAGCGCCGTCCACGCCGAAAACGCGCGCTGAGGCATCGTGCCTGTGCCTGTTGGCGCGCACGGTGAGGCGGACGTCTGGCCCATCGGCGGGCGAGGCTCTAGAATTGGCATTCCATTTGACGACACCGGACCGACCATGCCCCGCCCGCCGTCCCACGTGACCCTCGTCTCCGACCCGGACACCGAACACCCGACGGGCGGACAGCCGGCCGCCCAGCGCGTGCTCGACGAATTGCGCGGGCTGATCGTGAAGGGCGACCTCGCACCCGGCTCGCGCATCGTGGAGCGGGCGCTCTGCGCCAAGATGAACGTCTCGCGCACGCCGCTGCGGGAGGCGCTGAAGCTCCTGGAGCTCGACGGGCTGATCGAGCTGTCGCAGAACCGCGGCGCGCGCGTGCGCCCCTTCACCACGCAGGAGGCCGTCTCCCTGTTCGAGGTGCTCGCCGGGCTCGAAAGCCTCGCCGCCGAGCTCGCGACCGCGCGCATCACGCCGGAAGGCATGCGCAACCTCCTCGCCCTCCACCGCCGCATGGCCGACCATTATGCCCGCGGCGAGAAGGACCCTTATTTCGCCCTCAACAGCCAGATCCACGAGGCGGTGATCGTCGCGACCGAGAACCCCGTTCTCCTGGCGACCCACCGCCAGCTCATGCTGCGCGCCAAGCGCGGCCGCTACATGGCGATCGTCGACCCGCGCCGCTGGCAGCAGGCGATGGAGGAGCACGAGGAGCTCATGGACGCCATCATGCGCCGCAACGCCGCCGACGCCGGCCGCATCTGGCGCACCCACCTCACCCACACAGGACAGACCGTCGCCGCCGTGCTGAAGCGGACCGAGCGCGACAAGGATGCTTCATGACGTCTCCGCCCCGCACCCTGATCGGGATGCTCACCCCATCCTCCAACACCGTGCTCGAGCCGGTGACGGCGGCGATGCTGTCGGGCCTTCCCGACGTGACGGCCCATTTCGGGCGCTTCCGCGTCGTCGAGATCTCGCTGCGCGAGGCCGCGCTCGGCCAGTTCGAGATGGAGCCGATGCTGGCGGCCGCCGAGCTCCTCGCCGACGCCCATGTCGGCTCCATCGCCTGGAACGGCACGTCGGCGGGCTGGCTCGGCTTCGACCGTGACGTCGCGCTCTGCGCCGCCATCGAGGCGCGCACGGGGGTGAAGGCCACCTCCGCCATCCTCGCCCTCAACGAGATCCTCGCCCTCACCGAGGCGAAGACGATCGGACTCGTCTCGCCCTACATCGACGATGTGCAGGATCGCATCATCGCCAACTACCGCGCGAACGGGATCGAATGCGTCGCTGACCGCCGCCTCGGCATCAGCGAGAATTTCGCCTTCGCCAACAGCACCGAGGCCGAAATTGCCGAACTCTGCCGCGACGTCGCCCGCGCCAAGCCGGACGCGATCGTGATCTACTGCACCAACATGCGCGGCGCGCCGATCGCCGCCGCGATCGAGGCCGAGACGGGGATCCCCGTCTACGACACGGTGGCGACCTCGATCTGGGGCACGCTGCGCCAGACCGGCCAGGACGTGACGCGCGTCAAAGGCTGGGGCCAGCTCTTCGAGAGGGCCCTATGACCGCCCACGACCGCCGCAATTTCATCGGCGAAAGCACCAACCCGCCGGCCGTCACCTGGCCGGGCGGGGCGCCGGTCGCCGTCTCCATCGTCGTCAATGTCGAGGAGGGGGCCGAACTGTCGGTCGGCGACGGGGACGCGCGCAACGAGACCGTCCACGAGATCAACGAGGACATCGGCCTCGTGCCGGATCTGTGCATGGAGAGCCATTTCGGATACGGCCCGCGCGCCGGCTTCCCGCGCCTCCTCGCCCTCTTCGCAAAGCACGGCGTGCGCGCGAGCTTCTCGGCCTGCGGCCGCTCCGTCGCGCGATCGCCCTGGATGGCGCGCATGGCGGTCGAGGCCGGGCACGAGGTCTCCTGCCACTCCTATCTGTGGGAGCGCCATGCCGGCATGGCGGAGGACCAGGAGCGGGCAATCATCGCGAAGACCCACGCCGCGATCACCGAGGCGGCCGGCGTCGCCCCGGTCGGCTGGCACACCCGCTCCTCCTCGACGCCCAACACGCGGCGCCTCCTCGTGGAGCACGGCGGCTTCCTCTACGATTCGGACGCCTACGACGACGACATGCCCTACTACGTGCCGGTCGCCGGCCGCCCGCATCTCGTGATGCCCTACGCGTTCGACACCAACGACATGCGCTTCTCGCCGGGCGGCGGCTTCATCCACGGCGAGGATTTCGCCCGCTACACGATCGCGGCCTATGACTGGCTGGAGCGCGAGGGGGAGACCATGCCGCGCATGATGTCGATCGGGCTGCACCTGCGCTTCATCGGCAGGCCGGGGCGGATCGGCGGACTCGACGCGATCCTCGACCACATCACCCGGCGCGGCGCCTTCATCGCCCCGCGCATGGAGATCGCGCGCCACTGGATCGAGGCGACGCGCTGACGATCTGACGAGCGCGTTGGTTCATCCCGCCATGTTTCCATGGCGGGATGACGCGCTCTGAAGCCTCGCCTCACTTGAGGTGGATCGCCTCCCACACCCGGAGCGGCGTCGCCGGCATGGTGTCGAGCGTCGCGCCGAGGGGGGCGAGTGCATCGAGGACGGCGTTGAACACCGCCGCAGGGGCGCCGGAATTGCCGGATTCCCCGACTCCACGCGGCGCGAAGCCCTCGTTCGGGAGCGAGGGGATGTGGATGATCTCCACCGACGGCGCGTCCTCGGCGCGCGGCATCGCATAGTCCATCCACGACCCGGTCTGCGGCTGGCCGGCATCGTCCACCCGCACCGCCTCCAGAAGCGCCTGGCCGAGACCCTGGATCGAGCCGCCCTGGATCTGCGCATCAACGAGCGCCGGGTTGATGATGAGCCCGCCATCGTGCGCGACGACGATCCGGTCCGTCGTGACCGCGCCGGTGTCGGTGTCGACGGTGACGACGGCCGCGAAGGCGGCGCAGCAGATCTGGAAATCCTTCTGCGGGGTGAAGCGGCCGACGACGGCAAGGCCCGTGTCGTGGTCGTGCGGGAAAAGGTGGGGCTTGAAGTGGCAGGTCGCGGCGAGCGCCGGAACGTCCATCAGGGCGGTGCCGTCGGGCGCGACGACGTGGCCGTCGCGGATGTCGAGGCTCGCCGGATCGCGCTGGAGGAGGAGGCCGGCCGAAGCGAGGAGCCGCGCCTTCAGCCGCTTCGCGCCGTCATGGGCCGCCGCGCCGCCATGGGCCGTGCCGCGCGAGGCGAACGCGCCGCCACCATAGGGACAGGCCTCCGAATCGCCGGAGACGACGCGGACGCTCCCGACATCGAGGCCGAGCTCATCGGCGACGATCTGAACGAGCGCCTGGTCCGCACCCTGGCCCTGGTCGGTGTTGGCGGTCGCGACGCGCACGACGCCGCTCGGCTCCATCCGCAGCGTCGCGCTCTCGTTGACCGAAATGCGGACCCCGCCATCGCCATAATAGCGCGAGTTGCCGGCGCAGATCTCGAGGAGGCACGCGATGCCGACGCCCGTGCGCATCCGCCCGCCATCGGAGCGCGCCGCGAAGGCCTCGGCGCCGAGCGCGGCCTCCAGCGCGTCGAGGCACTCGGCCATCCGGTAGCGGTCGACGAGGATGCCGCCCGGCGTCGTGACCGGACCGGCGGCCAGGTCGTGGAGGTGGCGGCGGCGGAAGGTGATGGGGTTCTCGCCCGTCTCGCGCGCGATGCGGTCCATCAGCGCCTCGGTCGCGATGCAGGCGACCGGGTGCCCGACACCGCGATAGTGGCCGAGATGCGGGCGGTTCTGGAAGACGAGCTTCGCCTCCGCGTCGAGATGGTCGATCGCGTAGGGCGCGCCCATCAGGCGGACGGCCTGGCCCGATTCGCCGAAGCTCGTGCGCGGATAGTGCGGGAAGGCGCCGAGGCCGCACACGTCGCGCAGGCGAAAGCCGGTGACGCGGCCCTTCGCATCGTCCCACAGCGCCTCGGCGGTGAGGTGATGGTCGCGCGCCTGCGCGTCCGACAGGAGGCTGTCATTGCGGCCGACGAGGAAGCGAACCGGGCGGCCGAGGAGGCGCGCGGCGCACACCGCCGCCATCTCGTCCGGATGAAGCTGCTGCTTCATGCCGAACGCGCCGCCGACATCGCCGCAGACGACCCGCACCTTGTGCTCGGGAAGGCCGAGGAGGCGGGCGTAGATGTCCTGCATCTGGTGGGGATGCTGGTGCGACTGGTGGACGGTCAGCGTCCCGTCCGCGACGTCAAAGTCGGCAAGGACGCCGCGCGTCTCCAGCGGCTGGACGGCGACGCGCGAGAGGCGCAGCGACAGCCCCTTCGCCTCGCCCGAGGCCGGCGTCGCGGAGCGGCGCGCGAAGACCGCGTGGACGTTCGCGGCGCCCTTGCCCGGAAGGTCCGGATGGATCGGGTCCGCCTCGTTCGCGGCCGCCTCCAGCGGGTCAAGGAGCGGGTCGAGCTCGTCGAACTCCAGGATCACGGCCTCGGCCGCCTCCATCGCCGCGAACAGCGTGTCGGCGACGACGATCGCGACCGGCTCGCCCACATAGCGCACGCGCTCGCGCGCGAGCGGGCGCTCGGCCGGCACCCGCGCATCGGCGAAGAAGGCGTGGTTCGCCTGCCAGGGCGCGCACACCGCGTCGACATCCTGCGCCGTGAACACCGCCTCGACGCCCGGACAGGCGCGCGCCGCCTTGACATCGAGGCCCGTGATGATGCCGTGCGCGATCGGCGAGCGGACCACCACGGCGGCGAGCGCGTCGGCGCGGCGAAGGTTCGCGAGGAAGTGCCCGCCCCCCTGTACCAGCCGGCCGGAGCGGACATTCGGAACGGATAGGCCGATGGCGCCTTCCGGCGCGGTGTCGTCAGTCGTCATTGTCACCGAAGCGGTTGGGCGTCAGTCAGGCGGAGGGGGCGGGCGAGACCCCCACGAGGGTCGCGAGGTGCTTGTCGAGATTGCGGGGCGCGGCGGGCGGCATCGCAGACATCACCTCCCTACCCCATCCGGGCTCGGCCGTGATCTCCCCGTCGCGCATCACCGGCCTGCCGCGCACGAGGGTCGCGACCGGCCATGCCGTGACCTTCATCCCCTCATAGGCGGAGACCTTGGTCTTGGAGGACAGGCGATCGGCGCCGAGGATCTCTTCGCGGTTCATGTCGACGAGGACGATGTCGGCGTCGGCACCCGGCGCAAGCACGCCCTTGCGGCCATAGAGGCCCCAGGCGCGCGCCGGGTTCGCGGAGGACACCTCGACATAGCGGGTGAGCGGCATCACCCCCTCCTTCGCGAGGGTAAGGAGGATCGGCAGCGAGGTCTCGACGCCCGGAAAGCCGCACGCGATGTCCCAGATGCGGTTGCCCGCCTTCTCCTCGGGGCTGTGCGGGGCGTGGTCGGTCGCGATGATGTCGATGAGGCCGTCGGCGAGGGCCCGGCGCAGCGGCTCCTGGTTGCGCCGCTCGCGGATCGGCGGGTTCATGCGCAGGATCTCGCCGCCCGGCCGGTCCATGTCCTCCACGGCGCGGACGAGATATTGCGGCAGCGTCTCGATGGTGACGTCGACGCCGCGCGACTTGAAGAACTCGATATAGGGCAGGCTCGCCGCGCACGATTCGTGGACGATATGGATCCGTGCCCCGGTCCACTCCGCGAAGATGCAGCTTTTCGACAGCGCCTCCAGCGCCACGACGTCCGTGCGCGCGTGGAGATGGTCGATCGGCGCGTTCCGCCCGGCCGCCTTCAGCCGGTCCTCACGCCAGAAGAGGATCGGCGAATTCTCCGCGTGGATGGCGCAGCGCTTGCCGAGCCGGGCGAGGATCTCGAACCCCTCGAGCACCGCCCCGTCCGACGGGCACGGCAGGTTGCCGGTGGTGTTGCCGAGGAAGAGCTTGAAGCCGACGACGCCGGCCTCCGAAAGCGGCGCGAGGTCGGCGAGATTGTGCTCGTCGAGCACGCCATAGATGCCGAAATCGACGATGGAGGACGCCTCGGCGAGGGCCTTCTTCGCCCGGTAGGTCTCGACCGAATGGACCGGCGGGGCGGTGTTCGGCATGTCGAAGACGGTGGTGACGCCGCCCATCGCCGCCGCGCGCGCGCCGGTCAGCCACGTCTCCTTGTGGTCCATGCCGGGCTCGCGGAAGTGGACGTGATCGTCGATCACGCCGGGCAGGACATGGAGGCCGGTGGCGTCGATCGTCTCGGCCGCGGGCGGCATGTCGGCGGCAGCGCCGATCGCGGCGATCGTTCCGTCCCGGATCGCGATGCTCGCCTCGAACACGAGCCGCTCGGTCACGACCGTCCCGTTCGCAATCACGAGGTCGGCGGTTTGCGCCATCGTCTCTCACTCCGTCGCGTCAGGGGTTCTGGTCGCACACCTTGTCCCGCCGATCCAGCGCCACGACGCCGCCTTGCCGAAGAGACCGTCGCCGTGTTTTGACTGCATGTCGTGCGGCGATCGGCTCGGGCCGCGGCGCACGATGGCGGATGCGCTGGTCTCGATGTTGCATCCTTTCGCGCGACGAGCAGGCGGCAGCCACGCGGCATGCCGCCGCCGACAACCATCATACATCTGGAGGGGTGATACATGACGATTGCACGCTTGTTTGGCGTGGCTCTGGCGAGCGCCGCGTTCGCGCTGCCGACCGTCGGGGCGCAGGCCCAGGACAAGACCGACGTTCGCTTCGTCCTCGACTGGGCGTGGCAGGCCATGCACGGCCCGTTCCTCATCGCGCTCGAGAAGGGCTACTATTCGGACGAGGGCCTCAACGTCACGATCGACCGCGGCTTCGGCTCGGGCGACACGATCAACAAGGTCGCCTCCGGCGCCTATGATATCGGCTTCGCCGAGGGCACGGGCCTCTTCAAGTTCAACAAGGAGAACCCGGACGACGCGGTGATCTCCGTCCTCATCATCAACGACCAGTCGCCGACCGGCGCGATCTCGTTGAAGGAGAGCGGCATCAACTCCCCGGCCGACCTCGTGGGCAAGAAGATCTCCGCCACGCAGAACGAGGCGACGGTGCTCGCCTGGCCGGTCGTCGCCGGCCTCAACAACATCGACCCCGCTTCGGTCGAGTTCATGTTCGTCGAACCGAACCTGCGCGACTCGCTGGTGATCCAGGGCGCCGCCGACGCCACCTTCGGCTTCGCGACGACCACGGCGCTCAACTTCGTGCTCGCCGGCGTCGACAAGGACGACGTGAACTATTTCACCCTCGCCCAGTTCGGCCTCAACCCCTACTCGTCGGGCATCATCGTCCGGAAGGACTTCGCCGAGGCGAACCCCGAGGTGGTGAAGGGCTTCGTCGCCGCGACCGTGAAGGGCCTGCAGGACATGCTCGCCGACCCCGCCGAGGGCCTCGCGCTCCTCAAGAAGCGTGAGCCGCTGGTCGACGAGACCGTCGAGGCCGCGCGCTGGGAGCTCGCCCAGGAGCTCTCCATCCTGACGCCGAGCGTGATCGAGCGCGGCATCAGCGAGGTCGACCCGGCCCGTTTCGAGACCGCAGCGAAGCAGATCGCGACCGCCTACGGCATCGATGTCGACCCGAAGATCGGCGACTATTATGACGCGAGCTTCCTGCCGCCCGCCGAAGCCCGCGCGATCAGCGACGACGTGAAGGCGAAGGCCGCCAAGTAAGGCGACCCGCCCATCGCGACGACGAGGAAGCCGGCCCCGCGCCGGCTTCTTTCGTTTCGGGCGCGTGCCCGGCGGATTTGATCGCAAGGTCCGGGTGGCGCTCGGCGTGCGGCGGTGGCACATCCGCGCCGACGCCACCGTCAGGACCGCCCGATGCCCACCCCCGCCAAAGCACCCGTCCCGCCCCGCGCCGCCATGAATGGCGGCGAATGGGCGATGCTCGTCGCCCTCTCGATCGTCTGGGGCGGGTCCTTCTATTTCAACGCCATCGCGGTCTCGGCGCTGCCGGTCTTCACCGTGGTCGTCGCGCGCGTCGGCCTCGCGGCGCTGATCCTCGCCGCGGTGCTGCGCCTCACCGGCCGCCCCTTCCCGCGCGCGCCGCGCATTCTCGGCGCTTTCGTCGTGATGGCGCTCCTCAACAACGTCATCCCCTTCTCGCTGATCGTGGCGGGGCAGCGGGAGATCGGGGCCGGGGTGGCGGCGATCCTCAACGCCTCGACGCCGCTCTTCACCGTCCTCTTCGCCCATGTGCTGACGGCGGACGAGAAGCTCACCGCGAACCGCCTCGCGGGCGTCGTCCTCGGTCTCGGCGGGGTCGGGGTGATGGTCGGGCTCGACGCGGTCTCCGCGATGGGCGGGCACGTCGTCGCCCAGCTCCTGTGCGTCGGCGCCGCGATCTCCTACGCCTTTGCCGGGATCTTCGGCCGCCGCTTCGCGCGCATGGGAGTGCCGCCGATCACGACGGCGGCGGGCCAGCTCGCCGCGTCGACCCTCGTCCTGATGCCGGTGATGCTCGCCGTCGACCGGCCGTGGACGCTCGCGATGCCGGGATGGGACGTGATCGCCGCGCTCGTCGCCGTCGCGAGCCTCTCAAGCGCGCTCGCCTACGTGCTCTATTTCCGGATTCTGTCGACGGCGGGGGCGACGAACCTCGTGCTCGTCACCTTCCTGGTGCCGGTGAGCGCGATCCTCCTCGGGATCCTCTTCCTCGGCGAGATCCTGCGACCGCAGCATCTCGCCGGGATCGCCCTCATCGGGCTCGGCCTCGCGGCGATCGACGGGCGGCCGTGGCGCGCCCTCGGCAGGATCAGCCGCCGCCCTCGAAGCGAATCGCCTGCGCGCGGGTCGCCCAGCCGGTGAAGCGCGTCTCGAACATCGCGAAGACCGAGTAGATCATCACGCCGAGGAAGGCGACGACGAAGAGGCCTGCGAACACCAGCGGCACGTCGAAGCGGGAGCTGGCGTTCAGCATCAGGTAGCCGATGCCGGCGTTGGAGGCGATCGTCTCCGAGATCACCGAGCCGACGAGGGCGAGGGTGATCGCGATCTTCAGCGAGGCGAAGAAGTAGGGCATCGAGCGCGGCAGGCCGACCTTGAAGAAGATGTCGCGCCGCGACGCGCCGAGCGAGCGCAGGACGTCCTCCATCTCCGGCTCGACGGTCGCGAGGCCGGCGGCGACGTTCACGACGATCGGGAAGAAGGAGAGGAGGAAGGCGGTGATGACCGCCGGAATGGTGCCGATGCCGAACCAGATCACGAGGACCGGCACGATCGCGACCTTCGGCACCGAGTTGAAGGCGATGAGGATCGGGTACAGCGCCTTGTAGAGGAAGCGCGAGTAGCCGACCGCGACGCCGAGGATGAGCCCGCCGATGACAGCGAACACGAAGCCGAACAGCGTGGTGTAGAGCGTCTGCGCGGCGTGGATCGCGATGACCTCGTGCCACTTCCACAGGCTCGCGATGATGGCCGACGGGGCCGGCAGCACGAACTGCTTGATCGCGAAGATCCGGCACGCCGCCTCCCAGACGACGAGGGTGCCGGCGCCCACGATCCACGGCGCCCAGTTGTCGCTGATCCGGAAGCGGCGGCGCACCGGCTCGGCAGCGGCCTCGGTCTCGGTTGTGTCGGTCATTTCACCGCCTGCCGTTCGCGGCTGATATGGTCGCGCAGCTCGTGAACGATGTCGACGAACTCGGGCTTGAAGGTGTCCTCCAGCGTGCGCGGATAGGGGAGCGGCACGTCGCGGCTCGCGACGATCCGGCCGGGACGGGCCGACATCACGTGGATCGTGTCGGCGAGATAGACCGCCTCGCGCAGATCGTGGGTGACGAGGATGACGGTGAAGCGCCGCTCCATCCAGAGCTTCTGCAGGACGCCCCAGAGTTCCTCGCGGGTGAAGGCGTCGAGCGCGCCGAACGGCTCGTCGAGCATAAGGAGCTCGGGCTCGTGGATGAGGGCGCGGCAGAGCGAGGCGCGCTGCTGCATCCCGCCCGAGAGCTGCCAGGGCGAGCTGTCGCCGAAGCCAGTGAGGCCGACGGCGGCGAGGAGATCGTTCGCCCGCGCCTCGTAGGCCTTGCGGTTGCGCCGGAGCTGGCGGCGGTGCGGCTGCACCACCTCCAGCGGCAGCATGATGTTCTTCAGCGTCGAGCGCCACGGCAGCAGCGTCGGGTTCTGGAAGGCCATGCCGGCGACGTTGACCGGCCCGTCGACGAGCTTGCCGGCGACGGTGATCGTCCCCTTGGTGGGCGGCAGGAGGCCGGTGACGAGCTTCATCAGCGAGGACTTGCCGCAGCCCGACGGGCCGACGACGGCCGCGAAGCCGCCCTTCTTCACGTCGATGGTCGCGCCGCCGAGCGCCTGCATCCTCGCCTCGCCCCGCCCATAGACGAGGTCGACGTCGCGGATGCTGACGAAATGATCGCTCGTTGTGCCGCCCCTTGCGGGGGCCGGTTCGGCCAATGCCATCGCGTGTGAGCCCTCCTCGCTCATCCTGTCGGTAGCGCCTTCAAAAGGCAAAATCCACGCCACGGGTCCGCGGCGTGGCGCCCTGCCCTATGACAGGGTGGCGATCCGGCAAGGGCCCGCCTCGCCGCCGACGACGCGGCGGACCATGGCCTTGATGCCGGGATAGAAGCGTTCCGCGCTCTCGAGCGCGGCGCGGCTGTCGCGCGCGAGGCGGGCCGCCCGCTCGCGCGCCTCGCCGAGGATGGCCGCGCCGTCGAAGAGGGTCGGCTTGCCGTCGGCGAGCACCTTGCGCCCGTCGATATAGACGTCCCGCACGCTCGAGCCAGATTCGTGGAAGACGATCTGCGCCTGCATCTCGCCGCGCGGGCTGAGCGCGACGGTCTCGCCGTCGAGAACCACCACGTCCGCGAGCTGGCCGGCCGCGAGGACGCCCGCCTCGCCGCCGCGCCCGAGCGCCGACGCGCCGTTCACCGTCGCCATGCGCAGCGCCGAGGGCGCCTTCAGCCAGCGGTCCGGGTCCGCGTCGGTGACGCGGGTGAGGAGCGCGGCGAGGCGCGTCTTCTCGAACATCGACATGTGGCCGGTGTTGAGCCCGTCCGAGCCGAACGCCACCGGGACGCCCGCATCGATGAGGCGCAGGAGCGGCTGGATGCCGGAGCCGAGGATGAGGTTGCTCGCCGGATTGTGGACGACATGGACGCCCGTCTCGGCCGCCTTCTCGACGTCGGCGTCGGTGAACCAGACGAAGTGGGCGAAGGAGGATTTCGGCCCGGCGAGGCCGCAATCGGCGAGGTAGGCGACGAAGCCGTGCGGCGCGCGACCCTCCGCCATCGCCCACTGGGTCTTCGCCTCCAGGAGATGGGTGTGGTTGCCGATGCCGTGCTCGGCGCAGAAATCGCCGCCGCGGCGCAGGAGCGCCTCCGTGCAGCGCTGCGGGCTGTCGACGCCGAGCATCAGGTCGACGAGCGGGTCGTCGCGCCAGCGCGGGGCGAGGTCGGCCATCATCTCGAAATAGGGGTCGTGCGGCTGCCGGGCGCCCGGAAGCTCGGCGCGCAGCGCCTCGGGCATTTCCTCCGGCAGGAGCGGGATCGTTTCGACGAAGGGGATGTCGGAGAACATCGGCGCGACCGCCGCGCGCACGCCGGCATCGCGATAGGCCGACATCACCGCGTCGAGCACTTCGCCGTCATGGCGGGGGCGGTGGGAGAAATGGTCGAGGCAGGCGGTGGAGCCCGTCACCAGCATCTCGAGCGCGGAGATCTGGGCCGAGACGTAGGCGTCGCGCGCATCGCGCGTGCCGGCACCGAGGATCGCGTTGACCATGAAGAGGTCGACGGGCTCGGTGTCGACGGAGCCCTTGAGGAGGGCGGCGTAGGAGTGGGTATGGCAGTTGGCGAGGCCCGGCATCAGCACGCGCCCGGCGCCGGACACCTCCTCCACCTCCGCCCCTTCGGGCAGGCTGTGGCCGCCGGCGGGGCCGGCATAGGCGATCCGGGTGCCCTCGATCACGAGGTCGCCGTTCTCCACCACGGTGCCCGCTTCGTCGAGCGTGACGAGGGTCGCGCCGCGGATGGCTGTGTAAGCCGCCATATCATCTCCGAGATCGTTGCACCGCCCGCGCGGGCGGCTGCCGCCTTCTATCAGGAATGGGCCGAAGCACCACTCTTCGCGCGCGCCGCTGCCGGGCGCGGCGGGGTCAGCTCGGGAAGTGGTGGTCGAGCTCGGCGAGCTGTGCGGCGGTCAGCGCGTTCACCGGCCGCCCCTCGGTGAGGAGGCGCAGCTTCGCCGTCTCCTCCAGCTCCTCGGCGATCGCGAGCGCGTCCTCCAGCGACTTGCCGGCGACGACCGGCCCGTGATTGGCGAGCAGCATCGCGTGATAGGTGCCGGCGCGCTGGCGCACCTCGTCGGCAAGGCGCATGTCGCCCGGCCGCACATAAGGAACGAGCGGCAGGCGGCCGACCTTCATGTGATGGTAGGCGGTGAGCGGCGGGAGCGCGTTCGCCGGGTCCGTCTCGGCGAGGATCGAGATCGCGACCGAATGGGTCGAGTGGAGGTGGACGACGGCGTTCGAGGTCGCCCGCTCCTCGTACATCGCGATGTGGAGGAAGGTCTCCTTGGAAGGCTTGTCGCCGCTCACATGCGTGCCGTCCGCGCGCACGAAGGAGAGGCGCGCCGGGTCGAGGAGGCCCATCGAGGAGTTCGTGGGCGTCACGATGATGCCGCCCTCGGTGCGGACCGAGATGTTGCCCGTCGTCCCGTGCGCGTAGCCGCGCAGATAGAGGAGCTCGGCGAGGCGCACGATGCGCTCGCGGATTTTCGTGGTCTCGGAGATCACGCCAGTATTCATGGGGTCACCACGCGCTCGAATTTCACGGTGTCGACGGCAAATCCCATGGAGAAGACCGCCGCGTGGGACGTGGGAAAGCCGGTCTGCAGCTCGGCCGCCTCGGGGTTCGAGCCGGCGAAGGCGAGCGCGAGGCCGTGGACGGACGGGTTGTGCCCGATGAGGAGGATACACTGCCCACGCGCGGTGCGCACCGCGTCGCGCAGGTCCGCGACCTCGGCGTCATAAAGGCTGCGGCGCAGGTGGACGACGCAGTCGCGCCCGATATGGGGAAGCACCGCCGCCAGCGTATCGCGCGTGCGCCGCGAGGCGGAGCACAGGACCGTGTCCGGCACGAGGTCGAGCGCGGCGAGCTTGCCGCCGACGCTGTCGGCATCGGCGATGCCGCGCGGCTCCAGCATGCGCTCGAAGTCCGGCTTGTCGTAGCCGTGCTCGGCCTTCGCATGGCGCATGATCACGAGATGGCGCATCAGCGGCGGGCCCTGTCCAGAAATGCGAGTCGTTCGAAGAGGTGGACGTCCTGCTCGTTCTTGAGGAGGGCGCCGTAGAGCGGCGGCAGCACGTTGCCGGCCGAGCGCTCGGCGATCGCGTCGGGGTCGAGATCCTCCACGACGAGGAGCTTGATCCAGTCGAGAAGCTCCGAGGTCGAGGGACGCTTCTTGAGGCCCGGCGCCTCGCGCAGCTCGAAGAAGGTTTCGAGCGCGGCCTTCAGGAGGCGCGGCTTCAGGCGCGGGAAGTGGACCTCGACGATCTCCGCCAGCGTCTCGGCGTCCGGGAACTTGATGTAGTGGAAGAAGCAGCGGCGCAGGAACGCGTCCGGCAGCTCCTTCTCGTTGTTCGAGGTGATGAGCACGATCGGCCGCGTGCCGGCGGCGATGCGCTCGCCGGTCTCGACCACGGTGAACTCCATCCGGTCGAGTTCGAGGAGGAGGTCGTTCGGGAACTCGATGTCGGCCTTGTCGATCTCGTCGATCAGGAGGACCGGCCGTGTCGGCGCGACGAACGCCTCCCAAAGCTTGCCCTTGCGGATATAGTTCGCAATGTCCGACACGCGCGGGTCGCCGAGCTGGCTGTCGCGTAGCCGCGCCACCGCGTCATACTCGTAGAGGCCCTCGCGCGCCTTGGTGGTCGACTTGATGTGCCACTCGATCAGCGGGGCGCCGAGCGCGTCGGCGACCTCCCGCGCAAGCACCGATTTGCCCGTCCCCGGCTCCCCCTTCACGAGGAGCGGGCGCTCCAGGGCGATGGCGGCGTTGACGGCGATCTGCAGATCTTTCGGCGCGACGTAGGTATCGGAGCCTTCGAAGCGCATGGACGGCAACCTTGGCGTGGGAACGGAGCTTCAGGCGCAGGCTAGAGGCGTCCCACGCGATGGATAGGGCATGAGTTTATGCCATCCGATTCAAAGTCAAGCCCGCGGCGCGCGGCGAACCTTCGCGCCGGGCGTGTCGGACGGGCGGGCCAGGTTGGTGACTCACGAAACGTCATGGCGATACGGCTGGAGCCCGATGGCGCTTCTCTTGGAGCATCTTCAACCCAGCTTGTGCGCGCCAATACGACGGAATCAGCCTTCCCGGCTGCCGAGATTGCCGATCAGGCCCCGGCGCCGGCCGGCCAGCTGCTGCCTCGGTTATCGGCTTGATGAGTATCAAAACGCAATTCCTGACGCGTGGCTCTATCGATGGCCCGATCTGCAGCAGATCATGCGAGGGAGGTCATCATGATCACTCGGAATTTGCGGCTCCCCATCTCAGCGGGACTGACCGCGCTCTGCGTTCTGGGAGTTGGCGTAGGCGCGGCCGTCGGAGCCGATTTCAGCTATGATCAGAACGCATTGCCTCATGCGAAACCGTGGACTTCCGATAACTTCAACGATGATCCCGGACACTTTCAGTTCCTGATCGTCGGCGACCGCACCGGAGGCGCCAATGTTCAGGGCACCTTTGCGCTGGCCATCGATCAGATCAATCTCTTGCAGCCTGAATTCGTGATCAATGTCGGCGACCTGATCGAAGGTTACAGCGACGACAAAGCGGAGCTGAATGCCGAATGGGATGGCATCGACAAGATGCTCGGCGGCCTCGACATGCCATTCTTCCGCGTGACGGGCAATCACGATATCGCCAATACGACAGCCCAGGCGGTATGGCGCGAGAGATATGGGTCGACCTACTACGCTTTCGTGTACGACAACACTTTGTTCGTCGTGCTCGACAGCGAAGATCCTCCCCGTCCGGAGCCTGAGGGCATCAGGGACAAGATCGACACCTACAACCGCCTGCAGACGGAGGATCCCGAAGCGGCTAAGAAAATGCTCGCAGAATTCATGTCGGATGAATCAGTCGTGGCGGGACTCGCTGTCCCCGTGGAATTTCAGGCCGATCAACTCGCTTTTCTGGAAAATACCCTTAAGCAGAACCCCGACGTTCGCTGGACCTTCATCTTCCTGCATGAACCCGCGTGGGAAAAGCCGTCAGCGAGTTTCGAGGCGATTCGCGCGCTGCTCGAAGATAGGAAACACACCTTCTTCGGGGGGCATCTGCACTATTATGACTACGACCTCATCGATGGCACCGAATACATCACGATGGGACCGGCCGGGGCCTCTTTCCACGAGGAGGGCCCGGGCAACGTCGATCACGTCATGTGGGTGACGATGACCGACGATGGGCCCCAAATCGCGAACATCGCGCTCAAGGGACTGTTCGATCGGAAAGGGCTCGATCCGTCCCTGTTCGGTGCCTACGACCGCAAGGGTCACTGAGCGGTCCGACGGCCGCATCCGGTTGGATAACAGACACGCGGTCCCGGTTGCGACCGCGCGCGCCAGTGTGATTGACGCTCCGAGGCACGTCCTAGCTGGTGGCGTGGCCGATGATCAGCGCGGCGACGCCGGCGACCACGAGCGCCATGCCGAGGAGCTGTCGCGGGGTCGTCGCCTCCGCGAGGCGGCGCGAGACGAGGTGCGCGTAGAGCACCTCCACGAGGCCGAGCGTGCGCACGTTCGCGGTGGAGGTGAGCGCGAAGCCGATGAACCAGAGCTGCGAGGCGAGCGCGCCCATCGCACCGGCGAACATCGACTGGCGCCAGGCGCGCAGCGTCGCGAGGATGACCTTCGGGTCGGTGATGGCGAGCCAGCCGACGAGGAGGATGCACTGGATCGCGAGCGACCAGACGAGCGTCGTCGTCGCCCGCACAAGGCTCGACCCCTCCTCCAGCGTCAGGATCGCGCCGCGGAAGAACACCGCCGCCGCCGCGAAGCCCGCCGCCGAGGCGAGGCCGAAGAGGGCCGGCCGCGCGAGAAGGCCGCGCAGGAGCGCCCCGCCCTTCACCTGCGACATGATGATGACGCCCGCCGTCGCGACGAGGATGCCGGCGACGGAGACGAGGCTCAGCCGCTCGCCGAGCACGAGGAAGCCGAAGAGCGCCACCTGGACCGGCTCGGTCTTGGTGTAGGCGACCGTGATCGAGAAGGTCGTGATCCGCATCGCGGCGAGCATCAGCGCCGTCCCGGCGATCTGGCAGGTCGAGGCGACCGCCACCTGGGCGACGTAGGAGAGGCTCGGCTCCGGCACCGCCTCGCCCGTCACCGCAATGACGAGGACGAGGAAGACCACCGCGAAGGGCAGGCCGTAGAGGAAGCGCACGAGCGTGGCGCCGAGGGTGCCGAGGCTCGCGGTGAGATGGCGCTGCATCACGTTGCGCGCGGTCTGGGCCGCGGCCGCGCCGAGGGTCGTGAGCACCCACAGGGGAAGGAAGGTCATCAGAAGGGATCCGTCTCGGCGCGGAACGCGCTGGAGGCCGGCGGGAAGTCGGCAGGAGAGTAAGAATGCTCGCCTCGGCGCTCCGGGTAAAGTGTCGCGGCCAAGGCTTCTGCGGCGCCTGCGCGCAGGCATCTGTCCACAGAGACGCGACGCGCCGGTCTCGCGGTGCACGAAGGCAAGAACGTTCCATGATCTTTTGAGAAAAGCTACGCCGGCTTTTGGATAAATATTTGCAAACCGAGGCCGATCGGGCGCAGCGGAGCCCCTGGCGGGGGCACGGCCAAGGGAAGCGCGCATAGGTGGCAAGGCACCAAAACCAGCGATTGCGAGCCTCGCGGCAATTGCGCCCACGCGACCACATAGCCACGGAATGTCCTTTAATGTTCGGTAATTGCTGCACTCTTCCTGTTGCAATCGTTGAGGGAGGGTGTATAGCGGCACCGCTGACGGGGGAGCGTGCCGCCGATGAGTACCGTGATGGAAGAGGGGATCGACGAGGCCTATCGTCCGTCAGAGGACGAGCCCTTCATGAACGAACGGCAGCAAGAGTATTTTCGCAAGAAACTACTTGACTGGCGTTCCGAGATCCTACGCGAAGCGAAGTTCACCTTAGAACAGTTGGCCGAACGGGAACGAAATCATCCCGATTTGACCGACAGAGCAACGTCGGAAGCGGACCATGCAATCGAATTGCGGGCCCGTGATCGCCAGCGCAAGCTGATCGCCAAGATCGATTCCGCCCTGGCGCGGCTCGACGAAGGCACCTACGGCTATTGCGAAGAGACTGGGGAGCCCATCGGGCTGCGCCGTCTCGATGCGCGCCCGATCGCGACACTGTCGATCGAGGCGCAGGAACGTCACGAGCGGCGCGAGCGCGTCCATCGCGACGACTGACGGCCTGCGGCGCCTTCGCGCCGCGGGACCTGATCACCGGCCGGCGCGACGGCGCCGCGAATCGGGCATAGTCGGCCCATGGTCGATCTGATCGCAACGGGGGCGCCACGCGAGGGCGTGCCGCCCAAACGCCTTGAAACCGGGTGGCCGACAGGTGTCGCGCTCGGCGGGCTGGCGCTCGCCGCGGGCAATGTCGCGATCACCGGGCCGGACACGATCACCATCGCCGCCTCCGCCCTCGCGCTCGTCGCGGCCGGGGTGAGTGCGTGGCGCGTCGTGCGCCCGGCCGTGCCTTTCGCGCGGCTCGAGGAGCTCGACAAGCCGGTCGCCGTCACCACACTTTCCGGCACGCTCGTCGCCACCAACCGTGCCTTCCAGGCGATGATGGCCGCGCGCGGCCGCCCCGCCCATCCGGACGCCCTCGCCGACGAGGACGCCGCCGCCCTCGCCCTCTTCGCGCTGCGCCGCCGCGCCATCGCCGATGGCCGGGCCGACGGCTTCATCCCCCCGTCCCTCCTCGCCCGCCTGACGCGCCAGGAAGGCCACCTCGTCCACGTCTTCGAGGACGGCGCGCCGCCCGAGGCGCTGACGACGCCGGTCGATGCGAGCCTCGTCGAGATCTTCCCGACCGCCGCCGCCATCGCCGACCAGACCGGCCGCATCCTCGCCTCCAACGCCCCCTACCGCTCGCTCGCGGGATCGGGCGCGAACCTCGCCGACGGGCTGAACGTCGACGAGGCGAGCATCGCCCGCCTCGTCGCGCAGGCCGAGCAGCGCAATGCGAGCCGCGTCGACGCGCCCCTGCGCGACAATCCGGAACGCCGCGTGCGCCTCTCGGCCAAGCCCTTTCCGGGCGCGAAGGGCCGCGTGATCATCTCCGTCTCCGACGTGACGGAGCAGTCAGAGCTCGAGGCGCAGATCGCGCAGAGCCAGAAGATGCAGGCGATCGGTCAGCTCGCCGGCGGCATCGCGCACGATTTCAACAACGTGCTGACGGCGATCATCGGCTTCTCCGACCTCCTCCTCCAGAGCCACCGCCCGTCCGACCCGGCCTTCCGGGACATCATGAACATCAAGCAGAGCGCGCAGCGCGCCGCCGGCCTGGTGAAGCAGCTCCTCGCCTTCTCGCGCCGCCAAACGCTGCGCCCGACGGTGCTGAACCTCAACGACGTCGTCGCCGATCTCTCGATGATGCTCGACCGCCTCCTCGGCGAGACCATCCAGCTCGAGATCAGCTATGGCCGCGATCTGTGGCCGGTGCTCGCCGACCTCAGCCAGATCGAGCAGGTGGTGATCAACCTCGCCGTCAACGCGCGCGACGCGATGAAGGGCGGCGGCCAGCTCACCATCCGCACCCGCAACGTGCCGCACGGCGCACCCGAGGCGGACCGCCCCGGCGAGGGCCTCGACGGCGACGCGGTGCTGATCGAGATCGAGGATGTCGGCACGGGGATGCCGCAGGAGATCCTCGACAAGATCTTCGAGCCCTTCTTCACCACCAAGGCGACCGGCGAGGGCACCGGGCTCGGCCTCTCCACCGTCTACGGCATCGTCAAGCAGACCGGCGGCGCGCTCTCCGTCACCAGCGAGGAGGGCAAGGGCACGACCTTCGAGGTCTACCTCCCCCGCACCGAGGCGGCGGCCGAGACCCGCACCGCGCCATCGGGCGACGAGGCCCGCCCCGGCGCCCGCCCGCCCGGCCAGAATGCCGACCTCACCGGCAGCGCGACGCTCCTCCTCGTGGAGGACGAGGAGGCGATTCGCACCTTCGCGGCGCGCGCCCTCGCGGCCAAGGGCTACAATGTTCTCTCGGCAAGCTCGGGCGTCGAGGCGGCCGAGATCTTCGACGCCGACCCCGATTCGATCGATTTGTTGTTGACCGACGTGATCATGCCGGAGCTCGACGGTCCAAGTCTGGTAAGACAGATCCGCGCGGAACGGCCGGATCTGAAGGTGATCTTCATGTCGGGCTACGCCGACGGCGCGTCTGTGGATGAATTGGGTGACGCGCAATTCCTGCCAAAACCGTTCACGCTCAAGGCGTTGGCGGAGGCGGTGAAGCGGGAATTGGGACGCGGATAGCGTTAACGCAATTTTAAGTTATCGAACAGATTGCGAACGTCTACGTTTTGTGCGATGGTGGGCTTCAACGGGATGGGCATAACGCGATGAAGCGTAAGGGAAATAGCATGGCGCAGTCGGACCTACGTCTGGTTGAGGGCAGCTCGGTGGACAAGAGCAAGGCGCTGACCGCGGCGATCTCCCAGATCGAGCGCTCCTTCGGCAAAGGCTCCATCATGAAGCTCGGCGCGGGCTCCTCGATCGAGGTGGAGACCGTGTCGACCGGCTCCCTGGGGCTCGACATCGCGCTCGGCATCGGCGGCCTGCCGAAGGGCCGCATCGTCGAGATTTACGGGCCGGAATCGTCGGGCAAGACCACGCTCGCCCTCCACACGATCGCCGAGGCGCAGAAGAAGGGCGGCATCTGCGCCTTCATCGACGCCGAGCACGCGCTCGACCCGATCTACGCCCGCAAGCTCGGCGTCCAGGTCGACGATCTGCTGATCTCGCAGCCCGACGCGGGCGAGCAGGCGCTGGAAATCACCGACACGCTGGTCCGCTCCGGCGCGGTCGACGTGCTGGTGGTCGATTCGGTCGCCGCGCTCACCCCGCGCGCCGAACTCGAGGGCGAGATGGGCGACCAGCTCCCCGGCCTCCAGGCCCGCCTGATGAGCCAGGCGCTGCGCAAGCTCACCGGGTCGATCTCGCGCTCCCACACGATGGTCATCTTCATCAACCAGATCCGCATGAAGATCGGCGTCATGTTCGGCTCGCCGGAGACGACCACCGGCGGCAACGCCCTCAAATTCTACTCCTCCGTCCGTCTCGACATCCGCCGCATCGGCTCGATCAAGGATCGCGACGAAGTGACCGGCAACCAGACGCGCGTCAAGGTTGTGAAGAACAAACTGGCGCCGCCGTTCCGTGAGGTCGAGTTCGACATCATGTACGGCGAGGGTGTCTCGAAGACCGGCGAGCTTCTCGATCTCGGCGTGAAGGCCGGCATCGTCGAGAAGTCGGGCGCGTGGTTCTCCTATGACAGCCAGCGCCTCGGCCAGGGCCGCGAGAACTCCAAGCAGTTCCTGCGCGACAATCCGGAGATCGCCCAGGCGATCGAAGCGGCCATCCGCCAGAATGCCGGCCTGATCGCCGAGCGCATCACCGGCACGGCCGAGCCCGACGGCGACGCCGAATATCCGGACGAGGACGGCGAGCTCCCCGCCGCCGAATAAGCCGACCGCGACGATCGCGGACGCGCCCAGCGCACTCTTCGCTCAGGTTGGATCAATCTGAGCGAGGAGCGAAGCGCAAGATATGTGGGCGAGCGCTTCGCCTTCCCGATCTGCCTCGGATCGAGAGGCCCGTGCTTCAGCGCCGGTCCGCGATCCAGTCGCGCGTTTTCTCCAGAATTTCCGCCGGCACCTCCTCCGACACCGCCGTCGCGATGTCGGCGAGCGAGACCGCGGCGAGCTCACGGCGCCAGGCCTTGTCGGCCCGCCACATCGCGCGCGCGACCGGACACGGCGCCGTCTCGCAAGTGTCTGCCGGCCGGCACGGGTTGTTCTTCCGGATCTCGGTGCACACGAAGGTCGGGCCCTTGCCCTCTATCGCCTCGACGATGTCGAGAAAGCTGATCTCGGCCGCGGGCTTCGCGAGCCGGTAGCCGCCAGAGGGGCCGAGCGTGCTCTCCACGAGGCCCGCATGGGCGAGCCCCTGGAGCGCCTTCGACAGATATTCCTTCGGCACCCCGTGCAGCTCGGCGAGCGCCTTGGTGGAGAGGTAGCGCCCCGCGGGAAGCCCCGCGAGGATCGCGCCGCAGTGAAGCGCCCACTCCACCTGATTGCGCAGCTGCATCAGGCAAGGCCCGCCCGCGTCAGCCCGAACGCCTCGTCCCGCGAGCCGGGAACGGTGCGGAAGGCGACGCTCAGCCGGTTCCACGCGTTGATCGCGGACACCGCGAAGGTGAGGTCCGTGATCTCCTTCTCCGAGAACACCTGGCGCGCCTCCTCATAAAGGGCGTCGGAGACCCCCTCTCCGACATGCGCGGTCAGCGCCTCGGTCCAGGCGAAGGCCGCGCGCTCCCGCTCGGTGAAGAGCGGCGATTCGCGCCAAACCGCGACATGGTGAAGGCGCAGCGGACGCTCGCCGTCGATCATCGCCTCCTTGACGTGCATGTCCACGCAGAAGGCGCAGCCGTTGAGCTGCGAGGCCCGAATATCCACGAGATGGCGCAGCGAGGCTTCGATGCTGCTCTGGTTCAGCGCCTGGGCGACGCCGAAGAGACGTTTCGTGAGATCCCCGGAGATCGCGGTGTAGTCGAGGCGTTGCGTCATGTGATCCGCTCCTAATACGGATATTTTTTATCCTTAAGGATATTTGGTATCCGCATTATGACTCGTCAATAGTTGCCACACGGCGTTGGGCACAAAAAAAGCGCGGCAGGGTCTGCCGCGCTGAGCCTCCGCTCGGGAGGCGTTCTCGATGCCGGGGGCGACCGGGCGAGGCCGCCCGGCGCGCGCCGCGGTTCCTAGAGTAGCTCCGCGCCGAAATTCGTCTCGGGCGTCAGTTCCGGCGGGAGCTGCGCCTTGTAGCCCGTCCAGTCGAACGGGGCACGGGCCATGAACGCGCCGTCGCCGCGTGTCGCGCGCAGCGTGCCGTCCGACATCGCGACGCGGCCACGGGTGATCATCGTCTCCGGCCAGCCGGTCAGCTCCATCCCCTCGAACGGGGTGTAGTCCATCGCGTCGTGCATCCCCGACTGGGTGACGACGCGCCGCTCGTCCGGGTTCCAGATCGCGATGTCCGCGTCGCCGCCGACCGCGATGGTCCCCTTGCGGGGATGGAGGCCGAAGATCTTCGCCGCGTTGGTGGAAGTCAGCGCCACGAACTGGTTCAGCGACAGACGCCCCTTGCGCACGCCCTCGGAGAAAAGGAGCGGGGCGCGCAGCTCGATCCCCGGCATCCCGTTCGCGACGCGGTTGAAGGGCGGGTTCGGGCCGGCCGACAGCTTGCCCGACGCGTCGAAACGGTAAGGGGCGTGGTCGGAGGACCAGAGCTGGAGGCTGCCGGCGTGGAGGTGACGCCAAAGGTCCGACTGCGTCTGCGCGTCCCGCAGCGGCGGCGAGCAGCAGAATTTCGCCCCCTCCGCGCCCGGCCGGTCGAGCTCCTCCTTGGTGAGGAAGAGATATTGCGGACACGTCTCGCCGAAGATCGGGTGCCCGTCGGTGCGCGCCGCCTGGACGAGGCGCGCCCCCTCGTCCGTCGACACGTGGACGATGAGGAGCGGCGCGCCGACGAAGTTCGCGAGGCGGATGCCGCGATTGATCGCCTCCGCCTCGGCCGCCGCCGGATGGCTCACCGCGTGAAACTTGGCCTCGGTGTAGCCGCGCTCAACGAGGCGGCGCACCATCCACTTGATCATCGCGTTGTTCTCGGCGTGCGTCATCGTCAGCGCGCCGTGCTCGCGTGCGGTCACGAGGATGTCGAGCATCATCTCGTCCGACACGATCATCTTGTCGTAGGTCATGAAGACCTTGAAGCTCGTCACGCCGTCGCGGAAGGCCTGCGGCAGCTCCTCCTTCAGCACCGTCTCGGTCGGATCGGTGATGATGAGGTGGAACGAGTAGTCGATGACCGACTTCGAGGCGCGCTCGCGATAGAGGGCGAGCACGTCGTGGACGGACTGGCCGCGATGCTGCGCGGCGAACGGGATGAACGACGTGTTCCCGCCGAAGAGGGCGGAGATGCTGCCCGACAGGTAGTCGTCCGAGGTCATCGCCCCGGTCGCCGATTCCTGCTCGATATGGCAGTGGCTCTCGATGCCGCCCGGCAGCACGAGCTTGCCGGACGCGTCGATCGTGTCGCGCCCGTCCGGCAGGCCCCGCGCGATCGCGGTGACGATGCCGTGCTCAATGCCGATATCGGCGGTGAAGGTGTCGGCGGCGGTCGCGACCGTGCCGCCCTTGATGACGAGATCGAAATTCATTCTGCTGCCATGGCGGGAGCGACGCTCTCTAAGGCGCGCTCCATGCGTTGCATGAGCCGGGTCAGTTCCTCGTGCCCGGCGGCGTCGAGCTTGGGACCGGGGGCGCGCGCCGTCGCCGAGCGGATCGCCCCGCGCCGGCGCAGGATCTCCTTGCGCACGGCGAGGCCGAAGCCCGGCTGCTGCTCGTGCCGCACGATCGGCAGATAGGCGTCGAAGAGGTCCTCCGCCCCGTCCGCGTCGCCGGCCTGATGGCGGCGCACCACCTCCACCAGCATTTCCGGATAGGCAAATCCCGTCATCGCGCCGTCCGCGCCGCGCGCGAGCTCCTGCGGCAGGTAGAGCCCGCCATTGCCGGTGAGGATCGACACGCGCCGCGCCCCGCGCTTGGCGGCCGTCTCGCGCACGGCGGTGAGCTTCTGGAGGCCCGGCCAATCCTCGTGCTTCAGCATCACCACCGAGGGCACCTCCTCCACGAGGCGCGTGAAGGCGTCGGCGGAGATCGGCATCTGCGTGGAGAGCGGGAAGTCCTGGAAGACCAGCGGCACGTCCGGCAGGCGGTCGGAGATCGTCTTGAACGCCGCGATGACCCCGGTCTCGGTCTTGTGCCCGGCATTCGGCGCGATCATCACGCCCGCCGCGCCGTGGTCCATCGAGGTCCTGGCGAGGGTGAGGAGATTGTCGAGCCCGGCGTTCGAGACGCCGACGATCACCGGGACGCGGCCGTCGACGCGCTTCAGCACACGGCTCAGCACGCTCACCGATTCGGCGGCGGTCAGCTTCGGCGCCTCGCCCATCATGCCGAGGATGGTGATGCCGGTGACGCCGTGGCCGAGATAGAAATCGGTCAGGCTGTCGAGGCTCGCTTCGTCGAGCGCCCCGTCATCGGCGAACGGGGTCGCCGAGATGATGAAGACGCCCTTCGCGTCCTCGGTCAGGCGATGGCTCATTTGGTCGTCTCCGCACGATCGGCGAGGGTGGTCCAGTCCGGGATCGGCAATTCGTAGGCCTCGCCGAGGCGAGCATAGGACGTCGCGTAGAGGCGGGCCACCGGGTCCCAATGCGGCACCGTGAGGCGCTTGGTCTGTGGGTCGAAAAGCCCGTCCCGCGCGACGATCGCCTTCACGTCCCCCATCAGGAGCGAGCGGGACGGGCCGACCTCCATGATATCGTAGAGCGCGCATTCGAGCGCGATCGGCGCATCGGCGACGCGCGGCACGTCGATGCGCGTGCCGGGCGCGAGGGCGAGGCCGATCGCCTCCGGTTCGCTCATGCCGGGCGGGAAGGCGGCGGCGGTCGCGACCATCTGCGGCGCGAGCGCGCTGTCGGCGAGGTTGACGGTGAACGCGCCGGCGCTGCGCGCGTTGACGACGGTGTCCTTCTTCGTCCCGTCCTCACGCAGGTCGATGCCGATGATGACGAGCGGCGGCGTCTGCCCGAACACGTTGAAGAAGCTGTAGGGCGCGGCGTTGACGCGCCCCTCCCCGTCGACCGTGGTGATCCATGCGACCGGCCGCGGGATCACCGCGGCGCACAGCATCTTGTAGCGTTCCTGCGGCGTCAGCGCATCGCAGTCGAAGACGGCCATCAGTCGCGCACGACGCCGGTCTGCGTCGTGATGACCCCGTAGTGCTCGATCCGGCGGTGGCGGGCGAAGTCGAAGATGGTCGACTTGCCGAACACGGTGTCGTCGAGATCGCAGACGGCGGTGATCAGCTCGTCGTCCTCGGTCTGGCTTTCGGCGATGACGTGGCCGTTCGGATCCACGATGACGCTGCCGCCGATGAGCGGATGCCCGTCCTCCACGCCCGCCTTCGCGACGGCGACGACGAAGGTGGCGTTCTGGTAGGCGCCCGCCTGCAGCACGAGGCGGTGATGGAAGAGGCGGTCGGCCGGCCCCTCGTCGCTGCGCTGGCTGTTCACCGAGGGGGTGTTGTAGCCGAGGAGGACGAGCTCGACGCCCTTCAGCCCCATCACGCGATAGGTCTCGGGCCAGCGCCGGTCGTTGCAGATGCACATGCCGACGACGCCGCCGAGCGCGTTCCAGACCTGAAAGCCGAGATCGCCGGGCTCGAAATAGCGCTTCTCGAGGTGCTGGAAGGCACGCTCGGGATCGAATTCGTCATGCCCCGGCAGGTGGACCTTCCGGTACTTGCCGACGATCTCGCCGGTGCGGTCGGTGAGGATCGAGGTGTTGAAGTGGTGCCCGTCCGGCGTCAGCTCCGCGAAGCCGAAGGAGATCGCGATGTTCGCTTCGCGCGCACGGTCGAAGAGCGGCTGCACGGCCGCGTTCGGCATCTCCGTCTCGAACCAGGTGTCCACCTCGGCCTGGTCGGTCATGTACCAGCGCGGGAAGAAGGTGGTGAGCGCCAGCTCGGGGAAGACGACGAGGTCGCAACCCTTCTCGGCGGCCTGGTCGAAGAGCGCGATCATGCGCGCGACGACCTCCTCGCGCGTCTCCGCCTTCTGGATCGGGCCGAGCTGCGCGGCCCCGATGTGCACCGGTCTCATAGTCTTATCCTCAGGCGGCGATGCGGCGCTCCAGGCGGCTGACGAGGCGCACCAGGGGCCACAGGAGAACGAGATAGATGCCCGCCGCCGCCACGATCGGCGAGGCATTGTAGGTGACGGATCGCGCCATGTCGGCCTGGTAGAGGAGCTCGGCCAGCGACACCACGCTCGCGATGGAGGTCAGCTTTACCACTTCCACCGTGTTGGAAATGAGATCCGGCAGAACATTTCTCACCGCCTGCGGCAAGACCACGTGGATCATCGCCTGCGTCGCGGTGAGGCCGGTCGAGCGGGCCGCCTCGAACTGCCCCTTCCCGATCGACAGGATGCCGGCGCGGTAGATTTCGCCATAGTACGCGGCGTTGTTGAGGAGGAAGGCGATCGCGACCGCCTGGAAGGGCGAGGGGCGGATCCCGGCGAAGGGGAGCCCGGCATAGACGAAGATCAGGAGGACGAGCGGCGGCAGGGCGCGGAAGATGTCGACGAAGGCGACGGCCGGCCAGCGGATCCACCGCCGCTCGGCAAGCGACAGCAGCGCCGTCCCGATCCCCGCGAGGAGGCCGAGCGGGATGACGATGAGGCAGATGAGCCCCGTCATCTTCAGCCCCGTGAGGAGCATCGGCCAGGCCTGGCCCATGATCTCGAAATTGAAGAATTGCTGCAGGAAGGCGTCCATCACATCGGCCTATGCGTGGCGCCACTTGAAGCGGCTCTCCAGCCACCGCGCGAAGATGACGAAGGGCAGGAAGAGGATCACGTAGGCGATCGCCGCCATCATCAGCGGGGTCGCGCTGCCGGAGAAGCTCTGCGCCGTGGTCGCCGCGCCGAGAATGTCGGAGAGGCCGATCACCATGCCGAGCGCGGTCGACTTGGTGATGGCGATCGCGCGGTTGGTGAGCGGCGGGACGGTGAGGCGCACCGCCTGCGGCAGGACCACATAGACGAGGGTCTGCGTGTAGGTGAGGCCGGTGGAGCGCGCCGCCTGCCACTGGCCCTTCCCAATCGACAGGATCCCCGCCCAGAAAATCTCCTCCGCGAACGCGGCGAGCGCCAGAGACAGGATAAGCCAGATCACCACGAAGGCCGAGAGCGAGATCCCCACATTGGGGAGCCCGAAATAGGCGATGAGGATGAGGACGAGCGGCGGCAGCGCGCGGAAGATGTCGGCGAACCCCACGATGAGGAGGTTCAGCGGCAGCACCCGGTAGGCGCGCAGGCACGCGAGGACGAGGCCGAGAAGGATGCCGCTCGCCACGACGAGAACCGCGAGCTCCAGCGTGACGACCATGCCCTTCAGGATCGCCGGCAGATAGCGCTCGATGACCGTCCAGTTGAAGAAGGTCTCGACGAAGCGCGCGCCCGCCGACATCGGCGCGGCCTCGTCCATCAGTGCGTCACCCGCGCGAGGAAGGCCTGCGTGCGCGCCTCGCGCGGGGCGCCGAACACGGCCTCGGGCGGCCCCTCTTCGACGATCACCCCGCCGTCCATGAAGATCACGCGGTCGGCGGCCTCGGCGGCGAAGCGCATCTCGTGGCTGACGACGAGCATCGTCATCCCCGCCTCGCGCACCTTGCGCATCACGTCGAGCACGTCGCCGACGAGTTCGGGATCGAGCGCGGAGGTCGGCTCGTCGAAGAGCATCACCTTCGGCTCCAGCGCCAGCGCGCGGGCGATCGCGACGCGCTGCTGCTGGCCGCCCGAGAGCGCGGCCGGGTAAACGTCCGCCTTGTCGGCGAGGCCGACATCGGCGAGCGCGGCCGCCGCCTTCTCCCGCGCGTCGCGGCGCGAGAGGCCCGACACCTTGCGCAGCGCGAGCGTCACGTTCCCGAGCGCGGTCTTGTGCGGGTAGAGGTTGAAGGACTGGAAGACCATCCCGATCCGCCGGCGCGCCTTGTTGAGGTCGACGCCGGGCGCCGTGATGTCCTGCCCCTCGACGATGACGGCGCCGGAGGTCGGCTCCTCCAGGCGATTGCAGCAGCGCAGGAGCGTGCTCTTGCCCGACCCCGAAGGGCCGATCAGGAACACCATCTCGCCGGGGGTGACGGCGAGATCGATGCCCTTCAGCACCTCGAGCGGGCCATAATGCTTGTGCAGCGCGATGAGCTGCAGGATCGGCGGGGTGCCCCTGGCGGGCGCCCTGCCCGCGCCGGCGGCCGGCGCGGACGCGGTGTCGGTCTCGCTCACGTCGTCCTTAGCCGCAGTTCAGCTCGTGCTCGGTCTCGTCATAGCCGGGGAAGCCGGGCTGGCCGTAGCCCTTCATCGGCGTCGTCGGCGTGGAGCCTTCCGGCGGGGTGACGCCGAACCACTTCTCCGACATCGCCGCAATCGTGCCGTCGGCCTTCATGCACTCGATCACCGCCTCGACCTTGTTGCGCGTCTCGACGTCGTCCTTGCGGAACGGCATGCCCCAGACGAGGCCGGTCGAGTGGAGGTAGGAGAGCGCGAGCGCCGGGTTCTTCTTCACCGCCCAGGCCGACACGGTGTTGCCGGCGACGTTGGCGTCGGCGCGGCCGGAGAGGACCGCCTGGATCGCGTCGGTGTTGGTGCCGTAGCTCTCGACCGTCCAGCCGATCTCGTCGGCGAGGCCGCGCGCCCAGGCATCATAGGCCGAGCCTTTGTTCACGGCGACGGTCTTGCCCTTCAGCTGGTGGAGATCGGTGATCTCCTCCGTCCCCGCCTTCACGACGAACTGGTAGTCGGTGTCGAGATAGCCCTCGCTGAAGAGGAGGTTCTCGGCCCGCTCGGGCGTGATCGTCGTCGGCGCGACGATGAAATCGTAGGTCCCTGCCTGGAGACCGGGCAGCAGGCCGGAGAATTGGGCGGCGGTGATGTCCATCGTGACGCCGAGCCGCTTGCCGATTTCGTTGGCGAGGTCGACGTTGAAGCCCTCGATCCCGCCGCCGAGCTTGGGCATTGCGTGCGGGGCGAACGTCCCGTCCAGCGCGACCTTGTAGGTGTCCTGCGCAAAGGCCGGGCCGGCGGTCGCCAGTGCGGCCAGCGCGCACATCGCGAACGCGACAGGGCGGATCGTTTTCATGGTGCTTCTCCTCCGGACCACTCTCTGTCGGTGGTCTTAGCGAATGGCGTGCCAATCCATACGTTCTCATACATCTGCGTCGGATGTCGATCTCGGGGCGGTCCGTGCCGTGGCGCCGCGCGTCGCAGGGTCTCGCATTTGGGAACGAATTCCCCATATCGCGCGTTCTGTCGCTGCAAGGAGAACAATGCGTATGGCGCGCACGATCACGTTTGACCGCTGGGCCAGTGACCGCCGGGCCGTTTCTGGTGGCACGCCGTCGACCCGTGAGCTGGACAATCTGGCCATCTGGCTGGATTCCAAGTTCAGCTTGTTCGGAATCCGGTTCGGGTTCGACTCGATCCTCGGCCTCGTGCCGGGCATCGGCGACCTCGTGGGCTTTTTCCTATCGTCCTATCTGCTGATCCAGGCGTACCGCATGGGCGCGCGCAAGCGCACCATCGCGCGCATGGCCGCGAATGTCGCCGGAGACACGGTGTTGGGGTCGATCCCGCTGCTCGGCTCGGTGTTCGACGTCATGTGGAAGGCGAACCGCAGCAACATGCGGATCCTGAAGCGCGAGCTGGAGCGCAACCAGGCGCACCCCCGTCGCTTCTAGACGCAGCGTCCCGTCGGACGGATCGAAGGGCCCGGCGCCTCGCAGGAGGCACCGGGCTTTTTCGTGTCTGACACTCAGGCCGCTTCCATCGCGGCGACGATCGCGGCGATCGCCTCGTCCGCTTTCGCCGCGTCAGGGCCGCCGGCCTGCGCCATGTCGCGCCGGCCGCCGCCGCCCTTGCCGCCGAGCGCCTCGGAGCCAGCGCGCACCAGCGCCACCGCATCGAACCGGTCGACGAGGTCCGGGCTCACCGTGACGACGACGCTCGCGCGCCCTTCGGCGCGGCCGACGATCGCGACCACCGCCGACCCCGCCGCATCGCGCGCCTCGTCGGCGAGGCCCTTCAGCGCCTTGCCCGGCAGGTCGTCGACCACGCGGCCGACGAAGCTCACCCCCGCCACCGTCTTCGCCGCCTCGGACTGCGCGGGACCGGCGAGGGCGAGGCGCTTCTTCGCCTCCTCGAGGTCACGCTCCAGGCGGCGGCGTTCCTCCACCAGCGCCTCGACGCGGGCGGCGGCATCGTCGGGCGCGACCCGCATCGCGGCCGCGACGGCGCGGAGCTGGTCGCGCTGGCCGGAGAGATATTGGCGCGCGGCCTCGCCCGTCAGCGCCTCGAGACGGCGCACGCCCGAGGAGACGGCGCTCTCGTCCGTCAGCACGATGAGGCCGATATCGCCGGTGCGCTTGACGTGCGTGCCGCCGCACAGCTCGACCGAGAAGCGGCGGTTGCCGTCGCGCCCCATCGAGACGACGCGGACCTCGTCGCCATATTTCTCGCCGAAGAGGGCGCGCGCGCCGGACTGCATCGCCTCGTCGATCGCCATGACGCGCGTGTCGACCTCGTCATTCTCGCGCACGCGGTCGTTCGCCCCGACCTCGACCACGGCGAGCTCCTCGCGCGACATCGGCTTGGCGTGTGAGAAGTCGAAGCGCAGCCGCTCCGGCGCCACCAGCGAGCCCTTCTGGGCGACATGATCGCCGAGCACACGCCGCAGGCACTCGTGCAGGATGTGCGTCGCCGAGTGGTTGCCGCGGATCGCGTTCCGCCGGCTCTCGTCCACCGTCAGCGTCATGCCGTCGTCCACGCCGAGCGTGCCCGATTCCAGCGTACCGCGATGGATGAAGAGGCCGTTCGCCACCTTCTGCGTGTCCGTGATGACGAAGCGCGCGTCCCCGGCGACGGCGACGCCCTGGTCGCCCACCTGGCCGCCCGACTCGCCGTAGAACGGGGTCTGGTTGAAGACGACGCGCGCCTCCTTCCCCGCCTCCAGCGTGTCGACCTCCTGCCCGTCGACCACGATCGCGACGACCGCGCCGTCCGCGACCGTCGTGTCGTAGCCGAGGAATTCGGTGGCGCCCACGCGATCGCGGATCGAGAACCACACCTTGTCGTCCGCCGCCTCGCCCGAACCCGCCCAGTGGCGCCGCGCCTCGGCCTTCTGGGCCTCCATCGCCGTCTCGAAGCCGGAGCGGTCGACGCTCAGCCCGCGCGGACGCAGCGCGTCCTCGGTGAGGTCGTAGGGGAAGCCGTACGTGTCGTAGAGCTTGAAGGCGGTCTCGCCCGGAAGCGCGGCGCCCGGCTGGAGGTCGGCGACGGCCTCCTCGAGGAGCGTCAGGCCGCGCGCGAGGGTGCGGCCGAAGCGGACCTCCTCGGCCTGCGTCGTCTCCATGATGAGCCCTTCGGCGCGGCGCAGCTCCGGATAGGCCTGCCCCATCTCCCGCGTCAGCGCGGGGACGAGCTTGTAGAAGACAGGCTGCGTCGCCCCCAGCATGTTCGCGTGGCGCATCGCGCGGCGCATGATCCGGCGCAGCACGTAGCCGCGGCCTTCGTTGGACGGGAGCACCCCGTCGGCCATCAGGAAGCAGGTCGCGCGCAGATGGTCGGCGATGACCTTGAAGCTCGGTTTCGCCGCGCCCTCGGCCTTCGCGCCGATCGCGTCCTCGGCCGCGGCGATCAGCGCGCGGAAGAGGTCGATGTCGTAATTGTCGTGGACGCCCTGCAGGATCGTCGCGATGCGCTCGAGGCCCATGCCCGTGTCGATCGACGGCTTCGGCAGGTTGTGGCGCACCCCGCCCGCTTCCTGCTCGAACTGCATGAAGACAAGGTTCCAGATCTCGATGAAGCGGTCACCGTCCTCGTCCGGCGAGCCGGGAGGGCCGCCGAAGATGTGGTCGCCGTGATCGTAGAAGATCTCCGAGCACGGGCCGCACGGGCCGGTGTCGCCCATCTGCCAGAAATTGTCCGACGTCGCGATGCGGATGATCTTGTGGTCCGGCAGGCCGGCGATCTTCTTCCACAGGATCGCCGCCTCGTCGTCCTCGGCATAGACCGTCGCGAGGAGACGGTCGGGGTCGAGGCCGAACTCCTTCGTGACGAGACGCCACGCGAGCTCGATCGCGCGTTCCTTGAAATAGTCGCCGAAGGAGAAGTTGCCGAGCATCTCGAAGAAGGTGTGATGCCGGGCCGTGTAACCGACATTCTCCAGATCGTTGTGCTTGCCGCCGGCGCGCACGCATTTCTGGCTCGTCACCGCCCGGTCATAGGGGCGATGCTCGGCGCCGGTGAAGACGTTCTTGAACTGCACCATGCCCGCGTTGGTGAACAGCAACGTCGGATCGTTGCGCGGCACAAGAGGGCTCGACGCGACGATCTCGTGACCTTCGCTCGCAAAATAGTCCAAGAACTTGCCGCGGATGTCGTTGACGCCACTCACCTGTGGGGCTCCTCGCTCATGTCCAGTGGCGGAGGTAGCGACTCCGCCGTGAAATGTCGACGGGCAACGCGCGTTGACGCGCCCTGCCCGCATCTCTCATCATCCAGCCTTGGCCCCAGCGGGCGGCAGCGGAATGTCATGACCGGCACAATTCTCCTGATCAACCCCAACTCCAACCCCGACGTCACGGCCGGCATGGCCGAGGCCGTCACCGCGCTCGCCCTCCCCGGCGGGCCGCGGATCGAGGCGATGACGCTCGCCTCCGGCCCCTTCGGCGTCGAGACGCAGCGCGACGTGGAGGCGGTGACGCTCCCCTTGCGCGAGATCGTCCTGGAGCGGACCGATGTCGACGCCTTCATCATCGGCTGCTTCTCCGACCCCGGCCTCGCCGTGTGCCGCGAGGCGACGACGCGCCCGGTCCTCGGCATCCGCGAGTGCGCCGTGATGTCGGCCCTGATGCAGGGGGACCGGTTCGGCGTGGTCGCGCTCGGCCCGGCCTCCGTGAAGCGCCAGTCCCGCGCCTTCCGCGAGATGGGGGTGGCGAGCCGGTGGGCGGGATCGGGGCCCCTCCACCTCTCCGTCGCCGCCGCCGAGGAGGCCTCCGCCTTCCCGCGCGTCCTCGAGGTTTCGCGCGCGCTGGTCGCCGACGGGGCGGAGACGATCATCCTCGGCTGCGCCGGCATGGCCCGCCACCGCGCGCCCCTCACCGAGGCGCTGGGTGTGCCGGTGATCGAGCCGACGCAGGCGGCGACCGCCCACGCGCTCGGCCTCGTCCTCCTCGCGCGCGCCGGCGCCGGAGCCCACGCCGCGGCGGCGTAGCTGCACAAACCTGTTGAGCGTGTATGGTCGCCCCCGAACTCACCTGGGACGACCAATGACAACGACAATCATGGTCCTCAACGGACCCAATCTGAACCTCCTCGGGAAACGCCAGCCGGAGATCTACGGACACGTGACGCTCGCCGACGTGGAGGCGATGTGCGCCGAGCGCGCGGCCAGGCACGGCATGGCGGTCCGCTTTCACCAGTCGAACGCCGAATATCAGATCATCGATTGGATCCACGAGGCGCGGGAGATCGCGGCCGGGATCATCATCAACCCCGCCGCCTTCACCCACACTTCGGTCGCGGTGCTCGACGCGCTGAACGCCTTCGACGGGCCGGTGATCGAGGTGCACATCTCGAACGTGCACAAGCGCGAATCCTTCCGCCACTTCTCCTACGTCTCGCTGCGCGCGGACGGGGTCATCGCCGGTTTCGGGACCGAGGGTTACGATCTCGCCCTGCAGAAGATGGTGTCGCTCGTCGGCCCGAAGGGCTGACCACGGCTCGCCGGACGGCGACGGCGCGGCGGCTCAGACCTCGGCCACCGCGTCCGCCGGCGCCTCGTCGCACAGGTGCCGCTCGTCGTCCGCATCGTCCGATTTCAGGATCGCCTCGAGCCGATCCGCCGCGGCGGCGAGGGTCGGAAAGCGCACCATCCCGCCTGATCGCGTGACGAGCCCGTCCTCCTCGAGGCGCGAGAGCGCGTCGGGCAGCTCGAAATTCACCGAAACGCCGTAGCGCTCCGAAAGGCTCGCGCAGATCTCGTCCTTCAGCCCGTCGAGCCCGTCTTCCGGCACCGTGCGCCCCGCCGCGAAGGAGAGGGTGATGAGATCTTCCTTCACGTCCTCCTCCTCCGCCCGGTCGAGAAGCAGCGCGAGCGCGGCGCGGTTGTTCGCGAGATTGTGGAAGAAGAGCTTCTGCGCCAGCTCCATCATGTAGCGCGTGCGCTGGTTGAAGAAGGTGGAGATCTGCCGGGCGAGGAGGCCGATGAAGGCGATCAGCGCGCCGACCGCGGTGAACGGATTGCTCGCCGCCAGCACCTTGCCGGTCGTGGTGAAGACGCCGAAGAGCGTGCCGCCGCCGGCGGTCGCGTAGAATTTCATCTTGTCGAACGGGCGGAACTGCACGCGGCGCAGCGGAAACAGGATCTGAAGGTCATGCTGCGGCATGTCCTTGAAGACCTTCACGTAGATGAAGTCCGTGCTCGTCCCCGTCGGGAGCTGCTTGCGCCGCTTCGCGACCAGCTTCAGCGCCTTCGCCTCGGTGATGGACTCCGCCTCAGCGATCTCCTTCGCGCGCATTTCGTCCGACTTCAGCTTCAGGAAGACGAAGAGGCGGCGGTAGATGTGGACGGTATAGCGCTCCTTGAGGAGGTAGGCCCATTCGGGCCGCCGCGTCGTGCGCGTCTCGTCGAAGGAGTCGCGCACGAAGACGTGCATCACGTCATATTCGGCAAGGTCCACCTCGATGCGCAGCGAATAGGGCGACTGGGCCGAGAGCATCTCGGTCAGCTCGTCGTTCGACAGGCGCGTGTAGTTCGCCCGTTCGAGGAGATGCTTGATGAGCCCGGCGAGGCGGTCGCCCATCGCCTTGCGCTCCTCGGGCGAGAACTCGATGACGCGCACCGTGTCCTGGTCCGGGCTGAAGGGCAGGTAGCAGCGCCGGATCTCCTCGGCGAGGAGGCGGTAGCCGTGGCCGCGATGGCGCTGGAGGCGGAGGGCAACCTGGGCGAACGCGTCGCGGTCTCCGTCATCGTCACCGGTGAGCTTCGCGCAGAGGTCGGCGATCACCGCATGGCGCGTAAGCGGAATGTAGCGGCTCAGCGGCCGGGCCGGAGGGGCCATGGTCGCATCCATTCCTCGCAGTCCTCCCTCGTGCGGCCTCGGCCGGTGGCCGGCGCGCGCCGCATCTCCCCGTGCCGTTCGGCCTTCGCCTACCGGCGCAATTCGTTAATTGCGCCGTCGAGCCCGTCGAGAGTCAACTCGAACATGCGCCCGCCCATCAGCTTGGAGAGGATCTGCGTCGACTGCGTGACACTCCAGAGGTCCCTCCGGACAGGGTTGATCCACGCCGCCTTCGGGAAGTGGCCGAGGAGGCGCTGCATCCAGATCGCCCCCGCCTCCTTGTTCCAATGCTCGACCGAGCCGCCGGGGGTCACGATCTCGTAAGGGCTCATCGCGGCGTCGCCGACGAGGACGAGGCGCGTGTCGGGCGGGAAGGTGCGGATGACGTCGAGCGTCGCCGTCTGCTCGGTGCGCCGGCGGCGGTTCGACGTCCACAGCCCCTCATAGACGCAGTTGTGGAAGTAGTAGTGCGTCAGCGAGCGGAATTCCGACTTCGCCGCCGAGAACAGCTCCTCGCAGACGGCGACATGGTCGTCCATCGACCCGCCGACATCGAGGAGGAGGAGCACCTTCACGTTGTTCTGCCGCTCGCGATGGGTGCGCACGTCGAGATAACCCTCGCGCGCCGTCGCATCGATCGTCGCCGGCAGGTCCAGCTCCTCGGTGGCGCCGGTGCGGGCGAAGCGGCGCAGCTTTCGCAGCGCGATGCGGATCGCGCGGGTGCCGATCTCCACATCCCCGTCGAGGTCGCGGAACTCGCGCCGGTCCCAGACCTTGACCGCGCGGCGGTGGCGGCTCTCGGCCTGGCCGATGCGCACGCCCTCCGGATTGAAGCCATAGGCGCCGAAGGGCGAGGTGCCCGCCGTGCCGATCCACTTGGAGCCGCCCTGGTGGCGGCCCTCCTGCTCGGCGAGGCGCTTTCGCAGCGTCTCCATCAGCGCGTCGAAGCCGCCGAGCGCCTCGATCTTCGCCATCTCCTCGGCCGAGAGGACGCGCTCGGCGAGCTTGCGCAGCCACTCCTCCGGCAGGTCGACGACATCGACCCCGTCCTCCGCCTCAGAGAGGGCCGCGATGCCGTGGAAGACGCGGCCGAACACGCGGTCGAACGCGTCGATCTTCGTCTCGTCCTTCACGAGGATGGTGCGGGCGAGGTGGTAGAAGGTCTCGATGTCGGTGTCGTCGAGGCCCTTCTCCATGGCCTCCAGAAGCGCGAGATATTCCCGGAGCGAGACCGGAACGCCCTCCTCGCGCAGCCCCTCGAAGAGCGGCGTGAACATCGCCGCCTACTCCTTCCCGTCCTTGCTGCGCGGCACGATGCGGGCGATCTCGGGCAGGATGTCGTTGATGCGCGGACGGCGCGTGCCCGTGAAGGGCAGCGGGCGCAGGACGTCGAGCGTCGCGAGGCCGAGGCGGGCCGTCATCAGCCCGTTGACGATGCCCTCGCCGAGCTTGGCGGAGAGCTTCGCCGCGATGCCCTTGCCGATCACCTCGCCGACGAGGCTGTCCCCCGCCGCCATGCCGCCCGTCACCGCGAGGTGCGCGATGGCGTGGCGCAGGACGCGCAGGAAGCCGAGCGTGCCCGGCCGCCCGCCATAGATGGTCGCGATGCGCCGCACGAGGCTGAGCGCGGCGAAGATCACGAAGGCGAGGTCCACCAGCGCGCGCGGGGAGAGCGCCGTCACCGCCGCGACGCGCCGCGCGGTGCCGACGATCTCCGCGATCGCCTCACGGTCGAGCGGGCCGAGGATCTCGCGCTCGCCGAGCGCGATGAGGTCGCGCCCGTCGATGATCTCGCGCATGTGGCCCTTCATCGCCTTGCGGCCGCGGGCGGTGACCGGGCGATCGTCGTAGAGGTCGATCAGCTCTTTCAGCGCGGCCAGCGCCTGATGACGGTCGTCGTTGATGACGGCCTCGTCTGCCCGGCGGCGCAGCGATTCTACCTCCTTGAGCCGGCGCAGCGCGATCCACTCGCGACCGACCATGCCGAGGAGGCCGAGGAGCATCACCGCCGTCAGCGCCGCGGCGACCCAGCCGAGCGCCGGGATGCGCGCGAGAAGATCCTCCACGAACGCATAGAGCGAGATCGAGAGGGCGAGGGCGGCAAGGCCCGAGATGCCCATCGTGAAGAGGGAAAGCCAGGTGATCCGGCGTCGCTTCTTCAGCGGTTCCGGCTCGATCGGCACCGGCAGCGGGGCCGCCTCCTCCGCCTCGAACCCCTCGTCCGGCTGCGGCCGGGCGCGGTAGGTCTCGCGCGGCGCCTCGTCGAAGGCCGAATCCTCCTCGAACGCCACCTCGTCGATTTCGAAGATCGTGGGGCGGCGTCGGTTCACGAGAGGCGGTCTCCGATCAGATATTGCAGGACGCGGTCGAGCCGGATGTGCGGCAGCGACAGGGTGAGGCCGGTGTTCGAGCGCTCCACCCGGCCGGGGCGGAATCGCATCGTCGTCACACCATACTCGTCCCGCTCCTCGGAGAACACCGCCGAGGGGTCATTCGGCAGGTCGCCGGGGAAGAGGCCGATCTCCGACTCCCCGTTGAAGACGCGCCCGTTGATGCGCTCCCCCGCCATCGGCGTGCCGACGATGGTCGGCCAGACCTCGCCGTCGCGCGTGACGCTCGCCTCGCGCGTCGCCCGCACCGCCGCCATCGCCGCGACATCCACCGCCGCGCCCGTGAACTGCGCCCGCGCCTTCGCCTCGGCGACGAGGTGTTCGAGGATCCGCTCCAGCCGGTCGTGGTCGGTGTGGTGGATGTGGTCGGCCTTGGTGGCGACGAAGAGGATCCGGTCGATCCGCCGGTCGACGAGCGAGCCGAGGAAGGAGAGACGCCCCGTGCGGAAGCAGGAAAGGACGGAGGTGATGGCGCGGCGCAGTTCGTCGAGCGCCTCCGGCCCGCCATTCAGCGCCGCAAGCACGTCGACGAGGACGATCTGCCGGTCGAGCCGGGCGAAATGGTCGCGGAAGAAAGGCCGCACGACGTGCGTCTTATAGGCCTCGTAGCGCCGCTCCATCATCGCCCAGAGGGAGCCGGCCGGCATCTCGTCGATCTCGGGCAGGCGCAGCGGGGCGAAGGTGAGCGCGGGCGAGCCTTCCATGTCGCCCGGCATCAGGAAGCGGCCGGGCGGCAGGGAGGCGAGCGCGTGCGGGTCGGCGCGCGCGGCCTGGAGGTAGGCGGTGAAGGTCTCGGCGAGGCGCTGCGCGTCAGCCTCGCGCGCCGGGGCGAGCGGGTCGAGCGCGTCGAGATCGCCGCGGAAGTGGCGCGATTCGGCCGGCCGCCGCGCCGCCTCGTCGAGCGAGGTCGCGCACCAATCCTTGAAGGAGAGGTGCATCAGGGGAAGGTCGAGGAGCCATTCGCCCGGATAGTCGACGAGATCGAGGTGGAGCCGCCCCGGCCCGAAGCGGCGGCCGAGGAGGCGCGCCGTCTCGTACTCGATGGTGACGCGAAGCTGCGCGATCCGCCGGGTCGAGGCCGGCCAGACCCGCTCGTCGACGAGCGCGCGGACATGGTCCTCGTAGGGAAAGCGCGGCACTTCGTCATCCGGCTGCGGCGCGAGGGCGGCGTTCGACAGCCGCCCCTCCGCGTAGGCCGCGAAGAGGGGCAGGCGGCCGCCATGGACGAGATTGTGGACGAGCGCGGCGAGGAACACCGTCTTCCCCGAGCGCGACAACCCGGTGACGCCGAGCCGCAGCGTCGGGGCCATGATCCCGCCGAAGCGCTCGTGCAAGGTGGTGGCGGCGAGACGCGCCTGGTCCTCGATCCGCCTGAGCCTTTGCCGCAATCCATCTCTCCCTTGTCCGCGGTCTCACTTAAGGGCAGGGTGCGCCGCTGAACAGACGGCAGGCCCCGTTGACGCGCGGTTTCCCGGCTGCCGGCGCAACGGATGCCCGCCAAGCGCGTTGTTGTAGGCCCCTCATGAAAAGTCTGCGATGCCATCCGCTGTCCTGATCTTCAACACGTCCTCCGGCACCTACCTCCACCACGGAAACGCACGCGACAACGTGATCGCGTGCCTCGAAGAGGGGGGCGTCAGCGTCACGCCCCTCGAAGGATCGATCGGCAAACAGATCGCCAAGAGCGTCGAAACCCCGTCCGACATGGTCGTCGTCGCGGGCGGTGACGGGACGATCCGCTCCACGATCGCCGCCCATCGCGGCGGCGGCCGCCCGATCGGCATCATTCCGGGCGGGACGATGAACCTCCTCGCCCACGATTACGGCATCCCGATCGACCCGATCGAGGCGACGAAGGTCATCACCGGCGGCCACACGCGCGAGGTCGACTACGCGACGATCGGCGACAACGTCTTCCTCCACGCCGCCTTCACGGGCCTGCCGGTGCGCATCGGCGTCCACCGCGAGCACCGGCGCGGGCGGATGCGGATGCTCGACCGCATCTGGCTCGGCCTCCACGCCCTCGCGACGCTGCCGCGCGACCCGAACCACGTCCTGACCGCGACCACCCCGGACGGGGAGACGCGCACGATGACGGCGCGCTCCTTCGCGATCGTGGTCGGCACGCTCGACCCGATGCTCCTCCCCGTGCCGCACCGGGCGAGCGTCACCGGCGGCAAGCTGACGGTGTTCGCGCTCCACCCCGAATCGGGCGTGGACTTCGCCCGCCTCCTGGTGCGCGGCGCGTTCGGCGCGCTCGCCGACGATCCGCATGTCGAACAGCTCATCGTCACAAGCGCGGAAATTCGCGGGCCGCGACGCAGACTTCATGCGATGCTGGACGGGGAGCGCGTCCTCGTGCCATCTCCGTGCCCGATCGAGGTGCATTCGGGCGAGGTGTCCGTGTTCGCCAAACCTGACGTGCAAGAGGTTCACGCATGACGCTCCTTGCCCACATCTCCGACCTCCATTTCGGCTCGGAGGACCCGGAGACGACGGCAGCGCTCATCGACGAGCTCAACCGGGAGAAGATGGACCTCATCATTCTGTCGGGCGACCTGACCATGGCCGCGCGCCACAACGAATATGAGCGCGCCCGCGCCTTCATCGACGCGCTCGACGCGCCGGTGATCGCGGTCCCCGGCAATCACGACATCACGCCCTATGCGCTCGGCGAGCGCTTCTTCGCGCCCTATCGCCGCTGGCACTCCTACGTCCATCGCGAGCTGGAGCCGAGCTGGTTCGGTCGCGATGTCGCGGTCGTCGGCCTCAACACCGCGCGGCGCATGTCGCTGCGGCTCGACTGGTCGCACGGCAGCCTCTCGCGCAGCCAGATCGACGAATTGTCCGACCGCTTCGCCCGTGCGCGCGACAGCGCCTTCCGCATCGTGGTCGCCCATCACCCCTTCATCGCCGAGGACGCGGAGGACCTCTCCGACCGGCCGCGCGTGATGGTGCGCCGGGCGCAGAAGGCGCTCGCCGCCTTCGCGGAGCAGCGCGTCGACCTCGTGACCGCCGGGCACCTCCACCGCACCTATTCGGCCGCCTTCCACACCCCGGAAGATGTCGGCGCCGTCGTCGCCTCGCGCACCCAGCCCGGCCAGCGGGTGACGGTGATCCAGGCTGGCACCGCCCTCTCCTCTCGCACTCGCGGCGAGCCGAACAGCTTCAACCGGATCGAGATCGAGGAGGACGAACTGGCCGTCCATCCGGTGATCTGGGGCCGCAAGGGCTGGCAGCGCGAGGAGGAGCCCCTCGTCTTCATCGAGCGCCACGCCCACTCCTCGACCGTCTTCGATGAGGACGACGAGGAGGAGCTTGAGGCGCTGCGCGAGGCGGTGAAGGAGCTGGAGGAGCGCCGCGATATCAGCCGCGGGAAGCTGCCGGCGAAGGATGCGGAGAAGCCGAAATCCAAGGACCGCGAGCGGGACCGGGAGAAGGACAAGGCGAAGAAGGACCCCGTGCGCGCCAGGTTGGGGCTCGGCACGCGGCCGAAGACGCCGAGCCGCAAGAGCTAGCCGCGCCGCCGCCCTTCCGGCCGGCGTCCGTCAGAGGCGCGAATCGTCGAGGAGCGCCATGATCCGCTCCTGCCGTCCCACGAACTGAAGCGCCTCCTCGAACGGGAGGGCGTGGGAGAAGACGAAGCCCTGGCCGAGCGTGCAGCCGAGGCTGCGCAGGTTCTTGATCGTCTCCTCGTCCTCGATCCCCTCGGCGACCACGCTGAGGCCGAGCTTGCGCGCCATCTGCACGATCGCCGCCACGATCTGCCGGTCGAGCGGGTTGAGGGCCGAGTTGGTGACGAAGCTCCGGTCGATCTTCACCTCGCGGATGAAGGGCTCGCGGATGTGGGTCAGCGAGGCGAAGCCGGTGCCGAAATCGTCGAGCGCCACGCGGTAGCCGCGATGGAAGAGCTCGGTCAGATTGTCGTAGACGACGCGCTTGTCGCGGATGAGGACGTTCTCGACCACCTCGAACAGGATCTCGCTCGGCTCCGCGCCATATTCCTTGGTCAGCCGCTCGACCTGGGGGACGAGATCGACCCGCTCGAGCTGGGTCTGGTTGAGGTTCACCGCGATGTGGCCGGGCGAGACGCCGTACTCGTGAAAGCCGCGCACCGCCTTGAACGAGCCGACGAGGGCGACGTCGGAGAGCGGGCCGCCGATATCGCGATCCTCGAACGCGCGGAAGAAGGCGGCGGGGCCCAGCGTGCCGCGCACCGGATGGCGCCAGCGGCAGAGCGCCTCGAAGCCCACGACCGTCCCGGTCCGCAGGTCGAGCTTGGGCTGGAAGAAGGGCAGGAACTCGTTGCGCAGGAGGCCGGCCCTGACGCTCGCGGTGAAGGCGCGGTGCTCCTCGCGCTGCTCGCGCAGCGCCGGGTCGAACCGCTTCAGCCGGTTGCCGCCCTCCGCCTTCGCCTCGAAGAGCGCCTGCGAGGCGGCGCGGTAGGCGTCGACCCCCTCCGACACGTCTTCCGGGTAGACCGCGACGCCGACCGAGACGGAGAATTCGACCATCGTCGCGCCGACATTGACCCGCGAGGTCAGGATCGTGCGGATGCGGCCGGCGAGCTCGTTCACCCCGTCGAGATGGGGCAGGCCCGAGATGACGACGGCGAACTCGTCCCCGCCGAGGCGGATGACGGTGTCGGAGCCGCGGATGATGCTCGCGAGCGCGCGGGCGACGAAGCGCAGGACATCATCCCCCGCCTCGCGGCCGTAGGTGTCGTTGATGTCCTTGAAGTTGTCGACGTCGATGATGAAGAGCGCGGCGTGGACGCGCTGCTCGCCCGCCCGCAGCGTCGCCTTCGCGATCGTCGCGTCGAGCATGGATCGGTTATAGACGCCGGTGAGGCGGTCGTGTTCGGCGCTGGTGCGCGGGTCGAACGCGTCGCCGCGCAGGGACGACATGTCGTGCACAGTCGCGAACATGTAGCTCGGCGAACCCTCGGCGCGCATCACCTCGCCGTTGACGCGCACGAGGCGGCGGCCGCCGTCGCCGGAATCGATTTCGCGCTCGAAATCAAACACGTCCCCGCGCGAGCCGACACCGGTGAGGACGCGGTGAACGAAGCTGCGGTCGAACGGGTCGAAGGCGATGAGGAGGTCGCCGAGCGAGCCGAACCGGCCGCCGCCGAGAATGTCGACCGCCGCGGGCGACAGGTCGAGCTGGTCCTCCAGGAAGTCGTAATTGACCGTGCCGACGCCCATGAGGCGCTGGGCGCGGTTCATCTGCCGGTTCTCGTGTTCGAGGCGGGCGAGCCAGCTCCGCGCCGTGTCGGCCGCGCGCACCGTCTCGGCCTGAAGCTCGGCGATGAGGTGCTGCACGGCGAGGACACTGGCGGGCGGCGGCGCATCGCCCCGGCCGATCGCGCCGATCCAGGCCTGGCGGCCCTTGATGACCACCGGGATCGCCACCACCGTCAGCGGTCCGGACGGGCCGTCCACCAGCGAAATCGCGGGTCCGTCGCGGGAGGCGGGCGGCGTCCAGTGCGCGGCCCATCGTTCGGCCTCGTCCGCGCCCACCACCAGGGGTCGCCCGTCCGCGAGATCGATCAGGCCGACCGGCATCTGGAGCGCCTTGGCCGCGAGTTCGGCCAATCGCGTCAGGCGCGGATCGCGCCGTTCCGAGGATGCACTGACGGACACACCGGTTTCCGCGCCGGATTCGCTATCGCTCTGGGCGCACCTATCCTGTGTGGTCCGTTGCATTCTACCCTAAGTTTGGACGCAAGCGCGCCTCGTTGGAAAAACCGGCAGCTGCAGGCGCTTGTCCCGCCAACCTAGATCAACCCGGCCCTCGTTGCACGTGTCTTGCATGGATGCATAGCTTGTATTGCACGGCAACGCGAATTGCGCGTCAAGTCCCACGGGTTGAGATTCACGCGACGCGGGCACCGGCGCGGTAGACGGCGCGCACCACCGGGATGTCGCCGTCATTGTGACAGCGGACGCGCACGAGGTCGGCGCGATAATCCACCGCGATCCGGCCGCGATCGGTGAGATTCACCGCGGCTGCCGGGTTCTTTGTAACCGTCGCGATGGCGCGCGGCAGCGTCCACCCCTCGCGCTCGCCGAGGACGAAGGCCGCCTGGAGCATCGAAAACGGCACATAGTCGGAGGACAGGATGTCGAGCGCGTCGATATCGGCGAGCTCACCCACCGAGATATTGCCCGAATGCGACCCGCCGCGGACGAGATTGGGTCCGCCCATCAGGATCTTCATCCCCGCGGCGCGCGACGCGACGGCGGCGTCGATGGTCGTCGGGAACTCCGCCAGCGTCACGCCGTCGCGGACTGCCTCGGCGACGTGCGCCTCGGTCGCGTCGTCGTGGCTCGCGATGATCACACCACGCGCCTTCGCCCGGATCGCAAGCTCGCGGCGGTTGCTGTCGGACCAGATCGCCGCCCGCTCGCGCCGCTCGGCCTGGAAGCGCTCGAACTCGGGGTCGGACATGCCGCTCTTCGTCTGGAAATAGGCGCGGTAGGCGTCGAGCGAACGGAACTGGCGCTGGCCGGGCGTGTGGTCCATCAGCGAGACGAGCGCGACGCGCGGCATGTCGTCGAAGAGGGCGAACCCGCCGAGCGCGTATTCGTCCGACACCTCGCAGCGCAGGTGGAAGCGGTGGTCGACGCGCAGCCGCCCCTCGTCCTGCGCGGCGGCGATCACGTCGGCGATCTGACGCGAATCCTCCGAGGTCAGCGAGGAATCGGCGTCGAGCCCGACGCGCAGCGCGTCGAGCACCGTCGTGATCCCGGAGGCGGCGATCTGCGCGTCATGGGCCTGGATGGCGGCCGTCGTGTTCCAGCGCACGCGCGGGCGGGGCGAGATGTGGCCTTCCAGATGGTCGGTGTGCAGCTCCACGAGGCCGGGGACGACATAGTCGCCCTCGCAATCCTCGCCGGCGGCCGCCCCCTCGCCGATCGCATTGATGATCCCGTCCTCCATCACGACGTGGCCGTGGATCACCTCGTCGTCGAGAACGATGCGGGCATTGGTCAGGATGGTCACGGCTCAGGCGTCCCGGTCATCTTGGGTGGCAATGATGGTGAACGGGCCGTTCGGCTCGTCCTCCCGGAATAGGGCGTGGTGGAGGGTCTGCGGCGTCGCGAGGTGCGGCTCGAAATGGGCCGCGGCGCAGCGCTTGACCTCCGGAACCGCTGCCGGGTCGAGCGACCCGCTCAGCGTCATGTGAAACACGAAGCGCTCCATCACATAGGGATAGCCCCACGCGTCGAGAAGCTCCCGTCCGCGCGCATCGAGGAGCGCGGGCTGGCGCCGGGCAAGGTCCGCCTCGTCGAGCGCGGCGCGCCAGGGCTCGAAGGCGCGCACGGCCGCCTCGCCCGCCGCCACGACCGGCGCGGTGTCGACCGCCCCGAGCGCCACGAAGTGGGAAAGCTCGGCGATCTCCAGCGCGACCGAGAGGGGCGGGTTTTCGGCGCAGAAATCATGGAAGGCGGCGACGAGATCGCCCTCGGACGCCCCGTCGGCGAGGCGGAACGGGGCGCGCATCGTGGCGTGGAAGCCGTAGCGCGCGGGCGTCGCGGCGCGGGCCTCGACCGGGGCCTCGGGCTCGCTGACCGTCCCGGTGAACGCCGAACGCCCGAGCCAGCGTTCGGCCGCTCCGAGGAAGGGAGCGCCGCGCGGCGGCGTCAGATAGACGGCGTACCTCAAGAGGGTCTCACTTTCGCTCAATCGAACAGGACCGGGTGGCCGATTGCGGCCGTCCGCGCAAGAGGCCGATACCATCTTTCGGCCCGATGGCGGCGCAAAGTGCGGGGCGGGGCAACGCGCGCTTCCGTCGTTCCCACACTTTCGTGACAGTGTGGCAACAGCGCGCGAGACGCCGTCAGCGCTCGTATTTTTCCAGGAACGAAGCGGCGTCGAGACGCTGGAAATCGGCGAGGGCGGTGCGCAGGCTGGCGTGCGGCCAGTCCCACCATCCGAGCGCGTCGATCCGGTCGGCGATGTCGGGAGCGAAGCGGCGGCGCAGCGGCCGGGCGGGGACGCCGGCGACGATGGTGTAGGGGTCGACATCGCGCGTGACGACGGCGCCCGCGCCCACCACCGCGCCGTTGCCGATCGAAACGCCCGGCATCACCGTCGCCCCGTGCCCGATCCACACATCGTGCCCGACATGGACCGCATGGGCGCGGCGCCATTCGAAGATCGAGGCGTCGTTCTCGGCGTCCGGAAAATAGTCGCCGGCGCGGTAGGTGAAGTGGTGGCTCGTCACCCGCTCCATCGGATGGTTCGACGGGTTGAGGCGCACATGCGAGGCGATCGAGCAGAACTTGCCGACGGTCGCGAACATCATCTGCCCGTAGTCGACGATGTAGCTGTAGTCGCCCATCGCCGAGTCATCGAGGCGCGTGTGGGCGCCGATCTCGGTGTAGCGGCCGACGGTGGAGCCGAGGACGACCGCCGTCTCGTGGATCCGCGGCGTCTCGGACAGCTTCATGCCGCGGCCGCCGCCGGGGCGAAGCGCGTGACGTCGACGATCCGGTCGGCGACCGCGTCGCGCACCGCCTCATCGTGGAAGATGCCGAGGATCGCGGTCCCGGCCGTCTTCTTCTCCTCGATCATCGCGACCACCACGGCGCGGTTCACCGCGTCGAGGCTCGCGGTCGGCTCGTCGACGAGGAGGAGCGGGGCCTCGCGGATGAAGCCGGCCGCGATGTTGACGCGCTGCTTCTCGCCGCCGGAGAAGGTGGCGGGCGGGAGCCCCCAGAGCCGCTCGGGAAGGTTCAGCCGCGCGAGGAGCTCGCCCGCCTTGCCGCGCGCCGCCTCGGGGTCGAGCCCCCGCGCCTCGGCGGCCACGAGATCGAGCGCGGAGACGCGCGGGATCGCGTGCAGGAACTGGGTGACGTTCGCGATCGTCTCGCGGCGGACCGCGATCATCTCCCGCGCCGAGATGCGCGTCGTGTCGACCATCGCGCCGCGGTGGCGAACGAGGATCGACCCCGCGCTCGCCCCGTAGGTGCCGGAGACCATCTTGAGGACCGAGCTCTTGCCCGATCCCGACGGGCCGCCGAGCACCACGCATTCGCCAGCCGCGACGTCGAAGGTCGCGCCCTCGACCACCGGCAGCCGCACCCCGCCCTGGAGGTGCATCGTGAAGACCTTGGAGAGGCCGTGAACGCTGAGGATCGTGTCGGTCATCGTCACACCGTCAGGATCGCGGAGACGAGGAGCTGTGCGTAGGGATGCTGGGGATCTTCTAGGAGGCGGTCGGTCAGACCCTCCTCCACGATCCGCCCGCCCTTCATGATGATCATCCGGTCCGCGAGGAGCCGGGCGACGCCGAGATCGTGCGTGACGAGGATCGCCGCGAGGCCGAGTTCGGAGACGAGGCGGCGCAGCACGTCGAGGACGCGCGCCTGGACCGACACGTCGAGCCCGCCGGTGGGCTCGTCCATGAAGATAAGGCGCGGGCTCGTGACGAGATTGCGCGCGATCTGGAGGCGCTGGCGCATCCCGCCGGAGAAGGTGCGCGGCGCGTCGTCGATGCGGTCCGCCGGCACCTCGACGCGGCCGAGCCAGTCGATCGCGGTGTCGCGGATATGGCCATAGTGGCGCTCGCCGACGGCCATCAGCCGCTCGCCGACATTGCCACCGGCCGAGACGCTCATGCGCAGCCCGTCGGCCGGGTTCTGGTGGACGAAGCCCCAGTCTGTGCGGGCGAGGAAGCGCGTCTCCGCCTCGGTGAGCGTCGCGAGGTCGCGCATCGCACCGTCCCGCATCCGGTAGGAGACGGTGCCGGCGGAAAGGTCGAGCCGCTGGGCGACGCAGTTGAGGAGGGTCGTCTTGCCGGACCCCGATTCGCCGACGATGGCGAGCACCTCGCCCGGCCACAGATCGAACGAGATGTCGGCGCAGCCGACGCGCGCGCCGTAATAGCGCGTCGCGCCCGCCACCTGGAGGAGAGGCCCCTCGCCGTCGCTCATTCCGCGTCTCCGGTGGGGGTCGGGGCGGGGCGGATGCGCGCCATGACGAGGCTGTCGATCAGGACGCCCTCGCGCAGCACGTCGGCCTTCAGCCGCCCCTCATGGACGAAGCCGAGGCGCTCATAGAGCGCGATGGCGCGCGTGTTGTCGGCGAGCACGTCGAGATGGACGCGCACGAGGCCGAGCCAGTTGTCGGCAAGGTCGAGCATCGCCTCGGTCAGCGCTTGGCCGACGCCGCGACCCCAATGGTCGTCATGGACCGCGAGGCCGAAGCCGGCGCTGTGGGACTTGCGCCCCTTGCCGCGCTCCAGGAAGGCCCAGCCGATCACCACCTCGCCCCGCACCGCGAGGACGCAATATTGGTTCACCGGCCGCTCCAGGAAGCGGCGGCCGACCTGCTGCTCGCCCTCGAACGGCAGGCGCTGCGTCCCGGCGCGCACGCCGGGAAGGTTCGTCATCTGCGTGAGGGAGGGGACGTCGCGCGCCTCGGGCGGCCGCAGCACATAGTCGCTCATTCGGCGGCCTCCGCTGCCATGCGCCGGCCCTCGCAGAAATCGGTGTCGCTGCAGGCGTACATCCGCCCGCCCGCATCGTCGGTCACGATCTCGTCGAGATAGACGCCCGTCGCCCCGCAGAGCGCGCAGGGCTCCTCGAAGGCCTGCACCTCGAACGGGTGGTCCTCGAAATCGAGGCTGATGACCTCGGTGTAGGGCGGCAGGGCGTAGATCCGCTTCTCGCGCCCGGCCCCGAAGAGCTGGAGGGCGGGTGAGTTGTTCATCTTCGGATTGTCGAATTTCGGCGTCGGGGACGGGTCCATCACGTACCGCCCCTCGACGAGCACGGGATAGGCGTAGGTCGTCGCGATATGGCCGTGGGTCGCGATGTCCTCGTAGAGCTTCACGTGCATCAGGCCGTATTCGGCGAGCGCGTGCATCACCCGCGTCTCGGTCTCGCGCGGCTCCAGGAAGCGCAGCGGCTCGGGGATCGGCACCTGGAAGACGATGATCTGTCCCGCCTCCAGCGGCCGCTCGGGGATGCGGTGGCGCGTCTGGATGACCGTTGCCGCCTCGGTATGCGTCGTCGTCGCGACATCGGCGACGCGGGCGAAGAAGGCGCGGATCGAGACGGCGTTGGTGGTGTCGTCGGAGCCTTGGTCGATCACCTTCAGGACGTCGTCCGGGCCGATGATGGAGGCCGTCACCTGCACGCCGCCGGTGCCCCACCCATAGGGCATCGGCATCTCGCGGCTCGCGAAGGGGACCTGGTAGCCGGGGATCGCCACCGCCTTCAGGAGGGCACGGCGGATCATCCGCTTCGTCTGCTCGTCGAGATAGGCGAAATTGTAGGTCGGCGCGCTCACTCGGCGGCCTCCCGCTGGTCGCCGTCCTCGCCCGCCGCGCCGTCGGCGGCGGCTTTGCGCGCCTCGTGCTCGGCGCGCATCATGCGGATCAGCCCGACCTCGGCCTGGAAGTCGACATAGTGGGGCAGCTTCAGGTGCTCGACGAAGCCCGTCGCCTGCACGTTGTCGGAATGGGCGATGACGAACTCCTCGTCCTGCGCCGGGGCGACGCGGTCCTCGCCGAACTCGTCGGCGCGCAGCGCGCGGTCGACGAGCGCCATCGCCATCGCCTTGCGCTCGACCCGGCCGAAGGCGAGGCCGTAGCCGCGCGTGAACTGGGGCGGCTCGGTGGCGCTCCCCTTGAACTGGTTCACCATCTGGCACTCGGTCAGCGTGATCTCGCCGAGGACCACCGCGAAGCCGAGCTCTGGGACGAACATCTCGACCGCCACCTCGCCCATGCGGATCTCGCCGACGAAGGGATGGTTGCGGCCGTAGCCGCGCTGCGTGGAGTAGGCGAGGCCGAGGAGCCAACCCTCGTCGCCGCGCGCGAGGGCCTGGAGGCGCATGTCGCGCCCGATCGGGAAGTCGGCCGGATCGCGCGTGATGTCGCCCGGCGTCTCCTCCCCGGCACCGTCCGGCTCGATGAGCCCCTGATGGCCGAGAACGTCGGTCACGCGCGGCGTCGCGCCGGAGGGCTCGGCGGTCGCGAGCGGCCCGGCGGGGGCCTCGAGGTCGGGCTCGATCAGGCGGTGGGTGTAGTCGAAGGTCGGGCCGAGCACCTGGCCGCCCGGCAGATCCTTGAAGGTCGCGGAGATACGCCGGCGGATCCGCATCGCGCCGGTGTCCACGGGCTCGCTGGAGCCGAGGCGCGGCAGCGTGGTGCGGTAGGCGCGCAGGAGAAAGATCGCCTCGATCATGTCGCCGCGCGCCTGGCGCACCGCGAGCGCGGCGAGCTCGGTGTCGTAGAGCGAGCCCTCGGCCATCACGCGGTCGACGGCGAGGCTGAGCTGCCCGACGATCTGCTCGATCGTGAGCCCCGGCACGCCCGGATCCCCGCGCCGCTCCTTGGCGAGCAGCCGGTGCGCGTTGGCAATGGCGGCCTCGCCGCCCTTTACCGCGACGTACATGCGACCTCCGTTGTGCGCGGCAGGCCCATGATGCGCGCCCCGTCCACCAGGATGAGGTCGAGCCCGCACGGGAAGAGCGCCCGGTTCGCCTGCCACCGCGCGGCGAACTCGGCCGGAAGGGCGAGCGCGACGTCCCGGCTCGCCTCGATCCCCGGACCGCGCAGCGTGAAGGTGGTGCCGGTGAAGGCGGCGGGCAGGATCAGCGTCGCGGAGCGGTCGGGATAGGTCTCGGTGCCGATCGGGAAGGCGTCGAAGTCCGGCGCGTCGAGGAAGGCGAAGGCCGCCGCCGCACGCTCGGGCGTGACGCGCGCCCCGGTCTGGAAGGTGATCCAGTCGCCGGGCCGCCCTTCGTAGGACGGCGCGAGCCAGACCGGTGTCTCGGCGTCGCACAGGGCGAGCGCGAGGGCACCGAGGGCGGGCGTCAGCGGCAGCGGCGGGCGGGCGGCCTCGCCGAGATCATGCACCGTGCCGGGCTCGGCGAGCGCCGACAGCACGGCACGGAAGACGCGCTGCGCGTCGAGCGTCGCGTCGCGGAAGCCGCCTTCGAGGATCGCGGCGTCCATCAATCGTCCCCCCGCGCCATCGTGAAGAACTCGACGCGCGTCGCGGCCGTCTCGGCGGCCTCGGCGGCGTTCGCCTCGGCGCGGGCGGCGGCGAGCGGCGCGATCACCTCATCCCGCACCCGCGCGGCATGCGCTGCGCTCTGGCCGAGCGCATCGAAGAGGGCGACGAGCCGCGCCCGCTCCCCGTCGCGGCCGAGGACGTGGCCGAACCCGACCTCCCCATCGGCGAGCGTCACGACGCAGCGCGTCGCCGTCGCCTCGCCGAGATTGAACGGCGCACCGCCCCCGCCCATGCGGCCCTTCACCATGACGAGCCCGGTCTCGGGCCCGCGCACCACGGTGTGGGCGGGCTTCGGCTCGTAGGCGGACCAGAGGTCGGCGAGCGTCGCCGCGTCGGCAAGCGCGAGCACCGCGAGCGCCTCGCGCCGGGATGTCGGTGGGATCGGATCGGACATGGCGCGCTGGTAGTCCGGGAACATGACGATGGGATGAAGCTACACCCCCCACCCCGCCTCAGGCGAGGCTGAGCTGCCAGGAGACGCCGAAACGGTCGCGAACCCAGCCGAATTTCTTGCTGAACGGGTAGGTGTCGAGCGGCATCATCACCGACCCGCCCTCGGCCAGACCCGCGAAGACGCGCTCGATCTCGGCCTCGTCCGTGCAATCGACGACGATCGAGATCGACGGGGTGAAGGTGAAGCCCTGCGAGATCGGCGTGTCGATCGCGGCGAAATTCTGCCCCGCGAGCGACCAGGCGGCGTGCTTCACCGTTCCGGGCGCGCCGGGCTCGCCCTCGGCGTAGGTCTCGATATGGTCCACGCTGATGGCCGGGAACAGCTCCCGGTAGAGCGCGATCGCCTCCGCCGCCTGCCCGTTGAACATCAGAAAGGTGCTCGCACGTTCCGCCATGAATTCGCCTCCTTGGTGTCGATCCGGGACGCTAGCAGAAAGGGGCGCCCCGAATCGAACCCTCGCGCGGGCACGCCGATTGCATCGCGCCAAGACCGCCATGGAGACCGCATGACGCCGCCACCCGATCACCCCCGCGCCGAGCGCGCTTTTCCCCGGTTGAGCCTTGCCGCGAAGTGTGCCGTGATGGCGCGCCGGCGTGGTCGGCACAGCGCGGGAGCGGCGGCATGACGGGCTATCTTTCGACCCACGTCCTCGACACGGCGCACGGAATGCCGGCGTCCGGCGTCGCGGTCGGCCTGTTCGATTCCGAGGGCGAGCCGATCGCCCGCGGCACCACCGACGCGGACGGCCGCGTCCCCTCCCTCCTGGCGGGGGAGGATTTCCTCCTCGGCAGCTACACGCTGGAGTTCGAGATCGGCGATTATTACCGCCGCCTGGGCCTCGACCTGCCCGATCCCGCCTTTCTCGAAACCGTGGTGATTGCGTTTGGAGTCTCCGACGAGGGCGCGCACTATCACGTGCCACTGCTCGTCTCGCCGTACGGCTACACGACCTATCGGGGGAGCTGACACCGCCTATGAGCGCCACGCCGGCCGCGACCATCAGTTTCTATCTGAACGGCCAACCGGTCGAGGTGGCGGATGCCCATCCGACGACGACGCTCCTCGAATGGCTGCGCGCCAAGGGGCTGACGGGCACCAAGGAGGGCTGCGCGGAAGGCGATTGCGGAGCCTGCACCGTCGCCGTGCGCCGCCCCAATGGCGACGCGCTGACGACGCGGGCGATGAACGCCTGCATCATGGCCCTGCCGATGGTCCACGGGGCCGAGATCGTGACCGTCGAGGGGATCGGCGGGACCGAGCCGCACCCGATCCAGCGCGAGATGGCCGCGCGCCACGCCTCGCAATGCGGCTTCTGCACGCCGGGCTTCGTCATGTCGCTCTGGTCGCGCGAGCCGTTCGAGCGGGACGACCGGCCCGCCATTGAGGACCGCCTCGCCGGCAATCTGTGCCGCTGCACCGGATACGGCCCGATCCTCGACGCCGCCGCGGCGAGCGCGGGCGAGGCCGACGCGATGCGCAGCCCGGCCGCAGACGCCGAGCGCGCCGCCGCCCTCGCCGCGATCCCCGCCCTCGACTACCGGTTCGACGATCGCCGCTACCACATCCCCGACACCGAGGCCGACTTCGCCGAGGCGCTCGCCGACGCGCCCGACGCGACGATCCTGTCCGGCGCGACCGATGTGGGGCTCTGGATCACCAAGCGCCTCTTCGATCCGCCGATGATCCTGTCGACGGCCCGGCTCGAAACGCTGAAGACGATCGAGCGCGACAACGGCCACCTCATCGTCGGCGCGGCGGTGACGAACAGCGCCTTCGCCGCCGCGATCGGCGAGACCTGGCCGCATCTTGGCGAGATGATGCGCCGCTTCGGCGGGCTCCAGGTGAGGAATGCCGGCACCGTCGGCGGCAACATCGCGAACGGCTCGCCCATCGGCGACCTGCCGCCCGCCCTCATCGCCGCCGGAGCCGTGCTGGAGCTCGGCCACCGCGACGGGCCGCGCCGGCTGCCGCTCGAGGAATATTTCATCGCCTACGGCCAGCAGGACCGCCAGCCGGGCGAATATGTCCGCCGCATCCTGATCCCGACCGCGGGGCTCGACCGGCTCACCTGCCACAAGGTCTCGAAGCGCTTCGATTCCGACATCACCGCCGTCCTCGGCGCGTTCTCGCTCCTCCTGGAGGTCGGCGTCGTCGCCGAGGCTCGGCTTGCCTTCGGCGGCATGGCGGGGACGCCGAAGCGCGCCCTTGCGGCCGAGGCCGCCCTCACAGGCAAGGTCTATGGGGCGGACGTGGTCGCCGCCGCGGCCGCCGCGCTCGCGGACGATTTCTCCCCCCTCTCCGACCAGCGCGCCTCCGCCGCCTATCGCCTGCGCGTCGCGCAGAACCTCCTGAAGCGCGACTTCATCGAGCGGACCGCGCCGGGCACCGAGACGCGCCTTGCCGGCCGGGCCGGGCGGAAAGTCGCCGCATGATGCAGGAAAGACTGCCGGTCGAGGAGCCGGGCCGGCTCTATCCCGACCCGCCGCTGCCGACGCCCCACACCGCCGAGGGCGAGACGCACCAGCCCCGCCCGCACGATTCGGGGGAGAAGCACGTCGACGGGCGGGCGATCTACGCCGACGACATCCCCGAGCCCGCCGCCCTCGTCCACGTCCACATCGCCTGCGCGAAGTTCGCCAAGGGCCGCCTCACCGCCGATCTCGACCAGGTGGAGAAGGCGCCGGGCGTCGTCGCCGTCCTCACGGGCGACGATGTGCGCGGCGAGAACAATGTCGGCCCGGTGGTGCACGACGAGATCATGCTCGCCCTCGAAGGCGGGGTCGCCGAGATCGTCTATCACGGCCAACCCCTCTTCGCGGTCGTCGCGAGGACGCGCCGCGCCGCGCGCATGGCCGCCGAGCGTGCGATCTACGAGATCGTCGAGGACGTGCCCGTCATCACCATCGAGGAGGCGATCGAGGCGGGCGAGGAGGTCGACGAGGCCTACCGCATGGCGCGCGGCGACGCGGCGGCCGCCATCGCGGCCGCGCCGCGCACGGTCTCCGGCCGGATGGAGATCGGCGGCCAGGAGCACTTCTCGCTGGAGGGCAATATCGCCGTCGCGACGCCGGGCGAGGACGACGACATGCACGTCGTCTCCTCCACCCAACACCCTTCGGAGACGCAGGAGGTCGTCGCCCGCGTCCTCGGCGTGCCCGCGAACGCGGTGACGGTGGAGGCGCGCCGCCTCGGCGGCGGCTTCGGCGGCAAGGAAACGCAGGGCAACCTCTTCGCGGCGGTCGCCGCCCTCGCCGCCCGTGTCACCGGACGCCCGGCCAAGGTCCGCCCCGACCGCGACGACGATTTCATCATCACCGGCAAGCGCCACGAGTTCCTGATCGACTACGAGGCCGGGTTCGACGAGGACGGCCGCCTCCTCGGCGTGCGCTTCGTCCAGCACGCGCGCTGCGGCTGGTCGCTCGACCTCAGCCGCGCGATCTGCGACCGGGCGATGTTCCACGCCGACAACACCTACGCCATCCCTGCGATGGAGGTGATCTCCCACCGCTGGCGGACCAACACCTGCTCCAACACCGCCTTCCGCGGCTTCGGCGGCCCGCAGGGGATGGTGGGGATCGAGCGGGTGATTGAGCACGTCGCCCACGCCCTCGGGCGCGATCCGCTCGAGGTGCGGCGCGCCAACATCTACCGCGCGGCGATGCCGGCCGAAATGCGCACGACGCACTATCACATGGAGGTCGAGGACGCGGTGATCGGGGAGATCATCGACGAGCTCGCGGCGAGCGCCGACTATGCGGCCCGCCGCGCCGAGATCGCCCGCTGGAACGAGACCTCGCCCATCATCAAGCGCGGCATCGCGCTGACGCCGGTGAAGTTCGGCATCTCCTTCACGACGACCTTCCTCAACCAGGCCGGCGCGCTGGTGCACGTCTACAAGGACGGCTCCGTGATGATCAATCACGGCGGCATCGAGATGGGACAGGGCGTCTACATCAAGGTGGCGCAGGTCGCCGCCGACGTGTTCGGGCTGCCCTTGAGCCGGGTCAAGATCACCGCGACGCGGACCGACAAGGTGCCGAACACGTCCGCCACCGCCGCCTCCTCCGGCGCGGACATGAACGCGATGGCGACCTACGACGCCTGCGCGAAGATCCGCGACCGCCTCGCCGACTTCGCCGCCTCGCGCACCGGGGTGGACCCGGCCGAGGTGGTGTTCGCGGGCGGCTGGGTGCACGCGGGGTCGACGCGCTTTCCCTTCGACGCGCTCGTCCACGACGCCTATCTCGCCCGCGTGCCGCTTTCCTCGACCGGCTTCTACGCGACGCCGAAGATCCATTGGGACCGCGCGCGCGCCGCCGGCCGGCCCTTCTACTATTTCGCCTATGGCGCGGCGGTGACCGAGGCCGCGATCGACACCCTCACCGGCGAGACGCGGATGCTGCGCACCGACATCCTCCACGATGTCGGCCGGTCGCTGAACCCCGCCGTCGATCTCGGGCAGATCGAGGGCGGCTTCGTGCAGGGCATGGGCTGGCTCACCATGGAGGAGCTGTGGTGGGACCGGAAGGGCCGCCTCGCGACCCACGCCCCGTCCACCTACAAGATCCCCACCGCCTCGGACCGGCCGATCGAGATGCGGATCGCGCTCTGGAAGAAGGGCGAGAATCGCGAGCCGACGATCCGCCGCTCCAAGGCCGTGGGCGAGCCGCCGCTGATGCTCGCGATCTCCGCGCACCAGGCGATCGGCGCCGCGATCGCCGCCGCCACGGGCGCCTTCCCCGCGCTCGACGCCCCCGCGACGCCGGAACGGATCCTCGCCGCGCTCGACGCGGCGGGCTGAACCGCCGCCCCTGCCCGGCCCCGGCATGCGCGCGGCCGCCACCCTCTCCGACCTCGCCCGCCACGTCCGTGCGGGGCCGACGGCGGTCGCCGTGCTCGCCCGCGCCGCCGGCTCGACCCCACGCGAGGCGGGCGCGTGGATGCTCGTCACCCCGGCAGAGACGGCCGGCACGATCGGCGGCGGCGAGGCGGAGCGGCGCGCCATTGAGGCCGCGCGCGCGCTCCTCGCGGGCGAGGCCGCGCGGACCGATCTCGACATCCCGCTCGGCCCCGAGATCGACCAGTGCTGCGGCGGGCGGATGGCGGTCGTGATCGTGCGCATCGCGACACCGCCCGCCGGCCCCTTCGCGCTGTGGGAGGGCGGCCCGCTGATCGCCGACCCGCCGCGCCAGCCCGTCCTCGTCTATGGGGCGGGGCATGTCGGCGCGGCGCTCGTCGCGGCGCTCGCCCCGCTTCCCTTCGCGATCGACTGGATCGACCCGCGCGCCGAGGCGCTCTGGCCCGTCGCCGGCGCGGTCCCCTGCCGCCGCCTCGCGCTCCCCGAAGCGGCGGCGGCCGCCGCGCCCGACGACGCCATCCACCTCGTCATGACCCACAGCCACGCCGTGGACCTCGAGATCGTCGCGACGGTGCTTGCGCGCCCGTTCGCCTTTCTCGGCCTCATCGGCTCTGCGACCAAGCGCGCCACCTTCGTGCGCCGCCTCGCCGAGCGCGGCCTTGACGCCACCCGCCTCACATGTCCCATCGGATTGGACACCATTCCGGGAAAGGAACCCGCAGTGATCGCTGCTTCCGTCGCGGCCCAGCTCCTCATCCTCCAAAGGGCCGGCGGGCCGCGATGAGCCGCATCATCGAGCGCGGCCGGCTGCGGCCCTTCACCGGCACGATCACCGGCGCCGACCCGTTCGAGGAGATCGAGGACGGGGCGATCCTGCGCGAGGACGGCATCATCGTCGCGGCGGGCCCGGCGGTCCCCCTCATCACCGCCAACCCGGACGCGACCGTGGTGCCGACCGAAGCGCTGCTGTCCCCCGGCCTCGTCGACGTCCACTGCCACTATCCGCAGACCCGCATCACCGGGACCTATGGCGGCGGGCTTCTCGAATGGCTCGAGACCGTCACTTTCCCCGAGGAGATGAAGTTCGAGGATCCGGCCTATGCCGCCGAGATCGCCCGCGAATTCTTCGACCGGTGCGAGGCCGTCGGCACCACGGACGTGACCGTCTTCTGCACCTCGCACCCGGCCTCGGTGGACGCGCTCTTCAACGAGGCGCTGAAGCGCACGCTGAAGGTGACGGCCGGCCTCGTGATGATGGACCGCAACGCCCCCTCCCCGCTCCTCACCCCGGCGCAGGAGGCCTATGACGACAGCCTCGCCCTCATCGAGCGCTGGCACGGCGCGGCGGACGGGCGGCTCACCTACGCCATCACCCCGCGCTTCGTGCCGACCTCGACCCCGGCGCTCCTGGAGGCGGCGGCGGCGCTGTGGGACGAGCACCCGACCTGCGCGATGCAGACGCACCTGTCGGAGAGCGTGGAGGAGGTCGCCTGGGTGCGCCGCCTCTTCTCCGACGCGCCGGACTATCTCGCCGTCTACGAGCAGTTCGGCCTCGTTGGTCCCGGCGCGATCTTCGCCCACGCGATCCACCTTTCGGATCGCGAGATCGCCTCGCTCGCCGACCACAAGGCCGTCGTCGCGCACTGCCCGACGGCGAACCGCTTCCTGAAGTCCGGCACCTGCCCCGTCCGCCGCCTCCTCGATGCCGGCGTCACCGTGAAGCTCGGCACCGATATCGGCGCGGGGACGACATTCGACATCATGGAGGTGGCGCGCGTCGCCGAGGGCGTGCCGCGCCGGCCGGACTGAGGTGCTTCAGCGCGAGACGCCGGCCCAGGCCGCGAGTGCCTCGCGTTCCTCCTCGGTCATCTCGGTGATGTTGCCGAGCGGCATCGCCGCCGTCATCACCGCCTGGGCGACGATCTGGTCGGCCCGGCGGCGCATCGCGTCCGGAGTGTCGAGCACGACGCCCGCCGGCGGGGCGGCGAAGGCCGCGAAAGTCGGCTGCGCGGCGTGGCAGGTGACGCAGCGCCGCTCGACGATCTGGAACGCCGTCTCTTCCAGCACGCTGTTCAGCGCGCCGCCATCCGACGGTGCCGTCGCGTTCGCGCGCATCACCGGCGTCGCCTCGCGGCCCGAGCCGGCGAACATCGTCATCCCGACCGCGAGCGCGATCGCGACCGGCCACTGCCAGGCGATCGCGACGCCGCCGGCCCCCGTCTCGTAGGTGTTGAACCAGTGGCGCACGATGGCGCCGAGGAAGAGGGCGAAGGCCACGATCACCCACGCCTGCGGATGGCCGAAGGTCGCCGGATAGTGGTTCGACAGCATGAGGAAGATGACCGGGAGGGTCAGGTAGTTGTTGTGCGTCGAGCGCAGCTTGGCGATCTCGCCATATTTCGGGTCCGGCTTTCGGCCCGCCTTCAGGTCCGCGACCACCACGCGCTGGTTCGGGATGATGACGAAGAAGACGTTCCCCGTCATCGCCGTCGCGATCATCGCGCCGGTCTGGAGGAAGGCGGCGCGGCCGGAGAAGATCGTCCCGTAAAAATAGGCCGTCGCGGTGATGAGGGCGAAGAGGATGCCGAAGAGCACCGCGGGCCGCGCCGCGAGCGGGGAGCGGCACAGGATGTCGTAGACGAGCCAGCCGCCGACGATGCCGCCCGCCGACCACACCACCGCCTGCCACACCGTGAGGTCGACCTTCGACGGGTCGATCAGGAAGAGGCGCGCGTTCATCCAGTAGACGACGGTGAGGAGGGCGAGGCCGGAGAGCCAGGTCGAGTAGCTCTCCCATTTGAACCAGTGCAGCTCGTCCGGCATCTCGGCCGGGGCGACCATGTATTTCTGGGTGTGGTAGAAGCCGCCTCCGTGGACGGTCCAGTTCTCGCCCTTGACGCCCGCCGGCATCGTCTCGCGCCGCTTCAGCGAGGCGTCGAGCCACATGAAATAGAACGACGAGCCGATCCAGGAGATGGCGGCGACGACGTGCGCCCAGCGAACGAAGAGGGCGAGAAAATCATGCGCGTTGCCCATCGTCTCCTCCGCGGCCTCCCTTGTCGTTGCGCCTATCCTCTATGCAAGTCTCTCGCCCCGCGGGGAAGCGGAATCCCGTTTCGCCACGTCGTCGTGGATCGCGAGCGTCCGCGTCAATCGAACCATTTCCCGTCGGCGGCCGGTCGGTTCTAGTCTTATCGGGGCTGTCGTGGCTGACGGCACGGCGGTTGAATGCAAAGCTGCGGGCGGGCCATGGACGGTCCTGGCCCGGCCGAGGAGGATGTGCGTGACACGCGACGATTTCGTTGCCCGCTACGGGGCGATCTACGAACACAGTCACTGGGTCGCCGAGCGCGCCTGGGACGGCGGGATCGATCCGGGCGGCGATGTCGCCGCCACGCTGCGCCGCGTCGTGGAGCGGGCCGGGCACGAGGCGCAACTGGCACTCCTGCGCGCCCACCCGGACCTTGCGAACCGGCTCGGCCGCTCCGCCCTCACCGACCACTCCGCGAACGAGCAGGCGGGCGCCGGCCTCGACCAGTGCAGCGACGAAGAGTTCGCCGAATTCCAGTCCCTCAACACCCGCTATGTCGAGACCTTCGGCTTCCCCTTCATCATCGCGGTGAAGGGGCTCGATCGGGAGAAGATCCTTGCGGCCTTCCGCGCCCGTGTCGAGGGCACGCCCGAGACCGAGTTCCGTCGCGCGCTCGACGAGGTGCACAAGATCGCGCGGCTGCGCCTCGCCCCGGTCCAGCCCGCCCCGCCGCCGCGCGAGGCGATTTCGTATGACGACCTCCACGCCCTCGTGAAGGCGGCGCTCATCCACCAGGGGGCCGATGATCTGAACGCCGACGCCGTCGCCGACACGGTGTGCGCGGCAGAACGCGACGGGGCCGAATCGCACGGCGCCTTCCGCGTGCCGGGCTACGTGAAGGCGCTGAACAGCGGCCTCACCAACGGCCACGCCCGCCCGCGCATCGTCGACGGGCCGCCCGCCGCGGTGATCGTCGACGCCGATCATGGCGTGACGCCGACGGCCTACACGATCGGCCTCCCGGCACTCGCGGAGCGTGCGGGCACGATGGGCGCGGCGGTGCTCGCGGTGCGCAACACGCAGCATTTCGCGGCGCTGTGGCACGAGGTCGAGTGGCTCGCCGAGCGGGGCTTCGCCGCCCTCGCCTGCACGGCGAACTTCCCCTATCTCGCCCCCGCCGGCGCGGTGCGGCCGATCTTCGGCACCAACCCGCTCGCCTTCGCCTACCCCCGCGAAGGCGCGCCGCTCGTCTTCGACATGGCGACCTCGGCGATGGCGCGCGGCGACATCCAGATCGCGGCGCGCGACGGGCGCAGCGTCCCCCTCGGCGTCGGCATCGACGCGGAAGGGCGGCCGACGACCGATCCGAACGCGATCCTCGCCGGCGGCTCGCAGCTTCCCTTCGGCGGCCACAAGGGCTCGGCGATCGCGCTGATGGTGGAGCTCCTCGCGGGCGGCATCGTCGGCGACCTCTTCAGCGACCTCGCGGCCGAGCAGGCGGACGGGAGCGGCGTGCCGCCGGGCGGCGTCTTCGTCCTCGCCCTCAGCCCGGACCTCATCGGCGGCCCCGGCACGCGGGCGCGCGCGGAAGCCTTCATCGACCGCCTCGCCGCGATCCCCGGCATCCGCGTCCCCGGCGACCGGCGGCACGCGAACCGCGCCCGCGGCGGGCCGATGTTGGTGCAGTCCGCCCTCCTCGCGACGATGCGCTCGCTCGCCGGCCTCGAAACGGCCTGACCCGGCGGCGCAGACAAAAGAAGGATGCGCCGCGCAGTTTTACGCAGTCGGCAAAGCGGTGCGAAATTTATTGCACGTGCGTTGAAGTTATTCCGAGTTGAACGGCGGTGTGCGCCGTTGAACCGCATGACATTCGCGTCATGACTTTAAATTGTCGGGGCGGATGGGGGCCGAACGATGCTACGCTGCGGCCGGGCAGCGCCCCATTCACCCGCGGCGCAAGGCTGCGGACCATCGGAGGACAATGAAATGGAAAAGAAACTCTCGCGCCGCAGCGCCATGATCGGGACCGCCGCCACCATCGGCGCCGTCGCCGTCGCCACCGAAGCGAGCGCCAAGCAGGGCCACATGGAGGCCGCGCTCGACCACCTGCAGAAGGCGAGCGACCAGCTTCGCGCCGCGACGCCGAACAAGGGCGGTCACCGCACGAAGGCGATCACCCTCATCAACGAGGCGATGGCCGAAGTGAAGGCCGGCATCCGCTTCGCCGCCTCCTGAACCGCGCGCGCCCATCCGGCGCACCGCTCCATTTTTGGCACCGGCCTGCTTCACGCGAAGCAGGCCGGTTTCGTTCAAGGGGTCGCAATCAGTCGCGGCCGCCCCAGCGCGCGGGGTAGTTCGGCATCTCCTCGCAGCCGCACATGGCGTAGTGCAGCGGCGGCATGCTCTCGTTGATGTAGTCGTCCAGGTTTTCCGCGGTGATGGCCGGTTGCGGCAGCACCCATTCCGGCCCCGGCACCTCCTCGCCCTTCAGCACCGACATCGCCGCGATGATCGGCGTGCGCCACTGGAAGGTCGGGTAGGTCGGCGCGATGGCCGTCATGCCGAGATCGCGCCACTTCTGGAGGAAGTCCTGCTGGTCTTCCCCATTGAAGGGCGGCACCTCGAGGCCGTTGTCCTCGAACGCCTCGATGGCGGCGACGGCGGTGGCGCCGGCGTCCATCCACACGGCGTCGATCTGGCCGCGCTGGAGATAGTCCTCCACGATCGACTTGGTCTTCGCGTTGTCACCGTCGGTGAACTCGGCGCCGGCGATGTTGATGCCCGCCTCGTCGAAGATTCGTTTGCCGGCTGAATATCGCGTCTCAAGCACGTCGACGCCCGGCAGGATGCGCAGCATCAGGACGTTCGCGCCCTGCTCCACATTGTCGGCGATGAACTCGGCCGCCTCGATGCCGAAGGCGTAGCCGCCGATCGGGTGGATGAAGGTGACCGGGCAGTCCGTGTTGACGCCGCGGTCGAACACGATGACCGGGAGCTGCTGGCACGCCCGCTCGACCGCCGGGGTCAGCGCCGCGGTGGTGTTCGGCGAGACGATGAGCACGTCGCAATCGCCGCCCGCGAGGAGATCCTCGATATCGGCGATCTGCTTGTCGTCCGAGCCCTCGGCGTCGACATGGACGAAGTTGCCGATCTCCTCATGCAGTTCGACCTCGGCCTGCATGTTCGTGTAGCCGACCACGCGCCACGGGTTGTTCACGCCGGCATTGGAGAAGCAGACGGTGTAGGGCCCGTCCTTCTTGTGGGCGCTGGTATCGACCATCGCGTCGCCGAGATATTGCAGCCACGGCTGCCCTTCGGGGCCGTTCGGCGTCATCTCGAGCTGCTGACGCTGCTTGTTGAACTCGTCCGGATCGTCGAAATTCTGGGCCTGGGCATTGGCTGCCACGAACGCCATGGCAAGCACGCCGAGCCCGACCGTCACGCGTTTGAACACGCTGTATCCTCCCTGTTTTTATTGTTTCTATCGATAGCATTCGGCGCAGGTTCGGGCCACCCCAGGTGGCAGGAATGCGCCGCTACACCGCAGCTTCCGGGCCGCGCGAGCCTTGCCGTCCGGCAATGCGCGGCCACGCCGGGCTAGCCCCCGGTGCGGCGTCGCCGCACCATGGCGAGCGCCACCGCGATGATCAGGATCAGCCCCTGCACGACGTCCCGCACCGGCTTCGGCAGGCCGAGAAAGTTGAGGAGCGTGAAGATCGCGTTCAGCGTCAGCGCCCCGGCCATCGCCGCCGGCACCGAGCCGCGCCCGCCGAGAAGCTGCGCCCCGCCGATCACCGCGGCGGTGATCGCCTGGAGCTCGTAGCCGACGCCCACATCGGTCGACACGCCCGCGAACCCGCCGAGCAGGATCCCCGCGATCACCGCCGTGAGCGAGGAGATGACGAAGGCCGAGACCCGCACCCGCGCGACCGGGATGCCCGCGAGGAAGGCCGCGCGCGGGTTGTCGCCCACCGCGTGGAGGAGCTTGCCGAAGGCCGTCCGGTGCATCAGCAGCGTGAGGAGGATGCCGACAACGACCATCACGATCAGCGCCACCGGGATCATGCTCACGAGCGGGACGCCGAGAATGTTGGTCCGGCCGAAGACGCGGAACGTGTCGGGCAGGTAGCCCCGTGGCGCACCGCCCGACCACAGGAAGGCGAGACCGTTCAGCGTGATCATCATCCCGAGTGTCGCGATCAGCGATGGAACCTTGAGGATCGAGACCACGAGCCCGTTGACGACCCCCACCGCGACCCCGATCCCGAGCATCAGCGGGATCACCCAGTAGGTCGCGGCCGGGTCGTTGTTCGTCAGCATCGAGGAGCCGACGACCGTCAGCGTGATCAGCGAGCCGACCGAGAGGTCGAACCCGCCCGAGACGATGACATAGACCTGCCCCGCCGCGAGGATCGCGAGCGGCGCCGCCCGCTTCAGGAAGTTCATGTAGCCGATCGGGGTCAGGAAGTTCGCGTTCTCGAGCGCGATCGCCGTGATGAGGGCGACGAGGATGAACCAGACCGGGTTGATCGCCGGCAGACGCCAGCGCCGCTCGGCTTTCTCGCCGCCGCGCTCCACCGAGCTCATGCGACGAGCCGCTTCGAGCGGGCCGCGTAGAGCGCGACCGCCGCCACGATGATGATGCCGCGGATCACCTGCTTGGCGAACGCGTCGACCCCGGCGACGTTGAAGACCGAATCGATCAGCGAGAAGATCATCACCCCCGCGAGCGTGCCGAGGACGCCGCCCCGCCCGCCCGCGAGGATCGTCCCGCCGATGACGACGACGGCGATGGATTCGAGGTCGTACACCCCGTCCCGGCCGATCCAGGGCGCGCCCGAGCCGAGGCGCGCGGCGAGATAGAGCCCCGCCAGCGCCGCCGCGAGGCTGCACAGGACGTGGCTCGCGATGATGACATTGTCGGTCTTGATGCCCGCGAAGCGCGCTGCGTCGCGGTTGCCGCCGACGGCGTAGATGTTGGAGCCGAGCCTGGTGCGGCGCAGGACGAACCAGGCCCCCGCCGAGAGGGCGAGGAGGAAGAGGAGCCCCACCGGGATGCCGAGGATCTCTCCATAAGCGAAGAGCTTCCATGCATCCGGTACTGAGCCGGCGAAATTGTTGAAATTGGCCGACAGCGCCCCCTGCAGAAGGAGCGCCATGCCGAGCGTCGCGATCAGCGGATTGACCGCGAGCTTGGTGATGACGAGCCCGTTGACGAGGCCGACGAGCGCGCCGACCGCAAGCACCGCCGCGACGGCCGGGACGATCATCGCCCCCTCCCCCTTCATGATGAAGGAGGCGAGGACGGCGGCGACCGAGATGAGGTTCGCGACCGACAGATCGATCGACCCGACGAGGATCGCGAAGGTCTGCCCGACCGCGGTGATGCCGAGCGCGATCGAGCGGTTGAGGATCGAGATCAGATTGTCGGTCGTGAGATATTGGGTCTGGCCGGTGCCGAAGACGACGGCGAGATAGGCCGCCGCCGCGATCGCGAGGATAATCGCCGGCGCGTAGCGCTCGAACACGCGCTGGCGGGTGCGGCGCGCGCCGTTCGCGGCCGCGGCGTCGACCGCGCTCATGCGGCCACCCGGTGCGCTTCGCCGGTCGCGTCGTGCATGATCTCCGCCTCCGTCGTGCCGCGCGGCCGCTCCGAGACGATGCGCCCCGCCTGCATCACGAGGATGCGGTCGGCGACGCCGAGCACTTCGGGCAGGTCCGACGAGACCATCATGATCGCGGCCCCGGCGCGGGCGAGCTCGCGCATCGCGCGGTAGATCCCGGCCTTGGCGTTCACGTCGACCCCGCGCGTCGGCTCCACGAAGAGGAGGACGCGCGGCTTCAGCGCGAGCCAGCGCGCGAGGATCGCCTTCTGCTGGTTGCCGCCCGAGAGGGTCGCGATCGCCTGGGCGAACGAGCCCGCCCGCACGTCCACCGACTTCAGGAGCGCATCGAAATCGCGCCGCGTGCCGAAGGGGGTGAGGCCGACGCGCGCGAGGAACCCGCCGCGCGCGCGGGCCGCCGCCAGCGCGTTGTCGCGGACCGACTGCATGAGGAAGAGCCCCTCCGCCTTGCGGTCGCCGGGGAGCATCACGACGCCCGCTCCGATCGCCTCGCGTGGGTTGCGGAAAGCGACGCGCGCACCGTCGAGCGTGACCGTCCCCGTCGTGAACGGCTCGACGCCGAAGAGGGCGGCCGCGAGCGGGGTGCGCCCGGCCCCCTGCACGCCCGCGAGGCCGACGATCTCGCCCCGCCGCAGCGTGAGGTCGATGTCCTTCAGCTTGGCGTTGCCGCCGCCGGCGACGGTGAGGAGCGGCGCGCCGATCTCCTCCGGCGTCGCGGGGGGCGGGTAGAAGTCGCCGATATCGCGGCCCACCATCGCCGCGACGATGGCGTTGGTCTCCGGCACGCTGTCGAAGCGGGCGGTGACTTCCCCGTCCTTCAGGACGGTCACGCGGTCGGCGAGGCGCGTCACCTCGCGCATCCGGTGGGTGATGTAGACGAGGGCGAGGCCCTTGCCGCGCAGATCCTCGACGATGCGGAAGAGCATCTCGCACTCCGCCTCGTCGAGCGCGGCCGTCGGTTCGTCGAGCACCAGCACCTTCGCCTCCACCGAGACCGCCTTCGCGATCTCGACGAGCTGCTGCTCGGCGACGCTGAGGTCGCCGACGCGCTGGGACGGGGCGATGCGATAGTCGCCGCGGAAGCCGGCGAAGATCGCGGCCGTCGCCCGCTCCATCGTGGCGTTGTCGATGATGCCGCGGTGGGCGGGCTCACGCCCGAGGAAGACGTTCTGCGCGACCGTCCGGTCCGGCAGGAGCGAGAATTCCTGGTGGATGACCGAGACGCCCGCCGCGATCGCCTCGACCGGGTGGCGGAAGCGCACCGTCTCTCCGCCGAGGATGATGCGGCCCGCATCGGGCTGGTAGACGCCCGACAGGATCTTCATCAGCGTCGACTTGCCGGCCCCGTTCTCGCCGACGAGGGCGTGGACCTCGCCCGCCTCGCAGGCGAAGGAGACGTCCGACAGCGCCCGAACGCCGGGGAAGGACTTGCCGATCCCCTCCATCGCGAAGACGCTCATGCGCATGCCCAGGATTCGCGCACGAAGTCGTGCGCCTCGGTGAAAAGGGTGTCGGTGTCCGGATAGAGGGGCCGCCACACGCGCGTCGCCGCCGCGAGCTCGGGCAGCGTCGCCCCGAACGCCTCCACGACGATCGTCCCGTCCCAGCCCTCCCCCTTCAGCGCGGCGAAATGGGCGGCGAAGTCGATGTGGCCGCGGCCCGGAATGCCGCGGTCATTCTCCGAGACGTGGACGATGCCGGCGTATGGGGCGTAGTGCGCCATCGCGGCCGGCGGGTCGCGCTCCTCGATGTTCATGTGGAAGGTGTCGGGCATCAGCCGGAAGGCGGGGTGGGCGACGGCCTCGGCGTAGGCAACCGAATCGGCGGCGGTGTTCAGAAAGGCGCACTCGAACCGGTTCAGCGGCTCGAGGCTGAGGATCATCCCGTCGGGCAGGCTCTCGGCCATCGCGCGGTGCGCCGCGACGCCCCGCTCCCGGTCCTCCGCCGAGGGGGGCGCGCGGTCGAACACGCCGAAGGCAGCGTGGAAGGGGCCGCCGATGCTCTCCGCGCCGAGCGCGGTGGCGCATGCAACGATCCAATCGAGGTGGGCGATCCCGGCCGCCCGCACGGCCGGATCGGGTCGGGTCGGGTCGGCCTCGGGCGAGGGGATGATGGCGGTGCAGGAGCGCGCGAGGCCGATTGCGTCGAGCGTCGCGCCGAGCGTGCGATAGTGGGCGGGGTCGCCCTCGAACATCGGAATCTCCACGAGATCGTAGCCCGCATCCTTCACCTGGAGCAGGAGATCACGGTCCGCTTCGCCGAGATGGCTCTTGGCGCACAACAGGTTGATTCCGAGCCGCATACCCCTCACCGCGCATCGACGCATCCAGAATGAGCGACGTCTGCCCACGGATCAAGCATCGTATCGCGGCAAGATTTCAAGCCTCCCGCGCGCAATGTCCACGTGCGCCGCCGGAAGTTGCGCTGCCTGTTCAAGAGTTGTGCTGGGGCGCATACTCGGGGCGGAGGAAGCGTCGCCAAGGAGACAACAATGCTCGCTATCACCGGCGCGAAGGTGTTCGACGGACGCAAGGAAGCGGCCGCGAAGACCGACGTCATCGTCGAAGGCAATCGCATCAAGGCTGTGGGCGAAGGCCTCGCCCAGCCCGGCATGGCCACCATCGACGGCAGTGGACTGACCCTGATGCCCGGCATGGTGGAGGGGCACTGCCACCCCTCCTTTGTCGGCATCGACGAGAATGCCGATCTCGGCCGCATCGGGCCCGAGGAGCACATGCTGCGCACCGCGCGCAACCTGAAGCTCCTCCTCCAGTGCGGCTTCACCTCGATCTTCGAGGCCGCCTCGGCGAAACCCATGCTCGGCGTGACCGCGCGGGACGCGATCAATAGCGGCCTCATCATCGGCCCGCGCATGCGCGCCGGGAGCCCCGAAATCACCACCACCGCCGGCCTCGGCGACGAGCGCAAGCGGCACATCTACGAGGAGAGCTTCGGCCTCGTCGCGGACGGTGCGGACGAGATGCGGCGCGTCGCGCGCGAGTGCGTGCGGGACGGCGTCGACGTCATGAAGATCAACATCTCGGGCGACGAGTTCGTCTCGCACGCCCGCGCCGAGATCACCCCGCTGGAGGATGACGAGCTTGCCGCCTTCGTGCGCGTCGCCCGCGCCTTCCACAAGACGACCGCCTGCCACGCCCGCTCCTCCGAGAGCGTGAAGATGGCCGTGCGCCACGGGCTCGACTGCATCTACCATTGCGACTTCGCGGACGAGGAAGCGCTCGACATGCTGGAGAGCGTGAAGGACCGCGTCTTCGTCGGCCCCGCCTTCGGCCTCGTCCACAATGTCGTGTTCGAGGGCGAGCGCGTCGGCATGACCGAGGACGTGGTGAAGTCGATGGGCTTCCTGCGCAAGTTCGAGAAGACGTGCGCGACGCTGACCGAGATCCGCAAGCGCGGGCTGCGCGTCGTCGTCGGCGGCGACTACGGCTTCAACATCACCCCGATGGGCACGAACGCGCGCGACATCGCCCACTTCGTCAAATATTTCGGCTACTCGCCGATCGAGGCGCTGGAGTGCGCGACGCGCATCGGGGGTGAGCTGATGGGGCTCGAGGTGGGCGAGATCCGGCCCGGCTACTATGCCGACCTCCTCCTCGTGCGCGGCAACGTGCTCAGCGACGTGTCGTTGCTGCAGGACCGAGACAATCTTGCAATGATCATGAAAGATGGCGTGATCTACAAAAACCAACTCGCCAATCTCAACTTCGACGCCGGATTGATCGCTGCCGAATGACCCATCCCGAGACCGAGGCGTTCTGGAACTCGCAGCTCCAGAACGCGAGTATCATTCCCGACTTCGACCAGTGGGAGAAGCGCTATCGCGATCTCTCTGCCGATGCGCGCTTCACCCTGAACCCGCCGGTGCGCATCAGCACCGGCACCGACCCGATGCAGGCCGTGTGGCGGTTCGACACCGGCCCGCGCAGCAATGCGCTGGTCTTCATCCATGGCGGCTACTGGCGCCGCTTCTGCGCGGCCGATTTCGACTTCGTGACCGACACCGCGAAGGCCGCCCACGCGACCTTCTACAATGTCGACTATCGCCTCATGCCGGGCGTGCGGATGGCGGACGTCGTCGCCGACGCGCTCGCAGCGTGCGAGATCGCGACGCGCGAGGCCGAGCATGTGGTGATCGCCGGGCATTCGGCGGGCGCCCACCTCGCCGTCGAGTGCGCGCTGCGGCTTTCGCGTCCACCGGCCGCCGTCATCGGCCTCAGCGGGATCTACGACCTCGACCCGCTGCGCTACTCCTTCATCCAGCGCGACATCGGGCTGACCGAGGACGAGGTGCGCGACTTCTCGCCCATCACGCGCGCGGCCGAGATCCCCTGCCCCGTCCACCTCGCGGCGGGCGCGGAGGAGATGGTGGAGTTCCGCCGGCAGAGCGCCCGCCTCTTCGAGGCGATCCGCGCGGCGGGGGGCAAAGCGTCGATGCGGTTCGTCGAGTTCCGCAACCATGTCAGCATCGTCACCGACCTCGCGGTGAAGGAGAGCGGCTGGTCGATTCTCGCCGCCGACGCGTTCGACGGGTTCCGCGCGCCTCTCATCTAGAGAGGCTGACGCGGTCGGACGGGCGGCGATAATCGTCGAGCAGGTGGAACTGGGCGGTGACCGCCCGGTCGATCGAGCGCAGCCGGTCGAGCACCGCCGCGAAGGCGATGAGCAGGATGCCGGAGATGAAAAGGCTCGTGCCGCCAGCGACGTAGGGGACGACGAAGAACACCGGCCCTTTCGACGCGATCACGAACGAGACGACGCTCAGCAACACCATCAAAAACCCGATGATCTTCAGCACCAGCGACATGGGACAGCCTCCTCATCCATGCCGCCCGACGGTACAACGGCCTTCGCGCCGACACAATCCTTGATTGCATAGGCGGAGCCGCGCACACGGGAGGTGGACGCGTCAGCTGTCGAAGAGGGTCGGCGGCGTGTTGTTCTGCGGCGCGGCGAGGCCGAGATGGCCCCAGGCGCGGGCCGTGAGGAGGCGTCCGCGCGGCGTGCGCTGGAGATAGCCCTGCTGGAGGAGGTAGGGCTCCACGATGTCCTCGATCGCGTCGCGCGGCTCGGAGAGGGCGGCCGCCAGCGTCTCGATGCCGACCGGGCCGCCGCCATAATGCTCCGCCATCAGGCCGAGATAGCGCCGGTCGAGCGTATCGAGCCCGGCGGCGTCCACGTCGAGGCGCAGGAGCGCGGTGTCGGCGACCTCGCGGTCGATCGCGTCCGCCCCGCCCACGATGGCGAAGTCGCGCACGCGGCGCAGGAGGCGGTTCGCGATGCGCGGCGTGCCGCGCGCGCGGCGGGCGATCTCGTTCGCCCCGTCATCCGTCGCCGCGATCCCCATCAGCGACGCGCCGCGGGCGATGATGCGCGACAGGTCCTCCACCGAATAGAATTCGAGGCGGAGCGGGATGCCGAAACGGTCGCGCAGCGGCGTCGTCAGGAGGCCGAGCCGCGTCGTCGCGCCGACGAGGGTGAAGCGCGCAAGGTCGATCTTCACCGAGCGCGCGGCCGGCCCCTCCCCGATGATGAGGTCGAGCTGGAAGTCCTCCATCGCCGGGTAGAGGATCTCCTCCACGTGCGGCGAGAGGCGGTGGATCTCGTCGATGAAGAGGACGTCCCGCTCCTCGAGATTGGTGAGGAGGGCGGCGAGGTCGCCGGCCTTCGCGATCACCGGCCCGGAGGTCGAGCGGAAATTGACGCCGAGCTCCTTGGCGACGATCTGGGCGAGCGTCGTCTTGCCGAGGCCCGGCGGGCCGACGAGGAGCACGTGGTCGAGCGCCTCGCCGCGCGCGCGGGCGGCCTTCACGAACACGTCGAGATTGGCGCGGGCGGCGGGCTGGCCGACGAACTCGGAGAGCCGCTGCGGCCGCAGCGCGACATCGTAATCCTCGGGCTGCTCGTCGGGGGAGAGGGCGGCGCGCTCGGTCATGGGGCGCTCCTGTCGCTCGTGTTGCGGCTCACGCGGCGAGGGCCTTCAGGCCCGCACGGATCAGTTCGGCCGCGCCCGCGTCTGGCGAATCGGCGCGGAGCTTGCTGACGATCGCGCGCGCCTGGCCCTCCTCGTAGCCGAGATTGACGAGGGCGGAAATGGCGTCGGCGAGGGTGTCGTCTCCGCCCGCCTGCACGCCGCCGACCGCGTGGATGGCGATCACTCCGGCGGGGGCCTTCGATTTCAGCTCGGTCGCGATCCGCTCCGCGACGCGCTTGCCGACGCCGGGCGCGCGGGCGATCGCGACACGGTCGCCGGTGGCGAGCGCGGCGGCGAGCTGGTCGCCCGGCAGCACCGACAGGACGCCGAGCGCGACCTTCGCCCCGACCCCCTGGACGCTCTGGAGGAGGCGGAACCAGTCGCGCTGGTGGGCGTCGCGGAAGCCGTAGAGGCGGATGAGATCCTCGCGCACGACGGTCTCGATCACCACCGTCACCGGCTCGCCGGGGGTGAGATTGCCGAGATCGCGGCTCGTCATGTGCACTTCGTAGCCGACGCCGTGGACGTCGATGATCGCGACCTCCCCCGCCTCCGCGACGATACCCGTCAGCCGTCCGATCATGCCGCATTCCTCAATCGCGCCGACCGCCTGTGGCTCGCATGGCAGATCGCGACGGCGAGCGCGTCGAACGCGTGCTCCGACCGGGCGGTGGCCTTCGGCAGGAGCATCGACACCATGTGGCGGATCTGGCGCTTGTCGGCGTGACCCGCCCCCACAACGGTCTTCTTGACGAGATTCGGGGCATACTCGGCAACCGAAATTCCGAGCATCGCCGGCGCGAGGAGCGCGATGCCGCGCGCCTGGCCGAGCTTCAGCGTGGCGACCGCGTCGCGCGAGACGAAGGTCTGCTCGACGGCGGCCTCGTCCGGGCCGATCTCGGCGAGCGTCGCGGTGAGGCCCTGATAGAGGCAGGCGAGGCGGTCGGACAGGCTGTCGGACGGGTTGGACTTCACCGTTCCCGCGCCGAGGAAGACGAGCGCCGAGCCATCCTGGCGGATCGCGCCCCACCCCGTCGCCTGCAGGCCCGGATCGATGCCAAGAATGATGACAGCCATTGTTCGCCCCGTGGAAGGGGAACAAACTATGGGCGAAGATTGAACCTTCCGTCACCACTTTCGTCGCAAAGCCACACCATTCTGTCCGCGAACCACAGTTTCGCACCGCCGCCGAGCACGCATCCGGCGACCGTCGCCCACGGATCGAGCACGATGATGCCGTAGGCGAGGACCGCGACGCCGAGCGCGGAGGCCGCGAGAAGCGCGCGCGCCGGGGCGATGTGGTGGGCCGGAATGGGCCGCGTCCCGTGGGCGAGCCACAGCCGCTCGCCCATCACCGCCCGCGCCGCCCAGCTGTCGAGGTGCCGGGGCGGCTGGAAGGCGCGGGGGTTCACGAAGGTCCAGACGAGGCAGAGGCCGACCGGGAGGAGGCACCACCACCCGATCCAGGCGCGCGAGAACAAGGCGAGAGCGAAGGCCGGCAGGAGGAGAACGCGCGTCCACACGCTCCACGGGTTCGCGTGGCGCGCCCAGGCCGCGTCGTCCATCGCCATCAGCCGTTCGGCGCGGGCCGCAAGGTCGGGCAGGCGCATGGCGTCTCCCTCCCCCCGGGCCGGCGCCGCCAGCCGGATCAGGCGGCGGCGAGCTTCTCCATCACCTCGTCGGAGATCTCGTAATTGGCGAAGACGTTCTGGACGTCGTCGTCATCCTCCAGCACGTCGATGAGCTTCATCAGCGTGCCGGCCTTGTCCTCGTCGACGGGGGTCGTGTTCTGCGGACGCCAGACGATGCTGACGGACGCCGGGTCGCCGAGCCGCTCGGTGAGGGCGGCGGAGACCTCGGCGACATCCTCGAACGCGCAGGTGATGAGATGCCCGTCCTCGTCGGACTCGACGTCCTGGGCGCCCGCCTCGATGGCGGCCTCCATGACGGTGTCCGCGTCGCCGGCGCCGGGCTTGTACTCGATCTCGCCCACACGGTCGAACATGAAGGAAACGGAACCCGTCTCGCCGAGCGCCCCGCCGTGCTTGGAGAAGGCGGCGCGGATCACGCCCGCGGTGCGGTTGCGGTTGTCCGTCAGCGCCTCGACGAGAACGGCGACGCCGCCGGGGCCGTAGCCCTCGTAGCGGACCTCGTCATAGTTCGCGTCCTCGTCGCCGGCGGCCTTCTTGATGGCGCGCTCGATATTGTCCTTCGGTACAGACTGGGCCTTCGCCGCCTGGATGGCGAGGCGCAGGCGCGGGTTCATGTCCGGGTCTGGCGTGCCCATCTTGGCCGCGACCGTGATCTCGCGCGAGAGCTTGGAGAAGAGCTTCGACCGCTTGGCGTCCTGCGCGCCCTTGCGGTGCATGATGTTCTTGAATTTGGAATGGCCGGCCATGGTCGTCCTCTGATCGCTTGGCCTATCTAGCGAGAGAGAGGCGCGAATGAAAGAAGCGGCGTTCCCGGACCCCTGAGTTAGTCCGATGGGCGCTTCAGCGTCAACGCGCCTCGTGAGCCGGCTCAGTCGCGCGGCTTGGCGGCGGGACCCGTGTCGAGCCGGCCCTCGGCGGCCTGGTGATAATATTGGCTCGCGATCAGCCAGGCCTTCAGCGGCCGCAGCGGCGCGGCGCACGCGACGATGATGAGCGGCACCGTCGTCAACAGATGCACCCAGACGGGCGGGCTGAAGGTGAGCTCGAACCAGATCGCGATGGCGACTACCGGGACACACGCGAAGCAGAGGACGAAGAAGGCCGGCCCGTCCGCCGGGTCGGCGAAATCGTAGCGCAGGCCGCACACGTCGCAGCTGTCGCGGAGCGTCAGGAAGCCCTGGAAGAGGTGTCCCTTGCCGCATCGTGGGCAGCGGCACTTGATCCCCGACACGATGGGATGGGGGAGCGTGCTGCGGTCGAAGGGCTGGTCGGACGAGATCATGGCGTTTCCTATCGGGCGGTCTTGGAGCGTGCCCAGAAACATGAGGACACACCCGGCCGGTGCGAAGCCTCATGCGCCCTCGCGCCGCGACTGGCAACCCGAAGGGCGGGCCGCGCCGCCGACCGCCGCGCGCCCGGCCGTGCGCCTATTCGTCCGAGGGCGGATCCCAGAGCGTCGGGAGCGCCGGGTCGAGGTCGCCGCCGATGCGGATCGGGGCGATCCAGTTCGCAAGGCCCGTCTTGTCGTCGGTGTCGACGGCGACGCCGCACACGGTCGCGGGGCCGCCCGCCGGGCCGATCCGCTGGCCGGGGACGCGCTCGACCATGCGCCGCATCGGCTCGTCCTTCTCCATGCCGATGACCGAATCGTAGGCCCCGCACATGCCGAGATCGGTGATGAAGGCGGTGCCGTTCGGCAGCACACGGTGGTCCGCCGTCGGGCAGTGGGTGTGGGTGCCGACGACCAGCGAGACGCGCCCGTCGAGGAGATGGCCGAACACCTGCTTCTCGCTCGTTGCCTCGGCGTGGACGTCGACGATCGCGGCGTCGACCTCGCTGCCGAGCCGGTGGACGTCGAGCGCGGCGTCGAGCGTGCGGACCGGATCGTCGAGCGCCTCCATGAAGGTGCGGCCCATGACGTTGGCGACGAGGACGCGCGCGCCATTGCGCGCCGTGTACATCGCCGCGCCGGCCCCCGGCGTGCCGCGCGGGTAGTTGATCGGCCGCAGCATCCGCGGCTGCCGCTCGATGAAGACGAGCGCCTCGCGCTGGTCCCAGACGTGGTTGCCGGTGGTGACGGCGTCCGCGCCGGCATCGAGCAGCGATTGGAGAATGACCTCGGAGATTCCGAACCCGCCGGCGGAGTTCTCGCCGTTCACCACCGCGAAATCGATGGAATAACGCTCGATCAAGCGCGGCAGATGGGTGGTCACCGCCTGCCGTCCGACACGGCCGACGACGTCCCCTAGAACGATGAGACGCACGCGTCCTCCCCGGTCATGAAAAGATCCTTCTCGGTCAAAATCGCCTTCAATCGTTGGTCGTGGCCTTCGATGGGAAGGCCGGGAATCTCTTGGGCGGCGTAGGCGACACCGACGGCATAGGCCGCCGGGTGCGCGGCGAGCCACCGGTCATAGTGGCCGGCGCCGTAGCCGAGCCGCCCACCCTCTCGGGTGAATGCAAGAAGCGGGACAAGCAGAAGATCGGGGGTCACTTCGGGCCCCGTCGGGTGGCTGGTGCCGAACGGCCCTTTGATGAGACCGTCGCCCGGCGCATAGGCCCGAAAATGCATCACCTTGTCCACCACCGCCGGCAGCGCGAGGCGCTTGCCGTCGGCGATGAGGGCGAGGGCGAGCGGCATCGGGTCGATCTCGTCGCGCATCGCCACGTAGGCGGCGACGATCGCGGCGTCCGGCAGCGCCGTCGCGTGACGCACGAGCGCTTCCGCCGCGCCCGGCCCCGCCGCGCGCGCGGCCGCGGCCCGGCGCGTCATCGCCTCGGCCCGCAGCGCGGCCTTCTCTTCCGATACGCTCAAACGAGCCGCCCCTCGCGCACGACGGGGACCCCGTCGAGCGCGATCGTGCAGCCTATCATGGGAAGGTCGAAATGGCCGTCCGTGAAGCGGCCGGCGAATTCGTTGGCGCCGGTGGAGAACAGGAAATTCCCCGGCACGGCGCGCAGCTCGGTTCCGTTGGTGTGCACCCTGTCCATCATCATCAGCGCGTCCCAGCGGGCGCCGGGGTTGAGACCCCACCCCACATGGGAGACGGCATAGGCCTCCGGATCGTTCCACGCCGCGAGCGTGTCGCGCATGAGGCGGGCGTCCACCCCGTCTCCCTCCACGGCGACGACACGGTCGTTCTCGATGTTGAGCCCCACGTGGCCTTCGACATAGCGCTTGTAGGTGAGGTTCATGTCGCCCGGCTGAAGGACGAGCCGGCCGGAGACCGTGCCCGCCTTCGGAAAGGACACCACGATCCCGCCCGGCCAGTGGGCGAGCGTCCCCGGCCGGTCGGTCCAGCCCCACACGCCCGCTGTCTGCGCCCCGCGCATGTCGACGCGCAGGTCCGAGCCCGCGGCGGAGTGGACACGCATCTCGCTCGCGCCGCGGCAGGCGCGCGCGGCCTCGCGCACCGCCTCCTTCAGCGCCGGGTCGGGGCGCATCCGCTCCAGCGTCTCCGGATGCTCGTTCGAGATCACCTGGATGCGCGTCCCCGCGGCGAGGATCTCGCCGGTCTCGGGCGCGTGCATCAGCCCCTCGAGGGTGAGGTCGACGACGACATCCACCGATTTCAGAAGCGCCACCACCTGCGGCTGGCCGGCGAGCACGAGGGCCGCTCCGGTCGAGCGCGGGATCATCGTGCCGAGGCGCGGCGTCGGCACCACGACGCGCACGGGCGCGACGCCCAGCCTGGACAATGCGAGCTCGGCGAGGTGCACATTCACCTCCCGCGAGGCGCTTTCGGAGAGGATGGCGACGCTCTCGGCCGGGCCGATCCGGCTCGCCTCGAAGAGCTCCGCGAAGGCATCGATCCACTTGCCTTCGATCCGATCGCTGAACATCCTCTTCCTTTCCGCCCCGTCCTGCGCTTCCCTCCAGCCAACGGAGAAGGGGATTTCGCGTGACTGTCTTACACTCCACCCTCGACGCGGACACCACCCGTGCGAACCGCACCGCGATGGACGCCCTCGTGGCCGACCTCGACGCGCACCTTGCGAGCGCGGCCGAGGGGGGCCCGCCGCGCGCCCGCGAACGGCATCTCAAGCGCGGCAAACTCCTGCCGCGCGACCGCGTCAACACCCTCCTCGATCCGGGATCGCCGTTCCTGGAGCTTTCCCCGCTCGCGGCCAACGGCCTCTATGACGACGCCATCCACGGCGCGGGGCTGATCACCGGCATCGGCCGCGTGTCGGGCCGCATCTGCATGATCGTCGCCAATGATGCGACCATCAAGGGCGGCACCTATTACCCGATGACGGTGAAGAAGCACGTCCGCGCGCAGGAGATCGCGCGCGAGAACCGCCTGCCGTGCATCTATCTCGTCGATTCGGGTGGGGCGAACCTGCCGAACCAGACCGAGGTCTTTCCCGATCGCGACCATTTCGGCCGCATCTTCTACAACCAGGCGACGATGTCGGCGGAGGGGATCGCGCAGATCGCCGTCGTGATGGGCTCGTGCACCGCGGGCGGCGCCTATGTGCCCGCGATGGCGGACGAATCCATCATCGTGCGCAAGCAAGGCACGATCTTCCTCGGGGGCCCGCCCCTCGTGAAGGCGGCGACCGGCGAGGTGGTGAGCGCGGAGGATCTCGGCGGGGCGGACGTCCACGCCCGCCTCTCCGGCGTCGCCGACCATTATGCGCTCGACGACCGGCAGGCGCTGGAGATGGCGCGGCGCGCCGTCGCCAATCTCGGCGCTCCGCAGCGGGCCGAGATCGGCCTCCTCCCCGCCGAGCCGCCCGCCGTCGACCCGGACGGGATCGAGGGGGTGATGCCGACGGATCTGCGCCAGCAGACCGACATTCGCGAGATCATCGCCCACCTCGTCGACGGCTCGCGCTTCGACGAGTTCAAGGCGCTCTACGGCACGACCCTCGTCACCGGCTTCGCGCGCCTGTCGGGCATGCCGGTAGGGATCATTGCCAACAACGGCATCCTCTTCTCCGAGAGCGCCAACAAGGGCGCGCATTTCGTGGAGCTGTGCTGCCAGCGGAAGATCCCGCTCCTGTTCCTCCAGAACATCACCGGCTTCATGGTCGGGCGCGAGCACGAGGCGAAGGGGATCGCGCGCGCCGGGGCGAAGCTCGTCACCGCCGTTGCCTGTGCCTCGGTGCCGAAGATCACGCTGATCGTCGGCGGCTCCTACGGGGCCGGCAATTACGGCATGTGCGGCCGCGCCTATTCGCCGCGCTTCCTCTTCACCTGGCCGACGGCCCGCATCTCGGTGATGGGCGGCGAGCAGGCGGCGTCCGTCCTCGCGACGGTGCGGCGCGACAATATCGAGGCGGACGGCGGCACCTGGTCGGCTGAGGACGAGGAGAGCTTCAAGGCCCCGATCCGCGACACCTATGAGCGCGAGGGGCACCCCTATTTCGCGACGGCGCGGCTCTGGGACGACGGCGTGATCCGTCCGCGCGACACGCGCCGCGTCCTCTCCCTCGCCTTCGCCGCGACACTCCAGGCGCCGATCGCGGACACGAAATTCGGCGTCTTCCGCATGTAGCGTGCCGGCACTGCCCCGGCGGGCAGCGCCGGATCTGCCTACGGATTGGGCGTCATGCATATCGAGATGGCAGATAGCGCCGCGTATCGGTTCTCCCGGCGGCGCGTTGGCCCCATGTCGGGATCAACACGGCGGACCTGTCGCCCGCCAATTTTCACGAGTTGATCATGACCTCCGCTGAACTGCCGTCCACCGGCGTCGCCCTTCGCTTCTTCTACGCGCTGATGGCCGTCTTCGCCCCGCCGCACGAGCGCGGCGCCATCCTGCGCCGGACCGACCGGCACTAAACTTTCGCAGCCCTCACTGGAGTGAGGGATGAAGCGGCGGGTCCTTCGGGTGGACCTCGCCGACGAAGTACCAGTCCTTGCGCTTCCTGAGGCCCGTCTTGTGGGCCCAGGTCGCGAATTGCTGCCACAGGATCGCCTCGCGGCCCTCCATCCCCGGCAGCGGCCAGACCCAGTTCTTCACGAACGGGTAGAACGGGTTCGGCCGGCTCGTCGCCCACAGCTCGACCCGCGCGGACTTGCGCAGCGCACGGGTGCGGCGGTGAAGGCCGAACGTGTCGCCCGCGACCATCGTGCCCGCGGGCACAGTGAATTTGTGCGGCTCGGGCAGGCGCAGATGATGCAGCTCCTTGTCCGACACGCGGAAGGAGCCGCCGCGCGCCCCGCCCTGCGAGGCGACGATCGAGCGCCTCTTGTGCCAGGCGAGGCGGCGCGGATCGAGCTTGTGCGAGCCGAACACGTAGGCGAACGGGCCCATCTCCTCGTCCACATCGTCGAACCAGAGCCACGCCTTCACCGTCGGGTGGAAGGTGTCCATGTGGAGATCGTTCTGCGGGTCGGGCGACCCGTCCGGCTCGACGACATGGGTGAAGATCGTCTGGATGTAGAGCTGCGGCGCGACGTCGAACGAGCCGGCATAGCGGATCGGCCCCTGATAGGCGGGCGAGGCGATCAGGCGCGCGAGCGTCGGCGCGGCCTTCAGCACCTCAGGCGTCACCGCGATGCGGCGGGTGACGGCATCGCCCTCGCGCATCTCATAGGCGGGCGCCTTCAGCGCCATCACCTCGTCGCGCATCGTCTGGAATTCCTCGGGCGACAGAGGCGACTTCACGATCGCCCCGTTCGCCGCGAACTCCGCCCGCTCCGATGCCGGGACGAGCCGCTCGAGCTTGCGGCGTCGCCGGTCGGCGAGGCGGTGCGAGGCCGCGACGCGCCAGGCATAGAGGCCGCGGCGGTTCAGCTTTTCGCTGGCGAGGAGCGGGTTGGTGAAGGCCTTCGTCGCCGTGAAGATCTCGAAAGGCCACAACGGGGCCGCGAGCCAGTTCGCCATACGCATCCTCCACCCATCGAAGGGCGCCGGATTTACGGACGAAGCGGCGCCCCCACTTTGCGCTCGGCGCGCTGTAGGCCGAGCTTTCGCTCACGCAATATCACAAAGATGCCCGACGCGATGACGATCGCGCCGCCAAGGAGAACATACACCGTCGGAATCTCGCCGAACACGAAATAGCCGATCAGCACAACCCAGATCATCGAGGTGTACTCGAACGGGGCGATGAGCGAGGCCTCCGCGTGCTGGAAGGCCTGCGTCACGAAAAGCTGGCCGATGCCGCCGAGCACCCCGATCGCGACGAGGATGAAGAGGTCCGTCCAGGTCGGCAGCACCCAGGTCGGCGCGGTGAGCGCGGTCACCGCCGTGCCGGCGATGAGGAAATAGAGGACGATCGTGCTCGTCGATTCCTTGCGCGCGAGCTGGCGCACGAAGACCGACGTCATCGCCATGAACCCGGCCGAGGCGAGCGCGAGCATCGCCCCCACCGCCGCGACGTCCTCGTCGAAATTAAAGCCTGACGCGAATTGCGGGATCAGGATGATGAACACGCCGACGAAGCCGACACCCACCGCCGACCAGCGATAGATGCGCACCGTCTCGCCGAGCACCGTTGCCGCGAGCACGACCATCATCAGCGGTGCGGCGTAGACGATGGCGGTGGCTTCCGGAAAGGAAAGCCGCTGGAGCGCAGCAAACCATAGCCCCATCGCGAACATTCCCGAGATGGCGCGGCGGACGTGACCGAAGATATTGTCGGTCTTCAAAGCATCATGAAGATGTCCGGTGTAGGCGATGAAGGCCAAGACCGGGATAAGACCGAAGAGATTGCGCGCGAACAGAAGTTGCCCAACCGGATAACGGTCGCCCGCGATCTTCACCAAGGTCAACATCAGCGTGAAGAGGAAGGCTGATGCCACCTTCCACATGATGCCCGTGGCAGCGTCACTGCGGACAGGTGAGGCAGGAATGGTAACCATTATGAAAACAATCGTTCGCGGGATAGGCTAGGCGACGCGGCAGGTCTCGAGGCGTCGGACCTCAAGCACTGATATACTTCAATCTGGGCGAAGGTGTGTGATCTCCCCGGATCACATCTGATTTTTCTTTTTATCAGGTTAGGGGAAGGATGCGCGACGGCGCAATCCCCTTTGCACGCCCCGCCCGGCGCATCCGCGAAATTGGTCGGGGGGTGAGCTGGAACAAAAAAGCGCACCGGACGGGTCCGGTGCGCTTCGTGTCGGATGCCGCGGGGGCGGCGATCAGAATTGCTGCTGAACCTGGCGGTCGAGGTCGGTCACCATCTCGGAGACGCCATACTCCTCCGACAGCGTTTCCACTTCGCGCATCAGCTTGGCGAGCGGGCCGTCCTGCGGGACGAAGGCGTCGGCCGGCATGGCCTTCAGCTTCGTGAGGAACTCCTCGAAGTCGCCCTGCGCCCACGTGTCGGCGAGCTTCTCGGGCATGTTCGCGAAGAGCAGCGCCTTGGAGCACATCGCCTGCACGGTCTTCGTCTCGCCGAGACCGAACCAGGAGAGCTCATAGGGCGCCTTGCGGTTCAGGTAGAAGTCGTTCGACCCCTTGGCGACGGCCGGCGACAGGATGCCCATGATCGTCATGTCCGCGTCGGCGGCGGCGTTGACCATGCCGGCGGTCGGGTTCGGATAGGCGTAGAAGACGCCGAGCGCGCCGCGCGTGCTGCGGATCGCGTCGAAGATCGCCTGCTGGCCGCTCGCATATTTGAAGTTCGGCGACTTGCCCTGGAGCGTCGGCTCGGCCGCGAAGACCTTGCGGATGAACGCCTCGGAGCCCGAGCCTTCAGGCACGACGAAGGTCACACGGTCGGCGTTCGACATCACGGAGCGCCAGTTCGGCAGACGCGGCTCGGTGGTGAAGGCCATCGCGCATTCGCCCGGCAGGTCGTTGCGCACGATCTGGACATTGCCCGCCGTCACCGGCCCGTATTCGAGGCCGCCCTGGCCGATGCCGAAACAGATATTCTCCGTCTCCTTGCCGCAGGCCTCCGCGTTGGCGACGGCGCCGCCCGAGGGGATGCGCTTCACCTCATAGCCGAAGGGCTTGGCGAGGGTGCGAAGCTGCTCCTCGACGGCCAGGCCCATGCCGTTGTGGTAGGTGGAGCCTTCACCGGTCGGTGCGCCACCGGTGTAGATGACAATCTCCGTCGCCTGTGCTGCGGTTACGGCCGTGGCGAAGACGGCGGCAATGGCCAGTGTTTTCTTCATAGTCGTATTCCTCTCGGCAGCGCATCTGCATGGCAGACATAAGCATGGTGCAACGCTTTAAAAGCCCGGACGCGAGGCCCCAGGAGATCCAAGATGCCGCCCTCTGACCGCCAGGACCGACTCGCCGCCGCGCTGCGGGAGAACCTCCGCAAACGCAAGGACCAGAGCCGGAATCGGCGCGCCTCGGAGGACGACGGGACGTCCGGGCGCTCTGAGGGTGAGGTGGAAGCGCCAGAGGCGGATGCGCGCGAGGACGACGCGTCAGGGAAGGACGGCTGAGCCGCGAGAGGCGCGCGCGGGCGTTGCGAATGCGGCGATGAAGCGCATGAGGAAGGGCGGGCGGCCGGAGCCGCGCCGCCTCAGAGGTTGGGCACCGTCGCGGTGATCTCGATCGCCGAATAATAGTCGGCGAGGTTGCGGATATCCTCCTCGGAGAGGCCCGCTGCGATGATCGACATCTGCTGGTGCTTGCGCTCGCCGCTCTTGAACGCCTTCAGCTGGCGGATGAGGTAGATGTCGCTCTCCCCGCCAATATTCGGCACCTCCGGGTTGGTGCCGATGCCGTTATAGCCGTGGCAGACCTGGCACATCGCCGCCTTGGCCTTGCCGGCGGCGGGGTCGGCCGCGGCGCCGCCGCCCCAAGCGAGCACGAGGGACGCGGCCAGCGCGCAGAGCGCGCGCCGGCCGTTGAAGAGGGTCGAGGCCTCACTCGCCATAGGAGATGCGGTAGACCGCGCCGGCAAGATCGTCGGAGACGAGGAGCGACCCGTCCTTCAGCTGGGCGATGTCCACCGGACGGCCGAGATATTCACCGTTCGGCGTCAGCCAGCCTTCGGCGAAGGGCTCGGTCGTGGCGGTCCCGTCCTCGGCGATCTTCGTCACCATCACGCGCGCGCCGACCGGGGTGGTGCGGTTCCACGAGCCGTGCTGGGCCGAGAAGATCGCGTTGCGATATTCGGCCGGGAACATGCTGCCCGAATAGAAGGTCATGCCGAGATCGGCCGCGTGCGCGACGGTCTCCACCGCCGGCATCACCACGTCCTCGGGGACCTCCTGGTCCTTGTACTCGTTGGTGCGGACCGAGCCGCCGCCATACCAGGGGAAGCCGAAATTCTGCTGGAACTCGGTCTGGTGGTTGATCTCACCCGGCGGGATGTCGTCCCCCATGCCGTCGACCTGGTTGTCGGTGAACCAGAGCTCGCCCGTCTGCGGGTTGAAGTCCATGCCGACCGAGTTGCGCACGCCGGTGGTGTTCACCTCGCGCCCCGTCCCGTCGACATTGAGGCGCACGATGCCGCCGATGCCGACGCGGCGATAGAGCTCCAGCTTCTCCGGCGGCGGCACGTTGAAGGGCTGTCCGAGCGTGATGTAGAGCTTGCCGTCCGGCCCGATCCGGCAGACGCGGGCGGTGTGGTTGTAGCTCTCCTCCTCGACCGGGATGAGCTTGCCCTGCGCCACGACGTTGAACGCTGCGACGTCCGGGCTCTCATAGAAGAACTCGGCCGCGGGGAAGATCAGCACGCGGTTCTGCTCGGCGATGTAGAGCATCCCGTCCGGCGAGAAGCACGGTCCGTTGGGGATCGTGAAGGCGAGCGAGGGGGCGAAGTCCTTCACCTCGTCCGCGACACGGTCCTTGTCCCGGTCCGTCACCGACCAGACCTTGGTCTTGCGGGTGCCGACGAAGGTGACGATCCCTTGGGGGCCGACCGCCATGTGCCGCGCGTCGGGGACGATCGCGTAGAGGTCGATCTTGAAGCCTTCCGGCAGCGTGATCTTCTCGAGCGTCGCCCGCAGCGCGTCCGCCTTCGACCCGCCCTGCTCGATCATCGTGAAGTCGGTCGTCCCGGTCGTCTTGAAGGCCGAGAGGCGCTCCAGATTGTCGGGCGCAGGTGCCTGCGCAAGCGCAGCGCTCGCGACGAGCGCCGTCGACGCGGCGAGTACGGTCAATCGCAGCATGGTGTTTCCTCCATACGCCCCATCTAACGGGGGCTTCGTCCCGGCATCGTTTTTGTGAGGTGCGCCGGGCGGGGAGAGGATGCCTTTAGATTGCAGCAAGGGAAAGCGGAATTTCGTTTCGCAACGCCGCAATGCTTCGCCGCGATGAAGCAATTGGATTGGTGAAAAGCACTCGAACCCGAGACGCTTTAGAATTAACTTGACTTTGAAGCGCGAAATGGCGCGATCCCGGCGAGGTCAGTGGGTGCAAAACCGGGCGAAACATCAAGTTGATACACGCGCACTTGCTCGACCGACACCGCCCCGCCGCCGGGCGCGGTGGTGGCTGCACCTGCTCGCTTTCATCGATCGCATCGTCTCGGTCGGGATCGTCTCGCACGACCCGGACGTGCGGCGCCGACAGCGCTTCGTGAACACCGCCGCCCTCGTCGGCGGCATCGCCTCGCTGCAACATTCGGTCGAGCAGCTTGCCTGGGACGCGGTCGCCCTCCAGCCACTCGTGGTCCACAATTTCCTATTCGCCCTCATCTATCTCGCGACGCCGCTCCTCCACCGCGTGTCGGAGAATGCGGCGGCGCTCTATCTCTGCGCCGCCGTCACGGCCGGGACCGCGCGCGTCATCTGGCTGACCGGGATCGAGGGCGGGGCGCACGTCTATTTCGCCTTCACCGCCGCCGCCTTCCTCTTCTTCGGCGTGCAGCACTGGCGGCTTTTCCTGGCGGTCGTCCTCCTCGCCTTCACCACCGTGGTGACCGCCGTCACCCTCGCCCCACACATGGGCCCGGTCGCCCTCGCCGCGCCCGATTATGTCGAGCACCTCTCGGCGATGATCGTCGTCAACGTGATGATCATCAACGTGTGGCTCTTCACCTACGCGCTCGTGAAGACGCATCGCGCGGAGCGGCAGCTCGAGGCCGAGGTCGCGCGCTCCGACGGGCTCCTCCTCGCGATCCTCCCGCGCCCGATCGCGAACCGCCTCAAGGTCGCGCCGGGCGCGATCGTCGCCGACCGGCACGAGGCGGTGACGGTCTTCTTCGCCGACCTCGTCGGCTTCACGACGCGGGCGCGGACCGCCTCGCCGGAGCACCTCGTCGCCTGGCTCGACACCCTCTTCAAGGGTCTCGACGCGCTGGCGTCCGAGCACAAGGTGGAGAAGATCAAGACAATCGGCGACGCCTACATGGCGGTCTCGGGCCTGCGCGTATCGCCGGAGGTGGGGGCCGAGCGAGTCGCCCGTTTCGCCCTCGCCTTCCGCGACTTCACCGACCGTTATGGCGGGCTGGATGGCGGGCCGCTCCAGGTCCGCATCGGCCTTCACACCGGCCCCGTCGTCGCCGGCGTCATCGGTGGCACGCGCTTCGCCTACGACATGTGGGGCGACGCGGTGAACACCGCCTCGCGCATGGAAAGCCACGGCGAGCCCGGCCTCATCCAGCTTTCCGCCGCGACGGCCGACCTCCTCACCGGCCGCTTCGCCATCCGCCCCCGCGGGGTGCTACCGGTGAAGGGGCTCGGCGAGGTCGAGGTTTTCTGGCTCGACGCCGTCATCGACGTGGCGTGAGCGGGACGCCCGCCGGACCGAAGGCGCGGCTCCGGCCGCAGACGCAAGTGTGAAGGAGACGGATATGAAGGAATTGGGGCTCTCGGCCGGAAGCGTGCTCGATGCGGTCGTCGCGTGGCTCGCGGTCCAGGGGGTGAGCATCCTCGCGGGCATCCTCCTCCTGGTGATCGGCTGGTGGATCGTGCGCCGGATCACCGCGGCGATCACGGCGTGGATGGCGCGCAGCGACCGGCTCGACCCGATCGTGGAATCCTTCCTCGCGAGCCTCATCCACTACGGGCTCCTGGTGCTCCTCTTTATCATCGCGCTCAATCTGATGGGCGTGCAGACGACGAGCCTCATCGCGATCCTCGGCGCGGCTTCCCTCGCGATCGGCCTCGCGTTGCAGGGTTCGCTCACCTCGCTCGCGGCGGGCATGATGATCATCATCATGCGGCCCTTCAAGATCGGCGATTATATCGAGGTCAGCGGTCACGCGGGGACGGTGAAGTCGATCACCCTCTTCCTCACCGAGCTCGCCACCTACGACAATGTGCAGAAATTGATGCCGAACTCGCAGGTCTGGGGCGCGACGGTGACGAACTATTCCGTCTACGCGACGCGGCTCCTCGATATCGCGGTGAGCATCGACTACGACGATTCCATCGACGACGCGCTGAAGGCGCTGCGCGAGATCGCCGACAGCGACGAGCGCGTTCTCGCCGAGCCTGCGCCGAACGCCTTCGTCAGCGATATGGGCGAATCGTCGGTGGACCTCACCCTGCGGATCTGGGTCTCGGCGTCGGATTATTGGGAGGCGAAGCGCGGGCTAACGAAGCGCGCGAAGGAGGAAATCGAGGCGCGGGGGATGTCGATCCCCTATCCGCATCGCCAGATGGTGCCGGCGAAGGGCGCGGCCCCGGCCGAAGCGGCCTCCTGACAAAAGGAAAGGGCCGCCCGATGGGCGACCCCTTCTTCGCGTGACGCTCTTGGAGCGATCTTAGTTGGACGGCGCGGTGGCCGGAGCCATCGTGCCCGAGTTCGCGGAGGCCTGAGCCTGCTCGGCCTCGTTCTCGAGGTCGTCGGCGTCGCGGAATTCCGGAGCCGCCTCGAGCATCTCTTCCGTGGCGTCGAGCATGAAGCGCATGTCGCCGTCTTCATCCTCGGTGATCGACAGGCTGGCGAGCTCGATCGCAACGTTCTTCTCGCCGATGCCGAGGAAGCCGCCCACGCCGATCACTACGCCTTCGACGGTGCCGTCGGCCTTGAGGACCATGTCGTTCACGTCGCCGATCTTCTCGTCGGCGGCATTGACGACGGAGGCGTCAAGCAGCGTGCTGGCGAGGAAGGTGTCCGGGCTCTGCTCGAAGATCTGCCCTTCGACCGGGGTGCCCTCGGCAACTTCCGTGGTTTCCGTTTCGGTTTCCACGGCCGCTTCCGCGTTCTCCATGGTCTCGGCGGTCGCGTCGGCAGCGTTGTCCGCAGCCTGGACCGTCGCGTCGGCCGCATCGTCAGCGGCGTCGGCGGTCGCCTCGGCAGCGTCCTTCGCGGCGTCGGCGGTGGCATCGGCGGCGTTGTCGACCGCTTCAGCAGTGGCGTCGGCGGTGTTCTCGGCGGCGTTCACCGTCGCGGCGGCCGCATTATCGATCTTCTCGCCCACCTGTTCAGCCGGACCATCCGGCTTAACAACAGTGACGTTCGCCGAATTCTGCGCCATCACGGGGGCTGAAAGGAGAACCAAAGCAGACGCGGTGGCAAGCCAGATTTTCTTCTGTGCAAACATGATTGTGCCTTCTAGTCTTCCGTGACGAATTCATTTCGTCGACTGCACATCAATGCAGTCCCTCAGCAATGCGTTCCCCGCTTTCGAAATAATTTGCGACAAGAATGTCGCACCTTGCCAAGCAACGTTCGCGCACTACTCGGAGCGATACCTGCGCCGGCTATTTTCAGGTTCGGTTCATCGGGCGAAAGGTTCCATCTGCGAGTCCTAACATTAGAACTTGCGGCAAAATCATGGCATAACCCGGTGGCACGCGGGTGGAGTTGACAGGCTCTGCGCCAACGCGGCTTTCTGGGCTATAAACCGGGCGGCAGCGCCCAAAATACCGACGGACCATCGTGGACAAGACGCCATCCAAGCCGACCGCCGACGAAGCAACGGAGCCGCGCCCCAGAGGCGTTGCCGATCATGAGGCCGCAGTCGAATGGCTGAAGTCTCGCGGCATCCAGGACGTGGAGTGCATCGTGCCCGACCAGGCGGGCGTCGCGCGCGGCAAGCTGATGCCGACCGAGAAATTCGCCCGCTCCCCCTCCATCACGATGCCGACCTCGATCTTCAGCCAGACGATCGCCGGCGACTATCCGGAGGAGGACGAGCAGTTCTCGCACGACCCCACGGACGGCGACCTGATCTTCGACCCCGACTATGGGACGCTCGCGATCGTGCCCTGGGCGTCCGACCCCGCCGCCCAGCTCATCCACGACGCCCGCTATAAAGACGGGCGCCCGGTAGACCACGCCCCGCGCCAGGTGCTGAAGCGGGTGGTCGAGCTCTATGCCCGCAAGGGGCTGCGCCCGGTCGTGGCGCCGGAGATCGAGTTCTATCTCGTCAAGCCGAACACCGACCCCGACTATCCGCTGGAGCCGCCCATCGGCCGCTCCGGCCGTCCGGAGATCGGACGCCAGTCCTTCTCGATCGCGGCGGTGAACGAGTTCGACGACCTCTTCGACGACATCTACGACTATTCGGAAGCCCAGGGGCTGGAGATCGACACCCTCATCCACGAGGAGGGCGCCGCGCAGATGGAGATCAATCTCCTGCACGGCGATCCAGTCGACCTCGCCGACCAGGTCTTCCTCTTCAAGCGAACGATCCGCGAGGCGGCGCTGCGCCACAAGATGTACGCCACCTTCATGGCAAAGCCGATGAGCAACGAGCCCGGCTCGGCGATGCACATCCACGCATCGGTGGTGAACATCGAGACCGGCAAGACGATCTTCTCCAACCGCGACGGGGACCCGACGAAGGAGTTCTTCTCCTTTATCTATGGCCACCAGCGCTACCTGCCGCACGTGATGTGCATCCTCGCGCCCTACGTGAACTCGTACCGCCGGCTGGAGCGCTTCTCGGCGAGCCCCACCAACGTCAACTGGGGCTACGACAACCGCACGGTCGGGCTGCGCGTGCCGCACGGCAAGCCGGACGCCCGCCGGCTCGAAAACCGCATCCCCTCCTCCGACGCGAACCCCTATCTCGCGATCGCCGCCTCGCTCGCCTGCGGTCTCCTCGGCCTCGAAGAAGGCGGGCATCCGGACGACCCGATCGAGGGGTCGGCGCGCGACCTGCCGTTCGGACTGCCGCGCGGCCTCATCGAGGCGGTCGCCCTCTTCGAGGAGTGCGAGCCGCTGGTCGACATCTTCGGCAAGTCGTTCGTGACGACCTTCCGCGCGATCAAGCAGGCCGAGCACGAGACCTTCATGCGGGTGATCAGCCCGTGGGAGCGTGAATATCTCCTCCTGAATGTCTGACACGCCGTTCGCGGCGCGCATTCCTGGCGCCATATCGGGCCGCAGCGTGTAAGTTCGCGGCGAGACCCTTCACACTCGGGAGGCGCCCCGCCCATGTCGGACACCATCTACACCGAGGAGGCCTCGCTTCCGGATCCGCGCGCCAAGGACTGGGATCTGCCCGACCGCACCGATGCGCTCATCGTCGGCGGCGGGCTGACCGGCCTCTCCACCGCGCTCTTCCTGTCGCGCGCGGGGCGGAAGGTGACGCTGGTGGACAAGGGCGCGCTGGGTGACGGAGCCTCCGGCCGCAATGGCGGGCAGCTCCACCCCGGCCACCGCCAGGACCAGGTCTGGCTGACCGAACGGCTCGGCGAGCCACTCGCCGACACGCTGTGGGAGCTCGGGGAACAGGCGGTCGCGCTCGTCCACCAATTGCGGGCCGAGCTGAACGAGGATTGCGGCTTCCAGCCCGGCCTCATCGAGGCGGCCCACACGGTGCGCGCCTTCGACGCCTCGCGCCACTATGCCGATCATCTGGCCGAGCGCTACGGCGTCGAGACCGAGATCCTGTCGCGCGAGGCGCTCGCGGCGACGATCGGCAGCACACGCTATGTCGGCGGGGTGCGCGACGCGACCGGCGGCCATCTGAACCCGCTCGCCCTCGTGGAGGCGCTGGCGCACGCCGCGCACGAGGCCGGGGCGGTGCTCCACCCCTTCGTGCGCGCGGTCCACCACAGCCGCCGCAGCGGGCGCATCGCCGTCACCCTCGCCGGACCCGGCGGGGACGAGCACGAGATCGAGGCCGACAATGTGATCCTCGCCGGCAACGGCTATCTCGCCGGGCTGGAGCCGCGGGTCGAGAACCGGATCATGCCGCTCGTGAACCACATCGCGGCGACGAACCCGCTGCCGAAGGCGCTGATCCCCGGCGGCGAAGCGGTGTCCGACACGCGCCACGTCGTGCGCTATTTCCGGCAGGATTCGGAGGGCCGCATGATCTTCGGCGGCGGGGAGAGCTTCGGCCGACCGCCCGCCGACGTCGCCGCCTTCGTCCGCCCCTACCTCCTCGAAGTCTATCCGGACCTTGCGGACGAGCCGATCGCCGCGGCCTGGTCCGGCACGCTCGGCATCACCCGCACCCGCTGCCCCTATATCCGCCGGCTCGATCCCGGCCTCTATGCCGCAGGCGGCTATTCGGGCCAGGGGGTGGGGCTCGCAACCTTCGCCGGCAAGGTGATCTCGGACGCGATCGTCGGCGACACCGGCACGCTCGACGTCTTCTCCCACCTCCCGGTCCCGCCCTTTCCGGGCGGCCGGGCGTTCATGTCGCCGCTCGCCGCGCTCGCGATGGCCTGGTTCGCGATCAGCGACCGCCTCGACCTCTCCCGGCGCGGCGGCGAGGCGGCCGGGACGTCCGCCCCCTGATCCCCTTGCCCCCATCGAGATAGACGGCATCTTGACCCCATGAGCACACAGCGCCCCCTCGTCCTCGTCACCGGCGCGTCCGCCGGCATCGGCGAGTCGTTCGCCCGCACCATCGCCGCCGACGGATGCGATCTCCTCCTCGTCGCCCGCCGGGTCGACCGCCTGGAGGCCCTCAAGGCCTCGCTCGGGGTGGAGACGCACGTCATGGCGCTCGACCTCACCGAGGCGGGCGCGGCCGACGCGCTCGTCGCGGAGACGGAGCGGCTCGGCCGCCCGGTCGACGTGCTCGTCAACAATGCCGGCTTCGGCAAGGCCGGGCTCTTCGCGGGTTCGGATCGGGCGGCGCAGCTCGGCATGATCGACCTCAACGTGCGCGCGCTCGTCGATCTCAGCCACCGCTTCCTGCCGCAGATGATCTCGCGCGGCACCGGCGGGATCCTCAACATCGCCTCCACCGCCGCCTTCCAGCCGGGTCCGGGCGTCGCCGTCTATTATGCGTCGAAGGCGTTCGTCCTCTCCTTCTCGGAGGCGCTCAGCGAGGAGACGCGCGGCACCGGCGTCACCGTCTCCGCGCTCTGTCCCGGCCCGACGCGGTCGGAATTCGGCGAGATCTCGGGGATGGCAACGCACCAGGTCTTCCGCCCCGCCTTCATGATGACGGCGGACAAGGTCGCGGAGATCGGCTGGAAAGGGTTTCGCGCGGGCAAGCGCGTGATCGTCGCCGGCGGGCTGAACCGCATGTCGGCGGCGGGCGGCAAGATGCTGCCCCACCGCCTGCTCCTGCCCATCGTGAAGCGGCTTCAGACGGAGCGCTGAGCGCTCCGACGGCACTCAGACGAAGAGGTCGGGCCGGGCGATCCTGAGGCCCATCAGGCAGACGATCGCCTTCCCGTCGCGCAGGTCGCCCGCCTCGAACGCGCGCCAGAGGTCGGCGAGCGCCCATTCCTCGACGTCGATCATCTCGTCCTCGTCGGCGGCGGGGCCGCCGTCGGGGAGCTTGTCCTCGGCCGTGTAGCGCGCGATGAAGCAGTTCATCTGCTCCGTCACCATGCCGGGGATCGGATAGAAGGAGCTGACGAGGACCGGGTCGTGGACGCGGTAGCCGAGCTCCTCGCCCGCTTCGCGCACCGCCGCCTCCGCCGGATCCTTGTCCTCCGGGTCGATGAGCCCGGCGGCCGCCTCCAGGATCAACCCGTTGCCTTCGGCCACATGGACCGGCAGACGCACCTGGCGAACCAGAAGGCAGGTCTTGCGCGTTTCGTCATAAGGCAACACGGCCGCGCCGTTCCCATGATCGTGGACCTCGCGCACGACATCCACCGTGCGCTCGCCCTGCGTCAGGGAAGCGGCATACAGATCGAGCTTCATGAAGCCGTCGTAAACTGAGCGCTCGTGACGAACGCTGTAGGTCTGTTCGGTCAAGGCTGAGTTCCCGTGCCAGGTGTGCGTGCTATAGCCTGCAGATTGCCGATGTGCCACGCCCAATCTGGGAGTCCCGTATGCGCCAGACGAGCGTCCTCAACGATCTCTTGAGCGCCATCACCGACACCCGCCTTTTCGGCGAGCGTCGCAAAATGAAGCGGACGTCGCGGGCCGACCTCGCGGGAATGCTGTCCACGCTCCTCTCGGGGCGGGGCGAGGCCTCCTCCACCGAGCGCGCGGCCGAATTCCTGCGCGCCTATCGCGACCTCGATTCGGCCGGCCGCACCTTCATCTTCCGCACGCTGGCGTCGGAATATGGCGCCGACCCCGACGCGCTGAGCGCGGCCGCCAGCGCCTATATCGAGACGCCGGACGAGGCGCACGCCAAGGCGCTCCAGGTCGCCTCCGAGCCGCGCCGGGTCGAGCTCTTCCGCCGCCTCAACCTCGTGCAGGGCGGCACGCAGGCCCTCGTCGCGATGCGGCTCGAACTCTTCGAGCGCCTCGCCAACCACCCGGACCTTTGGACCGTCGACGACGATCTGAAGCGCCTCTTCCAGGCCTGGTTCAATCGCGGCTTCCTGCTCCTGCGCGAGATCAACTGGCAGACCTCCGCCGCGATCCTCGAAAAGATCATCCGCTACGAGGCTGTCCACGCGATCCAGGACTGGGAGGATCTGCGTCGCCGGATCGACGTGCCCGACCGGCGACTCTTCGGCTTCTTCCACCCGCGCCTCGGCGACGAGCCGCTGATCTTCGTGGAGGTCGCGCTCACCAACGAGGTGCCGACCGCGATCGCGCCGATCCTCGCGGTGAAGCGCGAGCCGCTCGATCCCGCGACCGTCACCACCGCCGTCTTCTACTCGATCTCGAACTGCCAGGACGGGCTGCGCGGCATCTCCTTCGGCTCCTTCCTGATCAAGCAGGTGGCCGAGGACCTCGCGCGCGAACTGCCCCACATCAAGACCTTCGCGACCCTCTCCCCCGTCCCCGGCTTCGCACGCTGGCTGCGCGAGGAGGCCGCGCGCCCGACGAGCGTCGTCGACGAGCCGACGCGCCAGCTCATCGAAAGCCTCGACGGGACCGGATGGATCGAGGATCCCGCCCTCGCGAAGGCAGCGGAGACCGCGCTGACGCCCCTCCTCGCCCACTATCTCATCGAGGTGAAGGACCATCGCGGCCGCCCGGCCGACCCTGTCGCCCGCTTCCATCTCGGCAACGGCGCGCAGCTCGACCAGATCAATTTCGGCGCCGACCGCTCGCCGCGCGCGATGAAGTCGGCGCTCGGCTACATGGTGAACTACCGCTACATCCTCGCCGACGTGGAGAAGAACCACGAGGCCTTCGTCAACGAGGGGAAGGTCGCCGCGCTCGGCGCCGTGACGCGCCTCACGCGCGGGGTGAAGTCGGCCAAGCGGGACGCCTCGACGAAGCCGCCGCGCCTCCCCGCCCCCGAGACGCCGGAGGCCGACGCGCTCGAGGACACGACGACGAACTGACCCTCAGCGGCGCAGGAGATTCCCGAAGATCCCCCGCGCCAGCGACCGCCCGACGCGCGCGCCGGAGGTGCCGCCCACCATCCGGCCGAGCTCGGCCCCCGCCTCGGCCGCCATCGTGCGCGCCGTGTTGCGCGCCATCTTCTGGGTCTCGGTGAGCTTCTTCTTGCCGCCGAACACGGCCCGCCACGCCTCGGTGAGGAAGCCCGGCTCGTCCTCCTCCTCCACCGGCGCGGGGGCGGGCGCCGGGGCCGGCGCGCCGCCATTCCCCCCGCTCGGCGCCTCGGCGGCGGCCGCCGTCTCCTCCGCGCGGCGGGCGAGGATCTCGTAGGCGCTCTCCCGGTCCACCATCGTGTCGTACTTCGCCGACATCGGGCTCGACTTGATGAGGCTCTCGCGCTCGGTGACCGTCAGCGGCCCGAGCCGCCCCGCCGGCGGGCGGATCAGCGTCCGCTCCACCATCGAGGGCACGCCCTTCGGCTCCAGCGTCGAGACCAGCGCCTCGCCGACGCCGAGCTCGGTGATGACGCGCTCGGTGTCGAGGGCGGGATTCGGCCGGAACGTCTCGGCCGCCGCCCGCACCGCCTTCTGGTCGCGCGGGGTGTAGGCGCGCAGCGCGTGCTGTACGCGGTTGCCGAGCTGGCCGAGCACCGTATCCGGAATGTCGAGCGGGCTCTGGGTCACGAAATAGACCCCCACCCCCTTCGAGCGGATCAGCCGCACCACCTGCTCCACGAGCTGGAGGAGCACCTTCGGCGCGTCGGCGAAGAGGAGATGCGCCTCGTCGAAGAAGAAGACGAGGCGGGGCTTTTCCGGATCGCCCACCTCCGGCAGCTCCTCGAAGAGCTCGGAGAGGAGCCACAGGAGGAAGGTCGCGTAGAGGCGCGGGTTGCTCATCAGCTTGTCCGCGGCGAGGACGCTCACCACCCCGCGCCCGTCCTCTGCGGTGCGCATGAGGTCCGCGATCTGGAAGGCCGGCTCGCCGAAGAAATGGTTGCCGCCCTGCTCCTCCAGCACGAGGAGCCGCCGCTGGATCGCGGCGACCGAGGCCGGCGCCACGCGGCCATAGACCTTGGAGAGCGTCGCCGCCTCGTCGGACACATGGACCATCAGCGCGCGCAGATCCTTGAGATCGAGGATCGCGAGCCCCTCGTCGTCGGCGAGGCGGAAGGCGACGTTGAGGACGCCCTCCTGCGTCTCGTTGAGGTCGAGGAAGCGCGACAGGAGGAGCGGCCCCATCTCGGACACCGTCGTGCGGATCGGGTGCCCGGCCTCGCCGAAGAGGTCCCACAGCGCCGCCGGGCTCGAGCCGAAATGATAGTCGGCGCCGAGCCCGATCACCTCCGCCCGCTTCAGGAGGAAGTCCTTCGGCTCGCCCTCCGCGGCGAGACCCGACAGGTCCCCCTTGATGTCGGCGCAGAAACAGGGCACCCCGGCGGCCGAGAACCCCTCCGCGAGGATCTGAAGCGTCACCGTCTTGCCGGTGCCCGTCGCCCCGGTGACGAGCCCATGCCGGTTCGCCATGCCGAGACGCAGATATTGCGGCGCCTCGGCGGTGCCGACGAAGATCATATCCTCTCGTAGGACGCTCACACTGCTCTCCCCTTCTGGTGAAGGCAGCATAGTCGGTCGCGCGGCACACTGAAGTCCTTTCGGTTGAGCTGTGCGGCGTTGCGCGATACATCCTCGCGCCGAACGGAGGCGACAATGGCGAAGACGAAGGCGAACCGGCCGAAGGCGCGTCTGCCGCGCGGGTTTGCCGACCGCACACCGGCGGAGATCCGCCGGACCGCGGCGATGATGGACACGATCCGCGACGTGTACGAGCGGTGGGGCTTCGAGCCCGTGGAGACGCCGTTCATCGAGTACGCGGACGCGCTCGGCAAATTCCTGCCGGACGAGGACCGTCCGAACGAGGGCGTGTTCGCCTTCCAGGACGATGACGAGCAGTGGCTGTCGCTGCGCTACGACCTCACGGCCCCGCTCGCGCGCATGGTGGCGGAGAATTTCGACCGCACGCCGAAGCCCTATAAGAGCTACCGGGCCGGCTGGGTGTTCCGCAACGAGAAGCCCGGCCCCGGCCGCTTCCGCCAGTTCATGCAGTTCGACGCCGACATCGTGGGCGCCGCCTCCCCGCTCGCCGACGCCGAGATCTGCATGATGGCCGCCGACACGATGGAGGCCCTCGGCTTCGCGCGCGGCGAGTACGCGATCCGCGTGAACTCGCGCAAGGTGCTCGACGGGCTCCTCTCCGAGATCGGCCTCGAAGCCGACGACCCGCGCCGCCTCACCGTGCTGCGCGCGATCGACAAGGCCGACAAGTTCCCCCTCCCGGAGATCGCGAAGCTCCTCGGCCCCGGCCGCGAGGACGAGAGCGGCGACTTCACCAAGGGCGCCGGCCTCGACGAGGCGCAGACCGCGAAGGTCCTCTCCCTTCTCGACCCGACCGCCGACCGCCGCATCTCCGACGACCTCGCCGCGATCGGCGAGATCGTCGCGCGCTGCGGCTATGACAGCGTGATCGTCGACCCCTCCGTGGTGCGCGGGCTCGAATATTATACCGGCGCCGTCTTCGAGGCCGAGCTCACCTTCGAGATCAAGGACGACAATGGCCGCCCGATGCGCTTCGGCTCCGTCGGCGGCGGCGGCCGCTATGACGGCCTCGTCGGCCGCTTCCGGGGCGAGGACGTGCCGGCGACCGGCTTCTCGGTCGGCGTCTCCCGCCTCGCCGCCGCGCTCGCCGCGCGCGAGACCGCGGCCGAGACCGGCAGCGGCCCGGTCATCGTCACCGTGATGGACCGCGAGGCGGTGCCGCAATATCAGAAGCTCACGACGGAGCTCCGCGCGGCGCTCAACGCCGACGGCGCGAAGGTGCCGGTCGAGATGTATATCGGCGACAGCGGCATGAAGGCTCAGCTGAAATATGCCGACCGCCGCAACGCCCCGTGCGTCGTGATCCAGGGCTCCAACGAGCGCGAGGCCGGGAAGGTGCAGATCAAGGATCTCGCCGCCGGCAAGCGCGCCGCCGAGGAGATCGACAATCGCGAGGACTGGGTCGCCGCCCGCCCCGCCCAGGTCGAAGTCGACGCGGACATCGCCTCGATCGCCGCCGCCATCCGAAACATCCTCCAGTGACCGATCCGATCGACGCCCTGATGGCGCGGCTCGAGGCCGCGAGCGAAGCCGTCATCCTCCCCTCCGTGCTGCAGCCGGCTGACATCTTCGTCGAGCTCGCGGGCGAGGAGTTCCGCAAGCGCCTCTTCCTCACCGAGGGGGCGAACGGCGAGACCCTGTGCCTGCGGCCCGACTTCACGATCCCGGTGTGCCTCGAACATCTGCGCCAGGGCCGCACGGCCCCGACCGCCTACGCCTATCGCGGCAAGATCTTCCGCAAGCGGCGCACCAGCGGCGAGCCCGAGTTCGAGCAGGCCGGCACCGAGTGGCTCGGCCATCCGGACGAGATGTCGACCGACGCGCGCCTCTTCGCGCTCGCGGCCGAGTGCGCGGCGGCGGTCGGCCTCTCGCCCCGCGTGCGCACGGGCGACGCCAACATGTTCACCGCCCTCATCGACGCGCTCGGCCTCTCGGCGAATTGGCGCACCCGCCTCGTCACCGCCTTCGGCGACGAGGTCCGCCTCGCCGCGGCCCTCACGCGCCTCTCCGCGCGCGGCGGGGACGGGATCGCCGCCCGCCTCGCCCCCTCCCTCGCCAAGATGAACCGCCACCAGGCCCGCGCCGTGGTCGACGCCATCATCGGCGAGTCGGAGCCGGAGCCGACCGGCGGGCGCACGAGCCGCGACATCGCCGACCGCATCCTCGAGCAGGCCGCGCTCGGCGATGCCGACAGCCGCGCCGTCGACGTGATGACGCGCTATTTCGCCCTGTCCGCCCCGCTCGACCGTGCCGCCGACACGATCGCCGCCTTCGCCCGCGCCGAGGGGCTCGACCTCGACGGCGCGCTCACCCGCTTCGCCCACCGCGCCGACGCGATGGTGGCGCACGGCATCGACATCGCGACGATCGGCTTCGACGCCGGCTTCGGCCGCCGCATCGGCTACTATACCGGCTTCGTGTTCGAGATGACCGACGCCGACAATGGCGACGCGGAGGTGATCGCGGGCGGCCGCTATGACCGCCTCATCGCCCTCCTCGATCCGCAGAAATCGCTGCCGGCCATCGGCTTCTCCGTCTGGCTCGACCGGCTGCCCCAGAAAGGTGAGGCATGAGCGACCTCGTCCTCGCCGTCCCCTCGAAGGGCCGCCTCCAGGAAGCCGCTCTCGACTTCCTGACCCGCTCCGGCATGAAGGTGGAGCGCGCCCGCGGCGGGCGCGACTATCGCGGCCGCATCAGCGGGCTTCCGGGCGTCGAGGTCGCGTTCCTGTCCGCCTCCGAGATCGCGCGCGAGATGGCGCAGGGCAACGCCCATCTCGGCCTCACCGGCCTCGACCTCATCCACGAGACGATCGACGACAAGGACGCGCGCGAGACGCGCTTCCACCTCGTCACCCCGCTCGGCTTCGGCCCGGCCGACGTCGTCGTCGCGGTGCCTGAGCGCTGGATCGACGTCGACACCATGTCCGACCTTGCCGACGTCGCCGAGATGCACCGCGCCCGCCACGGCCGCACGCTGCGCGTCGCGACGAAATTCGTCCACCTCACGCGCCGCTTCTTCGCCGCCGCCGGCGTCGCCGACTACCGGATCGTGGAGAGCCTCGGCGCCACCGAGGGCGCGCCCGCGGCAGGGGCCGCCGAACTCATCGTCGACATCACGACGACGGGCGCGACGCTCGCCGCGAACCAGCTCAAGATCCTCTCAGACGGGGTGATCCTCCAGTCCCAGGCCTTCTTCGTCGCCTCGCGCGTCGCGCCGTGGACGGCCGAGACGCGCACCCTCGCCGCGACGATGGTGGAGCGCATCGCCGCGGAGCTGCGCGCCCAGGCGATCCTGGAGCTGCGCGCCGTGATGCCGGACCCGGAAGCCGCCTGCGCCCTTGCCAACGCCCGCTTCGGCGCGGTCGCCCCGTTCGGCGCGGGCCCGGTCCCCCTCGTCCTCCACGTCGCCCGCCGCCGCGCCTCCGAGTGCGCGAGCGCCCTGCGCACCCTCGGCGCGCCCGCGGTGGTGATCACCCAGGTCGCCGACGTCTACGAGCCGAGCCCCCTCACCGCCGCGCTCGAAGCCGCCATCGCGTAAAGCGCGCGCCGCACCCTCCCCTCCCGTTCCACTGGAGAGTCGGGCCCTGTCATGTTCTCCGGGTCGTTCCACCGGAGCCGTCATGCGACCGCGACGGGCCGCGAGGCCCGCGCCGTCACCCGCAGGGCCGGAACGAAGTGGAGGAGGGCGCAGCCCTTGACGGCGCGGGCCTCGCGGCCCAGCCTCGCCGCATGATGGACCCGGTCCCCGCGGGCACCCCTTGCGCCCCCGAGACGCGGCTCAGACCGGCCGCTTGAAATCCTGCCGCGCCTCGGTAATCCGGTCGCGGCAGATGCACCCCACGAAGTGATCGTTGACGAGTCCGGCCGCCTGGAAGAGCGCCGTCATCGTCGTCGGCCCCACGAAGCGCCACCCGGCCTTGCGCAGCGTCTTCGAGGCGGCGGCCGCCTCCGGCAGGATGGTGCGTGCGCGCAGCGAGGCCGCGTCGAGCGGGGTCGCTGGCTCCTCCGGCTCGTGCCGCCAGATGAACGCGGCGAGCGAGCCTTCCTTCTCGATCAGCGCGCCTGCGCAGCGCGCGTTGTTGATCGCCGCCTCGATCTTCCCGCGATGGCGCACGATCCCCGCGTCCGCGAGGAGCCGCGCGACGTCGTCCTCGGTGAAGGCCGCGACGGTCTCGATGTCGAAGCCCGAAAAGGCGCGGCGGAAATTCTCCCGCTTGCGCAGGATCGTCAGCCACGAGAGGCCGGACTGGAAACCCTCCAGGCACAGCTTCTCGAAGAGGCGCGTGTCGTCGGCGACCGGCCGGCCCCACTCCTCGTCATGATAGGCGACATAGTCCGGCAGGTTCTGGTGCCAGAAGCAGCGCGGCGCGCCGTCGGTCCCCATCAACAGCCCGTTCTCGTCCATCGCGCGCGTCTCCCCTCGGCGATCGCCGTGCCGCCCTCTCGTGGTTAACCAATTCTTACTTTCGTGTCCGCCGGGGCGTTGCCACGAAGGGCTGTGTTGCCACAAGATCACGGCCGTCGAGAGACTTTCCCGAGCGGGAGTGGCATCCATGCAAAAGCTGATCGTTGCGCTCTGTGTCGCGCTGTTCGTGGCGGGCCCCGCCTTCGCCACCCCGGCCGGTCGCGCGGCGTCGGTGAACGGGGAGGAACTCTCGCGGGCCTTCTTCAAGACGGTCTTCGGCCTCGAATATGGCGGCGGCCACACCGACGCCTACCGCGTGAAGCGCTATGTCGGGCAGGTCCGCTTCCACGTCGAGGACTTCTCCGGCCTCGGCAAGAAGAGCGTCGCGGAGGCCTTCCTCGCCTCCCTGCCGCTGCGCATCCGCCACCTGCGGGCGAGCGTGACGAGCGATCCGGACCGGGCCAATTTCCGCGTCCTCCTGGTGCGCCAGGCCGACTTCTCCACCATCGTCTCGCGGGAATTGAAGGCGGATTCGCTCGCCATGAACGCGCGCTGCCTCGTCGGCGTCAGCACCCACAATGGCCGCATCCAGCGCTCCACCGCGGTGATCGTCGCCGACGACGATTTCCTCTTCTCGCGCTGCCTCGTGGAGGAGGTGCTCCAGGGTCTCGGGCCGATGAACGACGACGACTCGCTGACCGAGAGCGTCTTCAACGACTCCTCCAAGCACGCGACCTTCACCGCCTTCGACGAGGCGCTGATGAACGTCCTCTACCATCCGGCGATCCGCCCCGGCATGTCCGGCACCGAGGCGCAGAAGGCCCTGCCGGCGGTCCTGCGCTCGCTCGGCTACTAGATTTTCCCGCGCTCACTGGAGCGCGTCGATCCATCCCGCCACGTTGCCATGACGGGATGAGATTCTCTCCGGCTCCTCTCAGCCCTCTCGCCGGATCCGCGCCACGATCGGCACATGGTCCGACGCCTTCTCCCAGCCCCGCGCCTCGGTCACGATCTCGGTGCTGACGCGTGCGGCAAGGTCCGGTGAGGCCCAGACATGGTCGAGCCGCCGACCGCGATTGTTCCCCGGCCAGACTTTGTTGCGGTAGCTCCACCAGGTGTAGATCTTCTCCGGCTCCGGCCGGTCGCGCCGCACGATGTCGACCCACCCCTGGGTCGACCGCACGCGCTCCAGCCGCTCCGTCTCCTCCGGCGTGTGGCTGATCACGCCGAGAAGCTGGCGATGCGACCACACATCATGCTCGTAGGGCGCGATGTTGAAGTCGCCGGTGAGGAGCGAGGGCTCGCCCACCGCCGCCGCGCCCCACGAGACCATCCCGTCCACGAAGGCGAGCTTGTCGCGGAACTTGTCGTTGATCGCGGGGTCCGGCTCGTCCCCGCCCGCGGGGATGTAGAGGGAGTGGAGGCGGATCGGCCCGCCGAAATCCACCACCGCCGAGACGTGGCGCGGCTGGTCGATGCCGCCGATCATATCCGCCTTGATGTCGAGCACCGGCACCTTCGACAGGATCGCGACCCCGTGATGCCCGTTCCGCCCGTTGAGGGCGATGTGCTTGAAGCCGCGCCGCACCATCGTCTTCGACGGGAATTGTCCGTCCGCGCAGCGCGTCTCCTGCAGGAGGACGACGTCCGGCTTCACCTTCTTCACGAGCTTGGCGAAGAGGTCGATGCGCGCGCGGATCGAGTTGATGTTCCACGTGACGACGACGAGCTCATTCTTCTGCGACGGCCGGTCCGGCTCGTCGGCGACGATCACGAGTTCGCTCATGCGCCCGTCCCGGCGATGGCGTCGGCGAAGGCGATCGTGCGCTCCGCCGCGTCCACGTGGAGGCGCTCGATGAGGCGCCCGTTCAGCGTCGCGACCGAGCGGCCCTCGGCCTCCGCCGCCGCGAGCGCGGCGATGATCGCCCGCGCCTCGGCGATCGCCGGCTCGTCCGGCGAGAAGACGCGGTTGACCGGCTCGATCTGGCCCGGATGGATCACCGTCTTGCCGGTCATCCCGAGCGCGCGGCCCGCCTTCGCCTCGGCGACGAGGGCGGCGGTGTCCTTCACGTCGTTGAAGACGCCGTCGGCGATGTCGAGCCGGGCGGCCTTCGCGGCGAGGACGGATTGCTGCAGCGCGTGGGAGAGCTCGGCCCGGCCGGGGCCGACGATCGCGCCGAGCTCGGCCGCGAGATCGTTGGTGCCGACGATCAGCACGGCGGGGCCGGTCGAGGCCGCGATCTTCGCGATGGATCCGGCGTGGAGGATCGAATCGGCCGTCTCCATCATCGGCCAGATCGTGGCGTCGGTCCGCTCGGCGAGGCGGGCGATGTCGGCGCTGTCGCGCACCTTCGGCAGCACAACGTGGCGGATGTCGAGGGCGCGGGCGAGCTCGATGTCGGCCGCGTGCCAGGGCGTATCGGGGCCGTTGATCCGCAGCGCGAATTCCTTGCCGAGATCGAGCGCGCCCGCGACCGCGTCGCGCGCGGCATCCTTGCGCTCGGGCGACACCGCATCCTCGAGATCGATGATGATGGCGTCGGCGGCGAGGTCGCGCGCCTTGGCGAGGGCGCGCGCATTGTCGGCGGGGACGTAGAGGATCGTGCGTCTCAGACGGGTCATGGCGCTCCGGCGCAACAAGTGACAAACAAGGCCTCCTGCTCCGCGAGGGGCGGGGGAGTCAACCGAAGGACGGAGAATGACGGTGAAGACTGTGGTCGCGATCTCCTCGCTCGTGATGCGGGGGGCGGTGGGCCTGCGCGCCATCGTCTTCGCACTGGAGCGACGGGGCCACCGCGTCTGGCCGGTGCCGACCATCACGCTCCCCTGGCATCCGGGCCTCGGCCCATCGACCCGGTCGGTCCCGGCCGAGATGCCGGCGCAGCTCGACGAGCTCGGCCGCTTCGCCGGTGAGGTGGACGCGGTGCTGACCGGCTATTTCGCGAACGCCGCCGAGGTCGAGGCCGCCGCCACCTTCATCGACCGGGTGAAGGCGGCGCGGCCGGACGCCCTCGTCCTCGTCGACCCCGTCTCCGGCGACGAGAACGGGCGCTACGTCCCCGCCCCCGTCGCCGATGCGATCCGCACCCTCCTATTGCCGCGCGCCGATATCGCGACGCCGAACGTCAACGAGCTCGCCGACCTCGGCACCGGCGCGACGATCGACGACCGGGCCCGCTCGCTCGGCGCGAAGCGCGTCGCCGTCACCTCCGCGATCGCCCATGACGGGCGGATCGGCTCGCTCCTTCTCGGCGCGGGCGGCCGCTGGCAGGTGGAGCACGCGGCCGTCACTCCCGCCCCGCGCGGCACGGGCGACTTCTTCAGCGCGATCCTCCTCGCCGCGATAATCGAGGGAGCGGCCGAGGAGGCCGCGCTCGCCGAGGCCGCGGCGGCGACGCTCGCCGTCATCCGCGCCTCGGACGGCGAGACGATGGCCCTCGCCGACGCGCAGGACGCGATCGTCGCCCCGCCGCTCGGGACGGTCGTCCTTTCCCCGGTATGAGCCGCGTCCTCGGCATCGACGGGTGCCGCGGCGGCTGGGCGGTGGTGGAGATCGAAGCCGAGCGCCCGCCCGACCCCGTCCTCACCTTCGAAACGCGGCTCGACGCACACATCGCCTCGGGCCGCACCATGGCGATCGACATGCCGATGGGCCTGCCGGACCGGATCGACGGTCCCGGCCGCGCGGCCGAGCAGGCCATCCGCCCGCTCCTCGGCCCGCGCCAGTCGTCGGTCTTCTCGATCCCCGCGCGCGCGGCCGTGATGGCGCCGACATGGGAGGAGGCGTGCGCGCTGGCGGCGGCGCATTCGGACCCGCCGCGCCGCGTGAGCCGCCAGGCCTTCCAGCTTTTCCCGTCGGTGCGCGCGCTCGACGCGCTTCTCACCCCGCAAAACCAGGCGCACGTCTTCGAGTGTCACGCGGAGGTCGCCTTCTGGCGTCTCAACGGCGAACGGGCGATGCCGACGGCGAAGCGGGTGAAGGGCGTTCCGGCGGTGGTCGGCCTTGCCGAGCGGATCGAGCTCCTGTGCCGCCACGGCTACGACCGCGCCTTCTTCGAGGCGGGCCGCATCCCCTTCGTGCCGCTGGTCGACATGGTGGACGCGGCGGCGATCGCCCTCATCGCGCGGCGATGCAAGGCGGGTCTCGCAGTGCCCTTCCCCGATCCGCCGGCGGTCGACGCGCGCGGCCTCAGGGTCGCGATCTGGGCCTGATCAGAAGGCGCTGATCGCGGCGAGGAGGCCGCTGCGGTCGCTGTTCGGGCCGAGCACCACGACCTCGGTGCCGATCTTCACCCGCTCATAGAGGTCCATGACGTCCTCGTTCAGCATCCGGATGCAGCCGGAGGAGACCGCGTAGCCGATGGACTCGTCCTGGTGCGTGCCGTGGATGCGGTAGAGCGTGGAGCCGAGATAGAGGGCGCGCGCGCCGAGCGGGTTCTCGGGGCCGCCCGGCATCCATTCCGGCAGCCACGGCTGGCGGTCGATCATCTCGGCGGGCGGGCGCCAGTCCGGCCACTCCGCCTTGCGGCTGACGCGCTCGACCCCGGACCAGGTGAAGCCCTCGCGGCCGACGCCGATCCCGTAGCGGATCGCCGTCCCGTTGCCGCGCACGAGATAGAGATAGCGCGACAGGGTGTCGACGATGACGGTCCCGGCGGGCTCGGCGGAGCGGAAGCTCACCTCGGCGCGGGCGAACTTCATCCGGTGCCGTTCGCGCATCTCCTCGCGCGAGGCCTGGTAGGTCACCCACTTCTTCTGCGAGGTGTCGAAGAATTTGTATTGCGGCCGCTCTTCCTGCGCCGCCGGCGCCTGTGGCGCGAAGGACGGCTGATAGGTGAAGGTCCGCCCGGTGCGCGGATCGGTGATCTGCACCCCGGCGCCGGACGCCTGCTCGGCGAGCGAGACGAAGGCCGCCATGGCGAGGATGGCGACGATGATGGGCTTGGCGAGCATGCGGGCCTCCTCCATGTGTTGACGAATCGTAACGCGACAGAGTTAGCGTTCCGTTAATCACTTGGAGACCGCCATGGCCGACCCGCTCGTCCCGCTGCCCCACAGTGCGCGCGGGCGCAAAGGCCCTCCCATCGTCCTGCTGCACGGCTTCGGCGGCGATCAGCTTGCCTGGACCGGCATCGCCGGGCCGCTCTCGCGCCTGCGCCGCACCATCACCTTCGACCTGCCGGGCCACGGCAAGGCGGTGTCATGGCCGGAGGTCGGCAAGGTCTCGGTCGCGACGAGGGCGCTGATCGCGAGCCTCGAGGCGATGGGGATCGAGCGGGCGACCTTCGTCGGCCATTCGATGGGCGGCGCGGTCGCGAGCCTCGTCGGGCTGAAGCGGCCGGATCTTGTGGAAAATCTGATCCTGCTCGCGCCCGGCGGCTTCGGGCCCGAGATCAACGGCCGGCTCCTGCGCCGCTATGCGGCGATGACCGAGCTCGGCGAGATCGCGGTGGTGATGGAGCAATTCTTCGCGCCGACCTCGCCGATCCCGCCGGTCCTCAACGGGCTCGTCGCCGAGCAGCGGTCGGACCCGGCGATCCAGGCCTCGTTCAAGGCGGTGGTGAACGAGATCGCAAAGGATGAGGGCCAGGGCACGCTGCCGCTCGACGCCCTCGCCGCCGCCCCCTTCCCGACGACACTCCTGTGGGGGACGGAGGACACGATCGTGCCGGTGAGCCAGGCGATCGCCGCGCCGGCCGCCATCGCCCGTCACATCATCCCGGCCTGCGGCCACATGGTTCACATGGAGGCGACGGACCTCGTGATGCGCGTGATCGGCCACGCGACGGCCGGCCGGCACGGGGACTGAGCCCCGGCCGGACGGTCAGGACGCGACCTGCGTCCCATTGCCCGCCGGCGCCTCGGCCGGCTTGTGGATCGCGGAGGGCGGCACGTCGACCGTTACCATCACGCCGCGCGCGCCGCCGCTGACGCCGAGCTCGGCGTTGAGGCCGGTGATCAGCGAGCGCACGATCCGCCCGCCGAGATTGCCGCCGTCCGGCCAGCGCGCCCCGGCGGCGAGCCCCACCCCGTCGTCCGAGACCTGCAGGCGGATGGTGCCGTCGGACAGTTCCATCAGGCGGACCTCGATGAGGCCCTCGATGCGCGTCGAGAAGGCGTGCTGGTAGGCGTTCGTCAGAAGCTCGGACACCACGAGGCCGACCTGCGCGGCCGTGTCGATCGGCGCGCGGACATTGGCGACGTCGAGATTGAGGCGGATGCTCTCGCGCCCGTCGAGATAGGCGATCGCCGAGGCGATGCGCGAGACATAGGCGCCGAGCGAGACGATGCGGTCCCCCGCCCGCGCCCTGCCGCCGACGGTCATCTCGTCATAGAGGAATTGCAGCGTCTCGATCCGGCGCGCGAGCGTCGTGTAGTTCTGCACCGAGTCGGCGTTGTCGACGCGCGCCTGCATCCGGATCATGCCGACCACCATGGACAGGTGGTTCTTCACCCGGTGATGGATCTCGCGCAACGCATCGTCGAGCTCGTCGGCCATGATCCCGGAGGCCGTGCGCGAGCCCGCCGCGCGCTGGAGGCCGACGAAATATTGCAGATTTCCGCTCTCGTCGTTCAATGGCGAGATGTGCACGCGGTTCAGGAACGGCGTCTGGTCCGCGCGATAATTCAGGATCTCGACCGTGAAATCGTGTTTCGCCGCGATTCCGGTGCGCATCGCCTCCACGGATTTCGGGTCGGTGTCCGGCCCCTGCAGAAAGCGGCAGTTGCGGCCGACTGTCACCTCGGCCGAATAGCCGGTCAAACGCGTGAAGGCCTGATTGACAAAGACTATGGGGTTGTCCTCGATGTTCGGGTTGGAGATCACGAGAGAGAACGGCACCCGTTCGAGTGCCAGTTGGTGCATGGTCCCGATCGTCTTCACTTCCCTTACCTCAGCCAGGCATCATCCTTCCGAGGCGCTCAGCCTCGGTCGCATGGGTTCATGCCCGCATGGGACGCATCGTCCCGCGCCGGGCGGTGTGCTGCCGGTCCCCGAACAAGGGTGGGGACGCGCGGAAATCGAGACCCGTGCCGCGCGTCCGCCACTCCCGCATCGAAGGAACTCGACATGGTCGTGACATCGAGGGCGAAAACGCATCAGCGAACGAATGGTTCATTGTCGTTGCGCGGCATTGGCCAAATGTTGCGGGCGGCGACGCTCGTCGCACTGTGTGTTTCGGTGCCCTTCCGCGCCGACGCGCAGATCCTCACCCAGGGCGAGCGCTTCGCTCCGGTCCACGCCGAAAAGCAGATGGTCGTCAGCCAGGAAGCGCAGGCGAGCGAGGTCGGCCTGACGATCCTGCGGGAGGGCGGAAATGCCGTCGACGCGGCCGTCGCCGTGGGGTTCGCGCTCGCCGTGACGCTGCCGCGCGCCGGCAATATCGGGGGCGGCGGCTTCATGGTCGTCCACATGGCGCAATCGGGCGAGAATGCTGCCATCGACTACCGCGAGATGGCCCCCGTCGCCGCCGATCGGGACATGTTCCTCGACGAGGCGGGCGAGGCGTCGTCCGAGAAGTCGCGCCGCTCCGGCCTCGCGGTCGGCGTGCCCGGCACCGTCGCGGGCCTCCTCCTCGCCCACGAGCGCTACGGCTCTGGCAAGCTCACGCGCACCGAGGTGATGGCCCCGGCGATCGCCCTCGCGCGCGACGGCTTCGTCGTCTCCCCCGAGCTCGCCGCGGAGCTGCGCATCGAGGACGTGCGCGTGCGCCTCGCCGAGGACGAGGAGGGCCGCGCGCTCTTCTATCCGAACGACGGCGAGCCGCCCGCGGCCGGTGACGTGCTGACCCTCCCGACCCTCGCCGCCACGCTGGAGGCGATCGCCGGGAACGGCCCCGCCGCCTTCTATGAGGGCGATGTCGCAAAGGCCATCGTCGACAGCGTGAACGGGCGCGGCGGGCGGATGTCGCTCGAGGATCTCGCCGCCTACGAGCCGATCGTGCGCGAGCCGGTGATGGGGACGTTCAAGGGCTATGAGGTCGTCTCGATGCCGCCGCCGAGCTCAGGCGGCGTGCACCTCGTTCAGATCCTCAACGTCCTGGAGCCGACCCATTTCGGCACGTTCGGCCTCAACAGCGCGGACATGATCCACGCCATGGCCGAGGCGGAGAAGTACGCCTATGCCGACCGCGCGGTCTATCTCGGCGATCCGGACTTCGTCCACGTGCCCGTCGAGGCGCTGATCTCGAAGGACTATGCCGCCGAGATCGCGGCGAAGATCGACCCGGTTAAGGCGACGCCCTCCTCCGAGATCGCCGCCAACCCGGCCAACCTCCCGGTCGAGAGCAACGAGACCACCCACTATTCGATCGTCGACGCGGAGGGGAACGCGGTCTCGAACACCTACACGCTGAACTTCTCGTTCGGCGTCGGGTTCGGCGCGAAGGGGGCGGGCTTCCTCCTCAACAACGAGCTCGACGATTTTTCGGCCAAGCCGGGCGTCCCGAACGCCTACGGGCTGATCGGGGGCGAGGCGAACGCGGTCGAACCGCGCAAGCGCCCGCTCTCCTCGATGACGCCGACGATCCTCCTGAAGGACGGCAAGGTCTCGCTCGTCACCGGCTCGCCGGGCGGCAGCCGGATCATCACGACCGTGCTCCAGGTGATCCTCAACGCGACCGTGCACGAGCGCAATATCGCGACCGCGACGGCCGCGCCGCGGGTTCACCATCAGTGGCAACCCGACTACATCCGGATCGAAGAGGGCATCTCGCACGACACGATCCGCCTCCTCGAGGAGAAGGGCTACGACGTGCGCATCCAGCCGGCCATGGGCGCCGCCCAGTCGATCCAGGTCGGACCGGACGGGACGCTCACGGGGGCGAGCGATCCGCGGCGGCCGGGCGGCCTCGCGATCGGCGACTGAAGGAGACGAGGCGTGCAGGATTTCAGGATGGGGCCGCCGCGCGGCGCGGCGCGGCGCTGATGCCCCGTCTCACGCACATCCTGCGCGGCCGCACGCCTGCGGCGCGCGCGCGGCGCCGGGCGCGCCAGGAGCGCTGGCGCCGCCCGATCGAGACGGCGCGCGACCGGCGCGACGCGTGGGCGAGCCTGATGTTCGCCGACCACGGCTTCCTGCGCCTCGCCTACCGCAACCGCCACCAGTTCACCGACGGGGTGTGGCGCTCCGCCCAGCCCTCGCCGGGGGACATCGCGTGGGCGAAGCGGGCGGGCGTGCGCACGGTCCTGTCGCTGCGCGGGGACGGGTTCGGCGGCGACCTTTTGGAGCGCGAGGCCTGCTCGCGCGAGGGGATCGCCTTCGTGCGCCTCGTCCTGCTGTCGCGCAGCGCGCCGCCGAAGGACACGCTGCGCGAGGCGATCGCCCTCCTGCCGACGCTCCAGACGCCGCTCCTGATGCACTGCAAGTCGGGGGCGGACCGGGCCGGGCTCGGCGCGGCGCTCTATCTCATCATCGTTGAAAAGCGGCCTATTGCGGAGGCGAAGCGCCAGCTCTCGCTGCGCTTCGGCCACATCGCCCACGCCAAGACCGGCATCCTCGACGCCTTCCTCGACGCCTATGAGGAGACCGGCGAGCGCGCCGGCATGCCCTTCGCCGAGTGGGTGGAGACCGTCTATGAGCCCGAATCTCTCGCCGCGCGCGTGAAGGCGAACCGCGCGGCGGACGCCTTCCTCGACGCGATCGAGCGGGAGTAGGCCGGCTCAGTCGTCCGCGAGCTGGAGGCGGTGGAAGCGGGCATAGAGGCCGCCGGCCTCCACGAGCTCGTGGTGCGTGCCCGTCTCCGCGACCCGCCCGTCATCGAGCACGATGATCTGGCTCGCCGCCCGCACCGTCGCGAGGCGGTGGGCGATGACGAGCGTCGTGCGGCCGGTCGACAGGCGCGCGAGGGCGGCCTTCACCAGCGCCTCAGATTCGGCGTCGAGCGCGCTCGTCGCCTCGTCGAGGAGGAGGATCGGCGCGTCCTTCAGGAAGGCGCGCGCGAGGGCGATGCGCTGGCGCTCGCCGCCGGAGAAGTTCGTCCCCCGCTCGCCGACCATCGCGCCGTAGCCCTGCGGGTGGCGCGTGATGAAGTCGTGCGCGCCGGCGTTCCTGGCGGCCTCCTCGATCTCGGCATCGCTCGCGTTCGGGCGGCCGAGGCGGATATTCTGGGCGACCGTGTCGTTGAAGAGCACGATCTCCTGCGAGACCACCGCGATCCGCTCGCGCAGGCTCTCGAGCGTCACGTTCGAGATGTCGGTGTCGCCGATCAGGATGCGCCCGCCGGTCGGGTCGTAGAGGCGCGGGATGAGGTTGAAGACCGTCGACTTGCCGGCCCCCGACCGGCCGACGAAGGCCGTCGTCTCCCCCGCCGCCGCCTCGAAGGAGACGTCGTGGAGCGCGGGCGCGTTGGCGCGGTAGCCGAAGGTGACGCCCTCGAAGCGCACGCGGTCCGCGCCGAAATGGGCGGGGCCCGCGCCGATCCGGTCCTCCACCGTCGCCGGGTTGTCGAGGACGCTATAGTAGCGGTTCAGCGCGGCGAGCCCCTCCTGCACGAGGGCGTTGAGATTGCCGAGCGCGCGGATCGGCTGCGAGGCGAGGAGCAGCGCGCCGAGGAAGCCCGAGAACTCGCCGACGGTGCGGCTGCCGTTCAGGATGCGCCAACCGATGACGAGGAGGATGATGGTGATCGCGAGGCCGCCGAGCGCCTCCAGCACCGGCTCCATCCGCCCCTTCTGCAGCGCCGCCTTGAGGCGCAGGACGCGCAGCCGCTCGAACACCATGTCGGCCCGCTCCTGGAGATAGCGCTCCAGGCGGTAGGTCTTCACGACGCGGGCGGCGCCGAACGTCTCGGAGGTGAGGCTCGCCATGTCGCCGGTCTGCTCCTGCGTCGAGTGGGAGACGCGGCGCAGGCGGCGACCGATCCGCGTGATCGGGATCAGCGCCAGCGGCAGGATCGCGAGGGCGATGAGGCAGAGCTGCCAGTCGAGATAGATCATCGTGGCGAAGAGGGCGACGATGGTGAGCCCGTCCCGGAAGAGGACCGAGACGACCCGCGTCAGCGCGAGTCGGACATAGAGGAGGTCCGTCGTGAAGCGCTGCGTCCAGGCCGCCGGCGTCTCCGAGCCGATCTGGGCGAGGTCGGAAGCGACGAGGTGGCGGTAGAGCGCGCGCTGCATGTCGGTCTCGACCTGGGTCACCACGCGCTGGGTGAGCGAGACCTGCGCGTAGAGCGAGATCGACTTGCCGGTGGCCGCGAAGAGGATCAGCCACGGCAGGGTCTGGATCGCCCACGGGCTCTTCTGGGCGAAGGAATCGAACGCCCAGTTGATGATGAGCGGATAAAGGCTCGTGGTGCCGGCGACCACCACGATCGCGGCGAGCGCGAGGGCGAGCCCGGTGCGGTGCTGGCGCAGATAGTCGGTCCAGAGCCGCCGCAGCAGCGGCAGCGCGTCTTCAGTCGCGACCGGGCGCGCGCCCGATGCGATGGGTTTGCCCGGGCGAACGGCGGTGGCCTCGGCTGGGGTGGCGCGCGTGTGTTGGTTCACGCGGCCTCGAGGCTCATGGCGATGCCCTGCCCGACGCCGATGCACATCGTGGCGAGGGCGCGCTTGCCGCGGCCGGCCGCAAGGTCCATCGCCGCGGTGCCGACGAGGCGCGCGCCGGACATGCCGAGCGGATGGCCGAGCGCGATGGCCCCGCCCTTGGCGTTGACGTGCGCGGCGTCGTCGGGAAGGCCGAGCATCCGAAGGACCGCGAGCGCCTGGCTCGCAAACGCCTCGTTCAGCTCGACGACATCGAAATCGCCGATCGTGCGCCCGGTCCGCTCCATCAGCTTCTGCGAGGCGGGGGCCGGGCCGATGCCCATGATGCGCGGCGGCACGCCTGCCGTCGCGCAGGAGACGACCTTGGCGAGCGGCGTCAGCCCGAACTTCTCCACCATCGCCTCGGAGGCGAGGAGGAGCGCGGCCGCGCCGTCATTCACGCCCGAGGCGTTGCCGGCGGTGACGGTGCCGTTCTCGCGGAAGGGGGTGGGGAGCTTGGCGAGCTTCTCGACCGTCGTGTCGCCACGCGGGTGCTCGTCGACATCGACGACGATCGGATCGGCCTTCCGGCGCGGGATCGTGACCGGGACAATCTCCTCAGCGAGCGTGCCCCTGGCCGCAACGGCGCGCTGCTGCGAGCGGACGGCGAACGCATCCTGGTCGGCGCGCGAGACCTGGAACTCCTCGGCGACATTCTCGCCGGTCTCCGGCATCGAATCGGTGCCGTGGAGCTTCTTCATCATCGGATGGACGAACCGCCAGCCGATCGTCGTGTCGTAGATCTCGGCGTTGCGGGAGAAGGCGCTGTCGGCCTTCGGCATCACGAAGGGGGCGCGCGACATCGATTCGACCCCGCCCGCGATGGCGAGCTCGGCGTCGCCCGCCTTGATCATGCGGGCTGCGATCGCGACCGCGTCCATCCCCGATCCACACAGCCTGTTGACGGTGGTGCCGGACACGTCGACCGGGAGGCCCGCGAGAAGCGTCGCCATGCGCGCCACGTTGCGATTGTCCTCGCCAGCCTGATTCGCGCAGCCGAAGATCACGTCGTCGACCTTGGAGAAATCGACGCCCGGATTGCGTTCCATCAGCGTTTTCAACGGCAAGGCCGCGAGATCGTCCGCGCGGACGGAGGACAGCGACCCGGCGAAGCGGCCAATGGGAGTCCTGATATAGTCGACGATATATGCAGTGGTCATGGCGCAGCCTTGTGTTCTGCGTGTCCTAGATCAGTTCGTGAGCCTGTGGAACCGGATTTCAGAGAATTTTGAAACGCCCCGGTTTCCGCCGAAGAATCACGCCAGGGTTGTGAAATATCTCCCCCCGCGCGGGTGGACAGCTTGAAGCCGGCCGAATGCGCTTGTAATCTTCGTGTCGCGTCTAAGCGAATGACGATCAACAGTCAGACCAAGGGGGGCGCCATGAACCGGTTGCGTGTGCTTCAAGTGCGTGGAGCCAGCATTGTGACCGTTACGGCAGCAATGGCGTTCGTACTCGCCATCTGCCTAGGCATGATCTGAGGGCGCGGTCACGAACATATCGGGTGCAAGACCCATCGCAAAAAGGGCCGTCGTGAGATCCGTCTTGCGGATGAGCCCATCGGCCGCAGCCGCCACCTTCGGCTTCGCCCTGTAGGCGAGGCCCAATCCGGCCGTCTCGAGCATCGGCAGGTCGTTCGCCCCGTCGCCGAGGGCGATCGCCTCGTCCGGGCCGATTCCCATCGCCTCGCATTCGCTGAGGAGCCGTTCACGCTTGGCGTCCGCGCCGAGGATCGGCTCGACGACGCGTCCCGTCAGCAGCCCGTCGGCCGCGATCAGCCGATTGGCGAACGCCGCGTCGATGCCGAGCCGCTCCGCCACCGGCACCGCGAACTGCATGAACCCGCCCGACACCAGAACCGTGCGCACATTGTGCGCGCGGCACGTCGCGATCAGCGTCGCCGCGCCCGGTGACGGGGTGATGACCCGCGCGAGGAGGTCCTCGATCGAGGCCTCCGGGATGCCGGCGAGAAGGCCCACGCGCTCGATCAGCGCGTCGGCGAAGTCGAGCTCGCCCCGCATCGCGCGCTCGGTGATCGCGGCGACGCGCGGCTTCAGGTGATGCACGGCCGCGAGCTCGTCGATGCACTCCTGCCCGATCATGGTGGAATCCATGTCGCTGATGAGGAGCTTCTTCGCCCGCCCGGCGCGCGGCTGGACGATGGCGTCGAACGGCGCATCCTCGACGAGCGACTTGACCGCGGCGCGGGTCGCGGCGAGGTCTCCATCCAGGAAGAGATCGGCGGCGCGGTCGCCGAGCCGCTCGGCATGGGGCGCGCCGAGCGCCTGCACGAGCGGTGCGACGGCGGCAGGATCGAGGATGAGGGGGGCGACGAGTGTGACGACGAGTTCCATGGCCGTCCTCATCGCTGGTCCGACGGCGTCGGGCAAGTCGAGATTGGCGATGGAGATCGCCCTAGCGCACAACGGTGTTGTCATCAACGCCGACGCGATGCAGGTCTATCGCGACCTCGCGATCGTCACAGCACGCCCCTCCGCGGCCGACATGGAGACGGTCCCGCACGCCCTCTTCGGCCACGTCGACGGGAGCATCGCCTTCTCGGTCGCCGCCTGGCTCGATGATGCCGCCGCCGCGATCGCCCGCGCGCGCGGCGAAGGCAAGCTGCCGATCCTCGTCGGCGGCACGGGGCTCTATCTCGCGGCCCTCACCGAGGGGCTTTCCGCGATCCCTCCCGTCCCCGAGGCCGTGCGCGCGCACTGGCGCGCCCGGCAGGCGGACGAGCCCGCCCCCGCCCTCCACGCCGAGCTCGCCCGCCGCGACCCGGACATGGCGGCGCGCCTGCGGCCGAGCGATCCGCAGCGCATCGTGCGCGCGCTCGAGGTGATCGACGCGACCGGCCGCTCGCTCGCCCAATGGCAGGGCGAGCGCACCGCCCCGCACCTGCCGCTGGGGCCGGGCACGGTCGGCCTCGTCCTCACCCCGGAGCGCGCGCTACTGCGCCGCCGCATCGCCGAGCGTTTCGACCTCATGATGGAAGAAGGCGCCGGCGACGAGGTGGCCGCGCTAGCCGCGCGCGATCTCGACCCGAGCCTTCCCATCATGAAGGCGATCGGCGTCCCGCCCCTCCTCGCGCTCTCGCGCGGCGAGATCGACGAGGCGGCCGCCGTCGCGCGCGCCGTGACCGACAGCCGGCAGTACGCCAAGCGCCAGGACACGTGGTTCCGCCACCGCTTCGCCGACTGGTCGCGCCACGCGAGCGCGGATTCGGCCGCCGCCCACCTCGCCGCGCGCTGGGCCGAGGCCGGCCGGGCCGGATAGATTTTTGACCGGGCGCGGCGAATGCCCGTTGCGCCGGGCCCCCAAAGGTGTTAGCTCCCCCCTTGACGAAGAATTGGGACCGACATGGCCAATCTCATTATCGTAGTAGCGGAGCGTGCCACCAGAGTCTGAGATCGGACTCGGGAACGGTGGTGCGCGGAACGAAGGCCCTTCTGGGGCCTTTTTTGTTGCCCGCTCGTCTGACCCGAGCGGGTCCGATGGGAAAAGCCGCTTTTGAAAAGGCGGATCGGGAGACGAAAATGGACAAGCGCAACAACAGCCGCATGAGCGGTGCGCAGATGATCCTCGAGGCGCTGAAGGATCACGGCGTCGACACGATCTTTGGCTATCCGGGCGGCGCCGTACTTCCCATTTACGACGAGATCTTCCAGCAGACCGAAGTCACGCACGTCCTCGTGCGGCACGAGCAGGGCGCCGGCCACATGGCCGAGGGCTATGCCCGCTCGACCGGCCGCCCCGGCGTCATCCTCGTGACCTCCGGCCCCGGCGCCACCAACGTCGTGACCGCGCTGACCGACGCGATGATGGATTCGATCCCGCTCGTCTGCATCACCGGCCAGGTGCCGACCCATCTCATCGGGTCCGACGCCTTCCAGGAGTGCGACACGGTCGGCATCACGCGCCCCTGCACCAAGCACAACTACCTGGTGAAGAGCGTCGACGACCTGCCGCGCATCCTGTTCGAGGCCTTCTATGTCGCGACGAGCGGCCGCCCCGGCCCCGTCGTCATCGACGTGCCGAAGGACGTCCAGATCGCGACCGGCCTCTACAACCCGAACCACAACGCACGGCACAAGACCTACCAGCCGCAGATCCGTCCCGAGATGGAAGGGATCCGCCACGCTGTCGCGCTGATGAAGGCCGCCTCGCGCCCGATCTTCTACACCGGCGGCGGCCTCATCAATTCGGGCCCGGCCGCGAGCCATCTCCTGCGCGAGCTCGCCGACCTCACCGGCTTCCCCGTCACCTCGACGCTGATGGGCCTCGGCGCCATGCCCGCCTCGCACCCGAACTGGCTCGGGATGCTCGGCATGCACGGCACCTACGAGTCCAATCTCGCCATGCACGGGTGCGACCTGATGGTCTGCATCGGCGCGCGCTTCGACGACCGGATCACCGGCCGCCTGGACGCGTTCTCGCCCGGCTCGCGCAAGATCCACATCGACATCGACCCGTCCTCGATCAACAAGAACGTGAAGGTGGACCTGCCGATCATCGGCGACGCCGCGCACGCGCTTGAGGACATGGTCCGCGTCTGGGCCGAGAGCGGCCCGCACGACAAGTCGCGCCTCAAGGGCTGGTGGAACGACATCAACTCCTGGCGCGGCCGCCGTTCGCTCTCCTACAAGACGCGGCCGGACGTGATCATGCCGCAGGAATCGGTCGAGCGTCTGTGCGAGCTGACGAAGCACCGCGACACGTACGTGACGACCGATGTCGGCCAGCACCAGATGTGGGCCGCGCAATTCTTCGGCTTCGAGAAGCCGAACCGCTGGATGACCTCCGGCGGCCTCGGCACCATGGGGTATGGCCTGCCCGCCGCGATCGGCGTGCAGATGGCGCACCCCGATGCGCTGGTCCTGTGCGTCGCGGGCGACGCCTCGATCCAGATGAACATCCAGGAGCTCGGCACCGCGGTGCAGTACGAGCTGCCGGTGAAGGTGTTCATCATGAACAACCAGCACATGGGCATGGTGCGCCAGTGGCAGCAGCTCAACCACGGCAACCGCATCTCGCACTCCTACTCGGAGGCGCTGCCGGACTTCGTGAAGCTCGCCGACGCGTTCGGCGCGAAGGGCTTCGCGGTCAACAAGCCGTCCGAGCTCGATGACGCGATCACCCGCATGATCGAGACACCGGGCCCTGTGCTCCTCGACTGCCGCGTCGCGAACCTTGCGAACTGCTTCCCGATGATCCCGTCGGGCCGCGCCCACAACGAGATCATCCTCTCGACCGAGGACGACATCCACGCCGAGGTCGTCGAGGAAGCCCTCGAGGGGACCGGCAGCGCGCTCGTCTGAGCGATGAGCCTCGGCTGGCTGCGCGCGGGCGACGGGGAGATCACCCTGTCGCTCCGCGTGACGCCGAAAGCGAGCGCCGACCGCGTGGAAGGCACCCACATCAGCGACGACGGGGTCGAGCGCCTCGCCGTCAAAGTCCGTGCGGTGCCTGACAAAGGGGCGGCCAACAAGGCGGTCGAAGCGCTTCTCGCCAAGGCGCTCGGCCTCAGAAAAAGCGACGTTTCGGTGACCGCCGGAACCACGTCGCGCCTCAAAACCGTGCGCGTCGTGGGCGATCCGGACGACATCGCAAGCCGCGCAAGACAGCTGGTGGAACACCCATGACCCAACCGATCGGCATCGCCCCCGCGCCTCCCGCCGAGACGATCCGCGAGACCCACACGCTCACCGTCCTCGTCGACAACGAGCCCGGTGTCCTCGCCCGCGTGATCGGCCTCTTCTCCGGCCGCGGCTACAACATCGACTCGCTCACCGTCTCGGAGACGGAGCACGAGCGGGGCCTGTCGCGCATCACGATCGTGACCACCGGCACCTCGATGGTGATCGAGCAGATCAAGCACCAGCTCGCCCGGCTCGTGCCGGTCCATCGCGTGTCCGACCTCACCGCCGACCGGCGCGACGCCGTCGAGCGGGAGCTGGCGCTCGTGAAGGTGTCGGGTCGCGGCGAGCAGCGCGTCGAGGCCCTCCGCCTCGCGCACGCCTTCGACGCGCGCACCATCGACGCGACGCTCACCTCGTTCATCTTCGAGATCACCGGCAACACGACCGACATCGAGCGCTTCGTGGCGCTGATGGCCTCGGTCGGCCTCGTGGAGGTGTCGCGCACCGGGATCGCGGCGATCTCGCGCGGGGCGGACCCGACCTGACCGCCTGCCGGGCGCACCCGTTTCGAAACGCCCCGGCGCGCGCGCCGGGGCGTTTTTCGTTCAGCTCGCGAGCTCGGGGAGGTCGCGGAAGAGGGCCAGCGCCTCCGGGTTGGCGAGCGCCTCCTGGTTCTTCACCTCGCGCCCGTGGACGACATCGCGCACCGCAAGCTCGGTGATCTTGCCCGACTTGGTGCGCGGGATGTCCGCCACCGCGACGATCTTCGCCGGCACGTGGCGCGGGGAGGCGCCGGTGCGCACCTGCTTCTTGATCTTCGCGATGAGTTCGTCGGTCAGCGTGGCGCCCTCGCCGAGGCGCACGAAGAGGACGACGCGGACGTCGTCGTCGAAAGTCTGGCCGATCGCCAGCGCCTCGACCACCTCGGGGATCTGCTCCACCTGGGCGTAGATCTCCGCCGTCCCGATGCGCACGCCGCCCGGATTGAGCGTCGCGTCCGAGCGGCCGTGGATGATGATCCCGCCATGCTCGGTCCACTCGGCGAAGTCGCCGTGGCACCAGACATTGTCGAACCGCTCGAAATAGGCGGCGCGGTACTTGGCGCCCTCGGGGTCGTTCCAGAACATCACCGGCATCGACGGAAAGGGCCGCCGGCAGACCAGCTCGCCCTTGCCGGCGGGCATGTGGTTGCCCTCGTCGTCCGCGACGTCGACCGCCATGCCGAGGCCCGGCCCCTGGATCTCGCCGGCATAGACGGGCTTCGTCGGCACGCCGAGCACGAAGCAGCTCACGATGTCGGTCCCGCCGGAGATCGAGGCGAGGTGGAGGTCGGACTTGATCGCCTCATAGACCCAGCGGAAGCTCTCGGCCGCGAGCGGCGAGCCGGTGGAGGCCATCGTGCGCAACGCCGAAAGGTCGTGCGTGTCGCGCGGGCGGGCCTCCTCCTTGCGCAGGGCGTCGATATATTTCGCGCTCGTGCCGAAGAAGGTGACCTTCTCGTCCTGCGCATAATCCCACAGCACGCGGTGGCTTGGGGCGAAGGGCGAGCCGTCATAGAGGATCAGCGTCGCCCCGCTCGCGAGCGCGGTGACGAGCCAGTTCCACATCATCCAGCCGCAGGTCGTGAAGTAGAACACGCGATCGCCGGGTTTGATGCCCGAGTGATAGACGTGCTCCTTGACGTGCTGGATGAGGACGCCGCCCACCGAGTGGACGATGCACTTCGGCACGCCCGTGGTGCCGGACGAGAAGAGGATGAAGGCCGGCTCGTTGAAGCCGACGCGGGTGTAGGTCGGCTCGGTCTCCTCGCGCGCCATCACCGCGTCGAAGGTGGTCGCGTTGGGAATGTCCTCGGCAAGCTCGCGGGCGCGCAGATCGTCGAGATAGGGCACGATCAGCACGGCGGCGGGCCGCAGCGTGCCGGCGACGGAGGCGACCTTCTCCGACACGTCGATCGGCTTGCCCGAATACCAGTAGCCGTCGCAGGCGACGAACACCGTCGGCTCGATCTGGCCGAACCGGTCGAGCACGCCGCGCTCGCCGAAATCGGGGGAGCAGGACGAGAAGATCGCGCCGATCGCCTGCGTCGCCATGCACACGACGATGGTCTGCGGCAGGTTCGGCAGCATCGCGGCGACGCGGTCGCCCTGCCCCACCCCGGCCTCCATGAGGAAGGCCTGGACCTTCGCCACCTCCGCCCGCAGCTCGGCGCGGGTGAGGTGCATCTCGACCTTGTCCTCGCCGCGGAAGACGATCGCCTCGGCCTCGCCATCCCCGCGCAGGCAGTTCTCGGCGTAGTTTATCCGGGCGTCCGGGAAGAAGCGGCCCCCGGGCATCTTGTCGCCGTCGACGAGGCGGCGCGCGCCCTTCTCGCCGATCAGCGCCGCTTCGTCCCACACGGCATCCCAGAACGCGCCAGGGTCCTCGATCGACCAGGCGTGCAGCGCGTCATATCCCTCGATCGCCTGCCCGGTGCGGGCGGAAACCGTGGACGCCAGCGCCGTGATCGCGGTCTCTTCGACGTCGTGCGGCTGCCAAAGCGGTTTATCCGACATAGTGCCTTCTCCTCCCGAAGCGCGGCGCCGGGCCGGCCGTTGTCCCACGCCCGCCATGGATTGCGCCCCCACACATTCCTATATCGGCTTCGACGGAGGTGTGAATGAGCCAATTGGAACGTCGGAGTAGTGTGATGGAGCGTGTCTTGGGGGGATCGCCGCTCGGCGTGCTGATCCGTCTGGTGGTGACGTCCTTTATCGTGGGCGTCATTCTGACCGCCCTCAACATCGACCCGCAGGACATCGTCCACTGGGTCGAGGAGCGGTTCCGGTATCTGTCGACCCTCGGGTTCGACACGGTCGAGAACCTGATCCAGATCCTGATCCTGGGCGCGGTGATCGTCGTCCCGGTCTGGCTCGTCCTGCGCGTCCTGCGCATCATGTCGCGCTGAGGCCGCTTCAGGCGCGGCCCTCCTCGACGAGGCGCCGCACCGTCGCGCACGTGCTTTCCCGCCAGTCGGGCAGCACGATCCCGTACTCCCGCGCGAGCTTGCCGCAATCGAGCCGCGAGTTCGCCGGGCGCGCGGCCGGCGTCGGATAGTCGGCGGTGGTGATCGCCTCCACCGCCGGGCTGTAGGGCGAGGCCGCGAAGATCGCCTCGGCGAAATCGTGCCAGGTCGCCTCGCCGCTCCCGGCGAGGTGCAGGATCTCTGTCCGGTTCGGCCACTGGTCCCGCATCCTGGCAAGCCGCAGGACGGCGTCGGCGATGTCGATCGCCGATGTCGGGCAGCCGCGCTGGTCGGCGACGACCCGCAACTGGTCCCGCTCCGCGCCGACGCGCAGCATCGTGCGCAGGAAATTCTTGCCGAACGGCGCGTAGACCCAGGCCGTGCGCAGGATCAGCGCCTTCGCCCCCACCTCAAGGATCCCCGCCTCGCCGAGCGCCTTCGTGCGGCCATAGACGCTCGTCGGGTTGATCTCGTCGTCCTCGCGATAGGGCCGGTCGAGCGTCCCGTCGAAGACATAATCGGTGGAGAGGTGGATGAAGGGGATGTCGGCGCGGGCGCACAGCTCCGCGAGCGCGCTCGGCCCGTCGGTGTTCGCGGCGTACGCCGCCGGCTCGTCGCTCTCGGCCGCATCCACAGCGGTGTAGGCGGAGGCGTTGACGACCACCTCAGGCGCGTGCGCCGCAAAGGCCGCGGCGAGCGTCTCGGGCCGGGTGACGTCCACCTGCGGCCGACCGACCGCCAGGACGCAGGTGTTTGCGAAACGCGCCCTCTCCTGGAGCGCGGTCGCCACCTGCCCGCTCCGTCCGATCACAAGAATAGTCATGAGTGGTGCCGCACACTCCCTACGGCGTCGGTGAGGGCCCGACGCCCGTTTTCGCGCTGTTCGCCGATGATGACGTGCGCCGCGTCGCGTGGGAACCCCAAGGTGACCAGCGTCTCCTCGCCCATCTGGAGCGAGGCCTCGAACGCTTCAAGCACGACCTCGTTGGCCCCAAGGCCGTAGAGCTCGCGCGCGTTCGCGCGGTCGCGGGCGCGCGCGACGACCGGCGTCGACACGTTGTGGACCCGCAGCGTGCGGATCACGGCCGCGTTCGCCGCCGGATTGTCCATGGTGAGAACGATGGCCCGCGCGAGATGGGCGCGCGAATTGTGGAGGACGTCCGGCCGCCGCATATCGCCGAAATAGACCGGCTGCCCGTGCGCGCGGGATCGCGCCACCGTGTGGGCGTTGAGGTCGAGCGCGATGAACGGCACGTGCCGTTGCTCTAGAAGCTCGCCGATCGACTGGCCGATGCGGCCGTACCCCGCGATGATGACGTGCCCCTCCATCTCCGCCGAGGTGAGCGACATCGCCGGCGCCGGGGCGTGTGTGTGGAGCGTCACCCAGCGCGACAGGCGCTGGATCGGCGTCGCGAGCGCCCCCGTCAGCGCCATGGTGACGCCCGCCGCGACGACGAGGACGCGCGCGACGTCCGGCGGCACGACCCCGGTCGCTGCCGCGAGGGAGAGGCCGACGAGCGAGAACTCACCGATCTGGGCGAGCATCAGCCCGCTTTCCAACGCCACCGCGAGCGACTGTCGGGTGATGAGGCACAGGATGATGATCGACAGCGCCTTGATGGCGATGACGCCGCCGACGACGGCCGCGAGCGTCAGCGGCTGCTGGATGAGGACGCGCGGGTCGATCGTCATGCCGACGGCAAGGAAGAAGAGGCCGAGGAGGAGGCCCTTGAACGGCGCGATCTCCGCCTCGAGCTGGTGGCTGAACTCGGTGTCGGCGAAGACGAGCCCGGCGAGGAAGGCGCCGAGCGCCATCGACAGGCCGACCATCGAGGTCGCCGCCGCCGTGCCGATGATGACGAGGAGCGCGGCGGCCGTGAACATGTCGCGGTCCTGCCGCGCGCCGACGAAGCGGAAGAGCGGGCCGATCACGCGCCGCCCCGCGAAGAGGATCGTCGCGATGATGCCGGCCGCGAGCAGCGTGCTCATGACGAGGCTCTGCCAGAGCGAGCCATCCGCCGCGGTCGGCTCCAGCGACTCGATGACGAGGATCACCGGCACGACGGCGATGTCCTGCATCAGGAGGATCGAGAACATCACCTGGCCGGACGCGGACGCGAGCCGCCCCGCCCCGACGAGGAGCTGGACGACGATAGCGGTCGAGGAGAGGGCGAGCGAGGCGCCGATCGCGATGGACGCCTCGGTCGAGAGCCCGGCGAGGATGCCCGCCCCCGCGAGCGCAGCCGCGGTGACGACGACCTGCGCGAGGCCGAGCCCGAAGACGAGCCGGCGCATTGCCCAAAGGCGCGGCCCCGACAGCTCGATCCCGATGACGAAGAGCAGGAAGACGACGCCGAGCTCGGCGATCTTCGCGACGCCCTCGGGGTCGGAGATCGTCATCATCTCGATCGGGAAGCCGAACGCGTTGTCGGCGAGCGTGATGACCCCGAACGGGCCGACGACGACGCCCGCGACGAGATATCCGAGGATGGAATTGAGGCCGAAGCGCTGGAGGATCGGGACGACGACCCCGGCCGACACCAAGAAGATCAACGCTTCCTTCAAATAGGGAAGCGAGTGGGAGGCCTCATGCTCCATCACACTCTCTCATTGTCGCTATGGGGTTTTTCTTAGCGTCTGAAATCCAAACCGTCGATTAAGTGCCTCAAATTTGGAACGGCGTTGCGCGCGGCGGGTTCGCGCACCTGTGGCCTCATCGACACGGCCGGGCGGCGAACACGCGCTTTCAGGCCCCGCGCGCTTTCGCTCCCTTTCCAACTCGTCTAATCCCGCGTCCACTTCGACTGTCGCAATGCGTCAAAGGCGGAGATGTGTGGTTGATCTGACCCAGTCGCCTGAGCGCCGCCGCCACGTACCCCGCGCCGTGCTGCAGCTGCGTCCGGCCTTTTACATCTCAAGCTTCTTCGGCTTGATTCTCTCGGTGGCCATGGTCGTGCCCGCTCTCGTGGACGCGGCCGACGGTGAACCGACCTGGTCCGTGTTCGCGGTGTCCGCGGCGGGCGTCTTCTGCGTGTCGCTGCTCGGCGTCGTGGCGCTGCGCGACCCCGTGCCGATCTTCACCCCCCGCTTCGGCTTTCTGCTGACGACGATGCTGTGGATCGTGGCGGGCTTCGTGACCGCGATCCCATTCTGGCTCTCCCCGCTCAACATGTCGGTCGGCGGCGGGTTCTTCGAGGCGATGAGCGGCATCACGACGACCGGCGCGACCGTGCTGTCCGAGCTCGACGCGATGCCCCGCTCGTTCCTGCTGTGGCGCGCGATGCTGCAATGGCTCGGCGGCATCGGCATCATCGCGATCGGCCTCTTCCTGTTCCCGTTCCTGCGCATCGGCGGGATGCAGGTCTTCCGCAACGAGAACTCGGACCGCTCGGACAAGGCGCTGCCGCGCCTCGTGTCGGTGACGCGGGCGCTCTGCTTCATCTACCTCTTCATCTCGGTCGCCTGCGCGATCGCCTATGCCGCGCTCGGCATGAGCTTCTTCGACGCGATCTGCCACGCGATGTCGACCGTCTCGACCGGCGGCTTCTCCACCCACGACCGCTCGTTCGGCTTCTTCGAGGACCGGCGCATCCTGTGGGCGGCGGTCGTGTTCATGTGCCTCGGCGCGCTGCCGTTCGTCGCCTATGTCGACCTCGCGGTGCGCGGCCGCTTCACGATCTGGCGGGACTGGCAGGTCCGCACCTTCATGTGCGGCATCACCTTCTTCTCGATCGTCCTCGCCTTCTGGCTCGCCCACAACCGCAATATCGGCTTCCAGGAGGCTCTGACCCAGTCGGCCTTCAACGTCGTCTCGGTCGTCACCACCACCGGCTTCGCCTCCGACGACTATGCCGTCTGGGGCCCGTTCGCCTGGGGCGCCTTCTTCATCCTGACCTTTATCGGCGGCTGCTCGGGGTCCACCACCGGCGGCATCAAGGTCTACCGCTTCATCATCGTCTTCCAGGCGCTGCGGCGCGCCTTCACGAAGCTCGTCTATCCGAACGCGGTGCAGCCGCTCCGCTTCGGCGACAAAATGATCGAGCAGGACGTCTACGACTCAGTCGTCATCTACTTCATCGCCTTCTTCCTCGTGTACGGGCTCACGATCCTGATGCTGTCCCTGGCGGGTCAGGATTTCATCACCGCGTTGACGGGCACGCAGACTGCGCTCACAAACGTCGGACCGGGGCTCGGCGAAACGATCGGCCCCGCGGGAAATTTCGCCCCGCTCGGTGAATTCGAGCTCTGGCTTCTGTCCTTTCTCATGCTACTGGGGCGGCTCGAAATCATGACGGTGCTGATCCTGTTCACGCCGGTGTTCTGGAGGGATTGATGGACAAGCCAGATTGGGGCCTCGCAACGCGCCTCGTGCACGGCGGGACCATGCGCTCTTCATTCGGCGAGACCTCCGAGGCCATGTTCCTGACCCAGGGGTTCGTCTACGCGACTGCCGAGGAGGCGATGGCCCGCTTCGCCGGCGAGTCGGAAGGGTTCGTGTACTCGCGCTACGGCAACCCGACGGTTGCGATGTTCGAGACGCGCATGGCCGAGATGGAAGGCGCCGAGGCGGCGCGCGCGACCGCGAGCGGCATGGCCGCGGTGACCGCCGCGCTCGTGGCCGCGGTGAAGGCGGGTGACCATGTCGTCGCCGCGAGCGCCCTCTTCGGCGGCTGCCGCTATGTGGTGGAGACGTATCTGCCCCGCTTCGGCGTCGAGGCGACGCTGGTCGACGGGACGGATCTCGACGCGTGGGCCGCGGCCGTGCGGCCGAACACGCGCGTCTTCTTCATGGAATCGCCGACCAACCCGACCCTCGCCCTCGTCGACATCGAGGCCGTCGCGAAGATCCGCGACGCGAAGGCCCCGGATGCGCTCGTCGTCGTCGACAACGTGTTCGCGACCGGCCTCTGGCAGCATCCGCTGAAGCTCGGCGCCGACCTCGTGATCTACTCGGCGACCAAGCACATCGACGGGCAGGGCCGCTGCCTCGGCGGCGTGATCCTCGGCAAGGAAGCCTGGATTAAGGACAATCTCGACATCATCCTGCGCCAGACCGGCCCTGCCCTGTCGCCCTTCAATGCGTGGGTGATGCTGAAGGCGCTCGAGACACTGCCGCTGCGCATCCGCACGCAGACCGAGTCCGCCGCCGCCATCGCCGACGCGCTCGCTGGGCACGAGGCGGTGGAGCGCGTGCTCTATCCGGGGCGTGACGATCATCCGCAGGCCGCGATCGCGCGCAAGCAGATGGAACAGGGCGGCACGCTGATCGCCTTCACGGTGCGCGGCGGCCGCGATGCGGCCTTCCAGGTCTGCAACGCGCTGCGCCTCGTGAAGATCTCCAACAATCTTGGCGACGCGAAGAGCCTGATCACGCATCCGGCGACGACGACGCACAAGAATCTGGAGCCCGCGGCGCGCGAGTCGGTCGGCATCAGCGACGGTCTCCTGCGCCTCTCAGTCGGGCTCGAGGACGCGACCGACCTCATCGCCGACCTCACCCAGGCGCTCGACCGCGTCGCGGCCGGCACCGAGCGGACCCTGCGCACCGCCTGACGTCCCTCTCCGCCGGCTCCGCATGCGCGGGGCCGGCGTCCCTCCCCGCCTCCTGCCCCGGCGCACAAGTCTGACGCCAGGGCGCTGCTCTACCCCTCTCACCGATCCGGCCGCTGCGGCCACGGGAACGGAAGAGGGCTTATGTTCCGCACGTCGATCTCGCGCCTGATGATCACCATCCAGTCGGTGATGCTCGTCGGGCTCGTCTGCGCGGCGAGTTTCTCCGTCGTCAGCGCCGTCGGCGCGTGGCAGACCGCGACCGAGATCGAGAAGAGCGCCAGCACCAGCCGCGATCTCTTCCGCGCGATGGTCCGCTTCCGCGCCCCCATCGCCGACATCCAGACCGCCCTGATCGCAGAGGACGACCCGAGCGGCGTCATGCGCGAGACGCTGGCGCGCGGCGAGGCGAGCCTCGACACCGCGCTCGCGAGCCTTGCGAGGAGCGGGCACCCCGAACAGGCCGCGATGGTCGCCGACATCCGCCAGCGGGCGGACGCGGCGAACGGGCAGCTCACGCTGGTGAACCGCGAGGCCGCGAGGCCGCGGGCCGAGCGCAGCACCGTCTCCGTCGCGCCCTGGAGCGATGCGGTGAAGAAGGCGGTGGGCGGCATCTTCGCGGCCGACCGGAAGATCGCCGACACCGTGCGCCTCGTGGACCCGGAGGTCGCCGAGCTTCTCAACGCGCGCGACGCCGCCTGGCAGATTCGCGACTCCTTCGGCGGCCAGTGCGGCCTCCTGCGCGCCTTCGTCCCCACCGGCAAGCCGATGGACGCTACGGCGGAGGTGAAGTGGGCCGGCTTCAAGGGGCGTTACCAGCCGTGGATGGAGATCGCCTCCGGGATCGGCGCACGCGGCGCGGTGAGCGGCGACGTCGAGGCCGCGATCCGCACCATGCTCGGCGCGGTGACGGGCGCGCAGAAGGGCGTCGACGATCTCGTCGGCCGACTCGACGGCAGCGGCGCCGCCCCGATCGACAGCGCCGGCTTCACCGCCATCTGCAACGGCCCCTACAAGGAGATCTTCGCCCTCGCCGACCTCGCGCTCGACGAGGCGGTCGCGCTCGCCGAGGCGCGGCAGGGGACGGCCCTTTTCGCGATGATCGGCTCGGCCGCCTGGCTCGTCCTCGCGATCGCCGTCTCGATCGTCGGCCTCCTCGCCATCCGCCGCCGCTTCTCCCGCCCCGCCCACGCCCTCCTGCGCGCGATCGACCGGATGAGCGCGCGGGACTATTCGACCCCGGTCGAGGCGTCCGCCCACCCGGACGAGCTCGGCCGCATGGGCGCGGCGCTCGAAAACCTGCGCGAGAGCGCGCTGGAGGCCGCCCGCCTGGAGGCCGCCGCCGCCGAGCGCAGCCAGGAGGAGATGGCGCGGGCGGAGCGGCTGCGCGACCTCTGCACCACCTTCAAGAGCAGCGTCGGCGCCTCGCTCGCCGCCATCGCCGAGGCCTCGACCATGCTCGACGAGACGTCCGGCTCGATGGACGCCCTCGCACGCGGCGCGAGCGACCAGGCCGCCACCGTCTCGAAAGCGGCAGAGGAGACGGCCACCAACGTCGAGACCGTCGCCGCGGCGACGGAGGAGCTGTCCGCCTCCATCACCGAGATCTCGCAGCAGCTCACCTCCAGCGCCGACCTCGCCCACGCCGCCGTCGGTCAGGCCCGCACCACCAGCGACACGGTGCAGGCCCTCACCGACGCCGCGCAACGCATCGGCGACGTGACCGGCCTCATCACCACCATCGCCTCGCAGACCAACCTCCTCGCCCTCAACGCCACGATCGAGGCGGCGCGGGCGGGCGAGGCGGGGAAGGGTTTCGCCGTGGTCGCAAGCGAGGTGAAGCACCTTGCCGACCAGACGGCGTCGGCGACGGACGAGGTGACGGCGCAGGTCAGCCGCATCCAGCAGACCACCGCCGAGACCGTCACCGCGATCCGCACCATCACCGAGATGATCGACAAGATCAGCGCCGTCGCCTCCACGATCGCCGCCACCGTCCAGGAGCAGGGCGCGGCGACGGAGGACATCTCGCGCAGCGTCCAGCGCGTGGCGCGCGGCACGAACGATACCACGGACGCGATCTCCCACCTCGCGAACTCGAACCACAAGGCGGGGGCGGCGGCAGGCAAGGTCTCGACCGCCGTCACCGACCTCGTCGGCGAGCAGCAGGAGCTGCAGAAGACGGTGGAGACCTTCCTCGTCAGCGTGCAGGCGGCCTGAGGCTCACCCGGCGAGGTAGGCGCGGATCGCTTCCAGGAAGGTCGGCCCGAAATCCTTGAGCTTGCGCTCGCCGATGCCGTGGACGCCGCGCATTTCGTCGAGCGTCTCGGGCTTGCGGGAGGCGAGCTCCATCAAGGTGCGGTCGGAGAAGACGACATAGGCCGGCACGTCCCGCTCGTCGGCGAGGGTGCGGCGGAGCGCCTTCAGCGCGTCGAGGAGCTTCGGGTCATAGTCGGTCGGGAGCGGCTGGCCGGATTTCGGCGTCTTGTCCTTCAGGGACAGGGCGTCCTTGCGCAGCATGACCGTTTCCTGGCCCTTCAGGACGCGCCATCCGGCCTCGGTCATGCGCCACGCGTTGAACCGCTCGCGATCGGGCGTCGCGTAGCCGATCACGCCGAGCTGGCGGAAGATCGACCGCCACGCCGTGCGCGACTGGTCCTTGCCGACGCCGAAGGTGGGCAGCGCATCGTGGCCGTGCGTCTTCACCTTGTCCGACGCCTCGCCGCGCAGGACGGTGATGAGATGGTCCATGCCGAAGCGCTCGCGCGTGCGGACCACGGCGGACAGCGCTTTCTGCGCCAGCACCGTCCCGTCGAAGGTCTCGACCCCGCCGAGGCAGAGGTCGCAATTCCCGCATGGCTCCGACGCCTCGCCGAAATAGTCGAGGAGGACGACGCGGCGGCAGCGCGGCGCCTCGCACAGGGCGACGAGCGCGTTGACCTTCTGCCGCTCGATCTCCTTCTGCTCCTCGGACGCCTCCGACTCCTCGATCCACTGGCGGAACTGCCGGATCTCGCCGAAGCCGTAGAGGGTGTGGGAGGTCGCGGGCAGCCCGTCACGCCCGGCGCGGCCGATCTCCTGATAGTAGCCCTCGATATTCTTCGGCAGGTCCATGTGGAAGACGAAGCGCACGTCCGGCTTGTCGACGCCCATGCCGAAGGCGACGGTCGCCACCACGATCACCCCGTCCTCGCGCAGGAAGACGTCCTGGTTGTGGTCGCGCTCGGTCCGTTCCAGGCCCGCATGATAGGGGACGGCGTTGAAGCCCCGGCTCGCGAGGAAGGCGGCCGTCTCGTCCACGCGCCGGCGGGACTGGCAATAGACGACGCCCGACTCGCCCTGGTGCGCCTTGAGGAAGGCGAGGAGCTGGGCCCGCCCGTCCTGCCGCGCGGTCATCGCGAGGGAGATGTTCGGCCGGTCGAAGGAGCGCAGGAACACCTTCGGCGCCTTCACGAAGAGCCGCTCGGCGATATCCTCGCGCGTGATGCGGTCGGCGGTCGCGGTGAAGGCCACCGTCTGCTTGATGCCGAGGTCGCGCCGGACCTCGCCGATCAGCCGGTATTCGGGCCGGAAATCGTGGCCCCATTGGGAGACGCAGTGCGCCTCGTCGACCGCGAGCATCGCGAGCGGCGCGTCGCGCAGCCGCTCGATCATCTCGACCGAGGAGAGGCGCTCGGGCGAGATGTAGAGGAGCTTCAGTTCGCCCGACCGCGCGCGCTCCAGCGTGCGGCGGTTCTCCTCATAATCGTTGCCGGAGTTCAGCGCGGCGGCGGCGATGCCGAGCGCCTTCAGCGCCGAGACCTGGTCGCGCATCAGCGCGATGAGCGGGGAGACGACGATCGTCACCCCCGGCCGCATCAGCGCGGGAAGCTGGTAGCAGAGCGACTTGCCGCCGCCCGTCGGCATCACCGCGAGGACCTCCTCGCCGGCAGTCACCGCGCCGACGATCTCCTCCTGGCCGGGCCGGAAGGCGGAGAAGCCGAAGACGTCGCCCAGGATCTCGCCGGGCGGGCGCTTGTCGCCACCCGGCACCGAGGCGGCAGACCAGTCGAGCAGGTCGCTCACGCCAAAGGCTCGAAATGCTTCGACAATTTCAGTCCCTGCGCCTGATAGTTGGACTTCAGATCCGAACCATACAGCACGTCGGGCAATTCAGCCATACGTTCATACGCAAGGCGAGCCACAACCTGACCGTGCTCCAGGATGAACGGCACCTCGCGCGAACGCACCTCCAGCACCGCGCGCGCCGAGACATCCCGGCCGTGCCCGAAGCCGGGGTCGAAGAAGCCGGCATAGTGGACGCGGAACTCGCCGACGAGCGGGTCGAACGGCACCATCTCGGCCGCGTAGGCGGGCGGGATCGTCACCGCCTCGCGGCTCATGAGAATGTAGAACTCGTCGGGGTCGAGGATCAGGCGGCCGTCGCTCGACGTGATCGGGTCCCAGAAATCGGCCATCTTCAGCGCGTCGCGCCTGTCGACATCGATCAGCGCGGTGTGCCGCTTGGCGCGATAGCCGACGGGACCGCCGCGCGACTGGAGGTCGATCGTGAGGTTCAGCCCGTCCTGGATGCGCGCCTGCGGCACGGCGACGGGCGACTGCGCGTGGAGCGCGGTGAGCGCCGCATCGTCGAGCCGGGCGTCGCCGCGCCGGAAGCGGATCTGGCCGAGACGGGAGCCGGCGCGCACCAGGATCGGGAAGGTGCGCGGGCTGATCTCCACCGCGAGCGCGCCGTGGAAGCCGGCCGGAGCGGAATCGAACCCGCCCACCCCGTCGGCGATGACGCGGGTGAAGATGTCGAGACGGCCGGTGGAGCTCTTCGGGTTCGTGGAGGCAGCGATGTCGGCCGGCAGCGCGAGCTCTTCCATCAGCGGGACGAGATAGACGCAGCCCGTCTCCAGCACCGCGCCCTCGGACAGGTCGATGGTGTGGAGGGTGACATAGTCGACCTTGTCGGCGATCGCTTCTCCGGCGGCCGGCAGGAAGCTCGCGCGGATGCGGAAGGCCTTGCGCCCGAGACGCAGGTCGAGGCTCGCCGGCTGGAGCTGGTCCGGCAGGATCGCCTCGTCCGCCCGGATCGCGCCATCCCTGATCAGCGCCTCGATTGCCTGCCGCGGCAGGATGCCATCCGCCATTCGCGTCCCCCTCCCCTCACGCCTACCAGCCCGTCGGCCGCGGCGCACGTCCCACGCCTCGGTCTTCCCCGTCCTTCTGTGCCATAAGAGCCGCGGATGGTCGCAGAGGGGGCGGCGCGAGGCCGCGCCACGCCCTATATCGCCATCGGAACAGAAAGCGAGACCAAAGCGACACCATGGACGAGCGCAATTCGTTTTCGGGCCGCGCCACCCGCTATGCGCGGGTCGGCACCAACATGTCCGGCATCGCGGCGAAGATGATCGGCTCGCGCCTCCTCGGCAGCTCCATCGACCACGACAAGAACGCGATGGAGCTCGCCCGCGCCCTCGGCAATCTGAAGGGCCCGCTGATGAAGGTGGCCCAGCTCCTCTCCACCATTCCCGACGCGCTGCCGCCCGAATATGCGGCCGAGCTCGCGAGCCTCCAGTCGAACGCCCCGCCGATGGGATACCCGTTCGTGAAGCGCCGCATGGCCGCCGAGCTCGGGCCCGACTGGCTGAAGCGCTACCGCCATTTCGAGAAGGCGCCGGCGGCGGCCGCCTCACTCGGCCAGGTCCACCGCGCGGTGACGCCGGAGGGCGAGAACGTCGCCTGCAAGCTCCAATATCCGAACATGGACTCGGCGATCGAAGCGGACCTGTCCCAGCTCGGCCTCATCTTCAACCTGCACAAGCGGATGCGGCCGGGGATCGACACCAGCGAGATCCGCCGCGAGATCGCCGACCGGCTGCGCGAGGAGCTCGACTATGAGCGCGAGGCGCGCGCCGCCCGCCTCTATGCGCGCACCTTCGCCGGCGACGACACGATCCGCGTCCCGGCGGTGCATCCGGACCTGTCGACCCGGCGCCTCCTCACGCTCGGCTGGCTCGATGGCCGGCGGCTCCTCGAGTACAAGGAAGCGCCGCTCGAGACGCGCAACCGCATCGCCCGCGCCCTCTTCCGCGCCTACTGGCACCCCTTCGCCGATATCGGCGTGATCCACGGCGACCCGCACCTCGGCAACTACACGGTGTTCGAGGAGGGCGGCGAGGCGGCGGGCATCAACCTCCTCGACTATGGCTGCATCCGGATCTTCCCGAAGAGCTTCGTCCACGGCGTGGTCGACCTCTATGAGGGCCTCCTCCACGACGACGAGGCCCGCGTCGTCAACGCCTACGAGACGTGGGGCTTCCGCGGCCTGTCGCGCGAGCTGATCGAGGTGCTCAACATCTGGGCGCGCTTCATCTATGGGCCGATCCTCGACGACCGCGTGCGCACGCTCGCCGACGGCACCAAGCCCGGAGAGTACGGACGGCGTGAGGCCTTCTCGGTGCATCAGGCGCTGAAGGAGAAGGGGCCGGTGCTCGTCCCGCGCGAGTTCGTGTTCATGGACCGCGCGGCGCTGGGGCTCGGCGCGGTGCTGCTCCACCTCCAGGCGGAGCTGAATTTCTACGAGATTTTCCAGGAAGAGCTCGCGGCCTTCCCGCCCGCCGCGGTGGAGGAACGCCAGGCGGCGGCGCTCGACGAGGCGGGCCTGCCGCGTCCCTGACCGGCAGGAGAGACGATCAGAGACGCGGCTCCGCGCGGGAGCCCTGCCGCAGCGCCCGGTGAGCGCTGCGGGGAGATCAGGGCCCCGCCGGACGGGCGCGCGCGGCGATGACGAGGCCGGGCTCGCGAAAACCCATCGACCCCGTCACGGCGCACGCCCGGATGGCGCGGCGTGTGGTCCGCTCGCTCCGGCGTGCCGGAGTTTGCCTCAGGCGGCGGCCGCCGCCGGGGCGATCGCGTGGGCGATGCAGCCGATATGGCGAATGTCCGTCCCGCAGCAGCCGCCATAGACGGAGAGCGCGGGCAGCATCCGGCGCAGGTCCGCATAATCGGCCGCGAGCGCCATCGGGTCGCCGATATCGAGCGCCTCGCACTGGTCGAGCTCGGCGTGGGACATCGTCGACGCATTCGCCCGCAATCCGCCGATGCGCGAGGCGAACGGCCCATCCAGCCGGCGCATGAAGTGCTGCGGGTGCGCGCAGTTCAGCATGTAGTAGGCCGGCCCGGAATTGGTGCGCTCGTCGACCTCCATGATCGCGTCGCCGAGCTCCTGCCCGTCCGGCAGGCGTCCGTCCGTCTCGGTCGTGAAGGAGATCACCACCGGCATCCGCGCCCGCCGGGCCGCCATCACGATACCAACCGCCTCGTCGACATAGTTGATGGTGAGCGCCGTCACGAGGTCGGCGTTGACGAAGGCGGCGATCTGCGGGGCGTGATAGTCGGCCGCGTCCTCCGCCGACATCACGCGGGTCGGCTGGTAGCCGTCGCCGCGCGGGCCGATCTGGCCGGAGACGAGGGTCGCCATCATCGGATAGTTCGCCTCGATCTCGCGCATCAGCGCGATCGCCTCGCGGTTCACCGCGTTGATCTCGGACTGCGTGTAGCCGATCGATTCACCCCAGTCGGTGTTCGCCCGCCATGTCGGCGCCTCGAACACGAAGCCCATCCCATGCGCCTTCGCGAGGTCGGCATGCTCTCGATAATAGGCGCGAAGGCGGTCGCGCCCGGCCTCTTCCTCCACGAGCGGGAACGCCGCGAAGGCCGGCAGCTCGATACCGTCATGAAAGACAAGCGTCGTCTCCAGGCCGCTGTCGGTGAGATAGCGAACTCCGGGATTAAGCAGGCTGCTCATGAAACTCTCCGCAATTTTTGCCCGGCCCCGACGGCCGTTGCGGTGCGACAGGTTGGCTCGCCGGTGCCCTCCCGCAATGCAGATGTGCACAAAGCGCGCAGCCAATGCGTCAAAATGTGATCCACATCACAAATCGCAGGCGATCCGGGGCCGTTTCCGCCCCGAAAAGGACCCTGCTCCGCGCTTCGATGGGGGCCACAGGAATTTTATGACAAAGAGATGTCCCCACCCCCCTTTATCTCCGGAGCGGTGCTTGCTACATGAGCCCTGCCGCAAGGCGCTGACGCGGGGTGGAGCAGCCCGGTAGCTCGTCAGGCTCATAACCTGAAGGTCGCAGGTTCAAATCCTGCCCCCGCAACCAGTAACAGCGAACAAGCCGAGCCCTGTGCTCGGCTTCGCTATTTCTGGGCCTCGCACAGCGCCAAAACCCCAGCCGATCCGCCAATCCGCTCGATCGCGCGCCTGTCCTCGTCAGGGACGACGGATGGCCGACGGCACGCCTAGCCTGCGCACACCACGTTCAGGAATTTGTCGATCCGCTGGTTCATCGCGGCGGCCTGCGTCGAGAGGCTCCGGACCGACAGGAGCACGCCCTGCGCGGCACGCTCGGTCTCTTCCGAGTCCGCGCTCACCCCCCTGATGTCCTCGCTCATCGAGCGCGACCCCTGCTCCGCCTCGTGAATGTTGCGGGAGATCTCCGACGTCGCCGCGGATTGCTGGCGGACCGCCGCGGCGATGGAAGCGGCCGTCTCGTCGATCCGGGCGATGGTGTCGCGAATGACCTCGATCGCACCGACCGCGCCGCTCGTCTCGGATTGAACGTGCTGGATCTGTTTGCCGATCTCCTCCGTTGCCTTGGCCGTCTGCTCGGCGAGCGACTTCACCTCGTGCGCCACGACGGCGAACCCTTTGCCGGCCTCGCCGGCGCGGGCCGCCTCGATCGTCGCGTTGAGGGCGAGCAGATTGGTCTGCTCGGCAATCCCGCGGATCATGTCGACGACGCTGCCGATCTGCTGGGCGGCCCCGGACAATCCCTGAACCTGACGGTCCGCCCGGCTCACCTCGTCGACGGCGGAGCGCACGATCGTGGCCGAATGCGCGACCTGTGCGCCGATCTCGGCGGCGCTGCTCGCGAGTTCTTCGGTCGCCGCGGAGACTGTGCCGACATTCTCGAGCGATTGCTGTGCCGTCTCCGAGAAATGGCCTGACCGTCCGCGCGTGCGCTCCGAGATGTCGACGAGCGCGTTGGCCGTCGCTTCCAGCTCTTCGCTCGCGCCGATGACCGCGCCGACGACGTCGCCGACATCCTGGCGGAAGCGGGTTGCGACGTCGTTCAGCCCCTTGCGCCGCTCGTCCTCGCTGCGTTGGGCGAGCGCGCTGTTCTCCTGGCGCAGCCGCTCCGCCTCCAGGCTCTTCTGACGCAGGACCTCGACCGCGCGGGCCATTCGGCCAATCCCGTCCGTCCGGTTCATGTCGGGGACGACGATCCCGAGGTCGCCCTCGGAGATGGCGCCGACCGCATCCTCCATCCGGGTCAGCGACTTCACGATGCTGCGCGTGATGAAGAAGAGGAGCGGCATCAGGAGCGCCAGGGAGACGGCAAATGTCGTCAGCACCGAGTACAGCCCCGAGTCCGACGCCTCCTGCAGCGTGCCAAGGGCCGCGCTGAGAGCATTGTTGCCGGCGACGCGAACCGTGCTGAGGATCTCCGCCACGCGCTCGCCATTCTGGTCGATGACGTCGTCAAGCCTCGCGAAGGCCTCCGGACCGGCCTGGGACTGGATCGCCTTCGCGAGGTCGACCTGAATTCCGTTGGCCACCGGGTCGAAATCGGCGAGGAAATCGCTGGCCGCCGCTTGGATCCCCGCAAGCTGTGCCAACTGCTGGAGCGCCGGCACACCGGCGCGAATGGCGTCGATGGAGTTGCCGATGATCTCGAGCCGCTCCGGCTGGATGGCGCCCTCGTCCTTGTCGATGATGGAATCCATCGCCGCGAGCACCAGCTCGGTGTTGGCGAGCTGCATACTGGCGACGGTGTCGATGTTCTCTTGCAGCACCCGGCTGACGTCTGTTGCGTGGATGACAGAGCGCGCCTGGACGACCTGTATGACGCAGAATGCGCTTAGCGCGGCAATCGCGCACACAGCCATGACGGCCATGCGAGCAGAGAGCGAAATTCGATTCATCATCGGCTGAGACCACTGCCAGGAACGGTCCACGCAAATTGACGATATTCGCTTCCGCGAGGCTGAGGTGCCGCCCATCCCGGAGCGGCGGAGCGTCATTTCAGGCTTGCTGCGATGAGAATGCGGCGAGGCACCTCCGCCGGTTCATCGCCTCCCCCCTCCCGCAAAACGCAAAACGGCGGCCCGGAGGCCGCCGCTGCGTCGCTGGTCGGCGTGGCCGCCCTACACGAACGCCACGTCGCTTTCGCGCAGCAGGTAGAGCTCCACGTCGCGCAGGGTGAGGGAATTGTCCTCGTCGACGGTGATGACGACGTTGCCGCCCACCTGGTCGGCCGCGTCCATGAAATCGTCGAAGTCCTCGAACACGTCGGTCGAGATGCGCAGCACGTCGTTGTTGAAGGCGAAGAGGCCGAAATCGGCGATCACGTCGTGGCCGAAATCCGCCCCGAACTCGAAGACGTCGGCGCCGAGGCCGCCGCGCATCGTGTCGTTGCCCTCGCCACCGATGAGGACGTCGCGCCCGAGCCCGCCATTGAGGAGGTCGTTGCCCGCACCGCCGGAGAGGACATCGTCGCCGACCCCGCCGCGCAGCACGTCGCGGCCAGCACCGCCCTCGACGGTGTCGTCGCCGCGACCGCCGGAAAGGATGTCGAGCCCGCCATTGCCGCGCAGGAGATCGTTGCCGCGCGTGCCGGTCAGGATGTCGAACCCGTTGCCGCCCTCCTGGACCGAGTCAGGCGGCGTGCCCTCCTCCACGTCGAGGACGTCGATGGTGAATTCGAGCGAGGTCGACGCGCCCTCATCGTCCTTCGCCTCGATGAGGAGGTCGACGGACTGGATGGTCTCGTAGTCGATCCCCGCCGCAAGGCGCAGCTCGTTGCCGACGATCTCGAAATAGGAGCCGGGATTGTCGAGAATCGCGTAGGTGATCGGGTCGCCCTCGGCGTCGGTCGCCGACAGGAGGCCGATCAGCGTGCCGACCGCCGCATCCTCGGAAACCGTGTTCGCCGAGAGGGAGAGGCCCGTCGGTGCGGTGTTCTCGCCCGGCGTGTCGATGGTGCCGTCGGAGAATTGCAGCTTCTCGATATTGGCGAGGGTGTCGGTGCCGTCGCGGTCGGAGACGAGGTCGACGACGGTGGTCGTGCCGTCCTCGTTGTAGGTCAGCTCATAGTCCGAGCGGGCACCCGCGAAGACGGCCGTGTCCTCGCCTTCGCCGCCATCGAGCGAGTCGTCGCCACCATTGCCGGTGATCGTGTCGTCAAAGATGGTGCCGGTGTAGGCATCGCCCGCCGCGGAGCCGCGGAAGTCCTGGGCGTAGGCGGCGAGGGTCGCCTTCACGAACTCGATGTCGCCCGGATTGCTGCCGTGGAGGCCGTACATCCACGCCTGGGCGACGATCTGCGTCTCGCCCTCGATCCGGTTCATCAGGCTGGAGTCGTTGTAGAGGTCGAGCCCGGTGATGGTGACTTCCGGGTCGTTCAGCTCCGGCGTCCCCGTCGTCACGCCGAGGCCGAACGCCATCTCGGTGATCGAACCGGAGACGACGTGGGCGTCCTCCCCGCTGATCGGGTCGGTCCAGTTGTAGACGAGATCCGAGCCCTTCAGCGAGATCATCGTCCCGTCGCTGGTGTTCGCGTAGAGGAACTCGGAGGACGGGGTCTCGGGCGACCAGCCGGTCCCGGCCGGCAGGAAGCCCGGCAGGCCCGGCACGATGTTGGCGAAGGCGTCGTCGAGATAGGTGTTCCAGTCGACGCCGCCATTGGTCTCGGCGAGCGCGGTGTCGGCGTCGATCACGATCGTGCCGCGCGCCTCGATGCCCTCGTCGGTCGCCTCCGGCGCGTCGAGGACATGGACCTGGAAGGTCTTCTCGTAGGAGACGCCACCGGCGTCCGTCGCCTTGATCGTCACCTCCTGGATGGCGGCGGTCTCATGGTCGAGCGGGCCGTTAACCGTCAGGAAGTAGTAGGGGTTGCCGCTTGCCTCACCGAGGGTGACGGAGAAGAGGCCGCCCGCATCGTCGGTCAGCTCCACCGTCTCGGGCGTGAAGCTCGCGTCGAAGGCGTAGATGAAGCCGATCTGCGTGCCGACCGGCGCATTCTCCATGATGGCCGTGTAGTCCTTGCCGGTCGGCACGGACGAGACCTTGAACGGGTCGTCGAGCGCGGTGATCTCGATCGTCTCGACGGTTTCGTTGCCCTCCGAGTCCGTCGCCTTCACCACGAGATCGTAGACGCCGCCGGACGCCTCGTGATCGAGCGTGTTCTTCAGGACGACGGCGACCGAGCCGTCCTCCAGCGTCTTCAGCGCGAACTTCGAGTTGTTGTCGCCCTCGCCCGCGACCAGCGACCAGGTGATGTCGTCGCCTTCCGGATCGGTCGCCGACAGGATGCCGACGGTCGAGCCCGTGCGCGCCGATTCCAGGAGCTCGGTGTTGGAGAGGGTGATGTTCTCGGGCGCGGCGTTGCCGCCGATCCACTCGCCCGTCGCGAAGTCGTAGGCGCGGTCGTCGAACTGGGCGAACTCGATATTCTCGAGCGTGACGGTCGTGCCGCCATTCGTCAGCGTGTAGAGCGTGCCGGCGACCGGGGTGATCGTCCAGTCGGTCGACTGGCCGGCGAGCGTGACGGTGTCGCTCCCCTCACCGCCGTCGAAATCGTCGTCGCCGCCATTGCTCGCGATCGTGTCGTCGAATTCGGTGCCGGTGTAGGTGTCGGCGCCGGCCGAGCCGACATAGTTCTGCGCGTAGGTGGCGAGGAAGTCGTAGATCGCGGCTGAATCGGCGGCGAGGAACGCGTTGTAGAGCGTCATCACGTGGTTGTCTTCGGTCGCGCCCGTGCCGGCGGCGACGTCGATATCGAACCCGCTGATACGCAAGAGCTCCTCGAGGCCCTGGATCTTGCCCGCCTCGCCGGTGCCTTCGGTCGCGGTCGTCGTGCCGTCGATCCAGTTGCCGAAGACGAGCGCGTCGACCGAGCCCGACAGGGCGTGCGGATAGGACTGGCCGTAGTGGATCCAGTCATAGGCGAGCGACTCGCCTTCCAGCACCGCGCGCACGGCGGAGTCGGTGTACTTGAACGCGACCTCGTCGCCGTTCACATAATACGTGCTGCCATACAAGTTGTCGGGCGTGCCGCCGTAGAAGTTGTAAGCACCACCGGTGAGCCCGCTTATATAATCGGTGATGAACGTGTCGTAGTTCATCCCGGCGGTGGACGACGACGCGTCGATCGTCAGAATTGAGCTTGTAACAGCCATGGTGACAGCTTCCATTCGGTGGTTTTATTGAAATCGGTGGGGGCGATCGGCGGGCGTGCAGCGGACGCGCGACGACCGGTCCGGGCCGGCGATCAGCCGTTCCCGGAGGAAGCCACGCTCACTTCGCACGCCGCCGGAACTCGGGCGGAACTCGGGCGGACGCGGCGCTACTGTTTCGGTTTTCGCCGATAGGGACGGACGCGGACCGGCGGCCGGGCCACGGCACGCGCCGCGGCCGGGCCCTCGGGCCGTGATGGGTTCGTCGGTTTCGCGATGGTCCGTGACATGATTCAGCAAAAATGCAGAAGGAACGAAACCTTCCTATACGCATCAAACTGCGAGTCAATACATAAAATTACAATGTATATTGAACATATACTATGTAATTCGTGATCTGAACGTTTTACAGATAAGAATATCCGCTCAATTGATTTCGGATTGCAGCAGATCCAGATTTTGCAAACATCCACATGAATTCAAACGTACGCCCTGGAACCGCTCCAGTTGGCGAGGGCAGTGGCGCGCGAGCCTAAGGGATGCGATGGGAGACGGGCCGCTCCGAACGGATGGCGGGGAAGACAAGGACGCCGTCACGCGGCGGAAGAGATGTGACCGAACACACCAAAGGCGTGCTCATCACCATGGTGGGCGTCCTCGCGATCGCGCCCGACTCGCTGCTCATCCGGCTGATCGACGCCCCGCACATGACCGTCGTCTTCTGGCGCGCGGCGTTCGCGGCGGTCGCGATCCTCACCGCCGTCACCCTCTTCTATCGCGCGCGCACGCCCGCGATCCTACGCGGGCTCGGCGTGAAGGGGCTCGGCTATGCCGTGTTCACGAGCCTCGGGACGACGCTCTTCGTCCTCGCCGTGCAGCTCACGGCCGTCGCGAACGCGGTCTTCATCATCAGCCTCGCGCCGGTCTTCGCCGCGATCGTCAGCCGGATCTTTCTCGGCGAGCGGATCTCGCGGCGCGTCGCGGTCACGATCGGGCTGACGATCGTCGGCGCGGCGGTCATCGCGCACGGCTCGTTGTCGGTGGGGGGCGAGGCGCTTGTCGGCGACATCCTGGCGCTCGGCGCGGCGGCGATGCTCGCCTCCGCCTTCACCGTCGCGCGCGCCGCGCGATCGATCTCGATGGTGCCGGCGGCCGGGGTCGCCTACGTCATCACCTCGCTGACGTCGCTCCCCTTCCTCACGCTCGGCTCGATGCAGGGGCCGGACTGGCTGTTCGCCGCGCTGCTCGGCCTCGTCTTCATCCCGATCGGGGCGAGCCTGATGGCGCTCGGGCCCCGCTACATCTCCTCCGCGGAGGTCTCGCTGCTCCTCCTCCTGGAGGCGGTGATCGCCCCGCTCCTCGTCTGGGGCATCATCGGCGAGACGCCGCACCCCGCGACGCTCGCCGGGGGTGCGATCCTGCTTGTCGTCCTCGCGGGGTCGAACGCCCTCGCCTTGCGACGCCGGCGCGCCCCGCCGGCGTCCGTCCCGACGAGCGTTACGGGATAGCCGCGATCGTCAGGAACGCGCCGAAGATCACGAGGTGGACGCCGCCCTGAAGGACGGTCGTCCGCCCCGTGCCGAGGCTGACGACGCTCGCGAAGAGGGTGAGAGTCAGGAGCACCACATGCTCGGCCTCGAGACCGAGGATGAGGTCGATCCCGAGGAAGATCGACACGAGGCCGACCGCCGGGATCGTGAGCCCGATGCTCGCGATCGCGGACCCCAGCGCGAGGTTGAGCGCGCCCTGGAGCCGGTCCGCCTTCGCCGCGCGAAAGGCCGAGAGCCCCTCCGGCAGGAGGACGACGGCGGCGATCACCACGCCGACGAACGCCGCAGGGAGGCCCGCCGCCATCACGCCCGCCTCGACCATTGGCGACAGCGTCTTCGCCAGCAGGATCACCGAGACCAGCGAGACGAGGAGGAGGACGCTGCTGACGAGGAACGTCTTGAAGGACGGCACCGGGTGGTCGCCGGCCGGGTCGCCCGCGTCGAGGAAATATTCGCGGTGCCGCACCGTCTGCACGAAGAGGAAGAGCCCGTAGAGGGCGAGGGAGGCCGCGCCCACGACGAGGAGCTGGGCGGTCGAGTAGACCGGGCCCGGCACCGCCTCGGTGTAGTTCGGCAGGATGAGGGCGAGGGTCGCGAGCGTGCCGAGCACCACCAGCGCGCCGCTCGCGCCGCCGACATTGAAGAGCTGCTCGTGATAGCGCAGCCCGCCGATGAGGAGGCAGATGCCGACCACCCCGTTCAGCACGATCATCAAGGCGGCGAACACGGTGTCGCGCGCGATCTCGGCCCCGCCCCCCTCCGTCGTGAACATGATCGAGACGATCAGCGACACTTCGATCACCGTGACCGCCACCGCGAGGACGATCGAGCCGAACGGCTCACCGATCCGGAGCGCCACGATCTCCGCGTGATGCACCGCCGAGAACACCGACCCGCCGAGCAGCGCCGCCGCGGCGATCGCCACGATCACGTTGGTCGGGTCGACCATGTGGAGAAATTTCGCACCGATCATCGCCAGGGCAAGAAGCGGAAAAATCCAGGTCCAGCGGGGCAGCATCCCCGTTGCGTGTGGGTCGGTGATGGTCGTGTCCTCCGTCAGGGGTGCGCTCGATAATCATGCGGCGGCCGTGCGGTTCCGGCAGCCGTACGCGCCGGGACGCGGCCGGGCCCTGCCGCCGCCTCCCGGTGTGGTTGCTTCTTGTCCGCCCGCAATCGCCCATTCGGCTAGCATGTTTGCTTCGACTGGTCGACGGCCGCGCATGCCTGGACGGGCGCGGACGCGGGCGGATTGGCTGGATCCGAACAGACTCGAAAGGAAAGTCGGTCTAGATGGTCCGTACAACCGCAACGTGACGATACCGAGACCGATGACCGAACCCCTCTATCGCGGGATGGACCGTGCCGAGCTCGACCGCCAGTACACGGCGCGTGCGACCGTCCCAAATGTCGACCTCTATATCGACGCCTACAAGGAGCGGACGGACGAGGCAAAAGCGCTCACGAGTCCCATCCTCGACGTCGCCTTCGGCACGAGCGCGGACGAGACGTGCGACATCTATCCGGTCGACGACATCACCGACGCGCCGGTCTTCGTGTTCATCCATGGCGGCTACTGGCGCGCGCTGTCGAAGGACCATGGGGGCTTCATGGCGCCGGCGCTCGCGGCGGCCGGGATCGCCACCGTCTCGGTGAATTACGGCCTCGCCCCGGCGGTGAATCTGGAGGAGATCGTCGCCCAGTGCCGGCGCTGCCTCGCCTTCCTCCACCGCGAGGGCGCGCGCTACGGGCTCGACCCGTCGCGCATCGTGGTCGGCGGCTCGTCGGCGGGTGGGCATCTGGCGGGAATGATGGTGACGGGACGGTGGCACGGCCTCTATGGCGTGCCGGTCGACATCGTGAAGGCGGCGATGCCGATCTCCGGGCTGATGGATGTGGAGCCGATGCGGCTCTGCCACGTGAACGACTGGCTCTCGCTCGACGCCGCGCGCGCCGCAGCCCTCTCGCCGCAGCACCTCATCGAGGGGAGCCCCTCGCAGGCGCCGGTCGTCGCCGCGGTCGGCGGGCTCGAGACGAGCGAGTTCCGCCGCCAGACGCACGATTTCGCCAGCGCATGGGCGGCGTCGGGCCGCCGCGCCCATTCGATGGAGGTCCCCGTCCGTAACCATTTCGACGTGATCTTCGACCTCGCCGACCCGGACACCTCCCTCTATGCCGAGCTTCTGAGCCTCTTCAGCGAGAGCAGGCGCGCGGGCTGAGGCGCGCCCCGGCCGCTCAGCTCTCCGGCAGGCCGACGAGGACCTTCCCGTCCTCGATCTTGACCGGATAGGTTGGGACGGCCTCCTCGGCGGGCTCACCCTGCGGGGAGCCGTCGCGAATGTCGAAAAGGCCCTGGTGGAGCGGGCATTCGATCAGGCAGCCGTCGAGAAAGCCGTCCGACAGCGTTGCCTGGCCGTGGCTGCACACGTCGTGGACCGCGTAGATCTGGCCTTCGTGGGGGCAGAGCGCGATCGGGCGCCCTTCGATCTCGACCGGCAGCGCGATCCCGCTGTCGAGCGACGTGACCTCCGAGAGATCCGCCGCCACCGTCCACTTGAGGTCGGCACTCATCCGCCCCTCCCCGTTGCCATTGCCAGGCCAAGTGGTTCCAGATCGCGCGGCGGGGGGCAACCGCCAATCGCCGCAATTCAACGGCGATCGGCCGGGGCGAGAGGCGGGCGCGCGCCCGCCGGCCTATTCGGCGGGCTCGTTGGCGGCGACCTTGCCGCGCTCGTGCGCCGCCTTGGTGCGGGCCTGAAGCTCGCGCAGCACGGAGAGCTCCTCGTCGGTCGCGGGCGCCGTCTCCGTCACCTCCAGCCCCACCTTGTCGGCGTAGCAGACCGGCCAGCCGACCGTCTCCTCGAGCGCGGCGCGGGTGACGCCCGGATGGAGGCTCACCACGGTGAACTCGGCGCGACGCGCGTCGAACCCCTCGTCGTGGGCGCTGCGCCCGTCCTTGTCGAGCATCGTCCAGAGGGCGAGGTCGGTGATGAGGCGGGTCGGGCCTTTGGTCTCGACATCATAGGTGCGGCGCGTCTCGCCGGGCGCGCCGTGGCCGAGGCTCGTCACGAAGTCGATCGTCTTCACGAAGGCGCGCTTGGCCTGGCGCGCGGTGATGAAGATCTCCTGCGCCTGGGTCGCGATCTCCGGTGCGCCGCCGCCGCCCGGCAGCCGCACCTTCGGCTTCTTATAGTCGCCGATGACGGTGGTGTTGATGTTGCCGCGCGCGTCGAGCTGCGCCGCGCCGAGGAAGCCGATGGTGACGCGCCCGCCCTGGAGCCAGTAGCGGAACATCTCCGGCACCGAGACGGTGGTGAGCGCGGTGTCCGACAATTCGCCGTCGCCGATCGAGAGCGGCAGCACGTTCGGCCGCGTGCCGATCGTGCCCGACTCGTAGATCAGCGTGATATCCGGCGCGTGGGTCAGCCGGGCGAGATTGCAGGCGGCCGACGGCGCGCCGATGCCGACAAAGCAAACGTCCTTGGCGGTGAGCAATCGCGAGGCGGCGATCGTCATCATCTCGTTGGGCGTGGCGGTCATGCGGCGCTCCTCAGTCCGGCGACGCGGTCGGCGAAGACGCCCGGCGTCACGTTGAGCACGTTCTCCTCCATCCACGCGTGGAAGCGGTCGCGGTCGGCGGAGATCTCATCCCACGCGATGTAGTCGGCATTGTCACGGATATAATAGCCGGACGTGTAGGACGGGTGCGCCCCGCCCGGCACCCTCGCCACCGCCGCGATGCACCAATGCGGCAGCACGCACGCATTGGGGCTGAGATTGAGCGCGCGCAGGTCGTCGACGACCTCCTCGACGGTGACGATCGCCGTCTTCGCCGCGAGCACCGCCTCCTTCTGGATGCCGATGATCCCCTCGATGAGGACGTTGCCCTGCCGGTCCGCCTTCTGGGCATGGATGATCGTCACGTCCGGCCGGTTCGACGGGATCGCGGCGAGCTCCTCGTGGGTGAAGGGGCAGGTGATGGTGCGGATGTTCGGGTTGACGCGGGCGAGCTCGGCACCGCGATAGCCGCGGAAGATCGCGCACGGCAGGCCGGCCGCGCCCGCCTCGTAGGCGTTCGCCATCGCGGCGTGCGAGTGCTCCTCGTACGCGATCGGCTGCGGCCACCCGTTCTCGATCGCATCGCGCGTGCGGCGCAGGAGCCCCGCCCCCGGATTGCCGACATAGGAGAAGATCATCTTCTTCACGAGGCCCATGCCGACCATCTGGTCGTAGAGCACGTCCGGCGTCATGCGGATGAGCGTCAGGTCGCGGCGGCCCTGGCGGATGATCTCGTGCCCGGCGGCGAAGGGAATGAGGTGGGTGAAACCCTCGAGCGCGAGCGTCTGCCCGTCGCGCACATGGGCGGCGACCGCCGCCTCGAGGGAAAGATGCTCAGCCAAGGTGGATCCCCGCTTGTCTTGTTCGATGCGCGAAAGGGCGGATCGAGCGGGAGGCGCGGGGCGCGACATGGCCCACAGGCTCTCGTCCGGATCCCTTGACCCCTTCCGCGCGTTCGCATAACGAACATTGGTATCTATAGTCAACAAGCTTTGCGCGTCCGCATCAAGGGCTCGCGGCGCGCCGACGGAGACCATGAACCTTTCCACCGGATCGTCCCGCCCGATCGCCGCCGCGACGCCCGCGTCCGGGCGTCCGCGCACGGCCGTAGCCGCCGCGCGGGACGAGACGGGCGCGGGCTCGCTCGCGAAGGGGCTCGCCGTCCTCAGCCTCTTGTCGCGCACGCAAGGGGGGCTGCGGCTCAGCGACGTCGCGACCGAGCTCTCCTTCGCCCGCGCGACCGCGCGCCGCGCCCTCCTCCAGCTTTGCGAGCTCGGCTATGCGCGGCAGGAGGGGCGACTCTTCTATGCGACGCCGCGCGTTGTGGCGCTCGCGGTCGGCCAGCTCGGCGCGCACAATCCGTGGGAGGCGGCGATGCCGGTCCTCACCGCCCTTTCGCGCGAGATCGACGAGAGCGTCTCGATCGGCATCCTCGACGGCACGGACGTCTGTTATGTCGCCCGCGCCGCGACGCGGAAGATCCTGTCGATCTCCCTCTCGGTCGGCTCGCGCCTGCCGGCGGCCCACACCTCGATGGGCCGCGTTCTCCTCGCCGGGCTCGACGAGGCGGGGCGCGCGCGCGTCCTCTCCCAGTGCGACCTCGCCCCGCCGACCCCGCACGCCGCGCCCAACATGGCCGCGATCCTGGAACGGATCGAGGCGGGTGCGCGGGCGGGATACGTGATCGTGGACCAGGAGCTGGAGCACGGCCTGCGCTCGGTGGCGGTGCCCATTCGCGACGCGCAAGGGCGCGTCGTCGCAGCGCTGAATGTCGGCACCTCGGCGGCGAACCATTCGACCGAGGCGCTCGCCGAACGCTTCGTCCCGCGCCTCAGGCGCGCGGCGGACGAGATCGGACACATCATGTCCCGCGCGGCGGCATAGCAGGGCCGCGCGCCCGGACCCTTGGCCGAAGCGGGCCGGATCTTGCATCAAGACATCGAACAGCCCAGATGGGCCCCCAGTTTGGAGAAAGAGCGCCGTGAAGGCTGACCCTCACGCCAAGGGCCGCGTCGTGCAGGCCGGTGTCCCCCTCGTCTCGGCCCGCATGGCCGTGGTGATGGCGCACGGTCGCGGCGGCACGCCCGACGACATGATCCGCCTCGGCATCCTGCTCAACGCGCCGGACGTGACCTACGTGTCGCTGGAGGCGGTGGGCCAGTCCTGGTGGCCGGACAGCTTCCTCGCCCCGCTCGGCGTGAACCAGCCGTTCGTGTCGAGCGCGCTCGCCGCGATGGAGCGTGCGGTCGCGAACCTCAACGCAGCGGGCCTTTCCGACGAGCAGATCGGCGTGATGGGCTTCAGCCAGGGCGCCTGCCTCGCGCTGGAATACACCGCGCGGTCCGGACGCAAGCTCGCCTTCGCGGCAGGCCTGTCCGGTGGGTTGATCGGCACAGGCGAGGCCGGCGGGGAATATCTCGCAGAGTTGTACGGCAACACCGAGAAGAAATTCGAGTATGGCGGCAACTTGAGCGGAACTTCCGTTTATCTGGCCTGCCATGAAGAGGATCCGCATATTCCTCTTGCACGGGTGCAGACCTCGGCGCGGATATTCAAGCGCAAGGGTGCGAAGGTGAAGGTCGAAATCCTTCCCGGCGCCGGCCATGGGATCGTTCCCGAAGAGGTGGACGTGGTTCGCGGCTTCGTAAGCGCGAAGGCCTGAGTAGTTAGGCAACACAAAACTTGCATACGCATAGAGTTTCGGGACACGAGACCCTTGCGATTTCGCCAATCCTGTGCATATTGAGCAGCAAGGCAGAGACGGACGAGCGTGGCTGTGTGCGACGAACGTCCGTGCCGGTGTGGTGCAGAAGGGCACTCACCGCGAGGGTGTTTCGGCGCCCCATCTGACCAAACAATGACAGCATGAAGACGCGTCGTGACGTTGTAGTCGGCGACGCACGAAAGACGACGTTTGATACAATTTTCGGAACTCGGCCTTGCCGAGCCCATCCTTCGGGCATTGACCGCCGAAGGCTACACAAACCCAACCCCCATTCAGGCTGAAGTCATTCCCGCCATGCGTGCGGGGCGTGACGTACTCGGCACCGCACAGACAGGCACCGGCAAGACCGCGGCCTTCGTGCTCCCGATCCTCGACCGCCTGGCGGCCGAGCGCGGGCGTCCGCAGCCGAAGAGCTGCCGTGCGCTGGTGCTCGCCCCGACGCGCGAGCTCGCCGCCCAGATCGCGGACAATGTGCGCGCCTATGGCGCTCATCTGCGTCTCAGCGTGGGCGTCGTCGTCGGCGGCGTGAAGCCGGGGCCGCAGGTGCGCACCCTGGCGCGCGGCCTCGACATCCTGATCGCGACGCCGGGCCGCCTCGAAGACCATATGCGCGGCGGCGCCCTCTCCCTCGGCGAGACCAAGATCGTGGTCCTCGACGAGGCCGACCAGATGCTCGATCTCGGCTTCTTCCCGGCCGTGCGGCGGATCTTCCGCCTGCTGCCGGCGGGCCGCCAGACCGCGCTTCTGTCGGCCACGATGCCGCCCGCGATCCGCACCCTTGCGAACGATCTCCTCACGAACCCCGCCGAGATCGCGGTCGCCCGCGTCTCGCGTCCGGTCGAGGCGATCGACCAGTCCGTCCGCCATCTCGAGGCGGGCGACAAGCGCGCAGCGCTGATCGACGTGCTGCGCAACCCCGACGTCGCGAGCGCGATCGTGTTCACCCGCACCAAGCGCGGGGCGGACAAGGTCGCCAAGCATCTGTGCGACGCCGGCCAGGAGGCAGCGGCGATCCACGGCAACAAGAGCCAGGCTCAGCGCCAGCGCGCGCTCGACGCCTTCCGCTCCGGCCGCGTCAGCATCCTCGTGGCGACCGACATCGCCGCGCGAGGCATCGACATTGACGGCGTCAGCCACGTCGTCAACTTCGAGATGCCGAACGTGCCGGAAGCCTACGTTCACCGCATCGGCCGCACCGCACGTGCCGGCCGCAGCGGAATCGCGATCTCGTTCTGTGACCCTTCGGAGCGCGGCCTCCTGAAGGACATCGAACGACTGATTGGCCGCCGTCTGACTGCCGAGGGGTCGGTTCCCGCCGAACCGGCTCGCCCGGCTCACGACGCGGCCAAGCCCGCACGCCGGCGTCCGCGCCGCCGTGCTCCGGACGCACCGAAGGCAACCGCCGTGACGGCGAATGCTACCGGTCCGCGCAACCGCCGCGCCGGGGGTGACCCCCAGCGCCACAAGACAGGATCGTCCGGCCCGCGACGCACGGGCGGTCCAACTCACCGCGCGGCCCAGCAGCAGGCCTGACACCCGCTGCCTCCTCGCAAGACCCCAAACCCATCAGACGACATTCGACAGGAGACAGACCATGGCGACCGGTTCGGTAAAGTGGTTCAACGGCACCAAAGGCTACGGTTTCATCGCCCCTGAGGACGGTGGCAACGATGTGTTCGTGCACATCAGCGCCGTCGAGCGGGCCGGCATGAGCAGCCTCAACGAAGGCCAGCGCGTCAGCTACGAGATCGAGGTTGACCGCAAGCGCGGCAAGTCCTCGGCCGTGAACCTGCGCGCGCTCTAAAAAATCAGGACACGGGGCGCCCGCGCCCCGTCCTCCCGAGACGGAAACGCCCGCCTTTTGGCGGGCGTTTTTGTGTCCGCCGCCCCGCTCGCCGCTTTCCACGATGCGGAAGGTTCCATGGCGCCGCATTGCTTTGGCCCGCGACCTCTGGCTTGAAGGGAGCGACGAGACCCGCCCCGCACGCGGGCGACTGGGAGGACCCGAGATGACCCAAACCGTTTATTCCGGCATCTGGCCGGTTGCGCCGACCCCGTTCTTCGACGACGGACGCGTCGATATCGAGGGGATGCGCCGCGTCCTCGACCTAATGGTCGATCAGGGGGTCGACGGGGTCTGCATCCTCGCGAACTTCTCCGAGCAATTCCTCCTCTCCGACGAGGAGCGCGAGACGCTGATGCGCGTCTCGATCGAGCACCTCGCCGGGCGCGTGCCGACGATCGTCACCTGCTCGCACTACGCGACGGAGATCGTCTACAACCGCGTGAAGCTCGCCAAGGAGCTCGGCGCGGCGATGACCATGCTGATGCCGCCCTATCACGGCGCCCTCCTCAAGGGGAACGAGGCGCAGACCTACGAGCAGTTCGCCCGCGTCTCCGAGATCGGCCTGCCGATCATGATCCAGGACGCGCCGCTCTCGGGCGTCGAGCTGACCGTCCCCTTCCTCGCGCGCCTCGCGCGCGAGATCCCGATGGTCTCCTATTTCAAGATCGAGACGCCGCAGGCCGCCGGCAAGCTGCGCGCGCTGATCGAGGCGGGCGGCGAGGCCATCGTCGGCCCGTTCGACGGCGAGGAGGCGATCACGCTGATGGCCGACCTCGATGCCGGCGCCACCGGCTCGATGACGAGCGCGACGCTGCCCGACCTCATCAAGCCGATCCTCACCGCGCACGCGGCGGGCGACCGGGCGAGCGCGGCGGCCCTCTACCGCCAGCTCCTCCCCCTCATCAACTACGAGAACCGCCAGTGCGGGCTGCGCTCGTGCAAGACGGTGATGATGGAAGGCGGGGTCATCCGCTCCGACCATGTGCGCCACCCGCTGACGCCGCTCCACCCCGCGACCCGCGCCGGCCTCCTGGAGCTCGCGCGCGAGGTGAACCCGCTCGCCCTCACCTGGGGCAAGTAAGCCCTCCATGAGCGAGGCGGGGGACGACGAGGGCGGCTGGCGCCGGTCAGCGTCGGCCTGGATCGAGTCGCTCGGCGATCCGGCCGACAGCGGCGATTTCGGCCGGCGCCACGTCCTCGACGCCCCCATGCTGGCGCGCGCCACGCGCCGGCCGCGGCGGCGTGCGCTCGATGTCGGCTGCGGCGAGGGCCGGTTCTGCCGGATGCTCGCCGCGCGCGGCATCGAGACGGTCGGCATCGACCCGACGCCGGCCCTCCTCGACGAGGCGCGCCGGCGCGACCCCGCCGGCCGCTACGTCCCCGGCCGCGCCGAGGCGCTCGATTTTCCCGACGCGTCCTTCGACCTCGTCGTCAGCTATCTGACGCTCATCGACATTCCGGACGTCCCCGCCGCCGTCGCCGAGATGGCGCGGATCCTTGCCCCCGGCGGCGCCCTCCTCGTCGCGAACATCACCCCGATGGCGACCGCCAACGCCAGCGATGGCTGGGTCGCGGACGCGAACGGCGTGCCCCGCTATCCCGTCGACCGCTATCTGGAGGCCTTCCCTTACCGGGCGGAGTGGCGCGGGATCGACGTCATCAACTGGCATCGCCCGCTCAGCCTCTACATGGAGGCTTTCCTCGGCGCGGGGCTCCACCTCGTCCATTTCACCGAGCCGCGCCCCTCCGGCGGGCCGGCCGACATCGTCGCCCGCTACGAGCGCGTGCCGTGGTTCCTCATCATGGAGTGGGAGGCGCCGGCGGCCGCCTGAGGTCCGTCCGCCGCCCCGTCGGCCAGAACCCGCCCAGGCCGTCGACATTGACGAGGGCAAAACCGGCCCGCAATGTACGCCCACAACAAAAAGCACCCGCCCACGGCGGGGCATAGCCGGTCAACGAGCCGGCCCATGGGAGGAATTTGATGAAGACGATTCTGACTCGCGCCCTTCTTGCGTCCTCGGCCTTCGCCCTCGCGATCGGCGGCGCCAGCGCGACCGAACTGAAGCTCAGCCACCAGTGGTCGACGAGCGACATCCGCCACCAGGTGGCGCAGATGGTCGCCGACGAGCTCGAGGCGGCGAATGTCGACCTCACGATCCGCATCTATCCTTCGGGCTCGCTCTTCGCGGCGGACGAGCAGTACAACCCGCTCTCACGCGGCCGGCTCGACATGGCGGTCCTGCCGCTCTCCTACGCGGGTGGGCAGCAGCCGGCCTACAACCTCACCCTGATGCCGGGCCTCGTGAAGAACCACGACCACGGCGCGCGCCTCTCCCACTCGCCCTTCATGGACAAGCTGTCCGAGATCATGGCCGAGGACGACGTGATGGTCCTCGTCCACGGCTATCTCGCCGGTGGCTTCGGCGCGAAGGAGAAGTGTATCACCAAGCCGGAGGACGTGTCGGGCATGCAGATGCGCGCGGCCGGCAAGGCGTTCGAGCAGATGCTCGCGGGCGCCGGCGCGTCGATCGCCTCGATGCCCTCCTCCGAAGTCTATTCGGCGATGCAGACCGGCGTCCTCGACGCGGTGAACACCTCCTCGTCGAGCTTCGTCTCCTACCGCCTCTATGAGCAGCTCGGCTGCTACACCCCCGCCGGCGATGTGGCGCTCTGGTTCATGTACCAGCCGGTGCTGATGAACAAATCGACCTTCGACGGCCTCAATGACGCGCAGAAGACCGCCCTCCTCGCCGCCGCCGGGAAGGCCGAGGCCTTCTATCTCGAAGGCGCGAAGAAGGCCGACACCGACTCCACGCAGGTCTTCGAGGATGCCGGCGTCGAGATCGGCACCATGACCGACGAGGACTTCGCCGCCTGGCGCGCGATCGCCAAGGAGACCTCCTACAAGTCGTTCGTCGAGGACACGCCGAACGGCCAGGAACTGCTCGACGCCGCCCTCGCGGTCGAGTGATCGACGCCCCGGGCCGCCGACAATCGCCGGCGGCCCAACGCAGCGGAGCCGTTGATGTCCGAAGTGTCCCCCGCGCGCCCGCCACGGCGCGGCCTCATCCTCAGAGCGATCGAGACCGTCTCGGTCACGTGCGGGATCATCGCCGCGCTGATGATCCTCACCGCCGTCCTCATCACCTGCGAGCTGATCTGGGTCCGCTTCGTCCTCAATCATTCGACGATCTGGCAGACCGAGGCCGTCACCTATCTGATGATCGGGGCGACGATGCTGGGCCTGCCCTACGTGCAGCACCTCAAGGGCCACGTGAACGTCGACCTCGTGCCGATGCTGTTGCCGGCCCGCATCCGCCGCGTCCTGATGATGATCACGCTGGCGGCGACGGCCGTCGTCGTCGCGATCATGGCCTATTATGGCTACGACCTCTTCCACATGGCCTGGACGCGCAACTGGAAGTCCGAGTCGGTGTGGGGCGCACCCTTGTGGATCCCCTATCTCTCGCTGCCGGTCGGGTTCGGCCTCTACCTCGTCCAGCTCGCGGCCGACGCGTTTGGCCTCGTCAATGAAACCCCGGCGGACACGCACGCCGACGAACTGACGATCGGTGACTGATGGGCCCTCTCGCAACCGGCGCCCTCATCGCCGTCGCCACCATCCTCGTCCTCTTCTCGGGCGTCTCGGTCGCGGCCGGCCTTCTCATCGTCGCGGCCGGATTCCTCATCGTGTTCGACGGGTTCGGCGCGCTGGAGCTTTTGCCGGAGATCTTCTTCGGCCATCTCGACGATTTCGCCCTCCTCTCGATCCCGATGTTCATCATCATGGGCGCGGCGATCGCCTCCACCCGCGCCGGGGCCGACCTCTACGAGGCGCTGGAGCGGTGGCTGACGCGCGTGCCGGGCGGGCTCGTGGTGTCCAATCTCGGGGCCTGCGCCCTCTTCGCGGCGATGTCCGGCTCCTCGCCGGCGACGTGCGCGGCGATTGGCAAAATGGGCATACCAGAGATGCGCAAACGCGGTTATCCGGAGACGGTGGCCGCCGGATCCATCGCCGCGGGCGGCACGCTCGGCATCCTCATCCCGCCCTCGGTCACGATGATCGTCTACGGCATCGCGACCGAGACATCGATCGGCCGCCTCTTCCTCGCGGGCGTCGTGCCGGGCCTTCTTCTCGTCTCGCTGTTCATGGCGTGGGCGATCTTCGACACCTGGCGACAGGGCGGGGCGGAGACCGCGCTCGCGCGCGTCACCTACACCTGGCGCGAGAAGGTGGAGATCCTGCCGCGCGTCCTGCCCTTCCTCGCGATCATCATCGGCGTCCTCTACGCGCTCTATGGCGGCGTCGCGACCCCTTCGGAAACGGCCGCTGTCGGGGCGATTTTGTGCATCATCATCGCCGTCATCATCTATCGCCTCTACTCGTTCCGGGCGCTGTGGGACGTCCTGCGGGACTCCACGCGCGAAAGCGTGATGATCCTCTTCATCATCGGCGCGGCGGGCGTGTTCTCCTTCATGCTGTCGAACCTCTTCGTCACCCAGGCGATCGCCGAATGGATCGCGGGGCTCGACGTGAACCGCTGGGTGCTGATGGGGGCGATCAACCTCTTCCTGCTCGTCGCGGGCTTCTTCCTGCCCCCCGTGGCGGTGATCCTGATGGCCGCGCCGATCCTCCTGCCGATCGTCACCTCGGCCGGTTTCGACCCCTATTGGTTCGCCGTGATCCTCACGATCAACATGGAGATCGGCTTGATCACGCCGCCGGTTGGGCTAAACCTCTACGTCATCAATTCGATCGCTCCCGACATCTCGCTGAAGACGATCCTTCTCGGGTCGGCCCCCTTCGTGCTGTGCATGGTTGCCGCGATCGTGATCCTGTCGATCTTTCCGGGGCTCGCCACCGGCCTGCCGGACGCCGTCATGGGCCCGGCACGGTGACGGCCAACGCGCGCTAAAGGCACTCTCCCATGACGCTTTCCAACAACCTCACCCGCCGCCTCCAAGTCGGCTCGCAGGGCCGCGGCGACGCGCCCTTCGCGTTCATGCCGGATGGATCGGTCGTCACCTATGAGAGGCTCTGGGCCGACGCGAACCGGACCGCCGCTGCCCTCATCGCGGCCGGCGTGAAGCCCGGCGACCGCGTCGCCGTCCAGGCGCAGAAGTCGCTGGAGATGCTGCACCTCGTGCTCGCCGCCGTGATGGCCGGCGGCGCGATCCTGCCGCTCAACACCGCCTACACGCCGCACGAGATCGCCTACTTCCTGGGTGACGCCGAGCCGGCCGTCTTCATCTGCGACCCCGCCTCGGAGGCCGCGCTCGCCCCGGTCGCGAAGGCCGCCGGGGTGCCCGTGCTCGCGACGCTCGGCGCCGACGGGAAGGGCTCGTGGGCCGACCGCGTCGCCGCCGCGTCCGCCGACATCGTCGACGTGCCGCGCGAGGCGACCGACCTTGCCGGTATCCTCTACACCTCCGGCACCACCGGCCGCTCCAAGGGCGCGATGCTCTCGCACGAGGCGCTCGCCTCCAACGCCGAGGTGCTGAAGGATTATTGGCGCTTCTCCGAGAAGGACGTGCTGATCCACGCCCTGCCGATCTTCCACACGCACGGCCTCTTCGTCGCGACGAACACGACGCTGGTCGCCGGCGGCTCGCTGATCTTCATGCCGAAATTCGACCCCGACACCATCCTCGCCGCGATGCCGCGCGCGACGTCGATGATGGGCGTGCCGACCTTCTACACCCGCCTCCTCGACCATCCGGGCCTCAACCGCGAGGTCACGGCCAACATGCGCCTCTTCGTGTCGGGCTCGGCGCCGCTCCTTGCCGAGACGCACGACCGCTGGCGCGAGCGCACCGGCCACGCGATCCTCGAGCGCTACGGCATGACCGAGACGAACATGAACACCTCGAACCCCTATGACGGGGACCGGCGCGCCGGAACGGTGGGCTTCCCGCTGCCGGGCGTCGAGGTGATCGTGACCGATCCGGAGACCGGCAAGGAAGTCCCGACCGGCGAGATCGGCTCGATCGAGGTGCGCGGCCCGAACGTGTTCGACGGCTACTGGCGGATGCCGGAGAAGACGGCGGAGGAGAAGCGGGCGAACGGCTTCTTCATCACCGGCGACCTCGGCGTCTATGACGAGCGCGGCTATCTCACGATTGTCGGCCGCTCGAAGGACCTCATCATCACCGGTGGCTTCAACGTCTATCCGAAGGAGATCGAGGGGCTGATCGACGACATGGACGGCGTCCTCGAGAGCGCCGTCGTCGGCCTGCCGCATCCCGATTTCGGCGAGGGCGTCGTCGCGGTGGTGGTGCGCGAGAAGGGCTCCGACATCGCCGAGGCCGCCATCCTCGCCGCGCTGAAGGAGGCGCTCGCGCGCTTCAAGCAGCCGAAGCACGTCTTCTTCCTGGACGAACTGCCCCGCAACACGATGGGCAAGGTCCAGAAGGCGGCGCTGCGCGAGACGTTCAAGGACACCTTCGCCGCCGCCGGCGCCTGATCACTGGCGCAGTTTGGTCTTCAGCGCGTTGCGCGTCGTCGCGATGTGGGCGCGCATCACGCTGGAGGCCCAGATCGAATCCTTCGCCTCGATCGCCTCGATCAAGGCGCGATGGTCCGCGAGGGTGCGGTTCATGTCGGTCCGGCGGAACTTCGTGTAGGTGTTGATCACGAAGCCGATGTCCATCAGCCGGATCGCCGATTCCTCCAGCGTGTGGTTCCGGCTCGCGCGCAGGATGAGGTGGTGGAGCTCCTGGTTCAGCTGCGACAGGGCCGGCACGTCCCCGTCCTTCGCGGCGATCGCCTCCATCGCATCGGCGATGGTGTAGAGCGTCGCGACCTCCTCGTCGGTGCGGCGCTGGGCGGCAAGGCCCGCCGCCTCGCTCTCCAGGAGCGAGCGGACGTCGTAGATCTCGATCACCTCGTCGAGGGTGCGCGCTTTGACCACGGCGCCCGCGCGCGGGATCAATTCGATGAACCCGTCATTGGCCAACTTGTGCAGCGCAGCACGCACCGGCGTCCGGCTAACGTGGTAACGCTCGGCAAGCATTTCCTCGGTTAGCCTGCTTTCCGGGCCCCAGGTTCCACCCAAAATTGCTTCCCGCACGTCCGCGTACACGCGGTCGACCGTCCTTTCTTTTGCAGTGCGGCGTTCACGTACTGCAAGGGCCATGGCGGATCCTCCTTATCTTCTTTATTGGATCCAAATTGGCATATGGATATCTGCAAAGCCATCCTCTATTGACGAATTGGATACAACAGCGATAGTCCACATTAGACCGGCTCAGGGCCGGCGGGCGCGCCAAGCCGTCATGGCGCGTCCGGGGACGACAACAAGAGACGGACGCAACGGGAGGGGTGTGGCGTCATGAGGCCGCTCGAAGGCATTCGTGTCCTTGAAATGGGTCAGCTGATCGCGGGGCCGTTCTGCGGCCAGCTGTTGGCCGATTTCGGTGCCGAGGTGGTCAAGATCGAGCCGCCTGGCGTCGGCGACTCCATGCGCCAGTGGGGCCGGACCGACGACAAGGGGCACCCCCTCTGGTGGCCCGTGATCGGCCGCAACAAGAAGTCCCTCACGCTCGACCTCAGGAAGCCCGAGGCGCAGGACGTCGTGCGCGCTCTCGCGGCCGAATGCGACATCATCGTCGAGAATTTCCGCGTCGGCCGGATGGAGGCCTGGGGCCTCGGCTACGACGCGCTGAAGGCGATCAACCCGCGCATCATCATGGTGCGCGTCACCGGCTTCGGGCAGAGCGGCCCCTACAAGGAGCGCGCCGGCTTCGCGGCCGTGTGCGAAGCGATGGGCGGAATGCGCTATATCGGCGGCTATCCCGACCGCCCGCCGGTGCGCATCGGCATCTCCATCGGCGACACGCTCGCCGGGCAGAGCGGCTTCCAGGGCGCCCTCCTCGCCCTCCATCACCGCGAAAAGTCGGGCGAGGGCCAGGTGGTCGACGCCTCGATCTACGAATCCGTCCTCTCCGTCATGGAAGGCGTCATCGCCGAGTATGACGGCGGCGGCCACATCCGCGAGCGGTCCGGCTCGATCCTGCCCGGCATCGCCCCCTCGAACGCCTATCCGACGAACGACGGCAACACGACCATCGTCATCGGCGCGAACCAGGACAGCCTCTTCCGCCGCCTCACCGCATTGATGGGCCAGCCCGAGCTCGCCGACGACCCGCGCTTCAAGAACCACCGCGCGCGCGGCGAGAACCAGACCCTCATCGACGACATCATCGGCGCCTGGTCGGCGACGAAGCCCGCCGCGTGGCTGATGGATGCGCTCGCCGAGGCGGGTGTGCCGGCCGGCCTCACCTACACCGCGCGCGAGATGCTGGCCGACCCGCACTTCCAGGCCCGCCAGTCCATCACCCGCGTCGAGGACGAGGCGATCGGCCCGCTCGCGATGCAGAACGTGTTCCCCGTCCTGTCGGAGACCCCCGGCGAGATCCGCCACACGGGACCGAAGCTCGGCGAGCACACCGAACAGATCCTGACCGACTGGCTGAAATACGACCAAGAGAAGATCGGCGAGCTTCGGTCGAACAACATCATCTGACCCAATCGGCGGCCGTATCGGACGGCCGCCGGCAAGAAACGGGGCGAGGGAGGCGCGGAGTGAACTCCGATTTCAACTACGACGGAACAGAGCGGCCGGCCGCCCGTCGGCCAGACCATCGCCGCACCGCCGCTGACATCTGTGGAGTTCGCCTGACATGATCGAGCCGATCATCGTCGTCGCCATCCTGCTCGCGCTGATCGCGATCGGGGCGCCGATCTTTCTCGCCCTCGGCGCGGCCGGCCTCACCGGGCTTTACATGGCGCGCGGCTCGATGGCCTTCTTCTTCGGCCCGACCTCGCTGTTCGCCCAGCTGAACAGCTTCGAGCTGCTCGCCCTGCCCCTCTTCGTGCTGATGGGCAACTTCCTGGCGGCGACGCCGGTCGGCAAGAATCTCTTCCACGCCGCCGTCGTCTGGCTGCAATGGCTGCGCGGCGGCCTCGCCATCGCGACGGTCGGCGCCTCCGCCGTCTTCGGCGCGGTGAGCGGCGTCTCCATCGCCGGCGTCGCGGCGGTCGGCTCCATCGCCGTCCCGCAGATGCTGGAGCGCGGCTACAGCCGCTCGATCGCCGCGGGCGCCGTCGTCTCCTCCGGCGCGCTCGCCATGCTGATCCCGCCGAGCGTGCCGCTCATCATTTACGGCGCGGTCTCCAACGTGTCGGTCGCCGACCTCTTCATCGGCGGCATCGTGCCCGGCATCGCGCTGGCGCTCGCCCTCTCGATCTACCTCTATTTCCGCGTCCGCCTCTATCCGGAAGAGGCGCCGATGGGGGAGATCGTCCACTATAGCTGGGTCGACCGGTTGAAGGCGATCGGCGGCATCTGGCACTCGATGCTGCTCGTCTTCCTCGTCCTCGGCACGATCTATACCGGCTTCGCGACGCCCAGCGAGGCGGCCGCCTTCGGTGCGCTCGGCGCGTTCATCATCGCCGTGTTCATCTTCCGCTGCCTCGACCTCAAGGGCATCGCCGGCGTGCTCGGGTCGAGCGTGCGCATCTCGGGCGCGATCCTGCTCATCATGGGCTGCGCCCGCGTGTTCGGCGACTATCTGAACCTCGTGCGCGTGCCGGACACGATCACCGCCCTTCTCGTCGGCACCGACCTGCCGCCCGAAGTGATCCTCATCCTCATCATGCTGGCCCTCGTCGGGCTCGGCATGCTGGTCGACGCCGTCTCCCTCATCGTGGTGACGACGCCGATCCTTCTGCCGCTGATCACCACGCTCGGCTACGACCCGCTCTGGTTCGGCATCATCCTCGTCATGAACCTCGAGATCGCGGTGATCACGCCGCCGGTCGGCCTCAACCTCTATACGCTGAAGGCCGTGGCGCCGATGCTGAAGATCGAGGAGATCGTCCGCTGCGTGGTGCCGTTCGTCATGGTGCAGTTCGTGATGCTGCTCATCTTCGTTCTGTTCCCGCCCCTCAGCCTCTGGCTGCCAAACCTCGTAAAATAACCGACCTCGGAGGAACGACATGTCCATGAACCGTCGCCATTTCATGACCGCAGCGAGCGCCCTGACGCTCGGCTCGGCGGTTGGCCTTCACTCCCGGTCCGCCCAGGCGGCCAAGGTGCTGACCGGCGTCACCTACCTGCCGCCGTCCTATGCGGACCTCGCCTACGGCTCGCAGGGCCTCGTCGACTTCGTGAACGAGCGCGGCGGCGACACCGTCCAGCTCGACTTCTACGACTCGGGCCGCCTCCTCGCCGCCGACGAGCAGCTCCCGGCGCTGCGCTCGGGCAACATCGACTTCATGTTCCACACGACGTCCTACATCACCCGCTCGGTGCCGATGCTCGGCGTCCTCGGGTTGCCCGGCGTCGTCGGCCCGCTCTATGAGAACCCGGACCGGCTGAAGCGCGGCGCGCCGCTCTTCGAGCTGATCGCGAGCGAGCTCGAGAAGGGCGGCCTCACCCTCCTCAGCCTCGGCGGCGGCATCATGGAGCCGGAATATATCTGGAGCACGAAGGCCGCTCCGATCCGCACGCTCGACGACATCAACGGCAAGCGCGTGCGCGTCGTGTCCTTCGAGGCCACCAAGGCGATCGAAGACTTCGGCGGCGCCTCGGTGCGCGTGCCCTCCTCCGAGCTCTATCTCGCCCTCCAGCGCGGCACGGTCGACGCGGCGGTCGCGAACATCTCGACGATCAACGGGCGCAGCCTGCAGGAGCAGATCAGCACCGCCCTCCTCGTCCCGGTGACGGCCTATGCCATCGGCGTGTTCGTGCAGACGAACCGCTGGAACGCGCTCGACGAGGACGTGAAGAAGGTCTTCATGGAAGGCGTCGAGTGGTTCGACGAGCATAGCGCCCGCGTCGCCAACGAGGACTACTTCAAGGCGAAATACTGGCCGGCCTTCAAGGAAGGCGGCATGGAAGTGATCGATCCGGACGCCGCGACGCTCGATCGCTTCGCCGAGGTCAGCGTGAACGTCCGCGATGCGTGGATTTCGGAAGTGGGCGACGAGGTGGGCAAGAAGGCCATCGCACTCGCCATGGGCGAATCCGCCTAATCAAAGGGGATAGCGATGCAATTCGCCGTGCCGCTCACCATCATCGACCAGCTCGCACGGGTGCTTCAGATCGTCGGGCAGGTCGCCCTCGCCTTCATGGCGCTGTCGATCACCTATGACGCGACGATGCGGTATTTCTTCGCCGCACCGACCTCGTGGAGCCTCGAAGTCAACGCGTTCCTCGTCGTCTATCTCGCCCTGATGACGGCGGCGGACGTGGAGCGGCGCGGCGAACATATCGGCATCACCCTCCTGCCCGATGCGTCCGGCCCCCTCGGCCGGCGCATCATCTCGCTGATCGTCGGCGTCGTCGGGACCGTGTTCTGCGGCATCCTCGTCTGGCGCGGCTATCTGATGGCGCACGACTCGTTCATCTACGGCGAGCGCGTGTCGAGCGCGTTCGGCACGCCGATGTGGATCCCCTATTCGATGATCCCCATCGGGTTCGGCGCGCTCGGCCTCCAATTCTTCGTCGGCATCTTCCGCGGTCGCGCCCGCGCCGCCTCGGAAGTCTCGCAGCTCTAACGCGCACGGCGCTGCGGACGTCTCGCAACTCCAGGGCACGCGGCGCTCCGGCGCCCGGCCTTCCTTCCTCCATGACGGTGCCGGCCGACGGCGCCGCCGACAAGGTTCGCCCGCTGGCGAACGGCAACAGGAGCGTCGCATGACCACAGCTCGTTCCGTGGACATCGTCGAGGTCGCCCCGCGCGACGGATTTCAATCGATCAACGAGCCGCTCCCCACCGGGGAGAAGATCGCCATCATCGAGGATCTCCTCGGTGCCGGGGTGAAACGGATGGAGCTCGGCTCCTTCGTCAGCCCCAAGGCGATCCCGCAGATGGGCGATATGGCCGACATCGCCGCCCACTTCCGCGGCCGGCCGGGCGTGCGCCTCTCCGTGCTCGTGCCGAACGCGCGCGGGGCGGAGATCGCGCTGCGCCACGGCTATCCCGAACTCGTCTTCGTCCTCTCGGTGTCGGAGGCGCACAATCTCAACAATGTGCGCCAGACGGTGGCGCAGTCGCTCGACCAGCTCCGCGCTGTCGTCTCGGCCGCACAGGGTGAGGCGATCAAGCTGCGCGTCGACCTCGCGACGAGCTTCGACTGCCCGCTCGACGGGACTGTCCCCATGGGCGACGTGCGCCGTGTCCTCCACGAGGCGCTGAGCATCGCGCCCGACGCCGAGATTGCGCTCTGCGACACCACCGGCCGGGCCGACCCGCTGACGGTGAAGTCCCGCTTCGAGACGGCGATGCAGGACGCGCCCGGAACCCCGTTCGCCTTCCACGGCCACGACACGTTCGGCATGGGCGTCGCCAACGCGCTCTACGCCTACGAGGCGGGGGTGCGGGTGATCGAGGGAGCGGCGGCCGGGCTCGGCGGCTGCCCGTTCGCGCCGGGCGCCACCGGCAACACGGCGACGGAGGATCTCTTCTTCGCCTTCGAGCAGGGCGGGATCTCGACCGGGCTCGACATCGAGAAGCTGCTTCAGGCCGCCGACCGCATCGCCGCGCTGCCGGGCGGCAAGACCGGCGGGCACCTGCGCATCGTCCCGCGCAAGCGCGCCTTCGCCTGAATCGGTTCCGTCCCGCTCCCGCCATGCGGCCGGAGCGGGACTGCGTCCTATAGCGGCGGAACGCGCCGCTGCAGCGTCGCGAGCGGCGCCGGCGGGGCGAGATCCTCGGGAATTGCGCAGAGGCCCCGCGCGCGGCTCCACCGGCCGAGCGCCGGCGACGCGCTCGCCACGGCGAACGGGATCGACAGCACGAAGCCGAGGATGACCGGCGCTGCCCAGGGCAGCACCTGCGGCGCCGACAGCGCGAACACCCCGAAGAGAACGAGGCCGAGACAGGTCTGCGGCAGGAAGTCGATCGTCGCCTCGCGCCACGAGACGGCGCGACTCGTGCGCGACTGCGCCCGCCAGTCGATCTTCTTGCCGAAGGCGAGGCCCGCGGCGAAGACGGCGACGGAGAAGGCGACGACCGGCGCGATCACCATCGACACGATGATCTCCACGAGACCGCCGAGGAGGACCATCCCCCGCCCGCCATAGCGCGCACTCTGCTCTCCGCTCCACAGGAGCCCGGCGAGCCCCATCAGCTTGGGCGCGAAGGTCATGAACATGATCGTCACGAAGAGGGCGATGCCGAGCGCCATCGGGCCGGAGAAGCTGCCCGCCTCGGAGAAGAGGCTCGCCGTGCCGAGAAAAATGAAGGCCATCCACGCGAACGGCGCGGCGTACATCAGGATCGCGAGGACGAGCTGGATCCGGCTCACCGGCTTGAGGCGCGGCAGGCCGAGGAGCTTCAGATATTGCATGTTGCCCTGGCACCAGCGCAGCTCGCGGCGGACGAAGTCGGGCAGCGTGGGCGGGTTCTCCTCCCAGCTCTCCCCTTCCTCCGCGATGACGCGGCAATGGTAGCCCGCGCGGCGCATCAGCACCGCCTCCATCTGGTCGTGGCTCATCACATAGCCGCCGAGCGGGCCGTCGCCCGGCAGCACCGGCAGCGTGCAATGATCGCGGAAGGCGCGGGTGCGGATCAGCGCGTTGTGGCCCCAGAAGGCGCCGCAATCGCCCGTCCACCAGACCGAGCCCGCCGTGTAGGCGCGCATCCCGTGGCGCATCCCGAACTGGAAGACGCGGGTGAAGAAGGACTGAGAGGGCACCCCGACCACGAGCGTCTGCAGGATGCCGATCCGGCGATGGCGCTGCATGATCCGCACGAGGCGCGCGATGGCCGAAGCCGAGAGGAAGCTGTCCGCGTCGAGCGGGAGGAAGAAATCGTAGGTCGCGCCGGTGCGGCTGCAGAACTCCTCGATATTGCCGGCCTTGTAGCCCCGGTTGTCGGTGCGGCGGCGGTAGAAGATCTGCTCGGGGTGGGCGCTCCCCTCGCGCCAGCGCGCGACGAGCCGCTCCTCCTCCGCCGCGATCGCCGCGTCGTTGGTGTCGCTGAGGACGTGGACGTCGAAATGGGGGGCGAGACCGGCGGCGACGAGATCGTCGAAGAGCGTCGCGAGACGGTCGAGCGCGCGCGCCGGCTCCTCGTTGCGCACCGCCATGACGACGGCCGTGCGCGTGGTGATCACGGCATTGGGATTGAAATCGAGCGCCAGCGGATCATCCGGGACCGGCCCCCGCAACGTAAGTGCGGTGCCGATGATGGCGTTCCAGAACCCGATCGACAGCCACGGCAGCGTGACCAGGAAGGCGAGCCACATGCCCACCTTGATGAGAGACACCCCGCCCGAGAACAGCGCGACCGCCATCATCGCGGCGAGCGTCGCGATCGTCGCCCCGTTCAGGATGGCGACGGCGATGCGGCGGCGCATGAGCACGCGGCTCGCGCGGCGCAGGCCGCCGATCCGCGGCGGCGCGTCAACGGCAATGGCACCCGATTGCGTGATTTGAACCTGAAGCATAGCGCCCCTTCAGCCTATCATTGTGCCGGTCGGCCGGACCCGCTACCGGTCCCGGCACCGTCCGCTTGTGTCGGCTCCGACCGACCGGGAGTGCCAATGTACGAGCCCCGATCCGAACTGGATGACGGCCATCGCGCTACCGCGCTGTGGTGTCACAGCCAAGACACGTTTGCGTTGATCAATGAAATATTGCGCGCGGACGGGGACGGGACGGTTCGCCTGCGCGCCCTCTACTCGGCGGTGAGCCGCGGGACGGAGCGTCTCGTCCTCGAAGGGCGCGTTCCGCCGAGCGAATGGGAGCGCATGCGCTGCCCGCACCAGGCCGGCTCCTTCGCCTTCCCGGTGAAGTACGGCTACGCCCTCGTCGGCCGCGTCGAGGCGGGGCCCGCCGCGTGGATCGGCCGCAACGCCTTCGTCCTCCACCCCCACCAGGACCGCGCGGTGGTCGACGCCGCGATGGTCACCCTCGTGCCGGACACCGTGCCCGCGCGGCGCGCGACGCTCGCGGCGAACACCGAGACCGCGCTCAACATCGTGTGGGACAGCGGGGCGGCGCCTGGGGACAGGATCCTCGTCGTCGGGGCGGGCCTCGTCGGGCTCCTCGTCGCGCGGCTCCTCGCCCGGATCCCCGGCACCGAGGTGACGGTCGCCGACACGAATCCGGCCCGCGAGGGGGTGGTCGGGCGCATGGGCGCGCTATTTGCCCACCCGGACGCCGCACCCGGGGAGGTCGACATCGCGATCAACACGAGCGGCAACGATGCGGGGCTGCGCCTCGCCCTGTCGGCGGCGGGGCTGGAGGCGCGGGTGGTGGAGGCGAGCTGGCATGGGGCGAACGAGGCCCGCCTGCCGCTCGGCGCGGACTTCCACGTCAAGCGCCTGCGGATCGTCTCCTCCCAGGTCGGCCGCATTCCCCCGGAGCGCGCGCCAAGATGGACGCACGCGCGGCGCATGGAGCGCGTGATGCGCCTCCTCGAGGACGACGCGCTCGACCACCTCATCACGCACGAGATCGAACTCGGCGAGGCGCCGGAGCGCCTGCCGCCCCTCATCAAGACGGACCCCGGCGCGATCGCGGTCCTCATCCACTACGAGTCCTGAAGGAGACCGCGTGTACGCTCTCGAAGTTCGCGATCACATCATGATCGCCCACAGCCTCCCCGGCGAGGCGTTCGGCCCGGCCCAGAAGATGCACGGCGCGACCTTCGTCGTCGACGCGGCCTTCTATGCCGAGACGCTCGGCCCCAATGACATCGTGCTCGATATCGGCCTCGCCATGGACGGGCTGAAGCGCATCCTCGCCGAACTGAATTATCAGAATCTCGACGGGCTCGCGGCCTTCAAGACCCAGCGCTCGACCACCGAGGTGCTCTGCAAGTACATCTTCGACAAGCTCGCCGAGGAGATCGCCTCCGGCCGGCTCGGCGAGGATGCGCGTGCGGTCAGCAAGATCCGCGTCCTCCTCAACGAGTCGCACGTCGCCCGCGCCTGGTACGAGGCGGCGATCTGACATGCGCCCGGTCGCATTCGTCTATCCGGGCGACATCGAGGCGCGCACGGGCGGCTACGGATACGACCGGCGCCTCGTCGCGGAACTCAGCGCGCGCGGCCACGAGGTGAATCTCGTCTCCCTCGACGGCGCCTTCCCGGACCCCGGCCCGGCCGACATCGAGGCGGCGCTCGCGCGCCTCTCCGCCATCGCGCCGGACCACGCGATCATCGTCGACGGGCTCGCCTTCGGGACGCTCCCGGCCGCGGCGCTCGCGGGGCTGGCGGCCCCGATCGTCGCCCTCGTCCACCACCCGCTGGCGCTGGAGACGGGGCTCGACCCCGCGCGGGCCGACACCGTCGCGGCGACCGAGCGGGCCGCCCTCACCAAGGCCGCGCACGTCGTCGTCACGAGCCCGCACACGCGCGACACGCTGGTCGCCGACTATGGCGTGCCGCAGGGCGCGATCACCGTCGCGATCCCCGGCCTCGATCCCGGCTGGCGGCAGGCGACGATGCGCCGGCCCGTGCACCCGCCGCGCATCGTCTCGGTCGCGAGCATCCTGCCGCGCAAGGGCTTCGACACGCTGACCGCGGCGCTCGCCGCGATCGCCGACCTCGACTGGCAGGCCGATTTCGTCGGCAGCACCGAACGTGCGCCCGAGACGGTTGCCGCGCTGAAGGCGCAGATCGAGGCGGCCGGGCTGCAGGACCGCATCCGCCTCCATGGCGAGGCGGAGGAGGACGCGATCCGCGCGCTCTACCGCGAGGCGTCCGTCTTCGCCCTCGCCTCCCGCTATGAGGGCTTCGGCATGGTCTTCGCCGAGGCGATGGCGTCGGGGCTGCCGATCGTCGCGACGCGCGGCGGGGCGATCCCCGATGTCGTGCCCCCGGCCGCGGGCCGCCTCGTCGACGTCGACGATGCCGGCGCGTTCGCCGCCGCGCTGCGGGCGATCCTCACCGACCCCGCCCTCGCCACCCGCCTCTCCGAGGGCGCGGCCGAGATGGGGCGCTCTTTCCAGGGCTGGCCGCGCACCGGCACGCTCGTCTCGGACGCGCTGGAGGCGCTGTGAGCGGATTTTCTGCCGACTGGCTCGCGCTGCGCGCCGACGCCGACGCCCGCGCGCGGGCCGACGACCTCATCGGCCTCGCGATCGACCATGCGCGATCCCAAGCCGCCGGCCGCCCGGTCGAGATCCTCGATCTCGGAGCCGGGACGGGGGCGACGCTGCGCACCATCGCCCCACGCGTCGGCACGGCGCAGAGCTGGACCCTCGTCGACGCCGACCCCGCCCTCCTCGCGGAGGCGGAGCGGCTGACGGATGCCTCGCCCCCGGCGGCCGCGCTGACGGTCGAGACGCGGTGCGAGGACCTCACGCAGGATCCCGCGCCGTGGGAGAGCCCACCCGATCTCGTCACCGCCTCGGCCCTCTTCGACATCACGTCGGCGGCGTTCATCGAGGCGATGGTCGCGCGCCTCGCGGCCGATCGGATCGCCCTCCTCGCGATGCTGACCTATGACGGCCACCTCGCGCTCTCTCCCGCCCACCCGCTCGACGGGGCGATGATCGACGCGTTCAACGCCCACCAGCGCGGCGAGAAGAGTTTTGGCCGTGCGGCCGGGCCGGACGGTGCGGACGTGCTGGAAGCGGCGCTGGCGCGGGCCGGCTTCGAGGTGATCGCGCGCGAGACGCCCTGGCGGCTCGAGCGGGCGGGCGACGGGCCGCTGATCGACGCCACCCTCGCCGGCTGGGCCGACGCGGCGCGCGAGATATTGCCCGACCGGGCCGCGGAGATCGCGGCATGGCTGGCGGCGCGGACGGGGACGCTGGAGCGCCTCGTGGTCGGCCATCGCGACATCGTCGCGCTGCCGCCTCAGGGGTGAAGGTCGCAGTCGAACACGACGTCGCCGCCCGGTAGCGCGACGACGTCGACCAGCGGCCGCCGCGCCCCGTCGAGCGTCGCGATCTCGGGAAGGTTCAGCCCCACCGGCCCCGATCCGAGGATCATCGGGCCGACGAGGATGCACAGCCGGTCGAGCGCGCCGGCGGCGAGAAAGGCGCTCACCGTCGCCGCGCCCCCTTCGACGAGGATGCGCCGCATCCCGCGCGCGGCGAGGGCACCGACGATCTCGTCCGGCGGCAGAGGCGCGCCGTCGCAGGCGACATCCACCACCTCCACCCCGTCGCGATCGTCGGCGAGCGGCGCGCCGAAGACGATGCGGCGCACGCCGTCGTCGGCGAACATCCTGAGGCCCGGCCCGCACCGGCGGCGGCGGTCGATCAGCACGCGGGCCGGATTGTCGCCCGGACACCGGCGCACGGTGAGCTGCGGATCATCCGCGAGCGCCGTGCCCGCGCCGACGACCACCGCGTCGCACGCGGCGCGCAATTCGTGGAGGACACGGATCGCGTCGGGTCCGTTGATGTAGTGGGAATGGCCGGAGGGAGTCGCGATGCGCCCGTCGAGCGACTGGCCGAGCTGGGCGATGACGAGCGGTGCGTCCGCCGCCTTCGCCGCGCGCAGCGCGCGCACGGACGGCAGCGGGTCGGTGACGACAGGGGCAACACCGCTTTCTTCCAACGCGCCGACCCTCATTGATTGCTTTCGTCTCACCCCCGTGTCGCACGAATGCGCACGGGCGGCCATCGGCTCGAAAGGCCGAATCGGACGAACGGCACGGAACGCGAAGAGTTCCCGTTCACCATCCCACGAACTTGTTACCGCGCGTCGTCATCCAACAAAGCGTAGGACTCGTTCAATGCGTCGTCACGCTCGTCGTGCGACATACATAGGTCAATGTGGCGTTGCGACTTGAGACACCTACCTATCGGAAGCTTCCGTCGGAGAATACGAGACGCATGGATCTGAAAAGCACGTTCAAGGCGCATGGCCTCAACTGCATCTCGGTGGCGCCAGTCGAAATCCACAACCGCATCTGGATCTGCGTTGGCTTTGAGGAAGTGGGCCGCCCGCTCGGCGATCATCCGCATCTGGCGATGATCTATGGCGGCCGCAAATGGCTCCAGGAGCCGGACCTTCACCGGGCCGTCAGCACGGCGCTCGCCGGGCGCGAGGACATCCTCGTGCGCATCCACTCCGAATGCATTCTCGGCGACGCGTTCGGCTCGTCGATGTGCGATTGCGGGGACCAGATGCGCCTGTCGATGGACGAGATGGAGGCCCGGCACGAGGGCATCTTCATCTATTTGCGCCAGGAAGGCCGCGGCATCGGGCTCCCCAACAAGCTCGACTGCCTCGCCCTCCAGTACGGTTTCTCCGAAGGCAAGCTCGGCCAGCGCCGCTACTCCTCCGACGAGGCGAACGTCGCGATGGGCTTCGAGGTGGACGAGCGCGGCTACAACGCGGCCGCGGCGCTACTGAAGGCGCTGAAGGTCCGCTCGGTGCGTCTCATCACCGGCAACCCGAAGAAGATCGGCGACCTCGAAACGGCGGGCATCGACGTGAGCTCGGCGCTCGACCTGTGGTCAAAGGCCGTTTCGGCGCGGGCCGCAGCGGAGATTCGCGAAAAGATCGCGCGTGGGTATATTTACGAACGCTGATCGATCCACCGCGAAGGAGAGCCCCTGTGGCCCTGGCTTTGAGCGAGGCGGACAAAGCCCGCCTCGCGGGCGCTGACGGGCCGGGTGCGGCCGCCGCGATGCGCATCGTCGCAGACGCCGCGCGCCTTCTCGGCGCAGAGGCGCTGACACCCGTCACTTCCGCCCATATCGACGGATGCCTCTATCACGGCGATGCCGGGACGGAGTTCGCCGAGTTCCTGGTGGCGAAGGGGGCGAAGGTCGCCGTGCCGTCTACGCTGAATGTCGGCGCGCTCGATCTGATGCGCCCCGGCAATGTCCACCTGCCGCCTCACCGCCGCGAGATGGCGCTGCGCCTGATGCGCGCCTACGAAGCGCTCGGCTGCCGCTCCACGTGGACCTGCGCGCCCTACCAGGCCGGGCACCGGCCCGCGCTCGGCGACCAGGTCGCCTGGGGGGAGAGCAACGCGGTCGCCTTCTGCAATTCCGTGCTCGGCGCGCGGACGAACCGCTATGGCGACTATCTCGACATCGCCTGCGCGATCGCGGGGGTCGCCCCCCTCACCGGGCTGCATCTGACCGAGAACCGCCGCGCCCGCATCGTCCTCACCACCGAGGCGATCAGCGACCGGCTGAAGCACGAGGATGCGTTCTGGCCGGTGATCGGCGCGATCGTCGGCCGACGCGCCGGCACCGGCGTCGTCGCGGTCGACGGGCTCCAGGGCGCGGCGACCGAGGACCGGCTGAAATCGCTCGGCGCGTCCGCCGCCTCGTTCGGCGCGGTAGGCCTCTTCCACGTCGTCGGCGAGACGCCCGAGGCGCCGACCCTCGAGGCGGTCCTCCAGGGCGAGGCGCCGGACGAGGTGATCGCGCTGACGCCGGCCGACATCGCCGATGCGCTCGCCCTCCTCTCCACCGCGACGGGCGACGAGGTGACGGCCATCGGCATCGGCTCGCCGCACCTATCGATGGCGGAATTCGAGGCGCTGCTCGCCGCGCTCGGCGGGCGCAAGGTGCGCCTTCCCTTCTACGCCAACACCGGCCGCCACGTGGTCGCCGCGCTGGAGGCGAAGGGGCTTCTCGCCACGCTCGACGCGGCGGGCATCACCATCATCGCCGACACCTGCATCGTGACGACACGGATCATCACGGAGCCCGGTGGCGTGCTCCTCACCAATTCGGGCAAGTTCGCCCACTATGCTCCCGGCAATATCGGCTACGACGTGCTCTATGGCAGCCTTTCGGACTGCGTGGAGTCGGCGGTCGCCGGCACCCTGACGCGCGATCTCACCCTGTGGCAATGACCGGCACGATCCTCTATCCGGGCGCGGGCGAAGGCCCGGTGCTCCGCCTCGCCGCGCCGCTCTCCTTCTGGGGCGGCGTCGATCCCTTTTCGGGGCTCATCATCAACGCGCGCCACCCGCAGCGGGGCGTCTCGGTCACGGGAACATGCCTCGTGATTGACGACCTCGTCGGCTCGTCCTCCTCCTCGGCGGTGATGCTGGAGTTGATCCGCGCCGGCCTCGCCCCTGCGGCGATCGTATTGCGCGCGGTCGACGCGATCCTGGTGGTCGGCTGCCTCGCCGGGCGCGAGCTCGGCTACGCCTGCCCGCCCGTCATCCAGGTCACGGACTGGCCGGCGGCCATCGCAGGCGGCGCGCCCGTCGCGATCGAGGCGACGGGCGAGATCGGCGAGGCGGCGGCGATCCGCCCTCTCGGCGTCTGAGAGCCGCGTCAGCGCCGGTCGGTCTCGGGTATGAGGCCGCGCGGGGCGAAGCGCAGGACCACCAGGAGGACCACTCCCATCACGATGAGGCGCATCTGCGCCGCGTTGTTGAGGAGGTGCTGGCGGACCGGCGAGCCCTCGCCGAGCCATGAGGTCGCGAAGTCGATCACCATCGTGCCGACGGGCTCGGCCTGAACCCAGGCGAACCACACCACGAACGCGCCGAGCGTCGAGCCCCAATTGTTGCCCGACCCGCCGACGATCACCATGACCCAGATGAGGAAGGTGAAGCGCAGCGGCTGGTAGCTCGACGGGGTGAACTGGCCGTCGAGCGTCGTCATCATCGCGCCGGCGAGGCCGATGACGCCCGAGCCGATAACGAAGACGAGGAGGTGCAGGCGCTTCACGTCCTTGCCCATCGCCTCGGCGGCCGTCTCGTTGTCGCGCACGGCGCGCATCATGCGGCCCCAGGGCGAGCGGAGCGCCGTCTCGGCGAGCCACAGAAGGATCGCGAGCACGATGACGAAGAGCCCGGCATAGGCGCCCTTCACGAGGAGCGAGGAGAGCTCCACCGGGCTCATCGACAGGCGGTCGACGAGGCTCGCGAACCACTCCGCCTCGCGCAGCTCCACCTCGTAGGGCACAGGGCGCGGCAGGCCGACGACATTCTTCACGCCGCGCGCGAGCCAGTCCTCGTTCATCAGGATCGCGATGATGATCTCCGAGACGCCGAGCGTCGCGATGGCGAGATAGTCGGCGCGAAGGCCAAGCGCGATCTTGCCGATGAGGAAGGCGGCGCCGGCCGCGAAGATCCCGCCGACGATCCAGGAGAGGAGCACCGGCAGGCCGAGCCCGCCGAGGAAACCGGTGAAGGACGGGTTCACCTTCTCGATCGCCGCGGTGGAGGGCCCGAGCACCGTCATCGTGGCGAAGAGGCCGGCGACCACCAGCACCGCGGTCGCGAGCATCTTGCCGCCCGGATGGTCGATGAGACGCCGCAGGGCGAGCGTGACGACGACCGTCGTCGCCACGATGAGGATCGCGAGGAGGACGCCCGGACCGCCCGCGCTCCACGCCTCCGCCACCGGCGACGCCGCGACGAGGACGACCGCGAGCCCGCCGAGCGCGGTGAACCCCATCACGCCGAAATTCACGAGCCCGGCATAGCCCCACTGGATGTTCACGCCGAGCGCCATCACCGCCGAGACGAGGCACAGGTTGAGGATCGAGAAGGCGAGCGACCAGCTCTGCGTCATCCCGGTGAGGATGATCAGCAGGAAGAAGACCAGGAAGGGCAGGACGTTGCGCCTGAAGCCGGTCATGCGGACCTCCTGTTGAAGAGGCCGGTCGGCCGTATGAGCAGCGTGATCACGAGGATGACGAAGGCGACGGCGAACTTGTACTCCGTCGCCACGAGCTGGGTGAGCCCGTCCGGCACCCACGCCTCCGGCAGGATGTGGCCGAGGAAGCGCTTGTAGGCGTAGGTGAGGAACACCTCCGCGAACGCGATCAGGTAGCCGCCGCAGATCGCACCGATCGGGCTGCCGAGCCCGCCGACGATGGCGGCGGCGAAGATCGGCAGGAGCAGCTCCTGGAAGACGAAGGGCTTGTAGCTCTTGTCGAGCCCGTAGAGCGTCCCCGCGATGGTCGCGAGCGTCGCCGAGAGCGCCCAGGCGATGACGACGACGCGCCCGGCGTCGATGCCGGAGAGCGTCGCGAGGTCCTCGTTGTCGGCATAGGCGCGCATCGACTTGCCGGTCCGCGTCTTCTGCAGGAACCAGAAGAGGAGGCCGACGCAGATCGCGGCCGTCACGAGGGTGATGACCTGGGTCGTCTTGATCGCGAGACCCTCGCGCAGGCCCGTCAGGGTGCGGAAGTCGCCGGCGGAGATCACGAAGCGCGCCCCGTCGGTGAAGATCTGATCGTTCGGGCCGATGATGAAGCGGATGAGGCCCGCCATCACGAACATCACGCCGATCGAGACGATGATGAACACCACCTGGTCCGACCGCTGGCGGCGATAGAAGCGGTAGACCACCCGGTCCGTCGCGAGGACGAAGAGGACGGTGGCGAGGATCGCGAAGGGGAGCGCGAGGAGCGCCGTCGGCAGGGGATCGATCGACACCCCGGCCGACTGGAGGGCCCAGGTGACGAAGATCGCGATCATCGCCCCGAACGACATCGTCTCGCCGTGGGCGAAGTTGGAGAAGCGCAGCACCGCGAAGGTGAGCGTCACGCCGAGCGCGCCGAGGGCGAGCTGGCTCCCATAGGCGAGGCCCGGGACGATCGCGAAATTGGTGATGAGGACGATCGCGTTGAGAAGACCTTCCACGGTCAACCTCCGAGGAAGGTGCGGCGGACTTCGGGGTTGGCGAGCAGCGCCTCCCCTGAGTCGGTGTAGGCGTTCTGGCCGTGCTGGAGCACATAGCCGTGGGTCGCGATCTCCAGCGCCTGCTTGGCGTTCTGCTCCACCATCAGGATGGCGATGCCGGTCTTGGCGACCTCGATGATCCGGTCGAAGAGCTCGTCCATCACGATCGGGGAGACGCCCGCGGTCGGCTCGTCGAGCATCAGGAGGGTCGGCTTCGTCATCAGCGCGCGGCCGACGGCGACCTGCTGGCGCTGGCCGCCCGAAAGCTCGCCCGCCGGCTGGCGGCGCTTCTCGGCGAGGATCGGGAAGAGCGCGTAGATTTCCTCGATGGTGCCGGAGATGTCGTCGGTTCGGATGAAGCCGCCCATCTCCAGATTCTCCTCGACCGTGAGGGTCGGGAAGACGTTGCGCACCTGGGGGACGAAGCTCATCCCGTGGCGCACGCGCTCGGTCGGCTTCATGGTGGTGACGTCGAGCCCGCCGAGCGTCACGCGCCCCTCGCGCAGCGCCAGCATCCCGAACACGGCCTTCATGGCGGTCGACTTGCCGGCGCCGTTCGGGCCGACGATCACCGCGATCTCGCCCTTGTCCGCCTCGACCGTGCAGCCCTGGAGGATGTCGTCATTGCCGTAGCCGCCGCGCATCGCCTCGGCCTTGAGGAAGCTCATTGTCCGCCTCCGGCCGTCGGGCGCGCGTGCTTGGAGCCGGTGCCGAGATAGGCCTCGATGACCGCCTCGTTGGCGAGGATCTCGTCCGACGTGCCCTGCGCCAGCACAGCGCCCTCGGCCATCACGATGACCGGGTCGCAGAGGCGGGCGATGAAGTCCATGTCGTGCTCGATCACGCAGAAGGTATAGCCGTGGTCGCGGTGGAGCGTCTGGATCACGTCGGCGATCGTGTTGAGAAGCGTGCGGTTCACGCCCGCCCCCACCTCGTCGAGGAAGACGATCTTGGCGTCGACCATCATCGTGCGGCCGAGCTCCAGGAGCTTCTTCTGGCCGCCCGAGAGGTTGCCCGCCCGCTCGTTCGCGAGATGGGAGAGGGTGAGGAAGTCGAGCACCTCGTCGGCCTTCTTGCGCAGGCTCTCCTCGTGCGCGGCGACGCGGCCGGGCCGCAGCCAGGCATTGAGGAGGTTCTCGCCCGGCTGGCCGGAGGGCACCATCATCAGATTCTCGCGCACGGGGAGCGAGGCGAACTCGTGGGCGAGCTGGAAGGTGCGCAGGATCCCCCGCTCGAAGAGCGCGTGCGGGGCAAGGCCCGTCACGTCCTCGCCGTCGAGGATGATCGTGCCGCTCGTCGGTTGGAGGTGGCCCGCGATGATGTTGAAGAGCGTCGTCTTGCCGGCGCCGTTCGGGCCGATCAGCCCGGTGATCGAATTGCGGCGGATCGCGAGGGAAACGTCGCGCACGGCCTGGATGCCGCCGAACCACTTCGAGAGGTGGTGGACGGCGACCATGGCCGATGCATCGGTTGGATGCGAAGCGGCCCGGGAATCCCGGGCCGCAAGTGTGTCAGTCGGGATCAACGATATCCCACCGTCTCGATGGCGCCGTCCTTGATCTCGATTTCGCGGAAGCTGCCCGCGCTCTCGCCCGCGCCGATCAGCTCCACGGAGGTCGCGCCGACATAGTCGACGTCGCCGCCGCCGGCGAGGATCTCGAGCGCCTTGGCAAGCTCGCCCGGCATGATTTTCTCGCCCGGCGCGTTGGCCACATCCATGATCTTGCCCTTGAAGTCGTCCGACTTGGTCGACTTCGCGGCTTCCATGGCCAGCAGGATGAGCGCCGCCGCGTCATAGGCCTCGCCCGAATAGACGCCCGGCTTGAACCCGGCCGCCTCGGCGAGCTTGGCGTAGACGCCCGCGCCGTCGCTGTCGGAGCCCGGCAGGACGCCGAAGGAGCCGTTCAGCGGATCGCCGATCGCCGCGACGAGCGCATCACCCACCATGCCGTCCGGCAGGAGGAAGGTGTCGAACGCGCCCGAATCCAGCGAGGCCTGGATGATGCCCTTGCCGCCCTGGTCGAGATAGCCGGCGACGACGAGGAGCTCCCCGCCCGCGGCCGCGAGCGCGGCGACTTCGGCCGAGTAGTCACCCTTGCCGTCCTCGTGGGCGGCGTTGATGGTGATCTTGCCGCCCGCCTTCTCGAAGGCCGAGGCGATCGAGTCGCCAAGACCCTTGCCGTAGTCGTTGTTGGTGTAGGTGAGCGCCACTTCCTTGATGCCGCGCTCGGTCAGCATGTCGGCGATGATCTCGCCCTGGCGCGCGTCGGACGGCGCGGTGCGGAAGAAGAGGCCGTTGTCCTCGACCGTGGAGAGCGCCGGCGAGGTGGCCGACGGGGAGATCATCACGATCCCGTTCGGAATGCCGACATTCTGGAGAACGGCGGTCGTCGCGCCGGAGCACATCGCGCCGACGATCGCGGCGACGCCGTCGGACGTGACGAGGCGCTCGCCCGCCGCGGTGGCCGCGCCGGCGTCGATGCAGGTCGAGTCGCCGCGCACCGGGGACACTTTCGTCCCGTCCATGAACTTGCCGGAATCGCTGACCTCCTTGATCGCGAGCTCGGCGCCCGAGGCGATCGAGGGGGCAAGGCTTTCGAGCGGCCCGGTGAAGGCGAGCAGCACACCAAGCTTCATTTCGTCCTGCGCATAGGCAGCCGGCGCGGCCGCGGCAATGGCGGCGGCGCTGGCGAGCGCCATGATAGCGGTCTTCATGGGTAGATCCCTCTCACCTGTTCTTCTGATTAAGCCTGAACACGAAGGCCGCGCGACCGCAACCCGCACGATGGCTCGCCCCGGCAAGACGAACGCGCCGCTGCAGTGCGGAATCATTTGCGCGCGCAAGTGATCGCGGCGCGGCGTCTGAGAGGAACACGTTTGCGCCGCCGGTCCGGGCGCGGCGCGGCGCGGCGCTGCGTCAGGCTCCGGGCGCGAGGAGCGCGCGCCAACCCGTCGCGCCCGCTGCCCGTCCGCCGCGCGCGGCGTCGAGGAGGGCGTCGAGGAGCGGCGCATAGAGGCCGTCGAAATTCGCGGTGGTCTTCGCCTCGATGGCGTCCTGCGCGAAGGGACGGTCCGGACCGCCGCGCGCGCTGAGGCATTCGCCCGAGAGGCGCGTCCCGTCGGAGAGCGTGATCGCGACGCGGGCCGGCCGGTCATTGGGGGCGGCCAACTCCGGCTCGAACGGCCCGATGGTGACGCGCGTGCGCAGCGCCGCGAGGGCCGGCTCCGTCAGCGTGTCGGCGTGGAAGGCGGCCGAGCCCGCGGCGCCGAACACCGCCGTCGCCGCCGCGATGTGCTGCACGGAGAATTTCGAGGCGAGCGTCGTCGCGGGCGCGTCGTTGTCGAGCTTGCGGCCCTTCGGGTGGGTGTCGACATGGATGGCGCGGATCGCGTCGGGCGAGAGCGCACCGGCCGTCCCGATCGCCTCCAGCACCGCCTCCACCGTGGAGTGGCCGTACTGACAGCAGGCGTGCATCTTGTGATAGCAGTCGCTCACCGCCCACCGCGCGCCGAGCCCTTCGCAGAGGGCGGCGGGCCGCGCCGTGCCGCCGAAGATGCCGGCGAAGACCTCGTAGAGGCTGTTCGCGTTGCCGGTGACGCCGATCCGCGCCCAGTCGGCGGCGCGCAGGCCATTCTGGGCGCAGAGGCCCGGCCACGCGTTGCGCACCAGCGCCCCTTCGACGGCGTGGTTGAAGGGGCCCGGCAGCACGAGGGTCGCGGCGGTTGCGATCGCGTCGTGCGTCGTCGCCGCGTCGTCGCCGCGCAGCTTCGCGACCGAGGCGGCCGCGCCGATCGTCGCGAGCCCGCCGTGCGGGTGGAGGACGAGGTCGGCGAAGTGGAAGGCCTCCCCTACCCGCGCCACGGTCTCGTAGCCGACGAGGAGGGCGAGGAGCACATCGTCGAGCGTCGCGTCGCGCGCCTCCGCCTCGGCGATGAGGGCGCTGATGCAGTAGAGCGCCGCGTGGCACACGACGCGCCGATAGCCGCCGTCGAGCTCGCACCAGTCCGCCGCCGTGCCGTTCGAGAGGGCGGCCGAGTAGCGGTCGAGCCGCGTGCCCGACCCGTCGAGGACGCTCGCCTCGGCATGGCCGGCGCTCGCGGCGACGCCGTCGCGCAGCGCGATGAGTTCCGGCTCGTGGCGCGCGGCGATCATCGCGCCGAGATCGTCTGCGAGGATCAGCGCGGCGCGGGCGCGGATCGCGTCCGGCACCGCGTCGAGGCGGACGCTCGCGTTCCAGGCGGCGAGGGTGGCGAGCGCTTCGGCGGTGTCGGCTTTGGTCATCGGTTCGTCAGCGCGCGAGATTGGGCAGGAAGGTCACGATCGAAGGGAACATGACGAGGAGAAAGAGGACGATGATCTCCATCACGATGAAGGGGAACACGCCCGAGAAGACCTGCCCGAGCGTCAACGGCACGGGCGAGGAACTTCGCACCACGTAGACGTTGAGGCCGACGGGCGGGGTGATCAGCGAGATCTCCGCCATCTTCACCGCGATGACGCCGAGCCAGATCGGGTCGTACCCGACCGAGGTCATCACCGGGAACATCACCGGCAGCGTCATGATCATGATCGCGATCGGCTCGATGAACATGCCGAGGATGAGGAAGAGCAGCGCGAAGGTCGCGAAATAGGCGAGCGGCGGCAGGTCCCAGGCGAGGATCGAGTCGGAGATCGTCGTGACGAGGCCGGTATAGGTGAGGAAGCGGGCGAAGAGGATGCCGCCGATCACGACGGTGAAGATGGTGGCGCTCGTCAGCACCGCGTCGCGCACCGTCTCGGCGAGGACGCCGCGCTGCGCCCGCCGCTTCAGGATCACGATGAGGAGCGCACCGAACGCCCCCACCGCGCCGGCATAGGTCGGCACGAAGAAGCCGCCATAGATGCCGCCGATCACCAGCGTGAAGAGGAAGACCGTGCCCCACACGTTCTTCAGAGAGCTGAGCTTCTTCGACAGCGGGATCGCGTCGGTCGGCATCGGGGCGAGCTCAGGCCGGCGCTTCACCATCACGTAGATGCCGACGAGGAAGACGATCGCCGTCAGGATGCCCGGCACGAGGCCCGCGACAAGGAGGATGCCCACCGACTGCTCGGTGATGAGCGCGTAGATGACCATCAGGACGCTCGGCGGGATCAGCGCGGCGAGCGTGCCGGACGCGGCGATGCAGCCGGAGCTGAGACGCTTGTCGTAGCCGAGCTTCGTCATCTCGGGCATCGCCATGCGGGTGAAGACCGCGGCGTTGACGATGGTGGAGCCCGAGGCCGCGCCGAAGGCGGCGGAGGCGATGGTCGTCGTCATCGCGAGGCCGCCCGGCATCCGCGAGACCCAGTTGTAGGCGGCGTTGTAGAGGTCGGTGGTGAGGCGCGCCTGCGTTGCGAGCGACCCCATCAGGATGAAGAGCGGGATCACCGCGAGGGTGAAGGAGTTCGTGGTCGAGAAGGGGACGGTCGCGAGCTGGGCGTTCGCCGCGAACGGGCCGACCGTCAGATACATGCCGAGGAGGCCGCCGAGACCGAGCGAGACGCCGATCTGCGCCCCGGCGACGAGCAGGAAGCCCACGAAGGCGATGGCCAGGATCGCCGCGGTCGCCGGATCAAGCATGAGGCTCACTCTCGTGGCGGTCGGCGCGGGTCGCGGGCGCGTTACGCAATTTCATAGTCCGGCGGATTTCCGAAATGACGGATGTCGTTCACGAGATCGAGGCAAAGCTGGAGGATGAAGAGGACCGAGCCGAGCACGAGCGCGAAGCGCGCCGGATAGAGCGGGAAGCGCACGATCCCGAAGGTCGATTCCTTGATGCTGAGGCTGTAGAGCGCCTCGTTCCAGCCCTGCCAGGCGAGGAGCGAGAAGAAGACGATCGCGCTGACGGACGCGATGATGTCCATCACCGAGCGCAGGCGCGGCCCGGCGCGCAGATAGGCGAGCTCGACGCGGATGTGGCGGCGGCGGATCTGCGCGTAGGCGAGGCCGCCGAAGACGATCAGCACCATCGTGCTTTCCGTGACTTCCAGCGCGCCCGGCAGCGGGTGGTTGAAGAAGGTGCCGATCACGTCTCCGACACCGAGCAGCATCGCGATCAGCAGGCCGAGGCCGCCCAGGAGGACGCAACCGAAGGCGAGCCGCTCCACGATCTTGGACAGAAGAGTCAAAAGGCCCGCTCCACGCTAGACGATCGACGGCGGCGACGCTGGCGCCGCCGCCGTCAGGATGCCCCGGATCAGTTGGCGGTCAACTCGCGCCACTTCTCGGCGACCATGGCCGCCTCGTCGCCCTTGCCGCGGCTCGCCATGTCGTCGACCCAGACCTGGAGGAGATCGGGGGTCGCCGCCTTCCAGGCGGCGAGGTCCTCGTCGCTCAGCGTGAAGATTTTGGCGCCGGCCGCGGCGAGGCGCTCGGCGGCGGCCGCTTCGCTCGCGTCGACCCATTCGACGTAGCGCTTCTGGGCCTTCTCGGCCTCCTCGGTGATGATGGCCTGGATGTCTTCCGGGAGGCGGCTCCAGGTGCGCTCGCCGATGACGATGAGATGGCCGGCCATCGACAGGGCGGGGCCGCACATATTCGGGCCCGGCTCGTTGAGGCGGTAGCTCTCGATGTTGCCGAAGTTCACGAACGCATAGTCGAGCGTGCCGCGCTCGAGCGCCTCATACTGGTCGCCCGCGCCGACCGATTGCGGCACCGCGCCGATCGCGTCCATCATCTTCGGGATGTCGGCGCCGAAGGTGCGGACCTTCTTGCCCTTGAGGCCCGCGATCGTCTTACAATCGTCCGTCTTGCCGGCCATGTAGTAGGAGCCGAGGGGTTGATGGTAGAGACGCCGCACGCCCGCCGCCTTCAGCTCGTCCTGGAAGGGCTGGAGCTCGGCGTAGGAATATTGCGCAACGTCGATCGCCTGGCCGGGCGAGTCGAACACGAACGGCGTCTGCAGGATCTTCGTGAAGAGAAGCTGGTCGGCATAGTAGCCGGGGACGATCGCGGCCATGTCGATGGCGCCGCGGCCGGTGAGGGTCAGAAGCTCGTTGCCGGCGCCGAGGCCGCCCGCATAGACGATGTTGAACTTCACGCGACCGTCGGTCCGCTGCTCCACCGCGTCGGCGAACTCGCGCTCGACCTCGAGGAAAGGGCTGTTGGGGAGATAGTGGCCCCAGTTCAGTCGGAATTCCTGCGCCTCAGCGCCGCCCGCGCCCATGAGCGCCACGGCGGCGAGGCCGCCAAACAACCAATCCTTGAAAGCCATCTGCGTTCTCCCTCGTGCCGGCCATCTTCCATGGCCACCAAAACGTCCCGGTTTCAGGTTGATCACGCCCGGATCCGGGGCTCATTCGCACCTGATAACTGTCAACAGTTTACATAGGCTCCGCGATCTGTCAAACAGCACGCATGCAAGAATGAGGGCAGTTTCCCATGTATCTGGAACCCGGTCAGCGTGAGCGGATGCAGGTCTCGGACCGCGCCGAAACCGTCCTGCGCGCCATGGCCGAACGCTTCTCCTGCCGCGTGTTCGACGGAAGCCCGATCGCGCCCGAGATCCTGCGCGAGATCATCGCGGACGGCACCGAAGCGCCCTCGTCCTGCAATCATCAAATGTGGCATTTCGTGATTGTGACGGACCGCGCGGCGCTCGCGCGGGCGTGCGAGATCTCCGGCGGAAATCCCCATTTCGCCGAGTGCAGCGCCCTGATCTTCCTCTGTTTCCAGAAGGGGTGGTCGCACAACAATTTCTCCGTCGTGCAGTCGGTCGCGGCGGCAGCCTATCACATGAGCATCAGCGCGCACCTGAGAGGCTTGCACACGATCTGGAATGCCGGCATCGGCCCGCACGCCCCGCTGCGCGAGCTGATGCAGATCCCGCCGCTGTTCGAGATCCAGGGCGCGCTCGCCGTCGGCCGCGCGACCGACCTCGCCCCGCGCCTCAAGGCGCCGCGCCGGCCGCTCGACACGATCCTGTCCTACGGCACCTTCCAGCGCCCGGCCGACACGATCTATCCGGTGAAGCCCGCCGAGACCTATCCGTTCGAGGCGATCCGCGGCGAGAACAATCCCTACGCGGTGTGGGACCCGGCCGAATGGCGCTGGGCCCAGATCGCCGACTTCCGCGGTTTCGCGGTGTGGGCGAAGTCGCCGATCGCGGGCGTCTACGTCTCACGCCGCAACGCCGAGGCGGAGGAGCGTGAGCTCGACCTGCTGCCGCCGCTGGCGCCAGGCGCCCGTGTCGTCGAGATCATGCCCTGGGGCGGGACCTCGACCGTCGCGCTCGCGCGGCGCCTGCCGGAGGGCGTCACGCTCGACGTCGCCGAGCTCTCCGAGGGCAACATCCTCTTCATCCGCGAGCGCCTCGCCGCCGAGGGCGTCGACATGCGCCGCGTCGGATTCGAGACGATGGTGGAGGGGCGCCTTCCCCACGCCGACACGTCGGTCGACGTCGTGATCTTCCCGCAGACGCTGGAGCACGTGCCGGACCGGCCGGCGATGCTCGCCGAGGCGGCGCGCGTGTTGAAGCCGGGCGGCGCGCTCGTCCTCAGCGCGCGCAACATGGTCTCGCGCTATGGCCGCGAATGGCGGCGCACCGAGTCGCGCGGACAGGTGCCGAACCAGGGGCCGTTCATCCCCCTCCCCGCCCGCACCGTGCGCGACGAGGTGCGCGCCCTCTTCACCATCGAGGACGAGGTGGGGATCGGCGAGGCCGCGGGCCACGATGCCGTGGTGACGCGCGGCTGGTCGCGCTATGGCCGCCGCCTCTACGCGCTGCGCGCGACGCCGAAGGGCTGAGGCTGCCGTCTGACGCGCGCGTTGGTCCATCCCGCCACGATGCCATCGCGGGATAACGCGCCCTGAGCCGGCTCAGTTCTCGTCGAAATAGGCCTTCACGCGCGCCGCGGCGTGCGCCCAGAGCGCGGGCGAGCCGCGCTCGATCGGGGGGCCGCACCGCTCCACGACGCGGTCGTGGGTGACGCTCATCTCCGTCCAGGTGCCGCCGCCCGTCTCCAGATTACCGAGCACGGGCTGAAGGCGGTCGACGCAGCGCGCGAAGCGGGCGTCCGGCGTCTCGCCCGCCTCGAACTCATGCCAGAGGGCGAGGAAGGCCTCCGCCTTCTCGGGCGAGAGGAGGCTGAACAGCCGGTCGGCGGCCGCCGCCTCGGCCTTCTCCTGCGCCGCCTTGTCCCCGCCGCCATGGAGCGGCATGTCGCCGGCGTCGATCTCCACGATGTCGTGGATCAGGAGCATCGAGATCACGCGGCCGATGTCGATGTCGCCCTCCGCCTTGTCGGCGAGGATGAGAGCGTACATCGCGACGTGCCAGGAGTGCTCGGCGCTGTTCTCCTTGCGCGAGCGGTCGAGGAGCGGCGAGGCGCGCACGATCGACTTCAGGCGGTCGATCTCGACCAGGAAGGCGAGATCCTTGGCGAGGGATTGAGCGGGGTCGGGCTGCGTCATGGCCGCACCTATAGACCCCTCCTCGCCCGCCGTCTTCCCCGTTCCGGGGTCATGGCTGACAATCACGGTCGCGCCCGATATGGCGTCCTGCGCGGAGTGCCCGCAGCGGTCTGGCTCGGGGCATTTGCTCGTTGGCTACTCATTTTCAGAATGGTACGCAGACGGCATGGAAGACATCGAAGAAAAGAGATCGAAGCCTTCGGTCCGCAAGCGCGCGGCCGCCATCAAGCCGTTTCGGTGCAAGCACCTGGTCGCTGTGCTGGAAGAGCCGACAGACATTGCGAACATCGGCGCGGTCGTGCGCAACGCGAACGCACTCGGCGTGGAGAAGGTCTATATCGTCGATCCACGAGGATCGCTCCCCGACGACTGGCAGGACATGCGCGAACGGAGGTCGCTCTCAAAAACCTCCGCATCCGCGGTAAAATGGACATTCGTCAAGCGTTTCGACTCCACCGAAGCCTGCTTGAGCCACCTGGCGCAGCAAGGCTTCGTCTCAATCGCGACCTCACCGCACGTAAAAGGGAAGACAAGCATCTATCTCGATGAGGGTGACTATACGCCCTACGCGAAGCTTGCCGTCTGGTTCGGAAACGAAGGGCGCGGCATCAGTGCACAGGCCGTCGACAGCTGCGAGATGTGCGTCGCGATACCGATGTTCGGCATGATCGAGAGCCTCAATCTCGGCACAAGTACCGGAATTGTTCTTTACGAAATCACGAAACAGCGGCGCGAATATCAGTGCAAGTTTCTGCGCAAGGGTCAAAGGGGTGAGCGGGCGGATCCGCTGCCGACGGTGATGGCCCGGCCGAGCGACGACAGCTGATCAATCAGCGTCGCTGAAGCGACCCGCCGCGGGTCATCGCTGGGTTCGCAAGGTCCGATCCGCAGGCCTTGACGAGAACCCCCGCTGTCAGGGGACGATCCCGTCCGGCAGGCCCGCGCAATAGTCGGCGACGCCGCGCACCGTCGTGACCCAGAGGTCGTCGCGGTGGGCGAGGACGTGGCCGAGCGCGCGGCGCAGCGCCCGCAACCGGTACGGGTGGCCGATGATGAAGGGGTGGAGAATCACCGTGAAGACGAGCGGGTATTTCGCCGACTGGAGGCGCATCTCGTCGAACTGGTCGATGATCATGCGCTCGAATGACATCGCGCTCTCCTGGCGGAAGGCCATCGAGGGCGAGTCGTTCAGCTCCACCGAATAGGGCACGGACAGGATCTTGCCGGCGCGGGTGTTCAGCCAGAAGGGCTGGTCGTCCGCCGGCCAGTCGAGCATGAAGTCGTAGCCCGCCTCCTTGAGGAGATCGAGCGTCGCGTCGCTCTGCGCGAAATAGGGGCCCATCCAGCCCTTCGGGCGCTGGCCCCAGAGGCGCTCGATCCGCGCGGTCGCCTCCTCGATCAGCGCGCGCTCGGCCGCCTCGGAGCGGTCGTCCTGCCGCTCGGCATTGGTGAGGCCGTGGCCGATGATCTCGTCGCCGCGCGCCATGATCCGGTCGAGGATCTGCGGGCAATTCTCCAGGACGAGCGCGTTGCAATTGTGGGAGGCGGGCAGGCCGAGCTCGTCGAGAAGGTCGAACAGATACCACTGGCCGACGCGGTTGCCGTAGTCGCGCCAGGCATAGTTGCGGTGGGTCTGCGGCGCGTTGAGGACGGCGCTGTCGCTGCCGAGGCCGCTGCGATAGCTGAACACCTCGATGTTGTTGCACACGCACAGGGCAAGGCGCTTGCCGCCCGGCCACTCGTAGGTCGGACGGTCGGGCAGCGGGACATAGTCGTAGCGGCCGTGCGTGGCGAGTTCCATAGGCGCTTCCCTCAGTGCGCAGCGAAGAGGGCCTGGAGCGCGTCCCGCTCGCGCGTCAGCGTGAGGCCGAGCATCAGGAGCACGCGCGCCTTCTGCGGGGTGAGGTCGTCCGCCCCGATGAAGCCGTTTTCGCTGAGATAGCGCTCGCGCGTGATGCGACCCGCCCCGACGCGGGTGGACTGGACCACCGCGACTCCGGACGCCACGGCTTCGACGAGGGCGTCCTTCTCGTCGGGGCTCGTCATGCCGGGGGCGAAGCCCGCCGAGACGATGCCGGCCGCGCCCGCCGCGACCGACGCGCGGGCGAGCGCCCCGTCGGTGCCGCCATAGGCGTAGAGGATGTCGACGCGCGGGAGCACCGTCTCCGCCGCGACGTGGAAGGGCGTCGCCAGCGTGTGGGCGCGCTCCGGGTGCCGCGCGTAGGCGACGCGGTCCGGGTCGACGGTGCCGAGCGCGCCGTAGATGCCGGACTGGAAGGCGTGGAGGCGATGGGTCGAGCCCTTGGTGACGTCGCGCGCCGAGTGGATCTCGTCATTGAGGACGACGAGGACGCCGCGGCCGCGGCTTTCCGGCGCCGCCGCCGTGCGGATCGCGCCGATGAGGTTGGCGCCCGCATCCGTCCCGACCGCGTTGAGGGGCCGCTGCGCGCCGACGACCACCACCGGCAGCGCGGTCTTCAGGGCGAGGTGGAGAAAGTAGCCGGTCTCCTCCAGCGTCGCGGTGCCGTGGAGGATGACGATCCCGTCGAGCCCGCCCGCCGCGTCGAGCCCGGCGATGGTGGCCGTGAGCGCGACCCAGTCCGAGGGGCCGATCGCGTTGGAGCCGACCGCGCGGAAGGCGACAGGGACGAGCTCGGCGAAAGGCACGAACTCGGCGATCTCGGCGATGATCCCCTCGACGGAGAGCTTGGTGCCCGTCTCCGGATAGTCCCGATAGTCGAGGCGGTGGGTGGCGATGGAGGAGATGGTTCCTCCGGTCCCGATGATCGCGACGCGCGCCACCTAGCGCTTGCCCCCGAGGATGCGGCGCTGATAGCGCCCCCGCCCGGCCGATTCCGCCACCAGCGCTCCGTCCTTCACCACAGCCTCGCCCCGCACATAAGTGTCCCGAACCGCTCCCTTGAGCGTGCGACCTTCATAGAGCGAATAGCCGGCCGATGACACGACCTTGTCGCGCGTCATCACCCGCTCGGCGTCGAGATCGACGATCACGAAGTCGGCGTCCATGCCGGGCGCGATGCGGCCCTTGCGGGAAAGGCCCATCAGCTCCGCCGGCCGCTCGGAGAGGAGCGATGCGATGCGCTCCAGCGGCAGGCCGCGGGCGTGGAAGCCCTCGCTCAGCATGACCGGGAGCAGCGTCTCCATGCCGGGGCAGCCGGGCGAGGCTTTCCAGATGCCGCCCTCCTTGGCGGCGATGCCGCGGTGGACGTGGTCGGTCGCGACGGTGTCGACGTCGCCGTCGAAGATCCCCTGCCAGAGCCGCTCGCGGTCCGCCGCCGAGCGCAGCGGCGGGTTGATCTTGCCGACATCCCCGCCCTCCCAGTCCACATCGTGGGTGAGATAATGCGGGCAGGTCTCGACGTGGACGGTGTCGCCCGCCGCACGGCGCACGAGCGCCGCCTCCAGCGCATCCGCCGAGGAGGTGTGGACGACATAAAGCGGCGCGCCCGCCTTGTTGGCGAGGAAGGCCGCGCGCTGGACGGCCTCGGCCTCGACGAAGCCGGGGCGGGTCGAATCCCACGCCGCGAGGCCGCCCTTCCCGTCGGGGTCGGCCTTCATGGCGCGCTCGCGCAGCACCCAGGCGACCTCGATATTCTCCGGATGCGGCGAGACCATGCCGCCATGCTGCGCCGCCGCCTCGGCGAGGCGGAAGAAGTAGCCGTCGTCGATATCCGGGAGACCGAGCCGGGCCCCTTCGCCACCCCTGTTGTTCATGAAGATTTTGAGGGTGGGCGCGCCGAACTCGCGGATATAGGTCGGTACCCCCGCGAGCTGCTCCTCGGTCGAAATGATGAAATGGTAGCCGAAATCGATGCGCGCCCCGGCCTCGGTGACGGCGACGACCTCCTCGAAGATCGCCTCGTAGGGGCCGGTCGCCATCAGGTAGGGGATCATCGTCGTGACGCCGCCGAACGCGGCGGACGCGGTCTCGACCGCCGCATCCTCCGGCACGCGCGGGCGTGCGATGTCGTTGCCGTGGCCGAGATGGAGGTGGCCGTCTATGACGCCCGGCATCACGATCATGCCGGTGGCGTCGACGGTCTCGCGCGCATGGGCCTCGGCGCCGGGCGCGAGGATCGCGGCGACGATGCCGTCCGCGACCGCGATGTCGCACGGCGTGCGGCCGATCCCCGGAAGGATCGCCTCGCCGCCGCGCACGATGAGATCATATCCCGTCATCGCTCTCCCCTTCCCGCCTCCTTCAGCGCCGCGGTGAGCGGCGCGACGTTCGCGCCGTCGGCGAGGCCGAGGACCGCCGCGCTGAGTCGCGCCGCCGCCTCCGGCCCGCACGCGCGCGCCATGTTGGATTGGAATTTCGCGTCGAGCGCGGCCTCGGAGGCCGGGCGCGAGGCGTTGCCGTAGACGTCGTCGACCCGCCCCTCGAGGACGCGCCCGTCATGCAGCGTGACGCGCAACTTGGCGGCGAAGCGCTGGGGGAAGCCGCTGTTCTCGAGCGGGGCCCAGGTGGTGCGGCGGGCAAGGTCGGCGACGCCGTCGGAGAGCGGACGCTCGAAGCTCGCCAGATTCACCTCGCCGTCGACGATGCGCATCGCAACGCTCACCGGCAGGCTCCAGCGCGCCGCGTGGCCCTCGGCCGCCTGCTTCAACGGCCACGGGTCGCACACGATCGGCGCGACACCCTCCGGTGCGAGGCACTCGACCGAGGCAATTGCGGCGGCGGGCGTGGTCTCGGCGATGCGGCCCGCGACCTCCACGAAGGGGTGGAGATAATGGCAGCACGGCAGGAGCTTGTAGGCCGCGTCGCGGAGGTGCCATTTCTCGCCGAGATCGCCGATCGTGGCGGCGAAGCGGCCGGCCGCCTCCTCGTCTCCCGCGAAAGCGCGGAAGAGGCCGAACCGGCCCTCGATGGCGGTCAGTGGGCCGCGCAGGCCGGACGCCGCGAGCTCGGCCGCGACGAGGCCGGCATGGGCGGCCCAGCCGGGGTGCATCGACTTCACGTTGGAGCCGTTGCTGAGGAACTCGAACACGCCCGAGGCCTGGCTGAGCGAAATGCCGACCGCGGCGACCCGCTCCTCGCGCGGGAGGCCCGCGAAGCCCGCCCCGATGGCGGCGGCGGCGAGCGTGCCGGCCAGCGAGGTGATCTGGAAGCCGCGTCGCTGGAAGCCGCCGGCGGCCGCGAGCCCGACGCGGATCAGAACCTCGTACCAGAGCGCGTAGGCGGCAAGAAGCGCATGGCCGGTGACGGGCCGTCCCTCGGCCTCGGCCGCCTCGGCCGCGGCGATCGTCGCCGCCGCGAGCACGGCGCTGCCGTGCACGATGGAGCCGGTGTGGGTGTCGTCGAATTCGAGGCTGTGCATCAGCCCGCCATTGACGAGGGCGGCGTCGGCCGGGGCCGCGCCGAGCGGCGATCCGATGAGGCTCGCCGGGCCGCCGCGCGCGCCGACGCGGGCCGCGTGGCCGCGCCAGGGTGCGCCGACCGGGCTGCCGGACGCCGCGAAGGCGACGCCGACGACGTCGAGAAGGTGGCGGGCGGCGACGCGCTCGACGTCGGGCGGAAGCGCCGCGACGGCGTCGAGGCGGTCGAAGAGGTCGTGGACGAGGCTCATGCCGGCCCCGGCGCGAGGCGCCGCGCCGCGTCGAGCCCGGCGAGGCGGCCGAGCGCGATGGCGGTGAGAAGCCCGTTGCCCGAGGCGTAGCCGAGCGCGCCGGCCCGGCCGCTGATCCCCGCCGCCGCGCCGCCGCCGGCATAGAGGCCGGGGATCGCGGTGCCGTCGGTGCGGATCACGCGGGCGTCGGCGTCGACGTGGAGGCCGCCCTGCGTGTGGAAGAGGGCCGGGACGGTGCGGCACGAGTAGAACGGCGCCTGGAGCGGGGCGAGGCCGAAGGCGGTTCGGCCGAACGGGTCCGCCCCCTCCCCCGACGCGGCACGGTTGTAGGCCGCGACGGCGTCCTCGGCGACCGCGCCGTCGAGCCCCTGCGCGGCGGCGACCTCGGCGACGGTCGCCCCCTTCTTCAGCCCGCCGTGCGCGTCGAGCTCGGCGAACTCCTCCTCCTGCATCGCGATCTCGTAGATCCGCTGGTCGAAGATCGCGTAGGAGTGCGGGCCGGCGCCGAGGACGATCCGCGCATAGCCCGAATAGCCGAGGCTCTCGTCGCCGAAGCGATGGCCGCTCGCGTCGAGGAGCACGCCGCCCTTCTCGATCGTCGTCCAGGAGAGAATGCTGCCGTGCGGGTCGGCGACGGCGGCATAGCCCTGATAGGCGGCCATGTTGTCGAGCCGGGCGCCGAGGCTCTCGCCCCAGATGACCGCCTCCCCGTCGGACCCCGGCGCGCCGAAATATTGCGCGCCCGCGATCTCCGGGCAGAAGCGCGCGACGAGGTCACGGTTCGCGCCGAACCCGTTGAGGGCGAGAAGGGTCGCGCGGGCGCGGATCTCCATCTCCTCACCGCCCCCGGCATCGACCACCGCGCCACGGACCGCCCCGTCCTCCACGATCAGGCGCTTGGCGACATTGCCGACCGCGATCGGCACGTCGCGCGCCTCGGCGGCGGCGACGAGGTCGTTCACGAGGTCGATGCCGCGGCGCGATTTCGGCGCGTGCAGGCGCTCCTTGGTGTGGCCGATATGCTTGTAGGCGGTGACGAGCTCGATCCGCGCGCCGACCGTGTCGACGAGCCACTCGACCGTCTCGGCCGACACCGCCGTCATCCGGCGCACGAGGTCCGGATCGTCGGTCTCCCCGGCGATGACCATCAGGTCGCGGAAATAGGCCTCCGCATCGTCCTCGATCCCGGCCTCGCGCTGGAAGCGCGTGCCGGCGGCGGGCACCGAGCCGGTGCTGAGGGCCGAGTTGCCGCCCGGCCGCTCGGTCTTCTCAAGGATCGCGGTGGAGAGGCCCGCGTCCGCAGCCGCGATCGCCCCGGCGAGGCCGCACGCGCCCCCGCCGATGACCAGGAAGTCGATCTCGTCGCCCATCGTTCGCTCCCGCGCCTCAGCCGATCGCCTGAAGGCGCTCGATCACGCGATCCGTCGGCATCACGTCGGCATATTTGGCCGCCATGTCGAAGAGGTTGACCGCGTGCGAGGTCGGCGAACGGTCGTAGACGGCGTCCTCCGGCACGGTGACGCGGAAATTGTAGGCGAAGGCGTCGACCACGGAGCCGCGCACGCAGCCGCTGGTGGTGCAGCCGGTGACGACGAGGGAATCGATGCCGGCGTCCACGAGATAGCTGACGAGAGGCGTGCCGAAGAACGCGCTCGGGTGCTTCTTCGGCAGGAGGATGTCCTGCCCCTGCGGCGCGATCGCCGGCACGAACTCGTAGCCCTTCGCCGCAACACCCATCAGCGCGGGCACCTTGTCGGCGAGGCGGCCGAGATCGAACGCCTCCTTCGGCGCCACATAGGGGTAGAGGACCGGCCAGCCCTTGGCGCGGAAGACGGCGAGGATCTTCTCGATCTGCGCCACCGCGTCCCAGCCGACATCGCCACAGGCGGTGGGGAATTCCTGGATCGCCTCGTCGAACGGGCGCGGGACGGTGCCGACGGTGCGGTACTGGACGTCGATGATGAGAAGGCCGGGGCGCTTGCCCATGCCGGTCGGCTTGCCGAAGCCGGCCGCGCCGTAGCGGCGGACCTCGTCCGCGCCGATGATCCCGTCCCAGGGGCGTTTGTCGTCAGCCGCCATTATACTTGGCCTCCATGGCATCCCAGGCATCCTTCGCGACCGCCGCCTGCCGCTCCTCGAAGGAGGCGAGCCGATCGGCGACCGCGTCGAGCCGGCCGTCCACCTTGAGCGCGGACAGGACCTCGCGCGAGGCCTTCAGCGCGGCCTGGAGCGCGGCGTTCGCGTAGAGGACGATCGCGAACCCGTTCCCGGCCAACGCCTCGCGCCCCGGATCGGGCGTCTTGCCGCCGAACACGATGTTCGCGACCTGCGGCACGGGGAGCTCCGCCCCGATCCGGGCGAGCTCGGCGAAATCGCGCGGCGCCTCGACGAAGGTCATGTCGGCGCCCGCCTCGATATAGGCGCGGGCGCGGTCGATCGCGGCGTCGAGCCCCTCGATCGCCCGCGCGTCGGTGCGCGCGATGATCTGGACGTCCGCGTCGTGGCGCGCATCCACGGCAGCCTTCACCTTCTGCACCATCTCGGCCGCCGGGATCACCGCCTTGCCGTTAAAATGGCCGCATTTCTTCGGGAAGACCTGGTCCTCGATCTGGATGGCCGACGCGCCGGCCCGCTCGAGGAGGCGCACCGTGCGCACCATGTTGACGGCGTTGCCGAAGCCCGTGTCGGCATCGACGATGAGGGGAAGGTCCACCGCGTCCGCGATGGCGGAGACAGTCTGCGCCACCTCGCTCACCGTCGTCAGCCCCACGTCGGGCGCGCCGAGGTGCATGTTGGCGATGCCGGCCCCGGTCACGTACACCGCCTCGAAGCCGAGATCCTCGATCACGCGGGCGAAGAGGGCGTTCGGAGCGCCGGGCACCGTGGCGGCGCGCCGCTCCTGGACCAACGATTTCAATTTGGTGGCGTTTCGCATGGCTCGTTCTGTTCGCGAGTGTCGGAGGCTCCGCGCGGCACGGAGACGATGATGCGCTCCCGACTATCGGGGAGAGATCGCAAACTGTCAACAGTTGACCGAATGGCAAGACATGCCAAACTGCTTGTCTGACATGTTTCTAAGACCTTGAAACGCATGGGGACTTACGCGCACACCGTGCAAACTTGTCGCGAGGGTTGCGGCAGACCATAGTGATTGCGCGAATTGGTTGGGATCTTGCTGGATGGTGACACGGATCAGAGGGACCTCGCTCGCGTCCGAGGCGTTCGACAGGGTGGTCGAGGCGATCACGTCGGGCGAGTTCGAGCCGGGGGAGAAGCTCTCCGAGGCCGATCTCGCCCGCCGGCTGGGGATCAGCCGCGGCCCGGTGCGTGAGGCGCTGCAGCGCCTGGAAGGCCGTCTCGTCACCCGCGTCCCGCGCATTGGGGTGCGCGTCATCCAGTTCGGTCCGGAGGAGCTCCTGGAACTCTTCCATCTGCGCGAGGCGATGGAGGGGATGGCCGCCCGCCTCGCCGCCACCAACGCCAGCGAGCGAGCGCTGAAGAAGCTCGAGGAGCTCCTCGCCTTCCACGCCGACACGCTGGAGCACACCGGCAAGCGCGTCTATCGCCAGAAGACGTCCGACGAGGACTTCCATTTCGCGATCGCGCGCGCCTCCCAGTGCGGCAACATCGAGCGCCTCCTCCTCAGCGAGGTCTACTATCAGCTCCGCATCCATCGCCTGCGCTCATCCGAGCAGCCGGGCCGCACCGGCGACGCCCTGAAGGAGCATTTCGCGATCCTGGAGGCGCTGAAGGGCCGCGACGCCGACGGCGCCGAAGCCGCGATGCGCCGCCACGTCCGCGCCGCCCGCGACAGCGCGATCGCGGCTCTGAGGGCGCACGCGGAAGCGGTTTGAGCGGCGGCGGATGGTCGACGTCAGTCGTGGAGGGGAATGTGGCCAAGTATAACAAGCTTCAATTTTGGAACAGCCTGCTCGAAGAAATTTTGAAGATCACGACCCCACATGGCTTTGACCACGTCGAGGTCTGCCAGTACTCAGAGCCCAGAAAACTTCCAATCGGTATCTCAATATTAAAACCTGATGGAATATTTTGGAAATCGATCGTATATTTATTAAACGTTTCTGAAGATGGCTCAATAATAGTATCTCCATTTGCGGACGTAAAAATTGACCTATCACACATATCGGTGGATGATAGATTAATCAATCTCATTAACACTCAGAATTATAGAGGATTTATCTCTGGATCTATAAGACTCAGATCTATTGATAATAACTGCTTTTTCCATATATATGCTCATCCAAAGCAAATTGACGATAATATATTTTATCTAAAACAAAGTATTGAGGAGGTTGCCCTACCCCATTTATCAAAATTGAACGACGCAGGGGATATTCTTGAATTTGTTCGACGAATGAACCTAAATTCACATTTGAATTTGAACGAAAGACCTTTCGAAACGGCGTTGTATTGGCTTACTTGTTATTCATTGAGCTACGGAACCCGCGATATGGACCGTGAAATATCTGACATAACAGGTTGGGTCAGAAAAAAGTTTGGGGTTAAGGATCGTGATGTTCAAAAATTTCGTCGGCTCGCAAAGGATTTCAAACCAAAGATACTTCAATAATATTTAAATCCATTCACCGAATCCGCCGGACCGACGCGTGATCCGTCCCGCGGCCCCACTCCCCGCCAGCCCAAAAATTGCACCGAACCGGATCGCCTCGTATGGGAAGGGCCTGCGCAAAACGCGCCCCGCCGCCCCAGCCCGAGAACGAACGCCCCCATGAACGCCTGCCCCGCCGAGATCGGAATGGCCGTCGCGGATGTCGACACCCCGGCCATGATCGTCGACATCGACGCCTTCCAGCGCAACCTGCGCCGCCTGATGGACCTCACCGAGGGGAGCGGCGTGCTCGTCCGCCCCCACGCCAAGACGCACAAATCCTCCACCATCGGAAAGATGCAGATGGAGGCCGGCGCGGTCGGCGTCTGCTGCCAGAAGGTCGGCGAAGCGGAGGCGCTCGTCGCGGGCGGCGTCAGCGACGTCTATGTCAGCAATCAGGTCGTCGGCCGGCGCAAGCTCGACCGGCTCGCCCGCCTCGCGGGGCGCTGCCGCCTCGCCGTCGCCGTCGACAATCCGGACAATGTCGCCGCGCTCGCCGAGGCGATGGCCACCCACGGCGCGACGATCGACGTCCTCGTGGAGATCGATGTCGGCGCGGGGCGGTGCGGCACGCGCAGCATTCCCCAGTCCGTCGCCCTCGCCGAGGCGATCGCGCGCCATCCCGGGCTGCGCCTGCGCGGCATCCACGCCTATCATGGGCGCGCCCAGCACATCATCGACTATGCCGAGCGCGAGCGTGAGATCCAGGCGGCCGCCGACCTCTCCAGGGCGACGGCCGAGGCGATCGCCGCGAAGGGCATCACGGTCGACATCATCAGCGGCGCCGGCACCGGCACCTTCCTGTTCGAGGCGGGGAGCGGCGTCTACAACGAGATCCAGGCCGGCTCCTACCTCTTCATGGATCGCAGCTATCGCGAGATCGAGGACGAGGCCGGCCGCCCCGTCCCGACCTTCGAGCAATCCCTCTTCATCCTCACCACGGTGATGAGCGTCCCGGAGCCGGGCGTCGCGGTGGTCGATGCGGGCCTCAAGGCCTTCAGCGTCGACAGCGGGATGCCGGTGGTCGCCGACGACGAGACGATCCGCGTTGCGCGCGCCTCCGACGAGCACGGCGGGCTGGTGCTCCCCGAAGGCCGCACGCTCGCGCTCGGCGAGAAGATCCGCCTCATCCCCGGCCACTGCGACCCGACCATCAACCTCCACGAATGGTACGTGTGCGTGCGCGACGGGGTGGTGGTCGATTTGTGGCCGGTCGACGCGCGCGGCGCCTTCTTCTGAGGCCCGGTCGGCCCGCGCGCCGCTGACACGCGCCCGTCATCCAACCCCGCTAAGGACGCCGGTTGGATCAGACGCACAGCACGGCAGGCGGGCGCGATGAGCAACGACAATGACGAGTTCGGCGCGGCCGACTGGCTGCGGGCCGAACTCGAGGACACGATCGACGAGGATTTCGAGCTCGAGTTCGAGGAGGCCGCCCTCTCGCTCGAGATCGCGCGCATCTACAAGAAGGCCCATCCGGGCACTCTCGACCGCGCGACCTATTTCCGCGAGCTGATCCGCCTCCAGTCCGAGCTGATCAAGCTGCAGGACTGGGTCTCGCACACGAAGGAGAAGGTCGTCGTCCTCTTCGAGGGGCGCGATTCGGCCGGCAAGGGCGGCGTGATCAAGCGCCTCTCCCAGCGCCTCAACCCGCGCATCGTGCGCGTGGTGGCGCTGCCCGCCCCGTCCGACCGCGAGAAGACGCAGTGGTATTTCCAGCGCTACGTGCCGCACCTGCCGGCCGGCGGCGAGATCGTGCTGTTCGACCGCTCCTGGTACAACCGCGCCGGCGTCGAGCGCGTGATGGGATTCGCGACGCCCGGCGAGGTCGAGGATTTTTTCAACGACGTCCCCGCCTTCGAGCGGATGCTGGTCCGCTCCGGGATCCGGCTCGTGAAATACTGGTTCTCGATCACCGACGAGGAGCAGCAGATGCGCTTCCTGATGCGCATCCACGACCCGATGAAGCAGTGGAAGCTGTCCCCGATGGACCTCCAGTCGCGCGTGCGCTGGGAGCAGTACACGAAGGCGAAGGAGGAGATGTTCGAGCGCACGAGCATCCCCGAGGCGCCGTGGTACATCGTGGAGGGCAACGACAAGCGCCGCGCCCGCCTCAACTGCATCGACCACCTCCTCGCCCAGATCCCCTACGCCCCCGTCCCCCACGACCGCATCGCGCTCCCGGACCGTGTGTTCAACCCGGAATACGAGCGCGCGGTGCTGCCGCGGGAGCTGTACGTGCCGCAGAAATATTGAGGGGGATGGCTGAGCGGCCGCCTGCTGCGGACATCGTGCCATGCCAAGATCGGTGCTAGCGTGGCTTGAATAAGCGCCCAGGAGGAAACATTGACGACGCTTTCCGGCCATTTCGGCCCCGGCCCTGTGACAATTCGCGACGACCTTCTCGTTCGCGCCGGCACCACCCTCGAAGTGACTGGACCCGGCGCATACTACGAATACTATCCAACCACGGGCGAGATCGATTTTGATTGGGCGGGAGATTATACGCCATCGATCATACTGGAGCTGTTAAACGCGAATATAGTGATCGAGGGCACCGTCAACTTCGTCGGCGAAGACTATCCCAGCATCAACGGCTTCTACTTCAAGGGCGCAGGTGAGCACCGCTTCGTCAATCGCGGCACCATCTCTTCGACCGACCCGAATGCCGGAGCTGTCATCGACTTCGCTGACCGGAGCACCGGGTTCCTGCGCAATGAAGGCACGATCACCGGCTTCGTCCTGATGGGCAACAATGCCGATCTCGTCGCCAACCAGCGCACCATCGAGGGAAGTCTCTATACGCTGGGGGGTGACGATCGGGTCTTCGCCAGAGGCGCGATCACGGAAACGCATCTCGGCCGTGGAGACGATTTCTACAGTGGTACGAGGGGGCGCGAGGGCACGAAGGTCTTCGGTGACGAGGGCGACGATTGGATCAAAGGCACCCGCTACGACGACCATCTTTCCGGCGGAGACGGCAACGACAAGCTCTACGCCAACAATGGCGACGACACCCTGTCGGGAGACGGGGGCAACGATGTCTTGATCGGCTGGAATGGCGCCGAAGAGTTCAGGATCGGAGACGGTCGGGATGCGATCGTGAACTTCCAACCGGAATATGGTGACCGGATCGCGATCGAGGGTGTCGCCTTCGAGGATCTGAGCTTCGTTCAGGCCGGCCTCCACACGTCGATCCTGCTCGACGGTGAGGTGATCGCCATCCTCGCCGAGTATTTGAAGCCATTGTCCGACGACATGTTCGTGAGTTAGCGCACCGAGCCACGTTCTCCTATTGCGCCACGCACCGGTCGGCCGGCAATTTTCCGATGCTTCTGTGTGGGAGTTGCAATGTTGAAAAAGGCCCTCCTTTTGGCAACCGCTCTCATCTCACCCGTGGGTGGGGCGCACGCGCAATCCGAAATGCTGGGGCTCGACGCGCCGGACGCGTTCAAGGTCGGCTATCACGCGCGCAAGGGCGACGTGGAGATCATCGAGCTGGTCCTGCCACCGGAGACGGTCGAGACGTGGACCCAGCTGATCACGCTCCTGATGTTCTACGACACCGCCCGCGCGCGGGACGCCGACGGCTACTATGCCGATTGGCGCAAGGTGCTGCGCGAGGGCTGCCCGGCGGTCACCGAGCGTGCGACGCGCGGAACGGTCGACGCCCGGCCTGCCCTGAGGTTCAGCGTCTTCTGCCCGCGCCACCCGCAGTCGGGGCTGCCCGAGGCGATCGAGGGCGTTCTCGTCGAGGGCGAGGTGAACCTCATGATGGTCCAGGTCGCGTTCCGACGGACACCGAATGCGGCCGACGCGGCGCTCGCCGCCCGGCTCGCCGACACGCTCAAGGTCTGCGACCAGCGCACTTTCGACGCGTGCCGCGCACGAACCCCGACGGGCTTCCGTCCCGAGGATTGACCCCCGGCCGGCTGGTCTCGGCGCGGACGGGGCCGCGAAGCCGCCACGGAGGCCGAGGAGCAGCCATGCGCCACGCGCTACCCCGGAGCCGCTTTGCAATTTCAGGACGCCTAGGCGAGCCCTGAAGGCGCTTGAGGGACCCGCATTGAGCCGACGCCCCTTCTATGCGCGCCAGAAACACCATGATAAGCCCCACGCACCAGGCGTAAGCCTTTCAAATCACTCGGTCCGGGAATTTGGTCGGGGATGGTGGAGGGGGTTGGACCCGGTCAAATTTCCCATGAATCGCTATTTTGTATTGTAATTTCAATAGGATAGGAATTCGTGGAGGGATCGCGTGTCCCATAGAGGACCCCATTTGTGTCCCATGGATTTTTTAAGTTGCCTTCAACGGATCGGATAGCCGTTCGACAGAAGAGCATTCCTCTCGCGGGTGCGGCATGAGAACGTCAGAGAGGGGCCAAGCGAGGTCGGACAAGATTGAACGACCCAAGCTCGATCCGCTGAACTGAGTTCTGTGAGGTCAGGCCACCCTCCGTTCAACGCGCTCAATTCACGTCTCCGACAGGAAAGAGCGAGGGACGGGCTTAATGAGTCCGGACAGCTGTCGATGATCCACACTTGGTCAAGAGGCTGAAGGCCCGACAGATCCGGTTCGCCCTGGAGTAGCGCTTGCGTCTCTCGGTTCATGCACGAGATGGTCAGTGAAGGCATGGTCGTCGGACACGATCGGAGAACCCAGTCCCTTTGTCGGCTCGTCAGTCGAGATGCTTGAGAGGGTAAGGGTCGAACCGATTGGCTTGGCCCAGCCGCCGCAACACTGCGACTCTGGCGATCCCCTTCAAATTCGGCGAACAGACTGTCGATAATCGCTTCGACTTCCGACAGTCCCTTGGAACGCCCATAGGCGAAGAACGCCGCACGTGTACGATCCCCCACAATCCCGTCAATAGGGCCAGGGGAATAGCCAATATTCGCCAAGTACTGTTGCATACGGCCTATTACGACCTTCTCCCGATCCCCATCCTCCGTCTTTACTGTCGGGGCGGGGATTACTGATGGCGCTGCAGATGTCGATTGAGTGCTCGGGAGTCGTGGGAGAACGCCCCATCCTCCACCCGGCGCTGTCTTTCCGGTGTAGGGGTTCGTGTTCCCCGGATAAGACCAGTTGTTGTAGCGGCTGCTGTCGGGAGATGACCGGTAGTGAGGCCTTACATAGGTACCATCACGGCGATAGTATCCACGTACGCGAACACTTCCCGCATAGGCACCATCTGCCAACCAAACTGACGCTGGCCCGAATGCCACCAATATAGTGGCGAACATGAGAGCCCGCAGAACCAAGGCTAAATGGTAGCGCATCAGCTCCTCCGAACCGCGCCACGTGTGAAAAACAAGGCACAATATTTCGAAGAAAGTTAAGCGAGGGACTACATAGGTTCAAGTATCCCAAGTGTCTGTAGCCCCCTCCACTGCCAAGCCCTGGAAATTCTTGGCTCATTTCGGTGCCACTACGTGTTTACGCCTACGATCGAGCGCCGCGCCTTGATCTCCTTGATCTCCTCCATCCGAGCGACCTCAGCGCGATACTGTTCGCACCAGCTCTTGACGGCATTGAGGTGACCGAGGGCGCAATCGCCGAACCGCTCACGTAGCGCAGGATCATTGCGGACCATCAACGCCAGTCGATAGTCGTCAAGCATCCCCTGGAGCACCAACGGATCACATCCCGTGCTCTTGGAAACCCAGGAGATGATCGTGTCGTCGGACGTCCGATCCACGTCAGCAGATTCCTGGCTCCGCTGTTCACGCAGGCGGCGATCCTCAAATAGGCGGACCAGCTCCCAGGCTTCATTAGAATTCTTGAGGGTTCGCCCGAGATGGTCAGGGCCGGTGAAGGCGGTCAACGCCTTGCCGTCAGACAGCTCCTGAAGAGCGCGACGATAACCAGCGATGTGAGGCTCCATCCGCGAACGGGCCTCAATGGCGACTTCAGGGTGACTGAGGCTGTTGAGGGCGATCGAAACGAGCCCCTGGATGCCGGGAGTATGCTTCAGCTCTTCCGGGCAGGCGATGGAAGCGTACCAACGGGAACCCATGCAGGTGAGGTTGATCTTGGGGGTCCACTCGCCGCTCTCGATGTTGAGCGGGCAGACTACGGGTGTGGCTTTGGCCATGTCTCAGGTTTTCCTTGTTCTCAGTGGTGATGTGATTGGTCTGTGGTGCCCTCTTGGATGGGCATTGCGGGGCAGAAGGGCGTCTGCGGTAGCCTTGCGCGCGTCCTTCTTTGACGTGCCGGTGATCGCCTTGGGCTCTGAAGGCTCGATGGTGTCCTCGGGGTCCTCGGGAAACTCGCCGTTAGCTCCCGGCGAATTTTTCTGCTGCTGGTGGCGGTGCCAGCGCTGACGTTGATCCTCCCGCACCTCCTCCAGGCTCTTGCGCCCATCCGCGATCATGATGATCTCGTCGGCCCTTGAGCGGCCGATGGGGCAGTAGCGGCCGAGGAAGGCGGGCCATGTCATCTGTTCGGGCGGGGCGTCCTTGCGCGGGCTCGCTCCTTCTCCGCTTCCGCGCGCGCATCGTTGGTGGCCTTGCGCGCGTCCTTCTTGGACTTGCCGGTGACGGCCTTGGGCTTGATCGGCTCCGAGGTGTCCTCGGGGTCCTCTGGAAATTCGCCATGATCTCCCGGCGAATTTCTGGCGGCATATGCACGGCGGTGCCTTTCAGCATCCTCCTCTCTCGCCTCCTCCAGGCTCTTCCGCCCGTCCGCGATCATGATGATCTCGTCGGCCCTTGAGCGGCCGATCGGGCAGTAGGTTGCGAGGTAGGCGGAGCATCCTCGGAAGCGAGCATCCTGCAGGCCAGCGCATCTCCTCAGGCGGAGCATCGCGGCGGGGGCGACCCCTACGAATCCCCACACGCTTCTTAGCGGCGGACGTGAGCGGGGGTGCTTAGACTGTGTTGAACACTACCCGTTCGGCCCACTCGCGAAAGGCGTGGGCGCGGGGGGTGTCTACATGGTCCGCCAGTTGGCGCACCCCGTCCCGGTTCACGAGAAAGGTGGGGCGGCCTTTGAACCGGAGCTGTTCTGCTGTGCGGGAGATCCAGTTCGTATGTGAAATGAAGGTCGTAGCGTATCGCGAGTTTGTGTCACCTCGCCGCTTGATAAACTGCCCCAACCCTCGGCATACGTCCGTCAGATAGATGTAGAGTCGCGACTCGTCTTCAACCTGACGAACCTCGATACCTTCAAAGTTGAAGACTCGAAAGCTTGGAGTGGATTTGAAACTGGTTGTCATTAGAAATCCGATTAAACGACTATTGTCGTTTTATGTAATGGGATGGCGGATGCTGGACAAGGGCGGGAGCCGACCCGCGGATTGAAGTCACCGACCGGGAAATAGCGGCGGAGCACTCTTGCCCGCTCCTTCTCCGCTTCCGTGCGAGCGTCCTTGGTGGCCTTACGCGCGCCGTTCAGAACCTTGTTGGCGTCGATGTTCAGGTTCTCTTTCTTCCGGTCGGACATCGAAGCGAGGCGATCGGAGATGACCGTCTCCTCATCGTCCTCTTGGTCGCCTTCGGGGTCATCTGGAAATTCGGCACTACGTAGCGCCGACTTTTCTCGGGAAACTCGGCATCACGTGATGCCGACTTTTCGCGGTAGTTACGATTTGCCTCCGCATTAGCGGCGCGCATTTCTTCCAGGCTCTTCCGTCCGTCCGCGATCGCGATGATCTCGTCAGCGCGGCGGCGGCTGTTGGAGCATCACGAGGCGGTAACGGCAAAACTCGGAGATGAGCGTGACGGAGCTTACACGGGAGCCGGGAATACCCCTCGCCGGATGAGGGGTAATCTCGTTTGCGTCGAGGACCGCCTTGGCGTGGTTGGTGTTCACACTCCCATCGGAGCGAACCGCGTAGCCGATGGCGCGGCACACGTCCGCGAGGACGAACCACGATCGTCATCGATCACGATCGTCCGAATGTCCGGTGACTGACGCAGTATCAATCCAGACCGAGATCACGCGCGCAGCCTAAGGGCACTCACGTATCCTATGAGCCGTCCCAAGCACGTCCCCAGGCTATCACCAAAGTCAGAAACCTATCCCTGGCGGTGATCCTCAGCCGCTATCGATGCACCGTCTGCAGACGCACCATCCTCGTCTGAGGTAACCGTTGGCTCATAGGCAGCAGGTTCATAGGCCATGTCAGCAAGCCAGTATCCGTACCCCTTCAGGTTTACGAACTGATCCTTCATCCGCCACATCATGGTACCGAGATTGTTTGCTGGCTCGCGCCCTCCAATTGGGTTTCCGCCCTCGCTGAGAGCATTGAGAAGCTCGGCGCGCGTCATCGGTTGCTGATGATCGATCAGGACTTTGCGGATAATGGGGGCTGCCTCTTCACGGGTCAGTACCCTCGGATGAGTTGTCAGCGTCGGCCTGCCAACCTGTGCCGAAGCCTTAAGTGGCCTTCCCTCTAGCTCATGATACATCTTAAGGAACTCGTTAATCCGCGCGAGTTCCCTATCGCGATCCGCGATCTCGCTCTTAAGCTCCGCCTGCCTCGCAAGAGCCTTCTGGTACGCGTCAGTCATGCCGCCTCCCCCATCCACAACGATGTGCGTACCACGATATCAACAGGATGTCAGCTCAATAGCGCATAGACGCACATCGAGGGCATTGTGATACCCATACCTGTGTGGTAGACAAAGAGAAGGGCCCATCGCATGGATGAGCCCTCTCCGTCAGGAGCGTACCCGGCAACGAGAGATGCCGAGGAGAGAGGAGTGTGACGGTGGAAATCCGTCTCGGGCCGACACGGCTGGTCCCCGTGTTTCGTCCCTTGCTCTTGAGATAGCCTCGGGGCGACCCTCTCAGGGCCGCCCTTTCTCATATCACGTGGACGTCGTGGCCATCAAGAGTCCCGCTGGAATCCTGAGGCTTTCCCCACTCGGATCATCGAAGAGCCGCTAGGCCCTCGCTGAGAATCCTTCGGCTGTCGTCTTCATCCTCAAGGCCCATCAGTTCGATATTCGCAAGATGTAGCCCAAGGGGACCGAAGCAGGCGGAGAGCTGCTGACCGATGAAGTGCTTCTCCTTGACCGCTATCCGGCTCATGTAGACGAGCTGCCCAGCCCTGGGACCATCTTCGAAGACCACTCTCCGCCTCATACGCCCCACACGGGTTGCGAGCTGAACGAAGAAGGACCGGTCGGTGACGAAGCGGTGGGGTTCGAACTCACGGAAGATGATCATGGCTGCAGTCTCGACGAGAAACCGCGTCCAGTCAGTCTCCACCCTCTCCATCCGCAAGATGTGCTGGTAGGAACGCAGCTCGAACTCACGATACAGAGGCGCGCCCTGGCTACGCCTGATGGTCGGGTGATCCCACGTCGGGATCTCCTTCTCGACACAATCGATGTAACGCTCTGCTTCTGAGACCAGATCACACCACCGGCGATGGAAACTCTTCACAAGATCTTGGATCTCTGGGGAATGCCTTCCCGCTGCCAGTCGTCGCTCGACCAGCTGCACGTAGGGGCTCAGCTCAGGGACCCTGATACGTCGCTGCCCGACCTCCCCTTGCAGGACCACCTCCCGCCTATGCCGGTCGCAGAACCGTGAGAAGCCCGCACGGTCCTTGCGACACCCTTCAGCGTGGCAACGGGTGCCGTAGTACTTCGTCATCTGTTCTTCGGCTTGGCTAAGGGTTCTGGGGAGTGGTGCAGGGAGATTGAAAGACATCACGATAAACCTTTTTGTTGTTATTCATTCTTCATTGCATAATTCGTGTATTGACACGTACCTCTAAACAAAATTCGGCGAATCAATATTGATGAGTACAACTATTTTGAAAAAGAATATGACCGTCTCTTCACGAATGAAGCAGATAGGCGGGGCCGAATTGAGACATCACCATCAATACGACCCCTCAGGACATATTCGTCCCAACCCATCCAAAGGAAGACAATGCGACGTATCCTTCACCAGCCCTCACCGGATGGTCAGAGATGTGACGCGAGTTGTTCGCAAGAAGCAACGACACCCACGCTCACCTCGTTCAATGACCACCGGACGCCTACAGGCTGAACGGAATGTTCAAGCGTAGACCACCGGCAGTCATCAAGGAACCAACAGACACTGAGGAGGAAGATGAGAGATTTGAGAGGGAGCTGCTAATAGACATTGATGAATACGTCAGGCGCTACCAACGACGTCAGGAATTGAGACGTCAGAGGGAGAGGCGGAGGCGGAGGCGCAATGAACAGAGGATACGGCACACCCTCTACTTCATATCGTTCGCCGCGATCCTCTACCTCCTCCTTCATAGCCACTTCCGGTAACGCTTGGGTCCATCACAAGGCTCATGTCGAGGTATCGTGAGATCGGAGCCAAGGAAATCGGAAGGTGCCTGAAGGAGGTTCTTAAGGTTGCCTTATTTGATGGTCATCCATGATCCACTATCTACAGACTGCCTTCAGCCCACCTTCTATGACCTTCCATCAGTCGATTGAGCATCGGTGGGCGGAAGATCCCTGATGGAACGTGAAGCTGGACTAGAGTGTGTCTGATTTGATGGTCATCAATGATCCATCACCCACGGACTGTCGCCAGTGGATCTTCAGATATCGTAAGATGATCTAAGGACAGTCCTAAGGATCTCTGGATCTATAGATATCATCCAGGAACCCTTAGCATGGCCCCCCTTACCCCCCACGCTGCCAACATCGATCGAAGGGCAACGTGGTATTCTGAGGGTAAGGGGGGACCCAAGGACATCATCCGAGGCCTTGAGCATGGCACGGCCGAAGCCGTCACTCCTCACGGGAGTGCCCCCTGGAACTGGAGATGCTCGTGAGCAGTCCCTTTCCCTATGGTCACCCTAATTGATTGTCGGCATATCGTAGGCGGCTATGTGGTAACATATTGCCACCAGCGATGGCCCCTCCTGAGTGAGGTGAGACGGTACAATGATACCATCGCCAGGATAGTCACGTTCCAGACCTGGCTCCCCATCCCTCGACCTGAGCCGGAGGGACACCCCCAACTCAGAATACCGCTCAGAGCCCCTCAGAGACTCACAGAGAGGGGTTAGCTTCTGACAGGCCCAACCACCCACTTTTTACTAACGCGAATCTGGAGGCTCCTGAGGAGCTATACAGAATATACCGCCGAATGACTTCCTCGCTTAAGCTTTCCCTTGATCACCTCATGCATTCACGCGACAGATCGATGAACTCAATATCCCGAATACCTCTCAGAGCCCCTCAGGGACTCACACAGAGGCATCGTCAGAAAGCCAGTGGCTGACACCGGGCTCAGCCTAACGCGACTCTGGAGACTCCTGAGGGCCTTCTAGAGGTATCTCAAGATCACCCAGCCGCTCCTACTCCCCCGAACACAGCACTGCGCTGCCGACCACCCCAGACCCTTCACGCAGCAGACCTCGACTGCCAGCAGCCTTCGAGATCTCACCCCCATGCTTCCAGCGCTCTTGAGGCAGCCGCAGGATCTTCCTTGATGCGGTAGACGACCTGCCGAGAGACGCTGACCCTCTTGGCGATCTCCGTTGGTGTGACCCCCTGCTGGAGGAGTTGGATCACCTGTTGCAGCTGATCAGCATCGAAGCTCGGCTTACGCCCACGATAGACGCCCTTCTCCCTGGCAAGAGCGATCCCCGCAGCCTGAGCCTCCTTGGTGGTCTCCGCCTGAGCCTCAGCCATCGCGGCCATGAAGCCCAGCAGCGCGTCCCTGACCGCCTTCGACATCGGGTCCTTGGAGGAGCCATCGAAGGTCATCCCGTTGATGACCGTCCGAATGGTCACCCCACGCTCAATCAGCTCCCTGACAGTCGCGGTAACATCTGAGTAGTTTCTACCGAGGCGGTCGATCCATCGGACAACAAGGACATCCCCTGAACGTAAGATGTCAAAAAGCCTCCTGCCGTTCTCACGATCCTTGAGAGGGACACTCACGCCAGAAACACCGTGATCGGCGATGACCTCATCAATGTTGAAGCCTGCCTGCTGAGCGTGGGTTAGCTGATGGTCTAGGGTCTGCTCCATTGTCGAAACACGGGCGTAGAGGACGACCTTGTGTTGCTTGAGATGGTCAGAGGCTCGTCCAGGGTGGCCCTGAGGTGGCGTCGTGCGGCCCCGCTTGCTGCCTCGCTGGAGACCTGAAGACGCTTCGAGAATGGACATGGCAACCTCGTCCGTATGAGTTCTGTCCGATCTATCTCGTGTCCGAATGGTAGCTGTCAACCCTTACGGACACAGGTAGGAGCCGATTGAGCATTTCCGCTGAAGTACACTCTAACGGACACAGAGGAGCCTCCAGGCTGTACGGTGGACTTCTCACGGCTCATGATCGTCGGAGGCAGATCCTGCGCGCAGTAGTCCTCGACTGCGAGCAGTCTGCGGGACGGAGACACCCAGCCGATGAAGCTCAGCACCAGCCTCCGCCTATCAGCCATCGCGATCGGTCTGGCACCCACAACCCCTGCCCTCGCTACGAGCTATTCCTGTTGGATCGAGACGTCCCTGTACTGCTACGGCCCGCCAATCTCGGGCTGCAGGCGGGTCAGTCTTTTGAAGCTCATCAGGATCGACACCCAGTCCATGAGCGTGAGGCTCTGCGTCGATAGCGGCTGTGACCATCATCGGCTGCTGCACGTCGAGAAACTGGCAACAGGAGATTTGAGGTTCCTCTACGACGACTGGACTGTGGCCACCCTCGATCCCAACGAAGGGACGTATGTGCATTCACAGACCTTGGCGCCGATGGTCGATGCTGTTTTTGGTCGATGCCACGAAGACTGAGGGCAGACGAAAAGACCCCTGGGGCACCCCCTCCCCTCCCCCAGGTTGTTCGATCACGTATTAGTGAATCAGCCAGAGGGCCGAGGGGGGAGCGTGGATCTCTTTATATTCTAATACCCATTTAGATGCGTGACCCATTTTCAGATCACCTATCGATCCTCTTCAGATCCCTCAACCTCATCTTCCGACTCCCACTCCTCTCCCCTTTGAAACGGCAGGGAATCGACATCAAATAGCTCGTCCCGCTCGTCCGCCACCCCACTGCCAGAGGTAGCCTGGGACTGAAACATCCGGCGACTGGCCTCAGCTCGGAGGGCAGGGATGGTCACTCCATTGTCGGCGAGCAGCGCACGGGCGATCACGAGCTCAGAGGCCTTCATCTGCCCCGACCGCAGCCGCTCCAGCAGATCCCACGCAAGGGCCTTCCGAAGGTCTCCCAAGGCATCCTCGACGCGTCCCAGCTGGTCCTCAGGCGTCTTCGGGTGATCTTCAGTGGCGGCGATCGAGAGATCATCGATCAGCGCCAGGATCTTGTCTGCCATGGCATTCCCACCTCTCCAGGCATGATAGCCGCAGCACTGACGAACCCCGGCAACGGTAAGGGCTAGCTTCGCTCCGCCACCATTGGTGTTGCCGAGCGCCCTCACGCTCACCCGATGCTTGTCCTCGTCCTCGACCATCTTGGTTGCTTCGGAGATGTTGCCGAGGCCCATGGCATCAACGATATCGCGGGCGATGAAGAGGGGCTCGCAGGCGACCTCGATTGAACGGATGAAGTGTCGAGCACCGGCCTTATCGGTGATGAGGTGCTTCGAGACATCGAGGCTACTCATCCGCCCCTCCTTGCCTTGTCCCAGGCCTTGGCATCACGCCAGGTGTCGAAGGTCGGAGGCCAGAGGCCTTCAGCCTCCATGGCAGCCTTCACACGCCGCATGACGGAGATGATGCGGACACCGCAGCCAGTGGCCCTGGCAGTCTCCAGACGGGTGAGAGGGTCATTCATGACGGTTAGCATTCTCCAGGCGAAGTTGGAGCGCTGCTGCGCCGTGAGCTGAGGAGGGAAGGACGGGGCCTGGACGGGTTCGCTCGATGGCTCCTCGTCCTCCTGCTGCTGCTTTTCCTGATCGGCAGCGGCGGACGTGAGGAGGACGAGGAGCAAGGTCAGCGCGTCGGGGCCAGCCCCTTCAGGGTCCAGATAGTCCGTGCTGGGGTTGTCGCACCGGCTATCAGCGGCGCTCATGAGGAGTTCCATGGGGGTTTCTTTCTTCTTTGCGTTTGAGGGTGTCACCTGCGAGGTGATGGGCGAACACGAAAAGCCACCTCCAGGGGGCCTGAAGGTGGTCGTTGGATGACTTGAGTTGATCGTCAGGGCAGCAGCGTCCTGTCTGGAGGCGCTTGATCCGCTAAACTAGCTGTCTTCCATCAGCAGCGGCATTGCTGGCCATAGATCGACGAGATTGATGAGTGTCTTCTGATGCGCCTGAACAAGACAAGGCACCTTGAGAAGGGCGGCCTCGATCCCGATGGCGTCAGCAATTGCGCGTTCGAGTATGATCTTTATGAATTCGATGATGGGCAACGACTCCTCACGGCTCGCCGATACATCGACAGCCCCCGAGAAGCCTTACTCCTATCCATACGCGACATTGGAGATGCAGGAACACGACTTCGGCCGCTCGACCCGCATGATGAACTCGTCAAGCTTGCCTGCGACCACCTCCAGAAAGACGGTGTGACCGAGATTCGGTATCTCACCTCAGGAGGCTACAAGCCGTTAGACGCTAAACTCTGGAGGCCCTAGCGAGCCCCGCGCCGCCGCTGACCTTCAACAGTGACCCGAAGCGTGTAGCCCAGCCCTCAGGAGGACGCGTCACGGCAGATCTGACGCCAACTCTGGAAGTGGAAGGCATTCTCTTGTGAGAGCCGTCTGGTGCCATCCAGCCACAGCTCCCCGATCAAGGGGACGCGTGCGTAGACGGTGCGCCAGCTGTTGAAGATGTCCAGCTCCAGGCAGCGCTTACCAGATCCGATGCAGATGTACATTAGGTTATGATCCTCCGATCGACTGCGAGTAAGGATCACATATTGGATCTATTGGCAGTCAATCAAGTGGATTTATAAGTGCATTCGATATCGAATACGTATTATACCTTGAACATCGGAAGCAATACGAGACCCAGTGGCAGCTACTAGCGCTACCCCTGGCGACCGCCGAACATGGCCTTTGAATAGTCCGTACGGAGTTCGTTCAGGGCCTTGCGGACCACGTCAGGGTCTCGAGAGTTCATGGCTGAGTTGAAGCGATCGAACTGAGCGTCCGACCAATGGTCAGCCGCGAATTGGTTCATGCCTTCCCAGACATCCTCGCCATCCATACGCTTGACGAAGGTGTCGCGTTGCCTGTGGATCTTGGAAGCCTCAGCTTCGGCACGATGGTTGAAGTTGGCTGGTTTGATGTAGCTTGTCATCTTGACAATCCTTTTCATTTAAGGAGGATTTTATGAACACAGGACCTCACAATAAAATACTGTTGAATCTCAATATAATGTCCGAAACCTTAACTAGTTTACTCTATAGTTCCAGTCAGTTTTTCCACAGGAGCGTTTCGTGAATTCCAATAAACCTTCAGAGGCCCATGATACGGATGAATTCAAGGACATATTTGATGTTGTTATGGCTTCATCAATCTTGGCAGACAGTCTATCAATCAACCCTAGACTGATACGCTCCGTATTCTTAGAAATTTTTAGTGCTTTCGTGGTGACAATGATCTGCGTCCTGGAGCGCTCGGATGGGGGCGGGATCTGGCGGAACTCAGATGAGGCTAGGTTGTTGAAGCGTCAGGACGAACCGAATATCGCCTACCCTGAGGGAATGGTGGTCGCATCACCCAAAGTACTCTGGTGCCGATGCAAATCTGACGAATGGATGAAGAACTGGGGTGGACGCCCAATCAATTCATCCCAATCTCGCGACAATCTCGTAGCATTTAGTATCGATATCCGCAATGATATGCAGCACTTCAGCCCGAAAGGTTGGAGCATTCATGGGAACAGTTTAACACGAGCGGTAACGGAACTTTGCTCCATTATCAGTGAATTGAGCCATCACCCTAGTTTCCGAGAAGTAAAGATTGAAAGACGTGAAATCGATACCCTAAGAATCGAGCTAGAACACATAAAGACGAAAGTAGATGGACTTTACCCGGACGCATAGCCCCATCATTGCGGCAACTTCACCGCCTCCACACACTCCCTGAGCTGCTCCATAGACGGCCCTCCAGAGTAAACTCCAAGGGTCATCCCCGTATTCTTGTGTCCCACGACACGCTCCACAATATGCGGCTGCTGCCCAGCCTGAAGAGCCGTGGTGATGAACCAGCGTCTGAAGGAGTGGAAGTCAACGAGGCTCCTACGGCCGCCACTGGCCGCCTCTACCCCGCACTTGCGCCGGTAGTAGGTGAACGCCTTCACCGCGGGGTTGGACCGTGAGGCCTCTCCAGTCACCTCAGGATACTCGGGAGAGCCGTCAGGCAACGTGAAGAGATCCTGTTCGGGGCTCTTCCCCGCTGCCAGCTTCTCGATGATCGGCACGAGGGTGGAGTGGATCGGAACGTCCCGAGCATCGGGCTCCAGCTTCTGAGCCTTGAAGTGGAAGAGACCATTGGCGACGTCCCTCACCTTCAGGCTCACGATCGTGTCGATACGAGCACCCGAGAGGGCAGCGATCAGCATGATCGGATGCAGCGAGGGCCTGTGAGGTGTCCTTGACAGCAAGCGGCGGATCTCATCGTCCGTGAAGGGCCTGTGGCGCTCCTCACGGGTCTTCCGTTCCTTCGGTAGGCTCTGCTCCCTCCAGACGTTCTCAGCCACGTACCCACGCCTCACGAGCCACCTCCAGAGGGACCTGAGGCTCGACAGGTACTTGTTGACCGTCTTGTTCGTGATCGGTCGCCCGTTCTTGTCCTTGGAGGCGTAGCCCTTCATCCCGGCGACAAACCGGCCTGCCTCGCGTCGATCGATGCTCTCGATGGTCCGCCTGACCTTCTTGGCCTCGCAGTGGGCGAGGAGGTAGGCCACGGCGCGACGGTCATCAGACTTGCTCCGCTCCGTCAGGTCGTCCCGTTCATCGTGATAGAGCCGTAGGGCATCCTCGATGGGGAACTCACGGCCACGAGCGATCGCGTTCAGCTCACTGGCCTTGTCGGCGCTGGGCCGGTCATAGATCGGATGGCCCTCCTCATCGACATCGACAGGACGACCCAAGAGACCTTCGACGGTCACCGCAATCTGTTCATCGACCCCCTCGACCTTCTCAGGATCTCCAGAGGCCCTCGCCTCCTCCATCTGCTCACGGAGGAGGAACGCGGCTTCCTTGAGGTTCAGCTGTCGCTTCTCTCGACTGGCCGCTTGAGGATCGTTGAGGTGGTCGCTGGCTACCTTGAGACGGGTGAGGAATTCGTGGATCACAGGACCCATCAGCCGTTCGGCATCCCTGCGGCTGTCGGTCTTCAGGTTCTGCTTGAGGCGTCGTGTCCCTATGACCGGCTGCAAGGCCCTGGGGACGGGGACACTCACACGATAGCCGTTGCCGTGCTTCTCAAGATGCTTGGGGAGCCGCAGAGGGGGCATGGAGGGACCTCTGATGATCGCCGAGGCTTAATCGCCAGGGTGTCTCCAGGAGGCTCTGGGCGGCTTCTGAGAGGGTCCGACGATCGCCTTTGTCCCATACCGTGTCCCATGGTATGTCCCATGGAGCAAGGCGTAAGCCCCGGATATCATTGAGATCAGAGAGTTAGGTCGGGGATGGTGGAGGGGGTTGGATTCGAACCAACGTAGGCATAGCCAGCGGATTTACAGTCCGCCCCCTTTAGCCACTCGGGCACCCCTCCGGGTCGCGTCGAAGCGGCGTGATAAAAGGGGATCGGAACGAAGTCAACGATGAGACGGATATCTCTTCCACATGGATGACAATGAGCCCTACTGGCTGTTCGGCCTGCACTCGGTTCGCGCCGCCCTCGCAAACCCGCGCCGGACCATCCATCGCTTCGTCGCAACGCCCAACGCGACGCGCCGTCTGGAGCCGCTGCCGCGCCCCATGGAGCCCGAGAAGATCGACGTGCGCGCCCTCAATCGGCTCGTCGGCGCTGACGCCGTCCACCAGGGCGCCGCGCTCTACGTCTCGCCGCTGCCGGGCCGCGACATCGAGGACCTCGCCGACGCGCGCTTCGTCCTGTGCCTCGACCACATCACCGACCCGCACAATGTCGGCGCGATCCTGCGCTCGGCGGCCGCCTTCGGGGTCGACGCCGTGGTGGTGACGCGCCGCCACAGCGCGTCGGAGACGGGGGTGCTCGCGAAATCGGCCTCGGGCGCGCTCGACCTCGTCGACATCGCGGTGGTCACGAACCTCACCCGCGCCGTGGAGGAATTGAAAGGGTTCGGCTTCCGCGTCGCCGCGCTCGACAGCGAGGCCGCCGTGCCGCTCGGCACGCTGGAGCCCGCCGATCGCTGGGCCTTCGTGCTCGGCGCCGAGGGCAAGGGGGTGCGCCCCGGCGTGGCGGCCGCCTGCGACGTCACCGCCGCGATCGAGGTGCCGGGGGCCCTCGCCTCCCTCAACGTCTCGAACGCGGCCGCGATCACCCTCTACGCGGCGACGAACAGCCTCCTGAAGCCGCGCTGACGCGGGGCCGGCGGCTCAGGCGCGGTCGGGCGTCCCCCGGCCCTCGCCGGGCGAGGCTCGGAAGGACGGGCGGCTGCGGAGAGACGCGGCGCATGGACGGCCGCGAGCCCACCGAAGGCCGTGCTGGGCGGGTGCTCAGCCGTTCGGCGACCCGCATTCCCATGCGCCGTGCCGCTTCGGGCGCGCCCCTCCGGCCCACCATTCCCGGCCCACCGACCTGCCGGGGCTGCGCGTGCGGGCTACGAGAGGGGTCGAGCCGTCCCTCGGACTTGTCGGCGTCGCGCGCAAAGCGGGTGGCTGCGGCGAGGAACGGCCCTGAGCCCGCCAAAGGCCGGCGACTGACGGGCGCTCGGCCGCTCGGCGATCCGCCTTCCCCCGCGCCGTGACGCTTCGGGCGCGCGCAAGTTCCCCGGCCCACCGTTTCCGGCCGGTTCGCCCGGTGGGGCGGCGCGCACTGGAGACCGGAGAGGGGCCGGGCCTTCCCCCGACCTCGGCGGCGCCGCGTGGACAAGGCGGGCGGCGGTGGCGAAGCGATGCGTATGAACAGCGCCGAGCCCACCAAAGGCCGGCTACGGGCGGGCCCCAGCCGCTCGGTGATCCACCTTCCCCTGCGCCGTGACGCTCCCGGCGCGCGCCTCCATCCCATCGCTTACCGCCCGCCCGGCGCGGCGGCGGGCGTCGGGCAAGAAAAAAGGCGCCGCAGGGGCGCCTTGGGTGGAGGCCTCTGTTGCCGTGGGGCAACGACGGATCGAAATCAGAAGCACATCCTGACGCCGTCGGGGGTCCGGATGGTCCCGGTGCGCGGATTGAAGCTCGGCCAGCGCTCGCTGCAATAGGTGTACCAGGCCGGCGTCCACGGCTCCGGACGGGCATAGAGATAGGCCTTGTCCATCGGAACGAGGAAGTTGACGCGCGGCGGGATGGGCGAGGTGAGGAACCATTCGCCGCGCCGTGGCGGCCGTTCCTCGCTGCGCGACCAGGGCTCGTACCGGCCGAAATAGCGAGGCGTTCCGCGGGAATCGACGTACGGGCGGACGGTATAAAGGTCCGCCGCCGCGGCCGGCGACACGACGCCCGGCGACGCCATCGAGACCCATGCCGAAGCGGTCACGGCCGCGATTGCCAGAAAGCGTCCGAGCGTCATGCACATTCCCCCAGGGATCCCTCTGGAAAATCCTGTCTCATTTGGCCATACAAGGCAATGCACAAGCGTTGACCACCCCTGCGCGACACCCGATAACCCGCACGCCAGGGCCGGCTTAGCTCAGTTGGTAGAGCATCTGATTTGTAATCAGGGGGTCGGGGGTTCGAGTCCCTCAGCCGGCACCAAATCCCCATCCAGGGTGATTACAAGAAGTCCCGAAGTACGGCCATCCGGTGGTTGAAGCGCGCCGCAGATCTCGTTGCGAGTTCGCGCGCGATTTTTCGCCCTCCGACGGTAACCCACGACACTTCTACACCAGCGCAGCGCTCCGCGATTTATAAATCATCTGCTGTGCGATACCCGCGAGCAACAGATAGACCGACGTCACGGCGACGATACCGGTTAAAACGGACATCGAGGCGAAATCGAACCACGCGGAATAGGCGATGCAGCCCGTCCAGATCAATGCCACGGGCAATGACACCGCCCGCCAGCGCAGCGTGCGCACCGGATGGATAAACCGCAGCATGAGGAACTGGGCGGCGGACAGCAGCAGGACCAGGCCGAGGATCACTTCCCAAACCGGCTGGATCACCAGCAATGCCAGCACCACCATATTCCAGCATGCGGGAAAACCGCGGAACGAAGCATCCTTCGTCTTCATGCGTGTATCAGCAAAGTAAAGGGATGAGGCGAAAGGTATGAGAAGCACCACGAACCAGCCTGTCCACCCTGGAAGCAAGTCCGATCCATAGAGGGCGTAGGCGGGGATCATCACATACGTCAGAAAATCGATGATCAGGTCCAGCAGCGTCCCATCGATCACTGGCGCATTGGTGTGAACGTCATAGCGGCGGGCCAAAGGGCCATCGATCCCGTCGACGACGAAGGCAACCGCCAGCCAGATCGCCATCATGGCCCAATCCTGCTGCACGGCTTCCAGCAGTGCGAGCATGGCAAGCGATGCGCCGATGGCGGTGAATAGGTGAACTGCGTAGGCTCTTAGGCGCATCCGACAATGGATACCCTTTTCCGCCGATCGACAAAAGCGGATCGCATTCGATGACAGTTTCGCGACGGTCAACAGCGTCCCGATTGCGCTTTCATAGTCACAGACGAACGGCCGAGGCATCCGCGGAGTGGACGACAAAGCTGCATAGGGACTGCCATTGCACAAACGTTCGAGGCTGTTGAGGAAGCCCGTCGCGCCGGGCTCATCGTTGACCGCCCATTGTCAACGTGCCGTGACGATCGGCGGAATACACCGGTTCCGCTAAGGTCATCATCACCGGAAACGCCACCGATGCGATAGAGCTCCAGCCAAGCCAAAGATATCAAAGCGTTTGGCGCACGTTTGCAATCAGGATGGATTTGCGCGCAGCACCCGCGATGCACGAGACTTGCCCTGAGGTGCCACACCTCGGCTTGGCTCACATACAAGCCGCGCGTTACCGCAACGCCGTAGACGTCATCGCACCGGCAATGACGTTGCATCTCGGGATCCTCCAGCTCAAAATTGGCCGATCGGCCGCGCTTGTTTGCCGAGGGCGCACGAAGGAAGAGCTCGACATGGCACGTGATGCGTTCCAGCTCGCTCAAGGCGCTGCGGCGTCCTACGAACAGCAGAAGGTCAAGGCGATCTTCCGGCCGCTGGCCGAGGCGACGCTCGCCGCAATCGACATCTCGCACGATGATGTCCTGCTCGATGTCGCTTGCGGCACAGGGATCGTCAGCCGCGTCATCCACGCGCAAGTCTCACCGAAAGCACCGATCACCGGGATCGATCTCAATGACGGCATGATCGAGATGGCTCGCGAGGTGACGCGCGACGCGCCCGAAAGCTTCGCGTGGCACGTCGGCGACGTCACGAAGATGCCGTTCGCGGATGCGATCTTCAGCGTCGCCCTCTGCCAGCAAGGACTCCAGTTCTTTCCGGACGAACACGCCGCACTAAAAGAGATCCGACGCGTCTTGCGGCCAGGTGGCCGGATCATCCTGACGATCTGGGCGGGGCCACCCCGCTTCTTCATCGCATTGGCGCAGGCCATTGAACGCCACGTGTCCCGGCAGGACGCGACGCGCTCCCTTGCTCCCTTCGCCTACGCAGGGCTGGGCACCGTTCCCGAGCTGCTGCGCTCGTGCGGCTTCGACGACGTTCAATCGCAGGAGCTCACGGTCGACAGGATCATCCATGAGCCCGAGAAAAGCATCCCGCTCGAAATCAAGGGAAATCCGGTGGGGCCTGCCGTCGCCGCCGGCGGCGAGGGCGTCATGGCGGCGATCGTGTCGGATGTCCTGAAATCCTGCGCCGACCTCGTCCGCGGCCCCGACCTCATCGCCCCGCAGACCGCGCGCTTGTTTACGGCTGTCGCGATCTGAGCTGCTGCGGCAGGCGAGCCGGGCAGGCCACGCAACTTCCACTTCTCGGACGACGCGTCTCATCTTCAAGCGGGAGCCGTTTGACGGGTCTCTCACTTGGTTCGATAAGCCTTGTTATGACTTCACAAGTCGATCGTGGAGAACCCTGTCGTGACGGCTCGACGCATCGGTATTCTCATGGCCGAAGACACGTCGTATCCGGCCTACTCCGCGTTTCGCGACGAACTTGATCTACAACACAAGCAAACCGTCCTAGTCGTCGAGACGATCGAGAGATTTGCCGGAGGTCGACACGAGCTTCTGCCGTCGTTAGCTGCAGAATTGGCATCGGCTCGACCGGATTTGATCGTCGCAATCGGAGCGGTGAGTTTCTACGCTGTTCACGCGATCGTCGGTGACACCGTCCCGATCGTCTTTGCAATCGTGGTCGATCCCTACGCGGCGGGCCTCATTTCCGAAGAGAGCCAACGAGACGGCAACGTCGCGGGTGTGACCTCCTTCAACGTCGAGCAGACGGGCGAGCAGATCAGGATTTTGAAAGACACGATCGACGAGATCGCGACACTCGCCCTCATCGGTGACGCCAACGTCCCGCCAATCCTCGCCGAGATGGCGAAGACCGCAGCCCTTGCCCAGGGATTTCGCCCTGTCGTGCGCCTTCTGCGATCATTCGACGACATCGCGTCCGCGATGAGCGACTTCCGTGCCGAAGGCGCGACCGCTCTGCTCGGCCTCGAAGTGCCGCGGATCAACACGCATTGCCTTGCGGTCGCGGAGGCGGCGACGGCCACGAAGCTTCCCACCGTCTTCGGCTGGGACATGGCGCGCGCCGCGCCGCTGATCGCCTATGGAACCAGTTTCTCAAAGGCGACGCGCCGGGCCGCGGGGCTCGCCGTTCGGATCTTGCAAGGGGAAGACACGCGCTCGTCTCCGGTCGAGTATGAAACCAGCATGAATCTCACGGTCAACCTGGCGACGGCGCGGCGGCTGGGCGTGGATGTGCCGCAATCCATCCTGGAGGCCGCGAACCACGTCGACGCCTGAGCGCGCCAGATCTTCCAGCGCCCAGCACGGGACCCGGAGAACGAGCGCCCCTACCCGCCCGATGGAACCACCGCTATGCTTCTCCGCAAAGGTTGGTCCACTCCGCCAAGGCACGTCTGAGACTGATCGGCCATAGCCCGACCTATTGGAGATCGAATGCCTCAAAATCACCGCCTGGACGCGCTGCCAGAGAACATCCATTGGGGGTTCCACGACGCAAGCCTGCCCCCTGTTCTGCGGATCCGATCGGGCGATACGGTGGAGTTGACCAGCTGGGCGGCGGCCGACCGCGAGGACCTGCCGCCGGATCCGTCCCTGGTTCAGCCCGGCCACCGCGAGGCGATCGAAAAGTGCGTCAGAGGCGGCGCCAGCCACATGCTGACCGGGCCGGTGTTCGTCGAAGGCGCGGCGCCGGGCGACGTGCTGCAGATCGACATTCTCGACGTCAGACCGATCGACCGCTGGGGCTATGTCTGCATCGTGCCGCTTCGGGGCACGCTGCCCGGCGATTTCGACACCGGCGCGATCATCCATCCCGAGATCGACATTCAGCAGCGGACGGCGCGGCTCCCGTGGGGCAAGGAGATCGCGCTGGCACCGTTCTTCGGGGTCATGGGCGTCGCGCCGCCCGCGCATTGGGGGCGGCTCCCCAGCGTCCAGCCGCGCAAGTTCGGCGGCAACATGGACAACAAGGAACTCCAGGCCGGCACGACCCTCTACCTGCCGGTCTTCGTCGAGGGTGGGTTGTTTTCCGCCGGCGACGGTCACGGCGTTCAGGGGGACGGTGAAGTCTGCATCAGCGCGTTGGAGACGGGCCTCACGGGGAGCTTCAGGCTCACCGTGCGCAAGGATCTCGGCTATGCCTACCCGTTCGCGGAAAGCGCCACCCACCTCATCAGCATCGGCCTTCACGAGGATCTCGACGAGGCGGCACGGATCGCGGTCCGCGAGATGATCGGGCACATCTGCCGCCGGACCAGCCTGACCCGCGAAGAGGCCTATATGCTCTGCTCTCTCCAGGGCGATCTGCGCGTGACGCAGACCGTCGACGGTGAGAAGGGCTGTCACATGATGCTGCCGAAGAACGCCCTCACTTGAGGGCGTCCCGCCACAGCCTTCCCACCCTCATCCGGCGCCCGTTGCGGGCAGAGGCCGCGGTCGGTGCCGTGCTCCATCGGCGCCGTCACGCCGCCCGCGCCGCGAGCGGGACTGCGTAGGCTGCCGTTTCGAACTCCAGATATTTGCCGAACGAGACCGGGTCTCCGAAAGGCAGGATCTGGGTCGCCCAGAAGCCGCCGTGGCCGTTCTGCCGGTCGATCCAGAAGAAGAGGTTGGCAAGGCCCGCCCATCCGAGCACGCCGGCGGGGCGGCCCGTCGGCGCCGTGTCGTCGTTCAACATGAAGCTCAGCGCCCAGGACTTCGAGAGGCCGGGGAAGAACTCGGCGTCGTTGGACAGCGAGGGGATGACGCCAGGCAGCATCTTGACCTTCTTGTCGCCAAGCCCGTTCCTCACCGCCATCTCGATCGTCTCGCTCTTGAGCACGCGACCGCCGGGCCCACGACCGTCGTTCAGCCACATGCGGATGAACTTCATGTAGTCGCCGACCGTCCCGTAGAGGCCGTGACCGCCCATGTGGACCTCCGGATCGGAGGGCAGCTCGAATTCCATCGGCGTCAGCGACCCGTCCTCTCCCCGGCTGTGCATCCCCGCGAGCCGCTGCCGCAGGCGATCATTGAGGGAGAAGGTCGTGTCGACGATGCCGAGGGGGCCGAAGATCCGCTCCTCGAAGACCTCGCCGAGGCGCTTGCCGGTGATCGCCTCGACCACCTGGCCGCACCAGTCGAGATTGCTGCCATACTCCCACTCCTCGCCCGGATCGAAGAGCAGCGGGGTCATGAGGCAGCGCTTCGACGCCTCGATGACGCTCGGCTGCCCCTTCTCCTGGGCCAACCGGTTGTACGTGCTGTTGAAGATGTCGTACCCGAGGCCCGCCGTGTGGAGCATCAGCATGCGCGTCGTGATCCGCCGTTTTGGCGCGCGCAGGCGCGGCTCGCCGGCATCGTCGAAACCCTCGATCACCTGAAGCTTGTCGATGTCCGGCACATAGGTGCCGGCGGGCGCGTCGAGGTCGAGCCGCCCGTCCTCCACCAGTTGCAGGACGGCGGTGCCGGTGATGGCCTTCGTCGTCGAGAAGAGGGCGAAGACGCTGTCCGTCGTCATCGCATCGCCGCCGCCGAGGACGCGCTCTCCGGCCGCCCCCTCGTAGATGTTGCCGTTGCGATCGCTGACCATCGCGACGACGCCTGGAACACGCGGCTCGCCCCCCGCAGCGGAGGCCAGGATGGCGTCGGCCGTTCTGTGGAATTCGTTCAGCATGTTGTCCTCCCTGGACATGGACCCCGCGCCTTTCGGACAGAGGCCTAGCTGGCGATTCTTATGGTTCTGATCCGGTCGGGCCTTGGCCCGTTGGTGATGGCGGACCGCCGTCGACGCCCCCGTCGCAATGAGGGGCGCAGCGTGGCGGGGCCAGCACCTTGCAATCGCACTCGACTTGGAACGCGCGCACGCAATCGACGCCCTCGGAGGGCTCGCATCGCCCTCGGACGGCGGCCCAGCATAGCAAATGTTGGCCGAAATCCCGAGTTGGCCGGCGACACCCGGCGACATGCATGCGCGTGGATGCGTGCACGGACGTGCCCCGCCGCTCGGAACGGCTCAGATGACTATCGGCCGTCGACGAACACGCGGACCTTCGACGCTCGTCGCACGGCATCGGCTGATCGTCCGTAACCGGATGCGCAGCGATGGCCGCAAAGAGCTTCGCGGTCGGCTTTTGTGCAAACGCGATGCGTTATAGTGCTTGATTGCAGGTCCGCTGCAAGCATAAGTCTAAGCGTTACCACCTCATGGCCCGGCTCGCCCGAGCGGCCGCTTCAAGTTCAGAGTGATTTCACGCAAGTCGCGGCGACCGCCGTCGATTCGACACGCCGACGCTGGGACGACACCGATGCACAGTCTGGCCGACTTGGACGCCGCGACAGTATTCATCGTCAACGCCGCGTCTCTATTTGTCTTCTCCGTCGTCTACCTTGTCGCCTGGTCGAGGATGGTCAACCGCGGATACTGGTTCAATCTCGCGGTCGCGAACATTATCTTCTCCGTCGCCTTCCTCATCTTCTCGCAAAGAATTGGCGGATCGCAGGACGCTCTCTTGCTCCCGAACTGCCTTCTTGCAATCGGCTTGGGCTTTCGGTGGCAGGCCATTCGCGCGTTCTTCGCGTATTCGCCGACACACTTCGCGACCGCATGCCTCACGCTCCTGGTCGCCGGACTGCTCTACTCGGCCGACATGCTCGGCACCGGGGTCGTCTTCGGCGCCGTCAATGTCGTGCTGACGATCCAGCTCGTCGCCATCATCCATACGCTGGCGTCGGAGCGCCATCGGCACCTGCCCTCCGTCTGGGGGCTCATCGCAGCCTATGGGATCATGGTCGCCTCGTCCGTGCTTCGCGTGATGCAGGGCTGGTTGGCCCAGAACAGCATGGACAACCTTTTGCCGGAGGACCTCTTCCTCAACATCCACCTCATGAACGCCGCGATCCACATCGTCGCGAGCGGCGCCTTCTCCTTGTCCCTCGCCTATGAGCGTGGGGCCGAGACGCTCAAGAAAGCCGCCTTGCAGGATCCGCTGACCGGCCTTCTCAACCGAGCGGGCCTGGAACAGGCGGCCGCGAAGATGATGGATCCGACCATCACCCAGCGCGCCGTCCTCATCGTCGATATCGACCGGTTCAAGTCCATCAACGACGCCCACGGCCACCTCGTCGGCGATCGCGTGATCGAGCGGTGCGGCATGGTCATCGGTGCGAACCTGCGCGAGACGGACGTTGCCGCCCGCATCGGCGGCGAGGAGTTCGTGGCGCTTCTGCCGAACGCGACGACGCACGACGCCTCACTCATCGCCGAGCGGATCAGACAGGCGATCGAGGCGCAGCAGGTGAACGCCGGCGACGTCGTCGTGCGTTTTACGGTCAGTGTCGGCATCGGATATTCCGATGATGTCCGGCTGCCCTTCAGGGAGTTGTTGAGCGAGGCCGACCGACAACTCTACCGCTCAAAGGAAGATGGACGAAATCTGGTGCGCGCCGCCTTCGCCACGTGATGTCTTCAGCGCACTTCAGCTCCTGCCCCCGGAAACAGGCTGCACGCTGAACGACCTCGCGCTCAGTCCGACAGCCCCCGCCCCTCGATGGCCCAGATCTCGACGAGGCGTCCATCCCTCACGATGTGGATGAAGTCGTGGAGGTTGGCCGTCGGGTCGCAGTGCGGGACCGTGCAGGCGAGGCGCGTGCCCGGCGCGGGGGCTTCGTGGCCGGCGGCGGTCTTGACCCGGCCGAACTCGTCCCCCGCCCACTCGATCCGGCCGATCTCCACGCCGTCCCGGAAGACGCGCGGCGGCGGACCGTCGATGGCGAGGCTCTTCGACCCCGCGTCGGTGATCGCCTCACCGGCGGCGCTGTGGGCGACCACCGTCACGTCCACGAAGAGCGCCGTCGCGAAAACCGCCGTTTCGGTGCCGTGGAAATCGACGGGTTGATAGCCCTCGTCCATGAAGATGTAGGAGCCGGCCTGAACCTCGGTCAGAAGACCGGCCTCGAAATCGAGGAGATGGCTGCCGGTGCCGCCACCGCTGACGATCGAGGCGGCAAGGCCAGCGGCCTCCAGCCCGTCGAGGATCGCGCGAAGCCGGGCGTTCGCCGCGTCGTTCGCGGCACGGCGATCCACGTGCGCATGAACATGCTGCACGAGACCGGCATAGGCCTGGACGCCCACATAGCGCAGGCTGTCCTCCGCGGCGACGGCGCGGGCGAGCGCGACCGCTTCATCGGCCGTCACCACGCCCGTTCGCCCCAGCCCCGTGTCGCAATCGATCAGCACGTCGATGCGGGCGCCGGCGGCGCGGGCGGCGCTCGCGAACGCCTCGACGAGATCCACCCGGTCCACGACGACGGTGAGCTCCGCCCCGCGCGCCGCCGCGTCGGCGAGACGCGCGATCTTGCGCGCGCTGGCGATCGGCGCGGTCAGCATCAGGGGCCGGATGCCGGCCTCGAAGAGGGCCAGGAGCTCGCCCGGCTTTGCGCACGCGATGCCGTTGGCCCCGAGCGCAAGCTGGCGCTTCGCGATGGTCGCGCACTTGTGGGTCTTCGCGTGTGGGCGCAGGCCCATTCCGTGAGCGCCCGACAGCGCCGCAAGCTGAGCGGTGTTGGCCTCGAACGCGGCGGCGTCCAGCACCAGCGCCGGCGTCTCCAGCATGGCGCGGCTGTCGGGGGTGCCGATCAGCGGCGCGTTCAGCGCGGCGACGCCCCTCATGCGACGGCTCCTTCGCGCAGCGCAGCGGTCGCGCCTTCGTCCACGCTCAGTGTGCGCGGGTCGATCACCACCCGGTAGTCGCGCTCCGCCCCGTGGATTGTCACCTTGTCCTCGCGCACGTCGGCGAGGACCCGTTCGGGGTCGCGCGACAGCGGGTCGCCGAAGCCGCCGCCCCCCGCGCCGACCAGCCGGAACACCTCACCCGCCTTGGCGGTGAAGCCCTGCATCGGCATCGCGGGCAACGCCGTCTCCGCCCCGTCCCGGTCGACGAGGATGTGGGCCGATGGCGCGCCCGGTCGCCCGCCGTCGATGCCGAACGGCGGATGATCGCGCCGGTCGCCGCGGAGGTTGAAGCGGATGTCCTGCAGGAAGCGGAACTCGCGCACGAAGGCGAGCCCGCCGCGATTGCGCCCCGGTCCACCCGAGTCGGGCACGAAGCCGTAAGACAGGATCTCCACCGGCATCTCCGCTTCGATCAGCTCGATCGGCTGGTTGGAAATATTGGCGGCGGGATTGGAGATTCCCTCGATCCCGTCGCGGTCGAAACGCGCGCCCCAGGTTCCGACCAGCATCTCGTTGAGGACGAACTGGCGGCCCTGCCACTCGCCCCCGCCGGCCATCAGGAAGGGGCCGCCCTCGCACCCGGCCATCGCCCGCTCCGGCACCACCTGGGCCAGCGCCTGCATGATGGCGTCGAACACCCTGTAGCCGACGACCCCGCGCGCGCCGCAGGCGGCCGGGTAGCGCGGATTGAGAAGGCAGCCCTCCGGCGCGGTCACCGTGATCGGACGCAGATATCCGCCGCAGTTCGGGATGTCGCGATGGGCAAGGCAGCGGATCGCGGCGAAGGCGGCGGATTCCGGGAGCGAGATCGGGCAGTTGATGCTGGCGGCAACCTGGTCGGATGTCCCGGCGAAGTCGATCGCGATTGTGTCGCCGGTGATGGTGACGGTCGCGCTGATGCGGATCGGGTCGGGGGTCTCGCCGAGGCCGTCCAGGAAGTCGTGCGCCACGTAGACGCCGTCCGGAAGCTCGGCGATCGTCTCGCGCATCACCACCTCGGCGTGGTCGTGCAGCGCGTCGACATAGCGGGAGAAGGTGTCCGCGCCATACCGCTCGATGAGGCTGAGGAGGCCCTTCTCCCCGGTGAGGCAGGCGGCGATCTGGGCGCGCAGGTCCCCCAGCACCTCCACCGGCTGGCGCGTGTTGCACCGGATCATGTCGAACAGCACGGCGTTGGGCCGTCCGCGCTCGTAGAGCTTCGCCAGCGGGATCCGGAGCCCTTCCTGCTGGATCTCGGTCGCGTAGATCGCGACGCTGCCCGGAACGATGCCGCCGACATCGGTGTGATGGGCGACGGTGGTGGCGAAACCGCAGAGCGTGCCGTTCGCGAACACCGGCTTCAGGACGTAGACGTCCGGCAGGTGCTGGCCTCCGGAACCGTAGGGGTCGTTGGTGATGAAGATGTCGCCCTCGGCGAGGTCGTCGCCGAAACGCTCCTGAACGAAGCGCATCACGCGCGGGAACGAGCAGAGCTGGATCGGCAGGGTGAGGCCCTGCGCGATGATCGCGCCGTCCGCGTCACACAGGCCGGTCGAGTAGTCCATGATGTCCCGCACCACGGGCGAATAGGCGCTGCGCATGATGATGAGCGCCATCTCGTCGGCGGTCGCCGACAGGCCGTTGCGCACCACTTCGAGCGTGATCGGATCGACGTCACTCATTGCCCGCCCACCTCGATCTCGATGTTGCCCAGCGCGTCGAGCCGCGCCGCCGCGCCGGGCGGGACGACACAGGTGCAGTCATAGTCCTCGACGATGAAGGGGCCGGCGCGCGGCCCCTCGTCGAGCGCGGCGCGGGAGATGACGGGAACGCGCATGGGGCCGCCCTCGAAGACCGCGCAACGGTCGCGGGTCGCCCGCGGCGGCGTGGCGGCGAAGCCGGTGACGGCCGACGCCATCGGCACGCGTGTCGTGAGGCGCAGGTTGACGAGCTGCACCGGGTCCGTGCCCGAGCGGTGGCCGTAGGTGCGCTCGTGCTCGCGGTGGAAGCCCTCGGCGAGCGCGGCGCCGTCGAGCCCCCCATCGGCCGCCGCGACGTTGAGCTCATAGGCCTGGCCGAAATAGCGCAGGTCCGCGCTGACCTGATGCTGCGCCGTCGCGACATCGAAACCGTCGGCGAGCACCGCGTCACGGGCTCGCGCAAGGAGACCGGCGTGGATCTGGGCCAACCGATCGCCGGAGACCTGATGGGCGTCCTCCAGCACGGAATTGACGCGCTCCTCCTCCATGTCGGAGCGCAGAAGCCCGAACGCGGTGAAAACCCCGGCCGCAACCGGGATGACGATGCGGCGGATGCCGAGCGCGGCGGCGATGTCGGCCGCGACCACGGGTCCGTTGCCGCCGAATGCGACGAGGGTGAAGTCGCGCGGATCGCGCCCGCGATAGGTCGACACCGCCTTCACCGCGCGCGTCATGGTGGAGACCGCGAGGGCGAGGACGCCGCGCGCCGCGGTGCCCGGATCGAGCCCCAGCGGCTCGGCGATCTGGCGTGCCAGCGCGTCGCGCGCGGCCTCGGCATCGACCGCGATGGACCCACCCGCGAGCGCGGTGTCGCTGATATAGCCGAGCCCGACGAACACGTCGGTCAGCGTCGCGCGGGTGCCGCCACGCCCGTAGCAGACCGGGCCGGGCATCGCCCCCGCGCTCTGCGGCCCGACGGTCACGCGGCCGAGCCGGTCCACCGCGACGAGGCTGCCGCCGCCGGCCCCGATCTCCGACACGTCGATGAACGGCATCCGGATCGGATAGCCGCCGCCCTTCACCAGCTTGCTGGACAGGTTGATCCCGGCACCGACCTCGTACTCGTCGGTGCGCGCGGCCTCGCCGTCCTCGATCAAGGCGGTCTTCGCGGTGGTGCCGCCCATGTCGAAGGAGATGACATTGGCACCGCGCCGCTCGCCGCGCACAAGGCGGGCACAGGCGATCACACCCGCCGCCGGTCCGGATTCCACCAGCCAGGCGGCACGCTCCACGGCGGTCGCGAGGGGCAGGACGCCGCCTCCGGAGTGCATCATCATGATCGGCGCGGTGATCCCGAGGCGCCGCAGGCGGGCCGACAGCGCGTCGGCATAGCGGCGGATCACCGGGCCGACATAGGCGTTGACGACGACGGTGCTCGTCCGCTCGTACTCGCGGATCTCCGGCAGGATTTCCGACCCGCGGCAGAGGAACACGTCCGGGCCGAGGCGCTCGCGCAAGAGCGCTTCGATGCGCATCTCGTGCGCGGGGTTCGCGTAGGCGTGCAAGGTGCTGATCGCGACCGCCTCGACCGCCTCGGCGCGCAATGTCTCGGCCGCGCGGGCGACATCCGCCTCGTCGAGCGGCACGCGCTCGGCGCCGTCCGGGCCGATCCGGCCGCGCACTTCCAGGCGCAGGCGGCGGGGCACCAGCGGCGGCGGCTTGTCATACTGGAGGTCGTAGAGGACGGGGATGCGCAGGCGGCGCATCTCCAGCACGTCGCGAAATCCGGCGGTGGTGACGAGGCCGGTCCGCGCTCCCTTCAGCTCCAGGATGGTGTTGGTGGCGACCGTCGTCGCGTGGACGATGCCGGTGATGGCGCCCGGATCGATGCCGAGCTCGGCGATGAGGGCCTCGAGGCCGAGCGCGATGCCGCGGCTGTAATCGTCCGGCGTCGACGCGACCTTGCGGATATCGACCGTGCCGCCCGCCTCCACCAGCGCGATGTCGGTGAAGGTGCCGCCGATGTCGATGCCGATCCGGTAGGCTGAGCGGGTCATTGCGTTCCTTCGAGGCAGGTCATGGTGCCGATCGGCCGTGAGGCGTCGGTGAGACCGGATGGGTCGCGGCTGCCGGTCATCGGAGCGCGGTCGGCAGGAAGAGGGCGACCTCCGGGACGGCCACCAGCAGGGCAAGGAGGAGGAAGATCGCGAGGAGGAACGGCGCGGCGCCGCGCGAGACCTCGCCGATCCCGCCGCTGGTGCGCATCCCCTGGATCACGAACAGGTTGATGCCCACCGGCGGCGTGATCATGGCCGCCTCCATCAGCACCACGACGACAATGCCGAACCACACGCTGTCGAACCCGGCGGCGACCACCACCGGCGCCACGATGGGCACGGTCGCGATCATCATGGCCATCGTCTCCATGAAGCAGCCGAGGGCGATGTAGAAGACGATCACCGCGAGCATCAGCTCGGTCGGCGACAGGTCCAGCGTCGTCACGAGCTGGACCACCTGGTTGGTGAGACCGAGCGCCGTCATGATGAAGTTGAGGAAGAAGGCCGCCACGACGATCAGCATGATCATCCCGGTCGTGCGCATCGTGTTCTCGACCGCCTCCATGAACATCGCCACGCTGAAGCGGCCGCGCACGATGGTCAGCACCACGGCCGCCGCGACCCCGAGGGCCGCCGATTCGGTTGCCGTCGCCCAGCCGAGATAGATCGAGCCGACCACCACCGCGAAGATGCAAAGCGGCGGCACGAATTCGGCGAGAAGGTTGATCCGCTCGGACCAGCTCACCGTGACGGACCGCCCGCCGAGCGACGGCCGGAGCGTGCAGGCGACCGCGACGATGGTCATGAAGAAGAGCGCGAGGAGGATCCCCGGCACGATCCCCGCGAGGTAGAGCTGCGGGATCGAGGCGTTGGTGATGAGCCCGTAGACGATGAGGTTGATCGACGGGGGAATGAGGATGCCGAGCGTGCCGCCGGCGGCGAGCGAGCCGAGAAAGAGCGGCCGGCCGTAGCCGTACTTGTCCATCTGCGGCATGGCGGTCGTCGAGATCGTCGCCGCCGTCGCCACGCTCGATCCGGACATCGCCGCGAACAGCCCGCTCGAGCCGATATTGGCGTGCATGAGACCGCCGGGCAGCCAGGCGAGCCAGGCCGCCACCGCCGCGTACATGCGATCGGCGATGCCGGAGCGCAGCAGGATCTCGCCGAGCAGCACGAAGAGCGGCACGCTGACCATCAGGAACCCGGTCGACGAGGTCCAGGCGACCTCGCCCATCGCCCGGATGAGCGGCAGCGGGCTGAAGAACTCCGCGAGGCCGATGCCGATCAGCCCGAGCGCCACCGCGACCGGCAGCCCGACCGCGAGGAGCACCGCCATCGCGACGACGACGAAGAGGATCATTGCCGCCCCTCGCCGCTCGGGACCTGCGAGAGGGCCCCGGCGCGGGTGACTTCGCTTCGAATCTCGTCCTCGATGCCGCGCGCCCCGGCGATCGTCCCGACGCGCCGCCAATTGCCGGAGAGGACCGCGAAGACGCTCGCCACGAGCAGGACCGCCGTCACCAGGACGAACCACGCGAGGCCGCCGACCCACATTGCCTGCGGCACCGCGACGGGCAGCGCGAGCGCGCCCTGCGAGGTCGTCCCGAAGCGCACGCTGGAGCGCAGCACTTCGACCGAGAAGAGGAGAAGGGTGGCGGCGAAGGCGAGGGTCCCGACAAGTCCGACGATGTCGGCGATGGTCCGGACCCGGTCGCCGAAGCGGCTATAGAGCGTGTCGATGCGCACGTGTGCCTTGTCGATGAGGATGGCGCCGAACGCCCAGGAGGTGCCCACCGCGAGCGCGAAGCCGGCGAGCTCGTCGACCCCGCCCAGCGACCGGTCGAGGAGCTGGCGCAGCCCCACCTCCACGACGATCAGCACGCAGGCGGCGACGATCATCAGTCCCCCGGCGATGAGGATCGCGCGGGACACGGCGCGCAACCACCGCAACGGCCCGCCGCCGTTCTCGATGGTGCGCGCCCTATCGATCACTTCGCGGCCGCCTCGAAGCCGAGGGCCTTGCCGACGGTGCCGTTCCAGTCGGCGACGCAGGCTTCGCCGCAGCGTTCGGCCCAGCGGGGCAGGATCGTCGTCCCGACCATGCCGGCCAGAAGCTCACGGTCTGCGTCCGACACCTCCACCAGCGCCATGTTGGCCTTGATGCCGTTGGTGCACTCGCCCTGGCCGGTGTTGCAGTTGACGCCGTCGGTCGCGACCTCGGCCACATGCGCCCACATCTCCGCTTCGAGCTTGGCGAAGGCGTCGGTGAGGAAGGCCCTGGTCGGCTCGTCGAGCGCGTCCCAGGTATCCTTGTTGACCGCGCTGAAATAGGGCGCCCAGCCGAGCACCAGCGGGAACAGGTGATCGGTCACTTCCCACCACTTGGCGCTGTTGCCTGGGCCGGTTCCGGTGACGCCGCAATCGACGGTGCCGCGCTGCAGGGCCGGCACGACCTCGGCGAAGGAGAGCTGCACCGGCGTGCCGCCGACGGCATCGACGAAATCGGCGAGCGTCTGGTTGAAGGTCCGGATCTTCTTGCCGGCCAGATCCTTCACGCCGGTGATGTCGCCCTTGCAGAACAGCACCTGGGGCGGCGATGGCCACATCATCAGGAGATGGGCGTTGAAGTTGTCCTGCATGTTCTTGTCGATGACCGGCCGGTAGGCGTCGACGGCCTTCTTCATCGTGTCGATGTCGAGGATCGCGCCCGCGAGGTCGAGACCGTCATAGAGCTTGAAGTCGCCGGCGACGAAGCTGACCGGGCCGGTGACGATGTCGGCGACCTTCAGGCTGAGGAGCCGCAGCGTCTCGTTGCCCTTCAGGCCCAGCGTGTCGAGGCTGTTGAAGTCGGCGCCGATGCGGCCGTCGGACATTTCGGGGATGGTCTTTTCCCAGAAGGGCTGCTCGACCTGCGTCGTCATGGTGACGTTGCTCCAGCCACCGATGACCTTGAGACGGAGCTCCTGAAGCTCCTGCGCGTTCGCGCCGCCCGCGAGCGACGTGGCCAGAGCCCATGACGCCAGAAGTAGACCAGATCGCTTCATGTCGCTGCCTCAATGTTCCGTCCACTGCCGGACGCAGTGGCCCGACGCGGAGGCTACAACGAGCGATGTGATCGGCTCCAATTGTATTCGGCGGATGAGGTGATAGCCTGATCCTATCATGCGGATCACCTTGGCGCAGATCGAGACGTTCTACTGGATCGCACGGCTCGGCAGCTTTCGCGCCGCCGCGCGGCAGCTTTGCCTCACCCAACCCTCGGTCTCCGGCCGCATCCGCGAGCTCGAGCGCGACCTCGGATGCACCCTGTTCGACCGTTCCGGGGCGCGCGTGCGCCTGACGGAAGCCGGCAAGGCGATCCAGACGCAGGCCGAGCGCATGCTCACCATCGCCCGCGACATCCAGGACGAGGCGAGCAGCGACCGGCTGAGGGGCCTCTTGCGGCTCGGCGTGGTGGAGACCGTGGCGCGCCTCGCCCTCCCCGGCCTCGTCCGCGAGCTCGCCCGGCGGAGCCCGACCTTGCGCATCGAGCTCGCGGTCGATGTCGGCGCGGCGCTCCTGCGCCAGCTCGACGAGCGTCAGCTCGATGTCGTGGTGACGACGGACGCGACCGCCGCGGACGACATCGTGGTGCGCCCTCTCGGGGTGGTCGAATTGTCGTGGGTGGGGCCGTCGGAGCACCCGCTCGCCGGCACGGTCCTCACCCCCGCCATCCTGTCCGGCGAGGCGATCTTCACGCAGCCCGAATCGTCGACCATCGGACGGACCATCCGCGAGTGGTTCGACAAGGCCGGCACCTCGCCGAAGTCGCTGAGCGGCTGCACTTCGCTAACCGTGACCAGCGAGCTCGTCGCCGCCGGGCTCGGCTTCGCGGTGATGACTCCGGCGCTGATCCGCAGCGACATCGCCGACAGGATCTGCCGCTTCGACGCCGACCCCGCGATCCCGCCGCGAACCCTCTCCGTCGCCGCCCTGAAGGAGACATGGTCCGACGACGTCGCCTTCATCGCCTCCTTCATCGCGGACGAGTTCGTGTCGATCGGGGCGATCCGGCCGGAGTGATGGGGTGCGGTGGGCGCGCGGCCCTGCGGCGCCACGGTCCGAGCGATGTCGAGTGCGAGGCAGGGAGTGGATGACGACCTCAAGCCGCGGCAGCGCGCGCGTTCGAGTGTCCTGACCTTTGGTTCGTTCGTCCGACCGTATGCGCCGGGATGCGGTCCAACGCCTCGCACATCCTCGCGCCCCCTACGCTGGCGTCAGCCGCAGCGCTCGGACTTTCAGTCGACCGCGGCCCGGAGATAGGCCCGCGCGAGCCGTGTCGCGTCTTGTCGGAACCTGTCGAGGGTGTCCGGGCCCGAAGCCAGGTCGCTGAAGCTGCCGCGGGACAGGCCGGCGAGGGCCGACAGGAGGGTGAACACCACCCGCTTGTGGTCCGCAAAGGACACGTCGGAGGCATTCTCCAACGCCCGGACCGCCGCCGTTTCGAGCCTCTCATAGATGCCGACCGGCAGCTTGAACTGGTCGATGCTTCCCGCGGCCCGGTAGAGGGCCGCCGTCGCGTCGGGGCGGGCGACCTTCACCGAGACATAGGCGTCGGCGATGGCGTCGGCCACGTCATCGAGCGGTCGGCGCTCGTCGCCGGCACACGCCCGCTCGATGGCATCGGCGAGCGCCTCGAAATGACGGCGCAGAAGCGCGAACAGAAGGGCCTCCTTGTTCGGAAAGTACTGGTAGAGCGTGCCGACCGAGACGCCGGCGCGGGCCGCGACACGGGTGGTCGTCAGCCGGGACAGGCCGTCGGCGAGCAAAACTTGAATCGCGCCCTCGCGGATCGCCTCCAGCGTCGCCTCCGACCGGGCCTGAATCGGCGCTTTCCTGAGCTGCAGCCGGGGTGGAATGGCGTCGGTCATGAATGCGAATACCAAGCTGAAGGATCCTTCAGGTATATTGGCTCCGAAGCATCATCAAGCCACATCATTCCTGGCCGACATGGAGATCCGAATGACCGACAGCCGCACGACGGGCCACGGTGCATGCTTGAGCCGCCGGTCGTTCCTGGCCAGCGCCGCCGGAGTGGCGGCGTCCGCGTCCCTGCCCCGCACCGCCGGCGCACAGGCGGGGATCGCGCCCGCCCGTGTCCTCACCTTCAGCGACCACGAACCACTCGGCGGGATGCGCACCCGGTTCCTGAAGGACGTGGTCTTCCCGGCGATCGAGCGGGAGTCGGACGGGCGGCTGAAGGTCAATGATCATTGGAACGGCGAGATCGCCGCGGCGTACGACGCGCTCGGCGCGGTCAGCCGGACGGGGGGCCCCGACATGGCCACCACGGTGCCGGAATACACGGCGAAGGAACTGCCGCTGCACCAGATCTTCAAGAGCTTTCCGACAGGCCCCACCGGGAGCCGGCAGGTCGACTTCTTCCGCAGGGCCCACGCGGAGATCCCGGCCTTCACGGCCGAGTTCGAGAGAAACGACATCGTTCCGCTGTTCTTCGGAACGGGCTATCCGGTCGCGTTCTTCAGCACGTCACCGCTGGCCGATCTCGGCGGATTGAAGGACGGGCGATGGCGCTCCGCCAGCTTCTGGCATCTGGACTTCCTCAAGAATGCCGGCGCGACTCCCGTGAGGATGCACTGGGGACCGGAGATCTACGACGCCCTGAAGGCGCGGACGCTGGACGGCCTCATGGTGAATGTCGACAGCGGATACATGCTGAACGTCCATGAGGCGGCGCCGAGCATCCTCGTCTCGAAGGATCTCTGGCTCGGCCACGTATATCCTCTGGCGATGAACCGGTCGGTCTGGGACGGGCTCGAGCCGCAGGACAGGCGCGCGATCCAGCGGGCGGCCGCGACGTCGTACCAAAGCCTGGGCGCGGTGATGGACGCGAGCTTCGAGGCTCAGCTCGACGATCTGAGGCGCGCCGGAGCCGATGTCCGCATCCTCGACGCCGACGAGGTCGAGCGCTGGAAGACGGCGACGCGGTATCGGGACGTCCAGTCCGCATGGGCGCGCGCGCAGGAGAGCGAGGGGGTCGCGGATGCCGGCGCAGTGCTCGCGAGCGTGACGGATCTCATGGACGAGATGATCGGATAATTCCGGGGGCCTTCAGGACTCCGGCGCGGAGACGCGTGTCTGCGATGAGATGCGGGAGGCCAGCCAAAGTCTGCCACTGCTCTATGGGCCACATCCAGAGTAGCATTGTCCCGCCATCGACCGGCGTGCGCATCGCACGGTCGTCGCCCCGACGGAAATCCGGTGATGAGATCCCCTCAGCCGACCTGCAGCATTCGTCTGCGCCCGATCAGTGCGCCAGCGCCCCCCGCGCAATCGCCAGGTGGTGTTCTCGGTGGTGATCGCCGGTCGCCATCAGGCCAAAGAAGCCCAGCCCCTTGATGCGCGCGATGTCCGGCTCGGCGGCACTCCGCACCGTCCAGACGATCGTGCCCTCCCTCTGCTCGACCTCGGACATCCACCCCGTTTCCGCCACAAGGACCTCGCTGTGGGCCGGGACCATCCGCGCGGCCGCCAAACCCGGGCGGCCCTCTGTGTCGATCGTCATCCGCAGCCCATCGGACAGCGTCTCGGACGAGACCACCGCGCCGAGGACCAGCGCGTTCATGTCGACGAGATGGTCGCGCAATGCGTCGATGTTCACCTTCGACCAGTCCGTCGTCGGATCCTGCGACAACAGGAGAACGATCTCCGCGATCGAGGCGAAGGCGCCGTTTCCCGGCTCCCTCGGACCCGCCGATTGCATCGCCCCGTGCCCGGCATGCTGCGCAAAGGCCGGCGGGGCGGCGCACAGGACCACGACGCATGCTTTGGCGAGAATTCGTATGCGCATCTTCACGTCCTATGACCGAACGGAACCCGTGCTGAACCCCGCGACGATAGCGCCTGATGTTCGGCGCCGCCAATTGCAGAATGCTCCATTCAGTCGGGCACGGGCGATGATGCGGCGCTCAACACGCCAATCGCCAGGCTAGCGGCTCGCATTCATTTGCGCGTTCAGCTGGTCGTGCCGGGCCTGGATGTCGGGGGGCCAGCGGCTCTTGATGTAGGAGAGAACCGCGACGATCTCGGCGTCGCTGAGGACGCTGCCATAGGCGGGCATGTTGGAATAATACGGCTCGCCATTGCCGATCTGCTTCGGCGGGCCATCCTTCGTCAGCTGAAACAGGACGGCGTCCGGGTGGTGCCAGGTGTGGCCCGTTTCGTCATGAGGGGGTGCCGGCAGGCGTCCGTCCGGTCCGCGATCCCGCCAATTCGCCTGACCCTCGAGGGACGCTCCGTGGCAAGAGGCGCATTGGGCCGCGTAGATTGCGGCGCCCTCGGCGACCACCGCGGCATCCTGCGGATGGAGCGCGATGGACGGTGCCGGCTGAGGCCGCGACCACAACACGGCGCCGGCCACCGCCACGAGCCCGACCAACACGCCGATGCCGGCCATGATCAGGGGACGCTTCATACGCCCCTCCCCATCCGGGCGATGCTGGAATGCGACGGGAATCGCGATGGCGGTGACGGTCGACCGCACGCGGCAGGGTGGATGGGGTCGCCCGCGGCAGCGGCCGACATCACCCGGTTGGTCTTCGACAAGATGTTCACCTCCCTTTTGGAAAACATGGACACCGGCCGCCCCGTCACGTGACGGAACGGCGCGGCGTCGGGCTCTGAAGTCGGCGTCGGCCGACAGGGGCCGGACTCACCCCGGCGGCTAGCGCCGCGCGAGAAGAACGCCGATGAGCACACCGATGATGAGGATGGCGAGCGCCCACAACCAAGCGCCGCCACCCATGAAGCCCATGCCCCAGCCGTCCATGTGGAACCCCATGCGTCCCTCCCGGGTGAAGGTGAGCGTCTGCATTGACGCGTCCTGACGCGGCCGACGATCGCACGGCGACCCTCGGCGGCTTTGACATGTGTGTCCTCACGGTCATGCCCCGTCCGCCGCCTCAGCCGGGCCCCTCCGCGATCTCGACGAAGGTCATCATGCCTCCGGCCTGGTGCTCGATCATGTGGCAGTGGAGCATCCACCGGCCCTCCGCCTCCGCCACGAAGGCGATGGACAACCGGTCGTCCGAGGCCATGAGCGCGGTGTCCCGCCAGGGGCCGTCGACCGGGGTGCCGTTCCGCTCGATCTCGCGGAAATGCATGCCGTGGAGGTGCATGGCGTGCGGGAAGGCCGTGTCGTTGACCATGTCGATCACGACGGTCTCGCCGCGCCTCAACCTGGCGAGCGGAACGTCCATATCGCCGGCGACGCCGTTGAACGCCCAGACGCGGCCATTGGTGACGAGATCCTGCATGCCCATCATGCGACCGCCCATCATGGCGCCCCGCATCCGTCCCATCGCACCGCCTTCCATCGCCAGCGGGATGCGGCGGGCGTTTGCGCGGTCGAGGACGGGGCGCGCGTTCGCCGGGAGCGGCGCGACGGGGGTGCCCGCGAGACCGCTGCCCCCGGAGGAGGCTCCATAGATAAAGCGGCCGAGCCTGATTTCGTCGGTCAGGGTGTAGGCGCCGATCGCGTGGCTCGACCCCGGCGCGCCGACCGCATCGACGATGAGGTCGACCCGCTGGCCGGGGCCGATCATGAGCGGTTCGTCACCGAGGGCGCGCGGGGCCACGGGGTTGCCGTCCTCGGCGATCACCACGGGGTCGTGTCCGGAAAAGATCAGGGCGAAGATCTGCGCGTTGGCGACGTTGGCAAGCCGCAGCCGGACGCGTTCGCCGGCCGTTAAAGGGATCGCGGCATCCACCGCGTTGTTGATCGTCGCGACGGATCCGAGACGGCCGGCATGGGCCCATTCGTGCAGCGAGCCGAAATCGGTGTCGAGCCGGCCGTCCGGGGTGAGCACCCAGTCGTCGAGCACGAGGAGGACGTCCCGATCGACCTTCGGTGGGTCGGCCTCGTCGACGATGATGATCCCGTAGAGGCCGCGATCCTGCTGGTTCCAGCCGCGAAAATGCGTGTGGTACCAGTAGGTTCCGGCATCGTTGAGATCGAACGAATAGGTCATCGCGCGACCCGGCTCGACCGGCGCCTGCGTCAGCTGCGCCGCGCCGTCCATCGCGTTGGGCGGTCGCAGGCCGTGCCAGTGGACGGCGGTCGGCTCGTCGAGGCGGTTCTCGAACTCGACCTCCAGCCTGTCGCCCACGCTGTATCGCAGCAGCGGCCCCGGGACCGTGCCGTTATAGCTCCAAGTCTCGACCGGCCGTCCGGCGTTGGCAAAGGGCAGCGCCTGCTGGCCCACGGCCGCGACCAGGCGGGTCGGCGGGGTCATCGCGAGGGTCGGCCTCGCCAGGCAGAGGCTCGCAGCCCCGGTGGCTGCGCCGAACATCATGCTTCTCCGGCTGAGCGGAGCATCACATAGGAGTGAACGCATTGCGGTTTTCCATGGCCCGCACCGGATTTCCGGTCGGCCTAGAAAGGCGGGGCTTTCCCCGCAGAGCCGCCCCATGAGGGCGGACGCACAGTCTCACGCCGGCGAACATCCGGTGAGAGAGGCGGCTCGCGCATCCTGCCTGCCGCGAATGCGGCGCGCGGACGCTCAGAGCCGGACGGCGGAGGATCGTGGCGGGGGTGGGTCGCTCGGCGCCAGTGCGAGGGTCATGCTGGAGGCGATCCCCAGCGGCACGCGTGCCGCGTGGCCTGCCGTTCGCAGGAAAGGCGGTGCCTCTGCGGGAATGGCCGCGCCGCACACTCCAAGCCCGATGGCGCAGTCGTGCTGGCTCGGCGCCCCGTCCCGGCAGTGGCCCATGGGGCAAGGAGATTTGTCGGCCGGTGCCTCGGTCTGGGCGCCCGGAGCGCCGTCATGCGTCATCGCCATCGCGGCGTGCAGCATGCCCCTGGAGGGCGGCGCGCTCGTGACGAGCCCCGCCAAGACCAACACAGTGAGCAGCCAAGCGATCAGACGCATGTTTCATTGATGGCGGCGGCGAGACGCCGTGTCAACGCGAGGCGCCCGGCCGGAACTGTCGGCCGAATTCCAGGCCAAAGCCAGGTCGCGCCACGCGCGGCGCCGTCCGGTCGACCTCGCGGCACGTGTCGATTTTACCGCGTTGTGGACGTCAGACGAGCGCACCGCACATTGCGGCTTGTTCAATTCCCACGACGTGTTTAACTCGGCCGACCTTCCGGAGCCGCGTCCTGAATGCTCGTCCGCGTCATCTTTGCAGCCGTCCTGTCGATGGCCCTCGCCCTTGCCGGCGCGGGTCACGCGGTGCCTGCGAAAGCGGCCGACATGGGCATCGCCGCGCACATGGCGGGGCCGGACCAGCACCATGACGGTCATGCCGGCGGCCACGACACCGGTTCGCTCGCGGACAAGGCGGCGAAAGGCTGCTCAGATTCGGAGCATTGCGTCGGCTGTTCCGCGCACTGCCCCGCCATCGCCCTCGTCGATATCCGGACGGTGACGGGCGAAGCGCGTCTCGCCGTCCGCTTCGCGCCGCGACAGGATCGTGGCGAAGCCGGGCCCGTGTCACACGCGGAGCGTCCACCCCGAGCGATCTGACGGCTGGCGCGCGTCGTCGCGCCGACTTCTGCCTCCGATCAATCGACCCGGTACAATCATGCTTCGTCTCATCACGGGCGCGCTCGCCGCGTCGGTGGCCGGCTGCGGGAGTGCGACCTACGTCGCCGACCCGTTGCCGCCGGCCGCCGTGCCGACGCTCGCCGCCTATCATCCCGCGCCACCCGCGCCCACCGCCGGCTACACGCACCGTATGCCGGTCGAGCCCGACCCGCCCCCGTCTGCCCCGGCGGCCGAGGAAGGCTTCGCCCGGCCGAGGGTCGGCTCATGAGGCGCCTCGCCCATGTCGCGGGTGCGAGCGCTCTCGCGGGCCTCCTCGCCGGCTGTGTGTCGCCGGCCGAGTTCCCGGTCGATCGCGGCTTCGTCGAGGTCAGCAACGCCGCCCGTCCCGTCACCAAGACCGAGAGCAGCTGGGCGACCAACGCGGTGCAACAGGCCGAGACGGAGACCCGCGTCCGCGCCCTCGTCGCGGGCCGGACGATCGACATCGACACCGCCGTGAAGGTCGCGCTCCTCAACAATCGCGAGCTTCAGGCCGACTATGCCGACCTCGGCATCGCCTTCGCCGACCTCTGGCAGGAGAGCCTTCCGGTCAATCCGGCGGTGTCGGTGGGAACGAGCCTCAACGTCATGACGCAGGCGCTCGAAGGGCTCCTGATCGCGAACATCCTTTCGTACGCGACGCGGGAGCGGCGGGTCGCGATCGCCGAGACGCGGGCCCGGCAGGCGCAAAGCCGTGCCGTGGAGAAGACCCTCGCCCTGGCGCTCGAGACGCGCCGGGCATGGGTGGAGGCGGCGGCGGCATGGGGTGTCGTCGGCGAGCTCAACCAGGCGCTGACGGCTGCCGACGCGGCGGCCGAACTCAGCGTCGAGCTCGGTCGGACCGGCGCCTTCCCGAAGATCGAGCAGGCCCGGAACCAGGCCTTCTATGCCGAACTCACGGCCGAGAAGGCGCGGGCGGTGCTCGCCGCTCGCCTCGCCAAGGAGAAGCTCACCCGTCTCCTCGGCCTCTGGGGCGCCAACCTCACCTATGAAGTGCCGAACGGCCTTCCGTCGCTGCCGAGAGGCATCCGCGACGAGAGCGCGATCGAACGCGCGGCGCTGCAGAATCGCGTCGACCTCAAGATCGCCAAGCTGGAGCTCGAGGCCCTCGCGCGCAGCTACGGCCTCACCAAGGCGACGCGCTATCTGACGGACCTGCAGGTGGTGGCGGGCGTCGAATGGGAGCGGGAGGAATCGACCTCCGAGGACCACGGGAAGGAGGTGACGGAGGTCGAGCACCGCCTCACCCCGCGCCTCGAGGTCGAGTTCGAGATCCCGATCTTCGACACCGGCGCGGCGCGGATGCGCAAGGCCAATCTGGAGATCATGCGCGCCACCAACCTCCTCGCGGCGCGCGCCGTCGCTGTCCGCTCCGAGGCCCGCGCGGCGCACCTTTCCTATCGGGGAAGCTACGACATCGCGCGGCACTATCGCGACGCGGTGGTCCCGCTGAGGAAGGCCGTCGAGGACGAATCCCTCCTCAACTATAACGGCATGATCACGTCGACCTTCGACCTTCTGGCGGACACCCGCGCGCGTATCGAGAGCGCCCGCGCGGCGCTCGACGCGCGGCGCGACTTCTATCTCGCCGAGATCGACGTCACCGCCGCGATCTGGGGCGGCGGCGTCGCGGGCGCCGCTCCGGCAGAAACCGCCACAGCACAAGCCGAAGGAGCCGCAGAATGACCGGCCGCAACGTCTCGCGTCGCGCGGTGCTTGGCGCCGGCGCCGCCCTCGTCTCGACCGCAGCCTGGTCGAAGACGGCCAACATGGGCCTCCCCGACGCGCCGGTGATGGAGAGCGCCGCGACACAGGCGCCGCTCGCCCCGGCCGAGGGCCGTCCCTACCGCCCGGTCTGCACGCTGAACGGGTGGTCACTGCCGTTTCGCATGAACGGCGAGGTGAAGGAGTTCCACCTCGTCGCCGAGCCGGTCGAGCGGGAGCTGTCCGACGGAACGATCGCGCACCTGTGGGGCTATAACGGCCAGTCGCCGGGGCCGACCATCGAGGCGGTGGAGGGCGAGCGCGTTCGCATCTTCGTCACCAACCGGCTGCCGGAGCACACCTCGGTCCATTGGCACGGCCTCATCCTGCCGTGCGGCATGGACGGCGTGACCGGCCTCACCCAGCCCGGCATCCCGCCCGGCAAGACGTTCGTCTACGAGTTCACGCTGACGAAGTCCGGCACGCACATGTACCACCCGCACGGCGACGAGATGGTGCAGATGGCGATGGGCATGATGGGCTTCTTCGTCATCCACCCGAAAGACCCGGATTTCATGCGGGTCGACCGGGACTACGTCTTCCTGCTCTCCGCCTACGATATCGAGCCGGGCAGCTACATGCCGCGCGTCATGGAGATGACGGACTTCAACCTGTGGACCTTCAACTCCCGCGTCTTCCCCGGCATCGACCCGCTCGTCGCCGCGAAGGGGGACCGGGTGCGCGTGCGGGTCGGCAACCTCACCATGACCAACCACCCCATCCACATGCACGGCTACCATTTTGAGGTGACGGGCACGGACGGTGGCTGGGTGCGCCCGGAAGCGCGCTGGCCGGAGGTGACGATCGACATCCCCGTCGGCGCCATGCGCGCCTACGAGTTCGACGCGATCCACGAAGGCGACTGGGCGCTTCACTGCCACAAGTCGCACCACACCATGAACGCGATGGGTCACGACGTGCCGACCTTCATCGGCGCGGACAAGTCCGCGGTGGCACGCAAGATCCGCCTGGTGCAGCCCGAATACATGCCGATGGGCACCGAGGGCATGGCGGACATGGCGCAGATGTCGATGCCCCTGCCGGACAACACCGAGCCCATGATGGGCGGATGGGGCCCGTTCGGCTCGGTCGAAATGGGCGGCATGTTCACGGTGATGAAGGTCCGCGAGGGCCTCGCCGCGGACGACTATGCCGACCCCGGCTGGTTCGACCACCCGCCCGGCACCGTCGCCTACGAATGGACCGGCGCGCTGCCGGAGGCCGCCTCCGCCGCAGGCCCGTCGACCGTCGCGCCGGACGCACCGGTCAACCCCGCCGATCACCAGCACCACACCCCTCGCCCGGCGACGCCGCGCGGATAAACCCCTGAACAGGAAAACCCCATGATGAAACTGCCGATCTATGCCGCGCTCGTGGCGAGCCTCGTCTTCGCCGCCCCCGCCGCCCATGCCGATGCGACGAAGGGCGAGGTCACCAAGGTCGACACCCGCCGCAACCGTGTCACGATCAAGCACGGCCCGATCGTGAACCTCGACATGCCGGCGATGACGATGGTCTTCGAAGTGGCGGACCCGGCGATGCTGGAGAAGATGCCCGTCGGGAAGTCGATCACGTTCAACGTGGACCGGATCGAAGGCAAACTCACGATCATCGAGGTCGAATAGGCGCGGGCCGCGCGTCCCAAAAAAGGAGGAAACCATGAAAATCATGACACTCGTCCTGGCGGCGGCGCTCGCCGCCGCGCCGATGGCGGCATCCGCGCACTCGTCCTCCCAGCCCGGCACGCCCAAGGACGGTGAGACCCTCACCGTCGCGCCGAACCTCGTCCGCCTCAATTTCGGAGGCCCGATGCGGATCACGGTGCTCAAGCTCGTCGGGCCCGACGGGGAGGTCCCGTTGACGCGCACCGACGGCATGAAGCCCGTCACAACGCTGGAGGCGACGCCCAGCGGCGCCATGGCCCCCGGCGCCTACGAGATCGAGTGGCGGGGCATGGGCGCCGACGGTCACGTGATGGAGGGCACCGTCGACTTCACGATCGCCCCGTGAGCGACATCGACGGCTTCGCCCTCTTCGGGATCCTCGTGCGGGCCCTCGGCTACGCCGCGGGTCTTCTCTGCGTGGGCAGCGGGCTCTTCCTCGCCGCCTTCGGCCGTTGGGCATTCCCGGAGAGCAACGCGGCGGAGATGCGGCGCGTGATGGACAGGACCGCATGGGTCGGCGGCATCGCGGCGATCGTCGCCGCGGCCGCAACGCTCGCCGGCGTGTGCGTGCGGGCCGGCCACCTATCCGGCCTGGACCTCGCCGGCATGACGGACGCCATGATGCTGGAGATCGTCCTCGACGGTCCGGTGGGCACGGCGGTCGCGGTTCGCGTGGCCGGCCTCGCCGTGGCGCTCGTCGGGCTCTGCCTCTTTCGACGCGGCGTCGGGCGCGCCCTCTCGCTCGCCGGCGCGATCACGTACGCGCTCTCCTATGCGTTCGCCGGCCATGCGACCGAAGAGCCGCGATGGCTCCTCTCGATCGTGCTGACGGTGCATCTCGCGGCCATCGGCTTCTGGTTCGGCTCTCTCGCACCGCTCGCGATGATCGCGCGGCGCGCCTCGCTTCTCGACGCCGCCGCCATCCTCGACGCCTTCGGCCGTGCAGCCGTCTGGATCGTGGCGGCTCTGGTGACAGCCGGCGCAATTTTCGCGGCCTTTCTCGTCCGCGATCCGACGGGCCTCATCGAGAGCCCCTACGGCAGGCTCCTGGTGTTGAAGCTCGGCATCGTGACGGCCGTCCTCGCCCTGGCGGCACTCAACAAATTGCGGCTCGTCCCGTCATTGAACCGGGGAGAACCCGCCGCGCGCGACCACCTCGTCCGCTCGATCAGGCTGGAAGCGCTCGCCATCATCCTGGTCTTCGCGACCACCGCATTCCTGACATCGATGGCCACCCCGCCCGCCCGGATCGCCGCCACATCCGCGCGTTCATCGTGGCCGTGCGCATGCCCGAACCGATCCTTGCGCACGGATTCGGTGTCACCAACGCGGAGGGAGCTGACCGTATGAGGCTTCAGTTCTTTCCGCCGTAGACCGGGAAGATGCTCGCATCACCGTAGTCCTTGATGGACTCCGCGTTTTTCAGAGTCTCCATGTCGGCGTCAGAGATCTCGAAATCGACATCGGCGTTCGTGCGCATGTGATCCGGGTTCGCGGTCTTCGGCAGCGGCAGCAAGCCGAGCTCAAGGCAATAGCGGATGCAGAGCTGCGGAACGCTGACCTCGTACTTTGAGGCCATCGCGCCGATCTCGGCATTGTTCAGGATCTTCCCGTGGCCGACGGGCGAGTAGGCCTCGACAAGGATGCTGTTCCGCTCGCAGTCCGCGATCAGGTCGAACGGCGTGTTGCTGACGTGCGCGAGGATCTGGTTGACCATCGGCTTGATCGAGGCGTTTTCGAGAAGGTTGGCGAGGTCAGCCTTCTGGAAATTCGACACGCCGATCGCGCGGATCTTGCCGGCCTCATACGCCTCCTCGAGCGCCTTCCATGCCAAGAGGTTGCCTTCGAAGTGCCGGTCGGCCCCGCCGAATTCCGACCACGGCTGCGGGCTGTGGATGATCATGAGGTCGATATAATCGAGGCCGAGAGTCGCGAGCGACCCGTCGATCGACGCCTTCGCCCCGGCATGGTCCTTGATGCCGGCGTCGAGCTTCGTCGTCACGAACAGGTCGGCGCGCGGAACGCCGCAATCGCGAACGGCTTCGCCGACGCCACGCTCGTTCGCATAGGCCTGCGCCGTGTCGATATGCTGGTAGCCGAGGTCAACGGCGGTGCGCACCGCCTTGGCGACCGCGCCGTCGTCGATCATCCAGGTGCCGAGGCCGAGCTTCGGGATCTCGACCCCATTCGGCAGGGCGTATGTTTCGTTCAAGATCATTTTTTCGGACCTTTCTGACATGGCCTCGGCGCGCCGCGCGCCGCCAAGGCGCGATCGGGGGCCGCCATAGGCGGTCGTCGCCCGATCAGCGACGGAACGCGCCGCCGCCATCGCATCTGATGACCGGAAGATAGTCGTGGGATCTGTCCTGATTAGCGCGGCGCGGCCGCAGTGACTTATGAGTCCGAATCATAAGTCCGGGACCATCCACGGCGGCCCCGCTGAGCCATCGGGGCCAACCCGGTCGAGCCTTCCTAGGGCTCGAGGAGCAGACCGCTGGCGTCGCGGCAGTCCGCCAGAGCCGTGCAGAACCGCGCCACGAGCTTTGACCGGCGTTTGGGCGGGAACAGCAGCAGCGTGCGGAAGTGGACCGAGGGTTCGATGGTCTTGAGGACCAGCCCGCGTTCGACGGCGCCGACGGCCGTCACCGGATCGACGATCCCGCAGCCGACCCCGGCGAGCACCAGCGCGCAGACGGTGGAGGAGTACGCCGTCTCCACCACCACCCGCGGCGAGACGTTGTGGTCGGCAAACATCGCCTCCGCCTCGCGCCGCGTCGTGTCCTCCGGAGCGAGCGCCACGAACGGCAACCCGTCGAGGTCGGAGGGAGAGATCGCGTCGCGCGCGACGAGGGGGTGGCCCGGCGGCAGCGCCACCACGGCACGGATCCGGGCGAAGAATTCGGCCTCGACGCCGGTCGTGTCGACCTCGTCGGCGGCGATGGCGACGTCGAGCTGACCCGCCGCGACCATGTCCCGCAGCGCCGACGAGCCCATCACGAACAGCGAGACCGCGACGTCCGGCGCGGCGCGCGAGAACGCCGCGATCGCGCTCGGGACGAGATTGGTGCTGAACGCCGACAGGCAGCCGATGCGCAGGACGCCGGAACCGTAGTCCCGGATGCGCGCCGCTGCGCTGCGGAGCTTCGTGAGCCCGGCGAACGTCGCCTGCACTTCGGCGAAGAAGAGCTGCCCTTCGGCCGAGGGAACCAGGCGCCCTTTCTCCCGCTCGAACAGGGGGAAACCAACCGACCGCTCCAGCCCCGCGATCGCCTTGCTGACGGCCGGCTGCGAGATGCGCAAGATTTCGGCAGCCCGTGCCGTCGTCCCGAGCGTCATGACAGCTTGATAGGCTTCGAGTTGGCGGACGTCCAAAGGCTATAACCTACAGGAATTGAAAGGGGGAAAAGTAATATTGGATTGCGCCGGCTGAGGCGGTCAACATTCGGCACAACCAAGCCGGAGTTCCCCATGACCGACGACACGCGGTGCGTGACGCGCGTTCCCGTCAACCTCGACGGATACGACAGCCTCACGGTTCCGGTGCATCGCGCCTCCACGATCCGCTACGCCGACGCCGAATCCTTCACACGCCGGTTCGAGCGCGGCCCGGACGGGTACACGTACGGGCTCTACGGCACGCCGACCCATCGCCACCTCGAAATGAAGCTGACCGAGCTGGAGGGCGGGGTGCGCACCGTCCTCGCGCCATCGGGCCAGGCGGCGATCACGATGGCCTTCCTGACGATCCTCAAGACCGGCGATCGCGTGCTCTTGCCGGACACCGTCTACGGCCCCGTGCGTGACTTCGCGGCCCACGAACTCGCCGCGCTCGGCATCGCCGCGGAATATTACGACCCGTGCGATCTCGCCGCGCTGGCCCCGCGGGTGCCCGGCGCGACGCTCGTCTGGACGGAGTCGCCGGGTTCGCTGACGATGGAGATGCAGGACATCGCCGCGATCACGCAGATGGCGCACGCCGCGGGCGCGCTCGTCGGCAGCGACAACACGTGGGCGTCCCCGCTCACCTTCCGCCCGCTGGATCACGGGGTCGACCTCGTCGTCGAGGCGCTGAGCAAGCATTTCGGCGGCCATTCAGACGTCCTCATGGGGTCGGTCACCGTGCGCGACGAGGACCTCGGCCTCAGACTGAAGCGGGCCTTCGGCCGGCTCGGCATCGGCGTCTCGCCGGACGATTGCGCGCTGGTCTGCCGTGGCATCGACACGCTCGCCGTCCGCCTGGCGCGCGCGGCCGCGAGCGGGTTGACCGTCGCCCGCTGGCTGGCGCGGCAGCCCCATGTCGCGCGCATCCTCCACCCCGCCCTCCCCGGCGCGCCCGGCCACGATCTGTGGCGGCGCGATTTCACCGGCGCTGCGGGGGTCTTCAGCGTGGTCTTCTCGCCCGAAGCCTCGCCTCACCTCCTGCCCGCGCTCGACGCCCTCAGCCTCATCTCCATCGGTGCGTCCTGGGGCGGGACGAAGAGCCTTGTCGCGCCATCCGCCGTCCACCCGATGCGGACGGCGACGCGTTGGGATGGGCCGGAGCACGTCCTGCGCCTCAGCATCGGGATGGAGGATCCGCAGGATCTGATCGCGGATCTCGCCGCGTTCGTCGCGGCGCTGGACGCCCGCGCCGGGACCTCTCTGCGAGCGGCGGCCACATCATGAGTTTAGACCATGATCAAAGTCAAAAAAGTCAGTTGCGCCTTTGGCTTGATGCCACTTTTCTGAGCGTGCTTGCCGGCTGCGCAGTGGGTCGTCGCGACGAAGGCATGACGCCCATCGCGCATCACCGGGGCGGCCGTTTGGGGCTCGCCAGCCTCGAACACGTCCACAACAACGCGTTGTGGTCGCGGCCCGGCGGTTTGCGACGACAGGCGACCTGCGGGCTGTCCGCAGGTTTGCGCGACACCTTTAATCACCAGAACAGAGGAATGGAACCTTGATCCTCACGCGTCGAAACCTCGTTGGCGTCGCGCTTGTTGTCGGCGCGTTGTTCGGTTCCGGCAGCTTCGTCACCGAAGCTGTCGCGCAGGAGAAAGTCCTGCGCCTGCCGCTGGCGCGCACCGCCGGCAATCTCGACCCCCAGCGCTATGTCGGCATGTTCGCGGTCCAGGACATGGTCTTCGACCCGCTCGTCGACTACGTGCGCGGCGGTGAGATCGTCCCCGCGCTCGCCGAGTCCTGGGAGGTCTCCGAGGACGGCAAGACGATCACCTTCCATCTGCGCCCGAACGTCACCTTCACCGACGGCACGCCGTGGAATGCCGAGGCGATGACCTGGAATCTCGAGCGCTGGATGCCGAAGGAGGACTATAACTGGCTCGCGGTCGCCGCCAATTTCGACCGTCTCGAGACAATCGATGACCTCACCGTCGCCGTCCACTTCAAGGAGCGCGTGCCGACCGCGCTGACCGAGTTCGCCTACGTTCGCCCGGTGCGCTTTCTGAGCCCGAAATCGGTCGACAAGGACGGCGCCTATGTCGCCCCGGTCGGCACCGGCCCGTGGAAGGTCGCGAGCGAGACCGCCGGCTCGACCGAGCTCGTCCCGAACGAGAATTATTGGGGTGAGAAGATCGACCTCGACCGCGTCGTCCTCACCGTTCTGCCGGACGCCCGCAGCCGCCTGTCCGCGCTCCGCGCCGGCGAGATCGACGCGATCGGTGGCAACTTCATCGCCGCGCTCTCCCCGCAGGACGCGCTCACGCTGAAGTCGAGCGGCATGACGGTGGTGTCCGACGTCGGCGCCGACACGCTGGTGATGGGGTTCAATCCGAATCGCCCGCTGTTCCAGGACGTGAAGGTGCGCGAGGCGTTCAACCTCCTGATCGACCGTCCGGCCATCGCCAAGGTCATCATGAAGGACTACGCGACGCCGACCATGAACCTCTACCCGGACGTCGTGCCGAACTCGGGCACGCGCTACGAGGTGCCGGCGAAGGACGTCGAGCGGGCGAAGGCGCTGCTCGAGGAAGCCGGATGGACCGGAGACGGCGACACGCGCACGAAGGACGGCCAACCGCTCGATATCGAGATGCTGATCTCCGAGGACGCCGTGGCCGGCTCGCGCGAGATCGGCGAGGTGCTCCAGAACATGTTCGCCGAGGCGGGCATCAAGATGTCGCTGCGCAACGTCGACCACGCGGCGCGGCACGGCGAGATCCCGTCGATGCACTATGACGTCTCGCTGTTCATCACCAACGGCGCGCCCTACGACCCGTTCAACACGCTCGTCCAGATGTTCGATTCGACCATCCAGGCGGGCACCGACGGCAAGATCTACATGTCGACCGAGCTCGACCCGCTGATCCAGGCCGCCGTCACCGCGTCTGACGCCGAGCAGGCCGCCAAGTTCCAGGCGGTGTACGACTGGCTGCACGACAACTGGGCCATCGCGCCGATCTTCCACAAATCCCGGATCTGGGCGCACGGCGACAACATCCGCACCTTCGTGGTCCCGCCCACCGAGTACGAGATGCCGCTCACCGGCCTCGTTGTTGCGGACTGACCTGCCGCGGCGGGGGGCAGCCCCCGCCGCGCTCTCTTCAATTTCGCGGAGTGCCCCATGCTGCGGCTGGTCGTAAACCGAATCGCGTCGGCGATCGTCCTGATCGTCATCGCGTCCGTGTTCTCCTTCATCCTCATCGCCGCCTTCCCCGGCAACATCGCCGCGCTCATCGCTGAGCTTCGCGGCGGCTTCGTCAGCCAGGAGGTCGTCGACCAGGTGGCGCGCGAGTACCGCCTCGATCAGCCGATGATCGTGCGGTACGGCTACTGGGTCGGCGACGTGCTTCAGGGAGATCTCGGCCATTCGCTGCGAACCGGCGAACCGGTCGCCGAGGCGCTCGCCGAGCGTGGCGTCGCGACGCTGACGCTCGTCGCAGGCGGCAGCCTCGTCGCACTGATCGTCGCGTTCAGCCTCGCCTTCTGCGGCGCCGCGTGGCCGGGTGGCGCCGTCGACCGGCTGCTGCGCGCCTTTGCCCTCGTCAGCATCTCGACGCCGAAATTCTTTCTCGCCGCTCTGCTCATCTACGCGTTCGGCGTGACGCTGAACCTGCTCCCGACATTCGGCTTCAGGGGTCCGGCGTCCTGGATCCTGCCCTCGATCGCCATGGGGCTGCTGCCTGGCGCCGTGCTCTCGCGCGTGGCCCGCGTGTCGCTGGAGGACGCGATGAGCCGCCCCTACGTCATCACCGCCTTGTCGAAGGGGATGAGCCGCCGCCGGATCCTTTTGGTCGACGCCCTTCCGAACATCGTGCCGGTCGTCGTCACCGCGTTCGGCATGGAGTTCGCCTTCATGGCGCAATCGGCGATCCTGATCGAGCCGATCTTCGCCTGGCAGGGCTTCGGGAACTACTTCGTCGAGGCGGCGCGCTTCCGGGATATTCCCGTGCTGCAGTCCTGCCTGATGATCTTTTCCGTCCTCTTCATCGTCGTGAATCTGATCGTCGACCTGTCGGTGATGGCGATCAACCCGATGCAGCGTCGCACAAGGACCGCCTGATGCTTGCCCGAACCCTCTCGAAACTGAAGATTCTCGGGCCGCTCGGGATCGCCATCGTCGGCTTCTTCATCTTCATCGCGGTGTTCGGCGATTTCATCTCGCCCTACGACCCGAACCGGCAAGACCTGATGAGCGCCGACCAGACCTTCAGCTGGGAGCACCCGCTCGGCACCGACAATCTCGGCCGCGACACCTTGAGCCGGCTCATCAAGGGGGCGCAGACGACCCTCGTCGGCGTGTTCCTCGTGCTGTGCATGGCCGGCAGCGTCGGCCTCACGATCGGCACGATCTCGGGCTATTTCGGCGGCTGGGTCGACGAAATCTTCATGCGCATCATCGACTTCGGCCTTTCGGTGCCCTCTCTCGTCGTGGCGCTCGCGATCGTCGGCGTGTTCGGTCCGAGCTACTGGAACATGATCATCGCCCTCGCGATCGCCTGGGTGCCGATCTATGCGCGACTGACGCGCGGGGTCGTCGCGGCCGCGGTGCAGCAACCGCATATTGAGAGCCTCTGGGTGCTCGGCGCGAGCCGGCCGAGGATCATCACCCGCCACCTCGCGCCCGAGGCGCTCGGCGCAGTGCTCATCTACGCCAGCGCCGATGCCGGCAAGCTCGCGCTCGCCATCGCCAACCTGTCCTTCCTCGGAATGGGCGTCCAGCCGCCGACCGCGGAATGGGGGCAGATGCTGGTGTCGGCGCTCCCCTATCTGGAGCAGAGCCCGCGTCAGGTCATCCTGCCCGGCATCGCGTTGACGCTGATGGTCGTCGGCTTCAATCTCCTCGGCGAGTCGATTGCCCTGTCCAAATCGCCGAAGCCGCTGTCGGCGCGTGCGCTGGCCCGCGCCAAGGCGATCTTCGCCAAGGAGGCCGTCGCGTGAACCCCGTCATCGACGTCACCGACCTCACGATCGACCTCTACACTCCGCGCGCCACCGTGCGTGCCGTCGACGGTGTGTCCTACTCCGTCTCCGAGGGAGAGGTGCTCGCGGTCGTCGGCGAGAGCGGCAGCGGCAAGACCGTGATGAACATGGCCCCGCTCGGCCTGCTGCCGCGCGGTGTCACCGCCGACATAAAGGGCAGCGTGCGGTTCGGCGACGTCGACCTCCTGCGTGCCGACGAGCCGACCCTGCGCCGGATGCGCGGCGGCGGGATCGGGGTGGTGTTCCAGGATCCCTTGTCCTCGCTCAACCCCTCGCGGAAGATCGGCCGGCAGATCGCCGAAGTGATCGAGAAGCACCGCGGACTCGGACCGAAGGCCGCCGCGGCACAGGCGGCGGACCTGATGGCGCTCGTCGGGATCTCCGATCCGAAACGCCGGCTGACCCAATACCCGCACGAACTCTCCGGCGGGATGCGCCAACGCATCGGCATCGCGATGGGGATCGCCGGCGAACCGCGCCTCCTCATTGCCGACGAGCCGACCACCGCGCTCGACGTGACGGTGCAGGCGCAGATCATGGATCTCCTGCGCGATATCCAGGCGCGGCTCAAAATGGCGATTGTCATCGTGACGCACGACATGGGCGTCGTCTCGACCCTCGCGACCACGGTGGCGGTGATGTACGCCGGGCGGGTCGTCGAAGCCGGGCCGGTGCGCGACGTGCTCCTCGAGCCGCGCCATCCCTACACCGCCGGCCTTCTGCGCTCCGTGCCGACGCTGCGCGGACCGCTCGACGCGCCGTTCCGCGGCCTTGGCGGCACCCCGCCGGACCTTTCGAAGCCGCGTCCGGGCTGTGCCTTCGCGCCGCGCTGTGAGTTCGCGCTGCCGGATTGTCGCGACAAGCGCCCGACGCTGATCGACCTCGGCGCCGGCCGCAGCGCCGCCTGCCCCGTTCGCGCGCCCTCCCCCGTTGCACCCGTGCTGGAGCACGCCCGATGACCTTGCTCGCCGTCGAGAACCTCGTCACCTGGTTTCGCGACCGCACCACGGGCGAGGAGGTGCGCGCCTGCGACGGGGTCAGCCTCACGCTCGGCGCGGGTGAGATCGTCGGCCTCGTGGGCGAATCGGGCTGCGGGAAGTCCACGCTCGGGCGCAGCATCGTCGGGTTGGAGCGGCCGCGGTCCGGGCGGATCGTCTACAAGGGCGTCGATCTCCTGACCCTGTCGACGCGTGAACAGCGCAAGGCGCGGCGCTCGGTCCAGTTCATCTTCCAGGACCCGTACTCGTCGCTCTCGTCGCGCCAGACCATCGGCGAGGCGATCGACGAGGCGCTCGTCATCAATGGCGAGGGCAATGCCAAGGCGCGGACGGCGCGGACCGGCGAGCTGCTCGACGCGGTCGGCCTGACGCCGCAGATGGCGACGCGCTATGCCCGCGAGATGTCCGGCGGCCAGCGCCAGCGCGTCTGCATCGCCCGATCGCTCGCGGCCGATCCGGAGGTGCTGATCTGCGACGAGCCGGTCTCCTCGCTCGACGTCTCGATCCGCGCGCAGATCATGAACCTCTTCCTCAAGCTGCGGGACGAGATGGGCATGTCGTGCCTGCTCATCGCGCACGACCTCGCGGTGGTGCGGCAAGCGGCGAAGCGGGTCTATGTGATGTATCTCGGCCGCATCGTCGAGGAAGGGGCGAGCCGCGATGTGTATGCGGACCCCGCCCATCCCTACACGCAGTCGCTGATCTCCGCCGTGCCGGATCCCAACCCCGACATCGAACGCGAGCGCCCGCACATCATCCTGAAGGGTGAGCTGCCGAGCCCGGTCAACCCGCCCTCCGGCTGCCGGTTCCGCACGCGATGCCCGAGCGCGGTGGATGTCTGCGCGACGCCGCCGCCCCTCAGAACGCCGAATCCTGGTCAGATCGCGGCGTGCCACTTCGCGCCGGAGCGCGCGTCGGCCGCCTGACCGGCGGCGACGGCGTCAAAAAAGCCGGTGGCCCCACGCGGGACCACCGGCTTTTTGCCGGCCGCTCAGATCGCGGCGGTGAACTGGATCTCGACCGCGATCTCCGGAAGCCCGAGGGTGGCGGCCACCGTCGCCCGCGCCGGCGCTGCCGCGCCATCGAGCCAGGTGATCCAAGCCTCGTTCATCGCGTCCCAGTCGGCGATGTCGCGCAGGTAGATGTGCGCGAGCAGCACCTTCGTCCGGTCCGTGCCGACGGTGGCGAAAAGCTGATCCGCCTTGGCGAGCACCTGCGCGGTCTGCTCTTTGGTGCCGACGGTCTTGTCGTCGGCGGTCAGGCCGGACAGGTAGGCCGTGCCGTTGTGGACGACGACGCGGCTCAGCTTCGGGTTCGTCTCGTAGCGTTCGATGCTCATCCGGTTCTGCTTTCTGTCCGTCAGGCGACCGCGCGCCGCGGCGTGCCGGAATTGCCGGTCGCGAAGAAGCGCGAGGGGCGGAAGCTCTCCATCTCCGCGTGCGTCCTGCCACGCACGACTTCATCGGCGACGACCTTGCCGAGCTGCGGCGCGATGGTCGCCCCGCTGTGCGTCACCGCGACGGAGTAGCCGCTGATCCCCGGCATCTCGCCGGCGCAGGTGAGGCCGTCCGCCGGGATCGGCCGCACCGTTGAGCGGATCGCCTCGATCGGGACCATCTCAAGCCCGGTCAGGACCGCACGGGCCGCTTCCAGCAACGCGGTCGCCTCGGGCCCGTCCGTCGCCAGCGTCTGCGGTTCGGACAGCGTGTCGTCGACGGAGACCTTGTGGATCATGATGCGGCCCGCGCCGTCCGGGCGCATGTCGAGATCGTCGGCGTGGACGTGGCTGCGCAGCGTCAGCGCGACGGGCGGCGTGAAGGCGAGCACGCCGACGGTGGAGGCGAGCGGCAGCGCCGGTGCGTCCCCGAGTTCCAGGCCCGACAGGCCGCCCGTGCAATTCACGACATGGTCGGCCGCGATCTGCGTCCCGTCGGCGGTTCGCACGCCGACCACGCGGCCGTTCTGCGTCTCGACGGCCACCACGCGGGCGCCCGTGAACACCTCCGCGCCCCAGCGGGACGTCGCGGCCCGGATGAGCCAGGCCGAATAGAGGGCCGGGTCCACCCACCCCTCTTCGGCGAAATAGGCGATCGGTCCCTCGCCGGTCGCGGTGACGTCGGGCTCCATCCTGGCGACCGTCTCGCGGTCGACCCACTCGACGCCGTAGCCCCATTCGGAGATCTGCCGCACGTCCTCCTCAAACGCCGCGATCCCGGCCGGTGTCGTGCGCCACTCGAACCCGCCGCTCTGGAAGAACCACGGCGCGTCGGGGAAGTCCCGCTTCAGCTCGAGGTGGGCGCGCATGCCCGCCACATTGAGCGCGAAATAGGCGCGAGGCCGTTTGCCCGTCGCATTCGTCCAGGCGAAGCTGACCGTCGACGTCCCACCGGCGATTCTGCCGGCTTCCAGAAGAACGACTTTCGCGCCCGCTTTGGCGCATTCGTAGGCGACTGAAGTTCCGACGATGCCCGAGCCGATGACGACGACACGCATGGTGATTGACCTCCGGGTCATGTGCGATGCCGGCCCCCGCGATCGACGATCCCGGATGATGTGGCGGCACGGGGAACGGGTTGCTGGTGTTTGGGTGGACGCTGCGCGCGAGCGGCAGAGGGTGATGAAGATCCGACGCGGTCGGCACTCGCACGCACACCGCGATGCACGCAAGCTCGCAACAGCGTCGGTTGGGAGTCAATTGAACGCGACGCGTCCGGTGCTTGCCTGAAGTTATGACCTTGATGCAGGCGCCGCGTTACATGAACACGCCACGTGAACTCGGCGCGAAAGGTTATCAAATCTCCGGCCTAGACGGAGGCGGACGGCTGTTAGGGTCGTGCGGTGACGCAACCGGACCTGCACATGATCGAAGACGCGGTGGATGGCCTCCTGCTGATCGACGAGGCGACGATCCGCGCGGTGGTGACGCCGGGCCTTGCCTTCGAGGCCGCGGGGGCGGCGTTGCGCAAGACCTCGAACGGCATCGCGGAACAGGACATCCGGCGCACGTTGCCGTTGCCCGGCGGCGCGGGGAGCTGCCTGTCGCTCATGGCCGGCATCCTCGCCGATCAGCCGCGCTTCGGGGCGAAGGTCCTGTCGGTCTTTCCCGACAATTTCGCGCATGGCCTCGCGTCGCATCGCGGCGTCATCGTGCTCTTCGACAGGACGCACGGCCGGCCCGTCGCTCTCCTTGATGGCGGGGCGCTGACGCAGTGGCGCACCGCGGCCGCGAGCGCCGTCGCCACCGACGCGCTCGCCCGCCCCGACAGCGCGATGCTGTGCGTCCTCGGCTACGGCGAGCAGGCACGCCGCCACGTCGAGGCGATCGCGAAGGTGAGGCCGATCCGATCCCTGCGCGTGTGGGGCCGCGACCCCGCCAAGGCCGCCCGGTTCGCGGACGATCACGCTGTGCTCGATGCCCGCCCGGTCGCCGACGCGCGCGAGGCCGTCGCCGATGCCGACATCATCTGCACCGCGACCTCTTCCGAGACGCCCGTTCTCTTCGGCGACTGGCTGCCCGAGGGTGTCCACATCAACGCCGTCGGCGCCAGCGTCCCGGCCTGCCGCGAGCTCGATGCCGTGTGCGTGCGCCGCGCCCGCGTCTTCGTCGACTGGCGCACGATGGCGCTTGCCGCTGCGGCCGAGCTGATCGAGGCGGGGGAAGCCTCCATCGAGGCCGAGATCGGCGCGGTGCTCGAGGGGACGGCGCCCGGCCGCCGCGAGCGGTCCGACATCACGATCTACCGCTCGCTCGGCGTGCCGGCGCAGGACATCGAGCTCGCCAACCTCGTCTACGCCGAGGCGCTCCGCGCCGGGCTCGGCACCACCACCGACTTCAGGATGTGACGCGATGTTGACCTGTCAGCGCGACCATTTCGACATTCCGGCCGGCATCGCCTACCTCGATGCCGCCTACATGTCCCCGACGCCATCGGCGGCCGTCGCCGCGGGACAGCGCGGCGCCACGGTGAAGGCAGCGCCCTGGCAGATGACGATCGACGCCTACTATGACGAGGTGGAGGAGGCGCGCCGCCTCGCCGCCCTGATGATCGGCGCGCACGCGGACGATGTCGCGGTCACGGCGGCGACGAGCTACGGCATCGCCGTCGCCGCCGCGAACGTGCCCGTGCCCGCCGGCTCGGCGATCGTGCTGATGGAGAACGAGCATCCGTCGCACCGCTATGTCTGGTACGAAAAGGCGCTCCAGAATGGCGCCCACATCGAGATCGCCCCGAAACCGGCGGACGGGAACTGGACCGCGGCGCTGATCGCGGCGATCGAGGGCTCCACGCGGCCGGTCGCGGTCGTCGCGGGAACGATGGTGCATTGGTTCGAGGGCATGGCGGTGGACCTCGAGGCCGTGGCGGTCGCGGCGCGGGCTGCCGGCGCCAGCCTGGTGGTCGACGGCACGCAATGGGTCGGCGCGCTGCCGTTCGACGTCTCCCGCGTCCGCCCGGATTTCCTCTCGTTCGCCACGTACAAATTCCTGCTCGGCCCCTACCGGCTGGCGTTCCTCTACGCCGATCCGAAGTGGCAGGAGAGCGGACGGCCGATCGAGCATCACTCTTGGAACCGCGTCGGCGGGGACAAGTCCGACTTCTACAAGCCGGCCGTCGCCGAGTTCCTCGCCGGCGCGCGCCGCTTCGACATGGGCGAACGGTCCGACTTCGCGGTCCTCCCGGTGGCGATCGCCGCAATGAAACTCATCGAGGGGTGGACGCTGGAGGACGTATCGGCGCGCCTGCGCCATCTCAACGACACCGTATGGGCCGAGGCCGAGCAGCGCGGTCTCGGCGTCGAGCGGCCGGTCCACCGGGCGCCCCATATCGCGATCCTCGACCTCGGCGACGCGCTCACGCCTGAGACGGGCGCCATCCTGAAGCGCGCCGGAGTCCACGCGACCGTGCGCGGTCCGAAGCTGCGCGTGTCGCCGCACGTCTACAACGACGAGGCGGACATTGCCCGACTGTTCGATACGCTGCCGCGTCGCTAGTCAGCCGCGAGTTCCGCGATGCCTGCGTCGACGCCATTCATGAAGTTGCGGGTCGTTCGAATGAGATGCTCGGTGAACGCGTCGGCCGCGGTCGACGCGATGACGCCCCACGGCCTGTAGACGCTGAGGTTGAGATCGAGATGGGGTCGAAAATCACGGATCTCGATCGGCAGGTCTCGGGCCATCCAGGCCGACAGGCGGTCGACCACTGCGACCCCCGCGCCGCAAGCGACGAGGCTGAGGCACGCCGAGGACTGGCCGACATCGAACTTCAGCGCGCGGGAGATGCCGCGCTTGACGCAAAGGGCGTCGAGCTGGCTGCGCATCGGGTCGCCAAGACCCATCGAGATGAAATCGACCCCGTCGAGATCGTCGGCCTCGACCACCTTCAGCTGAGCGAGCGGGTGGTTCTTCGGCATCACGCAGACCGGCGGCGTCGAAGCCAGCGCGCGGCGGACGAGCGAGGGGTTTTCGTCCGAAGTCGTAACGCCGATGCCGATGTCGAGCTGGTTGCGGCTCGCCCGCTGGCTGACGGTGACCGACGAGCGGATGTCGAGCGTGATCGAGACGGACGGATGCTGCTGCGAAAAGCTGGCGATGATCTCCGGCATCAGCGTCAACCCGAATGCCGGCAGCGCGCAGATATTGAGCCGCCCGCCCTTCAGCTCGCGGATATCCTTCGCGGCGCGCGAGATTTTCCGCGCCGACTCGAAGACGCGCTGCACCTCGGCATAGAGCATATGCGCCTCGGGCGTCGGCACCAGCCGCTGACGGCTTTTGCGGAACAGCGGAAAGCCCGCCTTTTCGGCGAGCTGGGCGAGCATCTTGCTGACCGCCGGCTGGGTGATGTCGAGCGCGTCGGCCGCCTTGGTCGTCGTCCCGTGCAGCATGACCGCGGCGAAGACCTCGATCTCGCGCGGCGTGAACTCCGCTTCCTGCGAAGGGTTGGCTTCGACTGCGTCCATCGCGCCCTCTTTCCACTCTCCGGCAGACACGGCGGTGGCCGCGACGCCCCGGGCAAGAGCCAGACTATTCCGCTGGGTAATGAACTCATGACCTAGCACAATGTGTGCCAGCCGCCGAGGACGCGGTCGCCCCCCTTTCTTTCTCAGCTTTTCCAGAACCCAATGAGGCCTGATTTCATGTGGACCCTCGCCCCGAGCCCTCTCTACGCGACCCCCTCCGGCTGGAACGCGCTCCTGCCGAAGCGCCAGCCCAGACCACCGCTCACGAGCGATATCCGGGTCGACTTCCTCGTCGTCGGCGCGGGCTATGCGGGGCTCGGCGCGGCGCGCAGATTGGGTGAACTCGACCCGGATGCCCGCATCGCCGTGCTCGATGCCGGGGTCGTCGGAGAGGGCGCCGCCGGCCGCAATTCCGGCTTCATGCAACCGGTCCGGCCGAGCGACGCGGCCCATCGCTTCAACGGACTTGCCGACGCCGGCCACCGCGGCCTCGACCTCATCCGCCGCCTGATCGAGGAAAACGGCATCGACTGCGGCCTGGAGCGCGCCGGCGCCCTCCGGGCGGCCGCGACCGCCCGCGGAGAGGGCTCGCTGAGGGCGAGCGCGCAATCCTACCAGTCTGCCGGGATGGCGGTCGAACTCCTCGACCGGGAGGAGCTGCAGCGGCGGATCGGGACGCCCTACTATCATTTCGCGCTGTTCACGCCGGAGTCGTGGTTCGTTCAGCCGGCGGCGCTGATCCGCGGCCTCGCCGAGACCCTGCCGGCCTCGGTCGAGCTCTACGAGAAGACGCCCATCACCCACCTCACGCAGGACGCCGGCGGCTGGACCGCAATCACCGACGGCGGCAGCGTGCGCGCGAAAACGGTCATCCTCGCCGCCAACGCGTTCGCCCGTCAGCTCGGTTTCCTCAAGGACCGGACCGTCGCCGTCTACACATATGCCGGCCTCACCCCCACGCTCTCCGGACAGGCGCTCGCGGAGCTCGGCGAGGATCCGGTGTGGGGTGTCGTCCCGGCGCTGAAATTCGGCACTACGATGCGCAAGACACGCGACGGCCGCCTGCTGGTCCGAAGCGCCTACTCATACGAGCGCGAGGCGAGCGCCGATATTGTGCGCCGAAAACTGCTGAGCGCGGCGCACAAGCGCTACCCGCTCGCCGCGGCAGGCGGGTTCGAGCATCAGTGGGGCGGCGTCATCGCCATCACGCTGAACGACTCGCCGTTCTGCGGCGAGGTGACGGACGGCCTCTACGCCATCCTCGGCTGCAACGGGTCGGGCATCATGAAGTTCACGCTGCTCGGCCACGAACTGGCCGAATTGATCAAAGGCGCGAACCGCGCTCCGGACAGCATCGCCGCGTACGGGCAGGCCTCGCGGATGCCCCCCGAGCCGTTCCGCTCGATCGGCTACCACGCACGCACCGCGTATGGCGTCTGGCGCACCGGGAAGGACGTCTAGCGAGACCGCCGCTTGTCGTATTTTCGTCGCACGCGCGTCCTTACCCGCGACCCGCGCGGCTAGGGCACTGGGACGATCGGGCGACACGCTGGTACGGTGCCGAAGCACTGCAAAATCAGAGCTTTGGGGGCCGCATTGTACGGCATGTTCGCTTCGGGTCGTCGTCGGTTGCCCATCGTCGCCGCGCTTGTGATGGTCTGCGCACAAGGCGCGTCCGCCTTCGCGCAAGCGGCGGATGATGTTCCGTGGGACGATCCGACCACCGCCGCGCAGATGCAGGCCGCCATCGACGAGGCGCTGATCGCCAAGCGCATTCCGGGGGCCACGGTCTCCATCCGCCAAGGCGATCTTCGCTGGACCTCGAATTCCGGGGTGGCGGACATCGCCACCGGCGCCGCGCCGACGCCGGAGACCTATTTCGGCTATCGCAGCGTCACGAAGTCGTTCGTCACGACGGTCGTCCTGCAATTGGCGGACGAGGGGCGGATCAATCTCGACGATCCCGTCGGCAAGTATGTGAGCGGCGTGCCGAGCGGCGACGTGATCACGATCCGCCAGCTCGCCGAGATGCGCTCGGGCCTCTTCAACTACACCGCATCCCCCGCCTTCGGCCCGGAGCTCGTCGCGGACCCCGGCCGGGACTGGACCCCGGAGGAATTGCTCGCCTTCGCCTTCGTCGAGCCGCTGCAGTTCAAGCCCGGTACGGCCTATGAATATTCCAACACCAACACCGTGCTGCTCGGGCAAGTGATCGAGGCCGCAACGGGCAATGACTGGTCGGTGGAAGTCGAGCGGCGCCTCTCCAAGCAACTCGGGCTCAGCTCGGTGGTGTACCAGGGCGCGAATGCCATGCCCTCGCCGAATGCCGTCGGCTATATCGACGCCAATGACGGCGACGGCCCGGAATCGCTCGCCGCCTTCAACACGTCGGGCGCGGGCGCGTCGGGTGGGTTGATCGGCCTCATCGGGGATCTGGAACGCTGGGGGAAAGCGGTCGGCACGGGCGAGCTCATCTCCCGGCGCGAATATGTCGAGCGGCTGAAGTCGTTCGGCAGCACCGCGACCGACCCGGAAAGTCCCGAATATGACAGCTACGGCTTCGGGATGGGCGAGATCTCCGGCTTTATCGGCCACACCGGCAACGGCCTCGGCTTCGAGGCGCTCGTCATGTACGACCGGGCGAATGATCGCACGATCAGCATCCTGATCAATTCCAGCAATCCCGACGATCCGGATGCGCCGGCCCATCTCTTCCGCGAGCTTCTGGAGATCCTCGGCTGGACCGGGCCGGACAACCAGATCCAGATCGCCGCAGACGGCCGGCGCGAGGCGATCGGCGCGGACACGGTCTGGACCGGGCTGATCAGCGGCCCCTTCCTCACGCGCGCGGCCGTCTATGCCGACAATAGCGGTTCGGCGACGGCCAAAGGCTGGGTGACGCTGGAGCCCATCCAGGACTACGTGCCGGCGATCTATGTCGGCGATGGCAGCGTGACCCTCGCTCACGGCGGCGACATCACGGCCTCGGTCGGCGGCGACGGCGCGTTTCTCGGCACGACCACGGGGACCGCCTCGCTCACCCTGACGGACGTGAACATCGTGCTGGCCGGGGACGAGGTGAGCGGCATCGGCGTCGACGCGCGGGACAACGCGATCGCCGAGTTGAACGGCGTGAGCATCACCGGCTCGGCCCTCGCGGGCCTTCATGCGGGAGGCAACGCACCCGCGACGATCCGGGGGAGCGATGTCGATATCGACCTCACGCGCGGCGACGGCGTGTGGGTGGAGGCGAACGGCACGGTCGACCTCAGCGACAGCCGGATCATGCTGAGCGGGGACGGCATCGGCCTGCGCATCGCGGCCGCCCACGGCGCGGCGCGGATGCTGGGGACGAACCTCACGGTCGAGACCTTGGCGCCCGGAAGCTACGGCGTGCTCGCCCAAGGGGACGGGGCTTCCGTCGCGCTTGCCGGCGGGTCGGTGCTGACGCACGGCGCGGATGCGCATGCGATCGTGCTCGGACAAGGCGCGCAGATCGATCTCGACGGTGTGAGCGTCGCCGCCCTCGGCACCTCCGCGGCGGCAGTCGCGGCGTTCTCGCTGGACGGCCTGTCGGACAGCCGGAGCGCCGTGCTCTCGCTGACGGACAGCGCCCTTTCGTCCGCAAGCGGCACGGCTGTGGTCGCGGAGGGAACGGCCCTGACGCTCACGGCGTCCGGGTCGCGGATCGATGGCGCGATCACCCGGTCGCCCAATGCGCGCATCGACCTCACGCTGGCCGACGGCAGCGTGTGGACGCTTCCTGCCGCCGGGGTGGGCGTGCATTCGCAGGTCGACGATCTGGTGAATGCGGGGAGCACGATCGCGTTCGCGCCGCCGGTGGGGGCGGGCTTCCAGAGACTGACCGTTCGCAACTATGCCGCCGCCCATGGGGCGCTCGTCATGAACGCGGCGCTGGACAGAGGCGGCGGCGCCGACCGGCTCATCATCGATGGCGGACTCGCGCGCGGGTCGACCAGCGTCCTCGTCGCGCCCATCGGCGATGGCGGGCTCACCACGGGCGACGGCATCGCACTCGTCGAGACGGTGAATGGCGGCACGACCACCGAAAGCGCGTTCACGCTCGGGAGCCGCGTCGCGAGCGGCGCGCTCGAGTACGGCCTCTATCGGGGCGGCGCATCGGGGGGCGACGACTGGTTCCTGCGCTCGACGCAAGGCGGCGCGACCGGAGGCGATGCGTTGCCCGATCTGAGGCCGGAGGTGGCGGTCGACACCGCGCTCCCAGCCATCGCCTCGCAATACGGCCTTGCCATTCTCGGCACCCGTGACGACCGCATCGCGGCCCGTGCGCCGGGCGATCAGAGCGCCTGGGGCCGCGTGTTCGGCAGGACCGGCAGCCAGGGCTCCGGCGGCGGCGACGCGGCGGCGCGGCTGAACCGCTTCGAGGAGGACGGGCCGAGCTACGATGTCGACCTCGCAGGCTTCCAGGCGGGCTACGAACACCCGCTGTCGCTGCCCGACGAGGCGGTCCGGAACGGGATCGGCTTCTATGTCGGCGCGGGCCATGCGCGCGGCGACGTCGACGCCGTCTATGGCGGCTCGGCCGGCAAGGTGTCGATGGACGCCTATTCGCTCGGCGCCTACTGGAGCCATTCGCGGGCGAGTGGGCTGCACATCGATACCGTGCTGCAGGGCACCTTCTACGAAGAGGCCCGCGCGCGTTCGGTGCCGGGCGAGACGCTGGAGACCGACGGGTTCGGCGTGATCGGCTCGGTGGAGGCCGGCTACCGGTTCGACCTCGGCAAAGGCTGGGAGATCGAGCCGCAGGGGCAACTCGTCTATCAGCGCCTCTCCTTCGAGGACGGCGCGGACCGCTACGGCCTGGTCCGCTATGACGCGGCGGACGACGTCTTCGGCCGCATCGGCGCGCGGGTAGGCCGCGCATGGACCCTGGAGAATGGCTGGACCATGACCGGCTGGGCGCGGGCCAACCTCTGGCACGCCTTCAGCGATGGCCCGGAGGTGTCGTTTGCGGGGCTCGGCGGCGGCAACGAGACGACCTTCGATGCCGGGACCGGCGGCACGCGGGTGCAGCTCGACCTTGGCGCGTCGATGGCGGTGTCGGACAAGGTCAGCCTGTTCGCGTCCGGCGACTATGACGTTCGGGTGGACGACAGTTCAGGCCACGCCTTCGGCGGGCGCGTCGGCCTCACCGTGCGCTGGTGACGGCACGGCGAGGGCCCGCGCGTCACGGCGTCAGGACCGACGGCAGCCAGGTCGCGAGCGGCGGGAAGTAAGACACCGCGAAGAGGACCAGGATGTTCGTCACCAGGAAGGGAACGATCGCCACCACCACAGGGGCGAGCGGCAGACGCGCGATGCCCGCGCACACGAAGAGGCACACGCCGACCGGAGGCGTCGTCAGGCCGATCATGAGGTTGAGGACGGCGAAGGTCGCGAAGTGGAGCGGATCGATTCCCACCGCCGTGGCGAGCGAGAGCAGCGGCACGAAAAGGATGATGAGCGCCGCGATGGTCTCCATGAACATGCCCACGAAGAGGAGGAGCAGGTTGATGAGGAGGATCACCACATACTTGTTGCCGGTCAGCGAGAGGACGCCATCGGCGATCATCTGGGGGATGCGCTCAGAGACGAGAATCCAGCCGAAGACATTGGCGAAACCCACCAGGGCGAGGATGCCCGCGGCCGAGATGGCGCTGTCGATGAGGATCTTCGGCAACTCGCGCAGCGGCAGCTCGCGATAGATGAACGCGCCCACGACGAAGGCGTAGACGGAGGCGATGATCGCGGTCTCGGTCGGCGTCGAGAGGCCGGACAGGAGACCGTAGATGATCAGAAAGGTCATCGCGAGCGCCCAGACCGCGCCGCCGAACGAGCGCACGACCTCTCCGCCGCCCTGCCAGGGCTGGTGCGGGAAATTCCGGCGCACGGAGATGATGTAGCACGTCACCATCATGGCGAGGCCCATGAGGATGCCCGGCACCGCCCCGGCGAGAAACATCTTCCCGACCGAGATGCCGGAGAGCGCGCCCACGATGATCATCGGCACCGATGGCGGGATGATCGGCCCCACCGTCGACGAGGCGGCCGTGACGGCGGCGGAGAAATCCGCCGGGTAGCCGGCCTTCTTCATGCCGGGGATCATCACCCCGCCGATCGAGGCCGCGTCCGCGACGGCTGTGCCGGTGATGCCGCCGAAGAGCATCGAGGCGGCAATGTTCGTGAGGCCGAGGCCACCGCGGATCCATCCCACCAGCGCGTTGGCGAAGCGGATGATGCGATGGGTGATGCCGCCCCTGTTCATCAGGTTGCCGGCGAGGATGAAGCCGGGGATCGACAGGAGCACGAAAACGTCCATCCCCGCGTACATCTTCTGCGGCATCACCACGGGCGGAATGCCGGCGACGAGGAGATAGGCGAGCGAGGAGAGGCCGAGCGTGATCGCCACCGGAATGCCGACGACGAGGCCGACGACGAAGACCAGGAACAGGATGGCGACGTCCATCAGGAGAGGTCCTCGGAGGTGTTGCGGGGCGCGCCGTCTTCCGTTCCGGCCAGCATCCCGACGATGCGCAGCACGGCGAAGAGCGCGAGGAGCGCCAGGAGAAGCCAGACGCTGAAATGGACGAAGTGCATGCGCACGCCGAGCGCGGGCGAGGTCTGCATGCTGCCGATCGACGTGAAGCGCCACGCACCGGCGAGGAGATAGAGGGCGAGGCCCGCGGTCGCGATCGCCGCGAAGAGGCGCAGGAGCCACGGGATCCTGCCCGGAAGCGACTCGCAGACGACATCGACATTGACGAGATCGCCAGACCGGAAGGCGAGCCCCGCGCCGAAGGCGACGAGATAAAGGAGCGCGTATCGCGTCAATTCCTCGGTCCAGACCGGGCCGGAGCCGGACACGCGGCCGATGACCTGCACCATGACCGAGACGATCAGGACCGCGAACGATATCCCGACGCCGATCCGGGCAAGGACGACGAACAGACTGATGAAATGGCCGACGAGCTTCATGACTCCCCCCGCATCTGGGCCGGCCGCGCGGGCCGGCCCGACAATTGGTCCCAGCGAAACAGCCGGGCCTTACTGGGCGAACAGCGCCTCGACGGTCGGCTTGATCTCGTCATTGACGTTGGCGAGAACGGCGTCCTTGGCCGCGGCCTGGAAGGCGGGACCGTCGACCTCGACGAAGGTCATCCCGTTCTCTTCGAGATATTTGCGGTCGGCCGCGAGCGACTCCTCGAAGAGCCCGCGCTCATAGTCCTGCGCCCGCTTGGCCGCTTCCATCACCGCCGCCTTGTCCTCGTCGGAGAGCTGGCTCCACGTGAGCTCGGAGATGGTGAGGTAGATCCAGGAGCGGACGTGATCAGTCATGTTCACGTACTTCTGGACTTCGTTGAAGCTCGCCGAACGGATGAGGGCGAGCGGGTTCTCCTGGGCCTCGATCGTGCCGTTCTGCAGCGAGGTGAAGACCTCGGAGAAGGCCATCGGGCCGGGCTGTGCGCCGAGGGCGGACCACACGTCCACGAAGAGCGGCACGTTCGGCACGCGCATCTTCAGACCGTTGAGGTCGGCCGGCGTCTTGATCGGGCGGTTGGAGGTCAGCTCGCGCGGACCGCGGGCGAAATAGGCGATCGGGCGGATCTGCGCCTTCTCGACGATCTGCGCCTCGATCTTGTCGCCGATCTCGCCGCTCGCCACCTCGTCCATGTGCTCGATGGACTTGTACGCATAGGGGACGGCGAGGAGAGCGGCCATCGGCGCCCAGTTCTGCAGGCTTTCACCGGTGATCGTCATGTCGACGGTGCCGAGCTGCATGCCGTTGATGAGGTCGATCTCCTTGCCCAGCGATTCGTTGGGGAAGACTTCGACGGTGATGCGGCCGTCGGTCAGGCCGGAGAGCTCTTCGGCGAACTTGAGCGAGGCCTTGTGCCAGGGATTCTCCTCATTGGCGAGGTGGCCGAGCTTGAGCGTCTTCTCCTGCGCCATGGCGGGCGCGACCAGGATGCTCGCCGCCACGATGGCCGTGGCGATGCCTTTCAGTCGTGTGCTGAAGTTCATGGATTTCCTCCTCCATAAAACGGTGCGTTGGCCGGTTCGGGGAGATCCCCCTCCGGCACTTGGTCGAACAGCTCCGGGTGGCTGCGCAGGATCTGCGGCAGGTCGCGGAGAATTTCGCGCAGGTGGACGCGGATCGCGCCCTCCGCGCCGGGAATGTCGCCGGCCTCGATATGGTCGACGACGGCGGTGTGCTGGGCGATGAGCCGATTCAGCGGGAACTGGCCGAGCGCGAGGTAGCGCACGCGGTCCATCTGCGCCTTGAGGCCCTGGACGACGCGCCAGGCGCCGCCCTTTCCGGCCCCCTCGGCAAGGGTGCGGTGGAAGATCTCGTCGAGATGGATGAAGCGCGACGGCTCCGTCGACGCCACGTCGCGCTGGAGTTCGAGCTGCCGGCGGAGCTCGCGCACGAGTGCGGGATCGGCGAGCATCGCGACCAGCCGCACGACGTCAGCCTCGACGGCTTCGCGCAGGAAGCGGGCATCGTGAACGGCGGTGAAGGCGATCTTGGTGACGATCGACCCGCGCTGCGGGCGGATCGCCATGAGGCCTTCCTCGGCGAGCTTGATGAACGCCTCGCGCACTGGCTGGCGGCTGACATTGTAGCGCACGGCGATCTCGGTCTCGGAGATCTTATGCCCCGGACGCAGATCCCCAAGGATGACCCTCTCGCGCAGGATCCGATGGAGCTGCGGCGAGATCGGCTGGCCGGGGTCCAGGGCCCAGTGGGGTTGCAGGTCGGCCAAGATCGCCTCTCCTCGAGATGAGGCGGGGTTACCATACTTCCATACTAGTCGGCAACGCGGTTGAACTGGTATGACGGTCCGAGCCGAAGGGGGACCTCACGATGAAGCAGACATGGCGCTGGTTCGGGCCGCAGGATCGCGTGTCGATCAACGACGTATTGCAGGCCGGGGTGGAGGGCGTCGTCTCGGCTCTGCACCACGTGCCGACGGGGACCGTGTGGACGCCGGAAGAGATCGCCAAGCGGCAGCGCGAGATCGCCACGATGACCGACGGCGCCCCCTCCGGCCTCGGCTGGGACGTGGTGGAGAGCCTCCCCGTCTCGGAGGACATCAAGAAGCAGCAGGGCGACTGGCGCGCGCACATCGCGGCCTACCGGCAATCGCTGCGCCACCTCGCGGCGGCCGGGATAGAGACCATCTGCTACAATTTCATGCCCGTCCTCGACTGGACGCGCACGGCCCTTGCCTGGCGCCTGCCGACGGGCGCCACCTGCATGCGCTTCGACCTCACCGACTTCGCCGCCTTCGACCTCCACATCCTGAAGCGGCCCGGCGCGGCGGACGACTATGACGACGCGCTGAAAGCGGCCGCCGCCGAACGCTTCGCCGCGATGAGCGAGGCCGCGCGCGAGGCGCTGACGGGCAATGTCGTCTTCGGCCTTCCGGGCGCGGCCGAGCGGATGTCGCTGGAGGACGTGCGCGGCCACCTCTCCGAATACGCCACGATGTCGGAGGCCACGCTGCGCGCGCACCTTATCGACTTCCTCTCCGAGGTGGTCCCGACGGCCGAGGAGCTGGGGCTGCGCCTCTGCTGCCATCCGGACGATCCGCCCTTCCCCCTCCTCGGCCTTCCGCGCATCATGTCGACGGAAGCGCACTACAAGACGGTGATGGACGCGGTGCCGAGCCCGGCGAACGGGATCACGCTGTGCTCCGGCTCGCTCGGCGCGCGGCCCGACAACGATCTTCCGGGCATGATGGCGCGCCTCGGCGACCGCGTGCACTTCCTCCACCTGCGCAACGTCAAGCGCGAGACTCCGGCCCTGCGCGGCTCCTTCTACGAGGCGGAGCATCTCGGCGGCGACACCGACATGGTCGCCCTCATGGAGGCCATCCTGACGGAGGAGGCGCGACGCAGGCGCACCGGTCGCGCCGACTGGTCGATCCCGTTCCGTCCCGACCACGGGCAGGACATTCTCGACGATCTCGGCCGTCACGCGCAGCCGGGCTACCCGGCGATCGGACGCCTCAAGGGCCTTGCCGAGCTGCGGGGGGTGATGCGTGCGCTCGAGCCGCGGATCCCGGCATGATCCCTCGCCTCGCCTCGACCGAGGGCCTGCCCGACGCCGTCGCCCGCCCGGCCTATGTGCGTGAGGACCACGGGGTCGGCATCGTCCATCTCGGCCTCGGCGCGTTCCACAAGGCGCACCAGGCGGTGGCGACGGACGACGCGCTGGCCGCCGCGGGCGGTGACTGGCGGATCGCCGGGGTCAGCCTGCGCAGCACCACGCCCTCGCAGGAGCTGACGCCGCAGCACGGCCTCTACACCCTCATCGAGCGCGGTGTCGACGGAACGCGGGCGCGGGTCGTCGGCGCGATCGCCGCCGCCCTCTCCTTGCGCAACGACCGGCCGGCGGTGCTCGACGCGCTGCTCGCCCCGCAGACCCGGATCGTGAGCATCACCGTCACCGAGAAGGGCTATGGCGTCGACCGGGCCACAGGCGGCGTCGACCTTTCCCACCCGGCGATCGAGGCCGACCTTGCCGCGCCGGACGCACCCGAAGGCGTCGCCGGGCTTCTCGTGTGGGCGCTCGGCCGGCGGCGCGCGGCGGGGATCGAGCCGTTCACGGTGCTTCCCTGCGACAACCTCCCGGACAATGGCCGGGTCGTGCGCGGCCTCCTCGCGGATTTCGCGGCCCGGACCGCGCCCGACCTCGAGGATTTCATCCGCGGCGAGGTCGCGTTCCCGTCCACCATGGTCGACCGCATCACCCCGGCCCGCGGACCCGAGACGCTGGCGCTCGCCGAGACGCTCACCGGCCGGAGGGACGAGGCCGCCGTAGAGACGGAAGCCTTCACCCAATGGGTCATCGAGGATCATTTCCCGACGGGACGCCCGGCATGGGAGGCGAGCGGCGCGGTCTTCGTGTCGGACGTCCGGCCCTACGAGGACATGAAGCTGCGGATGCTGAACGGCGCGCACTCCATGCTCGCCTATGCCGGATTTCTGGCCGGCCACGCGTTCGTGCGCGATGTGATGCAGGACCGGGCGCTGACCGCCCTCATCCGCCGACACCTTGCCGCCGCGGCGGCGACCCTCGCGCCGGTGCCGGGCGTCGACCTCTCCCGCTATGCCGACGATCTCCTGGCGCGGTTCGCGAACCCCCACCTTGCCCACCAGACCTACCAGATCGCGATGGACGGCTCGCAGAAGATGCCGCAGCGCATCTTCGCCCCGGCGCTGGAGGCGATGCGCCGCGGCCATCCTCTCGCCCCGTTCGCCTTCGCGGCCGCGGCCTGGCTCCGCTACACGCTCGGCCGGGGTGAAGACGGGAAACCCTACGCGCTGCGCGACCCGCTCGAGGCGTCGCTCACCATCGCGAGCACCGACGCCGGTGAGATCCTGCGCCACGCGCAGGCGATCACGGGGCTCGTTCCCCCGGAGCTTGCCGCGAGCGAAGCGTGGCGCGAGGCGGTCACGCAAAGGCTGTCGCGGATGCTGGCGGACGGGATGCGGGGCGCGATCGATCGGGAGGCCGAAGGGGTCTAGCCGACCGCGTCGCCTGCGCACGCCGGGATCCGGGCGGCCCCCTACTCCTCCGGGAAGCCGGCGGCGCGCATCGCCGCGATCTCTGTCTCCATCAGCGCCGCGTTCGAGGTCGCGTAGGGTGAGGCTGCCAGCGTCGCCGCGATCGTCCGGCTGGGGTTCAGCCGCAGGGTCGCGGCCACCTCCTCGGCCGCCTTCTCGGGCTCGCCGAGGATCGAATATGTCATCGCGAGCCGCCAGTGGGCGTGGTCGTGATTGGGCCGCAGCTTGGCATAGTCGAGCGCAGTCTGGTGTGCTTCCGGGTACCGCTCGGCCGCGAAATAGGCCCAGCTCAGCTGCGAAAGATAGTCCGGCGGATAGAACGGGTTCAGCCGCATCGCCTGCTCGATGGTGGCGATCGCCTCCTCCGCCCGGCCGGGCAGCAGCCGCAGCATCCGCCCCTTGTACATGACCGCGTCGGCGTCGTTCGGCGCGATCGCCAGCGCCTCCTCCACCAGCGCCAGCGACCGCTCGAAATCGCCTTGGAAGCGGCGGAGGGTGCTGAGCGCCAGATAGCCGCCCGAATAGCCGGGATCGGCGTCGATCGCGGCCTCTGCGATCTCCTCGGCCCGCGGGTAGACGTCATCGCGATCCGCCATGCCCGTCCGCCCCATCCGCGCGAGGTCGACCGCCCAGGCCGCCAGCGCCGCGGCGAAGCCCGGATCGCGGGCGAGGCTCTCCTCATAGAGGCGGATCCGGCGCAGCACGTCCTCGCGCGTGCTCCGCGGCGCGGCCTGCGCCTTCAGGAACAGCGCGTAGGCGTCCGGGTCGCTCGTCGTGCTTTCCTGCAGCCGCGCGAGCTCGCCGGAGACGAGCGTCACGTTGAGCTCCGAGACGATCCGGTTCGCGATCTCGCTCTGGAGCGCCAGCACGTCGCCCACCGCACGATCATAGGTGTCGGCCCAGACCTGGCGGCCGTCGAGCGCGTCGGCGAGGCTCGCGGTGATGCGGACCCGCTCTTCCGAGCCGCGCACGCTGCCGCCCATCACGTAGCGCACGCCGAGATCCTCCGCGACCGTCGCCGCCGCCACCTCCCGCCCCTTGTAGGTGAAGGTGGAGTTGCCGCTGATCACGAAGATCTGCGGGATCTTGGCGAGCGAGGCGATGATCTCCTCCACCAGGCCGTCGATCACCACGTCCGGCACGCCCTCCGAGGTCATGTTGGCGAAGGGCAGCACCGCGATCGAGGGCACCTGCGGCAGCGGATAGGTCATCCGCGCCTCGGACGCCGTCGGCGTCGCCGCGCGCCACGGCTTCGCCCACCAGAGGCCCACCCCCGCCGCCGCGGCGAGCGCGAGCGTCGCCGCGATCCGCCGGCGCCGCCCCGCACGGCCGCGGGTCACCGCCCCCGCGCGCGTCGACCCGCCGAGGCCCGACAGCAAGGTCGGCGGCGACCGCGGGCGCCCCGCCGGCATCGTCGCCGCCGCGCCCGGATGCATGATGGCCTCGCCATTCGCCCCGTTCGCGGCAGGATATGCGTGCAATTGCGCAGCGCCGGACCCGCCATTGTGCGCCGCGGGGCCGGGCACGGGAGCGGCGGGCGCTGGCGGCGCCCCCCGGCGGATCTCCTCGGCGAGCTGGCGGCTCTCGCGATCGGGCACCGCGCCGATCTCCTTGTCGAGAACCGCCTTCAGCCGCTCGAACTGGCCGAGCGCCTGCGATCGTCGCCCGCTCTGGTGGTAGAGGCGCATCAGCAGGCGATGGTCTTCCTCGTCGAGGCGGTCGAGCGCGACGAGGCGCAGCGCGAGCGGGATCGCGCTCTCGGGCCCCTCCGCCGCGACGCACGCATGGACGGCGCTTCGGAGCCGCGTCGCGACCGTCGCGGCGACGGTGCGCCGCTCGGCCTCCAGCCACTCCTCGATCTCCGGCTCGCGAACCTGGATCCCGTCGAGAAAGGTCCCGCCGCACGCGAGGTTTGCGCCCGCATCGCCCGTCTCGTCGAGGTCGGTCTCCCAGGCCCCGTGCCGCAAGGCGACGCGCACGGGGTCGGCCTCGAACGGATCCACCGGCCCGTCGAGCGTCGCGCGCAGCCGGGTCAGCGCCTGGCGCAGGCTCGCGCGCGCGTTCTCGGGGGGAGAGCCGGGCCAGAGGAAGGCGGAAAGCTGCTCGCGCGTGGCGGCACGGTCGGACGTGCGCGCGAGACGCGCCAGCAGCAGGAGATGCTTCGTCGCCGAGATCGGGCGCTCTTCGCCGGCCACACGCACGCGGGCGCGACCGACCAGCCGGAATTGGAACGGCGCGGGATCGACGGAGGTGTCCTGATCCTTCCCCATGGTGGCCCCCCAGCGCGGGCGATTCGGCGGCGGAGCGCCCATCGGGTCGCTGCGGCTCCTTCACCCGCCAATCTTTCTGCGGCCAGCGCCCGCGATTTTACGGTTTCCGGCGGCTTTCACGCAAGTGTAACGCCCGCGATGACAGCACAGTCACGGCTCCATGGCCGGCTCTCCCAATCACGAAGATCCGGATCTGCATGAGGCGGAATCCGAAGACTGACCAAGGAGACCGCAATGAAGGCCATCATCCTGGCGGCCGCCACCGGCTTTGCCATCCTCGCCATCGCCACATCCTCGTATGCGGACCCCGCTGTTGGCGGCGAGCAGCCGACGTCCGAGGTCGAGCTGTTGATCAAGACCGACAACTACCTCGTCCCCGCCCATGTCTGCCCCGACGAGGACGCGGAGAAATACGAGGACTGCGTGCCGCGCTCCCATATCGGCCGGTACACGGTCCTGGTGCGCCCCGCGCAGTGACGAACCGCGCGGGCGGGTGAGAGCCGGCGTGCCCCTCTCCGGGCACGTCCGGCATCCTCGTCCGATCCGCGAGCCCGCTGCTCCCCGCCCCTACACGAGCACGAAATCGAGATAGCTCAGCGAACTGGTGTCGACGCCCCTCAGCGTCGCGATGATTTCGCCATCGACGCTGATGTGCGCCCCATCGAACGACAGGTCGCCGAACCGCAACCCGCCCTCGAGCCCGATCCGGTCCGCGCCGAGTTCGAAGTCCACGATGATGTCGCCGCCCGGACCGACGGCGATCGCGAAGATGTCCTCGCCGGTTCCGCCGGACATCCGGTCCGCTCCGGAACCGCCGCGCAGGAAATCGTCCCCCGCCTCGCCGCGGAGCAGATCGTCCCCGGCCTCGCCCTCCAGCACGTCGTCGCCGTCGCCGCCGGCGAGGGTGTCGTCCCCGCGCCCGCCGTGGATGCCATCGCCACCGGCGAGCCCAGTCATCAGGTCGTCGCCTTCATCGCCGGAGAGGTCGTCGGCGCCTTGTCCACCCCGGACAAGGTCGTCGCCGCTGCCACCCGCGATGCTGTCGTCGCCGCGACCGCCTTGGAGCGTGTCTTGGCCCCTCCCGCCGTCCAGCACGTCCTGACCGGTGCGGCCGCTGATCAGGTCGGCGCTGTCGCCGCCGGCGAGGCTGTCGTCGCCGTTCGCGCCGCCGTCCAGCGTGTCCCTGCCGGTGTTGCCGTTCAGCGTGTCGTTGCCCCCGCCGCCGTCGATGGCATCGTGGCCCGACCCGCCATTGACGCCGTCATGCCCCGCACCCGCGTTGATCGTATCGTTGCCGCCCGCGCCTGCGAGGACATCGTGGCCTGACCCGCCGCGGAGTTCGTCGCGCCCGTCACCGCCGGTCGCCGTGTCGTCGCCGGAGCCGCCGACAATCCAGTCGTCGCCATCATCCCCGCGAATGACGTCGTCGCCGAAGCCGCCATCGATCTCGTCATCGCCGCCATTGCCGTTCAGCGTGTCGTTGCCGGAAAGGCCCGCCAGCGTGTCGGCCGCATCGGAGCCGAAGATCGAATCGTCACCCGCCGTTCCGCCCCCGCCATCGGTGATCGGGTCCGGCGCGACATCCGGGTCGAGCGGCACGAAATCGTTCTGGGTGAGGTTCGCCGTGTCGACATTTTCCAGCGTGGCGAGCGTCACGCTGCCGTAGCGGATCGACGAGCCGGACAGGACGAGGTCATCGAACGTCAGGTCCCCGGCGAGGCCGATCAGGTCGATGCCGATCTCGAAGTCGGTGATCGTGTCGGTCTCGTCGCCCTCCGCGAGGACGAAGATGTCGTCGCCCGCGCCCCCGGTGATCGTGTCGTTGCCGGCGTCGCCCGACAGCGTGTCGTTGCCCTTGTCCCCGAGGATGGTGTCGTTGCCGTCACCACCGCCGATCGCGTTGCCCGACGCGTCGGACGGGGTCAACGACACGATCTCGATCGCGTTGATCTTCGGATATTGGACCTGCGGGACGAAGGTCAGCGTCAGCGTTCCGTCGGTGACCTTGCCCGTGTTCGCCAAGACGTAGGGCTGGCGGCCGAGACCGCCATTGTTCTGGCCACCCTGGACGAACGGATTGATGTCGACGAAATCGCCGGTGGCGGTGCCTTCGATCTCCACGTTGAAGATGCGCGTGGGGGGTGGCGTGTTCGGGTTGGGCTCTTCGACGCCTTCCACGAGATAGAGGCGAACCTCGTAGTTTCCGTCTGTCTCGACCGGAAACTCCCAGGTCATGTGGCTGGAATACCATCGCTCCTGGTCAAAGAGGTCGATCGGCTGATCGTTGACAGCCGCCGGAACGTAGTCGATCGGGGCCGCTGTATCGAAGATGTTGCCGGAGGTGACGAGGTAGGGGCTCTTGTCGGCCGCCGTGTCCTCGCTCCAATCGAGGCTGCCGTCGGGCGCGAGGACCGCGTCGCCGCCCGCGTTCACCCTGTAGAGGACCCCGTCCGTCCCCCCGACGAGGGAATCGTCGCCATCGCCGCCCGTGATCGTGTCGGCGCCGAGACCGCCGTAGACGGTGTCGTTGTCGTCGCCGCCATCGACCGTGTCCGCGCCGTCGCCGGCGTTCAGCAGGTCATTGCCGTCGTCGCCGATGAGGCTGTCATCGCCGTCATCGCCTCTCACGACATCGTCGTCGTCGCCGCCGTCCAGGATGTCGTTGCCCGCGCCGCCATAGACGGTGTCGTCACCCGCGCCGCCGTTGAAATCCTCGCCATCGTCCGACGCGAGGAGGGTGTCGTCATAGTCGGAGCCGACCACGATCTCGATGCCGAAAAGCGCGTCCTTGAAGGCCACGGTGTCGGCAGCGTCCGTCCCGTCCTCGCCATATTGCTGGGCGGTGCCCGCGGCGAGGTCCACGGCCACCTTGCCGAGGTCTTCGGCATAGGTGGCGGCATCGTCGCCGTCGCCGCCATCGAGCGTGTCGTCGCCCGAGCCGCCGTCGAGTGTATCGTTTGTGCCGCCGCCCGAGAGGCTGTCATTGCCCGCCGCGCCGGACAGCGCCTCCGCGCCGTCGTCGGTCCCGGCGATCACGTCGGCATAGGCCGAGCCGACGACGTTCTCGATGCCGGAAAGGCTGTCGGTCGAGACGATCGTCCCGGCGCTCGATCCGCCGTTCGGCCCGAACTCCGAAGCCGTCCCGGCCTTCAGGTCGACCGTCACCTTCCCGCTATTGTCCGCGTAGGAGGCGGTGTCGTTGCCGCCTCCGCCCGCCAGCCAGTCGCTGCCGGCATTGCCTTGAAGGATGTTGTCGTCATCGTCACCGGTGAGGGTGTCGTCGAAGGCCGAGCCGGTGAGATTCTCGATCCCGCTCAGGAGGTCCGTCGACTGGATGGTGCCGGCGTCGCTCGACCCGTCCGCGCCATATTCGCTGGCCGTCCCGTCCGGCAGGCTGGCCGCGACCTTCCCGACATTGTCGGTATAGGCGGCCGTATCATTGCCACCGCCACCGTCGAGCGTGTCGGTATCGGCATTGCCCTGCAAGATGTTGTCGTTCTCATCGCCGGTGAGGGAGTCGTCGTAATCGGTGCCCGTCAGATTCTCGACATTGACGAAGGTGTAGGCGGGCCCGGCGGAGGCGTCGTCGCCGGCGTTGGTGCCGGTGCCGGTCGCAAGGCTCGCCGTGACGGCAACGCGCGAAAAGGTGAACGACACCGTGTCGTTGCCGACATTGCCCGACACGGTGTCGTCGCCGTCGAAATCCGCCGCGGCGCGTCCGCCGAGCGGCTTTGCGGCGAACAGCGTGTCGTCGCCGCCATTGCCATAGAGCTGGTCGCGGTTCGGCGCGCTGGCGGCGTTCCAACCGTAGATGAAATCGTCGCCATCGCCGCCGAAAATGCTGTCCTCGCCCATGGAGCCGTTGAGGATGTCGTCCCCGCCATAGCCCTGGATGAAGGACGCATTGCTGACCTGGGCCACCACGGCGGCATTGTCCCAGTCGTCCGGTGCAAAACCGTCGACGGTGATGAAGGCGATGTCGCCCATGTTGGTGCCGGCGACGAAGACGGTGGTCAGAGTCGTCGTCGGCGCGACGAAGATCTGCGGGCCGAACGCACCATAGACGCGCGTGAGCGTGTCGCTGGGCGCCTTGAAGTCGACCGGCGTGTCGGCCACCGATGGGACGACGCCGTCCGTATAGGCCGCGGGGTCCGTCGGGAACGGATAGACATTCTCGGACTGCTGGACCCCGTTCTCGTCGATGACGACGGCGAGGTTGAAGATGTCATGGATGAAGTCGTACGAAACCTCGCTGGAGGTTCCGGGTTTGATGCCGAAATCGGCGAGGAAGTCCGGGTCGAGGAAGACTTCGGCGAAAATCGTGTTCGACGTTCCCTTCGTGAACTGGATGCCCCAGCCGGATTCACCGGTCGCCGAGTTCGGGTTGTTGCCTGTCGGCGTGTAGGGGTTGTTCGTCGCCGCGGAGCCGAAATTCGCCGGGATCGCCTCCAGCGTCATCGCATCGCTGCCCGAGCCGCCGCCCGTGTCGAGCGGCAGGAAGAGGACGTCCTCGCGGGGGTCGAAGTCGGTGATGACGATCACGTCCTCACCGGTCGGCTGCGGCGTCGGCGATTTGTTCATGCCGAAGAGGAGGCTGATGCCCGCGCCCGCGAGGTCGCCGAGGGCCGTGCTCATGCCGCCGAGGAGAACGGATCCGGCGACGGTCTCGAAGAAGTCCTTCGCGACCGCGCCGCCGAGCGCGCTCACCCCGGCGCTGACCCCGTCACCCCCGATGCCGGCGACATATTCCTCGGCAAATCCGGCCCAGAAGCTGGTCCCGCCGCCTGAGGATTGCGACGTGTAGGTGAGATAGAACGCATCCGCGTCGTCGCCGCCGGTGAGGACATCCGTGTTCCCGGCGCCGCGGGGCCCGCCATAGAGCTGATCGCTGCCGGGGCCTCCATAGAGCGTGTCGGCGCCGTCGCCGCCGTCCAGCATGTCGTTGCCGACGACGCTGGGATCCGCCTCCGACGGGTTTCGCCAGTAGTTGAATGAATCGACTTCGACGATCACGTGGGTGTCGGAATAATCACCCCAGATGCTGTCGTTGTCGTCGCCGCCTTCCACGGAATCGTCGCCGCTGCCGCCGACGAGATAGTCGCCGCCGGTGAGGCCGACGAGCGTGTCGTCACCCGCGGCACCGAAGAAAGCATCGGCCCAGCCGCCGGACGAATTCCCGACCAAACTGTCTTCCGCCGGGCCGGAGACAGGCGCCTGCACCTGAAACGCCGCACCGGAAAACGCTGGCGGAAAGCTGTAACCCGTATATCCGGACCCGAGAACAGGAAGCCTGTATCCGTAGAGCTGACCCGGCCCGTCCTGAGTCTTCCCGAACGTGTCGTCGATTACGAATTGCGCCACCTTTTTCCCCTTTTTATTTTATGAGCGCCGCAATACTGGTGCGTTGATGAGAAAGATTATAACTCTTCTAAATCTCCATGGCGACATGAGGACGGGCTGAAAAACGCGCGATTTCGGCCCTGAGCGCGCACGCTTTGCGCAGAGACCGAGCGCCGTCGCGGGCGCTCGGTTGGCCGCAAGTCAGTAGAGCGCGACCGGGTTGCCGGGCGACCCCGTCGCCCCCTTCATCTTGAGCGGGGCCCAGACGAACAGGAACTCATGCGCGCCATCGGCCACGAGCTGGCTGAGGTCCAGGTTCTCGATGTTCCAGATCCCGCGCCGTGTCTGGAGCTGCATGTGGCATTCGAACGGCTTGTCGGCGTTCTCGCCGGGCACCGCCTCGACGGCCCAGGTGTCGGCGCCGGTCAAGATGATCTTCCGCTCGGCCAGATATTCGCACCCTGAAATGCCGAAGCCGGGCTCGCCGGAATTGAACTGCGCGACCCGCTCGCCCTTCTCGACCGCGTCAAACTTGTCCCAGTCGCTCGGATGCCAGATGTCACCGTGCCCGGTGTAGAGGAAGACGCAGTCGCCCTCCCCGATCGGCGCGATGCCCTGCGCCTTCACCATCGCCTCGATGTCGTCCCCGGTGATGATCCCCGGATCGCCGGCGGCGCCGGTCGGGATCGGGAGCTGGCCTCCCCTCAGCGCCACCGCGTCGAGCAGCACGCCGCGGCACACGAAGCCCTTCTCGGCGACGTGCTCGACCCCGAGCGGGCCGAGGCCGTAGGGGCCGATCTGCGGGTCCTTCTCCAGGATCCGGCCATTGTAGAAATACATTCCCTCCGGGGTGACGACGCCGATATGGCCCGGCCCGTCGAACTGCGTGCCGATCTGACCGATCTCGGTCGCGAGATATTCGTCATTGTAGACCAGCTGGTGCGAGCCGAACGGGCCGCCGGTCGGCAGGCCCGGAATGGTCATTCTCCAACCACGGCTGCCGAATGCGGGGGCATCCTGCTGGTACACCTTGCCGAGCGTCGCGACCTTCCCCTGCTTCACGAGGCCGATGGCCTTCAGCACGATGTCGGGCGTCGTTCGATTGACGGCGCCGGCCATGTCTTCGGCGCCCCACTCTGTCGGACTCCACTGCTGTTGCATGGGTGCGTTGTTGAGGTCTTGCGCACCCGCCTGTGTAGAAATGAGCGCGCCCAGCGCAGCACCGGCGATCGCGATAGATGGCTTCATGCCCGTTTCCTTCCTTGATGAGTTTATATGCTATTTCCAGGCGAAGATGTTCCCCGGTCATCTAAGGCAGAAACAATCTATTCCTGAGAGGTGCGCGGCGCGAGTCGAAAGGATTTCCGTAGGCTGAATGAGCTGTCGCCCGCGCCTAGAGCACGTCCGCTCAAGTGGAATCACTTGAGCGGGAAAAACGCGCTCGCGATCAATAAGATGCTCTAGCGTCGGTCAGGCAATCCGAGGCGGTCCAACCCGTCCCCGAGGCGACCGAGAAAATCCGGCTGGAACGGGACGGCGGCGAGGACCTCGTCCACGGTGAGATCGGGGCGGAAGCGTCGGAGCGAGTCGACCGACTCGACGGCGAGCCGCCGCTCTCCCATCCGCAGATAGGAGACCGACAGACTGCGATTGGGCCAACCGAGATCGGGATTGAGCCGCATCGCCTGCCGCAGCGACCGCGCCGCGTGATCGTAGCGGCCCAAGCCGAACGCGGCCGTTCCCATGCCGACATAGACGTTCGCCCGCGCGCGCCGGTCCTCCAGCGCGAGGGCGCGGCGGAAATTGCGGATCGCGCGATCGTAGCGGCCGCGATAGCAGCAGAGCCATCCCGCCCGGCTCCACGCCCAGCCGAGGGTCGGCTCCGTGCGGAGCGCACGCACGACGAGCCCTTCGGAGGCGTCGAGCTCGCCGAGCGCCATGTGCGCGGCGGACCGGGCGGTCAGCGCCAGCGGATCGCCGTCGTCGAGGATCGCGGCGCGCCGAAGCAGCGCCGCCGTCTCCAGGCGATCGTCCTCGGTCACGGGCGCACCATTGTACATGACGAGTTGGCCGTGGGCCCACGCCGCGAGCGCCGCGACGAGGCCGCTGTCCGGATCGCGCGCCATCGCCGTGCCGAGCATGTCGACGGCCTGCCGCGCGCCGTCCGCGCTCGACCCCAGGAGCAGGTCCAGCGCGCGCAGGGCACGATCCCGCGTGGTCTGATCGCAGAGCGCCACCATTGAGGCCCGGTCGATGTCCTCGCGGCGGATCGCGGCCACCACATGGCGCCGCGCCGCCTCGACCGCGCGCGCCTGGAGGGCGAAGACATCGGCCTCGCACTCGAGGTTCGCGCCCCAGAGACTTCGCCCGCTTCCGATGTCGGTCAGCCGCAGGATGAGCCGCACACGATCGCCGCCGAGGGTCAGGAACCCGGAAAGCCGGTGCGAACAGACATCCCCTCGCGGCTGAGGCGAACCGGTGCCGGCGGACGCGAGCCGCACGCTCAGCGTCCGGATCCGGCTGAGGTCCGCCGCGACCGCCTCGGCCACCCCGTCGGCGATCCACCGAAGGCCCGGATCGTGCCGCGGGGCGGCGGGCGGGACGATGGTTAGCGTCGCCAGCCGATATTGTTCGATCCGGACGATGCACGGGCCGACCTCGAAAGGCTGCGCCCGCTCCGTGGCGCGGGCACGCTGCAAGGCCTGCGACGGCAGCTCGCCATAGGCCTCCGCATAGGCCTTGGCGAAGCGGCCGGGGTGGTTGAAGTGGTGGCGCGCCGCGATGACCGTCACGCTCTCGGTCGATCGAGCATCCACCAACGCGGCCCGCGTGGCCTCCAGGCGAAGGCACCGCAGATACTGCATCGGCGATTGGCCGACAAAGCGCTGAAACTGGGCGTTCAGCGTCCGCTCGGGCACGCCGCAGAGCCGCGCGAGGTCTGCCGCGCGAAGCGGTGCGCACACGGAGGCGCGCAGGATCTCGACCGCCTTCCTCACGACGGCGGGTCTTGGTCCCATTGGATCGGCACGCGCCACGTGCCGCGGAGGTTCTGAACCCATCATAGGCCCCCGAACCCGAGGGGAACTCAGCCCCAATGGTTGAGCCTCCCCACGATAGCACAATACTGCCGGAACCGGATGATCCGGCCGAAATCGGACCGCACGCCGCGCCACGCCGCCACACCTTCCCCGTCAGGCATGACGAGGAAATGCGAGCATGCAGGACCTTCTCGCGACCATCATCAGCTGGATCGCCATCACCGCCGACCTTCCGGCGGCCGAGCAGCACCCGAAGATCGCGTTCGTCGCGTCGGCCGAAATCGGCGCGATCCGCAGCGCCATCGTCCAGCGCACCGCGAGCGGCGCCGCCCCGATGCGCAACACCACCCCCGCCCCCAGCGTCTACGCCTTCTATGACGAGCAGTCCGGCACGATCTATCTGCCCGACACCTGGTCCGAGACCTCACCGGCGGACGTGTCCATCCTCGTCCACGAAACCGTCCACCACCTCCAGAGCCTCGCCGGGTCCAAATATGCGTGCCCGGCCGCGCGGGAGCGCCAGGCCTACGAAGCGCAGGCGCGATGGCTCGCCATGTTCGAGATGGAGATCCACGAGGCGTTCGAGATCGGCCCGATGGCGATGCTGTTCCTCACCCGGTGCGTTCCACCTTGAGTGGCGCCGCCGCGTGAGGCAGCCGCGCCTCGGGCTCCGCCCCTGACGGCCGACGCTCACACAGGCGGAAATGCGATCGTCACCAGAAGCCCCGGCTCGGCGTCGCCGAGCGTCAGTGTGGCGCCGTGGAGGTCCGCGATCGCGGACACGAGGGCGAGCCCGAGGCCGCTCCCCTCGCTCGTCCGGCTTCGCTCCAGGCGGTAGAGGCGGCGCAGGACTTTGCCGCGCTCGGCCTCGGGGATGCCGGGGCCCTGATCGCGGACGACGAGGGTCGGCCTTTCGCCGCCCGTGACGCTGAGCGTGATCGCGCCTCCGGGGGTGTGGCGCAAGGCGTTCTCGATCAGGTTCGCGACGAGCCGCCCCAGCAGAGTGCGCTCGCCCTTCACCATCGCCGGACCGGCGGTGGTCAGGCGCAGCCGGTGGCCGCTCGCCTCGACCGCCGGCTCATAGACGTCGACGAGATCGGCGACCAGCGCCACGAGATCGACGTCCTTGAAGCCGGAGCGCGCCTGTCCGCTTTCGAGCTGGGCGATCTGGAGGAGGGACTGGAAGGTCGCGACGATCTGGGCGGTTTCGGCGCGGGCCGCTTCGATCGTCTCGCGCGCCGCATCGGCGAGCGGCTCGCCATCGAGCCGGTCAAGGAGGACGGCGACGCGCTGGATCGGCGTCTTCAGGTCGTGCGCGATGTCCGCGGAGACCTGTCGCATCGCCTCGATCGAGGCCTCCTGCGCATCGGCCATCCGGTTGACGGCGAGCGCGATCTGGCCGAGATCGTCCGCCTCCCCGCCCGGCGGCAGGGCGACGCGGGCGCCGGTCTCCCCGGAGGTGAGGCGCGCGAGGGCCGTGCGGATCGTCTCGACCCGGTCGCGCGCCGAGCGCGCCACCAGAGCGCCGACGAGGGTCGCGAGGATGAGCGCCGGCACGAGGCTGAAGAGGAGGACCTTGGCGAAGGTCTCCCCCAATTCGTCGAGGCTGTCGCGGCTGACGAGCACCGTCAGCGTGCCGCGCCCCGCCGGCCCCTGCCAGCCGACATAGGTGTCGGCGAGCGCCGCCTCGGGCAGCGGCAGGTCGCCGTGGCGCACGATCGCGCCGGGCGAGAGTCTGACGGGCGCGGTGAGGTTGCCGATCGCGGCCGCCCCATCCGGCCCGGCATAGCGCACCAGGATCTCCGCCGGATCGGCGGCGCCGGCGATCTCGGCGACCCGTTCGGCGCGCTCGTCCTCTTCGGGGATCGACCGGAGCTCGTCGACGATCTGCTGGAGGCGCGCGTCGACATCGCCCGTCAGTAGCTCGCGGGTGATGAAGTAGGACGCGCCATAGCCGGCGAGGCTGAACAGGAAGAAGATCACGATCAGCGTGCTCGCGAGCCGCAGCGGCGTCGATCGCGGCGCGGTGCGGGGCTCGCTCATCCCTCGATCCGGTAGCCGGCCCCGCGCACCGTCTCGATCAGGTCGCGGCCGAACGGCTTGTCCACCTTCCCGCGCAGGCGGCTGATGTGGGTCTCGACGACGTTCGTCTGCGGATCGAAGTGGATGTCCCACACCGCCTCGAGGAGCATGGTGCGCGTCTGCACCCGGCCTTTGCGGCGCAGGAGATGCTCGAGCAGCGCGAACTCGCGCGGGAGAAGGTCGATGAGCGTGCCGCCGCGCGTCACCTTGCGCGTCAGGAGGTTCATCTCGAGGTCGTGCGCGCGCAGGATGGTCGGCTCGCTGACGGGGGGCGGGCGACGGCTGAGCGCCGCCGCGCGGGCCGAGAGCTCGCCGAAGGCGAACGGCTTCACGAGATAATCGTCCGCGCCGGCATTCAGGCCCTCGATCCGGTCCTCCACCCCGTCGAGCGAGGTGAGGAGCAGGATCGGCACCGGGTTCTTCGTCCCGCGCAAGGTCCGCACGAGCGACACCCCGTCGAGGCCCGGCAGCATCCGGTCGACGATCAGGAGATCATAGCCGCCGGCCGCGGCCTGGATGAGGCCTTGCGCGCCGTCGGAGATGAGGTCGACGACATGCCCCTCCTCGCGCAGCCCGTCGGCCACGTAGGGCCCCGTCGTCCTGTCGTCTTCGATCACCAGGATCTTCATGGCCGCTCACACCTTCGACGCCGCGGGCGGCCGGGTCGGGCCGCCCTCATTCCCCTCGCTCGTTCGCCTCGCTTTCTGCCACGAGCGGCACGCGACGGGGAAATGTCGCGACACGCCAGAGATACCACGCGACGAGCACGGCGATCACAAGCGTCGAGGCAGGGTTCAGCCAGCCTTCGACCAGCGTGTAGCGGGTTTGCAGCCAGTAGCCGGCGAAGGCGAGGAGGCTTGTCCAGGCGACCGTCCCCACCGCGGTGAAGGCGAGAAAGGCGGGGAGCGGCATCCGGGCGACGCCCGCCGGAACGGAGATGAAGGTGCGCACGGTCGGGACGAGACGGCCGGTGAGGACCGCAAGCCCGCCATAGCGGTGGAACCAGTCGTTGGCCGCGCCGACCTCATCGGGTGTCATCGTCAGCCAGCGGCCGTGGCGCTGCGCGAGGCGGCCGAGGCGCTCATGCCCGATGCGCCGGCCGATCCAGTACCAGAAGAGCGCGCCGGCGAGCGAGCCGAGCGAGCCCGAGAGAATCACGACCGGAAGGCTCGCGTGGCCCTCGGCCGCGTTGAACCCCGCGAGCGGGATGATCAGCTCGGACGGGATCGGCGGGAAGACGTTCTCGAGGAACATCAGGAGCGCGATACCAAACGGGCCGACCTGGTGGATGAAGGCGGAAATCCAGTCGAACATGGAGCATGCTTTCTCGCGGCCGCGCGGGTCCCATAGCCCGGCCTTGGTCCGACGGGCAAAAGGCGGCCCGCGCCAAGGGCCTGTGGGGGAGGAACAGCGGCGATGCCGCCGCTGTTCCGTTGCGTTTGGGCGACGGCTCAGTCCGGATCGTCCCCCTCGCCGCCGTCTTCGCGGTCACGGTCCTCATCCTCGTCGGGACCGTCATCGTCGCCCATCGCCGCCTTGCTGACGGCGCCGGTCTGAGCGTCGACGAGCACCGTCGCGACCGACCCGTCCGCCTTGGCGAGTTCGACCTCGAACACCGTCGCACCGGCCTCGGAGGGCTCCCAGGCGGCGGCCATCGCGGTGCCGCCCGAATTCGCCTCGGCCGCCGACACGGCGTCGGCGAGGGTCATGCCGGACGCGAGGAAGGCCTTGGCTTCGGCCGGATCGTCGGCCCCTCCGGCGTGCGCCATCGTCGCGACCATGGGGGTGGCGATCGTCAGCGCGAGAATGGTGAAGGCGGCACCGCCGAGATGCTTGATCCTGTGGGTCATGCGGTTCTCCCAGTTGCGGGGCGGCCCACTGCCGCCCTCGTGCCACCAAGAGCTGGATGGGGGAGCCGACGCGCCCCTGACGGGAAGATTGAAAATCTGCAATCCGCCGGCGGCGCGGCGCCGCCCCGAAGATTGCACATTTGTATAGCGCGCGGCAGCGCCCGGTATGGGTCGGCCCCGAACTTGGCAGCACTCCAAGCTCAAGGTGTCCTATGAAACAGCTTCTCCTGGCGACGGCGCTGATCGCGCTGCCGGTCGCGGTGTTCGCGGCCGCCGAAACATGGGTCGTCCCCGGCGCGCCGCCCCCATCGGAGTCCGCCTCCGCCAATCCGTTCGGCGACCTCTCCCCCTACGAGACGATCGTGCATGACACGCAGACGCTGGTCGACACGGGCGATCTCGTCGCCGCCGAGAAGCGGATCACCGATTTCGAGACCCTGTGGGACGATGCCGAGGCGACCATGCGGCCGAAATCCCCGAGCGCCTGGGGCAATCTCGACGCCGCCGCCGATGACGCCTTCTCCGCCTTGCGCGCCGGCAAGCCCGATCCCGCGAAGGTGACGGACGCGCTCGCCGCCCTGTCGACGACGCTCGCCAGCCCGGCCGGCCGCTTCGCCTATCCGGGCGAGGCCCAGATCGTGGCCGGCGTCGCGGTCACCGATGCCAACGGCCACGCCCTTCCGTGCGAGGCGATGCTGGCGGACCTGCGCGCCGCGCTCGCGGACGGCGCGATCGTCCCCGCCGACACCGCCAAGGCGGCCGACCTCCAGGCCAAGGCCACCGAACGCTGCAACGCCGACGACGACAAGCGGGCCGACGCCTTCGCGGCGGAAGCGCTCGCGCTCGCGGCCCAATGATCCCGGAGACGACCATGATGCCCAACATCCACAAGGCCGACATCCGGCCCGCCCGCCCGCTCCGCGCAACGCGGGACTTCACGCCGAACCGCGTGCCGCAGGTCACCGCGGAGTTCTGGCTCATCAAGCTGATGGCCGTGACGATGGGAGAGACGGCGGCCGACTATCTCGCCGTCAATCTGGGCCTCGGCCTGCCGGCGACGTCGGCGATCATGACATTGGCCCTGATCGGCGCGCTGGCCCTGCAATTCGCCCAGCGGCGCTACGTGCCGTGGATCTACTGGCTCGCGGTGGTGATGATCTCGATCGTCGGCACGCTGATCACCGACAACCTCGTCGACAATCTCGGCGTCAGCCTCGTCACCTGCACGGTCGCCTTCGTCGCGGCGCTGGCCCTGACCTTCTGGGTCTGGTTCCGCTCGGAGGGCACGCTGTCGATCCACACGATCGTCACGACGCGGCGCGAAGCCTTCTACTGGCTCGCGATCCTCTTCACCTTCGCCCTCGGGACGGGGGCGGGCGACCTCGTCGCCGAGCATTTCGCCCTCGGTTATCTCGCGACGGGCATCCTCTTCGGGTCGATCATCGCCTCGCTCGCCGTCGGCTACTACGCCCTCGGCCTCGACGGGATCCTCGCCTTCTGGCTGATCTACATCTTCACCCGGCCGCTCGGCGCCTCGTTCGGGGATCTCCTGTCGCAGCCGACAGAGTATGGCGGGCTCGGCTTCGGAACGATCGTCACCAGCCTCCTCTTCCTCGGCATCATCGTGGCCGTCGTCACCTGGATGGGGCTGACGGGCAAGGACCAGGAGATGGTCCCCGCCGCATAGTCGCACCGCACGCCGGCGGGCCTTCGCGAAGCGTCCGCCGGCACATCACAGAATTGTATAGTTCCAGCAAATTCAGCGGCAGGCGCACCAGCCACTTCATGTCGGGGCCCGGCACGGTGCGCACGATCGGACGGCCTCGCGCCGTCCGATCCCTCGTCGCGCCGCACCTCCCCCACTCGCTTCCCCGCCGCATCCGGCCGCCGCCGGTCGCGCGGCACCGAGACAGGATCAGCCATGACCGCAACCGCACCCGCTCTGCCGGCCGAGACGATCAACAAGGTCGCCGAGGTCACGATCGCCTTCTGGATCATGAAGATCCTCGCGACGACCCTCGGCGAGACCGCCGGCGACTACATCTCGATGACGCTCAATCTCGGCTATTATGTCGGCTTCGCCGTCACCTTCGCGGCGCTCGCCATCATCCTCACCGCGCAGATCCGCGCACGGGCCTATCACCCGGCCCTCTTCTGGCTCGCCATCATCGCGACCACCACGGCCGGGACGGAGGTGTCCGACCTGATGGACCGCTCGCTGGGCCTTGGCTACACCTGGGGCTCGGTCCTCCTCGTGACCGGCCTCGCGGCGACGCTGGCGGTCTGGTACGCCCGCCGCGGCAACCTCCGCGTCTCCCCGATCGCGCGGCGCGACGTGGAGATCCTGTTCTGGGTCGCCGTGGTGTTCTCCAACAGCCTCGGCACCGCGTTCGGCGACTACCTCACCGACACGGTCGGGCTGAGCTACATCGCCGGCGCCGCGGTGACCTCGGGCGTGATCGGCGCGGTCGTCGCGCTTCACTACGGGACACGGCTGAACGAGGCGCTGCTCTTCTGGGTCGCCTTCATCTTCACCCGTCCCTTCGGCGCGACGTTCGGCGATCTCCTGACGAAGCCCCTCGCGAGCGGCGGCATGAACTTGCCACGCGAATACGCTTCGCTCATCACGCTGGGGCTTCTCCTCGCTGTCCTGTTCGCCGCCACGCGCTGGGCGCGGCGGGAGCGCGAGGGCGAGCAGGCCACCGCCTGACCGATCAGCGAGGCGCGGCGCGGATGCGTCCCCCGCCGCGCCTCGCACCTTCGACACCTGCGCGTCCCCGACACCGGAGCTGAACGCCGTGACCGGATTGATCGACTGGCTGACGGGCCACCTCGCATCGCACCCGATCCTCGTCGCGGTGATCGTCGTGGTGCTCGCCGCCTCGGAGTCTCTCATCGTCATCGGCAGCATCGTGCCGGGCACGACGATCCTCCTCGCGATGGCGGCCGCGACGGGCGCGGCGGGGCACAATCTGTGGCCGATGTACGCCGCGGCGACGATCGGCGCGATCCTCGGTGACGGGATCTCCTACTGGATCGGCCGGCGCTATTGCGACGAGATCTCCCGATGGGGGCCGATCGCCCGCCGGCCGAACCTCCTGCCGGCCGCCGAGGCGGTCTTCCGCCGGCGCGGCGCGACGAGCATCGTCATCGCGCGCTTCCTGCCGGGCCTTCGCACCCTCGTGCCGGCCTCGGCCGGCATCCTCGGGATGAACCCGGCGAAGTTCTTCGCGGCGAACGTCGCCTCGGCGGTGATCTGGTCGGCGGCGCACATCTTCGGCGCGGGGCTCGCGGGCGGGCTCCTCGCCCGCATCGGGGGCCGGCTCGCGGCGGCGCTCGTCGCCCTCATCGTCGTGGTGGGGCTCGTCCTGTGGCTGGCGCGGCTCATCGCGCGCCTCAGCGCGCCGGCGATCCTGAGGGCGCGCGCGGCCGTCTATCGCTGGTCCGCCGCGCGCGCCGACCGGCCCTCGCGCATCCTCGCGCGCACCCTCTCCCCGGACGATCCGACGACGCTCCTCGCCCTCCTGTGGACGGGCGTGCTGATCGGCGCCCTCTTCCTGTTCGGCGGCCTCCTGGAAGACGTCCAGGAAGGCGACCCGATCGTCGAGGCCGACCTCGGAATCAGCCGCTTCATCCAGAGCCTGCGGACGGAGTGGCTCGACCATGTGATGGTGTTCGTCACGATGCTCGGCGACGCCGTCGTCCTCGGCTGCATCAGCGTCAGCGTCGTCGCCTGGCTCCTGTGGCGGCGCCTCTGGGGCGTTGCGGCGGCCTTCGCGGCGGCGTCCCTCCTGCCGCTCGCGATCATTCCGGTCGTGAAGACGCTCCTCGGACGCGCGCGGCCGCTGACCGAGCTTTATGCCGGCGCGGAGAATTACAGCTTTCCCTCCGGCCATGCGGCCAACTCCGCGGTCCTCCTCGGGCTTCTCGCGGTCCTCATCGGCGGCGCGCTGAAGGGGCGGCCGCGCCAGGCGGTCGTCGCGGCGCTGATCGCGATCGCCGTCCTGATCGGCGTCTCGCGCATCTATCTCCAGGCGCACTGGCCCTCGGACGTCGTGGCGGGGTTCGCCTTCGCCGCGGCGATCACGGCCGCCTTCCTCCTCGCGCTCGGCCGGCTGCCGGCGGCGGACGTGAAGCCGGCCCGCCTCGGCGCGATCGCGGCGGGCGTCGCGCTGGTCGTCGGCGGATGGCACATCGCAACGGGCTACCAGGCCGCGATGCAAACCTATGCCCCGCGCGATCTCTCGATCGAGATCGCGGCCGCCGATTGGCGCACGGACGGGTGGCGCAAGGTCGCCTCCGGCCGGATCGGCTTCGAGGGCCACATCGAGGCGCCCTTCCTCCTGCAATGGGTCGGCGACCGGCAGCCTCTGCGCGACCGGCTCGCCGCCGAGGGGTGGCAGACGGCGCCATCCTGGAGCCTTCCGGCGCTGAGGGGCCTCCTCGCGCGGTCGACCCCGCTCGATGCGATCCCGCCGGTGCCGCAGCTCCATTTCGGCCGCGGCGCGGTGGAGGTCTGGGTCCGGCCCGCGGACGCGGGATCACGGCTCGTCTTCCGCCTGTGGCCCTCGCGCTTCTCCGTCGGCGGCGCGCCGCTCTATGTCGGCTCCGTCGAGGGCGAGCGGGTCGAGCATCCCCTCGGCCTCCTCTCGCTGGTCGACGAGGCCGCCATCGATCCCGCGGCGGCGACGGCGCTCGGCAATGCGGTGCGCGCCGACCCCGCCGCGGAGCCCCACGCCCTCGTCCTCGAGGGGGCGCGGTGACTTGGCTTGCCACGCTGAAGCGGTGGGCGGCGGCGGTGAAGCGGGACGTCCATGCCCTCTATCTCGCCGCGCGCGACCCGCGCACCCCGTGGCACGCGAAGGCGGTCGCGCTCCTCGTCGCGGCGTACGCCTTGTCGCCGATCGACCTCATCCCCGATTTCATCCCGGTGGTCGGCTATCTCGACGACCTGCTCCTCCTCCCGCTCGGCATCATGCTGGCGGTCCGCCTCATCCCACCCGCGCTGATGGACGAGCATCGCGAGACGGCGCGGCGCGCGGCGGGTCGTCCCGTCAGCCGGGCGGCGGCGGTGGCGATCGGCGGGATCTGGCTCATCGCGCTCCTCGCGTGCGCGGTCTGGCTGGCGCGGCGCTTCGGTTGGGGGGCGTGAGGCCACGCCGTCACACGTCCTGCGGCGGGACCGCCGGGGCGCTCAGGACGTAGCGCGCCGCCGCGACGGGCCGCTCCTGGCCCTTGAAGAGGTAGTCCTCGCTGGGGCCGGTCTGGTGCAGGGCGTCCGGCGGGGGCAGCATCGTGTCCGAGGCGAGGGCCTCGCCGCCCGCCGCGGCGGAGCAGAGCCGCGCCGCGACATTGACGGTCCGCCCCAGAATGGTCGCGTCGAGCCGCCCCGCGGCCCCGATCGTCGCCTCGACCGCTTCCCCGTCATGAAGTCCGAGCCCGACGGCGCGCGGCAGGGGATGGCGCCGCAATTCGGCGAGGATGGCGGCGACGGCACGCCAGGCACGCGCCTTTCGGTCGTCCCCTTCGAACCAGGCGATGAGGCCGTCGCCGAGCAGGCGGTCGACGTCGCCCCCGTTCGCGAGGACCGCGGCGAACGCGACGGCCGCGACCTTCTCCACGAGCTGCGCGGCCTCTTCCGGCGGCGCCCCTTCCGCGAAGCTCGAAAAATCGCGGATGTCGAGGAAGAGGACCGTCGCCGAGAGCCGCCGCGCGCCGGTGGTCGAGCCCGCGGCGCGGGCCTGGCCGTGCTGCGAGACGAAGCGGGCGAGCGAGCGCCGCGCCTCGTTCAGCGCCGCGGTGCGCTCGTCGATCTCGCGCTGGGCGCGCGTAACCAGGAAGAGCGCCACGCCGATGGCCGCCGCGAGGACGCCCGCGAGCCCGCCGACCCAGAGCCGGGTCGACCAGCCGATGCTCGTCTCCTGCGCCGCCGCGGGGCGGGTCGTGAGGACGGTGATGGTCGCATCGGTCGCCGGGTCGCGCACGAGGCTCGCGACCGTCCACGCGATCGGCGGCCCCGGCTCCTCGCGGAACACGGTGTCGCCCGGCGCGACGAGCTGCTCCCGGTCTTCGGGCGTCAGCGTGGGGCAGCCGGCGCCGTTGTCCGCCGAGATCATGCGCCCGTCCGGCAGGTGGATGCGCGCGCAGGTCCAGCCGAGCTCGTCGGCCTCCGCGGCGAGCGCGGCCTGGATCGCGGAAAGGTCGGGGGCCGGCGTGGCCGAAGTCGTGGCCGCGCGCCAATCCGTCGGCGCGGCTCTCGCCATGTCGGCGAGCAGGAGCGTCTGCATGGCCATGGCCTGCTCGCGATAGTATCGCTCGACGCTGACCGAAACGGCCTGTGCGACGGTGAACAGCAGACCGCCAAGCCCGAGGAGCATGGCCGGCAAGGCATAGCGCAGAAAGCGGCGACGGAGCGGATAGGAGGGAGCGTCGGCGTGGATCATGGTTCCGGATGACGTTGCCCGCGAAGTGTCCCCCCGCTTCTAGCGGAAGTCTGGGCGCGTTTTGGAGTGCTCCCGAAGTGTGCCCGGTTCGAGGCCGCGCGTCCGGGTTTTCATCGGGCGAGCACTCGCGTACGGCAAAGCCTCTTTCGCGAGATGACGTCCGAGAGTATCAGGCGATCGAGCAGAAGAATGACCGTGACGAGCGCCAGACAGCACTATCAGGATCATCCGTCATCCTATTAGGCTTGAACCCTTTCCAATATCGCGAATATTTCTTCTCCGTACAGTGAAAGCTGTGGCGGCAAAGTATCCGTTCGCAAACTTTGTGGGATTTTTCTAAGAAATTCACTCTGGTCGATCGGTCTCTGACGGAGAAGTTGTGCCATCATGGACTTACGCAATATGTTCGCGTGTTGCGGGATATCGGGGTGAGCATCCGAAATTCGTTCCCTGAGCGAAATGAGCAGGTTTCGCGCCGTCTCGAGACTGATCGACTCATTCGACGAGGCTTCAGTCGATTCGGGATCCTCCACATCGACCGCCGCGCTTTCGGTTTCGAGCGGCGCAAGGTGTTCTAGACGTCCGGCTTCGTCTTGCCGACCGATTGTCCGCTCTGGCAAGGCGCGATCTGGCTCGTCGAGTGCCGCAGGGGTCTCGTCGTCAGCCGAACTTGTTCCGGCGCCCGGAGCCGGCTCTTCCTTGTCCGCCGGCGCGGGGAGGAGTAGGGCTGGCTTTGGCCAAGTGGGCTCCGGCCGCTCACGACGCTTAGCGCGCAGAACAGCAATGCGTTCGTTGACGACACCCACGATACGGTTCAGCTCGCGTTCCGGATCACTGAACCAGTCCGTCGACCAGACACGCTCGATCGTCCAGCCCATGCTCTCCAGGATGTCTTGTCGCAAGCGATCACGGTCGCGGGCAGAACGGCTCGAATGATAGGTGGCGCCATCGCACTCGATGCCCAAGGCGAACTCGCCAGGCACGTCAGGGTCAACGATCCCAATGTCAACGAAGAAGCCCGTGACGCCGACCTGCGGCTTGCACTTGAATCCGGCCCGACGCAGCCCGGCGATCACCGACTCCTCGAACTCTGAGTCCGGTGGGCGATCCGTTGGCGCGACTTCGAATTCACTCTCGACCCTACCGGTCTCGACAAAGTTGAGGAAAGCGCGCAGCTCGCGCGGGCCACGGCGCGCGGTGGCTTCCCCCATGATCTGATCGGCACGCATGGAGGTGAAAATCTCCATGCGCTTCTTGGCGCGCGAGAAGAGCACGTTGAGGCGGCGCCATCCGACGTCGGAATTGATCGGCCCGAACCGCTGTGCAACCCGACCGCTTGCCGGATCCGGCCCGTAGGTCATTGAGATCATCACGACGTCGCGCTCGTCGCCCTGCACATTCTCTAGGTTCTTGACGAAGAAAGGCTCGGCCTCCCGCGCCAGATCCTCTCGCCGTTCACGCAACGCGGGGTCGGCGGCGAGAAGCCCGTCGATCTCCGCATCGATAAGATCGCGCTGGGCGACATTCATAGCGACTACTCCGAGCGACTCCTGCGACCGGCGCGTAAGATGATCGACCACCGCGGCAGCGATGGCCTTTGCCTCATCAGGGTTTGTGCTCCGATGATACCTTGCGTGGGGCAGGTAGTGCAGGCGCAGGCCGAGGTCGTCGCTCGCCTCATGTGCGGCGGGGAAAAGGACGAGCCGTCCGTCGTAGAAGCGTTCGTTGGAGAATTGGATCAGCCTCGGATCGCGCGAGCGGTAGTGCCAACGGAGCATCTCCGATGGCGCTGTGTTGGTGGCAGATTCCAGAATGCTCGCCGTTTCGGCGATGTCTTCGTCGTCGTCGCCGGCACCCTCGTCGTCCGCTCCGATGCGGTTGAAGAAGTCGGTCGGGGGCAGCTGGTTGGTGTCGCCGACAATCACAGCGCGCCGCGCTCGCGCGAGTGCCCCCAGCGCTTGTTCCGGTTTCAGCTGTGAGGCTTCGTCAAAGACGACAAGATCGAAAGTGATGCCACTCGGCGGCAGATACTGGGCGACTGACAGCGGACCCATCATGAAGCAGGGCTTGAGCACCTGCAGCGCTCTACCGGCCCGCATCACCAGCTGGCGGATCGGAATGTGACGCGTCTTCTTTTGCAGCTCACGGTCAAGGAGACGCAACTCGGTAAGGTCGGAGACAACGCGCCCCATCTCGCCTTCCGGTGGTTTGAGTTCGCCAAGCTTCGCGGCGATGTGCGCGGCTCTTAACTCCATGACGCGTGCGTCCGCTTCACGATAGGTTTCACGCGCGGCGTCCAAATTTGCGCTTCTGTGAAGATCCGGAAACTTTTTGTAGGCGCTACGGCCAAGAGCGTCGAACAACGCATCTTCGAATGCGATGCGGCCAAAGCCGGGCGGCACTAAACCTGTCGCCATTGCGTCGACCACCACGCGTAGCGCGGCCGGGAGGTCGCCCCGCAGAAACCGGTCGAGCGCGATCCATCCTTGCAGCGCGCCGCGGTTGGCGAGCGCAGCGTCAAGGGCCGCAATCCGGTCGGCAAGGCCGTCGGCCGCCAGCGCCCCACCCGGCCCCAGTCCGGTCCGCTCGGTGAACGCAAGCCGCGCGCGAATGGCCTCGGCCTCCGCCTCGGCAACGGCGCGTGCTGCGGCCGCCACGGTCTGCATCGCCTGCGCGTCGGCGTGCGCGAGCTGGGGGGCGATGATTTTTCCGGCTGTCTCGGCGAGCAAGGCTTCCAAGGCCGACCCGTCCGCCGACGGCACGGCTTGGAGCGCTGAAGCAAAGCGTGGCAGCGCGTCCACTCGCTGCGCAAAAGCGCGGAGTTGCTCGAGTTCCGACCAGCGCATTGTGAGTATGGCATCGGCCACGCCAGCGCCGGGGCCAAACAGACCGAAGCGTGTGCGTGTTCCGCGGATCCACGCTTCGAGAGCGATGGCGGAATTCAGTCGCGCGGTGGTGGCCGAGATGTCCGTTCCGATCAACGCGCCATGCGCTGCAGCCACGGCCGCCGTCTCCGACAAGCAATCGGCCGCTCGCGCAAGGAGCCCGGCTGCTGTGGTCCGATCGTAAGGCCCACGCAACACGACCTGTGCGCTCGCTTTCGCCGCGCGGTATGTCGAGGACAAAAAGCGTAGGAACCCACTTGTTCCGATCGTCTCGGCTGTGTTGCGCAGAGCGGAAGAGCCCATGCTCTGTGCAGCGACGAGATCGACGTCACGCTCGAGTGCCGCCCGCGCCGCGGCAAGCCGTTCCATGCTTGCCCGAGTGTTCTGCAACGTCGTTGCGACATCGTCGCGGTCAAGCTCTTGGAGTGAAAAGCCATGCCGGTTATCCGGGAGTTCTGCCAGCCGGGCGACCGCGTCCGCGGCGGTTGCGATATCAGCAGCTTCGCCGCCGGATGGTAGATTGAGAGCGCGTAAGAGTTGCCGCGCCTCGTCGACGGCACTGTTGTAGTCACGCACCACGGCGGCAATGGTATCCCATACCGCATGCAATCGCACAAAGGCGTCGACGAGCTCCGTCGATCCATTCCCAGATAGACCGAGCGTCGTGGCGGCCCGCTCCGTTGTCTCCGACACCGCTGCGAGCGCGTCGCGCCAACCACGTGCGAGGCGCACAACGTCGTCTTCGTCGACGGTCCCGATAACAAATTCCGAGGACACGCCGGCCCAGGGATGGGCATTCAAAGGTCCGAACGCGCCGACCGCCTCCAGGAGCCCCTCGAACGTCTCCAATCGGGCGAGCGATCGGTCGTACTCCAACTCGGTAAGGTCGAGGAATGGCACCGCGTCGACGTCGAGGCGGGGGACGCCGGCACCTAAGCGCCGCAGGCGAGCCGCTCCCGCCTCGAACAGCACACGCGAGACGGACCAACCGAGACCGCCGATCACCTCGCCGACTGCGGTCACATGCGCATCCAAAGTTGCACGCGCTTCTGCGAGTTTGATCGCTTCACGCGCGAACTGCCGGACCGCAGGAAAGTTTCGCTCACGGCGCCGTTTGATCTCTTCGAGAACCGTCAGCTTGCGTGTTTTGTGGCTGTGCAGCTCCAAGACAAAATCACCAAGCCCAGCATCGTTCAACCGCTTTTGCACCACCTCCAACGCGGCGAGCTTCTCGGCCACGAACAGCACGGTGTCGCCGCGGTCCAGTGCGGCGGCGATAAGGTTGGTAATGGTTTGCGATTTCCCGGTCCCAGGCGGCCCTTGAATGACGAGGCTTTTTGATGTCAGCGCCCGCACAAGCGCATTGGCCTGGCTTGAGTCGGCGCGATCGATCAGCGGCAATTCGAGGTCGATCGCCTCTGGGGAGAGCTCCGGTAACTCGCCAAGGCCGCTACCGTCGGATCGCTGCGCCCCAAAGGCGATAGACTGCACGAGTGGATGATCCGCTGGCGCCTGATTTTCTGGCCAGATCTCCGGATCGAGATCGCGGTACAGGACAAGATTCCCGAACTGGAACAACGACAGCGTGCCGAATGGACGCACTTTCCAATCGCGTCCCGGGGGAATGATCCGCCGGACTCGCCGAAAGTAGGCCTCTGGTCTCTCAGTCTCGTCGCGTACCGGAAGCTCGACACCGAAAGTTTCACGCAGACGCTTTTCCAGAGAAAGATTGGTTTGAATGTCTTCTTCTGTCCAGGACAGTCTATAGAACAGGCGACCACTGCGGGTTTCGCTAGTTATCTCAACGGGAATCAGAATTAATGGAGCAAAATATTCCTTTGAACTATCCTCTTTCTCGCGCCACTGAAGAAATCCAAGTGCTAGATGGAGCAGGTTGGTCCCAAGTTCCTCGATCGCGAGACGAGCGTCCCGCCGCAAACGCTTGAGTACGGCATCGAGCTGCTTTTGGAAGAGCAGCGTCTGCAGCCGGTCGTCCTGGTGCCGCGCTTCGGGCACGTCGCCAGAGAATCCGAGATCGTAACTCGTGTCCCGACCGAGATATCGGGCCCACTGGAGTGCAGTCGGCTGGTTCGTGCCTTCTCGCTCCAGCGGGCCGAGTCCCGCCTTCCAACGCTCGAGTTCCCGCTCGGTCGGTTCCGGAATTGGATCGAACAGAAAAGCATTGCCTTCCATCAGCCGCTCAAAGAGCTGATCCGGCACCTCGTCAACGACCCGGATGGCGTTGCTCGCGTTCGATCTGTGTGTGAAATTCAGGAGCTTGTTACGTGCGGAGGTGTCGAGCAACCTCACTCGCAAACGCTCCAATCGCGAGTGAAATTCCGCCGGGGCCATCAATTGCATATGCTTAGCCGATCCTCCCTCGCATCCTTTTTGGCTAGGATGTCGGGGTATTTCAAATGAAGGTACCATCACACCGGAATGACCACCGCGTCTACGAAGACCTGTTGCGCGGTTCGACCGCCCCACCTTCACACGGCGGAAAACACTCGCCCTCCGTGCCAAAATCCATCTGTCGCCCCTAGGAAAGCTCAGGCGTCTAGCAAAGATGTTTAGCAGTCGTTTCGATCGCAGTGCCGGCTCTGGGCGGAGATCCTGACGGTAGCCCGCGCCGAGACCGCGCCTCCGGCTATCGGGCCGATCGTAGCGGCCTCGCTCTCTCCCGCCGCGCCGACGACCAGTTTCGCCCACGGAACCTCCGCGTGTTGGGAGGCCTGATCTGTGGCAACCTGAGAGTGAGAGGAAGGATCAGCTGGAGGGAATGGGAAGACGGAACCTCCAGAGCATGCCTTTTCCGGAAAACATCATGAAGAACTCGACACAAAAACTCGTTGGGCAAGCGGTCTACTTGACCCTTCGCATACTGATTTGGGTCATTCCCGTCTTCGGGTTCGTTGTTTCCCTCGCGATGTATCCACTCGTCCTGAATACGACACCTTTTCGATTGACCATTATTGCCATGCTTCTTCTGAGCCCGATTATCGCCGTCTGCCTTCCGGCCAGAATGCGAAATGCCTGGTTCTACGCCGGTGTGCTCGCCGCCCAAATTCTGGCATTGGCGTACCTCAATCGCTGGTTCTAGCCCCACCCGCACCGTCACGAAACGTTCGCCTTGGGCGCTAAAATCACCCCTCACCCCAAGGAGGGCTCGTGCGTCCGGCAAGCATCCTCTTCGCCCTCGCCATCGTCTTGGCCGCCGCGCCGTCTCCGGCCGGGATCGTGCGCCCTGCCCCGCTCGCGGTGGAGGATGGGTCCGGGCTGCGGGTTCCGTTCGATCGGTTCCTCGCGGAGGGGCCCGCGGTCGTCCATCTGTGGGCCACCTGGTGCGCGCCGTGCCTTGCCGAGCTGCCGGAGCTTAAGGGCTTTCTGGATCGCAATCCCGCGCTCGCCGAGCGGGTGCTCGTCGTCTCCGTCGATACCGCGCCGATGGCGCGCGTCACCGGCTTTCTCGTCGACCGGCTGGGGCTCGAGGGGATGGGTTCGCTGAGGGTCGTCGCCGGGAATGCCGGGATGACGTTCGGGGTGACGGCCTATCCGAGCACCGTCTTCATCGATGGCACCGGTGCGGTGGCGGCGCGCCATGCCGGGCCGCTCGACTGGTCGGACGAGGCGGTGCGGCTGCGAATCGAGCGCCACCTTTCGGGGGTATCCGCCCCTCAATGATGGTGGTGGGCGTGGCTGTGTTGGCGCGCGTCGGCGCGCTCGACTGCGACGGGGATCTCGACGGTGCCGAAGTCGAAGGTGAACGTGAGGTCGAAGGCGTCCCCCTCCCCGAGGGGGCGCGAGAGGCCGTGAAGCGCGATCGCGAGGCCGTCCGGCGCGAGCTCCAGTTCGCGGCCGGGCGCGATCGGGACCGGTGGGAGGGGCACCATCGACAACGCCCCGTCCTTCACGGTGAGGCCGACGAGGGTGCCACCCTCCGCGATCGGCGCGGTGCCGCCGTGGAGCGTCACCTCGGCCTCTCCCGTGTTCTCGATCTCGGCGAAGACCAGCGTCGTGCGGTCCGTCGTCGCCCGCGTCCAGGCGTGGAGGATGCGCACGCCAGCGCGTTCGCGGACGTGATCGCTGTCGTGCGCGGGCTCGGCGCGGGGCGCCGCGACCATCGCCGGTGCGATCAGCGCGGCCGACAGGACGAGGGCCGCGAGCGTGGCGGCGCGGGGTCGTGTGTGCATGGGCGGCTCCCGCGATGCCTCAGCCGCGCAGGTCGCGCACGACATCGCGCGACAGCGAGGCGAGGGCCGGCAAAATGGCGAGGACGATGGTGAGGCTCACGAAGCCGGCGACGAGATGGATCTCGGGCCAGCCGAGCGAGGCGGTGACGAGAATCTCGGTGCGCGCGGTGACGATCCGCGACAGGAGCGCCGTCGCGCCATAGCCGAGCGCCAGGCCGAGGACCGCCCCCGCCGCGATCAGCGCCGCCGCGTAGCACCACACCACCGCGAAGGCGAAGCGGGCCGGCGCGCCGAGCGCGCGAAGGAGCGCGAGGCGCTGGGCATAGAGGCGCGTCAGCACCAGGAACCCGGTCAGGGCGCCCGCGGCCACGAGGACCTGCGTGATGATCGCGAGGATCGACATCGCCTGCCGCACGTCGCCGAGGAGGCTATGGAGCTGGGCGAGGACCGCGCCGGGGAAGAAGGCCATCACGTCGCCGCGGTTGAACTCGGAGCGGAGCGCGTAGTTCGCCCAGAGTTCGTCCGCGCGCACGAGGATGGCGGGCGTGCCGGGGAACGTGTCGGGCGCGAAGGGCGGGCCGACCTCCCCCGCCCAGTCCGGTCCGTGGCCCGGCGCAAGCCCGTGGACGAGCCACACCGCCTCGATCGGAACGAGGATCGCGCGGTCCCACGGACTGCCGGTCGCAGCCATGCGCCCGACGACCGTATAGTGCGCGTCCGCGTGCGCCTCTTCCTCCGCCGCGTCGCCATGGCCGTGGGCCGGGGAGAAGGACGCCCCCACCGCGAGCGGCGCGTCGGCGCCGACGATCGCCTCGTCCACCGAGGCGAACATCCGCCCTTCGGCGAGTGCGTCGCCGAGATGGGTCGCGAATTGCGGCGTCGTGCCGACGACGGGCATCCCGTCGAAGCTGTCGCCGAACGCGATGGGGGCGGCGATCGAGACGCGCGGATTGCGGGCGATCTCGTCATAGACGGCGCCGTCGACGAGCGGCACGTCGGCAGGCTGGAGATAGACGGCCGCGAGCAGCATCGTGACTTCGCTGCCGGGCGCGGCAACGATGAGGTCGAACTTCTCCGCCGCGCGCGCCGTTCCCTGGCGCAGCCCGCGCTCCTGCGCGATCAGCCCCACCCCGATCCCGACCGAGCTCGCGACGAGCAGCGCGAACAGGAGGTTGGTCCAGCGGAAGCGCCACAGCATCGCGCGCACGAGGCCGAAGGGGCGATAGCCCGCGACGACGACGAGGCCGATGATCAATGCGGGCGCGAGGAGCGCCGCGGTGAGCCCGGCATCCTGCTGGAGGGGCGTCAGCCCGTCCCAGAACAGTCTCAGCGCATCCGGCATCACGCGCCCTGAACCTCACCGTTCTCGATGACCAGCACCCGGTCCATCCGGTCGAGCAGGGCCCGGTCGTGGCTGACGGCAACGAGCGACTTGCCGGAGGCGCGGACGAGCCGGGTGAGGTCGTCGACGAGGCGATCGGCGGTCGCGCGATCAAGGCTCGCGGTCGGCTCGTCGGCAAGGACGATCCCCGGATCGTTCGCGAGCGCGCGGGCGAGCGCGATGCGCTGCCGCTCCCCGCCCGAATAGGTGTCGGCCCGCCGGACGGGTTCCAGCGGCACGGCGAGCCCGGCCAGCTCCTCCCGCGCGCGGCGGGCGACCGCGCGCCGCCGGTCGGCCGGAAGGAACGCGCCGACCAAGGCGGCGTTCTCGGCCGCGCTCAGCTCTTCGAACAGGAGCGAGTCCTGGAAGACGATGCCCATATTGTTCCGCCGGAAGCGCGCACGGCGGTCGCGCGACAGTGTCAGGAGGTCGGTGTCGCCCCATGTCACCGCCCCCGACGCCCGCCTCGACAGGCCGGCAAGGGCGTAGAGAAAGGTCGACTTGCCGGCGCCGGACGGGCCGGTGAGGCCAACGCATGTGCCGGGCGACACGGCGAGCGCGGGGACGGAGAGAAGCCGCCGTCCGCGATCCCCCTCGACGGTGAGCCCGGTGACGCGCAGCGAGAGGCCGGCTTGGGTCAAGTGCGTTCGTAGCTCGCGTCGACGATGCGCACGCGGCTCACGAAGCCGGTCTCCTCGTCGCGATGGTCGCCGAGTTCCAGGACGCCGCGGCTCACGATCCGGACGTTGAAGGGCACCACCTCGACCGTACGCTTGGAATAGATCGCCACGATGTCGTCCGGCCATTCGGCGGAGGTCTCGCAGAAGGGGCAGACCGCCATCGGGCGCTTGGTCAGCACGAAGAAATTCGATTCCGCCTTCAGGGGTGGCGCCATGAAGCCCTGGAGCGTGACGCGCTTGCCGTCCATCGCCTTGGCGTAGTCGGAGAAGGAGAGGTCCTTGTTGTAGAGGTCGCGCATGCGCACGACGTCCTCGGCGCCGGCCGGGCGCGCGACGGCGCCGAGCAGCGCCGCGGCGCCCATGGCGGACAGGAAATCTCTGCGGTCCATTGAACCCTCCTGAGGCGATGGCGGTGGTAAGAGGGGCCACCGCGGCGGCCCCTCGGTGCCCGATGGCTTAGTTCTGCGCGGTGTCCATCGCGGCGTGCTTCATCACGTGGAAGATGAAGTTCTGCTCGATGGTGCCGTCGAAGAGGTGGGCGAACGGGCCCTTGGCGTAGACCGCGACGTCTTCACCCGAGTGGGTCTCGGACGAGGTCGGAATCAGCGCCTGCTGGAGATATTCCGGGTCCACAGCCTCTTCCTGGGTGAGGTCCGGACGCGAACCGGAGAACGTGCCGTCCGTCTGCTCCTTCATGAGCGAGCCGGCGCCGTTCAGGTAGCCGATGACGGTGTAGGGCTTGCCGTCCGCGGCGAGGACCGGCTCTTCGGAGTGCTTCACCTGGCCCTTCGCGACATCGTAGCAGAGGCCGAGGATCGGCGTGCCGCGGCCGCAATAGCCGTTGAAGGCGATCGCATGCTCGTGGTCGGCGGTGACGATGATGAGGGTGTCCTCGTCGTCGGTCAGCTCGTCGGCGATCGCAACGGCTTCGGCGTAGGCGACACCGTCCACCATCGCGCGATAGGCGTTGCCGTCGTGGTTCGCGTGGTCGACGCGGCCGCTCTCGATTTCGAGATAGAAGCCGTTCTCGTTGGTCTTCAGGTACTCGATCGCGGCGCGGGTCATGTCGGCGAGCGAGGGCTCGTCGGCGTCGGTCCGGTCCGCCTCATACTTCATGTGGCTGTCCTCGAAGAGGCCGAGGATCGGGGTCGAGCCGTCGAGGTTGAGGGCGGAGAAAGTCTCGGTGTTCCAGGCATACTGGACACCGGCTTCCTGCGCCTCGGCGATCAGGTTGCGGCCGTCGGCGCGGTGGCCCTTGCCGCCTTCCTCGGTGTTGACGCCGGTCGGGGCGAAATAGCGACGGCCACCGCCGAAGGCGAGGTCGACGACGCCGGCCTGCATCTGGTCGAAGAGCTGGGTGGCGATGTCACGCGAGGAATCGCAGCCTTCCGGCACGGCGTCTTCCCAGTCGCGGTTGGCGGTCTTGGCGTAGACGGCGGCCGGCGTCGCGTGCGTGATGCGGGCGGAGGTGACGACACCCACCGACTTGCCGGCTTCGCTGGCGATCTCGGCGAAGGTGGTCAGCGCGTTGTCGGCCTCGGTGGCGCACTCGTCGTGAACGGCACCCTCGGGGGCGAGGTTGATCGTGTTGAAGACCTGCTTGACGCCGGTGTTCATCGAACCCGCGGTCGGGGCCGAATCCGGGGTCTGGGCGTTGACGTTGTAGGTCTTCACGAGGGCGAGGTTCGGGAACGCCTCGTAGGGGAGGACATGCTCTTCGCCGAGCTTGCCCTGCTGCTGGCCGGCGAACAGGCGGATCGCGTAGTTCGTGCCGACGCCGTTGCCGTCCGCGACGAAGAGGATGACGTTCTTGGCGCGGTTCGTGTTCGGCTGGCGGGCGAGCTGTGCCTGCAGCGCGGACTGGGCGTCCGTGTACCAGGTGCTGGAGGCCTGCGGGAGGTCCTGCGCGTGCGCGGCGCCGAGAAGGAGGGCGAGCGCCGTCGTCGCAAGGGCGAGCTGTTTCATGGAAAGGCTCCGGGGTGATGTCGTTGGCTGAGCCTCTACGTCCCGAAGGTGACACTGCGACAACAATGCAATGCCTTGCCCCCTAGCAATTTGCGCAGAATGTGAATCACCAGGATTTCAAGGCGCGGAGCGTCGGCGTTTTCTTGAGGATGTGCGACTCCATCCGGGTGAGGAGACGGTCGAGGATCTCCACCGCGTCGCCGACGAAGGGCCCCTTGTTCAGCATCACGCACTCGGCGCGGGCGGACATCGCGGCGTCGGTCATCTCGCCCCGCGTCGGCGTCCCCTCCTTCACGAGCGTCTCCAGGACCTGCGTCGCCCAGATGACCGGGACGCTCGCCGCCTCGCAGACCCACATGATCTCCTCCTGCATCTCGGCGAGCCGCTCGAAGCCGATCTCCGCGGCGAGGTCGCCGCGCGCGATCATGATGCCGAAGGGGCGGCGGCCGGCCGCGCGCGCGATGAGGTTCGGCAGGTTGCGCACCGCCTCCGGCCGCTCGATCTTCGCGACGAGGCCGAGGGGCCGGCCGGTCGCGCCGGATCTGGCGATCGCCGCCTCCAGCAGGTCGAGATCGTCGGGGTGGCTGACGAACGAGTAGCCGATGCTGTCGGCGCACTCGATGACGGTCGCGAGATCCGCCTCGTCCTTGGTCGTGAGCGGGGAGAGCCCGACCGCGGTGTCCGGAAAGTTGAGGCCCTTCTCCGGCTTGATGCGGGTGCCCGCCGCGCGCGCCCTGCGCACGCGCACGAGCGCGCTGCCCGGCGACACCTCTTCCACGACGCCGTGGAGCTTGCCGTCGTCATAGACGACCCGGTCGCCGACATGGACCCGCTCGACGACCTCCGGGAACGAGATCGTCGCCGCGAAGGGTGCGTCCTCGCCGATGGCGGGCGCGCCGGCGGCGAAGAGGCGGAGCGCGTCTCCGGGCATCGCCTTGCGCTGTTTCTTGGCGTGGGCGGTCTCGGTCGTGCGGATTTTCGGCCCGGCAATGTCCATCAGGATCTTCACCGGCCGCCCGTGCTGCCGCGCGGCCATGCCGATATGCTCGGCCATCGCCTTCCACGCCGCGCGATCATCGTGCGCGCAATTGATCCGCGCGACGTTCATCCCGCGCCGGACGAGATCGTCCACGAGCGACGGATCGGTCGCCGCCTCGGTCGGCAGCGTCACCATGATCCGCGCACGGCGGGCGGCCGTCGCGGGGCCGAACAGCGTCTCGCTCGCCTCCGCGAGGCGGCGGTCGCCGGCGAAATAGTCGGCCTCCGAGGGGGCCGGATGAAAGTCGCCGACCATGCGGGACAGCGCGGCGGCGACCGCGTCGAGCGTCGGCAGGACCCGGCTTTCGAGCCGTCCGAGGGAGGAGAGCCCGCGCCACATCAGGCTGTGCTGGAGGTCGCGCACATCGTGCCGGCGGAGCGCCAGATAGTGCGTGAGATTGTCGAGCGCGGGCGAATGCACCCCGGTGCCGAGTTCGGCCGCGATGGCCGGGGCCGCGTCGGCGACCGCCCGCCGCAGGGTCAGAATGTCGGCGAGCAAGGCGCGGTCTTCCGGCGCCGAAACCTCCTGAAATTCCGACATCGTCCGTCCCCCGTGGCGTGCTTCGGCCGCCCCCGCGGCGCGCTGGGCCGATATGGCACGCGACAGTGACAGGCGTTTGAACCGGCGGCCCCTCGACCGCGTGGCGGGCGCGCCCGGACGGCCTCAGGCGGGCTCTGTCTCGGACCCGTCCTCCACGCGCTCCGGTTTGCGCGCGGGCTCCTCGAAGGTCCACTGGACGCCGCGGCCGTCGAAATCGACGACTCCGCAGGCGATGGCGTAGCAGGCGAGCCCCACGGCGCGCGGGATCGCGATCGGCTTCCCGTCGCGTTCACCGCGCTCATAATACTGGATCATGCGGCGCTGGAGGCCGAGCTTCTTCGCGAGCTCGGCCTGCCCCCAGCCGTTGGTCTTACGCCATGCGCGGAGTTGTGCTGCGTTCATGGCGGCAACTCCATCCCTTCCCCGGCCTGGCGCGATGCCGCGCAATCCGAAGGTTAGCCCGGAAAGGGTGGCTTTTCCAGAACCCGAGGCCGTGCTTCAGGCCGACCCGTCCACCAGCACCATCGGCGTGCCGCGCGAGCAGAGCTCGATCCGCGCCTCAACCCGCCAGACGTCGCGCAGCAGGGCGGCCGTGATGATCTCGCGCGTCGGCCCGCAGGCGACCATGCGCCCGTCCGCGATGACGATGACGTCGCGGCAATAGCGGAGCGTGTGATTGAGGTCGTGGAGGGCGATCAGGACCGCCATCCCCCGCCGCGCCGCGAGGGTCTCCATGAAGCCGAGCACCTCGACCTGCCGATGGAGGTCGAGCGCCGAGGTCGGCTCGTCCATGAGGAGCACATCCGGGTCGCGCACGAGGGCCTGGGCGATCGCCACCAGCTGTCGCTGGCCGCCCGACAGGGTGCCGAGGCTGCGGAAGGCGATCGGCTCGATCTGGAGCGCCTGGAGGAGCCCGTCGATGTGCGCAAGCTCGTCCTCACGCACGCGCCACGACCCGCCCTGCTTGGCGGAGAGGAGGATCGATTCGTAGACCGAGAGGACGGCGTTCGCACCGGTGTCCTGCGGCATGTAGGTGACGCGCGGCGCGGTGTCGGGCCGCCCGTCGAGCCGCACATCACCCGGCCCGCCGACGAGGCCGGCGATCCGCTTGAAGAGGCTCGACTTGCCGGCGGCGTTCGGGCCGACGACCGCCGTCAGCGCGCCGCCCTCGAGACGGGGCGTGGTGACGCCGGCGACGACATCGGTCCGCCCATAGCGCGCCCCGACCGCGTCGAGAGCAAGGCTCACCATGCGCGCCGCCTCACCGCGAAGATGAGCGAGATGAAGAAGGGAACGCCGACGAGCGCGGTGATCACCCCGATCGGCAGGATCGCACCGGGCACGATCGTCTTCGACACGACGGAGGTCGCGGAGAGGACGAGCGCTCCGGCCAGCATGGAGGCCGGCAGGAAGTAGCGCTGGTCCTCGCCGACCAGCATCCGCGCGATGTGCGGCCCGACGAGGCCGATGAAGCCGATCGTGCCGACGAAGGAGACCGGGATCGCGGCGAGCAGCGAGACCACCAGCATCGTCTCGAGCCGCAGCCGGCCGACCGCCACGCCGAAGGAGAGCGCCTTGTCATCCCCGAGCCGCAGCGCGGTGAGCGCCCAGGCGTGCCGCGCGAAAAGCGGGAGGACGACGACGAGGACCGCCGCCGTGATCGCGACCTTCTCCCACGTCGCCTTCACGAGGCTCCCCATCGTCCAGAACACCACCGCACCGAGCGCCTGCTCGGACGCTAGATATTGGAGGAGCGCCAGGGCGGCGTTGAAGGAGAAGACCAGCGCGATGCCGAGGAGGACGATGGTCTCGGTCGTGACGCCCCTTAGCCGGCTGAAGACATGGATGAGGAGAGCCGCCGCCATCGCCATGACGAAGGCGTTGAGGGGGATCATGTAGGGCCCGAACCCCGGCACGATGGCGACGCCGAGGACGACGGCGAGCGCCGCCCCGAAGCTCGCCGCGGCGGAGAGGCCGAGGGTGAAGGGGCTCGCGAGCGGGTTCGCGAGGATCGTCTGCATCTGCGCCCCGGCGATCGACAGCGAGGCGCCGACGGTCACCGCCATCAGCGCGATCGGCATGCGGATCTGCCAGATGACCACGCGGACCTGCGTGTCGACGGCGTCCGGGAAGAACATCGCCGTCAGCACCTCGCCGAGCGGATAGCGCGCGGGTCCGGTCGCGAGGTCGACCGCGACCGAGAGGAAGAGCAGCGCGGCGAGGCCGACGAGGATGGCGAGGCGCTGGAGCGAGAGCGCGCGATAGCGACCGCGCGCCGTGCCCGCCGAAGCCGATGACAGGGCCATCAATCCTCGCTGAGCGAGACGAAATAGCCCTCGTCATAGTCCACCGGAAGGAAGCGGGCGTGCAGCTCCTTGAAGGTGGCCTCGGGGTCGAGATCGGCGAAGAGGTCCGGGTGGAGCCACTTCGCCATCTGCTGGATGACGATGAACTGGTAGGGGCTGTTGTAGAACTGGTGCCAGACGCCGTGGACGTTGTTCGTCTCGGCCGCCTTCACACCGGTGAAGGCCGGACGCTTCATGAGGTTGGCGAGCTTCTCGTGCGCCTTCTCGGGGTCGGAATTGGGGCCGAGCCCGACCCAGGCCCCGCCCGGCACATAGGCGTCCCACTCCGCGCCGGTGACGATGACGGCATCGGGGTCCGAGGCGATGATCTGCTCCGGGTTCACCGTGCCGAAGGTGCCGGGGATGATGTCCTTCGCCATGTTGATGCCGCCGGCCATCTCGACCATCAAGCCGAAATTCTCGTTGCCGAACGACATGCAGCACTCTTCGCTGTAGCCGGCCGCGCGCTCCAGGAAGACGAGCGGCTTCTCGGGGTTCGCCTCGCGCAGGCGATCCGTCACCTTCGCGATCTCGCTGTCGCGGAAGTCGATCAGTTCCTTCGCGCGCGCCTCCTTGTCGAGGAGCGTGCCGAGGATTTCGAGGCTCTGCGTGGTGTTGGCGATCGGCGCGTCGCGGAAATCGATATAGACGAGCGGGATGCCGACGGCGGCGAGCTTCTCGATGAGGCCGGCGTCTTCGGTGGCGCCCTTCGCCTCCAGATTCATGACGACGATGTCCGGCCCGATCGTGATCGCCTGCTCGATGTCGAACGTGCCGTCCTTGATGCCGCCGAAGGTCGGGATCGCGTCGATCTGGGGATATTTCGCCTGATAGACGGCGTAGGTCGCCGGGTCGGCCTTGCCGAGATCGTCGCGCCAGCCGACGACGCGCGCGAAGGGATCCCCATCCTCGAGCGCCGCGACGGCGTAGATCAGCCGCCCCTCGCCGAGGATCATCGTCTTGACCGGGGCATCCACCTCGACCGAACGGCCGGCGACGTCCGTGATCGTCACCGGATCCGCGAGCGCCACGCCGCCGATGGCGCACGTGACGAGCATCGTCGCACCTGCCGCAAGGCCGGAGAAAAGGTGTACCCTCATCAAGCTCCACTCCGCTAAGAAGAGTTTCGCAAATATACTATCCGCATCGAAGGTCAACAGTGGTGAATGAGCTTGAATTTGTAACAACTACAATAAAGATCTGAGATCTCGGTATGGTAGAATTAGTCAAAAGCAACTTCGGCATCAGGGACGAGATCGCCGCCTACTGGTCAGCCCGTGCGGCGACGTTCGACGAGCAGCCGGGCCACGAGATCTTCAGCGAGCCGGAGCGGCGCGCCTGGCATGCCCTCATCCACAGACACCTCGGCGACGGCGCGGGGCGGACCGCGCTCGACCTCGCGACGGGGACGGGCGTCATCGCGCACCTGCTCGACGATCTCGGCTTCCGCGTCACCGGGCTCGACTGGTCGGAGGCGATGCTCGACCGGGCGAAGGCCAAGGCGGCGGCGCGCGGGCGCCCGATCCGCTTTCTCCACGGTGACGCCGAGGCGACGATGCTGCCGGACGCCGCGTGCGAGGTGATCGTGACGCGCCACCTCGTCTGGACGCTGGTCGACCCGCCGGCCGCCTTCCGCGAGTGGCGCCGCGTCCTCACCCCCGGCGGCACCCTCCTCATCGTCGACGGCGACTTCGTCACGCCGACGGTCGTCGCCCGCCTCGCGACCCTCCTCGTCCGCCTGAAGGGCGCCCTCCTGCGCCGCCCGGCGGCGGGTGCGGTGAAGGCCGAGATGCAGCGGACGCATCAGGACATCCTCTCCCGCCTCCCCTTCGCGCACGGTGCGCGTGCGGGCGAGATCGCCGCGCTCCTGAAGGATGCCGGCTTCGGCGACATCGTCATCGACGAGGACCTCGGCGCGATCCACCGCGCGCAGGCGCGCCACATGCACCTGTCGAAAGGCCTCGAACGGATGCTCCAGCATCGCTACGCCATCCGCGCAAGCGCGCCCCTCGGCCCGCGCTGACGAGCGCGGCGCGGTCCGCGCTGCCCGACCGCAACGGCGGCGGCAACATCGCGCTTGACACCCGGAGGGGAGCTTGCGACTTCTCCCGCGCCGGTTCTCCGCGAGGAGATCAAAAGGGAATCCGCCGCGCCGCGTTCGCTGCGCGAAACGGAACTGCCCCCGCAACTGTAGGCGATGAGCGCTTGCCCCATCGACACGCCACTGGGCCATGCCGGTCCGGGAAGGCGGGGGGAGGCGCTGCGACCCGCCAGTCAGGAGACCTGCCGGCACACGGATATCGCACACCGGCGGGGTGACCGGGGGAGGAGAGATTGTGACCGACTTTCGCACCAAGCGCATTCCCGCAACGGTGATCACCGGCTTCCTCGGCGCCGGCAAGACCACGCTGATCCGCCACCTTCTGGAGAAGGCGGACGGGCGGCGCATCGCGCTCATCATCAACGAGTTCGGCGACCTCGGCGTCGACGGCGAGATCCTGAAGGGCTGCGGGATCGAGACCTGCGGCGAGGACGACGTCATCGAGCTCACCAACGGCTGCATCTGCTGCACCGTCGCCGATGATTTCATTCCGACCATGAACGCGCTGCTCGCGCGCCCGGCGCTCCCAGACCACATCGTGATCGAGACCTCGGGCCTCGCGCTGCCTCAGCCGCTCGTCCAGGCCTTCAACTGGCCCGGCATCACCGAGCGCGTGACCGTCGACGGTGTCGTCACCGTGGTCGACGCGAGCGCCGTCGCGGCCGGCCGTTTCGCGCCCGACCCCGCGGCCGTCGACGCGCAGCGCCAGGCCGACCCGTCGCTCGACCACGAGTCGCCGCTCGAGGAATTGTTCGAGGACCAGCTTCGCGCCGCCGACCTCATCGTCCTCAACAAGGTCGAGGCGCTGGAGGCCGCCGCGCTCGCCGACGTGAAGGCGACCGTCGCCCACTCGACGAAGGCGCCGCACGTCGTCTCGCCCGCCGGCCAGCTTCCGCCCGACGTGCTCCTCGGCCTCGGCGCCGCGACCGAGACGCTGATCGCGACGCGCAAATCCCATCACGAGCTGGAGCATGAGGACGGCAGCGAGCACGACCACGACGAGTTCCACTCCTTCGTCGTCGACGCGCCGTCCGTGGCGGATCCCGCCGCCTTCGTCGCGGCGCTGAAAGAGATCAGCGCCCGCCACGACGTCCTCCGCCTCAAGGGCTTCCTCGACGTGCCGGGCAAGCCGATGCGGCTCGTGGTGCAGGGCGTCGGCACGCGCCTCTCGTCGAGCTTCGACCGCCCGTGGCGGGCGGACGAGCGGGCGACCCGCCTCGTCTTCATCGCCGAGGCGGACGTCGACGAGGGCCGGATCCGCGAAGAGGTCGCGGCCGCGCTCGGCGAACCCGTCGCGATCTAGGCTCCGGACCCAACCTAGCCCCGTCCGCGCCCGTCCGCGCGCCGGGCGGGCCGGTCGCCGTCGGGCCCTCGATCCGGTGGGATGAAGGGCCGCGCCTCGATCAGCGGGTCGTCCACATCGCCGGAGCGAACTCGTACCCGGCGCCGCTCTTCAGGATGTAGCCCGTCGACGGGAACGGGGCGTGGAAGAAGGAGAGGCGCATCTGCTCGGCCGCGGCGCGGTCGAGGAAGCGCTTGCGGGTCGCGACCGCCTCGTCCGGGTTGATGTCGAACATCGCCTGCCATTCGGGGTGGCGGGCGAAGATCAGCGGGTTGTTGGTGATGTCGGCGACGAACATCGTCGCCTCGTCGCCCGACACGATCTCGAACGCCGTCATGCCGGGCGTGTGCCCGCTCGCCTGCAGTGCAGTGATGCCGGACAGCACCTCGTCGCCCCAGCCGAACTGCCGGACCTCCATGTCGTTCGCCTGGAAGGTCTTGCGGGCGAGGTTGAAGTGGCCCTTCAGCGCCTCGGGCGCGGACGACAGATTGCCGTCATCCATCCAGAAGTCCCACTCCGGGGTCGGCACGCACACCTCGGCGTTCGGGAAGACGAGCGCGCCGTCCTGGCCGCGCAGCCCCGAGATGTGGTCGCCGTGGAAATGGCTGATGAGCACGGTCGACACGTCGCCCGGCGCAATGCCGGCCGCGGCGAGGTTCTGGACGATCTGGCCGGTGCCCGCCGGGCCGCCTTCGCCGAAACCGGTGTCGATCAGCACGACGCCGCTGCCATTGCGGATCGCGAGCGCGTTGAAGGTGAGCGTGAGCTTGTCGCGCGGCAGGCCGATCGCGGCGAACGCCTCGCCGACCTCGGCGCTGCTCGCATTGCGCACGAAACCATCGGGGCGGTCGCGCATCAGCACGCCGTCGTGGAGCGCGATCACATCGAGATCCCCGATCTTGAAGGGATAGGCGCCCTCGGCGCGCATACCGCCATCGTGGCTTCCGGTCGTTGTCGGGTCACCCGCCATGGGTCTTCCTTTCCTTGGTCATCGCGTCTTGTCGCTGGTCGTTGCTGACGGCCGCGCGCTCTCCGGCGATCCGGCCGAACAGCGCCGCTTTGCCGAGCGACGTTCCCGTCATGTAGGACTGGCCGTGGAAGCCGCCCGTCATCTCTCCGGCCGCATAGAGGCCGGGGATCGGATCGCCGAAGACGTCGATCACCCGCGCCGACTCGTCGATCCGTACACCGCAATATGTCGCGAGGACGACGCTCGTCGACGGGTAGGCGTAGAAGGGCGGCTCGGTGAGCGGCAGGCACTCGCCGGTTCCGTGGCAGAGGCCGTCGCGGCCGAGCGGATCGGCCCCGCCGGCGATCCCGTAATTGTAGGCGCGCACGCTCTCTTCGAGCGTCTCCGCAGGCACCCCGCAGAGCGCGGCGAGCCCGGCGAGGCTGTCCGCCTTGAGGAGGAGGCCCTCCCGCTCGGGAATGTCGAGGTCGAAGAGAGGGACGCCGGGCTGGCTTCTCGCGGCGATGCCGGCATCCCAGATTTGGAAGCCGAGCGCGCCCGGCTGCTGCAGGCAGGCGTCGCCAAGCTGCTTGTAGGACGCGGATTCGGCGACGAAGCGCGCCCCGTCCCGGTTCACGATGATCGCGCCGAGATAGAAGGCGAGGACGACCTTGTGGGCGTCGGGGCCGGTCGTCGGGTGCGTACCGAAGGTGCCGCGGATCTGGCCCATGTCGCGAAGATCGGCGCCGCATTTCATCGCCATGCGCAGCCCGTCCCCGGTGTTGCCCGCGCCACCGATCCGCAGCGCCGCCGCCTGGTTCGGGGCGTAGGTGCGCAGAAGCGTCTCGGAGCGGGAGAAGCCGCCCGTGGTGAGGATCACGCCGCGGCGCGCGGTGATGGCGCGCTCGCCATTTTGTGTCGACACCAGGATCCCCTCGACCCGGCCTTCGGTATCGGTGAGGAGGCGACGGGCCGGGGTGTCGAGAAGGCGCCGGATGCGCCCGGTAGCGGCGGCCGTGTCGGCAAGGCACGCGAGCAGGGCGTCCGTGTCCGTGCGGTGGCTGCGCGGGGCGGACTGGCCGGCGCTCAGCTCCACCGCGCTGAAGACCACGCCGCGCTCGACGAGCCAATCGTAGAGCGCGCGCTGGCGGCTGGCGTAGGTCGTCAGCAGCGCATCGTCGGCGTCCGGCCCGGCGACGGTGCGCAGATCGTCGAGGAGCAGCGCCTCGTCGTCGGCGATCCCCGCCGCGGCCTGCTCGCGGGTGCCCGCGAACGCCATGAAGCCGCCGCTGAGGAGCGTGCTGCCGCCGACCGCGCCCTCTTTCTCGATCATCAGAACGCTGGCCCCAGCCTCGGCCGCCGCGAGCATCGCGGCATGGCCCGCGAGACCGCCGCCGACGACGATCACGTCCACTGCATCGTCGTCGGTCATGCGAGGGTGCGCCTCCGAGTCGCCATGAAGGACGGTCGTGTGGTCACGGCGCGACGGGATTCATCGGCGGCATCATCGGCCTGCGGGCGCGGATGCCGGGCTTGAGGCGGCCATTCTCCCAGTCGTCCCATCCGGCGAATTTCATCGCGGGGACGGTGTCGAGATGGCGCATCCGCTCACCCGCGTCGCTCGCCTGCCCGGCGAGCAGCGCCTGCAGCCCCTCGACGGAGCGGTGCCGCATCTCGGCCTGCACGCCGTAGAAGACCTGCGGCTCCAGCACGGTGTAGCCGACATAGGAGAGGCTGAAATGGAGCGGCCAGAGGAGGACGTCGATGTCGCCATTGCGGCCGTCGACGGCGAAGGTCTCCTCCGGTCCGCCGCACGTCACCGACAGCATCGCGCGCTTGCCTTTGAAGTAGCCGCGATCGTGGCGCATCTGGCTCGTGTAGACATGGCCGTAGACGAAGACGCGGTCGAACCAGCCCTTGAGGATCGCGGGCGGGCCGAACCACCAGAGCGGAAACTGCATGATCAGGAGATCCGCCGCCTCGAGGCGCGCGATCTCGGCGCGCACGTCCGGCGGCAGGCGCTCGGCTTCGGCGGCGAGGCGCTGCTCGCGCTGGACGTTGTACTCCGCCTCCGGGTCGCGATCGGGATATTGATGCGCGCCCTCGGCGGGGTCGAAGCCCATCGCCGACAGGTCGCTCGTCGTGACCGACCAGCCCCTCTCCACCAGGGCGTCGCGCATGGTCCGCGCGAGGTGGCCATTGAAGGACTGGCTGTTCGGATGTCCCACAACGATGTGCGCGAGCATGGAGCCTCCGGTGTCTTCCTGGGGCACGGCACGGCCCGTCTGGTTCGGGGGACGGATGCGGTGAGATCGCGGCGCTGCGGGCGCGCGCGTTAATCTCGTGGAACCGCGGACGAGGGATGATGGGTGATCGGCCGGGGCGTCCCCGATCGGGATCCGGTGCCCGGCTGCCTTGTGACCGGCGCCGACATTCTCGTTGCTCCTCCCGCCGCCAAAGTGTAGACATTTCCAAAGAGTGTCAACACTTTTTGGTGGCCGTTTCCGGCGATGCCCGGATCCCTCGCCCACCCGGATTGGCGACACGCCGGCGCGATCCCGCGCCCTCAAAACAGCACGGCCTCCGGCGCTTTCGCCGCAAAGGGCCGGCGGACGAGTGATGGAGGAGACGGCTTGAGACTTCAGGATAAGATCGCGCTCGTCACGGGCGCGGCCGGTGGCATCGGCAATGCGATCGCCCAGGCTTTCGCGGCCGAGGGCGCCCACCTCGTCGTCGGGGACATCAAGAACCTGCCGGCGTTGAAGGACAGCCTGTCCGCGCACGCGGGGTCCGTCACGGTGGTGGAGCTCGACGTCGCGGACCCCGCTTCGGTGCGCCATTTCGTCGACACCGCCGAGAAGGTGCACGGGCGTGTCGACATCATCGCCAACTGCGCCGGGATCGCGCGCTATGGCGCGGCGGAGACGCTGACCGAGGCCGTCTGGGACGAGGTGCTCGACATCAACCTCAAGGGCACCTTCCTGTGCTGCCAGGCCGTGATCCCGCTGATGCGCCGCCAGCAGTCCGGGCGCATCATCAATATCGGCTCCGTCATCGGCAAGAATGGCGGCAACGCCCGCGCCTGGCTCGACCGGGACGAGCTCAACAAGTCCGGCAACATCGCCTATGGCGTGTCGAAGGCGGGGGTTCACATCATCACGTCCTTCCTCGCGCGCGAGCTTGCGGCGGAGGGGATCACGGTGAACGCGATCGCGCCGGGGCCGATCGCCTCCGAGATGACGAAATCCTTCCCCGATTCGCTGAAATTGCTGGTGCCCGTCGGGCGGATGGGCCGGGCCGAGGAGGTCGCCGAGGCGGCCGTCTATCTCGCCTCCGACCTCGCCGGTTTCGTCACCGCCGAGATCCTCGACGTCAATGGCGGCATGTGGGCCGACTGACACGGCCGGGCTGGGAGAGGCGCAGCCGCCTCCCCCAGCCCCACCAGCCCGTCTAGAGATAGTAGCGCTGGGCGAGTTCGTGCCGGTCGCTGTTGAGTTCGGCCGCCTCGCGCTCGTCCACGATCCGCCCCGCGCGCATGACATAGACCCGGTCGGCGATCTCCAGCGCGAGCCCGATATTCTGCTCCACGAGCAGCATCGTCGCCCCGCTCTCCTTCAGCCGCCGCGCGATGCTCGCGATCTCCGCCACGAATTTCGGCGCAAGCCCGCCCGACGGCTCGTCGAGCATCAGGATGCGCGGGCGCGTCATAAGCGCCCGGCCGATCGCCAGCATCTGCTGTTCGCCGCCCGAGAGGGAGCTCGCACGCTGCTCCCGCCGCTCGTCGAGCCTCGGGAAGAGGTCGAAGATGCGGTCGAGATCCGCCGGGATCTCGTGCTTCGGCACCACGGCGTTCAGCGACAGATTGTCGATGACGCTCATGTCGCCGAAGAGATGGCGCCCCTGCGAGACCTGGATCACGCCGCGATGGACGATGCGGTGGGGCGCGAGACCCGTGATCGGCGCCCCCTCCATGGTGATCGCGCCGCCATTCGCCTTCAGGAAGCCGCTGATGGTGTTGAGGAGGGTCGTCTTGCCCGCCCCGTTCCCGCCGAGCAGCGCGACGGCCTCGCCGCGGTGGACATTGAGCGACACGTCCGTGACCGCCGCGATCTTGCCGTATCCGGCCGTCACGTTGTCGACGCCGAGAACACATTCACGCATGGCCAAGATACGCCTCCAGCACCGCCGGGTGTTCGCGAACGTGCTCGGGTGTCCCGTCCGCGATCACCTCGCCGTTGTTGAGCACCACGATATTGTCCGACACCGACATCACGAGATCGATGACGTGCTCCACGAGGAGGACCGCGATCCCCTGCCCCGCGAAGGCCCGCAGCTGACGCACGAGCGTGTGCCGCTCGCTCTCGGAGAGTCCGACGGCCGGCTCGTCGAGCATCAGGAGCTGGGTGCGCCCGGCGAGCGCGCGGGCGATCTCGACGAGCCGCTGCTGGCCGGCCGAGAGGTCCCGCGCCGGACGCTGGGCGAGGTCGCCGAGATGCATGGTGGAGAGGAGCTCCAGCGCCTCGTCCACCGCCGCACGCTCGGCGGCGCGGTCCGCCTTCGCGCCGCGCATGAGGCCGAACATGTTGCCGGCCGTGCGCTGCGAAAGGCCGACGAGGACGTTCTCCAGCACCGTCATCCCGCCGAACACGCCGCCATTCTGGAAGGTGCGGCGCACGCCGCGCTTCGCGATCATGTGCGGCGCGAGGCCCGTCACCACCTCGTCGGCGAGGCGCACGGTGCCGGACGTCGGCTTCACGAAGCCGGTGATGGCGTTGAAGAGGGTCGACTTTCCCGCCCCGTTCGGGCCGATCAGCGCGCACACCGTGCCGGCCGGCACCGAGAAGGACACGTTGGTGAGGGCCGCGAGGCCGCCGAAGCGGACCCCCACCCCCTCGACTGCGAGGAGCGGGTTCATCGCGGACCTCCCCGGTAGAGCCGCTCGCGCCATTGCGGCACGTACGTCACCACGAGCCCGGCGAGCCCGCGCGGCATGAAGAGGAGCACGCCGATGAGGAGAAGGCTGAAGACGATCTCCTCGAGCCCCGCGAAGTTGCGCAGAAGCTCCGGCGCGGCGGTGAGCAGCGTCGCACCGAGCACAGATCCGAGCAGGCTCCCGAGCCCCCCGATCATGACGATCGAGAAGTGGACGAGGAGCTGGTGGAGGCCGAAATTCTCCGGTGCGATGCGCCCGAGGAGGATCGCGAAGAGCGACCCCGCCACGCCGACGAGAAGCCCGCTCCAGGCGAACGCGGTGATCTTCACGTAGGCCGGGGCGAGCCCCAGCGCCTGGCCCGCCAGCTCGTTCTCGCGGATGGCGACGAACGCGCGCCCCACCTTCGAAGCGAGGATGTTCCGCGTCAGCCAGAACATGAACGCCGTCACCGCGAGGATGAGATAGTAGCGCTCGACGTCCGTGGTGAGCGTGTAGCCGAGGACCGAGGGCTCCCCGACCGGCAGGCCGCTCGACCCGTCCGTCAGGAAGTCCGCGTGGATGTAGGCCCAGCGCAGGAGTTCGCCGAAGGCGAGCGTCACGATGGCGAGATAGTAGCCCTTGAGGCGCAGCGCCGGCAGGCCGACGAGGGCACCGGCGACGAAGCCGACCGCCGCGCTCGACAGGATCGCGAGCTCGTACGGGAAGCCGACCTTCGTCATCAGGATCCCGCTCGTATAGGCGCCGATGCCGAAGAGGGCGGCATTGGCGAAGGCGAGCTGGCCGAGATAGCCGATGACGATGTTGAAGCCGAGGCCGACCAGCGCATACACGACGATGCTGTTGACGACGTACTGGGTGTACTCGTTCGTCGCGACCGGGACGGCGAGGAGAAGGGCCGCGATCAGGAGGCCGATCGCCCAGCGCGAGATGTCCCAGCGCCGCGAGGCCCCCGTTGTGGGTGCAAGGTCAGACACGGACATACTCCCTCTTGCCGAGCAGGCCGTTCGGACTGACGAGGAGAACGATGACGATGACGAGGAGCGCCGAGATGTCGATCATCGCGGTCGAGATGTAGCCGCCTGCCAACTGCTCGATGAGGCCGACGAGAAGGCCGCCGATCACCGCGCCGCCGAAATGGCCGAAGCCGCCGAGGGTCATCGCCGCGAAGCTCTTCAGGAGAACCTGCGCGCCCATGTCGGGATAGAGGAGCGTGATCGGCGCGACGAGAATGCCCGCGATCGCCCCCAGCGCCGCACCGACACCCCACATCGCCGATTCGAAGAAGGGCACGTTGATGCCGACGAGGGCGGCGCCGCGCGGCGCCTGCGACACGGCCTGGGCGAGCTTGCCGAGGCGCGTCTTGTTGAAGAGGACGAAGAAGAGCAGCACCGTCGCGAGCGTGATGCCGGCGATGATGAGGTCCTGCGCCGTCACGATGACCCCGCCGAGTTCCAGCGGCGGGAAGGAGAAAATCGGCGGCATCGGCTGGAATTCGCCGCCGAACAGAAGGCGGGCGATCCCGCGGAAGAGGAACGAGAACGCCACCGTCATCATGGCGAGCGCCATGTGGGGGGAGTTCTGGAGCGGGCGCATCAGCCCCCGCTCCAGAACCATGCCGACGAGGAACAGGAACGCGACCGCGCCCAAGGCCGACACCGCAAACGGCATCCCGATTTGCAGGAGGACGTACACGGTGAACGCGCCGGCCATGAACATCTCGCCATAGCCGAAGTTCACGACGGTCGTCGCACGGAACAGCAGCGTCATGCCGAGAGCGAGCAGTGCGTAGATACTCCCCTGCGCAATGCCGCTCAAAGTAAGCTGGAGCAGCATCCGATCTGCTCTCAGTCCTGCGGGGTCAGTTCGTGGACGACCATCGCCTCGCCATCGACATAGGTGACCATCGCGCCGCCCTTGATGCCGACATGGTCCTCGGGGGTGAAGCCGATGGGGGCGGAGGCGACGCCCGTGTCGAGGTCATGGATCGCATTCATCGCCGCGACGAACTTCTCACGCGTGAGGTCCGGCCCGGCATTCTTGAGCGCCTCGACCACCGCATAGGCGCCGCCCATGCCGAGGAAGCTCAGCGTCTCAGGCCGCTCATTGGGGAAGTATTTCGCGACCATGTCGTAGTAGGGCTTCATGGTCGGGGAATCGATCGGCGCGGCGACCGGGTAGAAGACGTAGAAATTCTCCACCGCCGCCGGATTGCCGACGCGGTTCTTCGTGTCCTCGATCGAGATCGCCTGGGTGCCGAGCGTCGGGACGCGCAGGCCATACTTGTACATGTCGCGCATGAAGATCGCGACTTCGGCCGGATAGAGCATCGCGAGGATGACGTCCGGATTGGCCTGCCGCAGACGCAGCACCTGCGGCGTCGTGTCGGTCGAGCCGCGCTCCATGAAGAGGTCCAGCGCCGGATCGAGATTGTACTTCGACTTCAGATATTCGACGGCCGGGTCACGGTTGGATTTCCCCCAGTCGTCGGAGTGGCTGATGATCGCGATCTTGCTCGCGTCCGGCTTCGACATCGCGAAGTCGACCATCGTGCGCGCGACGGTCGCCGTGGTGGCCACCGGCTGGAAGATGTTGGCCTCGGTCGGCGTGCCGATATGGCTGTTCGCGGCGCCCGCGACCACGAACGGGATGCCCGAGCGGACGATCTCCGGCTTCGCCGCCATCACGACGTTGCTGCACGTCCCGCCATGCAGCATGAAGACGCGATCCTGCGAGATCAGCTTCTTCACGGCCGCGACCCCGCGCGTCGGATCGCACGCGGTGTCCTCGCGGATGATCTCGATCTTGCGGCCGTTGATGCCGCCCTCGTCGTTCACCGCCTTGTAGACGGCCTCGACGCCGGAGACGACCTTGCCGAAATTCGCCGCCGGGCCGGTTGTCGGCGTGAAGGTGCCGATGAGGATCGTCGAGTCGGTGAGGCCTTCATCCTGCGCGAACGCGGACGAGGCGATCAGCAGTGCCGTTGCGGCAACCCCAAGCATGAGACGCATATTGTTCCTCCCTTATTGTTTGGTTTGTGCGCGGTCTCGGTGAACTGGCCCGCCTCTAGGCGGGGACGCTCGCCGCGTGCGCCTTCGCGGCACCGCAGCGCTTGGCAGCGTGCTGACCGGACAGCCGGCCGAACACGGCGCCCTTCAGGACGGACGTGCCGCCCGGATAGACCTTGTAGTAGATCCCCATCGTTTCGCCGGCGGCGTAGAGGCCGGGGATCGGCTCGCCGTCGCGGTTGAGGACGCGCCCGTTCGGGTCGACCTTGAGGCCGCCGAAGGTGAACACGTTCGCCGAGATGATCGGGTAGGCCTGGAACGGGCCGTCATCGATCGGCCGCGCCCAGTTCGACTTCTGCGGCGTGAGACCGTCGGTCGCGAGCGCGTCCGGCTCCAGCGGAAGGAAGGTGCCGGATGTGGGGCAGGCCGCGTTGTAGGCCGCGACCGTCGCCTCCAGCGCCTCCGCCGGGATGTCGAGCTTGGCGGCGAGCTCGGCGATGGTGTTCGCCTCGATCGCCGGCTGGTCGGTGCGAAGGGCGATGCGGTAGTTCGGCACGTCCTTCAGCCTGCGGTCGAAGATCGCGTAGGCGATCCCCTCCGGCTGGACGTAGATCTTGCGGGTGACGTTCTCATAGTTCGCGTCGACCGGCCCCGGCGCCTCGTCGGTGAAGCGCACGCCCTCGCGATTGACGAGGATGCCGTAGGGGAAGGCGAAGACGGACGGCTCGCTGACGCCCGAGCGCGGGTCGATCGGCTCGGCGTGATAGGAGCCGAAATCGCCGTTGGGCGCGGCGCCGATATCGAGCGCCATCTGGATGCCCTCGCCCTTGTTGTAGTAGGCGCCCCGGCAGACGGGCCGCAGATAGACCGAGCGCGGACCCACATAGCGGGTCATCATCTCGGCCGAGCCCTCGAACCCGCCGCAGCCGAGGATCACCGACGGCGCCATGAGGCGGACGGTCTTGTTGCCCTTGCCGACCGTGACGAGGCCGACGACAGCGCCGTCCTCGTCCTGGATCAGGCTGCGCGCGGTGGTGTCGTAGAAGCTCACGATTCCGAGCGTCTCCGCCGCCGCCGCGAGCGCCTCGATCAGCGCCGCGCCGCCGCCGACCGGGAGGAGGCGCGGTTGGGATTTGGTCAGGAACTGCGTCGGCAGGAAGTCGAACTTCACGCCGAGCGATTTCAGCCAGCCGATCGTCGGCCCGGCCTCCGCCGCCAGCGCCGCGACGACCTCGGTGTCGGCGAAGCTGTGCCCCTTCAGGAGCGACGACCAGGACTCGTAGTCCCGTCCCGCCTCGCGGATGAAGTCGGGGTCGAGGTAGTAGCCCGCGTTGTTGGCGAAATGGAGCTCGAAGTCGTCGGTGACCTCCTCCTCGCTCTTCATCCGCAGATAGGCTTCGGTGTAGCGGGTCTGGCCGCCGCGCTCCTCGCGCGGCGCCCGTTCCACCAGCGCGACGCGACCGCCATCCTGGGCCGCGGCGACCGCGGCGGACAGCCCCGCGATCCCCGACCCGACGACGACGACATCGAATGCGTTAGACTCCGGCACGCTCCCTCTCCTTCCAGTCGATTTGTGTTCTTGTCGGATGCCGCTCTGTGCCTGCGCGCCGCGTCAGACCTCGATCGCGGCGCGCTGGCTCGACGCCCGCCCCGCCTCGCCGGCCACGGCATAGTGGCGGTCGAGCGCCTCGAAATCGTCGAGACGGAGGGTGGCCTGGCGCTGCTCGAACGGCAGGACGTACTCCTCCTTGCCGGCGAGCGAGCCGTTGGTGCGAAGGTGCGCGAGCACGTCCGACATCGCGAGCATCGCCGCCTGCAGGGCCGCGTTGGCGTAGATCACGCCCGCGAAGCCCATGCTGGCGAGTTCCTCGCGCGGGACCATCGGCGTCTTGCCGCCGAAGACGATGTTGATGATGTGGACGCCCGGCACCGCGCGCGGGATCTCGCGCAGCTCCTCCACCGCCCGCGGCGCCTCGACGAAGAGGAGGTCGGCCCCCGCCTCCTTGTACATCGCGACCCGGTCGAGCGCGGCCTGGAAGCCCTCGACGGCGTAGGCGTCGGTCCGGGCAAGGATCAGGAACTCCTCGCTCTTGCGCGCGTCGGCAGAGGCCTTGACCTTCTGCACCATCTCCTCGGCCGGGATCACGCGCTTGCCGTTGAAGTGTCCGCACTTCTTCGGAAACACCTGGTCCTCGAGCTGGATGCCGTTGGCCCCGGCCCGCTCGAACAGGCGGATCGTGCGCTGCGTGTTGATGGGATTGCCGAAGCCGGTGTCACCGTCCGCGATCATCGGGATCTCGACGGCGTCGCGGATGCGCGCCACGTGGTCGGCGACCTCGGTGACCGTCGTGAGACCGACGTCCGGCATCCCGAGATAGGTGTTCGCGATCCCCGCGCCGGTGACGAGGAAGGCGTCGAAGCCGGCATCCTCGATGATGCGGGCCGTGAGGGCGTTGGAAGCTCCGGGAAGCAGGACTGCTGCTCCGGGGCGAAGCAGGCTCTTCAGCCCCGTTCGCGTCGTATCGGTCATAAAGTCCTCAAGAAACAGGCTGTGTCGGAGGCGCGATCCGTGGGACCGCGCGAAGGATGCCGGTGTGGAACGGAGGGTCCGGGGCCAGCGCGCCCATCGCCTCCGCGGGTCATGAGAGGCCTGCGGATGCGGCGCGCCCGCGCGGCGTGGTCGCGAGAAGCGCGCGGCCGACGAAGGGGAGAATGCCGCCCGAGCGGACCCAGTCGCGCTCGCGCCGCGTGTCGATGCGCAGGCGGACAATGATGTCCTCGGTCGTCCCGTCGGCGCGGTGGATGCGGACGCGGACGCTGCCCCCCGGCTCCGTGCCGGTGAGGCCGGTGATGTCGAACCGCTCCACGCCGGTCAGCGCGAGGGTGTGGCGGTCCATCCCGTCGATGAACTGGAGTGGGACGACGCCCATGCCGACGAGGTTCGAGCGATGGATCCGCTCGAACCCTTCCGCGAGGACGGCCCGCACGCCGAGGAGCCGCACGCTTTTCGCGGCGGTGTCGCGCGACGAGCCCGCGCCATAATTCTTCCCCGCGACCACGATGAGGGGCGCACCCTCGGCCCGGTAGCGCTCGGCCGCGTCGAAGATCGACATCGCCTCGCCAGAGGGCTGGTGGACGGTGACGCTCCCCTCCGCCGTGCCCGCGAGCTCGTTGCGCAGCCGCACGTTCGCGAAGGCGGTCCGCGCGACAATCTCGGCATTGGCGCGGCGCGAGGAGAGGGAATCGAAGTCGATCGGCGCGACGCCCCGCTCGGTGAGGTAGGTGCCGACCGCGCTCTTCAGCGGGATGGCGCCGACGGGGGCGATGTGGTCGGTCGTGACATTGTCGCCGAGCATCGCGATCGGCCGCGCGCTGGTGATGTCGGCAAGGCCGCCGCCCACGCCGTCGTCGACGCGGGTGTAGGGCGGGAAGCGCAGATAGGTGCTCGCCGCGTCCCACGGGAAGGTCGCGCCCGCCGGCCCCTTGAGGGATTGCCAGAGCGCCGGGCCGCGCAAGATGTCGCGATATCCCTCGACGAAGAGGGATTTCCGGACGCTCCTCTGCGCCAACGACGCGATCTCTTCGTCGCTCGGCCAAAGGTCGCGCAGGTAGACCGGCTCTCCGTCCCGATCGGTGCCGAGCGGCTCGGTCTCGAGATCGATGCGCACGGTCCCGGCGATCGCGTAGGCGACGACGAGCGGCGGCGAGGCGAGGAAGCTCGCGCGGACGAGCTGATGGACGCGCCCCTCGAAATTGCGGTTGCCGGAGAGGACGGCGACGACGGTGAGATCATCGTCCTTGATCGCCGCCTCGATCGGCTCGGCGAGCGGGCCCGAATTGCCCATGCAGGTCATGCAGCCGTAGCCGACCGTCTGGAAGCCGAGCGCGTCGAGGTCGTCCTGAAGGCCGGTTTCGGTGAGATAGTCGGTCACCCGGCGCGAGCCCGGCGACAGCGAGGTCTTCACCCAAGGCTTCGCCGTGAGCCCCCGCCGCACGGCGTTGCGCGCGAGGAGACCCGCCGCCAGCATGACCGACGGGTTGGAGGTGTTGGTACAGCTCGTGATCGCGGCGATGACGATGTCGCCGTCGACCGGATGCGCATCGCCGGCGGGCGCGGGCGCGAGCGTGGTCGCCCGTCGCTCACCCGCGAACGCGTCGAACCGTTCGGCGACACCGCCGAGCGAGACCTTCTGGTCCGGCCGGCTTGGCCCGGCGAGCGTCGGCGCGACTTCGCCGAGATCGATGTCGACGATCTGGTCGAACGCCGGCACCCGGCCATCGCGCCAGAGCATCTGCGCCCGCGCATAGGCCTCGACCCGCGAGAGGTGGCGCGCGTCCCGTCCGGTGGCTTCCAGATAGCGGATGGTCTGGGCGTCGATGGGGAAGAAGCCCATCGTCGCGCCCCACTCGGGCGCCATGTTGGCGATCGTCGCGCGGTCGGTGACCGCCAGATGATCGAGCCCCGCGCCGCAGAATTCGACGAAATGGCCGACGACGCCGGCACGCCGGAAGCGCTCGGTGAGGTGAAGGACGAGATCCGTCGCCGTCACGCCCGGCTTCAGCCGCCCCGCGATCCGGCAGCCCGTGACGGGCGGGACCAGCATCGAGATCGGCTGGCCGAGCATCGCCGATGCCGCCTCGATCCCGCCGACGCCCCAGCCGACGACCCCGATCCCGTTCACCATCGGGGTGTGGCTGTCGGTGCCGACCATCGTGTCGGGAACGAGCGTGCGCTCTCCCCCGTCCGTCAGCACGGAGACGACGGTCGCGAGATATTCGAGGTTGATCTGATGGAGGATGCCGTTGCCCGGCGGGACGATGCGGATCCGCTCGAACGCGTTCTCCGCCCAGCGCAGCAGCGCATAGCGCTCGCGCCCTCGGGCGAACTCGCGCGCCATGTTGATCTCGACCGCGTTGGGGATTCCGGCGACGTCCACCATGACCGAATGGTCGATCACGACGTCGACGGGGATGATACTGTCGACAATCTCGGGATCGCCGCCCGCCTCGCGAACCACGTCGCGCAGCCCCGCGAGGTCCGCGACGGCCGGGACGCCGGATGAATCCGGCATCAAGACGCGTGTCGGGTGGTAGGCGATCTCGCCCCGCGCCCGGCCCTCGCCGGGGACGTGGGCGGCGAGCGCGGCGATGTCGTCGCGCGTGACGACGTCGCCATCCTCATGGCGGGCGAGGTTTTCCAGGAGAACGCGCAGGCTGTAGGGCAGCCGGGACAGGTCGATCCCGAGTTGGTCGGCGAGGCGCGGAAGGCTGAAGACGAACCCGTCCTCCCCATCCGGTGCCTCGAGCCTCACGCGCACATTGAAGCTGTCGAGAGACATCGCAATCGCCCCCTCCCCAGGTGGCGGCCTTCTTTTTGTAGACACTTACTAAAGTGTCTACACATTCTCCTGTCAATGGGATCGATGCGTTTCGTCTCGGGAGGGAGGCGGGATGCCGGCTGCGGGAGCGCGGCCGCCCGGCGCGCGCGGGACGGTCAGCCGGCCTCGTTGCCCGCGATAGCGGCCGCCTTCGCGGCGGGCGACTTGGCCCTCGTCCGGCGCTTGGGCTCGGCCTCGTCGACCTCTGATGCCGCCGCCTCCGCGTTGATCCGCCGGATCAGATTCATCCGTGAATTGCGGATGTGCCGGCGCATCAGCATCTCCGCGAGCGCCGAATCGCGCTCCGCCATCGCCGAGACGATGGCCTGATGCTCGTACATGGCCTGCTTGCCGCGGCCCGGCGCGCCTCCAGAACAGGCCCGGTAGATCCGCAGCATGTCGTAGAGTTCGGTCTTGATGATCCGTTCGAGCCGGACATTCTTCGCGGCCCGAATGATGTTGTGATGAAAATCCAGGTCCTGCTCGAAGGGCATCGGCTCGCTCGCCCACTTCTCCTCACGCAGATGTCGGTCCGACAGCTCGGCGAGCGCATCGATTTCTTTGTCGCTCATCAACTCGGTCGCGAGCCGGCAGCACATCCCTTCGAGCGCCTCGCGCACGACATAGATCTGGATGACGTCCTCGGTCCCGAGCGAGACGACGCGCGGGCCGAAATTCGGCGTCCGCTCGATGAGGCCGCGCCCTTCCAGGCACCGGATCGCCTCGCGCAGCGGGCCCCGGCTGACGCCGAACTGCTCAGCGAGCCGCTTCTCCCGCACCTTGGCGCCGAGCGGCAGCTCTCCGGTCAGGATCGCCGAGAAGACCGAGCTCGTGATCCGCTCGACGAGCGCCTGTTCGCCATCGGTGCTGGACGTCGTGTCACTCATCGAGTTGGGGTCGCCTGCTTGTGCCGGGTTGAAGGTCGCGCGCCCCGCCGCGACGGTGGCGCGCGCTTCAATGTAGACACTTTCGCCGGCGATGGCCACAAGCCCGCTGGCCGGCGGGCGGCGCGCCCCTACTCGGCCGCCTCGCTGCGCGCCTCCCGCGGCGGCGTGTAGCGCTTCTCCATGTCCTTGTAGTGGTCGTGATTGACGAAGGCCTGCCGCTCGGCGAACGGCACGATGAGGCCTTCGAGCCCTTCCACCGACCCGTTCTCCTTGAGCTGGCCGAGTACGGTCTTCATGCCCTGGAGCGCCGATTGGAGCGCGGCGTTGGCGTAGACGATGCCGCCATAGCCCATCGCCGCCAGCTCCTCCTTGCGCAGCACCGGCGTCTTGCCGCCGATCACCATGTTGCAGATGTGGATGCCCGGCACCTCCGCCGGGATCCGCGCCAGCTCCTCCACCGTGCGCGGCGCCTCGATGAAGAGGAGGTCGGCGCCCGCCTCGCGGAAGAGGTTCGCCCGCTCGATCGCGGCGTCCATCCCCTCGACCGCGCGCACGTCCGTCCGCGCGAGGATCTGGAAGTCGGGCGACTGGCGGGCGTCCACCGCGGCCTTGATCTTGTAGATCATCTCGTCGACCGGGATGACGTCCTTCCCATCAAAATGGCCGCAGCGCTTGGGGAACACCTGATCCTCGAGCTGCATCGCGACGGCGCCGGCCCGCTCCATCATCTTCACGGTGCGGTTGACGTTGACGGCGTTGCCGAAGCCGGTGTCGGCATCCGCGATCACGGGAATGTCCACGCTGTCGACGATCGCCCAGACATGGTCGACCAGCTCTTTCAGCGAGATGATGCCGACGTCCGGCGCGCCGAGATAGCCGTTCGTCACACCGGCGCCGGTGACGAGCAGCGCCTCGAAACCGATCGTCTCGATCACCCGGGCCGCGAGCGCGTTCGACGCGCCGGGGACCACCAAACCGGCACCCCGCGTCATCCGCTGCTTCAGGATTTGTGCCTGGGACTGGCCCATTTTCTTTCCTTTCCTCGCTGCCCGGAGCCGCTTCAACGAACCCGCTCGCGAGCCATCTTCGCCTAAAAAGTACGCAGATCCGCCGCGTGTACTGTATGCAATCATTTTGACGCATCCAGCCGCGTTATGCGCCATCTCCTGGATTTACGCCATATTGACGCGAAACGGGTGGTTGTAAAATCTAAAACCAGCGTCATACTGTCGACAAAACGATAAAATGTTGGGAGACGCCGGTGACCAAAGAGGCAGGCGGTCCTCGGACGGATCGCACGCTCGCCGTGGGTGGCGACACCTACACAATCCATTCGCTGGACGCCGTGGGAGAGCTTGTCGACGGGGCCGCGATCGACGCGATGCCGGTCGCGCTCAAGATCCTTCTCGAGAACCTCGCTCGGCACGTCGATGGCGACGCTGTCACGTGGCAGGACGTCGAGGCGCTGGCGCGCTGGCCGGTCGATCCGGAGTCGCGCACCGGCGAGATCGCCTATTTCCCCGTGCGCGTCCTGATGCCCGATTCCTCCGGCATCCCCCTCCTCGCCGACCTCACCGCGATGCGCGATGCGGTGAAGCGCGAGGGCGGCGATCCGCAGGTCGTGAACCCGAGCATCCCCGTCGACCTCGTGGTCGATCACTCCGTCACGACCGATTTCGCCGGGACCGCAGACGCCTACGGGAAGAATCTCGCGCTCGAATATGAGCGGAACGCCGAGCGCTACCGCTTCCTGAAATGGGCGGCGGGGGTCTACCGGAACTTCCGCGTCCTGCCGCCGGGCAGCGGCATCGTCCACCAGGTGAACGTCGAATATCTCTCGCGCCCGATCTGGAGCGAGGTGAAGGACGGGGTCCTGTGGGCCTATCCCGACACGCTGGTCGGCATGGACAGCCACACGCCGATGATCAACGGGCTCGGCGTGCTCGGCTGGGGTGTCGGCGGCATCGAGGCGGGCTCGGCCATGCTCGGCGAGCCGATCACCCTCGCGATCCCCGAGGTCGTCGCCTGCCGCCTCCACGGCAAGCTGCGCGACGGGGTGACGAGCACCGATCTCGTCCTCACCGTCACGGAACGGCTGCGCAAGAAGGGCGTCATCGGCAAGCTCGTCGAGTTCGCGGGCCCCGGCGTCGCCTCCCTCTCGCTGCCGAACCGCGCGACGCTCGCCAACATGGCCCCCGAATACGGGGCGACCATGGGCTTCTGCCCGATCGACGAGGAGACGCTGCGGTACCTGCGCCAGACGGGGCGGTCCGACAAGGACATCGCCCTCGCCGAGGCCTATGCGAAGGCGCAGGGCATCTGGGGCGCCGACGATCCGCGCCGCCGCTATAGCGACGAACTCGACATCGACCTTGCCGAGGTGCGCCCCTCCATTGCCGGACCCCGCCGCCCGCAGGACCGCCGCAATCTCGGCGAAGTCCCGGCGAGCCTCGCGGAGGTGATGCCGGACGGACGCGCCGCGCCCGACACCGCCGGGATCCACAACGTGCCGCGCCCGCTGCGCGACGGCGACGTCGTGATCGCCGCCATCACCTCCTGCACCAACACCTCGAACCCCTCGGTGCTGATCGGGGCCGGGCTCCTCGCGCGCAAGGCGCGTGAGTTCGGCTTGTCGCCCAAGCCCTGGGTGAAGACCTCGCTCTCGCCCGGATCGCGCGTCGTCGCCGACTATCTGCGCGCCTCCGGCCTCCAGGACGATCTCGACGGGCTCGGCTTCCAGATCGTCGGCTTCGGCTGCATGACCTGCGGCGGCGGCTCCGGCGCGCTCGACCCGGACGTCGCGGCCGAGATCGAGGCGCGCGACCTCGTCGTCGCCGCCGTCCTCTCCTCGAACCGGAATTTCGAGGGGCGCATCCATCCCCTCGCGCGCGGCGCCTATATCGGCTCGCCCCCGCTCACGGTCGCCTACGCTCTCGCGGGCAGCGTGCTCGTCGATTTCGAGACGGACCCGATCGGCGTCGGCCCGGAGGGGCAGCCGATCATGCTCGCCGACATCTGGCCGAGCACCGAGGAGATCGCCGAGCTGATGGCCCGGCACATCTCGCCCGAGCTCTTCCGCCGGCGCTATGCCGCGATGTTCGAGGGGGACGAGGCCTGGCGCGCGCTCGAAAGCCCGAAGGGCGGCGTCTTCCACTGGGACCAGGCGAGCACCTATCTGCGCCGCCCGCCCTTCTTCGACCGGGAGTTCATCGCGCACACGGGCCGCGCGGAGAACATCACCGGCGCCCGCGCCCTCCTCGTCCTCGGGGACAGCATCACGACCGACCACATCTCGCCCGGCAACGCGATCCCCGCGAAGGGCGAGACGGCGGACTATCTCCGCTCGGTCGGCGTGGAGGACAAGGCGTTCCACTCCTACGTGGCGCGCCGCGTCAATCATGACGTGATGCTGCGCGGCACCTTCGCCAACATCCGCCTCGTCAACGAGATGGTGCCGGAGAAGCCGGGGGGCTTCACGCGCCACCAGCCGGACGGCGCGGTCATGAGCGTGTTCGAGGCCGCCAACCGCTACAAGGCGGCGGGCGTGCCGCAGATCGTCATCGCGGGCAAGGAATACGGCACCGGCTCCTCGCGCGACTGGGCCGGCAAGGGTACGCGCCTCATGGGCGTCGCCGCGATCGTCGCGGAGAGCTTCGAGCGCATCCACCGCTCCAATCTCGTCGGGATGGGGGTGATGCCGCTCCAGTTCGCGAACGGCGAGACGCGCGAGACGCTCGGCATCACGGGCGAGGAGACCTTCGACATCCTCGGCCTCGACAAGGGGCTGACGCCGAAGATGCCGCTGACGCTGCGCATCAGGCGGCCGGACGGCACGGTCCAACACACCGAGGTGCAATGCCGGATCGACACGCGCCGTGAGGCCGAGTGGTACCTCAGCGGCGGCGTGCTCCAGTACGTCCTTGCCCAGATCCTCGACGCTTCGCCGGAACGCGAAACGGCCTGACCTCGTCGGCCCGCGCGATCCGACTCCGACAAAACGAAGAGAATATCGGGAGGAGAAACATGAGCGACACGTCCAAGACGAGCCTTCATCGCAGACGCTTCCTGCAAGGGACCACCGCCGTCGCGGCCGGCTCCCTCGCGGGCACATTTCCGGGGATCGCGCGCGCCGACGACTGGCCGACGCAGCCGATCACCTTCGTGATCCCCTCCGACGTCGGCGGCAGCATGGACCGCACGATGCGCGGCCTCGCCCCGGTGATGTCGAAATATCTCGGCCAGCCGATCACCGTGGACAATCGTCCCGGCGGCGGCACGCAGCTCGGCCAGCAATATTTCCTCGACCAGCCGCAGGACGGAAACACGGTGCTCGCCCCCGCGATGGCGCCGTACATCTCCTTCACGATCCTCTTCAACAACGCGCCCTACAAGCTGTCGGACTTCGCCTTCATCAACGCGCACTGGTCGGATTGGGACCTCATCGCCGCGTCGAAGGAGTCGCGCTACCAGACGCTGCCGGACCTCCTCGCCGCGATCAAGGAGCGGCCGGGCCGCATCCGCGCGAGCGTCGTCGCCTCGTCGAGCGGTCACGTCACGAGCCTCCTCCTTCTCGAGAAGGCGGGCATCCCGGCCGAGAATCTCAACCTCGTCACCTTCTCGGGCGGCGGCCAGGCGCGCCAGGCGGTCGCCGGCGGGCAGGTCGACTTCATCGTGATCGCGGGCGACGGCACCGATTCCATCCGCGAGTTCCTGACCCCGCTCGCGGTGGTGCGCCCCGACCGTCACCCGGAGTGGGACGCCGATCCCGTCAACGACGTCCTGAAGCCGCTCAACATCACGGTCCCGCTCCTCAGCGGCTCGATGCGCGGCCTCGCGATGACGCCGGAGTTCCGCGAACAGTACCCTGCGCGCTGGGACAAGCTCGTCAGCGCCTACAAGAGCGCGGTCGAGGATCCGGAGTTCATCGAGTTCGCCGAGTCGAACAAGATGGGCCACGACTGGCTCGGCCCGGAGGAAACCACCCGCCGCGTCAACGAGGTTCACGATATCTTCGAGCAGTATCAGGAACTCATGAAGAGCTGACGGGCCGATGTCGACAACCACTCGGCAGCCCACGGGCCAGATCATCTTTGCCGCGGCGATCGCCGCGGCAACCGCCTGGTATTTGTGGGATTCCATGACGCGCTCGATGGCGGTCGGGAACCTCATCTTCGTGCTGCCGCTGGCCTGTATCGTCCTCCTCTTCTGCGCGGCGGTGATCGCGCAGGAGGTGATGCGCGCAACGCGCGGGGCGACGCCGGCCAACACCACGCCGGCCGTGGAGGCCGGGGCGGAGGCGGAGAGCGTCCCCACCCTGAAGCCGCTCGCCGGCCTCGCGCTCCTGGCGCTCTATATCGGCAGCCTCAACGTCCTCGGCTTCGACGTCGGCACCATCCTCTTCGTGTTCCTGCTCCTCCTGCTGCAGAACCCGAAAAGGCCGCTCTCGGCCGCGCTCTATGCGGTCCTCTTCGGCATCGGCGCGGTCCTGATGTTCCAGCTGATGCTGCCCTACCGCCTCCCCACCCTCATTCTTTGACCGATGGACAGTCGTCATGTGGCCTGATCTCTCCGCCGCAGTGGATGCCATCACGCTGCTCTCGACCTCGTGGACCGCATGGGCGGTCGTCCCGGTCGGACTGATCATCGGACTGGTCTTCGGCGCTGTCCCCGGCATGCAGGTGTCGATGGCGATGGCGATCTTCCTGCCGACGACGCTCTACATGGACTTCCTGACCGCCCTCCTCTTCCTCACCTCGATCTTCACGGGCGGGGGCTTCGGCGGCGGCGTCTCGGCGATCCTGATGAACATCCCCGGCACGTCCACCTCAGTGGCGACGGCGTTCGACGGCTACCCGATGACCCAGCAGGGCCGGCAGAACGAGGCGCTGGGGCTGGCGCTCGGCGCGTCCTGCGTCGGCACATTCTTCTCCTATCTCCTGCTCTTCCTCCTCATCGGGCCGATGTCGATCTTCGTCCTCAAGGTCGGCCCGCTCGAAATGCTGTTCGTCGTCCTGTGGGGCGTCACGCTGATCGGCATCCTCAGCGGCGACTCGGCGCTGCGCGGCCTCCTTGCGGGCGCGGTCGGCCTCCTCATCGGCACGATCGGGATGAGCCCGACCTCCAACATCCGCGGCACGCTCGGCTTCACCGCGCTGATGGACGGGGTGCCGGTTGTCCCCGCCATGCTCGGCCTCTTCGCGATCTCCGAGCTCCTCGGCCTCATGCACAAGGACTATCTCGTCCAGTCGCAGGAGGCGCGGCGGCTAAGCTTCACGCAGATCACGGCCGGTGCGCGGGCGGTCTTCCGCCATCCGATGGTGGTGCTGCGCGGCGGGCTGATCGGCTCGCTGATCGGCGCCATTCCGGGTGTCGGCTCGTCGATCTCGAACCTCGTCTCCTACGCCGAGACGCGCCGCCGCGATCCCGATCCCGCGAGCTTCGGACGCGGCAACCCCAAGGGCGTGATCGCGGCGGAGTCGGCGAATTCCTCCTCCGAAGGCGGCTCGATGGTGACCCTCCTCGCCCTCGGCCTGCCGGGCGGCGGCGGCACCGCGGTGATGCTCGCCGCCTTCGCCATGCACAACGTCACCGGCGGTCCGCGCTTCATCCGCGAGCAGACCGACATCGTCTACGCGATCATCTTCGGCAACTTCATCCAGGCGATCCTGCTCTTCGTGATCGGCCTCTTCACCATCCACCTCGTCAGCGCCGTGGTGAAGGTGCCGATCCGCTACCTCGTCGCGAGCGTCCTCGCGGTCGCGGTGTTCGGGGCGTACGGGCTGACGGGCAACATGGTCGGGCCGTACACGCTCCTCGCGTTCGGCGCGCTCGGCTGGGTGATGCGGCGCTACGGCTACTCGATCCCGGCGGCCGTCGTCGGCCTCCTCCTCGGCCGCCTCGCCGACACCAACCTCGTCTACGTCTACCAGATCAGCGGCGGCTACTGGGACTACATCCTGGAACGGCCGATCGCGATGGGCATCCTCGCCCTCTTCCTGGTGACGGTCGTCATCGTGCCATTGTATAAATCGTGGCGCACGCGCCGCGGCGGACCGGACGCCTCGCTGTTCGCACCGAACCGCGCTCCGCCCCCGCAAGCGGGACGGATCCGGCCCGCCAGCGCGAAGGACGCCCACCCCATCGCCAGCAAGGTGTACCCCGAACCGTGACCGACGCGCCCGCCCCGACGCAGCTCCGCACCGAAGGCACCGCCTCGCTGGTCGACAGCATCGTCTCGCATCTCGAGAACGCGATCATCCTGGGTCAGCTTCCGGCCGGCGCGAAGCTGACCGAGCAGGCGCTGGCGAGCGAGCTCGGCGTCAGCCGCAGCCCGCTGCGCGAGGCGCTGCGCCGGCTCGAAGGGCGGCGCCTCGTGGTGCGCACGCACAATATCGGCGTGCGCGTCGCGGAGATGACCGTGAAGGACCTCGTCGAGCTCCTCGACATTCGCGAGGCGCTGGAGGGCATGGCCGCCCGCCTCGCCGCGCAGAACATGCTGGAGGCGGAAATCGAAGAGCTCGCCCACCTCGTCGACCGGCAGGAGATGAAAGAGCGCGCGGGGGAATATTCGCCCGACTATCAGGGCAAGCCGCTCGACTTTCACCTGCGCGTCGTGCGCGGCAGCCACAGCGAAAACCTCTACCAGATGCTCTATGGCGACCCGTTCTACGTGCTGCGCGTCTTCCGCTACCGCTCGAGCGCGCTTCCGGGCCGCACGATGACCGCCATGGCCGAGCACCGCGCCGTGGTGGCCGCTATCGCGGCGCGCCAGCCGGACACGGCGGAGGCAGCGATGCGGGCTCACCTGCGCAACTCGCACACCAACATGCTGCAGAACGCCAAGCGGCTGAGCCTCGTCGGCTGAGGCGGCCGCCTCACGCCAACAATCCGAAGAAACGGCCGAGACGCCACCGGGAGAATGCGATGTCGAAGGGAAAACGCCTCAAGGAGATCTTCGCCGGCCCCGACATCGTGATCATCCCCGGCATCTATGACGGCTACAGCGCCCGCATGGTGGAGCGCGCCGGCTTCAAGATCGCCTCCATCTCGGGCGCGGGCGTCTCCGAATCCCACCTCGGCTGGGCCGACCGGGGCGTGATGTCGTTCAAGGACAATCTGGAGGCCTGCCGCGCGATCGCCGCCTTCTCGGACCTCGTCCTCCTTGCCGACGGCGACACCGGCTACGGCAATGCCGCGACCGTCCATTTCGTGGTCCGCGCCTTCGAGGACGCGGGCCTCGCCGGGCTGATGATCGAGGATCAGGTCTGGCCGAAGCGGTGCGGCCACATGGCGGGCAAGGCCGTGATCCCATGCGAAGAGATGGTCCAGAAGGTGCGATCGGCGGTGGACGCGCGGCGCGACCCCGATTTCTGCATCCGCGCGCGCACGGACGCCGCCGGCCCGCTCGGCATCGAGGCCGCGATCGACCGCCTCAACCGCTACGCCGAGGCCGGCGCCGACCTCCTCTTCGCCGACGCCCTCCTGTCAGAGGAGGACATCGCGAAGGTCGCCCGCAGCGTGCCGAAGCCTTTGACCGTCAACATGGGCCTCGGCATCCGCTCCCGCCCGACGACCCCCCTCATCCACCCGCGGCGCCTCCAGGACATCGGGGTCGCCGGCGTCAGCTACCCCCGCCTCCTCTCAACGGCCGCCGTGCGCGGCATGACCAACGCGATGGATGCCTTCCAGACGATGCTCGCCGGCGACACCCCGATCGACCGCCCCGACCTCCTGGTGTCGTTCGACGAGTTGAACGCACTGACGGGGTACGACCGGCTGGTGGCGCTGGAGGAGCGGTATGCGACGGGGGTCGTGACGGGGGAGTAGGGTTGCGGCGGCTGCGTAGGGCGGGGGGTTGGATGCGGCGTGTGGGGGCGCACGGGCTGAGGCGCGAAGGCGGCGCGATCTCTGGGCTTGAGACGCATCCTCGGCGGTAGTGGCAGGCTTCGGGCCGCGCCGCGCAAGTGTTCATCCAGTCGACTGCGTCCGAGGTGCCGACTGCTTGCCCCCGTCAGACGCTCGGCAAGTGGGCGCCATCTGTTGGAGTGTCAAAGCCTCGCCATTCCCATCCTCAAACGTTGATTTCCCGCCTTTTCCAGGAGAGCGCCAAGTCACCGCTGCTCAGTGACCCGAAGTGGAATGGCGACACGTGCCACCGGCTGAACGGCAGTCTGCGTCCCGGTTTTTGAGGTCCCTCGCACCACCTCGGCGACAGGCCTCAATACCCGGCGAAACATGCTATTTGCCACCTAACCGTCACGGCGTACATCGGAAGGAGTGGTGATGTCCGCACCACAATCCTCCATTCTCATGGGGATGGCGGGGGACGGACCGCACCGGACGATGGCGCTGAAGATTGGCAGATGCAGCAGACAGGCCCGATGTCCGCCCGGCCACATGCCAGATCGCCGCCCCTTCCGGCTGAGGCGCGGAAGGCGTTCCGCAACGACATCGCCTCGTGTCAGCGAGTCCGGAGCGCACGGAATGGTCGCCAACTCGGATCACGGGAGCCGAGGGCAAGGCGGTGCCGAAACCATACTCGGACCCGACCGCCTTGCCGACGGCCCCTCCACTCCCGTCTCCCACGGTCGACGCGCTCCCCCGCGGATAGGGCGTTAGACATAAACGCTGGTGAACCCGGCCGAATTCTGCGCCCAGCAAATATCAACCTTCACGACGGGACTTGGTGGCTGGGCGCCCTTGCCACACCCGAACCACTTCCAAGCGGTCGGCGCGCGCACTGCAAGCTCGGCCCGATAAAACGCTCTCCAACCGAACGCGGCAGGGCACCGCGCGACGTCCGCGCCCCACGTGACGGATCGGGAAATGCTGGGTGCTGAGCAAATCAGTTGGTCGGTGCGATACTAAGGCATTTCTCGAAGGTGGACTCCAACCGCATTGCGGGCCGTGCGCTGCCGTCCGCTTGGCCACGATAGTCGCCCAGCGCACCGGGGCGGCTTGGCGTTAGCATTTGTGCCGCGGACGGCGTCGGAATTGGTGGCGGGCGAAGTGCTGCCCAGCACGAAGGTGCGTGGTGACCGGGTGGACCTCGCTGCATCGGAACCGGGCACCCTGTGGCCGGCCGGCATAACGCGCGCTTCCTGTCTTTTGCCGAAGTGATAGCTCCGGAGTCGCGGAAGGAAGACCGTCCCTCAAGGGTCGCTGAACCCGTTAGGGAGCGTGGCTCAGTTCCGCATCGCTCTTAAGCCCTGGACAGTTGGTTGCGACAGCCGATCGCGCACGACACGGATAGGACCCACACCACGCACCGTCATCGGCTTCGACCGTGCGCGCACCTTCCTCGACCTCCACGCCTGCCGGACGCCACGTCCTCGCAGGTCCCAAACGTCCCTGACGCTATCGCCGCCCGGTTTCGTCGCTGGGGGCGGACGCCTTCGTCGTCTTTGAGGCGGCCAGTGGTTTCGAAGGCCCGTCGCCGCATTCGGCGTTGACCTCTCACGGACCAATCCGCGGGGCACGCGAGTTCGCGAGAGTCTCGGGCGTCCTTGCCAAGACCGACCGTGTCGATACCCGGGTGCTTGCCCAACAAGCTCCGTTCTCGACCTTCCCATCACTCGCTCAAGCAGCAAGGCGCCAAGCCGATTGCCCGATTTCCTCAGGCTCCGCAGACCGTTGGTCGTCATCCACAAGACCGAGAAGCCACGTTGCCAAAATGGACGTCGAGACGAGGTCGCCGACCAGATCGAGGTGATCCCCTACCACTTCACCCACCAGATTGCCGAACGCGATCACGCCATCGCCCATCACATGGAGCACGGTCTGACACTCTCTTCGCACGCTGGCCTCCCATGCGCCGTGTCCGGCATCGGGCCGACGCTCCTCGCCATTCGGCTCAAAGAGCTGCGCGAGAACTAGGAGTCGTTTCCAAGAAGATTATTCAGCGGGAGCCATGGAGTTTGTTGGGCGAGGGCGGAGTGTGGGCGGGCAGTGTTGTAGGCTCTGAGGAAGGGCTGCATGGCGCGCGTTCGCTCGTGCGAGGAGTGATAGGGCTGGGCGTAGACCCATTCCCGCAGCGAGGTCTGGATGAAGCGCTCGGCCTTGCCGTTGGTGCGGGGC